>NZ_JAERPS020000009.1 GCF_016918075.2 Rheinheimera maricola | reverse complement strand
GTCAGATCAAATTTAAACCGGCTTGCGCCACCCAACCGGCCGTCCCCTTTGCCCCATTTGCTGCCGCCGTCCCGTTAAATCTGCAACTTCTTGCTTAAACCTGTCATTACCCAGCGCCATACCACTTTTCGCTGCACTTCGAATATCACACAACAAGGCTTCGTTTACTTCGCCTTTGAACATATCACGATAGGGTTGTTGCCGCTCAACCTCAGACTCTGCCAAAGCCAGATAACACGCATGTGGCTGGCACAACGCTGATTGCTTACCCAGTGCATTGATGGCGTAGCTGGACCAAGCATATTCCGCAGGCGAACTCACCATACCTGCTCTTACCGGGTTCATTTCTATATAGCGGTACACCGCTAAAACATAGTGCTCTTCCTGCACCAGACAGGATTTAAATCGCCCTTCCCATAACGTACCACTGCGCTGGTAGCGCCGGTTGAAATACTGCACGTATTGCCGTCCCAGGCTTTGCATCATCTGGCTGATGCCGCGGTTGTCAGACGCAGTACATAACATATGTACATGGTTGGTCATAAACACCCAGGCGTGAATGTGCACACCAAAGGCATCCGAATATGCTTTTAACCAATGCGCATAAGCTGCAAAATCTTCCTCATCCGCAAAACACACCTGTCGGTTATTGCCGCGCTGAATGATGTGCTCTGGCACTCCGGCTAAATGAACTCGGGGCAATCTTGCCATAGCTGAGTCTCAGGTTACTTATCGATGGCTTAAGCTTAGTCTATTTAATTTTGATCTGACCCCGTTTATCGCCTGTCGTCCAGTTTCCAGGCTGCCTTATCGACCAGCATCAGTAACTTATCGTGATATTTTAACTGCTGACTGCACATATTTTGGGTACCTCAGTTTAAGTTCGCCTGATTAGCCAAAGTAATCAGGCTTACTGATAAAGCCTTGCTGCACCAACAAAGTAACCACTTCCGCAGGCAGCACATACAGTACAAACTCGTCTTCGCCGTAGCAATACACCTGGCCGGGAAACCACTGCTGTGCCAGCTTAACCACCTGTTTAAAGTAATTAGCCACACCGTCCTTGCCAGTGCCTTCATCCAGCGGGTCATCCAGGTAAATTTTGCCCACTTGCTTACCATCTGCCTTCAGGTACAAATAATCCCCTTCTTGCTGATAGCTCATCTGGTGTGAATCACTTAGCTCACATAAGCGGTTTAACGGATAGGTAAAGGCATCAAAAGGCTCTGTTAAATCATCAACGCTGTAGGCTGCGTCGGTAAATAGGCCAAGCAAAATTCTTTGCTGTGGAAACAACGTGCTGAGAATTTCATCCAGGTGTGGTGAGGTACCGTCAGGCAGGTTATAACCGTGTTCAGCAAACGCTTGTTTAAGGGCGGCAAAATTTTCAGGCCAAAGCGCGGTTACTGTCGTTTCAACTTGTTCAGCTAGCTTGTCAACAGGCTGGTCAGTAACCTGTAATGATGAAACGATTGTATTACTGCGTTGTTTTTTCACCTCTGTCAGCAATGTCTGCCATTTTTCTGAGCCTAGCAGGTATTGTTGATACCAACTTGCAATAATATCCTTCAGCGCATTTTCAACAGGCATTTCACCATCAAGAACTCGCAAAGCGGATACCAGTATCTCCTTACGCCTGGTTAAAATGGTTTCCAATTCCGTCGGTGCAATACACTGTTTTTTTCGAAAATACAGATCACAGTCGAAAGCCTCATCAGTAAGAAACTCAGCCAGATAAGGAAGCAATTGCTGATGTAACGCATTGAAATAACGACCACCGACGACAACCAAAGGCAGCGCAAAAGTAGCGTACAAACTATGATGTGCGTAAATGCCATTGCGTTTAAACACACTAGAATTTTTGTTTTCAAAGTACTGAATAAATTGCGGAAACCCTGGCTCGCAATAGAAAAATTTAAACAGTTGCGGCTCTCGACCATTTAATTCGCTCGGATCTGCGGTGGTTAAATCAGTATAACTGGATACGTAATCTGAAATACCCTTTAAATACTCATACGTATAATACGTTTCTTGTGGATCCCAATAGGGTAATTGCAGTGCTGTCTGGTATTGCCAAACGCCTGGATCACTACTGGGGTGCCAAGCAAGTTGCAATACCAGATTTATAGACAGTTCGTCGTCTTCATCTATAGTCAGCTTGCCTTTAAAAAAATAGTCTTGGTACTGTTTTAGTAATTTTTTCTTTTTAGACCAACTATCGCCTTCAAAAGAATTTTCATAATTAAAAATTCGTAACCACTTCGCCTGACGCTCAGCCATCCACTTTGGGTCCTTTGGGCGCCAATAAGCTAACAAGGTGTTGTCTAATAGCACTTTAGTAGGCATCTACCAGCTCCTCAACCAGCTCTTTAATATCATCAAATAAACCACTCTGAATATACTTACGCGCGATTGTTTTTGCATTTTGCAAAGCGACGATGTCAGTAGATAAACAGGGTCATGCTTTCGCTACCCTACCGGCCACCCTCGTTGACCCATTTGAGTTTATCGCAGATCATTTGGCAAAGTAGCAGTAATAACTCATCCAATTCATCCTGATTTACTTGCCACCTGGTGCTCAATGTTACTGTGTGGGTCAGCTCATCTTGAATCGATATGCCATTCTGAGCCAAAGCCTCATAGCTCAGTCGGAGCTCTCTACCTAACGGGGAAAAACCGACTCTAATCCATCCTCGGCGAGAAATAAAATTCTTAGTCACTGACAGAATAAGGTCACCAGCTGACTCGGTGGCAAAAAGCCCTTGTTGATAGCTAAAGTCGAGTCCGTTGCGCACTAACTCAAACAGCTTTAATTCTATGCCTTTAAGTTTTTTTGCAACGACTTGCCACGACCTTATTTGCGCGTTACTCCGATAATTGGGGTCAGAATCGCCTTGACTACTCATCGCTTGATATTCGGTTTCGCTAAGTACCTGCACCCCCAGCGCTTCAGCTTTAGCCAGTTTGCTGGCACCTACCTTGCTACCGCACACCAGATAATTGGTTTTGCTGTTTACGGTTTTTTGTACGTTGGCACCAAGTTGTTCGGCTTCAGATTCCATCTCTTCTCTGCTGCCTGCACTAAACACACCGGTAAACACCAGCGTAACGCCGGCTAAAGGCTGATCTTCCGTTGCGGCGCCACCAAAGTAATTTAGTGAATTGGTAAAACCATTCGCCTCCAACCAGCTCACCAACTCTGTTGGCAAAATGTACAAATGCAGGGATTCATAACCATAGGCGAATACCTGCCCAGGGAACCACTGCTGTGCCAGGCGGATGATCGCGGCAAAATAGGCGCTGGTGTCGTCATCTTCGGCAGGTTCTTCCAAATCCGCCACGCCAACACGCACGCCATTAACCTTGATAGTGATACGTTCGCCACGGCGGGTATAACTGAGTTTGGCGTCGCCTTTAATATCACACAGCGCCTGTAGTGGCGCGGTAAAGGCTGGGTAAGGTTTGTCGTAATCTTCTGTCTCTAACTGCATGCTTTCAATAAAGCTGCCAAAGTACACACAACGTTCAGCAAAATGCTGCTGCAATATGGCATTGGCATCAGCTTCAGTGGTGGTAACCGCATAACCCTGCTGCTCCAGGTGTTGCTTCAGCGCCACTAGTTCGCTAGGCCAAGGGGTTGATTGTTTTAGCTTAGGTTTTTTACCGGAATTATGGACATAAGCGAGGTCAGTTTTAATCTCTTTTTTTTCTGGTTTATGTACCGGCGCTTTATAATTTGTCAGAGCATCTTGCTTACATTTTTGCCATAGCGCCTGCCATTCAGGCGCTGATTTTTCCAGTTGCGAGTTCCATGCTTCAACAATCAATCGCTGTTCAGCAATGATGTTATTCTTGTTTACATAAAACTCTGCCATAGTATTGATATCTTTCAGAAACCCCGGCCAACGCCTCTCTTCCGCGCTCTCTGTAGCAAAATGTTCTGAGGTATATAACTCGGCGATTGATGAAATGGCGTATCTTGGCAAACAGTTGTAAAAGTAAATCGCATCTTTGGGATAGCATTTTTTAATTGCAGAAAACATTCCTGCAATTGTACGAATCAGAAAATAATGGGATTTAAACAGCCTATCTAAACCGGTATTCTTAGCAGAAAACCTGACATCACTTGTAAGAAATTCCAACCATGCCGCATTTTTGTACATAAAATCATATAACTGCGATTCTCTTTGGCAGAAAAATGATTGCTCCAAGTCAGGTTTACACTCTTCAGCCACTAAGTAACAAAAAAGGTAACTGCTGATAAAATCATATCCCGGATCAAAAAAATCAAATTCTGTTGCATTGTACTGCACTACTTCTTGCCAAACATGTTGATCAGCACTTGGGTGCCAAACAAGTTGCTGTACTAAATTCAAATCTGGTGTTTTAGGTATATCCAACTCTGGGTAATGTCGAAACTTTAGAACCCCTTTTACAAAATATTGTTCAAAAACCCTTATTTCAGCACCAGTGTAATGTGACTTCATTTTAAGCAAACCAACTAATCGCTGCCATTTGGCTTTACGCTCTGCCAGCCAAGTCTTGTCTTTAATATGCCAATAATCAGAAGGTTTATATAAGTTCGTCATCGTCAACTCTCGTTAGTGGATCAGCGAAAGAGTACTTAGGGTCAGCACAACACTAACTGACCCTAAATATCCTTTTTCGAATTAGCAGTTGGCAGTACTAAGATACTGCTGCAGCTCATCGGCGGCAGCAGTGGGCAGGTACGCATAGCCTATCTCGTATTCATTCTGGCTATCAAATACAAAGCGACCGGTTAAGTGCTGCTCGGCAAACTCCATTAAATCGTCCAAAAAGCTGCTGTCAGAATAAGAGCTGTCATGCGTATAGGTCCATTCATGCAGTTGGCCAAAGGCGATAAAACTTACGTTGATTTCGCTATCACCGTTTTCGTCGCTCAGTTCCGTGTTTAATTGCTGCAGCGGCCATTCGCCGCCGGTCGCTTCGCTTGCCGCCTGCCAGTGCTGTGGGTAAAAATCGCGTAATTCTTCTTCGGTATAAGCACCAAAGGGCTCGGTAGAAAAACTATTGGTACGCTGAGGGATAAGCGCTACCAGGGCTTCCGTGAAGTCGAAATAGTCTTGTTGCTGCAGTGCTTTTAACTGCGCGGGTTTTAGCGGGGTAACATCCACACCGAAAGCCTGTAGCCGCTGCGCCAAAAACTGATATTTTTCCAGCACTGACAGCTCAATAAACGCCAGTTGGGCGTCGTTAAACTCCTCTGCTTCGGTGTCATCAAAATCTTCATCAAAATCGATGTCGTCTTCATCGGCATACATGTCCAGCACCATTTGCATTGCCAAAGGCCACCATTCATAAAAGGCCTCTTGCTGATTTGGGATACCGTCGCCGGGTTGTTCGTCATAACAATTACTATCAAACAGTTGGTGTGCAATGCCGTTTAACGTACTGACAACCGCCGTTGCTGAATTGATACAGGCTTCATCGTCTGCATTTTCAGCCAAAGTGGACAATTCTTGCAATAAACACTGCTGCAACCAAGGCGCAAAGCTAAAGGCTTCCAGTTCACGGATACGCAAAATTAAATCTGTAACCTGCAACTCACCGGGTGAAAGCGCTTCGTCTTGCCAGATAGTTTGCCACAGCAGTGTGTTAATGCGGTCCAGCACTTGCAGCGCCTCGGGTAACGAGGAGGGAACAACAGCGGCAAGCTGGCGAATTTGCTCGGCTAACGCCACCTGCTCTGCCAGCTCTTCTTCTGTCAGCTCCTCTTCTGCCATATCGTCTTCTTGCTGAAATAACGACGCCAGACCATTCGGGTCCTTCATCAGGCTGCGCGCCAGTTCGGCTACCGCTTCACCAATGTCCTGTTTAGAGGGCTGGGTTAAAAACTCGTCCTTTTTTGTCATTTATATTCTCCTGTAATGTTATCAAGATAAAAACCCATTATTACTTTACTGCCCGGCTAAACAGGGGAGTTTAAGCAAAAAAATAAATTAAATTAGGTACGACAAATTGGCAATATAATTATTAAGATTTAATAACCTGTAAAGTCAGACTGTATTTGGTTAACAACGAATACATTACACGAGGGGTTTAGACGCCGCTTTAGGGGCAAAAGCCACAGGATGTTGGATTTTTTACCCCACAAAGTGGACAATCAGCTTATATTACTGTCTTTAGACTGACGTTTATCACCCACCAGGGTGTTTTTATCAGGGATTTTTTCTTTATGTCTATCATTATTAAGCAAATTGCTGCAGAGATTGCTGCCCGTCCGGAACAGGTTGCGGCTACCATAGCGCTGTTGGACGAAGGTGCAACAGTGCCTTTTATCGCCCGTTACCGCAAAGAAATTACCGGCGGTTTAGACGATACGCAATTACGCCACTTAGATCAGCGCTTAATTTATTTACGTGAGCTGGAAGAGCGTCGCCAGGTGATTTTAAAAACCATCGACGAGCAAGGTAAATTAACCCCTGAGCTGAAAAATGACATTTTATCTGCCGACAATAAAACCCGTTTAGAAGATTTATACCTGCCCTATAAAGCCAAACGCCGCACCAAAGGCCAAATTGCTATTGAAGCGGGCATTTTGCCACTGGCAGATGCACTACAGCAAAACCCAACGCTAAACCCGCAACAGGAAGCAACGGCATACATAAATGCCACAGCCGGCTTTGCTGACGAAAAAGCAGTACTGGATGGCGCGAAATATATTTTAATGGAACGCTTTGCTGAAGACGCAAACTTACTGGCGCGCTTGCGCCAGCATCTGGCACAACATGCCGTGGTTAAAAGCACCGTTGTCGCGGGGAAAGAACAAGACGGCGCTAAATTTCGTGATTACTTTGATTACAGCGAAAGCTGGAAAACCACGCCGTCGCACAGGGCGCTGGCAATACTGCGCGGCCGTAACGAAGGCGTTTTACAGTTACAGTTAGTACCGGATGCGAACGAAGAAACCGCACACAGCCTGTGCGAACAGATGATTGCCAGCCACTTTAATATTAAAGATGAAGGCCGTGCTGCGGATGCGTTCCTGCGTACCGCCGTGCAATGGACCTGGAAGGTAAAACTGCACCTTAGCCTGGAAAACGACTTACTTGGCGAGCTGCGGGAAAAAGCCGAAGAAGAAGCGATTAAAGTGTTTGCCCGCAACTTAAAAGACTTACTGATGGCAGCCCCTGCCGGTATGCGCACCACATTAGCACTGGACCCCGGCTTGCGCACCGGCGTTAAAGTTACGGCAATAGATGAAACCGGCAAGCTGTTAAGCCAAAACACTATTTTTCCACATGCGCCACAAAATGCCTGGGATAAATCAGTGCGCACCTTAGTCGCTCTTTGTCAGCAACACAAAGTCGAACTTATCGCCATTGGTAACGGCACAGCTTCACGCGAAACCGATAAGCTGGCCGCGGAAGTATTAAAAGCCTTGCCAAATCAGGCGATCCAAAAAATTATGGTGTCGGAAGCTGGCGCATCGGTGTATTCCGCTTCAGAGCTGGCAGCACAGGAGTTTCCGGATTTAGACGTGTCTTTACGTGGCGCGGTATCTATTGGTCGCCGCTTACAAGACCCGCTAGCCGAGCTGGTGAAAATTGAACCCAAAGCCATTGGCGTGGGCCAGTATCAGCACGACGTAAACCAAAGTTTGCTGACCAAGTCGCTCGATGGCGTAGTAGAAGACTGTGTAAACGCTGTTGGCGTAGATTTAAATACTGCCTCAGTGCCGCTGTTAGCCCGGGTTGCCGGCCTAAATAAAACCCTGGCGCAGAATATTGTGTTTCATCGCGACAGCAATGGCCGCTTTAACGAGCGTAAAGAGCTACTTAAAGTACCACGTTTAGGGCCAAAAGCCTTTGAACAAGCAGCCGGTTTTTTACGTATTAACAACGGTAAAAACCCGCTGGACGCTTCTGGTGTGCACCCGGAAGCCTACCCGCTGGTAGAGAAAATTCTTAGTTCACACCAAAAAAGCGTTGAGCAAATAATTGGTAATAGTAGCTTTTTAAAAAGTGTTGATGCCAAAGCCTTTGCTGATGAGCATTTTGGTGTGCCCACCATTACTGACATTTTAAAAGAACTGGATAAACCCGGCCGCGACCCCCGCCCCGAGTTTAAAACGGCCAGCTTTAAAGACGGTGTGGAAACACTAAAAGACCTTAAAGCTGGCATGTTGCTGGAAGGTGTGGTGACTAACGTAACCAACTTTGGTGCCTTTGTTGATATTGGCGTGCATCAGGACGGTTTAGTGCATATTTCATCGCTTACCGACAAGTTTGTTAGTGATCCGCACGAGGTGGTTAAAGCCGGTGATGTGGTGAAAGTTAAAGTGTTAGACGTGGATATTGAGCGCAAACGTATTGCACTCACTATGCGCATGGACGAACAAGCGGCACCGAAAACAACCGATAAAGCCACGGTACGTGCTCAAAGCAACAAAAGTGCAGCAGCAAAGCCGGCAAAAACAATAGATAACAATGCAGCCATGGGCAATGCTTTCGCTGAAGCGTTTGCCAAACTGAAAAAATAGCCTGTGACAGTTTACCGCGCCGGTAATGCCGGCGTTAAACTTGCTGCAGTGATTGACGTGATTGTGGTTGGGTAGCTTGCTGATAGAAATTACTAATGACGCCACGGCGTAATTGCATTTGCGCCGTAATAGCTAAAGTGTCGCGCTGAGGGTAAACGATAGCACCACTACCCGCCTTATCAGACACGCTGTAGCTTAAATCGGCAGCCGTAGCGGTATCAGCATAACCATTGCTTTGCTGTGTGGTGTCTGCAGATTGGTTTGTCGCTTGAGCGGACTTGGACGATACGGCGGCATTTTGCTGTACTAATTCGGCCTGAGCCTGCATCTGCCGCTGCATAGATTCGGCGGCGATGCTGCGGTCGGCAGCTGACGGCTGTGCCGGAGCCAACGCGGCAGCCCTCACCTGTTGCATTTTTTGTATAGTCGCTTGCGGATCACCAGGTATCGGTGCGATGTCAATTTGCACCTCACCACCTACTGCATATTGTTTACCGTCCGGGCCTAACTCATAAGAATAGCTGGGCGCTCCGGCGTACTGCCCACCCACAGTAGCGTGTGCCTGTTCGTGTGTTTTAACTTCCTGATCCCGGCTTTTTAATTCCTGAATTTGTTGCTGTTCTTGTTGCTCAACTTGCTGTTGCTTGGCTTCTTGTTGCTTGGCTTGTTGCTGATCTGGCTCGCGCTCGGCATCGCCATCCTGTTGGTCCGGCTGGCGCTCACCACGGCCTTCTATCGCTTGCAGCGTTTCAGTTTCTTTACCGTCAGCGCCATACAAGTTAACGCCTGATTGATTAGCTGCAGCACCGCGGGCGCGTTCGTCGCTAACAACAGGCTTTTCTGGATTAGATTTTTCAGCTTCTCTTACCGGTTCAAACAAATCACGCCGCGCTGCATCTCTGCGCGCCATTTCTGACGCCGGATTAGCAGTATTAATACTGACATTAGGATAGTTTGAAACGAGCATAGCCATCAGACGCGAATATCTATAACTGTGCCCAGAACCTCATCAGCGGTCTGGATACTTCTGACATTAGCCTGCGCGTTGCGCTCTTCCTGGCCCAATTGCACCAAGCTATTTGTAAAAGAGCCCGGTTGTTCTGCATTTTGTAATGCACGCTGTGGCTCAGCTGCAGTGGCTTCTGCTACTGCTTGCTCGGTTTCATTTTGCCTATTTGCGCGGCTTTGCCGGTTTATTTCTAAGGTCGCATCGGTAACACCGGCGCTGGCGCGGGAAAAACCCTGAACACCAGAATACAACGCTGATTGAATATCCATGATACAACTCCAGCTAGATTAGCAAACATTGGCTAATTATTAACCAAATCGCGGCAAAATGAAAGTATCGCGTTAGGCTAAATGGTTTTAACAAGGTGGTTATTGGCTATCAGGCAAGCCTAACCAGCAATGTAGCCATTGTATAAACTCGTCAGGGTGCGAAATAAAAGGCGCGTGTGATGCCTTGGCTGCCAGCGTAAAGCGAGCCTGCGGTTGAAGCTTTTGCAACAACTCAACGACCGCAACAGGTATCAATGAATCCAATCGACCATAGAAGCCGGCAACCGGTTGTCGCAAGGCCGCGAACTCGACACGTAAATCACACTGCAACAGCTGCAAGGCGCCATCTATCGCCGCGGCTTCGGGCATAGGGTAGGCCAGAATGGCTTGTTTGAGTAATTTAATGTCATTACGGGCGCTGCTGCTGCCCATGGCCTGTATCGCCAAAAAGCGCTCTATCGTCAGCGGCAAATTCTCGCTCAGCGCCTTGGAAAATTGCTGCAGTACTGCTACCGCCATTCCTGGCCAGGCTGGTTGAGCCATAAAACAGGGTGAACTGGCGACTAGTCCCAATTGCTGCACTTTGTCCGGATAACGATGAGCCAGGGCAATGGCTAATAACCCGCCAAGGGACCAACCACACACATAGCTATTCGAAGGGATCTGAGCAGCTAATTGCTCGACTACAGCATCGAGTTGGTATGGCTGAGGATATGTGCGGCTGTTGCCAAAGCCAGGCAAATCGGTAGTGATCACTACCACACTATCGTCAAGATGCGCTGTGATACTTTGCCATACTCCCTGGTTAACACCCCAGCCATGCAACAACACCAATGTTGGTTTGTCAGATCTCATTCAGCCTGCCATAGTTATAAAAATGTAAATTTAAAGGGAATTTAATTTGTTAAATACATACATTCAACAATTTGGCCGGCTATGGCACTACTTGCTGCCTTCACCTTGCCTATGGTGCAGTTTACCGGTGCAACAATTTGATCGCCAGCTTTGTCACAGCTGTCACCAAGCCCTGCCACAACTACCTTATCAACTGTGTCACTATAATTTGTTATGGCTGCCCCAGGTTAGCAGGGGCTTAAAAAAGCCCGGCTTCGATCAGCTGCTTAGCGTCGGCTATTACCGTCACCCATACCGTCACTGGTTACAGCGTTGGAAATTTAACCAGGATTACGGCGCTGGTGAATTGCTACAGCAACAGTTCTGTAATGTATTATGCCAGTATAAACAACACACCACCGTGTTACCTGAGGCAATTATCTACGTGCCCATGCAGCCGGCTAAACAACGCCAGAGGGGTTTTAATCCAGCCCAATTACTGGCGTACGAAGGCGCAAAACAACTGCAATTACCGGTCTTGTCGTTGCTGCAAAGATCGGGTAAGCAACAGGCTCAGGTTGGCCTAAACCGTAAGCAGCGCCAACGCAATTTACGCCACGTTTTTGCCCTGCCCGCTGGCATAACGGTTCCGGCACGCATAGCGCTGGTAGATGATGTGGTAACAACGGGCGCCACTGCCAACACCCTTTGTCGCCTGCTGCGCCGTGCCGGGGCACGTCATATTAGCTTGTGGACAGTGGCCGTTACACTTTATGACTAATCTGCAACGGCACTGAAGCTGCTGCCAAGATACATGGCATTAACCAGTAACCGGCTGGAACCGGTGAAATAGCCGCGAAATACCGGATTATCAGTCATTGCAATAACCCGGCCCTTTCCAGAGTTATGTGCCAGCAATACGGCACTCTGGCTAATACGCGGTATAAACTCCTGCGCAGTGTAGCCTGCCAATTGCGGCGCGGCACTGTACAGTGCAACGTTAACGAATGGCACATTCGATGGCTGCAGTAGCATGGTGCTGTTTTTAAAAACCGGTAAGGTAGCCCGGGTAAAGCCAAATGTTAATGGATGGCTTAAATCCAGTTCGGCTTGATAGATAGCGCCAGCAATCCGCCGCTTGCCGGCCAGCACTTCTTTATCCTGGTAACTCAGGTTGTCAGTTGAGATCAGGCTGCTCATTTCGTCACCTTGCCACACACCTGCCTGCAGCAAACCGGCCTTCGCCATCCAGGCAGCCGCGCGCTTATGGCCCCACAGCACGCCACCTTGTTCTAACCATTGCTGCAGTTGTTTAACTTCAGCATCCTGCCAACCATAGTTTCCATCCGGTAAAACAATGTGACTGTAATGACTTAATTGTAATTTTTTAAGTTGTTGTGGCTCGGCTAGTGAAGGCGATAAACCCGCTAACCGCTCCAGATTGTACCAAGCCTCACCTGCTTCAGTTGAACTAATACCCGGGCCGGCAATCAGCAGTACCTTGGGCAAGCTCACGACAGCAAAGTTATGGCTACCCAAATCGCTGCCAGCTGGCGTAAGGCCTGAACGAATACTGTGTATTGGAATATTAAACTTCTGCTGTATACGCTGTAAGCGGGCAAACCAGTCGGGCTGTTGTTGCAAGCCGGCGGCCAGCACCATGCTACCTGCAGCAAAATTCACTTCGCCATGTGATGTAGTCGCAGTAAACGCTGACATCGCCGAGCGCATTATCAGCTTTTCGGCCAACAATGCCTGCAATAGCAATGGTGCTTGTTGGTCTTGCCAGCTAAACGCATACGCATAGCTTCCAGCTGTCCGCGCTGGCGCTGGTGACGGGCGATTTTGCCAGTCAGAAGTTAAATCAGAGGCTGCCGGCTCCCGACGCAGTGGCATAAAGCTGATGTTAAAAGCGTGAGGTAGAGTCCAGGCCGATACATCGTAGAAAGTATTGTCAGGAAATACTTTCTCGGTACTAAACATCGCTTTCACCAGCCGATACTGTGCTTGCTGCAGCGGCACATAGTAACTGCTGTTGGCCGAATAGGCCTGCTCGCCATCCTGCCAATCACTGTTTAGTCGATATACTTCTACGTGGTGGCGTTGCAACACATCGAGTAACGCCGCCAGACGGGTTTTATCTGCTACTTCAGTTAGCATATAGCCTTTAATCTTGCTGGACTTGGCCTGTTGCAGCGCTGATTTATAGAATTCTTGCTGATAATCAAGCAATTCAGTGCGATTTGCCACAGCACCACGAATAGTCGACAGTGAAGCTGTCAGCTGATTTTGAATAGTCGCGCTAAAGCTTAGCGGACCATTAATACTGTCTTGCAGATGCCCGCGGCTGCTGGCTTGTTCAAACAAAATCCCCACACTGCCCTGCACATCAGGATAAGTTGACCCTTTACCGATATAAAAATCGTCAAAGCTCTCTTCGGTGTAGTACAACTGGCCGGCCTGATCAAAGGCGTCAGCATGAAATTTTGCAATGGCACTGGTCAGACTAAAGTTGCGTTTTGGCGTGAGTGGATAATTCCGACTCGGAATACCCGGCTGGAAGAAGTAACTGCTGTTGGTGCCCATTTCATGATAATCACCCACGACATTAGGTAACCACTGTTGATACTGCGCAATACGAGCCCGGCTTTCAGGATGTTGTAGCAACAACCAATCACGGTTCAAATCAAACCAATAGTGGTTGGGCCGGCCATTTGGCCACGGCTCATTGTGTTCGCGATGTTGTGGATCGGCTACCGCAGCTGCACCCTTATGCATATTCGCCCAAATAGCGAAACGATCATGACCATCAGGGTTCAATGCCGGTTGCAGCAAAATAACCGCATTATCCAGCCACTGATTTACCTCAGTGTTATTTGCGCTAGCCAGATATTGCGCCACCAACAAGGCCGCATTGGCGCCGCTGGGCTCATTACCATGCACACTGTAGCCTAGCCAGATAATCACCGGGGCATCGGCAGCCTGGCGTTCACCACGCCGCGCCGCAGCCAGATGCTGTTGGCGTATTTGATCTAAGCGAGCCAAATTTCGCTCTGACGAAATGACCAGCTGCAACAAAGGCCGCTGCTCATGGCTATAACCAATAACATCAAGCTGGGCGCGGGCAGACGCAGCCGCCAGTTTTTCAAAGTAGCGCTGAATTTGATCATGCCGAACATGCCAGTCACCCACACTAAAGCCCAGCACTTGCTGCGGCGTCGGAATGGTGGGGTCCTGCGGTGCGGGTACATATCTTGTTTCGGCATTAATGCTACAGCTAAGCCAAAGCAGTGCCAGCAAGGTGCAATATTTCATGGTTTATTTCCTCTAAGCAGCGGCTAAGTTAGCCAGATTGAACGCAAAACTCAAGTGGGGCTGGCATCACCGAAACAGGAAGAGTATCATAGCCATTAACCTAGTATTTTAGTCAGGTACTCTTATGATTATGATTTCAGAACAGGCGCAGCAGCACTTTGCCAAGCTGTTGTCAAAACAGCCTGCGGGCACCCATATTCGTGTGTTTGTTGTCAACCCAGGCACTGCGCAAGCGGAGTGTGGCGTATCGTACTGCCCACCAGACGCTGTGGAAGACACCGACTTAACCCTCAATTTTAGCGGTTTCGATGCCGTTGTTGACAGTGAAAGCCAGCCATTCTTGCTTGATGCTGAAATTGATTTTGTTACCGATCAGATGGGCTCACAGCTCACATTAAAAGCGCCGAACGCCAAAGTACGTAAGGTGAACGACGACGCTTCTTTAATGGAGCGGGTGCAGTATGTTATCGACAGCGAAATTAACCCGCAGCTGGCAAATCACGGCGGTCGTGTCAGCGTGATGGAGCTTACCGCAGATGGTGTTGCGGTGTTGCAGTTTGGTGGCGGTTGTAACGGCTGTTCGCAAGTGGATTTAACGCTGAAAGAAGGTATCGAAAAAGAACTGCTGAACCGCTTCAGTGGCGAGCTAAATGGCGTGCGGGATATTACCGAGCACCAACGCGGCGAACATTCTTACTACTAAGTTAATGTGATATATCTTAGCCTGACACGCGCTGCGGTTTTTCCCCGCCTGTGTTATAAAACAGCTTAGTTTTACGATACAAGCGGGGTCGCCTATGAAAATCCTGTCGTGCCTCTGCACAGCGTTAATCAGTGTTCTGCTGCCAGCCCAGGCCGCAGTAATGCTTATTTACCATCATGTTGCCAGCAACACGCCGCGTGTTAGCAGCGTTACGGCAGACGAGCTGCGCGGCCACCTACAATATTTTAAAGATAATAATCTGCAAGTAGTACGGCTGGATACATTGATACGTCAGCTGCAGCAAAATGAGGCCATAGCAGACAATGCAGTGGTCATTACCTTTGATGACAGCTATGAAAATAACTTCACTACGGCTCATCCGATATTGCAGGAATTCGGTTATCCGTACACCATTTTTATCAGCCCTGGCAGTATCGACAAAGGCGATGGCCCCTTATTAAACTGGCAACAAGTCAAACAGATGTCAGACGACGGCGTGCTGGTAGCTAATCATGCTATGTGGCATGAGCATATGGCTACACCTGAGCCGGGTGAAAGCCAGGCACAGTGGCAGCAGCGGATCAAGCAAAGTATTCTCGCAGCTGAAGACAAGATCGAACAGATAACCGGACAACGTCATCAATGGCTGGCGTATCCTTATGGTGAATACAGCGTCGAATTGGAACAACTGGTCAGAGAGCTGGGTTTTATCGGTATTGGTCAGCAATCGGGCGCCATTGGCAAGCACACCGTATTAACGCGGATCCCCCGCTTCCCAGCCGCAGGTCAGTATGCAAACTTAAAAGATTTAACGCAGAAGCTGCGTACGCTGGCATTTAATATCGTTGACTATCATGGCGTTAACCCGGTGCTCGGGCAAAACCCACCAACACTTACGCTTACGCTTGAAGTACAAGACTTTAACCGCCAGCAACTGCAATGTTTTGCTGGCGGTGAGGTTTTGAAACCGTACTGGCTTAACGACAATACCTTCAGTGTTAGCGCCAGCACAGCGCTTAAACCAGGCCGCAGCCGCTATAACTGCACTGCGCCATCACTGAGTAAAAACGGCTATTTTTACTGGTATTCACAGCCCTGGCTTAACTAGCATTTAGCTTAGCTAATACCAGCGGAAAATCTGCCAATAGTTGCTCGGCATCAATTACTGGCAGCTCACCCGGTTGCATCGGTGGTTTAAACATAGCTACCAGCTGGCCTTGTGGATTTATCAGCACCACAGAGGCACTGTGGTCAACTAAATAGTCCTCCTCGGTGGTGCTACTCAGTGCATACATCAACCCCAACTGCCGTACAAACGGAAACAATTGATCATGCCCTGCCGTCATGCCGAGCACATTAGCTTGTTCAAAATAACTCACATAGCTGTTTAGCTGCGCTATGGTATCGCGTTTAGGGTCGACGGAAACGAACCAGACGTTTAATGGCTGCTCAACTAACTTTGCCAGTTCTGGTTGCAAGCCTGCCAATTTGGCTAAGGTTAGCGGACAGATATCTGGACAGTATGTGTAGCCAACAAACGCCAGCGTCCACTTACCATACAAGCGTTCACGATTGACCGTCTCACCGTGCTGGTCAGTCAAATTAAAATCGGCTAGCGCCCTGGGCTGTGGATACACTAACGCCAACTTGGGTTCCGCACTGCTGCTGGACAACTGATACAACATAACGCCGGCAACTAATGCCACAGCCGCTAACAAAACATAAGTAAAATTACGGAACATAAATCGGCGATACCTTAAAATAATGGTCCACTAACAACAGTAAAAACAATACCATCAGATGCACAATAGAAAACTTAAAGGTCGCCATTGCCGTGCCAGCGTGAGGGTTAAATTTCAGCCGCCAGGCATATTGCATAAAACGCAGATTCAACAGCGCACTACCTACCAGATAGATGGCGCCGCTCATGCCAACCAAATAAGGCATCAGACAAACAATAAACAGTAGTACGGTATACAGACAAATCACACTTTTGGTAAATTCTATACCATGCGTCACCGGTAGCATCGGCATATTCACTTTGGCATAGTCATCGCGCCGATGAATAGCCAGCGCCCAAAAGTGCGGCGGTGTCCAGGCAAAAATGATCATCACCAACAACAACGCATGGCCGTGGATCTCGCCGGTTACTGCAGTCCAACCCAATAGTGGAGGCATCGCCCCTGCTAAGCCACCTATAACAATATTCTGTGGCGTGGCACGCTTTAGAAACATGGTATACACCACTGCATATCCGAACAAGCTTGCGAGTGTCAACCAGGCAGTAATGGCATTTACTGTGGTGTACAGCAGCACGAATCCGACTATTGCTAAAGCAAACGCAAAGCTGGTGGCCTGAGGCGTGCTTATTCGCCCTTTTGCTACCGGACGGCTGTAAGTACGCGCCATTTGGGCATCAATGCGCTGATCGACTACATGATTCATTGCTGCGGCAGCCGCTGACAATAAACCAATACCCAAGGTCGCAGCCAATAACGTGAACAAATCAGGCAAACCCGGCACCGCCAGCATCATGCCAACCCAGGCTGTTAACACCAGCAACGCCACCACTTTTGGTTTGGTCAGCTCCAGGTAATCATGTAGCCGGCCTACACCACTTTTCGTTTTTACAGCGCTAGTCATAGCGATTCCTTGCTGGTTGTCTTGCTGTGTTTTGCGTTGCTGCCACGCAACTGCATGAAAATTAACACTAATACCATCAATAAATTGGCGGCAACAAAGTTGTGCGCCACAGCATTGGCCAGTGGTAAGTGCAGTGCAACATTAAGTACACCCAGGCTAAACTGTAGCAGCAATAATGAGCCAGCAGCCAGCGTCAGGCGCTTTATTACCGAATTGGTTGCCCGACGCCATAACTGCAGTAAAAATGTAGCGAGTATCAGCAAGGTAATAATAGCGCCAAAACGATGAAACACATGCACCGTCTGACGCGCCTCGGCTGACATTACGCCGTATTCGTAGTCATCATGCCCGAGATGTAAATCAAAGGCTTCATTGATATCCATCCGCTGCAGCCAACCGGCCTCACACACGGGCAATTCGATACAGGCTAGCGCAGCATAGTTTGCTGCAGTCCAGCCCCCCAATGCGATTTGGGCAACTAACACAATAATAGACAATGCCGCGAAAGGTTTTAACGACAATAACTTTGGCTCTTGCACCCTATACTGTGGATGCAACCGCAACCAATGTACAGCAAGCAAGCTAAGCAGGGTAAACCCGCCTAACAAATGTCCCATAACAACCAGCGGCAATAAGTTTAGTGTCACCGTCCACATGCCCAATGCCGCCTGAAATACTACCAGTGCCAGCAATACACAGGGCAACAGCTTAGGGCTTTGGCGGTTAAACAAGGCAACAAAAAATATCGTCGCGATAAGCAGCCCAAGGCTACCTGCGAAATAACGATGCACCATCTCATTCCAGGCTTTATGTGGCTCCAGAGGCCGCTCTGGGAACGCTTGCTGCGCCGCTGCAACATGATGGTCCTGCACTGGTACTTTCAGGAAACCATAACAGCCGGGCCAATCTGGGCAACCTAAGCCTGCATCAGTTAAACGCGTATAGGCACCAAGTAAAATTACGCCCATAGTCAGAAAAATGGCGATAGTCGCCAGCCATTGTTGCTGTTTCATACGCTGGTCCGGTCGTAGTTAAGAAGTTTAAGTAAATCTTGTCTTATCGCTTTCGCTATTGCCGCCATGTCGGTTTCAACCATTGGCATGGGATAACTCAACAGCACCAGACCTTGCTGATCTATTAACAAAATATGATTTTGCAGTGACTGTGGTATCGTCTGAGTCGCATCTTGGCTGATAAATGCAGCATACTCAGCTGGCAATGCAAACGAACCCAGCAGCAGCGGCTGTACATGTTGCTGCTTTCTTCCTAACCCCAAGTACAGTTGTTTTACAGTATATAGCCCCTGCTCACACAACTTGTCACAGCTATCTGCAGCCGGTGCTACTGCTAAACGCCAATGTGCCTTTTCTGCACTGGCAGGAAGCAGAAACACTTCGCTGGTCTGCCACAGCCCTTTGCTCGAGACACCGCCATTAAACCAGCCCATTTCCAACACTATCTTCGCAGCAAGCAGCGGCACGCCACAGCACAAAACAAATAACAGCAGAAATTTTTTCTTATTCACCTTTGGCTCTCCCCTGGTGGCTTGCTGCCAGTGCCACGCCGAGCACCGCTACGCCTAACAAAAACCATTGCAATGCATACCCCCGATGCTTCTCTGGCGGTAAAACTACTGGTTGGTAGTGCGGTTCAAATTTACTGTTTTGCTGTTGATACAACAATGCCGGAAACAGCGCTAAACCGCTATGGCGCGACAACTCTGCATAATCTATTTGTTGTATCCGCATGGGCCATTGGCCATTATCTTCCGCGTTTTGACCCAGTAACATTAAGCCGTCAACGTTAACCCGCAGCAAGCCCTGGAGCTGAAATTGTTCGGCTATCTCAGGCTGCGGCAGCAGATCACGGCTGCTAGTTCCGGCCAGCCAGCCCAGGTTTACCAGCAGCGGTGTGGCCAAGCCTGTAGCTTGCACAGCCACAATAACGTCATAACCCACTTTGCCACTAACAATCTGATTGTCGAGTAGCCAAATGTAAGGCGCCAGCCAGCGCGCCTCGCCTTGTAATGGCGCACCGTCAATATCTTCCGCGGCCAACAGGCTTAGCTGCGCCGGTTGCAAAGCGCCATTGGCCTGTAATTGCGCCAGGCGCTGCAGTTGTTCGGTTTTTTCGCCGGCGCGGCTTAGCTGCCACCAGGACAAGTTGATTAAAATAGCAAAAGCGGTCAAAGTGAGGCAGAGCCATAGCGTATTGAAGGCGAAAATCTGTTGCGCCAGTTTAATGCGCATAACCAAGACTCCGGAGGCTATAACCGATGTTGATTAAACTTATTATCATCGCACTACTACTTTTTATTATTATTAACCTTGCCCGTGCCGGGTTGGTGATGGTTAGACAACCTCAGCCAGAGGTTAGAATGTCACGTTATCTGGGTCGACGGGTAATGTACTCCGCCATAGTGTTACTAATTATTCTTGTTGCACAGGCTCTGGGGCTGATCGACGCCAACCCCAGGCCTTACTAGTACTAAATTACGTACACAAACACATATAGACAAAGCCAGACGACATCAACAAAGTGCCAGTACCAAGCCGCGGCTTGGAACGCAAAGTGCTTCTCTGGCGTAAAATGTCCTTTTAAAACGCGGAAAAATACAAACAACAGGATAATGGCACCTAAAGTTACATGCATACCGTGAAAACCGGTGAGCAAAAAGAAGGTGTTACCATAAAAGCCAGATGCCAACGTCAGGCCCAGGTCACGATAAGCATGAATATATTCATACACTTGTAAGCACAAGAACACAGCACCCAGCAATAACGTAACCAGCAGCATTAGCTTTAATTGGCCGCGCTTATTCTGTTCTAAACCAGTATGCGCAAAATGCAGCGTAATAGACGAAATTATCAGAATTGCTGTGTTAATTAATGGCAATCCCGTGGCAGGCATCGCTTGCGTTTCTATACCACCCGGCGTTTTCAGTAAAGGCCACATGGCTTCAAAACTAGGCCATAGAATTTCAAATGTCATGGCATTGTTACTGCCACCACTTAACCAGTCCAATGCAATCACGCGACCGTAAAACAGCGCTCCGAAGAACGCCATAAAAAACATCACTTCCGATACAATGAACCAGCTCATGCCCTGACGGAAAGAGCGATCCATCTGGGCGCTGTACAAGCCACTCATCGACTCATCTATGACATTTTTAAACCAGCCAAACAGCATAAAAATCAACACCACAAAACCGGCGGCCAACATATAACCACCAAAACCCGGTTGTTGCTTCGTTACTTCATTGACAAAGGTGCCTGCGCCAAAGGCGATTAAAAACAGTGCCACGGCGCCGACAATCGGCCACGGGCTCTGAGCGGGAACATAGTACTTTTCGTAAGCTTTATCACTCATGTTATTCCCCAAGTTGGGAGGACGTTGCACTGTCGCCAGACCAGGCGCTGGTTACATCATACAAGGTGTAAGACAGCGTAATAGTACTGAACTGGCTTGGCAGTGCCGGGTCCACATAAAATTGTAACGGCATCAGCATGTTTTTGCCGCCCGCCAGCTGTTGCTGGGTAAAGCAAAAACACTCTATTTTGTGAAAGTATAATGCAGCCTGACCAGGCGAAACGGACGGCACAGCCTGACCAACAATCATTTTGTCGGTCGGGTTTTCAGCCAGGTAGTTCATGATATGAATCTCTCCCGGGTGCACTGTCATGCGGGTTACTTCGGGTTGAAACAGCCACGGCATCTGCTTATTGGGCCGGGCGATAAACTCAATTACCACCTCTCGACTGATATCAATCTGTGCAGCTTCAGCGGTTGCTGCAGTTACCGCCGTTTTACCATTTAAGCCGGTCAGGTCACAAAACACATCGTAAAGTGGCACCAAAGCAAAACCAAAGCCGAACATAGCCAGCGCAATGACGGCTAATTTTACGGTTAACGGTTTATGTTTCAGTGCCATTGCCAGCTCCTACTTAATCACAGGTGGCGTTTCAAAGGTATGGTATGGCGCCGGTGACGGAACTTCCCATTCCAAACCTTCAGCACCTTCCCATACTTGGGCAGTTGCTTTCTCACCACCACGAGCGCATTTCACCAACACCCAGACAAAGATCAGCTGCGAGGCACCAAACAGGAACCCACCAATACTGATAAAGGCATTGAAATCAGCAAATTGCAATGCATAATCAGGAATACGCCGCGGCATACCAGCCAAGCCAACAAAGTGCATGGGGAAAAATAACAAGTTTACTGAAATTAATGAACACCAAAAATGCCATTGCCCCAGCTTTTCGTCATACATAAAGCCAGTCCACTTAGGTAACCAGTAGTAAGCACCGGCAATAATCGAGAACACCGCACCCGTAACCAGCACATAATGGAAATGTGCCACCACAAAGTAGGTATCGTGATACTGGAAGTCTGCCGGGGTTATTGCCAGCATCAAGCCAGAAAAACCACCAATGGTAAATAGCACGATAAATGCCAATGCGAACATCATCGGCACTTCAAAGGTCATGGCACCGCGCCACATGGTTGCCACCCAGTTAAACACTTTTACCCCGGTGGGTACTGCAATCAACATGGTGCAATACATAAAGAACAGCGCACCTGCTACCGGCATACCCGTGGTAAACATATGGTGCGCCCACACCAAAAATGACAATAGCGCGATACTTGAGGTTGCATACACCATAGACGCATAACCAAACAGTGGTTTGCGTGCGAATGTAGGCACAATGCTGGACACAATACCAAAGGCTGGCAGTATCATGATGTACACTTCAGGATGACCAAAGAACCAGAAAATATGTTGGAATAACACTGGGTCACCACCACCGGCAGCATCAAAGAAGCTGGTAGCGAAATATTTATCGGTTAATACCATAGTCACTACGCCGGCTAACACTGGCATTACCATAATTAGCAAAAACGCTGTGATTAGCCACGTCCATACAAACAATGGCATTTTCATCCAGGTCATGCCCGGGGCACGCAAGTTAAAAATGGTCACGATCACGTTAATGGCACCCATTATCGACGATATGCCCATTATGTGTACGGAGAACACAAACAACGCTGTACTGTCGCCACTGTAAGTAGTTGATAACGGCGCATAGAAGGTCCAACCAAAGCTTGGGCCACCGCCTGGCATAAACAACGACATTAATAGGATTAAGAAAGCGAATGGTAAAATCCAGAAGCTCCAGTTGTTCATCCTTGGTAGCGCCATGTCCGGCGCGCCAATCATCATCGGGATCATCCAGTTAGCCAGGCCGGTAAAGGCGGGCATAACCGCACCAAACACCATAATCAGACCATGTACAGTCGTCATCTGATTGAAAAAGTTAGGTTCAACAAACTGCATACCCGGCTGGAACAACTCAGCCCGGATCACCATTGCCATGGCGCCGCCAATAAAGAACATCACCAGCGCAAATATCAGATACATGCTACCGATATCTTTATGGTTGGTGGTGTAGAACCAGCGCTTTATTCCGCTGGGTTTATGGTCATGATGCTCGTGATCATGTTCATGATCTGTCACTGCTGCACTCATCCGTTAATCCCCTTTACCTTGCATGACTGCATGCACATCAGCTGCCTGCACCAGTTCGCCAGTATTGTTACCCCAGGCATTTCGCTCATAGGTAATGACGGCGGCAATTTCTTTTAAACTAAGTTGTTTGGCGTAAGCCTGCATTGCGGTGCCGGCCTGACCATTAAGCACAATATTAATATGCCCAGGTATATCATTCAGTGCCATGGCACTGCCTTTCAGCGCCGGGAATATACCAGGTAAGCCTTCGCCATTAGGTTGATGGCATGCAGCACAATATGCGGTATAAGTGCGTTCGCCTACGCTCATCAACTCTTCCATCGACATGTTCATCGACAGTAACTCTTGCTCTTCTGCTTTGGCTTTAGCAATACGCTCTGCTTCACCATTAAGCCAAGCATCGTAATCGGCCGGTGCTTTAGCAACCACCACTATTGGCATATAGCCGTGGTCTTTGCCGCATAACTCGGCGCATTGGCCACGGTATATGCCCGGTTGCTCTACTTTGGTCCAGGCTTCGTTAATAAAGCCGGGGTTAGCGTCTTTTTTCACGGCAAAGGCCGGCACCCACCAGGAATGGATAACATCATCAGAAGTCATCAGGAAGCGCACTTTTTTACCAGTAGGGATTACCAGTGGACGGTCAACTTCGAGCAGGTAATTTTCACCTTTAGCAAATTTATTAATAATTTGCTCTCTTGGCGTCGCCAGCAACGAGTAAAACTCTACATCATGATTGAGGTACTTGTAGTGCCATTTCCACTGCGATCCGGTAACCAGCACAGTGACATCGGCCTCTGTAGTGTCTTCCATTGCAATTAGCGTTTTGGTGGCCGGAATAGCCATAATAATCAGAATAATTACCGGTATAGCGGTCCAAAGTATTTCTACTTTAGTACTTTCATGGAATTGAGCTGGTTGCACACCACGCGCTTTACGATGGCGAACGATGGACCAAAACATGATCCCGAACACCACTGCACCAATAGCGCAACAAATCCAGAAAATCGTCATATGCAGATCGTAAACCTGCTGACTTATCTCTGTTACCCCTTTGGTCATATTAAGGGGCATATCCGTTGCGTTAGCTGTTGCAGCTAAAAGCAGGCTTGGCAGCGACCAACGAAGACTACGCGTTTTCGTCACTGGACTTCTCCTCTGTCATTTTGCAAAGCAAACTGCAGAAACTAAGTACACAGTACCGCACGGTTCTTACTCACTCACACCGAACCCATGTATGAAGTTTCATCAGTTTATTATTGTTATTGTAAGTATCGGCTGCAGGGCTAGCGCTGACGCCGGAACTGACCCTATTGTTATTATTTAATCAGTTTCAGCCTAAGAATCATCCAAATCGTGGTCAGTGTAAACCCCTAAATGCTAAAAGCGCCGGCAAACCTTAGTGGTCATACCAGCGCCCCTTAGTAATTAACCTATTGAGCTTAGTACAAATTATAACCAGCTGCCGTTGCGGATCACGCCCACAGCCAAACCTTCAATAACAAAATGCTGCGCTCGCAAGTCTACTTTAATTACATTAAAATCTTTGTTTTCACTCTGCAGTAGTACGGTGTTGCCATCTCGCTGAAACCGTTTAACTGTGACATCTTCATCAACCCGCGCGACAACAACCTGGCCGGGCTGAGCCTGGTTGGTTTTATGCACCGCCAGCAAGTCACCGTCGAGAATACCAATATCCTGCATGCTCATGCCTTGTACCCGCAGTAAAAAATCAGCGTGAGGTTTAAACAAATTAGCATCTACCTGGTAATAGTCTTGCACATGTTCTGTTGCCAAAATAGGCTGCCCTGCTGCTACTTTACCGATAAGTGGTAACCCCAATTGCTCTGGCTCACTGGTATCAACCAACCTGATACCACGTGAGGTACCGGGCATCATTTCAATTACACCTTTTTTTGCCAGTGCTTTTAAATGTTCTTCAGCAGCATTGGCTGATTTAAACCCAAGCTGTTGAGCTATTTCAGCGCGGGTTGGTGGCATACCGCTGTCTAGTTGATAGTCTTTGATCAGTTGCAGAATTTCTGCCTGGCGAGGCGTAAGTGGTCTCATAATGCTGGTTACCTGTACAGTGAATACTGTGAGTATATACAGGCGTAATACAAATGCAAGTTTCTGTAGCAGCGCGCAATTTTCCACACTGCTGCGCCATGTTATGCTATACCACTTTGCAAACGAAAGTGAGATAGCGATGTTGTGGCCGGTAAAATTATTTTCAGCTTTATTGAAGTGGCCAATGTGGCCATTCCTTAAGTACAAAATTGTACCCGAGCAACCCGTAGCAGAGCTATCACTAGACCCACAAAAGCCATTGCTATATGTCTGTGCAACCGAGTCAGCGGCAGACTTTGCCGCTATCCGTCGTATCTGCAGCAAGCTAGGCCTACCCGACCCTGCCGCGGATGTCAGCCTGAATGGTGCTCAGTATCCGCGCACGTTATTTCTGGAAAAGCCACATACTTTGCTATTCAAACGTGGCAAAACCAGCGCTTTGGCACAAGGTCAGGTATTGCTGCAAGCTCATCTTGCTGATGCAGACTTAGATGCCCAACTGATGCCAGTAGCCTTGCTTTGGGGCCGGGCACCGGGTAAGGAAAACAGTATTAAATGGCTGCTGGGCGAGGCCCATGCACCCAACTGGTTGGCTAAAATTCTTATTGTGCTGATCTCTGGCCGCCATACTTTAGTGCGGTTTAGCCAGCCAGTCTCACTGCAAAAAATGGCGGCAAAATTTGGCGCCGAATTAACCACAGCGCATAAACTGCTGCGTATGTCACGTTTTCACTTCTACCGGCAGCGGCTGGCGGCTACCGGGCCTAAGTTGGTCAACCGTGCACAGTTGTTTAACTCCCTGCTGGCAGCCCCGGCGTTGAAAAAAGCCATTGACGATGAAGCGAAGAGTAAGCGCATTTCTGTCAAAGCCGCCCGACTGGAGGCACGTAAATTACTGTTGGAAATTGCCGCCGATTACCGCGCGTCAACACTGCGGGTTGGTGACAGAATACTACGCTGGCTGTGGCATAAACTGTATAAAGGCATTAAGGTTCACAACGCCGATATGCTGCGTGATTTAGCCCAGAAAGGCCATGAAATCGTGTATGTGCCTTGCCACCGCAGCCATATGGATTATTTACTCTTGAGCTACGTTATTTACCAACAAGGCTTGGCACCACCGCATATTGCCGCCGGTATTAACCTGAATTTTTGGCCAGCCGGACCTATTTTTCGCCGCGGAGGTGCTTTTTTTATCCGCCGTAGTTTCAGCGGTAACAAGCTCTATTCTGCCGTGTTTCGTGAATATCTGTGCCAGCTGTTCAGTAAAGGCTATTCAATAAAATACTACAGCGAGGGAGGCCGCAGCCGCACTGGCCGTTTATTGCAGCCGAAAACCGGCATGCTGGCGATGACTTTGCAATCTATGCTGCGTGGTATTGAACGCCCGGTATCCTTAGTGCCAGTGTATCTTGGCTACGAACATGTAATGGAAGTGAACACTTACCTGCGCGAGTTAAAAGGCTCTGGCAAACAAAAGGAGTCGGTGTGGGGTGTGATAAAAGCCATCCGCAATCTGCGTGATTATGGCTATGGCTATGTCAATTTTGGCGAGCCAGTTACACTGAACAACTATTTAAACCAGCAGGTACCTGACTGGAAGCAAGATATTGATCCAATGGAAGTGCAAAAGCCACAATGGCTTAACCCGGTGGTAGCACAGTTAGCAGAGCAGATGATGCAGCGCATTAACCATGCCGCCGCGTTAAACAGTATAAACCTGATTGCGCTGTGTTTGCTGGCAACAGATAAACATACCCTGACCCGCGCAGAGCTGTCAGAGCAAATCAGTTTTTATCTAGAACTACAACGCTCAGTGCCTTACCATCAGCAGATAACACAACCAGAAGACAGTGCAGAACAACTTATCGACCATGCGCTTAGCCTGCAGAAGATACAGCAGCATAACGACAGTTTTGGCCAACTCATTAGCCTGAATGACGATAACGCCATTTTGCTGAGCTACTACCGCAACAATATTTTGCATATCTTTATGCTGCCAGCCATTATAGCCAGCGCCATTTTGCATCAACGCAATCTAAGTTTGGCGCAACTGAGCGCTATAGTGCAGCAGCTGTATCCGCTGTTGCAACAGGAGTTGTTTCTGCAGATCAGTTCAGTGGAAACTTATTGTGCAGCGATACTGCAGCAACTTACTGCCAGCGGCCTGGCAGAGCAGCACGGTGACAACTACCGTGCTCCGGTGCAGCATAGCAAAGGCTACTTTATGCTCAGCTTACTGGCACATAATGCCGAACACACACTGCAGCGTTACGCCATGGTTATACAACTGGTTACCAGCCAAGGTCCGCAAAGCCGCGGCGCATTGGAGAAGCAAAGCCATGAACTTGCGCAGCGTTTGTTGCAGCTGCACGGCATTACCGCTCCGGAGTACTATGATAAACAGCTGTTTGCTACCCTGGTCAATGCCTTAAAAGATAATGGCTACACCCACACTGACGAGCATAGTCGTGTCAGTGCTACTGCGCAGCTGCACCAGCTAAATGACACAGTCAGCCAGCTGCTGCGCAATGAAGTGGTGCAAAGTATTCACAGTATTTTACCGACAGCCGCGCCTTAGCGGCTGGTGGGGTAAGAGCGGATCACACCCTCCTGAATAGTAGAAGCCACCAGCTTGCCATCACGGCTGTAAAACTGGCCCCGTACCAAGCCCCGGCCACCTGACGCGCTGGGGCTGTCCACCGCGTACAGCAGCCAATCATCAAAGCGAAAGTCCTGATGAAACCACATGGCGTGGTCAATAGTTGCCACCTGCATGTTGGGTGCCATAAATGACTTGCCATGTGGCTGCAAAGCCGTTGGCAAAAAATTAAAATCTGAGGCATAGGCCAGCAAATATTTGTGTACACGCAAGTCATCCGGCATGGCGCCATTGGCTTTAAACCAAACATAGCGTTTTGCCGCGCTAACCTGAGCTTTAAACGGATTTTGAAAATCGACCGGGCGCATTTCAATTGGCTTTTCGCAAATAAATTTACTGCGCAGACTCTCGGGGATTAACGCTGCATGTTGCTGATAAAATTCTAGATCGGATACCAGCTGCTCCGGCTCTGGCACTTCTGGCATTACATCCTGGTGTTCGAAACCTGTTTCTTCAGCCTGAAAAGACGCCGTTAAATAAAATATAGGCTTACCATACTGAATAGCGCTAACACGGCGGGTGCTAAAGCTTTTACCATCACGGATATTCTCCACCTCGTAAACTATTGGTCTGGCAGCGTCGCCAGGACGTAGAAAATAGGAATGAAACGAATGGACTTTCCGATCTTCAGCAATGGTTTCCTTCGCCGCCGACAGCGCCTGGCCCATAACCTGACCCCCAAATACTGCTTTAAAACCTAAATCCTGGCTCTGACCACGATACAAACCTTGCTCTATCGTTTCCAACTTTAATAGTGCCAGTAAGTTCTGTAGTACCTGACTCATTTACGCCCTCTCAGTTCCGTTTAGTTAACCTATAGTGATATTCTGCCGTAAACAAAGGAGATCAGCAAAGATGGCTCATTGGTTATTTAAAACCGAACCGACAGAATGCAGCATTGACGATTTTGCCAAGGCCCCCAACAGCGCAATAGTTTGGGAGGGTGTGCGCAATTATCAAGCTCGTAATATGCTGCGCGATGAGGTTAAAAAAGATGACCTGGTACTGATATATCATTCCAGCTGCAAACTGATCGGAGTAGCTGGAATTGCCCGTGTCGTGCGCGAATCTTACCCTGATCCGAGCCAATTTGACCCGCTAAGCGCTTATTATGATGAGAAATCTTCTGTACAAAAGCCGCGCTGGGTAGCTGTGGACCTGATATTTACCCGCAAGCTGCCGGCGATTATTTCGCTGGACAAAATGAAAAGCTCCGCTAAGCTGAGGTCACTGCCTGTTGTACAAAAAGGCAGCAGACTTTCTGTTATGCCGGTTAATGACACGCAGTGGCAAGACATACTGCATCTCGGCTAGTTGGCATATATGATGTGACCTGAAACCTGTTATCCCTGGTGGTTGGAGCCTGATATGACAAACGAAAGGCGCCAGATGGATAAGGATATACATTTTTTCTGGGAAGATCTTAATCTGGCACAAAAGTTCTCGGTTGCAGAATTACAACGCTTTGGTTATGACTTACTGTTTGTAAGGCATATGACAGAGGGTAATCTGGCTATTCTTGCGGCGGGCAGTAAATTAGCGGCAATAGATATTGAGGGGCAGATAGATACCGAGCCCCGCGTTACACTAAGACCAAGTTACTAACTCAGCCATTTTTTCTGCTTTGTAAACTAACAGCCGGGCGCACTATTGCTACCGGCTGTTACTTTGTTAGCTGCCAGGCTGCTTTTGTTTGCTGGCAATATATTTGCTCACTTGCTGCTCCAGCACAGCCAATGGCACACTGCCATTAGCCAACACTACCGCATGAAACTCGCGCACATCAAAACGCTCAGCTAGCTTCTGCTCGGCTTCAGTTCTTAATTTTCTGATGGTAATTTCACCTAACTTGTAAGACAGCGCCTGTGCCGGCCAACTAATGTACCGATCAATCTCGGTCGTCACGTTATGCATCGACAACGCAGTATTTGCAGCTAAAAAATCGATGGCTTGCTGCCGACTCCAGCCCATACTGTGCATGCCGGTATCGACCACTAACCTTGCCGCGCGCCACATTTCATAAGTTAGGCGGCCGAAATTACTGTATGGGTCTTGGTAGAATCCCATCTCCAGCCCAAGATATTCTGCATAAAGCCCCCAACCTTCACCAAAGGCTGAAGTATAAAAGCTGCGGCGATAATCCGGCAGCGTTGTTTGTTCGCTTGCCAGCGCCACCTGCAAGTGATGTCCGGGCACGGCTTCGTGCAAGGTTAAGGCTTCCATTTCGTAAAGCGGCCGCCGGTCCAGCGCATACGTATTTACCCAATAAAATCCGGCCTGATCATCTCGCGACGAGCCAGAGTAACGGCCTGTCGTGTACTTAGGTGCAATTTCAGCTGGCACCGGCACTACGCCATAAGGTGTACGCGGCAACAATTTAAATAATTTTGGCAATTGAGCATCGGCTTGTTTGGCCAAAAATGCGGCATAGCGCAGCAGTTCATCAGGTGTTTTTGCATAGAACTGTGGGTCAGACCGCAGAAACTGAATAAATTCAGCAAAACTGCCCTGAAAACCCAGCTGGTCGATAACCTGCTGCATTTCGGCCCGAATACGCTTGACCTCGTCCAATCCGGTTTGATGCACCTGCTGTGGTGTTAGCTGCAACGTGGTGTAATGTTGCAACCGGTTTTGATAATACGCGGCTCCATTTGGCAGTGCGCTCGCAGCAATAGTGTCGCGTGCTGCGGGTAAATATTCATCGAGCATAAATTGATAAAACGCTTGATACGCCGGGTTTACGGCATCAGTGACCAACTGCTGCGCTTCTGTGCGTAATGCACGCCACTGCGTGTCATCGAGAAAAGACGGTTTTTGTAAAAAGGGTTGATAAAATACGCTTTGAGCAGGGTCCTGCACCACGTATGAAATAATGCTTTGCTCAAAACCCTTTAGCACCGCTTTGGGCTGCGTCATGCCTGTCGCCAGCCCCAATTTCATCCAGTCAGTTTGTTGTTGCATATAACGCGGAATCGCCGACAGCTTGCTTAAGTACTGTTGATAATCCGCTAAGGTCTTAAAACTGCTGCTAGACGGCATAAACCCCAAACTGGTATGAAAGCCGGATTCGGCAGTCAGCGGCATCAAATGGGCCTGATAGTGGAACTCATCAATATGATTAGCCAGTCGGTATGACAAAATAGCATGATTAATCTGATCTTGCTCCGAGAGCTGGGCGACATCCACTTGCTGCAACTTCTTCTGCCAATCCAGTCGTTGTTGTTGTCGTTTGGCCAGAGCCTCAGCCGACATATCTGGTAATTCTCCAGCAGGGGCTTTTTGCAATTGCTGCTCAGCTTGCCACAACTGTTCAGCTAAGCGGGAAAATGACTGGCCGTCATGCTGCAATGCGGCGCACGATGTAACAGCAATTACACACACAACACCGCCAAGCAGCCGTTTAACCTGTGTCGACAACTTCATACTGGTAATTCCGGAAATTAAACATATTCAGATTGTATCGGCTTTGCGCTCAGAAGAAAGCCAACTAAACCAGACAAAGTGGCTATTTATCCCATTTTCCAGTGTCAAATAGCAGGGTCGGACTGGCTGTACCGAGCATTTTAACGGCGATCTGATGCTAATTTAGCCGCGTGAAAATTTTTGTCTGTTACAGCTGTTGCCAGCCTCAGAGAATCGCGTACTATGAGACCAGATTTTTTATTCGTTAACATTTCAGGCCATGCGATAGGCCTGACTGCGGAGTTATACGTGGTCTTATGAAGTATCAGGATTCACTAGAGCTAGCTGGCGAAAAAGCCGCGCAGGTAAAGGTCTTTTTGCAACGCGCCGGTTTAGCGGCGCATCCGGTAAACTACGCGGTATGTTATGACTACATCAGTGGCCATAACGAAGCATTGTGTATCGCTATTGAACAAAAGCTGGCAGCGAAAACCTCGCTGGACGATTTTATTATGGCTGATCTATACAGCCGTTATTTGGTGCCAGCCAACCCACAGCAAGAACAGTTATTGCAAGACGCTGCTGGTATCGTCAGCCGCCTGACTGGCTATACCGATCTGGCCGCTGAGCAAGTGTCTGACTATTTGCAGCAGCTCGATTTTAGCTTGATGCAGCTGCAACAAAGCAATGGTGAAAACAGCTTGCCGTTGGTTGAGCAACTACGCCAACACACCATAAGCTTCCAACAGCAGCAGCAGCAGCTACAACAACAGTTAGAACAAGCAAATCAGCAAAGTCATCAATTACGCCATGAAATAGAACAACTGAAGCAACAACGTTTGCTGGATCCACTAACCGGGTTGTACAACAGGCTTGCTATGCAAAATCAACTTGACCTGTGGTTTACCGAACAGCCCGGACGACGAATAGCCGCAATTGCGGTCAACCTGGACCATTTTAATCGCTTTAATCAAGACTACGGCAACGTAATAGGCGATGTCATTCTGTCTAAAGTGGCGCGTAAAATTAGCAGTTACGTGCAAAGTAGCGGTTTACCGGTGCGCTCAGGTGGCGAAGAATTTTTAATCCTGCTGCCTGATGTTGATCTGCGTAGCGCCAGTGAGATTGCCGAGCAAGTGCGCCGCGGTGTGGAAAAGCTGCGTTTTGTTTCAGCGAAAAGCAAAAGAGCCCTACCTAAAGTTACTATCTCCCTTGGCGTGTCAATGTTCCAGCATACAGAAAACTGGCATCAGTTTTTGGCCCGAACAACCGACGTTTTAAAGCTAGCGAAACAACGTGGCCGTAATCAGGTTGCCAGTGAAGCCATGCTGACGATATAAACGCTGCTATAAAAGCCAACAGATAAGTTGGCTGTCAGGTCGTTATCTTTTACACTAGCGGCATTCTCATGCCAACGAGCCTGTTTGATGACAGATCATAATCCCCACACCACTCATTTTGGTTATAAAACCGTTGCTGCCGAGCAAAAAGTGTCATTGGTCGCCGATGTGTTTCATTCCGTTGCGGCTAAATATGATCTGATGAACGATCTTATGTCGCTGGGTATTCACCGCTTGTGGAAGCGTTTTACCATTGACTGCAGCGGCGTGCGCCCAGGCCAGCAGGTTCTAGACTTAGCAGGCGGTACCGGCGACATCACGGCGTTGTTTTCTAAGCGGGTTGGCGCTGCTGGTAAAGTCGTACTAGCCGATATCAACGCTTCTATGCTAAATGTTGGCCGCGATAAACTGCGGGATCTTGGCCTGGTAAACAATATTGAATATGTACAGGCAAATGCCGAGGCGTTGCCGTTTGCCGATAACAGTTTTGATATTATCAGCATCGGCTTTGGCCTGCGCAATGTTACCGATAAAGACGCGGCGCTGCGTTCTATGTTCCGAGTGCTTAAGCCAGGTGGTCGACTGCTAGTACTGGAGTTCTCCAAACCTGAACAAGAGTGGCTGGGCAAAATCTATGATCTGTACTCGTTCAAATTACTGCCTGCGATGGGGCAACTGGTTGCCAACGACAAAGAGAGCTATCAATACCTGGCTGAGTCTATTCGTATGCACCCAGACCAGGATACGTTAAAGCAAATGATGCAGGATGCCGGCTTCGCTGAGGTGAGTTATCACAACCTCAGTGGTGGCATTGTTGCTCTGCATCGGGGCTACAAGTTCTGATGCTACCACTGCTGCCTCAACTGCTGTGTGCCACAGCTGAAAAAGCCATCGCGCAATTGATAGCGATGGATCCGACAGCATCGAGCCGGCTTACGCGTCTGGCAGGCAAGCAATTATCATTTCGGCTAAAAGAATGGCCCACCACGCTGGTGCTTGGCGCTAACACCCAAAGCATATTATTTAATCAGCATGACGAAACCGTTGACTGCGCCATTCAAACCGATCTGGCCAGCTTGCGTTTGTTAAGAGACCCCAGCCAATTAACGCGGCTAATTAAAGCCGATGCCCTGCAAATTGACGGTGATATTCAGGTAGCTCAGCAATACAGTGCCTTTTTTCAGCAATTGGACCCCGACTGGCAGCAAACCCTGTCACGTTATTTCGGCGATGCCCTAAGCCACAAAATTAGCAGTAGCCTGCAGCAGCTTCATCAGTACCTCAGCAGTAAAACGGCTGCGTTACAGCAAATGAGTGTCGAGTTGGCACAAGATGAATTACAACTCAGCCCAACTGCAGCAGAAATGGCTCAGTTTAGTAGCGCTGTCAGCTTGCTGGCAGCCAAAGCCGATATACTGCAGCAGCAACTGCAGCTGTTCCGGGAGTTATAGTGCGTATCAGCCGCTTTTATCAAATCCAAAAGACCTTGTTGCAATTTGGTCTGGATGAGTTAATCCCACCGCAATGGCAGCCTTGGTATGCGCGTACGTTGCGCCGCAGTTTATTTTGGTTGCGCAACCGCCATCCAGAACAGCCTGTTGGTGTGCGACTGCGCTTGGCACTACAGAGCCTGGGGCCGGTTTGGGTCAAGTTTGGTCAAATGCTGTCTACCCGGCGTGACCTGTTTCCAGCCCATCTGGCAGATGAGCTGGCTAAATTACAAGATAAAGTGCCACCGTTTGATGGTGTTAAGGCGCAACAACTGATAGAGCAGGCGCTTGAGTTGGCTGATATTGCCGATTTATTTCAGCAGTTTAACCAAACGCCACTGGCATCAGCTTCTATTGCTCAGGTGCATACGGCCCAATTGCAATTAGCCGATGGCAACTTGGCAGATGTAGTCATTAAAGTGATCCGGCCGGATATTAAACAACAAATCCTCGCTGATTTAGCCTTGATGGATACGCTAGCAGACGCTGCAGCGCGCTTTTTACCCGACGGTAAACGCTTAAGACCGCGTGAAGTGGTCTCGGAGTACCGTAGAACCATCCTTGATGAGCTTGACCTACAACGCGAAGCCGCAAACGCGATTCAGCTGCGGCGTAATTTCGACGGCTCTGACTCTTTGTATATTCCGTTTGTTTACAGTGATCACAGCCGCACCAATGTTATGGTGATGGAGCGTATCTATGGCATTCCGGTGTCGGATATCAGCGCATTACAAGCGCAAGGTACCGACATGGAATTGTTAGCAAAGCGTGGTGTTGAAGTATTTTTCACCCAGGTGTTTCGCGACAGTTTTTTTCATGCCGATATGCACCCTGGCAATATTTTTGTCAGCCGTGATACACCGGCAAATCCAAAATATATTGGCATTGACTGCGGCATTGTCGGCACGCTGAATGACGAAGACAAACGCTATTTGGCGGAAAACTTTGTCGCTTTCTTTAATCGTGATTATAAAAAAGTGGCCCAGCTGCATGTCGACTCAGGCTGGGTTCCTGCCCACACCAAGGTGGAAGAATTTGAAAGCGCCATTCGTACTGTATGTGAACCTATTTTTCAAAAGCCACTCGCTGAGATATCTTTTGGCCATGTGCTACTAAACCTGTTCAACACAGCCCGGCGCTTTGACATGCAGGTACAGCCGCAATTGGTGCTACTGCAAAAAACCTTACTGTATATTGAAGGCTTGGGCCGTCAGCTGTATCCGCAACTAGATTTATGGAAAACAGCTAAACCCTTTTTAGAAAATTGGGTCAAACAACAAGTTGGCTTACCGGCAGTGTGGCGCCAAATTAAAGACAATTTGCCATTCTGGGCAGAAAAACTGCCGCAAATGCCAAACCTGCTGCATCAGTACCTGGAACAGGGGCCTAAGCAACAACGTCAGTTGCTAGGACAGTTACAGCAACTGGCAACGCAGCAGCACAGAGCCAAAACACAAATTGTTGCAGCAACGCTGTCCGGTTCTGCCCTTATCGGTGCTAGTATAGTGTTCAGCGCTGACAGCCCGGTTTTTGCAGCATTGCTGTTACTAGGCAGTCTGGTATTTGGCCTTCGCGCACTGCGCTAAATGGCAACCAATTGTCACAATAGCGAAACAAATTAGTGGCATAAAGGCCGCAACTTAATTTCAACGAGGATGTATCCATGTTCGGCAATATCAGTATTTGGCAGTTACTTATCGTCCTGGCAATCATTGTGCTGCTGTTTGGCACCAAAAAACTGCGCGGTATCGGTACAGATTTGGGATCCGCTATCAAAGGCTTTCGCAGCTCGATTAAAGACGAACCAGCGCAGGATGAAGAGCAGCCAGCCGTGCAACTGTCAGAAAAGGCTAAAGACCAGACTGACAAAGACAACGCCACCTCACATTCTGCCAAAGATAAAGTGTAAATGGGCTTTTGGGAACTGGTCGTTATTGGTGTAGTCGCCTTGCTGGTGCTTGGCCCAGAGCGGCTGCCTGGCGCCATTCGCTCGGTGCACAAAACCGTGCGCAGCGTTAAGCAATTTGGCCAGCAAATGCAGGCTGAATTAAGCAACGATTTGCGTAGTCATGAGCTACACCAAAAATTAAAAGATGCCGAAGCTAAAGGCTTGCTCAATCTTACAGAACAGGAAAAGGCCGCGTTGGCAGAATTGAAACAGGCTGCAGCTGATGTTAACGCACCACTGTCGTCCATTACCGGTAGCAAAGATAATAAACATGACGCTGAACGCTAGCCCTGACAGCCTGCTTGGCCATCTAATAGAACTACGTAACCGCTTGTTGCGCTGTGTCGTAGCTGTAGTACTGGTATTTGCCGCGCTCGCTGCTTTTGCCCAGGAAATTTATCATTTAGTGGCCAAGCCGTTAATTGCCGTACTACCGGCAAATAGCAGCATGATTGCAACTGACGTTGCTGCACCATTTTTCGCGCCGTTTAAACTAACCTTTGTGGTCGCTATCTGCCTGGCTATTCCGTATATTTTGCTACAGGTATGGCAGTTTATTGCACCGGCATTGTATAGCAGAGAAAAGCGCTTAATGGCGCCATTGGTCGTTAGCAGCACGCTGTTGTTTTATAGTGGTATTGCTTTTGCTTATTTTGTCGTGTTTCCGATTATTTTTGGCTTTTTTACCAGTGTTGCACCACAAGGTGTAACCGTAGCAACAGACATCAGCAATTATCTCGACTTTGTGCTGAAGCTTTTTTTCGCTTTTGGCTTGTCATTTGAAATACCGGTCGCTATTTTGCTGATGGTTTGGACCGGTGTAACTACCCGAGCGGCCTTAGCAGAAAAGCGGCCCTATATTGTAGTGGGAGCGTTTATCCTTGGCATGCTGCTCACACCACCCGATGTCCTTTCACAAACCCTATTGGCTGTGCCAATGTGGTTACTCTTTGAATTAGGTTTAACACTAAGCCGGTTCTATCAGCCGGCTAGTAACGACGTAGCTGAAAGTAAGCAGGAAGAATAATGATGAAACGCTTGGCAATGATCACCCTGTTAGTCGCAACCAGCAGTCATGCTGCTGGAATACCAACAGAGCAAGCCCTGGAACTTTGCCGCGCGGAGCAAAATGCTTTAAAGCGTCTGTTGTGTTACGACACCATTAATACCGGCAGCACGCAAAACAGCAGCGTAGCCCCCTCGGCGACAGCCCCTGCTACGGCAGCACAACAACCACAGGAATTCGGTAAAGAGCATCGCAATTTTTTACCTGAAGATGCGCCTGAGCAAGTGTATATGACGGTGCGAAAAATTAGCTATGACCCATACAAATCATTGATTGTAGAGTTTGATAATGGCCAGGTTTGGCAGCAACTGGGCACCGAATATTACAGCATTAAGGCCGGCGAGAAACACTATATTAAACGTGGTGTAATGAACTCTTTCTTGCTGGGCAGCGACGATGGGCGCAAAGCCATCCGGGTCCGCCGCGAAGATTGACATGCCAAACTGGAGTGATATTGGCGTTAATCTATTTAGTACACAGTTCGATATAGATCGCGATGCAGTCCTGAGCCGCGCCACGCACGCAGGCATAGTGCATATGCTACTTATTGGCAGTGACATTAACGAAAGCCAGCAAAATATTAACTGGTGTCGCCAGCATAACAACTGCTTTAGTACGGCGGGTGTACATCCACACCAAGCCGCAAAGGTTGAGCAAGACTGGCTAGTGCAGCTGCGCGCGTTGCTAATGCTGCCGCAAGTTGTTGCAGTAGGCGAGTGCGGATTAGATTTCAACCGCGATTTCTCCCCCCGCCCACTGCAGCAGCAGGTATTTGCGGAGCAGCTGCAACTGGCGAAAGCCTGTGCCAAACCGGTTTATTTGCATGAACGCGATGCGTTTGATACACAAATGGCCATGCTGCTCGAGCATCAGATTAGTCATGGTGTTGCCCATTGCTTTACCGGTGACAGCGTCCAGCTTAAGGCGTACTTGGATTTAGGCTTATATATCGGTGTTACCGGCTGGGTGTGCGACGAGCGACGTGGCCATGCGCTGCAACACGCGCTGCGTTATATCCCGGCCGATAGATTACTACTGGAAACCGATGCACCTTACCTGTTACCCAGAACCCTGCTACCCAAACCTGCAAGCCGCCGCAATGAGCCGGCATTCTTGCCAGCTATAGCCAGTGTTATAGCTGAATTAACCGGCAGCAATATCGAGACTCTGGCAGCACAAACACTGAGCAATAGTCGTGCCCTGTTTGGCTTTGCTGCGCTGCCAGGTCCTCAGCATGGTTGAACTAAGCAGCTTCAGCGAATTTCTGCCTTATTTTGCGCTCGGCGTATTAGTGGGCGTGGCCATAACGTTAGGGCTTGGCGCAATAAAACTATTACGTTGGCGACGCACCGCGGCAGATCTTGAAAGCGCACTACGTAGCCACAGTTTTGAATTGCAAATTACGTTGGAAGAGTTGGCAGAAAAAAACCATCAGTTACAGCAACAAACCGAGCTGGATGCGCTGTCAGGGATTTACAACCGTGCCTATTTCGACCGGCAACTCCGAGCAGAAATGAAGCGCAGCCGACGCGAGCAAAGACCACTGGCACTGGTATTGCTGGATATCGATCACTTTAAAAAGATTAACGACCAATACGGCCATGTTACCGGCGACCAGGTGATCAAAAAGGTAGCCCGGCTTATGCAACAGCAACTTAAAAGACCGGCTGATAAGCTTTGTCGCTATGGCGGTGAAGAATTTGCCTTAATTTTGCCCAATACCTTTACGGATGGCGCTGCGGCACTGGCTGAAAATATCCGCTTACAGCTGGCCGCAGATAAACAACAACCGTTGGTGACTATCAGTGCCGGCTGTTTTGCCGCAATCCCAGATCCTGCCAGCGAAAGTGACGAATTTATTAACTTTGCCGATAAAGCCTTGTATCAAGCCAAAGCTGCCGGAAGAAATCAGGTACATGTTTATCCACATGGCCTGATGAACCCGCAACCTGCGCCCGAAGGAGAACTGAATGAACACTAACCGCTTTTTCCCGGCAGCCCGCCTGCGACGCATGCGTGAACACGATTTTAGCCGCCGCTTGATGGCAGAGCATCAACTAACAGTAAATGACTTAATTTACCCGATGTTTATTATTGAAGGCGATAATAAACGTGAAGCCATCGCCTCTATGCCAGGCATCGAACGCCTAAGCCTTGATTTACTGCTAACAGAAGCAAAAGAACTGGTCGAGTTAGGCATTCCGGCTATTGCGCTATTTCCGGTCACAGCCAGCGATAAAAAATCACTGCAGGCCGAAGAAGCCTGGAACCCGGATGCATTGGCACAGCGCGCCGTACGCCTGCTGAAACAGCATGTGCCAGAGCTGGGCATTATTACCGACGTTGCGCTAGACCCATTCACTACCCACGGCCAGGACGGCATTATTGACGACAGCGGCTATGTCATGAACGACATTACTACCGCAGCATTGATTAAGCAGGCGTTGTCACACGCCGCAGCCGGCGCCGACGTAGTTGCACCGTCCGATATGATGGACGGCCGCATTGGCGCTATTCGTGAAGCACTAGAAGACGCTGGCTTTGTTAATACCCGTATTATGGCGTACTCAGCTAAGTATGCGTCCAGCTACTATGGCCCGTTCCGCGATGCGGTAGGCTCGGCCGGTAATTTAAAAGGTGGCAATAAAAAAACCTACCAGATGGACCCGGCCAACAGCAACGAAGCGCTGCACGAAGTAGCACAAGACTTAGAAGAGGGCGCCGACATGGTGATGGTAAAGCCCGGTATGCCGTATTTAGATATCGTGCGGCGGGTAAAAGACGAGTTCGGCGTGCCTACTTTTGCATACCAGGTTAGTGGAGAATACGCCATGCATATGGCTGCTATTCAAAACGGCTGGCTGGCTGAGCAGCCGGTGATTATGGAATCATTGCTGGCGTTTAAACGCGCTGGTGCCGATGGCATTTTGACTTACTTTGCCAAGAAAGTGGCTATTTGGTTAAAGCAGGGTAGCTAACTTACTTGATCAGCAGCTCCCAACCGGTTTGCTGCTGATATTGCACTTCTTGCTCTAATTCGGCCCGCATCAGCGGATGTTGCTCTAACCAGCCTTCCGGCATACTCAGCGTTAGTTGCTCACCTTTACTGCTGATATTAACTTGCGGCAGCACTTCGTGGCGCCGGCGCATCGATAAAATCACTGCCAGGCGTAAAATGCGCGTTAAACGCACCGTTAGCAGCACTGATGTCATGGTTTGGCGGGCGATAATCTCGCGGCTGATATCCGCACGGTGATTGTGCACCAACGCCATAACCAACTGCTGCTGGGCCCGGGTAAAACCGGGTAAGTCAGAGTGGTTAATAATATAAGCGCCGTGGTGATGATGATTTTTATATTCGATAAGCAGGCCCAGCTCGTGCAGCAAAGCGCCGCTGGCCAGCATGCTGTGGCCTTCAAACTTGTTTAAATCCCAACGGCTTTGCAGCTGATTCGCCAGCTCGCCGGCCATTTCTGCCACCCGCGCGGCATGGCGCTGGTCAATAAAATAACGCACCATCAAGCTATTAACCGTACGATTGCGCACATCATTGTTTTGCAATTGTGGCAGCATGCTGTACAGCACACCTTCGCGCAGTGCGCCGCCAGATAACGTCATACCGCCAATATTTAACGTGCGAAACAACGCGATTAAAATTGCAAGACCAGATGGGAACACTTGCTTACGCTCTTGTGCCAGCCCGGTAATGGTTAATTGTTCCATCCGACCGCACGCCAGCGCCTGCTGCATAATATCTTCCAGCCGACTTAGCGTGATGACTTCATCTTTACCTTGCGCGACCAATATCTCCTGCATGGCCTGCACTGTACCAGACGCGCCCACAGCTAACTGCCAACCAGTTTGTTGGTATTGCGCTGCAATCGTTAGCGCTTCTTGCTCTGCCGCTGAGATGGCGCGGTTAAAGTTATCTTCACTTAACTCATCATCGGCGAAATAACGCTCCAGATAAGTAACGCAGCCCATATTCAGGCTGGATAACAGTAGCGGAGTAAAGCCAGCACCGATCACGACTTCAGTACTGGCACCGCCAATATCGATTACTAAACGGTTGCTGTCACTATTTGACGTGTGAGCTACACCAAGATAGATAATACGGGCCTCGTCTTCACCGCTGATAACGGTAACTTTTTGCCCCAGAATGGCTTCGGCTTCTTTGAGGAAGGTTTTAACGTTTTTCGCTAAGCGTAATGTAGCGGTACCGACAATACGGATGTTTTGTGGTGGGATGTCCTGCAAACGCTCAGCAAATAGCGCTAAACATTCCCAGCCGCGCTTCATGGCTTTGCGGCTTAATACCAGGCTTTCATTTAACCCTGCCGCCAGGCGAACTTTACGCTTTACCCGGCCAATCACCTGCACCGAGCCGCCCACTACTTTTACCATCAACATATGGAAACTGTTGGAGCCAAGATCAATCACCGCATAAATATCCTGATGCGGTGATTGGTCGGCAGTTAAAGCCGGATTAACGAGGACGGTTGCGAGGAGCTCTTGCGCCATTACTGCTGCGTCCACCAGAGCCTGAACGGCTACCGGTTCTTGCCTGACCGGCACGGCGGCGTACCCGCGGTTTCGGTGTTTTAATATCGTCCAGCAAAGCGCTGGCGTCATACTGACTTACCGGCACCGGATGGCGAATATAGTCTTCTATCGCGGTAAGATTAAGCGCGTAGCGCTCGCAGGCAAAGCTAATGGCTTTGCCGCTTTCGCCGGCCCGGCCAGTACGGCCAATGCGGTGCACATAGTCTTCACAGTCGTCCGGCAAGTCATAGTTAAATACATGACTCACCTTCGGAATATGCAAACCACGGGCAGCAACATCAGTCGCCACCAAAATATCCAGTTTGCCACTGGTGAAATCTTCCAAAATACGCAAACGCTTTTTCTGTATCACATCACCGGTTAACAAGCCAACGCGGTGGCCGTCGGCCTCCAACCAGGCGTGAACTTCTTCACACCAATGTTTGGTATTAGCAAATACAATGGCTTTATCCGGCCACTCTTCTTCCATCAGCGTTAACAATAGCGGTAGCTTATGCTCATCTGACGGATAAAACAGCTCTTCGCTGATCTGGCTGCCGGTCATTTCATCCGGCGCGACATGGATATGCACCGGCTGATTCATCTTTTCAAATGCCAGCTCCTGTACCTTATAAGACAAGGTAGCTGAGAACAACAAGCTTAAACGCTCTGTCGCCGGCGGCATGCGGTTAAACATAAAGCGGATGTCTTTGATAAAGCCCAGATCAAACATCCGATCGGCTTCGTCTAACACCACAACCTGAATTTGTGATAAGTCGTACAAGCCCTGTTTTAAATAGTCGATTAAGCGGCCTGTGGTACCAATTAGAATATCTACGCCGTTTTCTAATAGCTGGCGTTGAGTATCATAACCTTCGCCCCCATAGATCAGGCCAAGGCGTAAGCCGGCTTTTTCTGCCAGCATTTTTGCGTCTTGGTGGATCTGTACCGCCAGTTCCCGCGTAGGTGCCATAATGATAGCGCGCGGCTGGCCGGAGCCTTTGGGCTCGTGGGTAAGCAAATGATGAAAAGTGGCGGTTAAAAACGCCAGTGTTTTGCCGGTACCCGTTTGGGCCTGGCCTGCAATGTCTTTGCCAGCTAACGCCAGTGGTAAACATTGCGCCTGAATGGGCGTACAATAGCCGAAACCTTGCGCGTTTAAAGCGTCAAGAACCTGTGGTGCCAATGCGAAATCGGCAAATTTATGTGCAGTTAAGTGTGTTTTATTCATACGGCGCTAAGCATAACCGTTACGCTTGCAATAAGGAACAGCCACGTTTAAATTGATAACACTTTTTTGCAGCCAGGCTGCACAGCACTAGCGGAGAGATAAATGAGCGAACATATTTTACAGGTTTCAGATGATAGTTTTGAAACCGACGTACTAAAAGCCGACGCACCGGTTTTGGTCGACTTCTGGGCAGAGTGGTGCGGTCCTTGTAAAATGATCGCTCCAATGCTGGAAGACGTGGCACAAGAGTATGCTGGCAAAGTAACCATAGCCAAAGTTAACATTGACCATAACCCAAACACGCCGCCAAAGTTTGGTATTCGTGGCATCCCTACGCTGCTGCTGTTTAAGAACGGTCAGGTTGCGGCTACCAAGGTTGGCGCCTTGTCGAAAACTCAGCTAAAAGAATTTTTGGATGGCAACATCTAAATAAAATTAAAAAGGCGTATTTTTATACGCCTTTTCTATTTCAGCGCTGGACGCTTTTGTAGTCAGCTGCTATTGTGTAGCCAATAACACGTTCTAAACCACGCTTGTCTGTCGAAAAAACCACTTCCAAACCTTATTTTATCGAACCGATAAGCATTACCCTGTTTATATATCAACAAGAAAACCAATCAATATGCATTTAACAGAACTGAAACTAAAGCCAATTAGCGAGCTGGTTGAATTGGCTGAGTCTATGGGCCAGGAAAATATGGCCCGCCTGCGTAAACAAGACATTATTTTCGCCATTTTGAAATCACATGCCAAAAACGGCGAAGAAATTTTCGGTGATGGTGTGCTGGAAATCCTGCAGGACGGTTTCGGTTTTCTGCGTTCCAGTGACAGCTCATACTTAGCTGGTCCAGATGATATTTATGTCTCCCCCAGCCAAATACGCCGTTTTAACCTTCGTACCGGCGACAGCATTTCTGGCTTAATTCGCCCGCCAAAAGAAGGCGAGCGTTACTTTGCTTTATTAAAAGTAAACGAAGTTAACTTCGGCCGGCCAGAACAAGCACGTAACAAAATTCTCTTTGAAAACTTAACCCCGCTGCATGCCAACTCGCGCATGCGGATGGAGCGTGGCAACGGTAGCCGTGAAGATATCACTGCCCGGGTACTGGATTTGGCGTCCCCCATTGGCCGCGGTCAGCGTGGCTTGATCGTGGCACCACCCAAAGCCGGTAAAACGATTTTACTGCAAAACATCGCGCAATCTATTGCCGCTAACCACCCTGAATGTGTGTTAATGGTTTTGCTGATTGATGAGCGACCAGAAGAAGTAACTGAAATGCAGCGCCTGGTTAAAGGTGAAGTAATTGCTTCAACCTTCGATGAACCCGCAAGCCGTCACGTTCAGGTTGCTGAAATGGTTATTGAAAAGGCCAAACGCCTGGTTGAGCACAAAAAAGACGTTATCATCCTGCTTGACTCCATTACCCGTTTAGCCCGTGCTTATAACACCGTAATCCCAAGCTCTGGCAAGGTATTAACCGGTGGTGTTGACGCTAACGCCCTGCATAAACCTAAGCGTTTCTTTGGTGCAGCACGTAACGTAGAAGAAGGCGGCAGCTTAACTATTATTGCTACCGCGTTGGTCGATACCGGCTCGAAGATGGATGAGGTTATTTACGAAGAGTTTAAAGGCACAGGTAATATGGAATTACACCTGTCACGTAAAATTGCTGAACGTCGCGTCTTTCCTGCCATCGACTTTAATCGCTCTGGCACCCGCCGCGAAGAGTTACTGGCATCACCGGAAGAGCTACAAAAAATGTGGATCCTGCGCAAAATTCTCAACCCGATGGATGAGACTGAATGTATGGAGTTCCTGATTGACCGTCTGTTGATGACTAAAACCAACGATGAGTTCTTCGATGCCATGAAACGGCAAAAGAGCTAACCTCAACAAAGACCGGCGCCAGCCGGTTTTTTATGGTTCTTGTCCGTCGGTTGAACCAATATAACGATGGTACAGCAGTTCTAACACTGGCATTTGGTTGGGCTCATGCCAACTAAACATAATATCCTGGTAAGCAGGATGCAATTTGGCTTTGGCAATAGCTGCGTTTATATCATTGATAATCTGATCTGACGTTGCCGGGCTGCATGCCACATATGACAGATTCACATCTCGCTCATCCAAAAAATGATGATGCAGTTTGAGCTTTGCCATGCCGGCAGTACGCTTAAGATATTCAGCTCGGGCCGGATATTCTACTAAAAAGTCTGCACGTTGATGTGCCAACAGCGTCAGTGGGTTAGTTGCTATCGGTAACGTCAACATGTTGCCAGGTGCCAATTGATTCACTAACTCAGGCAATGCACGCCCTGATTCCATCAGACCAATGACATCAGGAAGTTTAATAAGCCATGGTAACAACGCCGGCTGTTTTGCCTCCAGCCAGCGTTGATACAATTTGCCATGTTCTGTTAAGGTTACCGCGTAACCCGCCCCAACCGACACCAGCGCAGAAAATTTTATTGCTGCACGCTCTGGCGTTTTAACAATGCCAAAAGAGCAGTAACTTGTTGCTGTGTCGAATAACATTTGTTCACGGCGCAACAGTGATTGCCACTCTTCATGATGTTGATAGTCCGGCAGCTCTGCCTGTACTAGCTGTTGCAAACGTTGCAACGTGCCCTGCCCTGCAAATTCGCCCTGCTGAATAAAATACGGGGGCAAATCAGCTTGCAACCAGTGGATAGCAAGACGGGCCTGCACTGAGCACATAGCTAATAAACAGATAGCACGCAACAACATGGTAATTTTCCGGCAAATCGATACGTTAACCATAGCCACGCTGCCAGTAAAAAGCCAATCAGCCAATCGTATGGTGCACCAGCGGATTAGCATTTGTTACGTTTGCCATGCTAAGTGCCACCAGATATTCCTTGCTGGCTACTGCCGCAGCTTCGGCACTGGCCGCATGCACTTTGGCAACTACATCGCCCTGCTGTACCTTGCTACCCGTTGGCAGAATATGGCTAAAACCGACTGCAGGGTCAATTTGTTGGCTAGGGTGTGAGCGGCCGCCACCTAAGCGCACCACCGCCATACCCAGGCCAACAGTATCGTGATACTGCAGATAACCACTTTGCGGCGCAATAATATCCTGCACCACCGGCGCACTAGCCAAATACTGTTGTGGTTTTTCAATTAAATCGGCCGGACCACCCAGTGCCGTTATCATTTTGGCGAAAATTTCTGCCGCCTTGCCCGAACTTAAACTGTGCTCCAGCGCCGCCACTGCACTGGCTTTATCCTGGTGTAAGCCGCCCAGCATTAGCATATTGGCACCCAGCTCCAGCGTGATCTGGTGCAAGCGTGGCTCACGGTATTTGCCGGTTAAATAATCCAGCGTTTCTATCACCTCCAACACATTACCGGCAGTGGCGCCTAAAATCTGGTTCATATCGGTCAATAGCGCCCGGGTATTAACACCGGCACCGTTGGCGACATTAACTATGCTGTTAGCCAGCGCCGAGGCATCATCAACGGTGCGCATAATGGCGCCGTTGCCAATTTTCACGTCCATTACCAGCGCATCTAAACCTTCAGAAAGCTTTTTCGACAAGATAGAAGCGGTAATAAGCGGTATCGACTCTACCGTGGCAGTCACATCCCGAATAGCATATAAGCGCCGATCGGCCGGCGCCAGCTGGCTGCTTTGGCCAACAATCACACAACCCAATTGTGGCAATAACCGCTGAATTTTCTCCAGAGGTTGGGTACAGCTGTAACCCGGAATAGTTTCCAGTTTATCAACAGTACCGCCGGTATGGCCCAAACCACGACCGGCAATGCTGGGCATATAAGCGCCACACGCAGCAACCATTGGCGCCAACATCAGCGTTACTTTATCGCCTACGCCGCCGGTGCTATGTTTATCAACCACCGGACCATTCAACTTGCCTTGCCAGTTTAGTACTGTGCCGCTATCACGCATTGCCAGCGTTAAGGCCACAATTTCATCGGTTTGCATACCGTTTAAATAAATCGCCATCGCCAGAGCGGCTACCTGGCCTTCACTGAAACTGTCGTCAGTTAAACCACGGACAAACTGCTTAATTTCGGCTTGGTTCAAAGTGCCGCCATTGCGTTTAGTTTTAATAATTTCCTGCGGGATCATCTATTAAGCTCCAACTTTAGTGCTGTTGGCTAAATATGTCGGCGTAAAAGCTGCCGGCAATAGCTCGCCCAACGTCCAATCTTGCTGTTGCTGTAAGTGGTTACAGCTGGCGATCGGCGCATCGGGGGTGAAAAACTCGGCAATTACCTGACGGCAAATACCGCACGGCGGCGTTAACATAGCTTGCGGTGTATACACTAACAGCGCAGTGAAGTTACGCTCGCCGGCTACTACTGCTGCGCCAATGGCATTGCGCTCAGCGCACACAGTACCGCCGTAAGAAGCGTTTTCAACATTGCAGCCGGTATAAATTTTGCCGCTGTCAGCCAATATGGCAACTCCGACGGGGAATTTGCTGTAAGGCGCATAAGCCTGCGCGGCGGCTTGTTTCGCGGCCTGCTGCAGGGCAGCCCAGTTAATTTCGCTCACTGGTTAAACTCATGTTAGTAATGGGCATACAGTGTTACTGCGAATGGCGTTTTGGTCAAGCTTGATGCACCCAACTGTGGCCGCAACGGCTGACGACACGCTAAACAAGCGCTATACTGCCGTTTTATTTTGTTAACCAGCCAAAACGTGAACAGCATTAACTACCTTGCCGGTTATCCGGAACAAATTCAGCAGCAGGCAACCGGCTTATTACACAGCGGCCGCCTAAGCAGCTATCTGGCAGAGAAGTACCCGGCAGCGCATCAGGTGCAAAGCGATAAAGCGCTGTACAGCTATGTTAATACGTTGAAAAACAGCTATATGCGCAACACGCCATCGCTTAGCCAGGTGCGTTACGACAGCAAGCTTAATGTGATAAAGCAGGCGCTGGGTATGCATACCTTTGCCTCCCGGGTGCAGGGCAACAAACTTAAAGCCCATAACAGCATTAGTGTCGCGGCTTTGTTTAAAGACGCGCCAGAGCCGTTTTTACGCATGATAGTGGTGCACGAATTAGCCCACTTTAAAGAAAAAGATCACAATAAGGCCTTCTACAAACTGTGCCAGCATATGGAGCCGGCTTACCACCAGCTGGAGTTCGACACCCGGCTTTGGTTGCTCTGGCGCGATATTAGTAAAGCAGAGTGTTAAACGTAGCCTGACAAAGAAAACTCATCAGCATCTAAATACGCCGGAAATTGCTGCCGGTATTGCGTTAACGCGCTCAAATCCAGCGAAGCGGTTAATACAGCCGCCTCATTAGGCGCTAACTCAGCCTGCAGCAGGCCAAGATAATCGACTATCAGGCTATCACCACGATAATCTACGCCATTACCATCCTGACCTACCCGGTTACAACCCAGCACAAAGGCCTGGTTTTCTATCGCCCGTGCCTGCAACAAAGTGCGCCAGGCATGAGCGCGGGCAGCCGGCCAGTTGGCGACATACAGCGCCACATCGTAGTCATTGCGATTACGGCTAAATACCGGGAAGCGCAGGTCATAACATACCTGTAATAACACGCGCCAGCCGCGATACTGCACCACCACCCGCGGCTCACCGGCGATATAGGCCTGATGTTCACCGGCCATGCGAAACAGATGCTTTTTATCGTAATAACTGACGTCGCCCTGTGGCGTGACAAAATAGCAGCGGTTAACACAGCCGCGCTCTGTGCGGGTAGCCACCGAGCCACACAATGCCGCACCGCATAACGCTGCTTGCTGTTTAAGCCAGGCCAGTGTTTCGCCTTCAGGTTCAGCGATAACATCACTTCGCATGGAAAAACCCGTGCTGAACATTTCCGGCAGCACAATCAAATCGGCGTTAATTTGTTGCAGCTGCTGTGCCAGTTGCTGACGGTTTGCCTGGGCGTCTTGCCATACCAGGGCGGTCTGCAACACTGCAACCTGCAATAGCGCTAAATCTGACATAACGCCTCCGCAGCTGCTTGCAAGGTGTCGTGTTGTTTAGCAAAGCAAAAACGAATAATGCGGCTTTGTGGCGGCGTCTGGTAAAACACCGACAAGGGTATTGCTGCTACTTTGTGCTCAGTGGCCAGCCAGCGGCAAAAGCTAACATCATCCAGCTCACTGATCGCGCTGTAATCTGCCAGCTGAAAATAGGTACCCTGACAGGGCAGCAAGTTAAAACGGCTGTTGGCTAATAGCATGGCGAAGCTATCGCGCTTTTGCTGATAAAACGCCGCTAAGCCGCTAACCTGTTGCCGCTGCTGCGCCAGCATATCGGCGATGGCATATTGCGCCGGGGTAAAGCTGGCAAAGGTGACGTACTGATGAATTTTGCGAAATTCTACCGTCAGGGCTGGCGGTGCCACACAATAGCCTAGCTTCCAGCCGGTAACATGAAAGGTTTTACCAAACGACGACACAATAAAGCTGCGCGCTGCCAGCTCGCTAAAACCATTGGCGCTTAGCTGTGCTGCGCCATCAAACACCATATGCTCGTACACTTCATCACTGATGCAAAACAAATTATGCGCTAGCACCAGTTGCTGCAGCGCCAACCAGTCTTGCTGGCTAAACACCATACCGCTGGGGTTATGCGGGCTGTTAACAATGATCAGCTTAGTGCGCGCTGTTACCGCATCAGCTACCTGCAGCCAATTAACGCGGTAGTCCGGCGCCGTCAGCGCAATATGTACCGCTTTACCGCCGTTTAGGGCAATAGCTGGTGCGTAGCTGTCGTACGCCGGGTCAAAAATAATCACTTCATCGCCTGGGCTTACGATGGCGCTGATAGCAACAAACAACGCCTCGGTGGCACCACTGGTTACTGTTACTTCCTGCTGTGCGCAAACACTGCGGCGATAACAGCGCTGGATCAGCGCGGCAATTTGTTCACGCAGCGGTGCAATACCCGGCATGGGTGCATACTGATTCAGGCCCTGAGCGCTGTATTGTGCCAGCGCCGAAACAAGCTTTGGGCTGGCAGGGAAATCCGGAAAACCCTGAGATAAATTAATGGCTTGCTGCTCTGTTGCCAGTTGCGACATCTGGCTGAAAATAGTAGTGCCCACAGCAGGCAATTTGCTTTTGAATGTCATATCGGCAAGAAAAAGTTGCTAAAACCGGCTTGAATGCTATCATTTAGCCCGTTTTATGTATAGACATCTAAACGTTTGAACGTGTAGCAATCAGGTTTATCTTATTATGAATAATACTGCCCAACTGCATCAGCTTAACCCAAACGCCATCGCTTTGTGCGCGCTGGGGCGTTGGATCGCCAACCGGCATTGGGTACCGGCCACTGGTGGTAATTTTTCTATCCGAAGCGGCGAGCACAGCGCGCTGGTTACCGCTTCGGGCAAAGATAAAGGCGAGCTAAGCCCACAAGATTTACTGCCTGTAAGCTGGCAGGATGGCCAGTTAAGCTGCGCCGGCACACCGTCAGCTGAAACTGCATTGCATGCCCGGCTGTATCAACTGGACCCGGCGATAAAAGCGGTATTGCATACTCATTCGGTACAGGCAACCGTATTTTCCCGCTTGTTTAGCGAACAAAGCTACCTGTTTCATGGCTATGAAATGCAAAAAGCCATTAGTGGTAACACTACTCACGACGCGCCCTGCGCCCTGGCACTGTTTGACAACACCCAGGATATTGGGCTATTGGCACAGCAGGTAGCACAGCGCTGGCAACAGCAACCGTTAAATTGGGGGCTATTAGTGCGTGGTCATGGCCTCTATGTCTGGGGCCGCAGCCTGGATGAAGCAAAAAGGCATTTAGAAGGCTGGGAGTTTCTTATAAACTGCGAGCTTGAAAGGTTAAAACTAACAAGGTAAGCCGTGAAGTACTCTGCCATTATCACCGACATTGAAGGCACCACCAGCCGTATCAGCTTTGTCACAGAGGTATTGTTTCCCTATGCCGCAGCTGAGTTGCCAGCATTTATTCAAGCTAATGCAGCGCAGCCTGCTGTGGCTGAACAGCTAAGCGCTTGCCGGGCACTGATGCAGCAGGCCGATGCCTCTGTCGATAGCATTATTACTCAGTTGCAGCAATGGATAGCAGAAGATCAGAAAATCACGCCGTTAAAAGCTCTGCAAGGCATGGTATGGCAGCAGGGTTATCAAAGTGGCGCCTTTAAAGGCCATGTTTATGCCGATGTGTATGCCGCACTCAACCACTGGCAGCAGCAGGGCGTTAAGCTGTATATTTACAGCTCCGGCTCGGTGCAAGCGCAGCAGTTGTTATTCCGCTACAGCGATTTCGGTGATTTAACGTCGCTATTCAGTGGTTATTTTGATACCCGTATTGGCGCCAAGCGCGACATAGCGTCCTATGCCGCTATTTTGCAACAGCTGCAATTGCCACCAAAACAAGTGTTGTTTTTGTCAGATGTGGCCGCTGAACTTGACGCAGCAGCGCCACTTGGCCTTGGCACCATTCAACTTATCCGCGACGGTCAGGCTGCTGGCAGCCATGCTATCGCGCATAACTTTAGCGACGTTGCGGAGCAGATCGCATGAGCCAGCTAACGGTTTTTAACAGCGATAACCCGGCGCAGCCGCTGCTGCACACCAGCGACAGCAACGAAATTAAGCAGCAACTGCAAAAAGCTGGCGTGCGGTTTGAGCAGTGGCAGGCAACAGCGCCGATTGACGCTGACAGCAGCGCCGAGCAGATCCAGGCAGCCTACGCCGGCGACATTAACCGTTTAAAAACCGAGCGCGGTTATATCACCGTCGATGTAATTTCGTTAAGCGCTAACCATCCGGATAAGGCAGCACTGCGGCAAAAATTTCTCGCCGAACACACCCACAGCGAAGATGAAGTGCGGTTTTTTGTCCGTGGCCAGGGTTTATTTTGCCTGCATATTGCCGGCAAGGTGTATCAGGTTTTGTGTCAGCAGAATGACTTAATTAGCGTACCGGCCGGCACTACGCATTGGTTTGATATGGGCAGCGAGCCGGAATTCAGCGCCATTCGTTTATTTAGCAATCCCGAGGGCTGGCTGGCTAATTTTACCGGTAGTGATATTGCCCGCCGTTTCCCACTTTTGGCCTGATGTGGCGCTTAAACCGCACCATTACCGTGCAAAACAGCAGCTAGCCAGCTAGCCTGTTGGCTGAAAACAAATAAATATCAATAAATTAGTACCGGTGCTTGCACTGGTACTGCATTTGCTTATGCTTGTCATATTCTGCTGCCATACTAGAGCAGCATGCGTTTAGTACCAGAGCTGATTAACTATGTTACCACTGCATACCCCAATGCGCGGCTTGCGATGTTTTTGTGTCGCTGCCGAATGTCTAAGCTTTAAAGAGACCGCGAAAAAGCTGTATTTAACGCCGTCGGCGGTTAGCCATCAGATCAAGCAATTGGAAGAAAATCTGAATTTACCGCTGTTTGAGCGTAAAACCCGCGCCGTGGTGTTAACTGAAGCCGGCAAACGTTTTTATCAGGCCATAGCACCACAAATGGAGCAGCTGGCTAACACTATTAGCGAATTCAGCCAGGCCCAGCGCATGCTGGAAGTGAGCATTTCGATGCCAGAATTTTTTGCCAGTGAATTATTTGTGCCACGGCTAATTGGCTGGTCAGAACAATACCCGAATATCAACCTGAAACTAGAAACGGTAAAGTCGCGTCGGGAAAGCACGAAGCACACCGACTTATCAATCGTGCTATCAGGTAAAACACCAACAGAAATAGTGGCTTACGACTTGTTCCCTATAAGCTACATTCCTGCCTGTAATAGCCAGCAATACACAAAATGGCATAGTAAGGGTTACCGGGTGCTGGAGCAGGTGCCCTTGCTATTGCATCAAGCGCGGCCACACGCCTGGCACCAATGGGCCGAGCATGTTGGTTATCACAACTTCCAGCCAAAACAAATTATCCAGCTCGACAGCATGTTCAGCGTAGCCCGCGCCGCACAACAAGGCTTAGGCGTCGCCTTGATCCCGCTACCTATCAGTGCTGGCTGGTTTAGCAATGGCAGCTTGCAACGCTTGTTTGAACAAGAGTTGCTTAGCCGCGACCGCTACTATTTAGTGCGTCACGACAACGACGCCAATCGCAACGAAATTCAACTGCTAATCGATTGGATCCTGCAAAGCTTTCATCTGGAAAAATAATTCTGCATTGCCCATTTATGACACCAACACTGGCGTTATAGGTGAGTTTTTTTCACTTATCGGGTGTTTTTTTATCGTTTGTCAGTTCTAGTGCTTTTGCTCAAACTACACCTGCAGACCGATAGCGGCTGCCTGGATGGGAAATTGGGAGCAACACACTATGAAAGCGAGAGCATTTAAATTAGGCAGTTCTTTGGCGTTGATGCTGATGGCCTCAGGTTCATTCCTCGCATCAGCCAACACCAACGGCTATAAAATGGTACTGATTGAAGATACACCTGGTGTGGCCGCCTTACAGGCCGGTCAATTTGACCAGGGTATCAGCGAAACATTAGCCAGCAACAGCGCAGAAGTGGATAACTTCTCCCGTCAAATGAGCCTGTGCGTTGGTTTTACTAAAAGTGCTAAGCTGGATCAAGCAACAACAGCATGCGATAGCGCTGTCTCTGCTGCTCAGCAGTTCAGCCATGTCAGCAGCAGCGACAAGCGCGAAATGCGTGCTTATGCCTTAACCAACCGTGGCGTACTACGCCTGTTACAAAACAACAACCTGGCCGCCCTGGCCGATTTTAGCCGCGCCGCAGAGTTAAGCCGCAGCGCAGTAAGCGTGCACAACCTGCAACGGTTAGAACTGGCACTAAACAACGCACAAAATGGCTTAGACATTGCCATGGTATCTGCGGAATAAGCACCTGCTGATAACGCAATAAACGTATCTGCAGAGTAAGCGCCTGCTGATACAACGGTGAAGGTATCGGCAGAGTAAGCGCCTGCGGTTACCTGTTACCCGGTTCGGAGTAAGCGCCCGCACCGGGGCTACAAATTACACTCCCCCGTGTGTATGCAGAGTTACTACTCCCCGGTGTAACTCTGCTTTTTTTTGCGCTTGGATCTTAGCGATAGCGAACAGCAGGAACCTCGAATTGGGCGTCACAGAGTGTCTGAGTGAGCGCGCCAGCGTGAACGAGTTGCTGTGACGAGCCAAAGCGAGTGTTGCTGCTGTTGCCTATCTTGTTTAGTTATTAAACTGTTGCAGCACGCCTGCGGCAATATCCGCCGGTGAGTACACGCCGCTGTCCAGCACCCAGCCGGTGACGAGTGCCGCAGGGGTGACGTCAAACGCCGGGTTAAATACCGGAGCATCTTCCGGTGCCCATATTGCGCTGCCGAAGCCGCCGCTGACACCGCGCACTTCGTCGGCGTGGCGCTGCTCTATCGGTATTGCACTGCCATCGGTGCAGGCTAAATCTACCGTGGTATGCGGTGCCACCACATAAAATGGCACCTGGTGATACTGCGCCAGCACCGCTAACGAGTATGTGCCTACTTTATTGGCAAAATCACCGTTGGCGGCGATACGATCTGAGCCAACAAAAATACGGTCGACCTGGCCGCGCGCCATTAACATTGCCGCCATATTGTCGCAGATAAGCTGGTACGGAATACCCAGCTGTTGACACTCCCACGCCGTTAAGCGCCCGCCCTGTAGCAGCGGCCGGGTTTCATCGACCCAAAGGCGGATATTTTTACCCTGCTGATGCGCCAGATTAATGACCCCCAATGCGGTACCTACGCCCGCAGTCGCCAGGCCGCCGGTATTGCAATGCGTTAACAACTGCTCGCCGTCTTGCACTAAACCAGCACCAAATTCGGCCATGCGCTGACACAGCGCCACATCTTCAGCAAACAAGTGCTCTGCACAGGCAATAGCCGCGCCCTTAAAATCTGCCTGTTGCAATGCAATAACCATGCTATCGAGGTTGTTCATTAGGTTCACTGCCGTGGGCCGTGCCGCGCGCAGTACTTCAGCGTCCTGCAAAAGCTGCTCGCGGCTCTCGCCGACACTGGCACGGTAGGCTAATAATAAGCAGGCACCAATACCAATAGCGGGTGCGCCACGCAGTTGCAACGCTTTAATCATGCCAATCATTTGCGCCACGGTTTGGCACAGCAGCCACTTTTGCTGCTGCGGTAACAGCGTTTGATCCAGCACATACAGCTTACCCAGTTCGGTTTTCAGACTTAGTGCGGTTAAGTTTTGCATAGCTTATTCCTGTTTGGCGTTGCAGCCTTGTTTCAGGTTTGCGATTATGCAGCTCTGCAATTATCAACACAAGTAAGAGACCCGTTATGGCCGAATACCGTACCTTTACCACAGACGATGCAATGCGATTTGCTGATGAGCACAGCGGCTTGTTTGGCGAGCATAGTAAATTAAGCTGTGAAGAATTTGGTGACGGTAACCTAAACCTGGTGTTTCGGGTGGAGAACGATAAAGGCACCAGTCTGATTGTAAAACAAGCCTTGCCCTATGCCCGTTGCGTGGGTGAAAGCTGGCCACTGACCATAGACCGTGCCCGCATTGAAGCAGAGGTGCTAATTAAACACCGCAAGCTGTGTCCCGAACATACCGTAGAGGTGTTGCACTACGACGCTGAGCACGCCGCCATTTTAATGGAGGACTTAAGCGATTACCGTATTTTGCGCAGCGAGCTTATAGCCGCCAAGCAATTTCCGCATTTGGCAGCACAACTAGCCGCCTACTTAGCTAATACACTGTATTACACCAGTGATTTCGCCCTGACCGGGCCGAAAAAAAAGCAGCAGGTGAGCCAGTTTTTGAACCCGGAACTGTGCCTGATAACCGAAGACCTATTTTTTACCGACCCGTACTGCAACCACGAACGCAATAATGTGCACAGCGAAATTCGCACTGAAGCTCAGCAACTGTGGCATGACGAAGTGCTGCAAGCAGAGGTAGCGCAGCTCAAAGCTGACTTTTTGTCCAAACCGCAGGCCCTGCTGCACGGCGATATGCACAGCGGCAGTATTTTTATCAACGATGAAAACTGCAAAGTCATTGATGCCGAATTTGGCTTTTATGGCCCTATTGGCTTTGACGTGGGCAGCCTGGTGGGTAATTTATTGCTGAGCTATCTAAGCCATTTCGGTTTAACTGCCGATAGCAGCGCACGCGAAACGCAACAGCAGTATCTGCTGGAGCAAATTACCTGCCTGTGGCAGCAGTTTAGTAGCCAGTTTAAACAGCTAATGGAGCAAGAGTGCCGCGAACCCAGCTTGCAAAATAGCCTTTACCAGCAGCGTTTTATGCAGCAAATTTGGGCCGACACCCTGGGTTATGCCGGCTGCGAGCTAATCCGTCGCACGGTTGGCTTAGCGCATGTCGCCGACCTGGACAGTATCAGCGACAGTACCCTACGTGGCCAATGCGAAGCCAAAGCGTTGAAACTTGGCCGGCAGCTGATATTGCAGCGCCATGAACTGGCCAATATGGCGCAGCTGGTCGCGCTTATCCAATATCAGCAAGCATAGTGTCGATACAGTGTCGACATGGCTTGTTACATTTTTAACATAAAACCATAGCACAACAATGTTCCAGTTAATGCGACTGTATGGCATCCTGTTTTATTGATTAATAACAGGATGTTGTGATGATAACTGCCGAAGGTCTGTGCCGCATATTTGGCCAAGGCGAAACTGCCGTAACAGCGCTACAAAATGTCAGTGTGCATATCGCCGAGAACGAGTTTGTCGCCATAATGGGCAGTTCTGGTTCTGGTAAATCTACCCTAATGAACATTCTCGGCTGTCTCGACACCCCCAGTTCAGGGCGCTATCAACTCAATAATCAACAGATTAGCCAACTCGATGATATTCAGCTCTCCGCGCTGCGCAACCAGCACATCGGCTTTATTTTTCAGTCATTTCATTTATTACCACGCCTAACCGCAGCACAAAACGTTGCCCTACCGCTAAGATATAGCGAGATTGACGCAACGACCACGCTGGCGCGAGCTAATGCTCTGTTAGATCAGGTAGGCCTGGGCCATAGAAAAGAGCACAAACCACACGAAATGTCAGGCGGCCAGAGGCAACGGGTAGCCATTGCCCGCGCGTTAGTAAACAGCCCAAAAGTTATATTTGCGGATGAGCCAACCGGCAACCTGGACAGCAAAACATCAAAAGAAATAATGCAACTACTGTGCGAATTGCACAGTAAAGGCAACACCATTGTTATGGTTACACACGAAGACGAAATTGCCGCTTACGCCAAACGGATAATACGAATGCGCGACGGGCAGATCCTGGAGGACAGTAAATGCTAAGCGTACTTTGCGCCTTACTGGCGCTAACTATCCCCGGTGAACAGGCCGTTCCGTTACTACTCACCGGCACCTTGCAATCTGCGGATAAACAAAGTGTTATTTCACCCATGAGTGACAATTGGCGGGTACAGGTGCAGTGGCTGCATCCTGAAGATCAGCCGGTACAACGCGGTGATTTAATTGCCGTATTCGATGCTGGCAATGTTAAAAGCCAAATTGAGCAGCTAAAAAGCACCTTAATTAACCATGAAGAACGGTTAAATCAACTTAACAGCGAACATAAACAAAAAGTAATGGAGGCAGAGTACGAACTGCAACGGCGACAACTGTTACTTGAAAAAGCCGGTATAGACGCGGCAGTTCCTGTGGTCAACCTGAGCCAGTATGATTATGAGCAGTATCAGTTAGAGCTGAAACGTGCCCGCACAGAAGCAGGAAAGGCTGCCGAGCAATTAGTTGTGGCGCGTATCGCAGCAGAAAGTGCATTAACCAAGCAACAATTGCAAATTGAGCAAACCAAGGCAGAGCTCGATGCCGCCGAAACCCAGCTTGGCCTGATGAGCGTCACTGCCATGCAAGATGGTACGATAAGTTACGGCAGCCACCCATGGTACGGCACTAAAATATATGCCGGGGTAACCGCGCAGCTGGGGTGGACTATTGCAGAGCTCAATCGCAGCGACAATCTGTTTATTGAAGCCTGGGTCCATGAAATTGATGTACCGCGCTTACAGCTTAATTCCGGTTTAACGGCCCGCTTTGATATCGCGCCGCATGCCGCTTTTCCACTCCAGCTGAGTAAAATGGCCAGCCAGGGTGAGAAACGGCAAAACTGGGGCAACGCACTGTACTATAAAGCCGTTTTTACCTCCGACAAGATGCCATTAAGCCACCCCATGCTAGGTATGGGCTTGTTAATTGAGGTACAACAGCCATGAATAGCAAGCCATTGATTTGTTGCCTTAGCCTAGGTGCACTACTTTTATTAACGGCTTGTCAGAAGCCGCCTACTGCAACCAGTGAACACAGTACTGTGCAGATTAGGGCAACCGGTGAACTGACTGCCGCCAAGACATTTAAAGCCTCGCCCCCCAGCGTCAAAAGATTGTGGCAATACAATATTAAGCAGCTAACGCCCGAGAGCAGCTTGCTAAAACAACAAGATACTGTGGTGGCCTTCGACGCCCAAAGCCTGGTTGATGAGCTAAAAAATAAAACCATTGAATTTCAAAGCGCCGAACAGGAGCTGGCAAACCGCTTACGCAGTGATGAACAACGATACGAAGAGTTAAAACTGGCGCTGGCCGAGAGCAACATGCAATACGATAAAAACCAGCGTAAGGCCACCATTGTCGATCAATCTCGCTCCGAAAACGATCGGCGCAAGGCACAAATAGACTTTACCATCGCCGCTAGCCAACTTGAACTCGCTAATGCGCGGTTGGCCAGCCATCAGCAGCAACGCATAGCAGAAAAACTCATGCTGCAGGCCAAAGTGAGTAGATTGCAAGCAGAAGTCAACGAACTAAAACTCAGCATCAGCAGTATGCAGGTTAAAGCACCTTTCGCCGGAGTAATGGTTTATAGCCAAAACTTTGAAGGTGAAAAATTTTCTGCCGGTGATAGCGTGCAGTTTGGCCAGCCCGTTGCTGAGGTTAGTCAATTAGACAGCCTGTATGTTAAAGCCGAAATCGACGAAATTGATTTACAACAATTACGTACCGGTTTGGCGGTAGAAATTACGCTGGACGCTTACCCTGAGCGCCGCTTCAGTGGTGTGTTACAAAGCCTGGGCAATGCCGTGCGAGACAAATCCCGCGATAATTTACGCCGCGTAATTGACGCCACCGTGCAACTGCACAATCTGGATACAGAGATTATGCGCCCGGGCATGACGGCACGACTGGCCATCAATCTAAGTGCCGCAGACGGAGTCAGCAATGCAAACTAAAGCACTATTATTTATCAGCTTGGCCGCGATATTAATAACAGCCTGTACTGAGCCGCCATCTCAGGTACCGGTGTACCGGGTTGCCAAAAACACCCTGATACATAAAGTTAGCACCGAAGGAGAGCTTTTTGCGGTGAACGCCGTGAGCATCAGTGCGCCCAGTACCTTACAGGGGCCGCGCTTTATTGCCACTTTGGCAGCGGAATATAGTGAGGTTCAGGCTGGCGATGTGGTGGTTACCTTTGATGCCAGCCAATTGCAAAAGGCACAGGTCAAAGCTAGTACCGGTTTAGCTGCAGTCGTCGCAGACCAACAACAAAAACTGGCAGAACAGTACAATGAACAAACTGCGCTGGGCCTGGAGCAAACCTTAAATAGCCATGAATTCTCTTTTGCTGACCGGTTTAATATAGATGACGTGCAAATACGTTCGAGGTTAGAGATCATCGACTCGTTGCAGAATAAAGAGTATCTGGGCAACAAACGTGAATATTTGGACTGGCAAGAGCACAGCTTTAGCCAGCGCAGCGCGGGCGAACTGGAGTTACTGCAGTTACAACGCGGCCAACAACAAAGCTTATTGCATCAGGCACAAAGCGGCTTAGAGCAGCTTGAAGTCAGATCGCCACACCAGGGTATCATTTTGTATGAAACCAACTGGCGGGGTGAAAAACCTGAAGTAGGTGGTATGGTTTTTCCTGGTAACCGTATTGGCAGTATCCCAGATTTAAACCTGCAACACGTTAAATTACAGGTGATTGAACAAGAAGCTGTTGGCTTGTTAGCCGGCCAACCGGTTACATTTTCATTAACAGCCTGGCCAGACGAAACGCTAAGCGGCAGCATAGTGTCTGTCGCACCGGTGGCACAGTCGCGGGAACGACGAGATCCTCGCAAATACATTGAAGTTGTCGTAGCGCCGACAGTGCAAGACCCGCGCTTTTTGCCGGGCAATAAAATAAGAGCAGAAATCTTAGTCAATAGCATACCCGATGCTTTACTGGTGCCACTGCAAGCCATTTTTAGCGAACAACAACAGCTGTATGTATATAAACGTGAGCATTCCCGTTTTGTAAAACAAGCCATTCAAATTGGTCAAAAAAGCCTTAGCCATGCCCAAGTACTTACTGGCTTACAAACTGGCGAGGAAATAGCGCTACTTAACCCGGAGTCGACAATCTGATGAAAGTTGCAGTCCTGATCAACGATACACTGGCAGAGCTGGCACAACATAAACTGCGAACCTTTCTCACCTTGTTAGGCATGATCTTTGGTGTAGGTGCTGTTATTGCCATGCTAAACATTGGTGAAGGCGCTGAGCGTGAAGCCCTTAAAACCATAGAAACCATGGGGCTGCGTAACTTGATAGTTGAAGGTAAAACCTTTGAAGAAAAAGCACTACAAGAGCAACGCAAGCATTCGCTGGGGTTAAGCCAAAGTGACATTGATATTGCCGTTGCTACTATTCCGGGTATTACCGGCTACAGCGCCGAGCGCAAAATTGAAACACATTCGCTATACAGCCATTACGGCAAAAGCGATGGCAGCGCCATTGGCATTTCGCCAAGTTATATGCAGCTGAGTAAACTGCAGTTTGCCGCCGGGCGTCATTTTACCGAGCAAGAGAACCTTTACGCAGCTCAGGTTGCCATTCTGGGTGCCAGGGTTGCACAAAGCCTGTTCCCGGAAGGCGATGCGTTGGGTAAGCCCGTCAAAGTAAATCATGTATGGTTGCAGGTAGTGGGCGTACTGGCAGAACCTTACGCTGGCAGTAATGAGTTTCAGGGTATTAAGCTAGGCGGTGAGCAAAACCAACTATTTATGCCGTTACTCACTGCGCAAAGCCGTTTTAAAGCGGCACCGCTTAGTGCTGAGTTAACGTCATTTCGGCTGCAACTTAGTGAAAACAGTAATAGCGCTTTAAGTGCCAAAGCTCTTGATTACCTGTTAAAACAACGTCACAACGATACCGACGATTACAGCATCATTATGCCCGCCGCGTTGCTGGCGCAACAAAAGCAAACCCAGCAAATTTTCAATATTGTTATGTCCTGTGTCGCCGGCATTTCATTGCTGGTTGGCGGCATTGGTATTATGAATATTATGCTAGCCACAGTGTTGGAGCGAACGAAAGAAATTGGCCTGTTACGTGCCATCGGCGCAACTCAGCGTGATATAAAAATGCAGTTTGTCGCAGAGAGCTTTGCCATTGCTATTCTTGGCGGCTTGCTGGGCATAGTGTTTGGTATTTTATTGTCCGAACTTATCGCCTTTTACTCTGACTGGGCGGTAAGCTGGTCGCTGCTGGCCATAGTGTTGTCGTTTAGTATTTGTGCGCTCATCGGTATCGCTTTTGGTGTGTATCCGGCGATTAAAGCCTCACAGCTTGATCCTATAACCGCGCTACAAAGCGAGTAGCAAACTGCAGGCGGGCCGCCACCTTTAGCGGTGGCAGCGTTTAGATTATCAATATTTAACACTACAACCATAAGGTTTGGTCACGGCCGGATCAGGCGTATTACCTGCCAGTACCGCTTTGGCCGCGTTGGCAAAGTAAGGTGTGGCTTTGGTAATATCGTCTACTTTAGCTGACGGAATGCTGTCTATGCCACCCATGTATTGCAACACACCGGCTTTGTCTATCACGTACATATGCGGTGTCGTTTTGGCATCATAGGCTTTACCTACCACACCGCTTTCATCAAATACTACGGCTGTGGGTACGGCATTGCGGCTGGCTGTGAGTTCATCGGCTTTGGCGCCACTAACATGGCCCTGCTTGCCTGGCGCTGAAGAAATGACACTCAGCCACACCACATCCTGCGCGGTCATCTCAGCCTGCAGCGCCTGCATGTTGCCGCTGTAGTGCTTAACCACAAACGGGCAATCGTGGTTAGTCCACTCCAGCACCACATTTTTACCGGCGAAGTCTTTCAGGTTGTGGCTATTACCTTTGGAGTCGACAACAGTAAAGTCGGGAGCCGGTGCACCGACTTGCAGCGCAGCAGATAAACCCAATGACAACAACGCGGCTGAGGCAGCCAGTACCAAATTACGTAATTTCATTTTCATTACTCCTGTTTCATGTTGTGTAACATAACGTTAGGGTTGCTGACTTAGCCGTTCCAGGGTGCTGGAAAGCGTGTCAGGGGTTAAAATCTGCGGTAATACTTCGGGCGGCTGCCCCGGCCAGTAAAGCACATACAAGGGCACGCCATCACGCTGATACAGACGCAAATATTCAGTAATAGCACCATCGCGCAGGGTCCAGTCACCTTTTAAATAGGTCACATCGTACAGCGCCATTGCCGCTTTGCTGCTCTGGGTGTTTAATGCTACGCGCTCGTTAACCAGACAAGTAATGCACCAATCGGCGGTCATATTTACCAGTACTGGCTTGCCCTGAGCTCGCAGTTGTTGCAGTGTATCTGCCGACCAGGGCTGCCAATGTTGGTTAGTATTAGTCTGGGTCGGGCTTTTTACCGCCGGTTGCGGCGCTGGCGCCAGTGCCGGCATTGCCAGCGCCAGCACTAGCAGCAATAAGGCGATAACCATGCTAACAATACCGGCCTGCGCCAGCTGCTTACGCCCCCACAGCCAGCATGCTGCGCCAATACATACCACGCCAATCAACAACATCGCCTGAGCATCAACGCCGCTTTGCCGGCCATAAACCCATAGCAGCCAGACTGCACTTAAATAAAGCGGATACGCCAGCCATTGCTTTAATGTGTCCATCCAGGCACCGGGACGCGGTAATAAACGGGCAAAGCCGGGTACCAAGCCTAACAACAAAAATGGCAGCGCCATACCCAACCCCAGTGCAACAAACACCAGCAACGCCACGGCGGCACTTTGGCCGACGGCATAACCCAGCGCAGTGCCCATAAAAGGTGCCGTACAAGGGCTGGCTACCACAACTGCCAGCACGCCGGTAAAGAACGATCCTTTGCTGCCTTTAGCCGCGGCCAGATTGCTGCCGCTATTCATTAACCCCAAACCAAACTGCACTACACCAGACAAACTTAGCCCCAGCGCAAACAATAAGTAGACTAACAATGCAACCAAATACGGGTTTTGTAGCTGAAAGCCCCAGCCTACAGCTGCACCGGCACTGCGCAAAGTTATTAACACTAGCGCCAGCGTCACGAAACTTAATACCACTCCCAGGCTGTAGAAAACTGCATCGCGTTTATGCTGTTGCTGGCTGTTTGCCGCTATGCTCAGTGCTTTAAGCGATAGCACCGGAAACACACAGGGCATTAAATTCAGGATCAGGCCACCGGCAGCAGCCATAAGCAAAACTAGCCACAGCGCAGTGTCGCTTTGCTGGCCCTGGGTGACTAAAATTTCCGTACTGGCTTGTACTGCCTGCTGCAATTGCACGCTGTACGCGCCATCGTCGGCAAGCAGCACCAATTCTAGTTGCGTTGGCGCAGACGAAAAATAGGTATTTAATGCTTGCTGTAGCAACAGCTGGTTACCGTTCAGGCTAATTTGTTGTACCGCTGCATGGTCAACTAATTCGCTGGCGGCGACAAAAAAACCACTGATACTTTTTGCTTCCGGCAATGTTATAGCGGCCGAAAAAGCACCGCCTGATACATCAAACTGGCCTTGCACGCTTAGGGGCTGCGGCAAACGCGCTACGGCTTCGGCAAATAACGGCTGATAATCTGCGGCAGCAATGGCTTGTGATGCCACCGGCAAGATCAGGCTAAACTGCGCCTCAGCCGGAATACAAATTTCTTCGCACACCAGCCAGTCGGCCTGAAGCTGAATGTCGATACTGTCCGCGCTGTAATCCGGCGCAATACTTAGCTCAGACAACAAAATAGTCTGGCCTTCAAAGCCGTAATTCATTAGCGGCGGTAACGCAATGGCCTGCGGTGTCGGCCAGCGGATATCGCCCACGCTAACGCCCTGCGGCAACTGCCAGCTAAGTGTGGTAGGTAAACCCGAATCGCCCGGGTTTTGCCAATAGGTGTGCCAATGCGGGTCCGGTACAAAGTGCAGCGCTAACTGTAAGCGCTGGCCGGGTACCACTTGCTGGTACTCGCTGACTAATTCAGCTTGTAAATGGCTGGCGCTTTGCCAGCCGCTGCTGGCAGCCTGTGCCTGGCCAACAAGCACGCTGGCGGGCAACAAACAGCACAACAGCAGTAAAATCAGCTTCGGCATATCAATCTCTTACATAGGGGCTAATTAATCATACGAGCCTACACCGGTTTGGTTCAAAGTATTGATTAAATAACAGTTAAAGTGGGCTAAATTGAGCATTTTCTGCGACAAACTGCTATATTAGCCAGCGATTAAGCGTAACAGCCGCTGTGGTCACTCCAGCAATAGCCGTGTTACGCCAGGCACACCATTTATTAAAACTATCAATATAAGGTCTACCTTAATGAAGCCATTTACTAAGTCAGCGTTGTCCGCAGCTATGCAAGCTGCCCTGTTTGGTGCTGCAGTTGGTTTTTCTCCGGTGCTATTCGCGCAGGAAAGTGACAAAAATCAAGATGCAAAAGAACAGGAACTGGAAACCATCACGGTAACTGCCCAAAAGCGCAGCCAAAGTATTCAGGAAGTGCCTATTTCTATTGCCACTCTGTCGGGCGAAAAGTTTGATGCCATTTTCTCTTCCGGCGATGATATTACTGCACTGGCAATAAAAGTGCCGGGCCTATACGCAGAAACGTCAAACGGCCGGGCTGCACCGCGTTTTTATATCCGTGGTTTAGGTAATACCGATTTTGATTTAGCTGCGTCACAACCGGTGTCCATTATTATGGACGACGTGGTAATGGAAAACGTTATTTTAAAAAGCTTCCCGTTGTTTGACGTACAACAGGTAGAAGTAATTCGCGGCCCGCAGGGCACGCTGTTTGGCCGTAACACCACCGCCGGTATCATTAAATTTGACAGTGTTAAACCGCGGCAGGAATTTGATGCTTACGTTAAAAGTACAGCCGGCACCTTTGGCCAGTTTAACTTAGAAGGCGCCGTGGGTGGTGGTTTAACTGATGCACTGTCAGCGCGTATTTCGTTGTTATCGCAGCATCGCAGTGACTGGGTAGATAACGGCTTCAACGAGCAAAAAAATGCCATGGGTGGCTATAACGAGCGCGCCGGCCGCTTGCAGTTTTTATATGAAGCCGACGAGTTTGATGCGCTATTAAATGTACATACTCGTAGCTATGACGGTACCTCATCGTTATTTAGAGCAAATATTTTATCGGCTGGCAGCGATGAATTAAATACCGGCTACAACCGTGACCGCGTGTTTTATGACAACCCACTTAGCAACAGCCAAAGCTATGACGCCTGGGGTACCTCACTAAAACTGGATATTCAGTTAGACGGCATGACCCTAACCAGCATTTCCGCGCTGGAGCGGGCGGACGGCGGTGGTATCGGTGATATTGACGGCGGCACACCGACAGGGCCCGGCGTTATCCCGTTTCAGGCGGTAACTGAAGATCAGTTAAAGGATTTAGAGCAATTCACCCAGGAAATTCGTTTAGCCAGCGACACCAGCGACGCATTAAGCTGGCAGGTGGGTGGCTTTTACTTTGACTCCAGCTTTGGTGTAAACAGTATCGACGGCTTCTTCGGTGCCACCGAAGTGTTTCACGGCAACACCAGCTGGGCCTTGTTTGGCCAAACATCGTACAAGCTGAACGACAAGCTGGATATCACCGCCGGTGTTCGCTACACCGACGATGTGAAAACCTTCTCTGTTGGCCAGCAAAATGTCGACGGCTTTGCGCTGGTAATTGGTGCAGCACAAATTCAGCAGTATTTCCCTATCCGAGTATCTGACGACCAAATTAGCTGGGAGCTAAGCGCTAATTATCGCTTAACCGACAAAACCAGCTTATTCGCCCGCGTTGCAGATGGCTTCCGAGCGCAGTCAATTCAGGGCCGTGATGTGGCGTTCGAAGCACCACCATCAGTTGCCGATTCAGAAACAATTTTATCTTACGAAATTGGTGCTAAATCTGATTTACTCAATAACACGCTGCGCTTAAATGCTGCGCTGTTTTATTACACCATCGACGACATTCAGTTATCAGCCATCGGTGGTCAAACACAGGGTAATCAGCTAATCAACGCCGATAAAGGTGTAGGTTACGGCTTTGAAATGGACTTTGACTACCGCGTGTTGCCAAACCTGAGCCTGGGCGGTGGTTTTAGCTATAACAACACCGAGTTGCAGGATGACACCTTAACCGTAGCACCTTGCGGTTCAGGCATGTGTACTGTACTGGACCCGCGTAACGCGCAAAACCTGGCGTTAATTGACGGCAATCCGTTCCCGCAGGCACCAGAAACTATCCTGACATTAAACGGCCGTTACGATTTCCCAATCCAAAGCGGTGAGATTTATGTTTATGGCGATTACCAGCTACAGGGCAAAACTAACCTGTTCCTGTATGAATCTGCCGAATTTAAGTCGAACAACAATTTTGAAGCCGGTTTACGTATCGCTTATATCAACTACGATAGCAATTACGAAGTTGGTGTATTTGGTCGCAACATCACTGATGAAGACAACTTAAAAGGCGCTATCGATTTCAATAACCTGACCGGTTTTGTTAACGAGCCACGCACCTTTGGTGTCGACTTTAAGATCAGCTTTTATTAATTCGCTATCGTTTAGTGCAAGGGCAGCTTAGGCTGCCCTTTTTATTTCAGCGACAAATCCGGTTATTTAACCCATTCTGATTGCGCAACATTGAACGCCGCCTTAGTCTGTCTGCTGCATAATTATGGAGCAAAGCATGGCTGATTTTCGCAGTGATACCGTTACCCAACCCTCTGTCGCAATGAAGCAGCGTATGTTAAATGCAGCGCTGGGCGATGACGTGTTTAACGACGACCCCACCACACTTGAATTACAGCACTATGCTGCAGACATGCTGGGGTTTGAAGCGGCGTTATTTGCTCCCAGCGGCACCCAAACTAATCTGATTGCCATGATGAGCCACTGCCAGCGCGGCGATGAAGCCATTGTTGGCCAGCAGTGGCACACCTACAAATGGGAAGGCGGCGGCATGGCGGTGTTGGGCTCTATTCAGCCGCAGCCGCTGGAATTACAAAGCGATGGCACCTTGGCGCTAAGCGATATTGCGGCGGCGATAAAGCCCGATGACCCACACTTTGCCCGTACGCGCCTTATCGTGATTGAAAACAGCGTTGGCGGTAAAGTGCTACCACTTGGCTATATGCGCGATGTGGCGGCGCTGGCTAAAGACAAAGGCCTGGCTTGCCATATCGACGGCGCCCGTTTGATGAACGCGGCTGTGGCGTTAGCGCCACAGCATAACCTGACGCCACAAAAAATGGCCCGAGAGCTGTGCAAGGGTTATGACTCGGTGTCGTTGTGTTTATCGAAGGGGTTAGGCTGCCCGGTCGGCTCGTTGTTGCTGGGCTCACATGCTTTTATTGCCCGCGCCAAGCGGGTGCGCAAAATGCTAGGTGGCGGTATGCGCCAAACCGGCATGTTAGCCGCTGCTGGTTTATATGCGCTGGAAAACAATATTAACCGCTTAGCCGACGATCACGCCAATTGCCGGCGTTTAGCCGACGGTTTAACACACTTAGCCCAGCAACTACCGGCATTGCAGGGCAAGCTAACGGCACTGCCGGTACAGACCAATATTTTGTTTACTGATGTTGAGCTGCAACTGGCAGAAAAGTTGCTGCCCTATCTGGCCGAGCGCGGTATCAAGCTCACCGGCAGCAATTATCAAAGCGTCAACGGCAGCATTAAACGGCTGCGCTGGGTATGTCATCTGGATATCAGCCGCGAGGATGTTGACCAGGCTCTGCAGCATATTTCCGCTTTTGCTGCTGAGGTTAATTAACCGTCGGTTGAAAGCCATTGCCCTATTTGCCTGTCTAATGCGTATAACTAAGCATATAACAACAGGCAGAGGTAACTATGGCCCTATCCTCCTTTTTAAAATTGTGTGCCAGCGCATTACTGCTGGGCGGCACAGCACAGGCAGCTGCCGACACTATGCCCGCCACCGCGCACCTTGATAGTATCGTCGTCGGTGCCGGCTGCTTTTGGGGCGTAGAAAAACGTTTTGAAGCCATGCCCGGTGTCGTTGATGCAGTGTCTGGCTATGCCGATGGCAACGGTGTCGAACCAACGTATCGCGCTATTACGCAGCGGCGCAATCAGCACAACCCGAATAACCATGCCGAAGTGGTTAAAGTAAGCTTTAACCCGGCGCAAATAAGCCTGACGACCTTGCTGCAACGTTATTTTGAAATGCACGATCCAACCCAGCTTAACCGGCAGGGCAATGATATTGGTACTCAGTATCGTTCTACCGTCCTGACTAACAGCCAAGCGCAATATGACACCGCGCAACAAGTGATGACCGCATACCAGCCACTGTTGAGCAAGGCCGGCTATGGCAGCATCACCACGCTAATTAAGCCATTGCGCGAGTTTTTTCCAGCCGAGCAATATCATCAGGACTATATCGCGAAAAACCCTAATGGCTACTGCCCGGATCACAGTACCGGCGTGCGTTTTAACCCGCAGCAGCAAACACAAGTGGCCAGCGCCGACAACAGCGCACTGCAGCAAGGTAAGCAGATTTTGGTGATCGACTCAGAAAGCTACTGCCCGTACTGTGAAAAATTTAAAGCCGAGGTGGCCAGTAAATACAGCGGCGATATCCCATTACACTTTCGCTATGCCAGCCAGCTCAGCGGCTTAACACTAAAAACCGCTACCTGGGCCACACCGACCATTATTTTGCTGGAGAATGGTAAAGAAGTGTTTGGTCACCAGGGTTATTTAAACCCGGACGAGTTTTACCTGCTGCTAGGTAAATTTAAACTCGGTGACAGCGAAGCCTTTAATGTGGCTTTTGATGAAGGCACCGACGGCCGTTTTTGCCAGCAATATGAAATTTTTAAAAACACCCCCGAAGGCGTCTTTATTGATAAATTAAGCGGCGCGCCACTGTTTGATACCCGCCACCGCTTCGACTCTGGCACCGGCTGGTTATCGTTTACCCAACCGGTAGACGGTGCGGTAATCGAAAAGCCGGATAACCGCTACGGCATGCGCCGCACCGAAATTCGTGCCGCCGTGTCCGGTATACACTTAGGCCACGTGTTTAATGACGGCCCCGGTGGCAAACCGCGCTACTGTATTAACGCTACCGTGCTGGATTTTGTGCCCCGCGGTTAGCGAGGCTACAACCTTACCGCTTCGGCCACGGCCAGCACGGCTTTGGCCGGTTTATGCCGCCGCGCCAGCAATAGGCCGGTGAGGATAATCAGCAGCACACCGCCCAGTTGCAGCGTGGTTAAGCGTTCATTAAACAGCCACCAGCCGGCCAGTATTACCGTGACCGGCTCTAAATACGCCAGCGTGGCATAGACCCGGGTAGGCAAATGTTGCAGCGCGATAATGGCGCAGTAAATAGCGATAAAACCAGGAAAGATACCGGCCAGTGCTATCCACAGCAGGTCATCGGCGCTGGGCATATTGATGCCAGTTAAAAACGGCAGCACACAGCAAGCGCCAATAATCAGCTGGTAAAAGGTGCGCTGTAATTGTGAATGCGCCGGCAAGGATCGGCGGTTTAGCAGCAAAAAACTGCTGTAAGCACATAGCGACAATATCCCCAGCAGCAAACCGGGCAGCTGCGTCGCGTCTAGTACCAGATCGAACTTAAACTGCTGCAGCATGGCAAAGCCGAAAAACGACAGCACGATCAGGCTGGCATCGGGTAAATCGAGGGTTTCGTTCAGCAGCCAGTGGGCAATAAAGGCGGACAGTGGCGGCGCCAGATACACCAGCATAATGGCGTTAGCCAGGCTGATATATTCAATGGCAGATAAAAAGCACAGCATAAAACTGGCCAGCAGCACGCCGTTTAGCGCCATACGCCAGTCGGGCTTGCCTTTTAGCAGCGCAAGCCGGCCGCTTAGGCCAACAAACAACAGCAAACACAGCGCGCCAACCGCCAGCCGGTAAAAGGTTAACTCAGCCGCAGCCAGGCCACTAAAGCGGGCAATAATGCCACTGCTGGCCATCGCTACCGCCGAAATTAACGCCAATAACGCATAAGGACCCATATTGCTGCACAATCCTGGTGAAGTCGGAACAGGGTTTACTCACACCGACACGCCGTAAATACGTCCCTGTAGGCTCGATTACAAACTTCATCCTTGAAGTTTGTCCTGCGGACCAGCGGAGCTGTTCAAATTCGTTCCAGACGAATTTGTCAGGCATCCAGGCCTGCAACGGTCGGCTTAGAGTAAACCCTGTCCCTCTTTGTAAAATCGGATTCACAGTATGCCGGTTTTATCTGTTACTAACGAGTAGCCTAACCGCTTTTGTTTAACCAGAGTTGCGCATACCGGCAGCAATACCGGCGATGGTCACCATTAACGCCCGGCTAATCATCGGATTTACCCGCTCCGGCTGATGCCTTACCCGGTGTAACAGCTCGGCTTGCAGAATATGCAACGGGTCGACATAGGTGTTGCGTAGCATAATCGATTCGCGGATCCAGCCCTCGCGGGCCATTAGCGTATCGCTGTGAATAAGCTTAAGCAGCAGCTCGCGATCGGCGGTTAATTGTGCGCGTAGTGCCTGCCCCAGATGTTGTAACTCCGCCGGCACCAACACCTTGTCATAATAAGCAGCAATATCGCTATCGGCTTTTAAATAAACCATTTCCAGCATCGACATACGGGTGGCGAAAAACGGCCACTGTTGCTGCATTTCATCTAACAAAGCGGCTTTGTCTGGCTCGGCAGCTTTGGCCAGTGCCGAGCCGGCACCGAGCCAGGCCGGTAACATTAAGCGGTTTTGCGACCAGGCAAAAATCCACGGTATCGCGCGCAGGCTTTCTACGCCGCCGGTGGGGTTGCGTTTAGCCGGCCGGCTGCCCAGTGGTAACTGCCCCAGCTCTTGCTCTGGGGTGGCTGCACGAAAATACGGCACAAAGTCTTTGTTGTGCCTGACCACGGCACGGTAAGCCTCGCAGGAGTCTTCTGCCAGCTGGCTCATCAGCTCGCGCCAGCTTTGTTTCGGCACCGGCGGTGGTAACAACATACCTTCCAGTACGGCGCTGGCATACAGCGCAAGGCTGCGCTCGGCCAGTTTGGGTAAACCAAACTTAAAGCGGATCATCTCACCTTGCTCAGTTACCCGCAAACCGCCGGCCAACGAGCCTGGCGGCTGCGATAAAATCGCGGCATGCGCCGGGCCACCGCCACGGCCAATAGTACCGCCACGACCATGGAACAAGGTTAGTTGCACCTTAGCCTGCTGACATATCGCCACTAAGGCTTCTTGCGCACTGTACTGCGCCCAGGCGGCAGCGAACACACCGGCGTCTTTGGCAGAATCAGAGTAGCCAATCATCACTTCCTGTTTGCCGTTAATGTAGCCGCGGTACCAATCGATGCTGAGTAACTTACGCATGCAATCCGGTGCGTTTTGTAAATCACTAAGTGTTTCAAACAGCGGCGCTACCGGCATTGGGAAGCTGATGCCGGCTTCTTTTAACAGCAGTTGCACAGCGAGTACATCGGACGGTTTACCGGCCATCGAAATGACATAGGTGCTTAGCGCCTCACTGCCGTGGCGGGCGACAATTTCGCAGGTATCCAGCACTTCCTGTACGTCGGCGCCCGGTTGCCAGCTTTTTGGAAACAGCGGCCGGCGGTTAGCTAGCTCAGCCAATAAAAACGCCTGACGGGCGCTTTCATCCCAGGCACCGTAATCGCCTAAACCCAAATGCTGCGTCAGCTCGCTAAATACCTGTGCATGACGCCCGGCGTCCTGGCGAATATCTAATTTGAGTAAGGTGACACCAAAGGCATAAGCACGGCGCACGGTATCGAGCAACCTGCCATTGGCAATAACGCTCATACCGCAGTCAAGTAACGACTGATAGCACAATAGCAAAGGTTCAAGTAACTGGGCATTGTGCCAAATAAGGTCCTGTGGCCGTTGCAAGCGGTCGTGTTTTAACGCTTCAGTCAGCCAGTCGCGGGTTTGCAACAAACCGCTACGCAGTTTATTCAGCACCAAACGGTACGGCTCACTGGCATCGCCTGCCACGTCGCGCAGCGCACTGCTGGCCTGATACATCGACAATTCACTGCTGAGGAAATCTAAATCTTTGGCAAATAAATCAGCGGCTTTCCAACGGCTGAGTAACAGCACCTGTCGGGTAACCTTAGAGGTAACAAAGGGGTTGCCATCGCGGTCGCCACCCATCCAGGAGGAAAACTTCACTGGCGCCGCATTTAATGCCAGGCCCTTGCCAGTGGCGTTAACCAATTTGGTGTCGAGCTCACGCAGGAAATCGGGTATCGCCTGCCACAGCGAGCTTTCAATTACGGCAAAGCCCGACTTAGCCTCGTCTACAGGCGTAGGCCGCTGCTCACGAATTTCATTGGTGTGCCAGGCCTGGGCAATCAGCTCGCTTAAGCGCAGTTCAACTTTTTGCTGCTGCAGTGCGGTTAAATCCTGCTCCAGCTCGGCTAAACAGGCAGCAATTTCGGTTAGTTTGTGAATTAAAGTGCGCCGTGACACTTCGGTTGGGTGCGCAGTTAGCACCAGCTCGATGGATAAACCGGCAACCGCCTGCTCTACTTTTGCCGCATCAAGCTTTTTGCTATCAAGCAAGCTGAACAGCTCTTCCAACGGTTCGGGTTTTTCAATGCTGGCATGGCCAATACGGCTGATGCTGTGGTGTTGCTCGGCCAGGTTGGCTAAATTAAGGAACTGGGCAAAAGCGCGCGCTACCGGCAACAACTCATCGTCGGTTAAGCTTTGCAGTACTTGCTTTAGCTTATCGGCTTGCAGCTCTTCGCCCTGGCGCGCGGCTTTGGATAACTGACGAATTTGCTCTACCCGTTCTAACAACGCATCACCCAACTGGCTGCGGATGGTGTCGCCCAGCTTAGTGCCCAGTAAACCGACATTGGCTTTTAATGCTGAATAATGGTCCATTTTACTTACCTCAGTTACCCTGTATGCTACCACCCTAGCCTGTAATCAATTGGTACTCAACACTGATTGATTACAAAGTGGGCAACGCAATTGGTAAGACCAAATAACCATTTCGGCGACGCAGGCCGACCTGCAAAATGACAATAAATACCACGTCCAGCCATGTTATAGTGCGGCATTCTGGGTTTTGGACGACATATATAATGAATACAACTGCTTCCCCTGCCGTTAAAAAGAAAAAATCTGGCTTGCTTAGCAACCTTATTATTAATGTAGCGATACCAGCGCTGATTTTAAGCAAACTCAGTGGCGACGACGTCTTAGGTCCGGTGTGGGCATTAGTGGTAGCGCTGGCGTTTCCGCTGGGCTTTGGTTTGTGGGAGCTGAAACACGCCGGTAAAGTGAATTTTTTCTCGGTGCTGGGCATTATCAGCGTGCTGTTAACCGGCGGTATTAGTTTACTGCAGTTACCACCGTCTTATATCGCCATTAAAGAGGCACTAATACCCGGATTAATTGGCGTTATTGTGCTGGTAAGCCAATACACCCCCTATCCGTTGGTAAAAAAACTGCTAATTAACCCCGAGCTGCTGGATATGCCCAAACTGGAGCAGGCGTTAGCACAGCAAAACAATGCCGAAGCATTCAACCAGCGCATGGCCCGTGCCGGTTATATCGTAGCGGCGTCGTTCTTTATGTCGGCAGTGCTGAATTATATTTTGGCCAAAGCGATAGTGGTAAGCCAACCCGGTACCACTGCCTATGCCGAAGAGCTAGGCCGCATGACTTGGCTTAGCTACCCGGTGATAGTGCTGCCAAGCATGGTGATGCTAATGGGCGCTATTATTTATATGTTTATGCAAATTGGCCGTTTAACCGGCCAATCGCTGGAAGAGTTTATTCTGCAGTAGGTTTTTTTAGCTCGCGCCGCAGCTGTTGCAACTCCTGTTGCAGCTGCTGCATCTGCAGTAATAACTGTTGCTGCGTCGCAGCATCGGCATCGTGCTCTTCTTTGTGCTCTTCGTCGTGCATGCTTTGCACCGCGTTAACGATAACGGCGATAAATAAATTCAGCATGGTAAAGGTGGCAATTAAGATAAACGGCACAAAAAACGCCCAGGCAAAGGGAAACTGCTGCATCACCGGCCGTGAAATGCCCATGGACCAACTTTCCAGCGTCATCACCTGAAACAAGGTATACAAGGACGCGCCCAGACTGCCAAACCAATCCGGGAAGGCTTCACCAAACAACTTGGTCGCCATAACTGCCGCCACGTAGTAAACCAGCCCCAGCACCATGGCAATAGACAACATACCGTTTAGCGATTTAATTAACGCACCAACAATTTTGCGCATAGCTGGCACAAAAGTGAGCACCCTAAGCACCCGTAATACCCTAAGCGCACGCAGCACAGCAAAAGGCCCGCTGGCCGGCACTAAGGCAATACCCACCACGATAAAGTCAAACACACTCCAGCCGTCTTTAAAAAACGCCAGCCGGTGTACAAACAAACGGATAGCAATTTCAACCACAAACACCGCCAGTATGGCCTTATCCAGCATAACTAAGTAAATGCCAATGGCCGCCATCACCGTTGGCATGGTTTCCATGCCTAAAATAACGGCATTTATTAAAATCAGTGTCAGCAAGATACGCTGTACCTGGCCGTTTTCAATAAATTGCCGGCATCGTTCACGCACGGTCGGGGCTACTATCACGGTGTCACTGCTCATACGGCTACCTTAAGCAAACAAGTGGATAAATGCCGCTATTGTATGCCAGCCGCAATAGCCGTCAATGGCTTTACATTGGCTTTATAGCAACTGTGATAAAGGGCTTTTTACCCCAGCTGCACCACGCTGTAGTACGTGGGTGTATATTTGCGTAGTACGGACATCGGTATGCCCCAGCTGCTCTTGCACAGTGCGAATATCGGAACCGGACTCTAGTAAGTGGGTGGCGAAACTGTGGCGCAGCGTATGACAGGTAACATTTTTGCTAATGCCAGCCTTTTTGGAGGCAATTTTAATTTCGCGCCTGACACAACTCTCGTCCAGATGGTGACGGCGCAGAAGCTTAGAATCGGGATCGACGCTAAGCTGCAGTGACGGAAACAAATACTGCCAGCCCAGCTCTTTCGGTGCATTAGGGTATTTACGCGCCAACGCAAAAGGTAGCCATACGCCGACATAATCGGGGTTAGCCAGATCTGCCTGAAAATACTGCAACACAAATTGACTTTGCTGCTTAAGCGATGCAACCAATTCTGGTGCCAAGGTAGTGCGGCGGTTTTTATTGCCTTTACCTTGCCATACCATTACCGACAAATAGTCATAATCTATTGCATGCACCCGCAACCTAACAGCTTCCATCAGCCTTAAGCCACTGCCGTACATCAACTGCGCCAGCAGTTTATAGCGTG
>NZ_JAERPS020000008.1 GCF_016918075.2 Rheinheimera maricola | reverse complement strand
CTCCGCCCCCTTTTTCCGCGCTCCAGTTGCTGCTCAACAACCATAAAATTCCCTCTTTGGCTTTATTGATGAACCATCGCCTTTATTGTCTGTTATGGGGGATGGTTAAAAAACTAACATAACACGGTTGTTTCTAAAATCAATATTGGTGCTTGTATAGAGCTTAAGATAAAGGAGCAGCCTTATGTTGTTGTCGCCTAACCAATCCTTTTAACCACTTCCAGCCGGTAAGCAGCAGTTGCTGAAGGTTTACCGGTATTAACACCATTAACGCTGTGCCTTGGGCGAAGTTGGGGTTTAGCTGGCAGTAAAACGCAATTTCGGCTTTAGTGCTGGCTTTTAACCGGCTGATGTCTTCAGCGGTGTAATTGCTGGCACGGCCTACGGTTTTTAAACAACGTAGTTGTTGCCATGTACTGGGTTCGGCATTGGGCACCAGGGCTTGATACCTGGCAATGTCGGCTTTGTTCATGTTGGGGTTGGGGTAGATAAAGGCGACTTTTTTGCCCATTGCCCGGTACATGGCCGGGCTTAGCATGGTGTCAAGGTAGTACACCTTATGCCTAAGGTGGCGCAGCCAGGTGCTAATTGCCGCAGAAAATGAAAAACCAAAGGTACTGTTATTGCCGCGATAACCCGGCGTGAACGCGGCTGAAGCCCCCATAACTATGCTGTTATTGGCGTCTTTGTGAAATGTCAGTAAACAATAGCCGAGTAACAAGTCACCCTGATAATAAAGTCGCACGCGCCTTTGGTAATGCGCTGGGTTGGCAAAATACTTGTTGAAGTACTGCTGGCTGTCGACGCCGTTAAAGCTGGCGGCAATTAACCGCCTGATCTGCTCAGCTTCTGTGGCCGTAAGCCAGTTTTTGCTGCTTATTTTATCTAGCTTATAGCGGTGCATAAGGGGTCACACAACGAAAAGTTGGCTTAATCAGGCCAGTTTTTGCAATTATTCGCAATTATTTTTTTCGGGCGCTTGTTATTGTACCATTTGGTACACATATAGGTTTCAGCCGCAGCGTTTGCTGCGATAACTTATACACTGCTGTGCAGTAAATTTTAATATTGAATTCAGGACTTACTATGCTCACTTTATTTGACCCCATCACCGTTGGCGATTTACAGCTTGCCAACCGCATTATTATGGCGCCATTAACACGCTGCCGTGCCAGTGAAGGGCGAGTACCTAATGAGTTAATGGCGGAGTATTACACTCAGCGCGCCAGTGCCGGCCTTATTTTAACCGAGGCCACATCGGTAACCCCGATGGGTGTGGGTTACCCCGATACACCGGGCATTTGGTCTGACGAGCAGGTGGCAGGGTGGCGTAAAATAACCACTGCTGTACATCAGGCTGGCGGCAAAATTATGCTGCAGCTGTGGCATGTTGGCCGTATTTCAGACCCGCATTATTTAGATGGCCAGTTGCCGGTGGCGCCAAGTGCTATTGCTGCGGATGGCCATGTTAGCTTAATGCGGCCGAAAAAAGCTTTTGTCACGCCGCGCGCACTGCAAACGGATGAAATTGCTGGCATTGTAGAAGCGTACCGTTTGGGCGCAGAGAACGCGAAAAAAGCCGGTTTTGATGGCGTGGAAATTCACGGTGCCAATGGCTATTTGCTGGATCAGTTTTTACAAGACAGTACTAACAAACGCACTGATAACTATGGTGGTAGCATTGAGAACCGCGCTCGTTTGATGCTTGAGGTTACCGATGCCGTGGTATCCGTGTGGGGAGCCGGCAGAGTAGGTATGCACCTGGCGCCACGGGCCGATGCGCATAGCATGGGCGACTCGCAACGCGCCGATACCTTCGGTTATGTGGCAACAGAACTGGGTAAACGCGGTATTGCCTTTATTTGTGCTCGCGAAGCACAGGGCGAAGATAGCTTAGGGCCCATGCTGAAACGCCAGTTTGGCGGTGTATATATTAGCAATGAAAAATTTGATAAAGCCTCTGCTACAAAAGCACTGGCCGACGGTATTGCCGATGCAATCGCCTTTGGCGTACCTTATATCGCGAACCCGGATCTGGTGCAGCGATTGAGAGCAGATGCGCCGCTAAACGACGCTAAGCCAGAGCTATTTTATAGTAGTGGTGCTGAGGGCTACACTGATTATCCGTTGTTAGCTTAGTAAAAGCGTTTTTACAATAAACAACGCCGGCCAAAGCCGGTGTTGTTTATTGTGCTGTACTTCTAGTCGCGATAGGGGTTGTCGCTAATACGGGCAAATTGTGCCAGCAGCAACACCGACGCGACGGCCGCATAGCCCCATAGTGAAACTGCACTCCAAAATGCCATGCTTTCGCCCAGAAATTGCCAGCTGGTATCACCGCAGCTGCCGGTAGGTTCAAACACCGCCGGTAGCCATTTATCTAATGGCATCCAGCTGGGAAATTCGGCAAATAACGAACAACTAAAAAAACCACCTTCGGCCAGTAGCTGTTCGATATTGAGTAATTGATAGGCTTGATTAATACCGAATATACTGCCGGCAAGCATGCCCAGTAATGCAGTAAGCCGCAGCAACGCCATTTTTGGCGCCAGTAACCCCAGTAAGCCTGCAACTAACACCGCAGCAAATGCGCTGCGAACATAGATACATTTAATGCAAGGTTGCATATTCAGGCCGTATTGAAAATACAATGCCGTGCCAAGCAAGCCCAAACAGGACAGTACCACCAAGGCCCAACCCCAGCGCTGCATCGATAAACGTTTGATTTTTTGTAGCATTTTATATCCTTCTAACGGGAGATTTTTATCAGCTTGCGATAATCTACGGTATTTACAAGCAATGTACAATCAGCTCACTGGCCAAGGCTATTTTCAGGCGGTGACTTGTTAACTGTCAGCGCTCTGGTACAATCAGTGCAAATTTATGAACAAGAAGACGGACAGATCCGCATGACTAATCTGATTAAAGCGCAAAGCCCGGCTGGATTCGCTGAAGAGTACATTGTTGACTCGATCTGGAACGGGAAGTTTGCTCCAGGATCAATTTTGCCGGCAGAGCGTGAATTATCCGAGCTTATCGGTGTTACCCGTACCACTTTGCGTGAAGTATTGCAGCGTTTAGCGCGTGATGGCTGGCTAACTATTCAACATGGTAAGCCAACCAAAGTAAATAATTTCTGGGAAACCTCAGGTTTAAATATTCTTGAAACCCTGGCGCGCTTAGACGAAGACCAAATGCCGAAGTTGGTAGATGATTTGTTGTCAGCCCGTACCAACATCAGTGCTATTTATATCCGCGGCGCGATAAAAAACCATGCTGCCCAAGTGATAGAGTTGTTTGCTGGCGCTGAAGCCTTGCAAGACACTGCTGAAGCCTTTGCTGAGTTTGACTACAACTTAAACCATGAGTTGGCACGGTATTCTGAAAATCGGATTTATGTGCTGATATTAAACGGCTTTCGCGGTTTGTATAACAAAATTGCCCGCTTTTACTTTTCGCACCCGAATGCAAGAGAGCAAGCTCGCAAGTATTATCATCAAATTAAACTCTATGCCGAGAACGGTAAGTTTGACGAAGTGGTATTTGCAGTACGCAAGTACGGCAAGGAAAGTGGCGTGGTGTGGTCTGAACTGCGACCGCAGATCCCAAAAAATTTGGTTGAATAACCTGTTAACAACAAACCGCCCTCGGGCGGTTTGTTGTTTTTTGCCCTAAGCTTAACCCTTGAGCCTAACGCCGATGCCAGTTATTATAGTGCGGAATATCATATGCCTTAAAGTTATAAGGGTTGCCCATGCCAAGTTTTCAGCGCGAAATTTATCTGGATAATAATGCCACCACGGCGGTACTGCCGGTAGCCGCTGAAGCCGCTATGCACGCTATGCAGTATGGTTTTGGCAATCCCAGCAGTAGCCATGCTACCGGCATTAAAGCCAAAGCAGAGCTCGAAACCACCCGTTCTTTAGCCCGTAAACTTATTGGCGCCAGTAGCGGCGATATCGTGTTTACTTCAGGCGCGACAGAAGGCATTCAAACCTCAATCGTGTCGGCATTGTTGGCCGCTCGCCAGAGCGGTTTAGTCGGGCCGGATATTTTATTACTCTATGGCGCCACTGAGCATAAAGCCGTACCAGAAAGCTTAAAACACTGGAATTCGGTATTGCAGCTTAATGCCAGCATAAAAGCTATTCCGGTTGACCAACACGGCCTGCTTGATCACGAATTTATACGGCAAAACCTGCCGTCTGCGGCAATGATTTGCACCATGGCGGCGAATAATGAAACCGGTGTTAAGCAAGATTTGGCCGCACTGGATAAGCTGATCCGCAGCACAAACCCCAGCGTTTACTGGATGGTAGATTGTGTGCAAGCACTTGGCAAAATGACATTAAACATTGCCGCCACCACCATAGATTATGCGCCGTTTAGCGGGCATAAACTGTATGCGCCAAAAGGCGTTGGCTTTTTGTATGTGCGCAAAGGTACGCCTTATCAGCCCTTTATCGCTGGCGGTGGCCAGGAAAGTGGCTTGCGCTCCGGCACCGAAAACCTGCCGGGTATTGCTGCGCTGCATGCGGTATTTACTGAACTGGCCAAAGCGCATGGGTCTGCGTTTCAAGCGGAGGACGTACTGTGGCAATACCGTTATAAACTGCTTACTGCATTAAAGCAGGTATTTCCTGCGCTGAGTTTAAATAGCGATGAGCCGTACGTTGTGCCTACCACCATTAATTTTTCAGTGCCGGGCTTTTATAGCAAAGATATTATGGACTTGTTTGATGCAGCGGGTATTCGTGTCAGTTCCGGCTCTGCCTGCAGTTCTAAAGTGCCCAGCAGCTTTGTGCTAGATGCGATGGGGTTGCCAAGCTGGCGCTCTCAGGGGGCTATTCGTTTGTCGTTTGGTCCTGCCATGACTGCAGCCGAATGCCAGCGTGCATGCAATGCCATAGCGGCACTGGCTGCGGTGGTATGTCAGCATTGTCTGGTGTTAACCGATGCCACACCCACATTAGAGATCCATGCCCGTGGTTTACTGCAGTTAAAGCATGAGGCGTTGTGCAGTTATATATTAATTTGTCCTGACAGCCATGCCGCGGTAGTGATTGATCCGGTGCTGCCGTTAGCCGGGCGTATCGCTAATATTATTCAGGGACACGGTTTGCACTTAAACGCCGTGCTGGATACCCATTTGCATCGTGATCATCAATCGGCGCGGCAAGAATTGCTTACCTTACTTGGTCATTCTACGCAGAGTGAACCGTGCGATGTGCTGGGTTGGCCTGAACACTGTAGGCAAGTCGACTGTGGTCCGTATCAGCTAACCAAGCTGGCGACCCCTGGCCATACGCCAGAAGCGGTGAGTATTATGTTAGAGCGCAACAAGGCGATAATTGCGGTGTTTTGCGGCGATGTGTTATTGCCCGGTGGTGTAGGGCGAACCGATTTACCTGGTGGTGATATGTCAGCGCTGGCTGACAGTATTCGCTTATTAGCCACAACAATATCAGCAGACACATTGATATTGTCCAGCCACGATTATGCTCAGCGCTTTTTTACCCGCTTGCCATTGGCAGTGCAGGAGCAGCCGTTGTTGCAGGATTTGCTTAACGACACGCCAGGCAGTGATTGGTCACAGCAATTACAACAGCAAGCATTATTGTTACAGCAGCAAAGCCAACATTTTTGTGGCTTGATTGCCGTAAGTGCGTCAGACGCCACTGATGTGATAGCGCCGGCGCAGTTAAATGAATTTATGGCGCAAAGGCCAGACGTGCAAATAGTGGATGTGCGTGAGCCCCATGAGCAAAGTGCCGGCGCGTTGTCGCAGTATTTACAACAGCCTTACCCGGTGTTGGAAATACCGCTGTCTAAACTGGCTGATGCGCTGCTCACGCAAACCTTAAGCTCATCTCAAGCGTTATTGCTGGTTTGTCGCTCTGGCAATCGTAGCTTGGTGGCCTGTAAGGTGTTGGGGCGATTAGGTTTTGAGCAGGTATTTAATTTAAAAGGCGGCACTGCATTGTTGCAGTAACATTTTACTGCCTGGCAGATAAAAACGGCGCCGAATGCTGTGTTTAACCGGCATATCGGCGCCAACTACTTCCTGCTTACTTGGAGAGAACGGGTTAATAAAAAAACTGTTGTAACGGGTTCAATAATCGGGTCAGGCCCTTTTTAAACTGCAATGGTGCACTTAGCACCGATAAGCATAAGCAGTCTTCATCTGCCATGGTGCGCGGTGTGTGGGTATCATCTGGTGAATTAATCAGTAAATCACCTGCACAATATTCGCCGTTTTCATCTACTATCTTACCAGACAACACCAGTGTCATTTCCAGGCCAAGATGAGTGTGCTGTGGTACCTCGGTATTTTTACCGATGTACAGTAATGACACGTGATGCTCTTTACCCGCAGGTAACTTCGCTGTGGCAATACCACCAAGCTGTAACCATTTACTATGGTTAGCCGCTAAACGTTGCAGCGCACGGGGCACAACAAATTCACGTTGGTTTACTACAACCGGCTGTGTTGCAGCAGATGTTGCTGGTTCGATTGCTGCGGCCTTACTCAGTTGTGGCTGGTCGACTATCGCATCTATCATGCTAGTCCAGTCATTGCTGTGTTTTTTTACATTTTGCTGTGCCAATTGGCAGGCCAGATCATTGGTTATGTCCTGGTTTAACTGCTGACAATGCGGGCACAAGTCAATGTGCGCTGCCACAGCCAAGGCCACGTCAGCAGTTAAGCTGCCCTCAGCAAATTGTTCCAGCAATGCCATGCCGGGATGAAACTTAATTGCGTGCGCCATCTAATGCCTCTCTTAATCTATCCAGCGCTAAGCGGATCCGCGACTTTACCGTACCAAGCGGAATACCTAACTCGTCTGATACTTCCTGATGCGACTTCTCTTGTAAATATACTTTCTCCATCACTTCACGCTGTGCTGGAGGCAACCGTTCAAAGTGGGGCGCAAGCTTTTCTGTCAACAGCTGATTATCCCAACATGCCGCATCGTCGTCGGCTTGTGGTTCAGGATACTCGCCGTTGAGCCATAAATCGTCGGCGCTGATATCGTCTTTGCGGCTTTGCTTTTTTCGCAACATGTCAAAACGCACGTTACGGGCGATAGTAAAAATCCACGTTGAGGCGCAGCCGCGAGTTGCATCAAATAATGCTGCTTTTTTCCACACGTTTAGCATGGTGTCTTGCACCATCTCCAGTGCCTGTTGTTCGTTGCCAAACATCTTCATACCAAAGGCTTTAAGGCGTGGGGCAAAGTGGCTAAATAACTCTGCATAAGCGCTTTTATCTCGTTGTAGTGCGACGAAGGTAAGCGCTTCTTCCCATTGGCTGGTTGTAGTGCTTTGTTGCCCTGTCATAGGCTCGCAGGTGTCCGTAATAGGTCGGGGGACCCTATCATGCCTTGTTACGCTTGCTGACTTCAACATGTTTCATGTTCCTGGTTAGGTCGCTAGCCGACATTGTCTTATTGCTACCGGTAAATATACGCCGCTGCAATTTATTTGGATTAGTCTCCAAGTAAATCAAAAAATAGAAAGGTTCATGCGTTTAAATCTAATTTTCTTCCTAAAAAATTACTTTATTATTTCATCATCAATAACGGGAGGCCATATGAAACAGATTCTTTTGATTAACAGCTCAATTAACGGCGCTAAAGGCCATTCGGTTCAGTTAGCACAGCAATTTATTGCTGGTTTGGCCGACGGCGCTAGTGTCACGGTGGATACCTTAGATTTAAATGCCAGTCCGGTTCCGCATTTGGATATGGCTGAAATTGCTGCCTGGATGACACCAGAGTCGCAGCGCGATGCAGCGCAACAGCAGCTTGCTGCGTTGTCAGATGACATTATTGCCCGGATAAAAGCCGCTGACGTTATCGTTTTGGGGGTGCCAATGTACAATTTTGGTGTACCGTCTCAGCTTAAAGCGTTACTGGACCGGGTTGCGCGCGCCGGCATCACCTTTAAATATACGGATCAGGGCCCAGTTGGTTTATTGGACAATAAACCGGTGGTAATATTTGCCACCCGCGGTGGGGTATATCAGGGCACCGAACTGGACAGTCAGACGCCATTCTTGCAAACCTTTTTTAATTTTGTCGGTTTAACCGAAGTGCATTTTATTTATGCCGAAGGTTTGAATATGGGGGCAGACGCACAAGAAGCGGCACTGAACGCAGCTAAGGCGCGTTTAGCTGAAATTAGCGCTAAAATCGCTGCTTAACGTCATATTAGCTGGTTTATTAGTTACTATTACTGTTGTTGCAACGGCCCCTTTGGGGCCGTTTTTTTAAACCACCTTTAAACGTGTCTGGTCTGCTGTCAGCCGCATCTGTTGTTGTGTTGGTTGCGTTACGGCCAAAGGCTTTGTATAACAGAGCGTCTTTTATCAGCGTAAGAATAGTGTTATGACCCAATTTCGTTACCCTTTGCTGGCGGTAGCGCTGTGCAGTCTGACTGTTGCCAGTCCACTGCAGGCAAAAAAAGCCGAACCGCAAACGTATCAAACTTCTACTGTTAGCGTTGCCAAGGCATTTAATGCCGATACGGCGACCACGTTGTCGTTAGAGCAGATCATGGCCGATCCTGACTGGCTGGGGCGTCAACCAGAAGCTGCGCATTGGTCAGCAGATTCGACACAAGTTTATTATCAGCGGAAACGCCAAGGAAGCGAGCTGCGCGATTGGTACGCACGGCCACTTAATGGCAGCGATAATGGCAGCCTGGTCAGCGCTGGCGCATTACACCTGATTGGCAGTGATGATGCGGTGTATAACCGTGATCGCAGTATGCAGGCCTGGATATTTGAAGGCGATGTGTTTGTTCGCAATATGCTAAGTGGCGAACTGACACAACTAACCCGTGATAATGCGCAGCAAACCGCGGCTGAGTTTTTACTTGATGGCCGTTTGGCATATCGTGAAGGCTGGACTTACTTCGCCCACAACCTAACGACAGGCTTGCGTACCGAACTTGCCAGCCTGAAAACGGAAGCAAAGCCTAAGGGCCCGGCTAAGCCGGCAGGTTATTTGGCACAAGAGCAACACAAGCTGATTGAATTTGTGGCCTTGGAGCAAAAAAATGCTGAGCAGCGCTATGCTGCGCGTCAGCAGTTGCAAAAAGAAAATGCCAGTTTGCCCGCTGCAGCATTTTATCTGGGTAAAGATCAGCACATTGTCGCCGCTAGTTTGTCACCAAAAGCTGATTATTTACTGGTGTCGGTACGTAAATCCAGTAAACGTAACGATAAAGACATCATGCCAAATTACATCACCGGCAACGGTGACATAGCCGCTGAGCAAGTGCGGGCAAGGGTGAATGATGTTATACCGCAACCGCAACGCTTGTTGTTGTTAAACCTGCAAGATGGCAGTAGCACTGAGCTTAGTTACAGCAGCTTGCCAGGCTACAACGAAGACGTATTGGCCAAGGTAAAAGCAGAAAACGCTAAAGCCCAAGGCGAGAAATACAAAAGCGCCAAAGTTATCCGCGATATCGGCCTGATGACAGACTGGTACTGGAGCCAAAGTGCCATGCGCTGGCACAGTAGTGGCGAGCAAGTGGCGCTAATGTTAAAAGCGCTGGATAACAAAGACCGCTGGATTGCCACCGTCGATTTGCAGAAAAAAGTGTTAGTACCTCAGCACCGTTTGCACGACGAGGCCTGGGTAAATTATGCCTTTAATGATTATGGTTGGCTTAATAACAGCAGCAGTTTGTATTATTTGTCAGAGGAAAGTGGTTATGCCCATTTGTATCTGAAGCCATTGAACGGTAAAGCAAAAAAACTGACCAGTGGTACCTTTGAAGTGAGCAGCCCGGTACTGACCCACAACGACAACTATATTTATTTTCAAGCTAACGTAAATCATCCGGGCAATTACGAGGTGTTTCGTACTGAGCTGTCTAGCGGCAATTTGCAACAACTAACCCGTTTGGGTGGCAGCACCAGCTTTACTCTGTCGCCAGACGAGCAAAAGCTGCTGCTTAATTTCTCTACCAATCTGTCACCCAACGAGCTGTATGTTGCGGACGCCAAGCCCGAAGCGACGGTGGCCCAGCTAACGGACACGATATCTGAGCAGTTTAAGCAGTTACCGCTGGTCGCGCCGCAAATAGTGGCGGTGCCCTCCAGCCATGGAGAGCAGCCGGTGTTTTCTAAAGTGTATTATCCGGCCGATTACCAGCAAGGGGAAGCACGTCGCGCGGTGGTGTTTAACCACGGTGCCGGCTATTTGCAAAACAGTGATTTAGGTTGGTCGGGTTATTTCCGTGAGTTTCTGTTTCATAACCTGCTGGTACAGCAAGGCTATGTGGTGATGGATATGGATTACCGGGCATCAAAAGGCTACGGCCGTGACTGGCGTACTGCTATTTACCGCCGCATGGGTACACCTGAGATTGAAGACTTAGTTGACGGGGTTAATTGGATGGTGGCCAATGCCAATGTCGATCGTAACCGCATTGGTACCTATGGAGGCTCTTACGGTGGCTTTATGACGTTTATGGCGTTGTTTAAGGAGCCGGAGTTATTCCAGGCCGGTGCAGCACTACGTCCGGTAAGTGACTGGGCCTACTACAACCATGCCTATACCTCGAATATCCTCAATACGCCGGCGATTGACCCTATTGCCTATGAGCGCAGCTCACCCATTTACTTCACCCAGGGCCTGACCAAGCCACTGCTGATCAACGCACCTATGGTTGACGATAATGTGTTTTTTCAGGACGTGGTGCGTTTGGTGCAGCGATTAATTGAGCAGGAAAATATTAACTTTGAAACGGCGATTTATCCGGTAGAGCCGCATGGTTTCCGTCAGCCCAGTAGCTGGCTGGATGAATACCGGCGCATCTACAAGTTATTTGAGCAGAATCTGTAAGCTTGTTCTGATGTTTAGAATGTCATAATGTTTTCAGGGTAAATAATAAACGTCTGCTAAGCAGACGTTTATTATTCAACAGGTATCAAAAAAGCAGTGTCAGGGCTTTTTCAATAAATCACGAATTTCTGCCAACAATTTAATGTCCTCCGGTACTTCAGCAATAGCGGCTGGCTTTGCCTCTTCCTTTTTCTTCATTGAGTTCATGGCCTTAACGCCAATAAATACCGCAAAAGCGATGATAACGAAATCAATAATGGTTTGGACAAACATACCGTACTTGATAACAACTTCAGCCTGCGTTTCTGTTGCCTGCTGAATAATTACTGCCAGATCGCGAAAATTCACCCCGCCCAGCAACACCCCAATTGGCGGCATAATCACGTCATTGACAAAGGATGAAACGATTTTGCCAAAGGCGGCGCCAATAATAATACCCACCGCCATATCTACTACATTGCCACGCATAGCAAAGGCTTTAAACTCGTGCAGCATACTCATCACTAAACTCCTGTTTTATTATCATTATTCGCTACTTGGCGTCATGTCTAATTGCGCTTAGCAGCACAAACCACTATAGCCAGCAAAAAACAATTTACCAGTGGATCCGCTGCTATTTTTACAGCTAACTTAGAGGATTAACTCGCCTTTAGCGTTTACAAAGTCGCTATCTGCAACAAAGTGCAGCGCAGTGCCATTATAAGGTTGGTGCAGTTGCAAACTGGCGGCGTGCAGCATTAAACGCGGTGCTGCCGCTAAAGCCTGTGGGTGAGCATAAAACGCATCGCCCAAAATAGGGTGGCCAAGGCTAAGCATGTGCATACGCAACTGATGTGAGCGGCCGGTTATCGGTTTTAGTTCAACCAGCGTGCGGTCAGAAAATTGTTGTAGCACGCTATAATGCGTGATAGCAGCTTTGCCATGTTCAAAACATACTTTTTGTCTGGGTGGGCTGCTGCTATCGGCCATTAGCGGCACATCTACCGTGCCTTGCTGCTGCGCCAGTGTGCCCCATACCAATGCCAGATAGCGTTTTTGCACGCTGCGCTTTGCAAATTGTTGCTTTAACGCCGCTTCTGCTTTACGTCGCAACGCCATGACTACTACACCAGAAGTGGCCATATCTAAGCGATGCACTAGCAGCGCTTGCGGGTAATGTTGCTGTACCCGGCTGAGCAGGCAATCGGCCAAATGCGCACCGCGGCCAGGATTGGTTAACAGACCACTGGGTTTGTTCAGCACAATTAAATCTTTGTCCTGATACAGCACATCAAGCCACGGTTGGGTGGGCGGGCAATACTTGAAGGCGTCAGTCATACTGCGTTCTGTCTGCTTAAAAGCCGCTAGCTTAGCTGAATTTTGCCAGCAGACGAAGCGCTTTTACGGCATAATAGCGCGGTTAAAAACGCGGAGAAGCTAATGACGGATACCACAACAGAGTTGGCAATATTGCCAGCGAGCAGCGAGCCTTACCAGATAGTGTACGAAGATGATGTATTGCTGGTGGTGAATAAACCGGCAAAGCTGCTGACGGTGCCGGGGCGCCATCCACAGAATCAGGATTGCCTGATCCGTCGGGTACAGCGCGAATTTCCCTTTGCAGAAGTCGTGCACCGTCTAGATTATGATACCTCTGGTTTAGTTATCCTGCCATTGACCAAGCGGGTGTTGTCTGACATCAGTAAGCAGTTTCAGGCCAGAACTATCCAAAAGCAGTATATTGCGATGGTAAACGGCAAGTTAGCTAAAGCACGCGGCGAGATAGACCTGCCACTGGCTGAAGATAGCGCCAACCGGCCGCTGTATAAAGTTTGTCAGCAAACGGGTAAACCGTCGCTGACGCAGTACCAGCTGCAGCGCTATGACAGCACGACCAACCAAAGCCGGGTTTTGTTAAAGCCGGTAACGGGCCGCTCGCACCAGCTTCGGGTACATATGCAGGCACTGGGCCATGCCATGTTGGGTGATACCTTATATGGCACGTCAGAGATTGCCGCGAAAAGCCCGCGTTTGTTGCTGCATGCACAAACCATTCGTTTTGTGCACCCGTTAAGCCGCGAAGAGCTGGAATTTAGCGTGCCAGCACCATTTTAACCGGCGTTTAGCAGAAAAGGAGCACCGATGACGCTGTTACAACTGCTTAGTGCGCTGATGCCACTGCTAAGTGTGTTTGTGTTGCTGGTGCTGTTTAGGTTACCGGCCAGGCAGGCGATGCCACTGAGTTTGCTCTGTTCAGCTTTGCTGGCGCTATTGGTATGGCAAATGCCGTTATTGCAGGTATCTGCTGCCATTGCCGAAGGGCTGGTGATAGCGCTAACCATTGTCTGGATTGTTTTCGGTGCCATTTTATTGCTTAAAGTGTTGCAGCAGACCGGTGCCATTGACGTTATAAAGTACGGCTTTAGTCAGGTCAGTGATGACAAACGGGTGCAACTGATCATTATTGCCTGGTTATTCGGTAGTTTTTTAGAAGGTGCAGCCGGTTTTGGTACACCAGCAGCAATTGCGGCGCCGCTGCTGGTAGCGTTAGGTTTTAGTCCGTTGGCGGCGGTCGTGCTGGCACTGATCGCCGACTCCTGTGCCGTTTCGTTTGGGGCTGTTGGCACCCCTGTTCTGGTTGGCTTAGTGCAGGGGTTAGACGGTGCCAGTAGCGTTAGCGTGCAGCAGATAGCGCTAACCGCGATCAGTATTGATATTTTCGTCGCCTCGCTACTGCCGGTCATCATGGCGCTGATGTATTGCCGTTTTTTTAGCCATGTACCCAGCTGGCGAGCCGGTTTTGCCATCGTGCCTTTTGCCTTACTTAGCGGGCTTGCGTTTACGCTGCCAGCGTATTTGGTGGCGTTGTTACTGGGTCCCGAATTTCCATCCGTTTTGGGCGCGCTTATTGGGCTGGCGCTGATGTGCACTCTGGCGCGGCGGGGTATTTTAGTGCCAGCTGCATTTGAAACGGCACCCGTTACCGTGCTGTCCGACAAGTTACAGTTTGGTTTGTACCGTGCATGGCTGCCTTATGTGCTGGTGGCGCTGCTACTGGTGTTAAGCCGGGTGCCTCAACTACCGTTTAAAGCCATGCTGCAAAGCATAGGCCTGCACTGGCATGGCATTTTCGGCTCTTCTGTGTCGGTAACTGTGTTGCCATTATATTTGCCCGGAAGTTTGTTTGTTTTGGTTGCCTTGGCTGCGCTAGTGCTGCAGCGGGGTAACGGTGCTCAGCTGCGTGCGGCCCTGCAGCAAAGTGGCCTTATGTTATGGCCATCGCTGGTTGCGCTTTGTGCGGCCGTACCCATGGTGCGCATTTTTCTGCACTCCGGCGTTAATGATGCCGGCTTAGCTGCCATGCCGCTGGCGCTGGCACAATTAGCCGCCAGCCAACTTAGCGGTGTTTGGCTGTTAATGGCGCCGTTGGTGGGGGCGCTGGGTTCCTTTATTGCCGGCTCGGCTACGTTTTCTAATTTAATGTTTGCCAGTTTTCAGCATGCGCTGGCCGACAATGCCGGGCTGAACCCGCAGTTGGTGCTGGCTCTGCAAATGTTAGGGGCTAATGCCGGCAATATGATTTGTGTGGTCAATGTTGTCGCGGCAGCCAGTGTTGTTGGGCTGAACGGCCGAGAGGGCGATATTATCCGCTACACGTTGCTGCCGGCGCTGTACTATTGTCTGGCTGCCAGTGCAGTTGCCTGGTTATGCTTTATCTAAGCATTTTGCCAGCCAAAGCAACACTGCCAGCAGTACACCGCTTATTACGCCATACAAGTGCGCATCTATGGCGACGCTGGCGTTAATCAGTTGGCTTAATTGTGCATCCGGGCCTTGCCACTGCTCCCAGGCTACTTTTGCTATTAATCCGGCAAACAGTAGTGCGCCGGTGCTTTGCTTAACCTGGATATCTTTCAGCGCACCCAGCGTTAGCATGGCGTGCAGCATAGCCGACAAACCCACATAGATTTGCATGCCAGGCGAACAGAAATACAGCAAGACACTGATAATACCGGCAAATAGCGGCCATTGTAGCAGTAATTGCCGCGAGCGAAAATAATGGCCGTGTAGTAGCATCACCAACAGCAATCCGGCCAAATTCATCAGCAAGTGCCAATGATTGGAATGTAATAAATGACCGCTAAGGCCACGCCAATATTGGCCTTTGGCCAGTGCGGCTCTATCATAAAGTAACCATTGCTGTATCGGCTCAGGCAGCAGGGCCAGTAGGATGAGTAGAGTCGCCAGCAGCATGTACGGGGCTAGATGGATGTTTTGTGGCAGTATTGATCGCAGCATAATGTCTTTTGTCAGTTGGCAGTCGCCTATGCAAAACCATCTACCTTGGCGCGTCAAGCTAAATTTGTCATTGCAGCGCTTCTCCTGCACGGCCGTGGAACACGATAAAGGGGGCGGCGCAGAAGCCCAGCGCCGAGGCGTGATATTGATCTTAGGTCGTGATCTGGTTAGGGTGTAGCTAATAGTTGTTATCCCCGTTGTATTACTTTGCGAGTTGTTATGCGAGCGACAAAAATTTTTCCCGCCGGTGTCTGCACCGGGACGATGCTGGTTTGTGCTTTAACCTCTGCAGCACTTTTTGCGCAGCAAGAAACCCGTGAGCCAGAAGCGGCTACCGGTATGTATCAGCAACAGCTGGTGACCGGTACAAACTATATGGTGTCAGCGGCGCACCCTATGGCAACTCAGGCTGGACTGAATATGTTGGCTAAAGGTGGCAGTGCTGTGGATGCGGCTATTGCTACCCAGTTGATGCTGGGGCTGGTAGAGCCACAAAGCTCAGGCATTGGTGGTGGCGCTTTTATGTTGCACTGGCAGGCCAAGCAGCAACAACTTAGTAGTTTTGATGGCCGCGAAATGGCACCTGCCGCGGCGGATGCAAATTTATTTCGTGTTGATGGCACAACATTAGCGTGGCGCGACGCCTACGTGGGGGGCAAATCTGTCGGTGTGCCCGGTGTTATTGCCATGCTTGCAGAGGCTCACCGGCAATACGGTAAGTTACCTTGGGCGGACTTGTTCAGCGATACCATTAAGGCGTCAGAGCAAGGGTTTATTGTATCAAGCCGCACCGCACGCCAATTGGCGATGGGCTGGAATAAAGGCGTATCGCAGTTTCATGAGTCGAGGCAATATTTTTTTCCTGCGGATCAGTCTGTAGCCGAGGGCAGCGTACTGAAAAATCCAGCCTATGCTGCAACATTAAAAGCGATTGCCAGCAGCGGGCCTGATGCATTTTATCGTGGTGAGCTGGCCCAGGCTATCAGTAAACGTGTACAGACTGCGCCGGTAAACCCAGGCAGCCTAACGGTAGCTGACATGGCTGCCTACAAAGCCGTGCAACGTGAGCCGCTTTGTATGCCATATCGGCTGTATAAAGTATGTGGTATGGCGCCACCAAGTTCAGGCGGAGTCGCCGTGCTACAGGTGCTGGGTATTTTACAGCAGTTTGATTTAAGTAAGCTGGCACCTGATAGTGTACAAACCACGCACCTGCTGGCTCAGGCGGCTAAGCTGGCGTTTGCCGATCGCGAGCGTTACCTGGCCGATCCTGCCTTTGTCCCGGTACCCACCGCTGGAATGTTAGCGCCAGACTATCTGGCCCAACGCGCGGCACTTATCGATGTGAAAACTGCCGGTGCGCCAGCGCAGGCGGGTATCCCGGACGGTGCACCGGCATTGATATCCGCACCATCACCAGAACTGCCCAATACCAGCCATTTCTCTATTGTCGACAGTGACGGCAATGCCGTTAGTATGACCACTAGTATTGAAAATGTATTTGGTTCTGGTTTGATGGTGGGGGGCTTTTTATTAAATAATCAGTTAACCGATTTTAGCTTAGCACCGCAGCAGAATGGCCATTTAGTGGCTAATCGGGTTGAAGGGGGCAAGCGGCCACGCTCATCTATGGCGCCAATGATGGTGTTTGATGCTGACAACAACTTGGTGTTAGTGATTGGCTCGCCTGGTGGTAGCCGCATTATTAATTATGTTGCGCAGAGCATAATTGCCGTGCTGGACTGGCAACTGGATGTGCAGCAAGCGCTGAATTTACCGCGGATCACCCATCGAAACGACTACCTGGCATTAGAACAAGGCACTTTGTTGGCGCAACAACAGCCAGAGTTGGAAGCTATGGGCTACAAAGTACAGCTGCAAGATTTAAACAGTGGCCTGCATGCCATTATGCTCACAAAAGAAGGTTTGCAAGGTGCGGCGGATCCCCGGCGTGAAGGTAGCGCGGCAGGTAAATAACAGGAAAGTATTGCATGAGTGAGATAAGCCAGCGCATAGAGCAGGGCATATTGCGGATAACATTAAACCGGCCCGAGAAAAAAAATGCTTTAAACCAGCAGATGTACCTGCAGTTAACGACGGCTTTGCAACAGGCCGCCGCTGACGACAAGATCCTGGTGGTGTTACTGCAGGGCAGTACCGATTGTTTTAGTGCCGGAAACGATTTACAGGATTTTCTTGGCTCTGGTGAGCTAAACAGCCAACATCCTACTGTGCAATTTTTATATCAATTGGCCCAATTCGAAAAGCCGATTATTGCGGCAGTAGCAGGCTTAGCAATAGGCATTGGCACTACGGCGTTGTTGCATTGTGATTTGGTGTACGCAGCCGACAATGCCCGGTTTCAAATGCCGTTTACGCCGTTAGGTTTGTGTCCGGAGGCGGGGTCGAGTGTGTTGCTGCCAAATCTGGTAGGTTATCAGCGTGCGGCGCAGTACTTGTTATTAGGAGAGCCATTTTGCGCGGCAGACGCACTGCAAATGGGCTTGGTGAATCAGGTGATAAGTACCGGTGAGCTAGAGCAGCTGGCATGGCAAAAAGCGCTTAAATTGGCTAGTTTACCTGCCTCGGCGGTACAAAGTAGCAAAGCATTATTAAAGCGCAGCAGCAAAACGCTAACCTTGGATACTATCGCGGCAGAGCTGGTACAGTTTCAAGCTTTGTTGCACGGTGTTGAATGCCAGCAGCGCATTGCGGCATTTTTTAAGCGATAACATTATCAGTGCAATAATATCAGCCGCGCTTAGCGCGCGCTGCTGGCAAATTTATCCACTTGAACGGCTTGCACCACCCAGCGACCGTTTAATTGAATAAGCTCTACTACCCGTATTTCATCCACTTTTTTACCGTCATGTTGTCCGGTTAGTAAAATGGCAATCTCGGCCGTGTTTTCATATTGTTCACGCAGATTTCCGCCACTGCGATTTACTCTAATCTCAACGCTATCAAAGGACATGTTCATTAGCGTACGGCCAACCTGGCGTACAGTGCCATACGACTCCATTAACTGGGCGTACTCAGCGGTACTAAGCCCTTTGGCTTTATCCAGATCTTTGTCAATATACAACGCTTGAAGAAATTGTGTTGCGACATATTCAGGGCTACCCCATTGGGCATTGATCGTAGGTGCATCTTCAGAGCAAGCGGTTAGTAATAACAACACCGGCAAGATCCAGCGAAACGTCATAGTGTGATATCCGGTATAGAGCGAAACAACAGTGTGGCGTTTTTTTTTGTCGCTGTAAAGAAAAGGGCAGCCTGAGCTGCCCTATGTTAGTTAACATTTTGATTAAGCTTGTAATTCCTGCTCAGTAAATACTTCAGCAAATAGTGGGCTGGTTAAGTAACGCTCGGCGGCGCTAGCCAGAATAACCACGATATTTTTGCCGGCATTTTCCGGTTTTAACGCTAAACGTTGGGCGGCTACCAGCGCTGCACCGGACGAAATACCGGCCAGAATACCTTCTTCGCGCATTAAACGATGGGCGCCGGCAATAGCCTCCTCGCTGGTAACGCGCTCAACTTCATCGACTAAGGCTAAATCGAGGTTGCCTGGGATAAAACCGGCACCAATGCCCTGAATTTTATGCGGGCCAGGTTTTAGCTCTTCACCGGCTTTGGCCTGAGTGATTACCGGTGATTCTGCCGGCTCTACCGCCACGCTTAACAGCGGCAGCTTCTTCTCGTTTTTCAGATAACGGCTAACACCGGTAATAGTACCGCCGGTGCCGACGCCGGCGACAAAAATATCCACTTTACCGTCTAAATCATTAAAAATTTCCGGCCCGGTGGTATCAAAGTGAATTTGCGGGTTAGCCGGGTTTTCAAACTGGCCCAAAATTAAATATTTATCCGGGTTAGATGCCTGAATTTCTTTGGCTTTTTCAATCGCGCCTTTCATACCTTTAGGGCCTTCGGTCAGCACTAAATTGGCGCCTAAGGCTTTTAACAGCTTACGTCGCTCTAAGCTCATAGTGGCTGGCATGGTAAGTGTAAGCTTATAACCACGGCTGGCAGCAACAAATGCCAGGGCAATACCGGTATTGCCTGAGGTAGGCTCGACAATTTCTTTGTCTGCCGTTAAGGTACCGTTTTTCTCGGCATCCCATATCAGTGCTGCGCCCAAACGGCATTTTACACTGAAGCTGGGGTTACGCGCTTCAATCTTGGCGTAAACATTAGCGCCGCCTTCAATGGTCCGGTTTAATTTGACCAGCGGGGTGCGGCCGATAGACAATGAGTTGTCTGCATAGACGTTTGCCATAAAAAAACTCCGTTTACGATAAATTGGTTATAAGAATACGCCAGCGTGGCAAAAATTACAGTAGCTTTTGGCTATAAGATATTACGTTTTACCACAACAGCGTTGGGTTTAAACACTAAGCATAGAGGGGACTTATGGCCTTTGTAAGCACCGACAACTATATCGTGTCTGATGAACTGGCATTAGCGGTAAATGCCGCGGTAACGCTGGAAAAACCGCTGCTGATAAAAGGCGAGCCTGGCACCGGTAAAACACGACTGGCTGAAGAATTGGCAGCAAGCCTGGGTACAGAGATTATTCAGTGGCATATAAAATCGACCACCAAAGCACAGCACGGCCTGTACGAGTACGATGCGGTGTCGCGCCTGCGCGACAGCCAGCTGGGCAGCGATAAGGTACATGACATTAATAACTATATCCGGCCAGGTAAATTGTGGCAGGCGTTTACCGCGGCTAAACGCCCGGTACTGCTAATAGACGAAATAGACAAAGCCGATATTGAGTTTCCTAACGATTTACTGCACGAACTGGACCGGATGGCGTTTTACGTGCATGAAACCGGCGAGCATATCGCTGCCGTTGAGCGGCCAATCGTGATTATTACCTCAAATAACGACAAAGAGCTGCCGGATGCGTTTTTACGCCGCTGCTTTTTTCACTATATCCGTTTTCCGGATGCCGATACCTTGCGCGCTATTGTTGACGTACATTACCCACATATTCAGCAGCAGCTGTTAAGCACAGCGCTGGAGGTGTTTTTTGAGCTGCGCGAGCTGCCGGGCTTAAAGAAAAAACCGTCAACCTCGGAGTTGCTTGACTGGTTAAAGCTGTTACTGGCTGAAGATATTCCGGCTGAGGTATTAACCGATAAACAGCAGAAAGGCGGCCTAATGCCGATGTTTGGTGCCTTACTTAAAAACGAGCAGGATGTGGCACTAGTAGAAAAACTGGCATTTTTGGCGAAAAGGCAAGGGCGCTAAAGAATGTTGAGGTCTTCTGCAGTATTCTTCGGGGTCGACTGTAATACTCCTTTTGGCTCGTCGCAGCAACTCGCTGCGGCTGGCGCCTGCGCTCAGACACTCTGCGCCGACCAAAACGAGTTTCCAGTCTCGCCCTGCAGCATGAGCAAGCCCAATTTAACTGAGCAAGCAATATGCTAATTGATTTCTTTTTTACCTTGCGCAAATACGGCTTGAAAACCAGCATTACCGAACTGCTGGATTTACTTAATGCGTTAAAACAACAGGTGATTTTCGCCGACACTGAAGCTTTTTATCAGTTGTCCAGACTATGTTTGGTAAAAGATGAAACTCAATACGACAAATTCGACCGCGCCTTTGCCGATTACTTTGAGGGGGTAGCGCAGGTAGACATCGCTGCCAGCATTCCGCCAGAGTGGCTGGTGCCGGACATGCTGCGTAAACTCAGCGAGGAAGACAAAGCCAAGCTGCAGGCATTAGGCGGGCTGGATAAACTGCTGCAAACGCTGCGTGAACGTTTAGCCGAGCAGCAGAAAAAACACAGCGGTGGCAATAAATGGATTGGCACCTCCGGTACCTCACCTTTTGGCGCTCATGGGTATAACCCGGAAGGCGTGCGTATTGGCCAGCAGGGCAGTGGTGCGCGCCGTGCGGTAAAGGTGTGGGATAAACGCGAATTTAAAGATTTAGACACCGACAGCGAACTTAACAACCGCAGTATTAAACTGGCACTGAAACAGCTGCGTAAATTTGCCCGCAGCGGCGCACAAACCGAGCTGGACTTACACGGTACTATTCAGGCCACTTCTGAGCAGGCCGGCTGGTTGGATTTACGTTTTATGCGCGAGCGGCACAATGCCATTAAGTTGCTGGTGTTTTTTGATGTGGGCGGCTCGATGGACGACCATATCGAGCAATGCCAAAAGTTATTTGCTGCGGTAAAAAGCGAATTTAAACAGCTGCAGTTTTTCTACTTTCATAACTGCGTGTATGAAGGTGTATGGCGTGACAGTAAGCGTCGTTATACCGAAAAGGTAAAAGTAGATGATATTATTCATACCTTTGGCAGTGATTATAAACTGATCTTTGTCGGTGATGCGACCATGGGGCCTTACGAGATTGAATACCCAGGTGGCAGTGTAGAGCACTTCAATGAGCTGCCGGGGAAAGTCTGGTTGCAGCGTTTATTGAACCAGTTTCCTAAGGCTGTGTGGTTAAACCCACAACCCGTGCACTGGTGGTCGCATTACTACTCGATAGGCATCATCGAGCAGTTAATGCAAAGGCGGATGTTCCCGCTGACATTAGATGGGCTAAACTCAGCAATAAAGACCTTGTTGTAAAATATCTACTAAGGCGGCAGCTATTAGCTGCCGTGTCTGAAAATACTTAGTGCAATAGATCAGCTATGCCGTCATCTAAATCAGGCGCGCTTTGCAATAATGGAAAAATATCCGATAACTTAAGGCCGATGGCATGCGCCAGTTTAACCGGGAAATCGTCAAAGTTTCCCTCACGGATTTTTGGCTGATGATCAGTCATGTAGTGCGCCAAGTGCAGGCAGCATGCATAAGGCGATAATTCTGGCGCAGCCAGAGGGTTTTCTTGCCAGCGTATTGCTTTGACGATATCTGCCGGAAAATACCAATGTTCCGCCAGCTCACTTCCCGCTTGAGTGTAGTCAAACCCCAATAATTCTTGCTCTAAACGCGAACGAGACTCGCCGGTGTTTACCCGCTGATCAATCAAAATGGCTTGTTCAGGTTTAATTACATGGATCAGATACTCACCTATGGCATGCAGCAAGCCACAGGTATAGGCAATTTCGGCATCAGCTTTAAGATGTTTAGCTAACCACTTACTTCTATTGGCTATTTTAAAAGAGCGTAACCAGAATGCATTAATATCAAAACCTTCCGGCGCCTTTATATTGCCGGTAAAACCAATGGCAAATACCAGTGTACGCAGAGCGTCGATGCCCATTATTACTACCGCATCTTTAATTGAGCCTACTTTACGATGGCCACCATAACGCACAGAATTTGCAACTCTTAATACCTTTGCAGTTATAGCCTGATCATTACCAATAATTTGACCAACTTGATTACTGCTAAAATTCGGATTATTTAATGAAGCGATAAGTTCTTGGATAACTTTGGGGATACTGGGTAGATTGGTCGCATTTTGGATCATTGTCTTCATACTTATACTCACAAAAAACAATTCAAGTTAATAGAGATACCGAAGTAATGACAATAGCTCATGTTACTGAAAAGGGGCGGCTTTTAATTGCTAGAACTGATCTATTTTTAATAAAACAAGATTTAGATCAACATTTAGTTATGGAAAGTAGGATTTTTCAACAATAGCAAAAATTAACCTAGGTGAAATTCCAATTCTGAAAAAACAAACAAAAAAAAGCCCCGCTGGTTTGCACCGGCGAGGCTTTTATCATTGACTACAGCTTAGTTTTTAGCAGCAGCGGCTTTCTTTTCTTTTTCTTTAGTAATTACGGCTTCAGACACGTTTGACGGACACGGTGAGTAGTGTGAGAACTCCATAGAGAACTGACCACGGCCTGACGTCATAGTACGCAGTGTACTGATGTAACCGAACATTTCTGAAAGTGGTACGTCAGCTTTGATACGTACACCAGTAACACCGGCTTCCTGACCAGAGATCATGCCGCGACGACGGTTTAAGTCACCGATAACATCACCTACGTGATCTTCCGGGGTAAACACGTCAACTTTCATGATTGGCTCAAGCAGTTGCGCGCCAGCTTTTGGAATTGACTGACGGAAAGCGCCTTTAGCCGCGATTTCGAAAGCGATAGCTGATGAGTCAACAGCGTGGAAACCACCGTCGAATACTTCAACTTCAACGTCTAATACCGGGAAGCCAGCCAGAGTACCGGTTGACATCATAGACTCGAAGCCTTTTTCGATTGCCGGCATAAATTCTTTTGGTACGCTACCACCAACAACAGTTGATTTGAACGTGAAGCCTGAGTTCTGCTCGCCCGGACGAATGCGGTAATCGATTTTACCGTACTGACCTGAACCACCAGATTGCTTCTTATGGGTGTAGCTGTCTTCGATTTCACGGGTAATAGTTTCGCGGTATGCAACCTGTGGCTGGCCTACAACTAACTCAACGCCGTAAGTACGTTTTAAGATGTCTACTTTGATATCTAAGTGTAATTCGCCCATACCTTTAAGGATGGTTTCACCTGAGTCAACATCAGTTTCAACACGGAAAGTTGGATCTTCAGCCACCATCTTACCGATAGCGATACCCATCTTCTCAACTGAACCTTTGTCTTTTGGCGTAACAGAGATAGAGATTACCGGCTCTGGGAATACCATTGGCTCAAGCGTACAAGGGTGCTTAGGATCACACAGCGTGTGGCCAGTCTGGGTGTTGTTCTTCATACCAACCAGAGCAATGATGTCACCGGCCTGAGCTGAAGTCAGGTCGATACGGTCATTGGCATACATTTCAACCATACGGCCGATACGCTCGGTTTTACCTGTGAAAGAGTTCAGGATGGTATCACCCTTGTTCAGTACACCTGAGTAAACACGTACGAAGGTCAGAGCGCCGAAACGGTCATCCATGATTTTGAACGCTAAAGCGCGGAATGGCTCGTCAGCAGAAACAACTGCAAACTGGCCGTTCTCGTTACCTTCTTCGTCAGTCAGTGGTTGAGGAATTACTTCAGTTGGGCTTGGCAGATAATCGACAACGGCGTCTAACAGTAACTGCATGCCTTTGTTTTTAAAGGCTGAACCACAGTATGTTGGGAAGAATGCCAGGTCACGTGTACCTTTACGGATACAACGCTTGATGTCTTCGATTGAAGGCTCTTCACCTTCCATGTATGCCATTAACAGGTCGTCGTCTTGCTCAACAGCAGTTTCGATCATCTGTTGACGATACATTTCAACGTCGTCAGCCATGTCAGCTGGTACGTCTGTTACGGTATAGTTTTCTGGCTGGCCAGTTTCATCCCACACGTAAGCTTTTTGGGTTAAAAGGTCAACAACACCAGAGAACGTATCTTCACGGCCGATAGGTAAGGTCATGATAAGTGGGTTAGCACCTAATACTTTCTTAACCTGTTCGGTTACGCGGATAAAGTCTGCACCGATACGGTCCAGCTTGTTTACGAAAATAAGACGTGATACTTCAGCGTCGTTCGCGTAGCGCCAGTTGGTTTCTGACTGAGGCTCAACACCGCCTGAACCACAGAATACGCCGATACCGCCATCTAATACTTTCAGTGAACGGTAAACTTCAACAGTAAAGTCAACGTGGCCCGGGGTATCAATAACGTTAAAACGGTAGCCTTTCCAGAAACAGCTAACCGCTGCTGATTGGATAGTAATACCGCGCTCTGCTTCCTGTTCCATGAAGTCGGTAGTTGATTCACCTTCGTGAACTTCACCTAACTTATGGATTTTACCGGTCAGTTTCAGGATACGCTCGGTAGTAGTAGTTTTGCCGGCATCAACGTGCGCGAAGATACCAATGTTTCTGTATAAGGATAAATCTGCTGACATAGTAGTCTCTATAAGCTAGGGTTTGAAAATAGTGCGGTAATATACAGGATTTCAAAACGTTTTGCAGGAAAAAAAATGTTGTTGTTAGCTAATTTTTTAGTCACGCTGTCAAAGCAGCGATACAGCCGCCTGTTAACAAATAGCAATTAGTTCCGAGCTGCAACATTTCGGCTGCTTTAGCGAGAAACCGAATAATATTTTTTATTTGATGTTGGCGGTCGCAACTCATCTTTCACTTAGACTATAGGCTAGTATGATGGAAAAAATGTCCATGCTAAGCTGCTGAGGTTTACCTAATATTGCCTGCTTTGCTTTAAGCTGGCAGTTAAAATACAAATAAAATGAAGGACCTGCGTAATGCTACTCTTCTTTATCAGTATCACGATACTTATTCTCGGTTACAAACTATATAGTCCATTTGTTGAAAAACAGGCCGGAATAGACATTCAGGCTGTAACACCACAAGAACGCCTGCACGATGGGGTTGATTATGTCCCGATTCATCCCGTAAAAGCTTTTTTAATACAGTTTCTGAACGTTGCCGGTGTTGGCCCTATTTTTGGTCCTATATTGGGTGCTGTGTATGGCCCGGTCGCGTTAGTTTGGATTGTTATTGGTAATGTTGTCGGTGGGGCAGTACACGACTATTTTTCGGGTGTGATGAGCCTGAAAGAAGATGGCAAAAGTTTACCTGAAATTGCCGGTCATTATTACAATGTTATTTTTAAAGGAGTTATGCTGGTATTTACCGCCATGCTGCTATTTTTTGTCGGCGTGGTATTTATTATGAGCCCGGCAGGGCTATTAAGTAATTTATCTTTTTTCGAAGGAACAATATTAGCTGGCAATACATTTTGGGTGTTAGTCATTTTAGCCTATTACTTTTTAGCAACCTTATTGCCAATAGATAAAATAATTACCAAGTTATACCCGGTGTTTGGTGCCCTAATGATTGTGATGACCAGCTTAATTGCTATTGCCATATTGATGGATGCGCCACATTTACCGCCGGTAAATGACGTTTTTGCCTATTTTGACGCGCATGAACATAGCGATTTTTTGCAGCCAAATCCAGACGGTGCACCTATTTGGCCATTGCTGTTTCTAACAATAACCTGTGGTGCCATAAGTGGTTTTCATTCTACCCAATCGCCGATGATTGCCCGTTGTTTGACCAACGAGAAATATGCCCGTCCGGTGTTCTACGGTGCAATGATGTGTGAAGGCATCGTGGCTTGTGTATGGGCATTAGCGGGCATGGCGGCATTTCCGGGTGGTTATGTAGAATTGAAAGCCATGTTAGCGCAAGGTGGACCAGGCCTAGTGGTTAACCATATTGCTAACAGCTATCTTGGCGTATTTGGTGGTGTAATGGCTATTCTTGCGGTGGCGATATTCCCGATTACCTCTGGTGATACAGCTTTTCGCTCATTACGTTTAACTATTATGGATGCGTTTAACATTTCACAAACTACCAAGCATCGGTTGGCCTTGGCAGTGCCGTTGTTGGGTATAGCGTATTTAATGACCTTCCTCGATTTCTCATTGATCTGGCGTTATTTCGCTTTCTCTAACATGTTGCTGTCAACCAGTGTGTTATGGCTGGCGACTAAGTACTTATTCGACAGAGGTACCTTCCATTGGATTACCAGTATCCCTGCCGTAATTGGTACGGCTATAACAGTGGCGTATATTGCAACTGCCGGTATTGGCTTAAACTTACCATCGACTTACAGCCAGCCAATAGGTGTGGTTATTGCTGTGTTGTGTTTAATTGGTTTGGCAACTGCACATAGCAAGCGCACTGTCATTGCGTAATATCATCATCTTAAAAATAGCAAAGCAGCTTAAAGCCGCTTTGCTATTTTAAGCCAGACAGATAAGGCTAATCTGACTCTGGGCTGACAACCACCCGGTTACGCCCTGCCGCTTTGGCCTGATATAACGCATCGTCGGCGCGTGCTAGGCTAGTATTTAGTGCTTCGTCCGGTAGAATTTGTGATACGCCCAGGCTGCAGGTGATATTAAGCGCTTGCGGTCCGTCGGCAAAGCGAATGGCTGCGATGGCCAGCCGCAGCCGCTCTGCAATGATTACCGCCTGCTCTGCGTCAGTATTGGGCAGGACAATTAAAAATTCCTCGCCGCCCGTGCGGCCAAAATGGTCTTGTTCGCGCAGCATTGCGGCGACTGTCATACACATTTGTTGCAACACGGTATCGCCGGTGTCATGGCCATAACGGTCGTTAATTTGTTTAAAATGGTCCAAATCCAGAATTAAAAAACACAGCGGCTCTAACGTGTCTATTGCTTTAACCCGTTCTTTATCTGCCTGCATCATAATGCGCCGACGGTTAGCAATCTGTGTCAGCTCATCGGTCATAGCTAATCGATGCAGTTTACGGTTGCGTTTTTTCAATGATACGGCAAAGGCTAGTAGAATAATCACCAGCAATACGATTAGTGTTAAGGCGGCATATTGCCAGCGCTGTGCCAACTGCAAGGTACTGACATGTTGCTGGGCCAATTGTTTCTCTGCTTCGAGTTGTTTGTTGCGTTCTTGCTGGCGGACGGAGTCAAACTGGAAGCGCAATACATTACTTTGCTGTTCGCGAGATAACTGCAGCTGTTGGTGATTAAGGCCAACATATTGACGTAACTGCTGATATGCCTGACGGTACTGTTCTGTTTCTGCCAGTGCGGTGGCTTTAGCGTTGTAAAGCAACAGCATATAGCGCGGGTTATTGTCTATCTGCAGTTGCTGCTCTGCTTCTGCTAATTTGTCCAGTGCTTGTTCTGCTTCGCCTGTCGCCACCAGTGCTTCAGCAGTGTATAGCGCCAGTAGGCCCTGATAAGTTGCCAGCGCAGATAGATCAGGTGCGTTAAGCTGGCTAAGTTCTGCTTTAGCTTCTGTTGCCAGTTGCAGGGCTTCAGGGTAGCGCTGCAGCAGATTGTAAATCCATACCATATTGACCTTGGAATAGGTGCGCCATAACGGTTCGTCTAGCTGTTGGTATACTGTCATTGCTTGTTCAAACAAGCTTAATGCCTGCTCGAATTGCCCAAGTTCGGCATATGAGTAGGCTTTTTCATGCATAATCAGCGCATTGCGAAACTTTTCATCTGGTTGGTTAAACTCCAGCTCGGCTTGCTCGATATAGCTCAGTGCATCCTGATACAGCCCCATCCGGCGATAGGTGGCTGCGATAGCCATGACTAAATCACTGATATAGGGTTTGTAACCCAGGCCACGTTGCAGCTGATAGGCCATGACATAGTGTTGCATGGCATCGGCATAATTACCGCGGTAGGAGGCAATATTGCCAAGTAAACTTAAACTAATAGCAATGCTAAGCGGATCTTCGCTGTCACTGGCAGCCTGATAGCTAAGCTGTACCTGTTGTTCGGCAAGCTGTGTCTGGCCTAACTGGCTGTAAAGGTAGTAGCGGCAAACATAGTAGTCTGATAGCGCTGCATGGTCATTGCGTTGTTTGGCTTGTTGTATTTTGGTATCGCTGTAGGCAATACCGGCTATCGCATCAGCAGAATAACCAAGCTGACAGCGTAAACGGTCTAACATATGCTGGCGCTCGGTGTCGCCGGGTGGCAAAGCGGCCTCTAATTCGAGCAGTGCTGTCTTATAATCGGCAATAGAAAAGAAGTAGCGTTGTCCGCTTTCTATTTCATGCACCATGATGTCAAACGGCTCTGGCTCAGCGGCCAGAGCCGTGTTGATCAAAAGCACCATACCTAACAGTTTATACAATGATATTTACCTGATAAAACAATGCCTTTATCAGCATAGCTGAAGCTGGCTACATTCGAGCGCTAAATAGCAACAGCGATCAGGGTTTTTTTACCCAGTTACCGTCCAGTAAAATAAAATGGCCAGCACTGGTGCGCTCCAGTGCTTTTTTGCCCGCCATGGCTTCAACATCGGCAACAGCGATATTATTTTGCTGTGCCAGCCGGGCATACTCCGCGCGTCGCGCATCATTAATCAGTTTTACAATGTCGGCGGTGTCGGCACTGTTTTGTACTACGCCGAGGTAGCCATTGGCTTGCTCACCTACCAATCCCTGGGCTTTAGCAGGGCCCAGGGCGGCCATCGCTTGTTGTAAATTCATCGCCAACACCGGCAGACTTAGTGCGAACAAGGCAGGTAATAGTAACAGCTTGATATGTTTGACCAGTTTCATAGTGTGCTCCTTAGAATAAACCACTGTCGTCACTGAATAACTCATCCAGCTGCTTATCGACCTTGATATAAATTTCATGCTGAATTTTTACGTTCAGATTGATGTTGATTGGCTCCGATGGCAATGCCACTTGTACCTTGGGCGTGCAAGCCGCAAGAAACAGTGTCAGCATGGCTGTACTGCCCAATTGTTTGATCATGGTTTCACTCCGTTAACGCGTTTTGCGCCTGACTGTTGTAGTTTCTGTTGCACTCGCTGTTTTATTTTGTCACTAATTTGGCTGCTAAGTTGCAAGCTGGTGATAAGTGCCGGTATATCTTCTTCCAGATTGATCGTTAAATTGATTGGTCGGCCGGCCTCCAGCGCCGGATTGCGCCCCTGCAGTTGCAACGCCAGTAATAATTTACCGTTAGTATCATAGCTAACATTACTGGACAGCACCGAGTAGTGAAAATCGTCCAGCGCGTCCAGTACTACCTTCATACCCGGATTAGTTGCAGCCATGCTTTGCGCAGTAGGCGGGCGGTATTGCAATTTACCGCCGGGACTTTCGGCTGCGATAAAACCTCGCTCTACACTGACGCCGTTGCGTGCCAATAATACCGGAATAGTACCTGAGATGCGGCCGTTACCACTGATATCGCTACTGGGGTGTTGTTGCAGTATTTGGCTGATGTCTATGCTGGTTAGCTCGAGTTGTATCTTTTGTTCCGCCAACGCCAGATCTAGTATTTGTGGTTGCAAGCGTACCTGCCCACCCATTGCTTGCAACTGCAGATGTTCAACCGTCAGTTTACCGGATGTGGTAGCATCGCGATTGGCTTTATACTCTGCACTGAGTGTTAATGGCCCAGCGACTATGCCATGGTTAATTTCTGCAATTTGCAGCTTTTCGGTGCTCAGCTGCAGGTTATCGTGATGATACTGCAGCTGCAGTGTGCCGGCTAAATCTTTAAACAAACTGCGATCATAAATACCATTTACACCCGATAGCACTAGCGTTGCATCAACAGTTACCGTCGGAAGCAGTGTCAGTTCGCCGTTTGCGCTCAGCCTGCCGCGGTTAAGTTCTAGTAGCGCTGGCCAGGCGGTGATAGTGCCTGCTAGCGGGTTGCCTGCCAGTAAAAACATGTCGTCTAACTGCCAGCTAAGCTTTGTGTTGTCCGGTTTATAACGCAGCTGGTGGTTAATAGTCAGGCTAGTGCTGTTGCTAAGTTTGCCATCTATACTCAATGCGTTTGTGGTGCCAGCTAGCTTACCTTGCCATTGCCAATTTAACGGCTTTAACTCTGAGTGTGTGAGCCCGCTTAGGCTAAGCTTTGGCTCAGAAGATAGCTGGATGTTAGTGAATGCCTTGTCGCCGCTGACACGGCTGCTGCCTAACGTCAGGTTTATATTCTGCGCTGAAATATCCGCGGCGTTTAGCTTGGCAATAGTGCTGTGGCCGTTTTGTAGATCCAGTTGCCAGCGATCAGCTAGCCAGTAAGCATTAAATTGGCTGCTAAGTGTTAGTTTATCCAGTCTGATGTCAGCGCTGGGCGTTAATTGTTGCTGTACTATGTCCAGTTTGGCATTGCGAAGCTGAGCGCTGAGTGGTGGCGTTAGATTTAGTGTGGCATCGCCAGATAAACTTAGCGTGGTCGCACCTTCAGTGGACATGGCTATACGCAGTGGCAGGGCAGTGAGCTGAGGCTGGTTTTGGCCATCAGCAGACAGCGTTATATTCACTACATTGCTATGAATGCCCAATTGCACTAATTCTGCCGGGAACTGCGGCTGGGCTAACTGTAATTTACTATCAAGCTGATAACGGCTGAGTTCGCCTTGCACTAAGCCCAGCTCTGCCTTGACACTGCCTTGTAGTTGACCTATGCCGGGCAGTGAAAGCGGTGACGGTAGCTCAACAAACAATTGCCAGTTGCCACTCGCCTGTGCGGCAATATTTGCCAGCGTAGGTTGCTTGGGCAGTTGCAGCTGCCAGTTGCTATGCGCAGTTACCGGTGTAGTAAAGCGTGCTAAAGCCGACTCGGGTATTGCAACTTGCCACAAGGAAAGTTGCTGTAGCAACCAAGGTGAGGGCGGTGCTATAACCAAGGTCAGCTCGCCGCTGGCGTTAATATCGTCCTGGCCGCTAAGCTGTTGATGCAATTCTATTTGACTGTTGTTATCAAACCTAAGGTTAGCGTTCAATTGCGGCAGCTGTTGCACGGTGCGGTAATCGCCGCTAAGGCTTATACGCGGTGTATCGGCCGTATTGCTGTCTACCAGTGTTAGCTGATATTGCAGTTGTTGCGCAGTATTGCCAAGTGCCGCCGACAATAGATAACGGCAACGTTGTTGGCCGCACGGCAGTTGTACGCTCAACGCGTCGAGATTTACGTTGTCAGGTAACGCAGCCGGCAGTTGCCAATTGCTGGGCAGTTTAAGCGTAGCTGGCGCTGAACTGTTATTTGTATTGTTATCGGTGGTCGTGGGCCAGGTGAGTACATTTATACTGCCGCTGCCCAAGTGTATTGCGGTCAATTTAGCTTCAGCAAAGCGCCAGTTAAGCCGGATATCGTTAAGCTGAACCTGCACATTGGGTTGCTCAAGGCTAAAACTTACCTGGCTAAGGTTTAGTTGACGCAGGCTAAAGCTGCTGATTTGGTATTGCAGGTTGTTCAGCGGCAGGGCGGCAAGCGTTTTTTGCAGATACCAATACGCGCTTGCTGTTAACAGCAATAACAAGGCTGAAGCTGTAAGCAGCACTTTTTGCCAGCGACGCATAGGTAATCCTTTAGGTTGTTAAGCCGACACTAAACCGAAGCTACTGAATATACAATGAATATATCACGTTGTTTAACGTGCTGTTGCGCGGCAAAATACGTTGCCATAAAAAAGGGCAGCCAACGCTGCCCTTGTATTATTTAGCACTGTTACGGCTGGCAAGTTATTGTTTGCGGGCACCTGCTGAGGCATCGCGCAGGGCGCGGAACTCATTGCCTTCGTTCCAGTTTGGCCAGCTGCGGCTGCTGGCCAGCTCGTTACCTACCTGATAGAACAGGAACAGGTCTTGCTGCGCGCCGCGTAAGTCCCAAGCGTCATTCCACTCATCGCCCACTTTGTGATAGCAGCACTTATTATATTCAGCACGCTGCGCTTTGCCCCAATCTGCACCGAGTTCAAAGTGGTCGTTACCGCCTTTAGCGTACAAAATAGGCACGCCTTTTTTCGACAGGTTAAAGTGATCTGACCGATAAGCAATACCCGCTTCCGGGTTGTGCTCGCGTACCGCATAGCGGCCTTGTTGTTCGGTGTATTTAATTAAAATGTCTTCGGCGTTGTTGTTACCCAGACCAACAATGACCATGTCTTTCATCGGGCCGTAAACGTTCATTACGTCCATATTGATACCGACGACGGTCTTTTCCAACGGGAACACCGGGTTAGCGGCATACCAGGCTGATCCTAGTAAGCCGCGCTCTTCGGCAGTAACTGCCACAAACACTACTGAACGCTCAGGCTTTGCTTGTTGCGTAAAGTATTCAGCCAGCGCCAGTAAACCACCGGTGCCGGAAGCATTGTCCTGGGCGCCGTTAAATACCTTGTTGTCCGGGTTGGAGAAATCCATGCCAAGGTGATCCCAGTGTGCCATATACAGCACATACTCATCCGGGTATTTGCTGCCTTCGATATAACCCACCACGTTGCTGGAGGTAAGCTCGCGCAAATTGTTTTGTACACTGACCGAGGCAGTGGCATTAAGCGCTATGGGTGCAAAATCTTTTTCCAGCGCTTTTTTATGCATAGCGGCTAAATCGGTGCCGATATTGGCAAACAGCTTTTCGGCCGATTCAGTGGTGATCCATCCTTCAACTTTGGCACGGTCCATGTTTTTGTTTTCGTTGATTAAATCAAATTTAATTGGCGAGCCATGCGCGACTACGCCCCAGCCATAACTGGCGGCATCGGTTTCATGAATAACAAGCGCCATAGCTGCGCCCTGACGGGCGGCTTCTTCATATTTGTAGGTCCAGCGGCCATAGTACGTCATTGCGTTGCCGTTAAATAACTCAGGATCTTGAGTGGCAAAGCCCGGATCGTTAACAAACATTACTACGGTTTTGCCTTTAACATCTAAGCCTTCGTAGTCGTTCCAGTTGTATTCCGGTGCGACAATGCCGTAGCCAACAAACACCATCTCACTGTCGGTCACCTCTACCTGTTCAGTTACCCGGGTCGTCCAGGCGGTCATATCGTCGCGGTAGTTAAACTGCGCCGGTAGCTTGTCGCCTTTTAAGCTCATGGCTGACACTTGTTTCGGGTCAATTTGTACCAGCGATACCGGCTGTTTGTAGCTGTCGCCATCTATTGGCTTTAAGCCGATGCGGCGAAAGTTGTCTTCTAAAAAGGCTACGGTTAACTCTTCGCCTTTAGTGGCGGGAGCGCGGCCCTGAAACTCGTCTGACGACAGCGTTTTAATGTATTCGCCCAAGCGTGGATTAACGTCGGCAAATTGCAATTCAGTATTTTTAATGGCAGTGTCAGCTAGCTCTGGTACTGTTACCTCAGCCGTTTTTACCGCTGCGGGTTGCTCTGAACACGCGCTTAGTAAAGTACCTGCAGCTAAGGCGCCGGCAAGTAGCGTAAACCTGGAAAGGGTAATCATAGTCACTCCGTGGTTTTTATCGTTATATATCGCTGTAGTCTCAGCGTTTAGTGTAAAAGCACGTTATCTTAACGCAGCAAAAAGTTTGCGGCCAGTTTAGTGGTCGCAGTAGCAGTGCGGTTAGTCTTTATAACCCCAAGGCGTCGGCGGTAATGCCACCGGTTTGGTTAAATCAAAGTCAACGCGAAACTCACGACCGTCGCGTACCAGCCGATAGCTAAAGGTTTTAGGATAAATATACATTTGCCAGGTATTGCCATTAGATTGTGGGTTGCCTAAACGGGCAAATAATTCTTTCGAGTATTGGTCGGCCGGAAAGCTCTGCACTGTCGGCCAGCCGGCATCCAGCGTATGGCCGCCATACATAGTGGAGGCATCATGGCTACCATCTTTATTACGATGGTCATGCTTTAAACTCAGGCCAGAGCCGGTTTTAGTGATGATCCAGGTGCGGGAATGATTGTCACCAACATGGAACGGGATCTGTAATTGACTGTCTGTACAGTGACGTACATGCATAACTAGCCGGGCGTCAAAGCCGTCACTTTTTGGGTTGTCCATTACCACTGTGCCCTCAAAGGCCTTACCGCAGAGTGCGCGCAAATTATCAAAATAGGCATCGTGGCTGGCAATTGACACCAGCGGTGCTGGCTGCACAACATCAGCGGCGGAAGTGGCTAAAGCAACCAGGGAGAAACTCAGTGCAATAGTGGTTGAGAGCAAGGTCGGTTGCATATATTTTCCTTATTGTTTTTATATAGCTGCGCCGGACTATAACCTTTGTACGTATTCGCTGCAAACCGGTGTTACGCACAGACTAATGAAACAGGAGCATGACAAATGCAGAACGAATTAGATGGTAAATTTCTCCTTAGCGTGTTTGGCAAAATAGAAAAACACGGCAACGCTGTTAACAATGAATTGGGTGCCGGCTTTGTGTTGGATGGCATAACGGTAAATTCCGGTTTTGACGGCTATGAAGTGTATTTCAGTGATGGCAAGGTGCAGTTAACACTGGGCTTTCACAATAAGTGGCACAGTGATGCGGCTAATGAAGCTGATATGGATGCCTTTGTGGCACAGCTTAAAAAAATTAACCGTAACTACTGATTTATTTCATAGTTGCTAAGGATTTGTTCAGCTTAAACCGCTACCATAGCGCAGTTTTATAAGCGCAGGCAGCGATTGCTGTTGGTGTCACCTAAATAAATAACTGTTTAGACGGCTAAAAGGCTATTGCCTGAGAGGCCAAAACAGGATAAGGTGTCGCCCGTCAATCATATCTGATAGACCAGAAGAGGTGCGTTAGCCAGGTAGTTCAGGATAGATGTCTATACATCGTAGCCTGAATAAGGGGGACTAACGCCGAGGGATAAACCAGTTATAGAGCTGCTTATCCCGGTCGTTAAGGCTGAATCCTTACGACTGTCACCTGAATTTCGGTGGAGAGCTTCTGGCCTTTGTTAACTACAGTTTACAGAAATTACAGAAGTAGTCTGTTTCATTCTCGTTTTGCTGTTAGCAAATGCCATGCTCTGCTTATTATGTTTTATAAGGAGAGGCACCCTTGTCCAATCTTATTGTTGCAAAATTCGGCGGCACCAGTGTCGCAGACTTCGATGCGATGTCGCGCTGTGCCGACATTATTCTCGCAGAACCCGCCATTCGTTTAGTAGTGGTAAGCGCCAGTTCCGGCGTTACTAATCTGTTGGTCGATATTACCAAACATACTGATGTTACCGAGCGCTATGCCTGCTATCAGGGCATTGAACGTATTACGCTGGCAGTATTAAACCGCTTGCAGCAGCCTGACATAGTAGCAGCGGATATCGCGCAGTTACTGGCGGCACTCAAAGCGCTGATAGAGCAAAGCGGTGCGGTGTATAGTGCGGCGCACAAAGATGAAATTCAATCCTTTGGCGAGCGTTTAAGCTCGGTGTTATTTGCGCAAGTGCTGCGTGAGCGCGGGGCGGCCGGTTTATGTTTTGATGCCCGCCGCGTTATGCGCACCGACAGTCGCTTTGGTAAAGGTGAGCCACACATCCAACAGATCAGCGAGTTGTGCGCGATACACTTACAGCCGTTACTGGCCGACAATGTCGTAGTAACCCAGGGCTTTATTGGTGCTGACGACGTGGGCCAAACCACGACCTTGGGCCGTGGGGGCTCAGATTACAGCGCTGCGCTGCTGGGCGAAGCGTTAAGCGCGTCGGTAGTCCAGATATGGACTGACGTGGTAGGCATTTTTACTACTGATCCGCGCTTAACTGAACAAGCACGCTGCATTAAAGAAATCAGCTTTGATGAAGCGGCCGAAATGGCTACCTTTGGCGCTAAAGTATTGCATCCTGCTACATTAATACCGGCAATGCGCTGCAATATCGGAGTCTTTGTCGGTTCCAGCCGTGAGCCACAAGCCGGTGGTACCTGGATTGCCAAAGAGGTAAAAGAACGGCCGCCGTACCGGGCTATTGCGCTGAGAAAGTCGCAAACGCTTATCACAGTAAAAAGCCCGGCCATGTTGCACGCTGCCGGTTTTTTAACCCGGGTGTTTGATATTTTAAGCCGGCATCAAATATCAGTAGATTTAGTGACTACCTCAGAAATCAGCGTGGCCTTAACCCTGGACGAAGGCGGCATGACCAGCGCCTTTAGTGCTTCGGTAGAACCGGCCCTGGCAGAACTGCGCAGTTTTTGTGAAGTAGCAGTAGAGCAGGGCTTAAGCCTGATTGCCGTTATCGGCAATCATTTACACAGCAGTAAAGGCATTACCGGCGATTTATTTAGTACGCTGGAGCGCATTAATATGCGGCTGATTTGCCACGGTGCCTCTAAGCATAACCTATGCTTTTTAGTGCAGGACGCCGATGCGCCAGGCGTAGTAAAACAGCTGCACCAAAGCTTGTTTAGTGCAGCATGAGTCGGTGCCGGCAGAAATCGGTTTGCTCACGTCAACGCGCCGTGAACCCATCCCTGGGGGCTCGACTATAAACTTCATCCATGAAGTTTATCCTGCGGACCAGCACAGCTGTTCAAATTCGATCCCGGCGAATTTGTCAGCATCCATGCCGTCAACGGTTGACTTAGAGCAAGCCGTTTCCTGCGCAGGAGTTACGCTGTAGCATAAAGTAACAAAAACGCCCTGATTTATCAGGGTGTTTTTGGATGGATAGCCGTTATTCGTAAGGTAGCGGGTCAGTGGTGTTATTCAGCGTAAAGGCTTCAAGGCGCTCCTGACAGGAACCGCATTTACCGCAGGCTTTTTCGCGGCCGTTGTAGCAAGTCCAGGTTTTGCTGTAATCCAGAGCCATGGCCAGGCCATCGGCGAGAATTTCAATTTTAGTTTGCGCTAAGTACGGGCTGATAATATCGACCGGCTCGTAGTTAGCTATTTGACAAACGTCATGCATTTTTTGCACAAATTCCGGCCGGCAATCGGGGTAAATAAAGTGATCGCCGCTGTGTGCGCCGTAATATACCTGATTGGCACCAATAGACACGGCATAGCCCACCGCTAATGACAATAGAATCATATTGCGGTTGGGTACCACGGTCGATTTCATATTTTCGGCGGCATAATGGCCTTCCGGGATATCGATATTGTCGGTAAGTGATGAGCCGGCTAACAGCTGGTTTATGGCGGAAATATCGACAATTTTATGCTTGATGCCCAGCTCCTGACACACCTGTGCGGCGCATTCGAGCTCTTTCACATGGCGCTGGCCGTAGTTAAACGACAGCGCATAAACATCATGACCGGCCTGCACCGCTTTGTGTAACACGGTGAAGGAGTCCATCCCACCGGAATAAATCACCACAACTTTGTTCGGCATAGCAGGCTCTCTCTTGTATAATACAGCTCAAATTTCGCGACATGGCCCGCTAAGCATTGCGGGGCGCGCATTGTACAGTAAATCAGCCGCGGGCTAAAGGGCAAAGCACAGAGTGTATAAAGTTAACGAGGTTTTCGAAACTATTCAGGGCGAGGGCAGTTTTACTGGCGCGCCAGCCATTTTTATTCGCTTGCAAGGCTGCCCGGTAGGCTGCAGCTGGTGTGATACCAAGCACACCTGGGAAATTAAAGACGAGCTGCGACAGCCGCTTGGCGATATCGTGATTAAAACCTCAGAGACAGAGCACTGGGCTGGTGTAAGCGCTGAGGATTTGATGGCATTGTTTAGCCGTGAAGGCTATCAGGCCAAACATGTGGTGATTACCGGTGGTGAGCCTTGTATGTATGATCTTAATCCGCTGTGTGAAGTGCTGCACAGTAAAGGCTACAGCACGCAAATTGAAACCAGTGGCACCTTTACCATTAAAGCCCCGGCGCAAACCTGGGTTACGGTATCACCGAAAGTGAATATGGCTGGAGGCTATAAAATGCTGCAAAGTGCACTGGACAGAGCGAATGAGATAAAACACCCGGTTGCCATGCAAAAGCATATCGACGAGCTGTTGCAGTTATTGCAACATACTGATACCACAGCTAAGCTAATTTACTTACAGCCAATAAGCCAGCAGCGCCGTGCCACCGAGTTGGCTATTGCCCTGTGCAAACAACATAACTGGCGTTTAAGTGTGCAGGTGCATAAATATTTAGGGATCAGCTAAATGCAAACAGTAGAGCGTTTTTTTCAGGACTATGCCCAGGCATATATTTCCGGCGACTTGGCTAGCTTTGAGCAGCTGGTTGCTACCCCCAGTTTATTGTTGGCTGGTGAACAAAAAACCTTACTGATAGATAGCGATAGTTTACGCCAGCATGTACTCACTACTGTAGAAAAGTATCGCGATTTAGGTGTTGTGAATGTCGATTTCGTACTACAACATCAGTTACGGTTGTCTGAACAGATGCAGTTTTCCAGCCTGTATTGGCGCTTTTATGCTGGCAATGGCAAAGTTTTGTTTACTTGCCATACCTCCTACACCTTACAGAAATGTGATACGCAGTGGCAGGTGGTGTCGATTATTATTGACGACGAACAAGCCGCCTATAACCGCGTAGCAGCTAGTCAGGCTTGATGTGACATCCAGGCTTGCAAACTGTCCAGACAGGGTGCTGGGCTACTCTGCAATGCCAGTTGCTGCCTTAGTGCCGGTTGCATTGGTAAAATCTCCAGATAGCGTGAGGCCAGCCAGGTTGCATTGCTGTATTTAGGGTAGGGATACAACTGCTGTAATGCGGGGTACTGCTGCAATAGCTTTTGAAGCTGCTGCACCAGCGGTTGATATTCCGCCGTTAGGTCGACATCTGGCCAGCTATCAAGCTGTTCGACGTCGGCAATATGTAATTGATCTGCTTCCTGCCAACGTTTAACAATTTTTACTTTCTCTACTCCGGCTATGGTAATGCCTAACAAGCCATGATCCAATTGCTCAAAATCTTCAATCTGCACCTTGGTTGCCAGCGGTAGTATGCGGTCGGGGTGTGTTTGGCTAACGTAGGGGTTAACCTGAGCCATGGCGAAATCGCGTTTGCCGGCACTTGCCTCTGTAACCAATCGTACATAGCGGGGTTCAAACACGCGCAACCGCATGCGCCCCTCAGGTAAGATAAAGCTGTTTAACGGAAATAATGCCAGTTGTTTCATTGTACTGCTGATAAAGTTGTATAGTTGGCTCTTTATACGCAGGGTGTCTGGCACTGGATTGCTGCCACAGGAGTTTTATGACGACAGAATATTGGTTTTTTTTGCTTACCGGTTTATTAGCGTTAAATGGGTTGCTATTAGTATGGTTACTGCTGCGTCGTGCAGACGTGGGCGCGCAACTGGCGCAGTTTAGATTAGAGCAAGTGCAGCAACAAGGGCAACTACAGCAGCAGTTGCTTGAACAGTTACATCAACAGCGCCAGCAGCTACAACAGCAACAACAGGAACATTTACTGCAGCTGCTACAAAAAATAACTGACACTCAGCAATCAGCTCGGTTTGAGCTAAGCAAGAATTTACAGCAGCAAGCAGCCATATTGGCTGAGCAGGTTAAACAGCTTACGGTGAGTATCGATCAGCGTTTAAAAGACATTGCCGGCCAGGTCGAGAAGCGTTTAAGTGAGGGGTTTGAAAAAACCAACCAAACCTTCACCGACATTGTAAAGCGGTTAGCGCTGATTGATGATGCGCAGAAAAAAATTACTGAGTTATCTACCAATGTCGTGAGTTTGCAGGAAGTTCTGGCCGATAAACGTTCTCGTGGTGCCTTTGGTGAGGTGCAGTTAACTGCACTTATCCGCAATGTGTTACCCGAACAGCACTTCTCTATACAGCACACGCTGAGCAATGGCCGCATTGCCGATTGTATGCTGTTTTTACCCAAACCCAGCGGTGATATTGCTATAGATGCTAAGTTTCCGCTGGAAAGCTATAAAAAGATGACAGATGTGCAGCTATCAACTGATGAGCGTAAACAGGCTCAGCGGCAATTTAAGCTGGATATTAAAAAGCATATTAATGATATTGCTGACAAATACATAATTGCCAACGAAACTGCTGATGGCGCCATTATGTTTTTGCCGGCTGAAGCTATTTTCGCTGAATTACATGCCTATCATGCCGATATTGTTGAAGAGGCATATCGGAGACGGGTGTGGTTAACGTCACCAACAACATTGATGGCAGTGCTGACTACAGCACGTAGTGTATTAAAAGATGATGCAACCCAGCGTCAGGTGCATTTAATTCAGCAACATCTGGTTAAGTTAGCCGAAGACTTCGACCGTTTTCGTGGTCGTTTTGACAACCTTGCCAAGCATATTGACCAGGCCGCCGTAGATGTAAAACAAATTCATACCTCGGCCACTAAGATAAGTAGTCGTTTTAGCCAGATAGAAAAGGTGGAATGGCTGGAAGAAAGTGACTAGGCTGTATTAGGGCTTGTTAAACTACATTGATGGGGTTCTGTGCTTAAAGGGCGATTATGCGAGTAGTTACGTTGATGTTGATGTTGTGCTCGGCGGCAGTTTTAGCGCAGGAGCCCAAGCCACTGCGGGCAATTGTCAGTGACAGCAACACAGCGCCTTATGCCATCTTTGCTGCCGATGCTTCGCTGCAAGCCGGTTTAAGTAAAGATATTATTGATGAGCTGGGCCGCCAGTTGGGCCGGCCTGTGCATTATTTAAATTTACCGCGTACCCGGGTCGAGCCCTGGTTGCTTGAGGGTAAAGCTGAACTCGGCTGTTTTTTAAATCCCGACTGGGTTACTGCAGCGGAACAGTTATTATGGACTGACGCGCTGTTTACCACACAACAATTACTCATACGCCGGCATGATAGTGCACCGCTAACGGGCATTCAATATCTTGCTGGTAAGCGGGTTGGAACGACCTGGGGTTTTACTTACCCGGAACTTGAGCAGGTATTTCGCTCCGGGGATGTGATACGTGATGATGCGCATTCACTGGAAAGTAATTTGCAACGGCTGCTGCAGGGACGTTTAGATGTGGTGATGACAGTAGATTTGTCTTATCACTTTTACCAGAAAACTGCCGGTGATCTGCAGTTAGCCGCGGATCCATTGTGGTCAGAGCCGCCGGCTGTATATTGTGCTTTAAGCCGATATGATATGGATGCTGCTGCTGAGTTAAAGCAGCAGTTCCGGCAGTTGGTGCAGTCAGGTTTTATTGCACGACAGTTAGCGTTTTATATGGGGCGCTCAGCCCGGGATTAAGGCCTGGGATCATCTTTAAGTTTAGGAATTTTCAGCCCAAGCTCCTGGCCTCGGTAGCGGGCATAGTAAGTGCAACCGATAAACATCATGCAAGCCAATACCAACTCGAGCAGCGATAACATTCTATGCGCACCAGTGCTTACCCAAAGATTAGTTAAGCTGTGCAAAAAATATATCATCACAATAAAATTAGCCCAGGCCATAGTGTAGGCGTGGCCTTTGACAATGCCATAAAACGGTAGCCATAACGGCAGCCACAATAAACCTAGCAAAACGTAAGGGCTACCCAGTTGCGGCGGCGCTAGCCAGAGGATCCAAAGTGGCTGCAGTAGCCACAAACCAAAAAAGCCCAATCGACCCAGTAATAGATAACGTACCGTATTTAACGCCATTGGAACTGAACTGCTGTGAACCATGGTTATACCTTGTGTTGTTTTAGTTTCTGGCTTAGAAGTGCCAGACGTTTACCAAAGCCGATAGCCAAACGCTGTTCGTCGACACTAAGCTTGGTGTCCGCGTGATGGCCACTGACATGACTGGGGCCATAAGGCGTGCCTCCAGTTTGAGTTTGGTGCAGTTCAGGCTCGCTATAAGGTATGCCCGTGAGCAACATGCCATGATGCAGTAACGGCAAGCTCATACTCAAGAGTGTGGTTTCATTACCGCCGTGCATACTACCGGATGAGGTAAAGACGCCGGCCGGCTTATCAATAAGCTCGCCTTTTAACCACAGGCTAGTGGTGCTATCCCAAAATGCTTTAGCATCGGCGACCATATTGCCAAACCGTACCGGGCTACCAAATGCCAGGCCATCACATTGGCTTAGTTCGTTGATGCTGACAATGCTGTGCCGGCTGCTATGTTGTTGCTCCAGTGGTGGGATACAGCGAACCCGGGCTTCGGCGCCAGCTTGCTGCACACCAATGGCGATTTTGTCTGCTAAGGCTGCCACCGCACCATGGCGGGAGTAATATAGCACCAGAATAGAGCAATTCATGACAACAGTGACATTATATTGCTAACCGGACGCCCGATAACCGCTTTGTCACCTTTTACGATAACCGGCCGTTCAATAAGTTTAGGCTGTGCCACCATAGCTTCAATCAGCTGTTGTTCGCTAAGTGTGGCATCATCAAGCCCAAGCTGGATAAACTCGCTTTCTTTTTCGCGTATTAGTGCGCGAGCTGGCACACCTAATTGTTGCAGCAGTATCGTCAGCTCGACAGCAGACAACGGCGTTTTCAGGTATTCAATAACGTCAATGTCATCATAATGTTGTTGCAGTAAAGCCAGCGCTTCGCGGCTTTTTGAGCAGCGCGGGTTATGTAGAATTTTAATCATCAGAGTGTTCCTATTGCTTATTTGCGCTTACATGCGTTGTAGGCGATTGAATTCAGACTGAAGTTGATTTTTTTTCGCTTCAAGCCGTCTGTTTTCCAGCTTATCTTCCTGTTTCAGCTGGTTTAGTGCTTCATTCAAATCGTCTATAGCCTTGGGGTAGTTTGCCAGCTGATAGCTAAGATCAGCTCTTGCCTCATAAAACTTGGCCAGGTCGCCCAACGCTTTATAAGCGTCAGAGAGCATGTCATAAGCAATAATGTTGTCATTTTTGTAAAACAGTAAACTTTTCAATAAATGCACCGCCAGTCGATGGGCGCCTGCCTTTAACGCTGCATTGGCATAATTTAATGTAACCACCTGATTATTAGGCCGCAATAGGTATTGTTTTTCTAACATTTCCAAGCACATTTTGTACTCTTTTTGCGCTAGTAAAATGTCGGTATACACATCTATGTAATACAGATTGTGTTGGTCTGTTTCCAGCAATTGCTCTGTTAGCTGGCGTGCTTGCTCCAAATTGCCATTGTCCAGCAGGGTAATGGCCAGACCATATTGGTTCGCCTTGGTGTTGCCACCCGGTTCGCGCAACATCCGCCGAAATACTTGTTCCGCGTCTTTGGCATTATATTGATAGCGGGCCAACACTCTGGCTTTGCTTAAGGTGAAGTCCTGGCTGTCCGGAATAAAGCGGCGTTGAAATTGCTCTGCTCGCAAACGGGTGTCGCTAACACGGCTTTGTGATAACGGGTGTGTTTGCAAGAATGACAGTTGTTGGTTAATAAAACGGTTTTGCTCAGTCAGCTTACGAAAGAAATCTGGCACGGCGTAGGGGTCAAAGCCAGCATCAGCCATTACTCTCATGCCAATACGATCGGCTTCTTGTTCATTGCTGCGGGTAAAATTTATCGAGCTTTGCTGGGCAGCGCCCTGCGTTGCCATCATTGCGGCCATGCCAGCTTCCGGGTTTACGGTCGCCAGCACAATAGCACCAAGAATACCGGCCAGTGTAAGAGGGGCTTTTTGGCTTTGAGCTTCGACAAAACGTGCGATATGGCGCTGCGTTACGTGCACTACCTCATGCGCCATTACAGATGCGAATTCACTTTCATTATCAGCAACGGCCAGCGTGCCGGTATGAGAGGCTACATTGCCGCCTAATGTTGCGAAGGCGTTGATGTTTTTATCCTGTACCCAATAAAACTTAAACGGAAACCGCACATCTGCAGCGTGCGCGACCAGACGGTTGCCGATAGAATTAATATACTCATCCAGTAATGGGTCGTACACCATAGGTAAGCTACCACGGGTTTGCCGCATCATTACATCACCAATTTGTTTCTCTTTTTCTGGTGTAATAACGCTAAAGCCGTTGCTGCCCAAATCGGGCAAGGTGCTATGCGATTTGACGGGTGTAACTAATAAAGCCAGAAACAGGCCATATACTAAAGGCTGGGTTACAGCTGAGAATTTCATGATTTAAAATACCCGGGCTTGTTTATGCTCGATAAGTAACGTGCAGACTTTGGCTGTAATTCTGCGGTTAAGTTCCATTGGAAATGCAGCGTTAATTTAGCATAAATTTTGTCTGCTCAGACAGTTAAGCGCCAAATTATCTGCTATCTCCGGTATACTCGGACAATAGATAAGCAGATCGCTGTTAATACGGAGCAGAAGATGCTGGACTGGTTGAAAAAATGGTATGTGCATAAGTTCTCTGATCCACAGGTAGTGACACTTTTTTTGTTACTGCTAATAGGGTTTATGTCGATATATTGGTTAAGTGGCATTCTGGCGCCCGTGTTGGTGGCCATTGCGTTTGCGTACCTACTGGAGTGGCCGGTAGTCAATCTAACCCGCTTAGGCTTGTCACGTGCCGTCAGTACCGTAGCGGTAGTGGCTGCTTTTGTCGGCATTGCAACGTTAACGTTAATGTGGATTATTCCTATTGTGTGGTATCAGGGTCGTAATTTGTTGCGCGACTTACCGCAAATGATAGAGCAGGGTAAAGCTTATTTGCTGGAATTGCCGGCCGCATTTCCTGGTGTAGTTAGCGTTGAACAGATTAATACTTTGATGCACTCTGTTGATGAGCGTTTAATGAGCTTTGGCCGCGACATGCTGCAACTGTCGCTGGCGTCTATTGTAGATTTGGTCGCACTGTTGATTTATTTGGTATTAGTGCCAATGATGGTGTTTTTTATGCTAAAGGATAAAGCCCAACTTAGCGCCAGTTTTGTGCAGTTGCTACCGACAGAGCGCAAACTGATAGGCCAGGTATGGCATGAAATGAATGCGCAAATTATGAATTACATTCGCGGCAAAATTCTTGAAATTTTGATTGTCGGTACGGCCAGTTATATCGTATTTGCCTTGTTTGGCCTTAACTACCCATTGTTACTGGGTGTGTTAGTGGGTTTGTCGGTTTTAATCCCCTATATCGGTGCGGCGGTAGTAACGTTGCCGGTGGCGCTGGTTGCGTTTTTCCAGTGGGGGCCCACAGCTGAGTTTGGCTATTTAATGCTGGCGTACGGCATTATTCAAGCGCTTGATGGTAACTTGCTGGTCCCGTTGCTGTTTTCTGAAGTAGTAGATTTAAACCCGGTATTTATCATTATTGCGGTGTTGTTTTTTGGTGGCCTGTTTGGTTTCTGGGGGATTTTCTTCGCTATTCCGTTGGCTTCATTGGTCAAAGCTACCGTTAACGCCTGGTCAGCCAGAGTGTACCCACAAGCGGGTGTCACACAGGACTGACCATGTGGTGTTAAAAGGAATAATGTGCTGCAATGCCGGCGCTAAGCTGCCGGCCCGGCGCGGGTTCAATAGCACGGCCATTGCTTTGGTTAACAATCACCGAGCCGACATAAGCTTTGTCCGTTATATTGTCCAGCGCCAGCCAGTAATCTAGTGTTAATTGCGTAAACTGTTGGCTATGTTTTGCGCTTAAAGCAAAGGTGATGGCGCCGGGTGAGTGGGCGCTATTGGCATCATCCAGATACACTTTGCTGCGATACTGACTATGCAAACTAATCTCACTGTTATGCTGCCATGGCAGGTAGGCCAGCTGCCAGTGTAATTGGGTGCTGGCAATGCCAGGTAAGCTATTGCCCTTTAAGCCGGCATCGGCAAACTCTGCGCTTAAGTAATGTCCATTAAACCGATGCCGAAGGTAAGGATTTTGTTGCCAGCTAAGTTGTATCTCCAAGCCATGCCGCTGAGTTTTAGCTGCATTACGGTAACTGGTTCGTCCTCCGGTGGCACTGTCTACCAATAGTTCATTTTCGGTGCTGACATTAAACAAACTGATACTGCCGTTACTGTTAGAGTCTGCGTTGTCATGGAGTTGCCATTTCAGACCAGTTTCCCACTGCGTGTTGGTACTGGCATCCAATGCCAGGTTGACACCACTGCCGTCACGTTGATAGGCAATCTCAGCCAGGGTGGGGGTTTCAAAGCCTCGGCCAGTGCTAAAGAACGTACTTAAACTATCACCGAGCCGATAACTTAGTCCTAATGCCACAGCGTGGTTATAAAAACGTTTGCTACCGCTATCATCGGGATTGACGGCGTTAATAAAACGGTCGTCAACTAACAAAGCCAAATCACTGTAGCGCCAGCCACCTTGCACCTGCCAGCGTGTTGCCGGTTGCCAGTTAAAGCGCAAAAAAGCATCTTTGTTTTCCGCGCTGTCGGTTTGGTTGCGCCGTAATTCGCCTCGTTGACCAAAGTCATTAACGTAACCTTGTCGGTCATCATCACTTTGTACCATAGTAGCGCCGATACGCAGCTGATAATTATTGCCTTGCAGCAGGCGAATATCGCCACTGATACCGCTAAATTGTCGCTGCAAGACGACCTCACCACCGGCCGATGTTAGTGCGCTTCCTGTGAAAGCCAGGCGCTGGCCGATATGCCGGTCGCCAAGCCAGGTATTTAGCTGCCACAGATCTGCCTGCTGGTAGTCACTCAGGCTTAGACTAAGCTGGCGCTGGCGGCTGTTTTTTTCCGTATCAAATCGTGTGGCTGCAGCATCGGTTTGGTTTGGCTGTGTTTGCCAGCTTTGCAGGCTTAATCCAAGTGGATCTTGTAATTGCGGATCTCGGGCGTAATCCAGCCGAGCTGTTAGCCGGGCGGTTTGCACCACTGGCGTACGATATAGAAATTGGGCTTGCTGCTTTTTTGCTGCAGAATGCTCGCGGTAACCTGCAGTATCGAAGTGTTTAAGGCTCGCACTTAAACTGTTATCACCCTCTACCCAGTCCGCATAAAGTCGGTATTGCCGGTGCTGTTCACTGCCGGCGATTGCTGCACCAGCGTTGCTTTGCAGTGGTGTTTTGCTGTAAAGCGAAATAACCCCACCAGATGCATTGCCGTACAAGGCGGCCAGCGGGCCTTTTAACACTTCAACTCTGTCGATATTATCCAGTAAAATACTGGATAGCTGGCCCTGTCCGTCAGGTGTTGATATTGGAATGCCGTCTTGCTGCAAGTACAACGACCGCACGCCAAAAGGACTGCGGCTGCCAAAACCACGAATGCTAACACGGGTGTCTTGAGCAAAGTTAGCCCGGCTGTCTGCCTGAACACCACTAATGCTGTTGAGCAATTGGGCGCTATCAATAATAAGGCCTTGCTCAGGGGCAAAGGCAAGTTCAGTAGACGTTGGACTGCTCAGCCAGGACTCACGTTGCTGAGCCGCACTAATGACAATAATTTCGGTTTCCGCGCTGCTGTTCTGGGTTTGCGCTATGACATTATGTTGGCAAAGTGGTAGCAGCACTACAAGGGCAGTGCTGCTGCGATTTATTGCGCGCGACAACGTATTATTGCACCGGCGTTAAGCGCAGTACCTGACCATCAGAGCTGTCGGTTAACAGATAAACCGCACCGTCTGGCCCTTGTTCCACATCGCGCACGCGCTGACCAATCATGATGCGCTCTTCATGGCTGACTTTATCGCCATTTACCTCAAGCCGCACCAGTTGGCCGAATTTCAATGAGCCAACCAAGATGTTGTTTTTCCAGCCGCTGAATACCTCAGCGCCGTAAAACAGCATGCCGCTAGGTGCGATAGACGGGACCCAGTAATGCAACGGTTGTTCCAGGCCATCCTGAGTGTTTTTACCTATGACACCACCGCCGTACTCTTCACCATAGGTAATCAGTGGCCAACCATAGTTTTTCCCTGGCTGGGCGATATTAATTTCATCGCCACCTTGTGGGCCGTGTTCATGGGTCCATAATGCGCCGGTTTGAGGGTGCAGTGCTGCACCCTGAATATTGCGATGGCCGTAAGACCAGATCTCAGCTTTGGCATTGGCCTGGCCGATAAAAGGGTTGCCTTGTGCTGGCGCACCGTCGCGGGTGATGCGTACTACACTGCCAACATGGTTCGCCAGGTTTTGTGCTTCCTGTCGCTGGCTGCCACGATCGCCTAAGGTAACAAATAAGTTACCATCGTTATCAAACACTAGCCTGCTGCCGAAATGGTGACGGCTATCAAATTTTGGCTGCTGGCTAAACACCAGTTGCACGTCTGTCAGTTGATCATTCTTCAATACGGCACTGGCAACTGCAGTGCTATTACCACCGTCGCCGGGCTCGCTAAAACTAACATACAGCTGTGCACTAATGGCAAAATCCGGTGCCAGTACAACATCAAGTAAGCCGCCCTGACCACGGGCGTCTATGTCTGGTAAACCGCTAAGCGGTGTTTTACTTTTGCCATCAGCACTAATTAACAGCAAGCCACCGTTACGCTCTGTCACTAACATTCTACCATCTGGCAAAAATGTCATTCCCCACGGATGCTTGAGGCCAGACACCAAGGTATCCATTTGCAGCGTGGCTTTTTCAGTTTTGACTGTATCCGCGATGGCAGGGAGGGACAAAGTCGCTGCTACTGCAGCGGCAACAACCAGATTTTTTGCAAGAAATTTTTGCATAGTAGACTCCGGATAATAATCAGTGGTTAACGATAACAGCAAGCTAGCACAGCTGCTTAGTGCAATAAGACAAGCTGCTGTTATATCACGTCGTGTGGTGTCGTTGGCCAAGCCCACATGACCCTGGTTCAGCGCCGCCTACGTAGCGTTAGTTCAGCTTATGTAGTTCAACTTAAATAGTTCAGCACAACCTGGTGATGATCTTTAGTTTTAAAGTCATCAAATACTTTTTCTACTGTGCCATCTTGTGCAATTAAAAAACTGATACGGTGCAAACCATCGTAGGTTTTGCCCATAAACTTTTTCTCTCCCCAGACACCAAACGCATCCGCGACCTTATGGTCTTCATCAGATAACAGCGTAAAATTTAATTGATCGCGCTGCGTGAACTTGTCCAGTCTTGCCGGCGAGTCAATGCTAATCCCTACAACGCTGACACCTTTAGCGGCGAGCTCGGCTTTCACATCACGCAAGTTGCAGGCTTGCACCGTACACCCCGGTGTCATAGCTTTGGGATAAAAATAAACCAGTACCCGGCTTTGCTTTAACAGTGCAGATAAGCGAACTGTATTGTTGTGCTGATCTTGCAATGTAAAATCGGGTGCGGCTTTGCCGGCCGGTAGATAAGTCATTATATTCTCCGTAGTCAATTTAAGTCTGTGCAGTAAAACTACCCGTTAAATTCATCTCAGCTAACAGCGCCATAATCGCCGCGTTAATTTTTTCAGGCTGTTCGCCAGCGGGCAGCTCCAATGTCATTAAAGTATGCATTTCACTTTGCTTGCCATCAGTTTCCGCCCGGGTTTGTGATTGCAAAGAGCCGATATATATCTGGTGGCTGGCTAGTAATCCTGTAATAGCGCCAAGTGTACCCACCCTGTCCTGGCCGGTGTATTCAAGCACATAATGTGCAGCGACCGGCTTTGGCTGGTGGGCTCTGGTACGCTTAGTCATGGTGGTTAGATCAAGTTCCAAGCCAAGACCCGGCAACAAGTGTTCGATGCGGCTGATAGCAGCAGGATCTCCGGAAAGCAACATGATAAACGTAAATTCACCACCGAAAATGGCCATCCGGCTGTCAGTAATATTGCAATTACAGTCGGTAACTAAACGCGCTAATTTACTCACAATACCGGTGCGGTCTGTGCCAATAGCGGTTACTACAAGTTGTTGTGGCATAATATAAAAATCCTGAAGACCAAGCGGAAATAACGGATGCTTAAAAGCTGATATTAAGTGTACCACACCAATAGAGGATGTCATCCGTCAGCCGTTACCCGTTAGAACAGCATAAGGATTCTTGTGTTTAGGTCAGTGTCTCTTTAACATAGGCGCCCTTAACGGTTAATGGGGCTGTATTAGAGATGTTCAGAGGAAGTTGGGTTGCGCTTATCACACCTATGACTGCCAGTGGCGAGATTGATTATAGCGGCCTGAAGTTACTGGTCGATTTCCACTTGCAAAATGGCACCACGGGCGTGGTGATTATGGGCACTACCGGTGAGGCGGCAACAATAAGTTTTGCTGAGCAACTGGAGGTGATTACTGCGGTGTGTGATCAGGTAAAAGGCCGTATTGGGGTCGTTGCTGGTAATGGCGCCAATGCCACAGCAGAAGCAGTTGAGCGCACTAAAACCTTATCTAAGTTGCCTGTTGATGGATTTTTAACCGTAACACCGTTTTATAACAAACCGATGCAAAAAGGCATGATTCTGCATTTTAATGCCGTTGCAGCAGCGACAAATAAGCCGGTACTGCTGTATAACGTGCCAGGACGAACCGGCGTAGATTTGTTGCCAGAAACTGTTGCTGAGTTGGCTAAAACAGCCAACATAGTCGGCATTAAAGAAGCGACGGGCTCTATGCAACGTCTGGCCGAGTTAAAGCAGCTGTGTCCAGCCGATTTTATGTTATTAAGTGGTGACGATGCCTCTGCGGCAGAATTTATGTTACAAGGTGGACATGGTGTCATTTCGGTGACGACTAATGTGGCGCCAAAACAGATGGCGTTATTATGTCAGGCCGCGCTATCAGGTGATAAGGCCGCAGCACAACAAATAGATGGCAATTTACAAGCATTGCATCACGATTTATTCATTGAGGCTAACCCGATACCAGCGAAATGGGCGCTATTTAAAATGGGCCTGATTGGATCTGATATGATGCGCTTGCCGCTAACACAGCTTGAACCAATTCATGGCGCCATAATCGAACAGGCATTGGCAACAGCCGGTATACAGATCTAATTGCGTAATGACATGCAATTGCATCGTGCAGCACCATATTTAGGAGTATTTACGTGCAACATTGGGTTAAAAGTAGTGTAGTAGCCAGCGTTTTGCTGACAGGATGTTCTGTATTTCAAGCCGAACCGGTAGCCGAAAACAGCAGGGGCAATAATGTTAGTGCGCTGAAAGTCCCTGCTGGGTTACAACAGCCTGCGGCACCGGGGCAATATGACATTCCTGCATCAGATGCGGCTGTAACCGCTGTTGAAATCCGCTCGCCAGCACTGGTTCTGGCAACGGCTTCAAGCAGTCGGGTAGAGGAAGGCGAGAAATTAGCACGGGTTTGGTTCGATCGTAATGATTATACTGGTGAGTTGCTGCCATTTTTGCAGCAAGTGCTGAGCAAGCAATTCGCTGAACAAGGTATCGAGCTTAATCAAACGGATACCGAAGGGCTGGAATATACCACTGGCTGGATCACGCGGTCTAATGAAACGGGTTTTTGGTTTTGGCAATCAACTGAGACCACAGAGCAAGCACGCTTTAAATTGAAATTTGAGCCGCGCCCGCACGGCCGTTCAGTGAGTTTAATGCTAACGATGCTGGAACATCAATATTTCACCTCGCAAGGTAAATTGGATGGCCGTGACGCCCAGCGCCAGGAAATCGCGTTGTTAAACCAAATTATTGACCGGGTAGGTAAAGAAGAAATCGTTGTAGCTATGGCAAACAAAGCCAAAGTCCCTGATGTATCACTGGAGCCGGGCTTTGACGCTGAAGGTAATCCTGTGCTGTTAAGTACTCAGTCTATTGACGTTGTTTGGTCGCAACTTGAACTGGTATTTGATGCATTAAACCTTGATGTTACCGATATGAACCGCTCTGTTTATACATACTATCTTCAGTATACTCAGCCAGAGCAAGGTTTCTGGAGTAGCTTGTGGGGCAATGCACCGCCAATTGCGTTGCCTTTGTCGGCAGGTGAGTATCAGTTGGTGTTGAAGCGCCAGGAAAGTGGCACGTCATTGAGTTTACGCGATAGCGCAGGCACTGCACTATCGCCACAGCAAGTGCTCGATAGTTACCAGCCTTTTGTTCAGGCAGTACAACGCGCCAGAGTTGAACTTTAAATCGAACGTAGCCACCGTTTGGTGGCTTTATGTTGTCTAGGGTGTTTATGTTCAAGCAGCTAATTAGCATTGTGTTTGTTGTGGTGTTGTGGCTTACCCCTCAAGCGGCAGCCAACCAAATTGATAATTTGTATCAGGCTGATGTTGAAACTACACCAGACAACAGCAGCTGGCAGCAACAAGCATTATTACAGGTGTTGGTAAGGGTGAGCGGCAATGCTGCTGTGATGGAAAATGACGCCGTAAAAGCCGAGCTGAGAAATGCTGCAGGCTATGTTAAACAGTTTGAAACTGTGCGACAAAATACTGGAGCTAATGTCCGACGAGTGTTGTTAGATGCCGGTAAAGTAAATCAATTGCTACAAAGCCAAGGCATGCCAGTGTGGGGTGCTCTGCGCCCACTAACCTTAGTTTGGCTGGTAGAGCAACACGCTAACGACAGGTTATTCGTGCGTCAGCCCGAGCACAAATTTAATCAGGCAATGCAACAGGCCTTTGCTTTTTATGGCTTGCCGCTACTTATGCCGCTTTATGATATTGACGACATCCTCAGCCTGAACGAAACAGATGTCTGGGCCGGGTTCTGGCAACCGATAGAACAAGCCAGTAACCGTTATTCTGCCGATGTACTGATAGCTGCAAGTGTGGTGTCTGAAACGCAAGAAAAGGACGTGACGTATCGGTTGACCTGGCAAATGCAACAAGACAGCCGTACATACAGGGCTGAAGTGAGTGCGGCAACTGAAATTGAGTTAATGCAGCAATTTGCGTTGGACTTGGCTCAACAGTTATCGCAGCGCTTTGCTAGTGTAGCTTCAGCTGAAGGCGAGATGAAGTTGTTGATAGATATACAACAACTTAGTGGTCTTGCTGATATCGTGTTAGTGCAGCGTGCACTGGCACAGGTTGTGGGTGTTTCTCAGGTTACGGTAAAACGCTACCAGCAAGGAACCGCCCGATATGAAGTTCTAACCAATATCAGTGCCGAGGGCTTAACCAATGCACTGCGTTTTAATCGACAGTTACAGCCTGTTGTTACCGATAACGACCAGCCGTTAACTATTAATAGCTCGCCGGTTCTGGCGACCTATCGTTACCGTTCGCGCTGATGCAACCACTGCAATACACGCTGGCTGTAACCTTACCAGAGGATGAGACCCTGGACAGCTTTTATGCTACCGGACAAACGGCAGCAGTGGCATTTTTGAAACAGTATCTGCATAATCCGGCACAGCAAAGTCCGGTGTATTTGTTTGGTGCCAGTGGCAGCGGCAAATCACATTTACTTTACGCTGCTTGTGTACAGGCACAAGAGCAAGGTTTTACCAGTCAATTGTTAACACTAGATGATTGGCGTTTACTAAGCCCACGCTTACTGGATGATTTAGAGCAGTTGGACTTGGTTTGTCTGGATAATATTCAGGCTATTGCTGGTGAACTGAGCTGGCAAACGGCGGTGTTTGACTTGTATAACCGCATGGCAGAGCAAGGCAAAGCGCTGATTATCGTTGGTAACCAGGCGCCACAGCAACTTGGGCTGCAATTGGCTGATCTGGTGTCGCGGCTGCAAGCCTGTACCGCATTTCAGCTGCGTTTACTAACCGATGATGATAAGCAAAAACTGCTGCAGCAAAAAGCCCGCTTGCGTGGCATGGATTTGCCTGACGAGGTTGCTCGTTACCTGTTAAATCATCAGGACCGTGATATCCGTGCGTTGGTTGCCATTTTAGATAAGCTGGATAAAGCCACTATCGTACATCAACGCAAGCTTACCATTCCATTTGTTAAAGAAATCCTCAATTAATCCATACTGTTTGACAGAAAAAGTGCGCTAAACGTCTGCGTTTACTTTAGGTTCTGGTGTATCATTAGCGGCTTTGACACCTATCAACGCTAGCTGCTTTGAGGACACGCATGAACCTGACAGCAATATTGGAAAACGCCTTACAGGCCGTTGCCGCCGCCGCCGATATTCCGGCATTAGAACAGATCCGGGTTGAATTTCTGGGTAAAAAGGGCAGCATCACAGAATTATTAAAATCGCTCGGTGCTATGGAGCCTGAGCAGCGTAAGCAAGCTGGCGCCGAAATCAACGAGCTAAAGCAGCAGGTACAGGATGTGTTAAACGCGCGTCGGGACCTATTGCAGCATGCCCAGCTGGCAGCTAAGTTAGCGCAAGAGCAAATCGATGTCACGTTGCCAGGCCGAACCCTGGAAACCGGCGGCTTTCACCCGGTTACCCGCACCATTGAACGTATTTCCGCTTTTTTCGCTGAGCTTGGCTTTGATGTAAAACATGGCCCGGAAATTGAAGATGACTTTCATAACTTTGATGCGTTAAACATACCTGATCACCACCCGGCTCGGGCTGATCATGATACCTTCTATTTTAACCCCAAGCTGATGTTGCGCACCCAGACGTCTGGTGTACAAATTCGTACTATGGAACAACAAAAGCCGCCGCTGCGGATCATTTCACCTGGCCGCGTGTACCGCAATGACTACGATCAGACCCATACGCCAATGTTCCACCAGGTAGAAGGTTTAATGGTAGATACCAAGGTTAGCTTTACCGAGCTAAAGGGTATATTGCACGATTTTTTAAACAACTTTTTTGAAGAAGACTTACAAATTCGGTTTCGGCCGTCTTTTTTTCCGTTCACTGAGCCTTCAGCTGAAGTCGATGTAATGGGAAAAAACGGCAAATGGTTAGAAGTGCTGGGCTGCGGCATGGTGCACCCAAATGTGCTGCGTTCAGTGGGTATTGATCCGGAAGTGTACAGCGGTTTCGCTTTTGGTATGGGCGTAGAGCGTTTAACTATGCTGCGTTATGGCGTAACAGACTTACGTGCCTTCTTTGAAAACGATTTACGTTTTTTAAAACAGTTCAGATAAGCGGAGTTAATTTAGATGAAATTCAGTGAAGCCTGGTTACGCGAATGGGTAAACCCAGCCATTGACACCAACACCTTATCTGAGCAGTTATCCATGGCTGGCCTCGAAGTAGACGGTATCGAGCCGGTTGCAGGTATGTTTAGCGGTGTGATGGTAGGTGAAGTGGTCGAGTGCGGCCCGCATCCAGACGCCGATAAATTACAGGTAACCAAAGTCAGCATTGGCGCTGACGAGCTGTTAGACATTGTTTGTGGTGCAAAAAACTGCCGTAAAGGCTTAAAAGTTGCGGTGGCGACTGTCGGCGCCGTACTGCCGGGTGATTTTGTTATCAAAAAGGCCAAGTTACGTGGCCAGCCATCTAACGGTATGTTGTGCTCTTTTTCTGAACTGGGTATGGCGGACGACTCGGATGGCATTATGGAGCTGCCACAAGATGCGCCTCTGGGCCAGGATATACGCCAATATCTGCAGTTAAATGACAATATTATTGAGGTGGATTTAACACCAAACCGTGCCGATTGCCTGGGTATTAAAGGTTTGGCGCGGGAAGTTGGGGTATTAAATAAGCTGGAAGTCTGTCAGAACGACATTTGCCCGATAACGCCAACAATAAGTGATAAAAAAAGCATCAGCTTAAGTGCGCCTGATGCTTGCCCGCGTTATTTGGGCCGAGTTGTGCGCAACATTAACGTAAAAGCAGCAAGCCCATTGTGGTTGACTGAAAAACTGCGCCGCTGCGGTGTGCGTAGTATTGATGCGGTAGTGGATATTACTAACTTTGTATTACTTGAGCTCGGCCACCCGATGCATGCCTTTGACTTGGCGCAAATTGACGGTGATATCGATGTACGTTTAGCTGTCGAAGGCGAGAAGCTGGTACTGCTGGATGAAAGTGAAGTAACGCTAAAAAGCAACACTCTGCTCATTGCTGATAATAGCAAAGCGTTGGCGATGGCAGGCGTGTTTGGTGGTTTACACAGTGGTGTTACTACCAATACAACAGATATATTCTTAGAAAGTGCTTTTTTTGCGCCGCTGGCTATTGCGGGGAAGGCACGGCAATATGGCTTACACACTGACGCTTCACACCGCTATGAGCGCGGTGTTGACCCACAGTTACAGCACGCTGCCATGGAGCGGGCGACCACTTTACTACTGCAAATTTGCGGCGGTGAAGCCGGTCCGGTAGTGGAGGCGGTATCGGACGCTCATTTACCTAAAGCTGCCCAGATAAGCCTTAGCGAAGCTAAGCTGGCACGTATTTTAGGTATTAGCATCAATAAAGCTGAAGTAACCGCCATTTTCGTGCGTTTAGGCTTGCAGGTTACTGACACGGCAGATGGCTGGCAGGTTGTGGTGCCGGGTTATCGGTTTGATATCAGCATCAGTGAAGATTTAATTGAAGAAGTGGCGCGGGTGTATGGTTACAACAATATCCCCAATGTGGCGCCGCAAGCTGCACTTAAGATGCGTAGCTTTAATGAAGCTGAGTTGAATGTACAGCGTCTTCGCACAGTGCTTGTTGACCGTGGTTACCAAGAAGCGATCACCTACAGTTTTGTTGACCCGAAAGTGCAGCAACAGTTGTTTCCGCAACAAAGCGCATTGGTGCTGCCAAATCCGATATCAGCAGATATGTCGGCGATGCGGCTTAACCTTTGGCCAGGTTTGTTGCAAACGGTGCAGTACAATCAGAACCGGCAACAAAATCGTATCCGCCTGTTTGAGTATGGTCTGAAATTTATTCCCGATGACGCTGCCGAAGGAGGGGTTAATCAGGTTGCGGTGCTGGGTGGTGTTATTGTCGGCTCGATGCATAACGAGCATTGGAACATGGAAAACCGTGCTGCAGACTTCTACGATGTTAAAGGTGATGTGGAAGCAATATTGGCACAAACGTCAGCCCCGGAGCAGTTCCGGTTTGTAACCGCTGAGCACAGTGCATTGCATCCTGGACAAACGGCAGCGATATATCGTGGCGACATATTGGTGGGTTATATTGGCGCACTACACCCAGAAGCTGAACGTAAACTGGGTATTAAAGGTAAGGCATACCTGTTTGAGCTTGAATTGGCAGGCCTTGGCCAGCGCGACATAGTACAAGCACGTGAGTTGTCTAAGTACCCGGCAAACCGCCGTGATTTAGCGGTTGTAGTGAAATCAGGGGTGCGTTTTGCTGATATTGCTGCTACTATAAAAAAAGTTGGCGGAAATCAACTAGTTGACCTAAAATTGTTTGACGTATATACAGGACCGGGTGTGGCAGAGGGTTTTAAATCGCTGGCCATTGCTCTGACCCTGCAGGATTTAGCGCGTACCCTGGAAGATAGAGATATCCAACAGTTGGTAAATCAAGTAGTTAACGCGCTTGGTGAAGAGTTCAACGCAACGTTGAGGGATTGAGAATGGCGCTTACCAAAGCCGATTTAGCAGAACGTCTGTTTACAAAATTTGGTGTTAGCAAACGCGATGCCAAATTAATAGTGGAAGCTTTTTTTGAAGAGATCCGCGCTGCCTTAGAGGCGGGTGATCAGGTAAAGTTATCCGGCTTTGGCAATTTTGACCTCCGGGTTAAAAATCAACGCCCAGGCCGAAATCCGAAAACGGGTGAAGATATACCGATATCTGCCCGCTGTGTGGTGACTTTCAGGCCGGGCCAAAAGCTCAAATCCCGGGTTGAGGTTGGCACCAGTAAGAAGTAGGTGTTAAAAGTCTGCTCAATAAAACGGCAAGTAGTGTAGGCTACTTGCCGTTTTTTTATGCAATCAGCACCAAGTCGACATTAATTTCCGATCGAGATCCCCGTAGCTACGTATTAACAATAGCTGCAGAATAGGGTTGAATTATGACGATTAAAATTGGTATCAGTGCCTGTGTACTTGGAGACAAAGTTCGCTATGACGGTGGTCACAAGGCGTCGATATTTTGTGTGCAGCAACTGGCTCCGCTAGTGCAATATGTCCCGGTATGCCCAGAGATGGCGATAGGTATGAGTGCACCTCGCCCAGCCATACGCTTACAGCTTGACGATGAGCACACCGTACGTCTGGTGCAAAGTAACAACACCACTATTGATCATACAAGTGCAATGTTGGCGTTTACCGAACGAAAGTTGCCGCAGTTATCCGAACTTAGCGGTTATGTGGTGTGTGCTAAGTCACCTAGTTGTGGCATGGAGCGTGTGCGCTTGTTTGATAAAAAAGGCCAGCAACTGGGCAAGCTTGGCGTTGGTTTGTACACTCATCAACTGATGCAAAAATACCCTTGGCTACCGGTAGAGGAAGATGGCCGGCTATTTGATGCGGTATTAAAAGAGAATTTTATCAGCCGCGTATTTAGTTGCTACGACTATCAGCAAAGCATGCAAGATGGCTTTACGGTGGGTAAGCTGGTGGCATTTCATAGCCGTTACAAATTTTTAGTGATGGCACACAGCCCAATGGCTTATCGTACTTTGGGGCGTCTGGTGGCGCAGGCTAAATTATTTTCTGCGGCTGAATTACAACAGCGGTATTTACTGGAGCTAATGCAAGCGCTTAAAAATATTGCTAGCCGTAAACAACATGCCAATGTATTACAACATTTACAGGGTTTTTTAAAACACGGTTTATCCGCTGAGGCTAAACAGGAGCTGGCTGACCTAATTCACCGCTACCGGCAAGGCTTCGTGCCGCTGATGGCGCCACTAACCTTGTTGCAGCATCATTTAAAGCAACAGCCAAACAGCTATGTTAGCGCACAACGTTATTTTTCGCCTTATCCGGAAGAGCTTGGGTTGAGGGCCTGATATGCAAAAATTGCATCTGGTGTGGCTACGCAATGATTTACGCTGTATGGACAACACGGTGTTGTATGCGGCGGCAGAGCAGGCACAAGCCCAAAGCGCTGCGTTGTTGGTGCTGTTTGTCGCGACTCCCGCAACGTGGTCTGCGCATGATATGGCGCCGATAAAGCAAGACTTAATTCGGCGACGCGTTATGCAGTTACAGACTGAATTATTGGCTCTGAATATTCCGCTACTGGCAATAGAAGGCAGTAGCTATAAACAGCTTCCAGCCTTGTTTAACCAACTGTGCCAACAGTTTGAGTTGAATGTGTTTGTGCAAACTGAATACGAGCTGCGAGAGCAACAGCGCGATGCAGCAGTTGAGCAAATAGTTTTGGCGCATCATGGGCAGTTCATCCGGTTTGATACGCAGTGCATTATGCCGCCAGGTACAGTATGCACTCAGCAGGGCGATGTTTATAAAGTGTTTACCCCATTTAAACGTACCTGGCTAAAACGCTTGCACGAAAACGGCTTACATTGTGTTGCTCGACCCAAAGCTTTGGCTAAACGAGCATTAAGTTTACCGGCTTTTCCTCTTATGCATGCTGGTGACGAGAGTTCTTCCGCTTGGCCGGTTGCAGAAACCGACGTGCTGGAGATGATGCGTAGTTTTTGTCGCGAAAAAGTAGCCGATTATCAGCAACAACGTGATTTCCCAGCAATTGACGGTACTTCTAAGTTGTCGGCTTATTTGGCAATCGGCGTGGTTTCAGCCGCACAATGTGTCGCGCGTTTGCAGCTGGAAGCTCAAGACAGTTGGGCGCGGGAGAAGAGCGGTGCTGAAGTGTGGTTATCTGAGTTGATATGGCGCGAGTTTTATAAACATGTTCTGGTAGCTTACCCCGGTTTGATAAAGCATCAGCCATTTCAGGCTGATACTGCGGCAATTCGCTGGTCAAACAATCCGCAGTTGTTTCAAGCTTGGTGTGATGGCAATACTGGTTATCCTATTGTAGATGCGGCGATGCGGCAACTTAATCAAACCGGCTGGATGCACAACCGCTTGCGGATGATAGTGGCGAGTTTTCTGGTAAAAGATTTACATATCGATTGGCGCTGGGGTGAGCGCTATTTTATGTCCAAGCTGATTGACGGTGAATTTGCCGCTAACAATGGCGGTTGGCAGTGGGCAGCATCGACTGGTACTGATGCTGCGCCGTATTTTCGTATTTTTAATCCGGTTAGCCAAAGTGAAAAGTTTGATCCACAAGGCGTTTTTATCCGTTTGTATGTACCAGAGCTGAGTAAACTGCAAGATAAGACTGTTCATTGGCCGCACAAGCTAGGTGGCGTTAAAGGCTACCCGTCTCCGGTGGTAGATCATGCAGTGGCACGCAAGCAGACATTGGCGCTTTTCGCAGAGGTAAAGAAACCCTTATGAACACTGCAGTCACTCCACGAATTACGCAATTTCTGAATTTTTACAACGCGTTATCCAGCGCAAATATGCAGTCGCTGGCTAACATATACCATAATGACGTGGTGTTTATTGATCCGGTGCATGAAATTCATGGTCGTGATGCTCTAAGCCAGTATTTTGCTAATGCTTACGCACGTTTGCAACATTGTGACTTTACTGCATTGGATAAAATGGAGCAGGAGCAGCAAGGCTTTATTAGCTGGCGGATGCAGTTTTGCCACCCTGCTATAGGTAATGGTAAAAGTATTCATGTTGACGGCTGCTCTGTACTGCGATGGCAAGACGGCTTGATAAAATACCACCGCGATTATTATGATTTAAACGAAATGGTTTACCAGCATTTACCGGTTATAGGCTGGCTAACAACTAAAGTTAAACAACGTATGGCAAAGAGCGCATAGTAGCAAGACAGGTTACAGCGGCTTAGGTAGTGTTGAAGGAGTAGTATGCGCATAGCAGTAGTAGGTGGTGGTATTTCAGGCATGATGTCATGGTATTTGTTGCAACAAAAACATGATGTTACTGTGATAGAGGCAAATGATTATCTGGGCGGACATACTGCCACTGTCGATGTTGAAGTGGCGGGTAAATCTTATGCTATAGACACTGGTTTTATCGTATTTAACAACTGGACCTATCCGGTTTTCAACCGCTTAATTGCCGAACTGGGTGTGGCATTTCAACATACCCAGATGAGTTTTTCTGTAAAAAACAGTGCGCAAAACCTGGAGTACAATGGCAACACGCTTACCAGTTTATTTGCCCAGCGACGCAACCTGATACGACCTTCATTTTGGTTTATGCTGTTTGAAATTATGCGTTTTAACAAATTGGGTAAGAAATTGCTTGTGCAAGATCACGCAGATTTGGACTTGGCGTTAGGTGATTTTTTACTAAAGTATGATTTTGGCGCGGCTATTCGCGATAATTATTTACTGCCTATGGGCGCGGCTATTTGGTCTGCCGGTTTGGCTGAGATGCCTGCTTTTCCACTGCGTTTTTTCCTACGCTTTTTCAACAATCATGGTTTACTCAATATCAGTGACCGGCCACAGTGGTCGGTAATAAAAGGCGGTTCGAAACGCTATGTTGAAGCGTTGCAAGCCAAGCTCGGCACAGATAAGGTTAAGTTAGCGCAGCACATTACCGCGATAGACCGCGATGCCAGCGGCGTAACGATAAGTTTTGCCGACGGCCGCGCAGAGCAATACGATAAGTTGGTATTGGCCTGTCACAGCGACCAGGCACTGGCTCTGCTGGGGGATGCGGCATCTGAAGATGAGGCTGCGGTGCTCGGCGGTATTGCTTATCAAATGAATGATGTGGTTTTGCACACTGATACGCGTTTATTGCCAGACCGAAAACGAGCCTGGGCAGCATGGAACTATAACCTCGATGCCAATATTCACCAGCGCGCTACGCTTACGTACAATATGAATTTGTTACAGGGGATCACTGCACCAGTAACTTTTTGCGTGACATTGAATAATACCCAGGCGATAGATCCAGCTAAGATTCTTGGCGTGTATCAATACGCTCACCCGGTCTACAACCACTACACTCTGGCAGCACAGCAACAGCGCAGCAAAATTAATGGCGTTAATCATACTTACTATTGCGGCGCTTATTGGTACAACGGTTTTCATGAAGATGGTGCCAAAAGTGCAGTTGATGTAGCCGCCTTGCTTGGAGTTATATACTGATGATTGCAGGCCATGCAGTGTATCAGGGGGAGGTCGGCCATTTGCGCTTGACCCCACGTGAGCATGGTTTTAATTACCCGTTGGCACAGTATTGGCTAGATTGCACCCAGTTACACCAGGTTGCATTGGCAGAAAAAGGTGTAAACTTTGAGCGCTTTGGTGCCTTAAGTTACCGGCGGCGTGATTATTTGCCCGGCGCTGACAACCTGTATCGCGCAGTATGTGACAAGGTTTCTGAGCTAGGAGGGCATACAGTACCCACCAGAGTTTTTGTACTGACACCGCTGGCAAACTGGGGGTTATATTTTAGTCCGTTGACACTTTATTACTGTTACGACGCTCAAGAGAAATTTAGCTATTTATTGGCTGAAGTGTCCAATACGCCCTGGAATGAGCGGCATTATTACCTACAGACCATAGTGGCTGAGCAACAGCGTTATCAGCATGCTAAAGCGTTTCACGTTTCGCCATTTAATCCGATTACCATGCAGTATCACTGGCAAATTACTGCGCCTGACAATACCCTGCGTTGTAGTATTGCGAATACGCAGGAGGATAAAAAAATCTTCAGCGCCTGGATACATTTAACCCGACATGAACTTAGCCCTGCGTGGCGAAAACATTGGCTGATCCGCCACCCATGGCAGAACGTACAGGTGATAGCGCGTATATATTGGCATGCACTGAAGTTGTTATTGAAACGTGTTCCCGTGCATGCCCATCCCAAGACAAAGGATACAAATGCATGACAATGAGTTTGATTGAAACCTCAGTTTTCGACAATTTGAGCTGGTTCGAGCGCTTATGCCGCAAGTTCGCACTGGACTTTATCAGCCAATTGAAACACGGCGATATTACCGTGGTAGAGGGCAACCAACGTCTGCGCTTCGGCGATGAACATGCAGCGCTGAAAACTGTGATTACCGTGGTTGATCCGGCATTTTATCAAAAGATGGTGATGGCAGGCTCCGTTGGCGGCGGCGAAGCCTATATTTATGGTTGGTGGCGCTGTGACAATCTGACCGCTTTGGTGCGAATTTTTGCCCTTAACTTAACCACTCTAGACAAGCTGGATTCTGCTATTACCCGCCTGGGCCGGCCACTGCTGAAACTTCTGAATTGGCGTAATCGTAATTCTAAAGCGCAAGCCAAAAAGAATATTGCAGCGCATTACGACTTGGGTAATGAAATGTACCGTTTGTTTTTAGATGACAGCATGATGTATTCCAGTGCGGTATACCCGGACGACACGGCTGATCTTACGGTGGCGCAGCAACACAAATTGCAATTGATTTGCCAGCGATTACAGCTCAAATCCAGTGATCATTTGCTGGAAATTGGCACCGGCTGGGGCAGCATGGCTATTTATGCAGCGCAGCATTATGGTTGTAGAGTTACCACTACCACCATTTCACAGCAACAGTACGATTATGCCAAAGCACGTATTCAGGCGCTGGGTTTACAGGATAATATCAGCTTGCTGTTAAACGATTATCGCGACCTGGATGGACAATACGACAAGCTGGTATCAATTGAGATGATTGAAGCCGTGGGTGAGGAGTATTTGGATACGTATTTTGCTAAGTGCGCCAGCCTGCTCAAGCCGGATGGTTTAATGGTGCTGCAAGCCATTACTATTGTCGATCAGCGCTACAGCCAATATGTGCGTGAAGTAGATTTTATCAAACGCTATGTGTTTCCTGGAGGTAGTCTGCCGTCGGTCAGTCGGATGACTGACGCCGTGAGCCGAAAGACAGATTTGGTAGTTCGACACTTGCAGGATATTGGCTTCGATTATGCCCGCACATTAAAGGATTGGTGTGACAACTTTATGCACGCCCGTGACAGAGTTCATCAGTTGGGTTACGACGATAATTTTGTCCGTCTATGGCAGTTTTATCTTTGTTATTGTGAAGGCGGATTTAGAGAGCGAGCGACCAGCGCTGTACATATGGTATTGGCAAAACCACATAACCGCAGCACTTAAGATTTTTTCGTGCTAACAGCAGACGCCGGGCTAAACCCGGCGTTGTTTTTCTAGTTTTGTGGCACCAGCATAATACCGTGTTCACTAATAACGATTTTTTTATCTTTATAAAGACTGCCAATAGCCTGTTTATAAGCTTTTTTACTGACACCAAAGCTAGCGTAAATCAATTCTGGCGAGCTTTTATCGGTCAGTGCCAGCTTACCGCCATTTTGCTGTAGCTTTTTAAGTACTTGTTCAGTCAACTCCAGTGCTTGTTTGTAGGTCGTGGCATTTAAACGCAAGTCAATCTTGCCATCATCACGTACTTTTACAATAAATGCTGGCATTTTGTCACCGCGGCGTAGCGGTTTAAATACCTCGTTCTTATACAACACGCCCCAGTGTTGGTGATTAACTACCGCTTTATAGCCAATATCGGTTTGATCGCTGATGATGATCTCAACTTTATCGCCAATATGGTACACCGGATCGGTTTTATGTAAGTGGCGGTCTAGTTTGCTGGATGCAACAATGCGGTTGCTATTATCAACATAACAGTACAGCAAATATTTTTGGCCTTCTTTTAACGGGATTTGTTGTTCGCTAAAGGGCACCAACAGATCTTTCTTTAAACCCCAATTTGCAAAAGCGCCCACTTTTGTGGTGGCGATTACCTGAAGTTGAGCAACTTCGCCAACTTTAATTTTGGGCTGCTCAGTGGTTGCTATTAGCTGATCTTCAGAGTCCAGATAGAGGAATACGTCCAGCTCCCGGCCAATCTCTAACCCGGCTGGGGCAACATTATTCGGTAGCAATATCTCGCCCCAACTTAAACCATCAAGATAAAAGCCAAACTTAACCTGCTTTTTTACAGTTAATCGATTAATTTTTCCAAGAGCCAGCATGCGACATCCATAAATTTGCCCATACGGGCGGTTTCAATGGCGCTATTGTAGCGGTTTTTTTGTTGTACTGCTTTATATTAGCCCTGACATGGTAAACTTAACGACATTAATATTTGTAAAGGCTAGTACTTACAGTGTCAGCACAACCATTACTGCATCCACGCAATATTCATCAGGGACGTTACGATTTTACGGCTCTAATTAAAGTGTTGCCGGCGCTGAAGGGATTTATTCTTAACAATCCTTCGGGCGAACCTACAATAGACTTTTCTGACAATAATGCGGTGTTTACGCTTAATCAGGCGTTATTGGCCTGCTATTACAACGTAAGGCTATGGCAACTACCGCCAGGTTATTTATGCCCGCCAGTGCCAGGGCGTGCAGACTATGTTCATTATGTGGCCGATTTGCTGGCAGCTGGCTTTGCTGGCGTGGTGCCGCTTGGCAAACAGATAGCACTGCTGGATGTCGGTACCGGAGCTAACGTGATTTACCCGATTATTGCCAGCCAAAGTTATGGCTGGCAGGTATGCGGCACGGAAACAGATCCGGTGGCGGTAAAATCAGCTAAGGTAATTGTTGCCAGTAACTCTGGTCTGCGCGCTAATGTAAGTATTGTGCAACAGTACGACAACGCGATGTTTAGCGGCGTGATTATGCCAGAGCGGCGTTTTCATCTAACTATGTGCAACCCACCGTTTTTTGCCTCACAAGCGGAGGCTGAAGCTGCCAGCAGTCGAAAATGGGCTAACCTGGGCAAAGCTACCCAGGGTCATCAGCGTAATTTCGCTGGCCAACAACATGAGCTGTGGTGCAACGGTGGTGAACTGGCGTTTATCAGCCAAATGATTACAGAGAGTCAGTTGTTTAAAACGCAAGTGTGTTGGTTTACCACTTTAGTATCGCAGCAAAAACATCTTGCGGTATTACAAAAACTGCTGCGAAGTGTTGGGGTGGCTCAAACCCAGATAATTGAAATGCGTCAGGGGCAAAAAGTCAGCCGTATTTTGGCTTGGAGTTTTTTAACAGCGGTGCAGCAACAAGGTTGGCAAGTTTCGCCAGACCTTAGTTAATCTATATTATAAATTAACGCATATAAGCAGCAGACCAACATAGGGGATAAGTTATGGACTGGAGGCAATGGCTTGATGTTAAGCAATATGAGTTTTTGCTGCACTGGTTTATGCGTCGGCAGCGTGAGTTAAAGCTGTCAGAGCTAAACGAGCCACTGGCTTACGATAACTTTAGTGTTTATGATCAGTTATGCCAGCAGATGTTAAAAGAAGCCGCCGTAGCGTATCTGGAGAGATTCTCTCAACCGGTAGCACCGATAGCGCTAACAAATATGTTGCACCTGGCTGAGTTGGAATTAGCTGGCCGGCCAGCAAAAAAACTAACCGGCCCGACACACTAGTTGGCCAAACTTTCTATACGTTTTAGCGCGTCGGTTAGCATTGGCAGATCAAGTTTTTCGTTCAAGGGTACCAAGGTGCCTGCAGACCAGACCCCGTAACTGCCATCTGCACGTAAAACCAGCATTTTATCTTTTTTAAAGCTGATCATTTCTTCACCACTAATGTTCAATTTGGGCAAATTGCGTGGCTTTTGCAGATTATCTCCAAGCCAACTGGCATGAAACTCACAACCAGCTTGTGCCAATAATGTTGGCAGCATATCAAGATGCTGCGTGACTAAATGCGGTTGTAATTGACGCAGCACTTGCCAGTTAGTCCAGGCTTCAACTGGTGTTAGACTAAACTGGCTATGACTGGCATTTAAAGTAAGTAGTACGATATTGGGATACTGACGGTACTGTGTCAGATGTTGTTCAGGGTTATTATCGAATACGATGGCAAAAGACGCTGCAGTGTTAACCGTTAGCCAGGGCAAGCTGGATACAGCCGTGTTTTCAGTGCGACCTATACTGACGAGACCCTCGGGTAACTGAGCCAGCCAGCCGGGCGGCTGTGCCAACAGCGTCAACATATCACTGCTACTTGTGCGAAATTTGCCGTACAGCAAATTCAGCAATGCTTCGTTAGCATTTTCAGGTGCAAAATGTTGTTCCAATTGCTTTAACCCCAAAGCTTGCATTAGGATTGTTTGCGGCTGCTCTAATGGTTCAGACACAATAATGACCGTGGCTGCGCTTTGCTGTGGGCTATGGCATTGCAAGGCGTTGGTATTATCTAACGCAGCCGGTAAGCTAAGTTTATCCAGTTGCAACTGAGCCCGGCTGTTTAAATCAACAAACTGGTAGCGTGCCAGAAAGGTTTTTGCCGTTGCAGGGTAAGATAGCGGTAACACATTATCTTGTTTAGTAACGTCGTACTTCAGGTTGGCGTCAGCATAGATGTGAACTAAATGACTAAGCATAAAGCTACCAATGAAGATACTTAGCAACAAACCGGTAATGCCAGCTTGTTTTAACCGCTCAACCTTCTTCCAGCAATAATTACTTAACGTCAGCTCTATAGCTAAAAGCAACGCACCTACGGTTAGCACTATTAATACAAAGTTGCGTAAATTAGTTACAATTTGCTGCCGCAATAAATCAATCGCCTGTTCAAATGAGGCGCTACCAATATGATATCCGAGGTTAGCGTAGACATAAGCGTCGAATATCAACACAACGAGGGCGCTACTGGCCAATATTGCTGCCATACCACGCACATGACGCTGATAGGGAAAGATCAGAGAGATAGGAAAAATAGTGAGGATAAAAAAAATAAAACACAAAAAAGCAGTGTGGCCAATCCAGTTTAATGGCAAATAAAGCCAACCAAGTAACGAAACAGGCAATGGCTCAGATAACCAATAAACGGATGTTACCATCAGAGCCAGCAATATATTGAAAAAGCTGAACCAATGGCCCCAATTAAGTAAACGGTTGACCTTTTTTACCAGTGATAGATTATTTTCCTGCACCATAATGGCTTAGCCAGCCTTGCCGTTTACGGCATCAGCTAGTGCCTGAGTAAAGTGGCTAACGACGGCCTCGCGCTGTGCAGCGGGTACGCTACTGTTAACTACATGGCTGATAGCGTTACCCAAACACATTAAACTTAGTTCTGTAGTGGCTTTTTCAGTATGTAAAACGTCCAGTAATTGATTTACCAGCTTTTCAATCTGCGCGGTGGAATACTTTGATACAATTGGCATGAATTATCCGCAAGTCATGTGGTTTAAACAGGTAGAATAGTAACAGAATTCATTTTAAACAGGAAAAATTATGTCAGTAGATGTACAACAGTTGGCGATAAATTACCTTGAACTGGACGAGCAGACACAGAGCAAAGCGCACTATCGGCCATCTTTAGTAGCACCTACTGCTGCCGTAGCACATTTGGTTGAGCAGTTACATCTTGCCTACAACGGCAAACCAGCTAAGGGCTACGCCGCTTTTAATACTGGTAAAGATCCCCAAGTGATGACCGCACTACACGACTGGCAAAAACAAACTTCGGATTTTCTGGAGCTAGCAAATACATCAACTGCGGCATTGGAGCAACAATTGCAGGCACACCAGCTACCTGAAAGCGGATATTTACTGGTGTGTCATTATCGCTATTTGGCCAGTGATTACCTGTTATTTTGTCTACTAGGCAGCAAAGATCATTTTTCACTATCCGAGGACCTGGAACTGGCAACATCACGTCATTTAGACATTGCTCGCATGCAACTGGCTGCGCGGATTGATTTAACAGAATATCAAAGCTCGCCGGAGCAGGGTAAGTACATCAGTTTCATCCGTGGCCGAGCCGGGCGCAAGGTAGCGGACTTTTTCCTTGATTTTCTTGGCTGTGAAGAAGGAACCGATGCTAAAGTGAACAGCAAAGTGGTTCTGGCTTCTGTAGAAGAGTATTTTACTGCAGCAGAATTTGATAACAACGAGAAAAATGACGCTCGTAAGCAGGTATTCAGCTACTGTGAAGAGCGAGCTAAAGCCGGCCAGGATGTGCGGCTCACCGAATTATCGGCCGTGATTGATGAGCAAGAACAACAGGGCTTTTTGCGCTATTGTCAGGAGCAGCAACTTGAGGTAGCAGAACAATTTCCGGTCGAAGTTAAAGAATTGAAAAAATTGATAAAATTCAGTGGGCAGGGCGCCGGCTTATCGTTAAGTTTTGAGCAAAAACTACTCGGCGACAGGGTACAGTATGATGCGCACAGCGACACTCTGTTGATTAAAGGCACGCCACCGAATTTACGTGATCAACTGCAACGTTTTATTCAGGGCTATTCGGCGTTTGACCGCGCTGAGGGCTCTGCTGAGTAGGACTATTCTGCCTGCTGGTATTGCCCTCTTGTTGTTTCGGCACAGAGGGCATTTTTAATTTTGCCGCATGCTTTAACAGCATAATATTTCCCAGCACCACGCCAAACGCCAGTGTCAATGCCCAAAACAGAGGCCAGTTCATGGCTCTGTACTGCATATGTTTTTAACATATTGCTGAAATATGCTGTCCAGATGCGCAAGCACCAATTGTTGCTCTGCAAGCGGATGCTGTGCAATGCATTGTTTAAGTGTGTCAGTATTAAAGGCTGCAAGATAGCGGCTGGCCAGCGGTTGATAGCTTATATGCCAGGGCTCGACAGCGACCCCGCCTTGAAATTGGCGGTATGGTTGAAAGAAGTCAAATTCAGCTGCGTGGATACTTAGCCACTGCTGTAAGCGGAAAAAAGGGCCGTTAGGGGCGTATTCTGCCGGGTTAAGTTGGGGTTTATAATCTGCTGCTACTGCGCCCGCATCATAGATGTCTAACTCTGTACCCCAATGGTGGCGACTGGCGCCTGGCAACGCTGAGTACAATAGTACAGCTTCAAGTTTTCTCCACCCAGTAAGGCAATTTATATCAACAAGTTCGCCGCTGCGTGTATATACCGGGCGTTGCCCAGTTAACTTTGCCTGCCAAATGGCGGCTTGACGTTGATAAGAACGAAAAGCAGACACCACTTTTATACAGATGCCATCGGCCTCTGCTGCCAGGCATAATGTATTGAACGGTGTTTCCACGTCTTTATGCAGCATAAATCCGTCCGGCCTCGTCAGCAAGTGACGTTCGCTCAGGCCGGTCAGAATATCACTACTTATAGCGGTCATAGGCTTTGTTCAAGTTGTTCCAAAACCGTTTCATACATTTTAGCCAGTTGTTCCAAATCAGTGATTGAAACACATTCGTTTATTTTATGAATGGTGGCATTGCATGGGCCTAGCTCAACTACCTGCGCTCCTGTCGGGGCGATAAAACGACCGTCTGATGTACCGCCAGTGGTTTCCAGCCGTGTTTCAAAGCCCTGTACCTGATAAATTGCTTTTACGGTTGCCGCTACCAAGCTGCCGCTGTCGGTCAGAAACGGTAGCCCGTTTAACGTCCATTTTAAATCATAAGTTAAGCCGTGTTTATCCAACAGGGCTATAACACGTTGCTGCAGCTGCTGGGCCGTGCTTTGTGTGCTATAGCGGAAGTTAAACATGACATTTAATTCACCCGGAATCACATTTGATGCCCCGGTGCCAGCATGAATATTAGCAATTTGGAAGCTGGTTGCCGGAAAGTAAGCATTGCCGTTATCCCATTGTTCAGCTGCGAGCTCGGCAAGTGCAGGCGCTGCATTGTGCACCGGGTTATCAGCTAACTGCGGGTAGGCAACATGCCCCTGAATACCTTTTACGGTTAAATGTCCGGTTAAAGAGCCGCGCCTGCCATTTTTCACCACATCGCCGGCTTTTTGGCTGCTGGAGGGCTCGCCGACAATACACCAGTTAATTTTTTCGTTTCGTGCTTCCAGGGTTTCGATAACTCTTTTGGTACCGTTGATAAAAGGGCCTTCCTCATCACTGGTGATAAGATAAGCTAAGTCGAATTTGGGGGTCGGGAAACGCTGCAAAAAACGTTCAGTGGCAACCATCATGGCAGCAAGGCTGCCTTTCATATCGGCCGCACCGCGGCCATATAGTGTATCGCCTACAATTGTCGGTTCAAATGGCGGGGTATGCCATTGTTCCATCGGGCCGGTTGGCACTACATCAGTGTGGCCAGCAAAACAGAACAACGGTTTGGTGTGACCGCGTCGGGCCCACATATTCAGTGTATCTTCAAATTGCATCACTTCTATATCAAAACCTACCGCAGACAGGCGTTGAGCCATTAATTGCTGGCAACCTGCATCTTCAGGTGTGATAGAGGGGCGAGAAATCAGATCTTTAGCTAACTCAATTACTTCACTTACGAGGCTCATACATTTTGTCCAAAAATTTGCTGATAGTTGCCAGGTTGAAATCCCAGAATATATTTACCATCGTGAAAGAGTAGTGGGCGCTTTATCATTGCCGGTTGCGCCAGCATAAGTGCCAGAGCTTTTTGTTCCGTCATATTGGCTTTGTCGCTATCGGGCAATTGTCGATAGGTTGTACCGCGAGTGTTGAGTAGGTTTTCCCAACCGCACGCCGCAGAAAATTGAGTAAGCTGCACTGCAGTCAGTCCATCGCTGCGATAGTCAACAAATTGATAGGGTAATTGGTGTTGTTCAAGCCAATTTTTGGCCTTTTTGATGGTGTCACAGTTTTTTATGCCGTAGATTATTGTCATGTTTTTGGCTTATTTCCGGTTTGAATAATTAACGCAGCATCGTTTAAAGCCTCGACATGTCGCCTGGCGCTAAATGCATGAGTAATGGCTGGGTGAGGCAGTATCATTAGCACAACATGGCAATTGCCATATGCTCGTATATCCAGAGACATTACAGACTCGCCGCTGCGAATCGTCGCGCCAGACTTTACAAGATGATTTACACTTTTACCGTTCGTCATATCAGCGTCAAGTGGGATATCTAACTGTATTACCAAGCCACTATTGTGTTTGAAGCGAAGCCTGCGGCCACCAAGTAACTGCCTGTCGAAGACGCCGCTAAAAGGAGCTTTGAGTGTACCGTGTTGAAGTTTTATACACAAAGCCAGCGTTAAGACATTTGAGTTATATAGCAGATCTGGATGTTCGGTTAACGGCATTACCATGCCAGTAACAGGGCTTTTAATTACAGAGCCATGAATACCGCTAAGTTGAGGCAGCCAAGTTAACAATGACGTTAATTCCAAAAGTGTAGGTTGAGTATTATGCTACGGTAAATTTGTGCTATTACTCAAGTAATAATCTTATTAATAACCTCATCTGGCAAGGTGGATTTACTCAGCTTTACAGTAGTAAATATGACAATTTGGTTCATTTGCGATGAAATATAGATGAAACCGTAATTACTATTGGTAAATTACCTGACAACGAGCACTGTTGGGTAGTGATATATGGGTTTATGTTGTCCACAGTTTTTGTGGATAACTTTGTGTGTAACAATGTTTAACAAGTGTAAGCTTTTGTATTTAAATGGGTATGTATATTGGCACATTTTTTGTTAGCCCATCTTTAGACTAAAGCGGTGTCAAAGGTACAAGTTTTTGACGTTTTCGTTGTTGCGAACAGTCATGTGTATGTCGTTCGACAGCCAACGGCTTGTAAAAGGGCTGCAGCGGCTTTGTTAAAGTGCTTTTCGATACAGAGCAATATGCCGGATTAACGCTAATAGACTAAGGTAAAGGCACAATATCTATGCTAATGTTTGGTGGTTACGATAAGAAGTTGGGGGTATTAATGCTGTATCCACTTTATAAAACCTTAATAGCTGGTCGTGAGTACAGCAAGCAATGGCCAGCAACTGCTGAATTGAATAGTTTGTTTGCTGAAAATAAAATTATTTTGATGACGAAGTTAGCCTGGCGATATCTGCCGTTGCTTTCTCTAGTTTGTGCCGCAATTCAGTTAGATTACTTTGGTTTGGCACACATGCCACAAATATTGGCGATGATGCTGTTTTTGATTAGTATTCCGTTACAAGGCTGGTATTGGCTTGGAATGCGATCTGCTACACCTTTACCTCCCACGATCGCAAGTTGGTGTAAACAGATCCGCCAGAAAATGCAGCAACAAGGTTTGGCTGTTGCTCCTGCACAACAACCTGATAGATATAAAGATTTGGCCTTAGTGTTACAACAAGCCTACCAGCAATTAGATAAAACGTTTGTCAAGCAATGGCTATAGCGCCGGGCTATTGCCATTCATCATTCACTTAAACACAGACCATACAGGAGCATGGTCTGATGGCTTTTCAATACCACGTAGCTCGTAATCTATACTGCTTTCGACACAGCGATTTGCTAATGCTGACGTTGCCATGACCACATCAATCCGCAGGCCGCGATTGTCATCAAATCCTTTAGAGCGGTAATCAAACCAACTATATTTAGCCACTTCTTCCGGGTGCAGCTGTCTGAATGTGTCAACTAACCCCCAGTCTTTCAGCTGCTGTAACCACGCTCTTTCCTCTGGCAGAAAAGACGTTTTACCCTCACGGAGCCAACGCTTAGCATTAGCATCGCCAATACCAATATCAACATCCAATGGCGATATATTGATGTCGCCAATCAGCGCCAAATTCTCTTCAGGCGAGTGATGATTAATAAGATATTGTTGCAAATCAGCATAGAATTTGGTTTTAGCAGGAAACTTAACCGGATGGCTGCGATTTTCGCCTTGTGGGAAATAGCCGTTAAGAACCGTTAGCGGCGACCCGTCAGACATAACAAAACTGCCTATCAGCATTCTTCGTTGAGCATCAGCATCATCAGTTGGAAAACCGTACTGCATCTTGCTTGCTGGCTGTTTACTTAAAATGGCAACGCCGTAGTGACCTTTCTGGCCGAAATGATAGACGTGATATCCCATTGCAAGCACATCGGTTAGTGGAAACTCATCGTCGTGCACTTTTATTTCCTGTAAGCCAATAATATCAGGCTGATGTTTGTCAATTAGAGCTTGTAACTGATGTAATCTAGCTCTTATACCATTAATATTAAAAGAAATAATTTTCATTATGTTACAGACCTTTAAGCTGATTTAAAGCGGCTAAGTGACGGGATCATAACACTTTAACCACTGTTATGGCACAATAGCATTCTGTTAACGGTGTTTAATTCCTGTGGTTGCGGAGTCGATATTGCCAGCTGTAGTTGTAAAAGCGGAGCATTTTAATTACTGCGTCTATTTCAGTGCCAAAAGACGAAGTATTGCGTTGCAAGTCAAACAAGGGCAACTGTCGGTGCGAGCACCATTAGGGTGCAGTCTTTTGGATGTCGAAGCGCTGGTTGTGAGTAAGCAGTCCTGGGTACTTAAACATTTGCAGCATAATAAAAGCCAAATTGCGCCTGATTGGCTAATGTTGCAGCAACTGCCGTATTTAGGTGACACATTAATGGTTAGTATCTTGTCAGGCAAACGTCAGTGGGTTGAGATGTCTGGTAACCAGATCTATTTATGGGTATCCAATAAATGCAAAGCTGACGATATGACAAAAAAAGCTGCTGAGCTGGCGCGTAAATGGTATCAACAACAAGCGCACATTTGGTTTGTTGAGCGTGTTAGTTACTGGCAACAGCTTATGAATCTGTATCCTGGAGTTATGGTTGTCGGTAATTGGAAGACTAAATGGGGATATTGTAAGTCTGATGCAGAGGTTGGTTTTAATTGGAGATTACTAATGGGGCCGGCCTGGGTTGCCGATTATGTAGTAATTCATGAACTAGCTCACCTTAAACATTTAAATCATTCAAGGGAGTTTTGGCGATTAGTCGAACAATACTGTCCCCAACGTCGTCTAGCAATTGAGTGGTTGAAACAAAATCAATATTGGATGACGATATAAAAAGACGCCGGCTTTAGGCCGGCGTATAAACTAGGACATCGGAGAGAAATGGTGTCACTTCACAACTACTCTTACTATGAGTACACCAATACTGATAAATTCAAAAATATTACAATTATTTTTCTGTAGTGATTTTTGCTTTTTAGTCGCCAGTTAGTTTAAGCTCCTCGCAATGCGAATAAGTACAATAAACACCGGTCAGCCATGCAGGCTACCAGGCTACTGGACTCTGAGTTATGACTAATCTACAACGCTTAAATCAACTGGCAAGTATACTCGATATTACCCGACTCCAAGATGATGACAATACACCAGCTTTTCAGCATTGGCTCAGCACTTTGCCACAATTAGATGTTGCAGCATTTTGTGTTTATCCACAGTATTTACCATTGCTGTTAAGCTGGCCACAACCCCAGGTTAATGCCGCAATAGCAACAGTAGTGAACTTTCCATCAGGTGATCTACCTACGGACTTGGTTTGTGAACAAATTCAACAGGCGATTTATGCTGGGGCGACAGAGATTGATTGTGTTTTACCTTATAAAGCATTGTTGCGCGGTGAAAATGGTTACGTGAAAAGTTTTCTTTATGATGTGCGTCAGGTGAGTGCGGGAGTCTGCCTGAAAGTTATTATTGAATCCGGAGAGCTGGTTACAGCACAACAAGTTGCTAAAGCGACAGAGCTTGTCATTGACGGTGGGGCAAACTTTGTCAAATCGTCAACAGGTAAGACAGCTGTTGGCATAACAGAAGAAGCGGCACGTATTATGTTGACTGTAATCGCAGCATCCGAACGCAATGTTGGTTTTAAAGCATCAGGTGGTGTACGCACCATAGAACAGGCGTTGGCGTTGCTGCAAATATTCGAGGATGTTACGGGTAGGGTAGCCAGCCGAGAGTGCATGCGTATAGGAGCCAGTACGTTAGCATTTGAACTGGCGCAACATTTAAGCACTGATTTATAGTAGGTTTATCGACGAAACTCGTCGCGTAAAACATCAAATTGTTGCAGTAGGTCATTATAACGCACACGATGATTATCTGGTAGCGGCATGTTATCAACGATACGAAACGTTTTTTTACAGCGCTCAAACAGTTCTCTGGATCTATTTTTTTTCTGGCTATTGAGTAATTGAATGGAAGCTTGGATCAAGTTAAGTGCACTACCAGTGTTCATTGGGGCAAGCTCAAGAGCCGATTCAAATTGTATTACTGCAGCGGCATAGTCGCCTTGCTTGTAACTTTTTATTCCAGCTTTGTTCAACTCACCAAATTGCTGTCGCTTCTGATCGATAAAGTTCTGCTGGTCACTAAACAAAGTGTTCAGCAGTTGATTCTTCATCAAATCTGCTGGCACTAATTTACTCATCGCATTGGCTTGCTCAAACTCACCAATCTGGTTCAACAAAAATATTGCATCAGGCATTATTTGATGCTGTTCAGGTAGTTGACTTGCAACAGCGGCAAAGGTTTTTTTAGCCTGGTACTGCGCGCCGCCAAGAGATTCTAAGCGGGCCTGACATATAGCTTCAAACAAATTAAAGTCTATTTCACGGATCATACTCTCGTCACGTCTAACACGCTGTATCGCTAAAGAGGCTTCCTGCTGGTAGCGGTTGCGTTGTGAGGGGTCTGTCTCTTTTACTGCAGCATCGATTGTTGTACGAATATAATTAAGTAAGTGCACAACATCTTGTTTAATTGAGCGACGAGTTATTTCGTATAGTTGTTTGCTGGCTTGTACTTGCTGTGAAACATTATCAATCTCGCGAGCTATGTCTATAACCAGATACTGCCTAGGCATGCTAAACGGGGCAATTTCAGCCGCAGCCAAAATACTACTATATGCCAGGTCATGCTCGCCTATGGCCCGGTAGTTTTGTGCCTGAATGTCATAAGCTTCGGCAAAATATCGGTTTTGCTCTATGGCTTCCTGGCACAATACGAGGCTTTCGTTATAATTTTTTTGCTCGAAGCAGCATCTAGCTTGTAACAACAACGCCCAGCCACTGCGATGCAGTGCTAACGAAGCGTCCAACACTTGTTCAGCTTCATCGTAACGTTTTAAGGCTAAGAGATTTTCAACCAAAACACGTTTACAAAATTGTTGGTATCGACTGTCTTTACTTATTTCTTGTTGGCACAAATTGACAACTAATTCAGGTTGGTCATCAAACAATGCTTGATACAACTCTGCCAACTGTAATTTCTTACGTTGTATTCGCTGTATTCGGCTTCGTAACACACTCTGTGAAAAAGGTTTTACCAGGTAATCATCCGGCTCCAGCTCTACCGCACTCATTACCATGGGGACGCTATTTTCTCCGGTAACTAACATAAAAATACTGTGTGGTGCCAACAGCTTTTTTTCGCGCAGATCTTCTAACAGTTGCTTACCATTTTTCCCAATGCCTAAATGATAATCTACGAACAAAATATCGAAATTTATGTTAGCGCACTTTGCCAGTGCCTGTTCACCTGTTGGAGCAAAAGCGACATTTGTTGCGCCTAAAGAGTACAACACACCTTTGAATATCAATTGAAATGCGCGTTGATCATCAACGATCAGTACTCGTTGATTTTCTAGCGTCTTGTTATCCATTAGCACCACGTAAATTAGTCGTAAACTTAAATCAGTGTCGGAAATAACCAAAGGATTAGCAAGATAAATACTGATAATACATCACTACAATCAGATTTGATAAAAGGTGTTGAATGAAGGAGATGTAAGAAATGGTGGAGGGGGAAGGATTCGAACCTTCGAAGGCAGTGCCGGCAGATTTACAGTCTGATCCCTTTGGCCACTCGGGAACCCCTCCACGAGTGAGCGGCATATTATCAAACTGACTTTTGATGTAAAGCCATTTACTAAACTTTTTTGTCTGACTGCCGATAATTCAAACAGAAGAACGTTTTTGCTGAAGAATAAATAGAAGAATGACAATGGTTATCAACGAATGGCAACTTAATGGCAAGTTAAACCGAGCGCTGCAAAGTTCGCAGCGGGCAGACTTCGCTATGTATCTTGCCTGGCTAACCCCTGCAGTTGATGAAGCTGCGGAGTTCTATACGCCTGAAGCATTTACAGAAGGTACAGAGAAAAACATACGGCGACAGTTCGATGTGCCACAAGCCAGGGCTTTTTGCCAAACAGAAACTGATATTGATTTAATGCAGCAACACAGTGTTGCGTTGCAGCTGGGGGGATTAGCGCAACTAAAGCTAACAAGTTATTTGAAACAGCCGCCGTTAACACAATTTGACGATAAAAGCAGACTAGCCACTGAAGTATGGCAAAACTTGAGCCTACATAGTCGCAGGCGTTTGCAGCAATCGACACCAGAGCGACCTGATACTAACCCTGCAGGTCTCTATGAAGTGCTGCAACAACTACATGAGATTAATGCGGCTTAGTACGATGAGATTAATTGCCGGAAAGTCTGTGCCGATGGCACTGTTTAAACTTCTTCCCGCTGTTACAGGGACAGAGAATGTTGCGTTGCAATTTAACCGGCGTCTTATCTGTCATAACACCATCAACATAATACCAAGCATCTTCAAACACAAATCTTGAGCGTTCAGTAAACTCATACAGCACATTCTGCTGTATGTAGCGGACATTGAAACTGACATAGCCTTGTTGACTGCTTTGCTCACAAGACAGCACTTTAAGTGAGATGAAATGACTATTTTCAGCAAAAGCAGCCAAAGTCGGTTTGGGGTTGTCAGCACGACAGGACGTATGATAGGTACGGTATATATAATCAACATCATGCAGGCAGTATGCGCTGTAGCGTGATCTCATCAATTGTTCGCAACTGTCTGCGTTGGCCATCCCGGCTAAAAAAGGTTGGCAGCAAAACTCAAACGCTTGTGCTGAACCGCAATAACATCGCATGTTGAAACTTACTTTACCAGTATAAAACCGTCATTTTAACTTAAGTTGTTAGCTTTGTCGTCTGAGCATAGAAGCTGGTTAATGTGCCACTTGTGGCTGCTGGATCTGTTCACATTGATAAAACCAGGTGTTATTGCCTACTGCCAATTTACGACAAGCGTCCAATTGTAGAGCATCTAACTGGCTGGCAAAGTTAATAACAACCTTACAGCTGGCGGAATTCAATGCTTGTTTAATTGTTGCACCCAGATCGCTGATTTGCTTTTGGTGAACGACCAAAACATTGTGTAATGACAATTGATAGTGTTCTGCCCACTCTTTATCAGGTATATAAGTGGGGGCTATCAGTAGGATCCAACCTTGCTGGTGTTGATGCTGCTGAATAAGCTGCAACAAGCTGTGGTGCGAGTCATCAGAAGCAACCGTATTGCTATCGGCCACAGAATGTATTTTTAGTAAGCTGCTATCGCTATATGTGGTTTTGGTTAAACGCTTGTATTGGGCGCTGGGTAAACGATGGTACATATCACTCTCTGCATGTTTATTTGTACAGTGTATGTATATACAGTAGTTTGCTGGTGTACATAAAGCAAGCATATTTTTGCTTTGATAAGTAATTTTTTACTGGCTGGACCATTGCTGCTGTAAATTTGGGTAGAATGACCGGCTTATACAGAAAGAGAGTCAACGATCGATGTTGTTAGAAAAGTACGTTAACCAAAGCGACGAAGGTTTTAGTTTCAGCCGCAAACAGGCATGTGAGTTTGCCAAACAGGTGGCGACAGATTTCAATCCGATCCATGACGAAGACGCGAAGCGCTTTTGTGTTCCCGGCGATTTACTGTTTTCCTACTTACTTACCCGTTATGGCGTTACGGAGCAACTGAGTTGTCAGTTTGCCGGTATGGTTGCGGCTGACGTTTTGCTGCAATGCAAAGAGCAGGATAACCTTATTTCCATTTGTGATAGTCAGGGGAAGGTATATCTGTCGTTGCAACATAGCGGGGCTTGTCAGCATGATCTTGCGGTAATCGAACCCTTAATCCGTGATTATGTGAAGTTTTCCGGCCAGAACTTTCCACATATATTGCAACCCCTGATGCAACAGCACCAGGTAATGATTAATCCGACCCGGCCATTGGTTATCTATGAGAGCATGGCATTGAGTTTTACCCGCCTTCCGCAGCAGGAAGTTGGCTTAAGCCTGACGAACTCGTCTTTATTGGTTGATGGCAAGCGTGGTAATGCATTACTGGAGTTCTCTTTAACAGAGCGGGGAGAGCAAATCGGTAAAGGTGAGAAACGTATGATACTAAGTAACCTGATGCCATACGACGAAGCGCAAATGCAGCAGATGGTTGCTGAGTATAATAGCCGTAAAGCCGTGGTTAGATAAAAACGGCTTTTGTTCATTTAAGCAGCGGTTAAACAATTTAATC
>NZ_JAERPS020000007.1 GCF_016918075.2 Rheinheimera maricola | reverse complement strand
TGATGCGGATGACGATACGCTAACCTTTAGCATCACCAACAAACCCAGCTGGGCCGCATTTAATACCAACACCGGCGCCCTAACCGGCACACCAGTGGCGGCAGATGTCGGCACCACCACCGGTATTGTGATTAGTGTGTCTGACGGCACGTTATCGGCCTCACTGCCGGCGTTTAATATTGAAGTAACCAGCGTAAACAGCGCGCCAGTCATCAGCGGCACGCCGACTACCAGCGTCGACCAAGATGCGGCTTACAGCTTTATGCCAACAGCGACGGATGCCGATGACGACACGCTAACCTTCAGCATTACCAACAAACCCAGCTGGGCCGCATTTAATACCAACACCGGCGCCTTAACCGGCACACCGGTGGCGGCAGATGTCGGCACCACCACCGGTATTGTGATTAGTGTGTCTGATGGCACGGTTTCTACCGCACTGCCAGCGTTTAACCTGGCGGTGGTCAAAGTAAATAGCGCCCCGGTTGCCGTTGATGATAATTTCAATCAGGCCTTTAACAACGACAACGCTTACGTGCTGAATGTACTGGCGAACGATACTGATGCGAATGGTGATACTTTAAGTATCGCAGCCGCTAAAGCCAGCATTGGTCAGGTAAGTGTGCAGGGCGACGCCTTATTGTTTAGCGCACCGGACAACTTCAGCGGTACGGCGACGTTTAGTTACAGCATTACTGATGGTGAGCTAACGGATATGGCTGACGTAACGCTGCTGATTGAAGGTGGCAATGCAGACGCCCCGGTAATTACCGCGCCGGATGATCTCAATATTAATGCAACGGGATTATTCACCAAGGTCGATGTTGGTGTAGCAACTGCGGTGGATGCTGCAGGAAATCGCCTGGCGGTATCGCTACTTAATGGTCTGCCATTGTTTACTTCGGGCCGCCACGAATTGTATTGGCAGGCAGTCGATGCAGCAGGCACAACCAGTACGGTGACCCAATTGCTGCAAGTTCATCCACGGCTATCGTTGAGCAAACCACAAACCGTGATTAACCACAGTAGTGTCAGTGTTGATGTGATACTTAATGGCCCGGCACCAGCTTACCCGATAGATGTTGCCTACACCGTTAGTGGTTCAGCCAATGCAATGACGGACCACGATCTTGCTGGTGGCAGCATTCAAATCCAACAGGGGTTGCGCGCTAGCATTAACTTTAACGTGTTTGCAGACCTGAATAATGTTGCTACAAAAGACATTATTATCACACTGGATAGCAGCCTGAACCTTAGTGCTAACGCCAGCACCACAGTCACCGTGACTGCAGCCAATCTGGCACCCAGCATTCAACTTAGCGCCCGCCAGCAAGGCAATAGCAGACTTACGTTTGCTAAAGATCAGGCGCTGGTAACGGTTAGCGCTGTGGTAACCGATCCTAATCCGGGCGATAACGTCAATGTTGTCTGGCAAGCCGATGCGGCCCTGGTAAACCTCGCAGACAGCAGCGCGCAGTTTGTATTTGACCCGGCAAACCTTGCTGCAGGTGTGTATCGCGTTGCGCTAACCGCTACCGACGATGCAACGCCGGCGCTTAGCAACACCGCGGAGCTGTATCTGCAAATCACCGACACCTTGCCGGTATTAACCGACGCAGACAGCAATAACAACCTTATCCCCGACAATGTCGAAGGGCTGGGCGATGCCAATGGCAACGGTATTCCAGATTATCTGGACCCGGGCTTTGACTGCAACGTTATCCCTGAGCAACTGGTTAGCACCAACGCCTTTGTGGCCGAAGGTGAGCCGGGTATTTGTCTGCGTAAAGGCGCGGCAGCGGCCGTTGGCAACGGTGGTGGTATTGAATTACTGGATACCGACCAACAATGGATGGAGCCAGATATGCAAGCCGATAATATCGGCGGCGTATTTGACTTTATCCTGTTAGGCCTGCCAACCGCTGGCGACAGCTACAGCATTGTGTTGCCACAACGTCAGCCACTGCCGTTGAATGCGGTATACCGGAAGTACACGGCAGAAAACGGCTGGGTTAACTTTGTTAGTAATGCCAACAATGGCCTGTTTAGCAGCGCCGGCGAGCCGGGCTACTGCCCTCCACCGGGCGACAACAGCTGGCAGAGCGGCTTAGCCGCCGGACATTGGTGTGTGCAGCTGACTATTGAAGACGGCGGCCCGAACGATGCTGATGGCATTGCCAACGGCAGTATTGTTGACCCGGGCGGTGTGGCGGTAATTTTGGATGGCAACCGGTTACCCGTGGCGGTTAATGACAGCTACTCGTTGCAATGGAACCAAAGCCACGTCTTGACCGTGCTAGAAAACGATACTGACCCAGATGGCGATAGCCTGAGCATTAACCAAACCTCAGCGGCTTTTGGTACGGTAAGTGTGAGTGACGATGGCCAAACGCTGCTGTATACCCCGGCACAGGACTTTGTCGGTACCGACACCCTGAGTTACGCGGTCAATGATGGTAAAGGTGGCAGCACCAGCGCCAACGTTACTGCCACGGTGTACTACAACAGAGCTCCGGTAGTAACGAGCACTGCCCCAATCAGCACCGATGACAAAACAGCCATCGACATTAATGTGCTGGCAAATGCCACCGATGCGGATGGTGATAACCTGAGTGTTAGTGCAGCTAGTGCCCAAGCCGGTACAGTAGTTATTAGTGCAGCACAAACACTGCGCTATACGCCAAAAGCCGGCTTTAGTGGCTCAGACATTATTAGCTTTACGGTAAGTGACGGCCGCGGTGGCAATAGTAATAGTCAGGTGACAGTAAATGTCACCGCGTTTGAGGTAATTACTGTGGTAAATAAATCATCGGGTGGCAGTATTAACGGCCTGCCAATCTTGTTGTTAACCTTGCTGGTTGGCCTGCGTCGCCGGGGCAAGCCGGCGCTGATAGCTGCGCTGGCCTTGCTGTTTAGCTTTAATACTCAGGCCAATTGGTCGGTTGATGCCTTTGTTGGCCAAAGCAAAGCTGATCTGAAGCAGTCAGAGGTGGAAACACAGCTGCCGGCCAATGCCAGCGTGCTGAACTTTGACAACAGCGCCACCAGCTGGGCGATAGGTGTTAATTACCGCTTTAGCCCACGGGTGTCGGTGCAAGCCTATTATGTTGACTTGGGCAGCACCGGCTTAGCCATTCAGGGCGCAACCTTAACACCGGAGCAGTTCCAACAAGCCGTTGCTGACATTGGCCCGCTGTCTGCTGAGGGCGTTCGCACCGGGTTGTCATACCGCTTGCTGCAACGTGGTAACTGGTATGTTGCGGCGCAGGCTGGCATCTTTACCTGGAGTAGCAAACAAAGCAGTACCGCAGGCAGCAGTGTTATCCGCACTACTGCCAGCAACAGTGATATCTACCTGGCACTGAACACCGGCTATAACATTAACGACCAACTGGCGCTGCAATTCAGCGTTGACAGATACAAGCTTAAGAGCAATAACGTCAATAACCTGATGCTGGGGCTGAGCTACCAGTTCTGAGCTGCCAGCTCTCAGTTAGGCAAGCCAACTAAAACGCCAGGGCACCGCAAGGTGCCCTGGCTTTATCTGGCAGCATAAATAGTTAATACTGCGCTAAACCGACAGCCACTCCTACCGTCCGTTGGAGGCAAGCATGAATTTCATCAAAACACTCAGTCCAATGCAGCGGCTGTTCGCCCTGTTGCTCTGCCTGCTGGCACTGGCGGCAGGCATTTACACCGGAGTATTGCAGCAACGACTGGTTAACCCTGTGCTGGCGCCACTGGATAATAAAGCCAACGCCGCGCTTAAACACAGCTTAGTATTAAGCAGCGCCTCTTTCGCCACTGCCCGCCTGATTGACCGCGGCATTGCTTTTGTGTCTGAAGCCGAAGTGGGCGTTGGTGTAGCCAGTGTTAAACCCGGCCAGTTATTAAAACCGCTGCAGGATATGGCCGTGCGGTACTCCGACTTAATGGTGCTGGCGATGACATCGATTGGCTTGCAGTTATTTTTGCTGGAGTTTGGCAAACTGGCCGCTTTACCATTATTTGGCAGCGGAATTTTAGTCTGCTCGCTCAGCCTATTGCTCGGCCCCGCAAGCTGGCGCACTAGCTCTGGCTATTTGTTACGTATCTTTGTTGCCTTGCTGTTAGTGGTGCGTATTGGTGTACCGTTAGCCGCCTTTGGCGTGGCAGAGCTGTCAAACTGGGTGCTAGAACCACAACGTATTGCCGCAGAAGCGGCACTCAGTAGCGAAACAGCCGCATTGCAACGGGTTGAACAGCCACAGCAGCAAGCAGAGCAAAGCTCACTCAGCTGGTTACGCCAAGTGGCAGCGCAAGCCAACGATCTGTTTGCTGCGGTAAAAAGCTTCTCCGACAGCATGGTAGAAAAGCTCATCCAACTAATTGTGGTGTACAGCCTGCAAACGCTGGTATTTCCGCTTTTGTCACTCTGGCTGCTATGGCATTTGGGCCGCTGGTTTGTGCGCCGACCATTGCAACTGCATGAAACTGCGCCGCGCACAGCAATGGTGCAGTAAGTGCTGTTTGGTGGCCCCTCAGGCAGTTGCCAGCAACAAGGATTGCATACGTATGCACCAAATAAAGGCAAGCCAGCTGGCATATACTCAGGTACTTTGACAACAGAACAATAGTCACAGGGTAGACATATGCGCAAACTAACCACCATCCTGACCTTAGGTCTGGCCGGCAGCCTGCTGTTGGCTTGCAGCCCGGCACCAGAGCCAACCATCACGGCAAAATCCGTCGACGCCGCCGCAGACAGCACAGCAGCACAACAGCACGATGCCAGTGGTAAAGTGGTGTTGTATCAAGTGTTTACCCGCCTATTTGGCAATACCAACACCAGCAATACCCCCTGGGGCACGCTCGAACAAAATGGCGTCGGCAAATTTGCCGACTTCACGCCACAAGCACTTAGCGCCATTAAAGCCATGGGTGTTAGCCATATCTGGTATACCGGCGTACCGCATCACGCCCTGGTGCGCGACTACACAGCTTATGGCATCAGCCATGACGACCCGGATGTCATTAAGGGCCGGGCCGGCTCACCTTACGCGGTAAAAGATTACTACAACGTAAACCCCGACTTAGCCACAGATCCGGCTAACCGGCTAGCCGAATTTGAGGCATTAATCGCCCGCACCCATCAGCATGATATGAAAGTATTGATAGATATTGTGCCTAACCATGTGGCACGGCAATATCAATCGCTGGCAAACCCAACAGGCGTAAGCGACTTTGGTGCTAATGATGACACCAGCGTTGAGTATGCCCGCGACAATAACTTTTACTATGTGCCTGGCAGCGCTTTTGCTGTGCCGGCATGGCCTGATAGCTATAAGGTACTGGGCGGTGATACTCACCCCGCCGCCGACGGCACATTCGCTGAAAACCCAGCCAAGTGGACCGGCAATGGTTCGCGAGCGACCCAGCCGGCCTTTGATGACTGGTATGAAACAGTAAAAATTAACTACGGTGTAAAACCGGATGGCAGTTACGACTTTGCTAGCTTGCCAAGCGATTACGCCGACAAAGACTGGCGGGCACACTATGCTTTTTGGCAAGACAAAGAGGTACCCGACTCTTGGCTTAAATTCCGTGATATTACCCAGTATTGGCTAGCCAAAGGCGTAGACGGTTTTCGCTATGATATGGCCGAAATGGTGCCGGTAGAATTTTGGAGTTATTTAAACTCACATATTAAACAGACCAACCCAAACGCGTTTTTACTAGCCGAGGTGTATCAGCCGCATTTATACCGGGATTATATTCGCTTAGGCAAAATGGACTACCTGTACGACAAAGTCGAATTTTACGATAACTTAAAATTAGTAATGCAAGGCAAAGGGCCAACCTCAGCCTTAGTTGAAACCCAACAGCGCATGGCCGATATAGAGCACCATATGCTGCACTTTTTGGAAAACCACGACGAGCAGCGCATTGCCGCGCCTGAATTTGCCGGTGATGCCAGAAAAGGCAAGCCCGCAATGGTGGTGTCCGCCACTATCAGTACCTCACCCACTATGCTGTACTTTGGCCAGGATGTGGGTGAGCCAGGCGACGGTGACGCCGGTTTTGGCAAAGCCAGCCGTACCACTATTTTTGATTACTGGGGTGTACCGCAGCACCAAAAATGGATGAATAACGGCAAGTTTGATGGCGCAGCGCTGGATAGCGAGAGTCTGGCCTTGCACCACTACTATAAAAAGCTGCTGAGCTTTACCGCCAACGCACCGGCGTTAATGGGCGACTATGTTGAACTGCACAGCGTCAATCTGGCTGCAGGTACCAGCTACAGTGAGCAGCAATTAGCCTTTGCTCGCTATAACGAGCAGCAAAAACTCATTATTGCCAGCCACTTTAATAGCGACAGCAGCGTGAGTTTTGCCTTAACACTGCCGGCAGAGCTAATCAGCCAATGGCAGCTGGCCGATGGCCAGTATCCGCTTAGTGATAAGTTGAACGGTGGTGAGAATACGCTGCAGGTAGCAAGCGGCGTCGGCACAGTCGCTGTGCAACTGGCGCCATTAGCCTCGGTAATTTTGGAGCTGCAATAATGCGTTTATTTCTGATTTTACTCAGTTTTGTCTGTTACAACGCAGCTTATGCTGCTCAGTATCAGGCACATCAGCTTGACGGCAATAGCCTGCTGCTACAAACCGATGCGGGCCAGCTTAGCCTGACGTTTTATCAAAACGATGTGGTAGAAGCCTTTTATCAGCCAGAAGGTGTAAAGCAACTGCCGTCGTTTTCAATTAGCCAACAGCCTGCAGCAGTAGCGTTACAGCTGAACGAAGCGGCTGACAGCTTAACCCTGGCCAGCGACGGCTTAACGGTGAAAATTAACAAAGCACCGCTGCAACTTAGCTATTATCGAGGCGATAAATTGCTGCTGGCTGAAGAACAAGGCTACTTTCAACATCAGCAACAAAACATGCAGCACGGTTTTCGCTTTGCGCTAAGCAAAGACGAACAGCTGCTAGGTGGCGGCCAGCGCGTATTAGGCATGGACCGGCGTGGGCATAAGTTTCCGCTGTATAACAAAGCGCATTATGGTTATAGCACCCAGTCGAGCCAAATGTATTTCAGCCTGCCAGCGATAATGTCGAGCAATAAATACCTGTTATTATTTGATAACTCTGCCAAAGGAGAAGCCGATTTAGGCGCTACAGACACCGATGTGATGCAGTTTAGCGCCGAAGGTGGCCGTAGCAGTTACGTGCTGGTAGCCGGTGATTCTTACCCGCAATTAATCAACAACTACACTGCCTTAACCGGTCGGCAGCCGCTACCGGCACGCTGGACGCTGGGTAATTATGCCTCACGCTTTGGTTACCGTACCGAGGCCGAAGCTCGTGCCGTGGTGCAAAAGTTCCGTCAACTTAAGCTACCGCTGGATGCCTTAGTGCTGGATTTATACTGGTTTGGCCCGGACATTAAAGGCCACATGGGCAACCTGGCCTGGGATCACAACGCTTTCCCGCAACCGGAAAAAATGCTGGCCGATTTAAGCGCAGATGGCATTAATACCATTTTAGTTACCGAGCCGTTTGTGCTTACCAGCTCGAAACGCTGGCAAGAAGCGGTTGCAGCAGAAGCGATAGCGCCGGGCTTAGACGGCAAGCCAAAAACCTTTGATTTTTATTTTGGCAATACCGGTTTAGTTGATGTGTTTAGCGCTCAAGGCCAAAGCTGGTTCTGGCAAATTTATAAGGGCCTGGCTGAACAAGGCGTGGCGGGTGTTTGGGGTGATTTGGGCGAGCCAGAAGTACACCCGGATGATACCGTGCATGCCATTGGCATGGCCAACGAAGTACATAACGCCTTTGGCCATCAATGGGCCGATATGGTGTATAGCAACATGCGCCGTGATTTCCCTGCACAAAGGCCTTTTATTATGATGCGCGCGGGTGCACCGGGCAGCCAACGCTTTGGTATGGTGCCCTGGACCGGTGATGTAGAACGCAGTTGGGGCGGCCTTAAACCGCAGGTAGAGCTGGCACTTAGCATGGGGTTGTTTGGTTTTGGTTATATTCACTCTGATTTAGGCGGCTTTGCCGGCGGCGAGCAGTTTGATAAAGAGCTGTACATCCGCTGGTTGCAGTATGGCGTGTTCCAGCCGGTATACCGGCCACATGCGCAAGAGCATATCGCGCCGGAAATGGTGTTTCACGATAGCGACACCATTGAAACCCTGCGCCCCTGGCTAAATATGCGCTATCAGCTGCTGCCGTATAACTACACGCTGGCGTATCAGAACAGCCAAAGCGGTATGCCATTAATGCGGCCGCTATTCTTTGCAGACGAGCAAAACCCGGCACTAATAGAGGAAAAAAACAGCTATTTTTGGGGCGATGCGTTTTTAGTCGCACCGATAACCGAGCCCGGCGCAACCTCCTGGCCGGTGCAATTGCCTGGCGGCGTCTGGTTTGATTATTTCAACGGCCAGCGCTACGCCGGTACAAACCGGGTAGATATTCCGATAAGCATTAATACCATACCGGTACTGGTTAAAGCTGGTAGCTTCGTGCCCATGGCAGAGCTGGTGCAAAGCACGCGCGATTACAGTAGCAAAAAGCTAACGCTGCACTATTATGCCGATGCCAGCGTGGAGTGCGCCAAAGGCGAGATGTATGAAGACGACGGTAAAACGCCGGAAGCTATTGCCAAAGGTGAGTTTGAGCTACTGAACTTTTACTATCTTAACGACAATGGCACGCAAAAGTTTGAGCTACGCCGCAGTGGCAATTACAGCGGTATGCCAGACAGCCGCGAGTTAACGCTGGTAGTGCATAACCAAAGCGCCACGCCGTCGCATATCAGTGTCGATGGCCGCTATGTGCAGCTAGTGCCACAACAAGCCCGCTTTAACCGCATGCAAAATGTCGCCTGGTACGATAAAGCCACTAAGCAGCTAAAGGTGAAAATTGATTGGCAGGCAGAGAAACAGCAGATCCTGATTCGCTAATTAACTTTTGTCTGAAAAGCGCACTGGTAACAGTGCGCTTTTGCATTACAATGAGCAGGTTACCAACCCTTTATTAACCACTGGATGTTGCTTGTGTATACCGCTGATTTTAATCATAAACGGAAATTTATCGTTAAGCTTGGCAAAATGTTGCACAAGTATGGCACCCCAGCGTACCGGTTGGAGGCACATCTGGCTGAGCTGACAACCCACCTGGGTTTAAAAGGCTCGTTTATTATATCCCCTACCTCGATGACCTTTGTGCTGTGGACCGAAGGCCACGAGCAAGAATATACCCATGCCTCGCGGGTAAACCCCGGCGATCTGGATTTAGGCGCGCTGTCGCGTACCGATGAACTGGTCGATCAGGTGTTACAGGGTAACGTCAGCATTAATGAAGCCGACGCCCTGCTCGATGCCATAGATATGCGTCCCAGCTCTTACGGCAAGCTAGCGACAGCAGTAGCAATGATGGCATCCGGCGGTGCTTTTGCCATGCTAATGGCCACCAGCTGGAATGACGTACTGTGGTCATCGTTGTTATCCTTATTAGTGTACCTGTTTATGTTATGGGCCGCGCGCGCGCCGCGTATTGCCAATATGCTGGAGCCCTTAGTCGCGTTGGCAGCAGGTGTTGGTGCTTGTGCCATCAGCGCCTATGTCGACCCTGGTATTAATATCCGTCTGGCAGTGTTATCGGCCATTATTTCCTTTATTCCCGGCTTGGCACTCACCATCGGTTTTGCCGAACTGGCCGCGCGGCACTTGGTGTCGGGCAATGCCCGCATTATGGATGCGTTAATGCTGTTGTTTAAGCTGTACTTTGGCGCCCTGCTTGGCATCGCTATCGGCTTTGCGCTGTTCGGTGTGGTCGACTTTGTTAAACCGGCGCCAATTTCCCACCATTATGCCTGGTTGGCGGTGGGTATACTGGTTAGCTCGCTGATTGTGTTGTTTAAAAGCCGCGGCAAATATACGCTTTGGTCATTGGCGGCCGGCTTTATTGCTTATGGCGTTAGTATTAGCGGCGCCAGCATGTTCGATGCCACCATCGGCGCCTTTTTAGGCGCTTTTGCCGTAGGGATCTACAGCAACCTGTTTACCCGGTTGGCCAAAGCGCCGGCCGTTATTGTCGCCATGCACGGTTTAATTGTGCTGGTGCCGGGAAGTAAAACCTATATTGGCTTAAATTCGTTGATTTCCGGTCAAGACTTTGTCGTGTCTGATCGTGTCGGCCAGCAAACCTTTCTTATTTTAATGGCGCTGGTAGCCGGGCTTATTTTTGCAAATGTAGCGTTGCCACCGAAAAAAAGTTTATAAAAAACTACAGGCGGTTGTCGATTTCATCGTTGCACTAACGACCAGTTATACCTTTTGGTGGTAAAACAGGAGCAACATCATGCATAACAGCCAACACGTTCAACAAATTACTGATCTACTGGCCAGCTGGGCCAATGCCGTACGCGCCAAAGATGTCGCGGCCATAACCAGCATTTATCACGTCGATATTATCGCTTTTGATGCTATTGCCCAGTTGCAGTTTAAAGGCATTACTGACTACCGTACGCACTGGCAGCGCTGCATGGAGTTTTGTGGCGGCGAGTCGCTGTTTGAGTTACACCAGTTAAAAGTGCAGGCCAATGAACAACTGGCTTTTAGCCACAGCCTGAACCACTGCGGTGGCACCAACGACAAAGGTGAAGCACAGCAATGCTGGATCCGCGCCACTCAATGTTGGCAAAAAGGTAAAGACGGCTGGAAAATCGTGCACGAACACTACTCGGTACCCTTTGATATGGAAACCGGCACCACTTTATTTAATTTAGCGCCTTAAGGAGCAACAGCATGAAATACCTGTGTCTGGTGTACAGCGATGAAAATACCCTGCATAGCCTGCCCGACAGCCCGCATGACAGCGAGTGCAACGCCTATGCCGAAAAAGTGCATGGCAGTGGCCGCATGCTGGCAGCCGAAGCACTGCAACCAGTTAGCACAGCGACTACCATTCGGGTGCGTAGCGGTAAAATTGGCATTACCGATGGCCCTTTTGCTGAAACAAAAGAGCAATTGGCCGGTTTTTATCTGGTAGAAGCGCATGACTTAAACGAAGCGATCCAAATTGCCGCCGGCATACCGGCCGCCCGGGTAGGCTCGGTTGAAGTGCGGCCGGTACGCCAGCTTGACATTTAAGCCGGGCGCTTAGCTACAATGCCGGTTAATCCCGCCCAGCACGGCCACTTTCAGGTGCTGCTTAGTAGCCTGTATCAGCAACAGTCGCGCAAAGTGCTGGCCACGTTGATACGCTTGCTAGGCGATTTTGACTTAGCCGAAGAGGCACTGCATGAGGCCTTTCATGCCGCGTTGCAACAATGGCCAAAAGAGGGCATACCGGCGAATCCAACTGCCTGGCTGGTTTCAGCCGGGCGTTTTAAAGCCATTGATCAGTTACGTAAAACTTCGCGCTTAACGTCGTTGCCAGACGATGTTCTGGCACAGTTAAGCGCAGAAGATGTGCCAGACATTGAACCGATAGCCGACGATCAGCTGCGTTTAATCTTTACCTGCTGCCACCCTGGTTTAGCCGCCGATGCACAGTTAGCACTGACATTACGCGAAGTGTGTGGCTTAACCACCGAGCAAATTGCCAGTGCCTTTTTAACCAGCCCCAGCACGATAGCGCAGCGCATAGTGCGCGCTAAGAGCAAAATCCGCGCTGCCGCTATTCCATATGAAGTGCCACCGCCAGCCGAGTTACCGCAGCGGCTGGATAACGTGCTACAGGTAATTTATCTACTATTTAACGAAGGCTACTCTGCCTCTGCCGGTACCGCGTTGCTGGATATCAGCTTAAGCAACGAAGCGATAAGGCTTGGCCGGCTCATGCTGCAGCTACTGCCCGACTCTGAAACTGCCGGCCTGTTAGCGCTGATGCTACTGCAGCATGCCAGGCGCAGCGCACGTATCTCCAGCAGTGGCGAGCTGGTGCTGCTGCCACAGCAAGACCGCAGTTTATGGCAACACAGCGAAATAGCTGAGGGCAGTGAGTTAGTACAATGGGCAATGCGCACCCGCCGCATCGGCCCCCATACGCTGCAAGCCGCCATTGCTGCGCTGCACTGCGAAGCACCCAGCGCAGCAGAAACAGACTGGCAAGAAATTTGTGGCTTATACAACTTATTGTGGCAAGCCGACCCGTCGCCGGTTATCGCGCTAAACCGCGCCGTAGCCATCGCGATGCGTGACGGCCCGGCCGCCGGCCTGGCGCTGATTAGCGAACTGGAGCAACTGGACGAACTTAGCCAGTATCATCTACTGTATGCTGCCAAGGCCGACTTACTGCGCCAGCTTGGCCGCAACAGCGACGCACTACGCGCCTATCAACAAGCCCTAAGCCTGTGTAAACAAACACCGGAGCAGCGCTTTTTGCAACAGCAAATAGCTGCACTGCAAAATTGAAATATGCTGCAGTTGAATACGTATGCAACTGCCAGCATATTCTTGCGGTAGTTGCATATTTTGCACTAGGGTTAGGGCACAATATTACTCATCGAAGATAATACCATGCCCCTACTTGTTTGGTCCGCCTGCAGCTTGCTGCTGTGTAGTTTTTTTGCCGTCAGCGCCCCGGCGAAAAGTTACCAGATTGAACGCTTAGAGCCGGCCAACTGGTGGGCCGGTATGCAGCATTCACAGCTACAGCTGCTGGTATATGGCAAAGATATTGCCCAATTAACCCCTGGGCTTAGCTATCACGGCGTCAGCTTAACCGGCGTGGAACGCACTGCTAACCCAAATTATTTGTTTGTAAACCTTAGCCTGGCCGCTGATGTACAGCCGGGCGATATCGCGCTGCACTTCAGCCTGAACGGCGAAACGCTGCTTAGCCACAGTTACCCGCTGCTGCAGCGACGCGAGGCATCGGCCAAACGCTTGGGCTTTAACCCAGCTGATGTGATTTACCTGCTAACACCAGACCGTTTCGCCAACGGCAACCCGGCCAACGACAATATGCCCGGCATGCATGAACAAGCCAACCGCAATAACGAACATGGACGCCACGGTGGCGACTTAGCCGGCATGCAAAACGCCCTGCCATATATCGCCGATATGGGTTTTACCGCCATTTGGCCAACACCGCTGACGGAAAACAACCAAAGCGCATATTCGTACCACGGTTACGCCGCTACGGACTTGTACAACATCGATGCGCGCTTTGGCACTAACAGCCAATATCGCGATTTCGTTGCTGCCGCAAATAGCAAAGGCATTAAAGTGATTCAGGATATTATTCTGAATCATATCGGTAGCGAGCACTGGTGGCTAAAAGATTTACCCGATAACAACTGGCTGAATAACCAAAGCTTTTTAACCAGCACCGCCTTTATTGGCACTAACCACAACCGCAGCACAGTGCAAGACCCTTACGCCAGCCTGGTGGATAGCACGCAGTTTACCGACGGCTGGTTTGTCGACACCATGCCGGATTTAAACCAGCGCCACCCGCTGCTGGCAACGTATCTTATTCAAAACAGTATCTGGTGGGTGGAATACGCCAATTTGGCCGGTATTCGCGAAGATACTTACAGCTATGCCGACAAAGCGTTTTTAAGCGAGTGGGCGCGGCGTATTATGCTGGAGTACCCGAATTTTAATATTGTCGGCGAAGAGTGGAGCCCTAACCCACTTATCGTATCTTACTGGCAGCGCGGCAAGCAGAACCGGGATGACTATGTATCGCACACCCCCAGCATGCTGGATTTTCCGCTATACGACGCCCTGCTCAAGGCCTTAATCAGTGAAGAGAGCTGGAACGGCGGCTGGATCAGCTTGTACGAAATGCTCAGCAACGACCATGTGTATGCCGACCCGTTTAATCTGGTGACCTTTGAAGGCAATCACGACACCGCGCGCATTTTTTCACTGCTAAACGAAGATATGAATTTATATCGCATGGCCATAAGCTACCTGCTAACCATGCGCGGCATACCGCAGCTGTTTTACGGCACTGAAATCGCCATGCAAAGCCTCAAAGTGCGCGACGACGGCAAAGTGCGCGCCGACTTCCCCGGCGGCTGGGCCGGCGATAAGGTCAATGCTTTTAGCGGCAATGGCTTAAACAGCACACAAAAAAGCGCGCAGCAGCTGGTAAAAGCCCTACTAAACTGGCGCAAAACTGCCAGCGCTATTCACAGTGGTAAGCTAATGCACTTCGCGCCAGATAACGGCACTTATACCTACTTCCGTTATAACGACAGCCAAACGGTAATGGTGGTAATGAATAAACAACTCCAGCCGGTAGCGCTAGACTTAGCCCGTTTCAATGAAGTACTGCCGCAAGGTAAAAACGCCACAGAAGTGATAACCGGCAAAAATATAAAGCTGGATAAGCAACTGACCGTACCAGCGCGCGGCACCCTGGTGCTGGATATACGTTAGCTTTAACAACCACAGCAGAGGAAGCCGCAGCGGTTGCTCACAGCTATAGAACACCATTACGCCAGGCATAGCGGCGCTATAAGCAATATAACATCAACGAAAACTTATCTTGAAATACCCACCAAAAGCATGCAAAGTTCGTAACAAATAATACACAGGCTAGCCGATGCACGAATTTCCGCGCGCAATTTGGGCATTCAGGGAAGAGCAAAGATGCATTCTGCTAGTAATAAGTACCTTCTGGCTGCGGCGATATGTTGTTTCGCTGCTGCACTTGCTCACCTGGGCTGCATTGTATTCGGAGGCGATTGGTATCGTTTCTTTGGTGCAGGCGAACAAATGGCTCGGATGGCAGAGCAAGGGCTATGGTATCCGACAATGGTAACCTCTGTCATTGTCTTGATACTTTTGATTTGGGCGCTTTATGGCCTGTCGGGCGCGGGGGCAATTAAACGTTTACCCCTGACAAAATTGGCGCTAATCCTCATTGCCAGTATATTTCTAATTCGTGGCGTTTCCTTCGTCGGGTTGATGCCAATGTTCCCTGAAAATAGCCTTACATTTTGGTTAATTAGCTCTGGTATATGTTTGTTTATTGGTAGCCTTTTTGCTGTCGGTTCCTGGCAGCAGTGGTCAGTTTTAAGTGGTAAGAATGCCTAACAAGGTACTAAATTGCGCTCCAGCCACAAATTACTCTGCATCCACGGGACTGCCTACGCTTCTCGCGGTTGCCTCAGATTTATTTGATATCGGTGCTATTAAAGTTCGGCTAAATCCTTACAGTAATTACTCGGTGGGAGGCAAGCGTGAGCTTTTCATCCACGTTTTTTCAAGCATTATGCAAGGTCGCACCACGCAGCAGCGAGCAACGTTATCTCATTCCATTGTTGAAAAGTTAGTCGCTATGTTTCCGCATGTGCCAAATATAGCCATGAACGTCAGTGAGTTTGAAAAGGCAACTTACTGTAACCGGAACATGTTATGAGCAACAAGGGATAGCTTATTAGGACCAGAAAAATTAAATCGGTATTTTAACGATTTAATTTTAATCTGGCCCCCGTTAATCAAACTTTCAAGCCAAAAATCTGAATTACGCCTATGGCTATCAGATAAATAGCCACAACATAGTTTAGTAACTTGGGTCGGATCAGTATCAGAATACCGGCAATGATCGAGAGCACTGGAATAAGTTCAATATGCAGAGTCATAATTCTGTCCTTGTTTGTTTTAGCTAAGGGGTAGTTGAACTAAAGCAGTGTGCTGCCTGGCGGGGAATATAGCAATTGAAAAAACTGGCGTTGCTGACACTACAACTGTGCATGGCGGCGCAGCATCAGAAAATGGCAGAAAAATAAAAGCGCAACAGGATGCACACCAAAAAGCGTAAGCTGATGGTATAGTTTTGCCAGACTCATCCGGCATAAGGCCACAACATGCACGTAGATAAAGCCAAAAAGCGCATCGCCAAACTAATAAACAAAGGTTTTGGCGGTTACCCACACATTGAATTGGCCTATTTTGGTGCCACAGCCAATTGCGCTACCGAGGTGGTTGTTAGCTTCGTATTGACTAAAGGTGACGCGCCACAGCAGCAACGCTTTGTTAGCAAACAGGATGTACGCGAAGATGAAGCGATTCAATCGGTACTGATAAAAATTATCGAGCGGGCAAACGCCAATACGGTTAGCGAAGTAGCCGGCGTGACTGTTGTCGCTTAACCCGGCCACGCAGTGCTGTCAGCGCGAAATGTCGCTAAAATTGCAATATCCAAGGAATAGCCATGATCGATTTTGATAACAAAACCGTGTTCAAACTAAAACAAAACTCCGAATATGCCGAAAAAGTGAGCAGCTTGCTGCTGGGCGATGAAAGCATCGTCGACAGCTACAGCTCAATGCGCGACGGCGTGGTGTTTACTACTAAACGCATTATTGCCGTAAATGTGCAGGGCCTTACTGGCAGTAAAAAAGACTTCACTTCAATGCCTTATAAAAATATTGTCGCTTATTCGGTGGAAACCTCCGGCACCTTTGATCTGGATTCAGAGCTGGAGCTGTATTTCTCTGCCATTGGCAAAGTGCGGTTTGAATTCAGCGGTAAAACGGCGATTGTCGAAATATCAAAGCATATCTCGCAACATGCGCTGAACTGATCGGCTTACCCTTTGTAACAGTAAACAGGCTTACGCTATGCCACACTTTCGCCACAGGCCTGATTGAATAAAGGGAAACTTATGTCTACTTTGCGCCCGCTTTTACCTGTTATGTTAAGTGGCTGCCTGCTGCTCAGCAGTGCCGCTATTGCCCAGCAAAACCGCAACTTTGCGCCACCGCAGGGCTTTTTATATGGTGTTGGTGTGGGCGTTAACCAGGAAATTTATCAGGGTTATAAACGTCGGGTTATACCGCTGCCTTTACTGGGTTATCGCGGCGAAAAACTGTCGGTTTATGGCCCTTTTGTCAGCTATGAACTGATGAAAGCTAATGAAGTAAGTTTAACGGCCAAACTGTCGCCACGCTTTTCCGGCTATGACGAGGGCGATAGCGACGTGTTTGTTGGTATGAAGCGCAAAAGCTCATTAGATGCCGGCATTGGCCTGCAATACTCACTGGATAACTGGACCCTGGATACCGAAGCCCTGACCGACGTATTGGGTAACTCGAACGGCCAGGAAGTTAAATTAAAATTTAGCTATAGCATGCGCTACGGCCCTGTTCAGCTAAGCCCGGAAGTCGGTGTAAGTTATTCCTCAAGTAAACTGGTTGATTACTACTACGGTGTGCGCCAAACAGAAGCCAGCTTTAACCGACCGGCCTACCGTGCCGGTGCTGCCGTTAACTATCACACTGGCCTGGCACTGAGGACACCAGTATTTTTCGGCGGCATGACTAGGCTAGGTCTGCAGTACCATTGGTTCGATAACAGCATTGCCAACAGCCCACTAACAGACAGCGATAAAGGCCTGTCGGCGATCTTTTCCTGGTCAACGTTTTTCTAACCACATCCGCCCACTTCCCTGCCAACCTGTCTGCAACTAAATTGCAGAAAGGTTATGTCACTGGTCGTACTTGACAACAGTACCATATCAGGTAGCAATTAACCTTGGCGTAAATCAACGATTGAGGCACAACATGACTGAGGTAATAGCAGCAGAACAAAGCCAGTGGCGCAACCTGGAACAAAGCAGCGGTAAAAGCCAGGCGCAGTGGCTGGAATTGGCCAACAGTAAAGGCTTTGCCAAACATAACGAACTGGTTAACTGGCTAAAAAGCGAGTTTGGCATCGGCCACGGTAATGCCAATCTTATTGCCCACCGCGCTAAACACTCTGCCGCTGGCGGCGAACCGGCGGCAGAGGATTTGCTGGCAGCGCAATACAGCGGCGCTAAAGCCGCATTAAAACCGCTGTATGACCAGCTGATTAGCTATATTAACAGCCTGGGAGATGATATTGAGCTAAGCCCGAAAAAGGCCTACGTTAGCCTGCGCCGTAATAAACAATTTGCCCTGGTTCAGCCCTCAACAGCGACCCGTCTCGATTTAGGCCTTAATTTAAAGGGTGTTGAACCCGAAGGCAAACTGGAAGCCTCTGGTAGCTTTAATGCCATGTGTAGCCACCGGATCCGGCTTAGCACAGCGGCCGATATTGATGACAGCGTAAAGCACTGGCTGGCAGAAGCTTATAACCGCAGCTAAACTTGCAGCGTTAATGGAGGTGCCATGAAAAACATACTCGTTATTTGCCTGCTGCTGGGCGTAACTGGCTGCAGCAATAAAGGCGTTTATCAGGATTTACAACGGAATAAACATAACGAATGCATGCGCGGACCGGTGGCCGACTATGACAGATGTATGCAAAACATGGATCAGAGCTATGAAGAATATGAACAGCAGCGCCAGCAGGCGCTGAAGCGAGAGCATCAGCAGACACAGGAGCGATAAAGATGGAACTGGGTGCATTTTCGGTAAGTTTAACAGTAAAAGATATTGCCGCTTCCAAAGCCTTTTATGAAAAACTCGGTTTTACTTACAAAGCTGGCGACCAAAGCCAGGGCTGGCTAGTGCTGAAAAATGGCACTACGGTTATCGGTTTATTTCAAGGCATGTTTGACAAGAATATTCTAACTTTTAATCCGGGTTGGGACAGCAACACGAAAGAGCTGGCCACTTTTACTGACGTAAGGGATATTGAGAAGCACTTATTGGCACAAGGCTTAACATTAATAAAAACAGCCGATCAAAGCAGCAGTGGACCAGAGCACATAACACTCGAAGATCCGGATGGCAACCCGATATTGATTGATCAACACCGCTAGGCTCAACTGTTCAGTACCAGTGCGCTGTAGCAAAACACACCACAGGTTTGCTCACATCAACACGCCATAAATCATACCTGAGGCTCTATTTGTAAACGTCTTCGTGGCGTTTACCCTTCGGGCCAGTCAGTCTGTCCAAATTCGCTCCTGACGAATTTGTCGGCCATCCATGGCCTCCAACGGTTGATTTAGAGCAAGCCTTGTCATGTTGGCATATGAATTACATTATTAATTGCCTACGTTAAGCATATATTCGGCTACGGCTAAGCGGGTTTCGGCATCCAGATAATCCTGCTTTGGCATGGCCGGGTAATCGTCACGCTTTTTCAGCGGATTAAGAATGTAGTCGGCCAATGCTTGCGGCTCATCCATGTACAGGCTTTGAATAACCTGTACCGGCGGGCCAATTAAGCGGCCGGTATAGGCATGACAACCGGTACACACGCCCAAATAAACATATTTACCTTTTTCTTCGGCAGCCACAGTGCGCGGTGCCGCAGGTTCATCCAGCAGATAATTCAGCACGCTGTCGGTATTGGTAAAGCTGCAGGCCGGCCATTTACTTACACCCACGGTGATATATTGCTGCGGATTGTTAATACAGCTGTTATTGCTGTTACCTACGCGGATAATATCCGGCTGACCTTGCTTTAACTCAGTCGCCATAAGTACTTTGGCTTCGGCAATGGTGTCGTAGCCGTTGTTGTACATCAGATTATTTAAAATCATCACCTTATCTGGCGTCGGGTCTGATTCCGGATCCAGCGTGGTATTAGGTGCATTCTGATGGTCGGTAATAATGATGCCGGCGGTTTTATTACCGATAATAATATTATCTTCAATGATCACCTCATCAGCCGCCATGATGAGAATACCAGTACCGGCCGGAATGCCGGCAACCATTGACCCCGGCGCGCCAAAGTTGGCGGTGTTGTTATTGCTGATCCAGTTATTGCGGATAATTACATCCACGGTGTCTTTAATCGGCAGGCCCGGTGTAACAAAGGCCAGAATGCCGCCGGTGTTATTGTGGACAAAGTTGTTTTCGACAACCGCATGGCGGCTGTTTTCAATTTCAATACCGGCGACGCTGTCGAATACTTCGTTATTGGCCACATGAATATGGTCGCTCATACCAACATAGATAGCGGCATCTTCAATGCCGGAAATCACGTTATGCTCGACCAGACCGTTAATACCCAGCTGCGGGAAAATACCGTATACGCCGGTATCTTCAATAATATTGTGGCGGATTTCAAAGTTATTACCGGCCTGGCCCATAATGCCGTTGCCTTTGTATTTGGTGATCAGAAAGTTCTCGATCAGGATATTGTTACCGGAATACAAAATAGCGTCGTTTAGCCGGTTTTCGCCGTATAGTCTTGGCCGCTTGCCGTCAATTATCACGCCGCTTAAGCGGATATTGTCTTTATCGATATAGACGGTTTCGACATAGTCACCGGGAAATACCTGAATTACATCGCCCGGCTGCGCCGCTTTTACCGCATCCATAATCAGCTGACCGGGTTTTACCTGATGCACCTGGCCTACTTCGCCGTGGTCAATCACCGATTTTTTTGCATTGTTTGATGCAGCTGCGCCGCCGCTAAAGCTAACGTCTGCCGCAAGGCTTGGTGCTTGCTGGGCCGTGCCACTGAAGTATTGGCCGGCAATAAACGCGACCGGCAGTAACAACGCCAGCGCTATGGTGGTTTTTTTCATTCTGTCGCTCCTGATGTCGCAGTGTTTGGTGGTAATTCGGTATGTAATTCAGAGGGTAAGGCCAGGCCAGATGGCAAACGTTTAGGTGTTTGTGGTGTCAGACTCTGGTCGGTCAGGCTGCCAAGAAAGGCGGTAATTTGCTCTACTTCCTCGGCAGTCAGTTTGGGCTCCCAGATATGCCAGTGCAGCAATAAGTCTTCGTTTGCTGGCACGGCATGGCCACGGCCTTTGCTGTAAAACTCGGTGGCTTCGCCTAGTGTGGCAAAACGACCAGAATGCATATAGGGCGCGGTGAGTGCGATATTACGTAGCGTTGGCACCTTAAAACCTCCGCGCAGTTTTTCCCAACCGGGCTTTACACCGGCACCGGCGTCAAACGGCATACCGTCCGGCTCTGGCGTGCCAATAACCGCGATCTGCTGATTGGTAAACAGCGGCGGCGTATGGCACTCGGCGCAGCGGGCAACAAAAGAGCGGAACACATTCATGCCCTTGATTTCCTGCTCGGTCAGCGCCTGATGGTAGCCGTGGGCATAGTGATCATAACGGCTGTTCAGTGACACCAGCGAGCTTTGAAACGCCGCCAGGGCGGTAGCCACCTGCGGCAGCTCGATGCGATCAGTGTTAAATGCCTGGCGAAACAGCGCCGGGTAGTGGTTATTCGCCTGTAAATCGGCCAGCAATTTTGCCGGCGTATTGGCCATTTCATGCTCGGCCAGCATCGGGATCAGCGCTTGCTGCTCCAGCGTGTCACTGCGGCCATCCCAGAACAGCTTTTTTAAAAAACCGACATTCCACAAACTGGGTGCACTACGGTTACCCAGCTGGCCATTGGCACCACTGCTTAGCGCTTTACCATCGGCAAAGCCGCGCGCAGGTTGATGGCAACTGGCACAAGCTTGTTGATGATTACCCGACAACAGCGGGTCAAAAAATAGATAGCGGCCTAAGTCGATTTGCTGCGGGCTAAAGCCATCGCGTCGCTCGGGCAACGCCGTTTGCGTGCCGCCAACACCTTTGTTTTGCAGCGAATCATACATATCGTAGCGGCTAACCAATTTACATTGGTTACCAGCAACTAACTCAAAGCTGGGCGGGCAGCTTTGGCTCAGGCTAAAACCGTCGGCCGTGCTTAGGCTGGCGGCCAGCAATAAACCGTACAGCATCATGGCATGCCTGCTCCGATATAGGCGGCCACAGCCTGCATATCCTGCTCGCTGAGGTTGCGGCTAAACAGCGCCATTTGCCGGCCCGGTTTATCGGCTTTGTCCTTGCCACGTAAGCCGGTTTTAAAATGCTGCAGCTGCAGGGTTATGTAGTCGGCGCTTAACATACTCAGCGCCGGTGCATTAAACGCCATATTGCCCTCGGCTTTGGCGCCGTGACAGGCGCCGCAGCTGCCAATATATTGCCGCCTGCCCTGATCCAGCAAGGCAGCATCAGCACTGCTGGTTATCACTTCAGCCTGCTGTTTACTGAAATAACGTGCCAGCGAGTTGATGTCGTCAGCACTTAGCGTGGCGGCCATAGCAGCCATTTGCTGACCTTTTACATCGCTAACAGCAGCACCGCGTTGGCCATTTTTAAATTGCTGTAACTGTTTTTGCAGATACGTGGCCTGTTGCCCGGCCAGTTGCGGCGCACCGCTGGCGGCACTGGTAGCAGCACTGTGACAGGCCAGACAGGTTGCAGCCTGCGCCGGCATATCGGTAGTTGCCAGCGCATTGCCGCTTAGCACCACTGCCACTGGCGGCAAGGCTATTAATACCAATGTCATTAGTGAAAAAATTGCTCTCATAAGACGCTCTGGCTGCTGACTGAATGTCGCTAGAGTGCGTTTTCACGGCGTCAGGTTCAAACGCAAAAGTGTACAAAAATGTGCAGATCGGTTTATTTCGCCAGCAGTGGGTTTACTATCAGCACTACTGCACAGGCTGTAAAAACCGGCACCCGCGCTTACCACGCCAGGCTGCAGCTTGCAGATAATTAGAACAAAAAACGTCAGGGGAAAAGCATGGCAACTCAACAGCAACGTACAAGCGGTTTTCGCGCTCAGCCGTTAGCCTGGTGCATCGGTCTGGCGCTGGCCAGCCCGCTGGGTACAGCAGTGGCGCAGGACAATAACAACGCCGAAAAAACCGAATCAAAAATTGAAACCATTACCGTCACCGCGCAAAAGCGGGTACAGAATGTGATGGATGTGCCACTGGCCATCGACAGCGTCAGCGCCGAAGATCTCACCGACACCAGTTCAGTGTTGCTGGGCGATATCGCCGATTACACGCCGGGCTTTAAGTTCAGTAAAGAAGCCGTGGCCCAGGCCTCCGCTGAAGTACGCGGTATTTCCAGTAGTAATATCAGTACCGGTGGCGATCCGTCGGTAGCCATTTTCTTTGATGATTTTTACCTGCCACGGGCAGCGCAAAGTGTGCTGTTTTCTGATATGCAGCGCATTGAAATTCTAAAAGGCCCACAGGGCACCCTGTTTGGTAAAAACGCTGCCGCCGGTGTGGTAAACATGATTCCCAATGCGCCAAGATTGGACGATGAAGCCTTTGTTAAAGCCACGTTGGGTGATTACGCCTTGCAACGCTTTGAAGTAATGGGTAACAAGGCAATTAGCGACAATTTTGCCTTGCGGTTAAACCTGATGAGCAACAAGCGTGACGCCTATGTCGATAACCTGAATCCGGATTATCAAGGTAACGAGCTCGGCAGCGTAAATCACCGTTCGGCGCGCCTCAGTGCACTATGGCAACTGAGCGATGCAACAAAAGTACAGTTTAGCTACGACTGGGATGATGTCGACCAGGGCTATGCTCCGGGTATTGGTATTAGCCCCTTTGCCTACAGCATGAACCCTGCTGATCGCAAGATTGAAAACGATGTGGTAGATGGCCACGAAAGCCGTGATATGACCGCGCTGTCACTCAAAGTTTTCCACGACTTTAACGACCAGTGGTCAGCCAAGTTCATCAGCAGCAAACGCCAGTGGCAGGTATCGGGCCGTGACGATGCCGACGGTACTGCCGATAAAACCCGCTATCTGGACACAATAAACTTTGAAGACTCAGATATTTTTTACAACGAGCTGCAGCTGAACAATCAGCATGACAAACTCAGCTACGTGGGCGGCATTACCTACAGTAAAGAAAATGTCTATCAGAAAACCAGCCTGAATATTCTGGCCGATACCATTGCCCGCTTAACCACCGGCAGCCTTAACCAACAGCTAGTCGGCGCGCTACAGCAAAACGGCATGCCGGATGAAATGATTGCCCAGCTTGGCCTGCCGGCTGACCATATCTGGAACCCACAAAATTGGGCCAGCATGTTAAGTGTTATGGCGATGGTAGACCCATCGGTTGCTGGTTTATTGCAAATGTTGGGCGCCGAGCCTTTTAGCCCAGAGTTAGTCGCCGCCATTGCCGCCACCGGCGATTTAACCTACGACGCCATTGGTGCCGGTTTAGGTATTGCCGAAATATTCGGCCCGTCCAACGCCGGCAAGATGTGGAGCGAAGACATTATCAACACCGGCGATTTTACCTCCTACGGCCTGTATTCTGATATCGACTATCAATTAAATGATCGCTGGGGCTTTACTGCTGGCTTGCGTTACAGTCGCGATGACAAAGACTTCAGTTGGGAAATCAAAGAACGCGCTTTTGGCCAGCCACTGCCGGGCATTACCGACTTTCTATTCCCGTTAATGCCGCAGCTTAATGCCAGCAATGACTGGAGCAAGCTGACCGGCCGCGCGGTAGGCCGTTATCATCTCGACGCCAACCAGATGCTGTATTTGTCGTACTCTACCGGCTATAAATCCGGCGGCTATGACTCGCTAGACCCGCGCTCAGCCTTTACGCCGTTTGAACCGGAAGAAGTGGCCAATATTGAGCTGGGCTATAAAGCCGATTTATGGCAAAGCGTGCGCGTGCAGCTGGTGGCCTACCAGATGGACCTAACCAACCGTCAGCGCTCGGTTAACAGCAAAGAGCCGGATGCCGGCGTGGCTATTCCTATCGTGATCAACGGCGACCAGGATATTCAGGGCGGCGAGCTGGTGCTGGACTGGCAAGCCACAGACACGCTGAAACTTGGCCTGGTGACGGAATACCGTAAAACCGAGTCAAAATGGCAGCAGTTTTACAATGCCGATGGCGAGCTGGTAACCGATGTCGAAAAAAGTTCCTCCGCCGACTCCTACACCCTGTCAGCCGATTGGACACCAGAGTACAAGCTGGCCGGTGGCGGCTTTAAACTGCATATCGATTACGTGTTTGAAGAGAACACCCGCGCTGACGACCCGGATCTGCTTGCTATTGCCTATCAGATCCCCGGTTACTTTGCCGATACGAAAAACCTGAATGGCCGTATTAGCTGGGCCAGCCACGATGAACAATGGCAACTGGCGCTGTGGGGTAAAAACCTTACCGATCACACCACCATCGGCGGTATCGGCGGTTTTGCGGCAGCGGCGCTTGGCACACCAATCAGCAGCCTGAATGCGCCCCGTACTGTCGGCGTAGATGTGCGATACCAGTTCTGATGTTAGCAGCGGGGCCAGCAACATGCTGGCCCCGCCAGCTACAACCCTAACATGAATAACCACGTAATCGCCTTTACTAACCGCTGGCCGCACGGCACACTTCATTATTCCGTTTACTGCCGAAACGCCATCATGAAATCTGTTGCTGCCGGTTTATTACTGCTATTCACGCTGCCGCTATTGGCAGAGGATTTTACCGTGGCGCCGCGTTTGTGTGTGCAACACGCCGGGCAAGACTGCGTGTTAAACCTGAGCATTAGCTGGCAACAGCCACAACCCGCTTGCCTGTATCAGCAATTTGCCCCCGACACCCCATTACTGTGCCAGCGCGCTGTGCAGCAACATCAGCTGGCGTTGCCGCTGCAGCAAGATACCCTGCTGATCTTAAAAGACCAGGCCAGCGGTAAAATACTGGCACAACGGCAGCTGCGCTTACGTCATATTGATTTACAGTCTGGCGAGCATTTACTGAACAAAAGCCGTAACGGCTGGTGGTTGCTGCAATGACAGCGCATATTCTGTTAATAGAAGACGATATAGAGCTGGCCCGGTTGGTCGAAGATTTTCTGCAACATGAAGGTTTTCAGGTTAGCCAGTGCGGCAATGCCTTAACGGCGAAAAAACTGCTGTTAGCCCGGGGTTTTGATCTCATTGTCTGCGATGTAATGTTACCCGGCAGCAATGGCTTTGATTTAGTGCGGCAAATCCGCCAGCAGTTTAAAGGGCCTATTTTGTTTATGACCGCGCAAACCTCGGTCGCCGCCCAGTTAGAGGGCCTGCAACTGGGCGCGCAAGACTACCTGCTAAAACCACTGGATCCACGTATTTTACTGGCTAAAATCCGTATTTTTCTTAGTGAACAACACAGTTCCGCCAGCAGTGGCGACCTGCTGCAGCAGGGTAATCTGCATATTGATAAACGGGCTGGTATTGCTACCGTTGCTGGCCACGACATTAACCTGACCGGTTCAGAGCTGCAATTACTCACCAGCCTGATTGACAATTATCCTGTTGTGGTTAGCCGCGAGCGGCTGTTTCGCGAGCAGTTAGGCCGCGAATACGACGGCGCCGACCGTACCTTTGATGGCCGCGCCTCGCGCTTAAGGCGCAAGTTGCAAGCAGTGGACCCGCACTGGAATATCCGCAATATCTGGGGTAAAGGCTACTGCATCAGCTATAACAGCGCCGAGGATACGCCATGAGTTCAGCCTTGCTGCGTTTTTATCTCGCTATCGTGCTGCTGGTGCTACTGCTGTTTTTCAGCCTGAACCAGCTGTACAGCCTGATGTATCAGCGCAACGATATCGTGGTGGCCGCCCAAAGCATACTGCAACAGGCCTATTGGCATGATCAGCAAAGCGAATTGCGCCTAAGCTGCCGTATCAGCGCCAGCGACGACTGCCCCAACGCGCTGTTTATTACCTACCCCGAGCCGATGTGGCAAGCCATACCCGGCTTTGATTATCAATTAGAAATTATGCGCGACAGCGCCGGTAATGCCTCGCTGTGCGCGGCAATGGCTAACAATGAACTGCTGTGTATGAGCCAGCTTAAGCTGCCGGCACAGTTAGACTTCAGCGTCGATTTAGTCCATGTGTTTATCTTGCTGTTGCTGATGTTTTTATTCTGGTTAAGCCGTAATTTGTTTCGTGACGTCGAAACCCTGCGGCAAAGCGCGTTAAAAGAAGTGGCGCTGGGCCGCTTACCGGCGTTTCAGCTTAGCAAACAATCTTACCTGCAGCCGCTGGCACAATCACTAAGCCGGATGAACCAAACTATTGCCGATTTAAATACGCTGCAACGCGAAATGGCCGACACGGTTTGCCATGATATTAAAACGCCGCTGGCACGGCTGCGCTTTATTATGCTGCGATTAGATACCCAGCTAGCTGCAGCCGATAGCCAGCAAATTCGGCGCAATCTGCAAGAGATAGAAGATAACGTCTATGACTACCTGCGCCTGGCACAAAAAGGTTTTCGCTCAGAGCTGGAATTAACCCAGCTGCAACTACCGGATCTGGTGACTGAGCTGATTGATAAATTTGCCGCCAACACGGAACACCAACTGTCATTGCGCCCAACACCCGAGCTGACTATTCAGGCTGACATGAAGCTGTTGCAACGCGCCTTATCTAATTTACTCAGCAATGCCCTACGCTACTGTCACGGCCATGTCTGGGTAGAACTAAGCACAGATGGCAGTAATTGCCGGATTGACGTTATCGACGATGGCGCTGGTTGGAACACCGACGAGCAAGTCAGCGACGGCGTATCGCACCACGGCATTGGCCTGGCCATCGTCGCCCGTGTGGCCATGCAGCACGGCGGCAGTTTTAACCGCTTTAACCGGCCACAAGGTGGCGCAGTGGCCAGGCTTATCCTACCGCTTGGCAGCTTAACTAATCAGGCATCCACCTGAACTGCATATCACCGGCAAATGCTATCAGGTCATCAGGCAAAGGGATAACCGCGCCCTGCCGCTTAAGCTCGATACAGTTGCCAAGCAGGATACGCGCTAGTCTGGTGTTGTTTTCTACCCCCAATTGAGCATTCGCTGCCAGCAGCTTTTGCTCTAACGCCAGATACTTAGCCTCGCTGTACAAACGCCACTGCTTAGCGTCGCAGTCAGCTGTCAGAATAAACACCTCGTGCATTAGCATAGCGTCGCAGCAATACAGTTGCTGTTGCTCACACTTTAGTTCAATCATACAGCCGCCCTTGTCTGCAATTGAGTAGCAGTATAGTTGTCTTCGCGACGTAATATGTCGCGCACAGGCAATAGAGTGTCAGCTGAAATAAATCTACCCAAGGTATCGCTATGTGTGGCTACTGTACCGAGAGAAACTTTGCCTTGTCGCTTTGGCAAAACGGCCGTTTTTCACCCTTTGCCGATATTGATGTGCTGTACGATCACAGCTATAGCATAGAAAGCCCCGACCTTAGCACACTGTTTAACCTGCAGCAGCGCGGCCAATCACTGGATGCCGCAGTGGTGTTAATTCGTATAGTCTGCCATGCACTTATCCGGCCACTGAATAGTAATGAGCAACAGCTAAAACAAGCGATGTTAAGCCAATGGCAGCAAAGCGAGCGCAAGATCATCGCAAGTCAGTGGCCCGCGCTGGATGCAGCGTTAGCGCACATCTATCACCACGGCCAACTGCCGTATCAGCATTACCCGCAACTACCGGCCGAATGTGTCAATCAGCTTACCGCCTTGGTGAGTTTTGCAGCACAGCAGTTTTACCCGCCAGTACAACAAGATGATTCAGACGCCGATAGTGCACAGTGGGACGAAAGCGAACATCAACGTCTGCTTGCACAGAGCAGACAGTTGACCCGTGAATTTTATGCGCTGTTTAATCAACTGTACCTGGCGCTGTTGCTATTGATGCACCTGCAACCGCAGCTGCCGGCATTGCAACACATTGCGCTGAATAACGTTGGTATTAGCAGCCTGTTCCCAGGCTATGAACTGGCGCTGCGCCGCATGCTGCAGTGTCACTGCATTGAGCACAGCGGCGCAGACTGGTTTTGGCAGCATCTGGATAACTTCAGCATGGAACAAATCTACTATATGGCATCGCCTAAGCGCTTTGGCCCCGGTGAGATTTTGGCACTGCAGTTTAAAATTGAAGACGAACACGCCGGTATAGATTGTTATATGACACGCAAAGAGTGTGTAGCGGCGCTAGATGAACTAAGTATGGCGATAGAGTTTGGGTTTGACCCGGAAGAACAGTGAAGCTACTCTTTATTTTTCTAATATCGAGAAATTGAACTCTGCCCTTTTTAGCCAAAAAACAATTTAAAAACAAATACTTTCGAAATTACAATGCTACAAAAATTAATTTCAGTAACACGTAAATTATGAGCAAAGAACCTATGCAAGATAATAAACAGAAGTATGGTGTATCAGAAGACTGGCAAATTCCTTACGCCGAAGCAATTGAACTAATACAAAATGGTGCGCAGCTGCTGTACGATGTACTCAAAAAAAATGAAGTAGCACAGCGCCACCTTGAGTCCGTACAAGATCTGATAAATGACCTTGAAGAATTCGAGGCCGACTTTTTTGACATCGTGGAATGCTTAGATGAAGGCGAAGAAATAAACGATAATGAGATTCTTGAGCAGATAGACAACTCTGGATTTATTGATGGCATCAACGAAGATGCCTATGAACATGTCCTCGATATTTTTTGCATTGATATCCGTGGTGAAGACATTGACCCAGACCTGATCAAACCCGCAGTTAAAATATTGCATGGTGGTTTTGCCAAACTACTTGAAGCACGCGGGCTTGCGTAACGATTAATATGATCTAGGACTAATTCGATGAAGAAGAACGCACTAATAATTTTAGAAGCACCTTGGGATCTTCGAAAAAACGATCAAAACGTAGTCAGTGTTTTACCTTTTTTTCAAGGGCTGGAACGGCTGAGCGGAGATTTTGATTTATACCATTCACAGTTTTACGAAGCGGAAAGCTTTAAAATGGCATTGGATCAATTAACCAAACTGGATTACAAACAGTATTACATATACATCGCTAGTCACGGTGATGGTAAACGGCTGCAGAAAATCAAACTTGATAACATTTTAAGTAAGATAAATGACAAAGCTCAGCATAAAAATATTGTTGGTGTTGTTATTGGTGCATGTCTAGTTGGGCGGAATACTACTCATTTTGAGACTTACGCTGAGTCGTCAAGCATTGTTTGGAAATTTGGTTATAAGTGCGCGGTAAATTGGTTGGATGGCACCCTGCTGGATCTAAAAATATTTGATAGTCTTCTCAATGCCAAAAAAAATGATTTTTCAAAAGCCAGCAAAATAATTAGAAAGTTCAGAGAAGCTGTTTCACTGTATGACCCGAATCAATCTATCGGCACGGATGTCACGAAAATTGATGATGCGGGTAAGGAATATGAGCCGGATATGGCAATTAAAGACTCGCTTACATTGGTAATACAGCCAAAGGGACAAGGCCACAAAGCTAAGAACTACAGTAGCGATCTATTCGACATCGACGGCTAACCATGCCCTACCAGCCGCCGTTTAACCTCACCCACCCTATGCTATCGCTGGTTGCCGATATTGCCGAGCTTATCGGCATTTGGAACACTGCGCAGGGTGGTGAGCTGGTGCCGCAATTACGCCGTGGCAACCGGATTAAAACCATACAGGCATCATTAGCCATAGAGCAAAATACTCTGACACTGGAGCAGGTAACGGCGGTGCTGGATGGCAAAGTGGTACTGGGCCCGCCCAAAGACGTGCAGGAAGTAAAAAATGCCTTTCTTGCTTATGATGCGATGCCAGGCTGGCAGCCATATGAGCTGGCCGATTTACTGGCAGCACATAACATACTGCTACACGGTTTGGCGGACGATGCTGGGCGTATTCGTAATGCGGATGTAGGTGTTTATCAGGGTAAACGCCTGGTGCATATGGCTCCACCTGCTGGCAGAGTACCGCTGCTGCTAACGCAATTACTCGATTGGCTGAAGAGCACTGATGCTCATCCGCTTATAGCCTCTTGTGCGTTTCATTATGAATTTGAGTTTATTCATCCGTTTAGCGATGGCAACGGCCGCATGGGGCGCTTATGGCAAACGCTGATCTTAAGTAAATGGCAATCCACACTGGCCTATTTGCCGGTAGAAAGCCTAATTAAACACCAGCAGGCTGATTATTACCGCCTGCTAAACCAGGCTGATAAAACAGCAGATTGTTCTGAATTTATTGTGTTTTTACTACATGCCATTAAAGACGTGCTTAAGCAGGCAATTGCAGCACAACAGAATATGTCGGTAGAAATGTCGGTAGAAATGTCGGTAGAAATTACCAGTCGCATTTTAGAGCTGTTAGCTGACAACCCTAAGCTGACCTTGGCACAAATAGCGGAAGTTATCGGCAAATCAAGTAGAACAGTAGAACGTGCTGCCGCTAAACTGCAACGCGAGGGCAAGCTTAAATTTATCGGCCCGCGCAAAGGCGGCCATTGGCAGGTGCTGTAACGCCAGTCTTGCCAGGCTGCTTTACTGCGTCATAAGCTGACGCAGTATACTGTTACTTTTACTCAGGTAAATTGCAAACGCAAGGAACCAGGATGAAAGACGCACCTAACCCAAATAAAGTTGTTGTATTCAGCGGCGCTGGTCTGAGTCAGGCCAGTGGTTTACCTACCTTTCGTGACAGTCTTGGCCTGTGGCAACAATATGACGTGTTGCAACTTGCCAGCCCGATAGGCTTTGCTAAAAATCCTGAGCTGGTGCATCAGTTCTACCAGGAGCGAAGGCTGCGTGCACATCAGGCAAAACCTAATGCCGCTCATTTGGCTATTGCTGCGCTTGAACAACACTATGAAGTCGTGGTTGTAACACAAAACGTGGACGATTTACATGAACGAGCTGGTTCTTCACAAGTGATCCATCTGCACGGCAAACTCAATGAACTGCGCCAGACACGCGCGCCTTATGTAGTCTATCCCGTTGATGATCAGGTGTTCACAGAAGACAGCACGGCACCAGACGGCATGCCATGGCAGCCAAAACAATGGCGACCAAATGTGGTGTGGTTTGGCGAGCAGGTGCCATTTTTGACTAAAGCTGGGGAGCATCTGCGTGACGCTGGCAAAGTAATGGTGGTTGGCAGCTCTCTGGAAGTCGAGCCTGCAGCGTCCTTGCTGTCGTATTGTCGTCAGCGCGCAGCCAAATACTTTGTGGACCTGACAGCGAGGCATTGCCCGACTGGCTTTTATTTGTGGCAAGGCCCGGCAATCGAACAAGTGCCCAAACTAGTCAATAGTTGGCTGAATTCGGTGCAAGTGGATAACAGCTTAAACGAGGTCAGCTGATGACGCTGCATCTTACAACTATCCCGGTTTTGCAGCACTCTGTGCCGGCACCAGAACTGGTACCGCGGCTTTTGGTTAAACCAACCTTAGCTGAGCTAACCTCAGTACAAATAGCCAGACACGAAATTGCACATGGCTAAACTGAAAAATACTGTTCTCTGGCAACAGCTAAAAGCTGAAATTTATACTAGCTGCCTTTTACCGGCCTGGCTTCAGCCAGTTAAAGCGCCGCCGCGCAGCGTTAAGTGTCGCCATGTTAAAAAGCGAGGATTACCGCTAACTATTGTGGGGCTATCGCCAGTTATAGAGGTTTGGCTATCCGTTGAGGGCAATATTACTGTCACGGCAAACTGGGTGGGAAAATGTGATTCTCTTTATGATAGTGATCTTCTAGCTGCCAACAATACGCTGGGATATTACTGTCTGTTATGCGAAGAACGCCGTTACTACCCACAGTATCTGTTGCTTTGGCACGATCATGTGCTGCACAGCTTTATCAGTTGGTGTGAAAGTACATTATTAACTGCTGATTGTATTGTGTTTTTCGGAGCTAAAACGGGCCTGCCCAACTGGAGCGTCGCCCGTTTGGCGCAACGAAGCAGCATAAAAGATGATTGTCACGGCCATATTCTGCCACTTTGGCAGCCATCAGCAGTTATAAGCCGCTAAAGCCAGACTTTTGCCATTACCGTTTAGGAGATTACAGTGTCAAATCCGTCGCTACCGTTAGATAAAGCCATTGCTGATTTGCTGCTAGTACCTGTGCTGAATGAGACTGATAACTGCAGCTTGCCCTTACCCGGCTTGGTTGAGCACCCACAGCTTGGCCAACTGCATTATCAGTTGCCGCTGCGCATTGTGCACCCACTGCTTGGGGTGCTGGAGTATGAGCCTGAGTACAGTAGATACAATGGCAAAGTTGCAGCGCTTGGATACCAGATAGACTTGTCGCTTACTATCGACAACAGCCAGCAACTTGATGCCATGATCTGCTGTGCAGCGCAGGTTATCCGGCAACTTGACGCATTAGATGACGTGCTGCGAAAGCAGGTAAGAGCTTACCTTAGTCGTTTTAGTAGCCGACAGGCTTGGAATGATCATTACCGCATTTCACAGGCAGATTTTGACAATAGCATGCAGCTGCAGTCAGTGTATTTTTGGTCAACTGAGTCAATCGATTTCTACTATAAAGACAAATTCAGCCAACATGGTGCCTGGTTTGAAGTGGGTGCCGATCTTGATAAGCAGCTGTTGTATATTGGCTTACAGTAAAAGCTGGCTAGCTAAGCGCCGCCAGTTTATCACTTAAATGGTCGATAACGTCCTGCCGCGATGCCAGCACCTCTTCACCTTGCCACTTTGACAACAGTTGCAACAAATACTGCACCTCATCCACTTGATACAGCAGCCGGTCTGCCAGATAGGCAATCAGCTCTGGCCGTAGTTGGTGCAAATAGGCGGCGACAAACTCAATGCCATAATAACCAACACAATGGCACAACAACTTACGCTGCAGCGCCAGTTCATAAGCGGGCAAATCCGGGCAAAAAGCAGGGGCAGCAACAGCGAGATCTACCAATATTTTGTGTTCAGGTTGTAATAGCATTAACTGGTGCAGCGCCAGCCAGAAGCGATTGAAATGACTATAAAACGCCTGCTGCAAAGTAAGGTGCGTATTGTCATCAAGTTCAGCAACATTATGATTTTCAATATTAAAATAACTGGCGGCTTCAAGGCAATCGGCAAGAGCATCTCCCAGCGTCAGCGAGTTGGGTTTTGCCTGCTGCAGACGTAAATTTAGCAGTTCAGGATACACTAACTGCGCCCGCTTAAAACTCGCAGCATCTAACTGATTGATATCCGGTAGCTCCAACAACCGTTGTTGCAATACCCAATCGGCTACATCGTCAGACTCCACTGCAGTTACAAGTTTACCCTCACACCATAAACGGCTAATTACAATATTGGCTTCCATACAATAGCCGCACATTAGCAATTACCGCTGTCAGTCATAGGAAACAGCCACAACAAACTGGCGTTGTCCGTTGCGCCCCGCAGCAATAACAGGCTTTGCAGTTGCTGCAGCGCTGTAGCGCAATCAGCTACAGCGAACAACTCCGCTAACTCTTCTGTTGTAACCAGATCATGCACACCGTCTGTGGTGAGCACAAATTGATCGCCGGTTTGCAACGCGCCATCTGTTACCGCCACAGTAAAATCAGCCGCGTCACTATCAGCAGCCAGATAACTGGTTAACGCCCGGTAGCACTGCGCCAGGCCAGTTTGTTGCTTGAGATCTGCACTATCATTTTGCCAGTCATGATCTTCACTTAACTGCTGCAATTGCCCGTTACGAAGCCGCCAAATGCGGCTATCGCCGGCATTAATCGCTACAAAGCGCTCAGCGCTTAGCTGCAATGCCGCTACGGTAGTTGCTGCACCATAGCTTTGCCGTTTTCGGTCAAGCCTATCAGCCAGATATTGCTGCGCCAGCCGAAGCTGCTTGCTGGAAAAACCGGCACCATGCCAGTGCTGCAGTAAAAAATTAACAACGGTATGGCTTGCTGAAGCTGCAGCCGGGCTGGCTGACACGCCATCAGCAACCAACAGCAATAGATCTGGCGATGGCAGATCCACTACATTACTCACCTCATCTTGCTGCAGCAAGGTTCGCGTAGCACCATTAGCGACATAGCCAATTGCATCTTGCTGCGACCATTTAGCGCCTGTCGCATTAAAACCGCTTAGTTGTAGTATCGCCAGCTGGTAAGGCATTAACAGACTCCTATCATGACCAACTGCCAGCATATAGCGCAACTGCGTCATATTGTGTCGCACGGAGACTTATCATAAATTTACAAGCTTTTCTGTATAGGTTACAACTAAGCGCTAAATGATGGCCTGAGTAACCTTACATCATAAAAATAAGGAAATAGACAATGCTGGATCAAATTAAACCCTGGGCCTGTTCTTTCAGTGGTTGTGATGGAGGTAACCCTGAAGCAGACACCTGGTTATGTGGCATTGAATGGGGTCTTGAACAAGAAGCTGCAGATGAGTATTACATCAGGCTGAAACAAGAAATGCTGGCTGGTGCCGTAAAGGTGACTAAGACTAACTTTGACTGGAAGCACAGCATAAGCTATCCCTACGGAGTTCGCTTTGCCAAGTTGTATCAGGCAATAGACCAGCAACCCGTGCAGTGTTATCGTTCAGTTGCAGACCTTAGCGGCGAGCAACTGTTTAAGCTGAACCTGTACCCTATTGCTTTTAACTCTACCGCAGATGATCTTTGGCATAAGTACGGTTTTGATGAAGCAACCAGCTTCCCCAGTAAGCAGCTGTTTAATCATTGGTGCTTTTTTAATCGCTTCCCATTTTATGCAGCATTAAGAAAGCAATATCAACCTAAGCTGATTATCTGCACCGGGGTGAATTACCTTAAAGATTTTCTGATGTTCTTTGCCGGAGTTAATGGTGTTGAAACAATAAAAAGTGAAGTTATCAGCATCAACGTCAATGAAAAACGCACTTTATACTGGAGCAAAGCAGGCAATTCCTTGCTGGTAGTAGTACCTTTTTTCAGCGGCCGCTTCGGTTTAAACAGCGATGCTTTGCTGCAAGCCTTCGGTAGCAGAATTGCACAACTTCAAGCTGAGATATCATAGGGTTAGCATAATAGCAAAGCGCCGGTGTTAGCTGGCGCAATCTTTTAATTATATTGGCGCTTAGCCTCAGCCAGCGCATTTTGCTGGATACTTTGTAACGCAGCGTATCGGGTTAACTTACCTTCTAACTCTCTGATATTTTCTGCCTGCTCAATGATTTCATTGACACTCGCATCGAAAGAAATGCCCAGATGCTCAATTTTCACCATGGCTATTCTAAATTTATCTGCCAATGATGGAGTACCCAGGCGGCATACGGTTGCTGAATATAATAAATCGAGATACGGTTTAGGAATTGAACTGCCGACGTCATTAGCCGCAATTGCAACGGTGCAGATCGTTTTGTTGCCGGCACTATTTCTGGCCACCAACATATCGAAAATGGCTACGCTTACGGCGGTGCCCTTATCAAACAGAAAGTTAATATCATCAAGTAGCAGGCAATCGATGCCCTGCAGTTGGCAAAGCAAATTTACATCTGGTGCAGCTGCTGTGAGCAAACGCTCCGCACTGTAGTGTACAACCTTAATGCCTGTGTTTTTAAGTTCATCTGCCAAACTCATCATTAAATGCGTCATACCATCGCCGTTACCATAATGACTGTCGATAACCATCTGCACTGACGTAGGATCAGCAATAAATTTTCGGCCAATGTCGATTGCACTGCGGTTGTAATCAGCAGTGACAAAGTTGCTAAAGTTAAAAACTCTCACTGCTCCTGGTACTCCAGATAAAACATCGCTGACCAACTGATGAAGCTTAGCATCGACTAGTAATTCGCCAACGCCTCTGTCAACTGTTGCTTTATTTTGTCTCGTAGCTCTTGCGGTGCAAGCACTGTCAGAAAACTACTTTGTGACATTAGCCATAAATTAAGCTGCCAGCCTTTATGCACGCTGGCGCTGATGTGATAGTCGCCATTATCTAATTTGACGCAGACCATATCTGCCGATAATGGCGTTTCCTGTAGTAGGTTGGCTAATACTGGTTTTGCGCTAAATTCAAGCGTGATGGTTTCACCTTCGCTAAACTCCATAGCGCCGCTGGCTAAATAGCGTTGCAGGTTAAAATCTGCCGGCGTCACTGCAGCTGTATCTGTTATCTCCACTTGCTTGAAACGGTGAATGGCAAAGCGTAGCGGATCGGTGTAAGGCTCGGCACTGGCGATGAGGTAACTTACCTGGCCGCGCTGCACCAGCGCCAACGGGTTTAACCGGTATTGTTTCACTGCATTTTGATGTAGCGCGTGATAACTAACCTCAAGCTGTTTCTTGTCCAATAAGGCTTGTTGCACCTGCCGCAAAATATCGCTGTCTATTTTTGGTGCCAGCAGTTGCATATCGGCTGATACACTAGCTACTTTATCTGGCCAGCGGGCACCGGCAACACTGCTCTCGAGGGCTTGCAGTTTGTTTTTCGCCAAGCCAAAACGTGCCGCTAAACTGCTAAGCAAAGAAGCAGGTAGTAACTGACGTATTTGCCCTTCAACCAATGTCAGGCTTAGCGCCTCTGCCACTGAAATACCCGGGATATCCAGATCGGCGCCTGCCATCCAGTACCAGCCAAACGGCATACTTTTGTCATTGCATTGCAGCGGGAACAGCAACGACAGATCCTGTAAATCACGCTCTACTGTGCGTTTTGACACGCTAAAACCGGCATCCCGTAGTTGCTGCGTTAATACCCTGGCCTCTAAACCCGGCGCGCGCGAAGGCAGTAGCTTAAGCAATTGCCACTGGCGGGCGATGGTGTTTTGACTGGAAGCGGCGGCCATAGTTGGTCCTGTTTTTACGCCAATGGCATTGTTATACACAAAGTAGCTTAGCTCGACAATCGGCGCTAATGCCGCTGGCAAGCAGCAACAACTTCAATTTTGTATCCGCTTCCGGTTGCAGCGTTAAACCCTGCAGTAGCAGCGCAACATTTGGCAGCTCTGCCGCCAGTTGTAAGCCAAGTGCTTCAAATTGCTGCAAGCTGAAACCTTTGCCGGCGACAATATGCAACAACGCTGCTTTGGCTTGAGACAACTGCTGCGGCTGTAACAGCGGATTCAGCAACAATTTCTGCAGCGCTGCTGGCAAGTCATCTTCCTGCTCAGTTTCGATAGCACCCGCCAGAGCTAAACCAGGCTGTTTGATAACGCTAAGAAAGTCATTAAAGTCCATGTTAATCAAGCCTGTATCGGCTAGCATCGCAGTTAGCTGCTGCAAAATAACCAGTAAAAACTGATTACTGGCGTCCAGCGCCTGTTCCAGCCGGGTAGCCGCCCCTAAAGCGCGCTGTAGCTGATCATTCGGTAAGGCAACCACAGCAGCACCGTATTGTTGCATTGTTAGCAAACTTTGCTGGGCTAGCAACGCACGGCGCTGACCTTCAAAATTAAACGGCAAAGTAGCAAATACCAACACTGGAATAGCCATATCAGCAGCCAGCTTCGCCAACTCGGTTGCCACACCGCTGCCATTGCCGCCGCCTAAACCGGTTAGCATAATTATCACATCCGCACTACACAGTGCCTGCCGTAGTGCCGGCTCTGTGTCGCGAACTGCGGCAGCCGCCAGCTCAGCATTGCCACCGCTGCTGCGGCCGTTAGCTATTGTCTCGCTTAATAAAACACGGTTATCACAAAGTACGGAGTTCAAAGCACGCTTATCGGTGCTGATAGCAATTCGGCTAATGTTGTCTGGCAAACTGTGCTGCTGTAAATGCTGCAATGCCGCGCAGCCACGGCCTCCCACTCCAACAATAATGATTGACGCAACTGACATAGCACCTCCATTTAAGATGCTGACAGCTTATTCAGTGCTGCGACAATATAAGACGTAACCAATTTACTGCAGTAATCAGCCGCAGAAACAACAAAGGCGCCAAACGGCGCCTTTTGTTTAGTTGTAAAAGCTTATTCTGCTGCTGTCACTTCCTGCTCTTTTACCAGCCATACCGACAATGCGCCCAGCACCATGACGCCACCGGCTAACATTACAATGTACACAGCCTGGTTTTCAAACACCGAGCCTAAGATCCAGCCGGCAATTAAGCCCGACACGATTTGCGGTGCGGCGATGGTAAAGTTAAAAATGCCCATATACACGCCGGTTTTCTCCGGTGGCAAGGCACCGGCCAGTATGGCATACGGCATGGCCAAAATAGCGGCCCAGGCAATACCGACACCGATCATCGGCAGCATTAACCCCAGCGCGCCTTTGGGAATTTCTACTTGGGTGATCAGCAGGTTTACGTGGGTCATGGTTGGGTCGGTAAACAGTACAAAGCTTAAATAGCCCAAGCCACCAGCTAACAACGAGAATGAATAAACAAACTTGCGGCCAAACAGATTGGCTAATTTGGCCATCACTAACGAAAACAGCACCGCAAACAATGAATAACCAGCGTATAAAATGCCGACCCAGTCACCGGCCGCGCCTTTAGCTGCAGCAATATGCGCTGGTACTCCGCCCATTTGCGCAATGTAGCTGCCGTTGTACCATTCAACACCTACACCCCAGGTATTCTGCGCAATAGCGGCCGGAAAGTAGGTCCACATAATAAACAGCGCAAACCAGCTAAAAAACTGCACCAATGCCAACTGCTTCATGATTTTCGGCATGCTAAGCATGGTTTGCCAAAAATCGCTTAGCTTCTCGCCCAGGCTACGTGATTTACGCACCTGCTCGGCCAGTGCCTGTGATTCTGCATCCAGGCCTTTGTATGCGTAATATTGTTCAGGCGCATATTCTTTGGTGCGAAATACTGTCCACAGCACGCTACCCAGCAATACCGTAGCGCCAATGTAGAAAGCCCATACTACAGAAGGTGCTACTTCGCCGGCTTTAGAGGCGTTATCCAGCCCTACTACGTTAGTTAGCACAAACGGCAAAATAGAGCCAAACACTGCACCGATATTGATCAGTAGCGTTTGTACTGAATAGCCAAGGTTGCGCTGTTCGGCTGGCACCATATCGGACACCAGTGAGCGGAACGGCTGAAACGTGACGTTAAAGGCAGCGTCTTTAATGGCAAAAATCAGCAAGCCAAATAGCATCGGCGGAATAAACGCCACCACCATTGAGGCGTTAGGTAGCAGCATCATTGCCGCGGCGGCAATCACCGCACCACCCAGCATAAACGGCAAGCGGCGGCCGAGTTTATTCCAGGTCCTGTCAGAGGCGGCACCGACAATAGGTTGCACCAACAGACCCATAATCGGCGCTGCCAGCCAGAATAATGACAATGACGATAAATCGGCACCCAGATCGGACAGGATCCGGCTGACGTTACCGTTTTGCAGCGCAAAGCCAATTTGCACCCCTAAAAAGCCGAAGCTAAGGTTCCAAATCTGCCAAAAGGATAACTTAGGTTGTTTCATATCCGCTCCCCGGATGGTTTTATTATGCTGTGTAAGCGCACAGATCGAACTAAGCTACACGATAGCAGCCATTTTGCGCAAAATTGTGCATACGTATTCATCTTGTTGTTGCACTATTTTGGCGTTATTACCAAGGCTAAATCAGCATAGCAGTGCATCTGCGCTTTGATATGGTGCACCAAAAAAAACGCACGGGGATGACATGAAAGCTTTTACCTTAAGCGCGCTGGCGCTGTCACTATTACTGGCCGCCTGCCAACCGCAAACCAGTACGACAGCCGCAGAAACGCCACAGCCAGCAGCACAAGCCAGCTCTGCCCAAGCCAGCCCCTGGTGGCAGGACGCGGTGTTTTACCAAATCTGGCCGCGCAGCTTTTACGACACCGACGGCGATGGCCACGGCGACTTTAACGGCATGACCGCCAAACTACCGTACTTGCAGGATTTAGGCGTCACCGCGCTGTGGCTAACGCCAATGTTCGAAGCACCGTCTTATCACGGTTACGACTTTACTGAGTTTTATCAGGTAGAAAGTGATTACGGCACTATGGCCGAATTTGAAGCCTTTATCCAAGCTGCCGATGCCAAAGGTATGAAGGTGATTCTGGATTTGGTGATTAACCATATCTCCAGCGAGCATGACTGGTTTAAACGCTCGGCCGCGGGTGAAGCGCCGTATAAAGATTACTTTATCTGGCGAGACACTATACCTGAAGTGGGCAGCGGCTGGGGCCACGCCTGGAGCGACAACGATAAACCCGATGCGGTATGGCATTACAACGAAAGCCGTAACGCCTACTACTATGCTGCCTTTGGCGCCAGCCAACCAGATGTAAATTTACGCCACCCCGATGTAGTGGCTGAAATGGAAAAAATGGCCAAATTCTGGCTGGATAAAGGCGTAGCCGGTTTTCGTTTAGACGCTGTGCGCTTTGCCATGGAGGGTGGCCCCGATGCGCAAGCTGATACCGCTGAAACCATTGCCTACTGGCAGGATTTTAACCAATACGTGAAAAGCATTAATCCAGAAGCCTACTTAGTGGGTGAAGCCTGGGTAGATATCCCGGTTGCCGCCCGTTATTACGGCGAAGGCACAGGGCTTGACCAGGGCTTTGATTTTGAAGTCGGCTATAAAATACTGGGCCTGCTAAAGCCTGATGCCAGTGGCGATGCTCAGTTTGGTACTATGCAGTCCAATACACAAAAAACTGCTGATGTCTCGGTATTGCAGCAAAATGTGCAGCAACGTGCTGATTCTGTCGCACCTCTTAGCTTTTTTTCGCCGTTTTTAACTAACCACGATCAGGAGCGTATTGCCTATCAGCTTAAGCAAGATGACGCCAAAGCCAAACTGGCGGCTGCGATGTTATTCAGCTCACCGGGCACGCCATACATTTACTACGGTGAAGAAATTGGCTTAACGCAGGGCGGCACTGGTCACGACGTATACAAGCGCGCGCCTATGCTATGGGATAACAACCAGCAAGCTGGTTTTACCCAGGCAAATAACAGCTGGGTAGAACAGTTGGCGCTATTTGGCGACGGCTTCCCCAACTGGTATCCGGATTTTCTTGCCGGGCAACTACAAGCCAGCGATCGCAGCGTTAGCGCACAGCAAGCGCAGCCCGATTCAATATGGCAATTGTATAAGCTGTTAATTGCACTAAAAAAACAACGGCCCGAGCTGGGTACTGAGGGCAGCTATCAGGTAACGCAATGGGATAACGGCATTGTACAAATTACCCGCGGGCTAAATAACAGTAAGAGCTTGTTTCTGCTGAACCTAACCAACAACGCGCAAGATATCAGCAGTATTAACCGAACCGGCTTGCATGCCAGCTGGGCCTTTGACCTGGACGGCAATACACTTGCGCCATTCAGCTTACTGCTACTGCACAGCGCCCTCTGAGATTTAAAAGCTCTCCCTGAAACCGCCGGCTGGTTTAGCGGCGGTTTTTTCTTGCCGCTTGCCAAGCTCCCCTTGTTAACTTATTGTACCCGTGAATTTAACAAGGAATGTCTATGAAACCTTTTCTGATTTTACTCAGTTGCTTACTACTGGCTTCTGGCTCGCAACTGCACGCCGCCTCTGATAAACCAAACAAAGCTGGTCCTGAGTTGCTAGCGCCATTTTCATCAGCCGAAAATCTAAAAAGTAACTTTAGTTGCTATGGTGGCCCTTTTGCCAGCTACGACAGCTGGCTGGCGATGTTAAGCAAAAAGCCAAAGTTCAACACTGAGCAGTTTGAAAAAATGCTGCCCCGCGCCGATGTCGAACGCCGTCAGCAAACCATTGATTGCCGTGTATTTGTTTATGAGTCAGACGGCATTTTGGTTGAAGGCGTAATGCTACGCCCTAAAACCAACGCTGCAGAGCGGAACAAGTTGCCGGTAGTGATTTATAACCGCGGCGGCAATGCCAAAGGTGGCACCCTGGTATATGGCGCCGTGCAGCACAGTCTGATGCCTATTGCAGAATTAGGGAATATCGTCATTGCCAGCCAGTATCGCGGTGCCAAAGGCTTTGCAACCACAGTGAAGCAACATATCGAGCTAGATCAGTTTGGCGGCGCTGACGTCAACGATATTAAAAATTTGCTGCCGATAATCAATGGCATGGCCGACGCTGACAGTGCGCGTGTTGCCATGTTAGGCGCCAGCCGCGGCGGTATGATGAGTTATCTGGCAGCGCGTGACATGCCGCAACTTAAAGCTTTGATTGTTGAAGCCGGCGTAGCCGATTTAGAAGCCAGCCTGGAGGTGCGCCAGGCGATGGAAAACATTTACACCAGATTTATTCCTAACTACGCCACCGAAAAAACCGCGCAATTAAGGGCGCGCTCGGTGCTGCACTGGCTAGATAAGCTACCACCCAAGTTACCGATATTGCTGTTACATGGTGATAAAGATGTAAGGGTTGAAGTGGCGCAATCGCAAAATCTGGCCAAAGCTCTGGTTGAAAAAGGCCAGCCACATAAATTAGTGGTGTACCCGGGTGCCGACCATGACTTATACCCTAACCGCGCAGAAGCCGATGCCGAAATCGCCGCCTGGTTAAAACAGTACCTTTAATGCTATATTGCCGCTGCAGCACCACACTGCAGCGGCAGAAAAATAGTTATTTGTCAGACTAATAGCGCATACCGGCAGTGCTGCCGATTTGCTAAACTCATGTCACCTGTTCTGCTGTAGCGGAGTTGTGGTGTCTGACCGTCCTCACCTGTTTTCCCTGCGTATCGGCCATGCGCTGCGCGAGGCGCTGGCCGAAGGCTATGATCTGAATAAATTAGGTAAAGATCTGCTGGCCGGTGTTTCTGTCGGCATTATTGCCATACCACTGGCGATGGCATTGGCAATAGCCTCGGGCGTGGCACCGCAATACGGCCTCTATACCGCCATTATTGCCGGTTTTGTCATTGCCCTTACCGGCGGCGCGCGTTACAGCATCAGCGGCCCTACTGCCGCCTTTGTGGTTATTCTGTATCCAGTGGCATTGAAATACGGTTTAAGCGGCCTGCTTATAGCCACGGTGTTGTCCGGCATTTTGCTGCTGGTCATGGCCGTTATGCGCCTCGGCCGGCTAATAGAATATATTCCTGAGTCTGTCACCCTTGGCTTTACCGGCGGTATAGCCGTGGTTATTGCCACCTTACAAATTAAAGACTTTTTTGGCTTAGCCATAGCAGATATGCCGGAGCATTATGTCGATAAACTGCTGGCCCTGGCGCAGAATTTACCGCAATTGTCTTCGCCTAGCCTGCTGGTAGCCAGCGTTACAATGGCGGTAATGCTGCTATGGCCAAAACTAAAAACGGTAGTACCGGCGCATTTACCAGCGCTGTTTACCGGCACCGTGCTGGCTTTGTTACTACTGCAGTTTGGCTTTGAGCTGGATACTATCGGCTCGCGCTTTAGTTACACCGCGCCAGACGGCAGCAGCGGCAATGGTATTCCACCCTATTTACCCTATTTTGACTGGCCTTGGTTACGCCCCGGGCCGGAAGGCCAAATGCTTACCTTTAGCTGGCAACTGGCAAAAGACCTGCTGGCTGCCGCCTTTGCTATGGCCATGCTGGGCGCAATTGAGTCCTTGCTGTGTGCAGTGGTACTGGATGGCATGTCGGGCCGGCGCCACAGTGCGAATAGTGAGCTATTCGGTCAGGGCCTGGGCAATATTATTACACCATTTTTCGGCGGCATTACTGCCACAGCAGCTCTGGCGCGCTCATCGGCGAACTTTAAAGCCGGGGCGCAATCACCCTTTGCGGCGATGGTGCATGCGTTGGTGCTGTTGCTCGGCTTAGTATTGTTGGCGCAACTGCTGTCTTATCTGCCAATGGCTGCACTGGCGGCGTTACTTATTATAGTGGCGTGGAATATGAGCGAAGCGCCCAAAGCAGTGCGTTTACTGAAAACCGCACCACGCAGCGATATTTGGGTGTTTATTACCTGTTTTAGCCTCACCGTGCTGTTTGATATGGTGATCGCCATTACCACCGGCATCCTGCTCGCCGCTTTGCTTTTTGTAAAAGAAATTGCCGAAATGAGCAGAGTTACCGATATCAGCAGCAATCGCAAACAGGTAGAGCAACCGATACCCGACGGCTGGCAAGTACTGAAAATTAGCGGCCCATTGTTTTTTGCCGCCGCCGAGCGCATTTTTGCTGATATCGCTCAGCTCACCGGACACAGCCGCGGCATAGTGTTGTATATGGATGGTGTGCCGCTGTTAGACGCCGGTGGTCTGGCCGCGCTGAATAAACTGCTCAGTAAATGCAGCAAAAATAACACTGAGCTGCTCATTACCGACTTACAGTTTCAACCGCTTAAAACACTAGCCCGCGCAGGCGTACAACCCCTACCTGGCGTGTTAAGCTTTTACCCAACCCTGCGTGAAGCATTGGAGCAGCTTTATTCGCGCGCACCACAAGACTGACGGATAATCAGCTTGGGTTCTATCTGGCTGATGGTGATAGGTTGATTGTTGATTAGCTGTAGCAGGTTGTTGACCAGCAATTCACCGGCCTGGGTGGTATCTTGCTGAATAGTGCTCAGTGCCGGCGTAGCAAAAGACGCCACCGGAATATCATCAAAGCCCATTACCGCAATATCTTCTGGTACGCGCAAATTACGCCGCTTCAGGCAACGCATCACGCCAATGGCTATTAAATCACTGGCGCAGAAGATGGCGTCTAACTGATGTCCGGCGGCCAATAATTGCTCGGTAGCCGCGTCGCCAGCACTCTCCGTCGTTATCGCATCAAAATGCGGTACTTGCTCGGCATTAATACCGGCAGTTTCTAACGCGGCAATAAAGCCGAGATAACGCTCACTAAATTCCGGGCTACCTTCGGAAGCATTGCCAACAAAGGCGAATTTTTTATGCCCAGTCGCCAGCAAGTGCTCGCCAGCTAACCGGCCACCTTCGCGGTTATTGCTACGCAAGGTAAACTCCGGATGGCCTAGTACTTCAGCGCCCCAGCAGACAAAATGTGTTTCCTGGGCTAATAACTTAGCCAGTTTTTCCTCGTAATCTTTGTAGTCGCCGTAACCAAGCAGAATAATGCCATCGGCTTTATTACTGTCTTCATAGTCGGCGTGCCAGTCATCGCTAAGTTGCTGAAACGACACCAGCAAATCCTGGCCGCGTTTGGCGCAGGCGCGGGTAATACTGCCTAACATCGACAAGAAAAACGGATTTATCAATGATTCATCCGTAGTGGGGTCTTCAAACAATAACAGCGCCAGCGTGCTGCTGCGCTGTTGGCGCAAATTGCTGGCGTTTTTGTCTACTTTGTAATTTAACTGCCGCGCAATCGCCTGCACTTTATCTCGCGTTTCTTTATTTACTTGCGGGCTGTTGCGCAGTGCACGTGAAACCGTAGACTGCGATACACCAGCCATATAAGCTATGTCGAAGGAAGTAGCTTTGTCTTTCATCAAAATGCTCTGCTATTACAGCGAAATTACTGCGGATATTAATACCAGCTGCAATCGCTTACGCTGGATATATTAGTATTATTCTGGCCTTATCATAGAGGGTATTGCCAGGGGATTCAATTTTCATCTGCAGGCTAAAATTCACTGTTGCTAAGCCCGCTTAGTACGGCTGAATTGTGAAACATTGTTATGCCTGCTTATAACGCAGCAAACTAGTTGCTAGACTAGCGATGGTATAGAAATAATCGACGACAGGTGAAGATTGCGATATCTGCTTTTACTGTTCATGTTACATAGCTGGCAAAGCAGCGCCAGCAATACTGAACCCTGCACTGAAGGGCCGCAGTGCGTGGCTCAACAACAACTGCATCTGAGCATGGCGCTGGGTTATGGCCAGCGTAGTAATCCATTGCATGGTGGCAAAGAACTCTCCTTGGTTGTTCTGCCAGAGATCTATTATTACAGCGAACATTGGTTTTTCGATAACGGCATCCTCGGCAGCAGCATGGCGTTATCAGACAATGTGCAACTGAGTGTGTTAGGCCAGCTGAATCAGGAAAAAGGCTATTTCAAAAAATGGTTTAGTGGCAATGTATTGCAATTTAACACAGCGACGGTGGGGCCGGCACTTGAAACCGCATTCGTCAGCAGGGCCGATATTACATTGCAACAAGTTAATAAAAGGCCTACCGCGTTCGATCTTGGTGTACAGCTAGACTGGTTTAGCGACACCTGGCAAGCTCAGGCTGCGCTGTGGCAGGACATCAGTAATAGCTATAACGGCCAGCATGCCAGTATCAGCCTGAATCGTGGTTGGCAAAAATTTAGCAGCAGTTGGCAGTTAAGCCTGCGGTTATATTGGAAAAGCGCCAAACTTATTGATACTTACTACGGCATTGATGATAATGAAGCGCTATTCCTGCCACGCTATAATGGCAAACCTAGCTGGCAGCCCGAGCTGCGGTTAAATTGGCAAAAGCCCCTTTCTGAGCGTGTTTCATTATTGGCTTTTGTCCGCTATCTACATCTGGATGATGCTATGACACAAAGCCCGCTGGTGCGGTCTGATAAGGTAACAACCTGGTTTTTAGGCGTGAGTTACCGGTTTTATTAATGTTCGGTTTATGGTTGATGCTGGCAATGAACGGAATCACTGCAGCACAGGGCGCCCCTGCCCCCTGTGAAGCTGCGCTTTGCTGGAATATTAGCCCGCAAATCTGTCTGGTTGAACAGCCTGATCAGGACTGCAGTGCCATACTAACGGTGCACTGGGTTAGCACTACACCACAAAGCCTGTGTCTTTATGTTGCCCAAAACCAGCTGCAATGCTGGCAGGATGCCACTATTGGGCAATGGCAACAGCAACTTAACTGGCAAAATTCCACTTTAAGCTTACGCCAGTTTAACGACACCTTACTGTTGCAAACTGAACTGAAAGTACTTAGCCGCAAACCTATGCGACGACGTATCGCCAGCCCATGGAGTATTTTTTAATGGCCCGTATCCTGTTAGTCGAAGACGATTCACGTCTGGCGTCCTTAGTACAAAGTTACCTGACGCAACATGGCTTTATCGTGCAGCTACAAAGCCAGGGCGACGCGGTTGCCGATCACTGCCGCCAGTTTCAACCCGATCTTATAGTGCTGGATTTAATGTTACCCGGCTTAGACGGCTTTGGCGTATGCCGTCAGGTACGGCCTTGGTACAAAGGCCCTATTTTGATTCTTACTGCAAAGCAAAGTGACATTGACCAAGTGCTGGGACTGGAGTTGGGGGCAGACGATTACGTGATAAAACCCGTGGAGCCGCGTGTACTGGTCGCCAGGATTAACGCCCTGCTGCGCCGCACAAAAACGCCGGCCCCCGCTGAACAACAAGAGCTGCAATTTGGTGACTTAATGCTAAAACAACGCGCACGCGAAGCCTGGTACAACAACGAGCGCGTTGAACTGACAAGTTACGAATTTGATTTACTCTGGATGTTGGCACGCCATGCAGGCCAAACCGTAAAACGTGAAGCCATCCATCAACAGATTATTGGTCGGGAATATGATGGGCTGGACCGTACCGTAGATGTACGGATCTCTCACTTACGTCGCAAACTGGGCGACAATGCTGAAACACCATTTCGGATTAAAACGGTTTGGGGTAAAGGCTATTTGTTTGTTGCAGACGCCTGGTAAGCCGGCGAAACTCCATGCAGCGTTTATTCTGGCATTTTTATCTGTTTATTTTTCTGGTGCTGCTCGGTATTGGTTGGGCGGTAGAACAACTATGGCAACAATGGCAACCCGAAACGCCACCGCCTTGGTTATCCAGCTACGTAAACTTATTACAACAACAATTGCAACACCCGCCTGCCAAGTGGCAGCAAACCTTGACCTTGCCCTACATCGCTGTACCGGCTGACAGCATTAGCTGGCTGCCGTCTGAGCAGCAACAACTCGACAGTGGCCAAATAATTAATCTTTTTGAAGCCGATACAGTGTACTTTTATTACCAGCAGCAACAGCAATTGTGGCGTATCGGGCCGTTGGAGCTACAACAACAAGCCGATACTATTTGGTTTACCCTGTTATTTTTCTTACTGCTGGCCGTAGCCTTAGCTTTATGGCTATGGCCGGTTGCCCGTGATATTCGCAGCTTGCAGCGTGGTTTAGTGCAGTTTGCTGCAAATCGTGACAGCAACATCGTCTTACCCGCCCGCTCCTTTATTGCGCCCATTGCCACAAGTTTTGAACAGATGCGCGAGCAGATCCGCGCGCTACTTAACTTGCAACGTGAAATGACACATGCGGTATCACACGAACTGCGCACGCCAATTGCCAGACTAAACTTTGCGCTGGAAATGGCCGGCGGACTAACGGACGATGAGCGTAAATTAATGTCAGCTGACGTGCGCGAGCTGCAACAACTGGTCGATGAGATTTTGGATTACGCCAGGCTGGAAACCGGCCAATTACCGTTACAACTACAGTACATTGATTTAAATGAGCTGATAAACAATGTACAGGAAAAGCTAGCACCTTTGCCCGGCGCGACAATTGCGTTGCATTTGCCAACACAGGCAATGCTATTCGCTGATGCACATTATCTCGAACGGGCGCTGCAAAACCTGCTGGTTAACGCCAAAAAATACGCCAGGCAACAAATCAGCCTGACATTACAGTCGCAGCAACAGCACTGGATTATAAGCGTTGAGGACGATGGCCCAGGCATTCCGGTAGCAGTGCGCCACGATATACTCAAGCCATTTTTTCGGTTGGAAGCCAGTCGCAATAAGCAAGGGGGGGGATACGGTTTAGGCCTAGCTATAGTGCAACGCGTGATGCAGTGGCATCATGGCAGTATCCGCGTAAGCGAGTCGGGCCTCGGTGGCGCCTGCTTTAGCCTGCGCTTACCGATGCAACAACCGCCATTATAATCCCAGGTTCTTCAGAAAATCGTCGTCAACTTCCATGTCGGCACTAACCGTATTTTCAGGGGTATATTGCTGAGCATTGGCCAGAATATCGTCTGGATGCTCTTGCTCTACTTTTTCGAAGTCATGCAACTGAATAAATTCAGTTTTATCCATTGCCAACTCAAGATAAAAGATATTGTGCTCTGGTGTGCTAAACGTAACCCGACGCGCCTGCGGCTGGTCTAACTGGGTGTTGATTAAAATTTGTACTTGTTTATTAATTGCCATCATTTTCGGCTGGCTTTGATTGATTGAGGTTTGCAGGTCGTAACGCACAGTATTGGTGAAGTCGCCAACAATTTGGTTCATCAGTTCACCCATCACATTGCCCACTTCATCGGACGTGTGAAACTGTGCCAGCTCTGACTCAGGCATTCCCATGCTCATCAGATACTTTTTATAAATCTCCATCGCCGCCTGAGCGGTAAAGTTAATGATTACCAGCCCGGAAAAACCACCATCAAACAGCACAAAGCAACCAAGATCAGGACGCAGGCAGGTTTTTTGAATCTTTTGCACCATTGGCGAATACGCCACATTACTGTTGCCCGCACCAGATAACACTTTCGTTACCGACTGACATAATGTCAGCAGGATTTCATCCGTTGTAATTATTTTAGTTTTTTTCATTATGCCTACCCGACAGTCTTATTTTAATCAGTATAAACGTATTGTGCGGCGTAAGGCTATTTTGTACCGATCGCCAGAGGTATTTCATCAAAGCGCTGTAAAATGGCTGCCAGCTCACCACTTTGCTGCATCTTTAGCAGTTCACGGTTAAACAACTGCACCAGCTCCGGCTGCCAGCAGGCTGCCGGGTAACTTTTCTCTGCAAATAAGGCATAGGTGCGCAGGCTATACGCAGGTGCCAACGTTGCAGCCAAGTATTGCAGCACACGCCGTTCACCCACAACCAGGTCAACGCGGTCACTGAATAATAACTCCAATTGCACTTCACGCTCTGCCAGCTCAATGTAGTTGGCTGTACTAATAGCCTCACGAAACTCAGCCCCCAAAACCTGGCTGGCTTGTTGGTACGCCACGATGCGTTTATGTTTTAAATCAGCAAGTTGGGCAATATTAAACGGTGCGTCGTGCTTGCTTGCAACCACATCTTGAAATGGTAAATAGGCTTCAGTATAAAAAGCGCCTTCTATTGCCATAGCTACCGGCGAAGCACAGTCGAGCTTTTTATCATTGAACTGCTTCAGTAACCGACTATAGCTATGTAGCTCATACACTACCGGAACTGCGGCAAGCTGAAAAATGCGCGACACTAACCGATATTCAATACCATCCAACTCACTATTGGCATTATAAAACGACCAGGGCGCTGACAAATGTAACCCCACACGAATTGGCTCTGCAGCCAGCAGCGTGAAACTGCTCAATAGCCAACAGCAGTAGATCCAAAAGGAACGTAATAGCATAGGTGGGTTACAACTGTTTATGTTGGTAATCACTATTACAAAGCTTTGCGGGGCAAATTGCAATCCACAGCAGCACATGCTGACATATCTGTTTACCTATTTTTACATTCCACGGTTAGCCGCCTTAGCCAAAACCGCGTATTATGCAGTGCTGCCCTATTACGAGTTAAGGCCTGATGTCACATAAACCTGCTGGCTGGATTATTATTTTGCTGGCTGCTGTTGTTGCCACAACACCATTGGCAATAGATATGTATCTCCCCGCTATGCCATTAATGGCGCAACAATTGGATACCTCTATCGGCATGGTGCAGCAGTCATTGAGTATTTTTCTGGCCTTTTTTGGTATTAGCATGCTGATTTGTGGCCCGCTAGCCGACAGCTTCGGCAGGCGACCACTGGCAATCTTTGGTTTAACCGGTTTTGTTTTAGCCAGTATAGCGCTAAGCCTGGTAAGTAGTATTGAGTGGTTTTTATTTTGGCGTGCGCTACAAGCACTATGTGGTGCCGCAGCCACCGTAGTAGTACCCGGTATAGTACGGCATATTTATCAGGAACACACCGCTAAAGGCATGTCGTACGTATCGATGATCATGATGCTGGCACCGTTGCTGGCACCCGCTATTGGCAGTGGTGTGTTATGGCTAGCCAACTGGCAAATGATATTTGTCACGCTAGCGGCTTATGGCCTGCTGATCTTGTTGCTGTGTTGGCGCTACTTGCCAGAAATTCGCCCTGCCGGCACCCAACAGCGGTTAGCTTTTTTTGCTGGCTACAAAGTGGTGTTTAGCCGGGTGTCGGCACGGCCCGACATAGCAACTTCGATGTTTGCCTCATTTTCATTTTTTTGTTTTTTAACTGCTGTGCCCTTTGTTTATATCAAATACTTTGGCGTGGATGAACAACAATTCAGTCTGTTGTTTGGTTTTAATGTAGTGATGCTAATGCTAGCTAACTTTATTAACAGCAGGATGGTCAGTCGTCTTGGGCCGCAGCGCATGCTAAGAGCCGGTTTGGCTGTGGCGCTTGCCAGCGCCAGCGCACTGACATTGTTTAACTTCTGGCAGTTAGGTTTAGTATTTACTGTGCTGAGTATAGCGCCTTTAATGGCAAGCCTAAGCCTGATTGCTACCAACGCCGATGCGATGATCTTGATGAAATTTCCTGACAATAGCGGCACTGCCACAGCCGTTATCGGCACGCTTAGGTTTGGTATAGGTGCACTGGCAGGGCCATTGCTGGCGTTATTTTACAATGCCACACCACTGCCGTTTGCCATTCTGATGCTGGTTGGTGTGTTATGTATCTCGCTTAGCCAGCTTTGGCAGCAACCGTTTGAGCAACATGCTGCCAGCGACGCTGATTAAATTTTACAGGCACCACCACTGCATTCATCATCGTCATCGCCAAATTGTGGTTCGGCGGCACGTTCTAATTGAGCCAGCTGCTGTTGCTCAACATTTTGCTCGGCCTGGTCAAAATCCAGGTGGTCTAGATCAAATTCTAAATCCGACATTCGCTATGCTCCCGGTTAAGTTAACTCACGCAGTGTAGCAAAAGCTTCCAACCTGCTAAAGCAGATTTAACCGATGCGCCTGCTTGCTGAACTTGCTAGAATATGGCCCAGTTTTCGCCATACCGCCGCAGGAGCCACCGCATGACAAGTTTAACCATTCAAACCCCGGATGACTGGCATTTACACTTTCGTGACGGCGACATGCTGCGCGAAACCGTGCCTGCCACAGCCCGGCAATTTGCCCGCGCTATTGTAATGCCTAACTTAGTGCCGCCGGTGACCAACGCGGCCATGGCTATGGCCTATCGCGAGCGTATTCTGGCCGCGCGGCCTCAGGGTAGTGCGTTTGAGCCTCTGGTCACCTTATACCTGACCGATAAAACCACAGCACAAGATATTATCGAAGCCAAAGCAGCCGGTGTGGTTGCGGCAAAATTATATCCAACCGGCGCTACCACGAATTCCAGCCAGGGCGTTGGCGCGCTGGATGCCTTGTATCCGGTGTTTGAAGTGATGGCCGAGCAAGGTATGTTGCTGCTTATTCACGGCGAAGTAACCGAACACGAAATTGATATTTTTGACCGGGAAAAAGTGTTTATCGACCGCCACCTGCAGCATATTGTCGCCCGTATCCCGCAATTAAAAGTAGTGTTCGAACACATTACCACTGCCGATGCTGCCAGCTTTGTTGCCGAAGCCTCAGCAAATGTTGCTGCCACTATCACACCACAGCACTTACTGCTAAACCGCAATGACTTGCTGGTTGGCGGTGTAAGGCCACATAACTACTGCCTGCCAGTATTAAAACGCCGCACTCACCAGGAAGCGTTGCGCGCTGCGGTGGCCAGTGGCTCCGCTAAATTTTTCCTCGGTACTGATTCAGCACCGCACGAGAAACACCGTAAAGAATCAGCCTGTGGCTGCGCCGGCTGTTACAGCGCCCATAGCGCAATAGAGCTGTATGCGCAGGTGTTTGATGAACTGGGCTGCCTGGATAAACTTGAAGGCTTTGCCAGCCACTATGGCGCCGATTTCTACGGCCTGCCACGCAATAGCGGCACAGTAACTTTAGTTAAACAGCAGTGGCAGGTGCCTACAGAAATAACCCTGCCCAACGGCAACCCAATAGTGCCGTTTTTCGCCGGTGAAACCCTCAACTGGAAATTAGTTTAGTTTTTCAGATAACTTAGCAGCCGCTCTAACGCGCGGTAGCTAAGTGCCTCCATTAAGTGCGCGCGGCTGATTTGCGCTTGCTGCTGCAAGTCGGCAATGCTGCGCGCGACTTTAATAATTTTATGGTACGTACGGGCAGATAGCTTAAAGCGGTGAATGGTGTCTTCTAAAAACTGGGCATCGGCGCGTTGCAACGGGCAAAAATCGGCGATTTCGCTGCCACTTAAGCGCGCATTGGCTTTGCCCTGACGGTTAAGCTGTATCTGCCGCGCCGCCAGCACACGCTCGCGCACACTGGCGCTGCTCTCTTCCTGCGTATGCTGGCTTAACATGCCTTTGGGCAGCAGCGGCACTTCAATTTGCAGTTCTATGCGGTCAATAAAAGGCCCAGATAAGCGGTTTAAATAGCGCATTACCTGTTCGGGCGTGGCTCGGCCATCCTGATGGTGCCCGGTGGGGCTGGGGTTAAGTGCAGCTACCAGCTGAAACTGCGCCGGAAATTCGGCTTGCCGCGCCGCGCGGCTAATATGTACCACGCCGGTTTCAAGTGGTTCACGTAGCACATCCAACACTTTGCGTGGAAACTCGGGTAGTTCATCTAAAAACAGAATGCCGTGGTGCGATAACGAAATTTCGCCCGGCCTTGGCACTGAACCGCCCCCCACGAGGGCGACGGCAGAGCTGGTATGATGTGGCGACCGAAATGGCCGCTGCTGCCAATCGTGTAAATTGCGTTTTAAACCGGCTATCGAATAAATCGCCGCGGTTGCCAGCGCTTCTGGCTCGGTAAGCGGCGGCATAATACCAGGCAAACGCTGCGCCAGCATCGATTTTCCGGTGCCCGCCGGGCCCAGCATAAGTAAGTTGTGCTCGCCGGCGGCGCAAATTTCCAACACCCGCTTGGCGTGGGCCTGACCTTTAACATCGGCCAGATCTGGCAGATGTTGCTGCTCACGCGGTGGTAACGCTGGTATAGCCGGTAATGGTTGTTGCGCCAGTAAAAAACTGTGTACCTGTAGTAAATGCTCGGCACCGTGCACCGCCACTTTCGGCACTTGCTGCGCCTGCTGTGCGTTTAACATCGGCAACACCACTTCGCGGCCAGCATCACGGCAGGCTATCGCCACCGGAATTTCACCTACAATAGTTCTAATTTCGCCAGACAATGCCAATTCGCCACAAAATTCATAACCTTGCAGGCTTTTCTCTGCCAACTGGCCAGAGGCAACAATAATACCCAGCGCGATCGGCAGGTCAAAACGGCCGCCCTCTTTGGGTAAATCGGCCGGTGCCAGATTGACGGTAATTTTACGATCCGGAAAAGCAAAACCGCTATTAACCATGGCGCTACGCACCCGGTCACGTGATTCCTTAACAGACGTTTCCGGCAAACCTACCAACTGAAATGCCGGCAAGCCATTGCTAATATGCACTTCAACGGTAACTAAGGGCGCATCCAAACCATGGCGGGCGCGGCTATAAACTACGGCCAGTGACATCCTGTCTCCTGTGAGTGAAAATAAAAGATAAATTAATGTTTAGCACAGTGTTACATTTAAGCAAGATTAAATATTATGCTAAGCCGACAGTGAAATCAGCTAAACTGACTAACACCGCAGCAGCCATGCGATAAAGGATGCAAGCTGTTGGTCAGATTGAATAATTAGCCTGGAGAGTAATACATGAAGCAGCTTTGGCTTAACTGGGTGTTGAAACATCCGTGGCAGGTATTGCTTAGCACCTTGTTGCTAGTGGTGCTGATGAGTGCCGGCCTTAGCAAGCTATATTTTCGTGGTGACTACCGGGTATTTTTTGCCGACGACAACCCGCAATTGCTGGCCTTTGAGCAAATGCAGGATGAATTTAATAAAAGCGATAACATTCTTATTGGCGTTGCACCAAAAGACGGTGCAATTTTCAGCGTGGCGAACCTGACACTGATAAAGCAACTCACCGATGCCGCCTGGCAAACGCCCTACTCTATTCGGGTCGACTCAATAAGTAACTTCCAACACACAGAGGCCGAGGCTGACGATTTATTGGTAGAAGACCTACTGCTGGATACTAGCTTGCTGGACAGTAACAAGGTGGCGAAAATCCGCGCGGTGGCCTTAGCTGAACCGGCACTATTAAACCGGTTGGTTTCCGCATCCGGCGCGGTGGCTGCGATCAATATTACTGTGCAGTTGCCAGAATTAGATAAAAATAAAGAAGTCTTCGATGCCTTTGGTTTTGCTCAGCAACTAAAAGCTGACTTCAGCCAGCGCTATCCGGATGTTGAGTTTCATCTGGCAGGTGTTATTGCCATGAACCACTCCTTTGCTTACGAAGCTGAACACGATGCGCAAACTCTGATCCCAGTAATGTTTGCCGTTATTGTGTTAATGCTGGCACTGCTACTGCGTTCAGTACTTGGCGCCCTGGCCACGGTTATTATTATTATTATTACCATCAGCAGTGCTTTGGGCTTAGCTGGCTGGGCCGGTATTTTTCTTAGCACCGCTACCGTTAATGTACCCACCATTTTAATGACATTGGCGGTGGCAGACGGCGTGCATGTCATTGCCTCCATGCAATTTGCGCTGAACCGTGGCGATGATAAAACCAGCGCCATCGTTTACAGTATGCAGCGCAATGTCATGCCGGTATTTATTACCAGCGCGACGACTGCTATCGGTTTTTTAACGCTTAACTTTTCAGAAGTACCGATTTTAGCCGACCTGGGCAATATGACTGCTGTTGGAGTGATGCTCGCCTGCTTATTTAGCATTGTTACGCTGCCGGCATTGCTGGCGGTATTACCCTTACGCCCGGGTAAAGCGCAGCAGCATAGTAGCAACGCGATGGACAAAATGGCCAACTTTGTTATTGCGCGCCACCGTTTACTGCTGCCGGTGACGCTGTTGTTAATGGTGGGTTTTGCCAGCTTTATCAGCCTGAATAAAGTGAATGATGAGGCGGTAAAGTACTTCTCACCAAAAACCGAGTTTCGTCAGGCGATGGATTTTCTCGATCAAAATCTAGCGGCTTCTATGTCGATGGATTTTGTGCTGCAAAGTGGCCAAAGCAGTGGCGTAAACCAGCCGGAATTTATTACTGCAATAGAAACCTTTAGCCAGTGGCTGCGCCAGCAACCCGAAGTGACACACGTTAATAGCATCAGCGATGTGTTTAAACGGTTAAACAAAAATATGCACGGCGACGACCCGGCGTACTACCGCGTACCGCAGCAGCAAGACGAGGCGGCGCAGTATCTGTTAATGTACGAGATGTCGCTGCCCTATGGTCTGGACTTAAACAATCAGCTTAACCTGGATAAAAGTGCCAGCCGTATTACGGCATCTTTACAGAATATGGGCAGTAAAGAGATTACCGCTTTTGAGCAAAAAGCCCTGGGTTATCTGGCCAGCCAGTATCCTCAGTATGCCGCAGCGGCTGCCAGCACCGCGTTAATGTTTGCCCATATTGGCGAACGCAATATGGCCTCTATGCTGCAGACCCTGCCGCTGGCTTTAGTGCTTATTTCGCTGTTACTGGTATTTAGCCTGCGTTCGTGGCGCATGGGGCTAATCAGCTTGCTGCCCAATATTGCGCCAGCGGCGATTGGCTTTGGCATCTGGGGTTTGTACAGTGGTGAAATTAATCTGGGTTTGTCGGTAGTCGCCGGTATCAGCCTGGGTATTATTGTTGATGACACCGTGCATTTTCTGGCGAAATATCAACACGCCAGGCACGAGGGCCGTAATGCTGAAGCCGCTGTGCGCTATGCCTTTCACAGCGTTGGCCGGGCGCTATGGATAACCACCGCTGTACTGGCAATTGGTTTTAGCGTGCTGATGCTATCCGGTTTCCGGTTAAATTCGGACATGGGGCTATTAACGGCTATTATTATTCTTACCGCGCTGGTAATCGACTTTTTATTCTTGCCGGCGTTTTTACTGAAATTTGATACCAAGGAAAGTAAAACGGATGCCTAGATTACTCTGCACTGTACTGCTAAGCGTTACGGCCCTGCTATTTAGCGGCACTGGTGCTGCCGATGAAGTAAAGGGCCTGACGATTGCTAAAGAGCGCAAAGCCCGCGATGCTGGCTGGGGCGATAGTGAAAGCCGTACTACTATGGTATTGCGCAATGCTAACGGCGACGAAAGCCGACGCGAGATCCGCACTGCGGCATTGGAAGTACAAGGCGACGGCGATAAAGGCTTAACCATTTTTGATGAGCCACGCGACGTGCGCGGTACCGCGTTTTTAAATCATTCGCATCCAACCGCTGAAGATGACCAATGGTTGTATCTGCCAGCAATTAAGCGGGTAAAACGCATAGCATCGCGCAACAAATCCGGCCCGTTTATGGGTAGTGAATTTGCCTACGAGGATTTAAGCTCATTTGAAATAGAAAAATACCGCTTTGAGTATCTACGCGATGGCGCCTGTGCGGAGCAAAGCTGTTTTGTGCTGCAACAGACACCCACCGACGAATTTTCTGGTTACAGCAAAACCATCGTTTGGGTTGACCAACAACATTATCGGCTGCACAAGGCCGAGTATTACGATCGTAAAGCCGCACTATTAAAAACTCTGACGCTGCACGATTATAAACTGTACCTGGATAAGTTCTGGCGGCCGCACAAGCTCACTATGCAAAACCATCAAACCGGCAAAAGTACCGACCTGCTAATCCACGACATTAGCTTTAATACCGGCCGCACTGCAGCAGATTTCGACACCAATGCGCTACAACGTGTACGCTAAAGCTGGATGTATGTTATGCAACGTCTGATCAGCGCGGTATTACTGATATGCAGCCCGCTGGCAAGCAGCTGGGCAGCTCAGCTTGGGCCGGTGCAGCCTTCTGACACCTTATGGAAGCTAGCTACAGCAGCGCGGCCAGATAACGAGGTTGCAATGGTGCAGGTGGTTTATGCTCTGTGGCAAGCCAACCCGGGCGCGTTTAGAGACAATGATATCAATTACTTACTAGAGGGCAGCCAGTTACAGATCCCCGCTAGGGCACAAATGCTGGCGACACCGGTCAGCACGACCAGGCAATGGTATTATCAGGCTATAACCCGCAAACCATTGCAGCCTCAGGCTGTCGCGCAAACAACTCCCAGCCCTTTAGCTGAGCCCGCCAATCTACTCACCCCTGCTGCAACTAACGTAGTGCAAATGCCGGCTGATGCCCCGACAGAAACTACTTCACCGCCACCAGTAACCGACCAGGCGATGCAACATGCCAGGGTTGCAGGCAGCCTTGCTGCAACAAACACGCCGCCGGTGCACGATGCACAGCGCCCGTCCAGCTGGACAGAAAACCTCAGTGCCGATTACAGCCTGACATTACAACAGCGTTACTATCCACAGTCTGGTCTGCAACAGCAAGCCAGCAAGCATAGCAGTGCCGAATTAACTGCAGAATGGGCCTGGCAAAGCGATAACCGCGCGCACCAGGTGGTGTTGCAACCTTTTGTGCGTTGGGACCAACGTGATAACGAGCGTAATTTAATTGACCTACGCCAGGCTTATTGGCAATACGCCGGCAGCGGTTTTGACATTAAAGCCGGCGTAGATATTGTGTTTTGGGGCGTAACTGAATCACAACACCTGGTCGATGTAATAAACCAGACCGATCTGGTCGCCAGTGTCGACGGTGAAGCCAAACTCGGTCAGCCAATGCTAAACTGGAACCTATACGGCGATGGCGGTACCTTTTCGCTGTATTTGTTACCCTACTTTCGCGAACGTACCTTTGCCGGTATTGATGGCCGCTTGCGACTGCCCTTGCCAGTAGACACAACACATCCACTTTATGAGTCGGCACAGCAGCAAAACAACCTGGATTTTGCCTTGCGCTGGAGCCGCCAGTTCGGGGCTATCGACATTGCCTTAAGCTATTTTGAAGGTAATAACCGCGACCCAATGTTTAACTCCACAGCTGAAGGCAAGCTAGAACCGCTATATTTGCAGATGCAACAGCTGGGTATTGAAGGCCAACTTATTAGTGGTAGCTGGATTTGGAAGTTAGAAAGCCTGTACCGCAAAACACGCATAGATGATTTTGCCGCCGCCACACTGGGCTTTGAGTATACTCAGGTCGGCCTGTTTGACAGTGATTGGGACTTAGGCTGGATAGCTGAATATCAGTACGACAGCCGTGGTCGCTATGCGCCGGTACCAGGCCAGAACGATGTGTTTGTTGGAGGCCGTTTTGCCGCCAATGATGCCGCCGGGACCGAGCTTCTGCTCGGTATAGTGCAAGATTTAGATCATAGCGGCAGTCAAAGTGGCAAGCTGGAAGCATCAACGCGTTTAAGTAACAATTTACGCCTGCAGTTGGATGCCTGGTTCTTCCGCAGCCAGCACACAGCGGAACCTTTATACTATATCCGCCGTGATGACTTTGTTCAGCTGAGCCTGGATTACTATTTCTAGCATTAGCTAGCAGGTAATTCGGCGGGTTCGGCCGGCTGCGTTTCCAATATCAGTTTCAAATTATCCAAGCCCTGCTGCAAATCGGCCGCAATCATACCCTCGACATCCATAAACACTAACATCAGGTTCATTGGATACGGCATATGGCCGGCAAAACCCCAGGTTACGCGGGTTTGTTGCTCAGTCAGCGCTTCAGTTTGCATATAGGCTGGGGATACTGCTGAAAACGGCTGATAAAAACGCAGCTCGAAGTCAATCCGCTCGCCTTCGGTTATGGCGATGATCTCCTGCTCACCGGTGCCAACATCCGTGTTTTCGCTATGCCAGCCAGCAATATAGCCAATGGTGCCATCGACACCTTGCGATGTCTTTTGCATGTTAGGGTCCATTGCCGCCCAGACACTAAAGTTGTCCTGATTAGTTAGAAACCGAATATAGTCAAACACCAGCAGCTTTGGCTGATTAATTACAACAGCAGCCTTTACCTGGTAATCCTGTTTAATAAACAAGGCGGCCAACAATGGCACGGCCAATAGGAGCACAACAAACAGCACTATTTTTTTTATCATTCTGCTTAGTCCTTATCCGGGTAAGATGCCCTAGTATTTCATACACCAGCCAATTACCGCTTAAACATAGCTGGCTTTTGCCTAGGCCTCCAATTCTGTCACCAACAGTTAAAACAACCACCAGTGTTGGTTAAAAACCCCAGCTAATAGTGATTTTGCCAACACCAGCCAGAAAAAAATTTATATGTTATTGATATTAAAAGACTATAATAAACGGCATTGAATTTGCTAAATCAGCAGCTGATATTATGTCGAATAAACAACTTAGAAGGACTTTTTATGAAAACCCGCTTTCTTAGCATTGCCGCTGCCACCTTACTTAGTGGTTGTGTTGTCTATATTGGAAGCAGTAATGCGAACGACATGCAGCATGAAGAGCGTAAACTGACGCTCAATGCCGCCAATCTGAGCCAGCTGGTGGCAGACACCGGCGCCGGAAAATTGGATATTATAGGTGAGGCAGACCGCAGCGAAATAGAAATGGTCGCCAACATTTATTACTACAGGGCTGACGATATTCGTCTGAGCCTGACAAGCCGCGGCAACAATGCGGTATTAGAAGCCGGGTTCGATAAAGACTTTTATAACGGCAACAGCCCCTATATCGACGTGGTTGTTAAAGTCCCTGCACACTTCGGCCTAACGCTGGATGACGGCTCCGGCGACAGCGAAATCGTTGGCCTGCAGGGCAATTTGCAGCTAGTAGATGGATCCGGCGATTTACGCATCAGTGGCGGCGCTAATGTAAAGGTAGAAGATGGTTCGGGCAATCTGCTGATTGAACAGGTTAGCGGCAAACTAACGGTAGACGATGGCTCCGGTGATCTGACTATCCGCCAGGTTGCCGCTGATGTCATGATAGAAGATGGTTCAGGCGATATTTTCGTCAGCGCGGTGGGCGGTATCGTCACTATTGATGACGGCTCTGGCGATATTAACGTTGATGGTGCCGGCGGCCTTACCATTCTCGACAGCGGCTCTGGTGGTTTAAAGCTGAATGCGATTAACGGTCCGGTAAAAATTAACGATTAAGCGGATAAACTAGACAAATTTTGTTTATTTCACGCTACCGCATTTGGCTTAAGGCAAAACTGCGGTAGCATTACGCCTTTGTGTTTAACCCTCAGGCGTTATGATAACCGACACGGCATTTCCTCTTAGTCAGCAGCAACTGGAACACTGGTTCGATGCAGTGACCTTTCACCGGGCGCAAGCCTACTTGCAAGCCGGTAAAGTCGTCAAACTGGAATACAACAGTGATCTCTCCGAGATTAGCGCCCAGGTATGGGGCGCAGCCTTCACGCCGTATCGGCAATTTATTAATTTGCAACGCAGCAGCGATGGCTGGCGCATGCAAAACCGCTGCACCTGCCCGGTGGGAGCTAACTGCAAGCATGTATTGGCGGTATTGCTGCGCTTGCAACGCGATTTTCAGCAACACAAGTTGCAATTGGAACAACAGCCGTTAAGGCAGCTGAATCAATGGTTTGAACAGGTAGAGCAGTCACTGACGCCAAGCGTGCAAGATAAAGATATTGTGCTGTATCTGCTGTCGTACGGACAGGCCGGTTTGCAGCTTAGCCCACGCCGGGTAAGAGCCAGCAAAAAAGGGGGTTATACCAAAGGGGTCGCCATAGGCAAGTATGATCTGGTTAGCCCTGCAATACCTTATTGGATTGACGAACAAGATTACCGCCTGCTAAGTTATTTTCGCGCCCAAAGCCTACGCGATTTGCCAGTGCTAGAAGGCGACTGGGGCTACCAGCTGCTGCAACAATTGCTGCAAAGTGGCCGCTGCTTTTTCTCTGAAGCCCGCTATGCGGTTGAGCAAGGGCCGAATCGTTCTCTCAGCTTTAGTTGGCTCGACACTGCAGCTGGCCAGCAGTTAAACTGGCAGCTGGACGACAGCGACCGTGACTTTGAGCTGGTATACACCGACCCACCTTGTTACCTCGACACCAGCTACCACCAGATTGGCCTATTGGACACGGCTCTAAACAGCGCCCAGCTCAAACTGTTAAATAAAATGCCGCCTATTCCGCAGCAGTCACTGGCGCCCAGTTTAAGCCGTCTGCAGCAACTGTTTAGCCAAACCAGCTTACCACTACCCAGTGCCGCCGGTATTAAACAAATAGCCACTGTCGCCAAAGCGGTATTGCAATTAAAAATGCTGCCGCATAAGGCCCGCGGCCGTAACGAACCCACTGCCGTATTGCAGTTTCAGTACGGCGCTTACCTGTTGCCGCTTAACTTGCAACAGGCGCAAACTGAACTAACCGATAATGGCAATACCGTGTTTATTAAACGCGACCGCGCTGGCGAAACGGATGCGCTGGAGCAACTACTGCAGTTAGAGCTATTGCAACTGCCCGCTTTGCCAGCACCCTACACGGAACACAGCGCTTTTGGCGTGGGTGAAGGGCCAGATAACCCTCTGCTATGGCAACCATTATTAGATGCATTGCCGGCACTTGAGCAGCAAGGTTGGCATATAGCACGCGACGACAACTTTAATCTGGACATTCTAAGTGGCAACCCATACCTACAAGTGCAGGACAATGCCGTAGGTGGCTTTGCGCTGGCAATCCAGGTAGATATTGATGGTACTCAGGTACCGCTACTGCCACTAATCAGCCAATGGCTGCGCCAACACGGTTTACCCGATGCAGATAAACCCATTTGGTTATCGCTGCCGCAAGGCAAGCTGGCGTTACCGCTGGCACTTATCCAGCCATTTATTGACACCATTATCGAATTATTAAATCCAAACAAACCGCAATTCAGTTTGGACTTACCCGCATTTAAAGCTGCCTTGCTGCCGCCAGAAACAGCCAAAGATATTCAATTTTTGAATGCACAACGGATGCAGCGCTTAAGCAGCTTGTTGCATAACTTCAGTGGTATTAGCCCTTGCGAGGTGCCACAAGGCTTGCAGGCGCAGCTACGTGATTATCAATTACAAGGCGTAAGCTGGCTGCGTTTTTTACGCGAATTTGGCCTAGGCGGCATTTTGGCCGACGATATGGGCCTGGGTAAAACACTGCAAACACTGAGCTTGCTGCTGGCGCAAAAACAGCATGGCGAACTTAAGCAGCCGGCACTGATCATTTGCCCAACCAGTTTACTGGGTAACTGGCTGGCGGAGGCCGCGCGCTTTACGCCGCAACTGCGCGTATTGCAAATTCATGGCAATAAGCGCCAACCGTTGTTTAACACCCTGGCCGATTATGATGTCATTGTTACCAGTTACCCGTTAGTGGTGCGCGACCATAAGTATTATCAAAGCCAGCCATTAAGTGCGGTTATTCTCGATGAAGCCCAGCACATTAAAAATGCTGGCAGCCAGGCGGCTAAAGCAGTACGCCTGCTAAAAGCCGACTTTAAGCTGGCACTGTCTGGCACACCGCTGGAAAATCACCTTGGTGAACTTAAATCTATTTTCGACTTTGTGCTGCCGGGCTTACTGGGCAATGACGCCCACTTTAATCAGGTATACCGTAAACCGATAGAAAAGCACGGCGATATTGAGCGTGCTCACGCCCTTAAAGCCCGCATTGCGCCTTTTATACTGCGCCGCACCAAAGCGCAGGTTGCCAGCGAGTTGCCTGATAAAACCGAGATGGTGCAGCTACTGGAACTGGAAAGTGATCAACGAAACCTGTACGAAAGTATCCGCCTGGTGATGGAAACCAAGGTGCGTGAGCTGTTTGTGCAAAAAGGGGTAGCGGCCAGCCAGATCCAATTTTTAGACGCGCTGTTAAAACTGCGCCAGGCTTGCTGTGATGCCCGTTTAGTACCGGTTGAGCATGCCCGCTCAGTGCAAAGCAATGCCAAACTGCAATGGCTACGTGACACCTTGCCAGAAATGCTGGAAGAAGGCCGCAATATTTTACTGTTTAGCCAATTCGCCAGCATGCTTACCCTGATTGAGGATGAACTTAATGCCCTGGGCATTAGTTACAGTAAGCTAACCGGCCAAACAAAACACCGCCAGCAGCAAATTGATGCCTTTCAAAACGGTGAGACACGGGTATTTTTAATTAGCTTAAAAGCCGGCGGCACCGGCCTAAACCTGACTGCGGCCGACACCGTTATTCACTATGACCCCTGGTGGAATCCCGCAGCAGAGGCACAGGCTACGGACCGCGCCCACCGCATTGGCCAGCAAAAAGCCGTGTTTGTTTACAAGCTGATTGCCAGCAATACGGTAGAGCAAAAAGTTCAGCTTTTACAGCAACATAAACGCCAGCTAGCCGACCAAATGTTTGCCGGCGGCAAAGGCCAGCCGTGGCAAGGCAATGCCGATGATTTAATGTCGCTGTTCAGTGCCGAATAAGTTTAATCACTATGCTTTAATCGGCGTACCACATTCTCGCCTGTCGGGCTGGCAGGCTAAAGTTGTAGCTACCACCGTTGATATACACCAGGTTGCCGCCGCTTAACACGTCACGATAGTTGCGGTACCAGTAAAACCGGCCATGGGTGTTAACATTGAAACTTTGGTTGCTGCCACACTTATTGATACCAACCACGCCTTCCTGGCCACGACGGAATAAAATGGCGCAGTCATTCCAGGCTAGCATTTCCATACTTTGGCCCTGCATACGATTATGAAAGTTCAGCATCTTATTAATATGGCCAGCTTTATAGGCATTTACCCAGCGGCCATTATCAGTACCAGTACTGTCACTGAAAATTAGCGGCTTACCGCCATCGCGGCCCATCACATAAGCGTAAGCCAGATACTCATCTGTCGGGTCCATAATCAAATAACGAAAACCATCATTGGTGGGAATGTCATGCGTAACGGTAAAAGTGACCGCACGGCTGTTTTGCAACGCCTGGCCATAGGCTCCCGGATTTACCAGCTGGCTTAAGCTGCCCCCCATACCAAAAGCACTGCGCATCGTACTGAACAGCGGGAAGTCATAGGCTTTGTGATCGGTGTAATTCAGGTATGGTGCTAAAAAGCTGTCGTATTCATTATTGCCAGCACCGCCACTGGTAATTATTTCGCCAAATAGATACATGCCGCTTTTAATGCTGCTGGTAAAAATTTGGTTGATATGCCAAATAGTCATATGTTTAGCTGCATCTACGCGAAAGCCTTTAACGCCTAGCGCTTTAAGCGCAGTTAGATAGGCGCGCTGCTGCTGTACCACCCAGCTATTGGGATTAAGGTCCGGCAAGCCAGTGTCACCGTTACCGCCGCATAAGCGATAATTTTGCACCTGCCAGACATCGTTATAATTGCTAATGCAATTGCTGGGGTTGAAATCGTCCGGGCTAAAAATGCCCTGGGTTAAATTGCCGAACAAGCGCTGATTGTTCCAGTAGCCGCTATTGCTACCGTAATTATTTACTGCCACCTGGCCGGGGAAATCGGTTGCGCCATAGCGCTCATTAGCCATGTGGTTTAACACGATATCGGCGTATACCTCCACTTTACGTGCCGGGTTACTGTCGTTCAGCGCATTGATCATATTCACAAAAGACTGCTTATTGCCTTTGCAGTGGTCTATCACGCGAATATCCTGCGGTTGATAACGCTGCCACCAGGCACAGTTGCCTGCATTAGATTTTAGCGGCGGTGCTACCAGCACGGCTTTGTAGCCAAGATTTTTAATTTCGGTGGCTTTAGCGGCCACCTCGTTATAGTGCCAGTCGAAGGCATGCAGAATCGCATCGGCATAGGCGCCTGTGCTACACAGCAGCGGAGTAACTAGCAATATCAGCCGTATTAACTGACGTTTTATCAAAGTACTGATTACTTGCATCTATCTATCCTTTTATTTTCATTGGTTTATGCAAGTCATCCGTGAGCGGCCAGCCATGCTGCAACTGCAGTACAACTGAAGTGTTAGTGACTACAAGCTCCGTTAACACCGGCTTAAACTACGCCTTTCGTCTGTATATTTATTGCTCATACACGCCAAATTTACAGCTTTGCTACATTAGGAACAAAGTGTCTCATTGACCCTGCAGGGCGGTGGATTTAGGCTTAGCGCATAGCAACATTTAATCAGCAGGCGGCCGATGAAAACCCTGACCGAACACTTAAGCCAGTATGCGCTGTACCATCGTGATGAGCGGAATATCCTCACGCATTATGTTGGCATTCCACTCATTGTCATTGCCGTATTTGCACTGTTGTACTGGCCGTTATTCAGTTTGGCGAACCTGGTTATTACACCGGCGTTATTGTTGTTTATTGGCGGCATGGCCTTTTACCTGCGGCTTGATTTACGCTTTGCGCTGGCAATGTTTGCCTTCACAGGTTTGTGTCTGTTGCTGGCGGCTAAACTGGCTGGTTTGCCGCTCTGGATTTGGCTCGGCAGTTCGGTCGCATTATTTGTTGTCGGCTGGGTGCTGCAGTTTGTCGGCCATTACTACGAGGGCAAAAAGCCGGCCTTTGTTGATGATATTATCGGGCTATTTGTTGGCCCGCTGTTTATCATCGCCGAACTGGCTTTTAAGCTGGGCCTGCGTAAACCGCTGCAGCACGATATCGAGCAAGCTGCCGGTAAAACGCATTAAATCAGTTATGGTTCAGCCTGCTTAAGTAAGCTGTGCGACAACGCTGTTTTCACTGAAATAAGTGGTAGTGAATGAAATGTTTAACGTTAATTAGCGCCAGCGCTCTGCTGCTGTGCTCTGTATTTGCCGTAGCTGCCCCCGCTAACTTCGACCAGGCCAAGCGCTTAGCTCAGCGTATTCATGCCCCGGAAGCGAACAGCTTTTATTGTGATTGCGACATTCGCTGGCAAGGCAAAAAAGGCATCCCCGATTTAGCCGGCTGTGGTTATCAGGTACGTAAAAACGGCCCGCGTGCCAGCCGGATTGAATGGGAACACGTGGTACCGGCGCATCACTTTGGCCATCAGCGACAGTGCTGGCAACATGGCGGCCGCAAAAACTGCGTGAAAACTGATGCGGTGTTTCGTGCCATGGAAGCCGATTTATATAACCTGGTACCCGCCATTGGTGAAGTAAACGGCGATCGCAGCAATTATCGCTTTGGTGTATTGCCAGCCACGCCGGCACAACACGGCGCCTGTCCGGTAAAAGTCGATTTTAAACAACAAGTGTTCGAGCCGGCGCCTAATGTACGCGGCGATATTGCTCGCATCTACTTTTACATGGCCGACAAATACAACCTGTCGCTGTCGCGCGCCCAGCAGCAGCTGTTTATCGCCTGGCAGAAGCAAGACCCGGTAACTGAGACAGAGCAAGAGCTAAACCAGCGCATCCAACAGCATATGGGCCACGACAACCCCTTTGTTAGCGGCGTGCGGGAATGGAATTTAGGCTATCGGCCAACAGGATATGGTTTATCAGCGCGGTAGTAATTCGCCGGCTAAGCTGGGTATATATCGCTATTTGCTACTTTATTAAACCGCTTGATTTACAAACAACTAACAGACTAGACTAAACACACTTTGGCAACTTGCAGGGTTAACCACCATCAAGTTGTTTATTCAATTACCTAGGTACAAAACAGGGAGAGTTCGTTTGAATATTAATGGTACCGTTTTAGGCGAGCTCATCGCCTTATTCGCCTTAATCATGGGCGTAGTATGTTACTGCGTTGGTCGCCGTAAAACCCACACGCCAATATTGGCAGGTCTGCTTGGTATGCTATTAACGTTGATCCCACCACTGGGCCTGATTTATCTGGCGGTTTTAGTGCTTAAAAAAGACATAAGCTTAACGGCGGCAGTAAGTACGGAAGGCGCTTAATAACAGGCAAAGCAGCACAATGAGCGTTACCTGCGGTGCTAAACAGAGTATGCAACTCCGGCCTGGCAACAAGTTACACCTATTGTGCTGTATATTGCTGAATAAGCGCCTCAATAACACCCTGCTGTCGCATCAACTCTAACTCTTGCTGTAGCTGAAACGCCAAATCGGCAGGAAAATCCAGGTTAAGCGCCAGGTAGTTGTCACCCACATCGTGTAATTGGAACAGTGGCTCGGCGCTATCCTCAGGTAATTCGTTGTCACGCAACCAGCTACGCAATGAGCGTTTTGAGCCGACGAGCAAATCAATGCGCTTTGCCATAAACAGCGGTAAAGGTTCTGACTTAGTGGCAAAATCGACCATATTACGGCCGTATTCAAAACCATGGTAGCGGAAATAACTTTCATACACATCAGCACGTGCTACTGCTAGCTTGAAATTTTTTGCCTGTTCCAAATTAACCGGGTTAACCTCCGTGCGGCCTTTTAAGCGAAATACGTAACCCCAGTCCGACGCTATCGGCCCCACCCAGCGGAATAAGCTTTCGCGCTGCTCGCTACGGGCGGTAGAAAACACCCCGCTCATCTGTTGTTGCTGAGCGTTCTCGAAGGCGCGCCGCCACGGCAACACTACCATCTGGCAATCTAACTGCACCCGCTGACACAGTTGCCGTATCAGCTCTGCATTTATGCCTTCTACCTTATTATCCTGCTGATAGTTATAGGGTGGCATATGCTCAGTGTATAACGACACCACAGTGTTAGCGGTTGCGTTGAACGCAACATGCCACAACATCAAGAGAAATACTAAAAACCGTTGCATGATATAAGTTCTTACCTTTAGTTAAGCAAATCCTAGGCGCTTGCAGAGCCTCAGGCAAGCGCTTTGTTAACATTTTACCGTTGAACGAAGACAACACCTAAAGTTTGCTGTCCACGCGCTGGTTACAATAAAAACGCTGTTAAAACCGGCAAAGCCAATTTATGCTGCAAGCTATTTCTTTCTTGGTTGTTATTGAGGATCATTATGACCACTGCACTGTATGCCGCCCTGCTCGGGCTGATGTTTGTTGTGTTAAGTATTAAGGTGATTAAGCAGCGCCGCCGTTTTCAGGTCGGTATTGGTAGCAACGGCGAGCTAATGCTGGAGCGAGCCATACGGGTACATGGCAATTTTGCCGAATACGTACCCTTCGCCCTGCTGTTGATGTTTTTAGCAGAATACAGCGGCCTGGCGCCGGTATATTTGCACATATTGGGTATTGTGCTGTTAGTGGGTCGTTTAAGCCACGCCTTCGGCGTGCAACAAATCAAAGAACCGCTCAAATTTCGCGTGTTCGGTATGCTGCTAACCTTTGCTGTGCTGCTGCTGTCAGCCATAGCCATTTTGGTTTTACAGCTGTTGAAAACAGCAATCTAATTTAAGCGTTAACTAACGTTACCGCCTGGCCCGGTGACCGTAGTCACTTTGACATGGCCCGCGCGGATAGCGCTGGCCAAATCGCTATACAATTGCGGCTCCACTTCTGCGAAGCTTACATTCAAGCCCTCAACTAAACAGGTTTGGTTGCGGCCATTGGTCTTACTTAAATACAATGCCATATCGGCAATTTGCAGCACCTTTTCCCAGTCTAATTTGTCTTCACTAATGCCGGCAAAAGGTAAGTGCACAAAACCGCCACTCGCAGTTACAGCTATATGCTGGTTTTCAAATTGCACCGGTTTATCCCCAATTGCATGCAGCACTCTTTGCACAAAGGTGCTGACATGTGCCGGGTCAATATTATCCAGTACCAGCAATATTTCTTCTCCACCCCAGCGCACTACCAAGTCTTTATCGCGACAAGTGTCTTGCAATCTGCCAGCGATATCTTGCAACACTACATCACCGCCGGCATGGCCGTGGTTATCATTAATACGTTTGAAAAAATCGATGTCGAGCAGCAAAAAACCGGTGACTGCAGTAGCCTGATCACCATCCCTGCGCCGCAAAGCACGTTTTTGTAAATATTCTTGTAAGGCGCGTCGGTTATATAATCCGGTTAACACATCGCGTTGCGACTGATAGGCTAGTTGTTTATTCGATTCATATAGCTTTTTGTTAGAACGCCGCACTTTGCGATAAAGCTGCAGTAACATGATGGCAGCAAATACCGCTATCACTACCACCAACCAGATTAATTGTTGTTGCAAACGTTGGTTTTCCAGCAACTGGGCCTTCAGGTTATTTTCCTGTTCCAGAATAGTGATTTGCTGCATTTTTGCTTTAGTATCGTAGCGGTTTTGCAATTCGTTTAGACGGGCTTCACGATCCGTCGAGCGAATATCCTCGCGCATGGCCATTTGCTCCAGCAGGGTGTCAGCTTGCTGTTGATAACGACCGGCCTTAGCGTAAGCTTTAGCCAAATGCTCGTAGTAAGGCTCAAACTGGGCTTTAGGCGTTATTTTGCTTAGCAACGCCATATTTTCCTGCATTTGTGCCAGGCCAGCGTCGTGTTCACCTTCCATCACCCGTATATAGCCCAGATTCATGTTTATTAGTTGCGCGCTTGCGTCATCTTTTAACCGCTCAGCCCGCACCTGAGCCTGAGTTAGCACCGCCTTTGCCGCCGGATAATCCTCTAGTTCGATATAACTCGCACCCAGATTGTTTTCAAAAATCAGCGCAAAACCTTCAAGCTCATTATTCAGCGTGAACTCTAGTGCTTTCTGGTTTATTTTAATTGCCTCTGCGTGCTGATCTTGATAACTGACGATATAGCCCAACAGCAAATACAAATCTGGCAAAAAATTAGTGTGGTTGTATTTCAGCGCCTCATTTATTGCCGCTTCAGTTAACTGTCTGGCTTGCGGCCAATTTTTTAGTTCAGTATGTACGTTGGCAATATTAAAGTTCAAAAACGCCCGCCGTCTTAGGGTTAACGCATCATCGGTCTCTGCCAGGGCATCCAGTGCTGATACAAGGTGCTGCAACGCCATTTCATATTGGCCATCTGCCATAAACAGCCGGCCAAGCACATTGTTGCTGTAGTATCGGATGCGTGGCGACGAGACTTTGCTAAGCTGGTCCTGCAACTTATCCGCTTTAATAATCGCGTCATCAAGCTTGTTCTGATACATCAGCTGCTCTAACTCTGACGCCAGTATTTCACTTAACGTATCAGGATGCTCGCTGTACTGCGCCATGGCCAACAGTTGTTGCATCAACTGTTGCTGTTTTTCCATATCTTGCACTGACAGTGTATGGCCAATAATGTAGCTGAGCAGGCGCACCCGGCTACCTATGGCCGCCGTGTCGCTATACTTTGCTTCGAGTTGCAGCAATAGCTGCTCGCCGGCTGGCTGGTCTTGTTGCAGTAGCAAAATGTAACGGTCTAGCTCTGCTTCTAATACAGCATCCACCTCTTCCGCCTGCAACGTCAGAGTTGTCATAAACAGGCTTAATAAGATAAAAATGCGGCAAGAGATTGAACTCAACGTTGACATAAACTGGGCTACCTGAGAAGGTTTTATTATTTTTAGCCCAACATACCGGATACGTACACTTTATGCACATTTTTGTGCCAAATATTTTAGTACTACTGCTTCGCGGGTTATTTTCACTGCTGACAACTCCCGGGCTATTTATATGCACCGTCAACTAAGGTATAACGGCGCAATGAAAATACCGAAACGTATTCAGCCACTGGTCGACGAAGGTTTGGTGGATGAAGTCATCCGTCCGTTAATGAGCGGCAAAGAAGCCTCTGTGTATATCGTCCGTTGTGGCGAGGATATACGCTGCGCCAAAGTGTATAAAGAAGCCGACAAACGCAGCTTCAAACAAGCGGTGTTGTACCAGGAAGGCCGGAAGGTACGTAGCAGCCGCCGCGCCAGAGCAATGGAAAAAGGTTCTAAATTCGGCCGCAAGCAGCAAGAAGAAAGTTGGCAAAATGCCGAAGTAGACGCCCTGTTCAAACTGGCCAAGGCCGGCGTTCGCGTGCCGGAGCCATTTGGCTGCTACGACGGTGTGCTATTGATGGAACTGGTGTGTGACGACGAGGGCATGGTTGCACCGCGCTTAGCCGATGTCGCTATGGATGCTGACTTAGCTCTGGCTGACCATGCCACCATGTTGCAATACATCGTTATTATGTTATGCGAAGGCTTAGTGCACGGCGATTTATCTGAATTTAATGTGTTGGTAGACGACCATGGCCCGGTAGTGATTGATTTACCACAGGCAGTAGATGCTGCTGCTAACAATAACGCTAAGTGGATGTTTTGCCGCGATGTGAATAATATGCGCGACTACTATGGCTTGTATGCGCCGCAATTGCTCAGCACACAATACGCTGAAGAAATTTGGGCACTATACGAAGCTGGTGAACTACATCCGGAAGTAGAGTTAACGGGTGAGTTTATAGCAGATACCAGCGAGACAGATGTTGACGCAGTACTTGAGCAAATTAAAGCCGCCTTTGCCGAAGCTGAAGAGCGTAAAGCACGCGCGCTTGACACCGATGACGATAACTAACCCTGCATACAGATTCAAGCCGCTGCCGCACGCACAGCAACACATAATACTTTAGTCATTTTCGCGAAAAACTAGTATAAATGACAATACCGCCTCAGCCTATCCACCAACAAGTACAGATAATTCAATAGATTAAAGTTGGCAAAGCCTTTGCACAGTAAGTGCTAAGCAAAACACAACAAGGACAATAAAATGAAATTATCTCAACTTGCGGCGGCTTTCGGTTTGGTTATTGCTTCAGGCTGTTTTATCAGCGTTGCTCATGCTGACAACACTACCATTGATAAAGTATTAGGCTCTGCAGTCGTCGGCAGCCAGCAGCATTATGGCGATATATCACTGGTCAATGGCAGTGTAAAAATGGCCAGTGATAGCAGTGCTCATGATGTATCGGTGGTAAACGGCAGCATTAAATTGCGTGACAATATTCGATTAAACAGCGCGTCTACCGTTAATGGCAGCATCGAAAGCGGCAGCGGCCTGCAGGTTGCTACTAATTTGGAAACGGTAAATGGCAAGATCCACCCTGGTAGTCAGGCGGTGATCGGCGGCAATGTAGATACCGTTAATGGCGATATATTGTTGCACAGTAGCGAAATAGCTAAAGATATCAGTACGGTAAATGGTGATATTACGCTTAGTGGTAATACCGTAGTGAAAGGGGATTTGGTGTATAAACCCCGCGGTAAGAAAAAATCGTTTTTTGGTTGGAGCAATAGCAGCAAACCCAAATTGCATATTACTGCTGATGCCGCAGTGGAAGGCCGTATTTTGCTGCAGCAGGAAGTAGAACTGCAGCTGGATAACCCGGCAATGCAAGCTAAAGTGGTGTACGACATTAACAACGGCCAATAAGCCGCATTTTTAGCGCAATGTAGCCGCCACGACCCGCTAAGGTCTTGGCGGCATTTTATTGATAATGACCGAAACGCTGCTCTGCCAGCGTCTGAGCTTGCGCTAAAGTAGCGGCATTCACTATATTTTGGCAAGATGCAGTCGGCAACGGTAAGTCGCAACGCCACTAAATATAGCGGTCTGGCGTTATAACATTCGACAAGCCGCCTATACTGTAGTCATACATAGTGCTCGAAAAGAGCGTTAACAGTTAAGGTTATATGAAGCTGTGCTATTTGCGCTACTGCACACTGTTGTTGCTTTGTGTGTTCGGTCTGCCCCGGGCGGAGCCTGTTATTATTGTTGATGCCGTTGCGCTGCTGCAAGCGCAACGCGGCAATGAAACTAACATTCTGCAGCAACTGCTTGCTGCCTACCCTGCTGCGTACACTATTGAAGATATCAGCCGAAACCGCGCACGCGAGTGGGTAAAAGCGGCCAACAATGCTTGTATTCCATGGTTAAGAAAAACCGCAGCCCGTGAACAGGATTTTTTATTCAGCGTGCCCTACATGGCAGAAGATGCGCTGCAACTGGTGTTAACAGCAGAATCTAAATGGCACGGTGCGCTGGAAAATGTAATGCGGCAGAACCAACAGATATCGCTGGTGCATTTGCTTAGCGTCAAACCCAGCCCGTTAATCGGCGTAGAATTAAACCGCAGCTATGGTGAAGCGTTGGATCAACTGCTGTCGCATCGCAAGAATAGCTGGTCAATTTATACCCGAACTACATCCAGCCAGCAAACTGGCAGTATGTTGCCCATGTTACAACGTGGCTTTATTGATGCCACATTGGAATATCGCAAAATAGCGCTGCGCACCGATCCCACTTTACGTTTTTACCCATTACTTGAAGCCCAGCCAGTGAATCTGGTGCACTTTGCCTGCTCTAAAGGTGAGCGCGGCCAACGTATTATCAACTTACTTAATCAAACCATAGTGGCTAAAAGCCAGCTGCCAGATTATCAGCAACTGGTTTTACAAGGTATTGCAGAGCAAAATCGACCACTGGCGTTGCAAACCTGGCTACAAGCATTAACCTCTGTACCTTAAAGCCTGCTGGTCAAGCCTTACCGGTTAAGGTAATACTATGCCAAACAAAGTTAACAGTGATACGACCATATTGACTGACTCAACACAGGTATCAACATGCAGCCATTGCGCTTAGCGCACTATTTATTGCTGTTCGCCTTGCAGCTGTTACCATATGACAGCTGCAAGGCTGCCACGACACCAACTAGCGGGCAGGCCAGCGTAACAACACTGACGCTCAGCGCCGGAGAATGGCCGCCATTTCTGAGTGAGGCACTACCCCATCAAGGCGTGGTGGCACATTTAATTCGCGATATTTTTGCCGAGGCAGGCTATCAGGTTAGCTTTAGTTTCTTACCCTGGGCGCGGGCTTATCATGACACGGCCAATGGCAAATATGCTGCCACTGCGGTGTGGATGCTAGCGGAGGACAGAACCAAAGACTTTCTGTATAGCGAAGCGGTATTAAGCGAACAATTTGTGTTGTTTCACTTAAAACAACGCCATTTTGACTGGCAGCAATTGACTGACTTACGCGGTATGCTGCTAGGTGGTGGCCTGGGCTACAGTTATGGCCCGGCGTTTGACGATGCACTGCACAACAAGGTGTTTAAAATGTCACGCGTTGGCAGCACCGAGCAAAATTTTCGGCGGCTGGCCGCCGGCCGTATTGATGTATTCGCCGAAGAAATTAGTGTGGGGTATCACACGCTAAACCATCAGTTGCCAGAACTGGCAGGCCTGATTAGCCATCATCCAAAGCCGCTGCTAATTAACCAGAGTTTTTTGCTATTTCCGCAAAATAGCCCTGACAGTGCGCAGCTGCTGCAAGCGTTTAATCAGCAGTTACAATTGTTCAGACATAGCGGGCGCTATCAAAGCTATTTTGACCGCCTGGCAGAGGGCGGATATCAGTAGCGGCTTAAAACAGCCAGACCATTACAACAAGCCAGCCAGCCCAGGCCGATATAATTTGCCTACTTTAACCAACTGATTACCCTGCAGACGAATTTGGGCACTGTCTACAGCTATGATATTGTTTCTATTTACAATAAATGATTTGTGCACTTGCACAAACTGCGACGGCGGTAGCTGTTGTAGCAGCTGCTTTAAGGTGCTGCTGACCAGTGTCATTTGTTCTCCTTGCCATAGCTTTACATAATTGCCGTAGGCTTCGAGCAGGCTGATGTCATGCAACTGAAACTTACGCTGTTCGCGGTCAACCTTCAGCACAATGTAACTGAGTACCGGCGGTGTCACTGCGGCTGCACGCCGGCGCACTTTGTCCAGCGCGCTAAACAAGCGCGGTGCACTAACCGGTTTTAGCAGATAATCCACCACGTCCAGCTCAAAGCCTTCAATGGCAAATTCTTTATATGCACTGATAATAACTACCGCCGGCCGGTTATGCAGCACCTTTAACAGTTCAATTCCACTTAGTGCCGGCATATTAATATCCAGCAAAAGCAGATCGACCGACTGCTGCGCCAGATAGCGCAATGCCTCTGTCGCATTGTAACAGCTGGCCAGCACGCTGATATCGTCGTAACTTTGCAAATGATGTTTAATAACCTGATGCGCCAGTGGCTCATCATCAATGATTAGCGTCTTTAACACGGCTCCAGCTCCAGCGTTAGCTCGGCGCACCATACACCCGCTTGCTGTTGTGCGCTAAAACGGTGTTTGCCGCCATACAACAACTGCAGGCGCCGGCGCAAATTATCCAGCCCAATGCCTGCCCGGTGTTGCACGCCGGTGTCGGGCACACTGTTAGCACAACGCATCTGCAACCAGCCATTGTCGATGCTAATGCTCAGCTCGATGCTGCAGCGCGACTGGCTTGGCTCTACACCATGTTTGAAGGCGTTCTCCAACAGAATAATTAACAGCAACGGCGCAATTTGCCACCTTGTTGCATCTTCGGGCCAGGATAGGCAAAGCTGGCATTTGTCGCCACTGCGAATGGTTTGCAGGGCCAGAAAATCCTGCAAATACTGAATTTCCTGCGCCAGGCTTACCCGGGCGTTTTGCCCTTCGTACACGGTATAGCGTAGCAGGTTGGCAAGTTGCATTACCATATCAGGCGCGGCTTTAGAGCCAGCTAAGGTCAGCGCATACAAATTATTTAGCGTATTAAATAAAAAGTGTGGATTAACCTGTTGTTGTAACAGCTGTAGCTCGGTCTGGCTTTGGCGCTGCGCTACTTCTACCAGCGCCTTTTCTTGCTGCTGGCGTTCAAACGCCAGAATAACTGGCGTACTGATCAGTAACACCACAAAGCAAAAGCGAAAATTATCCGGGTCAAAGATGTTGTAGTCCTGCGATGGCAAAAAGGTAAATTCAGCAATATTTAGCGGCAACAATAACACTAACGCGGACAACAGCGGTGTAAGCAAGATGATGCTGATCAGGCAGCCGGCGATATAGGCAAACACACCGTTGCGGGCAAGTAGCTGACGGATCAGCAGATAGCGGTTTAGCCAGCAGATCAGTAACACACAACAGCCCATCAACCAGAATTGCCAAAGGTAGTGCAGGAAAAACTCAAAATTAACGATAACAGTATGGCTATTGATGACGGCCTTAAGCGGTTGATTACGCACCGGGTCGTCAGTAGAGGCGAAGATAGCCGCTATCACCACGGCCCAGGCACTCATCAACAACAGCGACACAGCATTAAGTGAAAACAAGCGGGTGATCAACTGAACGCCGGCCCCAGTGTGGCGCTGCGCTAAGGTGCGACTCAGGCCATAACCGCCGCTAGCCAGCATTAATAATAGCCAGCCCTGTACTGAGAATAAGCTCCAGCTGGCATAGGCCTGCCACTGCGCTCCCAGCCAAAACAGGAATAACGGGTATAATACAAAGCCGCTGCCCCACACTAACCCCGCATGCCAGCGCCGCTGCTGCTTAATAAACTGTGCGGCAAAATAATGTGCCAGCAGCAAAGGCGAGCTTTCAATCATCAATTGTAGCCACAGCAGCGAAAACGCCACTGCACTCTGGCTGTGCAAAGAAAAGTGTCTGATTAACGCTTCCAGCAACAGTGCCGCCATCAAGGCTAGTTGATTTTCCGCAATGGCGTTCAAGCCTGAGTTAAGTTTGGCGGTGGCCCGCTTTAGCATGCTGATGTCCTGCAACTGTTTTGCTTAGCGTGGCGCAAGCTGCGCCAGCCGTCAGCTAATGGATGACGAAGTTAGCGTTTTTACTGACGAAAGTAAATTTGCCAGCCAAATTCCGCCATTAAGCTGTTTTGTCATGCTAATCCGCCACTTTGTCATCGCGAGCTTGTTGCCAACACTTGCAATACCTAGGCTGTTGCTGAATTTATTACAGGAATAGCCCATGCTGACCATACGCCAACTTTCTGTTACCTATGCCGATGGCACCCAAGCCCTGCGTGACATTAATCTGCAGTTACCCACTGGCATGGTGGGTTTATTAGGCCCCAATGGCGCCGGTAAGTCGACTCTAATGCGCGCCCTTGCTTGCCTGCAGCCACCGGATAGCGGCCAGATCGAATTTGCCGGTATTAATGTGCTGCATCAGCCGCAAGCACTGCGCCAGCAACTGGGCTACTTACCACAGCATTTTGGCGTTTACCCGCATATGAGCTGCTATGCTTTGTTGCTGCATATGGCTGTTTTGAAGGGCATACGCGACAAAACCGAACAAAAACAACAAATTGATGCACTGCTCCAGCTAACCAACCTCAGTGCAGTGGCCAATAAAAGTGTCGCGACCTTTTCCGGCGGTATGCGCCAGCGCTTTGGTATTGCCCAGGCCTTGTTGGGCAACCCTAAGTTATTAATACTGGATGAACCCACCGCCGGGCTGGATCCGGCCGAGCGCGAGCGCTTGCACGCGCTGCTGGTGCAGATCAGCCGCGACAAACTTATTTTACTCTCAACGCATATTGTCGAAGACATTGAAAACCTCTGTCCTTTTGTCGCGCTGATTAATCAGGGCCAGATTGTGCAAAGCGGTGCCGTGCCGGGCTTGCTAGCGCCGCTGCAGGGGCTAGTTTGGCAAAGCCCGCTGCGACCTGATAACAGCAGCACCCTGCTCAGTGCCAGCTACCGTTTTGGTGTGCCTACCTACCGGCTGTTAAGTCAGCTGCAACCTTGCGCAGCGGCAGTGCCGGTCACCGCCACTTTGCAAGATCGCTATTTTTTTGAATTGTCAGATAAGGCGGCCTATGTTGCAGCTTAACTTGCTGAATAATGAATGGCGCTATCTGCGCCGACAACCGCTGCTGTGGCTGGCGTTGCTACTGCTGCCGGTTACCGCCTATATCTTTGCCACCGGCATTGGCGGCATTGACACCCTGGCCGACAAACGGCTGCAAGCGTTACAGATGACTTTGCTGATGTTCAGTCTGCCGCTATTGTGTGGTGCACTGGCACCCTTGGTGTTGTTGCGTGATCAACACTACAGCATGACAGAGCTGATTTTAGCCACACCGCTAAGTCCGCCGCAGCGCTTATTTTCCCGCTTAGCGCTGATGTTTGTGCTATGTGCCGGCCTAATGCTGGCAGGCTTTATGATTATCTACTTTATGCTTGGCCGCGAATTCGGTTTTCAGCCCTCGCTGCTGGCAATCAGCCTATGGGACTTTGCGCTGTTGGCTGTGCCGGCTTGCGCGTTTTACACCGCATTGGCCGGGTGTTTAGCTCAACGTTTTAACTCTAGCGTGCTGCTGTATGCGCTGTTTGGTTGCCTGTGGTTAGGCTATCTGATACTGGCCAGCCTGACCGGTGCACCAATGCTAGCCGGCAGTTCTATCCGCTACGACTGGCTGTTTAATGCTATGCGCCTGCTCGACCCATTCGGCAATACCGCCCTAATCGCCTTATATCAGCACAGCGCACCTCAGCTGTATGGCGACCTGATTTTTTACCTGAACCGGCTACTGTTTTGCCTGCTGGCTGACGGGCTGTTTTTTATCACGTTGCGGCTTAAACCACACAACAGCGCCGCAAAACCCTGGCATAGCGAAATAAGCCACGACACCAATCCGCCCCCCGCTTATCAGGCGGTGACCACCGCCCCCAAAGCAGCACTGCAGCTATGGCAACTTACCCGCACAGCACTACTCACCTTGCTGCAGCAACGGCTAAACCAACTGTTCTTGCTGGGCTGGGTGTTGCTGATGTTTAACGAGGTACTGTCTGGCATCAACTATGCCGAGCCGCTGGCAGTGCTTAGCCCCACTAGCCTGGATGCGCTTAATCGCATTGCCGATGACGTGCTGCCATTAGTCGGTGGTTTGCTGGTGTTACTCTGGACCTGGCAGCTGAGCTGGCGTAACCGCCACACTGCCATGGCCGAGCTGATTGCCGCAACACCCGTAGGCTCTGGCATACTGATGGCAAGCCATACACTGGCGTTAACGGCACTTATTTTGTTGCTGATGCTGCTGGGTGCTTTGGGCTGCCTGGCGGCAGAATGGCTGGCGTACAGCGATGTCCAACTGCAGTACTATCCTGAGATACTGGGCAAAGTGGCGCTATCGTTATGGCTACTCGGTGCGCTGTTTAGTGTATTGCATGCCATTTGCCGCTCACCGTTAATGGCTGCGGCCTGGTGCTGCGGTATTTTCCTGATGAAGTACACGCCGCTTAGCGGCAAATTAGGCCTAACGCACACCCTGTGGAATATTGCCGGCTCACCACTGCAACCGGCCGATGCCTTTTGGCATTTTGAGCAAAGCCAATCGGTATACTGGCCATTTATGAGCTTTTGGCTGCTACTAACCTTTGCTTTACTGTGGCTAGCCGCACAATGGTCGCACCGTACCGGCAGTTTTACTAATCCAAAGCGCGGCAAGCTAACGCTGAGCTCTGGCCTGTTGCTGGCATTGGCGGTGTACAGTGGGGTTAACTTACACCTTAATATTATTGCCGAACGGCCACTAATGAGCTCAGATTTACGCGAACAATGGCGGGCAGATTACGAACAACGTTATGCCAACTGGGCCACCATCGCCCAGCCGACGCTAACGCATATTGAGGCGCAGGTAGATATTTATCCAAAGCAGGGCGAAGCGGCTTTTGCGTTAAATTACACGCTGCAAAACCACACGACGCAGCCCATTACTAAGCTATTAGTGGGCAATTACTCTGCCACGGTAATAAGCGAGCTTAAGCTGTCCGTCGCGCATACTGCCAGCGTGGATCAACAACTGGGGCAGCATACGCTGCTATTAGCCAACGCCATGATGCCGGGAGAAACATTGCAGCTGCACAGCAAGCTGACCTTTAAACAGCCCAAACACTGGCCCGCGGTAATGCCGCAATTTGTGAAACCGTCGTTTAGCTATTTGCGCGGCATGCCGTTAATACCGAGTATCGGCTTTCAGATGGAGTATCAGCTACGAGATGAACAACAGCGCCGGCAATATGGTCTGGCGCCGCTTAATCTGCTTAAGCCATCCGTGCTGTTTGCCACACCTCAGCTAACAGCGGCCAGTTACGACTGGGTAACCTTGCGCTCAGTGGTGTCTACCGACAGTGGGCAAACGCCGTTAGCACAGGGTAAGGCGGTGCGACAGTGGCAGCAGCAGGGCCGCAATTATGCCGAGTATCACACCAGTACAGCCATGCGTAACTTGCCAGTGTGGTATTCATTAGCCGGCGACGTGCTAAGCCAACAGCACGGCGATGTCAGGCTAACTGTGTACAGCCCGCAGCTAAATGCGGCGGCTAAGCTGAATATGCAAGCGATGCAGGACACACTGGACTGGATGACGCAGCATATCGCGCCCTATCGCGGCAGCCAGCTCAGTTTGCTGGCCACACCCGATATGGGCGCCACCGGCTATGCCCTGCCACAGATCATGATGATTAACCACCGGGTCGGCTTTCGCGCTGAACCTGCTGCCGACGCCGGCTTTGATCAGCGTTATCGCCGCGCCGTGCACGAAACCGCGCACCAATGGTTTGGCCATGATATTGGCAACGGGGTGTTAGAAGACAGCGCCTTTTTAATCGAACCCTTAGCAAAATATATAGAGCTGGTATTGTTGGAACAGCGCTACGGTACAAAAGCCATGCAGGCACTGGTAAAGTATGAGCGTGAACGTTTTGCGCTGGCAGTCAGGCGCAGCAGCCAGCAAACACCCGCGCTCATCGATGCCACGGCAAACCATGATCTCTACTCCCGCGCAACACTGGTGTTTGCCATCTTGCGCCAGCAATTGGGCGATGCCGTCATCAGCCAGGCACTGCGGCAGTTATGGCAGCAAAACGCTTATCCGCAAACACCGGCCACTTCGATGGATTTTGTCCGGGCATTGCAGGCACAGGTTAGCCCGCATCAGCAGCAACTGGTGACAGACTTATTCTTGGGCACAGATCTAAGCCTGTTGTTGGAAGACAGCAGCAAACCGTAAAACCTGCCGCCAGACGACAACTGTTAGTCTGGCTGCAAAGCTGCCCTGAACGCGTCTTTATAGCGGCGCGACAGTGCGAGCTGCTGGCCGCTTTTTAGTAAAATGTCGCCATCACCGCTGCTGTCATAGCTGATGCTGTCAATGACATGATGGTTTACCGCCAGGCTGCGGTGAATGCGGCTAAAGCCTTTGCTGCTGAGTTGCGTCAGGGTATTACTTAAGGTAGCGCGCAGCGGATAAATGCGGCCTTTACTGTGCAGGTTAACGTAATTGCCACTGGCCTCCAGCCATTCGATGTCATCGGTGCGGATCAAAAACTCTTTATCCAGCTTCTTTACCAAAAAATGCTCCGGTGCCTTGCCCAGCGGCATAGTGCCGCTATCTTCGGCGTTATCAAGCTGATGCGCCTCACCTTTTATCCGGCTGTAGACAAACAGCACCAGCTGATAACCAAGTAGAAACGACAAATAGCCCCAGGCATCTTTGCGGTATTCGTAAAAAAACTCGCGCATTACGGGGCCAAAGTTATAGTTGCCGCCCTGCCAGTGGTAAACCAGTTCGCGCATGGCAACCATCAGGCTGACATGAAGCACTGAAAACAGCAGGCTACCCAGCAAATGCGCCAACAACTGCCGGCGAATGCTACTTAGTTGCAACGGATAGCGGTTAAACCACCAGAACAGCAGCGGAAAAAGTAACAAAGTGCTGATGGCGCTGCTGTATTCCCAGACGATGGGCTCCCACAACTGCAAGCCGCTGCCGCTATCGCGGCTGTGCTCCATCCACACAGAACTGGCGTTAATGGCGGCATTAATAAAAAAATACAGCGCCAACAGCAGATAGCTGTATAGCGTGGGGCGCTGGTCAAAGCGCTCAAATAGGCTTGTTGTCTTATCGTTCGTCACACCCATCCACCTGTTATCCCTGTTTGCCGCCGTGCGGCCATTCTACTGTGTCTCATGCCAGGTCAGCAGCGCACTATTACACAAATGAAAACGCAACTGCAACGACGGAGTTTTACTATGACATTCACTACGGATAATCGTCGCTACGACCTGGACTGGCTGCGCACGCTGGCTTTTGGTCTGCTGATTTTGTATCACATTGGTATGTATTATGTCGCCGACTGGGGCTGGCATATTAAAAGTGACCACACCAGCGAAACGCTGCAAAACCTGATGATCTTAACCAACCCGTGGCGTATGTCTTTAATCTTTTTTATTTCTGCTATGGCGCTGGCACTTGCCCAGCGCCGCAGCCAGGCGCTTAAGCTGTTTGGCCTGCGCTCAAACCGGCTACTAATACCTTTACTGTGTGGAATGTTTATCGTGGTGGTGCCGCAAGTATATTATGAAGCCTTATCACAGCAGTTAATTGAGCCTGGCTTTATCAACTTCTGGTGGCATTATATCAACCCGAATACTGCATTATTGCCAGAGCACCACAGCCCCATCGGCTTGTTAACCTGGAATCACTTGTGGTTTATACCCTACTTATGGTGCTACAGCGTACTGGCGCTGCTTGCCTCGCCAGTCTTAAATATGCTGGCGAAGCAATTGCAACGACTGCCGGGTAAAGTTGCCCTGCTGACGGCAATGGCGACACTTATCTGTGCCTGGTATTTCCTGCGCCAAGCCTATCCATCTAGCCATGCCTTAGTAGATGACTGGTATAACCATGCTAAATATTTCAGTGTGTTTATTGCCGGTTACCTGTTTGCGCTGCAAGGCAACTGGTGGCAAAAAGTAATAGTGTATCGGCGTTGGTTTATGCTGGCCGCCATGCTTTGCTACAGCCTGATTATTGCCGATCGCAACGGTCTGCTAGACAGTATTCCGGCCAGCTTTGCCGAGTCCGTTAGCGGCAGATTGATTGTTGGCGTGGTACTGGCCCTAAACCACTGGGGCTGGATCTTAGCCTTAATCGGCTACGCCGGCCGTTACCTGAACCAGCCAACCAATAAGCTGGACAAAGACGGCAGCCTGCTGCACTACTGTAATAACGCTATCTTGCCCTGGTATATGCTACACCAAACATTAATTGTCGTGTTTGCAGCATGGCTAAAAGCACTGGCGTTACCGGTAGCGATTGAAGCGGTATTGCTTATTGCGCTGACCTGCGCCGGCTGCTGGGTCGGCTATGAGATAGTAAAACGCTTCTGGCTCAGCCGCTGGCTATTTGGTTTAAAGGTAAAGCTGCCAGTGGTTAACTCTGAGCGCGCATCGTCAGTAACTCGCTGACAGTGGCAAAACGATAACCCTGCAACTTTAACCCTCTGATAATCAACGGCAGTGCCTCACGCGAGGTCTGCCGGCTTTGGTACATCACATGCAACAAAACTATGCTGCCGGGTCTGGCATTGTTTATCACATAGTCGGCCATCGCCTGAGCATCTTTGGCAAACTTGGGGTCGGTTTCCGGTTCCAGATCCCACATAATGGTCAGCCGGTTTTGCTGTGCCAGATACCAAGGTAGCATTAAAAGTTTCTTACCGTAAGGCGGTCGAAACAGAATATCGCCCTGATAACCCGCCGCGCGGATAGCCGCGTCGGTTTGCTCAATCTCACTGGCAACAGTCGCTCGCGACATAAACAGCATCCGCGGATGGCTATAGCTGTGATTCCCAAGCTGATGTCCAGCAGCCAGCAGTTGCCGGGCCTGGGCCAGATTTTGCTTGGTTTCTTTACCGGTAACAAAAAAGGTCGCCCTCACTTGCTCTGCCGCCAGTATTGTCAACACTTCATCGGTATAGCGTTTAGACGGGCCATCGTCAAAAGTCAGGGCTATTACTTTGTCGCCGATTTCTACCCGATGTACCAGCTCGCCAAACAGCTGATAGCTGCGGGCAGACGACAGCTGCCACAAACCATAGAGCACCGCCAACACAGCAACGATAATAATTAGAAATTTTTTCATTATATAGCAAGGGGTTATTGATCATTGTCTGATACTAAAGACCACAAACTGAACCGTGGCTTAGTCACACCCACAAGCTGATGGCACTGGCTGCTGTTGGCTTGGCTTTATCGTGCCCTTCCTGGCATTGATCGCTGTGCCCGGTATTCTGCGGGTGTCAGGCCGGTGCAGTTTTTAAAGGCTTTGTAGAATGAAGAGCGGGCATTGAAGCCAACGGCCATCGCAATGGTGAGCACGCTGTCATCGGTTTGCTGCAGCTGCTGCATAGCGGCAGCAATTCTGGCTTCGTTAATATAGTCGTAGAATGATTGTTGCAGAGTCTGGTTTAGTGTTTGCGACAAGTATTGCGCCGACACGCCAATATGCTCTGCCAATTTGTATAAAGTTAGCGCCGGATCTAAATACAGCTGCCCGCTGTGCACTGCCTGTTGCACCTTAGCAGCAATGCGTTGTGCCTGGGTTTCACCTAAGGCAGAGCGCTGATACTTAGCATTATCGGTTGTTGCTACTAGCTCGTCAGGGGCAGCGGTTATCGGCAAACTGGCAATATAAATAAAGCTTAAGTCTGGAAAAGCACTAAAGAGTAACGGGCCACTGCATCTGCTGGGGCTGGTCGTCGGCAGCTTAGGCATCCTCACCGTACTGCATACCCTGCCTTATCTGAAAGATGCTTTTGGTATTACTCAGCTTATTTGGTTTATCTGGTTAGGCATCACACTACTGAGCGCTGACTCTCACCAGCCCCAATGAAGGCAGAAAAAAAGTGGCGTCGCTAATTAGTTGAAATGCGCTCAACCACCATATTCCGACACTTAGCGCTCCAGTGCTATCAAGCGGGTTATTTGTTTGGCATTTTGCAGCCATGTTCCTTTCTTCTCGCGCTGATAAACTGAAGCACTCTTTTGTTCACACTATGCGCATTATCGACGCTAAGGAAGTGGCCAGCATTAGCAACAGTAGCTGTTTCAACACAGGGTAAAATCTGCTGGGCTTGTTCCAGGCTTTCCGGCGAGTTGATAATATCTTGATCGCCAACTAGCACCAGCGTTGGTATCGCTAAACCGCGGAGTAAATCATCATCAAAGGGCGTCATCTGGCTCAACAAGTCTGGCAACGACGTATTGGTGGTTGCATAGCGATAAAACTGGTCGATGTACAGCTGGTCAATGTTATCAATGTTTGTCGACATAGTTTGCAGCACGTCTCTTAGCTGACTTCTGTCAGGGTTAAGTGCGAAGTACACATTTTTAAAAACATCTAAGCTGGGTTTTATCCAGCCAAAAGTTTGGGCCGGACTTAACAACACTAACTGGCCAACTTTTTTTGGCTCCTTCAGGGCAAATTGGGTAGCGAACCAGCCACCTTGTGATGCGCCAACCAAGGCAAACTGTTCCAGCGCTAAGGTGTTGAATATTTCATCATACCAAGCTATCACCTGCGCAACGTCATCGATGGTTTTGCTTGGTTCAGACTTGCCACTGCCTAATAGGTAATCAATGGCATAGACCTGATAATCGCGAGCAAACCAAGGAACATTTGGGTACCACATAGTAGAGTTTGTATTCATACCATGCAGCAGTACAAGCGGATAACCATCGGCAGGGCCGGAAACTACAACTTGCGCCACCCCAAAAGATGTCGGCACCCGCAGCTCTGTATAGTCGTCTCCCCAAAGCGTAAGTGCACGATTATAGAGCTGTTCAGTATTGAGGGTTTCTGGATCCTCATTCACGAATTTAGCATAGTGGTTCTGGTCGATTGAATAATTTTCTATCGCTTGTTGGCGTGCGGATGACGGCTGACAACCTGTCAACACGACTAATGAACCCGCCCATATAGCCACATGACACAATGTCTGGAATAACCTATTCAATGATAATCTCCTGTTGATACCAGTCTGTTATAACACCAACAGCATTTATTACTGAGGTGAAAAACTTAATACCATCATTCCATACAAACTAACTCCCAGCCAGCGCGACTGTTGGCTCTGATCCTTAGTATTAAAAATTTCACCTGAACAATAATTTCTAGCGTATTATCCGCTGCTTTTATTTGCATATAATCATGAAGGAACAATGATGAGAAAGTTAGCTGTTATCGCGCTGCCACTCACACAACCGGCCACCATGCTGGCGCGGAACTCCGCGCCCTAGCAATCCACTTGCACATAGCCCAATCAGCACTAACCGCCCCGTTTACTTTATTGATACAGTAATTTACACTCTGGCTAAATTTTGACAGTGGCGATATCGAACAATGAAACTCGTTTTACTCACTATGATACTAAGCCTGACAGCCTGCGCTACGGTTAAAACGCTACCGCCAAGTACCAGCCATGTAAATATTGAGCATCATGGCAAGCGTAGCTACTGCCAGAGCATCCCGCGCATTTATAGTGGTTTTTCTTACAACTTGTGCAAGCTGCACGGCGAGCCCAGCCGGCAGGAAAACCTTGGCGACAGTTTTAACAATGTGCCGTTTTTTATTATCGACGGCGGTTTTTCCTTAGTTGCCGATACGGTGGCCTTGCCTTACACCCTGTATACCCAAAGCAAACATGGCAGTATTGACGTAAATTAAGTCCTGTTTTGTAGCTATTGATTTGAGTTATTTAAAGACCTCTGTGTTTTCTCGGGCTCTTTCTGTTTCGGTGTTTCCATTTTGCCAAAGTTACCTGCTCGGGCAACTGTGCAGGCTTCCTGTATTGTTGACAACGCTGAAGCAATGAAGCCATGTAACTGGTCAATGTGGTGGGAACGACGCTTGCATAACCCGCATGCAATTTACTGAACATGAGCATCAGAACAATAATCCCTGCATAGACACCATAAAAAATCAGTGCCAGCTGAATGAATCCGAAATTATTTTCCTCAAAATAAGCGCCGATAAGTATCATTGGCAGAGCAATTGCCCCAAACATAAAAATATTATACAACGTGTAATTACTGGCATAACCAGCATATGATTTTTGCAATATCCAAAACCGCGGCCGGAACAGCAGCACATTAACCGCAACTGGAAGCACAAAGCTGACAAGTAACAAATAGTCCTCATAAAAACTCTCAGGCAACTGGAGCTTTGTAACTGATAACCAAACCACTGCATAAAAACCGACAATTACCAGGGCTGAGGTAATCAGAAACGGTATAAATATTTTCCTGATTTTAAAATAGAAAGTTTCCACTGGGGTTCCATTGGTTAGCAGCAGAGTATCGGTGATGCAGCAGTTCATCTGTCTAAACCATGCGCTTATTATTCTCATGCCCGCCAGCGCGCCATCGGTATCAATACTGCACCAGCTTGGCAAATGGCTATGGGCTAAATGACCACAGCAATAGCGGCATAAAAAAAGCCATCATTAGAGAAAGGCTAACACAGGCTAACGTCACACTATTAAAATTGCCTCGTTTCAGATGAGGCTCCTTATTTGATGCACTTACATCTACCGGAACACTTATATTTTTGAGCCAACCATGAATGGGCGCAAAGAACCCGACATGTTTTAGGTCCAGTGTTACGCTACTGTCGCCCATTGCCAAGGTTAAAAGCATCGGAGCAGGCATAACATGTCGCAATAATGGCAGTTTTGACGCATCAGAAAAACGCGTTTTTATATCAGAGATATCATCAACTGCAATTCTCAGCCGTTGTTTAGTTCTGCCGACAGCAGAGTTTCGGATCGCCCACTCGGGAATAATCAGATAGTCATTAGTTAAAACCAGAGGTTTACTGATTTTCTTTATAAAAAAAACCGTTAACAACAACTCCAGTAGCACGTAGCCAAGCAACGATGCTAATCCTGCAAATATAAGCTTGTCGATATCAGAAAACCGTTTCAAGCCGATTTCTACATATTCATCTGGAAAGTAAATTAAACCATACTGAAACAGCAGCATGATGATTGCAGTATGTACAAGTATAAAAAGCACCGCGCTCTTAGGTCCACAGGCACAGGTGAACTTGGGGTATACTTTTCTGACTTTATGCTCCTTTAACGACACACTTTATTCCCTTACTAACTTAGCTGCTACAAATCACTTTAGCGGTGCGCACAAATACTACTTGAGCAGACACGCAAAACTAAAGGCGCAAAGATACAATATCGTTACTTATTTGAGAATCGAATCTTACAGTTATTCTTAGATGGTTAACCTAATGAGATAAAGGTAAGAGCCATACCCTGCATATTCTGCTGTCTTAGCCCCTGTAACTGCTGGCACAGCAGCTGCTGGTAAGGCTGAAATTCGTGGGCTACTGGCTTAGCTTTGATAGCGGCGATAAAGCTAAGCTGCTTGTCTGGCAACATAGCCGGGCTGGCGTGTTGTTGCAGTGCGGCAAATTCTGGCAGCAGCATGGCGCTGTAGCCTTCGTTTAGAGCAATGCTTACGCCTTTGGCGTCGAAATCCCCAAAGTACAACGCCGGTTTGTTTTGCTTTAGCCAGGCAGTTTTTAGTGCCTTGCAGCCTTTGCTGTAGAGCTTGTCGCCGCGATAGATGATCAGTGGCTGCTTGCAAGGTAGCGCCAGCGTAAAGGCGTGCAGCTGATAGAAACAATCGAGGTTTTCTACCACCAACAGCGCGTCAAATTGCGCCAGTGGTAGTTGTTGCCAGTCGGTATCCAGCACTTGCACAGCTATTCCGGCAACAAGCTGTGGCTGAGCCAGACTCACTAACACCCGCTGTTGGCGCGGCTTGATACCAATACTTTTTTGCTCAAACGTGCTGATAATGGCCGCGTCGGTGCGGCTTAGGCTACTAATATCGATGCGAAAATCTGGCTGGCCCAGTGCTTGTTGCACGCTGGCGATTTGCTGCAGTAAAGCTGATTCAAAGTAGAATTCCGGCCGCTGCAGGCAACTGGCAGAGACGCCGCTTAGCTGCTGGGTCAGGCACCAGTTTAACACTTCCTGCACCGCTTTTTGGCTGGTCGTTTTTTTCACCCGGCCCTTTGCAGCTACCTTGGGCGCCAGTTGGCGCAGAAAAAGGCAGGCTGCGGGGCTAAGTGCAGTTTGCATCAGGCCGCCTGTGCGTTTAGGCTGAGGCTGATATCACGAATAAGCAGCAACTGGTTGGTACTGCTGGCGGGCGCTTCATCACGTTTGATGGCAAACATCTGCTTTTCGTCTACCGGCAGTGCCTGATACTCGGCGATTATTTGGTACAGCCAGATCTCACTATCCCACTCTAGTTGCTGCTGCAGCAGATAATCCAGCGCACTGAGCTTGCCGCCGTGGTCGATAACGCGCAGGTAGAAGTTTTCCACGTCGGTTTTCAGTGCCTGCTGGCGCGCAGCGATAACATCATCTTGCCATTGCTGACTAAAACTGGCGCTGGGCGTCTCGGTTAATATTACCCCTTGCTGCCGTGGCAGGTTGCGTACTAACTCGGCCAAGATTTGCCGCTCGCTGGCGTTATCCAGCGCTATCGCCGCTTTGGGCACTATGGTAGCAGCCTGGTTAAACAACGGCGGCAATTCGCTGCGATTAGGGTAATCGGCTGGCTGATATTTTGGATGCTGGCGCAAAAACGCCGCCATGTTGGTAATCAGTAACGAGCGCGCCTGCTGTTGACGGAATTTGGCCAGTAATTCGACTAAGCGCTTTTGCACTTCTAATAAACTACTGTGGTGCGAGCTAAGCTGGCTTTGCAGCTGGCTTACCAATAGCTTACGCAAATGGCTGTTACCTTCGGCCAGCTCAATTAACTCATTAAAATCGAGCAAGTCCAGGCCATCGAGCAGGCGGCGCAATTGCTTTTGCGCCCGCTCGTTCTCACGAATTTTATCATCCAGGCTGGCAACAAAGCCAAAGTCGCTGTTTAGCCGGTGCCACAGGCTGTCTATCGCCTCTTCAAACTGGCCGCTTAAATCATGCACCTGTTCGGTTAGGCGCTGCAGCTGCAGTTCGGCTACGCTGTAATCGCCTTTGTACTGGGCATCGCGATAGGCCTGCACCCGGTTGCGGATTTGCTCCAGCTTTTCGGCCACATCGGCGTTAATCTGCCGCCGGTTTTCATCGGCTACCATGCTAGCAATCAGCTCGCTGACCAGCGGCCGCAGCGCCAGCGCTTGCTGCTCATCCGGCCGCCATAAAATTCGCGCTGCGATCAGTTTTTTCAGCGCAGCTTCGCTAAAGGCGGTTTCATCAATAAAGCCATCTAAATAGCCCTGCATCAGCGCTTTGTGGTGCTTGCCCAATAGGGCTAAGCGCTCGGCGCCGATAGTAAACAGGTTAGAGGCAATTGTGCTATCTAGCGGAGCCATCAGATTAATGCCTCCTGCGTTGGCGTATCGTCTACCGGCAAGTGTTCTTCATCACGGATAAAGCGAATAACATCAATTAAATAGTCAATTTTACCGGTAACAATATAGTACTGCCGGTCGTTATGCGGTTGCAGCAGATAGCCGTGCTCTTTTAAGCGGCGGAAGATCTGCTTTACCTGGTTATCCAGCTGCTCGCTTTGGCTGTTAAAAAAGCGGTCGCTGGCCAGTTGATTCAGGCGCTGGCGCAGGCTTTGGTTATCTTCGGTGCGCAGCACAAATTCCTGTAGTTTAATGGTGTCGCCGGCGGTTAGCGCACTGTCGCGCCCCAGCGTTTCCTGTACCAGTTGCAGCCACTCTAACAGCGGCAACAGCGACTGCACGGTTAGCGCAAACTGGCTGCTTAGCTGCTCGCGCGCGTCTTTGCTTAGCTCGTGGTAGCCAAGAAAAAACACGCTGTTATCATCATTAGCGACTAAGCGCCGGTTTAACGGCCGCAAATAATGATTTATCTCATGCTGAGTTTGCTCGGCGCTTAAATGCCGAAACGCATCTTCGTCGGTAATACGACAAATAAACTCACCAGCCAGCAGGCGCTCGAGTAAAGGTCCGTGTTGTAACATCAGCTTGCCTCCTGCTGTTTGCTGGCCAGACGCTCGGCTAAGCGGCTAACTTTCGGTTGAATGCGTTTTAACTGCCGCTTGCTTGGGTCTTGCTGGCTGGGCTCTATTAAATAACGGTGCGAAAACAGCATTAATACGTCTGACTCCGGATTCGGGAAGGCGCCAACAATGACAATGTTGTTGCTGCTGCAGGCGGCAAATAGTTTTTCTACGTTGTGATAGGCTAGCGTGCCAATTTCATCTATCGGCCAGTGAATGGTTACCTTAGCCGCACCGCGCAACAAGCGGGTAAAGGCGAGTAAGTACTTACATAAAATTAAGTACGCCATACCGTGGCTGGACGACTCCAGCAGCTGGCGATCGTTTTTAATCACCAACTCAGAGCCGCCCTCGCTTAAATGCAGCTCGAGGCGCAATAACGACTCAATGCTGTATTGCTCATCACTGCGCAGTAATTCCACCACGTCGGCTAAGGCGTTTAAGTACTGCTCTGAGGGCAAGGCTTTGCCCGAGGCGCCCCAGTCATCGTACAGTTTGGCGAAATGTTTTAACGGCTGCCAGAAGCCCAGCTCGTCGATAGTGGATAAAATACGTACCTCAGAGCGGCTGATACCATCGAGCACTAAATCATCGGCCACGGCTTCGCTTAAGCGCCGGCTCTGCAGCGCAATACGGCGGTTAATATCGCTAAACACCGTGAAAAACTTTTTCAGGTCGCCACCAATGTTTTCACCCATTTCCAGCAGTTGCTGCTGCGCATCTTTTAAAATTTGCAGCAAGCTGTGCAAAATAGGCAATTGCTGCCGCTTGCCAGCGTGCTCCGGCAGTTGGCGCCGCTCGTGCTGCAGCCGGTCTAAAAACTCTGGCCCGGCATCTTTGCTTAACATGCTTTCAAACTGCTCTAGCGCCGTTTTTAATGCGCTGTCCAGCTTGCTGCGCTGCTCCAGCGCTTCGTTAACCCGGGCCAGCCGCTCAACGCTGTCGGCTGAGGCCGTAAGCTCAGCCGGGCTAACGTCAGTTAAATACAGCTCGCCAAACCTGGCTAGTACCTGCTTTAACTGCAGTAGTAGCACATCGGCCTGCTGCATCAGTTCTTGCTGCTGACGCTTTTGTTCGTCGAGTTTTTTCTGGTTAGCGCTGTAATCGGCTTTTTGCTGCGCCAGTGCCTGGGTTAGGCTACGCAGTTGCTGTTTTAACTCGGTTTCTTTACCCAGCAGCTCTGGCCGCAGCTGCTGCCAGTCCAGCGCGATAAACTTCTGCCAGGCACTCAGTTGATCCTGGCGGGCTTCTACCGCTTTAATGTCGGTTTTTAGCTGGTCTTGCTTTTGCTTTAGCTCGGTTAAACGCCGCGGATCGATACCCTTAGCCGACAGCTCTTCGTTAAACGCTTGCTGCAGCTCTTTAATCTGGCTTTTATTGTCGTCGCGCTTGTGTTCCAGTTGGCGTTCCAGCTCGGCTATCTGCTCGTCAAACACCTGCAACTCAGCCTGCCAATCGGCTTTATGCTCCAGCTTCTGGCTGTTGTGGTCGGCTTGCAAAGCTTGCAAATCAGCTTGCTGCTGTTGTTTAAGCTGATCTTGCTGCTGTTGCTGCGCCGCCAACTCGGCTTTAACCGCTGCCTGACGTTTAGCCGCCAGTTCGCGCTGCGCTGCTTGCAGCCGGTTACGCGCATCGCGGGCGTAATCAATATTTTGCTCATATTGTGTTAGCTGCCACTGCGCCTGTTCTACCTGGCTGCGGCTTAGCTCGGCTTGCTCGTGCAGCTGTTGCAGGTTTTTTTCGGCCTGGGCTTTATCAGCCATGGCCTGGGTTAATTGCTGCTCGGCGCTGGCAATACGGTGGCGAATGGCCGCTTCATCCTGGGCATAGTCTGGCGTGTCTATCGCGGCTAATTCCAGCTGCAAGCCATACAGGCTATCGCTTAGCTCAGTAAAATGCGGTTGTAAGTCCTGCCGCTCTAATAAACGCTCGTCCAGCACCTTGCCCAGCTTTTGCTCCCAACCGTGGTAATGCAGGCGCAAATAATGGCGCAAACTACCCTGCTCAGGCGTTAACTGGCGGTGTAACTGCTGCAGTTGTTGCTCGGCATGATGCAGCGCTTTGCGGTTATGCTGCAGTTGCTGATCAGCGTTATCGCGCGCTGTACGGGCTTGCTGGTACTGCGTATTTAATTGCTGCAGCTGACGTGCCTGTTGCTGCGCTTGTTGTTGTGCCTGCTCTAACCGCAGCTCGGCGCTGCGCTGTTGCTCTAGCTCTTCTTCGGTGAGGCTGGACGCTTTAAGCTGGCTTTGCAGTACGGCGATGCTACTGCTAATACCGGTCAGTTGCTCGGAAAATTGCTGCTGCGCTTGCTGCAAGCGGCTTTGAAATGCCTGCTCCAGCGCAGCCAGCTTGGTGTCTTGCTGCTCGCGGGTGGCATCTTTTTGCTGCTGTAATTGCCTGGCTTTGCCGCGATGCTGCTCGCTTAAGCGGTTAAAAGCTTCAGCCAGCTTAATTTTACGCTGCTCTAACTGGCGTTCTAAATCGCCGTGTTGCTCTACCATCAGCTGATATTGCTCAACGGTTTCTTCCAGCTGTTCGCGCCACAGTGGTAAGGCATCGCTGTCGCGCTGCAGCTTAGGCATGTCTTTACTGTCGTAATCGTCATAACGTTGCTGCAGCTGATCTAAGCGCGCGCTGGTTTCGTGCAAACCGGCTTCAGCTTTGGCCAACTGGCTGTTTAGCTCCAGTTGTTGCTGGCTAAACTGCTCTTTTAGGCTTTGCAGCTGGCCGCGCAGTGCATTAACCTGCTGCTCGGCATCGGCTTTACGCAACTTTTGCGTGCTTTCATCTTGTTGTAATAGCGGCAACAGTGCGGCTAATTGTGCTTCGCTGCCGGCTAACTGCTGTGCTAACTGGTTTAAGCGCTCAAAATCCTGCTGCAGTTTGTCCAGCCGCATCGACTGGCGCATCTGCTGGATCCATTCGCGTGCCTTGGTGTTTTTTACTTTCGTGGTAGGCAGCGTTACGCCGTCTTCTTCAAAAATGGCCGCCAACATCGCCTTTAGCGTATCCATTTTGCCTTCTTTGGCGTGCACTGCGCTAACCAGCTTTTCAATGTGGCGCAACTTATGGCCACTGCCAACCAGGCTAAAACTGGCCGCTAAACGGCGCAGCTTCACGCTGTCGGCGTTGTTACCCCGCAGAGCAGCGGCGTCGTTTTGAATAATACTGCGATACTCACTGGTAGCACTGATTTTGGCCGATACCTGCACCTCGGGCCGGCTGCGCATCGCTGCCGCCCAATCGCTGTAGCTCATGGCTTTAACGCCATCTTCGCTTTGGCTCAGATAAAAATCGCTTTGATAAGGCGCGCCAACAAAGCGGTATTCCACACCACCGTCGCTTTTACGGGTTAGCACTACCTGGCATACCGCGCCGTCTTCGCGCTGGTATTCGTAAATTAAGTAGCTGTTAGAAAACGGCAGGTAAAATTCATCAAATTTCTTGCGGGTTTTTGGTACCACGCGGTTGGGCTGCTCACCATAAAATACCGGCACCAGGCGCTGTAGCGTGGTTTTGCCCGAGGCGTTGGTGCCGCAAATATTAGTGTGCTGATCCAGTTGTAATTCCACCACACCCGGCAGATGAGTGTGCAGCAGCACAATACGGAGTAATTGAGACATAGCGCATCCTGTCGGCGGTGCAATATGCGCACCGCAGTCAATATTTTAATGCGGCTTATTATCCATGGAATGCGGCTAAATGCCAGTTTGAAAAGCGCTGGCAGCACAACCAGCCACCGCACCACTAATGTGCATGAACAAAATGAACAAAATCAGCAAAACGCTCTAATTGCAGCTTAAGCACACAATGTTGAGCAAAACCCTGTTTGCTTCCAGGCTTGCGTTGCGGCCTGAGTTCATTTGCTGTTCAGCCGCTACAAAAATAAAACTATGATCAACAGGGCTGGATAGATGAAACCATATAATACACTTTTGCCGGTGCTCGCATTGTCGTGCCTGGCGGCACCGTCGTACGCCAATGAAACCGAACAAGACTTAGCGGCACAGGTTGCCAAACTCAGCGAACAGGTAGCTGAACTGCAAAAACAGGCTGACTCCCCTGCCATTAGTTTCAGCGGCCGCGTACAGCTGGATTACAACTGGTTTAACGGCGCCTATAACGCTAATGAAAACGGCAGCAGCGGCAGTGACTTATTTCCACGCCGCGTGCGGGCAGCAATAGATTCAGAATTTGAACACTGGGACCACACCTTACTGCTGGAATTTGCCGAAGGCACCGCCGAAATTATTATGGCGCGGGTGCGCTATTCCGGTTTCGACAATGGCCTGCGCCTGCAATTTGGTAAATTGCGCGAGGATATCTCGCTTAATGCCCTCACCAGTAGCAACAATATCAGCCTGATTGAACGCAGCAGCTTGGCTGATACCTTCTCACCTTACTTCCGCTGGGGCGCATCAGCCTATCAGTACAATAAAGACAACGGCCTGCGCTGGGCGTTGGGGGTATATAAAAATGATGCTTTTGGCTCAGACGGCGAAGATGACAGCGGCAAGTTAGCGCTGGCCTACACCGGCCGCTTAACCTGGTCGAAAACCTCTGCCGATCAGGTATGGCACCTGGGTGCCTGGCATTCAGAGCGCGATATGGGCGGTAATGAGCTGGCAGCACGGGTTGCCCGCGGCGAACTGCGGGAAACAGCAGTACGGCTGGTTGATTATGCCGCCGGTGGCGATGTGGTCGCGCTGGACAGTTTACGCCAGTCCGGATTGGAGCTGGCTTATCAGCTGCGCAGCCTGACAGTGGAAGCGGAATACGCACTGCGCACACTGAAGACCTTTGATAACAGCAGCCTGCTTGATGGCACCGATCACAGCGGTTATCACCTCAGTGTCAGCTTTTTTCCGGGCGGGCAGCAACGCCCTTACAGTGCTGGCTCTGCCGTGTTTGGCCAGCCGAAAGACATCCGCAATGCCTGGGAGCTGGTCGCCCGTGTCAGCCAACTTGACACTGCCAACGCCGGTCAGGGTACCGATGTCACCACTTACACCCTTGGCGGCGCTTATTACCTTAACCCGAAAGTAAAATTTATGGCCAACCTGATGCACAGCAGCGTGTCTGGCGCAGGCCAGCAGGCGCTTAGCGGCGAAGAAGACAGCGGCACCGGCTTTGCCGCCCGCGTACAGTACTTATTTTAGGAAACCTTACAATGAAGATGATCAGCTTACTGAAAAAATCCGTTCTTGCAGCGGTACTGGCGGGCTTTTGCCACAGCGCACTGGCCGAACTGCACATTATTATTCCCGGCGGCCCGGGCGGCGGCTGGGACACCACAGCACGTAGTGTAGGTGAAGCACTGATGAAATCAGGCCTGGAAAGCCGTACTTCATTTCAGAATATGTCTGGCGGCGGTGGTGGCCGCGCTATTGCCTATATGATTGAAATAGGTAACAAGAAAAACGACATTTTGATGGTGAACTCCACCCCTATCGTGATCCGCGCTTTGTCGGGTGCCATTCCGTTCAGCCACCGCGACTTAACCCCGGTAGCTAACCTGATAGCCGACTACGGCGCCTTTGTAGTGCGCAACGACTCGCCGCTAACCAGCTGGCAGCAAGTGATTGAACAGCTGAAAACCAACCCGTCCGGTTTAAAGTTTGCTGGCGGTTCAGCGCGCGGCAGTATGGATCATCTGGTAGCTGCGCAAGCTATTGCTGCAGCCGGTATTCCGGGCCGCCAACTGCGTTATATCCCTTACGACGCTGGCGGCCAGGCCAAAGCAGGCTTACTGTCGGGTGAGGTAGAGCTGCTGTCTACCGGGCTAAGTGAAGCACTGGAGCTGGCTAACGGCGGCCAGGCCCGCATTCTAGCGATGACCGCAGAGCAACCGATAGCTGATTACCCGGAGATCCCTACGCTGCAGGCGCTGGGCTATGACATGAGTTTTACTAACTGGCGTGGCTTTTTCGCCGCCCCCGGCACTGCGCCAGAGCAAATAGCTGCCTATAACGACACACTGCAGAAAATGCTGCAAACACCGGAATGGGAAGTTGTGCGTGCCCGTAACGGCTGGATCAACCTGTATCAGGGGCCACAGGAGTTTGCTGCGGCGCTGGCCGAACAAGAGCAGGAACTTAAGCAGGTCATGCTGGACCTGGGTTTTATCCGCAACTAACTGCCAGAGGCCGCTATGTTAAATCGCGATACATTAGGCGCACTGATTTTCCTGGCATTTTTTACCGCTTATGCGGTATTTGCCTGGCAAATTCCGTTGCTGCCATTTGAAGAAATGGATGCCGTTAATTCGGCGTCTATCCCCAAAGTTTATGCCGTGCTGGGGCTGATGTTCAGCCTGCTGGCGCTGTTGGCACAAGCTATTAAGCGCCAGCATAGCAGCGGCGATGGTTGGCCACAGATCAACCGCAGAAGCATCGGCCAAACCGCGGTATTACTGCTGTTAATGTGGGTTTATACCGCTTTACTGGAACCTATCGGCTTTTTGCTGGCAACCTCTGTGTTTTTGTCTGCCGGCTTTTTTATTATGGGTGAACGCCGCTGGCGCGTATTGCTGCTGGCTTCGGTGCCGGTTGCTGTGGTGTTCTGGCTTATTGTGACAAAGTTGCTGGGTATCTATCTGGTACCCGGCGAACTGTGGAGTTAACTTATGTTAGATGGCATTTTACTTGGTCTGTCGACCGCCCTGCAGTGGCAAAATCTGCTGTATGTTATTGCCGGTTGCTTTGTCGGCACCTTTATCGGCATGCTGCCCGGCCTTGGGCCCATTACCGCCATTGCGCTGATGATCCCCATTACCTACAGCATTGACCCCAGCTCAGGCATGATCCTGATGGCAGGGGTTTATTACGGCGCTATTTTCGGCGGCTCTACTTCGTCTATTCTAATTAACGCACCCGGCGTAGCCGGCACAGTAGCATCATCGTTTGACGGCTATCCGCTGGCCAAACAAGGTATGGCCGGTAAAGCACTGGCTATTGCTGCCTGGGCGTCGTTTACCGGCGGTACTATCGGTGCATTATTGCTGATGCTGGCCGCCCCTACATTAGCCAAAGTTTCGCTAAGCTTTCAGTCGGCCGACTATGTCGCGCTGATGTGCCTGGGCCTGACCGCGATAGCAGCATTTTCTAACAAAGGTACCTTTTTAAAAGCCATGATGATGACAGTGTTCGGCCTGACATTATCTACCGTCGGCATAGACCCGTCTTCAGGCACCGAGCGCTTTACTTTTGGCAATACCGACTTGCTGGACGGTATCTCGTTTTTACTGATTGCGATGTCGACCTTTGCACTGGCCGAAGCCCTGAGCAATGTGTTAAAACCGGAAGTAAAACAAAGCGCCGGCGAGCAACCGATGCAAATTGGCTCTATCCGCTTAAGCAAAGCTGAAGTTAAAGAAATCAGCCCGGCCATTGGCCGCTCATCAATACTGGGCTTTATTATCGGCGTACTGCCCGGTGCCGGTGCCACTATTGCCAGCTTTATGGCTTATGCTGCCGAGCGTAATCTGGCGCCCAAAGCCTTACAGGAAAAATTCGGTAAAGGTTCATTGCGTGGCCTGGCCGCACCGGAATCTGCTAATAACGCCGCCTGTACCGGCTCTTTTGTACCGCTGCTCACGCTGGGTATTCCGGGCTCCGGCACTACGGCTATTATGCTGGGTGCCTTAATCGCCTATGGTATTCAGCCGGGGCCAATGCTGATGCAAGACAACCCCGACGTATTCTGGGCGGTAATTATCAGTATGTATTTGGGTAATATAGTGCTGCTTATTCTTAACCTGCCGCTGATCCCGTATCTGGCGCGGGTACTGATTATGCCCAAAGCTATCCTGACGATGATGATCCTGTTTTTCAGCCTGATTGGCGTTTATCTGGTGTCGTTTAATACCTTTGACCTGTTTATGATGATTGGCTTTGCGCTGGTAGCGCTGGTGCTGCGCCTGTTGGCGTTCCCGATGGCACCGCTGCTGCTGGGGTTTATCCTCGGTGATATGATAGAAAGTAACTTCCGCCGCGCCATGATGACATCAGACGGCTCACTGAGTATCTTCTGGGATAAGCCACTGACACTGGGTATTATGCTGCTTGCTATAGTAGTACTGGCCATGCCATTGCTAAGCTTTCTGCGTTTACGTAAGGCGGCAATATAACAGCAAGATAAGGAGAACCGGCTTACTCTGAGTTAGCATGAGTAAGACGGTTCTCTAAATTCCCCCCTGATATACAGCAGGAGCAGCATGAAACGACCTAAAAAGCTCGAAACAAGGTTAATTCTCTGGGTTACCGGCCTGTGCCTGCTGCAGTTGCTGGTATTTGGCAGCATAGTGTATGCGCTGCTAGCAGAGAACCTGCACCAGCAAACCGGTGAACGGGCGTTGACCCTGGCCAACGCCGTGGCCAACCGGCCCGATGTGCAACGCGCCCTGCTGCAACAACGGGCAGATGCCAACCTGCTTAATACTGTAGAACAATTGCGCCAGCATACTGGCGCCGACTTTATTGTCATTGGCGATACTGCCCAGCTGCGGCTGGTGCACCCGGACAGCAACAAAATTGGCCTGCCAATGGTCGGCGATGACAGCCAGCGTGCGCTCAGCGGTGAGCGTTATATCTCTGAAGCTATTGGCAGTTTAGGCTTATCTATCCGTGGCAAGGTGCCGGTACTAAGCGATAGCGGCGCTATTATTGGTTTAGTGTCGGTAGGCTATTTAGAACAGTCAATTAAACCCCTGCTTTATAGCCACGGCTTGCAGTTACTGCTACTGGGCTTATTGCTGGTGGCATTAAGTATATTTAGTTCTATCTGGATCAGCCGCCGGGTGCGCCATGCTATTTTTGGCCTGCAACCGGATGAAATCGGCCGTTTATTTGCCGAACAGGAAGCTATATTAAACACCGTGCGCTCCGGCATTATTGCCGTAGACCCTGATGGTTGCATCCGCAAGCTGAACCAGCGTGCCTGCGAAATACTCGAGTTAGCACCGGCGCGGCATAACGGCAAACTCAGCCTGCATGAGGTCCTGCCCGACCACAGCGCTTATTTGCTGGCCGATCAGCACCTGCCTATTCGCGGCTTCGAGTTATTTGCTGCCGGCAAACGCATTGTTATGGGCCGCTCGGTGTTGCAGGTGCAGGGCCAGACCGACGGTGTGCTGCTAAGCATGCGCCCGGTGGATGAGCTGGAATATTTAAGCCAGCAACTGGCCAAGTTACAGGAATTCGCCGAGTTGCTGCGGGTGCAAACCCACGACTACGCCAATAAGCTCAACACTCTGGGTGCATTAATCCAGATGGGCGCGTACGATAAAGCCATAGAGCTGATTGGCCAGGAGTCGCAGGGCTTTCAGGCACAAATCCATAACCTGCTCGAGCATATCAGCGAGCCTTTGATTGCCGGGTTGTTGCTGGGTAAACACCATAAAGCCCGTGAAATGAATATTCGTTTTGAAGTCAGCAGCGACAGCCAGTTAGCACCGACAGAGCGCAAAGACATGCCGGAGTTGGTATCTATATTGGGTAACCTGATCGACAACGCACTGGAGGCGGCGCAACATGCGGTACGTTTTCGCGCACCGGCGGTGCGGGTAACGCTGGATGATGTCGGCACTAACCTGATATTTGATGTGGAAGACAGCGGCTTTGGCCTGGCTGCCGATCTGGACACCATTTTCACACCGCAGTACAGTTCAAAAAACGACGCCCGGCACGGTATCGGTATGTATCTGGTAAAAACCCATCTTGACGCCTGCCACGGCTCGCTGGAAGTGGGTAAGTCTGATCTTGGCGGCGCCAGGCTCAGTGTGTTTATCCCCAAACACGGCAGGCAAAACGCATGACCTACAGCGTTGTGATAGTGGAAGATGAAATAGAAGTGGCGCAATTACTGGCGCAGTACTTAATGTCGCCGGATAAAAGGCGCGCTAACGCACCGCGTTATCAGGTATTGGGCATTGCCAGCGATCTGGCCACGGCCCGCTCGGTGTTGTCGGCACTAAACCCAGCGCTGATCCTGCTGGATGTGTATCTGCCCGATGGCAGCGGCCTTACCTTGCTGTCGGAGCTGCGCGCCCGCGATACCAACAGCGAAATTATGCTGTTAACCGCCGCCAAAGAAGTACAGGTGCTGGAAAAAGCCATGCAACTGGGCGTTTGTGACTTTCTGGTCAAGCCCATAATGTTGTCCAGGCTGGACCAGGCATTAAGCCGGTTTGAAGAAAAACAACAGCATCTGTCTGCCGCGCAGGAAGTGACCCAATCGATGGTAGATGCGCTGTTTTTAAACCCCGCTGATAGCGGTAAAGACAACGCGAACGGGCGCCTGCCCAAAGGCGTTGATGGCCTGACACTGCAAAAAGTACGGCAGGTGTTCAATGCAACTCCCGAGCAAGCCTATACCGCCCAGCGCATTGGCGAGCAGCTGGGCATCAGCCGCTCTACCGCACGGCGGTATCTGGAATATTTGCTGGAAAGCACAGAGCTGATGGTCGACCAAAATTACGGCGCCATTGGCCGGCCCGAGCGCAGCTACCGCAAGTGCCGTTAAGCTGACAAAATCAGCGGATTACGGCTCGTTCAGCTCGTTATGGTGTTTACTGAATACCGGTATGGTGAGTTGCCACTTCATCGCCGCTAAACGCAGCAGCAATAGTGCCGTCATCCCGCTTAACATAGCTGGCAATTGTGCTACGCCCAAAGCCAGCAAGCCGCTATACACCACACCACCGAAAATACAGGTTACCGCGTATAGCTCACCGCGAAATACCATTGGCACCTCGCGGCATAACACATCGCGGATCATACCACCACAGACACCACTCATGGTGCCCAGCAGTATTGCCACCATAGTAGAAGTGCCGTGATCCAGCGACTTCTGCGTGCCCATAACCACAAAGAACGCCAGCCCCAGCGCATCAAAAAATTGCAGCGTGTTGTGCGGAATGGTTAACCGGTTTCGTACCAGCAGAATAGTGGCCACCACTGCAATAAAGATGGCGTAAAAGTAGCTATTATCGTTAATCCAAATCACCGGCACATCGAGGATAAGATCGCGCAGCGTACCTCCGCCAATAGCGGTAACGCTGGCCAGCACTATCACGCCAAAGCCGTCCATCTGGTTGCGCCAGGCAGCCAACGTGCCGGAGATAGCAAAAACGGCAATTCCAAGTAAATCAAACCAGTGAAAATAGTCCGCCATAATGCCTGCCTCTGAACTAGTACTGCAGCTGACGTTAGCAGGCTTTGACGCAACGGTAAACTAGCAGCCATGACTTAAAAAAAAGCGGGCTAAGCTATCCGGCGTTTTGATGTTGTGTTAGCATTTTGCCGTTTTATTAACAAACTTTTATAAAGGATTAGTATGAAAAAGTCGCTGATAGCGCTGTTGGTCATTGGTGCAGCTGCAGCAGGTGGCGTTTACTATGCCAACACCTTGGCAGAAGACGCCATTAAACAACAATTTGAACAAGCCAACCAAAGCTACCGCGACATGGCGGAACTGGGTGACGCACCAGAAATCAGCATGGCGTATACAGACATCTCGGCTAATGTGCTAACGTCCAGCTACAGTATCAGCGGCATGTCTTTCAGCCTGGGTGAAATGGGTACAGTGGCAACTATCGACTTAATTCAGGCCAAAGGTTTGAAGCCACAAAGCCTGTCAGATAAAGGCAGCGCTACTGTAACCGGCATTAAAGCCGCGCCAGCACTGTTACAAATGCTACCGCCAAACACCAGCGCATATTTACAGAGTTTGGCACTGCACGGCGAATACAACTATGCCTACAACGACAATGGTGAGTTGATGTTTACCCAGCAAACCCGAATTAACGATGAGTTTGCCTTTAATTACAGTTTTAGCTTTGCCCAAATGCAACAATTGTGGCAATTCGCCCGTGAGATAAGCGCGCTGCCACCAGAGCAGCAACAAGCATTGGTTACTGATGAAACCTATATCAGCAATATACTGGAAAAGCTGGCGACCGGCGCAGTAAAAGACGGTGTCATTACTATTGAAAACAACGGCTTTATTGAACGTACGCTGGCAATGACAGCCGAGATGGGCCAAACGCCGGATTTTGCCACGGCACAAGGCATAGCGCTGGCGAATATCGCCACCATTGAGCAAATACCGGCAGAGATGAAACAAAGCCTAAGCGATTTTATCAGTAAGCCGGAAAAGCTAACCTTAAGCTTTGGCTTTGCCGAACCACTGCAGTTTGCCAAAGTGCAAAGCGGTGAACTGGCCGAGCATATGGTAAGCCCGGAAGCGATGATTAAGTTTGCCAGCGTAAAACTGCACGCCAATTAGGTAAACCAGCCGGTAAGGTTACATGATGTCAGTATGGAGATGGGTTTGAGCCTGAAATTGATCCAGATAAGCGACCCACATCTTTTTGCAGCGATTGAGGGCAGCTTATTAGGCATGAACACACTACACAGCTTGCATTGTGTAACCGAACTTATTTGCCAGCAGCATAAGCAAATAGATTGTCTGTTGGTCAGTGGTGATCTGTCACAAGATGGCAGTGTGGCTTCGTATAGGCATTTGCAGCAAGCACTGGAGCACTTTAACTGCAAGGTACTCTGGTTTGAAGGCAATCACGACAACCCAGCCAGTATGCAGCAAGTTGCAGTTGCAGCAGGATACCTGCAACGTGTTGTCTGTGCGGGGCGCTGGCAACTTATCTTGCTAAATTCTCAGGTAGACGGTGCAGTGTTTGGCCAGCTGGATGAAAGCCAGTTGCAGTTGCTGGAACAGGCATTACAGCAGCAGCCTGAACTGCACACTCTGATTAGTTTGCACCATCATCCACTGCCAATGGGCAGTGCCTGGCTTGATGATATCGGCTTACAAAATGCCGCCGAATTCAATGCGATAGTGCAACGTTACCCGCAGGTACGCGGCGTGCTTTGGGGGCATGTACATCAACACAGCGATCGGAATATAAACGGCGTGCGCTATTTATCTTCTCCATCTACCTGCGTGCAGTTTAAACCCAGCTCAGCAAAGTTTGCTCTCGATAACCAGCCCCCCGGCTATCGTTGGTTAACCCTGCATGACGATGGCAGCATCGACACCGGTGTTGGCAGAGTTTCCGGTATCGACTTCAGCGTAGATCTGGCCGGCACAGGCTATTAGTGGCTTAGCTGCCAGCCAGGGATCTGAGTGATATCTACCTCATCAATTTGCTCGGGGCTTAAAAACTGCTGAGCAAATTGCAAATAGACTTTTTGTTCGAGAAACACCCGAAATAAGTCTGCATCGATATGCTGGTCACGCGCCATAAACCCCAGAATACGTAACGACTCAGTCAATGTTTTAGCTTTTTTATAGGGCCTGTCACTGGCCGTTAACGCCTCAAAAACATCTGCTATCGCCATAATACGGGCCTGGACAGACATTTGCTCTTTTTTAAGGCCTCGGGGATAACCGGTTCCATCCATCTTTTCATGGTGTCCACCGGCATACTCAGGCACATTTTTCAGATGTTTAGGGAATGGAAGAGATTCCAGCATTTCAATGGTAATGTCGATATGGCGATTTATAATTCGCCGTTCATCATCATTCAATGTGCCTCGTGCCACACACAGATTAGTCGCCTCTGCCGCTGTCAGAACAGACTGCTCTTCCCCGCCTATGCTTATTTGATAATGCTGGGCAATGTCCTGTACTCGCTGTTGTAAGTCACGCGACATAAATTCACCACCGATATTAACTTCCCGCAAAAAGCACATATCATCGCGTAATTGCGCCAGTTGTTGTGTTTTGCTATCAACATCTAGTTGGACATTGAACTCAATATCGCGGGCTGCAATTTCAAAACGTGCGGCCACCAGTTCGATATTGTCATGCAAACCATGCAACTTTGTGGCTTTGTCCATGACATATTCTGGCGTAGCAATTTTGCCACAATCATGCAGCCAACCCGCCACCGACAGTTCATGCTGATCGGCGGCGGTCATAATAAAATCAGCAAGTGGGCCACTTTTAGTCTGGCTGCACGCCTCAGCTAACATCATGGTTAACGCTGGTACTCGCCGGCAATGGCCGCCGGTGTAGGGCGATTTTTCGTCTATGGCTTTCGCTAGTAAACGTGACAGGGCTTCAAATAAGTTCTCCAGGTCTTGTACTAATTGCTTATTCGTCATGACCATAGCAGCAAGCGAAGCCATGGCAATGACCTGGCGCTGCACCGGTAGAGGAAACGTTTGCACCTGCCCAGTCGCATCCAGACAATTAACCAGCTGCAGCACACCAACCACCTCAGTTTGGTGGTCTAACAACGGCACGGTAAACATTGACTGGGTTTTATAGCCCATCTGCTGGTCGAACTGTCGCGCCTTTTGCTGATTAACCAACGCACTTTGATACACATCGTCAATCACAATCGGACATTTTTGGTTTGCCGCCATTGCCACCACGGCACCGTCATTAGCTTGCCCATTGATCTGCAGTGGTATCGGCTGCTGACTCGGATTTTCAGCTGATGTACCGCCTTGATGCAGACCCAGCCGGTGGTTAATTAATGTGGCAAAGGTTAGTTCTGTGCCGTCGCAGCGGTATATCGTTCCGCCCTCTGCGGCGCTAATTTGCTGAGCACTCTGTAGAATTTGTTCCAATAGTTGCGAGGTATCGGCTTGCCGCGCTAAAGCTAAACCAACAGCGACGAAGTGCTCCAGTTGCTCAATATTGTCCATTTACGCCAGCCCTAGTTCGCAGAATTAAGCCAAGTTGTTAAGTATAGCTGCAGTTTTTTATAGCGTTGCCGCAACCTTCTTTGTCAGACAAGTTAAATGCTCGCTTCATACCACTACGCGAGCTGTGTTAAGGCTCAGCTCTTAGCTGACTATTTGTGCATGTCACAGCTGCCGCTGCATAAATCCAGCACTCAGTGCCTGACTTTAGTACGGTCTTTAGCCGCACGTAGGCATCGACTTCATAGTCATCGGCCTGCACCAGCTCGGCATCGGTTAGCTCAAATACGGTGCCAGACACTTCATCAGCAGTATTACCGCTAAGCCGCAAAATCGGATGCAATGCCTTGCCGCTTTCACGCAGTACGCGCTCGTCAGTGATTTCTACTTCGCCAACAATATAGCCCTGCAGAATATCTTTATTGCCGCTTAGCTCGCGGCCAAAGTTAGCCAACTGCACATTTTTTTGCTGCAAAGTACCGTAAGAAAATAGTTTCGGCATAAACACCTCTGTTGTCGAGAGCAGAGAGCTCTGCCCCCAAATAGGGGGCAACACAAAGTTCACCCTAGCCAGGGCTGGCTGGCTTTGCGGCTTTGTTCGTAGTCGGCTATTTGCGGGTTTAACTGCTCGCTACTGCCGATAAAATCTAACCCGGATAACAGCCGCTGCTTAATATCGGCGTCGATATTAAAACCCATTGCTGCATTATTACCGAACATGATCTCCTGGCTGGCTAAGTCAATTTGCCAATGTTGCGGGCCTTGCTGGCAGCGGTTAAACAATAAGTCGATATTGGTTTTACTTAACTGAATTAACAACATGGCGTTGTTTACACTGTTATTAAAGAAAATATCGGCAAAGCTTTCAGCAATTATCACGTTAAAGCCATATTGCTGAATAGCCCAGGGCGCATGCTCGCGGCTGGAGCCGCAGCCAAAATTGGCCCGGGTCAGCAAAATACCGGCGCCCTGATATTCTGGTTTATTGATGACAAAATCCGGGTTGGGGCTGCCATCGGCCAGGTAACGCCAGTCGTAAAACATCGCTTCGGCAAAACCATCGCGGCTAACGCTGGTTAAAAACTGCTTTGGGATGATTTGGTCGGTATCAACGTTGTTTTTGTCCAGTGGGCACACCAGGCCCTGTGCAAAGATCTTACTCATGCCTGCTCTCCATTCGTTGTTGCCGCTGCTGTGGCTGCGATATTAACAAACTTACCGGCAATAGCTGCCGCCGCGGCCATGGCCGGGCTAACCAGATGCGTGCGGGCGCCACGGCCCTGGCGGCCTTCAAAGTTACGGTTTGAGGTTGAAGCACAGCGCTGGCCGGCCTCTACTCTGTCATCATTCATACCCAGGCACATACTGCAGCCCGGTTCGCGCCATTCAAAACCGGCGTCTTTAAAGATAGTGGCTAAGCCTTCGGCTTCGGCCTGGCGTTTTACCACGCCTGAGCCAGGCACCACTAAAGCCCGCACGCCGACTGCGACTTTTTGACCCTGCACCACAGAGGCCGCGGCGCGTAAATCTTCAATCCGGCTGTTGGTGCAACTGCCGATAAACACCACATCTACTTTGCAATCGGTCAGCTTTTGGCCCGGCTCTAAGCCCATATAGGCCAGCGCCCGTATCGCGGCATCGCGCTTAGTGGCATCGGTAAAGCTGTCCGGTGCCGGTACGCTTTGATCCACTGCAATCACCTGCTCCGGGTTAGTGCCCCAGCTAATTTGTGGCGTAATAGCCGCAGCATCAATCTCAACCAGCTGATCAAACACAGCATCGGCATCAGAATACAGGCTTTGCCAGTATTGCACCGCCGCATCCCAGTGCTCTGCCTTTGGGGCATGCGCTTTGCCTTTTATATAATCGAAGGTGATTTGGTCCGGTGCTATCAGCCCGGCCTTGGCGCCCATTTCAATGCTCATATTGCACAGTGTCATGCGCCCTTCCATGCTCATAGCGCGGATAGCACTGCCGCTAAACTCGGCCACACAGCCGTTGCCACCGGCAGTACCTAACTTACCTATTACCGCCATAATCACGTCTTTTGGCGTAACATGGGCGCTTAATTCGCCATTTATCTCTACTTTTAACGTTTTTGCCCTCTGTTGTGGCAGGGTTTGCGTTGCCAGTACGTGTTCGACTTCTGAGGTGCCGATGCCAAAGGCCAGGGCGCCAAAAGCGCCGTGGGTAGAGGTGTGTGAGTCACCACAAACGATAATCATCCCCGGCTGGGTTAAGCCCTGCTCCGGGCCAATAACGTGCACTATGCCCTGGTCGGGATGGGTTAAGTCAAGCAACGGAATGCGGTTTTCCTCGCAGTTGGCGGCTAAGGCTTCTAATTGTTTGCGCGAGGTTTCGCCAGCGGCGTCGATACTGCGGCGTTGGGTCGACACGTTATGATCCATGGTGGCGAAGGTTAAATCCGGCCGGCGCACTTTGCGATTGGCCAGTTTTAAACCGGAAAACGCCTGCGGCGAGGTGACTTCATGAATTAAATGCCGGTCGACATACAATAAATCGGTGCCGGGGTTTAATTTACCCACCACATGGCTGACATAGATTTTGTGATACAAGGTTTGAGCTTTAGAAGTAGCCTGGCTCATTACTGGTTCTCCTGGCGCAAGGTGGCAACAATAGCGGCGCCAACCGCTGCCGTACCGTAAGTAGATTTCGGGTTAATATCGCGCGTAACAATATGCTGCGCTAAGCAGTGCTGCACAGCCTGCTCAATAGCGCGCGCCGCGTCTTCTTCGCCAAAGCTGTAGCGCAGCATTAAGGCGGCACTTAAAATTTGTGCTATCGGGTTAGCAATGCCCTGGCCGGCGATATCCGGTGCGCTGCCACCGGCCGGCTCGTACAAACCAAAGCCGCTGCCGTTTAAACTGGCTGAGGGTAACAGGCCTAATGAGCCAGCAATCGCCGCGATTTCGTCAGATAAAATATCGCCGAACAGATTGTCACACAGCAACACATCAAACTGCTGCGGGCTACGGATCAGCTGCATAGCGGCGTTATCAATATACATATGCTCCAGCGTCACGCCCGGGTAGTCTTTGGCTACCCGCTCTACCGTTTCGCGCCATAAAATACTGGTTTGCAGCACATTGGCTTTATCAATTGAGGTGACTTTATTGCTACGCTTTTGTGCGGCCTCAAACGCTACTTTGGCTATACGTTCAATCTCTGCCACGCTATAGCGCTGGGTATCAAAGGCATCGGTGTCGCTACGGCCTTTTTCGCCAAAATAAATGCCGCCGGTCAGCTCGCGTACGCACAATACGTCCATGCCTAAGCTGCTCACCCGCGGGTGCAGTGGCGATAAATCAGCAAACGCCGGGTAAATTTGACCGGGGCGCAAATTGCAGAATAAATCGAAGGTTTTTCTAAGTGGCAATAACGAGCCACGCTCGGGCTGTTTATCCGGCGCTAAGCCGGTCCATTTTGGGCCACCAACCGAGCCAAATAAAATGGCATCGCTTTGCTGACATACCGACAAAGTTTGCGCCGGTAAGGGCTCGCCAGTGGCGTCGATGGCTGCACCGCCGACTAAAGCCGGCGTTAGCGTTAAGCCAAACTGAAATTTATCCGCTACCAGCTGTAGTACTTTTTCTGCCTCGGCCATCACCTCCGGCCCGATGCCATCACCGGCTAATACCGCAACCTTGTAGTGCTTTTTGCTCTGTGTACTCATTACTATTCCCCTGCGGCAATTTTGTTGGTGTTCTGACGGGCGTGCTTATGTGCGTCTATGGTTTGCGCACGCTGGATCATATTCAGCACATGCACATAGGCCAGCACCGAGCTGCGCACTATGTCGGTTGCCAAACCGGCACCATGAAAGCGGCGGCCTTCATGTTCGGCAATAATGTCGACCTGCCCCAGCGCATCTTCGCCGCTGCCTTTGGCTTGTAAGTTAAAATCGACCATTTTAATTTGCAGTTTACTGATGCGGGCAATAGCACTAAACGCTGCTTCTACCGGGCCATTGCCGGTGGCGGCTTCGGTAAATACCTTGTCGCCGCAGCGCAAACCGACAGTGGCGCTGGCGACATGGCCGGTATGGGTCGATGAACTTAAAAACTCCAGCGCGTAATAGTCGTTTTGCTCCTGCATGTTTTCAAAAAACACCAGCGCTTCTAAGTCGTAATCAAATACCCGGCCTTTTTGGTCTGCCAGTGCAACAAAACTTTTATACACGGCTTCTAAATCATAATCGCCGCCGGTGTAGCCTAATTCGGCTAAGCGGTGCTGGATAACATGCCGGCCCGAGCGCGAGGTTAAATTCAGCTCATTCTGGCGAATACCCACCTGCTCCGGCGCCATAATTTCATAAGTGTTTTGCGCTTTTAACACGCCATCCTGATGAATGCCGGAGCTGTGGGCAAAGGCGTTTTCGCCGACAATGGCTTTGTTCGGCTGAATGGGCATATTACAAATTTGACTGACTAAGTGAGAGCTGCGGTAAATCTCAGTGGTTTTAATATCGGTATACAACGGCGCTAACACGTCTTTGCGGGTGTTGATAATCATCGCCACCTCTTCCAGCGAGCAGTTACCGGCGCGCTCACCAATGCCGTTTACCGTGCATTCAATTTGCCGCGCGCCGGCCTGAATAGCGCTGATGCTGTTAGCTACTGCCAAGCCTAAATCGTTATGGCAATGCACGCTTAAGCGCGCTTTGTCGATATTCGGCACCTTGTTGCGTAAAGTGCTGATAATGGCCGCAAACTCGTTCGGGATGGTGTAACCGACAGTATCGGGAATATTAATGGTGGTGGCACCGGCGGCAATAGCGCGCTCGACTATCCAACATAAGTCGTCAATCGGGGTGCGGCCGGCATCTTCACAGGAGAACTCAATATCGTCGGTATAGCGGCTGGCTAATTTAATCGCCGCAACGGCCTGCTCGCTGGCCTGTGCCAACGTTTTACGCAATTTGTACTGCAAATGCAGCGGCGAGGTGGCAATAAAGGTATGAATACGCCGCCGTTCTGCGTCTTTTAATGCTTCGCCACAAGCTTCGATATCGGCGCTAACGGCTCGGGCCAGGCCGCAAATGATCGGACCTTTAACTTCGCGGGCTATGCGCTGCACCGAGTCAAAGTCGCCCGGGCTGGATACCGGAAAGCCCACCTCCATTACGTCAACATTTAACCGCGCTATAGCATGCGCCAGCTGAATTTTTTGCTTTTGGCTTAAGCTGGCACGCAGCGCCTGCTCGCCGTCGCGTAAGGTAGTGTCAAAGATCCAAATTTTATTATCGCCGCTCATCTTGTGTGTCCTGTTCCGTTAGTCGGTATCGGTGGCAACTTGTGGCGGGGCTTAAATGCAAAAAACCCCGGCCAGTGGCACGGGGTTTTAGCGTTATCGGTTCGTTACGTTTTTACCAATAAGCAGCACCCCGCGCGCCGGTGAGGAGCACGAGGAGGCTAATTGTAGAAACGCTACGGTTAAAATTCATTGATTGCTCTATTGATTACATTGGTTAGCAAAACGCCAATAGTAATAGCATGGTTATTTTTTAACTGCAACAGTATAGATGGCTAAATGAAAAAATAATCAAAAATGCGCTTTGACCAACAGGTTGATATTCGACTCATACGTGCGAAATTGCGGGCTATCAGCAATGCCATATTTGTTGCGCCAATACACATATTCCACACCAACATACAGTCTGTTTTTTAAGTTAAACACCGGGTGCAGCGCCCACTTTAACTGCGATGTCATGTTCATACTGGCACTTTGATCCGCCGTAGCACTACTCCAGTCTAAAAAGCCGTCATAAAGAAATTGCTGCTTGCCCAGCGTAAACGGCACGGCCCAGGTGGTAGTTAGCTGCCAGTTATCGGCTACACCATCGTTATTGCGCCGGTAAAAGTTCAGGTTAAGGTAGTTAAAGCCCGGCACAGTTAAATCGGTAGCCACACCATATAAAAAGTGCGTACTCAGTGACGACATTTCTACGGTACTGGTAAATAGTACGTCTTTGATCAGGCCAAACTGCATGGGTTTATCGCGCAATTTGCCTAAGCTTAGCCTGGGCGACCATTCGGCATAATTGCTGCGGCTGCCGTTATCGCCACGCAGATGGTCGAGAAAGAAGAAACTGTCGCCCCAACTGGTGCCCGCCACATGCTCAAAGGTTAGCACTTGTTGTTCGGGGCCATCTACCCGATAGTTACTGCCGTTTAAATAGCTGACGCTAAAATCCTGCCATAACACCTCAGCCTGAGCCGGCAGCGCTGTTAAGGCAAACATTACTGCTAAAGTTAGTGTTTTCATGTATTACACCTTAAATTGGGTTACCAGAGTGCGCAGCTGCTCGGCGCGTTGCTGTAATAAGCTAATCGCCTTTAACTGCTGTTCGGCATTGTGGTGAATACTGGCGGCACTGTCGGAGATTAAATGCGCTGACTCATTTATATGCTCTACCACTGTACCTTGCTCTTCAGTGGCCGCTGCAACCTGATGGTTACCGGCACTAATGGCTTCAAACTTTTGTTTAATGCTTAATAGTGCCGCTGCCGACTGCTCGGTATGCTCTACAACCTTTTTACTACTGGCCGTGCCCTGTTGAATTGCGGCAGTAGACTGCTGCGCCGTGTGTTGCAATTGGGTAATTTGCTCGCGAATTTCCAACGTCGACTCCTGCGTACGTTTGGCCAGACTGCGCACTTCATCGGCAACCACAGCAAAACCCCGGCCTTGCTCACCGGCACGAGCCGCTTCAATGGCGGCATTTAGCGCCAGCAAATTAGTTTGTTCTGAAATGGCGTTTATCACTTCAACTACCGAATTGATAGCACCGGCCTGCGCAGCAAAATCGGCAATGGTTTTTTCAATGTCCCCCATTACCGTATTTAACTGCCGCATGGTACGGGAGGTCAGCTCCATGTTGTCGTTAGTGCTGTGGGTGTCCTGCACCGCCGCTTCAGTGTCGCTGGCGGTATGGTGGGCAATGCCAGATACCTCAGAGATCGTCTGGCCCATTTGGGTAATAGCGGTGGCAACCTGATCTGTCTGCGCCCGTTGTAGCTCGGTGGAATTAAAGGTGTCATTCGCCAGTTGGGCCAGCTGTTCAATACCGGCTTTCATTGCGGTTTCTGTGTGCTGTATTTCAGCCACCAGCTCACGGATTTTGCCAATAATGGCATTAAAGCCTTTCGCCAGATGGCCCAGCTCGTTGTCATGGCTATCGTCCAGCCGCTTGGTTAAATCACCACCATCCCCCGACATTTGCAGCAGGTTCTCCCCCACCTGGCGGATAGAATTACTCAGTGAATTGGCAAACACCACGGTAAGGGCAATAAATACCAGCGCCAGCACAATACTGGCGATAACAGAAAACGAAATCACGCTGTTAATGTCACTGCTAATCTCTGCCGAGGGCAATACCGCCACCAGCTTTAAACCAGTATCGCGGATATCCTGTACGCCAACATACACCTGTTCATCATATAACTTGGCCTGCTGCAGGCTAAAGCCGGTGCTATGCTGCGAAATTTGTTGGGCCACAGCCTGATACTGCGCCTGTTGTTGAATATTCTGCCGCGCCAGCGACAAATCGCGATGCACCACTATCATGCCATTGGCATCAACCAGAAACAGAAAACCGTTCTGGCCCAGCTTGTAGCCCGATACCAAACTGGAAATGGCCGACACGTCATAACCCAGCCCGGCCACACCAACCCGCTTACCATCCAGCTTCACTGCGGCATTAACAAACAAGGTGAGCTTGCCCGTGCGCTCGTCGGCATCAATGGCTAACTCACGTGCAGTGTTGCTGTTTAAAAAACTGAAAAACCAGCTGTCGCGAGGCTCGCTGGCTGAAATAGCTTTAAACACACCCGCTTCGGTGTAGTAGGTTTTACTTAAGTCCGACACCCAAAACAGTGTCGACGCCCCCGCCCCCTGTTGCTGCTGTTTAAAATACTGCAGCACCTGCGCATGGTTAGCTGCATTGGCCTCGCCTTCACGCATCCAGTTGTACAACAGGCTATTCGCCGCCAGGTTTTCTGACAAAGTTATAGGATGCATTAACTCCGACCGCACCTGTTCAGCAATTTTACCTACGCTATTTGGCAGGTATTCTTGTTCGGTCTGCTTGTAGTACAGGTTGGAAAACTGATTAATATTAATCAGCGTAGACACCAGCGTCAGCAACGCCAACGCCAGGCCAACAAAGGCAATAAATATGGTGCGCAGCTTAAATTTTTGCATATTGTCTCCGTTATATGCAGGCAGCAATATCAAAGTGACTACGGTATAGCGACGTTAAATGGCAACGACTTAAGCCTTGCCAATAAAACTAAGCATAGCAGCCAAAATCAAATAAAGTTCTGAAATATAAGTAACAGAAACAGTGTATTAATGGTTAATACTGATACCCGAAGCAGAAAATAACTTGCATATCCCGGCAGCGTTCATTATTATGCGCGCCGTTCTGCCAGCACTTTTCAGTGCACGCAACTCTGCCCGGGTGGTGAAATCGGTAGACACAAGGGATTTAAAATCCCTCGCTCGAAAGGGCGTGCCGGTTCAAGTCCGGCCCCGGGCACCATAACTCCATGTTTTATAAATTTTTTTTCGCTTAACCTCGATGTGTTTTCGATAGTCATACAAAGCTGATGTGTAGCTTATGTGTAGCCAATATTGCCTTTGCTAATTACTTAATTGCTGCCAAATGCTGTTTACCTCGCCTAAACGGGCTCAGAAACATTTTCAGCATCAGGTAATGTTCTACTTACAGATTAGTCCTGAACCCGTTCCATAGGCTGCACAGTGACTGTGGCATAGCCAAGTTCTATACAGTTATAGTGAAATGCAGTCCAAAATCGGACTTTTACTGAATATGAGGTTAGCGGCCAAGTCTAATCAGGACTTATGTAGTGGTTGAATAATCACTCTATGCAAGCCCCGGTCGCTATCCGGTCCAATCGCCTCTGTAACGTCAAGTTTTTACACAGTTTCACCAGCACGCATTACCAGTGTTATTTGATTGCCTGCAACGAAAGGCTGGCGCAGTAGCATGATATTAAACGCATAACGCTCTGGTCCCGCTCCGGTCGGAAGAGCGAGTTAAAGAAGAACGCTAAGTTTAATGCTGAAGTGTTATTACCCCCTCAGACTGCTGTGAGCGAGTTGCAGTCGTTCAGAAAAGATTCTCTTGAAAAAAACAAAGGGCGCTTCGCTTTAATTGCTGACATTTAACAAACCCATGAGTGTTGAACAGCATGAACTAAAAACACAGCGTAATCCATGTTAAGCAATAACACTCTTCAAAGTCTGGATGCGGGTTTAGTTTGGCAAAATTGATGGGGCCTAACGTTCGCATTTCAGCGAGTGTCGGCATTACCCAGCTGACCACCCCTGAGATCCAAAAGCCACAAATACAGGGATAAATACGTCAGTTATTTTTACAGTTCAATGATGCTATAAATGTAATATCTCGCCTGGACATAGGCTTACATTTTGGCATAGAGCTTGCTAATTTCGCCGGATATTGTTCAAAGTGGCAAATACGGCCCCAATTAAGTAGGTTCAATAATGAAAAAACTCCTTGCCGCAGCATTACTTTTGACTGCTTGTCTATCAACGTCTGCTCATGCCGGTTTAATCTCTGGCCTTGAAACCACAGCGGGTGGTAAAGCTGTCAATTTACAGGGGTTGGAGTGGATGCCACTTACCTACACAGTGGGTTTGTCACGTAATCAAGTTGAAGCGGTTGGCGGTTTCACCGACAATTTCGGTGGCGTTTGGAACGCAGGCGATTGGCGTTATGCTAAACGTAGCGAAACCGAAGCCTTACTTGGTTCGTTATGGGGGGAGACATACGACGGGTGGTCCCACGATAATTATGATGGCGCCAGTACATTCCAGACGCTGTTCGGAGCACCATACCAAAGCGCCGAAAGGGTCTGGTCGATATTCATGTTTGGAGAACAGCGGGAATGTATAAGTGATATACAGTATACGTGCGGCGGCATTATAGGGACTCAGCAAGGTCTCGCGTATGAGCGATCATCTTATAATGTGCGTAGCCAAATTAATGAAGTATCCTATAGACCTGAGCAAGAAACGATCGGATATTTTGAAGACGGACGCGGGCTAAGAACGCACGGCAACAACAGTTTGTACTATCAAGGAAGCTGGTATGGCAGCCAATATACCGGGTCGTTGCTCGTGCGGACCACCACCAACCCTACCACCCCCGTTAGTGCCCCAGCGACACTTAGCTTATTCGCTTTAGGCTTATGCGGTTTGCTGTTGCGTCGTCGTAAAACCGCCGCATAAAGGCATGACACAGCATGCTGGGCTCTAACCCTGCATACACCCACTGCAGCCAACGATGTTGGTAGGAGGCAAGCAAGGCTGGTTGATTGGACTGGCCTTTCTTTTGCTCATAAAGCTGCGCTAGCCCATTTTTACGACCCCGGTGTATACCAGCCCGGCTTGTTTGATGAACCCATAGTGCAAAAAGAAACTGACCAAAAACTGATGCAACTGATGGATACCCTTAACGCCAAACAGGGTAAAACGCTGTGGTTTGCCAGCCAGGGTACTAAGCAAGAGTGGAGTATGAAGCGGGAGTTGCTATCGCCAGCTTACACCACATCCTGGCGGCAACTGCCTATCGTTAGGTGAACATCGTTATAATTATGATTTATACACCATGGCTTTAGTCACTGCTTACTTAACTTGCAAAAAAATCAACTAATTCTTGTGTGTGTAATATCTCATTTCTCTATATATCCGTTTCCTGTTGGAGATCGCGTAATGACTTTTCCGGGATTACTCTTTGCCCATGTAATCGCCTTTTCAAATGTTTGAAAATGAAGTTTATTTGATAAACTGTTATGATGACTGTTCAATCCAATTTCAACCGTATCTGATTCACTGAACACCATAATTTTTGCGTAACGTAAATACGTGCCTGGCACTCCATTTTTCACACTACGACCAATTTCGCTCCATTCTTTGACCGTCTTATATCCAGTTTCCAGGAGGTAATTTTCTTCTTCCTTTGAATAGCGTTCTTCTTCATTGTGATGATTTATATAATCTATCAGTTTATCGGTAGCATGCTCATCATTTGTCCAACCCATGCTATCGCACAAACCCTCCCAATCGCTCATAGTATGCTCCCCTTCATCTTTCAAATTTACGAACCACGCAAGTATAGTTCCATGTTATTCTGATGTTCTAGTTCGCTGATTAATTCCAAACTAAGCAATTTAGCGGATATTGCTACAGAAGTCCTTTCAAGTTGTTTGGCTATATCATTTACAGCTATCTGCTGTTGGTGAAGTTTTATTAAAATTGCTATATCACGGTCATACCAGCTAATTCCAGCATTTTTGGGCTGACCAAGACGTTCATTATCTTCACGTTTTCGAGCATCCTGAACGTGACGATATGAGTTTTTATCCGATTTCACAGACCCTTTTATAATAAAACCATCACCATCCGGATTTCTGACTATGACACTTCCTGGGTTAGCTAAAGCAAAGTTTTTAGCTTCTGCTAATGAAGAAAAAACCATTGGATGTCCCTTATCTAAACCGTATTCTTTCATTAAAAAACCGTTTGTAATTTAGTTAATTTTGATTTCTAAGCTTAAGATATTATATTAAGCAAAAGCAAAATGGCGCGCCCTTAGTTGCCAGATCTTTATACAGAAAATTATCTATCTGTTGCTGAGACAGTTTGTTATCAAGTGCTAAAGCGTTTGCCGCTATCCAGGATGCTTTAAATTCGTTATCACGCGACTTATAGCAATGGGCGCAATGGGAAAATGCCACAGCATCATCTAAAAGGAACAACTCTGAATAGCTGTTAGAGCTACAAATCTCCCACTTGATATCCAGTGCACCTGGTTTTATGGTTGTACTGGGATACTATTTCCTTGTTGTCGTTATGCAAAATGCTACTAATGCCAAGAAAATTACCTTTTGCTTTTACTGCGATCAGACACTCGTAAGGGTCAACCCGGTTCTGCGATGGTATTGATATTCCCTTTCTTTATAGTTGCGACTGTTCAAACAAAGCGACAGTACTCTTTTGCCAGCTTTATGTTGTTTAAATCTTTTGTAACAGTTTCCACTTCATCGTCACTTCGTTTATTTGCGAGAGTTCGCATCAGAATATCTTGGTTTGACGTATCGATTAATGGGGATTCCGTATCCATTTCTACCGAAAGATAGCAATATTGCCAGGTTGGTTTATCCAAATTTAGGGGCTCATATACGCGGCCTGTTACCACTTTCTTACCAGTGTCAGTAGTAACCGTTTCAAAAACGGTAAATTGCGTCTTAATCATCGCATCTAACGTATTTGTGTTTTCAGAAACACGCTCAACTGCTTGTCGCACATCGATCGAACTATCTAGTTCACGATACAATTTTGGTTCAGGCTTTGCAGTCAAAATCCAGAAGGCGAAACTTACTGAAATGATAATTAGTGCAGCAACACCCGCCCATCTCAACACAATTAATGACTTATTAAGTTCTGTTTGAGAACGTAAGCTTTCTGAAAGCTGATGTTGTCGTGCTATTTCTGCATCAATTGCTCTATTAATCGGGCCAAAGTTTTCAGTTTGGTAACCTATGCTTTTATTGCCCATTAGTTGTCGCACCTTTGAACCTGAAGAACTTATCGTGGCCTTCAGTGATTTCAATTAGCGATTTATCATTGGTATAGAAGGGCACATGCACAATTTCTCTTTTTACCACTTCTACGGGCACTTCAACTTTAACGACGCGATCCACAGGGACCTCTTTAACCACGTCTCGAGGGACTTCATGAATTATTGGCTCTTTGTAACGGCGTCTCTTTGATACAAAGTATCGACGTAACGACATTAGTAAAAGTGATAAGCTATTCCGGTGTGCTCTCTTATCCCCAGCATTTTTCGGATCATTAATTGCGCATGAAGCTAGAGCTAAAATGATGCCTGTGAATGCAATAAGAGCTGCGAGACTGCCAAACCAAATCATTGCAATAACTGCAACTTGGCTTCTATCTAAATCAGCCGCAGACTCTTTATCAAAGAACCACTGTGCCATTCGATAAATCTGATTATCTCCAACCTTTTGGTTGATGACATCTCGAACTGCAATGCGTTTGATTTTTTTATCTTCTAACTGCGCTGTAATGGCGGCTATTCTTGCGTTGTTGTCGCTCAAAAGAGATAAATCTTCGTTTCTACGAGCTTCATTTTCTTTTTGCTGCTGTATAAAAGTTTCATTTAAGCTATTTAGCTCACGCTGAAGTGCATTAAGTTGCCCAGAAACATCACTTTGCCGCTGCCCGAGACTCCGCTGCAGCTCACCAGTTAAGGTGCGGATTTCGCCATCAATATCAGCAAGCCGCTGATTAAAGTCATTCCTTATTTTCGCAACATTGTTTTGATAGTTGTTTGTCATAGCCTGTTCTTTATTGACAATTGTCAGGCTGTTAAGCTGCTGTCGAATTTCCGAAATCAAATTTTCTTTTTCAGATATGCGGCGCTCACCGTCTTCTTTAACTTTTCCTCTAGTTAAGAAATTTGCATCGTCAATCTCTTTGTTTACTTGCTGTTTTAATTCTCGAAGTGAACTTGTTTCATCGTTAAGCTGGCGATTAAGGTTTTCACGTTGAACTCGAAGATCTCCGCTAATAGAGCTAAGAGAAGTTTCCAACTCTTTAGACATCCTGGCTATTTCAGAAGCTAACTCACTACGAAGCTGTTCTGCTTCCTTACGCTTATCTGCAATACTTTGTTCGAGGCTTTTGGTAACCTCAGATTGCACAGATCCTCTAATGTCAGCAATTCGTTGGTTGATAAGGCGTGATGCCTCATCACGTTCAGCTGAAATTTGCTTTAAACGATTACTGTAATCAGTTTCGATTTGCTCAGCGGTTAATGACTCTAGGCGCGTGCGTTGTTCTTCTAGTGGCAGCATTGATTCTTCTAGACTTATTAATTCTTTCTTATTTTTGTCAATTCCATACATCATCCCGCTGAAGTTACGTTCAAAGCCATTAAGTGCGGATTCAAAAGTTATGAAAGCAATAAAACAAAGACTGATACCGAATATCAGCTTCCAACGCCATAAAGTTGAATGATAGAAAGCCTGGACAAAGGGGATTTTGGTCAGTTCCACTATTGCGACCATGATAAAAGGCAAAACTGCTATCGTAATATTAGAGATTCCAGCAAATCCTACACTGCCTTTATTTGACATGGACTCACTAAAAGACGTGATACCTTGCATCAAAGCGATAGCAAGTCCAATTAAGACAGCAAAAATCTCTATCGCCCAAGCGAAAATATAGAGCTGTTTACTAATTTTTTGCCGCTGAGGAGTTACCGTGTAGTTATCTGCGCTGACTTCCATGTGTAAATTCCTGAATGTAAAGTACAACTAATTTATTCCATAATATGCATTTTCAGGAACATATCTAGCTCTTTTTTTACCAGTTCAACATAAAAGCAAGCAACAAATACACTACGGTCAATGCGTTACATTTGTTGTTGGTCAGCACACAACCATCCTTAGCTGGTTGGAGAAAAACGACCGAGCGCTATGCCTTAGCCGTAAACTTACCGCATCCAAACATATATTAATTTCCTGAATTAATTAATGATGGAGAACGCATGTTAAAACGGTTCCGATTTACCAATACCGTCATAGCGGCACTGCCTGCCAACCCCGCCAGCTCACGCTCAACCAAGTCTGAATACTCTGATACGGAAATATCTGGCCTGAAGTTACTGTCGGGTAAAAGTGGCTCTAAACGGTTCTTACTGCGTTACATACTGCATGGTCGTAAGTGCAGTATTGCCATGAAGCCCAAACATCTAGTCTGGTAAACCGAAATGCGTATGATATATACTATTTGCAATCTGATAACACACGCTCAAAGGATCTATAGTGGCCATACTGTTGACTTGGCAAAGCTTTAAAAACGCAAATACGCCCTATAAACAGACAGAAAAACTGACTCAAGAGAGCTCTATTGGCAGAGCTCCAGACAATTCTTTCGTGCTACACGACCCAAGTAAGTTTGTCTCTCGATATCACGCTAGCGTGTATGAGATTGGGGGCAATTGGTTTATTAGAGATACCTCTTCAACGGGCACTATAATTAACGAAACAATCACATTAAAAAAAGGCCAAACGTTTTTATTGTCTAAAGGTGACTTAATAAGCATTGGTGAAAGCGTATTATTGGTAGATGATATTACCGAATTACAAAATCTGGATGTTTCCCTAAAGCCCGACTTTATCGCACCTCCATCTTTATCTCGCAACGCTACAAACGAACGGCAAGACCCCATAGTTGGAATATTTGAATCAGTTAGCAAACCGAATATTCAACCTGAAACACAGGCTATAATTGAGCCTATAGTTGACAATAGCATCCAAATTAACGCCTCCCCACCTGAATCATTAAACTTTAACATTGAAGATTTTTTTGACGACGAACCTGATACGCCTACAACCCCGGAGCCGCAGCAACGGAGCCAGGTTGTTGCTCCACAATCGCAGCAAGCAATGCATTATCAACCATTTGAGTCTCCATACCCGAACAGATCTCAAGACAACGACTTAGTTAACGATTTATCTCAGGATACTATAGCGATGCGAGCGTTTCTAAAAGAGTTAAATATGGAGCCATCTCAGTTATTAGGCCAAAACAAAGTGGAGGTTCTCAGAGTTGCAGGTGTTCTACTCAAGACACTAACCGAAGGCATGATGGGAGTACTAAACGCTCGGTCTTTAATGAAAGAAAAGCTTGGTCTAGATCAAACAAAAATTCGTCAGGAAAAAAACAACGCATTCAAATTTTCAGGAACGCCAGAAGATGCATTGGCCAAAATGCTCACTCAAGAAAGCGGATATATAGATCCTGTTAATGCAGCTAAAGAAGCAGTGAATGATGCGAAAGCCCATCAGTTAGCTATGATTAGCGGCCTGAATGCTGCAATACAACAGACTATTGAGTCTTTCGATCCCAAGTCACTAGAGGAAGAATTTAGTGTTGGGTTCGCTCTGAGCAAAAAAGCGAAATATTGGGATATCTACTGCCAAGTTTATGAAAAAATAGCAGAAAATGCACAATCAGACTCAAGCAATATTTTTATCAAACACTTCAGGGAGCATTATGAAGAACAAATTTCTAAGCTTAATAAGTAACTAAGGCTGAATATCAAGTATTTGCATGATTCGGTTGGTCAAGCTCACTTCGATTTCCTTATCAAATTCACTCTCCCAGCGCTTAACGTATTGCCGAAGAAGCGCAGCAAACTCTTCTCGTTCTTTGAACGATGTCTGATGCCATAGTGATGTAATCAAGGTGATGTTTTTCTCAGTCAATTGGTTCGTGCTTATAGCTTGTTGCCATAATTCAGTAAGAGAAGTTATCTGGGATGCTGCATTTTGCTCTGCACTTCCTTGCAATTTTAGAGCAGAAATGACTTCTGCAACCGCTGGTGCATATTGAGTTAGCTTTTGGAACAACATATCTCTATAAATGAAGCCTAAAAAGCACAATGATAAAACCAAAACCGCAATGCAGCGGAAAGTAGATTGCTTTGACCGAATGTTCGCTTTCGGTTGCGCATCCAACACTACTTTAAACTCTTGGCCTTGCTGCGTTATCTCCAGCTCGGCTTTAAAAGGAACATTGGTAATAGAATTCAGCTCAGCATACTGACCGTCTAGAATTGACTCAATAAGAAATTTCCTTCTATTTCTGTAATCCTGTTGAGTAATTTCTCGCTTAAAATATTGTGTTGATAGTTTGTGCAATGCATTCATATTAATTCTTAAGCTCCCTCACTAATCTGAATCCCGTCAGGTTATCAATATACTGAGTTAAGAATCTGCTGAAATTAACATTGCATTGTGAGATATCATCCAAATAGTAACCTCCCAAAGCAACATGACCATTTCGTACCGTCGCTATCTCTTGAGCATTTCCTAGATAATTACTCAGCCCCCAACCATTTGATGTAGTTAAACGCTCAAAATTTACTGGCTGGATTTTTCTATCATCACCGTCAATTCTACAATTAATAACAGTAGGCTGTTCACCATTCGCTTGAGCTGCATAACGCCACTCTGCAACAGTTGGCAACCGATACAGGTTCCCCGTAGTGCGTGTTAGCCAGTTAGTAAACCGGCCAATATCTGCAATTGATAAACCGGTAGCAGGCTCTAATTCATCTCCACGTATTGCAGTACAGCTTTTGGTTTCTGTGCAAAATATATTAAATTCCCCAATTCGAATTTCATATTTGGTCATAGCAAGCGACTTACCGTTGAAACTTGGTAAGACAATCAAGTAAGGCCCGCTAGATACCGATGTTAATACATCCCTACAAGTAAACACATTGCCTTTTCCCGCCATATCTGGCCGGCAAGGCACTGACTTTGCGATGTCTTGTTGCACAACAGCATTCGTTGTATTGCGCGAAACTGTAGAGCGGTTAGTGCTTGAAGTACTAGTTAGCTTAGTCTCAATATCAATGGACATGATAATACTGTCATTAGGAAACATTTTGATTGCCGACTGCTTCAATTTATGTGCAAGGGTGGGATTCCTAGTCCGTGCGTTGAGGATTGCACTAACGGCCCTATATCGAGGTTTAGTTGCTATAAATGTTGCATTTTCAGGATCATGCTGCAAAGCTTTCTCTAGCCAATTTTCTGCGCTATCAATATCGAGCTTGCTGTAAGACTCTGATGATTTCTTAAAGTATGCCTTACCGTATGCATTTTCGATGACTCGGGTCACATCATTAGATATCCCTCCGAGATTAACTAAATCTTGCTTTATCTTATCTGCACCAGAGAAGTTTGCTACTTGCAAAAATGCTAGTGCACTTTGTGTCAATGATTCTATTTGACTTTCTTTCTCTTGTTGTTGTAATTGTCGTTTTTGCGCCAGCTCAAGTTTCTCTATTTTAGAAAATAGTGGAGCAGCTTCTGACCTCGACAAGCCAAATTCGACTGCCTCTTTAATCAATTTGTTTGCTTGCTCAAAACGCAGTTCTGTTGCATATACATTCGCTAACTCTATTAGCTTAAGGCGAGCTTTTTGGGTAATGTCATTTACTTTAGTCTGATCGCTCTGAACACCTGAGTACTCTCTTATTTGAGCTTTAACCTTATCAAAGTCTCGAAGTGAACCGGCTACTGAAATACTATCGATAATATTTTTTTCCTGATGCGCTAGCAGCCGTTGCTTCTCTTCAACCTGTTGACGAGATATACGCAGATCAATATCTGCAATTGCATTGTTGATGTCAGCCGAATTGCCTAAATAGCTATTTGCCTCTTTTGCAAAGGATAAAGCTTCATTCAAATCATTTATAGCCAACCGTTCTAACTGAGCTAGTATCTTGTCGACAAACTGCTTCGGAGCGGTTTCTAAAATTGGATGGCCTGGGCTTTTTTCAGTCAACCTATCAAGGCTGTTTCGTATTGATGATAATTCAGCGACTGAAAAATCATCCTGTTGAAATTTATCTGTAATATCACTCACATACTTTTCTATTTCTCGCTGCCTAGCGTCTAACGCAAGTCTCTCTTCCTGCTCTTTCGTTTGCTGAGCATAAACCAATTGCGCTTGTTTAATACTGCCCTGTTCGTCTGCTAACTGTTGTTTAATAGCTGCCGAAGTATCAAGCTCACTGGCATTTGCTAGGAATTGCTGTGCGTTTGTCCATTGGTTTAGAGTTTTGCCTTGCCTTGCAGCCAAAAGCCAAGAAGTAGCTACAGCATCATTTAAGTCCCGGATTACTGTATAATCCAACTGCGTAACATCAAGACTCCTGAGCAGAAGAGCAGCCTTTTCAGGCTGCTCGTTCCGAGCGAAATCCTGAATATCTTGCATCATTTTAGTTAGACCAGTAGCATAGCTGGAGCGCTGCTTTTCAATTTCCATCTGAATTGCGCTTAACTTACTGTCACTCACAAGGTGGTTTAACTTCTCCGTTAGTGCTGTTGCCGTTTGCCAGTCTTTGGTTGTAATCAACTGATTGACTCGGCTATTTAGTAGTTCAAACAGTTGGTCTTGAAGTAATATTACGTCTGGATTATCAGGAGCCAGAGTTACCAATTGCTTCAAATTATCTTGATAACTTATAAAGTTCTCCAAAGAGGAGTCTTTACTCATTACAGTGTTTTTTAGTAACTCATGTACTCTTTGTTGGTTTAATTTAAGAAGTTTTAATTCATCGATTCGAGCATTCTGAGCAAGCATTTGTGGTCTAAAAGTATCAAACGCATCACGGGATTCAACAACCAAAATTAGAGACTTTGCAATGTCTTCAGCCAAGATGAAGTTACCGCTATCAATAGCATAACTAATAGCTTCTTGTAATTTAAAAAGCGGTTGAGTGTTCTCAAGACGCTTATTTACATCATCTACTTTAGCAAGTGATGTAAGGATAGGAAATATCTTGCCATGGTTTTTGATAACACTCTCACGATCAGCAAGGATACTATCAAGCTCTTCATATATCTCAATTACTCTCGCATTGCGCTGTGCAGCAACCTGGCTTTCAAGTGTGTTTATCTCAATTGAATCGGAATAAATTTCAGCAGCCAACTTCAAGGTCTTCAAAGCATGGTTAAATTCTTCACGCTCGGCTTGCTCAATTGCAACGTCCCTTAAGTAGTCACGTAGTATTATTTTTAACTTACTATCCTCAAACACTCTGGCTTGCTTAGCCTTATCTTGCTTTAGCAGATTGGAAACTTCAGCATGAACGTCATTTAACTGACGACTCTCAATTAGTGCGATTAGATTGTTTATATCCTTATTACTGTAATAATTAACCGCATAAATTAATACCGAAGTTATAACCCCAAAACCCACAAACGCAGAGATCAATTTACGGGTTGTCACCAAAGGATACATATTGAAAAAAGCGTTCTTAAACTCTGTGACGCTTTTCATCCTGTTGTTTCTATCAAAAACCAAACATTTCTCAACAGCTGATTGCTGCCGCTTTGACAATCCTTTTATCCGCCCTGGTTGCATACCATTTTGCTTGGCAATATTTCCGGGAATTTTCTTACCTTTTAGAACAAACGGATGGCTACCTGTAAAAACCTCATACACAATACAACCCAAAGCATAAATATCATCGCGTACATCAGCTTCGTTCTCTTCATCTAACATCTCTGGGCTGGCGTAAGCTGGAGTCAATGCGCCTATAACACCAGCATCAAACGTATCCATTTGCTGCGTGCTATTTGTTGCAATACCTGCGGCTCGTGCAATACCAAAATCGAATATCTTTATCTCATTATTAGTCGTTAAAAAGACATTATTTGGTTTAAGATCAGAATGAACGACCCCCCTCCGATGGGCATAGTGCAAGGCATCACATAGCTCAGAAACGTACTTAATTGCAAAGGAATAGTCAAAGCCGGTTTTATGTTCTCGTAATACCTCATTCAAAGGGCGCCCTATCATAAATTCCATCGTCATGAACACGTGGAAATTATCCCTATCAAAATCATAAACGTTAACAATGTGAGGATGAGCTAATCCCTGCGTCTTACGTGCCTCACGCTGGAGTGCTCTTAACGAATCGGGATGCTCTCTAAACTCCTTATTTAGCACTTTAATAGCCACATAAGATTCTATATCCCCTGCATCCAACCGCCTAAGATCTTCAGCTTTATAAACGTCGCCCATCCCTCCATGGCCAATAAATTGTATTAGCTTAAACCTTTCTTTGATTACTGAACCAACTTGAAGCTGGATTTCTTTTGCATCTTCTACAAAAGGTTGGCTCCAAGAGTTTGACGTGGAATTCGTTGGAGATGTAGTTGACGCGGATATATTGGGAACTGATTGAGCATCTTCACTTTCGTCGCCCGAAGGCGTTATTGTCTGAATTATGGTCCTGTCATCATCTAACAAGGCATCAATTACCGTTCTGTCGTCATCATAATCCGTTTTTATATCTTCTTTCTGAATTTGTGCACGCGTAAACTGTGCCAAATGAGTAAATATTTGGACATCAATTAAGCTATTATCGAGATAATCTTTGAGCAAAGTGAACACTGCCTTTGACAACTCGGCGTCTTCAGAAATACATCTACTGATATCAGCTTCGACATTAGCCAGTTCACCTTTCTTACTTATGTAATTCGCAAGAGACGCTTCCAAATTTTTTAGCTGCATTGCGGCCTCTACTGTCTTGTAATTTCATTCAGTGAAACGGGCTCAATCAACACAAATGAAACGTTATCTCTTGCACCGGCGTTGAGAACGTTGTCAAGAATATCCTCTGCAGATTGTTTTAAACTTCGACTATTCTTTAATATCGATTCAAGTTTCATGTCATCAATTTCTTTTTCTATACCGTCACTGCAGATAATAAAAATATCGCCTTCTTTAATTGGCATCATGTAACAGTCGACAAATAAGTTCTGATGTGAACCAACCGCACGTGTGATTACATTTTTTTCTGGATGATTTCTAGCCTGTTCTAAAGAGATTTTATTTTCATCGAGCAAGTCCTGAACCAGTGTATGGTCTCTAGTTAGTTGTGATAAATGCATATTTCTAAAAACATAACCCCGACTATCACCCGCCCAATAAAGCAGAATATGCGCCTTGTTTAAAACCGCGCCGACTATAGTAGAGCCTATAACCGTATTACGCGACTTTGCTAGCTGATATAAATTTTCATTTACTCCAAGTAACGTGTCTTCAATCTGATCAATAAAACTTGCTAAATCTGCAGATTGCCTCAATGAGCTAAGATTGTTGATAATCATCTGGCTGGCTAAATCACCTGCATGGTGCCCGCCCATCCCATCGGCAACAGCCCAATGCGCTTGCTCTTTATTCTCCATGCAGCTGTCTTCGTTTATCTTCCGAACTTTTCCAGTGTTACTTACACTTATCGAACGCCAACCGAAAGCGCTGTCTATAAGCGCATTAGAGTTGAATCCCTTCATGCTGGACACCCTGTTAGGAAGTGAGTAAACAATTTACTTTCTGGAAAGCCACGCTGAAAGAAGAGCTGAGATGTTATGTCATCGTTCCCCCTACTAAACCAGATACTATGTCCATTAAAGCTTTCGGCAAAATTGAAATTATTAATTTTTTCTGCTTTTAAAGCATAGTTAGTATTAATAGAGAGAATTGCTGGTACGGATTCATTTTGTAAAGGGTGAGATAATTCTTCAACTTTAATTTTTAGTGCAAGGACATCACCCTCAAGCTCTGCAATTTTTTCTAATAAATATTTTTCTAATGCTGTAGATGGCTGAGGTTTCGGCAACTCCGTAATGCCATCGCAATTTAATAAAATTTCAATACCTTTCACGTTGCCAACATTGTAAATACTAAGGGCTTCTATCGCATCAAGAGTGTTTTTTTCGTCAATAGAGGGGTTTAATGTATCAAACAACAAATTTTCCGCATCGCAATACCAATCCTTATATTTTGTCAGTTCAGAGATCTTTACGATTTCATGTTGCAGGGGCTGCAATATAGTCATTGGGAAATGCCTGCCAACCCTATCGACACTTGATACCCAGATACCAATAAACGGACTGTCACCTAAAATACCGGCCTGCAAATAAAAATACCAAACAGGTGCTACAGAGTAGCGCTCAAGCCATTTACTACCAAGCTCATCAATCGAGTTTTCTAGCCCACCGCTAAAAAAATCATGCAAGGTATTAATAGTTGCATGTGACAACCCCTTTGAAATAAAGTCACCTTTTTTAGTTATCTTTCCATAATAACCAGCCATTTCTATAGCTCCTCTGGCAAAGTAAAATTTTGCAAAAGCTTGATACCAATAGGATTAGACTCGCTGCTTGCTCTGAGCTCATAGTTTATAGATTGCTCATTAACTGCAAAAACAGCACTGAAATTAGAACTTCCAGGGTTTGCTTTTATCACTTGTGCGTCTAAAATTCTAAAAAGCGACCAAGGCCCCATTTCAGAAACTGAGCTGGAGGAGCCGTCGTGATGAATAAACTCCAATTTTGTAATTTCATTTGTCAGAGCGGAAGGCCAACTTAAGCTAGCATATCTTCGAGGTCCATGCGCATATTCAATTTTCTGCGTTCCCAACGTCATTACAAATTTTGCTGCATTTGTATTTAACGATTCTGGTAAAAGTGAAAACTTCAGGCTTGGCATAGTCGCGTTATTGGCAAAAAAACTCTCTGTTATTTTACGTCCACGCTGAAGTTTTTGCAGAGCTGTCGCGTTAAATGCTAATTCTACTCCACCATAAGATTTAGCCCGCCAAAACCCTGAGGTATCAATGAATGGCGTAACATATTTTGTTATAAAGCTATTTAATACACCTTGTGGCGCAAAAAAATGAGCAAAATCAGCCAACTCAACTTCAGCGGAAGCATTCCGGTCAAATGGATATCGGCCTAACATAGACATTTGATATACATTCAGAACTTGCCTTCGCCACGCCTGTTGAATCTCAGTATGCGCTTTGAACAAGATAAGTTGCCAGCCTAGGTTGGAAAGTTGATTGAGGATGGCTGTAACTTCTGGGGGATTGCCAATATTGTTAAGCGCTAATCGGCCAAAGTCGGAATGGCTTCCGTTGTTAATCCGATTTAATGCTGCATCAAATGCAGGTGTTTCTGAAAAAGAATCTGACAAGATTTTATTCAAAAAATCAATATATTGAGCAATGTTTGCATTTAATTGTACTAGACGGGCATCACCGGTTTCATTAGAGACTAAACGATGAAAAGCAGCAAATTGATCCGTCACCAATTTACCTGACAGATCCATTAGTCCTGATTTCTGTGCCACTCTTGCAGCACGGTTTGTTTGACTGATTACACGTTGAGCTTGTGTGCTTACGACACTGCCGACTTCCGCTGCGCTTTGAACAGCATGTGTAACCCCAGCGATTTCTGCTAAGTTTGTTTGCTCAGATACGTTCCGAATTAACAAATCTAATGGGCTACTAGTATCTGCAAAAGCCCTTAGCATAAATACACCCTGCGACAAATCACCGGCAGTCTTCAACGACAAACCGCGAAGAAAGCTCATCCAAGTGTTAATGTATTCCCGATAATACAAATTATATACTTTACCGTGTAATTCTGACTTGGAGGGTAAGTTATCAAGCTTATTTTGTGGCCCCATAATCCACGTGTTTGCAAGATATTCGTCGGAAATCACAGAAGCTTTTACCATGAAACTTTTTATAAACCCCTGCTTCGTATACATACCTGGCACTGTCAGATTATCAAGAGGTTGACCGTCACGGCTTGTGAACGCGAGTATTCCATTTGCTCCAACAATTTCGGAGAACAGCATGTCATACTGGTGTGATGCCAAAAGTGAGTCTCGAATACTTGCATATACCTGTTCTTCCAAGGGTAATTGCTTCAATCCGTTTCGAGCTTGTGCGACAAGTGATTCATCTGGGGTTATATATGTAAAACTGTGAGTTAATAAGTAGTCTAAATGTGCGCTTAGCGCCTCGACAACTTCAGGTTTACCAGGATAAGTTGTCTGCCAATCTGCCAGCGACAAGGCTTTAAGCCAGTCAGATTCAAAGGGGGCATCTGCAACAGTATGTTGGCCTGAATACATCAGATAAGCTTTGAGAAAGCTATAGAGATCTGCTTTATTTCCGTCACGCAAAATTGTGAGCATTATCGCCTCAATTCTGTGCGCTATCATAGGCAGCAAACGGGTCTCTAATGCTGACAGGTAGGCAGCGTTAACATGGCTGTCGAAACTATTTTTCTGACTCAAACCAAAATTATCAGTAAATGTTTTTTGTTCAAAAATGTTGCGAGCATTACGCGCTTCATTTAACTCAGTCAATATACTCTCAAAATCAGAATAGTGTTCGTTACTAGCAGAAATTAGAGCTTGTCGGCTGTCGACTGATTCTTCTAAGCTTTGAATATGTGCAACATTGTCGAGATAACTTAGATACCAAATGCTCGAAACCAAAAAAAACACACAGACAGCCGCAGAAACGCTGGCCATTTGCAGGCGCTTAAGCCAGCGTTGACGTTTTCTATCCATGCCAGCAATGTTTGACTCTGAAAATATGACTTTAGACAGCAGGTCATTGATAAAAAAACTTTTCCCACGCCCACTGAAATTGACATCATCGTCAAGTGAAATTCCCATATCCAGGGCAATTGATCCTAACAAGCTGTCAAATGGGCTTCCTTGCTGAGTTCCCGATGTAAAATAAACCCCCCGCAACAGGGCTGAATCTTGAAAACTATTCTCGCCAAAAATATTTATTAAAAAATTATGGATAGATCCTTTCATTGATTCCATTTGAGCTGGGAAGGTCAGCATATCAGCTTTTTTGGTTGGGTCATTTTGCTGATGTAAATGCATCAGCAAAATAGATTGCAATCTGTTAAGCAATTTATCAAAGTGCAAATCATAGTCGCTTATGTCGACAGCTGATTGTCCGTCCTTATTAAGTTCGAATGTCTCCCCCCACACCTGGTTACGTTGTTTTGATGACAAATTATTAAAAAAAGGTACAAAGCCACTAATCAGATCGCATTTAGTAAACATAAAATAGACTGGAAATTTAACGCCTAGTTGCTCTGATAACTCATCAATTCGCCGGCGTATTGTCTTTGCATAAAATGACAATTCATCTTCAGAAAGGACTAGCATGTCTGACAAGCTCATGGTGACAATAGCGCCATTTATTGGACGTTGTGAACGATGCTTTTTAAGCATTCGCATAAAGCTCTGCCATGCAACTTTGTCAATCTCAGCGTCGCTATCTTGCGTTGTAAAACGGCCTGCAGTATCAATTAGCACAGCTTCATTTGTGAACCACCAGTCACAATGCCGCGTGCCGCCAATACCTTTCACAGCCTCTGACCCCAATTTATCTTTTAACGGAAACTCTAACCCCGAATTGACCAAAGCAGTAGTTTTGCCTGACCCTGGAGGACCAATGATAATATACCAAGGTAAAGAATTTAAAAGCAGCGCTCCTTTTTTTGAACCTGCTGTTTTTAAAGTAGAAATTGCATTATTAAATCGCTCCTGTATAGCATTTACTTCGTCTTGCTTGGCGTTTAACAACGTTAAATTTTCTGCAAATTGAGCATCATTTTTTCGAGCGAAGTAATTTTTAGCTGCTTGATAACTAACCCAACCAACTATAAGTACAAAAATAGTCAATAAACGACTGGAGATTGTTTCAAGGATATATGAATCTGATATAGCAATTGCTGGACCAACAAACCAAACTAATGTTGATATTACAAATATTCCAAGTGCCTGGAAGAAATATTTGCTCATGATTATTTTTTTAGTTTTTGCAAAGTTCATTCAACAGTCCTTTGTCTAGCTTTTAACAAGTATTTCAACTCGTCGATTTAATGCTCGGTTAGCTGCGCTAGTGTTTGGAACTAGGTTCACGGTATCGGCTAACCCCCGGGCAAACACCTGACTATCCGGTCTTAAATTCTGTTCAATGATTCTCTTTACGCTGATTGCTCTAGCCTCTGACAGCGCCCAATTATCTGCATACTTAATTGTTCGTATAGGGATATCATCGGAATGACCTGTAACATTAATTGCAACTCTGAATTTAGATAGTGCCAGCCCAATCTTGTCGACCAACTCAATATATTGTCCTGACAACGAGTCGCTTCCTGACCGAAACAAATTCGCATTAGTAAGTCTGACCGAGACGACAGAGTTTTGCTGCTCTACAACAACCAAGTTTTGTTCAATTTCATTGGCAAGAGTTGAAGTAAGGATCGGGTATAACGAACTAATGTTATTTCGCAAATCGTCTTGCTTAGGCGCTGCGTTGAGTAGTCCAAAAGATTTATGCTGTGGCAGGCTAATTTGGCTAACGCTCCTTAAATTAACTAACTTACGCTTTATTGGGTCAGCCTGACTGCTGAGCATTAAACTGAAAATGAAGTACGTAACAACAAGCATCGCTAAGGTGACTGACCATATCACCCACTGAGGCAAGACTTTAAGCAGTGAGTTTTTTTGTTCAACGTTACTTTGCCAGTTATCTGACAATGGCATAGCGTCAAAGTTATTGTAATTTTCAATCAATAAATAGGTATTATTCTTTATAGTTTGGTGGGCTCGCATTCCATCGTTCATATGTCGGTATTTACCTTCAAACCCCAGCTCCAACATTGCGTAGTAAAATTCAATAACATGGATGTAGGCCGCAGGATTAAGACTCATACTTGCAAGTATCTCAAAAACCCTTTCACCTCCCCAAGCCTCTTTATGAAAAATCACTAGCAAACTCTCATTAGCCCAACTACTTTTAGCTCCCCAAGGCGTGTTTAAAACCATTTCATCTATCAAACAGCACAGTCCATAACTTACTTTGTCCGCGGACGTAAAGCTGCTGTTCATGCCAAAATTAATGCTTCTACAATAATCTATTTGCTCTTTTATACGATTTTTAAGATCATCCAAATCCATATTAAAAGACGACGCTTTTACTTTCGAAGCCAATAAAATAATGGGCGACAAAATTGAAAAAAGTACATTTCTATCAGCTTGAAAGCTACCTTCGCTCGTTGTTATTCCTGCATTTTTGGTTAAGCCATCCTTATTCTGCCGGCTCTGCTCTCTGGCTAAGCTAGCAAGGTTCACTCTACTTCGAACTTTACGCTCTTCATAACCAATTTGCGTGACATCATTTTCAACTTTATTACCCCGGCCCCTGCTTCCTCCAGGCCGAATCATAGTTCTATCATTCATATGCAGCGCCTCAGAGTATTCATAAATCTCCCTATTTACGATTTATTGCCCATAATTCCATTGTCAGCCCCGGATGATTACCACTTACATGAAGCGCTAGTCCCTTTGATTGTTGGAGCTCAGGCCATAATGAACTCATCTTATCCAACTCAAAATAGCAATAACCTGATCTGTATGGAATCTCTGAAGGAACATGGGACAACAAACGAATAGGAATTCCTGGTAATGCACTTTGAACAAGAGTGAATATTTTTTCACCAGGTCCAATTTTTATTTGTGCAGGCAACTCAGTTCGGAGCGTTTCTTCTGGGATATTTGCGGCGACTGCTAAAATTAAGACCCCGTTTTCAAGTAAGGCCTTATGAGATAATCTAGCTGCACGAATATTATTTTTAGGCTTTGATAACTCTATTTGACTCGCTATTTGTTCAAGTACGACGTTAAATGAACTGTCAATATCATTTATAAGGGCCTCAAAACACGACGTTAAATTATCATGATTATACAATGGAAAGCTGGCAGGTCTTCGGTTGCTTTTCATAAATGTGGATAGCTCACCAGCGACAGATAACATACTGAAGTACAAGTCACTGGGATGCATAATTGGGTTTGCAATATATTGATTTACCAAAGGTTCTAAACGATTTATTAACTGAAGCAACAAAAAATCAGAATATTCGGTTACGCCGGTTGTACGACCTGAATTTGTCGCTTGTGTGGAAAGCGCATCTCCGCGCGCACTTAACATGCCGCGAAGCTCTGTTAGAAAACGCATTAATCTGGGCGATACAAGTGCATTTACCAAGTTTGGGATAAACTCTTCACACAAAATAATCCGACCACTACTCACTTCTTTTACCCGGGCGATTGCAAGCTTCAACATTCCATCCGGAATGCCAGCTTTATCCGAACTAATCATTATACGATAGTCGATATCGCCGACTATGATTGTGGAAACAGTATGATTAGAGCTCGCAACGTCTTTAACGTTTAATTCTCTTGGTTTGAGACGCGTGATGACATTTACATCACTCGAATCAAAATTAACGTCATTCACATTGATTTGTCGCTGAGGCAATACCAGATAGATTAAAACATTTGTTAAACCATCCTCTAACTTGATCGACTTTGGCAAATTGTTGTTTTGCGGTGCGTTAAAACTAGTCCCGTCTTGAAAACTGCCTGCGCACTGCAATAGTGAAAAACTACCAAAAGCTAAATCGGATGTAGAGATTTGAATTTGACTAAATCCCCAATAGTGGGGTTGTATCTGGCGAGTATTATGCAACAACTCGGCAGCATTATGTCGCTCTTGCTGCTGAAAGTGTTGCGGCAGTACTAAAATCCCTTGTTTCCATATGACTTGGTTGTCCATGCTAACGTCCTGCTTTTTGTCTAACAACGTTCGGCTTTGGTTAGGGATATACTCGATATTTCAATACAAATATCTCGTGACCATCGGCCTTTAATTGGAATAACTCTTTTGGCTACACCGTCTTCTTTTTGAAATGCCGCTATGACACCTAAGAATACTGCGCCTTTATTAATGACTAGTTTAAGCTCTTGATTTTTACCAGGAAACATCATTGCCTGATCTATACCTACAAGTTCGCCGCCCAACACTGCCTCGGTGGATACTAACAATTCGTCGATACTCAAATTTACAAACTTTGCGTCGTCATTCAGCTGAAATATTTTTAACACTAACGGGGAAGGGCGGCTATCGTGAGTCGGATTCAGATCGTTAGCAACATCAATAAATACTTTTATTTCATATGAGTCTGTACTAATCGCTTCAGCCAACACTGCACCAAACTGCGGATTGCTGGAACAGCCTGAAAATGCGAATCCACAACATAAGATAAACAGAACGTGTTTTACGTGTATCAACCTGGCCAATGCGCACACTCCTTTGAATATTCAGACCATTTATATGTCTCTAACTGTGAAATGTTCTTGGTAAAAGGATTTTATCGGTAGAATTAAACCCTAGCATATTATCGATATGCCGCAAACAAATAACAATTAGCAGTGTTGATTTTCCGAATTATTATGCTAAAAGTACATAAGTTAAGCAAATAGAGAAATACTATGCCGCCAGCAGCACGCCTTAGCGATATGCACACATGCCCAATGGTTACACCGGGTACCCCACCAATTCCACATGTTGGAGGACCTGTTTCAGGCCCATGCGTTCCAACAGTTATATTGGGAGGATTGCCAGCCGCAACAGTCGGTGATATGTGTGTATGTGTCGGCCCGTCAGATACTATCGTTAAAGGATCTTCAACTGTTATCATCGGTGGCAAACCCGCAGTTAGGATGGGCGACAATACTGCGCATGGTGGCGTTGTTGTTTCGGGACTACCGACAGTCATGATCGGTGGATAGATTTATAGCCATAATAGCAACCCTGAGACCAAACGGGGTCGACAAGAGCGTTGCTGGATAAACTTTAGTTGAACTTCAACAACACCCGGATTAATTACCAAATGGGATTTATTCATTAGGAAAGTTTGCAAAACACAAACGTATAATGTTTACTTAAACCTCGTTCTTAGGGGACCATGACAATATATTTTTCCTGTCATTAAACGGATTTTTAAATGAAAAAACCTAAAATTGCATGGCTGCTACTTTGCCTGCTGTTCTGGTTGTTTTGCTCGGCAGCTTACTGTCAAAATTCCGCTCGGTTGATCGAAGCGATTGCGGCAATTGAGGCAGAAATCCAGGTTCGCCACTATCATCTCGCCGAAACTTCATACAATGATAAAGAATTGACTCATGAAAAACTGAAGCAACTAGAGTTAGATAAGGCTAAGTTGTACAGTACGTTGCGAGCCGATATAAATGCAAAGAGCTCCTCAGATCTTTTATCTAAAGCTGATAATCTTACCGAAACATTCGCTTTTAATGATGATTTAAAACATAAATGCCAGTTAAATGAAGACCTTGAAAATTGTTTAACAAGGGGAATTCTAACTGTTGTTAAAAAGGCCATATTAGCTTTTGTCGATAATGCAGATCAAATCCCTGAACTGCCAACTCAGATACCTGAGAGTGGCAGTCTCACTCTTACAAAGTTTCAGAAATTAAAGTATACGGCAAATTATGACGTGTCTTTTTCCGAAGATGGCGCAGTTATGTACCTGTTGCGCGTCTCAGGAGCACTGACGAAAATACCATCGGATGAAGATCTGCAAAAACTGACGCAAAATCTTGAGCAACAATTACAAGCTGAGGTTCAAAGCAAAATACAACAGCTTGCAATGCAATATAAGGTTTCTCTGATGTACGATGAGAGTTTGATTGAAAAGCCTAAAAAGAAAAAGCGACTTATTGGTTCGTTTTAAACCTAATCATGGACAAAAAGGAAATAGAGCTATGAACAATAAACTATGGTTTGCAGGTGCTTGTTTAACTTCAGTCTTTACTTCAACCGTCTGTGCGGAAGATGTGGCTATTATCCCCAGAGCTGAAGCAGGGTTTTCATCCTATTCGCTCAAATTCGATGGCATAGTTCCGTTAGATGCATCAGGTAATGCATTGCAGGTTTCGTCGCAGCTGGGTGACAATGTATTCATTTACAGAGGCGGACTTACCATCGCCTATGCTGACTTTTACCTTGATATTCTCGGTTCAGTAAGCAGTGACTTCTCAGACATTCAGTTAATTCCGGAATTTGATGCATTGGAGAAATGGACAGGTGACAGAGAAGAGATCAATATTACAGTTGGCTACCAACTTTTCGAGTCAGGTTCAGTTTTCGCCGGCTATCGCAGTGGTGAGCTTAAGGCAGATGGCCAGTTAAATTCGAATTTTGCGTTTAAAAGTGACGGCTTTTACGTTGGAGCGAACTACGGAATCCCCGTTACAGACACCGGCGTAATTAGTTTCAATATCGCTTATGCACTTCTCGATGCTAGCCTAAGCGAAACCTTATTTGGCAGTATGCTGCCTTCGGCAGATGGTGATGGCAACGGCTTAAAATACGGTGTCGCTTGGCAAGCTTTTTTATCTGATACCGTACGTTATTCTATCTCTATTGATCAATATAGATACCAAACAGATTTAGCCTCGAATGCAGGTATTGATGTAAAAATGACGGAAAAGGAATCAGCGATTAGGTTGGGGGTTTCAAGGGTGTTTTAGAGCAAACTATTGTCGAATCATGCTAACCAAGTTTGCAATGTTGGTTCAGTAGATATAGGCACAGAAAATTCTCTGTGCCTCTACGTAACATTTTTAGCTAACGAGGGCTTCCCCATCCCCGGCAGATAAGACTCTTCGATGCGGCTTGATCTATAGTGTATGCGAGTTGTTGAACCCGGTGTATATTCCAACATCAGTTGCTGTAGATCTTGAATATCAGGTTTTCCCAGCAGTTTTTTAAACAAATCATTGGTTAACTCATTAGCCATTATGGTTTTGACTGTGAAAAAAATCTCACCGTTGACGTTGTACGAATAAGTTACAGTTAGCTTCCAATGCTTTGTTGTTGAGACTTGCTCCATACCACTGTTAAAAGCTCGAAGCCGATTCTGAATGGCTTCTTGATATAACTTCGCGGAAATAATGATAGCGCTTGTTTTGCTGTAGTCATCCAGGTTCACAACCGCATTTCTTTTCGCATTCACCCAATAATATAGACCGAATAGTATAATAACTATTAAAAATATGAGTGCTAGTGATTTTGTCGTCATTTATGCCAGGCCTCTGTGACGGCGTAATCAACGTGAATGATATGGTAGCCATTATCCTGAATAGTAACAATAAATCCCAACTCAACTTGCCCCCAATCAAACTCGATGGCAATCGGCGCTTGGCCTTGCTTGCCTGAAACCCAGGTGTAATGGCCATGCGAGAATTCAAGTCTGGTATCTCGGGTCTGAACAAGGCCAAAGGGCTCGCTTAGCCATCGTTGCCATAAAGCTGCTTCCACTGCCATCCATTCTGAGGGCGGCAAGCCAGAGTGAAGATATTTTTTATGGAGTCCGGTTATAAGGTACCCATTCAAAAGTAAGTCAATATCTCTGCTTTGTATTGCTGATACAAGGTTGGCTAATAAGGCATTAATGCTTGTTGATGGTGTGCTTTCGAGCTGGACAAAATTAATCTCAGCATCTGAAGAGAACGTGAAATGCTTAGTGTATGGTTTAAAATAAATTGGGGTTGTGCGCTCATCCCAACGCCATGCTTCAATTGTTTTAGAAGCATGATTATTTTTTTCTATTACTTTTATATCGCAAAATGCGTTTAATCGCTCAGGCTTGCTCCAGTCGTTTTTTACAGTCAATGACACACTGTTTCGATTTTTCTTCAGGTGAGGAGTCAACACAAAATATTCATATAGCTTATGTTCTAAAAGTGACGACTGGTATATAGGAATATCATTCACAACAATGTTGATGCTTGCTAAATTGCAATGGATGGATAATACAATAACTTTCAACTCATTCATCTTAAAGTACAATCGCTATTTCATGCTCATAAGCTGAGCCAAAAAAACTAACATTGATTTCAAAATGGAAAGACTGAGCTGGTGGAATGGTGCGAATTAACGGGGAGTTATCAAGCCTCACCACTGAAAAAACTCTGCCATGTCCACTTGCTACTACTTTTATATCGGCCATGTTGAGCTCTCTTAGCGCCCAGTCATCATTAAACAGGAAACCATAGAGCCATTCGACATCTTCCTCAACTTCAGCTAACTCTTGCTCGGTTAGCACCGCGATATCATTGAGCTTTGGTTTCTGTATAGCGATCAGCAATTGGGTATCTTTATTACGGAAACTTTGGTAAAGCTTATACGCAAATTCAACTAGCTTTTTTTTATTCGCCGGAGTGAGCTCAGCGGGTTTTGCCTGTTGCCAGGACCAGACCGGCATATCTTGTTGTATATCAAAACCTTCGTTGCAAACGATTAATCGTTCATTTACGATGTTCACTTCTTGCGGGTTGAGAGTAAAGGAAAAAATAGCAGGGCCTTCTACATCGCTATCGGTAGATTCAACCACTTTAACCTTTAGGTTGGGGATGACGAGCTGTTGTTTGGTTTCTTTGTCTTGGTAAACCTCAATCACTATATTATTATTACCAGATATAAGCAGCTGTGTGACATCAAGGTTTTTCGAGGTAGGGGCTGCATCGTATATTTGGGAAACGACTAAATCATTTATCTTAATCGCAGCGAAAATATTTTTAGCTCCCAGCAAGATAGCATATTTTTTCATAGTTAACTTAATCGAATATTGAAAGCTGGTGATTGGATAAAAGTGGCTTACTACTAATAATTTGATACTCCTCATCAAATGACAAGAAGCCACCGGCGACTTTAATACTTATTTTTGATTTTAAGCCAGAGAATAATAAATCAGCTTTAAACACTTTGTTAGATGGGTCTTGAGGTTTTGGATCCAATACCATTTTAAGTGCTACCCCTGACTCACCGCTTGCTTCAAAGGCTAAAACTCCTTTTGACCTACCAAGCTCGGCACCAAGCACAATGCTTATCTCACCATTTGCGCTGGCAGTCCAATGAGTATAGCGATCTGGCGCGACTCTGGTCAGATTGCCGTTTGTGCTTAGTTTGCCTTGAGCCGCTATATATAAAATGTCTCCTAAGTAACGCCTAGTCCAGTCGACTACTTTTGCTGGTACAGCAAGAGAACGAAGAGCGTCTAATAAAGGAATACGGCTTTCTAAACCAAACAAAGGATTTAAGCCAATTTGAATGTCATATTGATAAAAAGCTGTATGATCAGTATGTTCTTTCCATTGCGCAGCAATTGAAATTTCTCCTTTAGGGAATAAGAAGTTTAAGCGGTTCTTGCCAAAGACAAAATCGCACAATGTGTTCATACCCTCTTCTAGCTTTTTATAAAATGACCAGCTAGCTGGGCTGATTTTTATGCTGCACTGTTCACCAGGGTAAACCTTAATCGTAAAAGGTGAGCTAACTGAACCACATTTAATTCGTGGGGAGATACGATAGACATTTGGTGCAGCCTTCATAGCCCATCGGCCCAGCGGACTAATCGCTGCATGTCTGAATGCTAGCGGTTTAATTTCAAGTATACTCTTGTTACCTTTGATGGTTTTATTTGTAAAGCCACTTACTACCCATTCAACGGGCTCGCCGCATCCCCCATCAATATCTGCACTTAATGTCAGTTTTTCACTACTGGTAGGTTCTGGTACTACTTCTAGCTGATTGCTTGAAGATGCAGTACGACCATGTTGGCATTGAATAGTGGTTTTAGGTTTACAATGTTTTACGTTTTGGTTACACGGCGGTTGTTTAGGCTCAGGTTTTTTTGGTTCTGATACGATGGCTTTAGCGTTTGGACAAGGTTGCACAGTAGCGCCCGCTACTTTTTCTGTAAAACCAGAAGACTTTTTGGTGGTAACAGGTTTCAAAGCCAATGCTTTCATTATAGCTGCTTTTTTTGCTTCCTCAGCTGCGTTAGCGGCACGATAGTATGTATTCCAAGCTTGGACATATTGTCGGTGGCTTGGATCGTTCGGACGAATGCTTTTGCCAACCATTTCAGGGTACATTGCGAAAAATTTTTCATCTGCGGCTTTAACTGCAGCAGTTGAAAGCTGTTTTATCGTTGTCTCAGACATAATTTATTCCAACAACCACTCAACTATCGACTCAGGCGTCGATTGCACAGTATGAATATAATGAAAAGTAAAAACAAACTTCTCGTAGTTAGGTACTTCAGGTTCATTGTATTTATTAGATAATAATTTATGTTCAGGTGATAGCTCGAAATCACTACCTAATATCATGGTTGAAACTATGTATTTAAAAATATCTTGTTCGCTAATAAATCCCTGTGATTGTGCGATCTGTATAGCATCATAAATAAACTGGTTAAACTGCTGTGCAGAAATTTGACTGGTGAAATATGAAAACTCTATATGGGCATAAAAGAACGCTTCCAATCGTTTTATATAGGACTGGAAATTATGTTGCTCGACAACTTTTTCTTGACTGGAGTCAATTATTAACACTTTGCCACCCGGTTTAATGTGTATCAATTTGCTGGTTGGGATAATCTACCCCTGGAATGCCGTCGGGAAGTTCCTGACCTTTTGCCCTTAACAGGTGCAATAACGCCCCCCGCTTCTGATAAGCATCTTGTTCGGGGTCGCCGCCAAATTTTTTCTGATCATCGGCTAGAATATCTAATACGGACACTCCAGCTTTGGAACCGGTTTTATAATCTCCGCCTGCCTGAATATGTGCCATTAATCGGTCGTACTGGAACATCGACGCAAGCATGATCGCTATAGTAGTATTGTTGCTAGTTTTAGTCGTCAGAACTTCGGCACCTGCCTTTATCAGCGCATCAAACTGCTCCCATCTTTCATTTTCCAATGCGTAAAACAGTATTGGTCGCTTGTCATGCAGTAAATTGGGATCTAATCCACTTTCAAGCAAGATATTTATATAAATCGGATCCTCGTCTTCTGCTGCAGACTTTGCGGCAACTACACCTTTAGATGTGCGAAAATTAGGATTAGCGCCCAATGTTAGCAAGGTTTCAAGCATATCGGGTTTCGCGACTTTTATTGCCACTCTCAACGGAGTGTTTTCAAATTTACCGGTTGCATTGAGATCCACCCCACTGGCAGCCAGACTCTTTAACTTGCCACTATCTTCGGCAAGAATGGCAGCTATCACCGCCTGCTCATGCGGCTCACTAAAGTATTGAAGATAGTCTCTATCGTCCAAAGTAACTTCCCCCTCGCTGCAGCCGGTAATAGGAATCAAGTAGGCCAAGATAAATAATATCCATAATTTCATTCTGTTTCATACGTGTTGTTCAAGCTGCCCTAGATCATCCGTTTTTTGCTGTTCTATTCCGGCTATTACGGACTCCATACTGTGTCTGGCTAACAACGTGCGCGGATCAATCGATGCAAGCGGTCCAGGTACCATTGCCTGAATCGATTTCCCATTTGCCGTGGCCTCAGTTACTTCCTTAGAATTTTCTATGAATGGTACAATATGCTTTTTACCTGCCATGCCGTAAGTCAAGGTACCTTGCTCTGAAGTGGCTCTGTTTTGCATTGCTAGTGTGCTCGCACCTAGCACGCCTAGTGGACCAGCAATTGCGTTTCCAGCTACAATGCCTCCAGCCACAACAGCCCTTTGCATAGCGGTGTTTTGTAAACCAGTCACTGGATCGCCAGGCACCACAACATTGTCGACTAAGGGTTTGCCATCAATCGTCGTCATGGCAATATTCCGAGAGAAGTCACCCATTCGCTCCAAGGTATCAGGATGCACGCCCGCCGGATTGAAAGCATAAGTTTTACTACCACTAACAATCCCCGCTGCCGTAGCCAATCCGCCACCAAGTGAATGCCCAGTGACTTCCAATTGTGCTCCTAATGCTTTGCTTGCATCACGGGCGATGTTCATCGCTTTAGAATAGTGTTCAGTTTCTCCCCCCGCAGACTGCACTGCATTAACTTTCCAATCTTCTTTACCTTGAGTGCCTCGATAAGAAATAACATACTTTTCTTCGCCAAAAACGTCCGGATCGGTTTTATAAATATCCACAAAAAAACCATCTTGGTTTTCGTCGGGGTTAAAGTCCGGCTCCAGTGCCGGAAAGCTTTGAGGATCCAGACCCAAATCGACGAGCTCATCTGCGCTTGGACGAATCCAGCCTTCGGGAGGTTTGTTTTGACCAATCCCGTAAGCATCGTTTGCCAGTCGAGCACGTTCGACTGCACGATTATTGAACTCAAACCGCTCCGTGGCTTTTTCAAGCGCAGCTCGCTCTGGCCCGTGAGGCATATCTTTGGCATGCTCCTGAGCGGCGGCAATCTTATTTTGTCGGTAAGCCACCCGCTCCTTTTTACTACGATTAGGGCAGAACTGAATTTTTTCACCCGCCGCCTTGGGACCCAGAAACTTACTAACGCTCTGTTTAGCTTTGTGTACCTGAATAACAACATTTGTGGCAACATTCCTTGCCGCCTTTTGCGAAGCTGAAGCGACATCGCTCACACCTTCTTTAAAAGCCTGACCAACTGACTCAGCTGCTTGGGTAATATTAGCGAAGACTGACGTTGCGGAATCAGTCGCTTGCTCATAAGCGCTTTGTAAGGCAGAACCAAACATTTATTCCTGCTCCAATTTTAGCAATTCCGGTTCATCCTCCGCTAATACTGCAAAGCTCTGTTCAATAAACAGCCAGAGGCCTTCAGCCTTTTCCAAACCTGATAATGCAGTGTCGTCAAGCAGGTTTCTGGCGGCATCAAACTTATCGTCAAAGTCTTTTCCCATTAACCATGCACAGGTGATATAAGCCGCTAAATCAGACTCTGCAGTTATGTTATATAAGCTAGCTCTATCGGTAAGAGCTAATATCGCAGCTTCTAACTCACTATCGGCAACTTCAACGCTCTCTGCGAAAACACTATTAAGATATTCCCGCATTCTTGTCGCATATAGCTGCTTCGAAATATTGGCTAACTGCGAGCTATCAAGCTTCAACATTGTTTTTTTCACCAGGTTCGGCTTCTACAATCCAATCGTTGAACCTGACTGTAAAGTCTTCTGACTTTAATCTCGCTTGTTTTATAACTCCATTCTGAGCTAGGGGATAATACAAACTGCTAACACCAGAGAATAGCTCTTGATTTTGTTCTGAATCACAGGTCGGTAAAAAAACATGCATCACCCTTGGATCGTAAAAGCGAAACATCAAAGTCTTCGCCTCTGGCGATCTCACCAGTTGCAGCTTGCGAATTTGTTTTCGAAAGGATTTTGGCTCCAGCGGTGACTGCACGAAAATATTCCAGTGGTTGTCCCAACCCTCTTTTATTAGCCATAGAGTAAAGGCACTGTCGCGTTCCAGCACTACCATATAAGGGGCAACTTCTTCCAGGTCTGGTTCAAGGGTGCCACTCCACAAACAGCTGCTGAAGGGTTGCCACTCGTAAAGTTTGAAACGCAATTCAGGGCATGCAGCACCGTCTACAACCGCGTAAACATACTGCTCTTCATCACTAAACAATATATCTTGAATATTATTGGTTTGATTTGTGGTCAACATTTTATTTCTTCGCCGCCTCACATTGTTCACAGAATGGCGTACCGGATGCAGCTGCATGTTTCATAGCTTGTGCTTGGGGGCCGTAGCTTGAAGGTCGTATAGGTATTGATCTATCTTTGATAGTTTCGACTTTGCCAGCTTCTGCCTTATCGGCTTCTTTTGCCTCAATCGGCTTGGCTACCCTGGCTGGCTGTGCCGGCGCAGCTGGAGAAGCGGGTGCAGCGGCCCCGCCACTATTTATCATGACCATTGGACCAGAAATCTGCACGCCTGCAGGCCCGATACTAATAAAGCTGGGGCCGGCTTTAAGGTTTATGGTAGCACCGGCCTGCAGGTTAATAGTCATGCCAGACTTTATGTCAACACTCATACTACTTTTAAGGCCAAAATTCATTCCCGCTTCCAGCTTAATATCCATACTGGCTTTCAGGTTTTCAGATGCACTGATTTTTGTTTTACGATCTCCGCTGACAGTGTAACTTTCTGCCCCTTTGGTTTCTTGGTTTAAGTCACCATCGACCAGGATCTGCCTGTCGCCTTTTATGTGTGTAAAGGCATCGTTGCCAACAATTCTATGTTGATTGTTACCAATAGAACTGAATTGGTCGTTAAGCACTTTTTGATGACTGTCGTTACCAATAAATTCGAAAGCATCGTTTTTAACCCGAATGTCTTTATTACGCTCTGCGTGGATAAAAACCTGTTCCTTGCCTTTTTTATCTTCAAATCTTAGCTCATTGAAACCTTCACCACCTTTAGATGAATTGGTTTTAAGTGTACTGATGGTTTTTTTTGCTGGCAATTTATAAGGACTACGGTTGTCACCATGATGCACACGACCAGTAACAATTGGCATATCTGGGTTGCCATCAATAAAATCGATAATAACCTCTTGGCCAACCCGGGGTAGTGAAAAGCCACCATATCCCTGCCCTGCCCAAAGCTGGCTGACACGGATCCAGCAAGAACTATTTTCATCCGCTTTGCCGTATCGATCCCAATGAAACTGCACTTTAATACGCCCATGTTCATCGGTATAAATTTCTTCCCCTTGTGGGCCACTGACGATGGCAGTTTGCGTGCCATATACTTTAGGTTTTCTGGTTACAGCCTGAGGTCTATAGGGCGTATCAACAGGAATAACATTAAAAGAGTTGTTATAGCTGTTACCTTCCAAAGTAGCGTACTGTTGATATGCTTGAGCTTGAGAGGCTTTATGAGAGATAGACGTGACTAAGTAGTCACCAGAGAAACTACCCCGTCGTTGATCGTCGAGTGTAAATACATATCCTGGAATCAGGCGATTAACATTGCCAGAACCGCCCCCAATGGTGCGAAATGTGTTAATTGATTCAAGCTTTATTTTAGCTAACGTATCACCGCGTGAATTTGCATCAAACAGACCCGGGTATTGAAAGATTTCACGCTCTTTGTCGTGATCATCTTGTTTCTCTGATTGAAGATTTAATGATGGCTTAAGAAAGTTATAATCCCTAAGTGTGACCTTACCTGGTTTCAGCGATTGCCTGACAACAAATTTCTTAATTTGCTGATTTGACACAAGCCCCTTTGAATCAGAAACATAGGGAACTACGGAGTCTTCTTCAATTTTTTCGCAGATTGAAGAATCATCACTAAAAACTAAAACGTGCTTATTGTCATCGTGCTCAAAGTAATAAAATATCCCTTCATGCTCCATTAATCGGGATATAAATTCAAAATCGGACTCTTGATACTGTACACAGTATTCAATTGGCGAATAACTGCCTCTACAGGTCCAGCGATATTCATCGCCTTCCATGCCTAATTCGTCCAGCAGTTCTGTAATGATGTCTTTCACTGATTTTAACTGAAAAATTCGACTGTTTACGCGATGCAGCATTGGCCATATTTTAGGAACAACGCTTGCATTGTAAGTACTAAATTTCTCGCCCTCATCAGCCAGTTCGAATCCCGCAATAACTCCGTGAATAAAACGATCATAGATAAGCTCGTCAGAAAATGCGTTAACATCCTCCTGATGGTTTATGCTTTGAATGGTGATAACGCAAGCTCTTCCTACCATATCTTCAAAAGTAATATCTGCGTCTTCTGACAACAATTCCAGATTGAAACTATAGAGCCCAGATATTTGTTCTTCTCCGTTGAGTTTTGCAACGCTGAAATCAATGGTCTTATCTGCCATTTCGAAGAACATAAACTCCTCGTTAGCGTGAAACCCCATCCCTTACTCCCTAGATTCATTGTTGTTTTCCAAGTACATAATAGCTGTACAGCGAAAACGCATGGATAATATATCTGGCCGAATATGTTTAGATACTAGCTTAACTCGATAAACCAACCCCAAAATACATAAACACATTCAGTTAGAGATTAAAGCCTGTCTACCATACTAAAAGAAATGCTGCACCGGCAGCATTTCTTTCATAATTAACGCAGCTTCACTAGGCGCGAGGGGCTCTCCAGTCATCAGAACCCGTAGTTCCGGCAACTTCGTGGGTCCAGGTAATGCGACGATAAGTCAGCGCAACATCTTCCATATGCGAAAAGTGCGCCATAGCTGGATCCTGTGCATTTGGCATATATGATTTAATATCAACAATCACCGCATCTTCTAATTCGTGTGTAAAATAGTGCTCCTGCACGCCAGTCATTGACGTACGGTACCATTTCAAAACAACTTTGGTTAACCGCTCACCGCTACACAGTGCATCAAATAACTTAGGTGATGATTTGTCATAAACTTTGGTTAGTATAAAAGGCTGATGCACTCGCTGACCACTTGGCTGACCGCTTTGTGGATCCCGCGGAATAATAACTTCGTGTTTAAACGCTTGTACTGTTGCCTCATCAGTATGATCGGTCTGATAAGCATTACCCATTGATTCGACGGTGTTTGCACCTTCAGTAAGGTTGCCTGATTTTGTTCCTTCGATTGAAATGTATGCAACTGTTGGCATAGTAATTTTCCTTTATGCTAGTTAATAAAAGCTAAGCTTGGCCTGCAGCACTTAATATCCATAATACATGCCAACTTTAAAAAATCGAAAAATAACATAGAAATCAATCAAGTAAAAAACAAGCCTAGTCTTTTAATTCTATACAAAGTGGTATGAGTAATTTTCTGCATGCATATTGCTGCGCAGGTGAGCAATAAATCTCCCAGCTAACGGCGTTGAGTTAGACGAATGCTCTGGTTTGACAGGAATTTAAAGTGTAACTACTATTTTCCAGTTCGTTACAATAGCCGAAAGGGGAACCAATATGGATGTTATAGAGGAATTTAAATCAGATGCCGTAAATCTATCCGGTAAAGTATTTGAAAATCAGTTTTGTGGGGGGTTGGCAATTCTTACAGGTACGCTTAGTGGGTATGCCTTGGCTGCCCCCCCTCCTTATGGCCTTGGACCGTTTGGACCTGTTGCAGGCGCTGTCATAGGTTCAGTCTCTTATAAGGCATGTGATAAATTTGGACTTGATGATTTGATAAAATCTCAGTTTTAATATTCTTTAATCATCTAACCGTCTAAGACTATAACGGCTAAGCTTTTCGACTAATGTGCGTCTTGAAAGGCCCAGTTGATTGGCTGTTATTGTCTGATTGCCCTTATTCTCCGCTAATTTTTTTCTTAAAATGTCGGCTTCATACTGACCTACTACGTCCTTCAATGTTTTATTCTCTAAGTTAATAGCACTATCAAACTTTTCTACCGGCTTTCGTTCCTTAAGCTCAACTGGAAGACTATCAAATGCAATAACACATCGGTCACCCGCGAGGATCACTGCGCGTTCTATAACATTCTGCAATTCACGAACATTACCCGGAAATGGATATGACTGTAAAAAATCCAACACTTTAGGTTCAATTTGTTTAATTTTTTTACCATACTGCTTCGCGTACTTATCTACAAAGTAATAGGTTAACGTAGGAATATCCGTCACGCGCTCTCTCAAGCTTGGTAACCGGATTGGAAAAACATTTAATCTATAGTACAAATCCTCTCGGAACGTGCCTTCTTTGACCATATCAAGTAGTGCTCGATTAGTGGCAGCAATAATTCTCACATTAACTTTTACTGTCGTAGTACTACCTAATGGTCTAACCTCTCCCTCCTGAAGCACGCGTAATAATTTAGATTGAAGCGACATTGGCATCTCACCAATCTCATCCAAAAACAAAGTACCATTATGCGCTTCTTCAAATAGTCCTTTTTTATTACAAGTTGCTCCACTAAAGGCGCCTTTGTGATAACCAAACATTTCACTTTCAAGTAAATCGGCAGGAAATGCCGCGCAATTTTGTGCTATAAACTTCCCCTTTTTTACCGGGCTGTTTTGATGAATCGTCACTGCAAATAATTCTTTGCCGGTTCCTGTTTCTCCACTGAGTAACACCGTTGCTGTTGAGCTAGCTACTTTTTCAATTAAAGCAAATACCGTTTGCATGGCATGGCTTCGGCCAATAATCTGATCTGACTGTAAAGACTTAGAAATTCTGCCTTTAAGCTCTTTATTTTCAACAATAAGTGAAGCATTAAGCTCATCTTGTTGGCGAAGTAAAGTTTGCTTTTCGTTGAGTAGTAGCGAGTTAGAGATAGAAATAGCAGCAATTGCAGCAACCCCTCGGACCAGATTTTCAAGATCTACCGGGAATCCTTCCACTTGGTCGGGGCCACGTAAAGTATGATTGAAAAGCATCATCACACCTGTGCTGATCCCCTCACGATCAGTTAATGGGACCGCCAAAATAGATTTTGTATGCAAGTTTGTAATGCAATCATTATTATAAAACTCTTTAAAGTTGAAACCCGAATAACTATAGATATCTTCCACACTAACCAATTGCCCGGTTACAGCACAGTAGGCGCTGATTTCAGTTAAATGATCTCGGCTAGAACTCGTTAGTGGAATATTACTCATCATGATTTTGGGATGATTTAGCAGGCTGCCCTGCCAAACCTTAGGCACAAGAAAGCGTTGGGTTTTATCTAATAAGTAGATACAACTAGCCTCAGCGGAAGCTAGCTTTTGTGCAGTTTCGACAATAATATTTAGTTGCGAATCTAAATCGCGCGTTTTGGCAATAGCCTGGCTGACATTTAGTACATCAACCAGTGTTAGCAAAGGATTTTCTAAGCTGTTCATGTACCTTCTCCCTGGTTCATTCACTCTCAAGGCTACTATTTTAGCTATGAAAATTCAGTCTCAAAATTACCTTCGGCGTTTATTTTAAGCTCTATCTGTGAATATTCTTCCTCATCACTGAGTGTTTCCAGTATGGCAGTTGCAATCACAGGTAAAATCGAGCCATTCAATATGTGGTCGACATTACGAGCGCCGGAGTCCACATCGGTACATCTCGCAGTGATAGTTTCAACAACATTGTCGGAAAATACCAACGTTAATTTTTGACTATGTGCCAAACGTTGTTTCACTTTATTCAGTTTCAATCTGACAATTTCTTCAATCACATTTGCCTTCAAAGGCAAAAATGGCACAATTTGCATTCTGGCGAGTAACGCTGGCTTAAAGTGAGCACTCAATACAGGACGAATAGCTGTTGATATTTCTTCGATTGATGGCATTTTTTCATTGTTTAGATATAAATCAGTTATTATATCTGTAGCAAGATTGCTGGTTAGAAACATCATCGTATTCTTAAAATCAACTAGTTGACCTTCGCCGTCTGACAGCACACCTTTATCAAACACTTGATAAAACAGGTTAAGAACTTCAAGATCTGCCTTTTCAACCTCGTCAAGCAAGACAACGGAGTAAGGCTTTTGTCTTACCGCTTCTGTCAACATACCGCCTTCACCAAAGCCAACATATCCAGGAGGAGAACCAATAAGACGTGAGACGGAATGCTTCTCCTGAAATTCTGACATATTTACCGAGGTAAGATAGCGCTCACCACCAAATAATAAATCAGCAACACCGATACAGGTTTCTGTTTTACCTACACCACTGGGGCCGACGAATAAAAAAACACCCATCGGGGTATCTGGATTGTTGATACCCGCCTTGGAAGCACGTATACCTTTATCTATTGCCGCAATAGCATGATCCTGCCCTTTTATCCGTTTGCCGAGCTCCTCCCTGAATGTTAACACTGCTGAAGCTTCGTCCTTAACCATTTTGCCAACCGGAATTCCCGTCCAATTGGAGATAACTTCACCAACTACTTGTGGTGACACTTCATAATGTACTAGGGGCTCGTCTGCTTGCAATTCTGTCAATTCAGATTTGAGCTTTATAATAGTCGCCTTGGTTTGCATTTCGATATCAGCGTCTGAAACATCTGCAAGTGACTGGCGTAACTGAATAATCTGGGAAACCAGTGCAGTTTCGTCGTGCCATTTTTTACTAAGTTCAGCATGTAGACTCTCTAACTCAGCTATTTTAGTATCAAGATTGACAAGCGCATCGCCTTCTTCCACGATGTCAGCCTTAACATCGCGTTGGATCGCTGCGCGTTCCCGCTGCAAAGTTTTCACATCGCGTTCTACATTATCAATAACTTCAGGTTTAGAACCGATACTAATCTTTACCCTAGCGGCGGCAGTATCTAAAACATCAACTGCTTTGTCAGGTAGCTGACGGCCATTAATATAGCGGGCAGACATTTGTGCAGCCGCAACAACAGCATCGTCACGAATATAAACACCATGTGATTTTTCGTAAATAGAACTTAATCCTCGAATAATAGTTGCGGCTTGCTCGGGCGATGGTTCATCAAGTTTTACCAATTGAAAACGGCGCGCTAACGCAGGGTCTTTTTCAAAATACTTCTTGTACTCAGACCAAGTTGTCGCAGCTATAGTTCTGAGTTCACCTCGCGCTAAGGCTGGCTTGAGTAAATTTGCTGCATCGCCGCTTCCCGCAGCACCGCCAGCACCTATTAGGGTATGGGCCTCGTCTATGAATAATATTATTGATCTAGGGGATTGTTTTACGCCGTCTATTACACCCGTCAAACGCTTTTCAAACTCGCCTTTGACCGACGCCCCAGCTTGCAGCAAGCTAAGATCCAAGCCGTATATTTCTACGTCTTTTAGAATTGATGGCACATCTCCTTCTACAATTTTGAGTGCCAACCCTTCAACTACTGAGGTCTTGCCTACACCTGCCTCGCCAACACAAATTGGGTTATTCTTGCGGCGTCTGGCCAAAATATCGACCATTTGCCTAATTTCTCTGTCACGGCAAAAGACCGGGTCAATTTTTCCATCGCGCGCTTGCTGCGTAAAATTCACACAATATTTCTCAAGCGCTTGGCTTTGTTCGGTATTGGTTGGCAGCGTATCAGTTCCTAAACCTCCCGGATCTTGAGAAGTTTTACTTTCTTTTGAATCAATAACCACTTTATCAAACTGCTGCTTGAGCTCGTCATAAGGGATACATTCAATCTCGTCAATATAACTCGATAACCCATGTCTACGGGAATTAGCCAAAATCGCCAAAAGAATAGACCCGGACCTGATACTACCGAAGTTTTGCTCTAATGATGCTATTAACCAAGCATCTTCAAGCAATCCAACAAGCGTCTTTGAGAAAACTGGTTTCTGAGTATTACCACTTCTTTCACTTTCAATGGCAGTTTGAAGTACTTTCACAAATTTTATGATATTTACATCATAGTGTGCCAATATCAACGCAAAATCGCCAGGCTGTTCAAGGAGCTTTAAAATGAGGTGCTCAACATTTATTTCATAATTCCCATTCGTGACACACAAGCCAGCAGCACCTTCCAATGCCTGAGTACACTGAGAATTTAGCTTTCCAACAAAAGCCTTCAATTTTATCTTATCCATCGTTCTTGCTTCCTTTATATATGAGCTTTAGTCAAATAACGACATGACGTGATTGTGTGTCTGATGGGTTCAACCAACTAGAATAACCCAATATAGTTGGCGAAACAGGATCAAGATTAAATTGCAATCTGCTCTTATTATCTAAGTGCAATCCAACGTCTGCAATTTGTTCCGGCGATTTTAGGAACTCTAACAGTGCCTTTAATTCAAAGTAATAATGACTGTCGACTAGTTGACCTATTTTTTCTGGAATAAATCTAAAGTAAGTATCATCATCTAATCCAAAAAGATGAACCCTGAACTTACCTTGGCAATCACCAATACGTTGGCCACAAAGGAAACTTTCTCCTAGTCCATTATTAGCGAAACCCAGATAACTGACCTGATCTAAAGGTATAGAAATTTCACGGAAAACACATTCTTCAACTTCAACGTTCTCCAAATACACATCAAAATAACCGGCTATAACTTTTTTAATTACTTCGGCAGATCCTTGCTTGAGCGACAACAGTCCTGAAAATTTCAAAAGCTTATGCCATTTAACGGGTGACTCTAAGCGATCAGCCTCAGATGGCGCACCAATAAGGCTGTATAATATATTCAGATTATAGTCGTTCGTTAAATTTGATGTTCGATAAGGATGATATTTCCGAGTTGCTTGCAAATAAAGATAGATGAGACGATGATTGAAAACATCTAAAAAATCACGTTGGTTAGCGCTCAGTCTGTGATGCATTTGTAGATAGGCTTTTTTTTCAAACAACTCATTATATTGCAGGTTAGTTAGAACCTTATCTATAGTTTCGCCTTTCTGTATCGCAGTGATTTGTTGTTGAGAAAGCACAATTTTTTTTACTATATTAGACCCAATGTCTTTAGTATCTTGATTCAGACGTTTTCTAACATTAAGCATATCCAATCGCTTCTCCTGATAGGCTTTTAATTCAGAGAGAGAATGAATATAAAATGTAGACAATTCGACTGATTCTACTTCAACTAATTCATCAATAACTTCTTGAGTAAAATAATCAGGCAATGGAGAAGCAGGGCCGTAGAGCCCCATAAAGTTTACGACTACTTCGAAACGCCCGTCATCCAATTGATAGATATCATCTATGTCTGACGATGGAAACGCAAAACTTGGATTAGCCCTGAACAAAAAAGGCTCACTATTAACGGACTTAAGACTGGAGATACCATTTTCAAAATCTCGTTCAATAAGTTCTGCCGCCTTAGAGAAGGTGTATTTCTTTGGTTCCTGAACTAATTTCCTAGTTAAAACAAGGCGCGTTTTCCGTGATGCATGTTCCATTGATAATTCTCACCAGATTCAACAGCAATAACTTCCAAAATGTGAAACGAGTTTGTGCGAGCATACTGCGAAAAGAAAATGTTTAGAACTGACGCAAAAATAAACATATTGGCTTCACCAATTAGCCCTTTTGCACCGAATTTACTTTCTCTTAAATGTAGCGTAGTTTTCAACCCTGACACTGGTAGTCCTTTAACAATTCTTTCGTACGTGCTTGTGTTTATAAATTCAATACCTTCGTGCATTTGTTGATTAGAACGTTGTTTCTGACGATTGCCTATTGCTGCAAAGTCATAGTACTTAATTAGTAATCTTAAAGAGTCTATCGAAGCCAGACTGTTGTATTGTATTGCTAAATTTGAGATTAGACGCCAGTGAAGCTTTCGTTCGAAAGGTGGCGGAAGTGCTTCAGTTGTGTTTATAATATTTTTGAACGTTACTATATCTGGAGAGTTACCACTATAATAAGCCACTTGACCAACTTGTAACGCACTAGCTAAATTTCTGTTTGTGCAGGTTAACCTTGTACTTATAATCTCTTCATGATCTGCAAACTCATTAGCGCTGCTATTATGCAGGTATAAGTAATGATCAACACCATCAGAAATGGTAGCAGGGACTTTTCTTAACTTGTAAAAGAAAGAATTACTCGTTGATAATTGTAGATCATGATGCTGGAATGTTTCATACGCTGTGTAGGTATTTTGATCTATTTTACCTTTGACCTTTCCTTCAACACTGTCGACGGAGAAAATTTCTATGTGGCTACTAAACTTAGTGTCTGGTCTTAAAAAATATTCAATTCGCTGGTTATTGACTCGAATTGGCGACCCATCATGCTCAAAAAGATTCACTATCGGCGTGCAAAAAAGACGAAAATTCTCTTTCTTTATTGAATCAATATCAAATTTTGAAAACCTAAATTTCAAAGAAAATGATTCTATATCCGGAAGAGAAATTAAATTTCCTATTCCTTTAATATCAATAAAAAGAAATTTCTTCTGAAACTGAAAGTACTCTTGCAATAGTCTATAACCCGAGAACATGCTGCTATCTGCTGGTAAGAGGCTTTCGCTATCAGCGAACCCAACAGGATGAACATATTCTTTTGACAACCCCTGGACTAGCTTTACCGTTCCGTCATAAAAATTCAACGCTACATCGAAATTCTGCAAGTATCTAAAAAAATGCAAGTATAGAACGGTAGCAACTTGGATTTTCTGCTCATCATGAAGAAATAGTCTGATTTTTTTCAGCCCTAAATCTGCACTAGCAACGCCAGACTCAAGACTAAAATGGAGACTCAACTCAGTACTATCAGTTTTATGAGTAATTTTCGCATCACTTATAGCTATGGGGCTAACATCTACGTCGTAACAGGTTCTGAATATACAGGCAGTGCCGTCAACCTCTGCAGATTGTACAACTGCACCTTTAGCTATTTTGGTTTGCTCTGATAAAACATGTAGTCTTGGAGTAAAAGCTAATATGCTCATCGCCGGCACCGGCCGGAGATAATTTGGCCAGAGCAACTCTATCAACGAATGTGAAATTTCCGGAATTTCATCCTCTAGCTTTTGGCGGATCCTCCCGGTGAGGAATGCGAAGCCTTCAAACAATCGCTCTACATCGGGATCTTCACCTTCTTCTGAGAGCAAATTGGCAAGGCTGGGGTTCTGTTCAGCAAAAGCAGCTCCAAGCTCGCGTAAATAGTTAAGTTCGTCTTGAAAAAACTTATTTTGAGCCATGTAATTAGACTACCTCTAAAATCCCGGAAGAAGACTTTCTAGTTTCAAGACGAACACGTTCAGAGAGACCTCTTGCGGTTAAAACGCCGACAATTTCAAACCTAAGCTCAAGCGGCTTGGTTTCATCCCTGACAAAATTTACACGGACTCGCTTCAAACCTGATTCATATTTTTCAATATTCTCCTTAATAGCTTTTACTACTTCTTTTACAGCAATACTAAATCCGTACTTCATATCGAGATCGTTGAAATCCGGAAGGCCATAGTCAGGGTTAGCTAAGCAGCTACCCTGACGTATATTGAATATTTTCTGTAGATGCAAAAAAACCGTTTGTTTATATACGTGATGGTCAAACTCAACGCTGGTTGTTTTACCGTCAACCCCAGTTTTGACTCTCCGCATCAAATAACTTTCTTTTTTTTGCACTTTACTCATGCTTGGTACTACTTATCAAGTTTACCGATTAAAGACAGTGTAAAATCGGCACCCATGTATTTAAAATGAGGCCTAACCTGCATACCAACCTTATAGAAGCCCGGCTCGCCTTCTATGTCATCAACTGTAATAGAGGCGGACCGCAAAGGCCTGCGAGCCCTAACGTCAGCACTTGCTCCGTCCTGATCGGCAACATACTGGCGTATCCAAACGTTCAGTTGGTCTTGAATATCAAGCCTCTCAAGTGTTGTACCAACGTTCTCACGCTGTAAAACCTTAATGTAATGGGCCAGTCTGTTCACAACATACATATATGGAAGTTGCGTGCCCAGTTTATAGTTAGTTTCCGCAGCCTTGCCTTCTTTACTCAAGCCAAATGTCTTCGGCTTTTGTATCGAGTTAGCTGAGAAAAAGGCTGCATTATCACTACCTTTCCTAAAGGTTAATGGAATAAATCCAGCCTCTGCAAGCTCAAACTCGCGCCGATCTGAAATCAATACCTCTGTAGGTATTTTTGTTTCAAGCTGCCCCATTGTTTCGTAATGATGTAGAGGTAGGTCCGTCATGGCACCACCACTTTGCGGGCCGATGATATTTGGACACCAACGATAGCTAGCAAAGCTGTCATTTAATCTTGTTGCCATCGCAAAAGCGGTATTACCCCAGCAATATCTGTTGTGGTCTTCTTCAATAGACTCATTGTAATCGAATGCCTTAATCGGATTTTCCTTACTGTCATAAGGCAGGCGCAATAAAAATCGCGGCATAGTTAAACCGAGATAACGAGAGTCCTCTGATTCACGAAGAGATCGCCATTTCGCATATTGGGGACCTTCAAAAATGGAGGCGATATCATTTAACTTTGCCAGGTCTTGAATATCATCACAGCCAAAAAATTTTGGACTCGCAGCAGCAATAACTGGGGCATGAGACATTGCCCCGACACTAGACATTGACTGCATGAGACTAATGTCCGGAGAACTGTGATCAAATTCATAATTGGCAATAATACTACTGTAAGGCTCTCCGCCAAAAGTACCGTAGCCACTAGTATATACTTTCTTATAAAATCCCGACTCTGAGATTTCAGCAGCGTCTTCAAAATCCATTGCCAAATCTTCTTTGGAAGCATTTAAGATATGAATTTTATTGTTCTCTCTAAAATCAGTGCGCTGAACTAGAAAGTGAAGCCCACGCCACGCAGACTCCAATTTTTGAAAGTCTCCATTATGGAGAATTGTATCAAGCTGAACACTGAGTTTCTTATCTACCTCAGAAATCATTTCATCAATTAGTGCTTTTCGAACTCGCTCATCTTTCTTATCAGCTTTCAACATAGCAGCCATGAAAGCTTGTACGCCTTTTGCTGCGACATCATATGACTCATCGGATTTAGCTATGTTTGCGTGTTCCATAATTTGGTCTAACAACGACACGCTTTCTTCGAGGACGGCTTCAGCAGACTGAATTTTTTTCTCTTCATTAGTCATATTTATCACACCTTACTCTTTATCTATGCCAAGTTCATTCATTAGCTTAGCACGCGTGCCTTCGTCATTAAGTAGTCTTTCAAGCTGTTTTTTAAACGCAGGTATATTACCTAACGGCCCTTTCAAAAAGGTTAATGCATCCCTTAACTCTAGTAAACTATTGAGCTCAGGTACTTTCTTTACTATATTTCCTGGCTCGAAATCTTTTATGTTTCTAAAGTCTAATGATACATTCATATCAATACCTTCGGCATCAGTCAGTTTATTTTCGACTACCATACTGACTTTCAAATTTTGTTTTGCCATTACGTCATTAAAGTTATTTTTGTTAACCTCGACAGTATCTCTTTCTTGAATCCCATCTTCGTCTTCGCGCATCGTAAAATCACCAACAACAAGCAGCTTATTTGGTAATTCGACTTCTTGCTTCGCGTCACCGATATGGGCAGTGTAAGTTATGTTGACACGCTCCTTTGGAGCAATTGAGCTACTTTTACTCATATAATTCTCTCATTTAAGTTTTAGATTCGATTAATGCTAAAGCCTCAGAAGGGGCCAACTTTATTAAGTCATGCTTCAACATATTAACTAACTCAAGCATGGGGGGATCATATTTAACTTTTTGCTGTATTTTTTTATGGCAGGTCAGCATCAACTTAAGAACCTTAATTGAAAGTTCGGGCTGCCAAATTAAAACTTTCGTGTCGTTTAATAGCTGGTAAATATGGTTAAGTTTAAGCAACACAACATCGTCGTGACCAGTTTTTGCTACTAAAGCTGCCATTTCATAGCGCCAATACAATGAATCGCGTACTCCTTTTGCCTGATCTAAACCACTTTGGAATAGCTTAAACGCTTCTTGCAATTTTCCTTCTGCTAAAAGAGATGTAGCTTTAAAACTTGCGTCAAGCCACGGTGTTAAAGCAGAGTCGACACTATCTTCATCACTAGATGATGAATCTTTAGTTGACTTAGACTCCAACCAGGTCCTTGTTAAATCATCAATAAAAGGCTGACCGTTTCTAAACTTAGCATCAAAAATATCGGGAAAACGAGAAATGAAGTTTGTAGTTGTTGTGAGTACGACCTTTGCACACAATTCTTGATTAAGTGCAACTAGAGCATTATAGACGTATCTATGTAGTAATAGACAGAATATTGCTCCATTGTTGAATTCACGTTCAGCAGCATCAAAAAGCTCAGCGTAGTTTTTGTTCGATTCAAGTGAAGCTAGCTTGTTAAGTACTTGCTCATTAGGTTGCTGCTCTAACACACCAGCGCCAGGTAGTTGCTGTATTAAAATCCACTTCGCTGTGCGGTTTAAATATAAAACATTGGGAGAATAAGGATGTTGCTCGTTCATCTTCTGGGCTACAGTTCGAATAGCCTGGCTCGACGAACTTAATGTCTTATTAATGTCGAGATCAGATACATTTTTTGGCAACTCAACTTTTGGAGATGTACTCTCTATTGCTTTTTCTTCAAACTTTTCAACAGCAGGCGGCTGCTGATCTGATGTTTTTTGAATTTGAATAGATTTCTGTTGTTCAATTACTAATTTAAATCGATTAAATACCGTCTTCAACTCAATAAATAAAGGAGCATCATCACCCAAATACTTTTTTATAGCTTTATCAAGACTTTCAAATTGTTCAATCGCAGATTCTGCGTTATCTAAATCACGCGCTTCGTCGAGTAAGTAAGAGTTAAAATGCTTTTCTAACTTTGCTGCAAGCCACAAAAACGCAGCAGCTCTTGCTTTCTCCTGACGCTTAGCCCTGCGAGGATAGAGTTCTTCACTCAGGTCTCCGGCTACTAAGCACTCTAGCAGTTCGAAGCCGGCTTTCAAGCCTGCAAATTTGTATTCCTGAAACCATGCAAAAGCCAAAAAGTTTGCAGTTTTTAAATCTTTTGTTGATTCCGTCAATAAAGCCGTGCAAGTGTCGGCAATGCGTTTCCAGTCAAGCACTACTCTTTGGATACCATCTAGCTTAGCTATTTCGGTAATCAAAAAGTCATAATCTGCGAAAGATTGGGGATCCGCTCCAGCCTTCTCGCCTTGGAGAGGTGCAATCAATTTAGGTATTTGAAATTCCAATTTTCAAGCCTTTAAAAGCAACTTTTTACCGTTCACAGTTGAAATGCGTCTCTCAGACGACTCGTCAACTAACATTCGTAAATAGTATATGTTTAGTATTTAATTATCGCCAATACAAACGGTTAATTGTTTAAATCAGTCACCTCGATTATGCTAGACAAGGTTGATTTGCTTTGTATTGCATCTGAATCTATCACTGAAATACTATAAACTATAGATGTATTATTACTGACAGTCTCGTCTATATAATTTAACTTTTCTGGTTGCAGAATAGCTAATTGCTCCCAATTGCCGTCATTAGTAGATCGCTCGATTAGATATTGATGTGTCTGTGATTCGGTATCATATTTCCAAGATAATTCTACAACGCCCGAACTTAACCGAACATCCAGATTTTTTACTGGAGCAGGCAATGAGGAGATTTGTACAACTATAGGCTCAGAAATTTCTCCTTCTCCACCAAAGCTATTGATAGTCGATATTGAATACTGGTATCTAAGTCCTGACGTCAAACCTACACTGTCTTCGTACATTGGCCTTTCAGACCAAACAACTTCAGCAATATTCGTTAATTCAACCTTTTCATTCCGATTAGGGTATGGGGCTCGATAAATTCGGTAGCCGATAACATCGGGATCAGAATCACTGTTCCACGTTAGAACAACTTTACCATCAGAATTAAATACCGCTTCAATATTTTTCGGCATTGAAAATATGGACTTCGTTGACCAGCTAACGTGAGTCCCTAGACCAGACTCCCCAGACGAAGTGACATAAGAAACAGCATAATCATAACTTTCACCGTCAACATTAAAATCTGAATCAGAGTATTTCAGTATTTGCGGATCAATTAAGTCAGAGATCTTATTCCAGCTTTTATCACCTGTTTTCCGTCGATAGACATAATAGCCCTTGCTACCTTCTATCGCGCCCCAGAATATATTAACTTTCCTTAGAAAATTAATTTCTTCGACATAAGCTACTGTTTTGTCTGGAATAGAGTAGGTAAATAATTCTGATATTTCGCCGAGTTTCCCGTTCGATTCAGCTCGGGAAGCATATACTGCTTCTGCCGTCAAACTCTGTATTTGTTTATCTTTTAATACGATTTGATTGCTCTCAAACCTACCATAGGAATCTGTCATAACTCGATATTCATCTACAACTCGCCATTGCTCGTCACCTGTTTTTCGCAATAATTGATATGACGTTGGTTCTAAACTACTTTTTTTGGCTGAAGGAAAAATGTGTAGCTCAGGACCAGAAATCTCAGGCGAATATTTAATAACAACAGGTGCAGCTAAGGTAGCCAATACTTCTGTACTCTTTACAATTTTAATTATATCTGAGTTTCGTATTTCTTCACCATTCTCTGTCATTAATGCGATTTGATAGTAAATGTTGCCCGATAAAGTCGATATATCATCGCTGTAGAAACTATCTACAACGCTTGTTACAAAGTTAAAGGGGCCGTCAACCTCTCTAGATCTGTATATGTTAAATCCTATTGCTGAAGATGTTTTACCAGACAGACTCCAGGTTAGATTTGCCATGTTATCAACTACAACCGCATTAAAATTAGAAGTCCAAGAAATTATAGACGCTTGTTGATTTAGCGAATTGTCAGAATCTTTTCCTTTTAAAGCTGCTACAACTTCATCAGCAATTTCTATACTTTTTGGGTCAAAGTCTTGTTGATTATTGAAACTAAAAATCCAAGTGTTTACAGGATGATTGCTTAATCGAGAAATCAGCTCAACGTCGGCGAGGATTTTAGCTCCTACACGTCTTACCTTACCAATTAAGACATAATCAACATTCAATATCTCAGCAGCTCTAGAAGCTTCAGTCCTATCAAACTTTTGTTGTATATCATTGCGCACTAACGATAGTTCCATTTCACGCTGAGAAATAATTTGCAGAGCACTGCGCTTACTTAGTTCTACTCGGATGGTATAAGTAAGCTTGCTTTCAAGGCCTACAACATCCATGCTAGCCGCATCAAACTGTACGATTGCTATACGCCCTTGCCCTATTACACATGCTGAAAAAACCATGCAAAAAAAAATTAAAGCTCTAGAAACTGCAGCGCTAAGACACGGCATGGGCATTCCTACTTTTCAGCCGAGAAACGGTAGTCTGCCAATAACCTTTTAAGCTTGTCACTTGCAGACTCTATAAGCGGTGAATTTGTAACGGATTTAAGTTTTTCGTTAAAAATTGCATAGGTGTATAGTTCTATTGCCTGATCAAGCTCATTCCGCTGCTCTCTATCAGTTGCCGCATCGAAATAAAACATTCCTAGTCTTTGTAGAGGATTTAAAATTTCAGAAGCCATATTTTCGACAATTTCATCAGTTAGACTTTGCAATATCTCTGTATTCGTGGCAATTTGCATTTCTTGGAATTTCACGCCAGCCTCCTCCACGCCTGAATTTGCGGAAGCGGTAACTTCCAACGTTTTTTCAAGCGTTTCTACATGTGTATTCTCACCTGTCAAGACATTAACGATACGGAACGACAATTGTATAAACCCAACCTTTCTCTTTTGGGTTACTTCGTAATCTTTTTGACCGTATTCAGGAACCATTATTTTCGCTTTAGGGGCTTCTTGAAGCTCCTTTTTGGTTGGAGATGGGTTCGTCGCTTTCCAGTTCAAATATTCAATATTGTCATCGATTTTTTCCCCAATCTTATATCGAACACTTTTCGAACTTGTTGAGGTGCTTTCATCAACACGATATAGCAATACCGACCCTATAATTGCATAATCAATCCCATAATTTTTTCCCATCTCTTTAGCCGCGGTCTCAGATATTGTGCTCGACTGGCCAATCTTCATTTCATCGCGTATGGACAATAGGCTATCTCGCTCTATGACACGGATATCCCGGCTTGCATTATTAAATAATTTGGATATAAGATTGTTAGCGACAATTACACCCGAATTACTTGCTTCGCTTGGACTACTGAAGTCGAACACTGCTATTGAACGTCGACTTTTAGCCATTACATCATCCTCAGCATCAAGCTTTTGGCGCTGTAAATCGGGGTAGTATGAATCCAGGGATTCATTCAATTGTAACAAGTGCCATGCAATCGCATTGTTACCCATCGATTGATAGCTCATCGCACTTTGATTAATGTTCCTCGCTAATTTATCTTTAATTATTTTTAGGCCATTCTCATCTGAAGGATTCAAGTCTGTCAATTGACGATATAGTTGGGCGGCTCTAAAATAGCGACGCTCTGCCATCGTAGCGTCGATCGATTTTATTATTTCTGCAGTCAAACGCTTTTTGGACGTATCGACCATCTCTAAACATTGCATCGAGCTCTTATATGATCCAGCTAGCTTGCAACTTTCAATCACCGTAGCCCAATCCTGCGTCTCAAATGCTCTAATTGCTTTTTCAGAAAAATGCTTAGGTCTATCTATACTGCGCAACTTCTTATCTAAGTTCAATGCAATGGGGTTATTAGGCAAAATCAACAAAAGCTTATCGATTGCCTCTTCAGCAACATCGAATTTGTCTGCCTGAAGGGCATCGTTAGCTGTTCTTACGAAACTTCGCAGAGCTTGAGACTCAACGGTGTTAATTCTTTGATTAACATCCTCATAATTTGGATATTTAGAATTAATTTTCGATAATTCTTTATGCGCATTGACCCAATCTGCTTGATCAATCGATGATTGCGCCTTTAAGTGACGCAGCTTCAAATCATCAAAAAAAATAGCAGCCGTATTGGCAAAGCTCGTTTTCAGAGGGCTGATTAAGCTGCTATCTATCCCTGCATTTTCTAAGCCTGATATATTCGATTCTATTTCGTCTAACTTAGCTTTCGTTAGCTCCTCTTTCTGCAGGTTTTGAATAGTTAATGATGCATTTTGGAAATAACTTTTTTTAAGTTCATCTAAACGCTGAATGTATTGACTGTTTTTGGGAGACTTAGAAATTGCCAATTCAAGATACGCTATCGCCTCTTCATACTTCTGCGCTGTCGCTAACTCATTGGAAGCCTTAAAATCTTGTTCACCTTTGTTTGATGTACTCACGCAACCAGCGACAACGATGATAACAAGAATATAAATCAATCCTTTGGTCATACGATAATCCTTAATTCAGTTAGTCTTTCTTTCGATTTTAATATAACAAAAAAAGCGCTTGATGCAAGTGCTGGTAATAATTCGCAATTACTAACCCATACGTAGCTATATAAGGGTTAAAAATACTAATCGGACATTCATAATTGATTACGTTAGCCCACGTAAATGATTGCAATATTGCCCAGGCTAGCTTTTACGCTTACCCAGTGAAAACCTGTCAATGATAGAGCGCACATTAACAAGGGTTTTAGCCAACCGTTGGCTGGCATTTAAGGCCGAGTTTGCCGATGTTTGCGTGAGTGATGTTGAATCTGCAATTTCGATAATTTGCTGGTTAATATGTTCGGCCACCGTGCTTTGCTGCTCTACCGCGGCTGACATTTGTTGGGTTAGCTCGGTGATAGTTCTAACTGAGTCTCTAATGTTATTTAACGCCGAACGCGTATTCTCTACCGTTGCTACACCGTGATGAGCCGCTTTTTCGCCTTGCTCCGACACCCCTACCGCGCTCATTGCTCTTGCAGTTAGTACCTCAACAATTTTATGAATTTTATCTGTCGATTCGCGCGTTTTTGACGCTAAAGACCTTACTTCATCTGCCACTACGCTAAAACCACGGCCTTGCTCTCCAGCACGAGCGGCCTCGATAGCCGCATTTAGCGCCAGTAAATTGGTTTGGTCAGCTATAGAAGAAATTAAATTAGCCGCTTGACCAATTTCACTGGTTGACTCAGCTAGTTCACGCACTGTGGCGGCAATGCTGACCACGGAGCTGCTCAGCGCATCAATGGCTGTCTTTGCTTCTTGTGCCAGCTTGGCGCCATCATCAACACTGCTAAGGGCATTAGATGCACTTTCTGCATTGGTTTGTACATTGCTGGCAACTTCCTGGATTGCTGCCGACATTTGCGTAATGGCCGAAGCAATTTGCTGTGTGGCATGGCTTTGCTGTGCAACAGCAGCCGATGTCGACTCAGATTCCTGTTGTGTATCTTGTACAATACTATCCAGTACAGTGGCAGCATCAGCAATACGGGTTAATGCAGTGCGGTTTCTGGCAATTTCACATGCCAGGGCTAATTTGACCCGAGCTTTACTGCCGACATCAGTAAAGTAACTTTCTGCCACTACTGAATTTGCATAAGACTCTGGGCTAATACTTACAATATCTAACAACTCTGCTTTTTGCCGGTACGCCAACCACAATGTAGACAATGTGAGCGTGCTCAGCATAATCATACCAGGCACGGCGCCAAAAAAGTTATATAGCAAGCCAGAACCCAATACGCCGGGCACAAGTATTGGCGAAAACGTACTTAGCGCATGCGCAATTCGCCGAGTGACAGGTAAATTTGATTTCCCCTGACGTAATCTGGCATAAGCAGCTTCAGCGCGGGATTTTTCAGCTTCAAGTGCTGCCACTCGCACAGATTCAAAACCTACTACTTTATTTGCTTCAAACACCGGAGTAACAAAAGCGCTAACCCAATAATGGTCACCATTTTTACGCCGGTTTTTTACCAGCCCCATCCAGACATGTCCTGCCGCAATTGTTTGCCACATTTCTTTAAATACTGCTTCAGGCATATCCGGGTGGCGAATTAGATTGTGTGGTTTCCCAATTAACTCATCTTTGTTGTAACCACTGGCATTAATAAAGGCCATATTACAGTAGGTAATGTTACCTTTGGCATCGGTGCCGGAAATAAGGCGATCAGAAATGGGAAAGATGTGCTCTCTTTGTGTTACCGGTTGGTTGTTTCTCATTTAGATCCCTTCAGTTGGGCAATTTTATAACTAATGCTATGTTACTTAGCATAAACCATATACTTAGGAACGCTATAGGCTATCTTCGTGTCAGCATAATTTACAATTGATAAAACTTTTCGAACGAGACCATCACATGCCAATGATTTTAATAGATAAATTATTTAGGCCTGAATATTGCTTGTGTCACTCGATTTGCTTTTGTACTTGTCGCGTCTGGTTACAACATTGACATAAGGAATACATTAAATGTCGGCATTAAAAAGAATAAAAATTGGCATGGCTTTGCTTGTTGCTTCACTTACATTTAGCAGCCCGGTTTGTGCCGCGATAATTTATGACTTCGATATCAGAGTAAATTTTGATGGCGGATTAACTGCATCTCAGCAAAGCATCTTCTCTCAGGCTGAGTTGTTTTGGGAAACTCTGATTATTGGTTATCGCGACGAATATGCCGGGCCAGGTCTGGATATTAGTGCTTCAGGGCCGGCTATTGACGGACCAGGCGGTATTCTCGGCCAGGCTGGGCCAACTTTTGGCATTTTCCTGCCTACTTATGTTTATGCAACTGCAGGCATTATGCAGTTTGATGCGGCAGATTTGTTAAACCTGGAAGCCCAAGGCTCACTGCTGGATGTAATAATACATGAAATGGCTCATGTGATTGGTTTTGGCACGCTGTGGAGCGCACCGTTTAATGACGTGTTAGATGTAAATGGCAATTACGTCGGCGCATATGGATTAGCGGCTTATCAGCTAAGTAATCCTGGCGCCACCTTTGTTCCGGTAGAGCAGGGCGGCGGACCAGGCACTGCAGGCGGCCATTGGGACGAGACCGATGGCGGCGGTGACCCGGAAATAATGACCGGCTGGTTAGACTTTCCATCCTCAATAAGCCTGACCACCATTAACTCCTTTGCTGACTTAGGTTACGTAATTAACCCGGATTATGCAGTTAATATTAATCAGGTACCGGCGCCATCAGCGCTTGCGTTATTATTACTAGGCTTATTTGGTTTAAGGAAAAAGTTACGTAACTAAATGTAAACCCTCAGCTTATATTTGGCTGGCCGGAGCTAGCGCACCAAGTGCCATTGCGTTTGCCTGCCAGCCAAATAAATAACCCCTTTACCATCAAAATAGGCGCTTTGCTCAAGCTTAATCTGTAGCAACTGTTCGTCCCACTCAGGTAGCGCCTGTTTTATATTACCTTCGATAGCATAAGCGGTATTGGCATATAGCGGCCAATCGCCTTGTATTGGGGTATCCCCTTGATTATCCCACATGCCAATGGTTGGGCCCGGGGCATGGCCAACAAAGCCCAGCGCATGAGTATAGGTACTGTGGTTTATTTTGGCTTTCGCCGCTGCCTTGTGCGTTGCCGCTAATATTTGGTTGCCACTACGGCCAGCTTTAAATTCGCTGGTTAACAGATCTTGCCAGCGATTACCGGTTGCTAATGCCGCTTTAAAGCCGGCAGGCACATCAGCTTCATCGTTGTGTAACACATAAGCCATTTCCTGCGTATCAGTGCACAGCTTCAAATAACAAATACCGACATCTGTATGCAGCACATCGCCGCGTTGGATCACACCAGCACTGCCACATGCCGGGCTGTCTGCTTTGCAGGGCATGCCAGCACGCTGCAAACTAACATAGGGCATAAACCACACTGGCAGGCCAAGCTGTTCATAGCGCTCACGGATATACCAGGCAACATCGTCTGTACTGGTTACGCCGGGCGTAATCACTTTGTTGCTAAAGGCTTCCGCGATAACCGCCCGGGCCAGGCTTACCACCTGCGGATACACGGCAAGCTCGGCTGCCGTACGCTGCTCTAGCCAACGTACAGCTAGATTTTCGGCCGGCACCAAACGATGATGATATTCCGCTGGCAATACCTTAAGCAGCTGCTGATGTAACCCGGCGGTTAATCCATCTGCTATAGCCCAGTGCGCCGAGACATTAATGCCAATTTGCTGCGGTGTACGCTTAACAATCTCAGCGGCCAGTGCCTGCCATTGTGCGGTTAAATCGCCACCGGCCCAGGCTGACTGATAAGGTTCGCCCAGCGGATAACGGTTAACTGATAGTTTATCTACACTACCGTCGGCATTACGGCTAAACAGCAACATGGTGGTGCGCCGCGCAGCAAAAGTCGGTTGCGGTACCAAAGTAAAATACAATGGGTCTTCAGCATATTCACGGTTGATCACCAGCCACATATCCAGACCGGTTTCAGCCATCAACTGAGGTAACAGCTGCTCTAGTCGCTGCATCAAAATCTGATTTTCTATGCCCACTCGTTGACGCGGCGTCAGTACTTGATAGTTATCCGCCGAGAATAACTGCCGCCCCTGAGTGAACTCAGCGGTTTTCGCCGCAACGGTGCAACTACATAGTGCAGCAACAAAGGTTAAACAAGTGGTAACGGCTTTCATCAGTGCACCCTGCATTGTTATTGTCTTATCGTTTTTAAGCCATTAAACGTTCGAAAGCAATAGCTTAGCAACGTTAAGATTGTATTTAAAAGTAAATACAGATATGGTGCCGCATGTTTATTTTTTGTATATGAAGCACGATAAATGAAAATAATAGTTAAGCTACTCATCTGCGTACTGTTGCTAGTTATCACTATAGCGACAACTATATTAGCCAATGCTACGGTCGAGCTAACCCAGGGTGGCGTGTACAGCAAAGTCTATCTGCCAATTGCTGTCGGCGAAATTAAGTGGAACGCTGCAGGAAGTATCTCGGCTAGCCGGCCTATGCTTAATGGTCTGCAAGGCCCAGTAGTGACAAATACCGGTGAGGCATTGCAACTCAAGGCCTGGTGCCAGGACAAAATTATTACCGAAACATTACCTCTGCAGGCCACTGAGCTACAGCTGAACTGTCATGGCCAGCATTATCGGTACCCGTTGCAAACACAACCTTTTACAATAAATGCAGATCTGCCGCAGGCAGAACGCATAGCCGTGATCAGTGATCTTGAAGGCAACATCGCATTTTTTGAGCAATGGGCCCGTAAAGCAGGTGTTACCGATGCCAATGGTAACTGGCAGTTTGGCAACGGTCAGGTAGTTATTTTGGGCGATGCAGTGGACCGTGGCAGGCAGGTGTTTGATTTACTTTGGCGTTTATATGCGCTGGCACAACAAGCACAGCAACACGGCGGGCAGCTACTGTTACTGCATGGTAATCACGAACAATATGTAATGCGCGGCCTGGTCGATAGGGTCGAAACAGAACATTTCTGGGCCATAGAACAATTGATGCCTTATGAGCAGAGCTTTACTGCCAATACAGTGTTAGGTAGCTGGTTAAGGCAGCAACCGATTATTGCCCGCATTGGTGGTTATCTGTTTACCCATGGCGGTATCAGTGCAAATACGCTGGCAAGTGGCTTGAACTTGCAACAGTTGAATCAGCGCTACTACGCTACGCTACCACAGCCTGCGGACGCTATAAGCGATGCAGATTATCAATTATTTTATGGCCCAACGGGCTTAAGCCAATACCGCGCCTTACTGAGTGATGACAGCCAACAGCAACAGGCAAATGAGCAACACTTGCAGCAATTGCTGGCATATTTTGCGGCAGACACACTGGTTATTGGCCATACACCAGCGCTAAAGCCAGAGAAAAAATATGCCGGCAAATTAATTGTTGTAGAAGCCGAGCATAGCGACACCGCACTGCTTATCAGCTCTGGCGAAGCGCACTTTATTGCCTTAGATATGGTAAAAACCCGCTTTAAAGAGACCGCGCCACACTATCGAGCATTTAACTTATTTAGTGCGGCTGACTGGCAAGCACTAGCGGCAAACCAAGCCCACCTTAGCGAGCTTAATCGGGCCAAAGCATTTTTCAATCGTGCAACCAAGCCGGAGTAAGCAGGGCTGATTACCGCCAAAGCCGGCTGCCCGCTTAAGATAGCAATGAAAACCAGCTAATTTGCGATACACTTAACAACAATTGTTTGCTAAGGAGCCATTATGCCACGCTATTCTGCTGAATTTATTAAAGAGATGCCAAAGTCTGATTTGCACCTGCATCTGGATGGCAGCCTACGGCTTAGCAGTTTAATTGACATGGCCAAGCGCACGGGTACTAAGTTACCGGCAGATACCGTAGAAGGCTTAAAGCAGCTGGTGTTTAAAGAAAAATACAACAACCTGGGCGAATACCTGCATTGCTTTCAGTATACCTGCGCCGTATTGCGCGATATGCAAAACCTTGAACGGGCAGCCTATGAGCTAGCGATAGATAACCAGCTGGAAGGCGTTAATTATATTGAAGTACGCTTTGCACCACAGCTACTCATTGACCTACCTAACGGCATCGACTTTGATCGCGTAATGCATGCAGTAAATGACGGTTTAAAACGGGCGATGCAGGAGTACAACCAAACTGAGGCCGTACTTAGTGGCGCTAAACCGCCGTTTGCCTATGGCATTATTAACTGCGCCATGCGCATGTTTGGCGATAAAGGCTTCTCGCCTTATTACACTAACCTGTTTCAGCTGATGCGCGATTTCGCACCAATGGACGTAATTAAACTAGCAGCGATGGAATTGGTGCGCGCCAGCGTTAGGCTGCGCGATGAAGAAGCTATGCCCATTGTCGGCCTGGACCTTGCCGGACAAGAGTCGGGCTATCCCGCCAGTAAATTTAAAGAAGTGTACGAATACGCTCACCAGCATTTTCTGCTAAAAACACTGCACGCCGGCGAAGCATATGGCGCCGAAAGCGTGTTTGAAGCCCTTACCGAATGCTATGCCGATCGCATCGGACATGGCTATTCGATGTTTATCCCGGATATGATTACCGACCCCGACATCAGTGATAAAGCCGCTTACATTCGCAATCTGGCCTCTTATATTGCCGATAAGCGCATCGCCATAGAAGTTTGCTTAACCAGCAACCTGCAAACCAACCCGGCTATTAGCGATATTAAGCAGCATAAATTTAAAGACATGCTGGATAACCGCATTGCTACCGTTATTTGTACCGACAACCGCCTGGTGTCCAATACCACGGTTTGCAAGGAATACCAGTTGGCGCTGGATAACTTCGACATCCCGTTAAAACGGCTAAAAGACATGGTAGCGTACGGTTTTAAGAAAAGCTTTTTCCCGGGTACTTATGTGGAAAAGCGCGAGTATGCCAAACAATGCCTCGAGTACTTTGACCGCGTGGCTAAACGCTATGGCTTCATTTGATTTAATATCAATGCCTTACTCTATGTGTCGCAAAAAGCATACAGCCCAACTATCTAATAAATAACAGCATTTTAATTAAGCCTGATTATCTGTCGCCAATCTGCGACAGATAATCAGCCGCATAAAATCTCAAACCACCAAAAAAAACCTATCCAATTGATTATATTGGCAATAAAAATAAATAGCGAAGTTGGCACAAGGCTTGTATTAACAATATCAAGCGACGCTACAGGAGAATGTCGCAAGTGCAATTACAGCTTACTGCCTTTGCCACATTCTCCCTTCAGCCGTCTTCACGCAGCAACCTGATGTAAAAGCTGCACCTAGCGGAGGTTATTATGGATTTATTTTTAGTTGGTATAGTGCTGTTTCTGCTGGCTAACGTAGCCGTAGTCGTTACCATGCTGCGTCGGGTAAACCTGAACAACGACAGTGTTTTAGCCTGGGAACAAGCACAAACGACTACGTTTCAACCAGTACTGGTTACCCCGCCACAACCGGCACAATACCAAACGGTATACCTGGCTGAGGCAGCTTAGGGCACCGTGCGCCAGCACCATCCCATGAGTTCAGCACTGCGCTGAATTTTTTGTAAGGCCAGAACCCCACTGGCCTTTTTTTTTTCCGTTAAAAATAGGGTATGCTTAGCAGCCGTGCGACTAACACAGACAACTATGCGCTTCTCACTGCAAACGGCCTCGTTACGACAACTGGTATTGCTGAGTTTTTTTCTCGCACTGATCCCGGTTGCCGTGCTGCTTTGGCAAAGCCACAAAGCCCTGAGCGGTGTCAGCCAAAATGCGGTCGCCGAAGCCGAAATATCAGTAGCCAGCGTAAGGCGCGCTGAGAACATGCAAAACCTGGTGGTAGATATAGAACGAGCAGTACGCCAGCATGCTGTAGTAAAAACCGACGCGCTGGCTCGAGTGGCCCGAACGCACCTTGCCAGCTACCAGCAGTTGCTGCAGCAAGTGTGCTCCAATCTGGGGCCGCTACAATTGTGCTTGCAACAACAGCTTCAACTTACTGTGTTGCTGGATAGTTTTAGTACCCTGAGCAGTGCTGAGCTGGAGCCTCTGACACAGCAATTCAGACAACAGCAACACCAACTTACGCAACAAATTTGGCAACTGCTGGAGCAAAACCTGCAGCAGCAACAACGCTTCGTGGTGGAGAGCCAGCAACAACTCGCCTGGCAGACGGTTGCACTAGTGTTGTTAACATTATTGCTGGTACTGTGGGCATCGGGCCGCATTACCGCACCAGTGCGTAAGCTGGACAAGATGATCCGTGCTATCGGCCAGCAACATCAGTTTCCTGATGAAAAGCTAACCGGCCCACGTGAGCTGACAGAGCTTGGCGAGCAGCTCCGCTGGCTGAGTTCACGCTTACAACAATTAGAAGCCTTGCGGTTAATTTTATTACGTCACGCGTCTCACGAGCTGAAAACGCCGTTATCCAGCATCCGGGAAGGCTGCTCACTGCTTAGCGAGCAGTTAGTTGGCCCATTAAATAAACAACAGCTGGAGGTGGTCGGCTTGCTCAATGGTAGCGCTGACCGGCTAAGCGTACTCACTGAACAATTACTGGATTACAACCGACTTTTGCAACAAGCTAAGCCTGAACCAGACTGGCATTCGCCGCAGCAGTTATTTTCTGATTGTTTTAACGACCACGCCCTATCATTGCAACAACGCAATCAAGCCATTGAACTGAGTTGTCAGCTTAGTGCCATTTATACCGATGCCACTTTATTCCGCCGCATATTGGACAATTTGATCAATAATGCGCAGGCATACGGCAGTCAGGGCAGCCCGGTTTGGGTAAAATTGTACTTGCAGGAACATCAATTGGTTTTAGATGTCGCAAACAATGGCAACCCTATTCCAACTGCATTTCGGGAGAAATTGTTTGAACCCTTCCAGCGTGGTACCACTCCACGCTTTGACGCGGTGCAAGGTTCGGGCCTGGGCCTGTCTATCGTGGCAGATTGTGCCCGCTTACTGGGCGGACATGCCGATATTATTGATGTGATTTATGCCGATGTTTGTATTCGCGTCCGGCTACCGCTACTTGAGGAAAAACCTGGATGAAAGCAGGCTTAATATGTATTGCCGTTATAACACTAAGCGGTTGTCAGGTATTGCCATTACCGGCCGTGAGTGAACCACAGCCAGAACCGCGGCTTGAGGCGGAACCCTCTCCAATCCTGATGCCAGAGCCTGAACAAGTACTGGCACCACTACGCATTGCCGACGACGCGGTCACACTGCAAGGGTGGGTCAATTACCGCGCAGCCATGCTGAACCGCATTAATGAAGAACGTGAACTACTAAACAGCGACAGCCAGCAAGATGATGTCTGGCAGCTCAAACGCACTATTTTGCAATTACACCCAGATACACCTTATCTGACCAGGCTTCGAGTACAGATGCAATCCGCCGAGCAGTTAGCCAGCCTGCCGCCGGCGCTAGCCGCGTTACTTAGCTGGGATCTGACCTTTAATCAAAAATTGTTGGAAGCAGAATCAGCGGTTAGTGCACTTACCCGACTCAACGCACAGCAGCATGACAACATTGAACGCTTGCAAAAAACCAATAAAGAGCTGCAGAAAAAGATAGACGCGTTAACCCAGATAGAAGCTCAACTAAACCAACCCACAGCGGTGAAAGAGGACAACGATGGCCAGCCCCAGCCCTAAGCTACTGCTTGTTGACGACGATCCCAGCTTACTGCGTTTATTGACGTTAAGGTTGGAGGGAGAAGGCTATCAGGTGATCTGCGCCGACAGTGCAGAAGCTGCTTTACCGTTGTTAACTAAAAACAGCGTCGATGTAGTATTAAGTGACCTGCGCATGCCCGGGCTGGATGGTATGAGCCTATTTGACGAAATCGCCAAACGCTATCCCGGCTTACCCGTCGTATTAATGACAGCACATGGCTCTATCCCTGAAGCCGTCGCTGCTACCCAACGTGGCGTATTTGGTTTTTTAACTAAACCACTGAACAGCGCAGAGCTGCGCGATATTTTACAAAATGCCGTGCACCAGTCTGTGCCGGAACAGGCAGAATGGCGCTCAGAGATCATTACCCGCTCACAGTTAATGCATGATCTGCTAGAACAAAGTTATCGCGTAGCACAGCGCGATGTCAGCATCCTAATCACTGGCGCTAGTGGCACCGGTAAAGAACTGTTAGCAAAAGCCATTCATCAAGCCAGCCCTCGCGCTAGCAAGCCATTTGTTGCCATTAACTGCGGCGCCCTACCCGAACACTTGTTAGAGTCTGAGCTATTTGGCCATACCAAAGGCGCCTTTACCGGCGCCGTGACCGAGCACGGCGGCCTGTTCCGTGAAGCCGATGGCGGCACGCTGTTTCTCGACGAAATTGGTGATATGCCAGTGTCATTGCAAGTAAAGCTGCTACGCGCCTTGCAAGAGCGGCAAATTCGTCCGGTAGGCAGCAGTAAAACTATTGCCATTAACGTGCGGGTGCTGTCTGCCACTCATCGTGATTTACAACTGGCGATGGAAGATGGCAGCTTTCGCGAAGATCTCTATTACCGGCTGAATGTGGTTAACTTGCAATTACCAACGCTAGAGCAACGGCCGGAAGATATCCCTTTGCTGGCACGTCATGTGCTGAAGCAAAGTATACTAAGACACCAGGTAGATGTGACGCGTTTTTCAGACGACGCCATGCAGCTGTTAGCCACAGCGAAATGGCCGGGAAATGTGCGGCAGCTGGTTAACGTAGTGGAACAATGTGTCGCCTTAACCCACACGCCCGTTATTGGTGCAGCGCAGGTAGAGCAAGCGTTGTCGCAAAACAGCAGCTACTGGCCAACATTAACCGAAGCGCGGGATCAATTTGAGCGACAATACCTTATCAGGGTGCTGCAAATGACCGAGGGTAATGTTACCCGCGCCGCCGAGCTGGCCGGACGCAACCGCACCGACTTTTATAAACTCCTTAAAAAGCATGAGCTAAGCGCCGCCCAGGTTGCGGAGCAAAATGATGAAGCCGAGTAATATCTTATGACTGCAATAACACCACCTGATGCTCATCTAATTGATGATGAACATAATCCTGAGCTGATTAAAGCCAAAATTATCAGCGAAACGGCACAGATAAGCTGGCTGGAACTGCAAAAGTTTTATGCCGCTGGCAGTGTGATTACCGTAGAGCCGACACTGGATCTAGTGGAGGTCGCGTTTGCCTTTAGTTGTGATGAAAAAGCCCGGGTCGCCGACTGGCTAGCCAGTGGCAGTGTTGGCCGCACCACCGAGCAACAGGCACAGCAATGGTTTGATAACCAAACGGCCGTGTGGGCTGTTGTAATATCGCCCTGGGTACTGGTGCAACATAAACCGTTGACGCAGCAGCTTAATTAAGTTACTACACTGAGCTATATCTTTGTCGCAACAGGCGAATACGCTATGACCGACTTGTACAAAAAAAGTAGCAGTTCCCGCGTGACATTATCGCAACTGATGTTGCCGTCACATTCTAATTTCAGCGGTAAAATTCATGGCGGTTATTTACTGTCATTAATGGACCAGATTGCCTTTGCCAGCGGCTCGAAGTTCAGTGGCAAATATTGCGTTACCGCCTCGGTTGACCGGGTTGATTTCCTTAACCCTATTGAAGTGGGTGAGCTGGTGACGTTAAAAGCCTCGGTTATTTTTGTTGGCAATAGCTCAATGGTGGTAGGCATTCGTGTTGAGGCGCAAAACATTCAGACTGGCAAAGTAAAGCATTGTAACTCCTCATACTTCACCATGATTGCCAAAGACAGCGACGGCAATAATGCCCGGGTACCGCGGCTTATTTTAACCAGTAAAGAAGAAGTGCTGCGTTTTGTAAAAACCACCCAGCGCTTAAAGCTGCGTCACAGCTATGCCGAACTCTGCGCCGACTTTGACGGTGATATGCAACAAGCGGTAGCGCAAATTACCAACGATTATCAGGTGCAGGTGCAGCTAAGTTAAGCCATTCAGCGGTACTGCAGTGGCTATTTCAGTTGGTTGGCTAACCATTGGTGAATACCATGCGCCAGTTGCGGTGTCATCTCGCCTAAAATGCCTTTGGCGTGTTGCGGCAAGTGCGCTGCCGGATCGCCGTTTTCTGCCAACAGGTAATGCCGCAATAACTGCTGCCAGGCTTGCTGCTGTGCTACTGGCATATGCTTTAAGCTAAGCAGGCCGTGCAGCAACATCGGGAAAGGCAGCGCACCGGCAACATAAGTATCGCTCCACCAGTAGTTTACCAGCGCGTTAAACGCCGACAACGATTGCACATGGTGCCACCAGGGTGTGGGAATATAAATAGCATCGCCAGGCTCTAACTCTACCGACAATGCTACAGCGTAGGCTTTAGGATAATTGGGATGGGCGATTAAATCTGGTGCCAGCATATTTACCATACTCACTGGCTGCCCTGCTGGCGTTAAATCCAACGGACCAATGTACAAATTGGCTACCTGCTCGGGTGGAAACAAGGTAAAACGCCGTTTACCGGCAACAACTACGGCAATGTTACTGGCTTCGTCAAAATGTGCCGGCACCGTGACACTGTTACCCAGCCAGACAAAGGCTTTGGTGTCGGCCGGTAACAGCGGGTTATCCAGGCTAAGATCGCTAAAGTTAGCCGCCACCGACACACATTGTATGCAGTAACGCTCGCTATCGTGTCGCCCTTGCAGCATCTGTTCAATGGCGGCGTTCATGCGTGTCTGGCGGCCGCTAAAGTTCATACCGGTAAGGGTGTCGTTGTAAAACAACCGGCCATTAATACTGGCAGGCAACTGCAATAGTGCTTGTGGCGTGTCTTTACTGTGCTGTTGCAATAACCGTGCTGCCGCGCTATCCGATTGCTTTGCCGCCTGCACGACAGGCCAATGGTTAGCAAAACCGCGCAGTACAGCAGGGCGATATATATCAGTAATTTTCGCCGCAAAGTTTTCTGCCGTCACGCCACTAACTTCAGCAGGCGACGGCAAGGCGGCTAAATCATAGCTCACGCTTAATAGCCCGCGGCCTGACCGTCTTTACGCGATTCTGACGCACCAACCCACACCTTGTTTTCGTGGTCACGCATAATGGCCTGATAGCCACCGTAGCCGCCTAAGCCGTAGCGTACGTCGTGGCCTTTATGCATTAATCCACGTACAGTTTCATACGGCACGCCACGCTCCACCTCAATATAGCCACCATTTTGTAAATACATTTCACTGCCGTCGGTAGGCTCGGTGCTACCCAGGTGCTGCCAACGTGCAGCGTCTCCGGCTTCTTGCAGGTTCATACCGTAATCGACCATATTGATTAGCACTTGCACATGCCCCTGCGGCTGCATGGCGCCGCCCATTACGCCGTAGCTAACTAACGGCTTACCGTCTTTAGTAATAAACGCAGGAATAATGGTATTAAATGGCCGCTTACCGGGGGCATACACGTTAGCGTGGTTTTTATCCATGGAGAACAGTTGGCCGCGGTCCTGAAACACAAAACCCAACCCCGGCACAACTACACCCGAGCCCATGCCGCGATAATTACTCTGAATTAATGACACCATATTGCCGTCTTTGTCGGCAGTGGTCATGTAGATGGTATCGCCTTCGTATAAATTCGGGTTACCGGCATCGACCCGCTTGGCGGCTTTATCGCTGATTAACTTGGCCCGCTCACGGCCGTACTCTGCGGATATCAGGCCCTGCAGTGGTGTTTTATGAAAGTCTTGATCGGCATAAAATTTTGCCCTGTCTTCAAATGCCAGTTTTTTTGCTTCCACCAATATATGTAAGCTTTCTGGTGTATTAAAACCGCTGGCCTTCAAATCAAAGTTTTTCAAAATTTGTAGCATTTGCAAAGCAGCTATACCCTGACCGTTAGGTGGCAACTCCCACAGGGTGTAACCTTTGTAATCAACGCCAACTGGCTCTACCCAGCTAGAACGATGATTAGCAAAATCTGCAAAACGCAGGTACCCGCCATTGGCGCGCATAAAGCGGTCAATTTCTACTGCGATGGCGCCCTGGTAAAATGCATCACGGCCATCTTTCGCCAATGCTTTGTAGGTATTGGCCAGCGCTGGGTTTTTAAATACCTGGCCTTTGGCAGGCGCCTGGCCATTGAGGGTAAAAGTACCAGCAAAATCACCCGGTTGTTTACTTAACACCGGCACGCTGCGCTGCCAGTAATAGGCAATTAACTCACTGACCGGAAAGCCTTGTTCGGCATAGCTGATCGCCGGTTGCAAAATATCCTGCATCGGCAGGCTGCCAAATTTTTTGTGCAGCTCAAACCAGCCATCCACGGCGCCGGGCACACTTATTGGTAGCATGCCGTGCGGCGGCAAATCGGCACGGTTAAGCTGCTTTAGCTCATTGGCCAGCATGTCATAGCTTAAACCCAGCGGTGAACGGCCAGAGGCATTCAAACCATGTAATTGTTGCGTTTTGGCATCCCAGACAATGGCGTATAAGTCGCCACCAATACCATTACCGGTAGGCTCCATCAGCCCTAATGCGGCATTGGCCGCGATAGCCGCATCAATGGCATTACCACCTTTTTTCATCACATCTAATGCTATCTGGGTCGCCAACGGTTGGCTGGTCGCTGCCATAGCACTTGAGGCTATGACTTCAGAACGGCTGGCAAAATCTTGGCCGGTAATGCGGTCAAAGCTGTGTGCTGTGCCAGCAAACACCAAACTGACACCGACAGCCATAGCAAAAAACGTGCTTTTCATAGCAAACTCCAGATAGTAATGTAGCCTTGACCATAACGAGCAGCATTGCTGCACACCAGCGTTTTACGACCAGCTCTAGGCTAGCTGCGATAGTTCCGCAGCAATCACCCGCTTTGCATTGCCAGCATGGGCAGGTCGTTAAACGCTATGTGCCACAGATATGGGCGGTAAGCTCTTGCCGCTGCATTGAAGTTATCGCTAAGGCTTTGTTGGTTGCATAATCAAATTGCACCATTACAGCAGTGCCGGATACAGTTTTAATACCGTTTTGCCAGGCCTCCTGGTACACATCAAACGAACTACTGCCAATACGACTAATGTAGGTACGCAGTTCAACATCAGCATGGAAATGCGTCTGGGCGTGGTAATCCAGCTTTACACTGGCGACAATTAATGGCCAATGTTGTAAATTAAGCTCTGGTGTGAAAATTTTGAAAATATCTCGCCTGGCGCCTTCAAACCACACAGCAAACACCGTGTTGTTGATATGCCCCAGTGCATCCGTGTCAGAGAAACGCGGAGTAATAACATTGTGCCACATAAAGGGAACCCAATGACCGATTTTATTGAAGTGTACGATAATGCGTTAAGCTGCGATTTTTGCCAACAGCTGATTAACGTATTTGACCAAAGCCCACACACGACGGCAGGCCGCACCGGTGGTGGTGTTGATACCAGCAAAAAAATCAGTACCGACTTATACCTGTATCAGCATGCAGAGTACCAAGAGTTGCTAAAAATAATTTGGCAGGCCACGACCCACTATGCCTGTGAGTATTTTAAAAAATATCACTTTGCCTTGATTGGCCCGATGGGCTTAACCATAGCTCACCCACAAACCGGGCAGCCAACGGCCATCACGCATGACAATTTTGCAGAACTTGGCGCACCGAAAGCAATGGACTTTGTTCGCGCGCTATATCGATTGGGGCCAATTCAGGCACAAAAGTATCAGGCTGGCGTGGGCAATTACGGCTACTGGCATAGTGAAGTGTACCCGCAACAAGGTAGTACCGAGCCACTGCATCGCGCCTTGCTGTTTATGTTTTATCTAAATGATGTTGCTGAAGGCGGGCAAACCGAATTTTATTACCAGAATAAAAGCATCCAACCGCAGGCGGGCCGCATGGTGATTGCGCCAGCTTACTTCACCCATACCCATCGCGGCTGTATTCCGGTGTCGAACGATAAGTACATTCTTACCAGTTGGATTTTATTTAACCAAGCCGAACAAATTTATGGTGCCCCGCAGCGTTAACTAATGGCTTACGGTATAAAAAAGCCCCTGCTGTGCAGAGGCTTAATGTGAAATGGCAGCCGTTTTATTTAAAACTGGTAACGTACACCCAGTTCGAATGAACGCTCTGGGCCAACATAAATACCCTGGCGCAAACCAGTGATATAGCGCTTGTCAGTCACGTTTTTCAGCGCACCAAATACGTTTACGTTAGTAGCCAGTTTGTACTGCGCGGTTAAATCTAACACTGTATAGGCGGGCATTAAACCACCCCAGATCCCTCCCGCAGCATTAGCAGGAATATCTTCAAGATTGCTGGCATCACCGTACTGCTCACCACGGTGGTGTGCACTCAGCGCAGCATTGAGTTGTTCATGCTGGTAACTTAATGCCACATTGGCAATAATTTTCGGCGCATACGGCAGCCGGTTACCCTGGTTGTCTCCGGTTTTAAATTCTGACGTGGGCACCCAAGTGGCGTTAGTGTCGATACTAAAGCCAGCACCCAGCTCATAGCCCAGCAAAAACTCCATTCCACGGTGTTCAGTTTTACCCGAGTTAGACTGTGACAAGTTAGGGTCACTGTTACCGGTAACAACCTGATTACTAAAATTCATCGCAAAAGCGGCAACTTCATAACGTAAAGCGCCCTCTTTGCCACGCAGGCCCAGCTCAAAATTGGTCGAGCGCTCACCATCTAATTGCTGATCGGTCAGGCCATCCAGTGCTACGCCATTTGAAGCCGGTGAAAAGGCACGGTAAACCCCACCGTAAAATTGAGCAGAATCAGTCAAGTCAAACGTCGCTCCTACACCTGGCAAAAACTCCGTGTTGCTGCTTTTGGCCGTCGCATTATTATCTGTTAACACTACCCGCTGCTGCTGATATGACTCAACCCGCAAGCCCGGTGTTACAGCAAAGCGCTCTGTCAGTTCAATACGGCTTTGGGCATAGCCGGCTACGCTGTCTGCGGAGTCGATGATATGGCGGTCGTTAACGCCACTACGATCTGAACTGCGCACCGCGCGAATGCGGGTGTCATTGGCCTCTTCCCGCATAAAACGCAAGCCAAACTCACTGCTGGCCACGGCTCCAAGTAAGCCATGGTCTAACGTTAAGCGGGTTTCCAAACCTAGACGGTCGAATGCGCGGTTATTGCCGGTTAAATCGTCAGTATACACCCAGCGCCCCGCCGCATTTGACGCTGCCGTGTCGACATTATAACGCCAATAATCACGCGTCATCTCACTCCAGTACAGCAGGGTTTTTAATGTCGCCTGGCTGGATAATGTCCACTCATGGTTCAGATCTATTGCCGTGCGGTCAGTTAAAAAATAGTCATCCGGTGCCGGGTTATACATAGCGCCGTCGTTATAATCGGCCAGCAATAAACCGCGATAGGAGATATTGGCATTGTTTTCATGCCGGGAGGCTTTTATCCCCAGTTTGTGGCTGTCGCTAAATACCACGCCGGCTTTAGCCATCACGTCGGTCATCTCATAGTCTTTGTCCATAAAACCATCGCTTTTGGCATGAGTTGCCACCACACCAGCAAAGGCATCGCCCGAAGCCGATTTACCGCCGGCTTCTATACCCAGTTCGCGCAGGTCAAATGAACCGGCGCGCGCAGACAGCGTTACACCGTCATCGGGCGTTTTAGTCTGGTAGTTCACTACGCCACCAATAGTAGAGGGGCCATAACGTAACGAAGATGAGCCTTTCAACACCTCAACTTGTTCAACCCGCTGTACGCGCGGATTAAAGTAGCGGTCATTGCCAATAAACAGGCCGGGCGCCACTGGCACGCCGTCTTCCAAAATTAACGACTTAGACTCACTGGCAGATAAACCACGCATGCCAAAGTTAGATACGATTGAGGTTTCTTCCTCGCTCTTAATATTGATACCAGGAATGCGGCGCAGAATATCTTCGGTTGATAGTGGCTGGATTTGCTCGATTTGTGTGCGATCAATTACAACTACGGTACCTGTTTGCTCTAACAACACTGGCGAAGCTTCACCTACTACGCGGATCACTTCCAGTGTTGGCATAATGCTTTTACGCTCGACACTACCCTCTGCATCAGGGATTTGCTGAGCTACAACATTCAGTGACGCTGACGCTAGTGCCACGGCTATGGCTAAACGCGTTAAATTAGGTTGCATAAAAACTCCGTTGACAAACAAGTAAAATTTAATGCGCGCAATTAGAACACAGCAAATAATACGAATCAATCTCATTTGATCTACGGTTAAAGTTTATACGCTCAGCTTAGTACCGGCTTAATCATTTTTAAATGCGGAATATCATCTTCCAGATAGGGCTCACTGGCCGGTTTAAAGCCTAAATCCTGATAAAACTGTTGCAGGTAACATTGGGCAGAAATATGAATGTCGGTATCTGGCCACAACTCGGCAGCCACACTCAGCGTTTTCTCAACCAGCACGCGTCCCAAGCCTAAACGTCTGGCGGTTTGCGATACACACACCCGGCCAATGCCTGGGAAGCCAGCAAAACTTACCCCCGGAGCCAACACGCGGGAATAAGCGATAACCTTATCGCCTTTTTTCAGAATAATATGCCGGGTTTGCGGCTCTAAATCTTTGTCATCCAGCTCTGGATAGGGACAGTTTTGCTCTACCACAAATACATCCACCCGCAGTTGTAACAAACCGTACAGGGTGTGGGTATCAAGTTTATCGAAGGTCATGACCTGCCACTGCATTGAATTGGTTCCCGGACTAGCTGAAGTTCTCGCTACTATACCAGAGGAAAAAGCCAGGCGCCCATAGCGAATCCGCATTATTGCCACGCCAATGTAATAACAGCATCATAAAACTGCTATCTAGTTGTAACAGCGCTGACATTAAGCACAGGTTTAATACGGCAAACCACTATAAACACAACGTTATATAACGGAGCCAGGCAGAATGTCAGATCATACAACCAAGGTCAGTATCGATAACTCGGGTGTCGACCCGCAAACCAATTTTTCACTCAATCCAACCTTTGCCGCTATCGTTGACAGCCGAATGGCGCGACGTAATTTTCTTAAAGGCAGTGTAGGTGCAGCAGTGGCCGCCTTTATTGGTGGTTCACTGGTAGGTTGCAGTAGCAGTGATGACAATGAACCTGCTCCGGTAGTACCGCCGGTAGGCGTAGCCCCACTACTTGGTTTTACAGCACTTGCCGCTGGCCGGGCTGACACTATAGTCGTACCGCAAGGTTACAGTGCCACAACGTTTTTACCCTGGGGCACTCCGCTTACCGGCAGCTACCCATCATTTTTAACCGACGCCAGCAACAGCGGCGCCGAGCAAGAGCAACAAGTTGGCATGCACCATGACGGTATGCACTTTTTCCCCATTGATGCCCGCAGCAGCGCCAATGATTCCACCGAAGGTTTGCTGGTATTTAATCATGAATATATCGACCATAACCTAATCCATGCCAATGGCATTGACACTATGCCACGCATCGCTGATCAGGTGCGCAAAGAAATTGCTGCCCATGGTGTGTCCGTTGCGCATATTCAGCGCCAGGCTGATGGCAGCTGGCAATTGGTAGACAACAGTCCCTTTAACCGCCGTATTACTGGCGCTACACCAATGGAGCTTGCAGGCCCGGTTCGCGGCAGTAGTAAAGTGGTAACAAAATACAGCCCGGACGGCAGCCGCACCCGCGGTACACTGAATAACTGCGGCAATGGCTTCACTCCTTGGGGTACCTATTTAACCTGTGAAGAGAACTGGGCCGGTTACTTTGTTAACACCGATGCCGAAAAGCCGCGTGAGCATACCCGCTACGGTGTACCCGGCAGCAATGGCCGCTACTTTTGGGAAACAGCTACACCGCCAGCCGATGCTTATCAGCGGTTTAATGCCAGCGCTATGGCAGCAGATGCAGCTGAAGACTATCGCAATGAACCCAATACGTTTGGCTGGATAGTAGAGATTGACCCGTTCAACCCAGACAGCGTGCCACAAAAACGCACGGCTTTGGGCCGCTTTGGCCATGAAGGCATTATTTTTGGCAAGTTAGAAGAAGGCCAACCCATCGTATTGTATTCCGGTGACGACTCTACCTTTGAATACATCTACAAATTTGTCTCGGCAGCGCCGTATTATAAAAATACTGCCGGCGGCCATTTATTAAATGACGGCATTCTTTACGTGGCAAAATTTAATGAAGACGGCAGCGGTGACTGGCTGCCACTGGATATTAACAATGCCGACTTTACTGCCAAAGCCGCAGCGGCCGGAGTTACTTTTACCGATCAGGCCGATGTGCTGCTAAACACCCGCCTGGCAGCCGATGTGGCAGGTGCCACCAAGATGGACCGGCCGGAATGGGGTGCTGTACACCCGGAAACGGGTGAAGTCTATTTTACCTTAACCAACAACAGTCGCCGCACTGAGCAGCAGACAGATGCTGCTAACCCGCGTGCCAGCAATACGTCCGGCCATATTATCCGTTGGCATGAACGTGAAACACAGGCCGCAATGGCGTTTGATTGGGACATTTTTTTGCTGGCAGGAGATGTCGGCACAGCAACACCGGGTACCGAGCTGGTGCTAACTGCGGACAATCATTTAGCCAGCCCAGACGGCTTGTGGTTTGACGCCAACGGGCTGTTGTGGATCCAAACTGATATGAGCGGCTCACAGCAGGGCGACGGCCCCTACGGCAACAACCAAATGCTGGTCGCAGACCCGGTAACCCGACAAATAAAACGTTTTTTGATTGGGCCAACAGATTGCGAAGTCACGGGTATAACTGCGACACCTGATATGAAAACATTATTTGTTAACATTCAACACCCTGGCGACCGCTCAACACCTGGCGCATTCACCAGCCACTGGCCGGATGGTGGTAACAGCCGTCCGCGTTCTGCTACGGTTATTGTTACCAAAAATGACGGTGGCGTGATCGGCAGCTAAAGCTTGTAGTGATTGTGGCCGGCAACGTTAAGCTCTAGTCCTTGTTGGAACAGGACAGCAGCCTTGCCGGCCAGTTTTGTTGTAATACCTCGTCGCGAACAAACTCAATGAGCTGCGCCGGAGCCAGCGGCCGGGAGAAATAATAGCCCTGCACCATATCGCAATGGTGCTGCTGCAACATTTGCAGATGTTGCTGCGCTTCAACACCTTCGGCGACTACCTGCAATCCCAGCTTGTGCACCATGGCGATAGTGGAGACAATAATCTGATAATCCGAAGAATTGTCCAGCATTCCCAATACAAAGGTTTTATCAATTTTTATCGTGTCTACCGGCATCCGTTTTAAGTAATTTAATGATGAATAACCGGTACCAAAATCATCTATGGCAAAAGCAAAACCAAGGGCTTTTAATTGATGCATTACATCCAGTGTCTGGCCAACATGGCTAACCAGGGTACTTTCCGTCAACTCTAGTTCAAACTGCTCCCCCCGCAGTTGGTACTGCTGCAACAGTTGCTGAAAACGTTGCGGCAGTTCTGGCTGTAGAAATTGATCCGCGGCCAGATTCAAGGCAATAACCGTATTATTTAGCCCCAGCGTATTCAGCTCGATGCTGAGCTGGCAACAACGCTCAAACACCCAATATCCGACGTCGACAATTAACTGCGCCTGCTCCAACACGCTGATAAATTCATCCGGTGGCACTAATCCGCGCTCCGGATGCTGCCAACGCAACAACGCCTCAAAACCGGCTAAGTGGCCGCTGCGTAAATCGACTTGTGGCTGCAAAAACAAGCGAAACTGCTGCAACTCTAACGCCCGGCGCAGCTCTGCCTCCAATTGCAGCCGAGTAGCTAAATCAGAAGACATTTGTTCGTTGAATGCATAATAACAATTACGACCATTGTTCTTAGCTTGATACATGGCTAAATCAGCACGCCGAATTAATTCCTCCGGGCTTAATTCGGCATTGGACGTCAGGCTTAGGCCAATACTAGCACTAAGTGACACAGCTGCCTGCTCTAGCTGAAACGGTTCGCCAAATGCCGCCAACACCTGGCTAGCCATTAATTCTGCCTGCTCATGGCCGGTGATATGTGGCAACACAATGGCAAACTCGTCACCACCAAAACGGCAAACAATATCGGCTGCCGCCACCAAGCTTTGTAAGCGATTAGCCGTTTGCAGCAACAACTGATCGCCAACAGCATGAGTACGGCTGTTATTGATGTTTTTAAACTTGTCTAAATCAAGAAACAACAAGCCGACATAACCCGGATGCGTAACCAACGCCGACAGTGCTTGCTGTAACTGGTACTGCAACAGATTTCTGTTCGCCAAACCCGTTAACTGGTCAAACATTGCCATTTGCTGCAGTCTGGCAGTATTATCAGCCAATTGCTGATCTAAATCTTCTAACTGATAACTCAGGGTCAACACCGATTGGTTAAACGTACTTAGCTCATCTTGCAATAAACCCGGTTTGAGCTGGCTGGATTGACGAAACTCCTGATAGCGCCGTTGCGCCAGCAGTGGCAAGGCATTGGCTAACCGCAGGATCCGGCTGGTAATGCGGCGTGAAATCAATAAAATCAGCAGCAGCATGCCAATAAAACAGGCTACGGCCACCCACACTATTTTCCGCTGATAGTGTTGCTTATCCTGCATTTCAGCACTGACATTTTCTACCATTAATAGATAATGAGCCTTACTGTCTTCAGGTGCCAAGGGGATTAAATGCAGATAGTAGCTATATTGCGTTACGTCAATAATTAAACCGTCAATACTGGCAGCACCAATATCGAAATCTAGCGGCAGTTGTTGGTATATAGCCTGCATCAGAGCCTTATCCGAGGTTTGCAGTAATCTTACCTGCTGCTCACCGCCAGCGGCTTTGTCAGCACTGAACAGCGCCACCTCTGTGCCAAGCGTTTGATGAATGTTGTATAGCACCTCTGATAGCTCGGTTACCATCAATAGCACCGCAACGTCGCCCTGTGCATTGAGCAGCGGCAAGCCCAACACCTTGTAGCATTGAATATCACACCAGATTACTGACTGTGGGCTTTGGGCAGCAAGGGTACGCTGTGCCATCGCCAAATGATCTATAGGCAGAGCTGCACCGTGCTGGTAAAGCGGCTGCTGATCAGGCCCCAACAGGGTTAACTGTTGTACCGAAAAATTAAACTGTAACAATTCAATTTGCTGGGGTAACGCAGCGGCAAAGTGGGAAAAATCTGGCTGGCGATTTAGCTGCTGCAATTCGGCATAGCTTTGCATCCAACTAAATAATTGCTGCTCAACAGACTGGTTGTAGTATTGAAAATACTGCTGCCCCTGGATCTTTCGTTGCGCTTGCTGCCGTTTAAATTGCTCATTCATATGCAACAACGACAAACTGGTAAACCACACCAGTAATACCAGCAACATGCTTAGCATTAGCAATAACATTTTCCACGACAGGCTCAGATAACGCATACTCGCTAGAACCGATACATCAGTTGTACTGCATACAATTGCCAGTATTTGTGCTGGTTGGCCACTAAATCAGGCAAAATTACCGGCGATAACCTGCCGGTGCCTTCTACAAAGTGCGCTTCAGCACTTATTCTCAGGCTGTCATGCAGATCAAAACTCGCCCCGACAGCCACCGACTGCTGATAACCAAAATATGCGGGCACCACACCACCGCTGGAGGCAGACAACTTTTTGCCTCGGCGGTCATCTTTGTTAGCCACAGAATAATCCAGCATGGCAAACCATTTTAGCCGTGGTGTCTGCCGAAACTGCGCCAGCACATAGCCACCCTGGCCTATCGAGCCTTGCTGGAACAACGGTGAAAAAAAGCCGCTAATGTCGATGCGTTCTTGCTGCAACTCGCTGGAAAATTCCCAGCGCTCTAATTGATAGCGCACACTAAGCATAATACGGCGCACGCCGAAATCCGCCGGAAAATAGTGCTCAGAGGTCAGCGCATGATAGCTAAAATTGGAATCAAGCAGCACAATGCCATAGCTAAAGTGGCTTAGGTCTGGTTGCCAAACCATACTGGCCTGATGATCAAAATCTAGCTTTAAGTCTCCGGCAATATCGCTACCTAGCACTAATTTACCTTGCGCAGCCGATACCGGACTGGTACCAATACCCCAGTTAAATGTAAAGTCGCCCAGCGCGTTGTTGTGCCGGGCTTGCAGTGCGACACCGTCGCTGCTTACTGCAATATCACGAAAAGCGTCAAAATACACTGATTGTGGCAATACTATAGTCGGGCGGGTAAACGGCACATCGCGGGTACTGGAATAAAGCCAGTGTTGGTTTTTAAACCGCCCCAGATAGGCATTGGCTTGCCAGTCCGGGCTGTTATAGAAGTACCAATCAAGCAACAAGTAATCCAGACGCAAACCTGACGGGTAACGATTACCGCCATCCAGGTACACCAGTTGCCCGGCAATGTGTAACGAGGGCGTCAGGCTATACCGGCTGTTCAAGCCCAGTTCGGTCAGCTCAGCTGACAATTCGCCAGAAGCGTTAACAAAACCACTGTCTTGCGCCCGAATAAGACCCTGCGCTACAAAACCGTGCCACTCAATATTGTTGGCGGCCCACACCGGCACTGACACACCAAGCAGTGCAGCAATGCAACACCATTGCTTAATCCTATTCAATGCGCACCTCCTTGATACCGCTGTCAGGTTGATAACGCTGCACATAGCCAATGCTGCCAGGCACCGTAAGCAGCAAGTGTTGCATTTCAGTTTCATCGGCTACCACCTGAGGCCTACTGCCGGTTCCGGAAAAACTCAATTTGTCCCAGATACTGGCGAGCTGATAGGGAAATAGCCGCAGTTTTTCGCGGCTGAATTGTTGATGTAACAGGTTGTCGTCAGGCAGAACTAACACATAGACTGGGCTACCATCCGGCCATTGAATTTGCCGCATAGTAAAAATACTGCGCAACTGCGCTTGCGTTAGCGAGTTAATACTTACGTCGTTGTGTACCACAACAGTGGCAGCATTTAGCCCGCTTGAAAGCAGCCAAGCCAACAGGCAAAGCCACTTCATATGTTAACCACGCTAAAAACAGCCATTAAAATGATCTGTGCTCTGGTCACGAAATTTACTTTCAGGTTAGTGCGGCCGGCCAAAATAGCAAGCTCTTTAAAAGAAATATCATTCTAGCACAGCAGGTTAGAGCTTGCTGTGCAAAACTCCAACCTATTAACGTTTATTTCACTCTGTTGGTCGCTCGAGCCGCTGGTCGCTGGCCATCGCGATGCTCTGTTCTGGCAATCTTGGGTTTTTTGGGCCGGTATGGTTTAGTATTAAGCTTGGTTTCTGCCAACACATTTACCGGCTCAAAGCCAGGTAACAGCTGGCGCGGTAACTGCTGTTTGATCAGCCGCTCAATACCGGTAAGCTCTTTCGCCTCATCAGCACATACCAGCGACACGGCATGTCCGGCTGCACCGGCACGGCCGGTACGACCAATACGGTGAACGTAGTCTTCTGCTACATTCGGCAGCTCAAAATTGACCACCTGTGGCAGTTGATCAATATCTAAACCACGGGCCGCAATGTCCGTTGCAACCAGCGCCCGTACGCTACCGGCTTTAAAATCGGCTAATGCTTTGGTGCGGGCATTTTGGCTCTTATTGCCATGAATTGGCGCAGCGTTAATGCCGGCGTTCTCCAGATGCAAGCTTAGCTTGTTCGCCATATGCTTGGTTTTAGTAAAAATAAGCACCTGCTGCCAGTTATTGTCGTTAATTAACTTGGTCACCAACGCTGCTTTGCGGTTCTTATCTACCGGATATATCACTTGCTCTACCCGTTCAGCGGTGGTGTTAGCAGGGCTTACTGATACTTCCAGTGGGTCGTTAACCAAGCCCTTGGCCAGTTTACGAATATCGTCAGAAAAGGTGGCCGAAAACAGCAGGTTCTGCCGTTTTTTCGGTAACAGCGCTAACACTTTTTTAATGTCGTTAATAAAGCCCATATCCAGCATGCGGTCGGCTTCGTCCAGCACCAATACTTCAAGCTGAGTAAAACGCACGGCATTTTGCTGGTATAAATCTAGCAAGCGGCCAGGTGTGGCCACTAAAATATCGACCCCGCGACGCAGCGCCATCATTTGCGGATTAATTTTTACGCCGCCAAACACCACCGCACTTTTCAGCGGCAGGTACTTACCATACACCGCCACGCTTTCAGCAACCTGAGCGGCTAATTCACGGGTAGGCGTTAAAATAAGTGCCCGAACCTGGTTGGGTTGAACTTTAGGGCCATCGCTGAGTAATTGCAGCAAAGGCAGGGTAAATCCCGCCGTTTTGCCAGTGCCTGTTTGTGCTGCAGCCATAAGGTCGCGGCCGCCCAATACGGCAGGAATAGCCTGGAGTTGAATAGGTGAAGGTGTAGTGTAGCCCTTGTCAGCAATGGCTTTTAACAGCGCAGCCGACAGGTTTAAATCAGTAAATTGCATGCGATATCCCGCAGTAAATGCTGCGAAAAAAATCTGCCGCAGCTGCAGTGGCCTCCGAAACGGAGGGGCGCGCAGCTTACAGCAAAATGCCCGTCAGTGCGAGCGGCATTAAAATAAGGTGTAAATAAATCCGGCTAACGCCGATTGCTGGCTGGCGACCACTAAGGCGCCTAGTAGGGCCAATATAACAAATACCGGCAATAGCCAAATCTTCTTACGTACGCGTAAAAATGCCCATAAATCTTGTAAAAACTCAGCCATTAGAACGGATCCTTCATATTGTCAGCATCGATGTTGCTACTTTTTAGCCAGTAGCTGTCGTTAGCTTGCGGCTGGGCGTGATAATCCAACTTTCCCAGTAAGCGCAACAACCATCCCAGCGGCGTAATAACAACAAAAAACAGCAATGCCAGTATCAATCGGGTGTTTAGCCAGCCCATAACATGGGCAAAGACAAACCAGCCGCGCGCTGGCCAGTACAACCCACCGGGCAGCAACAAGGCGAGGGAGGCAAAGGCGGCCGCCACTATCCAAGGCCATAGTGGCCACGCGGCACTAAATAGCCAAGGTAACACCAGGCCAAACAATAGCGGCCAGGCGATAGCCATTTGCCAGCCAAATCGACGCAAAGCTGCAGTATCATTGCGGTTAACTTGCATCTGGTTTCCTCAATCGGGCGTAAATTGCCGCTGGCGGGCGGCAGCAATAGCCGCGGCCGGCTGCTCAGCTTTACTCAGCAGGCAGTTTTCCAGCAGTAAATAATCCATGTCGGTGGCCAAAAAGCCCTCGATCGCATCAGCCGGCGTACATACCGGCGGCTCGCCACGCACATTAAATGAGGTATTAATCAGCACCGGTGTACCGGTCAGACGATAAAAAGCCTGTAGCAGTGCGTAAAAAGCCGGTTGTTGCTGCTGATCTACCGTTTGCAAACGGGCGCTATAATCAACATGGGTAATGGCTGGCAGGGTTGAGCGCAATTGCTCGCGCTGCGCCAGGCCCTGGCTGTGCTGCGTTATCGCTAAACGTTGTGCAGCGCTAAGCTGAGCGACCAATAGCATATATGGGCTGGGCTGGCTTAAATCAAAATACTGCGCGGCATGCTCGGCCATAACAGCCGGCGCAAAGGGTCGGAACGACTCACGTTGCTTTATCTTTAGATTCAACAGCCGTTGCATCTCGCTGCTACGTGCGTCGGCCAGTATTGACCGGTTACCCAGAGCGCGTGGGCCAAACTCCATCCGGCCCTGAAAGCAGCCAACAACAGCGCCAGATGCCAGCAAAGTGGCTATCTGGTCATTTTTGTGGTCGGCCGCCAACTGCTGATACGGTAGCTGACGGGCATCCAGCTCAGCCACAATATCGGCGTCAGTAAATGCCGGTCCAAGCTGCGCACCCTGCATGCTGTCATGCTGACCATCAGCCTGGCGCGGTTGCTGATAAAACTGATGCCAGGCCAACAACGCGGCCCCTAAGGCCCCTCCGGCATCACCCGCCGCCGGTTGGATCCATAAGGCCTCACAAGCCTGCTCTGCCAATAAACGGCCATTCACCACGCAATTAAGCGCCACGCCACCGGCCAGGCACACCTTGCTGCAGCCCGTCGCTGCGGTAGCAGCACGGACAATTTTTAATACCACCTGTTCTACTACCTGCTGCACCGAGCAGGCTAAATCAAGATGTAGCTGCTGTGGCGGCGCATCGAAGGCCAATGCCGGCCCACCAAACAGCGCCTCAAACCGGCGGTTGATCATGCGCTGCCCTACCGGGTAATCAAAATAACGCATGTTCAAGCTAAAGCTACCATCGGCCTTTACGTCGATCAGCTCACGGTAAATGATATCGACATAGCGCGGCTCGCCATAGGGCGCCAAACCCATTAGCTTGTATTCACCTGAATTGACTTTAAAACCACAGTATTGCGTAAACGCCGAATACAACAACCCCAGCGAATGAGGGAAGTGGATTTCGTGCAATGGTGTCAGGCTATTGCCCTGCCCCAGCCAGATTGAGCTGGTTACCCATTCACCGACCCCATCTAAACAAATAACCACAGCCTGCTGGAACGGCGAAGGGTAAAATGCAGACGCGGCATGTGCCTGATGGTGCTGGCTAAACAGTAAACGTGGTAATGGCGCTTTACTGTCTGGCGCCAGTAAACGTAGCTCACGACGCAATACCGCTTTTAAATACAGCTTTTCTTTTAGCCATACCGGCATGGCGCGAACAAATGCCGCAAAGCCACGCGGCGCATGTGCCAGAAAGGTTTCTAACAGCCGTTCAAACTTAAGCAAGGGCTTGTCGTAATACACTATGGCGCTAATGTCAGCCAAACTCACACCGGCCTCAGCCAGACAATAACGTATGGCATCGGCAGGAAAACCAGCATCGTGTTTTATCCGGCTGAAACGCTCTTGCTGTGCCGCGGCAATAATATTGCCATCACGCAGCAAACAAGCGGCGCTGTCATGATAAAAGCAAGAAATGCCAAGAATTAACTGCATGGTCGGCTAAGCGTAGTTATGTTGAGTTCAATTTAACTAAGTTAACCTGTTCCGGCACGAACTTATAGTGCAAATGCGCCAAAACTTGCTGGCGCCCGGTGCTTGGGCTAACGTGGTGTTTTTAGCCGCGGAACCTAACTAGATGCCGTTACCGGACGCTCACTCAGGCGCAAAACCTAAAGTAAAACCAAGCTACTACGCCATTGCCGTGTTATTGCCACTGCTATTGTTAGCGTTACTGGAAGGGCTATTGCGGCTAACGGGTTTACCGCAACAGTATCCGCTGCTAATAGCTGCGCCTGAAGCGGGCTATATGCAACTGAATCCGCATGTTATCCGGCGCTATTTTGCCGAGCCGGACCGCGCGCCAAATGTGGCGCCAGACAGCCAGTATATTCTGGCCGAAAAAGCCAGCGCCAGCTACCGCATTGTATTGATGGGCGGTTCCAGCGCTGCCGGCTTCCCGTACGGCCGCTTTGGCTCACCAGCGGCTATGTTGCAGCAACGGCTAAAGCAACAATACCCGGCACAGCAGTTTGAAGTGATTAACACCGCAATGTCCGCCATTAACAGTTATAGTTTGCTGGATTTCAGTGACGAGATTATTACTCTGCAACCCGATCTGGTATTAATTTATGCCGGACACAACGAATACCTCGGCATTATGGGCGTAGGCTCGGCATTTGCCGCCAGCAGCACCCGCAGTGCCACTCTGATCTGGCTTTCTTTGCGCCAGCTTGCTTTGGTGCAATTCCTTGAACGCGCCTACCACGCTATACGCCCAACAGCAGACCCAAGCCCAACTAGCCGCACATTAATGGCCAGCATGGCAGCGCAACAGCATATTGGTTATGACAGCGCCGCCTATCACGCTGGCCTGGAGCAATTTTCAGCCAATATGCATGCGTTACTGCAGCGCTTTAACCGGGCCGGCATTACTGTGGTGCTAAGTACTATTGCGGCCAATGAAGCCGATCAGCCACCTTTTGTCAGCCCGGCCCTGCCTGAACCGATACCTGACACTATTACCACACTGCAACAGGCACTTAGCGACAGCCCACAACACGCCGGCTTACACTATGCGCTGGCTCAGCAATTGCGCCGCCAGGGTCAGCATGCGCAGGCACTGCAACACTACCAATATGCCACTGACTATGATGCGCTGCGTTTTCGCGCGCCAGCGGCCATCAATGAACGGATAAGGCAATTGGCCGCGCAATACCAACTACCGCTGGCAGAAGGCCAGGCGCAGTTGCGGGCGCAAAGCAACAACGGGGTTATTGGCAACAGCCTGATGCTGGAGCACCTGCATCCAAATGGCCGCGGCTACTTTTTACTGGCTGACGCCTTTTTACAGGCCATAACACCGCTGCTACCGCCACCGCAAGTTCCTGTTACATTAGAACAAGCCTGGGCTGTGCAGCCACTGCATGAGGTAGACACGCTACTGGCAGACTATAAAGTGAGGCTGTTGACAGCCGATTTTCCCTTTACCGTACCGGCAAAAAAGGTCAGCTTCGGCCCACAACAAAGCGCGGTGCAACAGTTAGCCTATCAACGTAGCCAGGGCCTGGACTGGCTAAACGCCAGTGAACAGTTATTACGCCATTACCAGCAACAGCAAGACGGCGCCAATGCAGCACAGGTAGCGGCGCAACTTGCTGACGCCTTGCCATTTCGGGCTGATTTGGCCAGCCTGGCCGGGCAATTTTACTTTGCCAGCCAACAACTGAGCCTGGCCGAGTATTATCAACGTGCGGCTTTGCATATTACTCCAGACGACGAACAAGCCATATTGCTACTGACGCGCACCTTATATTACCGGCAACAGTATCAGCCCGCACTTGCGCTACTGCAACGGCTGTTGCAAAAAACGCCCAACCATCCGGTAGCCCTGCGACAGCAACGACAACTGCAGCAATTGCTGCAACAGGAGAACACACCATGAAGCAACGCTTGTTCTGGCTTATTGGCCTGCTACTGCCCTTACTGTTGCTGGCCATGTTAGAACTGACATTGCGCCTGGCGGGTATTGGCAAACAGCTTGCACTTTTTATCGATAACCCGGCCAACACACACTATCTGCTCACCCGGCCCGACATCATCAAGCGTTATTTTGCCAACGGCGCCGCGGCACCCACTGTTACAATGGAGCCGTCATTTTTCCTGCAACAGCGCCCTGCTGACGGCATCAGGCTGGTAGTGCAGGGTGGCTCTACGGCCGCAGGTTACCCTTACGGGGTTGGCGCATCACTGGCCGGTATGTTAGAGCAACGTTTGCGGCGAAGCGCCGGTAACCGTAGTGTTGAAGTGGTTAACACCGCGTTGTCGGCAGTAAATAGCTACACCTTGCTGGATTTAGCCGACGAGATCATTGCCATTAAACCCGACGCCGTGCTTATATACGCCGGCCATAACGAATACTTAGGCATTATGGGTGCAGGCTCTACCTATCTGGCCGCAGAATCCCCTGCCGCGACAAGGTGGTTACTTAAACTACGCCGCTTGTCTACTTTTCAACTGTTAGAAGGCGCCTATCAACATTGCTGCTTGCCTGGCGCAGTTGAGACGGCAGCGTCCGACCGGCGCACACTAATGGCCAGGGTAGCCCAAGGCCAGCACATCACTACCGACTCGGCACTGTATCAGGCCGGAATACAGCAATTCAGCCAAAATTTAGCCCTACTGCTAGCCAAATACCAGACAGCCGGCATAGCGGTGTATTTGGCCACGACGGGCAGTAATATTGCCGATCAGGCGCCTTTTGCTGGCGCACCACTTACAGAGCAGCAACTGAGCAAGCTGGCACAATTTCAGGCCCAAATCGATACCGGGGTGGCACTAAAAGACTTAGATAACGCCACTGAGCGCCTGCTGGGCGATGCGCCCTCAGCCCATTTGCTGTATCAGCTGGGCCAGCTTTACCGCCGTGGCGGTGAAGCTGAGCGCGCCAGCCAGCTGTTGCTGGCAGCCAAAGACGCCGATAGCTTACGCTTTCGGGCACCCGAGGCGATAAACCAGCAAATCCGCATTCTGGCAAAACAGTACAATGCCAAACTGGTCGACGTGGAAGCGGCCTGGCGCCAACAAAGTCCGCTTGGCTTAATTGGCAACAACCTGATGCTGGAACATTTGCATCCTAACGTGCAAGGCTATTTTTTACTGGCAGACAGTTTTTATCAGGCGCTGGCGCAACAACCGCCGCTGTCTGATTGGCCGGGCAAGGTGGCTGCCGAACTGGCATGGGCGGAACGGCCACTGCTGCCAGCAGAAGAGCACGCCGCACAGTTGCGTGTTGTCACCTTGATGGCTGATTATCCGTTTCGTGACACCCCAATAGCGGTGAGCTTTCCCGCCGCACAGAACATGCCACAGCAACTGGCACAAGCCTATATTGATGGCAAGTTAGACTGGCTGGGCATGATGCAGCAAAGTGCCCGTTATTATCAGCAGCAACGCGATGGCGACATGCTGCTAAAAGCCTTGCTCATCATTGCTGATGCTTTGCCACACGACGCCAGCGCCAACCGGCAAGCGGCGCAAATTTTACAACAGGCCGGCCGTGCACAAGAAGCCGGGCATTATCAGCGCCGGGCTGAGCTGGCACACTAAAGGCACACACCAGATAAACCGCTGCACTTCCAACAGACATAAAAAAAGCCGCAGTAAGCTGCGGCTAAAATAATCCAGGAAGGCCCGGCTCTCGCCGGGCATAAGGTATGAAACTTATTGCTTAGTTACTGTTAACGCCGGGGTATCTTTGTTGCTGGCATCCAGTAAAAAGTTATAACTTGCGGTTTCAAAGTCCATCGTCAGGTTGTCGTTACTTGGTGCGATAGTTAACGGCATACCCTCTGTTACCACGGCACCATCGGCACCAGCGCCCATATTTACCGTTGCCCAATCAGCTGACGCTACCTTGAAGGCAATGTTACCGGCGGTAATGTTAATATCAACGCTATACAGGTTTGACCCCAGGTATTCAAAGGCATCCACTTCACCCCAGCCGTTCATGCCGCCACGTAAAAACACCGTGGTAGCGCCGAATGGCACGTATTCGCTGACTGTCAGTGTCGGTGCTGTCTTGTTGTTCGCATCAAGACGGAACACGTAAGACGAGCTCTTCGGTATGCTGATATTCAGGTTATCGTTGCTCGGCTGAATAATAATGTCCTGTGCCAGAGTAACCGTAGCACCGGCATCACCAGCACCCAAGTTCACACTTGCCCAATCGGCAGACGCCACTTTAAAGGCATAATCACCGGCAGCAATATTCAGCGTTGCAGTATAAACGCCTTCACCGTCGTAGCTGAACGCATCCACTTCACCCCAACCATTCATACCACCGCGCACAAACACCGTTGTCGCTTCGTAGGGTGGAATATCCGGCGCACCAGAGGTGGCATCAGCAGACAAACCTGCACCCTGCTCAGCACCCTGAGCTTTTACAAATACCGCCATGGTATAAGCTGGCACAGTAAAAGTGCCCTCATCTACACCGGCGTTAAAGCTGGCGGTCGTTACGTTGCTGTCTACTGAAGCTTGCTGCAATGGGTGTAAATCAAAGCCAGCAGCAGTTGGGATAGTGTGCGCACGCTCGACAGATGTACCGTTAATAACCACTACCAAAGCATCATGCATCGGATCCAAATCTGTTAGCCCAGTGCCATCGTCAATACTCATAACGATTAAGCCTTGAGTCTGGTTTTTACCGATGTTATGAAAGCCAACCCGGTCGATAACGTCTTGCGCGGTAGCCAGGCGGAACAATGGGCTGCCGGCACGAATGCTTAAAAACTCTTTAAACACATCGCTGGCAAAACGAATATGGTCAGGTGCAGGTTTGGCGTTCGGGTTGGTCAGGATCTCACCAATCAGATTCCAACTGTCACGGTTTTTCTCTGCCAATGGCAAGCCCACGGCAAAGTTATTGCTTTGCATGGTGAAATCGACAAAGTTAAACCAATCCCCTGCGTCATAGCTGTCGCGGTCCATTGATTTAGACCGCAGGAAATCACCGCCCATTTGCAGAAACGGTATGCCCTGGCTCATTAATGGAATGGCAATAGCAATATTTTGGGCCCGCACCCGCTCGGCGGTAGTCAGGCTGGCATCTAAGCCATACTGCAATTTATCCCATAAGGTTTCATTATCGTGTTTAGAGACATAGTTAATAATATCAGCCGGATCAGCGGCATAACCTGCACCGCCAAAACTGGAGGCTGGGCCAGAAATACCCTGGTAACTCTCCAACACATAGTCGCTTAAGGTACCGGCCAGGCCAATACGTATTAAGTCTTGCTTACGCAGGCTTTCGGTATCGTCACTGGCATTAAACAGCACCGCTTCACGCACCGGATCACGCAAACGGTCATTAAAGGTGCCCACTTCAGTACCGGCCATATCTTGTTGCTTGGCCTGGACGAACAAGCGGTTATTGGTTACCTCACCAAAGTTCCAGCCTTCACCGTAGAAATACACATTAGGGTCGAAAGTACGCACCACATCACGTGCCGCCAGAATACTGGTTTTAGGTGAATGCCCCATAATGTCGAAGCGGAAGTCGTTAAAGCCGAAATCACGCGCCAGTATCAGTAAGGAGTCCTGCATAAACTTGTCGAACATCCGGTGTTCTGTCGCCGTATTTTCACAGCAGGTTGAACGCTCTATACCACCGGTTGTTTCGTTGTAACGGTGGTAATAACCCGGCACAATTTTATCAAACACTGACGTGGTGTTCAGGCCCGAGGCACTGGTATGGTTGTACACCACGTCCAGCACGGTGCGCAGACCAATGTCGTTTAACGCTTTGTTCATCGCCCGCACTTCTTTAATGCGCGCTACACCATCTGCGTTAGAAGCATAGCTACCTTCAGGGGCGATAAAGTGCTGAGGGTCATAACCCCAGTTAAAGCCATCAATGCTGCGCATGGCCTGCACCAGATCTTGCGCTTTTTCACCAAAGGGTGAGTAGCTTTCCAGTACGGACAGCAAAGTCGCGTTAGCGTCGGTATTGCCACACACTGGCGCGTCGGCTTTTAACTGACACAGCTTGGCGACGGTATCACTCAGTTCAATGCGTTTAGTCGCATCTTCATTGATATTGGCCTGGTCGTTTAGTGGCAACAGGTGGAAATGCGTTAAACCATTGTCGGCCAGTGAGGCTAAGTGTTGTACCGGCGCTGACGTCATTTCAGTAAAGGCCAGATATTTACCACGGTTAGCTGCACTAACACTCTGATCACGAATAGAAAAGTCGCGCACGTGGCCTTCATAAATCACAATGTCTTCTGGCTTGGCAACGGTTGGCACCATACGCTCACTCCAGCCTTCTGGCGCTAAATCAGCGTCTTGAAGATTAACAAACTGGCTGTAGCGGCCATTGCTGGACAAACTCAGCGAGTATGGGTCGGTGCTTTCGATGGTTTCTACCGCACGGGTTAGTGGGTGATATACCGTGACTTCATAGCGATAGAACTGACGGTCCAGTGCAGCACCGCCGCTATAGCTCCAAATACCGGTTGCACTGTCCAGCGCCATATCATGCGTAGCACTTAGTGACTTGGTCGCGCTGTACACTTTTAGCTTAACGCTACGCGCAGTTGGCGCCCATACACGTGCGGTAATGCTGCTGCCCTGATATTGAATACCTAAACTGGCCTCATCGGCATCGGCATCGCCTTTGGTGTATAAATCATCCAACACCTTAGCAGCCTGCACATAGGTGGCAGCCTGTAATTCACCGTCAACGTCGGTCGCGGCCAATACCAGCTGGTTTTTAATCATCGCTTTGGCTTCATCCGCGGTAAAATTGGCACTGAACGCCGGCTTATCCGCCAGGTGTGGCACTACGGCTTTTTGCGCGCCGGTTAACTCGGCGGGCAGTAATTCGACACTGCTACCATTTAAGCGACCATCACGGCCAATAGCCAGATCGGCGTCGGCTGAGTAATGTAACTTAACAATACTGGCTGGCTCGACATTACCATTCCAAATAAAGGTATTTTGATCTAACCAATGGGCAGCCGAGGCCTGTACAGACACACCTAACGACACCACCGGGAATTCAAAGATGCTGTTTACGCCAGAGAATATCCAGTTCATGCGGGCAAAATCCGGATCGTCTTGCGACAACGGCATTTGCATATCCGGGCCTGGGTCTTTACCGGCATCATCAGTACCGATGTGCACAATAAAGTTACCACAAGCGCCTGCTGTACCGGCGTAGCCTGGTTTCAAGTCCAGGATCCAGTATGCACCATAGTTAGGGTCTATGCCGTCATGCACCAGACCGTTGTCCCACGATGAGGCAATGGACGAGGGCGCATAGGCATCACAGGTTTCGTTGTTCCAGGTATGCAAACGGTAGCCGTCATAGGCACCAGAACGTTTATAAAACAGTATCGCCTCGTTGGGGCCAGCCAAAACCACTGGATCGGGGGCATTCGGGTCTTTACCAATAGCACAACCTTCGTTGTTGGCTGTGGGTACCTGCGGCGCCGGGCAGTAAATTGGTGGTGGGTCGATACACGAGGTACCGGCCGCATCAGGAATAAGTGGCACATTACAGGTTAACAGTACTTCTCCGGGCTCGGTATTGTCACCTGCGCCACAGCCAGCTAAAAACTGGGCTGTCAGCAGCAGTGCACCGAGCTTAAGCATTTTTGTTGTAATAGACATTGCTTTGTTGCTCCAAAATCCGCTTAAAAGGTATAGACCGCGCCAAGATAAAACTGACGACCAAAGAACTGAATGGTGCCGGTTTGCGCTTTGTCACCGAAATAACTTTTTGTGGGCTCGTCCGTCAGGTTGTTTACCTGGAACAGCACTTTAAAGTTGTCGTTAATGTCGTATGAGGTTTGCATATCGATCACCGTTTCACTGTCAAAATTGGTGATCTGCTCATCAATACCTACTTGCGACGACACAAATGGCGAGCGGTAACGGGCGCTAACGCGGGCATCAAAGCCTTCGTAGTTCCAGAACACGGTGCCGGTAAATACATCTTGTGATAAACCTTCAAACGTGGTCTCAATTGCGGCACCGCCTAAGGTGTTGATCAGACTGACTTCGCTTTCGGTGTAGGAATAACTGCCCTGCACACCCAGGCCAGAAAACATTTCCGGTAAGCTGTCAAATACCTTGGTAAAGGCCAGTTCAGCACCACGAATGTAGCCACCTTCACCGTTGTTTACTGCGGTAGAAAAAGCGCCGTTAAAGGTTTCACGCGGGATACCATCTTCATCAATTATTTGTGTTGGCACATCAAAGCCGGCAGCGGCAAAATCAAACTGCTGGATAGTAAAGTCATTTACAAATGACTTAATGTCTTTATAAAACAAGGCAAAAGCGATAGCGCCAGACGGAATGTAGTACTCGTAAGATAAATCGTATTGAGTAGCTTCAAATGGCCGCAGGAACGGGCTGTTTGAGCTGGAACCACTGATTTCGCCATCGTCACTGATGGTGACAGAGGTGTTCGACGCCAGCCGGTTTATCGGTGGCCGCGACATAACCTTGGCCGCGGCAAAACGAATTTGTGACTCATCAGTAATGCCAAAATTCAGGTTTAATTGCGGCAGCACATCGGTATATTTTTCACCTAAAATACCCGGCGCATAAGCGGTATTCACCAGACCAGCATCGTCAACAATATTTTGCGCGCCACGCAGCGGGTTACCATCGACATAGGCCAAGTCTGTGGCGCTTTGGTCAGTTTGCACTACCCGCACACCCACGTTACCACTAACCGGAATACCAAATAACTCGGCATCCAAATTGGCCATAACGTAACCGGCCAGCACATCTTCGTACACTTCACCGCTTTGTAGCACAGACCAGTTAGTGTTAGGCCCGGTTGGATTAAACTGTGACGGCAGAATGTCGGGGTTACCTGTACCCCAGGTTTGCACCGGTTGCGGAATACCCTGCGGGAACCAGGCCGCTAAGGCTTTATCCAGGTCAATAGCCAGGTAGCTGGGGTACGTTGCAAAATCACCGCTAAAATTCACTACTTCGACCATATCTGACGTTAAACGCAGTGGCGGTTGCGAGTTTAAAAAAGCCCCATCGCTGCCGTACTCAAATACTGAGCGATCGTTCTTATAGCTGCGCTCCGAGTAGCGTACGCCAGCTTCTAACGACGCGACCAGCGGCATGTCCAGCAGCCAGCTGGCATCAAAACGGTAAGCGTTTACTTCATCTTCGTTAACAAACGGATAGATGCCGTATTTACTAACCATCACTTTGTCGATATCAGAAAATGCTGCCGCCTGGTTAAAGCCAACGCTAGGCAGGTTTAAGCCATTAAGCATATAAGAGATGGACACATTGGTATCCAGTACCGGCACATCGGCATTGGCATCTTGTGCTACCAGCGCCCACAACAGGCCATTACGGAAGTTACTTTTTGCACTGGAGTGCGACACATCAAAGCTTAGGTTTACGCTTTCACTGACATCCCAGTCAGCATTGATACCAAAGCTACGCACTTCGTCATAGTCGCGGTTGTCATCGTTAACTATTTCTACCCGGGTAAAGCTGCTGGTTGTGCGGTTAAAGGTACCGCCAATCACCGAGCTGCCATTTAGCTCTGGGTTGCCTAATGCCGCCGTTGGCCCGCCAAATTTAACCCGAAAACCACGGGCAAAGGCTTCTTTGTCAAACTTAGATAAAAACGCATCGGCTTTTAGCGTAAAGGCATCGTGCGGTGTCCATTCCAGTGCAGCCATATAGCCATCACGGGTTTCTTCGCCGCCTTTATGCTGAATTTCAAAGCCTTCGCTGATAAATTCATTCACACCGTCGTCGTTGGTATCTTTCTGGCCGTTATAGGCCAAGCCAACAAATTGCGTAGCGACGCTGGGCTGATACAGCCGGGCATAACCAGCGGCAAAACCTAATGTGTCGTCAAAAAACTTACCTTGATATGACAGGCTAAAACGATGGCCAAATTCAACGCCATCTGGCACTTCATTAGCACGGTCGTTGTACATGCCGCGGGCATTAACAGTAAAGGTGTGTTGTTTTTCGTTGCGCAGCGGGCTGGCGGTTTGTAGCTCTACCGTACCGGCCACACCGCCTTCAATCAGTGATGCTTTGGGCGACTTATATACAGCAGCCGAGTTAATCAATTCAGACGGATACTGGTCAAACTCAATATTACGTTTGCCACTGGTGGACACTTGCTCGCGGCCATTCAAGGTAGAAAACACAAAGCCGCCAGACATACCGCGAATATTAATTTCTGCCGCCTGACCACCGGTTCTTACCGCAGAAATACCCGGCAAGCGCGTTAAAGCATCGGCCATCGACACATCGGGCAGTGCACCCAGATCATCTGCAGAAATGGTTTCAGAGACTGTGTCACCAAAGCGCTTGGCGTCAAGTGAGCGGAACAGGCTGCTGGCAAAGCCGCGCACCTGTATTACTTCAACTGCGTCAACGGCGGCAGCTTCAGTAGTGGATGATTGCTGCGCCGCACTTTGCGGTTGAGCTGACGTTTGCGTTGTTTCTGCTGATTGCTGCTCAGCCGCCAACGCCAAGCTGCTCACCCCTGCCATAGCAAGTGTAAGCAGACTAAGCTTGAACTTATTCATGCCCTGTTTCCCCGTGTGTTTTTATATTTGGTTGCGCGTTCCATGCGGCCAGCATGAATACTTGCAGCCTGTTTTTACTATGTTCATTTATTAACCTTATTGGCGCACTGTGCAATATGAATACGTATTCAGTTGCGCCAAAACAGCGCATTTCGCCATGTCGCTGTCACAATAGGGTGCAACACGACGAGGACTGTGCCAGAAGCAGCGGCTTAGCCACTTTATTCAATGCCGCGATTCAGGTAAGGTGAAGCATCGCCCTAGTTAAGGAGCAGCATTGCGCCCTCCCAATAGCAAAGTGTCGGCCGAAAGCAGTTATCAGCGTGAATTGAAGCGCTTAATTGCCGTGCTGACTTCCGTCAGTGACGCCAACAGCATGGTCAGCCTGATCAGTGATTATTTTCGCTTTGCCCAATTTGCCAGCGCCGAAGGTGGTAACAGCGGTAAAACTGCCGCTACGGCGTTAATGCCGGAGTTATGGTTTTGTGCTGAGAGAATTTTACAGCTCACCGAAGGGTTAAACCCAGCGGAAACATTAACCCGTTCCGCAAAATTACTTGGTACCTTGCAATTAACGGTGCCGCACTCGGCACGGCGCTGGCGTGAGATCCAATTTGGCTACAAAGTGTTGTATCGCTGCGCCCTGAGCCTACGCATGCTCGACCATGTGCTGCAACACAAGCTGTTAAGCGACCTTACACTGCAACAGGTTTATAGTGAGCGTAATGCCGCTGATCCCGACTGCTTGTACAAGCTAAATGTGCAACTGCCGTTGCTGGTTAGCGTTATGCTGCTGGATGCAGGGCAATTGCAGCCAAAGGCCGCGGCCATTTTGTTAGGTCACGCCAATGAGCTAGACCCTTTGCGCGCGCTGGATACCAACGAGCGCAGCCGGCTTTTGCAATTAGCCAACGAAGCCAGGCAGCAGTTGGCTAACGGCGCGCTAGGCCTAATTCCCTTCCGAGCCAACACTCGCCAGCAACAGCAATTGCAACAGTCAGAGCAACAACAGCGATTAAAATTTATCCGCCAGTTGCTACAACAATTAGATGACCCAACCAACATCCTGGCCGGCATTGTTAAAATCCCCCAGGTGTATAGTTCTATGGTGCTACCTGGCCGGCATCGCTACGTGTACGAGGCGCTGCCCAAAGCCAGCTTACTATTAAAAGATAGCGCCAGCAGCGGCACGCTAAACGCGAACCTGGTAAAGCAGTTTTTGCAAATTACCGGTATCTTCCCGCAAGGTTTCGGTATTGCCTTTATTCCCGCACAACAAGACCATGGACTGGTCGGTAAATATGAACTGGCTATCGTGAATCAGCTGTATCCGGCTAATATTGCTGAGCCATTATGCCGGGTGGTTAGCCGCAACCTGCAATACCGCCGCGGCGGCCATAATTGCCGCATTAGCATTAACCATAATTTATATTTTAAGCCAGCACGCGACCGGCTAGCCGTTATTCCCAGCCAACGGTTAGAGGAAATTTTAACCCAGCTCAGCGCCGACTGGAGCCCCGGCCAAATACGCCGTTTTGTGCCACGCTGCTGGCACCCGGAGCAGTTTTTTGACCAAGCCGAACACCAGAACTTATGGAACAACGCACCGCAGCATCAGAATTGAATATATATAACGTTATCTGTGGATAGTAACATTTCAAATTGAGCTAACTGAGTTGAGCGACTGACGTTTTTACCATTCTTCAGTAGTTGTGCGCGACGTTGGTGTGAACCGAGGCGAATATAGGTGCAGCCCCGGCTCTAAAATGTGCGACCTTCGATATTGTTAATTGCCAAAAGGAGCAATGATGGTTAGCTGCCAGTCAAAAACATCATCTTTATCCGCACTAATATCGCTTGTTAAGTTTCGACCCAACGTCGTCCCACTAATTTTCACGGTCTTTGTTATTGGGTTAACAGTGTAGCTTTCAATATAAATTTCCGGCTGTTCTATTGCATCAAGAGGTATAAAAAAGTTGGCGTTTGCATACCATTTTTCGTTGTAACGCGGAGTAAACAGGCGAAATATATCGTTAAGTGTTAATGCTTCAGTACTGTTGTTGCGGAAAAAAGATGAACCACTTGTATTAATTGGGGTCGCCTCTGATGCACCGCACAAATAATTTATACCATTGTGATCAACAATGTCTGGTTTGCGCAAGTTAGTAGCGTCGCCAGAGAAATGCGGATTAAAATTATCCCAGTTTTTAACCTGTTGGCCATCACTCTGCCAGGTAACCTCCCGTGAGTAATAAACCTCTGCAAGATAGCCGCAAGCGGAGTTTTTGTTCACCATATGGAAAGTTGGTGCGGCGATTTATTGCCGAAAAGTTGAATATCAAAGCGCTGGAATAAACAGGCGTTATAGTTTCGAACGCCGATTGAATAGCCGGATAGCTATCGACCACCTCTAAATCAGTCATATTGAAATAAAAAAACTGAATATTAACCTAAGACAATGTGGAAAAATCGGCGTATTGTCGGCCAAGTGCTGCTAAGGGTAGCCAAAGATTTACTTTTCCGGCTCCATTGTCATAAGTACCCAGTGCTTTTACTTCATCCCAAAGCAAAGTAGCACCATCAAAAATGGTGCCAAACCACGTTGTTGGGTCCATTACTAATGTATAGTCGTAAGTGAAGTTTTCATCTTGTTGATTTTTAGCGCTTATTTTGCAACCTATACCCAGCCCGGCAGCAGCCAAACGTGAAAAATCGAGATCATAGAGCCGCATTTTGATAACCGCTTCAGATGTCAGGGCGTCATCGACCCAAATATACACTTTGCCTAAATTTGCACCGGCAGCCGAATGCTTAGCTGTAAAATCGTAAAAGGGTGTATCACCTACTGGTCTGCTATGCCTGGGGCCACCAAAGCCATCGTCTAAAACATCAATAAACAATTCTGTAGCAGTTTCACTTTCCGGCGTAAATACATTAGTAGTAACTTGTTTATCTGGTGTGTGCGCATTAAATGCTTTGATTGGCAAAGCTTTATCGAACTGTTGGTAGTTTTCCGCAAGGCTGTTGATTAAGTGCTGCAACGCATTCTCTGTAGATACCAAATTTTCAATTCCCAGTGTAGCTAAGACAGAGGTGACAATGTTGTTTTGCTCAAAGCTTACATCCGAAAAATCAAAGCCCTCGCGCACTGCTGCGTTAATCACAGACACAACATCGTTACTGATAGTAATACCATTGTCAGGTTGACTGTCCTGATCTAGCGTCTGTAATAACCTGGCCATATTTATTACTCTGACATCGGTATGATCTTTAGTATCAAACAATGACAGTGGTGTGATTAGTGGAGCGGCAGCGGCAGAGCCCAGTGCCACTTCGCCTATTGAAAAGGTGATGTTTTCTCCTGCGATATATTCAAAATTTCCCTCTTCATCAGTAACACCGGACTTGGAGGCTGTTGCATATGTTAAGCCGGATACTGCGCTATCAATAAATTTACCTGATACAACAGTGTTTACCGGCGGTGGTGGGGTGACTGGTGGTATTACCGGTGGCGTTACCGACACTTCGTCACTACCGCCACCACCGGATGCGGTGAGTTGTAGCAGTAACAAAGAGGTGATTGTTAATGAGATTATTTTGTGCCTACTCATAAATTATCTTTAAGTCACATAATTTGTTTAATGAGTAATTAAAAATGCAAAAATATTAAAGCTGATAAAATAAACTAAAATGTAAAATTTTTACCTGAAGGTCACATTCCGGTCTTTTTAACGAACAATTTAATTATGTAAAAGTTATTCTGTAATTTCATGAGCTATCTAGCATCACGCACTAATCGAACAAAAAAAGCATACCGAAAAATCTCTCCATTTTTGCGATTGGGTCGAACAATGCCGTAAGAGAAATTGATATACCAAGCTGAATCTGGCGAGGCTGGTGTTGATGTCCAATAATTACCAGTTGGAAATGTATTTGGAAAAACTGATAAATTAATACTTGGTGTATAACACCTCCACTCTATTATCGAAGCTAATTCATTTTTATTTGGCAGACGCCAATCGTTAAATCCGGCAAAACTAAAGTTCTGAGCGCTCTGAAGTGCAGTATCCCAGTCATAAAAATTGTTACTACTTAGACAACTATTATCATCCGAATCCCAAAACTGTCCCATACTACATTGCATCCACATCAAACCGGTCGGGTTGTGGACAGCCGTTCCGTTTCCGATGATTGTAAAATCGCTTGTAGGAGTGCTGAAAGGGATTGCGGCATTTTCAAAGCCATCAATACAGCTACCGTCTGCTATTACCTGCAGACTTAAAGACGCAGAACCAATTACTAAATAGATTGTATTAATTAGTTTTTTTATTAAAGTATGCATATTTAACTTCCTAAAATAGGTATCACTTAATAATTTTTGAAAAACGTCTCTAATTTCGGGTGGCATTTAACTTTTTAAATTTGAAAAAAATACTACAAAGCTCAGTTCAACTTGTGTAAGAATACTGAAGTAAAAATTATGATCTATCGCCATCGGCGAACTAATCTAACATGGTAGCGGAATTGCTTAGCGTCGTTATCAACAATGCCAATTTTTGCACCTACAATAACTGCATATTCTCCGTCACTATAAGATGCATCAGATACCGATGACCAATTACTGCCGCCTTCAATTTGCTGATACGGGAAGTAATCAAGACTGTCCAACTCTCCCGAGTAGCCATCCCCATTGTGTATAGTTCCCATTAATTCGCTTGGCGTTGGCATACGCCAATCATCATAACCGCATAGTTTGGAACTGTTTACTGCCTTAACATAGTGGTAGGTATCACAGTCATCAATGTAGCAGCTGCCTCCACCCCTAACGCCCGCGCCACCTCCGTTTTGTGTGTTATCTGGGTTGTACCACGTAAAAGTGGACCTTGCGTTATGGAGAGGAAAGTCAGCTCGTAAACTTTTAACTTGCCACATTAGACCGGTGTGATTATCTTGTACACAACTCCAAAAAGTACCGTCAGCTTCATTACCATCAAATTGTTTCCAAACTGCATTCTGAATTTCGAGTGCGCCACCGTTGGCACCAATTTTAATAAAGTCAAAACCCGCTCTCCCTCCTCCTAACTTTGCTAGTAAACCGCCTCTTGCCAGCGCATCCCGGCCATGGTTGCCATCCTGTCCCTCGAAGCCTGAGGTGTCAATATTGACGCCACATGTCAACTTGTTGGTGTCATTGTTCGCACACCAGTCGACACCGGTGTCATTCAGCATTGCTATAGCTATTGGAAAAAAGAAAGCATCAATTTCACATGATTCAGTAATTGCCCCAGTGGTATATGTTGAATCAGCTAATGCACCATTGCAGCCTTTAACTTCACTAATACTATGATCATTGGCTGCTACAACTTGAAAAGTCGCTGTTTCACCATGTGATACCGTTGTGGTTTCTGGAGTAATCGTACCTCCACTATGGGCGTAAGCTGTAACAGTGTAACTATTTAGACTAAAGCTGACTGATACAGCGCATGCTGAAGTAATTGCTGCAGTGGTATAAGTCCTACCGTTTAAGTTGCCACCACAACCGCTAACTCTCTCTATGCTATGTCCATCCCATGTCGTTATTTCAAATGCTGTTGCTGTACCATGCTCAACCAACGTGGCTTCCGGGCTGATAGTACCGCCCTCATCGGCAGATGCGGTGACTGTATACTGATTGACTTTAAAACTGGCTGAAATAGAACAATCAGCAGTAATCGATGAGGTTGTATAGGTATTCCCGTTTAAGCTACCACCACAGCCGCTGACATTCTCAATGCTGTAACCTGTGTTAGCATTAATGGTGAATGTGGTAGCTTGGCCGCTTTGCACGCTTTTGCTTGTCGGGGATATACTGCCACCGCTACCGGCCGAAGTTGACACCGTATAAGATACTGGCGACGTGCCGGTATCGGAACTGCTACTGTCACCTCCGCCGCAGGCTGATAGCTGCGGTAGAATAAAAATACAGAATACTAGTGATTGAATTTTGTACCTGTTCATACATCATCCTTAAATTGTTCCGTGACATCTTTAAAAAACTGAGTATAAAATTATCAGAGGGAATCACATCATCTAAAAAGATGAAAATGCAGCCGGAGGTTGTTATCAATAACGTTAGAATTCAAGCCATTGATAATCTTATTCATTTAATATATCAGAGTGCGATAGACGGCAAATGGGAGAACTTTCTTACCGCTTTGATGAGCTATACCACGTCGAATAATGCCTGGATAGCGTTACTGAATGCAGATTCTCTGCAACCGGAGTTTTTAAACTTTATTACGTTGACGACAGATGTTAATCAGGATGCTTTTCTTGCTGAATATATGCCACGCATTGCTGAAGACCCTTTCTTTGTTCATACCTCTATGATGGCTGAAGGAGAGTTCCTGCGCGGTTCAGACGTTGTAAGCGAAAATGTGCTACATAACAGTAGCCTTTATCCGCTGTTTGAAAGAGGTGGTTGCGAATATATGTTAGCTGCCATTCCAATACGAACTGGACAATTGAACTCCTTTGTTGTGTTAAACCGGAATAAACAATGCGACGACTATTCAAGTGATGACTTGGCGTTGATGAAACAGCTAGTACCACATTTTAATCGTGCATTTTATATGTATCACAAATTATTAAGGCAACAGCAGCAGTTGTCTTTGTACCACACGATTTTGACTCACACGCCTTATGCATTAATTGCGGTAGACGAAAAAATGAACGTATTGGCTGTAAGTCAAAAGGCTGAAAACATGTTAACGAAGCAAAGTATATTGCATATCAATAGTACTCTGACCTGCAAGCAAGCATCTCATACGGCAGCACTACGAAACTTTGTCGATTCAACATTAAGCTGGCTTAGTGCCAGTTCGCCAGAACCGTCAGCTATCAGACTTAGCTCAGGTGATAATGTGGTAATGTTAAGAGGCTATCCAATAGATGGCGTCACTGCTGGCAACGATTTTTCTAAGACTTGCTGCGTGCTGGAGCTGATAGCAGATGCTGTACCCTGCTGGTCTCTTTTTGCTGAAGAGTTTTCCCTATCAGCCAAAGAGCTACGTACCATTCAAGGATTATATAATGGAGGGAGTTTGCAGGAGGTCGCTGAGCAACATAGCTTGTCTTTCAATACGGTAAAATCTCAACTGCTAGCTGTTTATCGGAAAATGGGTATTAAAAATCAACGACAGTTAATGATGGCGCTGACAAAATACACTTAACAGATAGGCTGCCATATGGCAGCCTTTTCCAAAGCAAAAATTCATTACGCATTTGTGCCAAAGCTTATTGCCCGCACACTTTACGCAAGAACTCATCATGTGTCGGTAGTTTACTCAGCGGCTCTTGCTTAATAGCTCGTAGCTGCGCCAGCATATCTTTCAGTTTTTGCTCACTGAAACTGTTAGCGATAGGATGGTAGTCTTTCGGCATAATGCCCTGCCCCAGCATCACCTGCAGCCAGGAGCTTTCCAGAAACAAATCGTTTTGATCACGGAATAAACTTCCGTTTTCAGCGAAGAGTTGTATTTTTCGCTGCAAACTATCCGGAATGTCCATTTGCTGCATGTCGCGCCAGAACTGGCTGTCGTTACGCTGGTTAACATGATAATGCAGGATGATAAAATCGCGGATTTGCTCAAACTCGAGCTGTGACTGACGATTATATTCTGCCACTTGCGACGGCACTATGCCCTGATGCGGAAACAGCTGTAGCAAACGGACCACTGCAGACTGAATTAAATGAATACTGGTCGACTCCAACGGCTCGAGGAAACCGCTGGATAAGCCAACCGACACCACATTGCGCTGCCACTGTTTACGCCGCCGGCCGGTTTTAAACTGAATAAATTTGGGCTCTGCCAACGCTTTGCTATCGAGGTTAGCCAGCAGGATATCGGCGGCTTGCTGCTCAGTGTAATGCGCGCTGCTGTACACCAGGCCATTGCCGTTGCGGTGCTGCAAAGGAATGCGCCATTGCCAGCCTGCACTGTGTGCTATAGAGCGGGTATAGGGCAGAGTGTGTTCAAAGCGTTCCGACGGCACTGCTACGGCCCGGTCACACGGCAACCAATGGCTCCAGTCTTCATAGCCGGTACCCAGCTTTTGCTGAATTAACAGGCCACGAAAGCCTGAGCAGTCAATAAATAAGTCGCCACTTACCTCACGGCCGCCATCTAATACCAGACAGCGAATATCGCCACTTGGATGTTGCATCACCTCGCTGACCAGGCCCTCGGTACGCACCACACCCATTTGCTCACTCAGCTTGCGCAAATACAGCGCATACAAGCCAGCGTCAAAGTGATAGGCATACGGCAGCTCTAGCACGGTATCTTTGGCGGTGATGGGCGCAAATTTGCCACTTTGTGCACACAGATAATTTAAATCGTATTGCCACAGTGAGGTGGTATCACCTAACTGCCGCGCCCGTTGCCACAAGTGATGGAACTGGCAAAAAGCCAGGCTTTTACCCGGCGCGCCAAAGGTATGAAAATAGCCTTCGCCCGGCACCCGCCAGTTTTCAAATTTAATCGCCAGTTTAATGGTGGCTTTGGTTTCGCGTAGAAACTCGGCTTCGTTAATACCCAGCACATTATTTAATAATCGGATCGGCGGAATTGTGGCTTCACCTACCCCAACAGTACCAATGGTTTCAGATTCCACCAGTTCAATGTCTATGGTTGCGCCCAACACTTTCTTTAACAGTGCTGCAGCTATCCAACCCGAAGTGCCGCCGCCTAAAATGACTACTTTACGCACAGTTTGCATAATTGTACCTACTACAACAAAACAGCCCAACCAGGCTAAGCTTGGTTGGGCTGTTAACAAAGAATTTAAGCGGTAAGACCTTACCGCTTAAGCTGCCAAGCTTAGAACTTATAGTTCAACCCTAGCATAAAGTTACGACCGAAGCTCTGGTAAGTCACTACCTGGCGAGTATCATCACCGTTGTTACTGATGTCTTTCTCGTCCGTCAGGTTTTGTGCTTGTAATGTCACACGCAGACCGTCCAGCGCTTCAATACCTGATTCGCTAAAGTCATAACCAATTTGCGCATCCCACAACTCGGTGCCCTGGCGATTAACCGGTACCAGGCTTAAGCTGATGCCGCGCTCTTCAGTTTGGAACTCATCACGCTTAGTACCAGAGATACGGAACTCAAAGCCTTTGTACTCGTAGTAAGCTGTCAGTGTATAAATTTCTTCTGACAAACCTGGCACCCGGCCACCATCATCCAGCTTGCCATCCATAAAGGTGGCGCTGGCAACAAGACCAAAGCCATCTAAAGCTTCATGAATGATGTCAAACGGTACGCTGGCTTGTAGTTCATAACCCCGCACAAAGCCCTGCAAACCATCCTGGCGCACATCTAAGCGGCCAAGGAACGTAGCAGGAGGTTGATTGCCGGTTGCATCAGATGACTGATGGAAACCCGGGATATAGTTAGCTGAGAAATCATTGATTAAGGTTACATTGCGGTGCCAATTCTTTAAATCTTTAAAGAAGAAGCTGGCAGCGAAGAAACCATTGTCATGGAAGTAGTTTTCATATGACAGGTCAAATTGATCAGCTTCCAGTGGTTTAAGCTCAGTGTTGCCGCCGTTACCACCCCAGGCACTGTTTAATGCGTCGTCATCAAGGATATTATTGTCATTAAAGGCAAAGGTAACCTGCGAGTTAGGGCGTAAATCGTCCATTCGTGGCCGGCTCATTACCTTAGATAGGCTGGTCCGTACATACTGGCGGTCTGCTACTTCAAAGCTCAGGTTTAAGCTAGGCAGCACGTCGGTATAATCGGTACCGGCGGTAACCGGCACCGCTTCAGTGAAGCCCTGAGCGTTGGTAGTGGCGCTAAAACCTTCACCCTGCTGATCAGCACGCACAACCTGCACACCCACATTACCGGTAACGGCGATGTCACCAATTTCAGTGCTGATATCCAACATCGCGTATAGCGTGGTTAGCTTTTCATCAATTTTATAGGTGTCACCATAACGGCCGTTTTCCAGCAGCGCGGCGTCGGTCTCAGTGTAGAAACCACTGCGGTATAAACCCAGACTGTCATAGGCCAATACGCCATTAATACCGATAAAGCTTAAATCTGCCACGCCTAATACGTCAGGAATTGCACCATCATTTGGCCAGGTATTGGCCGTTAAAAAGGCACCGTTGTTGATTTTGGTTTTCGAACGTTCTTTGTAAACCAAGCCCAGTTCCAGCTCGTTAAAAATACCCCACTCCACATAACCATTCGTTTGCAGACGCAGGCTATCTAAGGTTTCTTCAAAATCAGGGTTGTTAACAAAACCGTCCTGAGCAGTATCCGGGCCAAAACCGTCTACGCCCTGAAAGTCTGTTACCGGATTAAGTGAGCCACCCCAAGCCTGTGGACCAGCCAACCGGATCAGACTGGCATCGGTTAAATCTACCGGTGCAATAGTTGGGTGGTTTGAATAGAAGGCACCATTGGGCGTCATTACCCACGAGCGGGCAGTAATTGGACGATCAGGGGAATTGGCACGGCCGACACCGGAGTAACTTTCAATGTCCGTAATAGACTTGGTCACTTTGCCGCTGGAAATATCAAATTGTCCCGACCAGTTGTCATCAATTTGATATTCCAGATTCAAACCAAAGGTTTTCAACTCAGAATCTTGCTCACGCACATCGTTACGTACCACAGAATAGAAGCCATCATAGAAACCTGATGTTACCAGACCGTCTTCAACACCTGTAATAGTGTAGGCACCGGTACCCCACTCAGCACCGCCTTCTTCTAAACCACGGCGGGCATCTTGCTCGTTAAAATCGATGTATAACGCATCAAAGGTGGCGGTTAGCTTATCGTTAACCACATATTCCAACACCAGCGCAACAGAGTCGCGCTCTAGCATCGCTGAGCGGGTAAAGGAGTCATGACCGCCAAGGATAACAGTACCTTCTGGCACGGTAACGCCATCAGCCGCGCGGGCAGCGTTGGCACCGGCATAACCCCAGCCGCGGAACTGTTGTTCCTGGCGCGGCGTTTCTAAAGAGGCGACAACTAATGCTACACCCAGTCTGTCATCAAGAAATTTATCTACGTAGTTAAATGATAAACGGTGGCCAGTGTTGTCGAAATCCGGGTTGCCGGAGTCCTGGTCGTTTTTCTCATAGCTCAGATTAAAAGCGACAGTGCGCTCTGCAGCTAACGGTTTAATCGTTTGTAAATCAACAGTACCGCCAATACCTTGCGCCATCAGGCTGGCTTCAGGTGTTTTATACACTATGGCAGTAGAAACAATTTCAGATGGGTATAAATCGTATTCAACACCGCGGTTATCACCCATACCTAGCAGTTCACGGCCATTGAGTGAGGTGCCAACGTAGTTTTCGTTAAAACCACGCACAGATAAACCGCTGGTACGGCCATTACGACGCTCACCGGCTAAGCCTGGCAAACGTGCTAATGACTCCGCCACGCTGGTATCTGGCAGTTTACCAATGTCTTCTGCTGACAAAACCTCGACGATGGAGTTTTCGCTCATCTTAATCGCTTGAGCTTTTTGCAGACTTCCGCGATAGCCTGTTACTGAAATTACTTCGATTTGCTCATCAGCTTTGGCCTGCTCTGCCGTTTGCGCAAATGCTGTGGTGCCGGTACTGGCAGCTATCGCCAGTGTCAGCAAACTGAGTTTAAATTTAGTCATGTCCTTCATCCCCGGTGTGTTGTTTGTGTCGTCTGTTGGCTGTAAGCGCAGCCGTATCAGTACAACCAGACTTTTGTCTAAGGCTATTTATTAAACTTATTATGGCAACAGCTCAACATGAATACGTATTCATAATCACTAATTTGCACAGCAGTGGCGCATTACCAATCTCATGTGCACCATCGCGGTGCGCCTTGGTTCTAGTGGCTTTATAGCCTCTGCACTAGCGCCTGATTGCAATAGATATAGCAGAACTACAGCTGTTTTATTTTTCTGTCGGCAAGGATATTTTCACTGCATACGTATGCAGCAGGTTTAATAATTACGCATAGCTGATTTATGCTTGCACCACCATATGGCAGCCTGAGGCAATCAGGGGATCGTGCTTTGCTGCCTGGCGGAGCAAACTATGAACAATCAGATTGTCAGTCGCTACAACACAGCGCTGTACCTTAGCAAACAGCTGGAACCGGCTGAGGCCGTATTGCAGCAGTTACAGCAGTATATTTTACAGCAGTTACCGCAAGCACCCAGGCTTAGTGATGCGGCCAGTGCCCTGCACATGAGCTGCCGCACGCTGCAACGCGCGCTAAAGCAGGCTAACAGCAGTTTTCGTCAACTGGTATCACAGTGCAGGCATCAACTGGCACAACGCTATTTAATGGATGCCAGCCTAAGCCTGCAACAAATTGCATATCAGCTGGGATTTGAAGAACAAAGTAGTTTTCAAAAAGCATTTAAGTGTTGGCAAGGTTGCTCGCCCGGGATATACCGCCAGCGCGGAAAATACACCGACAGCAGACATCGTTATTTATCCGGCCTTAGCCAGTCGGCGTTACAGGTGAATTATGGAATTAATTAAGCAACTCGCTGCCTTGGCAGGGCTGCAAGACAGCTATGTACATGCCCAGGGCCACACTGAAGTGATCAGCCTGGATAAGCAGCAAGCAATTTTGCAAGCGATGGGGTTCAACCTGTCATCCGATAGCCGTATTGAACAACAAATAACGCAATTGACCGAACAACCATGGTTTGACGTTATTGCGCCGGTAAATGTGCGCAAATACGGCCAGGCTATTACACTACGGCTGCAGCAGTTACAACAGCAAGCGGTCAGTGACTGGCAATGGCAAGTTACTACGGAAGAACAACAGCAGTTTAGCGGTAAACTAAGCCTGGCCACCAGTGACATTATTCAGCGCCATACTACCAGCAAAGGTGAAATACTTGCGGCTGAAGTGTCCTTGCCGCTAAGCTTGCCGCTGGGTTATCACCAGCTGGTGTTGAGCAATGGCAGCCAGCACTATCAGCAACAGTTAATCATTACGCCTGAGCGTTGTTTTCAGTTGCACGATAAAGCGGTTTTACATAAAACCTTTGGCCCGGCACTGCAATTGTACGCGTTAAAATCGGCCCGCAACTGGGGTATCGGCGATTTCTACGATTTACAACAAATTATCGCACCGTTGGCCAGACAAGGCGTTGACTTTATTGGCTTAAACCCGCTGCATGCGTTGTATCCGGAACTGCCGCAAGATTGCAGCCCGTATAGCCCAAATAGCCGGCTCTGGCTAAATACTGAGTATGTTGCCTTAGAGCACACCGCCGAGTATGCCGACTGCAACACAGCACAGCAACAGGTAGAGTCCGCCGCTTTTCAACAGCGCTTACAGCAGCTGCGTGCCAGTTCCGACGTTGACTATATTGGTGTTGCTGCCGTTAAAAAGCAGATAGCCACCTTGTTGTTTCAGCAGTTTAAACAGCAGCATCTGCTAAAAAATACTGCCCGCGCAGCGGCATTCAGACAGTTTGTTAAACAAGCCGGCGACAGCCTGCGCCAGCTTGCTATTCATCAGGTATTACAAGGTGAGCTGTTTGCGCAAGATACAAACATGGCGGCCTGGCAAAACTTTCCATTACCGTTGCGTAACCCTAACTCTGACGCTGTCACCGAGTTTGCCCGTAGCCATGCCGATGCGATAGATCAGCAACTGTATTTGCAATGGCAGGCGCAACTGCAACTGACAGAAGTGAAGCGTTTGTGCCAACAGCATGGCATGGCGATTGGCTTGTACTGTGATGTTGCTGTAGGAACCAGCCGCAGCAGCGCTGAAAGCTGGGGTGCACCTGAAGATTACTTACTGGATCTAAGCGTAGGCGCCCCGGCCGATATTATGGCGCCCAAAGGGCAGAATTGGGGCTTGCTGGCCTACAACCCAGAAACCTTGCGACAAAAAGCCTACCGGCCTTTTATAGAGCTGATCCAAGCCAATATGCGCTATGCCGGCGCACTGCGGCTAGACCATGTTATGGCACTGCTGCGGTTATGGTGCTGCCCCATTGGCAGCGATGCCACTGCTGGTGCTTATATCCGCTTTCCGGCTGCCGACTTATTCGCCATTCTGGCGTTGGAAAGTCAACGCAACAGCTGTGTGGTCATTGGCGAAGATTTAGGCACGGTGCCGGTAGAGATCAGCCACTTAATGGCGCAGTATCAGGTGTTGTCATACCGCGTATTTATGTTGGAGCAAAAAGCCAGCAGCTACGACTACGCCGCACAAACCTATCCTGAGCTGGCACTGGCCACCGTGACCACCCATGATATGCCGACATTGGTTGGCTACTGGCAACAGCACGATTTGGCGCTACGCCACCAGCTGGATTTATTTCCCAGTGCCCAGGTTGCCGACAACCTGCATCAATTGCGTAGCGACGAAATGCGCCTGATGGCACAACGCCTGCAACTCAGCGACGGTGACTTTGCACAATTAGTGCGTGCCAGCCATTTATTCACAGCTCAACAACCAGCGAAATTACTGGCATTTCAATTAGAAGATTTACTGCTGATGGCCACGCCGGTGAATATCCCCGGCACCAGTTACGAATACCCGAACTGGCGACGTAAGCTGGTTGAAAATATCGAAGAGGTCCTGCAGCGCGATGATGTGCTTGCGCTAATAGCCGAGATTAAAGCCGCCCGGCAATAGCACCCTTACCTACCTGTGTTTTACTTTTAGCAAGGCATGCCAGCCGGTATGCCTTGCTAACCTGCACCTGCTGTAGCCTACCTTGCAAGCTTTAAAATACATTTCAGGTACATTTTGTCACTATTTTTTACATCCCCATTACAGATGCGCAAGCAAGCTATTGATTTTACATAGCTATCAATGCTGGCGCGCAATGTGCTTATTTAACACCGCACAATGCCAACTGGCAATTGCTAAACTCTTAGAAGGAACTTGTAATGAACAAGAAATTACTCCAGACGTTTTGTCTGGCCGCGGCACTAACTGCGACGAATGCATCCGCAGCTGTCATAGATGTACTGTGGTACGGCGGTAACGCGTTTTACAATACACTACCTGGCACCTTAGCCAGTAATGCTGGCGATTACGATCCAAATAACGATGGCTCATTGGATTGGAATGTCGATATTTGGGAATTGGGTGAAGCCGCCCCAGATTTTGGCAGCTATGATGTGTTTATTATTCCAAGCTGGCTATCTGGCATGGATCCGAGCCGGTTACTGTCTGCTGGTGATGACATTACCAATGCCCGCGGCAGCCGTACTTTCCTGTCTGGTCAAGATGCCGATTTTCATTATTTGAATAGCCCAGGCCCGATAGATAATGGCCCAAGAGGTTTTTTCATTAATGCGGTTAACTGGGCGGCATCTGGCACTGGCATGGGCATAGTCGCACTGGCTGACGGTTGGCAAGGTACTGGCTCAACCTGGATGAACAATGTTAATTCATTTTTGTATGACGAATTAAACGGCCATTTGAACTACTTCCAGGAAGAGAATGTAAATATCGTTGCTGGCCAGGAGAATTTCCCAGTAAATGAAGGTCTTACCTCTGCAGGGTTATCTAACTGGGGAACCTCATCACATATGGGCTTTTCTGTTAGCACACCAGGATATGAGGTAATTAATACTGCCGGTGGCAATCAAAGCTATGCCGTTACATTAGTAACAGAAGGCCAAGCGGATGGTGGTACAGACGGTGGTGTGGTTACCGTACCAGAGCCAGCCTCTATCGCTATGTTTTCTTTGGGTTTATTAGGTTTGGGCTGGGCACGCAAAAAGCGCAACCAAGCATAATCAAAGCCGAAAATGGTACTCAATTAAAAACGCCCGTTACTCAAACGGGCGTTTTTCTATTCACAACAGAATGTGCCACAGCACATTAGCTGTCATGTCACTATTACCAGATTTTTACCCGTACTTTTTCATCACGGTACATGCCATCACCTGGTTTCACGTCATAGGCCTGATAAAACTGCGGCATATTTGACAAGGTACCCAGCACGCGGTACATGCCTGGTGAGTGTGGCCCGGTGATCACTTGCTGGCGCAGCGCTTCGTCACGGAATTTAATGCGCCACACTTGGGCCCACCCCTTGAAGAAACGTTGCTCGGCGGTAAAGCCATCAATCACGGCACCGTCGGCACCATTCAGAGACGTTTGATACGCCTTGTACGACACCGTTAATCCACCTAAGTCGGCGATGTTTTCACCCAAGCCCAGTGCACCCTGCAGGCGTAAATCGTCAATCGGGTTAAAGCTGCTGTACTGATCAACCATCAGCTGAGCTCGCTGCTGGAACTGTGCCGCATCTTGCTCTGTCCACCAGTCTCGCAAGTTGCCATCACCATCAGAGCGGCGGCCCTGGTCGTCAAAGCCATGGGTAAATTCATGGCCGATAACACCACCAATTGCGCCGTAGTTAACTGCGTCATCAGCATCGACGTTAAAAAATGGCGGCTGTAATATAGCAGCCGGAAATACAATTTCGTTCATGGTTGAGCTGTAATATGCATTAACCGTTTGCGGCGTCATACCCCATTCGCTGCGGTCAACCGGTTGACCGAGGCGGCCAATAGTGCGCTGATAATCACACTCGGCGCTGCGGCGCAGGTTGCCAATTAAATCGCTGGCATTAATTTCAACACAGCTGTAATCACGCCATTTATCCGGATAGCCAATTTTGGTGTTAAATTTCGCCAGCTTAATTTGCGCCTGCTTTTTCGTTACCGGGCTCATCCATTCCAGTTCATCAATCGACTGGCGGAAGGCGCCACGCAGGTTTTCAATCATCTGGTCCATCCGCGCTTTGGCTTCTGGTTTAAAATATTGCTCAACGTATTTTTTACCCACCATAAAGCCAAGGTTATTATCCACCAGGCTTACGGCACGTTTCTCGCGACTACGCTGCTCTTCCAAGCCGTTGAGTGTTTTACCGTAAAAATCAAAGCTGGCATCGACAAAAGCTTTGTTCAGGTTATTGGCATTGCTGCGCAGTAAATGAAATTTAAGATACTGCTGCCACTGCGTAACCGGGGTTTCTGCCTGTAGTTTGGCAAAGGCTGTAAAATAGCTGGGCTGGCGTATTACCAGTTCATTACTATTGCCCAAATCTGCCGCTGCCAGGAAAGCCTGCCAGTCAAAACCCGGTGCTAACGCCGCCAGCTCGGTCACAGTCACCTTGTTATATGTTGCGTTACGGTCGCGGTTTTGTACCCGGCTCCAATGCGCTGCAGCGATCTGCTTTTCTAATGCGACGATATCAGCCGCGACTTGCTCAGCATTTTCAAAGCCAGCCAGCGTCCACAGCTTAGCGATGAATGCCTGGTACTTACCCAGTAATTCCACCGAGCGCTCATCATCTTTTAAGTAATAATCCCTGTCTGGCAGGCCCAGACCAGATTGCGAAGCGCCGGTAATGTACTGATCAGATTGTTTCTGATCCTGGCCAACATACACTGCCACCGGCGTACCGACACGGTAGCGCTGCCAGTTGCCCCACAGCGTGGTTAATTCTGTGTGATTGTTAATATTATCAATAGCCGCCAATTCGCCACGCAGCGGGCTTAACCCCAACTCTTCAGCCTGTTGCTCATTAAGAAATGATTGATATAAATCAGCAATTTTCTGCTCGTCTGAGCCAGTTGCGTGCTGCTGCGCCGCCAGTTTTTGTACGATTGCCAGTACTTGTTTTTCTGCGTTCTCACGCAGTTCATCAAAACTGCCCCAACGTGCTTTGTCAGCCGGGATCTCGGTACTGTCCAGCCAGTTACCATTAACATAGCGGAAGAAATCTTGTTGTGGTGCCACGCTGCGGTCCATATTGGCCAGCGCAATACCCGAACTTAATGCTGCAGGCTGTGCAATTGCCGCTGCAGCGGTTGCGCTGCTGTCGGCTTTCGCAGCGGTATTATCGCTGCAAGCAACGAGTCCTAGTGCCAGCGCTATGCTCAGCGCCACGGTAGTCATTTTTTTCATCTTAGGTTCCTGGTTAGGTCAAACTTTTTTGTTGTTATAGTTGCGGTTAAACAAAGTAATACTTCGCCAGTGTAGAGCGCAGATCACTGCTGTCCAGCGCTTAACGGTTAAGCGCAGCGCAATCTGCGATAAATAACCGCCAAGCTCTGGCCGATTTAACTTGAACTGCGCGCTGTTTTTGCGCACGATCGGCGCCAGATGTTTCAACTACAGGACTTACCATGTTAGATACTGCGTTAACTTCACTAGCCGGCTTACCGGCCTTCGCGGCATATTTCGCTCTAGCCATTATTCTTTTGCTAGTTTTCGTTCGGCTGTACACCTGGGTTACACCCCATGACGAGTTTGGTTTAATACGCGCCAACAATTCCGCTGCAGCTGTTGCTTTTGCCGGTGCCATTATCGGTTTTGCCTGGCCATTGGCCAGCGCTATCACCCATTCAATGTCGCTGCTAGATTGTGCCATCTGGGGCGGCGTGGCTTTAATGGTGCAGGTGCTAACGTTTATTATCAGCAGCGCCGCACTAAAGCAGCTACCGCAACGTATTACTCAGGGTGAATTGGCCGCCGGCATTTTTTCCGCCGCCTGTTCAGTTACTGTCGGCATGTTAAACGCCGCCTGTATGAGCTATTAAGGAGTACCGTATGAGCAAAACGTTTAAGCGCAGCAAAACTGCGCGCCTGATTATGATGGTACCCGCAGCCAGCATGATATTGGCCGGTTGTGGTGAAAAACCGGTAGAAGTACAGGTATTCAATTCGCCGGACGAATGCGCCGCTTATTACAACCCGCCGGCAGAATGTAAAGCGGCTTTTGCCGAGGCTGCAGCCTTGCACCCACAGGTAGCCCCGCGCTATGCCAGCAAACAAGAATGTGAAACCGACTTTGGTAGCGGCCAGTGTGAAACCGCACCGGTATTAGCGGCAAACAATACTGTAGCTGCAAACGGCGGCGAACAAAGCCAACCGCAAAGCCAACAAAGCAGCGGCTTTTTTATGCCGATGATGATGGGCTTTATGGCCGGCCAGATGTTAAACCGCGGCGGCATGGCCGGTGCAGCGCAACAGCAGCCAACTGCAGCTAACCGTTCGCCGGTAGCCAATCAGCCATTGTATAAATCCCGCGATGACCGCAGCACGTTTCGCACCGCCACTAACACAGCGGTAGCAACACAGCCCGGCGCGACCAGTATTAAGCCTTCAGCGGTACAGCCCAAACCGGCCACTATGGCACGCCGTGGCGGTTTTGGTGCTCAGGCAGCCAAACGCAGCAGCAGTAGCTTAGGTGGTTAAGTTATTATGAAACGCGTTAACAGCAATCCCAGGCCCGGCTGGAAAGCTTTTGCCGAAAGTGTCGGCTTTAATTTTCATACCTTTGACGGCGAGCCCTATTGGGATGAAACGGCCTATTATCAATTCAGCTTGCAGCAGATAGAGCAGGATTTGGAAGCGCCCACTGAAGAGCTGCACCAGATGGCGCTGGACTTAGTAGACGATATTGTTAGCGACGAGCAAAAATTGCAGCAACTGGCAATACCCCCACAGTTCTGGGATGCGGTAGTGGCCAGTTGGCGGGCGAAAGAGCCGCATTTGTACGGCAGGATGGATTTTAGCTATAACGGCAGCGCCCCGGCCAAGCTGTTAGAACTAAACTACGACACGCCCACCTCTTTGTACGAAACCGGCTTTTTTCAGTGGGTTTGGCTAGAAGATCAGTTAATGCGCGGCGAGCTGCCACAGGGTGCAGATCAGTTCAATTCACTGCAAGACAAACTGCAGCAAGCCTTTGGCGAGCTTAATCTGCCACAGCCGTTTTACTTTGCCAGCGTGACCGAAAGTATTGAAGATAAAGGCACAGTAGATTACCTGATGGACATCGCACTGCAGGCTGGCTTGAACTGTCGCTATATTCAGTTGGAGCAACTGGGTGATATCGACGGCCAGCTGGTCGATTTAGACGGCTTCTCAATCCAAGGCTTGTTTAAGCTTTATCCGTGGGAGTTTATGCTGCAGGAAGAGTTTGCCGGCACCATTTTAACCAGCCAAACGCAGTTTATCGAACCGTTGTGGAAATGCCTGCTGTCGAACAAAGGCATATTGCCGCTGCTGTGGCAAAAGTATCAGGGCCACCCCAACCTGCTACCGGCGTTTTTTGATGATGGTAGCGCACTGCAGAACGGCTGGCTGCGTAAGCCGCTGTTATCGCGCGAAGGCGCCAATATTCAGTTACTTACCGCGGATGGCTTAGCATTACAGCAAGACGGCCCCTATAACGACAGTGGCTATATTCGTCAGCAACTGGCCCCGCTGCCAAAGTTTGGCGATAACTATACGCTGATTGGCAGCTGGGTGGTTGGCGACAGCGCCGCCGGTATTTGTATCCGCGAAGACAACAGCCTGATCACCAAAGACAGCTCAAGATTTATCCCGCATATTATCCTCGATTAAACCAGTAAGATGCCACAGCTGATGATTACAGCACTGTGGCATCCATTTACAACCTTCCCGAAAACCGTATTTTTGGCCCGATAATGTGTAAGATTTCCTGACAGGTTAGGTTTTATATTTTTACAGTTAATTCAGCCAGTTAATTACTCATCATAAAAATATCATCGAAATCTTACTTCATTTTTTTGACAACGCTGTCATTTTTGCCATAGTCAAAACCGCTCATTTTCTAAACGACACGGAGCAGTAGCGTCAGGCAGGCAACGGATAAAATGTGCAAAACAATGCGTTGCTAAACAGCTGTTTCAAGCAACGCTTCCTGAATAAAAAGAAAAAAAATAAGCGACACCATTGGAGGAAGTTATGTTTAAACAAACAGTTAAAAGCTGTAGTGGCATATCATTGCTATTACTGGCGGCTAATATTCAGGCCGCTACACCGAACGCACCTGTGCTCAGCTGGATGCCGGCAGATTATCAACTACAGAACGGCAGCGTACAGGTACCTGTCAGTTGGGATATGTGGTGGGGCAGCAACGGCAACAAGTGGTATTTACATAAAAATGACAGCGTTGTCTTTGAGGGTGCGCTGACACCAAATGGCCAGAATGCACAAACCGGCAGCACCAGCCTGACGTTTAACCAGCCAGGCAGCTATCAGCTGCAAGTCAGCTTATGTCAGGTCAGCGGCAGCACGGAAGAATGTGCGCTAAGTGGTGTTACCACTGTGAACATCAGCGGCACTGGCGGCAGAGATGGTGGTGATGGTGGCGACGGCGGCGATGGCAGCTTCGACCCCTGGACCGATTTAGACATGACAGCCTGGCCGCATCCGTTAAAGCAAAATAACGTCGCTTATAACAACAGCACAGGCAAAAAAGTCGGCGCTTATTTTGTTGAATGGGGCATTTATGGCCGCGCCTTTCACGCCGCCGACATACCAGCGCAAAACCTGACCCATATTTACTATGGTTTTATCCCGCTGTGTGGCGACAACCCGTCATTACAAGCCGCCAACCCGCAAGGTTATGCCGCACTTAACAGCCAGTGTGCTGGAAAGCCGGATTACTCAGTCGTGGTACATGATAAATTCGCTGCGCTGGAAAAAGGCTATCCGGGCGATGTGTGGGATCAGCCCATCCGCGGAATTTTTGCCGAGCTGTACCGGCTGAAACAAGCGCATCCGCATATCAAAATTCTGCCCTCTGTCGGCGGCTGGACCTTGTCTGATCCGCTATATCAGGTTGGCGTAAACCCCGCCGCACGGGCGGTGTTTATTGATTCTATTATCGACTTTATCCGCACCTATGATTTCTTCGATGGTATCGATATCGACTGGGAATTCCCGGGCGGCGGCGGTGCCACACCAGAATTGGGTAGTCCGCAGGATGGCGCCGGTTTTGCCACGTTAGTGCAGGAACTGCGCGCTGCGCTGGATGCACTTGAAGTGGAAACCGGTCGCGAATACGAGCTGGCGGCAGCGATGTCGGGCGGTGTGGAGAAACTCAGTGTAGTGGACTGGGAAGATGCCGCACCGTACATGGATTACATCAACCTGATGACCTACGACTACTACGGAGCCTGGAATGGCGTATTAGGCCATCAAACCGGCCTGTATCCGTCACCAAACTCGCCCATCAGCGGCTTTAGTGCGCTCGAAGCGGTGCAGTATTTGTTAAACCGTGGTGTACCGGCCGGCAAGATCGCTCTGGGTGCCGCTATGTACGGTCGTGGCTGGCAAAATGTGTCAGGCACCAGCGGCGGTAATCCGTTTAACGGCACCGGCGGTGATGGCATAACCGGCGGCTGGGAGCGCGGCATATAACTAATAGGTACACCAATGACAAAAAATATCGCCCCCATCCCGAGCATGGCCTGGTAGCCGGTTTTATTATTGCTAGCGATACCAGCGACTGGGGCCTGGCCCAGCAACATAGCCTGCTCTGCCAACGTTTTGTCATGACCATGCAACAACAGATACATCATCAAGCCGGATATGCCACAAAACATACTGCTAAACACCAGGCCAGCTACAATTTGGCCGTCGCTAAAAAAAGCAATACCGCCAGCCACTCCTGCCAACATAAACAAACCAAGAAAGGCTAACGCAAACCAGGGCCGGCCTGGCGCTTTAATTTTTTTGCTGTGGTGCTGTTGCGTACGGAGCTGATTCATCTGCTGTTCCTGCCCGGCTACCTTGACGTAGCTAGTGTTAGTGTAATGTAACTGCTTTACAATAGGTAGTCGGCCGCGCCAACTCAAGCAACCAGCAGCCGCCAATCACGACAAAGAATAAATATTCTATAAAAGTGGATATAAAACCACTTTTATCCTAAAATGCCGGCTTTGGCATAGCTTAAATTGGCATTTTTGTCATCCAGCTGCCATCTTTATGTCCTATATAGCTATGGTCTTATTAGAAGGAAGCCCACTACCCGTGCGCACTACTGAACTTGTTTCCGGTTTTCGCCAATCAGCACCTTATGTTAATGCACACCGCGGCAAAACCTTTGTGGTGATGCTGGGTGGCGAAGCGATTAGCCAAAGTGGCTTTCGCAGCATTATTAATGATGTTGCCCTGCTCAACAGCCTGGGTATCAAAGTAGTACTGGTGTATGGCGCCAGGCCGCAAATTAATGCCGCGCTGCAACAAGCCGGGCTGGAACCCACCTACCATAACCGCGTGCGGGTAACCGATGATGACTCGTTCAAATTAATTAAGCAGGTGGCCGGTGCGCTGCAGTTGGATATCACCGCACGTTTGTCGATGAGTTTAAGCAATACGCCGATGCAGGGCGCGCAAATTAACGTGGTTAGCGGCAATTTTGTGATTGCCCAGCCACTGGGTGTGGACGAGGGCATCGATTATCATCATAGCGGCCGCGTGCGCCGTATTGATGCTGCCGGTATTCGTCGCCAGTTGGATAACAACGGTATAGTGCTGATGGGGCCGATAGCTGCCTCAGTAACCGGTGAAAGCTTTAATTTAACCGCCGAAGATATTGCCACTCAGGTGGCGGTAAAACTAAAGGCTGACAAGATGATAGGCTTTAGTGAAATTGGCGGAATTATCGGCGAAAATGGCGACATAATTGCCGAGCTTATGCCCAATGCCGCCGAAAAAATTATGCTGCAGCTGGAGCAACAACCCGATGCCTGCCCCGGCACCCAGGCGTTTTTACATGCCGCCATCACCGCCTGTCGCGCTGGCGTTCCGCGTTGCCACTTAGTCAGCTATGACGAAGATGGCGCCTTACTGCAAGAGCTGTTTTCTCGTGATGGTATAGGTACGCAAATAGTTACCGAGTCGGCCGAAAAACTGCGCCAGGCAACCATTTCTGATATCGGCGGTATTCTGGATTTGATCCGGCCACTGGAGCAGCAAGGCCTGCTGGTACGCCGCTCGCGTGAACAACTGGAAATGGAAATTAGCCAGTTCACTTTAATTGAACGCGACGGCCTGGTGATTGGTTGCGCCGCCTTGTATCCGTTTCCGGATGATAATGTTGGCGAATTTGCCTGCCTCGCTGTGCATCCGGACTACCGTGATGCTGACCGTGGCAGCATTTTACTTAAAGCGGTGATCCAACAGGCACGGCAACACAAGTACAGCAAGCTGTTTGCCTTGACTACCCGCAGTATTCACTGGTTTTTAGAGCAAGGCTTTGAACTGCTGACCGTCGATGATTTACCGGCGCAGAAAAAGCAGCTGTATAACTATCAACGGCGCTCAAAAATTCTGGCTATTACTTTGTAGCATGCACTGACATGCTAATTTTATCCTGCTGCAGATTTAGCCTTTCGTTACTGATTGGCTAATCTGCGCCGCAACACTTTGTCCCAAGGCCCGCGCTGTGGTCCACTTACCGCCGGATACTGTAAGCAGCTGGCCTTGCCAGGTCAGCTGATATTCGCGACTGGCTTTGCTGGCATTCGCGCTGCCGCCCAGTAAAGGCCGCACGCCAGCAAAATCGGCTAGTACAGTGTCTTTGCCCGCCGCAGGCTGAAAATAATGGTTATACACGCCAAGCAGATAATCCCGTTCTGCCGCTGAGCACTGAATCGGCTCAGCCAATTGCTGGCGCACCTCAGTGGTACCTAATAAGGTTGAGCCCTGATAAGGCAGCACAAAGACAATGCGTGCCTCGCCAGGCACTTCCAACATATGGCCGTAACGGCTGATTGGCGGCAGCAATAAATGGCTACCACGCACTAAATCCAATGGCTGCTGCGGTAAGCCAGACTGCTTAAGTAATTGTTGGCTCCAGGGCCCGGCCACATTTACCACCCGATCAAACTGTTGCCAGCCTTCTGCCAGCAACACTTTGGCGTCTGCGCTGACTTGCTGCACCGGGCTGTGTTCAAACAACTGCACCCCCGCCTTACGACACTGCAGCGCCATCCACAGCCCCAGTTTTTGGTCATCCATCTGGCCGTCAAAAAATAGATAAGCACCGCGTAGGCCCTCGCTATTTAAATGCGAAGAGCAACGCAGCGCTTGCGCGGCCGTTAGCCAGCGATGACGGCCAATACCTTTACGCCCGGCAAACGCATCGTACAACCACAAGCCTATTTTTAACTGCCAGCGGGCGCGGCGTGAATCGTTATAGAAAGGATATAAGATGGGTAACCGCCGCGTAAGTTGCGGCGCTTTTTTCAGCCACCAGCGCCGTTCTTGCAATGCTTCGCGTACCAGACGAAACTCGCCCTGCTCCAAATAACGCAAGCCGCCATGCAATAATTTTGATGAGGCAGCACTGGTAGCCTGCATCAAGCTGTCGCGCTCAAATAAACTGACATCATGTCCGGCCAACGCCAATTGCCAGGCACTGCTTAAGCCATTAATGCCACCACCAATTACCGCAATTTTCATTCGCAACCTGCCGTTAGCTTGTTAGCGCAATATCGTCCCGGTGCACCACTTCCTCACTGGGGCAAAAACCCAGCGTAGTGGCAATTTGTTGACTATGTAAACCTTTAATTAGCTGCAACTCGGTGGCGCTGTACTGACAAATACCTTTGGCCAGCTGCTTACCGCCGTGATCACACAGCCAGATGGCGTCGCCTTTATCGAACTGACCGCTGACGTTCGTTACGCCCTTCGCCAGTAAAGAGGCGCCTTTGTGCAGCAGTGCCTGCACGGCACCGCTGTCCAGCGTGATACTACCCTGACTTTTCAGGCTGTGCAGCAGCCAGTGCTTTTTCGCACTAAGCCTATCTTGCTGGCGCACAAACAAAGTGCCGGCCGTTTCACCACGCAGCAGCGTGTCAAAACTGGCGGCGTTCTGGCCATTGATGATCAGCGTATCGACACCCAGCTTAGTGGCTTTTTCTGCCGCCTGAATTTTAGTCAGCATACCGCCAGTACCAATAGTGTGATGGCTGCCTCCGGCCATAGCGTATATTGCTGTGTCAATCTGCTCAACCCGGGCAATAAACCGTGCATCCGGCGTAGTTCTGGGGTTAGCGCTATATAAACCGTCAATGTCGGAGCAAATAATCAACGCATCGGCATCAACCAATATTGCTACCATTGCCGCTAGATTATCGTTGTCACCCACTTTAAGCTCTGCTGTAGCTACGCTGTCGTTTTCGTTGACGATAGGCAGCACCTGGTTTGCCAGCAAGGTACGCAACGTGTTGTCGATATTCAGGTAACGGCGCCGGTCGGCTAAATCATCATGTGTCAGTAAAATTTGCGCACAACGAAAATCAAACAGGTTACTCCAGGTAGCCATCATTTGCGTTTGACCGACAGCTGCCATCGCCTGCTTAATATTGATGGGTAAAGGTTGATGGGCAAAGGCAATGGCCGAACGGCCCGCAGCCACACTACCAGAGGAAACAAGTACCACTTCTGTACCTTGTTGGCGGCATTCACTGATAAAACGGCCAATCGCTAGTAAATAGCGGGTAGAGCAACCTTTGGCTTCGGGAGAGATCAGCGCACTGCCAACTTTAATTACAATGCGCCGCCAAACAGAATTTAACATAGACACACCTTTATACTGCGTTACAAGCAGCAGCTTAAGGTTTGGGCGTCTATATGTCTATTTAATTTTCAGAGCTTGCCGTCTTCAACTCGCAATCACCTGGCGACAAATGCGTAAAACCACCATAGGCGGCTATAACCAGTTGCTCGTCAGTCAATTTTTTCACCTGCCAACTTACCTGGCCGCTACCAAAAGCAGGATGATCGATAACAAAAGAACCTGGCGCCTGACGAATGGCATACTTGAAGGTATCTTTACGTTGTCCCTGGCTGATGTGCTGCACCATCTGCCGCTCACTGAAAATCCAGGTTTTACGCATTGCACTATCTTGCATGATTGTGCCTTCAGACACTCCTGATGTGCCAATTTCACACCAACTGCCAGAAATCAGCTGCCCGACATCGTTGGTTTGTTGTTTAGCAAAACGAATATCCATTTTCACTTCTTCGCCACTACGGCAAGGTTCACCTTGAAACACCACTTCACCATCGCTGTCAGTACATTTATATACGTCGGCGAACACCTGCGGAGTCAGCAGCACTGCGGCGAGTAAAACAAATAAGCGCATCATTTTTATCATTATTTAATTCCTTAGCCCATCACCGTCAAACGGATTGCAGACAAAACTCCGATACAATACTTAAAAAACCAGCAAAAGTGAATCATACATAGCAAAATATACAAAATAGCAACAACCTAACACAGGCGTTACCGCTATAGTTCAGCACGAATTCAGCTGGTCATACTATGCTGAACATCATTGCGTAAACCGGAGTCTATTATGCGTCGTTCTACTTTATTAATCTCTCTCTTATCGGCCAGTGTGGTTGTTGCAGGTTGTGCTTCCAACGAGTTTTCTAACACACAAAAAGGCGCGGCTATTGGTGCTGTGGTAGGTGCTGTAGCGGGTAAAGCCACCGGCAACCACAAAGACAAGCGCTTGGTTATTGGTGCCGCTGTCGGTGCTTTGGCGGGTGCCGCTGTTGGTAGTTATATGGATAAACAAGAAAAAGCACTTAACGAAGAGCTTAGCGGCAGCGGTGTGAAAGTGATTCGTGAGGGTGACAAGCTGCGGTTAGATATTCCGGCGCAATTAACTTTTGATGTGAACCGCTCTGATATTCGTTCTAACCTGTTTCCGGTATTTAATGATATTGCCAAAGTATTGCGTGATTATGAAAAAACCATGTTGGTAATAGCAGGCCATACCGACGATACCGGGCCTTATCAATACAATATGAACCTGTCGCAGGCGCGAGCTGAAAGTGTAAAACAATATCTTATTGCACAGAATGTGCAGGCTATCCGGGTAGAAACCCAAGGCTACGGCCCAAATTATCCGATAGTGCCTAATACCTCAGATGCCAACCGCACGCTAAACCGTCGAGTAGAAATTCATATCGAACCCATTGTTGAATAAGTAGTTATTCATTTATTAGCCGATAAATCCTGCAATTAAAAAATGCCGGTCAGTTAAACTGACCGGCATTACTTTAGGTTTAACCTTGTATGCTAAACACTATTAAAAGCGATAGCTAACTTTACCATAAATATACTGCCCACGTGGGTTGTGCACTTTCGACGCATAACCATACAAATCGGCATCACCGTCACCAATTACGAATGGCGGATCTTCATCCAGCGCATTGTTCATGCCAAGTACCAACTGAGTTTTATCATTGATATTGTATCGCGCTTGAACATCCAGCAACATTTGTGCGCTGACCGTACGCGTTTTTGTCGATTCAACATCACTTGGCGCGGCATAATCTTCAAACTCACCAATGTAGCTCAGGCTGGTTACAACACCCCAATCGCCATGGCTCCAGTCAGCTGATGCCAACCAACGATGTTGTGGGTAGTTGTACTCACCCGCATAGTCAATACCGTTTTTCTCAAACTTATTTATGTAAGACCAATCCAGGCTAAACCTGACTAACCCCATATCCCGCAATGTTAAACGGTAAGAAGTCGACAAATCTAAACCTGTAGCCTCTTGCGAGCTAACATTGACATAGCTGTTGAATAAACGCGACAGCTCACCCAAAGCCTGGCCGGGCAATGGTGCTAAACGAACGCAGCGGGTACTGTTCTGGTTGTTACACTCAGCGTTATAAACGTTTTGATAATCGTTTTTATCTATTTTGTTGTCCTGAGTGATACTCCAGATATCAGCGGTAATATCAAACTCATCATTAACTTGCCACACCGCACCCAGATTAAAGGTTTCAGATTCCTCTGGTTGCAGACCTTCGCTACCAACAAACACAATAGTGTAGTCTGTTGCTGCACAAGCTGGATTGCCGGCATCAGGCGTGGGGCAACGGAACGTGTCGGTAAAGAATACTGACTCTTGTGATGGGCCCAAGCCAATTTGCGCCAGCGATGGCGCGCGGAAGCCTTGTCCAAAAGACGCCCGCAACGTGAAATTGTCCAACGGACGCCACTGCATGGTTAACTGCGGATTGGTTGTTGAGCCAAAATCACTGTAATGGTCATAACGGCCCGCAACAGTAAACTCCAGCACATCTGAAAGCGGAATAAGCAGCTCTACATAACCAGCATACTGATCACGCTGCGCCTGAGCCGACACTGATTCAGTACCAAATATCAGGCCACGCTGAAATTGGTCATCTGGCTGGTCAAAAGCATCTTCTTCGCGATATTCGACACCAGCTGCCAGTGACACCATCTGATCACCCAATGCAAAAGCTTCACCACTAATGCTGGCATCATATGCGGTGATATGAGATTCGCCGCGACGAACCAATGAAGTGGTAATAGCGTCAATCACTTCAGGCGAGTTATACGCGCCACCAAAGGGGTTATAATTCCCCAAATTAATTTGTTGCTGCAGAAAGTCTGTTCGCACCCAGCCTTGCTGTTTGCTGCCGGTTTGCATTGACTCACTGCGGCCTTTCTGTGCAGACACATCCCAATCCCAACGGTCAATTTGGCCGCGAAGCCCCGCCACCATGCGCAGCGAGTCGGATTCAATGTCCCATACCCGTGCACCTGCATCCACAGTGCGAAAGCGATTGATAGCAATATCGACACCAAATGGATTATTTGGATGCGCGCCCGGCACGGTTAGGCCAGCATCACCGTCCAACGGAGTCGCCGCACCTGATGCTTGAGAACGGTTGTGTTGTACAGATAATTCGACATAACCTTGCACGCTATCTGAGAACTGCTGGCTAGCTTGGAAAATGGCACCAACCCGCTCGGCCGCCGGTATAACCATACCGAAAGGACCATAGTCAAACACACAGTTTTGGCCAAAAGCGCTGCCGGCAGGACAGCCCGGGTCGATGCGGGTTTCACCATTGACAATGAAGTTACCCGGAAAGCCGCGTGACGACCGTAAATCCTGACCACCATAAGGGGACTGGTTCGCCGTACCAAAACGTCCCATCTCCGCGCCGGTAATCACCGTATTTTTAAAGTAATCCAGTATCAGCGTAGCATTGGCATCGTCACTCTCCGTGCCCCAGACCAGACTAGCTGAAGTTTCGTCGTACGAGGGGCCTGTAGTGCCACCGTGACTGACACTGAGCTCAGCACCATCAAAATCTTTACGCAGAATGATATTGACCACACCTGCAACGGCATCCGAACCATATACCGCAGAGGCGCCGTCTTTCAGAATTTCAATTCGTTCAATCGCTGCCACCGGAATGGAGTTGATATCAACAAATGAGTTAGCAATATTTTCAGCAAACGCACTTACGGCAACACGGCGGCCGTTAATTAATACCAGAGTTGCATCTGAACCAAAGCCCCGCAAACTAATAGCTGCACCGCCGTTAGCTGTAGAGTCCTGGTTATTACCACGAGTAGAAAAGGTACCGGTACCCGCTACCGGGCTGCGTTCCAGCAATTGCTGCAGATTTGAAAAACCTGACTTAGCAATATCGTCCCGGTTAATAATATCGATGGGCGCCGCACCTTCCAGATCATTGCGTTTAATACGTGATCCGGTAACCTCGATTCGCTCTACCGTCGCAGCTTGGTCTTCACTCTGCTGAGCGACGCTAACATTACTATATCCCAAGGACCCGACTGCCAGTGCACAAAGAGAGTACTTAAATGAATTTTTCATATGCATCCTTTTTGTTATTTGTTTTATCATCAACTGCTTGCGCAGCGACAAAAGGTTTAACATAAAACCTAAAATTTAACACCCGCCGACGTATGTTATATTCATGATAAATTGTTAACGAACGTAACAAGCAGCAGAAAACAAAAAGCCCCGCATCTGCGGGGCTTGTTTTATTCGAAAATTACCAGTAGTTAGTTTTGCGCGTACTGACGCTCAAGATTGCCTGTTTTCAGTTGCAAGCTTGCCAGTGTGGAGCGCTCGGTTGCAATTTTTTCGTCGAACAACTGTGCGGTACGATCAATCTTTTGCTGCAATGTCACCAACTCTTCTGCTTTAGGGTAGCTACGCCGTAATTTGTATAGCTCAGACTTCAGCTCATCAATTTGCTGCTGTTTTTCCTGTTCCAGCTTACTTATCTGAAACTCAACAAAACGACCTTTGCGCTTTAACGCATCGACCTGTTGTTTATACTCACCTTTGCTGCCGAGCATTGCGGTACCAATTGGTCGCATGTCCATGGTTTCTGCATTGTTTGCACACGGAAACTGGCTAAACTCCACCACCCCGTTTTGCTCGCATTTATACACTGTAGCCTGGCTGGAAAACGCCACTAAGCACAATAACAACGCATATTTCATTCTTTCGCTCCTGCATATGAACAATAAATGTACAGAAAGCTTGCCAATTTGGCAAGACAACTCTGATATTTATTTCAGCGTCTGTACAAGATATCAGCTTAAGGCTGTTGCCGGCAATAGTTACATCAGGCTAACAACGCTTTCTTCATGAAATTTGGCCAGGCTGATGCCGCTTTATGCACATCGACATTGTAATACTCTGTACTGAATGACGCGCCGGCGGCATCCGCTTCCCTAAAACCGTTAAACGCGGCGCCTTTGCGTGCCAGAGTGCAAGTCCACCAACCGGACGGGTACACCATTTGCGGAAAAAGCAGCGTTTGCAGAGCGTCAAAGCCCACATCCAGCATGGCGCCGCGCATTTCTTTCAATAGAGGCATATGTATAAGTGGTGACTCACTTTGTTGCACCAAAATACCGCCATGTCGCAGTGCCTTGCGGCAACTGTCATAAAACGCGCGGTTAAATAAGCCCTCGCCTGGGCCAATAGGGTCGGTAGAATCAACAATGATCACGTCTACAGATTCCGGCGCGGCCTCACGCATAAACTTAATGCCGTCGTCAAATTTCAATGTAGCGCGCGGGTCATTGTTAGCGGCGCACAGCTCCGGGAAGTACTTCTCAGCCATGCGCGTAACCTGCTCATCAATATCAATTTGCGTTACGCTCTCTACACCTGGGTGTTTTAGCACCTCACGCAGAGTGCCACAGTCACCGCCGCCGATAATTACCACATTTTTGGGGTTGCCGTGGGTAAACAGCACCGGATGGCTAAGCATTTCATGGTATAGAAAATTGTCACGACTACTGAGCATAATAACGCCGTCAATAACCATAAGATTACCGAAGTGAGTGGTTTCAAACATTTCTATCTTCTGAAATGGCGATTGCACTTCATCCAGTTTTTTAGTGATGGCCAAACCAAAGGCACTGCCGCTGGGAGCAAAAATTTCAGTGAACCAAGTGTTGTCGCCAGACATAGTATTACCCTCAAAACAAATTAGCCGCATATTTTGCCTTCTTGTGCCGCCAAGGACAAATATTTCGACGTTTTTTGCTGCAGCTTTACGGCATTGGCTTTAAACTATGCACAACTTAATTTTAAAGGAACGACAATGGCCGACTGGGGTACTGAAAAAGCACGCTCTATTTACAACGTAGCGGTATGGAGTGAAGGATATTTTGATGTTAATACTGACGGCGATCTGGTTGCCTATCCGGACCAGGACCATAGTAAACAAGGCATCAGTTTTCCTGAGCTTACTGCACGTTTTAAAGAGGAAGGCTTAACCCTGCCGGTGCTGGTGCGCTTTACTGATATTTTGCAGCATCGCGTTGACACGCTGATAAAGTCGTTCCAGCGCGCCAAGGCAGAAAAAGATTATCAGGGCAAGTACACTGCGGTTTACCCTATTAAGGTAAACCAGCAATTCTCGGTAGTGAAACGGCTTATAAGCCACGACAGCGGCAAAGTAGGCCTGGAAGCCGGCAGTAAGCCGGAGCTGATGGCGATTTTGGGTGTTACCGATCAGCCACTGCAAATTGTCTGTAACGGTTATAAAGACAGCGAATTTTTGCGATTGGCGACTATTGGCCAGATGATGGGCCATACCGTGTATGTGGTAGTAGAGAAACTGTCTGAACTGAAAACCCTGCTGCGCGAGATTGACAATTTAGCCGCTGCGCCACGCATCGGTATCCGCATTCGCTTAAACTCGGTCGGTAAAGGTAAATGGCAAAACACCGGCGGCGAGAAAGGTAAGTTTGGCCTAACCGCGACTCAGGTATTACAAGCTATTGATGTTCTGCGCGAGGCCGGCAAACTGGAGTTATTACAGCTGGTCCATTTCCATATCGGCTCGCAAATTGCCAATATCCGCGATATTCATAACGCAATTCGCGAATGTGCGCGCCACTATGCTGAGCTACGCACTTTAGGTGTGCCTATTACAACTGTCGATGTCGGCGGCGGTTTGGGTGTGGATTACGAGGGGTCTAAGTCACGCTCGGCCTGTTCGATGAACTACACCATGTACGAATATGCGCGTAATGTGGTTAATGGTTTAAAAGAAGTGTGTGATGAGTACGACTTACCACACCCGAACATTATTACCGAGTCTGGCCGCGCTATGACGGCGCACCATGCGGTTTTGGTAACCGATGCGATTGATATCGAGCGCGCTCCGGGCTTAGTTAATCTACCAGAGCCAAGTGAAGACTCACCAACGGTCATTCTTGGCTTGTGGGAAGCGTACCAAAACGTAACACCACGCACTGCCATAGAAGCCTATCACGATGCCGTGCATTATTTTACTGACGCCCATGCCCAGTACGTACATGGTTTGTTGACACTAAAAGACTGGTCATTACTGGAGCAAATTTACTTTGCCACTATTAACCGGGTAAAAGCCAATCTGGACATGACAGCGCGCTCACACCGTTCCATTCATGACGAATTGAACGAGAAGCTGGCTGACAAGTTATTCGTTAACTTTTCCTTGTTTCAGTCAATGCCCGATGCTTGGGGTATTGACCAGTTGTTTCCGGTGATGCCACTGGAGCGGATGAATGAGCCACTAAACCATCGTGCCATTATTCAGGACATTACCTGTGATTCTGACGGCCAGTTAAAAAGCTATGCCGATGGCAATGGTATCGAGTCGAGCTTACCACTGCCGCTGTATAAAGAAGACGAACAGTACCTGCTGGGGATGTTTATGGTAGGTGCCTATCAGGAAATTTTGGGCGACCTGCACAACCTGTTTGGCGATACCGACTCGGTGCATGTTGAATTAACCGATGATGGTAGCTACAAACTAACCAATATTATCAAAGGTGATACTGTCGCCGATGTACTGCGCTATGTGCAATTTGATGCCAATAAGCTGATAGCGTCTTACACGCGTCAACTGGCCAAGTTAGACATGACCGACAGTAAAAAGGATGAAATGCTGGATGAGCTGAAAGCTGGTGTTTATGGTTACACCTATTTTGAAGATTAAGGTAAACTGCTAGCTGATCGGATGTGTTAACAGCAGGCTCGCCTGCTGTTATTATTTTTGCCGGGCTATAACATCACTGGCAACAGATACCAGGTACTGTTTATGTTACATTTTTTACCGCGCCCACTTATCGGCGCAATTTCTTTGCTGTTATACATTGTTAATACACTGTTTTGGTTTGTGCCGGTAATGCTGCTTGCCATTTTAAAGCTGCCACCGTTTGCGCGTTGGCAAAGCTGGATGACGTATTTATTGGATGCCTGCGCGGTATCCTGGATCAGCGTGAACAACTTTACCACCCGTGTTTTTACCCGCATCAGCTGGCAGGTGTCAGGCCTGGAAACGCTATCGCGCAAAGACTGGTACCTGGTATTGGCTAATCATCAATCCTGGGCCGATATTCTGGTACTGCAAAAGGTGTTTAACCGCAAAATTCCCTTTATCAAATTCTTCCTTAAAAAAGAGCTGCTGTATGTCCCGGTTATCGGCCTGTGCTGGTGGGCACTGGACTTTCCTTTTATGAAACGCTACAGCAAAGCCTTTTTGCAACGCAACCCGCAGTTGCAAGGCAAAGACATCGAAACCACACGCAAAGCCTGTGCTAAGTTTCGTTTTAAACCGGCGGCTATCATGAACTTTGTTGAAGGCACCCGCTTTACGCCACTGAAACACGATAAGCAGCAGTCCCCCTATCACAACTTGTTAAAACCTAAAGCCGGTGGCGCGGCCTTTGTACTGGGTGCCATGGGTGAGCAACTGCATAAAATTCTCGATATCACTATTTACTATCCGGCTGGCATCCCAACATTCTGGGATTACATCTCCGGTAAGGTTCGTGATATAAAAGTGCAGATCAGCGTATTACCCATCACGCCAGATTTACTCGGCGATTACAACGATTTGCAATATCGCGAGCGCTTCCAGCAATGGATAAACCAATTGTGGCAGCAAAAAGATCAGCAGCTGTCTGCGCTGAAACACGGAGTTAAGCAGTAATGTTAAGTTTTTTACCTGGCTGGTTGTTATTTCCTTTTAGTTTCAGTGCCTTCGCGTTTAATTTAGCGCTGTGGGGATTACTGGTAACACCGCTGGGTATCATTAAACTACTACTGCCTTTTAAGCCAGTGCACCGTCTGACAGGCTTCGCCGGTAAAGGCTGTTATCGCGGCTGGACCCGCATCAACACTGCACTGATTAATCTGTTTAATCGTGTTGATTGGCAAATTAGCGGTGCGCAGCAGCTGGACGAAGCCCGCTGGTATCTGCTGATCTCCAACCACAAAAGCTGGCTGGATATCCCGGTCGTCAGTACTGTAGCGCATAGTCGCATTCCTGAGCCGAAGTTCTTTTTAAAAGACCAACTGAAATGGCTACCTTTTTTAGGCACGGCCTGTTGGGCACTGGATATGCCATTTATGAAACGCTACAGCGCCGCGCAACTGGCGAAGAGACCGGAACTAAAGGGTAAGGATATTACGACCACCCGCGCCTCATGCCAGAAATTTAAAACCGTACCCACCACCATTATCAATTTTGTTGAAGGCACCCGATGCACCGAGCAAAAAAGACTCGGCAAAACCAGTCCATTCAACTACTTACTGCCACCAAAAGCCGGCGGCATTGCTTTTACGCTTGCCAGTATGGGCGAGCAGTTTAACGCCATTTTAGACTTTACCCTGCTGTACCCGGACAACCCTGACCATGCGGCGCTGGACATGTTAATGGGTAGGTTAAAACGCGTGGTAGTGCAGGTTGAAGTATTGCCGGTGGATCAACAGGTGATTGGTGATTATTTTAATGACGAACAATTTCGCCAGCGTTTTCAAGCCTGGCTGAATCAACGTTGGCAACATAAAGATGTGTTAATCGGCCGCTATCTTCAGGCCGACGCTATTGCACGTAATACGGAGCAGTTACCATGTTAACAGACACCCTTACCCGTCTGGCACAAAGCCTTCAGCTACCTGAGGCATGGCAGCCAACATTTATGCTGGGTTGCAATCTGCTCATCGCAGTACTGATCGTCGCCGCCTGCTTTTTTCTGGCCCGGGCCTGGTTAAGGCCGATCCTGGCGCAACTACTGGATAAACTCGATGGCCGTTTAACCGACGAAACCGCGCGCGAGCGGCGTAAACTAGCCAGCCATATGGCACACCTGGTACCCGCTTTAGTGCTGCAGGCAATATCGCCACTGTTGTTTAATCATTCCGACACCCTAGCCGCTATAGTCGCCGTCATTGTTTGGCTGTATCTCTATTTGTTTATTGGCCTGGCCATCGCGGCTGCGGTTACCTTGATTGCGAAAAGCTATTCCTATTTGGCACCTAACCCCACTATTCCGTATCAGGGTATTTCGCAACTACTTAAATTGCTTACTTTTATCGTATTTAGCATTCTGATTGTCAGCACAGTGTTAAATAAATCACCTACGTTGTTACTCAGTGGTCTGGGTGCATTAACTGCGGTGTTGTTACTGGTGTTTAAGGATGCCATTCTGGGCTTTGTTGCCAGTATTCAAATCGCGGTCAACAACATGGTCAATGTCGGTGACTGGATTGAAATGCCAAAATACGGCGCTGATGGCGATGTTGTTGAAATAGCACTGACTACAGTTAAAGTGCGAAACTGGGACAACACCATTACAACGATTCCCACTTACGCACTGATTTCTGACTCCTTTAAAAACTGGCGCGGCATGCAGCAATCCGGCGGCAGGCGTATTAAACGTGCCATCAATATTGATATTGGTACCATCCGTTTTATTAAAGCCAATGAGCTGGAGCAGCTGCAACAACGACAACGACTGCAACGCTTTTTTCAGCAGTCCGAGGTTGTCGAACTGCTCGACAGTGAAGACATTACTAATATCGCATTGTTTCGTTGCTATGTGCGCTGGGTCTTGTGCCAGCATCCAAGTATTAACCAGGGCATGACATTAATGGTGCGGCAACTGCAGTCGACTGAAGTGGGTTTACCGATTGAAATTTATTGTTTTAGTGCCGATAAAGTCTGGCTTAACTATGAAGCGATTCAGGCAGACATTTTTGATAAGCTGTTTGCCATTCTACCGGTATTTGATTTAGCCGCATTTCAGCGTATCAGCTCGCGACAGGAGCTAACGCGGCAAAGTTAGCGCAGGTTTCTTGGCGTGCAATAACACATTTCGAGGGGTGACGTTATGTGCGCACAACTCACTGAGGCTAACCTGATAACCATGCTGCTGCAGATACAGCGCTTTATCCAGTGCTAGCCAAAGCTCCAGCGGCCGGCGGAATAAATGCCTTACCAGATCAATACGCCGCACCAAGGCGGCACGATGTTCTGCCTGTTGTAAATACCTGGCCCAGTCAGGCTTTGCTGGCAAGCTTAGTTGGTGTTGCGCTGCAGCCCAACGGGCAAAATCAGCAAAATCGGCGCTAAACCAATGCTTAGCTACAGACGGCAATGGCCGATACTGTACTTGCCCACTCAGTTCAATGCGCAGTTCATCATATGCCAGCCGCCATAGCACTTCTGTAAGTCGCAGTTTCTCGATACGAGCGCCAGCAGTAACCTGGCCCTGTACCACCAGTTTTAAATCGTCTTTATTTAACAGCAAGTCATGCTGCATACCTTCAGTGGATAATGGTTGATAGGGTGTATGCGGTATTAAATGATAACAACACGGCACCAAATGCAATTGCTGGCACCCAGCAGCCACCGCTTGCTGTAACAGCGTAATATGCAGCTGACCACAGGCATGCAGCGCAACCAAGTGTTGCTGCTCATGCAACACATGCTGCAGCGGTGCGGCCAGCACATCGGCACACATAAATTGCTGCGCCAGTTCATACTTGGCTGCCATTTCCTCACCTTGCTGGCACAAATCAGGCTGCCATTCGATACTGGTAACCGCCTGACCAAAGCGGTACGCCAAACTTCGCCCTAAATGGCCCTTACCGGCACACCACTCCACCACGGGCAGTTGGCTGGCTGGCCAATGTTGACACAAGGCATCAATTTGCTGCAGCTTGCGTCCCGCAATGCCATTCGACAGCCAAAAGGGCAATGCCGTTATCTCACGGCTCTGTGTAGCCGTTATCACATCGGGAAGGGAAAACAATGCCGGAAAGCATTCAGCAAAGTGCTGCTGTTGCAGGCTTACACATTGATCAATTTGGCTTACTTGCAGCTCATCTAATGCCATTATACGCCGGTGCAGTTCATCATCCGGCCACGGCAGGCGATCACAGCTAAACGGCAGTAACTGCCAATAGTGACGATATTGTAACAATACTTTGCTAAGCTGCTGAAACGACATCTGTAAACTGTTAGCCATAAATAACTGCCCATCGTTTTGCCAGGCTTGCGCTTGTGCTTTATAGTAACACTGTCGCATAGATTAAGGCCGCTATGATAATTCAACGCGTTAGCAGTACCAGCAATTTTATTACCTGGTTTGGCAGTGTACTGCTGCTGGTACTATTCGGTTGGCTGGGCTGGCAAGATTACCAACAGCAACAAACAACCAGTGTGCTGCAAAAATGGGCTTTGGCCTTTTTAGTTAGCGAGCTGCTGTTATTGTTATTATTGTCTGACATGCAACGCGTCACCCGCCGCCTGATGCGAGAACTACAGCAGTCGCAGGAACAAAAACAACAACGCGAAAGTATACAAAATCAGAAGTATCAACAAGCGCTAAGTACGTTGAACAATATTGCCGCCAGCTTTAACCCTGATTGGCGCGAGCAGTTACGCCAGGCACTAAAGGTTGCAGCAGACTACCTCCAGCTACCCATTGCCATCTTAAGCCGGATTGAAGACGAAAATTATCAGGTCTTGGTTCATAGCGCGCCGCCCGGCCTGTTGCAAGACGATAGCCATTTTGACCTGGGACAAACTTATTGCAGCATAACTCTGGCGGCGAACGATGTGTTTGCGGTGCACCGTATGAGTGCCAGCGAGTTTGCCGCGCATCCCTGCTTTGAGGCATTTGCGCTGCAAAGTTATATTGGCGCAGCAGTGCACGTTGATGGCGACACCTTTGGCACAGTCAGCTTTTCATCTGCCGAAACAAAAACCTTGCCATTTAGCCAGTTAGAACGTGATTTTGTTAGTTTACTGGCGCGCTGGATTGGCAGCACTATTGAACGGCGACATTATCTTGAAGCGCAAATCGAAGTTGCCGAACGACTAAAAAAAATCGCCAGCCAACTGCCAGGCATGGTATTTCAATTTAAACTATCTCCGGATGGCAGTGCATGCTTCCCCTATTGCAGTGACGGCATTGGCACTATTTACAACCTGACACCCGAACAGGTCAAGCTAAGTGCAGAACCGGTTTTTGCTCTAATTCATCCGGACGATATACAGCAAGTGCAAGACAGTATTAACCAGTCAGCTGCACAGCTATGTTTATGGAAGCAGGATTACAGAGTGCAGTATCCCGACGGAGAAATAATTTGGGTAACTGGCCGCTCCGTGCCAGAGCTGCAAAGTGATGGCAGTGTTATATGGCACGGTTTTATCAGTGACATTACCGAGCGCAAAAAAATTGAACGGCTAAAAGATGAGTTTGTCTCCACCGTGAGCCATGAACTGCGTACGCCACTAACTGCCATCAGCGGTGCTATAGGTTTGCTGCACGGCCAGGTACTGTGCGAGCTGCCAGAGCCGGCGGTAAAAATGACAGAGCTGGCACTTGCAAATGTTAAAAAGTTGCAACTGCTGATTAACGATTTACTAGACATGGATAAGCTTATAGCGGGCAAAATGTTGTTTGATATCCAACCACAACCTTTATTACCGGTGATTGAAGCTGCGGTTCGGGATAACCAAAGTTATGGCCAGCAATATCAGGTAACATATCAGCTGCAGGCGGATACAGATGATCTGTGGGCCAATGTCGATAGCATGCGGCTGCAACAAGTACTGACCAATTTGCTGTCTAACGCCGCTAAATTTTCGCCTGCCGACAGTACGGTAGATATTCGGCTACAACGTCAAAACAATCAGGCACTGATCCGGGTGATTGACCGTGGTTGCGGTATCAGCGATGAGTTTAACTCGGCTATTTTTAACAAATTCTCACAGGCCGACAGCTCTGACAGTAAAAGCAAAGGTGGAACCGGCCTCGGGTTAGCGATCAGCCAGCAGCTGGTCACCCGCATGCATGGCAACATAGGTTTTTATTCCGAAATGGGTAAGGGCAGTGAGTTCTATATCTTACTACCGCTGGTCAGCGACAACGAATTTAACGAGGTAAGCTTATGACTGAATTACACCGAATAATGCATATCGAAGATGACCCTTCCATTCAGCAAGTCGCGAAAATTGCATTGGAAGCCGTGGGGGGTTTTACTGTGCATACCTGCAGTAGCGGCCAGCAAGCCCTTAACGACTACCCAGACTTTGCGCCGCAACTGATATTGTTAGACGTAATGATGCCGGGAATGGACGGCCCTACCACATTACAGCGTTTACAACAGCAATATGACTTGTCGGCTATACCTGCGGTGTTTATGACAGCCAAAGTGCAAAGCAATGAGGTCGCCTCATACAAAGCGCTGGGTGCAGTTGATGTTGTCATAAAGCCGTTTGATCCAATGACACTGTCGGACCAGATCCGTAAAATCTGGCTCGACTTTCAGCGCTAGCACACGCCAGGCAAATCTAGTACAGCAGACTGTATAATTTACGTCGATATAAGCTGGCGACGCTGTCTCCTTTGGGCAGCGCCGCCAGAATGTCCAGATACAATTTTTTACTGCTGCCAAAATTTAAATCTTGCTGCAACACACCCAATAACAATGCCAAAGCTTCTTCACTGCGCTGCACTGCCTGATACTGCACTGCCAATTGCTCTTTTAATTCATTGTTGTCCGGCGTTGCGGCCAATGCCGCTTCCAGCGCCTGAATTTCTGGCGTATCGGCAGCTTCTTTTGCCAGCTGCAATTTCGCCACCACGGCTTTGAATAGCGCATCTTGCTCTGCCAGCTTTATCTCGCTAAGCAACGCTTCGGCCTGCGGCAACTGGCCCAAACTTACAGCAGCATCAGCCAGCCACAGCTTAATTTCGGTGCGCTGAGGCGCCAATGCCAGTGCATCTTTTAGCAATGGATAAGCCGCCGCAAAGTCTTGTACACCAAGCAACTGTTCTGCCTGCGCCAGTAATTCATCCTCCGGCTTGGGCAAATATGGCGCCAACTTATCCAGAATCACCTGCTCGGTTTCTACCCCGGCAAAACCATCTACCGGCCTACCCTCTTTAATCAGCATCACCGTTGGCAAAGATTGCACACCAAACTGCATCGCCAAGTCTTGCTCTTTGTCGCAATCAACCCGAGCCAGCAACAAGTGCTGCGGATATTGCTGGACGATGCGTTCCAATAAAGGGCTTAATTGTTTACAGCCTTCACTGCGTGCCGACCAGAACTGAAATAACACCAGTTTTTGCATTGAGGCATCCAAAACCTCACGGGCATTATTTAACGAAACATCAACGATAGCGTGTTGCATAAAAAGGTAAGTCCTCTGTTAGCGGCAAATGCCCGATAGTGCAGTGGTAATAGTTGTACTATGTGGGCATGACTGCGCCTTTGCAACCCTGACGAATGCTGATAAAAGCGGCAAAACTACCGGAAAAAAGCATCGACATCAGGCCGCCTATAACGTAAATTAAATCAGCGCACTAAAAACGACTGCACAGCAGCAAAAAACCAAAGCGCCATAGTTTGAGTTTAACAGCTTATCCTGTTCAACCAGTCCACGTAGCAAACAAAATAAGCAGCCAAAAGGCTGTTTTAAAAATAACTCACCCGCGACTTTGCCTGCAAAGCCGTGGCGTGTAGCCGTTGCCACAGCAAACTATGAGAAACTAACATGACCAGCCAGACCAAGTCAGCCGACTTAGCCAAAACAACAGAAATGTTGTCCGGCGCCGCTATGGTAATTCGCGCCCTTGCCGATGAGGGCGTGGAGTATCTGTACGGATACCCGGGCGGTGCTGTACTGCACATTTACGACGCCTTGTTTCAACAAAATAAAGTTAAGCATGTACTGGTGCGTCACGAACAGGCCGCCACCCACATGGCCGATGCTTATGCCCGCGCCAGCGGCAAAGCCGGCGTAGTACTGGTAACCTCTGGCCCTGGTGCCACCAACGCCGTTACCGGTATTGCTACCGCCTACATGGATTCGATCCCTATGGTAGTGCTTACCGGCCAGGTAATGAGCCATTTAATTGGCGGCGATGCGTTTCAGGAAACCGATATGCTGGGCATCTCGCGGCCAATTTGTAAGCACAACATGTCGGTACGCCGGCCGGAAGATATTCCATACTTAATTAAAAAGGCGTTTCATATCGCCCAAAGCGGCCGGCCAGGCCCGGTGGTGTTGGATATCCCAAAAGATATGACCATGCCAAACCAAAAATTTCCTTATCACTACCCAACGGAAATTAGCTTGCGCTCATACCAGCCAAAGCAGCAAGGCCACAGTGGTCAGATAAAAAAGGCCGTTACGGCACTGTTGGCGGCAAAAAAGCCGATTTTATATGCCGGTGGCGGCGTGATTATGGGCAACGCGTCCAGTGAGTTAACCGAATTGGCGCAGCTGTTGAATCTGCCGGTAACCAACACCCTGATGGGTCTGGGTGCTTACCCGGCAGGCGATAAACAGTTTATCGGCATGCTGGGCATGCACGGCAGCTACGAAGCCAACCAAACTATGCATCACGCCGATGTTATTCTGGCGGTGGGTGCCAGGTTTGACGACCGCGTAACTAACAACACGAAAAAATTCTGCCCCGACGCTACCATTATTCATATTGATATCGACCCGGCCAGTATCAGTAAAACCGTCAACGCGCATATTCCCATTGTCGGCCTGGTAAAACCGGTACTGACCGATATGCTGGCATTGCTGAAACAGAAAAAGAAAAAGTTAGACAGCGCGGCACTAAGCCAATGGTGGCAACAAATAGACCAGTGGCGCGCCGTACACGGCGGCCGCTACGACAGTGCGGCGCCGCTACTCAAACCGCAGTACGTTATTGAGCAGGTGAGCAAAATTACCAAAGGCGACGCTTTTGTATGCAGCGACGTTGGCCAGCACCAAATGTTTGCTGCACAGTATTATCCGTTTAACAAACCCAACCGCTGGATCAACTCCGGCGGCTTGGGCACCATGGGTTTTGGCTTGCCGGCAGCCATGGGCGTTAAGCTTAACTACCCTGATGCTGACGTAGTCTGTGTCACCGGCGAAGGCTCAATTCAGATGAATATTCAGGAGCTGTCTACCTGCAAGCAATATGGCCTGGGGGTAAAAATTATTAACCTGAATAACGGCTATTTAGGCATGGTAAAGCAGTGGCAGGACATGAACTACGAGTCACGCTACGCCAGCTCGTACATGGATTCCCTACCCGACTTCGTCAAACTGGCCGAAGCCTATGGCCACGTCGGCATTCGCGTTACTACGCCAGAAGAGCTACAACCGGCGTTGGAACGTGCTTTTGCACTGAAAGATCAGCTGGTGTTTTTAGACATTCATATCGACCCGAAAGAGCATGTTTACCCGATGCAAATACCTGGTGGTGCGATGAATGATATGTTTTTAAGCAAGACAGAGAGGACTTAACATGCGGCATATTATTTCTGTTCTGCTGGAAAACGAATCCGGCGCTTTAGCCCGCTTAGTCGGATTGTTCGCACAACGCGGCTATAACATTGACTCTCTTAACGTGGCGCCCACAGACGACCCAACCTTGTCTCGTTTAACTCTGGTAACGCATGGCAATGATCAGGTTATAGAGCAAATCAGCAAGCACCTGCACAAGCTGATTGAAGTGGTTAAGGTGTCTGATATCAGCGAAGCGGCGCACATAGAGCGCGAGCTTATGTTGGTAAAGGTGAAGGCCAGCGGCAACCAACGTGAAGAGGTAAAACGCTGCGCCGATATATTCCGCGGCCAAATAATTGATGTGACGCCAATTACCTACACCATTCAGTTGGTGGGTACCAGCGACAAACTGGACGCCTTTATTCAAGCACTGGGTACTACGCCAATTCTGGAAGTGGTGCGCAGCGGCGCTTCGGGCATTGCCCGTGGTGAAAAAACGTTAGCACTGTAACACGACGTCGCAACACCGTAAGCCCGCTGTTACGGCGGGCTTATTTATAACAGCCATTTCAGTGTTGGTTTATCCGCAAATTTTCGTTAACCTGAGTTCATATTTATGAATATCTAAACGTGAATAATGATAAAAATAAGCTCACTCAGTACTGCTGTTAGCTTACTGTTCGCAACCACTGCTGCTATGGCGACAACATTACCGCCGATACTGGACGCTTATCCACGCTGTGATTACAAGATTACACAACAGATCTCCACCGTCAGCCGGCTCGGCAGCACCGAGAGTGACGCCGACCATAAACACGAACAGGTTTTAACCAGCGCCTTGTCTGAATTACGCGAAAAAGCAGCAGGCAAAGGTGATGCTGTTATTTTGCAAAAAGTAACCGGACAATTATCCAGGGATCGCGCAACCTTTACCCAATCGCGTTTAGAGACTGAAATTCTTTATCGACTTGAGGCAGACGTTATTGAACTGTGTGTAGAAGACAGCGCAAAGCCACTGCAGCTGACCCGCTACAATGCACAGGGTAAGCGACAATTGGAAACAGCTCCCGTTAAAATGCAGATAAGTGCCACGATAGTACCGCGTATGGCACAGCAACACACTGGCATCGACAACGGCGACATTGGTTTTACATCCGGTTATCACGGCATACGTCTTGGTAGTAGTCGTCAACAGGCAGAGGCTCTGTTTGGCCAACCGGACAGCTTTTATCTGCATGAAAACAATGATTTCGTTTTATCTTACGGTAATCAGCTTTGGTTGACATTTTCTGACGATAAGTTAATCAAAGCCGGTCATACTTCTGAGGCCCTGGCCTATCCACTCACGAAACAACTCTCTGCAGATCGACATGCCAAACTAGCAAATTGGCTGCTAGATGATAGGTTCAGTAAGCGTAGCTTGCTAGACGATATAAAAGCCCATTATCAAACACAACTACAACAGCTTAGCGCCACCGAGTTTATGTTGCAGCATCAGCAAACGGTAATACGGCTCAGTTTTAACCAGTACTTTGATATTAAATCTGCACAGCAACAGATCAAGCTGGCAGAAGTGAGTGTTGCGAATGCGGCCGCAGCATCTTTACCTGCGCTACAATTACCCACGCTGAAACAACTAGGCGCTTTGGCGCAGCACCCTGCCGCTGCACCATTGCAACACGCTGGCTGGGCAAAGCTGTTTAGCCAATTAGCTGTACCACACTACAGCACCATCCAGCAGCAAAAACGCTTACAGTTATACCGGCCCGAGCTGGCAGCCGTGTTTTCTGATAATGGGCTCAGCGAAGTGCAGCTGGCGTTGTTAACACAAGACGCCAGTTTAAAGGCGCTGCAGCACTTACTCAGCTTGTTTTCATTGCCGACAACCCGGCAACACTTTATGGCGCAACACCCTGACGCCTTTGAAACCGTAGGCCAGCTGGTGGTTTACGATGACCAGCTGGAAATTAACGCCACCTTTGCAGATAACGACAACATCGACAGCCTGGTTCTGAAGTGGTTTTAACATCTCCTACCACAAAAACAGCGGATATAACCAATACCGTAAGGCGCGAGTTGCACTACCCAGCCGCGAAGTGCAGTTTTAGCTGCACTATTCAGCTGGATTGCACCAGCGACAAGCTAGACGCGTTTATTAAGACACTGGGTACTACGCCAATTATGCCAGCGGCGCTTCGGGCAACGCCCGTAGTGAAAACCCCGGCGTTTTAGAAAAGTAGCTGTCAGCAGCACAATACGCTGGCAGCTTTTTTGGCGCTGCACTATAGTCAGGTTATCTCGCGCTTGCAGCCGATTAAGCCATGTCACTTAAACACGTTAGCATGTTGGTTTTTGTTGTTACTGCCCTGTTTGTTCATACGGCGGCGGCGCAGCAGCGACAGGAAGTGCTGTTGCTTACCTATCATCTGAAAGCCCCCTTTATCGTCGATTTAGGTACTCAGCAAGGGCTGTATTTTGAGCTGGCACATTACCTAAACCAACGCAGCACTAAATACTGGTATAAAACTGAGTTTGTACCACGCAAACGGCTTGACGCTATGTTGCAACGGCCGTTTCCGCACGTGGTTGTAGGCGTGCAGCCAGTGTGGTTTAAACAACTTGGTGATCGCATGCGCTTTTCCAAGCCGATATTGCGCGACAGCGATGTGTTTATATCGTTGAAAAAAAATGCCGTATCTGACGTTAGCCCCGTCGGGTTGAAAGGCAAAACCCTTTTAGGCGTGCAAGGTTATCGTTATGTTGGCATTGAGCAGGCACTGAATAATGGCAATTTAATGCGGGTAGACACCCTGCAGGAAGAGCATGTGCTGGATATGTTGCGCCTGGGCCGGGGTGATTTTGCCATTATCAGCCTGTCGACATTGAATTACATATTTTTGCAAGGCGAAGATAAAACCCAGTTTTATATTGCCGATGAGCCGCATGAAAGCATTAACCGCAGCCTGATGTTCAGCAGCGCGGATTTGGAGTTGCAACATGAGTTGCATGAGCTGGTGGTCACAATGCCAAATGATCCCGAGTGGCTGGCACTGCTGGCCAAGTACAATCTGGACCAGCATTTTTTACCTGCCTTTTAACTGTTAGCGACCAAACCACCATAAAAACACCAGAGCAAAACTGCTCAAATAAATCAGACCAGCCCAGCTTAATATTTTCAGCGGCGTGCTAAGCACTATAGCGCCGTCGCCGCGCATCAGGCTGTAATTCAGCCAGGCAAATACCGGCGTGGTTAAAAAAGCCAGTGTCATGGCAAAGGTTAGCATCGGCGCCAGAGCGGCTTTAAAAAACAAGATAACCGCCATACCGCAGCCGGCCTGTGCCAGCAGCCAGTAATTCAGTGCCGCTTTATGCTTTATCCAGCCCAGTTGCGCAAATGAAGCGTGTAACGTACGGGCATAGCCATCCAGCACAGTAATGGTAGTGCCAAACATACATAAAAACGCAATCAGCGCCACTAAGGGCGCACTCCAATCGCCGATGGTGCTGGCATACATGTACATTAGCTGTTGGGCAAAGGCACCACCGGCCAGGGCTATGGCTTGCTCGCTGCCGTATTGCACCAGCGCGCCTAAGGATAAAAACACCAGTGCCAAAGCAGCGGTAAGCCAATAACCGACGTTAAAATCGAATAAGCCCTGAGCCCGGGTAATCGTTACATCGCGCTGCTTCGCCTTCATCCACAGCGAACTAATAGCAGAGATTTCTATCGGCGCCGGCATCCAGCCCATTAACGCCACCAAAAAGCCCAAACTGGCCAACGTCCAGGGTGATGGGCCGACATAGCTTGCCGGCGCCTGAGCGCCATTTTTCCAGGCAATAACAGCAGCAATTACAGTGGTAATGGTCAGCAAAATCATGATCAGCTTGGCGACATTATCCAGTGCCTTGTAATGGCCCAGCAGTAAAATGGCTAAGCAGGCCGCTAAAATGAGCCAGCATAATAACGTCACTGACAAATTGCCCGGCAAGGCGTATTGCAACAAGCTGGCGGTAAGCAGCAGCACGCCGGCGGTATTCACCACGGCAGCAATAATATTTAACACAATAAAGCTGTAAAAATAGCCGCGACCTTTGCGCTGATACCCTACCAACAGGCTTTCTTTGCGAGTTAAGGTGTATTCGACGCCAAAGCGGAAAAAAGGGTACTTAAGCACATTCACCAGTAATATTAGCCAGGCCAGCTGCCAGCCAAATAAGGCGCCGGCCTGCGTAGAGGCCACCAGATGCGAGCCGCCGATGGCCGCTGTCGCCATTAAAATACCCGGCCCCAGCGCTTGCATGCGGCCACGCCACAAACTTGGTTGTTGCATAGTTATTGTTCTGTCTGGTTTTTATTAGGCCTCAGCTTAGCCAAAGCCCTGCTGAAATACTATCTGCTAAACGCTTTTTTGCTGCAGCAATTGGCAACGCCGGCGAATTCTTTCATACTGGCGCCACCCCCATGCAAAACTGAGGCAACCATGAGCGATGAACAGCTCGATCAGGCCATGCTGTTTGAAGTAGTCGAAAACCAGCTGGCAGACAATTACCCAAAGCAAGTTACCGAAACCCTAATGCGGCTGCGCATGACCGGCAATAGCCGTGACGAGGCCATAGAACTGATTGCCTGCGCCCTTGCGCCGGAAATGATAGACGTGATTGAACATCAGCAAAGCTTTAATTTAGACCGTTATGCTGCGCATTTGGCGCTGTTGCCGGCAACCCCCTGGCTGGAAGATGACGTATGACAGAGCCACTAATTCTGCATCAAGCTGAACAACAACGCTTTGTGTTGCAACTGGCTGGCGCAGAGGCTGTATTGGACTACACGGTAAACAGCAATAATATTAATTTTCACCATACCTTTGTACCACCAGCTTTTCGCGGCAAAGGCCTGGCAGAAAAGCTGGTGCGCCACGGCCTGGCCTGGGCCAAAAGCCAGCAGTATCAACTGTATGCCAGCTGCAGCTACGTGCAGAAATTTTTGCGCTAACGCAATAAAGAAAACTGATTGCCGCCACGGTTTTGTGCGTGCGCCATAGCGGCGGCAGCGAGTTCTATTAATATAGTTGCGTCGTTGCCATCTTGCGGATAACGGCTGATACCGATACTGACCGACAACCCCAACGGCTCCTGCACAAGCCCGTTTAATACCGCCAGTTTCTGTATCACTTTTTCTGCCACCAATACGGCATCATAAACGCGTGTTACATCGCTTATCAGAAGCAAAAATTTGTCATTGGTTTGCCGGCATACGCTGTCACAATCACGTACGACCGCCATCAACCGCGCCAACACCAGCTCACTAACCTGCTGAGCAAGCCGGGCGCCGTAGTTATCACAGATATGCTTATATTGGTCCAGTTGCACAAACAGTAGAGCAAAGCCTTTGTTACAACGCTTTGCTTGCTTAAGCATAAACCGTAACTGATGTTGCAACTGCTGCGAGTCCGGCGTATCCGCCTCATTACCCAACTGCTGGCTTTGCCGCAGCGCCAACAGCTCACATAAGGTGCGTTCGGTAATGGTCTCCGCCCGCTGCAGTGCGCGTTGCAACTCAGCATAGCTGCGCCGCGGTTGCCTGAGTATTTTTAACTCCTGCGGCAACAGGCTGTGAATATGACTAATAAAGCCGGGTTTACTCTGCATCGTCACTCTCCCGGTTAAACTCTGCGGCCACGGATTAACCGCACCGCCACCACCACCAATGCAATGACCAGCAATATATGAATAAAGCCGCCCATGGTGTAAGAAGACACCAACCCCAGTGCCCATAAAATAACCAATAGTACAATGATGGTTTCTAACATAAGGTTCTGCCTGATAACGGTATAAGGGCATTTACTATGCGACAGGGTAATACTGTTGTATGTGCGCTATACAACACAGCAGCATTAAAAAACCGCTTGAATAAGCAGGCCTATGCAAAGTAGCGTCACTTAACGCGGCAGTTGGCCCGGCTTTGCCGCCGCATAATAAGTTTCCACACCAATCTAACCCCTTGTTAAGGTGCGATGGCGCACAGAGCTGCCGGCGACAAAGGCTTAAGCTCAGCTCTGTCAACGGGTTCAGTAACACACTGCACACCATCAGCACTAACAAGCTCATTATTTAACCGGAGTTTCAACCATGAAAACACGTAATATTTATGCGTTATTTTTTCTTAGTCTGTTCAGCCTGACGCTGCTGGGCTGCGGCGCCACCAACACCCGCGAAGGTACCGGTGAATATATCGACGACACGGTAATTACCACTAAGGTTAAAGCGGCTATTTTAAATACCGCCTCGCTCAAAGTAAGTGAAATTAATGTCGAAACCTATAAAGGTGCCGTGCAGCTAAGTGGTTTTGTCAGTTCACAAGACGATATAAATACTGCCATGCGCTTGGCGCGCAGCATTACCGGCGTTACCTCGGTTAAAAATTCGATGCAGGTAAAATAGCGCCTTGAGCTTTATGTTCGCTAGCGCACAGAGTTAACAGTCTGTTTAACCATACTGTTAAACTGTCAATATCATGGAAAGGACAAACATAATGTCAATGCCGGCACCATTGCAAAGCAGGTCTACGACGCAACATCAACCAACGCAGAACCATTTGCTCAATGCCCTGTCAGCCGAAGTGCAACAGCGTTTATTCCCGCACCTGGAATTGGTAGAAATGCCGCTGGGTAAGGTGTTGTATGAATCCGGCGATGTGATGCGTTATGTGTATTTTCCAACCAATTGCATAGTGTCCTTGCTGTATGTGATGGAAAACGGTTCATCAGCTGAAATTTCAGTAGTCGGTTTTGACGGTTTAATTGGGGTATCGCTGTTTATGGGCGGCGAAAGCACCACCAGCCGCGCCATAGTACAAAGTAGCGGCTTTGCTTACCGCCTTCTGGGCCAACGGATGAAAGACGAATTTAACCGCCACGGTGAGTTGCTGCATTTAATGCTGCGCTACTCGCAGGCATTAATAACCCAAATGGCGCAAACCGCAGTATGCAACCGCCATCACAGCATTGACCAGCAATTATGTCGCTGGTTACTGTTGTCATTAGACAGGCTAAAAGATAACCACCTGGTGATGACTCAGGAGCTGATTGCCAATATGCTTGGCGTGCGCCGCGAAGGCGTAACCGAAGCCGCCGGCCGCTTACATAAACAAGGTGTAATTGATTACAGCCGCGGCCATATTGTGGTTACCAACCGGCCTAAACTTGAACAGCTAAGCTGCGAATGCTACGACGTTGTTAAAGCTGAAACCGATCGCTTACTGCCATTATGTAAACTGGCGATGTAACTCAGTGTTGTAGCGCACAGACGCTGCTGCTGCAGGCCACTATGCTGACAGTTCAAGGCTGCGCGGCACCTGTCTTGCGCCATAGTGGCAATGCCAGTGTCGGGAGCTCCTCTTATGTCTGTGTCGACCGTACCACTTATCACCAATCATCTGTTGCAGTTACTTAGCAGCAAAGAACGCCACATTTTGTTGCAATACTGCGATGTGGTGCAGCTCGAGTTTGCCGATATTTTGTGCGAGCCGAATCAGCGTTACCGCTATTTGTACTTTCCACTTAGTGGTTTTATCTCGTTGGTTACCAAACTCGAGGGGCATAAGCCGCTGGAGATGGGACTGATAGGTAACGAAGGCATGCTGGGAGTTACGCTGGCGTTGGGCATGACCACAGCGCCGATGCAGGCCGTAGTACAAGGTAAGGGTACCGCCTGGCGTATTGATGTCGCCGACTTAGGGCAATTTTTGTTGCTATGCCCACATTTGCAGCATGTACTGCAGCAATACCTGTTTGTGTAACTGGCACAGCTGTCGCAAAGTGCCGCCTGTGCACACTTTCACGAGTTAAGCCCGCGGCTGGCACGCTGGCTGTTGATGAGCCATGATCGCGCCCATAGCAGTCAGTTTTACCTGACACATCAGTTTCTGGCCGATATGCTTGGTGTACGTCGCAGTGGTATTACTGTTGCTGCCGGCATTATGCAGCAACAGCAATTTATCCGTTATAGCAGAGGCATGATTAGTATTTTAGACCGCAATGCATTAAAGCAGCTTGCCTGTGAGTGTTATCAGGCAGGGCTAGATGATTATCAGCGCGTCCTCGGTGAACCGCAGCAGTCTGCAGCTGAACAATTAGTCAGGCAAGGTTGCGCACAAGGTACGCCATAAATGCGCCAGACAGACTTTGCCGCAGCAGGTTGCCGATTGGTGCTGCAGATAACTTACTGTTTGCTATTGCGCTTTCGTCACAATGTTTATTGTGTTGCTCAGGGCTCGGCGTTGGCTTAAACCAGCGCCAACTAAGCATAGCACCCGCCACAACGGCCACAGACAACGATGCAGGTGAACTCAGGCCACGATACACCGCTTGTGTCACTGCGCTGGTTTGACCGGCTAACTGCTGGCGTTGCCGGGGCAATTGCGCCACCAGCTTAGCAATCTGTTGATCATGCTGCATATTACACCTTCTTTTGGCTATCAGCATCTGGCTCAGCTGCAGCCAGTTGCAAGCTTTGCATGGTAGAGGGAAAACGCAGTAAGCCACTGTAGTGCGCGCAGCGGCGCAACACTAACCATAAAGCGGCCAGGTTAGCCACCATAGCCAGCGCCAGCGCCGGTGCGGTTGCCACGCCGTAGTGTTGTGCTAACATAATTATTTGCGCCAGCGCGGCAAACCATAATGTCAGCGTCAGTAAGCCAGCCAGCAAGCCAAACACCAGCAATGCCACCATGCTGTTCGCCACCCGCTCGCCTTCCAGCGTCAGCAACTGCAGTTGATCATAGGCCAGTGCTCTGGCCTGTTGCCACCATACTGCTAATTCAGCACTGACATCAGCCGTTATTGAAGAAACACCCGCCGTAGCGGGTGTGGTATCCTCAGAGTCAGTTGGCATCATGCCCACCACTGCGCCGGCTAACGCAACCCCAACAGACAGCAACGGATGACTGCGTACCTGAGTGCGTGTAGTATCAGCCAGCTGTTGTTGCAGATGATGCAGCTGCGAGCTCTTTGTCGATATAGATTCAGCCGCGTGGTTAATACCATTGGCCAACTTGTCTACCGAATTATGAGCACCCGTTGTCATATGTTTTAATGCCGGTGATGCAGCTTCTGATGCACTGTCAATCGCGCGGTGCATACTGCCTGAGGCGGCGTCAACTTTGCGGGCAAAAGCATTGCCGATCGCCTGGCTGTCTGTAGGCTGTTCCATAAAAGCTCCGTGATTTAATGACTGCGGCGACATTGCCGCAGTAGTAACCTAGTGTGTCGAATACGAACGGCGCAGTCGGTGCGCCAGCGCGCATAGCGCTGAAGTTTTATTCCAAAGTATTGGCAATGATCACCTCTACCCGCCGGTTCTGCGCCCGCGCTTCCGCCGCAACATTAGCAACCAGAGGCTGAGCTTCACCTTTGCCTGACGCATCAAGCCGGCTGGCGGCGATACCCTGCTGAACAAGAAAGGCTTTAACGGTATCTGCCCGACGCTGCGACAACAGCATATTGGCAGCGTCTGAACCAACATCATCCGTGTGGCCTTCAATTTGCGCAGTGCGCTCGGGGTAAGCATTTAAAAACAGCGCCAATTTATTTAAGTGATTACTGCTGCCGTTTTTCAGGTTAGCTCTGCCAGTGTCGAATAACACATCACCCAGCGTAACAACCAAACCGCGGTCGGTTGGCCGGGCATTCAACTCGGCTATTTGCGCCCGCAAATCTGCCGTTGTTGCTGCAGATACTGCCGCTTGTTGCCGGGCAGTAGTAGCAGCAGATAAGGCTGCGGTCTCGCGTCCTGCGGCGGCACTTTCTGCCAGCCGTGCACTGCTGGCATCCGCTCTGGCATCACTGGCCTGAGACCGCGCAAATTCGGCATCGCTGCGGGCACTGCTGGCGTCGGCTCTGGCACTGGCGGCTTCACGCGTACGCGCACTCAACCGCACATCATCACGTTTTTGGCTTAGCGCATCACGCTGTAACTCTAACTGTCGGGTTTGTGCCTGAGTAGAGGCCATACTTACTTTGCGCTCTGCCATTACCACGCGGTGCGCCGCCAGCGCTGTGTTTTTTTCTGGCTGCTCTGCCAGCAGCACGGCCTGTTCGGCATCTTTAATTGCCAGCGGAGCCAATACTGCCAGCTGTACGTCAGCCTGCAACTGAGTCAGTTGCTGGCGCACATTAGAGGCCCCATCCGGGCTTTTTGGTGCTGCCGCGCAGCCCGTCAGCAACGCAGTGGCCAAACTCAGGCTCAGCAGGTTGTTAGTAACGTAAGTAACAGGTTTCATGGTTTTACTCCTGAAAGGTTGCGCTGTGCTTCCTGCTGCAAGGCATCAATGCTTTGCTGCATATCCTGGTTTACCGCTTGTGCTTTAAGTAACTCAGCCCTTGCCAGTGCTAGCTCCGCAATTAACTGTGCCTGTAACGCCAGACGCTGTGCCTGCGGCATATTTTTTGCTGTTACGGCACTGCGCGCGGCGTTCAGTTCAGTGCGCGCAGTGTTTAATTCAATGCTGGTATAACGGATCACTTGAGCCCGCTCAGCATTACCGATAGCACGCTCTGCGGCCAGCAATTCCGACGACGGCGACTCAGGCGCTGATGCACAGGCCGTTAGCATGGTCGCAGCGGCCAGCACTAACCAACCTTTGCCGATGGTCGGAGCACATAGTGGCTTTACGGTAAACCATTGTTCGAAATTAGGTGTTTTCATCTGTGGCTCCTGAGAGTTCGCGGCAGCAGCAAAGGTGCGCCCTACTCCACTATCAGCTGTAATCCGTTTGCTGTCTGTACGCTGGCGCGCATAGCTACGCCAGACGTTAAGCCACGTCGGCTTGGCTTTGCCGTTTTGCCCTATACATTGCTGCATCGGCATGACAGATCAGCGCCTTGGCCGTATCGGCGTCAGCCGGATAGCAAGCAATACCAATACTGGCAGACAACGACACAACGCCCTGCTCCAACTGATACGGCTGCGCCAGCTGCACGGCAAGCTTGGCGGCAAACAAACCAGCATCTTTGGCGTGTTTGATATTGTTCAGCAACAACAGAAACTCATCACCACCGTGGCGGCTAACGGCATCACTGTCGCGGATTGCAGCTTGCAGCCGCGCGCTAACCTGTTGCAAAACCGCATCACCGGCGGCATGGCCGTATTGATCATTAATTGGCTTAAAGTTATTTAAATCGAGAAACAGCAGTGCGAAGCCATGCTGTTGCCGCTTTGCCATGCTTATAGCCTGGCTGATGCGATCCAGCATTGTTGTGCGGTTTAATGTTTGTGTCAGCGCATCGCATTGGCTGTCTTGGGTAAGTTGCTGTAACCGCGCCAGGGTGGTGACATTCAATACTCCCGCCTGGATCAGCGAGAACAACAACAGCTGATTGTCCTGCTGCAGTTGCTGCTGTTGCCGACCCCAAATGCTGCGCTGCAACATCACTTCGCAGTGAACTCTTATCAGCTCTGCCTGCTGACTTTCCAGCTGTAGTTTCAACACGGAGTTGCGAAGCATATATGGATTAGAATCAACAGGTTCATTCATAACATTACCCCAAAACGCGAAAAGCTTCAGCTTAGCGCGTCAACATTGCGGCCAATGTGCGAAACCGCACATTGGCGCAGTAAAAATAACTTAGAAAATCAATTGCTTTGACGAGACACTTTTTACACCACGGATATTTTGTGCCAGTTCTATCGCCAGCGCCTGTTCTACGCCGCTGTCTACTTTACCGGCCAGCGTAACAACACCTTTGTCGGTATTCACCGATATATCGGCACCGGCTACATTACTGGAATACATAAAGGTGGATTTCACCTTAGTGGTTATCCAGCTATCAGCAATAGCAGTGCTTTTTTGTGCATCCGCTTTTTTGTAGCTTTTGCCGTCAGCCGTTTTGTCACTCACCCGTAATTTGTTATCTACCGAGCGCACGCCGTTGGTATTTTTCGCCAGTTTTCCGGCCTGCTCTTTTGCTTGCTGTGTAGCAACAGTGCCGCTTAGCTCCACTTTGCCGTTGTTAGTCTCTACCTTGGTATCCATACCTTCGGCGTGCTTGCTCCACAGCAACTTCGATTTAATGGCGGTGGTAATCGTCACGTCATCCACTACATCGCCATAACCGCGGGTGCTGCGGTCCGGTGCTTTATAATCAGCATCTACACTGATTTGGTTGTCAACATCATCAATACCCTTAACGCCCTCTGCAATGGCGCCGGCCAGGTCTTTGTGCACATCTTCGGCGACATTGCCGGTTAATGTAGCTTTACCATCCAGCACAGTAACGCTAATGTCATTGGCCCTAAGATAAGGGCTGAGCGCATAGGTAGTCCAAATTTGGGCTTCCTGCCGGGCGTTAGTTATCGGTCCGGTGTGCTCTTTTGCTGCCATGCTGTTTTCTGCAACAACAGCCGTGCTACCCAGCGCCAGCGTTATCGCGGCAGCCAGTAGTAACTTGCGGGTAAATATTTTCATGTTGGTTTTCCTTGTATGGATTCAGCACAACGCGCCGGAGTTTTTAGTGTTTCAGCTCCGGCAGCTCACTTTGACTATGCCAGGTCGCATTTATCCAGAAAGCTTTTAACCTGCTTGTCAGCCACATCCCGCGTAATGGCATAGCGCTGCTGCACCAAACCACTGAGTTGCTGCGGATTACCGTCACTTTTCAGTATTTCAGCTTCACTGAGTTTGCCCCATTGGGTTTTCGCTGCTTTGACCTGTTGTGGCCATTTATTTTTCACGCCCATCGTCGGTGTTACCTGCACGGTTTTCGTACCAGCGGCCGGCTTAATCGCCGCAGTTGCTTTTTTGTCTCCAGCCACCGGCGCTGAGCCTGTAGCTGAATTATCGCCTTTGCCGCTATTTTCACCACGATACTGCTCACTGTACTTATTCATATAGACCTCGTTATCAACGCCGCCACTGCAGAGCTGCACTGGCTGGTAAAGCAGGCTAACGCTTTATTCAAGCCCGGTCGGTGCGTCAGCGCGCATACAGGTGCTTATAACGCTGTTTCACTTTATAGTAAGGCTTTACCAAACTCGGACAGTCACAATGCCTGATACAGCAAATACCATACATAACAACACGTTACCACGGCACCTAGGCTTATTTGGCTTATGGTTATTGGTGGTAAACGGCTTAATTGGTGCCGGTATTTTTGGTTTGCCGGGCGGGGCGGCGAAATTAGCTGGAGAGTACAGCCCGTTAATCTATCTGTTATGTGCGCTGTTAATTTTACCCATTTTGCTAAGCATGGCAGAGCTGGCTAGTTATTTTCGCGGTAGTGGTGGCCCGGTGCGCTATGGCACCGCGGCCTTTGGCCCCTTTATCGGTTTTCAGGCTGGCTGGTTATATTACATCGCAAGGCTGGTGTCTTTTGCCGCCAATAGTGTGCTATTGGTCGACAGCCTGGGTTATTTTTGGCCGGCGGCAGCCGCCGGTATAAACCGTGCGATATTACTGGCTGTGATTATTGCAGGCCTGACGCTGATTAATGTCGTAGGATCGGTGCGGGCAATACGTTCGCTGGCACTGCTAACCGTGATTAAATTTGCCGTATTATTGCTGCTGGTTATTGTTGGTGTTAGCACTACAGCCAGCACCTTGTTACCAACGTTTAACCCAGCAAACGTATTTAACAGCCCATACGATATCGGCGCTGCCACCTTGCTACTCATTTATGCTTTTGTCGGTTTTGAATCGGTGGTGGTACCGGCCGGTGAAGCGAAAAACCCGGCGCGCGATATGCCCCGGGCCTTAATACTCGGTTTACTACTGGTAACCTTACTGTATATCGGCATTCAGCTGGTAAGTGTGGCCGCCGTGGCCGATATAGCCAGTTCTGCCAACCCATTGTTAGATGTCGCCGCAGCGTTATTTGGCCCTGTTGGCGCTGTTATACTGATGCTCGGCGTGGTCGCATCAGTAGCCGCCAACCTGCTGGGGGCAATATTTTCTACTCCACGGGCCAGCTTTGCCCTGGCTGAAGATGGCAGCTTGCCACGCTGGTTTTCTGCAGTGCAGCCACGCTTTTTAACGCCGGCTAACTCGATCGTGTTTTTTGGCATATTGGCGCTATTGCTCGCCTTGTATGGGTCATTTTTATGGCTTGCTGCCGCCACCGTTGTGTCGCGCCTATTACTGTATGGCCTAACCTGCGCAGCCGTGCCAGTACTGCGGCCGAAATTGGCCAATTGCGACAGCTTCGTGCTGCCACTGGGTAACCTTATTCCACTACTAGGTATCGCCGCTTGTGTTTGGCTGGCGCTGCAAGTTAGCCTGTCGTCAGTACTGGCCACAGCGTTATTCGTGCTGCTTGGCACAGCATTGTATTTGTTGGCTCGCTGGCAAGCTGGGCCAAGAAAATAATCTACAAAATATTAACCTTGCGTTATAGTACGCTGCAGTATTAGCACCAACAGGAGTAGGGTGTTGCAAACCAGTCAGTTACTTATTCAGTTAATGTTGTATGTGTTTTTACCGCTGTGGGGTATTGCCGGCTTTGTCGACTGGTGCTGCCACCGCGCTACCAAAATTGAACATACCTCAGGCTTAAAAGAGTCGCTTGTTCATTCATTAATGGGCCTGCAAATGGCCGTGCCGATTTTGCTGTGCCTACTGTTTCAGGTCAATGTGCTTATTTTGCTTATTTGCATTGCGGCCTGGCTGGCACATGAAGCCGTAGCGCATTACGACGTGCACTACGCCGCACCCAAGCGCCACATCAGTGTGTGGGAAATGCACGCGCATAATTATCTGGCCACCTTGCCGTTGTATATGTTGCTGTTAATCGTTGTGATTAACTATCCGGTGTTTATTAAACTGATTAGCTTTAACTGGCAGGGCGAATTTTATTTTCAGCGCATGCCCTACGCCCATGGCGGTGATACCTACCTGCCTTATTATCTGGGCTTTATGGCACTGGTGTGTGTGCTGCCTTATATGGAAGAAAACCTGCGCTGTTTAATCGCCGCATTAAAGCGACCACAGGTGAGCGCATGAGCGTGTATATCACCAGTAGCGGCCACTTTTTACCCGGCCCGGCTATTAACAATGACCAAATGGAACCCCTGTTAGGTTTGGTGCATGGCAAGCCCAGCAGGTTAAAGCGGCGCATTTTGCAATCTAACGGTATTCAAACACGGCATTACGCTATTGATGCACAGCATAACACCACAATATCGAACGCCGGTATGGCGGCTAAAGCCGCCGAGCACTGTTTAACCCAAAGCTTCTTAGGCAAACGGCAGATTAAAATGCTAAGTGCTGCCACCAGCCAGGGCGATATCGTACTGCCGGGTTTTGGCTCTATGTTGCAGGCTGAGCTGGGCCTAAGTGATATTGAGCTGCATAGCAGCCATGGTATTTGTTCCAGCAGTATGATGGCGCTAAAAGCCGCCTTTACCAACCTTAAAGCCGGCGAGCAGCCCAATGCGCTAGTGGTGGCCAGCGAGCTTACCTCGCGCTTATTTAAAGCCAGCCGTTATGAAGCGGCCGGTAGCACGCTTGATTTTAACGCCGAGTTTCTGCGCTGGATGCTTTCTGACGGCGCCGGTGCCTTGCTACTAGAAACCCAAGCACGCGGCCAGTGTTTTCGTATTGACTGGATCCGCAGTTTCTCGCATGCAGATGCCTATCCGGTATGTATGAGCGTGGGTTACCCAACAGAAAGCGACCACAGCAAAAGCTGGCAGGACTACGCCAGCTATGCCGAGGCCGAAGCCGCTGGTGCCTTGTTGATCCGCCAGGATGTGCGCCTGCTGGAAAACATTGTTAAGCTGGGCGTAGATGGCTATCTGCGGTTAATCAGTGAGGGCCGCATTCAGCCTGACAAAATAGACCACGTACTGTGTCATTACTCATCACACTATTTTCGCGGCAAAATCTTCGACATGCTGCAGCGCGCCGGTGTTGGCATTGCTGAGCCGAAGTGGTATTCCAACCTGTACACGCGTGGCAATACCGGTTGTGCCTCTATTTTTATTATGCTGGACGAATTTCGCCGCACCCAACACTATAAAACCGGCGATACCATTATTTGTATGGTGCCGGAAAGCGGCCGCTTTAATAATGCCTATATGCAACTTACCGTGGTGGACGCATGACAGAACACGTACTTAGCCCACAGGGCCAACAATGTTTACAAGCTTTAATGCGGGTATGGTTTGAATTTGAGCGCCAACTGGGCCGGGTGCCGCTGTTGCAGCGCTTAGACCGCGGCCAGTTTAGCAAAGCTGATTATTGCCAACTGCTGCTGAATTGGCGCCAACAGGTGATTGAAGGCTCGCGCTGGATCAGCCGCTGTGCCTCAAGCTTTGATCGCGATTACAGCGATGTGCGTTCAGTTATTATTGGCCACGCCCGCGAAGAGCACCGCGACTATGAAATGCTCGAGCGCGATTATGTCGCTGCCGGTGGCAACTTAACTGACATTCAGCAGGCACCGCGCAATATCGGTACCGAGGCACTGCACGGATTCTTAATGTACCGCGCCAGCCAGCCTAACCCTGTCGATTTAATTGGCGCCATGTGGATCATTGAAGGCCTGGGGCAAAAAATGGCCAACGACTGGGCAGCACAAATAGACCAAACGACGGCCGGCGATGGCAGCTACACCCGCTTTATGCGTTATCATGGCGCCAACGACGACGACCATATGCAAAAACTGTATCAGCTGATAGACCGCTTGTGCCAAAGCCCTGCACAACTTACTGCCATAGTTCGCACCGCTCGCGTAACCGCCCGGCTGTATTGCCTGCAACTGGAGGAAGTTGATCATGAGTAGTAAAACAGGTACTGGCCCAAGCGCCTACTTAAAAGCTATTGCTAACGATAACTCACTGCCGATAGAACAGGCGGCACTGGATTTATGGTTAAAAGACTTACAAAATCCGCTGCGCTGGGGCGTGCGGCCATTGCTGCAGTTTATTTTTGCCATTTTGCTGCATATTACCTGGTTGTTTAAACGCCTGCCGTTGCCACAATTTAGTGCGCATAGCATTTTACAAAAGCTGATTTGCTGGTTTTGCACTCACTTTGTGAGCAAAGAGGCCAACTTACTGATTTTGCGCCACTATGCTACCGAATCTAATGTGCTGAATTTTTTGGCGGCCAATAGCCCCAATAGCGCTTTCACACCAGTACAGCTTTACCCTAAAAGTATTGCCGATATGCAACAGGCCAGCTTTGTTGAACATGACCAACAGCTGTTTCGTTTATTTGCCGAGCTTGGCAGCTGGCATCACCCAAAGCAGCCTATAGATCCTGCTCAGCTTAACTGGCAACACTGGCAGTCTATTGATATGGCGCAGTTTCAATTAACTGCAAAGCGCAGCCAATGGCTGGATTTTGAAAGCGCCCATGCGCTGTTTATGTGTTTATTTTGCCTGCTGCTAACCCGCGAAGAGTACCGCGATGCCATTAACGGCTTTAACCTGGACCAGTCCATCGCCATTCGTATTGGTGATTTGCTGGGCGATAACAGCCTGCGCGAAATGGCTTATAACAAGTTTCCACATTACTTAGTTGGGCCATGGAATTTAGGCCAGCGGTTTTTAATGCACGGCTTTTTTACCGAGCAGTTGTATGCCTATCTGCAGCAGCATCGCCAACAGCGGCAGGCTTGAACTATGAAAAGCGTCGCACTGGTTACCATTCATGGCATGGGCGAAACCCAACCAGATTATGCTGAAAAGCTGTTTACTCAGCTGCAAAAAAGCCTGGCAGCAGATGCAACACAGCTTTATTGCGGTACGGTGTTTTATCAAGATTTGTTGCTGTATAACGAGCAACGGGTGTGGCAAGCGGTGGGGCATCGCCTGCGCTGGAGTAAACTGCGCCGCTTTATGCTATTTGGCTTTGCCGACGCCGCAGCGCTGGAACACCGTAAAGAGCAGCCCCACAGTTTGTATCATTACAGCCAGCTGAAAATCGCCCGCGCATTGTATCTGGCGAAACAGCAGTTAACCGCCGATGGTAAGTTGCTACTGTTAGCCCACTCGCTTGGTTGCCATGTGCTGTCGTGCTATTTATGGGATGCCCAGCAAGCCAGAGCTGGTGTAAAACCCGCAGCAGGTATCTGGCAGGATATAAAACGCTACCAGGCCGGCATCAGCGGCGATAGCCCGTTAACCGAGCAGGATATCGCATTTTTGCGTGGCGATCGTTTGCAAGCCTTACTGACTACCGGCTGCAATATCCCCATTTTTGTTGCTGCCCATGCTATGGAGCAGGTTATTCCGTTTAACAAACCCAACAGCGATTTTATCTGGCATAACTACTACGACAAAGACGATGTATTAGGCTGGCCATTGGGTGATTTATCAACTGGTTATGCTGCACTGGTAAAAGATATTGCGATCAATGCCAATAGCAGCGTTTGGGGCTGGCTTGCAGCAAGCTGGAATCCGTTATCGCACAATCAGTACTGGCAAGATAAAAACATCGTTTCAACACTAGTCACATTGATGGCAGCGGCTTCAGCACAACAATAAACTCAATAAACTACGTTATTGATCTGTAAAACATTTACTGGCAATCTGGATACAGCGTTGAAGGCAACTGCAGTCATTTCTTTACAAATTTGATAATCAAACAACGATAGCGCAATACAAATTGCTTTAAATGACTTGCAATTGACTATATGCTCTAAAACCCCATCACTTTTTTTACACTTGTATATTTACGTGATGGCAGTATTAAAATAATAGCCTGGGAATTAGGATGAACATGTTGAACACAAATAAGTACAGATTAAGCGGCGTCGCGATTGCCGTGGCATTATCTGTCACCGCATGTGGTGGTAGTAGTGGCGAAAGTAACACAGCCCCGGTCGCGCAAAATGTCGCAGTAGAAACAACCTATAGCTGGAAAAATAATCAAGGTAATTTTAGTGTCTCAGACGTAGATAATGACACGCTGATTATCACTGCCATTTCAGAAAACGGCACAGCCATTCAACCAAGCCAGGGCGTGTATACCCTGCAAAATGGTTTGCTAAGCGTTCAGGGCACCGGTTTTAGTTTTCTGCCACTGAAAGACGGCGCGACTAACGTCAATTACACCGTTAGTGATGGTACAGCAACCGCAACGGCTTCATTATCCATTGCACCAGCTGCATCAGACCCATTAGCTTACCAGCAGTGGCACCTGAACAATACCGGCCAAAAAGCTTATTCATTGAATGTCGACGGTATTAAAGCGTTTCTTATTAACGATGTTGGCTTTACTGAAGCACAAGCAGACGCCTGGATTGCTGCCAGGGTTGATCCGAACATTCTGGTTGCTGGCCAGGACATGAACGTGGTCCGCGCCTTCCAACAAAACGTAACAGGCACCGGCAGTATCGCCGTAGTCGTCGATTCAGGCATGGAACTTGCGCATGAAGACTTGGCTGGAAATGTTCTGCCAAATCGCTCACTGAATATGGTTCCTGGTGCATTAAATGTAACCGACCCAACTTCTACCAGCCTTTACGGCGACCACGGTACCAGTGTGGCAGGTTTAATTGCTGCTGAAGGCTGGAATGGTATGGGCGGCCGCGGTGTAGCACCGCATGCCAAGCTAATTGGTATGAACTACCTGAATGCCCAGTCTGATCTTAACGGTGCATTAAGTCATGGTATTCCGGGTAGTGGTATTACTGAAAGCGAACCTTTAACTGTGTTTAACCGTAGCTATGGCATCAGCTATCCTGCTGTTATTTCTTATGATTTATTCGAAGAAGCAGTACAAAGCTATTCAGCCATGGCACTGCGCTCAGGTTTAGGTGCGGTAAATACCAAGTCAAGCGGCAACAGCTTCCTTAGCCCAGGCAATAACAGCTGGGCGGGCGGTATCTGTAACCCTGCCAGAGCATTGGGCCTTACATGCTTAAACGGCAACTTTGAGCCTTCACAGAATACGCCGTTTTATTTTTCTATAGCGGCAGTGAACTCAAACGGTAAACACACCAGTTACTCTACAGCAGGTGCCAACGTACTTTTCTCTGCACCAGCAGGTGAATATGGTGACTTAGCACCCGCAATGGTGACCACCGACCAAATGACCTGCTTACGCGGTTATAGTAGCTTCCCGAGTGTGGATGCTGGCGGTTGGCCAGAGTATGATGCCGCGTTTACACCATTTAATTACCCGGGTCACCCGGAAAACCCAAGCTGTAACTACACCAGTACCTTTAACGGTACGTCTTCAGCTGCGCCTAATGCTGCCGGTGTTATTGCCTTGGTTCATAGTGCGAACCCAAGCCTGTCTTACCGTGAAATTAAAGACATCCTGGTAAGAACCAGTACTAAGGTTGACCCGCAAAACGCTGCTGTTGTACTTCCAGTTGGTGACGGCGAGTTCACAGCCCATCCGGGTTGGGTGGAAAATGCTGCTGGCTATTCGCACAATAACCTGTATGGCTTTGGCCGTGTAAATGCAGGCGATGCTGTGGCATTAGCCAGAATATACAGCAACCCTCTACCAATGCAGGTATTCAGCGATTGGACCGGTGTAGGTAGCCAGGCTGGTGAGGCGCCACTTACGGCTACTGTAGCTGATAACAACGCAGACGGTGCGGTACAAACCATTGAAATTGCAGATGAGATCACTGTAGAAGGTGTACAATTTGCATTTGACGTGGCTAACGCCGAACTGCGCTCTGATTCGTTCCCAAGCCAGACAACTGCCGGTATCGACCTTGCGATTGAAGTAACATCACCTAGCGGTACTACCAGCGTATTACTGTCTTCTAAGCAGGCCATCGCAGATCCGTCATTCGATTTCGCAACTGGCTATAACGAAGGCTATATCCTGAAAGACTCCGTATTTTTGTCAAATGCCTTTTATGGTGAAAGTGCCAAAGGCACCTGGACTATTCGGGTGGTTGATACCAACGGTTCAGATTACCCTGTGACAAACTCAATCTGGCCACTAGGATATGTAAACAACGTGCAGGACACAGTGCTGGAAGGCGTAGCCATCCGGGTATTTGGTCATTAACAGTCAAGGGAATTATTTATGAAGTACAAAGTATCTATTTTAGCAACAACCCTTTGCCTGGTGATGAATACTGCCTGCGCGCAGGATCTGAAAAGTGAGCTGCAACAAAACACGCAAAGTCGTGTAATGGAAAAGCCCAGTATGGCAGTTGACGCTAACCAGGCAGGAAAATACGGCATGTACCAGCTACAGCCAGACCTGATTGCTGTGCCACAGTCATTAGCAGACCGTAGCAACAGCCGCAAGGATATTGGCAATATGACGCTGGTCAGCCGTGCTGCAAACACTGATGTTGATAAAATGATGGAGTTTCGCCGTAATTCGGTAGTGCGTAACAACATGACCGGTGAAATGGGCGTAGTAACAGGCAATATTAGCGTATTAGCTAAGCCTGGAACCAGCATCAACAATCTGTTGCAACAGTTCGATCTGAAGATTGTACGTTCAGCCAGCAGTACTGGTGTGTATATAGTACAACCGGTAAATGATGCAGAGTTGGTTACCTTACTGGAGCAAATTAAGGCTTCAGGTATGGTTAGCACAGCTCGACTGGATATTATGGAAACAAAATACACTAACCAATAACTTGGTTGGTGATGTGAAAAGCCCTGCTAACGCAGGGCTTTTTATTTAAGGGGTAAATAAACCGTAACCACCAGGCCACCAAAAGCATGATTGTGTAGCGTAATATCACCGTGGTGCATATCAACAATCTTTTTTATAATTGCCAGGCCAAGGCCTGAACCACCACTGCCGCGTGCAATGTCGCCCTGCGTAAAGGGCTCAAACATCGCTTTCATCTGATGCTCTGGAATGCCAGGGCCATGATCGCGAATTTGTATATACACTCTTTTGCGATTGCGCTCGAAGCCGGTAGAAATATCAATGTCACCTTCGCTATATCGCAGCGCGTTTTCCAATAAATTATTTAGTAAGCGCTTAATTGCAATGCGCCGTACAGTGATGTCGGGTAAGTTCGGCGCTAAATCGGTCGCGATATGGCGTTGTTGTAAATGTTCTGCCTGTACCAGCTCTTTCACCAGTATATTAAGATTTTCTTTTTCGCCAGCTTCTTCTTTGTGATGTCGCAGATAATCAATAAATTGATCGATAATGGCATTCATATCTTCTATGTCGTTAATAATGCCATCGCGGATCCAACTGTCCTGCTCATGCATCATCTCAGACGCTAAGCGGATACGGGTTAAGGGCGTACGCAAATCGTGTGATACGCCCGCCATGAGCAAGGCTCGGTCTTGTTCTAGCTGGCGAATACCGCGCGCCATATAGTTAAATGCCTTGGTCACGGCAATAATTTCGGTAGAGCCTTTATGCTCGGCCAGTGGTGGCGGAAACTCACCCCGGCCAACCTGCAACGCTGCTTGCTGCAAACTTTTCAATGGCCGGTTTAGCTGGCGGGCAAATAACCAACCGCCCCCCACACTTAATACGCCAATCATCAGCAAATAAAATGTCAACGGCGAAAAGTCGGTTTCGTCTAACCCGGACAGCGGTACCTTAACCCAATACTGCGGCGCCTGTGGTGGCCGAACCCAAAAAGCATAGGCATCGCCTTGCGCCACCCGCACTTCTGCCGGGCCTCCGAGCTCACGCGACATTAGGTCAGAGAAATAGCCGTAGTAGCTTGCGTCGGCTAATCCTTGCTGCATGGCCTGTTGCTCGGTATAAACTTCAATACCGGTAGCTTCATGAAAGCGAGCGGTGAGTTCAGTAGACAGTACTGGCTGCTCATGACCAATATCGATAAACACAACCCTGATCTGTTTTGCAATTAAGTGGTTAATTTGTTGTGTTGTCGGTTTAATCACATAAAACGCCACAGACAGATAGGACACCAGCTGGTTAATAAGCAGCAATAAGCCAATCAAGAACACCGTTTGGCCGAAGGCACTGCGGGGCAATATACGCATCTAGGTTACACTACCATCCGGTACAAACACATAACCCAAGCCCCAGACAGTTTGGATATATCGTGGGTTAGCGGCGTCATCCTCTAGCATGCGCCGCAAGCGTGATACTTGTACGTCGATGCTGCGCTCCATGGCGGAGTAATCGCGGCCGCGCGCCTGGTTCATCAGTTTATCGCGTGACAACGGCTCACGCGGGTGGCTAACCAGCACCTTCAAAACCGCATATTCGCCGCTGGTTAATGGTAACAATTCGTCGCCTTTGCGCATCTCACGGGTGGCTAGGTTAAATTTAAACGGACCAAATTCTACTGTAGCCTCTGATTGGCTGGGTGCGCCGGGCAGCTCTTTGCTTTTACGTCGCATTACCGCGCGAATACGCGCCAGCAGCTCTCTTGGGTTAAATGGCTTTGGCAGGTAATCGTCGGCGCCCATTTCAAGGCCGATGATACGGTCAACCTCGTCGCCTTTGGCAGTGAGCATAATGATAGGAATTTCATTTTCTTGCTGGCGTAATTTACGGCAAATAGATAAACCATCCTCACCCGGAAGCATTAAATCCAGCACCACCAGATGAAAATTTTCCCGCTCCATCATGCGCTGCATTTGTTCATAATTAGCCACAGCACGCACCAGATAGCCTTGCTCTACCAGGTATCGTTCCAGCAAGGCGCGCAGGCGCATATCATCATCTACAACAAGAATTTTCGGCGTTTCTGAACTGGCCATAATGAAGCCTCCGTAAGATTTGCTCCACTATAAACGAAAAAACCGCCACGGCGAAAAACCATGGCGGTTGTTTATGTTACAAAGTTTGTCTGGTTATTTTTGTTCGCTTACCGGCACGCGCTTCATCGGTGGGTTCAACCATACCACATGGCCGGTATGGGCACTGGTGCGGGTTAAATTGTCAGCCTGCTCGGACAAATCTGGGTCAACTACATAGGTATAGTTTGCCGGCGCTGTAGAACAGCCTGCTAACGTCATTACTGCTACTGCCATTAATACGCTTATTACTTTGGTTTTCATGCGCTTCGCCTCTTATTACGTCGTAAAACAACTATAGCCAAGGCCACTGCAGCTGGCTAGCATATTTTTGTGACACCTAAATGACAGTATGCAAAAATCACAAAACAAAATTGTAAGCTGTTGTTTTATAGGTGCATTAAACGCAACAAAAAGAATGTATAAACAAAATTTCGTCAATTTTATGGCGGGCAGATAGCGGTTAAGCGTTAAACACTGTTACCATCGCTACATTAAATAATCAGACAATTACCCCATTCATGCGCACAGACTTAATCACCCGTGAAGGCCTGGCCGCCTTACAGCAAGAGCTCAGCTACTTGTGGCGTGAAAAACGCCCCGACATTACTGCCAAAGTAGCCTGGGCAGCCAGTCTGGGCGATCGCAGTGAAAACGCTGATTATAAAGAGAACAAGCGGGTTCTCAGGCAAATTGATTCCAGGGTAAGGTTCCTGCGCAAGCGCATTGAAGCAGTAAAAGTAGTGGAATACTCACCGCAACAAGACGGTCGGGTATTTTTTGGCGCCTGGGTTGAGATTGAAAACGAGCAAGGCGAACAGCTTAAATTCCGCATTGTCGGGCCGGACGAAATTTACGGCCGCAAAGATTACATCTCTATCGACTCACCCATGGCACGCGCGCTACTGAAAAAAGCGGTAGATGACGAAGCGCTGGTGCCTACTCCAACCGGGCCAAAATTGTGGTTTATCAATAGCATTAGCTATGTAAATACCACCGTCTAAGCGGTTACACCACGAACTTGTCAATCAGCCCATTTAGCTCAGTAGAAAGTTGACGCAAACGCACGCTAAACCCGGCCAGTGACGCGGCTGACTCAGCGCTGTCATCTACAAGATGCGCCACACTATGCACACTTTCACCCAGGTGCTGTACCACCGAGGCCTGCTCGTCAGTGGCGGTTGCCACCTCACGGTTTAACTGATCTAACTGCTTAATACCATCGACAATGTGCTGCAGTTCAGCCGTAGCAAGTTGCATAGATTTTGCACTGTCACTGGCTTTTTGTTTGCCGTCCTGCGCAATAAGTACTGCACTTTGCGACTCGGACTGCAGTTGATCAATCATTTGTTGAATTTCGTCGGTAGCACTTGCCGCACGCTGTGCAAGCTGGCGCACTTCGTCAGCTACCACCGCAAACCCCCGGCCTTGCTCTCCTGCGCGCGCAGCTTCAATAGCGGCATTAAGTGCCAGCAAATTGGTTTGCTCTGAAATAGCCCGTATAACACTAAGAATAGAGCCAATTTTGTCTGAGTTAGCAGCTAAAGCACCAACTGCAGCGGCAATATTGTCTACCTGCAAAGTAAGCTTTTGCAGGCTGTCGCTGGTAGTACCTATCACCTCAAGGCCGCGGCTGGCATTTTGGTTAGTGTGTTCTGCCGTATCTGCAGCACGCGAGGCATTAGCGGCAACCGCGCCAATGGTATTAGACAACTGTTCAATGGCCGTGGCGATGCCGCTTAGACGGTCTCGTTGCTCAGAGGCTAAATCACTATTTTTGGCCGCGCTGGTGTCTACCTTTGATGCTGAGCTTTGCAGCTCTTCGCTTTGGTTATGTAATTGCGTAACTAACCGATGAATTTTATCGACAAAATTATTAAAACCGCTACCTATCTGGCGCATTTCCAACGCACCGTCGGCTGGTAAGCGCTGACGTAAATCACCTTCGCCCTCACCAATGCTAACCAATGTTTCGGCAACAGAGTGCAAACGACGGGTAAGTGAACTGGCCAAAATCCAGGCCAGTACGCCAGCAATCACAACAGCCGCAAGGCCAGCTAACAATAAGGTATTGCGCAGCGTTTCTACCGGCGCCAGCACTTCTGGTAACGGCACTTGAGCCACCACCGACCAGCTGGTGCCTTGCACCGGAACACTCACCAATAATTGCTGCTCGGTGGTTTCGGTAACCAAAGATTTGCTATTGATAAGCTTACCCGCCACGTCAGCACCATAGCGCTGCAGTAAGGTTTGGCCACCAATTTGCTTCGCATCTGGGTGAATAATGACATTACCTGCGCTATCAGCAATATAAACCAAGCCGGTTTCAGCAATACGCACATTACGTAAAAACGTTACCAATTGCTGCAATGACAACGCAATACCCGACAAACCCCGACCATTCACTTGTTGATAGTTTACGAACATGCGGGTAATACCGTTCGGTTCCGTAAACAAACTTACATTAGTGGGCTGGTTAGAATCTCGAAACGCATAAAACCAGCCGTCTTGTTCATGATTTAAGGTGCGTAAAAAACCATCCTGGTTCCAATAGCGGGCGCTTTGCCTGTCGGCCCAGGATGCTGCATCAAGCTGAAGTTGCTGCTTAACATTACGAATTTGCGTTAACAGCAAAGCTTCTTCATCAGCGGGGTAACCCGCCTCTGCCCAGCGCAATATGTAGGGGTTTTCAGCCAGTTGCTGCGTTGCCGCCGTCATCTGGTTAATTTGGCCTTCCAGCGTCAAGCTAACCTGACGCACAACCGAGGGCATTTCATGCTGCAGCATACGGGTTACCACAAGCTGCCTGGACTGGTTATACGCCAACACTCCCGTAAGGGCCGAGCTAAGCAATATAAGACCAACCAAGGCCAATACAAACTGCTGCTTTACCGTTAAATTTTTGAAATTACCCATTACATGTACACCCATACAGCTAAGTTAACCATGCAATCATACTGAAAATATCGCCACGGCTAAAACGTTTTCTACAACCCTGAATGCAGGGGGCTAAATTCGTGGGGATCCCTCAGGATAATTGGGGTCAGATCGAAATTAGAAGAATAATTGGGGTCAGAT
>NZ_JAERPS020000006.1 GCF_016918075.2 Rheinheimera maricola | reverse complement strand
AGAAAAATGCAGCGAAAAGCGCTTTTTTAGTACATTTACTGCATAATAACGCAGCATTGGAGGACATTATGACGATACGAGCTTATAAAGGTATAACGCCGAAACTGGCATCAGGGGTATATATAGACGAATCCAGCGTGCTGGTTGGCGATATTAATTTAGCTGAAGATGTCAGCATCTGGCCTTTGGTCGCTGCACGCGGTGATGTTAACTATATCCGCATTGGCGCCCGCACTAATATTCAGGACGGCTCGGTACTGCATTTGTCCCGCCGCAGTCCCAACAAACCCGACGGCTCGCCGCTGGTTATCGGCGAGGATGTCACTGTCGGCCATAAAGTCATGTTGCATGGCTGCACTCTTGGCAATCGTATCCTGGTGGGTATGGGCGCTATCGTAATGGATGATGTAATAGTAGAAGACGAGGTGATTATCGGCGCAGGCAGTTTAGTGCCGCCAGGTAAGCGTCTGCAAAGCGGCTACTTATATGTCGGCAGCCCTGTGAAACAAGCGCGGCCATTAAATGCTGCTGAAAAAGCATTTTTAACAGAGTCGGCAGCGAACTATGTAATATTGAAGAACGAGTATCTGGCTGAAGCTTAAAGCCAGATCTCGCCGGCACTGCTATATGCCTCTTCGGCTATCGCCTGCTCGGCAGCATCTTCCCAGTTAAAAGCCTCAGCCTGAACTTGCTGTAAAAAGCGTTCAGGCTGCTGGCCGGCCGGCAGAGCAATATAGCAATCCACCTTTAGCCCCGAAACAAGACAGCTAAAACTCACAGCTTGTCTGCTGGAATTAAAGTCAAAATCATTATTGAAGATCAGCTGCTGGTTCATCGCGCTTTTAACTGCTGTTGCAATAACGCCAGTACAGGCGTCACATCCGGCCTTTTTCCACGCCAGATATAAAACGCTTCTGCTGCCTGCGATACTAACATGCCTAAACCATCTGCTTGCCGCAGTGCACCGTGCTTAGCACTCCATTGCATAAATGCCGTAGGTTCACTGCTGTAGCTTAGGTCATAGGCCAACAAACAATGCTGTAAATGTGAAGGATTGATATCCGGCCGCTCATTACTTAAAGCTGACGATGTCGCATTGATTACCAACTGATAAGGCTTGTTAGGGATCTCGGCAAAGCCACAAGCATAGACAGTGTTGGTAAAACTTTCTGCTATAAGTTGAGCTTTGCTTTGCGTACGGTTAGCCAATACCAATTGTTGGACACCTGCGTTTAGCAGAGGCCCAATAACTCCTCTACTGGCTCCGCCAGCGCCCAAAAGCAATACAGCACAGCCTGGTAGATCAACACCCAACCGCTGCAAATCAGCAACCAGGCCTATGCCATCTGTATTATCACCATGTAATCTGCCATTGCTATCTATATAAAGTGTATTTACTGCGCCCGCTTGCAAAGCCCGCTCAGATAACACATCTGCCAACTGATAAGCTTGCTGTTTAAATGGTGCAGTAACATTACCGCCTTTACCGCCACCCTTGACGAAAGCACGCCAGCTGTCGGCAAAACCATCAACCGGTGCTAAAATGGCCTCGTACGAGAGTAACTCTGCACACTGCGTAGCAAATTGCGTATGAATAAGTGGCGACTTTGATTGCCTAATTGGATTGCCAAAAACAGCATAACGGTCCACAAGCGATGTCCATAGAGAAGTTAATACAGATGATTTTTAATAAAACCACGCCAAATAGCAAGCCGCACCCTACGCCACAGCAAACGCCTTACGTTATGATGGGCGGCGAAAAAGCCGTACGCCGGCTGGCCAACCGCTTTTACGATATCATGGAAACCGCCCCGCAAACGGCAGAGCTGTATGCCATTCATCCACTACCACTGGATACTATCCGGCAAAAGTTTTTCGAGTTTTTATCAGGTTGGCTTGGCGGCCCGCCGCTATTTGAACAAAAGTACGGCCATCCACGCCTACGCGCCCGGCACATGCCTTTTACCGTAAATGAACAAATGCGCGAGCAATGGATGTTTTGCATGGATAAAGCGCTGAATGAAGTGGTTGAAAATAAAATGCTGCGGGATGGCATTCGCCAGTCGATAGGTCAACTGGCGAGCCATATGATCAACTGTTAGCGATTAAGCCCTAACCAATCCTGCGGTTGAAGATACCGCTCATACAATAGCGCCTCTGCGCTGCCGGGTTCGGGTTGAAAACCATATTGCCATCGCACCAACGGCGGCATCGACATTAAAATGGATTCAGTGCGCCCGCCGCTTTGCAGGCCAAACAAGGTGCCTCTATCGTACACCAGATTAAATTCAACATAGCGTCCGCGACGATATAGCTGGAACTGTCGCTGATGATCGCCGTATGGCATAGCTTTACGCCGTTCTACTATCGGCAAATATGCCGGCGTGAAGGCCTCACCGACAGCTCGCATCAGCGCAAAGCTTTGCTCGAAGCCCGGCGCATTTAAATCATCAAAAAACAGCCCGCCTACACCGCGAGTTTCGCCGCGGTGTTTTAAATAGAAGTACTCGTCACACCATTTTTTATACGCAGGGTAATAATCACTGCCAAAGGGATCAACGGCCGCTTTAGCAGTTTGGTGCCAGTGCACTACGTCTTCTTCAAACGGATAATAAGGCGTTAAATCAAAACCACCACCAAACCACCACACCGGCGCCTCACCGTCTTTTTCGGCAATAAAAAAACGCACATTGGCATGCGTGGTGGGTATATAAGGGTTATTCGGGTGAATAACCAGTGACACGCCACAGGCATTAAAACTGCGCCCGGCTAACTCAGGCCGGTGTGCAGTAGCCGAGGCCGGCATATTGGCACCGAATACATGCGAGTAATTTACCCCTGCCTGTTCAAATAACTTACCGCCGGTTAGCACCCGGCTTTTACCACCACCGCCTTCGGGTCGCTGCCAGGCATCCTCAACAAACTGCGCGTAGCCATCTGCTTGCTCCAACGCAGCACAGATATTGTCCTGCAATTGCTGCAAAAATTGCTGCACTACAGCCAAATGCTGCTGGGGTTTGTTACTTGTCACCTTAACTCCTTACAATATCGCCGCTGATGGCATCACGAATTTGACTGGGCTGAGTTGCCCCACCCAGTACGCCGAGCATAATAGCAGACAACTTATCACCGAGACTTTGCTGCAGCACAACTTTGTCGGTGATGGCCGGCTGACCGGACAAATTGGCACTGGTTGATACCAAAGGTTTGCCATAAGCACTACACAACTGTTGCACCACTGGGTGCGCACTCACCCGCACCGCTATGCTGTCAAACTGGCCGGTGATCCATTTAGGCGCGGCCTTGCTGGCTGGTAACACCCAGCTGATATGGCCCGGCCAACTGGAAAAAATCTGATAGCGCTTTTCCAACGGTATGGCTTTGTCATCGACGTAGGGCAGCAATTGCGAGTAATTAGCCGCAACTAAAATAAGACCTTTCTCAACCGGACGCCGCTTAATCGCCAGTAACGCCAGTACCGCAGCCTCATTGTCCGGGTCACAACCAAGGCCATATACCGCCTCGGTTGGATAAGCGATCACGCCGCCTTGTTGTAAAGCCTGTAATACCAACGCCAGCTCTGCCATTTATTGCCATATCCCCGGATAATTGTACGAAAAACACAGTTAAAATTTTCTTCAGTTGCGCAACTGGCTATAATAGCGCCTTCACGCTTTTAGTTCATCACGTACAGAAGGAAACAACAATGCAAGTTGGCATCATCATGGGTTCGACATCAGACTGGCCCACTATGAAACACGCCGCTGATATGCTGGATAAGTTCGGTATTGCCTATGAAACCAAAGTTGTTTCCGCACATCGTACACCGCAGCTACTGGCCGATTACGCCAGTAGCGCAGCCAGCCGCGGACTAAAAGTCATTATTGCAGGCGCCGGTGGTGCAGCACATTTACCGGGCATGGCCGCTGCTTTTACCAGCCTGCCGGTATTGGGCGTACCGGTACAGTCCAAAGCGCTAAAAGGCTTAGACTCTTTACTGTCTATCGTGCAGATGCCCAAGGGCGTTGCGGTGGGCACCCTGGCAATTGGTGAGGCCGGTGCCGCCAATGCCGGCTTGCTGGCAGCACAAATACTGGCTACCCACAGCCCGGAACTGATGACCAAAATTGACGCCTTTCGCCAGGCACAAACCGATATGGTACTCAGCCAGCCCGATCCGGCACAGGTGCAGTTATGAAGGTATTAGTGCTGGGCGCCGGCCAATTGGCGCGGATGATGGCACTGGCCGGTGCGCCGCTGAACATCAGTATCAGCGCTTATGATGTCAACAGCGACAGCATAGTACATCCGCTAACGCAGCAGAATTTGGGCAAAGGTTTGGCCAATGCCATTGCTGATGCTGATGTGGTTACCGCAGAATTTGAACATATTCCGCTGCCGGTATTGGCACAGTGCCAGCAAAGCGGTAAGTTTTTCCCTGGCGAAGCGGCGATTAAAGCTGGTGGCGATCGCCGGTTAGAAAAGCAATTACTTGACAACGCCGGTGTGCGCTCTGCCAACTATCATATTGTTAATAGTGAAGCCGATTTTAATGCCGCCATCAGCAAGCTGGGTTTACCGCTGGTATTTAAGAGCGCACTGGCCGGTTATGACGGTAAAGGCCAGTGGCGCCTAAAGCAGCCCGAACAGGCCGCTGCGCTATGGCAGGACATTAGTGCTTTTTTGGCCGCCGATAGCACACAAGCTATAGTGGCGGAGCAATTTATTCCGTTCCAACGTGAAGTCTCATTGATTGGCGCCCGTAACAGCAGCGGTGAGGTACAGGTATATCCGCTAACAGAAAACCATCATGTAAATGGCGTGCTGAGCGTATCGTTAGCGGTTAGCGGCAACGAGCAGCTGCAACAGCAAGCACAGCAAATGTTTACTGCAGTAGCAAATCAGTTGAATTATGTTGGCGTGCTGGCGATAGAGTTTTTTGATGTTAACGGTGAGCTGCTGGTTAACGAGATAGCCCCCCGTGTACATAACTCCGGCCATTGGACCCAACAAGGTGCCGATGTTTGCCAGTTTGAGCAGCACTTACGTGCCGTGTGCGATTTACCTCTGGGCAGCACAGCGCTGGTTCGTCCGAGTTTAATGGTCAATATTCTTGGCGAAGACAGGGTGCCGGAGCAAATTCTGGCACTGCCGGGGTTACACTTACATTGGTATGGTAAAAGCAAACGCGCCGGTCGTAAGATGGGGCATATTAATTTATCAGCAGCAGGTAATGCACAGCTGAAGCAACGGTTTGAACAATTGATCGCGCTATTACCCGCAGCGGCTTTTCCTGAGCTGGCACAAATGGCAGACCGGTTAAACTGACAAGCCGGCCGGTAGTTCAGGCTACCGGCTGTTTTGCCCCACATTTTTTATCGGCACAGTAAAACGCCGCTTTCTTTTCTACCAGTAAGCCGAAGCCACAGCTAATGCAGCTGCCTGTAACCGGTTTATCATTTAGCAAAAATTTGCACTTGGGGAAATTGCCACAACCCCAGAATGCTTTACCAAACTTATTTACTCGCTCAGTCAGTTGGCCTTGTTTACATTTCGGGCAGGCTAAACGCTCTGCTCCTGCTGGCTCATTGGCTTCATGCACAACAAAATTACAGCGCGGATAATCTGTACAGCCAATAAACATACCGTAGCGACCGTTTTTTACCGCCAATGCATTGCCGCACTGCGGGCAGGCCTCGCTGTCCAGCACTTTAACTATGCTGGTTTCATGCTGGTGTAACGCCTTAATATAGTTGCAGGCCGGATAAGCACTGCAACCAAGAAAGAGACCATTTTTACCTGATTTCATTGCCAGCGGCTGCTGGCATAATGGACATAGCTGCTGCTGTTGCGGCAGTTCAAACAAAGCGGAATCTTCGGTCATAAAGGGTAAGGCCGCTTAATGTAGTGGCCCTTCAGGTTCATCAAAAATTAAATCTTCCATCTGGGCATAAGCATTTTCGTGGCCGGGTACATTAAACAGCACCATCAATACCACCCATTTTAAATCTTCCAGGCTAATACTGTGGCTGTCCAAATCCATCACCCTGTCGATAACCATTTCTCGGGTAACCGGATCCAAAACATTGACTTGCTCTAAAAACAACAGAAACCCTTGACACTCTACATCCATTTTCGCCAATTCTGGCGCACTGTAAATGCGGGTGGCATTGGAAATAACCTTAGATAGATATGGTTTAACATGGCTTTCCTGCAATGCAGACAGGTTATCGAGCCACTTTAACGCTTTGAAGATATCATCGTCATGAAAACCTGCCCGGCTTAACTCTTTGGTCAGATCGGCATGATTAACGTAAATGTCAGATTCATTGTGGATATAGTTTTCAAACAGATAAACGAGGATATCAAACATACTCAGGCACTCCTCACTCTTATGTAGCCACCGGGAACTGCTGCTACTTCACCAGCTAATTCCAACTGTAACAGCGCGATAGTGGCGTCGGCTATCGCCAAGCTGGCGCGCTGTGCAATAAGATCAACTGCGGTAACCTCGTCTCCTACGTTAGCCAACAACTGACTTGCAAACAAGTCTGTTTGCTGACTTTTTTCTTGCTCCAAGCCTTCTTTAAGACAACTTTTACCAAAAAAGTGCCATTCTTCCAGTATATCGGCAACTTTTGTGACTAATTTAGCACCTTGCTGAATTAATTGATGACAGCCTTCCGATTGTGGGCTGAACACTGAGCCTGGTACAGCGAATACATCACGACTGTACTCTGCTGCCAAATTTGCACTGATCAAAGTACCGCTTTTCAGTCCGGCCTCAACCACAATAGTGCCAATACTAAGCCCAACAACAATGCGATTGCGCTGAGGAAACCACTCCGCCCGGGCTTGTACGTCGGGGAAATACTCTGACACCAAAGCGCCCTGCTCTGAAATAGCTTGGGCCAAGGATTTATTTGATAAAGGATACACTTGCTCTAAGCCGTGCCCTAATACCGCAACAGTTAAACCACCAGCTTGCAATGCACCTTTGTGGCTTTCGCTATCAATGCCCCGCGCCATGCCGCTGGTAATAATGTAACCTTGTTGCGATAGCTCTGCAGCAAAGCTGTGCGCCACCTTTCGCCCTGTTGGTGTAGGCGTACGACTGCCCACCATCGCCAGCTGTTGTTGCGCTAACACCTGTGGGTTACCTTTTACAAACAATAGCAATGGCGGTTGTTTGGTCTGTTTAAGCAGCGCAGGGTAACGAGGGTCAATATAAGTAATAATGTGATGAGTATCGCTTTGCTCCAACCAACGTAGCGCATAAGCAACTTTCGGTTGTGCTTCTTGTGTTAACAAATAAGCTTGGCGCTCGGTGAAGCCGATATTACGGAGGGTGCTGGCTGGTAGTTTAACCAGCTCAGCTATCGATATTTGCTCGCTCAGTCGTTGGAACTTCAGGCCATCTTGGCCATGCACAGTGGCTAAAGCGAGCCAGCTGCATAGTTCTTCCATGGCAAACTGGCTCCATCAAACATATGTTATAAGTTGGCGATTAAATCTCCAACACGAATTGGTCGTTGAGTTTTGGTCACAATAGCGAAGCTAGTCTGCTCTGACACTTTGAACACCATCAGTTCACCCACTTTTTCTCGCGGTAACTGAATAGCATCTTCACTGATGTTACGAAACATTTTTTGCAGTCTGTTGGCATCTTCAACATATACCGGACCATCAGGGCCATCTATCACCATGGGCGAGTTGCGATAAATACCCAACATATGACCAGCTTTTAATTCCTGCCGAGTGCCGCGATTGAGTACGACAATGTCCCATTTTGAAAACTCACGTAAATCTGATGTGGTATCAATAATTAAGCCGTTAATATCAAAACCAGGCCGGCTCATCACAAAAAATGCAGGTAGAGACTGACCTTCCAATGCAGGCAATATGCGATCGCCCTGCTTTATCTCTCGCTTAACACTTAACACATTTAGTGATGAAGCTTCAGCCGGTGTCTCGGTTTCTTCTGACACTTCACGCCCCGGTCTAAAAGCTCTGGCGGTGGCGATAAGTTTGGTCTCGTAACCAAGAATGGTTTCGGTCTCTGGATCAAAATAGGGTTTCCCCTGGCGATAGACACCATAAGAAGCCCCCGTTTCTAACACGCCTTTGGCGTAAATAATATGGTCGCTGACCGAATTTTTCACGTTGGCATTAGAACCTAACACATAAGGCAGTGCGTTAATTTGCTCTTCTGAAAGCGCTTGCTCAAAAGTTAAGTAGTGGCGAATCAGACTCAATGGTAGCGTGGTTACGGCACTATCACCCTTCAGCGTTTTACGAATAGTGGGTGACAAGCGTTTTACATTGTCATTAACGGCTAGGCGCGGTCTCCCTTCTGCGTCATACGTTAACGTCAACGTATCGCCGGGGTAAATAAGATGTGGGTTGTCTACCTGCGGGTTCATTTGCCACAGCTGCGGCCACAGCCAGGGCTCATTAAGATACAAAGCAGAGATATCCCACAGCGTATCGCCCTTTTTAACAACATAACTAGCAGGAGCACCTTCGCGGATGGTTAATACATCAGCGAACACGTTTATAAAGCCACTCATAACCAGTAGAGTGGCGACAATTGCAAATTTTTTCAGCATGCCTGCATCCTTGAGCTCAATCTTGTTGTAATTATTGCACACTAAGCTGTTAATACAGCGGATTAATGGCTAAAATTAAAACATACCACAACCTTTGAAACAAAGCATATTTTTGTAGGTGTTATGACTGTTTTACATGTTTTACATTATCCGGACGACCGGTTACGCACCGTCGCCAAACCCGTAACCACTGTTAACGCCGAAATTCAGCAATTAGTGGTTAACATGCTGGACACCATGTATGCCGAAGAAGGCATAGGTTTGGCCGCCACTCAGGTAAACGTTCATCTACGTGTCGTGGTCATTGATGTATCTGAAGACCGCAACGAGCCGATGGTGTTTATTAACCCTGAAATTATTGCCCGCGGCGGCGACACTAGCTACGAAGAGGGCTGCCTGTCGGTGCCACAAAGCTATGGCAAAGTAGAACGCGCAGCAGAAGTAACAGTAAAAGCGCTGGACAAAAATGGCAATACCTTTGAATTGAAAGCCGACGGCCTGCTGGCAATTTGTCTGCAGCACGAGCTGGACCACCTGGTAGGCAAATTATTTATTGATTATTTATCGCCGTTAAAACGCGATCGTATTCGCAAAAAGCTGGAAAAAGAAGCCAAAATGGCGCAGCGCCACGCGCTGTAAGCAGGATACATAGTGACCACTCCATTACGCATTATTTTCGCCGGGACTCCGGATTTCGCGGCTACGCACCTGCAGGCACTGATTGATTCGGAACATCAGGTAATTGCGGCATACACTCAACCTGATCGCCCTGCAGGGCGCGGCCAGCAATTGCAACCCAGCGCAGTAAAACAACTGGCATTGAAACACCAAATTCCGGTGTATCAACCAAAATCGCTGAAGAAAGCCGCCGCACAAGCCGAGCTTGCCACACTTAATGCCGATGTCATGGTGGTTGTAGCTTATGGCCTTATTTTGCCGCAAAAAGTGCTGGATTCACCTCGTCTGGGTTGCATAAATGTGCATGGTTCTTTGCTGCCGCGTTGGCGCGGCGCGGCTCCGATACAACGGGCAATCTGGGCTGGCGATGGCCAAACAGGCGTTACCATTATGCAAATGGATGCCGGGCTTGATACCGGTGCCATGTTAAACACCGTTTGTTGCGATATCAGCAATAGTGATACCAGTGCATCTCTGTACGACAAACTGGCTCAATTAGGCCCCCAAGCGCTGCTGGCCGCACTGGTCAATTTGCCACTCCTGCAATTGCAAGCACAAGTACAGGACGATACCCAGGCAAGCTACGCTGAAAAATTACACAAAGATGAAGCTCTGCTCAACTTTGACAAAACCGCAGCTGCATTACAGCGTGAGATACGTGCCTTTAATCCATGGCCGGTAAGCTATATTTCGTTAGCTCAGGGCAGTGTTAAAATATGGCAAGCCGTGGCTGAAGATACCCTAGCCGACCAGCCACCAGGTACCATATTAAGCGCAACCAAACAGGGGATCCGCATCGCTTGCAGCGAAGGTGTGTTAACGATTACCCAACTGCAGCCACCGGGGAAAAAAGCCATGTCAGCAGCCGATTTTCTCAATGGCCGAGCTGAGTGGTTTAGCATTGGCACCATTATTGGCCAACCCGCATGAGCCAAAATGTGCGAGTGTTGGCAGCGCGCAGCTGCTTTGATGTTGTAGATCAGGGTATGTCACTGTCTGAAGTGCTACCTAAATCGCAAGCATTATTAGATAACGCTTTGGATAAAGCCTTGTTGCAGGAAATCTGTTTTGGCGTCATGCGCTATCTGCCGCAACTGGAAGCCGTTTGCAATCAATTAATGAGTAAACCACTGGTAAAACAGCTAAGGCCGCTACAATTTTTATTGTACGTGGGTATTTACCAGCTCAAATTTATGCGTATACCAGACCATGCGGCTATCAGTGAAACTGTGGAAGCGGCCCGTGAATTGAAAGGCCAGTCGTTAACCAAGTTGATCAACGGCGTGCTTCGAAATGTGCAACGCCAACCCGCATTGTTCGATTTCGACAACGCTCCCGACGCCGTGCAACATAACCATCCCGGCTGGCTCATCACAAAGCTGCGTCAGGCCTACCCCAACCAATGGCAACAAATACTGTTAGCCAATCAGCAAAAAGCGCCTCTGTGGCTGCGCGTTAACAGTAACAAACTTAGTCCAACTGACTATGCCGCCGCCCTAACCCGTGCCGGCATCGAATACTCAAGACCAATCGCCGATTTACCCGCCGCTATTAAGCTGACTCAAGCACAGGATGTCACTAGCCTGCCCGGCTACGCTGAAGGCTGGTTCTCAGTACAGGATGCTGCCGCCCAGTATGCCGCGTATTTGCTGCAGGTGGATAACCATCACCGTGTTCTGGACGCATGTTGCGCGCCAGGTGGCAAAACCTGTCATATTCTCGAGCTGGCACCAGATGCCGAACTCACAGCATTGGATAAAGAACCAAAGCGCCTGGTTCGTGTGCATGACAATCTGTTTCGGCTTGGGCTTAAAGCTAACGTAATAGCCGCCGACGCTGCCGTCCCTGACAATTGGTGGCAGGGTAAGTTGTTTGATCGTATTTTACTTGATGTACCTTGCTCCGCTATCGGCGTGATCCGCCGCCATCCGGATATTCGCTGGCTACGTAAAAAGGCAGATATCGCACCCTTGTGCGAGCTACAACAGCGTATATTGCAGCAATGTTGGCAGTTGCTGGCACCGGGCGGCATCCTGCTTTATGCTACTTGCAGTATATTGCCCGATGAAAATGGCGCCCAGATCGCAACCTTTCTGCAGCAAAATAGTGATGCCAGGCTGGACGAACTGCCACAACATACAACGCAGGAAAATGGCTGGCAGCTATTACCGGGCGAGCACGACATGGACGGTTTCTTCTATGCTCGTTTGCTCAAAATAGCGACAAACAGCGAGACAACATGAAAATTATTATCTTAGGCGCAGGCCAGGTTGGAGCCACACTGGCAGAAAACCTGGTCGGCGAGCAAAACGATATCACTATTGTTGACAGCAACTTTGATAAGTTACGCGCTCTGCAAGACCGCTTTGACTTACAGGTGGTGCATGGTCATGGCTCACACCCAGACATCCTGAAAAAGGCCGGTGCTGAAGATGCGGACATGGTTATCGCCGTAACTAACAGCGACGAAGTAAACATAGTCGCTTGTCAGGTGGCTTACAGCATTTTTAGCACCCCACTAAAGATTGCTCGCATTCGCACCAACCAGTATCTGAAATACCGTGACCAACTGTTTCACAAAGACGATATGCCGGTTGATCATTTTATTGCACCCGAAGCACTGGTAACCAACTACATTCGCCGCTTAATTGATTACCCCGGTGCCTTGCAAGTTGTGGAATTTGCCGGCGGTAAAGTGAGCTTGGTGGCCGTTAAGGCTTATTATGGAGGCCTACTGGTAGGCCATGCGTTATCGGCATTGAAAGCGCATATGCCAAACATAGAAACCCGAGTGGCGGCAATATACCGCCGTGGCAACGCCATTAAACCGCTAGGCACCACGATCATTGAAGCAGACGATGAAGTGTTTTTCGTTGCAGCGACCAAGCATATTCGAGCCGTAATGAGCGAGCTGCAAAAGTTGGAGCGCAGCTACCGCCGCATCATGATAGCCGGTGGCGGCAATGTTGGCTTTGGTTTGGCCCGGGCATTGGAAAAAACCCATAGCGTTAAATTAATAGAACGCGGTAAAGAGCGCGCCGAGTTTTTGTCCAGCGCATTGGATAACACCGTGGTTTATGTTGGTGACGCCTCGGATCCAGAACTGCTGGAAGAAGAAAACATCGAGCAAGTTGATGTGTTTATTGCCGTTACCAATGATGACGAAGCTAATATTATGTCAGCAATGTTGGCAAAGCGGATGGGCGCACAGAAAACGATGGTGCTGATTAAACGCGGCGCCTACGTTGACTTGCTGCAAGGCGGCGAAGTTGACATCGCAGTATCGCCACAGCAAGCTACTATTTCTGCATTGTTAACCCATATCCGCCGCGGCGATATTGTTAATGTGTATTCGTTGCGCCGTGGCGCCGCCGAAGCAATAGAGGCCATCGCGCATGGCGATAGCAGCACCAGTAAAGTGGTAGGCAAAGCCATCGGCAACATCAAACTGCCGCCAGGTACGACTATCGGTGCCATAGTGCGTGGTGAAGAAGTGCTAATTGCTCATGACAGCACGGTTATTGAAACTGATGACCACATCATATTGTTTATGGTCGATAAAAAACACATTGTCGAAGTAGAGAAGCTGTTTCAGGTTAGTGCAATTTTTATCTAATCTTTCCAAAAGGCCGGCGTAAATAACACCAACAAGGTAAACACTTCCAGCCGGCCGAATACCATGGCAATGATCAGGATCCACTTCGACACATCAGGAATACTACCAAAGTTCGCGGCTACTTCACCCAAACCCGGTCCCAGGTTATTTAAACAGGCTGCGGTTGCAGTAAAAGCAGTGATGTTATCCAAGCCGGTTAGCAACAACAGCAACATAATAACGACAAACACCAGAGCATAAGCTGCAAAAAAGCCCCAAACTGCTTCGACGATACGGTCTGCCACCGCGCGACGACCCAACTTTATCGAATATACCGCCCGCGGATGGATCAAGCGATTGAGCTCCCGCGTGCCTTGTAAAAACAGCAATACGACCCGCACCACCTTTAATCCGCCGCCGGTAGAGCCAGCACAACCACCAATAAAACTAGAAAATATTAACAATATTGGCAAAAACAATGGCCAGGCAGCAAAGCCATCAGTGGCAAAACCAGCGGTAGTAGAAATAGACACCGCCTGAAAAGCTGCATGGTTTAATGCATCGGCACTGTTGCTGTAGACATTGGTATGCAGCAACACGGCAAAGCAAACAAAGATCAAGGCAAATTGGATAAACAAAAAAGCTTTAAATTCGGGGTCGCGAAAATAGGTGCTAACACTTTTGCCGCGAATGGCAGCGAAGTGCAATGGGAAATTAATCGCACTCAACAGTAAAAAAATCACACAGATAGCATTAATGATCGGGCTTTGGAAGTGGCCAATGCTGGCATCGTAGGTCGAAAAGCCACCAATAGCGACAGTAGAAAAAGCATGGCAGATGGCGTCAAACCAACTCATGCCCGCCAGATAAAAAGCCAAGGCACAAGCCAAGGTTAGCGCCAGATAGATATACCACAGGTGCTTGGCCGTATCGGCAATACGCGGCGTCATCTTGTTATCTTTAACCGGGCCAGGTGTTTCGGCGCGGTACAACTGCATTCCACCTACCCCCAACATCGGCAATATGGCAACAGCCAACACGATAATACCCATACCACCCAGCCATTGCAGTTGTTGACGGTAATACAATATTGCTTTGGGTAAAAACTCAATGCCGGTTAGCACCGTAGCACCAGTGGTCGTCAATCCGGAAAACGCTTCAAACATAGCGCTGGCTAAGCTTAAATGTGGGTTGCTTGCCAACATAAAGGGGATAGCACCAACAGCACCTAGTGCTATCCAAAACAATACCACGATCAGAAATCCGTCGCGTACTTTCAACTCCGCCTTAAAACGCCGGTTGGGGTACCAGATCAAAAACCCAATAACGAGACACAGCACAAAAGACAGTATAAACGGCACACCGGCACCGTCCTTGTAGCCATAAGCTACAAACGCAGGCGGCACCATGCTGATACTGAAAATTGCGATCAGCAGGCCCAGAATACGAATTATCGAGCGGTATTGCATACCTTAGCTGCGCTCCTTGCGCTTAAGCCAGCTTAAGATCACGAGTCATATTTTCATTGCGGTCTTGATGCACTATCACATCATCCTCAATGCGAATACCACCATAGTGACGGAATGCATCGACTTTTTGCCAGTTGATGTACTTATCAAACTCGGTTGTCGCCAAATCCGCCAGTAAACTATCGATAAAATACAAACCTGGCTCAATAGTAAATACCATGTTTGCTTCTATGGTGCGGGTGCAACGCAAGTATGGATGGCTGTCGGGTGCGGCAACATGGGTACCGCGCTCATCGGCCATAAAGCCACCTACATCATGTACTTGCAAACCCAGGTGATGGCCTAAACCATGCGGAAAGAAGGTACGGCTAATTTTGTTTTCGACAATTGCGTCGGCTGACATGCGAACAAAATCAAATCGCTGCAATATTTCAGCAATACGCTGATGGCACTTCACATGCAAATCACCGTACTTTAATCCGGGCTTTAAAGCGCCGGCCAGTTCCAGCTCGATGTCGTTTACCGCACTGATTAACTGGGCAAACTCATCCTGTGGGTTAAAGCTGTAAGTACGGGTAATATCGGCAGCATAGCCATGAAACTCTGCGCCGGCATCAATTAAAAAAGAATGATGCTGCAGTGGCGCTTTGCGCTCAAGCGCCGTGTAGTGCAGGATAGCGCAGTTCTGATTCAGGGCAATAATATTACCGTAAGGTACTTCGTTTTCTGTTTGGCGCACAGCTGCCAAATAAGCCAACTGAATATCAAATTCACTGCCACCATTATAAAATGTAGCCTTGGCAGCATTGTGGCCGGCTACAGCCATCTGGTTGGCAATACGCAGACAAGCCAGTTCGTAGGGAGTTTTATACGCACGGTAAAAATGAATAAAGTTTAACACCGGCTCAGGGTTAATTTCGGTAAAACCGAGTGCTTTAGCCACTTCAATATGTTCACCCAGGTACGCTAGCCGGGCTTTATCATATGGCAACATGGTTTCTACTTTGTTTGGCTTGTCCAGCAATTGAATATCAAAATGCTCAGCCCAGAAATCATGTGGTTCGTCCGGTACTTTATGCCAGAAATCCTTTGGCCGGTAAAAAATCAGCTTCGGCTTGTTTACGCCATCAAGCAATAACCAGCAATGTGGGTTATCGATAACTGGCAGCCAGGCTTTAAACAATGGGTTGGCTTTAAACGGGTAGTCCATGTCGTCAAGGAACTTGCGCTGAGTCTGGCCAGAGTGAACCACCAGTGCATCGAGATTTTCACGCTCTAATAAACGGCGGCTGCGCAGTTGTAACTCGGCAATATGTGCCTGATACAGGCTTTGATAAGAAGCTGTCATAAGTGTCTGACCTGTTGGCTTAAAACTGTGCGTGGCATCATAACATTATTCTATCACTACCCCAATCCGCATTGTGGTTAGTGGCTTGAACACGTCGGTCGGCGTATTTAACCGGATGTTGTAGATCTGGTAGTAAGCCATCACTGCTTTTACATATTCGCGGGTTTCGCGATAAGGTATGGTTTCTACCCACACATCAGCTGGCACCGCATAATCCTTCGGGATCCACTGTTTAACCCGGCTATAACCGGCATTGTAGGCCGCTGTTGCCATTAGCAAATTGCCGTCGTTACGTTTACGTAAATAATTTAAGTAGTCTGTACCATAGTCAATATTGGTGACCGGGTTGTACAACTGCGCTAACTGCACTGGCTTTTTCGCTATTTCACGAGCAGTAGCTGGCATCAGCTGCATTAAGCCACGAGCGCCCACCGGTGATGCCGCGTCGGCCATAAAAGAGCTTTCGCGCCGTGCAATCGCCATGGCCCAGCCTGACTCAATGTCAAACTTGGCTGCCGAGGTGTCAATTTCAGCCTGAAAAGCCAGCGGGAAGCGTAGTTCGACATCATCCCAGTAACCGACATCTGCTAAGGAAAAAATGGCCCGTTCATACCACTGCAGTTGATGCGCCAATTTAGCTGACACCAGTTTTTGCTGCTCGTCAGACGTATCCTGCAAATGGTTCCACTCACGCCGCGCTTCCGTTAAGCGCCCAAGGGCCAGCCACTCTTGCGCCCGACGCACGGCAGGATGTTGCTGCAAGGTTTTCAGCTCCAGCTCAGACACCGTTACCGGCGCATGCGCCAGGCTGGGCGGCATCCCCAGTTTAGCCGCAGCCATAAAGCCGTAAAAATGTCGCTGCAATGCCAGTTGTTCAAACATGGGTTTAGCTTTGTCAGCTTGGCCCTGTTCTTCATAGGCACGTGCTAACCAGTACCTCCAACTGTTATCTTTACCGATGTCTGGCGGAAAAGCTTCGATAACCTGCTGCACCCGGTGCCAGTCCAGTTCTGCCAATGCGTGGCTAACCTGCCAATGAGCCAAAGTTTGATCAAGCAACTCCGGTGGCAAAGTGCTAAGCCAGACAGCAGCCTGCTCATCACCTTTACTGGCCAGTGCAATGGCAAACTGACGCTGCACATCTAAACGCTGCGCTGCGGTAAAGTACGGATCGTTGACGAACTTCTGCCACAATGCCAGCGCTTGCTTAGGATTACGCCAAACAAGCCGCTTTAAGCCGTATGCCAATACATCACGCTCATGCACTTTTTTCAGTGGAAAAAACTTGGCCGCAGTTATAGCCGCTGGATTGCGCCGCGTTTTTAGATACATATCAGCAAGATATTGCTGCTCACCCGGTAACTGAGTTTTAAGGTAGGGTATTAAACTGGTATCGCCACCCTCAGCAGCCAGTCGGATGCGCTGCCAGGTAAGCTCTGGCGTTTGTTGGCCAGCTTTGCGCCATGCAGCAAATAACGGGTCACACGCTTTGGGTTGAGACTTACCCACCACCCAAAGCTTGCTAACCCGGGGCCATAAATTACTGCTGTCGGCATTTTTTCCAGCCAACTTAAAGCGCAGTGCATGACACTCCAATTCGGCATCACTTGACCCCGCGTAGTTGGCGAGAAAAGTTTGACTCTTTTGCCGCTTAGCCAAATCCAGTAACCAGGGCTTACGCAGCGGCCAATCCATCGGCGTTTTTTCATAACGCCGCAAAAAATCGGCAATAAGCTCATCCGCCGTAAGAAACTGCTGCAAGCGCTGCTGCTGCAAATAAGGTTGTAGCGGATAATCAGCAAACTTTTTTAGCAGCTTCTGTGCCTGTTCATAACTGACACTGCCAATCTGTCGCTCTGCTTGTAAAAACTCTTTACGTAACGCTGCTTCTGAAGACACCGACGCCGCTGCCAGCGGAATCAGTAGCAGGTTACTCAACATTAAAACCATTCGTTTCACTGTGATAACCCCGATAAAACCACGAAAAAGAAAAATAGCACCTATAGTTACTGCGAAACGTCGCAAGCAGATTCAAACACGCGTTTAAATAACGGTTGAATTTTTTTGCAAACCGCGACACACTGAACAAGACAACCTCATCGTACCAGTTGCGAAGAACCCTAAAATACGCGACCAAGGAGCACCGTTATGATTTACCAGAGTGACAACATTACTGTTGCCTACCTCAAGCCTGGTATCGCCCGCTTTGCTTTTAATGCCAAGGGCTCAGTTAATAAATTTGACCAGCAGACGCTTACTGATTGTAAGACAGCTTTAGACCTGCTGCACAGCGATACCGCGTTAAAAGGTGTTATTTTTTGCAGTGACAAGGACGCTTTTATCGTTGGCGCTGACATTACTGAATTCTTGAACACGTTTTTACGGCCCGAGGCGGAGCTTATTCCGTGGATCAAACAAGCTTCTGATATTTTTGATCTGGCCGAAGATTTACCGGTCCCTACAATTGCCGCCATCAAAGGATTTGCACTGGGTGGCGGATGTGAGTGGTCACTTACTACTGATTATCGCGTCGCCGACACCACTACCCGTATTGGTTTACCTGAAGTAAAACTAGGCTTAATGCCAGGCTTTGGCGGTACCGTGCGCTTACCACGCATTATTGGCGCAGACAATGCGATGGAGTGGATCACCACCGGTAAAGACCACAGTGCTGACCAGGCACAAAAGTTTGGTTTAATCGATGCCGTAGTGGCGCCAGAGAAACTGGAAGCAGCAGCGCTGAGCATGCTAGAAGACGCCATTGCCGGCAAACTGGACTGGCGCAAAAAGCGCGCAGTTAAACTGCAGCCACTAAAACTGAATAAGACCGAAGCGACCATGAGCTTCAGCACCGCCAAAGGCATGGTGTTTGCCAACGCCGGTAAACATTACCCGGCGCCTATGCTGGCAGTTACTACCATTGAAGCGGCTGCCACGCTGGATCGCGCCGGTGCCATGGCACTGGAAAACGCTGGCTTTGCCAAACTGGCGAAAACCGATGCTGCTACTGCACAAATCGGCCTGTTTTTAAATGACCAGCTTATAAAAGGCAAGGCGAAAAAAGCCGCCAAAATCGCTACTAAAGCCATCAACAAAGCCGCAGTATTGGGCGCCGGCATTATGGGCGGCGGTATTGCCTATCAGTCTGCGTTAAAAGGCGTACCGGTGGTAATGAAAGATATCGCCGATAAAGCCTTAGCATTGGGTATGGGCGAAGCCACCAAGCTGTTGGGTAAGCAAGTAGAACGTAAAAAGCTCGATGCTATTGGTATGGCGAAGGTTATTGCGTCTATTACTCCTACGCTGAGCAATGAAAACGTTAAAGGCGTTGATATTGTGGTTGAAGCCGTAGTAGAAAACCCGAAAGTAAAAGGCGCAGTGTTAAAAGAAGTAGAAGCACTATTAAGTGATGACGCCATTTTAACCTCCAACACCTCAACCATTTCAATTGACTCACTGGCAGCAAATTTAAGCCGGCCGCAAAACTTCTGTGGTATGCACTTCTTTAACCCGGTACACCGTATGCCGTTGGTAGAGGTTATCCGCGGTAAAGACACCAGTGAAGAAACCGTAGCTGCTGTGGTGGCTTACGCTGCCAAGATGGGTAAATCCCCTATCGTTGTTAATGACTGCCCGGGCTTCTTTGTTAACCGTGTACTGTTTCCCTACTTTGCCGGTTTCAGTAAGCTGGTATTAGACGGCGCCGACTTTGCTCAGGTAGATAAAGTTATGGAAAAACAGTTTGGCTGGCCAATGGGTCCAGCCTATCTGTTGGATGTCGTCGGTTTAGACACGGCCTATCACTGCACCGACGTAATGGCTGCCGGCTTCCCTACCCGTATGGCAAAGCTGAATGATGACCCTGTAGCGGCGATGTACAAAGCCGATCGCTATGGCCAGAAAAACGGCGTTGGTTTCTATGCTTACAGCAAAGATGCCAAAGGTAAGCCGAAAAAAGATATCGACCCTGCCGCGCTTAGCCTATTGGCTGGCATCGCCGGAACTAAGCAAGAATTTAGCGCGGAAGACATTATCGCCCGTGTCATGGTACCGATGATTAACGAAACCATTCGTTGTCTGGAAGAAGGCATAGTGGCCAGCGCGGCTGAAGCCGATATGGGCTTAATCTACGGCTTAGGCTTCCCTCCGTTCCGCGGTGGCCCGCTGCGTTATGCCGATACCATCGGTTTAGCCAACTTTGTCGCCCTGGCCGATAAATACGCCCATTTAGGCGAAATTTATCAGGTAACAGATAAAACCCGCGCCATGGCCGAAGCCGGCCAGCGTTTCTTCCCGGTTTAAGCGCAGGAGCAGAATAATGAAACACGCAGTTATTGTAGATTGTATCCGCACGCCAATGGGCCGCAGCAAAGCCGGTATGTACCGCAACGTGCGCGCCGAGCAGTTATCTGCCCATGTTATGGCATCACTGGTGGCCCGTAACCCAGCATTAGACCCAAGCGACATTGACGACATTATCTGGGGTTGTGTGCAACAAACCTTAGAGCAAGGCTTTAACGTGGCGCGTAATGCGGCATTGTTAGCCGGCATTCCGCACTCGGTACCCGCCGTTACCGTTAATCGCTTGTGCGGCTCATCAATGCAAGCCTTGCATGACGCCGTGCGCGCCATACAAACCGGCATGGGTGAGGTGTATTTAATTGGTGGTGTTGAACACATGGGCCATGTGCCGATGAACCACGGCGTCGATTTTCACCCGGGTTTATCCACCTCGGTAGCCAAAGCCGCCGGTATGATGGGTTTAACCGCAGAATTGCTGGGTAAAATGCACGGCATCAGCCGCCAGCAGCAGGATGAATTCGGCGCGCGTTCACACCGCTTAGCGCAGGAAGCCAGCCTGCAAGGCCGCTTTAAAAACGAAATTATCCCCACTGAAGGCCACGACGCCGACGGCGTGTTAAAACTTATGGATTACGATGAAGTTATCCGCCCGGAAACCACAGTAGAAGCGCTGGGCCAACTACGCCCGGTATTCGACCCGGCCAACGGCACGGTAACTGCCGGTACGTCTTCAGCATTATCTGACGGCGCCTCTGGCATGTTAGTCATGAGCGAAGACAAAGCCAAAGCACTGGGCCTGCCAATTCGTGCTTACGTGCGCGGTATGGGTGTAGCCGGTTGCGACCCGTCTATTATGGGTTACGGCCCGGTACCGGCGTCGAAAAAGGCGCTGAAAATGGCCGGTATCAGCATCAACGATATCGACTACGCCGAGCTGAACGAAGCTTTCGCAGCTCAGGCTCTGCCAGTAATGAAAGATTTAGGCTTACTGGAAGTTGCCGATCAGAAAGTAAACCTGAACGGCGGCGCTATCGCCCTTGGCCACCCGCTGGGTTGCTCAGGTTCACGTATCAGCACCACGCTGATTAACGTGATGGAAGATAAAGGTGGCAAGTTTGGCCTGGCAACCATGTGTATCGGTTTAGGCCAGGGTATTGCTACAGTGTTTGAACGGCCATAAGCTGGCAGCAATAAGCACAATCGCATAGAATAAGGGCCGTTTTTACGGCCCTTATTTATTGGCGCAAAGATTAGGCGCAAATCCCGCTGGCGCAGCCACAGACCCACGAGCATAGCGAATGCGGCAATAGCTGGCGTCTGGAACGCCAGCGCACGGCTGAAGGGCAGGATTGCCCGAAGCCCCGCTGTGGCGAGTACAGCGGGAATTTGCGCCGACACTACGTAAACAAAGCAAAGATTTTCTACCGGAGTAACAATGGAAGATATTTTCAGCAACGCAGATCAAACCCTCGATGCCTTAGGCCTGCGCTGCCCCGAGCCGGTAATGATGGTACGGCTGCAACTGCGTAAAATGCAGGTGGGTGAAACTTTACTTATTATCGCCGACGATCCGGCCACCACCCGCGATATCCCGGCATTTTGTCGCTTTATGGATCATGAGTTGGTGGGCAGTGATGCTACTGAATTGCCGTATCGGTATTTGGTAAAAAAGGTTAGCGGTTAACCTACCTGATTAATTTACTTACCACCTCGAATCATTCTCACAAGGTACCCCATCCCGATCACCATCCATTTTAGTAGCAGGACAGTTGCGGATAAAAAACTCGGCTTCAGCGCGTGAGGTCATCTGGCTGCAATGCTGGCGTCCATCGCAGCGAAACTGTGATGCACTGGCCACGGCGCGGGCTTTGTTAATTGCCACGGTGTAATCAGGTAATACTTTTGGCACAGCAACAGGCTCTGCCACTGGTGTAGTGTTTTGTTTTTGGTAGTAATTCCACGCGCCGAAGGCAACCAGTGCGATAAGTAACAGCTATTAAAAGCGATGCCGGCATTGCAGGGTAAAAGCATTAAAGATTTTATTCTGGATAAGGTGCTACCACAGCAAGCGGAGGAGCCGCCGCGAAACTGCTCTGTGAAGCAGTTAGAAACTCTAACGCAACAGCGGCTATCTAGCGCCTATAACGGCAACTATTCTGAGCAAAGCGTTACCGATATCTTTGAGCAAGCGATAGCAGACCATGGTAAGCGCTAAAAAGCGTTATTTTTTAACTGCTTAGACTGTTCAAGATCTGCAGTATATCGCCCGATATACTGTTTAAACCGGGGATATAGCACAAAGCAGTTCAGGTGTACTGGTACTTTGTCACTTCAAAGATTAAACCGGCGTTTTCAAACTTATCGATGCACATATACCCGGCAGATTTTCTGCTGTCATGCCATCTTGCAGGAAACCATCGGATGAGCTGAGTTTGGCTCTATCACTGTCGTTATGTGCTGCAGTTAACACTCATTCTGGCGCAATCAAAGTACTGTGCACACCAATATTGTAAAAGCTGAATACCGAAATGCAGTTACCATATAAGTTTCCGTCGCAGCAATACCAGCCTTTGTTAGCGTGGCGACAACAACATTTACTACACGTTGTGATTAAACGAGTTTTACTGGTTAGTTTGTGATGGCTAAATTGATGCCTTAATGCTGTTTTTTTGTGCTAGCATCAATCTATCTGCAGATAACAAGAATGGCAGCTTTGCACGCAGTATTACAGCGCCCAAACAACAGGCAAGCTCAAAAAATAGACGAGCGCCGCCGGCGTTATATCCTGGCTTTTGTCAGTTATATAACCAGCGCGGTGATGTTTATTTATGGCTTTAAAAATCTATATTCCGAACAGGTATTATTACCGGTTATTCTGTTTGGTACTGGCTTAGCTTTTTTACTAAATATCCTTTGGTTTCATTTAAGCCGTAATTTACAACGCGCTTGTGTCATAGAGGCTGTGCTGGTTGGTGGCTTTGTATTAAGCCTGGTGTATCAGGGAGGCTTTAACAACACCGCCCTGTACTGGGTATTTCCGTTTCCTGCCATTTTGTTTGGTTTGCTTGGTGTGCGCATCGCACTGTTAAGTAACGCCCTGCTGGTGCTTATGCTTTGCATTATGCTGTTTATACCCGACCTTATACTGGCGCAATACAAAGACGCCGAAGCCAGCCGCTTTATAGCCTCACTGCTTATTGTTATTATCGTTTGCTGGATTAACGACCATTACCGTGAGCGCAGTCACCAAGCAATGGATTTGCTGCAGCAAAGCAAAGAAATGCAAGCCAACACTGATGCACTAACTGAATTAGCTAACCGCCGCTTTATCGATGCCAGTTTGTTGCCTAGCCTGGCATTACAACCGGCACAGTTTTTTCCATTGTCGCTTATTATGTGTGATATCGATCACTTTAAGCAGCTGAATGACCGCTTCGGTCATGACGCCGGTGACGACGTATTAAAGGCAGTAGCTCAGTTATTTCGCAAATGCTTGCGCCAGCATGATTTTGCCTGCCGTACTGGAGGCGAAGAGTTTTTACTTATCTTGCCACATACCAACAGTGCCGATGCCTTCTTAGTGGCAGAAAAGATCAGAAGCCAGCTTGCGCAGCAGGCACTGCTGGCAAACCAACCCGAATACCACATCACTGCAAGCTTTGGTGTGGCACTGTGCGACAATGCCGAAGACTTTACCCAGGCAGTAAAACACGCCGATGAGCAAATGTATTTGTCTAAGCGTAATGGCCGTAACCAGGTTAATTGAGCTAAGCGACGTCTTATTTACACATATCCAAACAAGTACTGCTATGGCAAGATACTTGTCTTAAGGCTGTTATGGAGCTGCGTTATGCATTTATCCCCCGCTAATTTACATATTTTGCTGGTTGAGCCATCAGAGGTGCAGCGAAAAATTATTCGTAAAAAACTCGCAGAAGAGCAAGTAACTCAGGTAGAGGAAGCCGATAGCCTTGCCAGTGCAATAAACAAAATACAGCAACATAAACCGGATGCTATAGCTTGTGCACTGCATTTTGCCGATGGCACCGCGGAACAATTATTGATACAGCTAAAAGCAGACCCTAGCACCGCTGAAATTCCGTTTTTGTTAGTTTCCAGCGAAACCCGCAAAGCTCAGCTCGAAGCTTTTAAACAATCTGGGGTAGTAGCTATTTTGCCTAAACCGTTCGACGCTATGCAATTGGGCAGAGCACTAAACGCCGCCGTTGACCTGCTCAGCCCAGCCGAGCTGGAACTCACCTTGTTTGATGTACATGATGTACGAGTACTGGTGGTTGATGATAGCCGACTGGCGCGTAACCATATACGCAGGGTACTAAGTAACCTGGGCATGCAATCTATTGTTGAAGCCGAAGACGGCAAACAAGCAATTAGCCAGCTGCAACAACAGATGTTTGATTTGGTCGTTACTGATTACAACATGCCTGAAGTAAACGGCAGGGAGTTGACCGAATATATCCGTGAACATAGCACCCTATCGCATATACCAGTATTAATGGTAACCAGTGAAGCTAACGACACTCACCTGGCCAATATTGCCCAAAGCGGTGTCAATGCAATGTGTGACAAGCCATTTGAGCCAGACGCCGTTAAGCAACTACTGTATCGCTTGCTCGATCATTAGCAAACGTTTTGCGGTATGCCTAATGTACTGCGAGTTTAGTAAACGGGTTTTCCACGCGACGGCAACTGCATTTCCGATAAAAAAGTTGATTTTCCGCAGTAATGCAGTCATGGTTATTTATAAGTCAATGTTGTTTTGTAATGGAAGCGATTCACGCTATGCCCACTTCTTTTGCTTTACCTTTAGCAGAACTAACTGCCCGCTTAACAACCGGCAACATCAGTATGCACGACGCCACTATGTCGCTATTACAAAGCTGTCTCGATGTTCTGCAAGTGCAACGCGCCAGCGTATGGTTAAGTACTGACGATGATTTGCTGTCGTGCCGCATGCTATTAGACAAAACCGACGGCATGGCGCAAGAGCCGTTGATGATAGATCGCTGGAGTTTTCCGGGGTACTTTCGCACACTCGACCAAAAAGGCATTATATGCGCCGCCGATGCGTACAATGATGCTGCGACCAAAGAACTGTATGATGCATTCTTACGCCCGCTGGAAATTCGTTCTTTACTTGATGTGCCGTTACTACAGGACAATAAACTAATTGGCATAATTTGCTGCGAACATACCAAGGTAATCAAGCATTGGACTGAAGAAGAAATACAGTTTGTTACGGCGCTGAGCCGTCTTTATCAACCACTGTATGCCTCACAACCCTAGCTTTCCGATAGCGCCAGTAAAAAAGCCAGCCCTACACTGGTTTTTACTGTGCATGTTCTGAACAGGCTGTATCAATCGTCTCAAAGTGATACAGCGGTTAGCTCAGTTAGCGTTGCAGCTTTTCAACCGCAAGTTCAAGTCGTTTTATTTCACGAAGTGTTGAACTGCGGTTGCTTTCCAGCCAGATCCACAACTTAGTGGCAACCTGTGCCTGAAACACTAATAGCAACACAACCCCCCAAAAGTTTTGCTCCGCCTGCGGTACCGTAAGAAACTGATAGCCACAGTAAAAAATCGCCATCGCCAGCAATATAGCTAAACAATAGGCCGTAGCCATTATGGCTCCCAAGCCGCCTTTAAAGCCTGATAAAAGCAGTTTTTCCAGCCCCTGCTCTTCTCGCATCAGCTTGTCTAACTCGGCGGCTTGCCGGGCAAGTTCGCGTTTAATCTCGTTGTCATTAGTATTATGTTGCTGTGTCATGTTAGCTCTCCTCAGTCAGGGTCTGTTGTAGCAAACTACGGGCGCGATGCAGACGAGATTTTACTGTACCCTCTGGAATATCCAGTATCAGCGCAATTTGTTGCAAGGCCAGCTCATGCAGATAGTACAGCTGCACCACGTCGCGTACATCGGCTGGCAAGCCGCTAATAGCGCAGCTTAAAGTGTTGTCTGGCAGCGATTCACAGTTTGTCCATGGTTCGTGCTGCGCCAATAAGGGTTCAGTCAAACGTTGATTGGCTAGCTTCTGATAATCCAACACCTCCCAGCGTACCGCGCGATAAAGCCAGCAGCTAAATACTGCTGGGTCTTGCAGGCGCACAATACGTTGGCTTACTTTAAGCCACACATTTTGTACCAAATCTTCTGCTGCGGCCGGGTTAGATAGTAGATAGGCCGCAAATCGGCGCAAGTCGCGATGAAAATGGCGATACAACAGCGAAAAGGCTCGCTTGTCGCCACTTTGCATAGCCAGTACCAGTAAATCCAGTTGCGCCTGTTGCATTGGTAGCCCGTATTATTATTGTTTGCCAGTAAAAGACGACACACTAAGCGAGCAGGTTCAGCATAACCGCATTTTATTTTCTATCTCTAGCCACAACGAACTGACTGTTTGTGTTAGTCCGGTTTGCATTCAGGCCCTGTCGGATTGAGCGCTGGTTGACGCATAAATGTTGCCATTCTGGCACTGGCACATGGCTCAATACCAACAACACCATGGCCCAGGTTGTAGCGCTCTACCTTTGCATTACCAAAATTATCTAATCGCTGCTGTAAATCGATTAGTGGTGTTACAACATCTAAATTCCCTTGCAAAAATAACGTTGGGATATCGGTTATCAGTGGCTGGTTCAATTCTACGGGTGCTGGTTTAGCGCCAATTAATTGGCAATGCTGAGTGTCTGGCCACTGTAACTGCAGGCTTGCCATATCTCGGATATGCCCCTCTGGCAACAACAACATAGTTAGTTGCAGTTGCTGCGCCGGCCAAAACGGCACTTCTTCAGCACAAAAATGACTCATCATACTAATATCGGCGAAACTGGGATCGGTGAGAAGCCAGATATACATCGCGACAAACGGTGTAACAGCATCACCGTTATCTTGCTCCAATTCCAGCACTATTTGCTCCAAGCTGGCATAAATGTCGGCACTGTAAAGCCCATCCATAATAGCGCTGATAAGGAGGTTTCCGTCTAGCAGCACCTCACTTACACCATTAATATCATAATCCGACAGATCTAGTATTACCGGGCTTTTATTCAGCTTTTCTATCAGGTGCGTGAGACGATGAGTGAATTCTGGTAATGGTTTGTCGCAGTCAGCAACGTGTTGACAATAGCGCTCCAGCATCTGGTAAGGCGCAAGATAGTAGTCTGCGTCATTGCGATTTAATTTAGCATCAATAAACGCGGCGCTATCGAAGATCATTGCCTCTACTGTATGCGGATAATATCTCGCCAGCAATTGAGCATAGACAGCGCCGTATGACACGCCATATAAAGACCATTTTTCAATGCCCAGCGCCCGTCTTAACAGCTCGATATCTTGCACTACTGATAAACTATTGTAGGCAGACAACACTATACCCTCAGCTTGCAGCTGCACTATACACTGCTGGTATTCCTGCTTGCTCTGTTCAAAGCTTTGTTGCAACGTTAAATGCTGGCTAAATCGTTTAGTCTGATTAATGCGGTACAGCTCACAATTCAATGAAGGGGAAGACAGTCCGGTTCCTCTGGGATCTATCAAAATAAGGTTTCGCCCTTGCAGCAGACTGGCGCTGTAAAAGCTTTTCCAGGTCAGTTCTACCATTTCGTCATCATCCAACCACATAGCTGCGCCCGGGCCGCCACCGCCAAGATGCAGCAGCGGAGGCGCTGTATTTTCGGTAGCGTCAGTGAAAAATATGACTACCGGTATACTGATTTGGTTTGAGTTGGCGGTGTCATGTTGCTCCGGTAATGTAAAACGGTAACACTGACTTCTTGGCCAATCTGCAGCCGAGGTAAACCAACAATCAACGGCTTGCAAGGGTTGTGGTGCTGAATTGAAGTGATTGGAAAAATACCAGCCAATAAACGCGAGCAGAATTACAACCCACGACAGTAGCCAAACCTTGCTGCGCTGCTTAGATCCGTCCAAAATGGAGCTCCCGTAGTATTGTTATCACCAACGCTTTATTGTCATGATAAGGCTGGTAGATACAAAAAATCCAGCTGTAAAGCTGGATTTTTATATTCATTTCAATGCATTACTGCAAAACAGAAATATCAGCAACCTGCAGAAACAGCTCGCGCAATTGCTTCAACAACGCCTGTCGGTTAGCCCGTACCGCGGCATCATCGGCGTTTACCATCACCTTATCGAAGAAGCTGTCAATCGCTTCGCGCATGTCGGCCAAATGCGCTAAACCTTCGGCATAGCTTTGTACACCAGCCTGATGGGCTTGCTCGGCCACAATAGCACTGTGCAGTGCCTGCTCGGCCTCTTCCTGTAGTAAAGCGCTATTCACCGTCGTAGCAATGTCACCTTCCACTTTGGCCAGAATATTCGCTACCCGCTTGTTCGCTGCCGCTAAAGCCGCGGCAGCGTCAAGTTTACCAAACTGTGCCACGGCTTTAACGCGACGATCAAAATCAGCCGGGTTGGTGGGCCGGCGAGCGAGTACAGCTTGTATTACGTCTACGCCATAGCCTTCGCTTTCATACCAGGCGCGGAAACGCCCCAGCATAAAGTCCAATACCTCGTCAGCCACTTTTGTATTGCTTAACTTAGTGCCGAACGTTTGTTGGCTAAACGCAATCGCATCGACTAAATCCACCGGCAGTTGTTTGTCAACCATAATGCGCAGTGCGCCAATAGCTGCACGGCGCAGCGCAAATGGGTCTTTGTCACCCTTTGGCGCCTGGCCAATGCCGAAAATACCCACTAAGGTATCCAGCTTATCGGCAATGGCTACCGCTGCACCTTCTAGTCTACTTGGCAGTTCGTCGCCGGCAAAACGTGGCATATACTGCTCGTTCAGTGCCAGTGCTACGGCCTCAGGCTCACCATCCAAGCGAGCATAGTGCATACCCATAATGCCTTGCACTTCCGGGAACTCGCCAACCATATTGGTCATTAAGTCGGTCTTTGATAGTAAACCAGCACGCTCAGCGGCGGCCACATCCGCGCCAATTTTACCTGCAATATAACCGGCAACTTTACTGATGCGCTCAGACTTTTCAGCTAAGGTACCCAACTGCTGTTGAAACAGCACTGTTTGCAAGCTATCTAAACGCTGTGCCAGCTTTTGTTTGCGATCGGTGTTAAAGAAAAACTGTGCATCAGATAAACGCGGCCGCACAACCTTTTCGTTGCCGCTGATAATCTGCTGCGGATCTTTGCTGGCAATGTTTGCGACAAAGATAAATTTGTTCTGTAGCTCGCCCGCGTCATTTAACAACGGGAAGTACTTCTGGTTGTCTTTCATGGTAGAGATAAGTGGCTCTGGCGGTACCTGCAGGAAGCTTTGCTCAAAACTACCTACTAGCACCACTGGCCATTCCACCAATGCGGTCACTTCTTCCAGTAAGGCGTCATCCATTAATGCCTTACCATTAAGTGAAGCTGCTGTTTTTGCTACTTCAGCCGCGATAAAAGCTTTGCGCTCAGCAAAGTCTGCTACCACAAAAGCACTGCGCAAAGTAGCCAGATAGTCGTCGGCATGATTAATGGTGACTTTTTCTGGCGCATGAAAACGATGGCCATAGGTTTGCTTGCCACTGTCACGGCCAAGTATAGTCGCCGGTACCAACTCGGTACCAAACAGCATAATAATGGTATGCACAGGACGGATAAATTCTGCAGTCGAATTGCCCCAACGCATTGGTTTGGCAATGGGTAGCTTTGCCAACGCCAGACTGACAACATCGGATAGCAACGCTACTGTAGCAGCGCCCCTTACCTGCGCCTTATGCAACAACCAAGCTCCTTTATCGGTTTCTAACCTTTCGGCCTGCTCAATGGTAATACCACAGCCTGCGGCCCAGCCTTGAGCCGCCTTGGTTGGCTTACCCTCTGCGTCAAAGGCAGAGGCGATAGCCGGACCGCGTTTTTCTACCACTTTGTCCGCTTGCTGCGCAGCTAGGGCATTAATACGTACCGCTAAACGCCGTGGTGCAGCGTACCAATGCACGTCGGCATGGCCCAGCTCTAACTTGCCCAGTTCTGCCTGGAGATTATCAGCAAAAGCCGTCGCCAGGGTTTTTAGTGCTTTAGGGGGCAGCTCTTCGGTGCCAATTTCAACAAAAAAATCTTGCGCTGCCATTATGCCTCCTGCTTAGCATTTTTGTTGTTATTACATAGCGGGAAACCGAGCTTCTCACGCGATGCGTAGTAAGCCTCAGCACAGGCCTTTGCCAGCGCCCGGACACGTAAAATATAACGTTGCCGCTCCGTTACTGAAATAGCATGCCGCGCGTCTAGTAAGTTAAATGCGTGCGAGGCCTTCATCACTTTCTCATAGGCCGGCAAAGCTAAGCCCTGCTCAATTAGGTATTGGCTTTCTTTTTCACATTGATCAAAAGAAGCAAACAAGGCACTAACATCAGCATGTTCAAAGTTGTAAGTACTTTGCTCAACTTCATTTTGATGGAATACATCGCCATAGGTAACCCGGCCCAGCGGACCATCAGCCCATACCAGATCGTAGATGGAGTCAACGCCCTGAATATACATGGCCAACCGCTCTAACCCGTAAGTAATTTCACCGGTAACTGGCCGACACTCTAAGCCGCCCACTTGCTGGAAATAAGTAAACTGGGTCACTTCCATACCGTTGAGCCACACTTCCCAGCCCAAGCCCCAGGCACCTAACGTTGGCGACTCCCAGTTATCTTCAACAAAACGAATATCATGCACCAGCGTATCGATGCCCAACTCGCGCAAAGAGCCCAAATACAGCTCCTGAATATTGTCTGGTGACGGCTTTAAAATCACCTGAAATTGGTAATAGTGCTGCAAGCGGTTGGGGTTTTCACCGTAACGACCATCGGTAGGCCGGCGGCATGGCTGCACATAGGCGACATTGGTTGGCTCAGGCCCCAGCGAGCGTAAAAAGGTCATTGGATGAAAGGTGCCAGCACCGACTTCTAAGTCTAGTGGCTGCACTATCACGCAACCCTGGCGTGCCCAATAATCCTGCAGCGCTAAAATTAAGCCCTGAAAGGTTTTCATATCGTATTTTTGCATGCGCTTCTAACTCGTTAAAATGACAGAGGGGCCGAAGCCCCTTAGGTATTAGTCGACAATACTACACGTCCAGGTTGGCCACATAGAGCGCGTTCTCTTCAATAAAGGCGCGTCGCGGCTCTACATGGTCGCCCATCAGGGTAGCAAACAGTTGGTCAGCGCCAATGGCGTCTTCAATGGTTACCTGTAGCATACGGCGGCTTTGTGGATCCATGGTGGTTTCCCACAGCTGATCCGGATTCATCTCGCCTAGCCCTTTATAGCGCTGAATATACAGGCCGCGTTTTGATTCGCTCATCAGCCATTCCAGTGCCTCAAGGAAGGTCTCTACCGGTTTGATTTTTTCACCACGGCGAATGTAACCGCCTTCTTCTATCAGGTCGCGTATTGCATCACCCAGTGCGGCAATACTTAGATAGTCACGTGAAGTAACAAAGTCGTAATGCAGCAGGTATTCATTATCAATACCGTGCTGACGAATAATCACTTTCGGTAGGAAAAGCTGCCGCTCACGGTCTTCGTGTACCGCATAGCTGTAGCTTGAGCCATCGCCTTCTTTATCATCTAAACGCTGCACCAGGGTTTTCGCCCACTGCTCGCTATACTCTGCTGATTTCGCTTTTGTAACGTCCAACGTTGGTACATAGATTAGCTCGTTTAACAAATTAAACGGAATTTTGCGTGTTAAGCGCACTATAGTCGCAGATACCTTATGGTACTGGCGAACCAGGGTTTCCAATGCAGCACCACCGATACCAGGCGCTTCAGCATTTACGTGCAGTGCTGCTTCGTCCAGTGCTAAGGTAGTCAGATATTCGGTTAACGCCGCTTCATCTTTAATATACTGCTCTTGCTTGCCTTTCTTCACTTTATACAGTGGCGGCTGAGCAATATAGATATAGCCGCGCTCGATAAGCTCCGGCATTTGGCGGTAGAAAAAGGTCAACAACAAGGTACGAATATGCGAGCCGTCGACGTCAGCATCCGTCATCAGGATAATGCTGTGGTAGCGGGTTTTATCCGGGTTGTATTCTTCGCGGCCGATACCACAGCCCAGGGCTGTGATTAAAGTACCAACTTCTTGTGAGGACAACATTTTGTCGAAACGAGCTTTTTCTACGTTAAGTATCTTACCTTTTAACGGCAGGATTGCCTGATTTTTGCGGTTGCGGCCCTGCTTAGCAGAACCACCCGCAGAGTCACCCTCTACTATGTACAATTCAGATAACGCTGGGTCTTTTTCCTGACAATCAGCCAGTTTACCCGGTAAGCCTGCAATATCCAGCGCTCCTTTACGTCGCGTCATTTCGCGCGCTTTTCGGGCGGCGTCACGGGCACGGGCGGCATCGACAATTTTGCCAACGATAATCTTGGCATCGTTCGGGTTTTCCAACAGGTATTCATTCAGTTTCTCGCCCATTACGCTCTCTACCGCTGAGCGTACTTCGCTGGATACCAGCTTATCTTTGGTTTGCGAGCTGAATTTGGGGTCTGGTACTTTTACACTGATAACAGCGGTTAAGCCTTCGCGAGCGTCATCACCAGAGGCTTGCACCTTCATCTTCTTGGCGTAACCTTCATGCTCAATGTAGCTATTCAATACCCGTGTTAAAGCGCCTCGGAAGCCTGCTAAGTGCGTACCACCATCACGCTGCGGAATGTTATTGGTAAAACAGAATACGTTTTCCTGATAACTGTCGTTCCATTGCATGGCTACTTCAACTGAAATGCCATCGTCGCGCTGGTCAGTAAAATAAAATGCCTTCGGATGGACACTGGTTTTGGTGCGGTTTAAATACTGCACAAAGGCTTCAATGCCGCCTTCATATTTGAAATGGTCTTTCTTATCATTGCGCTCGTCAGTAAGAATAATACTGACACCGGAGTTTAAAAATGACAGCTCACGTAAGCGCTTTGCCAGAATATCAAAGTGGTAATTGATATCGGTAAAAACGGTTGGGCTGGGCCAAAAACGAATAGTTGTGCCTTTATCTTCAGTTTCACCAATTACCGCCAACGGTGCTTGCGGCACGCCGAGGTGATAAATCTGCTGGTAAACTTCGCCTTTGCGGCGAATGGTTAGCTCCAGCTTATCAGACAGTGCGTTTACCACAGATACGCCTACGCCGTGCAAACCGCCAGACACTTTATAGGAGTTATCGTCAAACTTACCGCCTGCGTGCAGTACCGTCATAATGACTTCTGCTGCCGATACACCCTCTTCGTGCATATCAGTCGGGATACCACGACCGTTGTCGCGCACCGAAACCGAGCCATCGCTGTGAATGGTTACCCAGATATCAGAACAGTGACCCGCTAAGGTTTCGTCGATAGAGTTATCGACCACCTCAAACACCATATGGTGCAGGCCTGAACCGTCATCGGTATCGCCGATGTACATGCCTGGTCTTTTACGAACTGCATCCAGTCCTTTTAATACTTTTATGCTCGAGGAATCGTAGTTATTTTGTTCGGCCATCGTCATCTGTCCGTGCTGTTAGCTGTCCATGTTCCACGTGAAACATCGCCAGTTGCCCGGCGGCGATAAATGGTGAAACCTGGTCAGCGTTAATTGCAGTAATAAAAACCTGTGAGTTTATATCGCGTAAATAGCTAAATATCTGTCGGGTAGACTCCTGGTCTAATTCCGACGCCAAATCATCGATCAACAACAGCGGTTGTTTCTGACCGTTGTCACGAATAACATTGTTTTGCGCAATTTTAAGCGCAAATAATAACACTTTTAACTGACCACGGGATAACACTTCTTCTGCTGCCCATTGGTCTTTTTTTAGTTTCAAATCGGCTTTTTGTGGACCATACAGCGTAAATCCCATCCGGCAATCTTGGCTAAAGCTTTGTTGCAGTAGCTGCAGTAGCTGCTCAGGCGTGGTAATTTTGTCAGGCCAACCTTGCTGTAACTGAAAGCTTAACTGCAGCATCTGCTCGTCAGCCAACGTAAGCTGGCGAAAGGCTTGCTCTAATTTATCAATATATGCCTGCCGTAACTGCTGCAATTCAAACGCCAACGACACAAATTGCTCGTCCCAGTACTGAAACTGGCTATCATACTGACGACTGCGCTTTAACAAGGCATTACGTTGTTTAAGTATCTTATTAAACCGAAGCCAGCTGTCGAAAAACTTTGGTTCCACGTGGAACAAACCCATATCGAAAAACTGTCGCCGCTCTTTTGGTCCACCAAAGAACAAGCGAAAACTGTCTGGCGTAATCAGCTGCACGGGTAACAAGCTAGCAAACTCCGCCAAGCGTGTCACGTTTGCGCCATTCAGACGTAATACTAGTTCGCCTTGCTTGTCGCGTTGCAAACCCATGCTATGCGTTTGTTGCTGGTTAAACACTTTCGCATGTAAGGTAAAAGCGTCCTTTTCATGCTGCACCAAACGCTGTGAACGACTAGTGCGAAATGATCGACCATGCGCTAAATAATAAATGGCCTCCAGCAAACTAGTCTTGCCAGAGCCATTCATACCAACAATTAAATTAAATTGGCCGTGTGCACTTAACGACACTGCCGTCAGATTGCGAAACTGACTGGCGCTGACAAACAGCAGTGACATAATTTATAAGCGCATTGGCATAACAACGTAGGAAGCGCCAACATTGCCTACGCCCTCTACCAGCGCACTGGAGTTAGCGTCGTTCAAATGCAGGATCACCAAATCGGTTGCCAACGTATTTAATACGTCGAGTAAATAACCGACATTAAAACCAATTTCAAGAGTATCACCTTGATACTCTACCTCTATAATTTCTTCCGCTTGTTCATGTTCGGGGTTATTAGCCACTATCTGCAGTTCTGCACTGTTTAACGTAAAACGCACGCCGCGATACTTTTCGTTAGACAAGATTGAAGCACGGGTACAGGCATCTTTTAACGCGCTACGATGCGCCGTAACCATTTTAGTACTATTACGTGGTAATACACGACGGTAGTCAGGGAAGCGGCCGTCAATTAGCTTACTGCTAAAAACAAAACTGCTGTCGGTTAAGCGAATATGGTTCTGGCCCAAGCTTAGGGTGACCAATTGGTCGTCACTGGCCAACAAGCGCATCACTTCTAGTACACCTTTACGCGGAATAATAATTTGTTTTTGCTGGGCAATTAAACCCGGCAGCTCCAGACTGCTGAGCGCCAAACGGTGACCGTCGGTAGCTACCGCCTTTACCGCGCCATTATCTACCTCAAACAACAAGCCGTTTAAGTAATACCGCACATCCTGGTTTGCCATCGAAAAAGCGGTATCGTCTAGCAGCTTACGCAACTGCATACGGCTAAGCTGGATATCCACCTCGCCCTGCCAACTTTCTAAATTAGGGTACTCAGACGCACTTAACGTCGACAAGGTAAACTTAGTTTTACCACAGGTCAGCACACAGTTATCACCCTGCAGCTGTACGCGAATGTCGGCACCTTCTGGCAAGCTACGGCAAATATCCAGTAGCTTCTTCGCGGGCACCGTAATACGCCCGGGGCTTTGTACAGTTAAACTGTCGGTCGTCGCTACAAGCTCTACTTCCAAATCAGTGCCAGTAAGCGAAATTGTTGCTTCGCTAACATCAAGCAGCACATTGGATAAAATAGGTAGTGTATGGCGGCGCTCTATAGCACCAGACACCATTTGTAATGGCTTAAGTAAGGCGTCTCTGTTGATGGAAAATTGCATGACCAAGTCCCTTTACGATGACAAAGTGCGAATTAAATTCTGGAAGTCTTCTTTTATTTCGTGTGTTTCTTCTTTTAACGACTCGATTTTACGACAAGCATGCAGCACCGTGGTATGGTCGCGCCCGCCAAAGGCATCACCAATTTCTGGCAAGCTATGGTTAGTCAACTCTTTTGACAATGCCATTGCCATTTGCCGTGGCCGGGCCACCGAGCGCGAACGCCGCTTTGACAATAAATCGGCGACACGGATTTTGTAGTATTCAGCCACTGTTTTCTGAATATTTTCAATGGTAACCAACTTATCTTGTAACGCCAGTAAGTCACGCAGTGCTTCACGCACGAAATCGATGGTAATGGGACGACCGGTAAAGTTAGCGTTAGCGATAACCCGATTCAACGCGCCCTCTAATTCACGCACATTAGAGCGCAAGCGCTTGGCAATAAAAAACGCCACTTCTTCTGGCAGGCGGATCTGGTTCTCATGCGCTTTACGCATTAGGATCGCCACTCGGGTTTCCAGTTCTGGCGGTTCAATCGCAATGGTTAAGCCCCAACCAAACCGCGACTTCAGCCGGTCTTCAACACCGTCGATTTCTTTTGGATAACGATCGCTGGTTAAAATGATCTGTTGGTTGCCTTCGAGCAAAGCATTAAAGGTGTGAAAAAATTCTTCTTGTGAGCGTTCTTTATTGGCAAAAAACTGAATGTCATCGATAAGCAGTGCATCAACCGAACGGTAATAGCGCTTAAACTCTTCTATAGCATTGTTTTGTAATGCTTTTACCATATCCTGCACAAAGCGCTCAGAGTGCATATAAATGACTTTAGCATCTGGCTTCTTCGCCAGAATGCCATTGCCTACCGCGTGCAACAAGTGGGTTTTACCCAAACCGGTTCCGCCGTAAATAAATAGCGGGTTGTACGCCGTGCCGGGGTTATCAGCCACCTGGCTGGCAGCCGCGCGCGCTAACTGGTTCGATTTACCCTCAACAAAGTTAGTAAAGGTATAATTCGCCCGCACATTACTGGTTACAATCGTTTTAGGTGCAGGCTCCGGCGCTTCTCGCTGCACCGGCATGGCTTGTGGCACTGCTGCTAAGGCTGGTGCAGGGACGTTAGACCGGGCTTTATTACTTTGGCTAGAACCAACGTCAAATTTTAAGCGCGGCGCATCGTCACCGCAGTAATCCTGGATCAGTTCTAAGATCCGACTCAAATATTTTTCACGTACCCAATCCAGCACAAACCGGTTTGGCGCATACAAGGTTAGGCCTGCATCTGAACTATCAGCTTGCAGTGGGCGGATCCACATACTGAAATGCTGTGCGGGCAATTCGGTTTGCAACGCTTGCAGGCAATTTTGCCAAACGGACTGATACACCATATCTCCTGAAGCCTTAACTATTGTGATGAAAAAGGCTGGCGTAAGTAAACGAAGGGCACATTATGGTACTATCTTATCCACAACTTCAATATTGACTTTTTCAAATTTACACCACACCACCAGATAAACACATAAACCTCTGTATAGTATCAATATATTTATCTTATACCTTTTAATAATACCGATGCTTTATGTTGGCGAAATTTGAACTAACCAGAAAATAATACACACTTTATTCAACAAGCACCTCCGCGCCTGTGGAAAACTTTAGGGAAAACAGGATCAGAGATGATCAGTGTGTAATAAAACGCAGGATCAGATTGACTTTAGTACGCAGACTACTTAAAATTCGCGCTCATTTTTGTCAGCTGCGTTTTGGTATATTTGCTAAAACACAGAAACCTTTAGTAAATATTTCGACCGGACGGATGAAATCATGAGTAAAAGAACTTTTCAACCAAGCGTATTAAAGCGCAAGCGTAACCACGGTTTCCGTGCTCGTATGGCTACTAAAAGTGGTCGTCAGGTATTAGCGCGTCGCCGTGCTAAAGGCCGTCAGCGTTTATCTGCTTAATCAGCGGTTATCCGCTGAGTGGTCAGCCTGAAATTTGGTCGGGAGTTACGCCTGTTAACTCCCGGTCAGTTCGATAATGTATTCAAACTCCCTTTCCGAGTTTCTTCTCCGCTGTTTACCATCCTGGCAAAAGCCAATGATCTACCCCATCCCCGATTAGGCCTTACTATCGCGAAAAAACGTGTTAAATTAGCCGTGCACCGCAATCGTATAAAACGCTGCGTGCGTGACAGTTTTCGTTTGCATCAACATGAGTTGCCTGGCGTCGATTTAGTACTGATGGTAAAAGGTGATATTAGCAACACAGCTAATGATGAGTTACATAGGCAACTGGAAAAGTTATGGCGCAAGATCGCTCGCCAATACACCGCGCTGCAGTCAGCCTAGCCCTAACGCTACTTCAGGGTTACCAAAGACTGATTAGCCCGCTGTTTGGGCCAAGTTGCCGCTTTCAGCCAACCTGCTCACATTATGCTATCACCGCAATAGAGCGCTTTGGCGTGCTAAAAGGCAGTTGGTTAGCAGCAAAACGTATATTAAAATGTCATCCCCTACATGCAGGCGGTGATGATCCTGTTCCTGAAAAGCCCAATGAGAAAAGCTAAGCCATGGAATCACAACGTAGTTTATTAGTTATAGGTCTGGCACTAGTCAGTTTTTTACTCTGGCAGCAGTGGAATATAGACACTGCACCCAAACCTGTTACGCCGGTTACCCAACAAAGCCCAAGTGGCAGTAGTTCTGCCGACTTGCAACTCACCACCGCCGATGCCGAACAGCCCATTGCCGCCATTGCAGCAGCGGCGCGCAGCATTACCGTTAGCACAGATGTACTGCAGCTGAGTATTGATAGCCGCGGTGGCGATATTGTCGATTTACAACTACCGGCATTTGAATTGAAAAAAGGCGAAGCAGCAGCCTACCCACTGATGCGTCGTTTGAACGGATTTGAGTATGTGGCACAAAGCGGTCTGATTGGCCGTGACGGCCCGGACGACAGCCGCAATGCCCGCCCGGTGTACAGCACAGCACAAAACAGCTATAGCCTAGCCGAAGGTGCTACAGAATTAGCAGTGCCGTTAATGTTTAACCACAATGGCCTGCAAATTGAAAAACGATTTACCTTTACTGCCGGCCAATATGATGTCCGGGTAGAATATTTTCTACATAACCAAAGCGGCGAAGTTAAAACCGTTCAACCTTATCAGCATTTGGTTCAAAGTATCGACAATGGTGAAAGCAGCAGCATGATGATGCCGATATATCGCGGCGGTGCCTACGGCACATCATCTGAGCGCTATAACAAATACGCTTTCGATGACATGCAAGACAAAAACCTGCTGGAAGCCACAACTGGCGGTTGGGTTGCCATGCTAGAACACTACTTTGTCTCGGCTTGGGTACCTGATCAACAAGCTGATAACCAATTATACAGTCTGGTGCGCAACGGCCAGGGCGTTGTTGGCGCTAAAGGCCCGGCAATTAATATCGAACCGGGCGCTGAAGTAACCCTCGCCAGTACTTTTTATGCCGGACCGAAAGATCAAGACAGCCTGGCTAAAATAGCCAATGGCCTGGATTTAACCGTTGATTACGGTTTCCTATGGTTTATATCACAACCTCTATTCTGGTTATTGACCACAATACAAGGCTTTGTGGTGAACTGGGGTGTCGCCATTATCTGTATTACGCTAATTGTAAAAGGCGCCATGTACCCATTAACCAAAGTGCAGTACGAGTCGATGGCTAAGATGCGTAACTTAAAGCCAAAAATAGACGAGCTGCAAGCTCGCTACAAAGATGACCGGCAAAAAATGGGGCCGGCCATGATGGAACTGTATCGCAAAGAAAAAGTTAACCCCATGGGTGGCTGCTTACCGATGATCATTCAGATGCCGATTTTCCTGGCGTTATACTGGGTATTTGTAGAAAGCGTAGAGCTGCGCCACGCGCCATTTATGTTATGGATTAACGATTTGTCGGCGCAAGACCCGTACTACGTACTGCCGGTTCTGTTTGGTTTAAGCATGTTCTTAATGCAAAAACTAACACCAATGCAGGTTACCGACCCAATGCAACAGAAGATTATGATGTGGATGCCGGTGGCGTTTTCAGTATTCTTCCTCTGGTTCCCGAGTGGCCTGGTACTATACTGGTTTGTTAGTAACCTGATTTCACTGGCGCAGATGCTGTATATCTACCGCGGTATGGAAAAGAAAGGCCTGCATACTAAAAAGGCTTAAACAAGCTCAAAAAGCAGGGGTAAGGTGTCATCATGAAGCAGCAACAGGGATGTTGCGGAGATTGAGACAGCACAAGGAAGTGCTGTCGAAAGCGGCGAAATGATGATTTCCTTACCCTTGCCGTTAAAACTTAAGCCTGTCGCATCACGTTGACAGGCTTTTTCCATTAAGAGGCAACAACATGTTTACTACAGACACCATCGCCGCTTTAGCCACCGCTCCCGGCCGCGCCGGTGTCGGTATTATCCGCATCTCAGGCCCTAATACCAAAGCCGTAGCCCAGGCCATACTGCACAAGTTACCTAAACCGCGCTATGCCGAGTACTTACCGTTTTTTGATGCCCAAGCCAAAGTGCTGGATCAGGGCATTGCCCTGCTCTTCCCTGGGCCAAATTCGTTTACCGGCGAAGATGTACTGGAGCTTCAAGGCCATGGCGGCCCGATGCTACTGGATATGCTGCTAAAGCAGGTATTAGCACTGCCCAATGTGCGTATCGCCAGGCCAGGTGAATTCTCTGAACGGGCGTTTTTAAATGACAAGCTCGATTTAGCCCAGGCCGAAGCCATAGCCGACCTGATTGACGCCAGTAGCGAACAAGCGGCACGCAGTGCTATGCAATCGCTACAAGGCGAATTTTCGAACCGCATTCATCAGCTGGTCGAAAAAGTGATCCACCTGCGCATGTACGTCGAAGCGGCGATAGATTTCCCGGATGAAGAAATCGACTTTTTATCTGACGGTAAAGTCGCATCTGATTTAGCAGACATCATCGATTATCTTGCCACGGTAAGAAAACAGGCCACCCAGGGCAGTATTTTGCGCGAAGGCATGAAAGTGGTTATTGCCGGGCGACCCAATGCCGGTAAATCCAGCTTGCTGAATGCCCTTGCTGGCCGCGAAGCCGCTATTGTTACCGAGATTGCCGGCACTACCCGCGACGTACTACGTGAGCATATTCATATCGACGGCATGCCGCTGCATATCATCGACACCGCCGGTTTACGTGACGCTACCGATCAGGTGGAGCAAATCGGTATAGAACGGGCGTGGAAAGAAATAGAGCAAGCCGACCGGGTACTGTTTATGGTCGACGGCACCACCACCAACGCCACCGATCCACACGATATCTGGCCTGACTTTATCGACCGCTTGCCAGCCAATTTGGGCGTAACGGTAATTCGCAATAAAGCCGATATTACCGGCGAGATGCTCAATCCAGAGTCGACCGCAGACTTAACCGCCAAAGCGCCGGTATATCGCTTATCGGCCAAAACCGGGGATGGTATAGACGCGCTGCGCGAGCATTTAAAGCAATGTATCGGCTTTGACGCCAGTACCGAGGGCAGCTTCCTCGCCCGCCGCCGCCACCTGGATGCACTGGATCGCGCCGCCGAGCACCTTGCTATCGGCCAGGAGCAACTACACAGCTTTATCGCCGGTGAGATTTTGGCCGAAGAGCTGCGGCTAACCCAGCAACACCTGAACGAAATAACCGGCGAATTTAGTTCGGATGATTTACTCGGTAAGATTTTTAGCTCGTTTTGTATCGGTAAATAAGCCACAATTTATTTATAATAATTAAATATTATGCTTAACAAAGCACAGGTTTCGAAAGAAAAACCAAACTGGTTAGATCAGATGGGTGCAAAAGTACTGCTAATATGTGTTTAACAACTAACCCGAAATCTACGTAAGCATTGCGATTTGCGAGATGAGGGGGAAAAAGCCGGCTCTATGCCGGTTTTTTCGTTTTTACAGCATGTGGCTATGGAAAGCACAAATGAAGACTCGCATCTACATCGACGGTTACAACCTGTATTACGGTGTCCTAAAAAACACCCCCTTATAAATGGTTAGACCCGATTGAGCTGGTCAAAAGTACAATCACAAACTCCGTTCCGGCAAAAATTCTGGCAGAACTAGGTAGCGTAGTAATTACGAAGTACTTCACTTCCGAAGTTATCCCGAAAATTACATTTTCAGCAACAGCTAAAACCGACCAAAAAGCTTACCACCAAGCGTTACAATGCATTTATCCCGAAGAAATGTTCACCATTATTCTCGGAACCCATACCGTGAATCCTGTGACTTTACGACAAGTCGACCCATTGCGCCCCAAAGAACTACACGCAGGATGTCCACAAGTAAACGTTTGGCGGATCGAAGAAAAACAAACTGATATCAATATTGCAGTCCACGCTTTAATGGACGCATTCAACGATCCATCGCCTCAACACTTTGTATTCGTTTCTAACGATACCGATCTATGCCCGCTACTTGATGCTCTAAAAAAACTGGAACATATAAAAACGGGGGTCATTGCTCCGGTTGATGGCATCTATCAGCACCAAGCAACAGACCTTGCTTGTCGAGTTGATTGGGCAAAAAAAGAAATTAAAGCGGAAGAACTCAAAGCGGCTCAGCTAGCGCTAAGAATCGACAGCTCTGTCAGGACAGAGCTCAAATCAAGTATCAGAAAGCCATTAGAATGGTTCGGCGCTAAAGAGTTATCGGGTCAGATCTTTGAAACTCTTTTTGCGGCTATGGAAAAGCGAAATAAGGTTTACCAATGGCTTGAACAACAGCCTGTAAAGAATGCTATCGATGGAGTTCCTGACTTGCCATCTCCGGCAATCGACTTACTCGACGATGTTGATACCGCAAAATTAGTCCTTATCCACGCACAAGCATATGCTGACTACGTATCGAAAAACGGAAAGAGGTAACAACTACCGACCAAAAGCTAATATTTGCCTATCATGATATTTTCTTATCCGAAAACTGCCCACCTACAGTCACCACAAATCAACATAAAGAATTGATTTAAAATGATTCTATACATTCTGTATTGGTAAATAATTACTTCAACGCATCTAACTGCTGCGCGGTGTTATCTGTTGCGATAAGCACCGCTAACAGCAATGCCCCGACAGCCACAAAACCGGCTGCCAGATACAGGCCAATATTGTACTGCCCAGTCACTTCTGCCAGATAGCCGGTTAGGGCCGGCGCCAGTACCTGAGCACTGCCGTAGGCCAGTGTCATTTTTCCCATTAACTTTGCCGGTTTACTTGGATACAAGCGCCCTGCCATCGTCAGCACTAAGCTCACCACGCCAATAAAGGTCGCACCAAACAACGCCGCGCTTAACAAAACCGCCGCGAGTGAGCTAAACCACAATGGCAATAAAATTGCCGCGCTTTGTGCCAGTAACGCCAGCATAATGGCTTTCAGATAGCCGGTTTTACGCGCGATTAAATCCCACAACAATACCGCAGGTGTGGCCGCCAGACCTAAAACAATAAAACTCAGGTTGCCACTGCCACTTAAGCCCGGCATACGCTCAACAATGGTGACGATAAAGGTCGCACTGATGACATAGCCATAACCGGCACAAAAATAACTGGCCAGCATCAGCCGGACAAAGCGCTTGGCCGGTGGGGTATCAACAGCGCTATGCTGCGTCGACAGTGCAACGGTAGCCGGGCGCGGTAACCAGCACCAGGCAGGAATAGCCAATAACAAACCAAATAGAGCAAAATATTGCCACTGGGCACGCCAGTCCAGCTGCTGGCTTAGCATCAGTTCAACCAACAGTGCAGCCAGGGCAATACCAAAGCCCAACCCGGCAAAATGGATACCCAGTTCAGCCCGTTGTTTGTGGCTTAACAGCCAGTGCATTATCAAGCCAGAGGCAATCAACATAGAGCCGGCACTACTTAAGCCGGCGATAAAACGCCACAGCGACCACAGCCAGACGTTATCAGTTAACGCCATACCCAAGGTGCTCAATACCGCTAAAATCAATCCCAGCCGGTACAGGCTGTCTTTTAATTGAAGGTTGTTCAGGCTCGCGGCCAGCAAAGCGCCGGCCATATAGCCTAAATAGTTAACTCCAGCCAGATAACCACCACTGGCATCATTCAGTAACTGGTGCTGCTGCATTAACGGTAACAGCGGTGTATAAGCAAAACGAGCCACGCCTAAACAAAGTAACTGGCTGAAAAACCCGGCCAATAACACATAATACCGCTGCGGTATGCTCATCTGTTAAGCGCATCCCTGAGATAAAAAACCAGCTTAATATAACTAAAAAGGCCGTGATATACGGCCTTAGTCTGATGTACCTTTTTTAACGCCTAACGGGCATAGGTTGCTGTTAACGTGGCTTTGCCCAGCGCCATGGCGTTCAGCATAAAGCCCACCACCGCTGCGCTTGCGCCATCAGCTGCCGGCAGGGTTTCTTCCGGTAAGGCCCAGACAGTAAACTGATAACGGTGCATACCATGGCCCTCGGGCGGGCAGGCGCCGCCAAAGTCTTCGCTACCGTAATCATTGTTAAAGCTGCGACAACCCGGTGGCAAACTGCCTTTACCGGCGCCGCGGGCTAAGCCTGTCGCCGCTGGCGGAATATCAGTGACCAACCAGTGCCAAAAACCTGAGCAAGTGGGTGCATCCGGGTCAAATACGGTAACAGCAAAACTTTTAGTACCGGCCGGTGCGTTGGCCCACTGCAGTTCAGGGGATACATTTTTGCCGCTGCAACCAAAGCCATCAAACTCATGATCTTTGGCCATAAAATGGCCTTCTTTAATGTCTGCACTGCTAAGCGTAAAAACCTGTGGTGTCATCTTGCCTCCAAAAGTGAGTAAACACTTACTTATACTGAGATAACCATTGGTAAAAGGCTTGTTTGGGAAAAGCACCCGCTTGTTGTGCCACCACCTTGCCTTGTTTAAACAGCATTAACGTTGGAATAGAGCGGATATTAAACTGCGTCGCTAATGCTTGCTGCTGCTCGGTATTGATTTTGCCAAAGCGAAAGTGCGGTTCCAGTTCTGCCGCTGCCTGGTTAAATACCGGCGCAAAGCTCTGGCAAGGGCCACACCAACTGGCCCAAAAATCTACCACCAACGGCAATTCACTTTTATTGGCATGGGCAGTAAAGTTGACTGCCGTCAGTTCAAGTGGCTGACCACTAAACAATGGCTGTTTGCATTTACCACAACGCGCTTCAAGCGCCGGCTTCTCAGTCGGCAAACGATTTAAGCCATTACAATTCGGACAGGCGATAATCATACGCAGCTCCAGATGTTGTCTACCGGCTGATATATGGCGCCTGGCCGGTTGCTTTTAAAGCCAAGCTAAAAACTTAGTTGCTGCCAGCCGGTTTTATTGTCAAAGCTCAGGCTTTTAACCTCCCCACGGCCTTCGATGTTTACCGTATTTACCTGTGCCGGCCACAAGGCCTGCAAAGCGCTGTGCTTAATGCGCAAGCCTTTCAGCTCAGTTGGCATCGGCGCTTCCTGATACACCCAGAAAAACCGGCCGTCCAGTTGCCCGCCAACCAGTGCTAAACTGATAGCTTCACCCGCTGGGGTTGTCAGCGCAAAATGTTCACTGACATATTGGCTGAATATTTGTTGGGTTTGCTCACTGTTTAACAGATCGGCGCTTTTATCAAATAGTTGTTTAACACCGTGTTCGGCGTCGTGTACATAAAAGCGGTGCATTACTTCAATATTGCCACTGCGCTGGTTAAATACCACCTTAGTCAGCGCAGCTTTCATTTCATGTGCCGCTAACTGACCGCTGCACACGGCCAGTAGCAACAAGGCTAACAGCCTACACATCAATTATTGTCCTTTTGACCGTCTTCTAACTTTTTCGCCGGATCTTTCAGTTCGGTTTTGCTGTCCTGCATAATATCGCGGCTGACTTTAGCTTTACTCTTGTCAGCTTTATACGCTTCTATGCGTGACGGGATAATACGGCGCGGATAAAAGTTATTTTCAATATCCACATCCGCCGTTTCCCATTTAGGATCGACTACTACGTCCAGCAATACCTTATCTTTGGCAGTAACAATCAGTTTATTCACTGCCTTGGGGCTGCGGCGCCAAATTTCAGCCGGAATATACTGCTGCTCGCTGCTACCGTCGGCATAGTTCAACTGCAGCAAAATCGGCATCACCAGGCCGCCCTTGTTGCTAAACTGGAGTACATAATAGTTTTTATCTTCTACCACCGCACGCTCAAAGGCGGTGCGCTCCCACGGCTCTAAATCGTGCAGGAACTTGCTGTAAGCATTACGCTCTTTGTTGGTGACGGTAAAGCGATCATTTTCGTCGTAGAAATCGCGCACATCCGGGTTTTTATCTATCCACAGTACTTTGCCTTCTGCGTTGTTGCGCTCAACAAACAATGGCATCGGTTTATCAAGTTCCTGCTGACGCTGGCGCTGAAAATCAATGTCCGGGTTCTTGGTGTCTAAGCGCAGCTGAAACACTTTATCCAGCGAGATATCTACATGGTCAGTAGTGTAAAACCAGCCACGCCAGAACCAATCTAAATCGACGCCGCTGGCCTCTTCCATGGTACGGAAAAAGTCTGCCGGTGTTGGCCGCTTAAACTTCCAGCGTGTAGCGTATTCTTTAAAGGCAAAATCAAACAGTTCGCGGCCTAAAATCACTTCGCGCAGGATATTCAGTGCGGCCGCCGGCTTAGTATAGGCATTAGGCCCCAATTTCAGCACGCTGTCAGACTGCGTCATAATCGGTACCTGCACATCGGATTTCATATAGTCGACGATATCGCGCGGCTCTACGCCCCATGGAATTGTCGGGTCCCACTCGCGACCGGCAACACCGTCTAAAAAGCTGTTTAAGCCTTCATCCATCCAGGTCCACTGCCGCTCGTCGGAATTTACCACCATCGGGAAATAAATATGACCTACTTCGTGGATCACCACGCCGATTAAAAAGCGTTTTTCGGCTTGCGAGTAGGTGCGGCTGCCATCATCCTGCAATTTGGTGCGCGGGCCGTTAAAGGTGATCATCGGGTATTCCATGCCGCCAACCGGGCCATTTACCGATTGCGCTACCGGATAGGGATAATCAAACGAGAACCGCGAGTACACTTCCATGGTATGCACTATGGCTTCGGTAGAATACTTCTGCCATAAATCGCCGCCTTCTTTGGGGTAAAACGACATCGCCATCACAAACGGCTGTTCGGTGCCACCTTGCTGATAGCCTTTGGCATCCCAGATAAACTTACGCGATGAAGCCCAGGCAAAATCGCGCACATTTTTCGCTTTAAAATGCCAGGTTTTGCTGCTGTCTGTACCGGCTTTTTCGTTTTCCAACGCTTCCGCTTCGGTAACCACAAACACCGGCCGTTTCGCCGTTTTGGCTTGTTCCAGTCGGCTTAACTGCTGTTTGGTTAATACCTTGCTGCTGTTTTGTAACTCACCCGTGGACGATACGATATGATCGCTTGGTACCGTTAATTTAACGTCATAGTCACCAAACTCCAGCGTAAACTCGCCACGACCTAAAAACTCTTTGTTGGTCCAGGCTTCATAATCGGTGTACGCCACTAAACGAGGAAACCACTGCGCCAATAAGAAAATATCATTGCCGCCTTCACGAGCGTCTTTAGGGAAATGTTCGTAACCTGCGCGCGCCGATACCGCATCTTCTTCAACAATGTTGTAAGCAAAGTCCAGGCTGAAATCCACAGATTGGCCCGGTTTTAATGGTTTATCCAAGTCGATACGCATCAAGGTGCCGACAATGGTCGCCGGCAATGTGCTACCACTACTGCTTTTTACATTACTAATAACAAAGCCCAATTCGTTATCGGCCATAAACTGCTGCCGGCGCAGCTCTTCCAGGCTTAGACGGGCGCTAATGTCGCCATCGCCAATAGAAGTAGCCGGGCCACGGCGGCCAATACCACCAAAGTCTGTACTCATTTCGGCCATCGAATCGTTTTTAAAGATATTTTGATCCAGATGCAGCCAAAGATACTTCAGACTATATGGGGAGTTATTTTTATAACTAATTTGCTGCTTAGTGCTGAGCCGGCGTTTGGCTTCATCAAGCTCAACGTCCATTTTGTAGTTTACCTGCTGCTGCCAGTATTGCTGACCGGGCTCACCGGCAGCATTACGGTACACATTGGGTGTTGGTAACACTTCTTCTAACTGGCGAAACTTATCTTCAAAGTCACCTTTGGTTTGGCGGATAGCATCAGCGTTTGCAACCGTACTGCACAGCAGTGTCGCCAGTAAACTCAGTAAAGGTAAGGTTGTTAAGGTCACACGGGACAAAACGGTTGGCATAATGAGCTAGTCTCTTATTGTTTTAATGGCAAGAACCAAGCCCTCTACAATAAGAAACTTCGGCGGTGCAAACAAGCGTCGTTCAACACGCCTGGTGGTTAATCTGTCGCCAATAAAAAACCCTGCCGTAGCAGGGTTTTATTAAACAGTATGAAACTTAGTCACGTGGTTTGCGCGGTGCGCGTGGCGCTGCACCCGGGCGCGGACCAGGGCCGTTAGACGGACGACGCTCACCAGCTGGTGCTGCTCCGCTGTCTACCGTGATATTCAGCTTTTGCTTACGCACATAAACTTTTTTCAGGTGCTGGAAAATTTCATTCGGAATAGTTGCCGGCAACTCAACCGTGCTGAAATGATCAAACAGCTTAATATTACCGATAAACTGGCTGTCGATATTGGCTTCATTGGCAATAGCACCAACGATATCACCGGCACGTACACCATGCTCTTTACCTACTTCTATGCGGTAAGTCTGGTAATCGCCTTTCATTTCGCGCTTAACACGTGGGCCACGGTCCGGACGCTCGCCGCTACGCTCAGGACGATCACTACGTTCACGACGCGGACGGTCATCACGCTCACCACCACGAGAGTGTGGTTCACGGATTTCCGGGAATTGATTGGCCACGTTTAACGGCTGATCTTTCTGTGCTAAAAACAGCAAGGCTGCAGCTAAGTCGTTTTCAGTGGTTTCAATCTTCTCACGCCAATCGTTAATTAACGTTTGGAAGAAACTTAAATCTTGAGTTTCGATAGTTTGCGCTAACTGCTCACGGAAAGATTCAATACGACGCTGCTCAATAACACGGCCGGTAGGCAGAGACATTTGCTCAATTGGCTGCTTGGTAGCATGCTCAATGGTGCGCAGTAAACGGCGCTCGCGTGGCGAAACGAATAAAATCGCTTTACCTTCGCGACCGGCACGACCAGTACGGCCGATACGGTGTACATAGGCTTCACTGTCATACGGAATGTCGTAGTTTACTACCAGGCTGATACGCTCTACGTCCAAACCACGGGCGGCAACATCAGTAGCAACAATCACGTCTAACTGGTTTGCTTTCATTTTACGAATGGTCAGTTCGCGGTGCGCCTGATTCATATCACCATTTAAGCAAGCAACAGCATAACCGCGGGCGCCCAGTTTTTCGGCAATTTCTTCAGTAGCGCTTTTGGTACGCACAAACACGATAGTGGCATCGTACTCTTCGCCTTCCAACAACCGGGTTAATGCATCCAGTTTCTGGTTGCCATCTAACATGACATAGCGCTGAGTAATACGCTCAACAGTGCTGGTTTTTGAGGCAATTTTAATTTCTTCAGCATTTTTTAAATGCTTTTGCGCAATAGCGCGGATTTGCGGTGGCATGGTAGCAGAGAACATCGCTACCTGACGGCCGGCCGGAGTGGCATCCATAATGGTTTGCACGTCGTCGATAAAGCCCATGCGCAGCATTTCGTCGGCTTCATCCAGCACGATAGCACGCAGCTTATCCAGCTTTAATGTACCACGGTCTAAGTGATCGAGAATACGGCCAGGCGTACCAACTATAACTTGAGAGCCACGTTTTAGTGATTTCAGCTGGTTAGTATAACTCTGACCACCGTATAATGGCAGTACATGAAATGCCGGCATATAACGGGCATAAGCCTGGAACGCTTCAGCAACCTGAATGGCCAGCTCGCGCGTTGGTGCCAACACCAGAATTTGTGGATCATTTTGCGCAGGGTCAAGCCGTGCTAATAAAGGCAGCGCGAAAGCACCGGTTTTACCGGTACCGGTTTGCGCCTGGCCTAATACATCCTCGCCAGCTAATAATTTAGGGATAGCAGCAGCCTGGATAGGCGACGGCGTTTCATAGCCAAGTTCAGTAACAGCACGAACAATAGCTTCAGGCAGCATTAGCTGGGAAAATGACACAGTGTCAGACATACGTTGTTTAAACCTCAATAACACGCAGGCGTAGTGGTAGTGCTATTGTTGTTTTTACTTAGCCTGCAGAGCAGTAAAAACACGTAAATCATGCCAAAGCCGTAGCATTAGCTGATTTTATTCCAGTAGTATAGCCAAACATTCTTATGACAAGAGGCATATCATGATAGACATCCTCGTTGGCAGCCAAATGGGCGCAGCGGAATATGTGGCAGAACAAGTTGCTGAAACACTGGTACAAGCGGGCTATGAGATTAACGTTCATCTGAAACCCGAACTGGATCACCTTAACCCTTCCGGGGTTTGGTTAGTGATCACATCCACCTATGGCGCAGGAGATCTGCCTGATAATATTCAACCCTTTGCGGATCAAATAGCACAAGATCGGCGTGATCTTAACACACTTTCTTATGCCGTGATCACTTTAGGTGACTCTTCATACGATACTTTTTGCGAAGCCGGCCGAAGACTAGCTAATTTGCTCTCAGCAAAAGGAGCTGTCAGCCTTATTAACAGTCTGGAAATTGATGCACAGCAAGCAGAACTTCCCGAAGATATTGCGCTAGCCTGGCTGCCCAAACTGATGAAATGTCTGGCATAAAAAAGCGGGTGGCAAACGCCACCCGCAAACACAAGTATATCTCAGGAAGATCAGGATAACGTTAGTCTCTCCCAGGTTGGCCTCAGCAATAAAACCAACTTGTACGCACAGTAAATTGAATAATGCTCGATGTCTTGATAAGTAAATGATAAAGGTCTGATAAAGGCGATAACGCAAGCAAAACCCCGCTATACATACTTATACACAAATTTACTTATAAACATAAATTAATGTGCATAACTTAACTTTAAACCGGTTATTAAGCTGTATTTATCCTAGTTATAAAAAAAATATTTTTCTTATCTGTGGATAACCATGCATATTATCAACCGGTTTACCGTGAGTAGATCCTAGCTTGATCACAGGATCTGATCCTTTATAAGCAATTGATCCTTATTTTAAAGATCCGCTTATCCACTGAAACATCGCTGCTTAATAGTAAAAATAATAAAAAGATCTCTAAAAAGATCTTATTTAATTTAGAAGATCCTAAGCCGGCTGCAGCATTCCACTTCAACGAAGATCACGGTACAATAGCCGACCAAATTTGGATCAACCTGATTAATCGCAGAAACAGAGGCAACTATGCTGTACCAAGAGACATTCGACGTTATCGTTGTAGGTGGAGGCCATGCTGGCACTGAAGCCGCTCTGGCAGCTGCACGTATGGGACGTAAAACCCTGTTGCTGACTCATAATTTAGAAACCTTAGGCCAAATGTCTTGTAATCCAGCCATTGGTGGTATTGGCAAAGGTCATTTAGTAAAAGAAATTGACGCCTTAGGTGGCGCTATGGCCATAGCTGCAGACAAAGGCGGCATTCAATTTAGAACTCTGAATAGTTCGAAAGGTCCGGCAGTTCGCGCTACCCGTGCCCAGGCAGACCGCCAACTGTACCGCGCAGCAATCAGGCAAATACTGGAAAACCAACCTAATATAAGTATTTTCCAGCAAAGCTGTGATGATCTTATCGTTGAAAACGATCAGGTTACCGGTGTCGTAACGCAGATGGGCTTAAAATTTAAGGCTAAGTCTGTAGTGCTAACAGTCGGTACTTTCTTAGGCGGCCAAATTCACATTGGTTTGCAAAGCCATTCTGGTGGCAGAGCAGGTGATCCACCATCGATCGCGTTAGCAAAAAGACTACGAGAATTACCATTTCGGGTAGATCGCTTAAAAACCGGTACTCCACCGCGTATTGATGCCCGAACTATCGATTTCAGCCAGATGCAACCGCAACCAGGTGATAATCCAACGCCAGTGTTTTCATTTATGGGCAAACACAGTGATCAACCACAGCAAATACCGTGCTACATCACTTTTACTAATGAAAAAACGCATGACGTTATTCGCAATAATTTAGACAGATCACCAATGTATACTGGTGTTATTGAAGGCATAGGCCCACGTTATTGCCCCTCTATTGAAGATAAAATTACCCGTTTTGCCGATAAAGATAAGCACCAGATCTTTATCGAACCTGAAGGTTTAACCACGCATGAAGTCTATCCAAATGGCATATCTACCAGTTTGCCTTTTGACGTGCAATTAAGCATAGTTCGCTCGATTAAAGGCATGGAAAATGCCCATATAACCCGGCCAGGATATGCCATAGAGTATGACTTTTTTGATCCACGCGATCTGAAAAACAGCTTGGAAACCAAATTTATTAAAGGCCTGTTTTTTGCTGGCCAAATAAACGGCACAACAGGTTACGAAGAAGCGGGTGCTCAAGGTTTATTAGCCGGTTTAAACGCTGCACTGTTTAGCCAGAATAAAGACAGCTGGTCACCCGGCCGCGAACAAGCCTACCTTGGTGTACTGGTAGACGATTTAACCACCATGGGTACGAAAGAACCGTACCGCATGTTTACCAGCCGGGCTGAATATCGCTTAATGCTGCGTGAAGACAATGCCGATTCACGTTTAACCGAAAAAGGCCGTGAATTTGGTCTGGTTGACGACGCACGCTGGGCAGCCTTTAATGAAAAAATGGAACAGATTGCGTTAGAACGCCAACGCTTAAAGCAAAGCTGGGTTCATCCGCAACATGCTGCGCTGACAGCAGTTAATGCTCTGGTCAAAACCCCACTTAGCAAGGAAGCCAGCCTGGAAGAATTGGTCCGCAGACCAGAAGTTACTTATGCTCAGCTTATGCAAATTAGCGATCTTGGTCCTGGCTTAGAAGATCCTGCTACAGCTGAACAGGTTGAGATCCAAATTAAGTACGAGGGCTACATCCATCGCCAGCAAGACGAAATTGCTAAACAACAGCGTAACGAACAGACATTGTTACCAAAACAGTTTGATTATGGATCTGTAAGAGGGCTGTCAAACGAAGTTATTGCTAAATTAAATCAAACACAGCCGCAAACAGTGGGTCAGGCGTCACGTATTTCCGGTATTACCCCAGCTGCTATTTCGCTATTGTTGGTTTATTTAAAAAAGCAGGGACTGCTGCGTAAGTCAGCATGAAAAAAGGATCACAATGTTAGAACAACTTCGGGCACTGGTAAAACAGACTGAGCTCAAGCTTACAGAGAATCAACTACAGCAATGTATTACTTATGTGCAGCTACTGGACAAATGGAACAGTGCTTACAACTTGACCTCAGTTCGCGACCCCAAAGAAATGCTGGTAAAACACGTGATGGACTCCTTAGTCGTAGCGCCCTTCTTAGCCGGTCAACGTTTTATTGATGTCGGCACCGGACCTGGTTTACCGGGTGTATTGCTGGCCATCTATTACCCAGAAAAGCACTTTACTTTGCTTGATAGCTTGGGTAAGCGCATCCGTTTTTTAAACCAGGTAAAGTTACAGCTGAAACTGGCTAACATTCAACCAATACAAAGCAGAGTAGAAAATCACCAACCTGAAACTGGCTACGACGGTGTAATAAGCCGCGCCTTTGCTTCAATCAATGATATGCTGACCTGGTGCAAGCACTTACCAAAGCAAAACGGGCGCTTTTTCGCCATGAAGGGAGCGGCAGTGCAAGAAGAAATTGCAGCTTTGCCTGATTTTGTTAAAGTAGCGGCCGTTCAATCACTTGCTGTACCGCAGTTGCAAGCACAACGGCATTTGGTAATACTGGAACCCTGCTAACTGATAACGAGGACATCTTGTGGCGAAAGTGATCGCAATAGCTAACCAGAAAGGTGGTGTAGGTAAAACCACCACAGCAGTGAATCTGGCCGCGTCACTGGCAGCAACTAAACGCAAGGTGTTACTATTGGATCTGGATCCTCAGGGCAATGCCACTATGGGTAGCGGAGTCGATAAATACGATTTGCCCGCTACAGCCTATGAATTACTGGTTGATGACAAACCCTTACTCGATGTCATAGTAAAAGACACTAGTGGTGGTTATCATCTGGTAGGAGCAAACGCAGATTTAACAGCCGCTGAAGTGCGGTTAATGAATTTATTTGCCCGTGAACTAAGGCTTCGCAACGCCTTAAAAGACTACCGCAATAGCTACGACTTCATTTTTATCGACTGTCCACCGTCGCTGAACATGTTAACGGTTAATGCCATGGCGGCCGCAGACAGTGTTTTGGTGCCGATGCAGTGTGAATATTTCGCACTTGAAGGCTTAACTGCGTTGGTTGAAACGATAAACCAATTAGCTGCAGCAGTTAATCCACAGTTAAAGATCGAAGGTATATTAAGGACCATGTACGACCCTCGTAACCGGCTGGCTAATGACGTTTCGGAACAGTTAAAACAGCATTTTGGGGATAAGGTGTACCGCGCAGTGATCCCACGTAATGTGCGTCTGGCTGAAGCCCCTAGTTTTGGCGCGCCAGTTATGTATTACGACAAAAGCTCTACCGGGGCAAAGGCCTATCTGGCATTGGCAGGCGAAATGTTGCGCCGTGCCGACAAAAAGACGGTTAACAGCACTGCCTCAGGCTGAGAAAAATACTATTTAGGGAAACGATGTAATGTCGGTAAAGAAACGCGGCCTTGGCCGGGGTCTGGATGCCTTACTAACGTCCAATAGAACCAGCAATAGTAGCGCTACAAACCACAGTAGCAGTGAATTGCAACTATTAGCGGTAGAATTTCTTACGCCTGGCAAATATCAGCCGCGTAAAGATATGTCACAAGAAGCGCTGGAAGATTTAGCCAGCTCTATTCGTGCTCAGGGTATTATTCAGCCTATCGTTGTGCGGCCCCTAGCCAAAGACAAATTTGAGATCATTGCCGGCGAACGGCGTTGGCGGGCCAGCCAATTAGCCCAATTGGCTGAAGTACCCTGTATCGTCAAAGATGTACCAGACGAAGCTGCAGTAGCAATTGCGTTAATTGAAAATATTCAGCGCGAAGATCTAAACGCGATGGAAGAAGCCGTCGCATTGGACCGTTTACTAACCGAATTTGCCCTTACCCACCAGCAGGTAGCTGATGCCGTGGGAAAATCGCGGGCGTCAGTCACCAATTTATTACGCTTAAACCAGTTAAACGACGATGTAAAACTGTTACTGGAGCATGGTGATATTGAAATGGGCCATGCCCGGGCGTTGTTGGCGTTAAAAGATAACGAACAGTCTGATGCCGGCCGTTTAGTTGCGGCTAAACAAATGACAGTACGGGAAACAGAAAATCTGGTACGCCGGATCCTGGAACCCAAACCAGCGGTTGTCGAAAAGCCTCGTGATCCGGATGTGATTTCATTAGAACAACGCCTAAGCGAGCGTTTTGCCGCACCGGTGCAGATTAGTTACAACATTAAGGGCAAAGGTAAGCTGGAAATCAGTTATTCCAGCCTGGACGAATTAGATGGCATTATAGGTAAATTAAACCTTGCTGAAGGTTAATTACTTTAAAATATTTCAATTTTGGCTAGTTGACTTGCACTATCGCAGAGCTGCTGCCGCTTTTTGTTGCAAATTAAAGGCAGATAAGTATACTTTCGCAAGCTTTTTATACCCCCGTCATGGGTTATTTCAGGGGGACTTACAGTGACTGATAAAAGTGCTGAAATTGCGCGAAAATCAGCCTACAAACTGGCAGTATGCCAGTTAGCAGTAGCCGGGGTTATCGCACTGGCTTTTTTTTTAGCTGCTGATTTAGTAGCAGCCAAATCCGCTTTTAAAGGTGGTTTGGTAGCGGCGATTGCAAATTTTGTGTTTGCTTTGCTGGCATTCAGGGTGAATGCAGCAGAGCACCCTGAGCTGGCCAGATTAGCACTGTTGCGCGGCCATTCAGTAAAAATGATTTTGATTGTTGTGCTCTGTGCACTGGTATTGCAGCAGCCTGATAATGTCGCAGCCGCTTTTACCGTGGGTTTTACGATGACATTACTTGCACAATGGTCAGCTACGTTTTTCTTTAAACATTAAAATTGGGATGGAAACATGGCAGCAGGTGAAGAGTTAACTCTCTCCGGCCATATTCAGCACCACCTTACTAACGCCAAAATGTGTACCGTTGATGGTAGCGTTGCATTTAATAAAGCGTGTAGTGAGGCAGGTTTCTGGACATGGCATATTGATACATTAGCATGGTCTATTGGCCTGGGTTTGTTGTTTTTGTGGGTCTTCCGCAGTGCCGCAACCAAAGCCACTACTGGCGTGCCGGGTAAGTTTCAGTGCTTCATAGAAATGGTCGTAGAGTTTGTTGCTGCGAACGTTAAAGATACCTTTCACGGTAAAAGTGCATTAATTGCACCACTGGCGTTAACGATTTTCGTCTGGGTGTTTTTAATGAACCTGATGGATTTAATTCCGGTAGACTTCTTACCTGCTTTTGCCGGCTTGGTTGGTGAACAGGTTTTTGCCATGGATAGCCATGATGTGTACATGAAAATTGTACCTACTACCGATATCAATATGACTGCGGCACTGGCAATCGGTGTATTTGTGTTAATGATCGGTTATTCGGTAAAAATTAAAGGTGTAACTGGTTTCATTAAGGAATTGACACTGCATCCGTTTAGTTCATCAAATCTATTTGTTCAGATCTTATTGATCCCATTCAACTTACTGTTGGAAACCATAGCTTTAGTTGCTAAGCCATTTTCACTGGCACTGCGGCTATTTGGTAACTTGTATGCTGGTGAGCTGATTTTCATCCTGATTGGCGCAGTAGGCTTAATACAGTTGCCATTGCACTTTATTTGGGCTGTATTCCACATTCTGGTAATCGTGCTACAGGCATTCGTGTTTATGATGCTGACCATCGTTTACTTAAGTATGGCCAGTTCAGACAATCATTAATCAATTTTGCTTTACTTTAACTTTAACTATTGAAATATCGGAGATAAAAAATGGAACTAGTATTAGGCCTTAAATATATCGCAGTTGCTCTGTTAATCGGTTTCGGTGCTATCGGTACCGCAATAGGTTTCGGTAACATGGGTGGTAAGTTCTTAGAATCTTGTGCGCGTCAACCAGAACTGGCTCCTTCACTGCAAGTTAAAATGTTCATCCTGGCAGGTCTGATCGATGCTGTTGCGATGATCGGTGTTGGTATCGCGATGGTATTGTTGTTCGTTCTGTAATTAACGGGCGAATTCGAACAACTTACTATTAAGGAGGAGCGGTCGTGAATTTAAACGCCACTCTATTAGGCGAATTAATCGCATTTGCGGTGTTCGTGCTGTTCTGTATGAAATTTGTATGGCCGCCGTTGAATAATGCAATTGAAGCGCGCCAGAAAAAAATTGCTGATGGTTTAGCGGCCTCTGATCGTGCGGAAAAAGACCTGGCATTAGCCCAGGACAAGGCCAAAGATCAGTTAAAAGACGCTAAAGCCCAAGCAGCAGAAATCATCGAGCAAGCGAAAAAACGCGAAGCCAAGATGATTGATGAAGCCGTGCACAAAGCCAATGCCGAACGTGACAATATTCTGGCGCAGGCAAAAGCAGAATTGGAAGCGGAACGTAACCGTTTACGCGAAGAACTGCGCAAGCAAGTTGCTGCATTAGCAGTAGCCGGCGCAGAGAAAATTCTGCAACGTTCTATTGATGAAGCTGCTCACAGCGACATTCTGGAAAAACTGGTTCAAGAACTGTAAGAGGATGAGCTATGTCTGATTTGACTAATATTGCTCGTCCTTACGCCAGAGCGGCTTTCGATTTTGCGGTTGAGCAAAAAGCGTTAGACGCCTGGTTACAGATGTTGGCCTTTGCTGCAGAAGTAGCAAAGAACGACCAGGTTGGCGCTTATTTAGGCGCCAACGGCGCTGCTGACAAGCAGGCCGGTCTGTTTATTCAGGTATGTGGTGAGCAACTCAATGAGCACGGCCAGAACTTTATTAAAGTGATGGCAGAAAATCATCGCTTGTTGGCGTTGCCTGAAGTGTTAACTGCCTTTGTTGCGCTGAAAGCCGAGTTTGAAAAAGAAATCGACGTTACTGTGGTTTCTGCTACCAAGCTTTCTAAAGCACAACAAGACAAGTTAGCCACGGCATTATCGCAACGTTTGGCACGCAAAGTTAAATTGAACTGTAGCGAAGATCCTGCAGTGGTTGGCGGCATGCTAATCAAAGCAGGTGACATGGTAATTGATGGCTCGATCCGCGGTAAGCTGGATCGTTTAGCAACTGCGCTGCAGTCGTAATTGGGGAACAGAGAATGCAACTGAATTCCACTGAAATATCAGAACTGATCAAAAGTCGTATTGCTCAGTTTGAAGTGGTCAGTGAAGCTCGTAACGAAGGTACTATCGTTCAGGTAACTGACGGTATTATCCGTATCAACGGTCTTGCAGATTGTATGCAGGGCGAGATGATTGAGCTTCCTGGCAACCGCTATGCAATCGCGCTGAACTTAGAGCGCAACTCAGTTGGTGCGGTAGTTATGGGCCCGTACGCGGACTTAACTGAAGGCACTAAAGTAAAAAGCACCGGCCGTATCTTAGAAGTACCGGTTGGCCCGGCGTTATTAGGCCGTGTGGTTAACACCTTAGGTGCACCTATCGACGGTAAAGGCCCGATTGAAGCTGCTGGTTTTGAGCCGGTAGAAAAAATTGCGCCAGGCGTAATTGAACGTCAATCGGTAGATCAGCCAATGCAGACTGGCTATAAGTCAGTTGATGCGATGATCCCTATCGGCCGTGGTCAGCGTGAGCTGCTTATCGGTGACCGTCAGACCGGTAAAACGGCACTGGCTATCGATGCGATCATCAACCAGAAAGGCACCGGCGTTAAGTGTGTTTATGTTGCTGTGGGCCAAAAAGCTTCTACCATTGCTAACGTAGTACGTAAGCTGGAAGAGCACGGCGCACTGGCACACACTATTGTGGTTGTAGCTTCTGCTTCAGAAGCCGCTGCGCTGCAGTTCCTGGCACCTTACTCTGGCTGTACTATGGGCGAATACTTCCGTGACCGCGGTGAAGATGCGCTGATCGTATACGATGATTTGTCTAAGCAAGCTGTTGCTTACCGTCAAATCTCGTTGCTGTTACGCCGTCCACCAGGCCGTGAAGCTTACCCGGGCGACGTATTCTATTTACACTCACGTTTGCTGGAGCGCGCATCACGCGTTAACGCTGACTATGTAGAGAAGTACACCAAGGGTGAAGTAACAGGCAAAACCGGTTCATTAACCGCGCTGCCAATTATCGAAACTCAGGCTGGTGACGTTTCTGCATTCGTACCTACTAACGTAATTTCGATTACCGATGGTCAGATTTTCTTAGAAACTGACTTATTCAACGCTGGTATCCGTCCTGCGGTGAACGCCGGTATTTCGGTATCGCGGGTTGGTGGTGCAGCACAAACCAAGATCATCAAGAAATTAGGCGGTGGTATTCGTCTGGCATTAGCCCAGTACTCAGAGCTGGCGGCGTTCGCGCAGTTTGCTTCTGATCTTGACGAAGCAACCCGCGCCCAGTTAGAGCACGGCCAAAAGGTAACTGAGCTGATGAAACAGCTGCAGTACAGCCCAATGAGCGTTGCTGAAATGGGTGTGTCTATTTTCGCTATCGAAAAAGGCTTTATGAAAGATGTCGACGTGGCCAAAATCCTGGATTTTGAAGCCGGCTTAATCGCTTTCATGAAAGCAGAACACGCTGAGCTGATGGCTGATATCGATAAAACCGGTAACTACAACGACCAAATCGAGTCTACGTTCAAAGCTGCCATTGAGAAATTCAAGGCAACGCAGACCTGGTAAGCAATGCGGGTGGCTATGCCACCCCATTCGTTGAATGAAACGGAGATACAGTCATGGCCGGTGGTAAAGAGATAAAAAGTAAGATCGGGAGTATTAACAATACTCGCAAGATCACCAGTGCTATGGAAAAAGTTGCGGTCAGCAAAATGCGCAAAGCGCAAGACCGTGTAGCTGCAACACGCCCATACGCTGAAGGTATGCGCAAAGTGATCGGGAACCTTGCCAATGGCAGCCTGGAATATCGCCATCCGTATCTAGCGGATCGTGAAGTAAAACGGGTTGGTTATATTGTCATTTCTACTGATCGTGGTCTTTGCGGTGGCCTGAATACCAACGAGTTTAAAAAAGTTGCCCTTGAGCTGAAAAGCTGGAAAGACAAAGGTGTGGATGCGCAGTTTGCTGTTATCGGCAACAAAGCAACGGCCTTTTTCAAGCGTTTTGGCGGTAAGGTAGTAGCGCAACAGGCGGGTTCAGGTGACGTACCACGTTTGGCTGATGTGATTGGTTCGGTACAAGTGATGCTTAACGCATTTAACGAAGGCCGGATTGACCGCTTATTTCTGGTGTACAACCAATTTGTAAACACCATGAAGCAAGAGCCAGTGATCGATCAACTCTTACCTTTGCCAAAAGCAGATATTGAGCAAAAAGCACATAACTGGGATTACCTGTACGAGCCGGATCCAAAACCTATTTTAGATATGTTATTGGACCGTTTCGTCGAATCGCAAGTGTATCAGGGTGTGGTAGAGAATTCTGCCAGTGAGCACGCGGCGCGGATGGTAGCTATGAAGGCTGCAACCGACAACGCCGGTAACCTGATGGACGACCTGAAGCTGGTGTACAACAAAGCACGTCAGGCCGCGATTACCCAGGAGCTTAGCGAGATCGTCGCAGGTGCGGCAGCTGTAGGCTAAGGTAAACAGTTTTGAGAAATTTGAGGAAACATCATGAGTCAAGGTAAGGTCGTCCAAATCATTGGCGCCGTTGTGGATATCGATTTTCCACAAGATGCGGTACCTGGTATCTATGACGCGTTAAACGTGACTGACGGTGATCTGGCTGGTTTAGTGCTGGAAGTTCAGCAGCAGCTGGGTGGCGGTACAGTACGTACTATCGCGTTAGGTACAACAGACGGTTTACGTCGCGGCGCTGCCGTGTCTAACACCGGTAAAGCAATTCACGTTCCGGTGGGTAAAGCCACACTGGGCCGTATTATGAACGTATTAGGCGAGCCAATCGACGAAGCAGGCCCAATCGGTGAAGAAGAGCGTATGCCTATTCACCGCGCTGCGCCAAGCTACGAAGATCAGGCGGCGTCTAACGCCCTGCTGGAAACCGGTATCAAGGTTATCGACCTGGTTTGCCCGTTCGCTAAAGGTGGTAAAGTTGGTCTGTTCGGTGGTGCCGGTGTAGGTAAAACCGTAAACATGATGGAACTGATCCGTAACATCGCTATCGAGCACAGCGGTTACTCCGTATTCGCCGGTGTAGGTGAGCGTACCCGTGAAGGTAACGACTTCTATCACGAGATGAAAGACTCTAACGTACTGGATAAAGTATCGTTAGTGTACGGCCAGATGAACGAGCCACCAGGCAACCGTCTGCGCGTAGCGTTAACCGGCTTAACCATGGCGGAGAAATTCCGTGATGAAGGCCGTGACGTACTGTTCTTCGTTGATAACATTTACCGTTACACCCTGGCCGGTACTGAAGTGTCTGCACTTCTGGGTCGTATGCCATCAGCAGTAGGTTACCAGCCAACGCTGGCAGAAGAGATGGGCGCCCTGCAAGAGCGTATCACTTCTACCAAGACCGGTTCTATCACGTCAATCCAGGCCGTATACGTACCTGCGGATGACTTAACGGATCCGTCACCAGCTACTACGTTCTCGCACTTAGACGCGACCGTAGTACTGAGCCGTAACATTGCTTCACTGGGTATTTACCCGGCAATCGACCCACTGGATTCGACTTCTCGTCAGTTAGATCCACTGGTAATCGGTAAAGAGCACTATGAAGTGGCACGTGGCGTACAGTCTGTTCTGCAGCGTTACAAAGAGCTGAAAGACATTATCGCGATTCTGGGTATGGACGAACTGTCTGATGAAGACCGCACAACAGTATACCGTGCGCGTAAAATTCAGCGTTTCCTGTCACAGCCTTTCTTCGTAGCAGAAGTATTTACCGGTTCACCAGGTAAGTACGTACCGCTGAAAGAAACTATCCGTGGCTTTAAAGGCATTCTGGACGGCGAGTTCGACCATATGCCAGAGCAGGCGTTCTACATGGTTGGTTCTATCGACGAAGCGATCGAAAAAGCGAAGAAACTGTAAGTTCAGGCTTTAGGAGAGCGGAGATGGCGATGACAGTGCAACTGGATGTAGTAAGTGCCGAAGAAAAAATCTTCTCCGGCCTTGTCGAATCCGTGCAGGTCACAGGCAGTGAGGGCGAGTTAGGTATTTTACCTTTTCACGCCCCGTTACTGACCACCCTGAAACCTGGCATGGTCCGTATCGTGAAACAATTTGGCGAAGAACATGTGATATACGTAGCCGGTGGTGTACTTGAAGTACAACCTGATACTATCACTGTACTAGCCGATGTCGCGGTACGCGGCGAAGACTTAGACGAGCAAGCCGCTTTAGACGCACAAAAACGTGCCGAAGAAGCGATGCAACACGCTGGCGCAGACTTCAACTATGCTGAAGCTGCGGCGCAACTGGCCGAAGCCATTGCCCAGCTACGTATTATTCAGAAAATGCGTAAAAAATAAGTTCGGGTTCCGAAATAGAAAAAGCCACCTCAGGGTGGCTTTTTTTGTTGTATTAAACAGCTCTGCTGGAGCTGAATGTGTTCGCTATTTTCCTTCTCCTAACTGCCACTGAATAAATTCCAGCCCTAGTTCTGGCGTAACATAGACCGTAGCATAAAGCTCTTCTGAGTTATGCGGGTTTGGGTGCACCGCGATTAACTGATAGGGAAGCTGAGTGCTACGCGTTTCACCACTAATTAAATCCCGCTGTTCAAGGTGGCCCAACATACTGAAGCGGTATTGCTGTTGGCCTTGGTGTAACCATACTGCCATAAAATTAGCGTCAGGATTTTCCTGTAACAGGATATCCTGCCTGGAGCCATCGACATACTGATACAGTTTGCCTTCTTTGTGATACAGCAACTGGTCTTGGGCGTTGTACTGGGCGAAACTACCGGCGGTAAAGGTCAACTGCGTTAATTGATTACTGATTAAATCTAACTGCCATAGATTCTGGTTGTCAGCTTGCACCCGGGTCAGGATCAGGCCGCTGTTGTCTGGCAGCCATAGCGGGTGGCCGACATCATTATTCTCAAGTTTGTTGATCAGCTGTTGGCGCTGATTGTCGTACAGATACAGATTACCGTGCTTGGTAAACGCAATATAGCGGCCGTCGCCTGACCAGCGAATAGCATTGATAGGTTGCTCATCGTTCACCAGTTCGGTTAATTGGATTTGCTCGCCCTGTTTGTTCAACCACAGTTGCCAACCGCCGGTCCAATTGGCGGAAAAGGCATAGCTATCTGGTGTAACTGGTGATACCGCTAGTGCCAGGGTGCTGCCAGAGGCGTTGTGCAAAAAGCTGACTTTACGTGCGTTGTCGTCAAATGGTTGCATTATTTTTACCAACTGCATTGCTGACTGCGTACTGCTGCCTGCGGTAAGGCCGGAGGTGTAAGCTTGATTATCAGTAAGCAAAGATAACTCACCGACAACAATATCGGATGGCAGCTTGAGAATCTGTTGGCTTTTGTCGGCCAGATTAATTTGCAGGATGGAGTCAGCACCGGGTAACAGCAGGCTTTGCTGATCTATGCTCCACTCTAGACCAAGTAATAGCAGTGAAAACGGCAGGCTGGCAACACGTTCATGTTCACGGCTGTCCGGTTCATAAATGTAGATATCCGGTTTATTTGACTCAGGCATTAATACGTAAGCAAGTTTGCTGCCATCTGCTGACATAGCCAGCATTGTTACACCAAAACCGGCGGAAGGCGCTGCCAGAAGAGTCTGTTTAACGCCACTGATTAGATTTTCTGCGACTAAGGCTTTGCTGGCATACATACCGCCATTGCCCTGGCTATGATACAACCACTGCCCGTCTTTACTGACCTGAGCGTTTCCCAATACAAAACCGTCGCAACCGGCTAGCCGGTTTTGTTGATACTGTGGATATTGGCTGAAGTCATAATGCTGATATTCGCAGCTTGTTCCGTCTTTACTGATGACCTGTACCAATAAATTACGGCTTTCTGGCTGCCAGCTGTGCACGCTGTAAAGTAGGTTTGCTTGTTCTAACGCCACTTCCTGCAGCACATTGCCGGCATTTATTCCTAACTTGCGGATCATTACCCGCATGGCCCCACCGGGTTGAGAGTGGCTGTATGCCAGTAATTGTTTATCGGGTGACAGCAGCGGTCGCGATTCTATACCTTTGAACCAGGTTACATTTTGGCGGCTCTGCATAGTAAGTTCGCGCACTGGCGGTTGGTGTGTATTGTTATTATTTTCTAATGCTACCGGTGATTGATACCACCAGATACCTATAGCTAGCATTACTGCTGCGACAATGCTAGCCAGCCATATCAGTGGTCTCGACGTTATTGCTACAGTGTTTGGTGTAGTGTTGTTATTACTCTGCATGATTACAGTATTTGCTGCGCTAATCGCTGGTAGTTGCAGGCTGTAACCTTTACGGTGATGGGTTCTAATGGGTGACTGTGCTAAGCCCGGGTGTTGCAGGGCCTTGCGCAATTCGGAAATGGCACGATTTATTGCATTGTCATCGACAAAGCTTTGCTGCCAGATGGTATCAATCAGCTCTTGCCGTGACACAATACGACCCGGCTCTTTGGCAAAACACAGCAGCAATTTTATTAACAACGGCTCCAATTCTTTGCGCTGTGTACCATCACTAATACTGAAATCGGTTGGCGTAAAAGTCCAGGGGCCCAGCTGCATCGTGTCCATTTGTTAATTATGCTTCCTGTTTTAAATAGGCTGTAACTTTAACAGAAGCAAATAGTGATTCAAGCGAAATAAAGCTGCCTGCTAAAGCTTAGGATTACAAGATAAGGTTTTCATAAGGTTTGCCATAGCCCTTTAAAAACAAGCTGTTATATGAAGCTTTCTTAGCAATATATTGCTTAGCTTCTGATAAGCGACTTTTTAGTAGCAGCTGGCTAAAGTGAGCTCAACAACCTAACGGACAAGCAGTGAGTCCGCAGTTGTCCCAAGACAAAACGATACTTACTGATTACAAGGACAAACATTATGAAGACATTAACATCTAATATCGCTCGGATTGTTATGGTTAGCACCTTATTTTCTGCTATGGCCGTTAAAGCCGAGCAGGCTGAACCTGCGACATCACCAGCGGTTGTAGCTGAAGCAAAAGCGGAATCTGGCACTGTACTGAACACTATTAAAACCGAGCTACTGCAAGATTTACAGCAGCAGCTTACGGACAGCATTACGCAACAAGCCAGTTCGGCATTAAGCCATGTGGTGCAGTCTGTTAAGGCAATGCTGCCTTAAGCATATTCATTGATGTTACAGTGCAGCTGGCGTTGTAGTGCAATCAAAATAATTAAACAGGGACATAAACCATGATAATAAAGAAGTTTTTTAACTTAACTGGCGGTGCAGTATTTTTAGCAATCAGCATGGCAGCAGCGCCAGCGCTTGCTGAAACTTCGATGTGGAAAGTCAGCAAAGGCAGTGACTATTTATACATCGGCGGCACGGTACATTTATTGCCTCAGTCAGCCTTTCCTTTACCGGCAGAGTTTGACCAAGCTTATGCGGCGACCGATAAGCTGGTACTGGAAACTAAAATGCCCGAGCCTAACGATACTGCTATGCAAACTGCTTTGATGCAGGCCATGGCGTACAGCGATGGTCGCAGTTTGTCTAAAGTGCTGTCGCCAGAGGTGTATCAGCAGGTGGCAGATTATTTTGCTCCTTATGGCGTGCAGCTGCAGCAGTTAGATGGCTATAAACCGGGCTTTGTTATGTTACAAATGCTGGCGCTGGAGATGATGAAGGCGCAAATGTCTGGCGAGGGTGTCGATAGTTATTTTGATAAAAAAGCCAAAGCCGATGGCAAAACGCTGGCCTATCTGGAAAGTGTAGAGAGCCAGATCAATCTGCTGGCCAATATGGGCGACGGTTACGAAGACGCCTTTATGAAAATGAACCTGGAACAGTTTGGTGACTTTAAAGCCTATTTTGCCGCCATGGTTGCCGCCTGGCGCGCTGGTGATATGAACGAGCTGGAAAAACTGGCCGTGCAACCTGCCCGTGATATGGACCCGGTGTTGTATCAAGCCTTGTTTGTGCAGCGCAACAACGCTTGGTTACCGCAAATTAAGCAAATGTTCGGCAATAACAGTAAAGAGCTAGTGCTGGTCGGCGGCGGTCATCTGGCTGGTGAGCATAGCGTGCTGGCACTGCTGCAGCAGGCCGGTTACAAGGTAGAGCAGGTTAATTAGGAGGCAGTTATGCCACTGCGCCGTGCGTTCAATAAAGACCTTGCCGGTGTGTTGCTTGCCGCGGGTTGCTGGATAACACTGTGGACCTGGTTGAACCTGCAACTACTGCAAAGTTTAAACATATTTGTTTAGCCGGTATTCAGCAAAACTTCACCCTGCCCCTGTAATCTGCGGCGTTATCTATTAGAATAACCGCACTAGCGATAAGACGCATGATTACAGGGACTCTTCTATGGCATTAAATGTAGTGATTCTGGCGGCCGGAAAAGGCACGCGGATGAAATCAGACTTACCCAAGGTACTGCACAAGGTCGCCGAACGGCCGATGGTGCAGCATGTTATCGATACCGCCCGCGCCTTAGGTGCCGACAAACCGCAACTGGTGTATGGCTACGGCGCCGAGGCATTAAAAACTGCGCTGGGTGAGCAAAGCCTGCATTGGGTGCTGCAAGCCGAGCAGTTGGGCACCGGCCACGCGGTAGCGCAGGCGATACCGAATATCGCTGATGACGATACTGTACTGGTGCTGTATGGCGATGTGCCGTTAACCCGCTTAGAAACGCTGCAACAATTATTGGCGGTTAAGCCGGCTGATGGCCTGGCCATTTTAACGGTAAACCTGGCAAACCCTAGCGGTTATGGCCGCATAATGCGTAACAACGGCAAAGTCACTGGCATTGTCGAGCAAAAAGATGCCACGCCAGAGCAGCTAAAAATCGCTGAAGTAAACAGCGGCATTATGGCGCTGCCCGGCAAACAGTTAAAAAGCTGGCTGGGCCGCTTATCTAACAGCAATGCCCAGGGTGAATATTACTTAACTGACGTTATCGCTATGGCACACAGTGAAGGCGTGGCCATTACTACCGCGCACCCGCAGAACCCGATGGAAGTAGAAGGCGCCAACAACCGCGTGCAACTGGCGGCACTGGAGCGGGCTTATCAGCAGCGTAAAGCCGAAGAATTAATGCTTGCCGGTGCTAACCTGCGTGACCCGGCACGGATAGATGTACGTGGCGAGGTTAGCGTTGGCAATGATGTGATGATCGACGTTAACGTGATTTTCGAAGGCAAGGTAGTGCTGGGTAAAGGCGTCACCATTGGTGCTAATTGTATTCTGAAAGACTGCATTATCGGTGACAACACTGAGATAAAACCGAATTCGATGATTGAAAAAGCCAGTGTTGGTGCCGATTGCTCGGTAGGCCCTTTTGCCCGGCTGCGACCAGACAGCGTGATGCTGGATGACAGCCACGTCGGCAACTTTGTTGAAATGAAAAAAACCACACTGGGTAAAGGTTCTAAGGCGAACCATTTAACCTACCTGGGCGATGCAGTTATTGGTGATAAAGTGAACGTGGGTGCCGGCACTATTACCTGTAACTACGACGGTGCGAATAAATTTGTTACCACCATTAAAGACGGTGCCTTTATTGGTTCGAACAGCTCGTTAGTGGCGCCGGTCACAGTGGGCGTTAATGCCACTGTCGGAGCAGGCTCGGTATTAACCCGCGATGCGGCTGACGGAGAGTTAGTGGTAGCGCGTGCTAAACAACGACATATTGCAGACTGGCAACGGCCAGTGAAAATTAAAAAGTAATAGCCGATAAAAAAGCCCGCAAAATGCGGGCTTTTGTTTAACTTCAGCTGAAAAGTACCGGTTGCAACTCCCGCTTTGGCTCGTCACAGCAACTCGCCTTTTGCCTACGGCAGGGCTCAGACACTCTGTGACGCCCAAATCGGGATTCCAACCTTTACTCTTTGAATCCAGCTTACTCTGCCTTATCCACCAGCACGGCAATAGCACCATCGCCGGTAACGTTACAGGCGGTACCAAAGCTGTCTTGTGCCATATACAGCGCTATCATTAACGCGATAGCTGCATCGCCAAAACCCAACATAGAACCGAGTAAACCTACGGCTGACATTACCGCGCCGCCGGGTACGCCCGGTGCGGCTAGCATCACTACACCCAGCATAAAAATAAACGGCAGTACGGTTAATAACGACGGCATCTCCAGGCCATTTACCATAGTAACAACGGCCATGGCGCAGGTAACGATAGTAATAGTAGAGCCTGATAAGTGAATAGTGGCGCACAGCGGTACGGTAAAGTTGGCTACATCTGGCTTAATACCGTTGTTTTTAGTGGCTTGCAGTGATACCGGAATAGTGGCAGCACTGGACATGGTACCCAGCGCGGTAAAGTAAGCCGGCATCATATTTTTAATCAACGCAAACGGAGACTTGCCCGCTTTAATGCCAGCAAGGGTATACAGGGTAATAATCCAACACCAGTGCATAGCAACTGCTAGCACCAGCACAATGCCGAAGGTTTTTAGTGTTGCGAATACCGTGCCCGCTGCTGCCATTTGAGCAAACTCACCGGCGATATACAGTGGCAAAAACGGAATAATCACTTTTTCCAGCATCAATTGGATAACATCACGGCCTTGATCAGATAACTGTTTTAGCTGCTGTGACTGTGTTGCAGCGATGCCTAAACCAAAAATAAATGCCAGCGCCAGCGCCGTCATTACGCTGATAGCTGGCGGAATGTCCATTTCAATAAAAGCAGTTAAATGCACTACTTCATTTGATATTGTGGCTGAATTGGCGCTGGTTAGCATGGGCACTATGACGCTGGCAACCAAAAATGCCAGTGTGCCTGCAGTTACGGTTGATAAGTAGGCAAAACCTAGAGTACGGCTTAGTAGTTTGCCCGAGTTGCGTGGTAAGGCAGCTATACCGCTGGTGATAAAAAACAAAATGAGTAATGGTACAGTGAAGAACAGTAACTCACCAAACAGGCCTTTAAAGGTAATAAGTAGTTGAGTGAGCCAATGTGGTGCATATAAACCACACAGCATGCCTAGCACGATGCCGGCAATCAGTTTAAGGATCAAGGACATGGTTTTTTCTCGTTATGTTGTATAGGTTCCCGTGAACGCGTTTGAGCATATCACAACTTAAATGTTGTGGCTGCTTCACCGCGACGGTGCCTTGCTGGTCGGCGCTGTTTCACGTGGAGCAATAAGCGCAAATGTCATACCAGAGGAGCAGGTTTGCCAAACAGGTAGCCTTGAAAAAAATCGCATTCTAAAGCAATCAGCGCTTCATATTGTTCTTGTTGCTCGACACCTTCAGCTACCACTTTAAGCGACAATGCTTTTGCCATAGCAATAATGGTTTTAACAATAGCGTAATCCGTTTCTTGTGTTAAAAACGCTCGCACAAAAGACTGATCAATTTTAAGGACATTCATCGGAAGCTTTTGCAAATAATAGAGCGATGAGTAGCCGGTGCCAAAATCGTCAAGTGAAAACAGGATGCCAAGTTGGCTGAGCGCGTCTAATTTTTTTCGCGTGTTTTCAAGGTCATCATTGAGCATGCTCTCGGTAATTTCCAGCTCAAGTAGTGTGGGGTCAATACCACTAGCAACGACAATATTGCTGACCAACTCTACAAAGTCTTTACGGGCTAACTGGCGCTGGCTAACATTAACAGCAATAGAAAGCGCTTGTCCCTGAGACGAAAGTTTATTAATTTGCTGACAGGCATTTTCTAATACCCAGCTATCAATGTCGATGATAAGGCCTGTGCTTTCTGCCAGCGGAATAAAACTATCTGGGCTAACCAGGCCAAATTCAGGATGCTGCCATCTTATCAGTGCTTCATAGCCAATAATTGTTCCGAACGTATTCACTTTGGGCTGATAGAACACCTGAAATTCTTGTTTCACTAACGCTTGTTTTAAAGCTAGCTCCATCTGCTGGCGCCGTTTTAATGTTTGCTGCATTTGAGGTTCAAAGAAAAATAGCTGGTTGCGACCATTTTCTTTGGCATGGTACATCGCCAAATCTGCTGAAGACATCAGCTCGTCTACGGCATTGGTGTTGTTATTAAATAAAGCAACGCCAATACTGGCAGTGATACTATATTGGTGGTCTTTAAGCATGAAAGGTTTACGAATTTCGTCCAGTATCTTATTGCCAAGCTCTTGCGCACTAAGCGCTGCGGCGGTGCTATCTGTGGTTTGCAATTTGGCGAGTAAAATAAATTCATCACCGCCCGGCCGCGCCAGTATATCGTTGGTTCTGATGGTTAGTTGCAGTCGGTCAGCAAGCTGACGTAACAGTTCATCCCCAAACGAGTGGCCTAAGCTGTCATTTAGACTTTTAAAATGATCTAAATCGATAAAAAATAACGCCGAAAATTGCCCGCTTCGCTGATTTTCAGATTGGGTGTTCACTATGTCATCTAACAATAAACGTCGATTGGGTAGGTGTGTTAACGGGTCATAAAACGCTAAACGGTGTATCCTCTGCTGATCGGCCTTTGACTTGCTTATGTCGTTAAAACTGGCGATATAGTGCGTAACTTGTTGATTATCATCTTTAAGTGCATTGATGATCACATGCTCTGGAAAGACTTCACCATTTTTACGCCGGTTATAAATTTCGCCGCTCCACACATCAAATTCATGAAGCGCTTTCCATAGTCGCTGGTAAAACAGTTTATCGTGTAACCCTGAACTGAGTACGGAAGGGGTTTTTCCAACAACTTCTGCTTCGCTGTAGCCGGTGATGTCAGTAAACGCGGGGTTAACCCGAATAATGCGTTGCTCTGGATCGGTAATCATAATCGCTTCACGCGTATGAAACGCCAGCGCATTGAGCTGTTCTGAAGCAAGTAAGTTTTTTTGTGCAGAAATATCACGCACAGATAAGATAAAGCGTTGCACCTCAGCACTATTGGGTTTAATGGCGGCAATCACCTGAAACCAAACTGGCGTATCAATACTGTCTCCGTTTAAAGCGCATTGATATGTGTCTGAGCAGCCTTTTCTGTGTGCCGCTTGTTCAATGGCTTTTAGCAGGGTGTTAGCGATATCTGGCGGCAACACGGTTTTGGCCTGGTGTCCGATGAATTGTTTTGATGCGATGTTTACATTGCTGTCTGGGCGAGAATGTATGCGGTGTAAAATACCATTTTGGTCTATATCCAGCAGGATATCCGGTGTTGCGGACAGGGTCGCGGCGAGCTCTGCTTTAGAGCGCAGTAGTTGTGCGTAAGGCGCCGCCAGCGTTTCGTAAACCAGTGCCCGGTATAAAAATAAGAACGAAATCAACTTGAGCAAATGACCAATAACATTATAAAAATCATTTACCTGGTTGTATAACGTGAAGCAGAGCTCACTAAATATTGTGGTCAATACTGCAGCCAATAGAGCTGGTGCATGAAAGGCTCGGCGCAAATGGCGATAGCGCACAATCAGGAAAACGGTGAGTGCGCTGATAATAATAACACCGTACTCTACAATAATTTTGAAATGGGTAAGTCCACTGTCTTCCAAATAGGTGTGCGGTATTGTCTGCGGATACTTAATAAACCAATAGTGGCACGAGACGACAAGAACTATTGCCGTTATCAGCATCAGGTAATACTGTTTTAAGCCGGTACTTTTATCTGCAACTGGCAATACAACAAAACACAGTGTTGTCGCAACGAGCAAGCGTGCAACAAGCCAAAAGTTAATGGCTTTTTCCGTCGAGTTTTCGTTGAAATATGCCGGCATGCCAGGAAACGACAGCAAATGTGCCAGATCCAGCCAGAATACGGCAAAAAAGGCACAGGCAACGACTGCCCCTCTGAGAGTCATTTTAGCAAGTGCTTGCTCTCTGATAACAGCAAATGTCATGCCGGCAAGCACCACAGCAATAACTTCCAATATCGTATGTAACGGTAAAAAAACGTTATAAGCTATTTGTGGTAACGCTCTATCTAATAGATAGGGCACTAACTTGACTGCCAACACAACCAGCAGAATTAATATGGTGGCTATTATCGGTAACGACTTTAAAGAAATCCGTTGCGGCTGATCTGGGTTAGGCAATAGCGTATACCATGTCAAAAGGGATTGCATTACTGCAAGAATAGGCACTTTAGGTGTTTATTCAAGTGTCTAGTTATAAAGATTAGTAGAAGAAGTGATATAACATAGTGGTGAAAAACGTGTATTAGCAGGCAATATTTAGGAGAGTGTATGAGATTGGTATCATTAATTTTATTGCTACTGTTAGTCAGCTGCAGTCAATTACAGCAAATGTCGACATACTCTGTATCAGCAGCAGATCTTGAACAGATATTGCGCCAGCAAATACCAGGATTAACGCGGCAGGCAAATGTGGCGGGTATTCCGCTCAATATGAAAGTGGATACCATGCAAGTGGATATCGGCCCGGACAATTCTGACCGTGTACGGGTTAATACCGGCGCTACGGCAACATTATCGTTGTTCGGTTTGAGTTACCCGGCTACGCTGCAGCTTGATGTTGAAGGAGTACCTTATTACGATGGCACAGAACAAGCCGTGTATTTACGCTCGGTTAAGCTACTGGACTCCAGCATTGAAGCGTCTGGCTATCGCGGTAATCTGGCGCCGGTCAGTAATGAGCTGTTGCAGCTGGTAAATGGTTATTTAGCCAATAACCCGGTGTATAAATTGGATACTACTAACCCGACGGTAAAGCTGCTCACTGCAGTGCCGCTGAATATGGCGGTGCAGAATGGCCGTATCAGTTTTACACCGGCTAAAAACTAGTGCATAGGGCGCGGGTAGTGTTTTGCCAGGTGCGGTGACACAAAATTTCAAGCAAAAAACAGGGGTGGCATAACCCACCCCTTAACGTGCAAGACAAGTAAAACAACGACCAGAGAAGCCCGTCCTGGGGCTGGTAACCACAATCAGTCCGTTGACGCTGAAAACTATAATACAACCCACATGTAAATGCAAATAGTTTTCATTTACATGCGAGTGATTAAATTGCATAGCTGATTCTTTTTTGCACACGTTGTGGTTATAATACGGCTAAGCGGTTGATATGTAGAATGTTGTTTATTTTTTGTTGCATATTTGTGTTCGTTTGGGAAGGGAATTCTTGCGATGTCATTTTTTGGTTTTTTAGTTACCGCCTCCCTCATTCTTAATGGTTTACTAACCATCAAACTTTATCAACAATCAGTACAATGCCACTTATTGTTTATCGCTGCGGCAATAGATTTAATTGGTCGAAAGTAAGCCGCATTTATTAACGCTATAAAGCACTAATGCTGCTCGGGGCTTTGTCACGGGCTAGTGAATTTATGCTGATTAGCATGATAGAAGTTTAACAATAGTTGCGATGATTGCCTTTTCATTGAAACCAAGAGGTTGTTTCTGTGGTTTTATGTATTAAGCGGTCAACGGTACTGATAGTTTTTGGCAATATTTTATGAATGGATGTGATATGAGATTTTGTGTATCCCGTATTTTGTTTGTTAGTTTTACCGTATTGGCGTTCAACGCTTCTATTGTGGCGGCGAAAACGGCTGAGCAGGTACTATGGGACAATGCCCTGGCGTCTTTCGATGTCGCCCAGCAGAGTCTGGCGCGCAGCTTCAACAATGAAGATGTGTCTCGTATTTTGTCCGCAGAATGTGATTTGGAATGGACTAACAAGCATGAAGTGGCGGCATTAGAGGGCCAATCTTCATCCTTAAGTAAAAATTACGGGCTGGAATTGCGGGGTGGATATACCAGCAGCAATATAGAACAACGCGCCGACAATGATGATGGCAATACTTACATGGAGTTGTCTTGGGACGTATTGCGCAACGGTTACCTGGACAACCAATATAAAGCCACTGATTTTCGTCGTCAGGCAGCAATTCAAGCCCTGTCTGGAAAGTTGAAAAAACATGAATTCAACTATCAATGCCGTCGTTACAACGTAGCAAAACACTTTTCGGGTATGCAGGCCTATCTTAACGCTATTAAACTCGAGTTTATGGAGTCAGTTTATCGCGTCGAAAAAGACGCCTATTTTTCCGGTGCGAGTTATCTTGATGAGCTACTGATCTCAGAAGAGGACATTCTATTAGCGCGGCAAAATCTGGCACGCTTAAATGCGGATCCTTATTGGCAAAAAAGCCTTGAGAGCCTGGTGAACCCACCTTCTATTGATGTCGATTTAGCGGCCCTGCTAAGCCAAATTCGTGAGAATAAAGACTTTGTTGAAATTAGCCGGCTAGAGCGTTTGCGTATCCAGGACAAATACCAAAGTGATGAATCATTTTTGGCAGGCAGCCGGTTTAGGTTGTTTCTGAGAAAAGAATTTGATCTGGCCAGAACGGGTAATGATGAGCTTGTTGCTGGTTTAAGGTTTCAGTTACCGCTAACGTTTGGTTCAGCTGCTTCGCAAACTGAATCACGTCTAAATCAACTGGAAAATGATCTTTCACACGAACATTGGGAGCTTATTGCCCGCACGCGTGCAGCCTATCAATCATTGCAAGAACAGTTAGAGCGCACGACAACGCAGCAATACCGTCTGTTACGAGCGCAAGAAAGAATGCGTCGGGTGTTAAGTTACGCCACGTTAGACGTGCCATTGGACATTGCTGCAGTCAATGTACGCTTGAAAAACTATCTTGATGCGGCGATCGAGCTTATTCAGGTAAAAGAAGAATTGTACCGGCGTGTGAATGAAATGTTTTTGGTATCGCGAGTCGAATACAGTGATAAGTTTATAAAAATTAACGCGCTAAATGAAACAAATCACCGTTCTCGCCCTGGGCAACGATCAGCCTATATATGGTCAGAAGAGTTTAATCGCTATTCTAACCAAGAGCTTTTTGTTTTACTGCAAACCAAAGCCATAAAGCATGCTGTGATTAGTGCTAGTGATAAGGTAAACCAGGCCAAACTATTTCAATTTCTTAAAGAAGCTGACCGTTATCAGCTGCAAGTAAGTCAATTACTTGGTGAGGGGCATTGGGCATTGCCTGAGAATCATCAACGCGCTCTCGCTGCTGTCGAGGCGCGTAGCCAGTACGGTAATTCCATTCACCTGGATATTGAGCCGCATATGTTAGCGCAGTACCAACAGGATAAAGTTGCGGTGCTAAATGACTACATAGCCCTGTTAGCGTCGATACGTTTGCGCAATCCTATGCTTAATTTATCAATTTCCGTACCGCACCATTGGCCTCGGGAAGTGTTGCTGTCGTTAAATGACTATGTCGATCAAGTGTATTTGATGGCGTATGAAACAACCGATCTTGACCAAATCAGTGCCAGGATAAAGCAGGTGCTGTCATCTATTCCAATGGATAAACTGGTTGTTGCCCTAAGAAAAGAAGAATTTAGTGATGAGTTGCAGCTTGAAAACGCAATAGAAACACTCAGCCAGTCGACCGGGGTGACACAATTTGCTGTGCACAAACTTGGTATTTTTACGCAGGAGTAGCCAGTGAAATTATATAATCGCAAAAGCCTTATTAGTGCTGCGCCAGAGGGGCAGCCGTCTCCGTCGAGTAAATCCAGCATTACGCAGTGGATCTATTTTATCTTGGTAGCCTTGATGGTTGGCTACTTAGTTTATTTGTTACTGAAGCCTTACTACATGATTGAAGCGCAAGGCTTGGTCGATGTTGAGGTAAAAGAGATTGTCGCCGAACGCTCTGGCGTGTTACAGGATGTGTTTGTTGGCCTTAATCAACCGTTTAAAAAAGGCGAGCTATTGGCCCGCATCGCAGCAGAAAAACAATGTTTGCCTGAAGATAACGCGCAAGCTGACAAGCTTGGCTATGACATGGATGTACTGGCAACTGACATTAAAGCTCTGCAGCAAGAGCTAAACTATGTTGCTGCAATACAGCAGCCGTCAACCGGTATGTTACGTGCGCTGGAAGTAAATGCCTCTCTGTTTCAGGCGCAGCAGAAAGAGCAACAAAGCGTGCAACAAGCACAGCAAAAATTGAAATTAGACATTCAGCGGGCGAAAGACAAGCTAGCCATCATGGCGGCGCGGCGTCAGAGTTTGCAGCTTGCCTTTGACGATAAGCCTGTAGCCGCAGATTGTACGGCAAAAGATGTATGGGCATTTGAAGACGGTACCGTAACCGATATGCGTGTGACGTCTCAAACTTATGCCGAAAAAGGTCGGCCAATTTTGAAATATTTATCAGCCGATGCCAAAGCGCGAGTGGTATTCCTGGCGGATGCTAATTTGTATCGCTCTTTTGCAAAACAGCCGCAATTGGTTGTTACGTTTCCTGATGGTGCTGAAAGTCTGGCGCGTATTGCCCAAATTGAGTCTATTGCCAGCCAGGTAAGTGGCAATTTAAATGATCTGCTCGGTCTGGATAAAGTTTCGTTGAGAATGGTTTTGGTGCCTATGGATCCTGCTGATAATGCGTTGTGGCGCACGTTTGAAAGGTTACCGGTATCTGTTCGAGGTGTAAGATGAAAAAAAGTCCCTTTCAGTTTATTTTTGCAGAAACTAATGCTGTATTACTAGAGCACAGCATAACGTTGTCGCAACTCGAACAAATTAACTGGCAGCAGGTATCCTTCCTGGTTTTGGATGCCACCAATTTGTCTGCTGCTTATGCCGCTCTGGTTCAGTTACGTCAGCAGGCTTTACCGCAGGTTTATTTGCGCCCCATTGTGTTTGTTGCAGCTAAAGGCTCCCGGGAAGGCTGGCAATGGCAAGCGGCAGACGCAGTGATTGAGAAAGATACAGACCATGCCATTGATTGGTCTGTCTGGTCAGAACAGCTTGAAGGTATCAACCGCTGGATCGACACATTGCCGGTCATTGCTGGTGCTGTGGATGGTCATTTACCCGTCAGATTACTGCGCTTGTTGGCCAGTCGGCAAATTGATGCGGCGCCTTTGGCCTCAGCCGACATCTGCACTGGCTTTATTTATCCGTTGTTGCAGCCCTTATTTACCAAGCAAGACATGGGCGCAATACAAATGCTGGCGTTTCTTGAAGAGCAAAGGTTGTTATCACCCACGCTGTTTGAGCGTGCCCATTTCTGTCCCCATTGCGACAGCGCATTTTTGAATTTTAAAGAAACATGTATTGAATGCGGCTCGCAGGACTTAGATGTTGTCGAGCTGGTGCATCACTTTAAGTGTGCGTTTACTGCCGATATTTCCCGCTTCAAGCGCGGTGGTGACAGCCTGGTATGCCCCAAATGTGATAAGCAACTGCGACACATAGGTGTTGATTACGACAAACCATCAGTGGTTAACAAGTGTCGTGTTTGCCAGCATGTTAGCCAAGACGCCAATGTGATGGCTAAGTGCTTTAGTTGTGGCTGTTCAACAGAAACAAAATTCCTCGATCTTCGGAGGGTAAATCGTTATCAACTGACATCTGTCGGCCTTAATGCCGCGTTCTACGGCCTGCAAACCTACTTTACCAACATATTGGAAGAAGAGCTGCAGCTGGTATCATTACGCGAGTTCGAATTGTTTGTCAGCATTGAAACCGCCCGCATTGCACGTTACGGCAAATCACAAAGTGCCTTAGCTATTGTGCGTTTGATTGGGTTAGATAAGATTCACTTTGAGCTGGGTAGTAAATCAAAACAAGTATTCTCTGAACTTGCCGGTATTTTTAAGGCAGTGCTCAGAGATACCGACGTGGTAACGGCTTATAACGAGAGTGTGTTCGCTATATTGATGACCGAAACCAGCAAGGACAAAGCAGACCTGGCGTTGAACAGACTAAATAAAGCCGTGGAGCGTTTATTTAGTGAAAACCTTGATAGAACTCTGGACATGCAAATACAGGCCGTCAATGTTGAAGCAGAATTGCAAGTAAAGCAGACGTTGGAACAGTTTTTAAATAATTGAGGTCGTATTTTTGCTTGAACAGGCGTTTGTATTTTTTATCAATCTGGATGCATGGCAGCTACTAGGCTATTTCTGGCCATTTTTTATGCTGGATATGGTGCGCTATGTGCTGATTGAAGGGGTGGTGCTGCTGTACTACCTGCCGAAGCGAAAGCGCATGGCGCCGCGTTATGCTGCGGCAAGACGGCGGCTTTTTAAAGAAAAGCCGCTGATTTCGATTATTGTGCCGGGTAAAAACGAAGGTCGCTACTTACCTAAGTTGGTGCAAACGTTACGCAACCAAAGCTATCCCTTTTTCGAACTAATCGTCGTAGATGACGGCTCAGACGATACAACACCACTGATATGTCGTGAACTTGAGCGTCAGGGCTTAATCGATTGCTTTATCCGAAATGCTATTCGGGGCGGAAAAGCGTCGGCTGCCAATACTGCACTGCAATTCGCTAACGGTCCTTATATTGTTCACATTGATGCCGATTCACACATGGCAACCGACGCACTGGAAAATATAATGTTGCCGTTTTTGATGGACGATGAGGTCGGTTGTGTGGGTGGCGATGTGCGTGTGGCAAATTACAGTGATAGCTTTGCCACACAAACTCAAGGTATTGAATATACAAAAAGTTTGATGCTGGGGCGTACGGTTGCCTCGCAACTGGGTATCTTGCGTATTGTTTCTGGTGCTTATGGCGCATTTCGTAAAGATGTGTTGAATAAGATCCACGGTTGGGACGTTGGCCCTGGGCTTGATGGTGACATTACGCTAAAAATTCGCAAGCTAGGATATAAGGTAGTGCATGAACCTAGCAGCGTATGCTACACCAATGCGCCGAAAAACTTTTGGCGCCTGGCAAAGCAACGTTATCGCTGGGACAAATCGATGATCCGTTTTCGCTTACGTAAGCATCGGGATATTTTGCTACCTTCAGCCGAATTTAAATGGAGTAACTTTATCTCAGTCGTAGATAATTTGTTCTTCAATTTACTGTTAGATATAAAGTGGGTTATTTATTTTTTCCAAATTGTACAGCTAAGCTCGGCTTATATCGCTTTTCTTTTAATCATTAATTATGTGTTCTACTTCTTAGCAAATTTAGCGCAATGGTTATTTTCAATAATTATGCAGCGTAGCTTGGGACATAAGCCAAATTATAAATCTGTAATGTTTGTCCCGTTGATGCCGATATATACAGGTACATACTTAAGATTGGTACGTACCTTTGCATATATTATGGAATTGTTGCATAAAAGTTCTTATGTTGATAAATGGAACCCGTGGAAAGTATCTAAGATTGCAAAGCGCAACAAACTGTAGGATAATTGAACAGTCATTATCTAGTCTCCCTATTTTTAACAATGGATAGTTAAAATGAAAAAAGTTTTAATTGCTTGTCTTCTGAGTTGTTTGTCCCTTGGTGCAAACGCCGGGATCATTAATGTAGACACCTCCAAGTGGTCTGCTGTGGTTGGTCCTTCTAATGACCGAAATACCGGTACTTGGGTAGGTTTAAAAAGCCAGGCACCAGAAAAGAGAGGCAATACCTCTGGCGCATTAGTCAGTGATTTTCAGCTGTTCGGCGACTTTTTGTTTAGCGGATTCTTCTCGCCAACCACTGTTGATTACGATGACAATGATATCGTGGGCTTGGTGTTTGGCTGGCAGGACGAGCAAAACCATTACCGTGTGGGCTGGAGCCAGACTCAGCGTGCTGGTACTAATGATGATCAATCGTATAGAGATATCACTGGCCGCACCGGTTTATATCTAATCCGTGAAGTTGGCGGTGTATCAAATACATTGTTTAACATTAGCGACTTGTTTTGGGAAGATAATACAAGCTATGGCTTTAATGTAAGCCGCCAGGGTAGTCAGCTTAATGTTAACTTTGGCACAGAGACGTTTAGTCTGGAAGATTTAACGTTCACCAGCGGCCGGGTTGGCGTTTATACTGAAAGCCAGACAGCTCGCTTTTGGCAGTTAAGTGCCAGTACACCGCCGTTAGATGTGTCATCGGTTGCCGAGCCTGGTGTAGTGGTATTTATTTCTGGTCTGTTTCTTGTTGTAGCAGCGTCGCGGCAGTCACGCAAACAGCGCGTGTCAGCACAAGCTTCGGTAGCGGCCGCTTAACAGCCTCCACGTATTCGTTGACCCGCTTTACTAAAGCACATACCTAAATAGGTATGTGCTTTTTTGTTTTCCAGCGCTTCAGCTCTGCGCTAAGACAATGCCATGCCCGAGGATGTCTCTCCTTTTGCTATTTACTTAAAGGTATTTTTTCTGTTGCAGGATCAGTTTATAGCATTCATATAGTTGAATATTACATTTGCGGATATAAGCAAAGTCCTCATAATTAACAAATAGTATTGAGTATGGCTTTGTAGAATGCGTAGAGTGATGGCAATTTTCACTAGTTTAGTGTTTCTACTTTGCAGCTGGCATTGTGCTGCTGGTATTGCTGTTACACCCGCTTATGCCCGTTTTACCCATCTCGCCGATAGCCAAGCTATTTCGCCATTTGCAACCAGTATGCTGCAAGATAAACAAGGATTTCTCTGGTTGGGGACGCATCATGGGTTGTATCGGTTTGACGGCGTAACCTTGCAGCATTATCCGGCGGACAGTACTAAGGCCGACCGCTTATCGTCAGGTTGGATAACCAGCTTATTAATGGATAGCGACGGTATTTTATGGGTGGGCACCCGTTATGGCGGTTTAAACCGGTTTAACCCTTCGACCGAACAGTTCAGCCGGTTTAACTGGCCGGATGCCGACAACAGCGAAATTACCGCCTTGGTTGAAGATAACAACGGCACGCTTTGGGTAGCCAGTTATGGTGGTGGTGTGGCTACGCTGGCAAAAGGCGCTGGCCAGCTAAAACGCTTTTTACCAGAGCTGTTGGTTGATTTTCGTTACATTAATCACTTATCCGTACGAGACAATCGCCTTTATCTTGCGTTGGGAGAAGCACCACAGCGCAGGCCAGGTAATGAAGTGTCTGGTTTAGTACGAGTAGACCTTGCGAGTTCAACTGTAACGCATTGGCATAGCCGAAATTCAAATTTACCGGTAGATCACATCACCCGTTTACATTGGATGCCGTCATCAGAGCTTTCCCTTACGACCTTTGGCGGCGGTATATGGCTGCTACAGCAAGATGATATATTGCAAGCGTTCACGGCGCCTGCTGAACTGAATCAAAGCCAACTAACCGATATCCTGACTGACTCATTTGGAGAGTTATGGGTAAGCAGCTTTGATCGTGGAGTTTGGCATTTTCAACCGGACACTGGCAAGTGGCGGCACTTTTGGCACGAAGGTTTGCTGCGGGATGGGCTGCAATCTAACGCTATTTTCTCTATGTTTCAGGATCAAGCAGAAAGCATCTGGTTTATCAGTCATACCGGCTTTAGCCAGTTAAGTGCTTTTGCCCGCCAGATCCAAGTGTTACCGGCAGCACCGGATAATGATCTCTTGTTAACCAGTAATGATGTCTTTGGGATTGATGCGGTAGCACCAGATCAAATATGGTTGGCTAATCGCGAGTCTGGCTTAGCACGCTTTAATCCGCATAGTGGGGAACTACAAAAATGGCCACTGCCGCGGTCAGACATGCCCGGCGCCGAACCAACGCTGGCTCGCGCGGTTAAAAAAGTGGCTGATGAAATCTGGTTAGGCACCGATCAGGGTTTGTTCCGTTTGCTGCCAGACAATAGCTGGACCTTATTACGGTTACCACTGCAGCGCCAGCCCCATATCAGTGCTATTTACATTGATCAGCAGCAACGCACATGGTTGGCCAGCCGCACCGATGGCGTATTTGTGTTAGATAATCGCTTTCGGTTGTTAAAGCATCTACATCTAAACAGCAATGGACAAGCACTGCCGTTTAACAGTATTACCGTGTTGTATGAAGACCAGCTAGGAGACATCTGGCTGGGTTCAGTTGACCAGGGCTTGGCAAGGGTTTCTGCTAACTTAGACAGTGTTGAGCGCTGGCAGCAAAATATGCCAACCGGCACCGGACTGGTTTACAACGGCGTACAGGCCATTATTGAAGAAAATGGCCATTTGTTTGTCCGGGCCGGCAATTTGCAGCACCGGGTGTTGCGCAGCAGTAAGCAGCCACGCCAGATAACGGGTATCAAAGCTTATCAGCAGCATGATGATGTTGATCAGGAGCTGAAGCAGGCGACAGCCTTTAATCTGATGTATCGCTTTATCTGGTCGGACGCTAACCAGGGCTTTATCCAACTTGGCGCCCGCCATGGCGTGCAAGAAGCTACCTGGATAGCGTCCAGCGCGGTAGCCTTTGGTAACGTGTACCGTGGCGGCCGGCAAGGGCTGGATATTTATCCACTGCAATTAGCGCAGCGGCAATTTCCAACACCACAACTTGTTTTGCATCAACTCAGTATGTTTAATCAGCCAGTACAGCCTGGGTTGAATATGGTGTTACCACAACCGCTAAGCCAAACCACACAGCTGATATTTAACCATTTGCAGGATATGTTTAGTCTGCATTTTACCGCGCCTGACTTTCTGCAGCCGCAACTGTTACAGTATCGTTACCGGCTAGAAGGCTTTGATCGTGATTGGCTGGCAGTGCATGATAATAACCGTGTTGCCACTTATACCCGGCTGCCACCCGGCCAATATAGTTTCTTGCTCAGTGCACGCTATCAAGGTGGTGACTGGCAGCAGCCACAATCACTGCAAATCAGCGTATTGCCGTCCTGGTGGATGACGCTGGGATTCCGTTTTATGCTGGGTATTGTGCTAGTTGGCACGGTAACCGTGGTTATCGTGTGGCGTTTTGCCAACGAGAGGCAGCTACGAGTGAGGTTGGAGCGCGAAGTGGCAGCCCGCACCGAAGAAATAAAGCAGCAGCATCAGGCGTTACAAGATTCATACGCTGAGTTAAAAAAAGCTCAACAGCAACTTGTGATCCAGGAAAAAATGGCGTCACTTGGTGCCCTTGTAGCTGGTGTCGCCCATGAAATCAACACGCCATTGGGTATTTGCGTAACCGCCGCCAGCCACTTACAGGCAGAATTAGACAGCATTACTTCGCAATATGCTAAAGGTGGTATGCAAAAGAGTGCTTTCGATCGCTTTTTACAGCGAGTGACCGATGGTGTGCGCATACTACAAAGTAATACCGGGCGAGCTGCAGATTTAGTAAACAGCTTCAAACAAATCTCTGTCGATCAATCCTACGATAGTGTGCGTAATATCGAACTTATCAGCTACATACATGATGTATTGTTGTCTTTGCAGCCACAGCTAAAAAAACGGGTTTGTCAGGTGAAACTTGACGCACCAGAGCAGTTACAAATGTATACCGACGCAGGCGCGCTGGCACAAATTATTACTAACTTAGTGATGAACAGCTTGCATCATGGCTTGCAAGATGTAGCGCAGCCGCAAATTGTTATCAGCCTGCAACAACAGCAGCAACAATTGCTTTTGCAATACAGTGACAATGGGTGCGGCATGTCTGCAACCGATTTGGCGCGTTTATTTGACCCGTTCTTTACTACTAAACGGCATCAGGGCGGCACCGGCTTAGGTAGCCATATTGTTTATAACCTGGTTACGGTAAGGTTTAATGGCCGCATAGAGGTTAGCAGCCCACCAGGGATGGGCTTGCAATACACAATCTGGCTGCCGCTACGAATGACAAAAGATTAATACCATAACTTGCAAAAAACGAAATAAGTATTAAAATAACTTTCGTTTTGAAACTTAATCGAAAGAAATGAATAAACGAAACACCCAACAACGCCGACATTTAATAGTCAGCCAGCTGCAGCAACAGGGCGAATTGTCGGTAGAGCAACTGGCCGCAAGGTTTAATACTTCGGAAGTAACCATCCGCAAAGACCTAACTGTGCTGGAACAAGCTGGTTTGTTGTTGCGCCGTTACGGTGGTGCTGTACCGGTACCGCAGGACTTTGTCAGTGACAGTAGCTTAGAAAAAGTTTCAAAGCGAAAGTTGGCGATTGCCAAAGCCGCCGCCAGCCTGATCAAAGATCACTACCGCATTATTATCGACAGCGGCCGTACTACTGCCGCCTTACTGCCTGAGCTGGCTGGCAAACGTGGTCTGGTGGTGATGACCAACTCACTGGCGATTGCCAATACACTGCGCGAGCTGGAAAACGAACCCACGTTATTAATGACCGGCGGCACCTGGGACCCACAATCCGAAGCGTTTCAGGGCCAGTTGGCCGAACAAATGCTGCGTAATTACGACTTTGACCAGCTGTTTATCGGTGCAGACGGTATAGATTTAGCCCGCGGCACCACCACCTACAACGAGTTATACAGTTTAAGCCGGGTGATGGCAGAAGTAGCTCGTGAGGTTATCGTGATGCTGGAATCTGACAAGCTGGGGCGCAAAATTCACAATCTGGAATTGCCTTGGGCGATGGTCAAAGTGTTGATCACCGACGAAGGTTTAGCCGTAGCTGATGCGGCACAAATTGAACAACAAGGCGTGCAGGTTATTCGGGTTCAGGCCTGAGTCAGTTGCGCGCGTTAATGTCTTAACATTCTTTTTTGGAGCAAGATTATGTGTGGAATAGTAGGCGCGGTAGCGCAACGTGATGTAGTCGATATTCTGGTAGAAGGCTTACGCCGCTTAGAATACCGCGGTTATGACTCAGCCGGCGTGGCAGTAGTAACCGAAGCGGGTGAGTTAACCCGCTTGCGCCGTTTAGGTAAGGTAAAAGAGCTATCTGATGCGGTAGCAGCGCAACCGGTTGCTGGCGGCACCGGTATCGCCCACACCCGTTGGGCTACCCATGGCGAGCCCAGCGAGCGCAACGCTCACCCGCATGTATCCAGCAACATTACCGTGGTGCACAACGGCATTATTGAAAACCACAGCCCACTGCGTGACGCGTTAAAAGCCAAAGGTTATGTGTTCACCTCAGACACCGACACTGAAGTTATCGCGCACTTAGTTGAAGAAGAATTAAAAGCCGCTGGCAGCCTGCTGGCCGCGGTACAAAAAACCGTTAAACAATTGCACGGTGCTTACGGCACGGTATTAATGGACAAAACCGATAGCAGCCGTGTAGTGGTAGCCCGCTCTGGTAGCCCGTTGGTAATCGGGTTAGGTATTGGCGAAAACTTTATCGCCTCTGATCAACTGGCATTGTTGCCAGTAACCCGCCGCTTTATGTTTCTAGAAGAAGGCGACGTGGCTGAAATTACCCGCCACAGCGTCAGTATTTTCGATAAAGACGGCAACGCGATTGAGCGTGAAGTGCACGAGTCGAACGTCAGCTACGACGCTGGCGACAAAGGCCAGTACCGCCACTTTATGCTAAAAGAAATTTACGAGCAGCCGCACGCGATTAACAACACCCTGGAAGGCCGATTAAGTGCCGATTCTGTGCTGGACGAAACCTTTGGTAACGGCGCGGCAGAGCTATTTAAAAAAGTAAAGCACGTACAAATCGTCGCCTGTGGCACCAGTTACCACTCCGGTATGGTGGCGCGTTACTGGTTAGAATCGCTGGGTGGCATTTCTTGCAACGTTGAAATTGCCTCGGAGTTTCGCTATCGCAAATCGTTCGTGCAGCCAAACAGCCTGCTGGTGAGCATTTCGCAATCAGGCGAAACAGCCGATACCTTAGCCGCACTGCGCTTAGCCAAAGAAGCCGGCTATTTGGGCAGCTTAACCATTTGTAACGTTGCCGGTTCATCACTGGTGCGCGAGTCTGACTTAGCCTTTATGACCCGTGCCGGTGCTGAAATTGGCGTAGCCTCAACCAAAGCCTTTACCACGCAATTAGTGGGTTTGGCGATGCTGACCATGGCCATTGGTAAGTACAACGGTTTAACTGCCGTGCAGCAGCGCGAACTGACCGATGCCTTAAAGAGCCTGCCTGCCAAGCTGGAGCAAACCTTGGCCTTAGCGCCGCAAATTGAAGCGCTGGCAGAAGAGTTTGCCGACAAGCACCATTCGCTGTTCTTAGGCCGCGGCGATCAATACCCCATTGCGATGGAAGGTGCGTTAAAGCTTAAGGAAATTTCTTACATTCACGCCGAAGCCTATGCCGCAGGCGAGTTAAAACACGGCCCGCTGGCGCTGATTGACGCTGAAATGCCGATTATTGTAGTAGCGCCAAACAACGAACTGTTAGAAAAACTGCAATCGAACGTCGAAGAAGTGCGCGCCCGTGGCGGTATTCTGTACGTATTCGCCGACGCCGATGCCAAGTTCCAGTCTGACGACACCATGCGGGTAATCAACGTGCCACACGTCGCCGACATCCTGGCACCTATCGTCTACACCCTTCCACTGCAGCTGTTAAGCTATTACGTTGCCATTATCAAAGGCACCGACGTAGATCAGCCACGTAACCTGGCGAAGAGTGTTACGGTAGAATAATTTACGGTTAAAAATATTAAGGCCATCAACAGTTTACTGTGATGGCCTTTTTTATTGTTTTTCCCCGGTTTGGCTCAGTAAATCAAGCTGCTACAATCAAAAATCCTGATAGTTACGGCAGTAAAAAATGACTACGTTATTCGAGAAAGCACTGGCGTCAAGTAAAAACCTGACTGCAGATGAACGAGCCAGGTTGGCGCATGCGCTGATTGCCAGCCTCGATCAGCAGCAAGACGACGATGCAGAACAGCAATGGCTGACAGCAACTGAACAGCGGGTGAGTGAAATTGAAGCCGGTTATGTAACTGGCGTTTCCTGGCAAGAGATTAAACAGCAGCTGGGTAAAGATCAGGCTAAATGACGCCGCTTAAGTTTCACCCTGCGGTTTATCAAGATATTGCCGATGCATACAACTGAATCCTGCATTTAAACCTTTTGCCCCTTAACCGCGACAAACCTGATTGTGTTGTTACTTACTAAGGAAAGGTTATGCGATTGTTCACTGTGCTTTTGTGTTTACTCTGTGTTTGGTGTGCTGTTCCTGCCGCTGCGGCGCAGCCGGTTAAAAAGGTGCTGATAGTGGCGTCTAACAGGGTTGATATGGGCGATGTTGAAAAGCATGAAGCCCGTAACGACTTGTTTGAGTTTGCCCCGCCTTACCATGTGTTTGTAAGCCATGGCTATGAGGTTGATTTTGTCTCGCCACAGGGTGGCGCAGTGCCCTTTATGCGCGACCCTTTGGGTATTGCCAGTTACACCATCAAGTATGAAAACTTTCAGCAAAAAGCCAGCAATTCACTAACACCTGCGCAGGTTAAACCGGAGCAGTATTGGGCTGTTTTTAGCGGTGGTGGCTATGGCGTGATGTTTGATGTAGCACAAAATGCCGAAATCCAGGCCATTATTGCCAGCATATACCAAGCGGGTGGCATTGTGGGTGTTGGCGGCCACGGTGCGGCCAGTATCGCCAATGTAAAGCTGTCTAGTGGTGAATTTTTAGTAAAAAGCAAAAAGGTGGCGAGCTTTCCTAATTCAACCGAGCTGGAAAAAAACTGGGCGAAAAATGGCACCTTGCTACCTTTTCTGCTTGAAAGCCGGTTACGCGACAATGGCGCTATTGCACAGAACAAAGAGACACTGGCGGATAAGCACGATGTGGTCATTGATCAACGTTTAGTATCAACGATGTTTTTACCCTCAGCTGCACTGGTCGCCAAAGAAATGATTATTCTGCACCAGCAGCAGGGTAATTAGCACTCAACACAGCGCTTGCTTCGACACTGCCAGCCACATAATCACCAGCACCGTAACAGGCAGCGTGATCAGCGCCAGATTGGTAAAAGCTTAATGGTAATACTGCACCAAGGCCTGCTGGCGCGGCGTTAAGGCCGCACAGGTGCGGCGTGCGGCAATTTTCGGTTTTCCTTCCATTTATCCTGTTGCGCGGCTAATAGCGGAATGGGCGCAACAGTTTTTAAGTCATAAACTGTGCGCCAGTTTGCTGACTTGCTTAAGCCAACGCTGGCGCTGCGACAGTGTCGAGCTGATCACCGGCCCCAACAGTAGGCTTTTTAGTGGCTTGATACCGCAAAATGCCAGCGTGGTACGGCTGATTTGATGCAAACCCGGAGCACCGTATATCCAGCGAAAGTACCAGGGCGGGGTGTCCATGGTCAGTAGCAAATGCGCGGTTCTGCCAGTCAGTAGCGGTTGCGGGTATTTTTTGTCGGGTTGGTACTTAAAGGCAAAGCCCGGTAGTAATACGCGGTCAAGAAAGCCTTTTAGCAAGGCTGGTACGCTGCCCCACCAAATGGGATACACCAGGCTAATATGCTCTGCCCACAGCAGATCGGCCTGTGCCGCTTGTAAATCCGGCTCTAACGGCGGTGCATTGTGATAGCCGGGGAATATGGGGTTAAAATTAAGCTTGTCCAGTTGTAGCCATCTTACATTATGCCCTGCTGCCGTTGCGGCATCGGCATAGGCTGCCGCTAACGCCTGGCCAAGCCGTTCGGCGTCGCTGTGCACGCTGATAATTAATACATTTTTACTGCTCAATTTGCTGCTCCGTTAGGTTAAGTTGTACCTGTCGGATAACAGCATACAGTCTGCCCTTTAGGGCAGAGTCAAGCGCAGGCCGTGACCGGTGGCTTTGGTACCAGGCTGGCGCACTGCATTATGTCTTGCATAGCCAGTTGCAGTTGCTGCTGCAATTGCTGCAGGCGCGTAATTTCCAATTGCACTGCTGCCTGTTTGTCTGCTAGGTGCTGCAATAATGCCGGCCAGTCCGGGTCATTAGCATCCGGGCCTAACACCTCGTTTAGTTCGGCCAGGCGAAAGCCCAACTGCTGTGCCTGACGGATCAGCATAATCTGGTTTAGCTGGTTAGCACTGTAATAGCGATAGGCCCCTTTACGCTGTACCGGCCCAAGTAAACCTAAGGTTTCATATAACCGTACCGCTTTTGCCGAAGCTCCGGTTTGCTTTACTACTGCGCCAATATACATTTGCACCCCTCACCACAGCGCTTGTTTCGACACAGCTAACCACATAATTACCAGCACTGTGGCGGGTAGGGTTAAAAGCGCCAGATTGGTAAAGCCTTTATGGTAAAACTGCACTAATGCCTGCTGGCGCGGTGTTAAGGCTGTACCGGCGCTACGCGCGGCGATTAGCCGCTTTACCTTCCAGTTACCCAGCCAGATATCGACAATCTCCAGCGGCACTATGATTAGCAGCACCAGCCATAGCTTGTGTTGCAGCCACGGCATGGCTATAAAGCCGTACATTAATGCCATAGTGGCGCCGCTTAGCAGCAGGCTAACTAAGGCGATATGTTCCAGCGTTAGCGTCCAGAAAAACACCCGGTACACTTTGGCCGTGGCGGGCGCTAGCTCGCCCTCTTGCTGCTGCATATAACGCAGTACCAGCCAGGAGCCAAGCGCCGGGCCTAACCACATTACCAGTGAGCCGAGATGAATTACCTTAAGCGCGGCGTACATGCGCGGTTCCCCATAATTTCCAGGCGATCAGCACAAACCAGCCGGTGCTGAGCACCATACTGGCGGCGGTAAAATACTCCGCCAGTTTCAGCTGCTGTAGCGCAATAGTAACCGATAACCCCAAACCGAGCAGCCAGGCAACAAGGCCCGGATAAAGCCACAATTTTAACGCCGGTTGCTGCTTTAACAGCGCCAGTGTCAGCAGCATGCCGCCGATATTGTATAAGCCGTTACCCAAAAAGCCGGTCAGGTGCATGGCCAGTACGTCGATAAACTGCAGCAAGGCCAGTTGCTCAATAGCGATATGCGGTATAACAAAGGCATACAGCGTTTCGGCCATCAGATCGGGCGCCATACCCAGTGCCACCAACAACACACCATACTGGCGGGCGGCACAGGGTTGCAGCTCGGTGGAGAGCATTACCGCAAACGCCAGTAAACTAAGCGCGGCTGCCATCCAGCTTAGCCAGCCCAGTTGCCATAGCAGCAGGTTGTTATTGATGTAATTAAGCCTGGTAGCAAGGTCATCACCTACCGGTAGGCCTGGTCGCATCGGGCCGTTCATCATAATGCAGGCAATAAAAATCAGCAGCGCAATAGACAGCGTGGCGTAAAAGTAGGATGGTTTAGTCATCTCTGGTCAGCACTTCCAAAAGCTCAATTGCAAAAATTAAGTTACTGTTAGGCGGGATCATCGTGCCAATCTGGCGCTCACCGGCTTAGTTATCTGGCAATGTATACCATAGTTCTGGCCGTTGCAGCGGCACACCCGCCGGTAACAACGGATTGTGTAAGCTAAATACCCGGCGTTTATCAATACCCAGCTGCTGCAGCAAGCCGCCATAATAGCGGTCAAATAGCAGATTTAATTGGCCGTCCTGCTGGGCATGCTCTAAGCCGCATAATAACGCCTCGGCCAGTGCAGTATTGTGTTTAGCAACGTAGTAGTAAGTTGCGGTGGGGTAATACAGCAAAATATGCGGGTCGATGTGTAACTGCAGAGCGGCATATTGTTGCTGATTCTGTTGTACTTCCAGTACTGAGCGTGGGAAGTAGTCTATTCTGCCCAGTGCCAGCATCTGGTATAGGCCGTCAATATCACTGCCGGTCTCCAGGTTAAAGCCATTGGCACGTAAAATTGCGGTGTCGCTCCAGGTTACATATTGGCCTACTCTTAGCTGTGATAGCGCGGGCAAGCTGTGAATTTGTGCCAGTTTGTCTCTTCCCTCAGCGCTAACCAGCGCGATGCGCAACCCCATTAAACCACGCAGTATTGGAAAAGGTACCGCCCGGTATTGCGCTAAGCGTTCTGTGCTGGCGCTACCATACATTACATCAATGCCCTGGCCGGCGTTCATCAGGTCAAAGGCGCGCTTTTTCGGCAAATCCAGCTTTGAAGCCTCTAACTTATAATGCTGCTGGCAGGGGTAGCTTAGCGCCAGACGCAGTAAATCAGTGTAGTAATCCTGCTGAGGTTGGCCAGCATAGTACACCGTACTTAATGTTGGCGTGTCTTGTCCGACCGCGCTTGGCGTCAGCACTGCGCTTAACAACAGCAGCATACTAATTAGGCCGCCAAGCGGTATGCGAGAATGATATCGATTTGGAAACAAAATGGGTCTCAGTACACGCTAAAACAACTAAATGGATATGTGGCTAAGTATGCACCAATAGCCGATTGATCTCCAAACCTTGTTATAGCGCGCCGCTGGCATGTTCGGCGCGTGTTGTGATGCACCATAATTTGGCAAATTAATTAATAAGATTTTTATTTGGTGCATCCTTGTTCTTTGAAATGTAATGAAAAAATCATTTAGTTGACACATTTCGCCCTACTTTGGTTAGGCTTTTTAGTGGCGTGCTATTGACGATTGAAATTTAATCATCTACCTTTTGTAAGCGCTTACATTTATGTTGCAGGTACCTTCATGGTATGGCGTTTCAGTCAGCAGGTAGCAAAACCCAGGGGATGATTATAAAAATGAAACAACTTTCAACGTTAACCGCCTTGCTTATGGCGGCAGGCTTAGCCGGTTGTGGCGGCGATGTGGCCACTAAATCCGATTTTACCGCGGTTGACCCCACCGAGCCAGTCAGTGATTGGCAGCTGGTGTGGAGTGACGAGTTCGACGGCAGTGGCATCGACAGCAGCAAATGGACCCGTGAGGTTAATTGTGCCGGTGGTGGTAATAACGAGAAGCAATGTTATACCGACAGTCCGGAAAACGCTTTTGTTGCCGACGGTAAATTACACATAGTTGCCCTTCCAGCCGCTGAGGGTTCGCCGCAACCTTATACGTCGGCACGGTTAAATACTAAATATCAGGGTGACTTTAAATATGGCCGCTTTGAAGTGCGCGCCAAGTTGCCTTCAGGCCAGGGTGCCTGGCCAGCGTTTTGGATGCTACCGACTGATGAAGTTTATGGCGGTTGGCCAAAGTCAGGCGAAATCGACATCATGGAAGCCGTTAACCTTAAAACCGTTAATGCCGAAGGCGTGGTGGAGGCCAATGTTTACGGCACTTTACACTATGGCCGCGACTGGCCTAACAACGAAAACTCCGGCAAAGCCTACTTGCTACCAGACAATATAAACCCGGCCGACGACTTTCATACCTATGCTATTGAATGGCAGGAAGGTGAAATCCGCTGGTATATTGATGGTTACCTGTATCAAACCCAGATGGCGTCTAAAGTACGTTTTAACAGCCGTGACGAAGCTATTGGTTTAAGCCATCGCGGCTGGTTTGCCGAATACTACAACATAGCTACCGGTGCATTGGAAACCCAGTGGAACGCGGCACCTTTTGATCAACGCTTTCATCTGCTGCTGAATTTGGCAGTCGGCGGTAACTGGCCAGAAAATGTTAACAATCTGGGAATTGATGCCGAAGCTTTTGCTAATGGCCAAACTTATGCCATCGATTATGTCCGTGTGTACCAGTGTGGCCAGGATTTAGACAGCGGCAAAGGTTGTGAAACGGTGCGTGCAGGCTATAAAGATGCTGACACCCTGGTAGAAGGTAAAGCACCTATTCCATCACCACCTTCAACAGGTATTGCTCAAAACCTGACTATTTTTGACGGCGCGGCAAACCCTAACTGGCCAGCCTGGGATTGTTGTGGTGGTTCAACACCAGCTCTGGTAGAAGATGCTGATCGTGGCACGGTATATGAATTTTTAGTTGGGCCACAGCCCACCGTAAATGGTTTTATTAGCCGCAGCGCTTTTGTCACTGCGCCTGGGGTTGCCAGCCCGTTTGATGCTTCGCCGTTATTGGAAACCGGCAGTATCACCTTCGATATGCAAGTGGTTTCTGCGCCATCTAATCCGGATTCCAGCTGGATATTCAAGGTCGAAAGCAACGAAAACACCACTTTCGCCGAACTGCCGATTACTGCTAGTAGCGAAGGTGTTGTCCCGGTAACAGGCCAATGGCAAAGCTATACCTTCCCGCTAAAAATGTTAGCTGACGCTGGCCTGGATTTATCCGCTATTGATGTAGTGATGATTTTCCCAGCCTGGGATACCGGCAATGGCGCGGTATACCGGGTAGATAACGTAAAAATTGCGGCGCCGGCAACCTCTTCTCCTGAGCTGGTAATGTTTACTGATGGCGAAAACCCGGATTGGCCAATGTGGGATTGTTGTGGAGGTAGTAACCCAGTTGAGGTCACTGATGAAGACGAAAGCCGTGGTGTTGCCGCTGAATTTACCGTAGGCGCTTCGCCAACAGTGCTAGGTTTTTATAACCGTTCACCACTGGGTTCTGGTGTGCCGTTTGATGCCGCCTCAATTCTGACTGAGGGTGTGGTGCAGTTTGATATGAAAGTCGTTACCCCACCGGCAAGCCCTGATTCAACCTGGGTGTTTAAAATTGAAGCTGCTGGTGGTGACTCTGCGGTTGAGTTAGCGCTAAGTGCCGGTAATGCCGGTCAGACGCCGGTAACCGGAGAGTGGGCGACTTACACCTTCAGTTTACAGAGCCTGTTTGATGCTGGCCTGGACATTAGTGCCATTGATGTACTGATGGTATTCCCAGCCTGGGGCACCGGTGAAGGCGCGGTTTTCCGCCTGGACAATGCGCGTATTTACAACCCGAATGCGGTAAGTAACAGCCTGAGCATTTTCCGTGATGACATTAACGCCAACTGGAATTTGTGGGATTGTTGTGCCGGTTCAACGCCTCAAGTTGTAAGCACTGATGCACCTTATGGCGCAGTGGCTCAGTTTTCTGTATTAGGTTCACCGGAAACGGTGCAGGGCTTCCTGGCGAAAGAAGGCGGCGCTTATGACGCATCAGCATTGCTAGGTAGTGGTGCTGTCAGTTTTGACCTGCGTGTGGTAGATGCGCCGGCTAATCCGGATTCAACCTGGTTGTTCAAAATTGAGTCTTCTGGTGCCGCCACCGCAGTTGAATTACCGCTGGCTAATGGCAACAACGGGCAGGCACCGGTTACTGGACAGTGGGCCCGCTATAGCTTTAGCCTGCAGAGTCTGTTTGACGCTGGTTTAGATATCAGTGACATCAACGTGTTAATGATGTTTCCAGCCTGGGGTACCGGGCAAGGCGCAGTTTATCAGATTGATAACGTTGAAATTTCTAATAACTAATTCAGTGCGACGAGAGTAAAAAGATTATGAAACCAACATTATTTAATAAAAGTCAGGTTGCTATCGCCGTTTCTGTTGTGCTGACTGCAGGCCTGTTATTGCCACTGCAGGCGCAAGAAGCTGAAGCTACCGAGCAGGAAGTAAAAGACGTTAACGTCGAAATTATTCAAATCAAAGGTATTCGTGGTTCACTGGCGCGTTCAATGAATATGAAGCGTCAGGGCACCGGTGTTATGGATGCCATTTCTGCTGAAGAGATGGGTAAGTTTCCGGATACCAATCTGGCCGAATCACTGCAGCGCATTACCGGTGTGTCGGTAAGCCGGGCCAACGGTGAAGGTAGCCAGATCACGGTGCGCGGTTTTGGCCCGGCGTTTAACCTGGTTACGTTAAATGGCCGGCAGATGCCAGGCACCGGTTACTCACGCTCATATAATCTGGAGAATTTATCCTCGGAAGGTGTTAGCGCGCTGGAGGTGCAAAAAACTGCCCGTGCCGCCAACCCCAGTGGTGGTTTAGGCGCGACGGTAAATATTGTTACCGCTAAGCCGTTATCCAGCCCGGGACAGAAAATGTCGGTTATGGCCAAAGCCCTGCACGACAGCTCTAACGTAAAAGGCGATGACATTACACCTGAAGTGGCTGGTATTTACAGCAATACCTTTGCTGACGATAAGTTTGGTGTTGCACTGTCCGTGTCACATCATCGCCGAGACTTCCAATCGCAGCAAGCCAACATTCAGGGCTGGCAGGTGCAAGACACTAATACCTCTAACCAGCTGCCAGAGCTGGATGCGTCAAAGGTGGTGGATGCGCGGCCAGTGGATGCCAACGGCAACCGTGGTCCGGCATTTTTCCCCAAAGATATGAACTATGGCTTTGAAGATGTGCAGCGTGAACGCACCAATGGCCAGCTTACCTTGCAGTTTGCCCCTACCGATGCCATGACATTTACACTGGACTATACCGCGAGCCGCGCCATCACCGGCGCTGAAAGTTTCGGTTGGGGTATTTGGAACGAATTTGGCAGTAATATCAATGCTTATGAACTGGATGAAAATGGCACAGCAGTATTTGCCGATATCAGTGGCAATGATGCATCCTTTACGGCCAACAGAAACACCACGGAAGTAAAAGCCAGCTCTATTGGTTTTAATATGGCTTGGCAATTGACGGAAGATTTCGATATCTCGGTCGACTACCATGATTCCAACAATAAAACTGACAACGGCGCGGATAAGGGCAGTGGCAATGCTGGTCAGGTTATTCTTGGCTCAGATCAATTGCTTAGCAAAGTGTATGATTATCGCACCGGCGACATCCCGCAGGCCTATGTGCGCTGGCGCAACGGTACCAACGAGTTACAGCCGGGTGAGATTGACTCTAACTTCAGCCAGTTTACCCATTCGCCGGGTGAGTCTGATGTGCAGCAGCTGCAGCTGGACGGTACCTGGTTTAATTCGGTGTTTGATAATATCCCGTTGGAAAAAGTTACCGGCGGTATTGCCCGCACCGAGCAAACCATGGGTGGCTGGAATGCTTGGAGTGGCTTGCGCGGCGGTCCGGGTTTTAGCCCGTCTTTTACTGAGATTTTCCCAGACAGTATGTTTACCCGCAACAGCACCAGCGGCTTCCTTGATCAGTTTCAGGGTGGTGGCAGCGGTCTGTTAAGTAATTACTACTACACCTATGATTTTGATGAGGCAGTGCAGCGTCAGGCTGCCTTTTTAACCGAAGCGGTAATGGGCTCTGATGTGTACGTGCCGGATGCCTACTTTGATGGCATAGATAGCGAAAGCTATGTTGAAGAAGTTACCACCAGTGTGTATGTGCAAACCGACTGGGATTTTGAAGTCGCCGGTTATCCGGTATTTCTAAATGCCGGTTTGCGCTACGAAGAAACCGATGTTTCCAGCACGGTGCGCCAACGCGTTGAGCGTCAGGTAAACTGGGAAAGTGCGTCAGAATGGATAATGCAGTACGAGCAGGGTGGTGCTGATAATTTCCTTACGCTGACCGGTAAGCATGACGTACTGCTGCCTATGTTTGACGTAAAAGTGGACCTAACCGACGATGTGGTAAGCCGTTTTTCCTGGGGTAAAACCATTGCCCGGGCGCCGTTGGGTGCGCTGGCCGGTGGCCGTAGCTTAAGTGGTAGCCCTAAGCCGGGTTCACGTAGTGGTGGCCAGGGTAATACTAATCTGCTGCCATTTGAGTCAACTAACTTTGATCTGAGTTTAGAGTACTACTATGCCGCAGGTAGTTACGCTTCTATTGGTTACTTCCATAAAAGTGTAGACAACTTTATTTCTAATGGCATTACCGATATTACCATCGAAGGTTTACACGACATTTTGAATGGCCCGCGTTATATGCAAGCGGTTGCCGATATTGAAGCGCGCGGTGAGCAAGCTACCAGCACAGCAATATTTGAGCAAATGCTGGCGAACGGCAATGGTAATGCTGAAGGCAAGATTGAACCGACCAGTGCCGATCCATTGATTGTATGGAGCATTAGCCAGCCCAGAAACACCGACAAAAAATCTGTGCAAGGTATAGAAGCTGCCTGGCAACACCTGATTGGTGATACCGGTTTCGGCTTTGGCGTCAATGCGACTATTGTTGATGGCGATGTCGAGTTTGATTCTAACAGCCTGGTGCAGCAGTCGCCGCTGGAAGGTTTAAGTGATTCAGCAAACTTGCAGTTGTTCTACGAAAAAGATGGCTTGTCGGTTAAGGCTACTTACGCCTGGCGTGACAGCTACCTGATTGGCGTGGGCCAGGGCCAGGGTTCGTCAGACAACCCACCGCAGTTTGGTAGAGACTACGCGCAGTGGGATTTAAGTGTGAACTATGATGTTAACGAGCAACTGACGGTATTCTTTGAAGGTATTAACCTGACTAACGAGACCGAAGAGGCTTACGGCCGCTATGAAGAGCAGTTCCTGTTTGCCCGACAGTATGGTCCACGCTATACACTCGGTGCACGCTATAGTTTCTGATAGCTTGAACTGTATCTAAAACTAAAATGCCCGCTAGCCGGGCATTTTTTATGTCTGCTGTTTTGTGGCAAGTAAAAAAACTGCCAGCTAATGCTGGCAGAAAACACACACGAGAGAAACGGTTGTCAGATGCTGAGCTTACTCTGCCTGACAACGAAGGCTGGCGTTGGCCGCTTGTGCCGGTACCAGACGGATATCGCTGAAGCTTAATTGCAACGGGCCGTCGGTTTGCACCGACAGCGGGGTGAAGATTTGGCTAAAATCAGCACCTTGTTTAGCTAAGCAGCTTAAATCGACGCTAAGGCTATGCCATTGGCCGTCTGGCAGTGCCCGTAACTGGGAGGCAATATTAATGCTGGCGGCACAGTTTTTGGCGCAGTTCATGCCAAGTAACACACTATCCGGCACATTACCGCTGTACTGCAGCTCAACGACCAAGGCGCTACCTGCTTCATGGTACGAGCGTAAATCGGCCGGGAAGGCACTGGTTAAACTGACTTTAGCAGCGCCGCTAAAGCTTAAGCGGCGGGCATCTTCCTGCACCTTGTTATCAAAGGTGCGCACGGCAATGTTACCCAGCTGGGCGACGCTGCTGTCCATGGTTTGGCTGCTATCGCCACTGTGCAGAACCAGCTGATACGGCGGTTTAACCGCGCGCTCAAACAGCACTAAAGCGTCGAGGCTGTTATCTGCGGCTACCTGCTCATTCAGGCTGTTGCTTAGCGTGCTGGCTTGGCCATAGGTTAAGCCAAAACTATAAGGCAGGAGCGGCTGGTAATCGGCATCAGCGACATTAGCATGCTGTTGTGGCGTGGCCGGCCAGCTAAATGACAGTTTGCCGTGGAAGTCTTTATTTACACTGCCGTCGGCTTTGGCCATGATGACATCGGCGACACCGCCACCTTCGCTGCCAGGTAACCACACCGCGACAAAGGCGTCGGAAGCGTTTAATTCAGGGTTAACCCACAACGGCCGGCCGCTGATAAACAAGGACACCACCTTGATACCGTCGGCCTGCAGTTTGCGCAGCAGGGCTAAGTCGGTTTTATTACCACGCTGGTACTCCAGGTTATCTAAATCGCCATTGCCCTCGGCATAGGGCTGCTCACCAAACACCACTACAGCGACATCGGGCTTTTGCTGATAGCTGCCATCGCCGCTCAGTTCTACCTTGCCGCCAGCGGCGTCAACCGCTTGCTTAATCCCGGCGTAAATAGAGCTGCCACCGGGGAAATCGCTATTGGTATTACCGGTGCCCTGCCAGCTGATAGTCCAGCCACCAGACTGCATGCCGATATTGTCGGCACCTTCACCGGTCACCAAAATGCGCTGTGTGGGCTTAAGCGGTAGCAGATTGTCGTTGTTTTTCAGCAGTACCAAAGATTGTTGCACTGCCTCACGCGCTACGGCGCGATGCTCAGCTGAGCCAATCAGTTCTGTTTTGCCAGATAATGGCCTGTTGGCTGGGCTGGGCTTGTCAAACAAGCCGGCACGCAGTTTAACGCGCAAAATACGCCGCACGGCATCGTCAATGCGGCTTAAAGGGATCACGCCTGCTTCCACCTGACTGATCAGGTTTTCATACAGTGGCCTCCATGCTTGGGTTGGCACCATATAAATATCTAAGCCGGCCAGTGCTGCTTGTGGGCAGTTGTCATTGCTGCAACCCGGGATCTGGCCATGGCCGTTCCAGTCGCCAACGATAAAGCCATCAAAACCCATACGGTTTTTCAGCACATCGGTTAGCAGGTATTTGTCACCATGAATTTTACTGCCTTGCCAGCTGTTAAACGACGCCATCACCGACTGAGCACCTGCTTGCAAACCACCAACATAGCCCTGAGCATGGATACGGAACAAGTCCGCCTCGCTGGCAATATTGTCGCCCTGGTCGTCGCCACCCACGGTGCCGCCGTCGCCAACAAAATGTTTTACTGTGCTGATTACACGCTCATCGCCTAAGAAATCTTTATCGGCGGCGCCCTGCAAACCGGTAACAATAGCCGCAGCGTAATCATGCACTATGGCAGGATCTTCCGAGTAGCCCTCATAAGTGCGGCCCCAGCGATCGTCACGCACCACTGCTACGGTTGGCGCAAAAACCCAGTCGATACCGGTCACCATTACTTCACGTGCGGTAACCCGGGCAATTTGTTCAATTAGCGCCGGGTTATTCGCCGCACCCAAACCAATATTGTGCGGAAATAACGTAGCGCCAATCACATTGTTGTGGCCATGCACCGCATCGGTGCCCCACATGGTGGGAATAGTGCTGCCGTCGAGGCTGTCGTCAATGGAGGCCTGATACATGGCATCAGCCAGTGCTATCCAGTCGGCCGGGGTGGCGTGTTTGTTATCGTTTGGAAACGCGCCGCCACCGTTTAAAAATGAACCAAAGCCGTATTTGCGCATGTCTTCGACAGTAATATCGCGGATTTCCGGCTGGATCATCTGCGCAACTTTTTGTTGCAGGGTCATGTTTGCCAACATAGCACTGATACGTTGCTCCATTGCCACATCTTGCACCACCGGCAGTGTCAGTTGTGGCCAGATAGCGGCAGCACGGTCAGTGCCGCTGCTGCCGGCAGTCGCCTGCGGTTGCGGCTGGCTGCAGGCCGACAACGCCAGCGCACAGCTTAGCGCCAGCAATGAAGGTTTAAACTCAGATCTCATGCGGTACTCCTTAAACAGTAGTGCGCGGCTTGCTGCCCACGGCGCCATACCAGGCAATATAGACATAACATAACAGCGGGATAATAAAGGCCAGCTGGACACCAAAATTGTCGGCCAGCGCTGCTTGCGCCAGTGGCAATACGGCGCCACCGACAATTGCCAGACATAAAATGCCAGAGCCCTGGCTGGTATGCTGTTTTAAGCCGGCAATGGCCAGGCTAAAAATGGTGGGGAACATAATAGAGTTACACAAACCAACCAGTAAAATGGCAAACATGGCCAGGCTGCCGCCGGTGGCAATGGTGACCGCCAAAAGGACCGCAGCACACACCGCATTAAATGCCAGCACCTTGCCTGGCGCCAGATATTGCATTACCACAGCGCCAATAAAGCGCCCCATCATAGCGCCACCAAAATACCAGGCAATGTAATGTGAAGCAGTTTTCGCTTCCAGCGCACCAATATCCGGCTGGGTAATAAAGCTGACTAAAAAGCTACCAATGCCTACTTCTGCCCCGACATAAACAAAAATACCCAGTGCACCCAGCACCAGATGGCGATATTGCCAGGCATTGCCGGTGATAGTTATTTCAGCATCCTTTTTGCCCAATTTAGGCAGGCGCAAAAAGGCAAAAATCAGTGCCATAACAATTAGGGCTGCGGCCAACAACAAATAAGGTAACTGCACGGTAGACTCGGTCACTTCGCCCGGTTTAGGTGCGTCCATACCGCCAAAAATAAGCCAGGCACCAAAAAACGGTGCCACTGTGGTGCCCAGCGAGTTAAAGGCCTGCGTCATAGTTAAACGGCTGGAGGCAGTTTCTGGCTTACCTAACACACTGACATAAGGGTTGGCGGCAACTTGCAATATGGTGATGCCGGCAGCCAGCACAAACAGAGCGATTAAAAACAGTGGGTAATAGTGTGCGGCAGCAGCCGGGTAAAATAACAAGCAACCCGCACCGGCAATCAGCAAGCCGGTAACAATGCCAGACTGATAGCCAATACGGCTTACCAGAATGCCGGCCGGCACTGACACAACAAAATAAGCGCTAAAAAAGCAGAACTGAATTAACAGCGCTTGAGTGTAAGTTAAATCAAATAAGCCTTTTAAATAGGGCACCAAAATGTCGTTCAGACAGGTAATAAAACCCCAGATAAAAAACAGCGACGTTAGCGACGTCAGCGCAAAGCGGTAATTCGTCTGACCTGGCGTAGACTCTGCCACGGCGTCGTTAGTTAATGGTGATGCTGCCATCTTGCCCCCCGGCGATTTGTGTTTTTAATTGACGGCGACAAAACAGCCGTCTAGTATAATGTAAGCGCTTTCATTTATAGCATATATCCCGCTGTTGGCAATATTTTTTGTTGTATTGCCGCTAGCAACAGCCTGATCGGAAGATAGCAAAACAGATGAAGATAACTTTAGCGAAAACCTCACCCCTGCTACGCCCAGAGTTCGTATTTGGCGTGGCCACTGCCGCTTTTCAAATTGAAGGCGCTGCTGACAGCCGCGAGCCCTGTATCTGGGATACCTTTTGTGCCACACCGGGCCGGATAAAAGATGGCTCAGATGGCCTGGTAGCCTGCGACCATGTCAACCGCTGGCGTGAAGACGTTGAACTGATTGCGGCACTGGGCGTAGATGCCTATCGCTTTTCCATTGCCTGGGGCCGGGTTATCCGCCGTGATGGCAGCATTAATCAGGCTGGGCTCGATTTCTATCTGCAGCTGCTGGATGCCCTGCAAGCGCGCAACATTAAAGCCTTTGTTACTCTGTATCATTGGGATTTGCCACAATACCTGCAGGATAATGGCGGCTGGCTAAACCGTGACACTGCGTATAAATTTGCCGAATATGCCGATGTGGTGAGCCGTGCTTTTGGTAACCGGGTGTATTCTTACGCCACGTTAAATGAACCCTTTTGCAGTGCTTACTTAAGTTATGAAGCTGGCATTCATGCACCCGGTGTACAAAATCGCAAACAAGGCCGCCAGGTGGCGCACCATTTATTGCTGGCGCATGGTTTGGCGATGCAGGTATTGCAAAAAAATGCCCCGCAGGCACAAAACGGCATAGTGCTGAATTTTAGCCCCTGCCATCCTGCCAGTCATACCGACGCTGACCGCCGTGCGGCTGAGATGGCGGATCAGTACCATAACCACTGGTATATTCAGCCTTTGCTTGAAGGCTGCTATCCGGCGCTGTTGGCGCAACTGGCTGATGCTGAACAGCCGGATATCGCTGACGGTGATATGGCGATTATTGCCCAACCGCTGGATTTTCTGGGAATTAATTACTACACCCGCACAGTATACCGCGGCAACAGTAAAGACTGGTTTAGTGATGTGCCGCCAACACAGCCGCCATTGACTGATATGGGGTGGGAAATTTACCCGCAGGGATTAACCGAAATTTTGCAGGCTATGCATCAGCGATACACTCTGCCGCCGGTGTACATTACCGAGAATGGCGCCGCTATGCCCGATATCCTGCTACAAGGCGAGGTGCAGGATACTGCCCGCATTAGCTATTTTCAGCAGCATTTGCAGGCCACAGAAGATGCAATACAAGCCGGTGTCAGGATTGATGGCTACTTTGCCTGGAGCCTGATGGACAACTTTGAATGGGCCGAGGGCTATGCCAAACGCTTTGGTATCGTGTATGTTGATTATCAGAGCCAACAGCGCACGCTAAAAGTCAGCGCCATCGCATTGCGCGATCTGTTCGCCGCGCGAATACAACGATAAAACAGGGGCATACAGCATGCTGAGTAAGCGCGAAAAGGTAGCCTACGGCTTGGGTGACACTGCCAGTAATATTGTGTTTCAGACGGTGATGCTGTTTTTAACTTTTTTTTATACCGATATCTTTGGTATTTCACCGGCGGTAGTCGGCAGTATGTTTTTACTGGTACGTATTATCGATGCGGTTACCGACCCGCTAATGGGCGCGCTGGCCGATAAAACCCAAAGCCGGCACGGTAAATACCGGCCCTACTTACTCTGGCTGGCACTACCGTTTGCGCTGTGTAGTGTGCTGGCGTTTACCACACCAGACTTATCGGCAAATGGTAAGGTGATATACGCCTTTGCTACCTACACCTTGCTAATGCTGGCCTATACCGCCATTAATATTCCTTATTCCGCATTAGGCGGGGTGTTAACAGCTGACCCGACTGAGCGGGTGTCGGTGCAATCTTACCGGTTTGTATTTGGCATGCTAGGCGGTTTACTGGTTACGGCTTGCACCCTACCGCTGGTAAATTTCTTTGGTAACGGCGATAACGCCAAAGGCTATCAGTTAACTATTGCCGTCATGAGTGCGCTGGGCCTGGTGCTATTTTTGCTGTGCTTTGCCGGTACCCGTGAACGGGTGTCGACACCACCGGACCAGCAACTGACCTTGCGTGGCAGTTTTGCCTCATTATGGCAAAACGACCAGTGGCGTATTTTGTGTGTTGCCGCATTTTTTCTGCTAACAGGTATGGTGCTTCGCAGCACGCTGGCAATTTACTATGTGAAGTATTTTTTAGGCCGCGAAGAGTTAATTACCGCTTTTGTTACGCTGGGTATGCTGGGCAATATTGCCGGTTGCGCCCTGGCGCAACGGCTTAACCGTTATGTTGATAAAGTAAAAGCCTATATTGGCCTGCAGCTTATATCTGCTGGCATTTGCATGCTGAGCTTTTTTATCACGCCGGATCAGGTGGTGCTGGCCTTCGCACTGTACTTTTTCTGGGGTTTCTTTTTACAAATGGCCACCCCGTTGTTATGGGCAAAAATGGCCGATGCGGTGGACTATGGCCACTACAAAACCGGTATCCGCATTACCGGCCTGGTGTATTCCTCTATCGTATTTTTTATCAAACTTGGCCTGGCGCTGGGCGGTGCGCTAGCGGGCTGGCTACTGGCGTTTTACAACTATCAGGCTGACGTGGCACAAACCGCAGCCACACAGCAGGGTATATTGCTTAGCTTCACGCTACTGCCGGCTATTGGTTCGGTGCTGGTGGCACTAGTGATGAGCCGCTATCGCCTTAACAGTGCCCGGGTGCTGGATATTCATCAGCAGCTACAGCGCCGTGCTGGCGACACAACGTCGGGGCATGATAAAGTGCAGGCTTAATACTTTCAGTGCAGGCAGGCAATGGCAACGATTTATCAGGTATCAGAACTGGCGGGTGTGTCACTGGCGACCGTGTCGCGGGTAATGAATAACAATGCCCGTGTTAGTGAAGCCACACGCAATAAAGTGTTGGCAGCGATGGAGCAACTGGGCTATCGGCCCAACTCGATAGCGCAATCGCTGGCGTCGAACCGCTCTAACAGTGTAGGTATTCTGGTATCTGAATTACATGGCCCGTTTTATGGTGAGATGCTTAGCGGTATTGAAAACGAATGCCGGGCTGCCGGTAAGCACGTAATTATTGCCGCCGGCCATAGTGAAGAGGCCAGTGAAAAAGACGGCATCGAGTTTTTAATCAGCCGCAGCTGTGATGCGTTAATCTTGCATGTAGAGGCAGTGTCTGATGACTATCTAATCAAGTTGGCGGCGGGCAACCTGCCAATAGTGCTAATTAACCGTTATATCCCGCAATTGCAAGACAACTGCATTTGTTTGAACAATGAGTTGGGCGGTTATCTGGCCACTAAACAGTTGCTGGCGCAGGGCCATACCCAGCTGGCTTATATTTCCGGGCCAATGTGGAAAAGTGATGCCAAAGACCGTTATGCCGGTCATTTACGTGCGATGGCCGAATTCGGGGTGCGGTTTGACACACTGTTATTTGCCCAGGGCGACTTTCAGGACAGTAGTGGCAGCAGCTGCATGCAACAATTACTGGCCCAAGGTCAGGCTTTTACTGCTTTGGTGTGTGCCAACGATGAAATGGCAGCTGGCGCTATGGAAGTGGCACGAGAGCATGGCTTGCAGGTGCCGCAGCAGTTATCAATAGTTGGCTTTGATAACCTGATTTTGGCGCGTTATATCCATCCCAAACTTACCACTATTGACTATCCCATCGGCGAGATGGGCCGGATGGCCGCACGTTGGGTGTTGAAAAATATCTACCAACAGCAGGCGTTGCAGCTGAAAAACGTGTTTGAACCGGTAGTGGTATGGCGTGAATCGGCCGCTGCGCCGGTTCGCTAGCGCTAAATTAGCACTGTGTTAGCACCACGCAAGGCCGGGTTGCAGTAACTGCATACCACCAGCCTGCCAGCCCCACCAGCCTGCAGCCAGCAGTGCCGCCAAGACCAGCAGTAATAATTTTTTCCAATGATTTTTCATGCGGTTACCGGCCTGGCTAGCGCTGCCTGCTCTTTTACCGGTAAATTTAGCACCGCGGCCAGCACGCTTAAACCAATAGCGATATACCACACCAGATCATAATTGCCGGTTTTATCGTACACATAGCCACCAAACCAGCCACCCAAAAACGCGCCCAGCTGATGGAACAAAAACACGATACCGCCCAGCATCGACAAATAACGCACGCCGAAAATACTCGCCACGGTACCGTTGGTCAGCGGAACCGTTGATAACCACAGCAGCCCCATCGCCATACCAAAAATGTACGCCGTCCAATTTGTCAGTGGCAGCAATATAAAGGCCATAATCACCACAGCGCGGATACCGTATAGCGCGCTGAGCAACAGCGGTTTTGACATGCGCCCGCCCAGCCAGCCGGCAGTGTAGGTGCCAAAAATATTGAATAACCCAATTAGCGCCAGCACGGTAGTACCAACCAGCGGCGCTAATTGCATGTCGACCAGATAAGCCGGTAAATGAATGCCAATAAACACCACCTGAAAACCACAGACAAAAAAGCCCAGCGATAACAGCCAAAAGCCTTTATGCGCCATCGCTTGCCGCAGCGCTTGCTCCAGGCTTTGCTCCGGCCCGCCAGTGCTGTCAGATAGCGGCGTTTTTAACATAAAAGCCAGTGGCGCTATTAATAATGCCATCACCCCCAATGCCGTTAGCGCGGCCGCCCAGCCCAGCTGAGTAATCAACAGCAGTGTGCCGGGTAACATAATAAACTGGCCAAAAGATCCCGCCGCACTGGCAATGCCCATCGCCATACTGCGTTTTTCTACCGGCACAGCGCGGCCGATAGCACCGAGAATGATGGTAAAAGAGGTGCCAGACAACGCCAGGCCAATCAACACGCCGGCGCTTAAAGCCAGCGTTACGCCGCTACTGGCCATTGCCATGGTGGCTAAACCCGCTGCGTAAAACAGGCCGCCAGCCAGCACCACTTTTTTGGCACCAATGCGGTCGGCCAGGGCGCCGGTTAACGGCTGGGTCAGGCCCCAGATCAGGTTTTGCAGCGCTATTGCCAGCGCAAAGGTTTCGCGGCCCCAGCCAAATTCATCACTCATGGGTGATAAAAACAATCCAAAGCCGTGGCGAATGCCAAGCGCTATGGTTAGTACCAGCGAGCCGCCGAGCATAATATAAAACGCAGATTGTGAACGCGATGACATGGCAACTCCAGCGGGAGGCTATAGGCTGTGAAAGCGTGCAGCATAGCAGCTTGTGCCGGCCAATGTTACTGGCTTTAAGTCTTAGTTATGCCGCCTGTTTGACAAAATGACCATTGGTCATTAATCTGTGAAGCATAAATGACCATTAGTCACTTTTAAGGTTAGCTATGTATCAAACCAACGCCATTGCAGATCATACTTCGGCCAACCCGGCGCAAACTAGCCCGGCTTTTGACCAGTTCGCTACGGCGCTAACACTGCAACGCCGTGCCTATCATGCCGATCCGGTACCCACGCTGCAGCAGCGATTGGCAACGTTGGACGCGCTTAAAGCGCTGATCCGTGATAACGAAGCCGCCCTGGTTGCGGCCGTCAATGCCGATTATGGCAGTCGCTGCCGCTTTGAAACCCGTTTTTCGGAAATACTGATGGTGCTGGAAGACATTGGCCGCACGCAGAAGCAGTTGAAAAAATGGCTGAAGCCGCAAAAACGGCATATCGACCGGTTGTTGTTTCCGACGTCCAGCTGTGTAGTAGTGCCACAGCCGCTGGGGGTTGTGGGCGTAATAGTGCCGTGGAACTTTCCTATTATGCTGTCGCTGTCGCCGTTGGTGGCCATTTTTGCCGCCGGTAACCGCGCTATGATCAAGATGTCAGAAAACTCAGAACAGTTGGCACAGTTGTTAATCAAGTTAGTGCCGCAATATTTCCCGGCAGAAAAACTGCAGGTGTTTGCCGACAACGGTGGCAGTGGCCCGGCCTTTTCGGCACAGCCATTTGATCATTTGTTTTTTACCGGCTCGGCGCAAACCGGCCGGGCGGTAATGGCCAGCGCGGCGAAAAACCTGACCCCGGTGACGCTGGAGTTAGGCGGCAAGTCGCCGGCCGTGGTAGCGGCAGATTTCCCGTTACATAAGGCTGCCGACCGTATTTTATGGGCCAAAGCTTTTAACGCCGGACAAATTTGTACTAATGTCGACTACCTGTTTTTACCACAAGGTAGCGAGCAGGCTTTTACTGGGTTGGCGCTGCAGTTGGTGGCTAAGCGCTACCCCGACATAAATAGTAACGATTACACCGCCATCATTGACGAACGTGCTTACCAGCGGTTGCAGCACACGCTGGACGATGCCATTGCCAAAGGCGCTACCGCGGTAAACCTGATGCCGGGGCAAACCCCGACGCCGGGCCTGCGCAAGTTTCCGTTAACGTTGCTGTTTAATGTCAGCGATGACATGCAGGTAATGCAGCGTGAGATTTTCGGCCCCTTGTTGCCGGTAAAAAGCTACACCGATGTAGCTGAAGTGGTGAACTACATTAATGCCCGGCCACGGCCACTGGCGTTTTACCCCTTTACGCACGACAGTGCATTGCAGCAGCGTTACATCAACGAAGTGATGTCCGGCGGCGTTACCATTAACCACGCTATTTTGCATGTTGGCCAGCATGATTTGCCGTTTGGTGGCATTGGCGACAGCGGCATGGGGCATTATCACGGCTACGAAGGTTTTGTTACCTTTTCTAAGCTAAGGCCGGTATTTAAGCAAGGCGCGTATAACAGTGTCAGCATGCTGTTGCCACCCTACGGCAAGCTGGCAGAAAAAATGACCGACTGGCTGATTAAATTTAAAGGCTAAGCATGAAACAGAATGCTATTAGTGCCGAAGCCAAAGCGCAGCGACGCCAGGATTTTCTGGCCGCTGCCAGACAGCTGTTTTTACAGCAGCAGCGCTTGCCGGCCGTGGCCGATATTGCTATGGCTACCGGTTTAGCCAAAGGTACCGTATATCGCTATTTCAAAAGCAAAGAACAAATTTTTTTGGCGCTGTTAAGCGAAGATTTCAGTCACTTGTTTCGCCAGCTACAAAGCACTATCGCAGAGCTGCCACAGCCTTTAGCGGCAGCCGCGGCGCCCTTTGCCAGCGCCTACCTCAAAGGATTACAGCAGTCAGACAGCTTGCTGCCGCTGCTGGCGTTGTTAAATGCCGTGCTGGAGCAAAATCTGCCGCAGCAACAGTTGCTGCTGTTTAAACAACAACTGGCACAAGCGCTGGATGGCCTGGGGGCACAACTGGCTGCACGTTTTTCTGAGCTAACAGCAGCCAGTGCCAGCCAGTTACTGCTGCATAGCTATGCATTAACGTTGGGGCTGTATCAAAGCACCCGTATGCCTGCCGCGGTAATGTTGTTGGTGCAACAAGCGGGGCTTACGGCATTGCAGCGTGATTTTGCCACTGAGTTGAGCGCGGCTGTCCGCCGCTTATGGCTGGGTGCTGTGCAGGGTTAAAGCGTTATTGCAGGGCTTTACCGCGTGCGGCCAGGTACAAGGCATACCAGTGCTCGCGGCTCAACTGCAGCTTAGTCGCTTCGGCACAGGCTTTAATGCGCTGCAGGTTAGTGGTGCCAATAACAGGTTGAATTTGTGCCGGGTGGCGCATTAACCAGCCCAATACTATCGCTTCCTTGCTAAGCTGATATTCTGCTGCCAACTGTGCCACTAGTTCGGCCGTAGCCTGCACTGCGTGGGGCTGGTTACTAATATCAGCACCACTAAACAGCCCCTGGCTTAAGCTGCCCCAGGCCTGCAGCTGCACTTTATTGCGGCGACAGTATTCAATGGTGCCGCTGCTAAAATTAACGCCGGTTTCACCGCTGCAACCCGCAGTTGTGCCCTCGTCCAGCCAAGCCAGATGGCTTAAGCTTAGCTCCAGCTGATTCACCACCAGTGGCGTAGGCATAGCATCCTGCAGCAGCGCTATTTGATGTTGCTGCATATTAGACACACCAAAGTGTTTTACTTTGCCAGCTTGCTGCAGCCGGGCGAAGATGTCGGCGACTTCTTCCGGTTGCATCAGCGGATCAGGCCGGTGCAGCAACAGGATATCCAGCTGCTCGGTTTGCAGCCGCGCCAGAATGTTATCTACGGATTGTTGGATCCAGGCGGCGGAAAAATCGTAACGCTGTGGCGTGTTGGTATCGGCAAAACGGATACCGCATTTGGATTGCAGGCTGATTTGCTCGCGTAGCTCTGGTCGCTGCTGCAGCACCTGGCCAAATACCTGTTCTGCTTTACCAAAGGTGTAAATATCGGCATGGTCAAACACACAGATACCTGCCTCTAGCGCCGCATCAATCACCTGATGGGCCTGGCGCAGATCTGCGGCACTAACAGGGTTGTGGTTCCAGCCACCACCAAGGTTCATACAGCCAAACAGCAAGCCGCTATTATTTGAAACGTAATGACTTAATGGGTAAGTAGGCGATGGCATAGGCTATCCTGTTTCTGGCGAAGGGGCGGTTATAGTGCAATGCCAATCAGCTTACCACGACAGCGCTGTTGTCGTGGTATATGAAACATATCCAGCGGAGTTACAGGTGGGCCAACACAGTATTGTGCTGGGCTTTAGCTGCAACGGTTGATTTATTCAGCCGCAGTGTCAAGCGCATTGCACCAGCGTTTGATATTCATCAAAAGCAAAATGGTCTGTCATGCCACTGATAAAATCCTGCAGCAGACGACAGCGATAATACAATTCTAACGCCGTATCGTCGGGTGTTATTTGCGCTACTGCCTGCTGATAGGCAGCAACATGCTTATTGGGCAGTCGATGCGCCAGCCGTTGTTGTTGGCACAAGTGATAGCCGCGGTCTTGCAGTACAGCGGTAAAGTCTGCGCGTGATAATTGTAGTAGTGGTTGATAACTGTGTAGTAAGCCAGCAATAATGCGAAAGCCCTGCAGTTCCAGGGTTTCAACTTCACTCTGATTAAACACGAACTTACGCGCTACCTGTTTAAAGGTGGCGGTAATAGCATGATACTGGCTGTTATCTTCAAGCAAAGCACGGTTTAATGTGCCGTCATACACCTGAGCAATGTTACTGATAAACTGCGCTGCAGCATGGCGCACCAATGGGTGGATCATCATGACACGTAGTTTGATAAAAAAGGTTGAGGCGGCATTCACCGGCTCAGCCTCTGCACTATCTAAGGCGGCTTTAATGAGTGCTGAAAAACTGGCACTACCGCCGCGCTCAGTCTTAATTAAGCGCCCATCTGGCTCTAGTTCAGCAAAGGCAGTATTTAGCTGATGCGCCAGCTCTTTTAAGCTAAACAAGCCTTTTTCTACCGCATCTTCAATGTCGGCCAGGCAATACGAAATATCATCAGCGGCTTCCATAATGTATGTCAGCGGGTGACGACAGCCTGGTGCTGTAGCCAGTTCGCACCACAATTGCTCGACAAATTGCTGCTCACTGTAAAAATAGCCCGGTTTTTTTTGCAGGTAGCTAAGTGGATGTATTTTATCGGGTGTGCCGCTGGTGGCGCAGCGGGTGTACTTTAAAATGCAGGCAGTTTGCGCAAAAGTCAGATTCATCTGTTGTAAGCTGTGCACCAGCCGGATTGCTTGCGCGTTGCCTTCAAATTGCATCAGCTCAGTGCACAAGGTTTGCCACTGCGGATTGTGTTGCAGCTGGTGCTGCTGGGTGAGTTCAGGCAATGCGTCGCTAAACCACTGATTTATTGCACTTTCGCCGCTGTGACCAAACGGCGGGTTGCCCACGTCGTGTAGCAGGCAGGCCATTTCTACCAAGGATTCTACCGGCCGCTCCAATTCGCTAAGGCCATATTGCTCACATTGCGCTGCTGTTAAGCTACGAAACACCGATTGCACAATAAAACGGCCGCATTGTTGCACTTCCAGTGAATGGGTTAAGCGACTGCGTACCGCGGCATTACGCTCGAGCGGAAATACCTGGGTTTTTTGTTGCAAACGCCTTACCGCAGCAGAATGAATAATACGGCCACGATCGCTCTCTAACGCGCTGTGCAATTCGCCGCTGCGGCTTTGTAGTGGGCGGTCTGCTTTGATTTTATTGTGAAAGTCCATCAAATATCCCGGAATTGACCCTGTTGGCTCAGTGTGGCGTAAACCACAATAGCTTGTAAAGCCGTTGTCTAGCGCGCAAGGGTAAATGCCGGTTTCTGGCCTGATTGGCGCGACTAGCCCATGCTTTGAATTAACTCCAGCACAGCAGGGGCTAAAGCTTGTAAGCGAGTGTTTTGGCTGCTGCTGGTAAGCAAGTAAAGTGTCTGAAAAAAACTGCGGGTATTATGCAGTTTTGCTAGCCCCTGTTCACTTTGATACACCGCCTGCCAACTGGCAAATGGAGCCGGGCTGGCTAGGTCTTGCAGTTGTTTTAGCAAGGCTGGCTGGTCGATTTTTTCTTGCAGTAACAGGTATAACACTGGCAAGGCTATCCGCTTAGGTTCGCCAAAATGGTAAAAGTGCTGCTGCGGTGCAACCTGACTCAAAAGTGCGGTCAGCAGTGTTTGGCCCTGCGCTGCGCTTAGCGCTTTGTTCAGGCTGAGTTGTAATATGGCATCGGCGGTGTGGGCAACGTTATGTCGCCAGCCTTCCTGCTCAGAAAAGCCCCGGTAATCAGCAATAGCGGTCATAAATTGGGCTATTTTATCGACCACCTGCTGACGCTCGTTGGCATTCAGGTAGGGTTGCATCCGGTCAACCCGGACGACCTCTGCCAATATCAGCGCGGAAAATGCAGTACGAAACTGCTCTGCATCGTTGGCACTGTTTTGCAAGTTTAGCAGTAGTGCCTGCAACAGTTGTTGCACGGTGTTGGTACTGAGTAGATTGCTGCGCAGCCAATGCTGGTAAGCCTCATACACCACGCCATCGCGAATAGCCGGATTAGTATGCCCAACGCAAGGCAATAAACTAAGCGCGACTTGGTCAATTACCTGCCCTTTAGCGGGCTGAAACTGGTTGGCTTTTAAATTAACCAGCTGTGCATCACTAATAGTATTGTTACAGGCAGAATTTGCCAGGGCACAGCTACTGCATAGCAGTGCGAAAATAATGAATAAGAACCGTTGCATTGCTGGCTGTCCTTGTTTGTTAATTGCTTGGCGCGTGAAGCCACTTTTTATACTACAGCCAGCCTTTTTGCCGCGCAATGCGCGCGGCATCAATGCGGTTGGCGGCATTGAGTTTGCTGATGGCCTCAGATAAGTAATTGCGCGCGGTGCCTTCGGCAATATACAGCGCAGCGGCAATCTCACTGGTACTTTGACCATCTGCCGCCAGCCGCAGTGCCTGGCGCTCTTTTTCGCTTAGCGGGTCTTGTTCACCTAGTGAATTTAACAGCAATTCGCTGTCGACCACGCGCTTACCGGCCATTACCTGCTTTATCGCCTGCACCAGTTGCTCTACCGGGGCATCTTTTAATAAAAAACCACCCACGCCGGCATCCATCGCTCGCTTTACATAACCCGCGCGGCCAAAGGTGGTAATAATCACCACCTTGGTGGCTAACTTTTGCTGTTGCACGAACTGCGCCAGTTCAATGCCGGTTTGGCCGGGCATTTCAATATCGCTTAGCAGTAAATCAAAGGCTTGTTGTTTTAAAAGCCCAAGTGCCGCAGTGCCGTCGGCCGCTTCAGTTACCGTAAAGTTAGCTTCCAGGCGCAATAAGCTGGCCAGTGCGGTGCGGATCATCGCCTGATCTTCAGCCAGTAAAATGTTCATTGCGCGTTCTCCTGTTGCGGCAGTTGTATAAGGGCTGAGACGCCATGCTGTTGCTGCAACGTCAGGCTAGCGCCAATAGCCGCTAAGCGCTCGCGCAGGCCAGAAATGCCATTACCTTCTGTGATGGCAACGCTTTGGCCGTTATCGCTCAGGCAAATGCTAAACTCACTACCTTGCTGCAAAAAACTCAGGCTGCAACTGTCGCCTTTACTATGACGAATCACATTGGTCACTAATTCAGTGAGGGCCAGTATTAATGCAGTTTCACGTCTGGCATCCAGCTGCGGTATTTCGCCTTTTAGCACAGCCTGAAAACCGGCATCTCGCAAACGGCTGAGCAATTTAGTGACTGCTACGCTCAAGCCTTGATGTTTATAACCCGACACGCTTTGCCGTACCTGCCCCAGCGCATCACGTGCTATCTGGCTTAGCTCGGTCAGTTGCTGTTGCGCGGCATCCGCCTGCTGACGCGCCAGCAGTTTTTCGGCTAAATCGGCCTTTAGAATAATGCTGGATAAGGTATGGCCAAGAATATCATGCAAATCACGGGCTATGCGTTCGCGCTCTACCATGGTTGCCAATTGTTTTATTTCATCTTCACTTTGTAGCTCGGCCGCGCGATGCCGCTGCTTGGCTTGTTCGGCACGGCCGAGAAAACTCACGCCCAATACTATCGGCACACCCATGTACAAAAACAGCCGCCACGGAATTGTCAGGGTTAGTTCCAATAGCAACAACACAGCAACCAGCGCTGCCATCAGCCACAGGAAATGACGCAGCGAATAAGCGTAGCCGATAAAGAAGCCTGCATAGGCAAACATGGCAACAGAGCCGGGATTCACCGGGGTGATTAGCGTCGCCACTAACACGATACCGGCAATCGGCCAGTGCATGTCATTGCGACTGCAACGATACGCCCAAAAGTAACACAGCAAAAACAACAGTAGTGCCATGGCCATGCTGACGTATTGCCACAAAACAAAGCGCACGGTAAACAACGGAATAATATAAAAAATAAGGTTTATCAGATAAACCCAGCTCAGTTTACTTTCCAATTTATCGTATGGCGCCATTTATTGCTCCCGCACTTTGCCGGCACTCAGTGTACTCAGGATCCCGCAGGCAGCGCCAGTGACAAAGGTCATATTACTTGGTGGCAATTGTCATGTGCATTTACTGACAAGCGTTAGCTGTGTGACCAAGCCCAGCCGCATACACTGGCCTCATCAACAAAACAAACCAAACAACATTTACGGGGTACCCAACATGAAAGCATTTAACACAACACTACGCACACTGGTTCTGGCTTTAGGTTTAACGGGCGGCTTAGTTAGCTTTAGCTCCAGCGCGGCTCAAGCTGACAGGGCGCCAGTGGTGCAGCAGCAAGCCTGCGCCTGCTTCGACGTTACCGTCGTTGGCCAGGGCCCGGCCGTTATACTTATTCCGGGTGTGGCTTCATCTGGTGAGGTATGGCAAAGCACGGTTGACCTGCTAAAAGCCGACTATCAACTGCATATCTTTACTCTGGCCGGCTTTGCCGGGGTAAAACCGCTACCAATGCAAAGCTGGGGCGAGGGCTACCTGGCCACGCAACAACAGGCTATTTTGCGTTATATCAGTGAACAACAGCTGGATAAACCGGTGGTAATTGGCCACTCACTGGGCGGTTACCTGGCACTAGCCTTGGCCGCTAACGCACCTGAAACGATTGCAGCTGCTATCAATGTTGACGGCTTACCGGCATTGGGGGCCCTCTTCAAACAAAACAGCGCGCAAGGTAACGGGCAAACCAGCAGCACAACAAGCGATAACAAACCACAGCAAAACCGCGGCGGCTTTGACCCAATGAGTATGGCAAAAAGTATGGCCAGCAATGAGCAATGGCAGCAACGCATAGTGGCAGATATGTACCGCTCAGACGGTGCTACCTCGGGTCGGGTAATGGGCGAACTGATGCGGGCAGATTTACGGCCTCAGCTTGGCAAGATCCGCGTACCTGTGCTGACCTTGGGTGCATTGCAGCATGGCGCACCCTATAGCACGCCGGAGCAGGTACAGGCTAATTACGAGACGCAGTTAGCCAATGCACCGGCAGAGTTTCACCGCTTCGCTTTTGCCCGTGATTCCAAGCATTTTATTATGGCGGACGCACCAGACTGGCTGAATCAGCAAATTCAGCAGTTTTTGGCTAAACAGCAAGGTTAAGGAGGCAGCATGCAAGCAAATACCGAGGCGGTGCTGGCAGTGAATACACTGCACAAAGCCTATAACCGCCAGCCGGTACTGCAGGGGGTGTCGGTTGACCTTGCTGCCGGTGAAATTCTGGCAATACTTGGCCCCAATGGCGCCGGTAAAACCACACTGATCTCCGCCATTTTGGGGCTGGTAAAGGTTGATGGCGGCGACATCAGCTTGTTTGGCCAGCGCCAACAGGGCAGCAAACGCAGCTCAGCGCTGCGCCAGCGGCTGGGTGTGATGATGCAGATTGGCACGGCCAGTGCCAATTTAACGGTGGCCGAGCAGTGTGATTTGTTTGCCAGTTACTACCGTAACGGCAAAACGGTGGCGGAACTGCTACAGATAGCCGGTTTGCAAGCGCAAGCGCATAACCGTTTTGGCTTGCTGTCTGGTGGCCAGAAGCAGCGTTTGTTGTTTGCCTTGGCGCTGGCGGGCAAGCCAGACTTAGTGTTTCTTGATGAGCCTACTCTGGGCATGGATGTGCAGGCCCGCCGCGCGTTATGGCAGCAAATTCGTGAGCTTAAGCAAAGTGGTGTCAGCATAGTGCTAACCACCCATTATCTGGAAGAAGCTGAGCAACTAGCCGATAGCATAGCAGTATTGCAAGGTGGGCAGATTGTGGCGCAGGGCAGCCCGGCTCAGCTAACTGCACAAATCAGCGGTAAACAGATTTACTGCCACACGCTGTTGTCTGATCAACAGTTACTGGCCCTGCCGGCGGTGGTGCAACTTGAGCGGCAACAGCACCGCATTTGTCTGGTAAGCCAGGCGGCCGAGCAAACGGTGTTGGCGCTATTGCAGGCCGATGCCAATGTCAGCGCGCTGGAAGTGAAAGCGGTAGCGCTGGAGCAGGCGTTTTTACAGTTGACGACACAAGAGGAGGTAGCATGAGCGGTTTAAGTCTGTATTACAAAGAGGCGCGTTACGATTTACTCAGTATAGTGCGCACGCCGGCTTTTGTGCTACCAGCACTGGCCTTTCCACTGATGTTTTACCTGTTTTTCGGCGTGTTTTTTCGTGGCGGTGCCGGTGCCGATTATCTGCTGGTTACCTATAGTTGCTTTGGTATTATGGGCCCGGCCATGTTTAACTTTGCGGCCGGTATTGCCAGCGACCGTGCTCATGGCTGGTTAACGCTAAAGCAGTTATCGCCAATGCCGTTTAGTGCTTATTTGCTGGGCAAGCTTAGTACCAGTTTAGTGTTTTCAATGGTTATTTTGCTGCTACTATTTAGCGCTGGCGCGCTTTTGGGTAAGGTCGAGCTGCACACGTCACAGTGGCTGTTGCTGGCATTGACGATGCTGCTGGGCACCCTGCCGTTTGCATTATTGGGCCTGCTTTTGGGGTTAAGTTTGTCAGATAAAGCGGCGCCGGGTGTAGTGAACTTGCTCTATCTGCCAATGGCGTTTTTGTCTGGCTTGTGGCTACCGTTGTTTCTGTTTCCCGGTTGGCTGCAGCAATTGGCCTGGATTTGGCCCAGCTTTCATTTGTCACAGCTGGGTTTAAAGGTCATAGCGCAGGATCAGGGCGTGGCTATTGGGTGGCACCTGTTGGTACTGTTGGTAACCACCTTGCTGCTTGCCTTGGCCTGCGCCAGACGCTTTCGCCAGTTGTAAACCTTTACCAGGCATCAGGCGGCAAACTGCAAGCCGTACTGATTGCCTTTTTTCCATACACAACGCGCGCTGTTATGGCCAAACTGCTCGCTGTCCAGCGCGACTTCGTCACCGGTATCCAGTTTGCCCTGAAACAAAATACGCGCCCCGCCGCCTTTACTGATGTCAAGTAACTGGCAACTGGCTGCAGTCTCTTGCCATTGCAAGCTAGCCGGAGCATTTCCGGCCAGATAACGGGATTGCCCGCGCCGGTCAGCTAGTTTATCTGCAGCTGGAAAGTCGGGGTTTTGCGGCTGATAGGCGCCTGCAGCAATGCGCTGATAAACGCTGTCATGAATGCTGATATTAATTGGCGGATTATCAGCCTCGCCGTAAATGTTTCGCACCGATTCGCCGCCACCGAGTTTTTCCAGAATTTTATAACTGAAAGAATAGGAATTATGTGGTTGCATGTGTAGATCAGGTTTGCACAACGTCTCGAGGTAATGTTGATTAAAATCCAGCCCGAGATTGCGTGCCTTATTAACCATCCAAAGTAGCGTAATATCAGACAAACCACATTGTTGATAGCCACCACCAATATCGGCGTGAGCGCCGGCAAACCAGCATTGCTCCATCACCTGGTCCGGCTTTAGACTGCCGGTCCATAAATCTGGAATAAACGGGCCGCGCCGTTCATCCAGCGCCAGGGCATGGTAAGCATGTTTTACCAATGAGCTGATATGGGTGTTGTAAAAGCCAACCCACGGCTTGGTTAGTTTCCCTAGCAACCGAGTTGGCGCACCCAAAGCACCAACGGTATCAAACACGCCTACCATTTGAATGTCAGGTTTGTAGTTGCTTTCATATTGCGAGGTTGGGCGTTTTTCCGGAGCAGTGCGATAATACTGATAGGCGTTTTTAAGCTGATCTAAGCCATCTTTCTCTATCAGGCCGACACTACTGACCAACCCCACCAGTGCACGCGCTGTGAAAGCGCCACGGCTAAAACCAAGAAAATATAATTCATCACCCAAGTGATAGTTGTGCACCAGAAAGCGGTAGCCATCGAGTACATTTTTCTCCATACCATAGCCAAAGGCGCCGCCAATATATTTATCCACCGCGTCACCGGTGCCAATACCGTTGTCGTAAAACACCACTTGATGCATACCATCTGCGGCTTGCGGCTTAATGCTGCGTACCAATTTGGTTACATTGGTTGGGTCGTCGTCTGGCGCGTTCCAGGTACCGTCACAACAAATAATAATACGTTTTGCAGCTGTCATAGCGAAGCTCCTGAGTAACAATAGCCTGCCACACTGGGTTTAGTGACGGCGCGGTTGCAGGGCTAAGTATAGTGCATGCTGGCTAAAAAATGAGCGCTGCGATGTGGGTTACAGCTTACCTAATGACTTAACTGATATTTTTCCAGCCGGTACAGCAGCGTTTTGTAAGGCAACTGCAATAATTTGGCGGCCTGTGTTTTGTTACCCTGCGCCAGTTGTAACGACAGCTGCAGCAATTACAAGCGCTACTGGATGCAAAACACTAGTAGCAATTGCCGGTGTGCAGGCTAATGCATTGCCGGGTTGATGGCAATTTAGTGCAGTAACTCTGCCGGTAAACGCCAGCTGGTGGTGAGTGTTGTACCCTGCCAGGTTTGCAGCGTCAGCCAGACTTTATCTGTATTGCTTAAATGCGCTGGCGCTATAGCGTGCACATGCTGGCCGTGGCGGCTGCCGTGTAGTATACCTTCTTCACTTTGTTGCAACTGCGCCAGCGGCAAGGCGGCCGGGCCGATATTTACATAACCCTGGCGGATGGTACGGATATCGCCTTTGCTAAACATCAGCATAAAGTCTTTAACGTACTCGTCGTGGTGTGCATAGGGTGGTTCTAAATTCAGTGGCATTGGCGCTATTTCAAATTCGCCTACTTGCTGTGCCGGCCAGGCTGGCGGGAATTGGGGCGTTAATGACTGATACAAAAACCACAGTGGCAACAACAGCACCAGAGCGTTAAGTTTGTATTTGTGTCGCTGCCAAAAACTGTTACTACGCGCCATGGTTAATCTCCTGTAAAGAGCGGGCATTGCGGCTTGCACGCACGGCTTTAACGGTGCGGCTGCCCCACATCATAAAACCGGTAACTGACATGCCAGATAAAATCAGGCCAAACAAAAACCAGATGGCTTTGGTCCAAACGCCGCCAAGTGTGCCGTAGTGCAATGGGTCGGCAATATGCATTACCGATTGCAGTGCTGTCATGTTTGCTGGCGATTTTTCGTGGGCTATGTCGCCGGTCCAGGGATTAATGCTCAGGTTGTACGAGTACTGATCATAAAAGATATGCTCGCCGCCGCCCATCAGGCTATACATGCCGCGATTGTGCTCGGGCAACATGAGATAGCTGGGCTGAAAATTGGGGAAGCGCTGCTGCGCAATGTGCATGGCATCAGCAAAGCTAACCGGGGGGGCGCTGTGCTGCGCCGGAATATCCGTTACCGCCACCAATGGTGCATGTGGCTCGATATCAATATCGGCATGCCACATTACCGCCTGTACCAGATACCACAGCCCTGTGGCGCTCATCACCATCAAAAACCAAATAGACCAAACACCGGCTAAACGGTGTAAATCAGTCAGGATGGTTTTTTTACCCTGCTTAAAACGTATTTTCGGTTGGGTAAAGCTGCGCCAGAAGTTTTTGTAAATCACTAAGCCGGTCACCAGCGCACCCAGCATTACCAGCGCCATGGCAGACACTAAGTAATAGCCAATGCTATGGCTGCTTTGCCACGGAAACAGCAACCAGCCATGCAGGCTGCGCATAAAACCAATAAAGGTAATACCTTCATTGATTTGCTGAATTTTACCGCTGTACTGGTTTACGTAGGCAATAGCAAACGGCTTGTCTTGATCGGTAAATGTAATCGCATGCACCAGATAAGGCTCAAATAGCATAACACCACCAACATCAGCCGTTGGATATGCCTGCTGCACTTTAGCTACCAGCTCTGCCACTGGTTTTGCCGGCAGCTTATCCGGGTTAGTGGCGCGTGAGGCCGGGTTGGTTAACCAGGTCAATTCGTGACTGAATACCGCAATAGTGCCAGTAAGGCAGACGAAGCAGAAAATCAGCCAGATAGGCAGTGAAAACCAGCCGTGCAACTGAAACCAAAAACGATTATTGAGTTTTGCCATACTACCACTGCCTTTGTACCTTCATTCTTACCGCATAGTTTAATGCTAATGGTAATGCTTATCAACCGTAGTTGTAATTGATATTGATTCTCAATTACAATGATCAGCATCTTAAACAGCGACAGGATTTGTGATTTATGAAGTATTCAATGCTCGCCACCGGTATTGCCGCCGCCCTTAGCTTTTCTTTAAATGCTCAGCAACCAACCGTCAGTGAAGACGCCGTCGAAGTGATTACCGTGAAAAGTTCACGTGGTTTGATTTCGTATGTCAGCGCGTCCGGGGCCAAGTCAGACGCGCCCATTATTGAAACACCCTTGTCCGTATCCGTGTTAACTGAAGAGCGTATTGCCGATTTAGGCGCACTAACCGTACAAGACGCCCTGGGTTATGTCGCGGGTTTATATAACGGCCCCTACGGCCTTGATACCCGTGGCGACTGGTCACAAATTCGCGGCGTGTCGCCGGTGCAGTATCTGGATGGGTTAAAATCGCTGTTTGGTTACTACAATAATGTGCGTATTGCACCTTATGCACTGCAGCAAATAGAAATTTTAAAAGGCCCCAGCTCAGTGTTATATGGGCAGGGCTCCATTGGCGGTATCGTTAACTTAGTTAGCAAGAAACCAGAGCCGGTAACCAGCGGACAAGTTTGGGCGCAACTGGGTAATTATTCCCGCAAGCAGCTGGCCGGCGATATTACCGGGGCATTAAACGAAGACGCCTCATTGCAAGGGCGCATGGTCGCGCTGTGGCGCGACAGCGATACCCAAACCGACTATGTACCGGACAACAGTGTGGTACTGGCACCGTCATTGAGCTGGCAAGCCAGCGATGCCACTAAAATTACCGTTTTAGCCAATTACCAAAAAAATGAATCCGGTTCCAGTACGCAGTTTTTTCCGCATCAGGGCACTATATTGCCGAACGAGTTTGGCCAAATCCCCAGCAGCCGTTTTGTCTCGGAACCGGGCTTTGATCAATACGACACGGAGCAAACCGCCTTAACCGCCATTGTTGAACATGATTTATCCGCCGACTGGCAATTGCGCCTGGCCAGCCGTTATAGCGACAGCCATGCCGACTACCATACCATGTATGGTTGGGCGCCTAAGTTGCAGAACGACAACCGCAGTGTAAACCGGGTAGTGTATTTGAGTGATGCCAGCTCTCGCGCCCTGACCAGTGATTTACAGCTGCATGGCAAGCTGGAAACCGGCGCAGTAGAGCATACTTTGGTTGCGGGTTTTGATTATCAGCATGCTTACACCGACAACGACAGTTTTTATGCGGCTGGCGGCGGCCTGCTGGATTTATACAACCCGGTATATGGCCAGGTAGCTAACCTGCCTACCGAAGCCGATATTATCGATTATCCGTCCAGTACCACTTATCAGGCAGGGGTATATTTACAGGACAATATGAAAATTGCCGACAAATGGTTGCTGTCTGCCGCTATTCGTCGCGATAAGGCGACCACAAACCCTGAGTTATCTTCGTCAGCCAGCCAATATGCAACCACCGGCCGCTTAGGGTTTATGTACTTGTTTGACAGCGGCGTTTCTCCCTATATTTGTTTTAGCGAATCGTTTGAACCGCTACTGGGTGCAGATGCCTACGGCAATGCTTTTGAGCCGAAAAAAGGTGAGCAGTGGGAAGCGGGTTTAAAATACCAACCCAAGGGTACTGAGCATTTACTTACGGCTGCTGTATTTAATATTACCGAGCAAAATCGCACTACCACACTGTCGGCAGCTCAGGCGTCTGATCCGGCGGTGATAAACCCGAATGGTCAGGTGCAGGACGGTGAAGTAACTGCAGAGGGCATCGAACTGGAAGCTCAGCTGGCCTGGGAAGAATTGGATATCTACGCCAGTTATGCCTATATCGATGCCTATGTGAGTCAGAGCAATACGTTGGGTGAGATGGGCGCAACCTTGTCTGCCCAGCCAGAGCATTTAGCTTCCGTTTGGGCTACCTGGCGCCCGGCCATGTTGCAAAATTGGCAGTTTGGCGCCGGTGTGCGTTACGTTGGTGAAACATCCGATGGCACAGCTTATGTTGAGCAAGGCGGTGTCGTACTGAATGAACCGCTGACTACCGACAGTTACACGCTGTTTGATGCCATGGTAGGTTACAACTTTGGCGACTATAGCCTGAGCCTGCAAGCACAGAACATTACCGATAAAACGGTGATCACCTCCTGTTTAGCCCGCGGTGACTGCTTCTACGGCCAGCGCCGTGCGATCAGTGCCAACCTGCGTTATTCATTCTGATACGACTACCCGGTGCAGCTGTAATTACCTGCTGCACCGGTAACCAACCAGAATTCAGATCCCGTAAAACTTATCAGCGGATTTCCTCAGCTCATCAGCAATATTCCTTAGCTCGTTCAACAGTGTTGGCGTAAAGCATCTCAGCGCAGCAAACTGAGTGCAACTGATTACAACAACATAAATTAGCAGCGGGAAACATTATGAAAATCGAAAATGAAATCAAACTATTACGTGGCGCTGCTATCGCAAGCCTGGCACTGTCTGCGGTTATCCTGACTACCGGTATGAAAGCAGAACGGCAGGGCCATTTTGAAACTCTGACGGTTGAGCGGTTAAATATTGTGGAGGCCGATGGTACCGTAAAAATGCTGCTAACCAACACCGCCCGTTTTCCAACCACTGAACAGGTTAACGGCACCGTACTTAACGAAGATCGTAAAAAACGTTCCGGTATGCTGTTTTTCAATGAAGAAGGTATTGAAGCCGGTGGGTTTATTTATGATGGCAGCAAAAATGAACGTGGCCACAGTGCCGGTATGTCGCTGACATTTGATAAATACGACGGCGATCAGGTTATGCAATTGCTCACCGTGGATGAAAAACGTGGTGACAAGCGGGTTATCCGCTCAGGCTTAGCCTTTAATGACCGTGCCGAATTTGAAACGCAAAGCAGTACCCGTGAAATTATGCGCGAATTAAACCAAATAACTGATAAAGCCGAGCGGAATAAGAAAATCTCAGAATACGAACAGCAAGGCCTTATTGGTGGTGCACCGCGTATTTTATTAGGCAAAACAGCAGCACAAAACAACGGCCTGTTTCTGTTTGCTAAAGATGGCTCACCCCGAGCAATGTTTTTTGTAGACGAGCATGACGAGGTGCAGTTACAGTTTATAAACAGTAAAGGCGAGGTGACACATACCTGGTCTGGCGGTGACGCGAAATAACACAACCTAACGAGGCGCTGCCAGGCGCCTTTTAGCTTTAAGGATAATGGTCACGCTATGCTGCAACGATTTATGGCTTATCTTCAGGTCGACCGCACATTTTTACTACTGGTGTTTTTATTCAGCTACTTTATGGTGATTAGCAACAGAGTGCGCTCAGGCATGTTGTCCTGGTATACCTTTACGCCGGAAGGGCCGATTGCACAATTTCTGTCAGCACTACTCATTTTTATCCTGCTAAAGTTTTGGTTAACACGGCATAAGTTTGCCAAGCAGCAACTTAACTGGCGGCATTATTTACAGATTTTAATCATTGCCCTGCTGTGTTATCTGGCTTTTAGCAACATGACGGGCCTGCTTATAGCGGCGATATTTGGCAATATTGCGCGCAACTATAACGCCAATGCGCTGCTGCAAGCTAACTTAAGCTACATCGTTGAAGTGGTGATCTATGCCGGCATCTACCTGGCCTATCACCATAGTAAACAAGCTGAACAATATCGGCAGCAACTGGCTGACTACAATCAACAATTAGCACAATTACACATCCAGCAATTAAAAGCGCAAATGAACCCGCATTTTGTGTTTAACTCGCTAAATACGCTGGATGAGCTCATCACCCTCGACCCCGAACGGGCCAGTCAGTATCTGGATAACTTTGCCGGTTTATACCGCTTATCGCTACACAATGCCGAAAAGCAGCTGGTGGATTTAGCAAAAGAAATTGAGTTTTCTGCACATTATTTTAAATTGATGCAGGCCCGGGTTGGCGAGGGTTACCAGCTACAGATACAACAAGATACCCTGCCTGCAGGCCGCGTTATTCCGCCTTTTACCGTGCAAGTTTTGTTAGAAAACGTGTTTTTACATAATCAGGGCAGCAATGCTGCACCGTTGCAAATTAACATTAGTGCCACCCCAGACAGCCTGGTGGTGACTAACTTGCGCCGGCCCAAAGCCAAGGTGCAAGCCGGCAATGGTATAGGGTTAAAAAATTTAGCCCGGCAGTTGCGGTTTTTGACCGGGCGAAACTTACACATTGATGAGCAAGAGCATAAGTTTAGCGTAACAGTACCCTTAATGGATGCAGGATCAGTATGTATAACGCCGTAATCATTGAAGACGAACCATTGGCGCGTAGCAAACTATGCCGCCTGCTGCAGCAATTACCGGATCCGGTGACCGTGCTGGCCGAGCTTAGCAGCATCGCTGAGGTTGAGCGCTACTTCAGCGAACTTGACCACAGTATGCTGCTACCTGATATCATTTTTTCCGATATAGAGCTCAGCGACGGCAATGTCTTTAGCTGCTATCAACGTTTGATACCGCCGTGTCCGTTAATTTTTATTACTGCCTATGATCAATTTATGCTGCCTGCATTTGATACCTATGGTATTGCCTACCTGCTAAAACCTTACAATAGCGCTAAATTAGCCATGGCATGGCAAAAGTTTCGCGCCTTAACCGACAACAATAAAGCCGATAACGCCGTAGGACAGCTGCGGGCATTATTGCAGACACTGCCACCGGCAAAGGCTAAACCCGACTATGTATCACGCATCGCTATCCGCCATCAGCAGCATATTTATTTTTTGGAGGTGGCGAATATCGTTTACCTGCAAGCCGATGGTAGCCTGGTGATGGCATTTGATCACAGCGGCAAACGGCATTATTTACCCTATGCTTCGCTTAGCGCGGCAGAAGAGGTGCTGGACCCAAGCCGCTTTTTCCGCATTAATCGCAGCGATATCGTGCATGCAGACTATATCGAAAAATTAGAGCGGTACTGTAAAAATACCCTGACGGTGCATTTAAAGCGGCAGGCAGTGCAACTAAAAACCAGCCAGAGTCGCAATGGTGAGTTTACCCGCTGGCTGGGGCTTTAAATTGCAGACATAAGGCCAGCGGCAGCAAAGCCCGCTGGTGTTTAGTGCTAAAACGACCAGGTGGCGCCTAAGCTAAAATTACGAGGTGCACCATAGTTGTACTGTTGGGTTAAACCGTTGAAGTAGGTTTTATCAAACAGGTTGTGCACATTCAGCTGCAATGAAAGCTGCGGGTTAATCTCGTACCGCGCCATCAGGTTGGCCAGTACAAAGCTGTCTTGTTTAACCTGATAGCTTTGCTCGGTTAACAACAGCGGTATTACATCACTGTATGACTCACTCTCCCAGCTTAAACCGCCGCCTACTGTCAGGCCTGCCAGCGTATCGGTAAACTCATAGGTAGAAAACAGGTTCAGCTTTTTGCGTGGATGGTTAACATTAATATCCACGCCATTGCGGTCTTGCGCACTAAACTGCGAATAGCCGGCACTGATATTCCAACTGTCATCTACGCGGCCGATCACTTCCAGTTCAAAGCCTTTGCTTTCTGAACCGCGGGCAGCAAACGACGGGAAAAAGTTATTCGCCGGGTCGTTATAGGCCGCATCGGCCTGCGCCAGGTTATCCTGCTCGATGCGAAACACGGCAAAAGCCGTTTGTAATACGCCGTCGAGGAAGCTGCTTTTTACGCCAATTTCCTGGTTGCTGCCGACGATGGCATCGAGGAAGTTGCCGTTACGGTCATACGCATTTTGCGGCGTGAAAATTTCGGTATGGCTGGCGTACAGCATATGGTTGTCTGCTGCCTGATACGTCAGGCCAACATAGGGCACAAACTTATCATCGCCAAAATCCTGGGCGACACCGTAGTTTACGCCGGCGCGTTGCCACTCGGTGTAGCGGCCACCGGCAATCAGTTTCAGCTGTTCTGTGATGGCATAGCGTGTTGCTGCATAAAAGCCACGTTGGTCGGTATCAAGATCTACCGCTTGCTCCGCTGTGGTGGCCCAATCCGGCTCAGGGACACTGCCATCCCACTGATAAAAGTTACCGGTGCCAGGCCACACCAGGGCCGCATAGGTTTGCACTTCAGATTGTTGCCGGCTGTCTAAGGCGCCAATAACAAACTCATGCTCGCGACCCTGCAGGCTGTAGCTGCCCTGCAACTGAATATCAACGCTGGTTTGTTTGCTAAAACCTGTGCTGTTATACGGCCAGGCAAATAAGCCTTCGCCACTAGCCTGATCTGCAGCGCCGTAAATGTATAACAAGCGCGTGTCTGCGGTGTTTTTGTTGTGGTTCAGATTAACGTTTAACTGCCAGCCATTGTTAAACTGCTGGGTTAAGCTGGCAAAGTGGTTTTTGCTGGTAGAGTTCCAACGCGTCCAGTTAGCCGCGGTGGTGGTACTTCTGTCCCAGTTGGTTGGCGTGTCATCACTAAATAACGGTGGCAACGCTCCCCAGGTAGAAGCCGTGGGGTTATTGTCCTGATAGCTGCTGCCCAGGCTTAAGGTCATGCTGTTGCTCAAATCGGCGTCCAGCACGCCGTACAGTACTGTTTTATCTTCTTGCGCCAAATCGCGGAAGCTGTGGATAAGCTCTTTTTTCGCCACTATGCGGGCTCGTACATTACCGTCAGTTGTCAGCGGTGTGGTCACATCGGTGGTTAAAAAGCGTTTATTCCAGCTGCCAATGCCAGCGTTGACGTTACCGCTAAGTTCGCGAGCGTTGGCATGTTTGCGCACCAGGTTAATGGACGCAGACGGTTCGCCGACACCGGTTAACAGACCGGTAGCTCCGCGTACCACTTCAATCCGCTCGTAAATGGCTACATCGGTAATGGTTTCACCGGAGTCACCCGCCAGGCTCCAGGCCATAGGCACGCCATCAAGCTGAAATTTATCGATATCAAAACCACGGGCACTAAAGGTATTACGTGTGCTGTCAAACGATTTGGATGACAAGCCCGGTGTTTGCAGCACCGCATCGGCAATAGCGCTGATATCTAAATCTTTTATTCGTTGTGCCGTCATAACACTGACTGACTGCGGCGTTTCCAGCAGGGTTAAACCCAGGCCGGTAGCGGTGTCGATGGTTTCGTTAACCGTGTACTGGCCGCGTACGGTAATGGTTTCTACGGCTTTGTCATCATTTTTCTGCGAATCAGCAGCGACAACAACGGCGGGTAAACTCGCCAGCTGCACTGCCAACGCCAGTGTTAATTTGTTTATGGTTAACTGCATCATCACCTCCAAAAAAGTTCCGATGATCATACATTAATGATAACTATTATCAATAGCATTAAGTTTAACTTGCGGTAAAACGTTGCTGCCAACTGTTAGTTTAGTGTTCTGCCACTTAGTGTTGCGGTTTAGGCAAAGCACAGCACCAGGCTGATAATCACCCCGGTTACTAGCAGCTGCACCAAACAAAACCCCATAATGTCTTTCGCTTTTAGCCCGGCTATGGCCAACACAGGCAGCGCCCAAAATGGCTGAATTAGATTGGTCCAGGCATCGCCCCAGGCCACGGCCATGGCAATGCGGCTGACATCGGCCCCCAGCTCCAGTGCCGCCGGCAACATTACCGGCGCTTGTACCGCCCACTGGCCTCCACCAGAGGGGATAAAAATATTTACAATGCCGGCACTGATAAAGCTGTAGAACGCTAATGTTTCTGCGCTTGCAAAGCTGACAAACCACTGCGACATACTTTGCGCCAGGCCCGATTGCAGCATAATGGCCATAATGCCGGCGTAAAACGGAAATTGAATAACGATGCCTGCGCCACCTTGAATAGCCTGCTGCAGGCTGTGCAACAGACGCCGGGGTGTGCCGTGTAGCACGATGGCGAGAAATAAAAACAGAAAATTGACGATATTCAGATTTAATGTACCGCCTTTGGCAAAGTACTGCACCAAGTAAGCGACACCGGCAAAACCGACCAGTAAGGCCAATAGCAGGCTGTTTTCCAGTTTATCTGCCGGGCGTTCTGTGGTGCTGTCGGGCAGTGTTTCGTCCTGTAGTTTGGTTGCATCAACATAGACGCTGTCGCCGGTTTTGGGCAGCATCAGATAGTTAACCAGTGGAATAGCGATAAATAACAGCGCCACAAGAAACAGATTAAAGCCGGCAAAGACGGTGTCGCTGGTAGAGATAATACCAATTTGCGCCGCGCTAAAATGGTTTGGTGTAGCAATAGTTAGCGGTATTGAGCCTGCCAGACCGCCATGCCACACCACAAAACCGGAATAGGCGCTGGCTACCAGCAAGCGGTAGTCTACCTTGATGCGCCGTGCTAAGGCTTTGGCAAATAACGCGCCGACAACTAAACCAAAACCCCAGTTTAACCAGCTGGCGATTAATGAGATCACCGTTACCAGTAAAATGGCCTGGCCGGCGGTTTTTGCCAGCGCCGCCAAACGATCTAACAGCTCTTTAACCAAAGGAGTGCTGGCCAGCATATAGCCGGCCACCAGCACCAGTAGCATTTGCATGGAAAACCCCAGCAGCCCCCAAAAACCGTCGCCCCAGTAACCTATTACTGCAAGCGGGCTTTGCTGCTGCAATAGCACGGCAGCGGCAAACACCACTATGCTGAGCAACAACACAAAAACATAGGGATCTGGCAGGTAGCGTTCTACCATTTTAACAAGGGGTTTAGCAGCGGCGTTTAGCATAGTAGACTCATTATCAGGTTATTTATCCGGGTATTTAGCATGGCCGATTTTCGCAACAGCGCGCAGTATCAAACTACCTTAGCCCGGTTAATGGCGAAACTGCAATCCGACCTTTGTCTGCCAGCGGTTATCGGTATCAGTGGGGCTCAGGGCACGGGCAAAAGCACAGCGGCAACAGTTGGCGCAAGCTGAGCATCCGCTACTGGCGCAGCGCGGTGTGCCGGGAACTCATGATATGCAAACGGCTATCAGGGATGCCAATGCTGTACTGGCCGGCATGCCGGTAGCCTTGCCGCAGTTTGATAAAGCGCTGGACCAGCCGCAGCGGGTAGATTGTATTATCACATTGGATCAACAACATAACTTTGCGTCCATCAGCGGCAGATAACTAACGATGTAGTAGATAGCAATTGGGAAAAATAGCAATTGACAGCGTTGTCATTTTACCGTTAGGCTGTTTTTTAAACAATAATGGGGAACACTATGCGCTATTCATCATTTGCTGTACTGCTATTACTGGCCGGTTGCGGCCGGGATACAGATCCGGGTTCAAACCAAACTGCTGCTGCACCTGAGCAGGCCGGTTTTATGTTTGACGATTTTAACTATGCCAACTCCGATGCCTTATTTGCTAACGGCTGGACAGCACGCACAGAAACCGGCCATCCGGGTATTGCCGGCGCTGCCTGGTCGGCAGAAGGCATTAGTACTCATGATGCGCCGGGCGGTGCTCAGTTCGGTATTGCCCGCATGAGCTCAATAACCGATGGTAGCGGTGCCGGCACCCGCCACACGCAAATTTGCCATGCACGTAAATACCTATATGGCACCTATGCTGCGCGGGTGTTTTTCCGCAACGAACCTACTTACGGCCCGGATGGTGACGAAGTGATCCAGACCTTTTATGCCATCAGCCCGCTAGCGACGCCATTGGATCCGGATTACAGCGAAGTGGATTTTGAGTATCTGCCCAACGGTGGCTGGGGTGAAAACAGTGACAGTGCGATGTGGACCACCACCTGGGAAACCTTTCAGCTGGAGCCTTGGACCAAGGTCAACGAATACAGCCGCGTACCCGGTGACTATGCCGGCTGGCATACCCTGGTAATGAATGTAACCGCTGACGCAGTGCATTACTATGTTGATGGTAATTTAGTCGGCGAGCACAGTGCGGCCGTGGCACCGGAAGTGCCAATGTCGATGAATTTTAACCTGTGGTTTATGCCCAAAGGCGCTGATGGCTCTGTTGGTCCGATTGACTCAAGCGAATCACGCCAGTATCAACAGGATATTGACTGGGTGCTACATGTGGAAGATCAGCGGCTTAGTACCGCTGAAGTAGAGGCAAAGGTTGCCGCACTGCGTGCCGACGGGCAATATGCTGTGGATAGGGTGCCGGACAAAGGCCTACCTGCTTACTGTGGTTTGTAAACAGTGGTATGCCTATGCATTAGCTTTCTTATTGGCTGCTGATTAACTGCAACACCGGTTGCAAGGTGCGGCCAAAATGAATTTGTAAACTGGTTTGCTGGCGAGGGGCCAGGCGGATCTCAAAGGCTTGAGGGAACAGCCTGGCGCAATCGGCCATCACCGCCACTATATGGTCCTGATTAAAAATACGCTGGCCACCAGCGGTATTCGTCAGAGTGATAATCGCGACCCGCTCACCATTGTCGGCTGCCAGTAAGGCATAATTGTCTAGCTGTAACTCACTGCGTTTAGGCACGATGTGTTTATCGCGCTCACACTGCAATTGCACATCTTTAAACGGAGAATGCTCAAAGCGCAGCACCTGATCATTTTCAGGCTCATAAGCAAAAACAGATAGACTGAATAGGGCAAACAGCGGCCAAACTTTCATTTGAAATCCTTTTTAATCACAAAAAAGTTACATTGACGCTGTTATCGCACGATATATCGTGTTTGTACATAAAGTGTGGATACATTTCTGCTTCGTCACAGCTTGGGCATACAGCTCGAGATTTTAGCGTTAGAATAGCAACTTATCTTCATTACCTTACTATGCCATCATGTTATTGTTGCGCCGAGTATTATCCCATATAACAGAAGACTACCTGCTACTGACACTGCTGCTTTTGCTGTCAGTATTACTCTGGTTTAATCCCACTACCGCAGTGGGCCTTGTAGCGCTGGTAGACTGGCATATCATTGCCGCACTGGCGGGTTTAATGTTACTCAGCCGGGCACTGGAAGAAAGCGGCTATCTGGCCCGGTTTGCGGCCTGGCTGCTGCCGCGCTGCCATTCTGAGCGACTGTTGGCGCTGCTGATGTTACTGTTTGCGGCGCTGCTGTCGGCCATCGTTACCAATGATGTCGCCTTGTTTATACTGCTACCCATCAGCTTAAGTATTGGCCGTTTAACCGGTATGCCGGTGGGCAGATTAATTATTTTTCTGGCGCTGGCAGTTAATGCCGGCTCAGCTTTAACGCCGATAGGTAACCCGCAAAACCTGTTGCTGTGGCAAGCATCCGGCCATAGCTTTTGGCAATTTAGCCTGATGATGGCGCCGCTGGCGCTGAGTCTACTGCTGCTGGTCCTGCTGCTAAGTTGCCTGGCCTTTGGTGCGGCTACATTAACCATTACCGTGCCGCACGATAACAGTGGTGATAACCACCGGTTATTTGTCTGGTCGCTGGCCGGTTATCCACTGTTTATTCTGGCAATGGAGTATCAGTTCGCGCCCATCGCTGCCATTACCGTGTTGGCAGCCTATGCGGTGTTTAAGCGCAGCGTGGTAACGGGTATCGACTGGTTGTTGCTGTTGGTATTTATGCTGATGTTTATTGATCTTGGCTTGCTGGCGCAACTGCCGTTGTTGCAACAATTAGCCGCGCAGCTAATGGCGTTGCCTCATGGTAGCTATAACGGTTCAGCCTTGTTGTCGCAGTTTATATCCAATGTGCCTGCGGCGATTTTTCTGCAGCACTTCACCGCTGATTGGCGCGCACTTAGCTGGGGTGTAACAGTAGGCGGTTTTGGTTTGGCTGTCGGCTCGCTGGCGAATTTAATTGCGCTAAGGTTAAGCAAACAGCCGGGCCTTTGGCGTGAATTTCATTGCTGGTCGCTACCGGTGTTTCTGCTTAGTTTAGGCATTGGTCTGTTAATTTTGTAAACTTTAATTGAACCTTCCAATACTTTGCAGTCAAATACGCCAGCCTCCAGCACAGCAGTTTTATGAGTTAAGCTGGGCTTACAACTTCAATCACTTTCTGCTGGTGCATCAAGCTTTGAAGATGATTGACTGTTATTGTATTGTTTAATAAGGATTTTAAATGAAATTTGTTTTACCTTTTACGCTGTTTGTCTGTGTAAGTGCTGTGGCTGCAGAGCCATTTTCTTCAGAGGTAACCTTTAGCCATTTCAATAACAATTATGAAGACTATGGTTTTAGCAGCAATAATCTGGGCTACCGCTATTATCTCAGCGGCGATAGCTCTGAGCAAAACCTGCCTTATGCGGCTTTGCAGCAATTTGGCCGGCGCAGTTCAGTGGCGATTAATTATCTGAGTTCAGATATAGACCAGACCTTTTGGTATGACGGGCAATCACTCGACGCCTGGAATATTGGCGGCATCTATCAGTCGACTGAGCATGATTGGCATTTTTCGCTTGAGCACATGCGGTTAAGTAAGTTCTCCAGCCATAAAACCAGTTTCAGTGCAGGTTACTATATTCAACCTGGTTGGCTGGTAAAACTGCATTTGCAAAATGAAGACGTAGAAAACCGTGGCAGCTATCAGCATTTTGGCGTCAGTTCAGAGAAAATCTGGGTGTTTGACTCAGGCAGTTTTTTAAACTTTAGCGCAAGCTATTTCAATAACGATGGGATTCGTAGTGATAGCCTGGCTTTGGCATTAGATTATTATTTTGATTCAGCGCTATCTGTTGGCGCTTTTATTAACGAAAATACGACGGAAGATTATTTAGTCAGTGTCGATCGTGTCGGCGTTCGCAGTAGCTGGTTTGTTACACCACAATTGCAGCTTAAAGCCGGTATCGGGCTTGAAGATGCATCAGACTCAGAGTATGCCTGGGATTTGGGAGTCAGCTGGCGTTTTTAAGCTAAGCAACCACAGCATAATAGCGCGCTGTGGTTGATCAAGTTGATAGTGCCATTGGGTTCCGAGGCACTATCATTTTTCGCTGTATTGAAAATCTTCTGCCAGCCTAGTCAGCTGCGCCAGCTCAGTGTTTTTTTGCCGCACTTTTTGCTGCATCCGGTACATACCGAATAAGCATAGCGGCGATGCAATCAGGCTGTAAAACAGCAGCAGGGTGGTTGATGTTGCAGCCAACTGCCACCAATCTAGCAACCACAATGCGGCCGTAAACAGTATCAGTGCGGCACAGCTAAGCTGAGTGTAACGATAGTAACGCAAACTTAGTTGGCAAGCGCGCTGGCGAAATTGTAGCAGCCCGCTGCTGCTCCAGTTGTCGTAGGCCAGTATTGGCCGGTGTATATGCCAGCTAACATACAAGGTACCCAGCGCACCCAGCGCCAAAAACGCAGCGGCTAAGTACCCTATTGCATCCGGCATTGCCAATACCAGCCAGCAGGCGGCAGCGGCCATGACCAGCGCACCCAGCCACTCGGCATACATCAACAACTTTTGTTCACGCTGGCGCTGACTGGCCTGAGCTAAATCAGCCGCACTGGGCGGCGTGTCGTCCACCACGGGTTGTTGCTGCCAGCTTTTTGCCAGGGCGGCAAAATCAAAATTATCGGCCATCTTGCATTAACTCCATCAACTCTGTTTTGGCTCTGTTTAGCCGCACCCGTACGGCACCGTGGCTTATTTGCAGAATGTCTGCGATCTCCGGTGCATCTAAATCTTCCATCGCCAAAAGAATTACCTGGCGGTTAGCCGGCGATAAGCGTCTTACCGCCTGCATTAACTGTTGGCTTTGTTGCGCCTCGCCTAACTGCTCTGACGGACAATCATCCAACATTTGTTGCTGTATTTCTTCATCCAGCGGTTGCCACTTATGTCGTTGCGCCCTGGCTATATGGTCTACCGTCACATTGTGCACAATGCGAAACAGGTAAGCGCGCGGCAGCTCTGCGGCTTGCAACCTAGTTGCCGCTTGGTGCAATGCCAGAAAAATGTCCTGTTTTAAATCCTGCCGTGCTGCCGGGTCGGCTTCATTGGCCAACAGCGCACGGCTAATAGCGCCCTGATGCTGCTGCCACAGCTGCAATACAAAATCGATCGCGCTTTGCGCGCTATTAGGTGCTGTTGTCAAACTACGCTGCCTTGCTGTTGAGTTTGGGTTCGGGTAACGCCGCTTTTTACCACGCTTACCTGTTAAGTCTGGTTGTCTTCGCCAAGTGTTACATAAAAAAATAAAAAAATAATCTGTAACAGCTGACAAACAATCAATGACTTAACTGATGACGATTTTATAACAACGAGGATATCGCCATGGAAACCCTACAACAATTATTAACGCCATTTACGACAGCCTGGAATCAGGCTGATAGCCAACAGCTTATATCGTTCGGCATCTTTTTTGCGGCAATGTGGCTAATTGCTATTGTTGCGGAGGCTGCAATAGAAAAAGCCACCACGGGAGCTAAGAAATGGATACGTTAAATCAATTTCTCACAGCACTCAGCAAGGCCTGGCTACAAGCTGATGTACTGTTTTTAGTTAGCTTTGGTCTGTTCTTTTTCGCGCTGTGGTTTTTACCCAGTCTGCTAGCGCTGGCGTTTAACCGCCAGCATCTGGGCAAAATCGCGCTGTTAAATATTCCGGCGGGTGTTTCCTGGATTGCCTGGCTGGCGCTACTGGTATGGGCCATTACCGGCAAACTCAGTAATAAGCTGGCCGCCAAAGCCCGGTTAAAGCCGGTACTGTAATGCTCAGAGCTTAGTTAGAGGGCGACGCTGTCGCCTTCGTTCAAAATCAGCAGCGGCACCTGGCTTTCCAGTTGCTGCTGCATATGTAACAACCGCAACAAGGGTGAATGCGAGCTGATATCACCCATCTGCCAGCTGGCATTGCCGTATCCCCAGGGGATCATCACTTTACAGCCCAGCTCTTTTGCGGCCACTAACGCATCTTCCGGCGTAGTATGCACATAGCGGTACCAGTCACCGTCAGTTTCATGGTGATAAGAGGCTATCGGCAACAGGCAGATATCAATATCGCCATAGCGTTGCTGTATATCTTTAAAGTGGTCCGAGTAACCGGTATCGCCAGCGAAAAATAGTGTTTTATCGGCATATTCCAATAGCCAGCCGCCCCACAAAGCGCGGTTATTGTCATTGAATAGCTTGCGGCTGTTAAAATGGTGCGCCGGCAACAAATGAATGTTCAGTTCACCTTGCTGACTTTGGCTGTACCATGCTTGTTCAACAATGTTGTAGCCGCCATTAGGCATATAAGCCGCCATACCCAGCGGCAAATAATAGGTTGCAGCGGTGCCTATTTGCGCAATACTGGCATGGCTGAAGTGGTCGTAATGTAAATGCGAATATAGCACAGCGTCGGTAGCGGCTAATTGCTCTACACTCAGTGCAGGTGTGTAGGGGCGTTTGATAATGCCGGCCAGGTGCTGCGCCCAGTTTACCGGCCAGTCAAACTGGCCAAATACCGGATCAAACAGCAGTTGCTGGCCATCGGGCGTGTTAACTAAAAAGCTGGCATGCCCCAGCCATTGCAGGCTATAGCCGGTTTTTAGCTCCGGCGCCCGCTGCGTGCCAGTGAACTGGCAATCTTGTGCTGGTGCCTTACAAGCCACAGCCGGGTGTGCCGGATAACAGTTAGCCTCACAGGTTACCGGGTAGTCGGGGTAGCCTTTTTCTGGGCGGTACAGATTGCGGTACATGCCCTGGTTCTCACCCTCAGTAACCTGCTCTATCACTGCCCGCTCGCCAATCTGTTGTTGCACGTTGTTGGGTGTGCTACAGGCAGCCAGGCTGAAGATGACGATTAACGTAAGAAATGCAGAAGAGTGCATGGGTAGTCCTTTAGAGCCCTGACTTAATAGACGATGCAGACAAAAATAATGCGCCACAAGGGCGCATTCTGCTGAAAAAATTAAAGCTGATCCGAAGGCCTGCCGCCGACCTTCCTCTCTAACTTTTCAATTTTTTCCTGCGCTTGTTCACGGTAGCGGGTTAAGCGCTCAATGGTAGCAGCGGCGTTATCTTTAACAAAGCTAACTTGCTGTTCAAGTTGTGATTTTTGCTTTTTCAGTTTTTCTTGCTCTAATTGCATATCGGCAACCAGATCGCGCTGTTGTTGCAGCTCTTCACGCAACTGACGCATCACTTCCCGTTGTTCGGCTTGATGGTTGGCGGTAATGGCGCTTTGCTCTTTTAGCATGGCATTGTTGGCGCGTAATTGCTCCAGTGTCGCCTGAATATCCTGGGTTTCATCGATATCAGCGCTTTGCGCTTTTTGCATGGCATCAAGCTGCTCCTGAGCTTTAACAGCATTGTCATGCTGGGTCTCGGCATCGCGCTTGCTATGGTCAAGTTCTTTACTCAGTTCACTAATTTTTTTGCTAAGACTATCAACTTCTTTTTCTAACCGGCTTATGGTGGCATCCGCTTCTGGATTAGCCATAACTTGCTCTACTTCCACAGCAACAGGTTGTGGCGTCTGCACTAATTTAGCCTGTTCAGATTGCGCCTGCTCAAGTTTTGCAAGTGCGTCATCACGCTCAGTTAATAATTGTTCGGATTGCTTTTTTGCATCTGCTAAATGCTGTTGCGCCTCAGCAAGCAATTGCTGAGCCTGATCGCGCTCAGCGATAATTGCACTGTTATCAGCAGAGGAGCCTAGCTGACTTTCTTGTTGACTATCCCGGGCCTCTGTTGAGTCTTGCAACTGTTGAAGCTGCGCTTGCAGGCGCTTATTTAAAGCGACTGCTTGAGTCTCGGTTTTTGTAGCCTGCTGCAGTTTATTTTCAAACTCGCTGAGCATGGCTTGCAACTCGGTGACATCGTGCTCACGCGTTTGCAAATCTTGTTGGGTCTTTTTCTGATCTTGGCGTGCTTTTTCCAGCGCGGCTTTTGCGGTTGTTTCGGCCTGCTGTAGTGCCTGCAATTGCTGTTCTATTTGCTCAGCCTGTTTGGCTTTTTGCTGCAGCGGCTCTAACTGTTGTTCTGCTGAAGCTAGCTCTGTCTGTAATTGTTGTAGTTTTTGTTGATTCAGTTGCTGCTCGGCTTGTAATTGCTCTTCCAGTTCATCCTGAGCTTGTTGCATTGCAATCAATTTCAACTGCAATTGTTCAACTTCTGCTTTAGTTTCACTGGCCAACTTTTTCGATTCGGCAGCCTGCTGCAAAGTAGATTCAAGCTGCTTTTCCAATTGAGCCAGCTTATCTTTACTGGCGTTAACTTCCTGATCAGCCAGCGCTAGCTCAGACTTAACTTGCTCAAGTTCAGTGTGGCTTTTTTCCAGCGAAGCTTCTTGTTCACGGCTTTTTGCCTGTGCTTTGTCGCGCTCTTCAGTCAGGCTGGTAAATTTCTCAGCCTGAGTAGACAACTGTTGTTGCTGCTGTTGTAAGCTACCTTCAAGTTCAGCTTTACGATGCTGAAGCTGTTCAACTTCAAGCTGCAACTCGCGGTTATGCTCTGCTGCCAGAACTTCAGCCTGCATTGCCTGCTGCAACTGCTGATTTAATTGGTCAGTGTGCTTTTTGGTATGCGCATCTGCTTCGCGCTGAAAAGCAGCGACAAAATCGGGGCTAAACATACTGTCGGTTGGTGATGCTTCTGGCATACGGTTCGCTTGTTCATTACGCCACTTTTGATAATGTACGACAAGGCTGGCTTGAGCACCAGGAACTTGAGAAATTAAATAATCCAATGAAACAGTTTTGCCTGTTTTGTGCAATTCGTCACAGATTTTCTTAACTTCACTATATTGCATCGTTATATACCCAACTGACGTAAATGTAAGTGTTTAAAGCATACCGGTGGTGGCTGGGAGATATTCTATTCACTTTTCCAGCAAAACCAAATTTTTATTACATTTTATTTGCAATAAGTGACTATACCGGTTAAACATACTGTATGTATGAACAGCTAAACTGTGCAAGGTAAGGCGCTAGCATGATCCTATACATCGCAGAAAAACCCAGCTTAGCCAGGGCTATAGCTGCAGTATTACCTAAACCGCAATACAAAGATAACGGTTTTATACGTCTTGCCAACGGTGATGTGGTCAGTTGGTGTATTGGCCATCTGCTACAGCAAGCTGAACCAGAGGATTATAACGCAGACTACAAACGCTGGCAGGCAACACAATTGCCGATAGTGCCTGATAAATGGTTGTTAACAGTACGCAAATCAGCTGAACAGCAGCTTAATGTACTGAGAAAGCTTTTGAAACAAGCCGATAGTATAGTACACGCAGGGGACCCGGATCGTGAAGGGCAGCTTTTGGTAGACGAGGTACTAGCTTATTGCAATGTAGGTACGGAAAAGTTAGCGAAAGCACAGCGGCTGTTGATTAATGATTTAAATCCACCGGCAGTAAAAAAGGCGCTAAGCCAATTAAGACCGAATAAGGAGTTTGTTGCGTTGTCGACGTCTGCCCTGGCGCGCAGCCGCGCTGATTGGCTATATGGCCTGAATATGACCAGAGCCTATACGCTACAGGGGCAAAAAGCTGGTTATCAGGGTGTGTTGTCAGTTGGTAGGGTGCAAACGCCTCTACTGGGGCTGGTAGTGCGACGAGACCAGCACATTACTGATTTTGTCAGCAAGCCATTCTATCAGGTGGTCGCTCATCTCGAAACTGATAAGCAGTACCGATTTAATGCCATGTGGCAGCCAAGTAATGCCTGTGCACCTTGGCAGGACGAGGAAGGACGGGTGTTGTTGAAGGCGCTGGCGGAAAAAGTGCAACAGAAAGTTAGCGGGCAATTGGTCACGGTGATGAAATTGGAGCAGAAAGCGACAAAACAGGCAGCACCATTACCATACAATTTATCTGCGCTACAAATTGATGCAGCTAAACGTTATGGAATGAGCGCACAGCAAGTGCTTGATTGTTGTCAACAATTGTACGAGCGGCACAAGCTGATCACTTATCCACGCTCAGACAATAGGTATTTGCCGCGTGAACATTTACGGCAGGTCGCCGCAGTGTGTCAGGCGATAGCAACAAATTCGCTGGAATTAGCAGAAGCAGTGCAGCAAGCAAACACTAAGCTCGTCAGTAAAGCCTGGGATGACAAAAAAGTAGAGGCGCACCACGCGATCATTCCGACAGAAAAGCGTACTGACATACAAAAGCTTACTCAGGCAGAACAGAGGTTGTATCAATTGATTGCCCGGCAGTACCTGGCACAGTTTTATCCTGCCTTCTGCAATAACGACACCAAAGCTGAGCTTGACATTGCTGGCGGTTGTTTTATTGCTAAAGCACGAACAGAGACCAGTGCCGGCTGGAAACAACTCTATCGTGGTGACCAGCTTGGCGCTGAAAACTTGCACACTGATGACGCCGACTCGCGAAACGAAACATTACCTACCTTGGTACAAGGGCAGCAATTAATTTGTAAGGCTGCACAGGTATTGGAGAAGCATACTCAACCACCACAAGCCTTTACCGATGCAAGTTTGCTGGCAGCCATGATTGGTATCGGTCGTTATGTAAAAGATGAGACAATTCGTAAAATTTTGCGTGATACCGATGGTTTGGGGACAGAAGCAACGCGTGCCGGCATTATAGAATTACTCTTTAAGCGAGGCTTTTTAAAGCGTGATGGAAAGAAAATCTGCGCTACGACGACGGGGGCAGCGTTAATCTCAGTCTTACCAGAGCAAGCGGTTCTACCGGATATGACGGCGCGCTGGGAGGTTGCTTTAAATGCCATTTGCCAGCGTCAACAGAGCTATCAAAGTTTTATGCAGCCCTTACTTGCTCAGCTACAGCAGCTTGTAGCTGCCGCAGCTGTCGTTATACCAACTGGTTTGCCACAACAAAAACGCACGTGGCGTAAAAGCAAGCCAGCTAGCAATAGCAAAACAGCTGTTGGTCGATACCGCAACAAGGCTAAAGCTAATGGCGCTGTAACTAAGCGTAATTAATTGTTATTCCGCTGGATTTTGCGTTGCTGCCTGCCTTATTCTGCAGACAATTAACGGAGAGCATCAATATGGCAACCAAAGCACTAAAAACCTTGCTGGTACTGGCAATGTTAACTGGCAGTGATATAGCGCAGGCAACAATAGTAGAAGTAACAACCAACATGGGCAAATTTGAAATTAATTTGTTCGATCAAACTACACCGGTAACAGTGCAAAACTTTTTAAACTACGTTAACTCCGGCCGTTATAACGGTACGGTTATACATCGCTCTGTGCCAGGGTTTGTAATTCAGGGCGGTGGTTTTATTTTTGATCAGCAACTACCACTAAAGGCGGTGGCGACAAATGCAGCCATCATTAATGAACCAAAGTGGTCTAATGTTCGGGCAACTATTGCTATGGCCAAGTTGGGTGGCGATCCAAATAGTGCTACCAATCAGTGGTTTATTAACCTAACTAATAACGCTGCAAACCTGGACGTGCAGAATGCTGGTTTTACTGTATTCGGTCAGATCAAAAGCCAGGATATGGATGTTGTAGACAATATTGCCGGTTTGCCGCGGTTTAGCTTCCCCGGCATCAGCGAGCTGCCGTTACAAAACTATAGTGCAGCAGACCGGGAAGACAATAAGCCGTTAGTTGCAGCCAATCTAATTACTATCGAAAGTATGGTTGTTGTTGATGCGCGCCCTGATAGTGCCGCGACACTGAACCCGGTTGCCAATACATCTGCAACTGGTGGCAATGACAGTGACGACAGCGGCGGCGGCAGTAGCGGTTGGCTCAGTTTATTGCTTGGTTTAGGTCTGGTGTGGCGACGTAAGCGTGTAATTTAAGTAAATTTAGCGGGTTGTCTTGTTGTGAAGCCCGCTTATCTTGCTTTTATGAATAAAAGCATCTGCTTAGATAAAATCATTTTGTAAATTAGCTAGTCAAATTAGCATCCTCATCTACACTTAAAATCCGACCCGTTTAGGTATCGGTGATATACGAAAATGAGGGTGACGTAATGATCTTGTTAGTCGGTGGAGAAAAAGGCGGCAGCGGCAAGAGTTGTCTGGCGCAAAATATCGCGGTGTATTTCTCGCGCGAGAGAAATGCCAATGTGATGTTGGTAGATTGTGATCCGCAGCGAACCTCGTCAGATTGGGTGCAGGAGCGGCATCTCGATGCTGAATTACCCTGGATCAACTGTGTGCAAATGTACGGCAAAATTCGCTACGAATTGAAAAGTCTTGAAATGCATTACGACGTGGTGATTGTCGACTGCGGTGGCCAGGACAGTGTGGCATTGCGTTCTGCAATGGTAGTGGCCACACATGTTTTGTTTCCGCTGCGGCCGAAACGTCGTGATTTGAAAACGCTGGAACATTTGGAAGACTTAGTCAGTGCCTGCAATGTCGTCAACCCTGACATGATTGTTGGTTGTGTTATCACGCAATGTCCATCTTTGCCTAACCAGGCCGGTCGGATATTAGATGCAAAAGAAGTGTGTAAATCGTTCAATATCCGCGTGTTAGATGCCATTACCTACAATAGAAATGCTTATGACGATAGTGAGGAAAAGGGGCTATCAGTAATGGATGTAGAGCCCGCAGGTAAAGCGGCTCAGGAAATCCGTGATATAGTGACCGAGTTACTGGCAATGAAGGCGATACAAGAAGATGGCGCTGACCGATCTGAAGAAAAAGTCGCGGCCGCCCGGTAAACCCGGTTTTACGGCTGACGAATTTATTGATGATGCTAACGATTATGCAATGGGCATGCCGCGTATCGTGAGTATGCGCCAACCTACCCCCGAGGAAGTTGACGATACCACGCGTTTGCCAATGCGCCACGCCACCTTTACGTTAAGTCAGGAGGCGATAGACGCATTAAACCAACTCAGCCAGGCGACTGGTGAGCCTAAGTCTAAACTGATCCGCAAACTCATTTTACAGGCCAGTAAGCCCATAAAGCGACATTTAGGTAAGCAAAAAAAATAGCCGAATTGGCGGCTATTTTGCTAAAAAGGCATAGCCAGCTAAAAAAGCCGTCTCCTGAAACACTTTCAGACCAGTATCTTTGAAATCCACCGGTATCGGGTGACGTTTTATCGCTTCTTTGATCTGACTGGCGCTGATGATAGTGCAGTCACAACCTGCAATAAGTTGCAGTGCGGCTTCAATCTTGAATCCAATGGCGCCTCCAGCAAACTTACCTTTTTGCGGGCGTTCTTTAATCACCAATTGGCTTACCTGATAGTCTTCAATGAACTTGGCAAAGGTGAACTGAAAATGACGCATTTGCAGCTGTTCAGCATCTTTACTTAGTGCAAAGCGGTTTTGCCGGCAGTCTGGTAACTCAAACAGACCACTTTGTAATGTCATCAGACAGATGATGGCTTCACTGCCTTTTATCTCTATACCGCATGTACGCATGGGTTGCCTCTGCTTAAGGTTTGCTTAAATTTGGGTAATTCTTTTCAATAACATCGCAGCTCTGACGCAAGGGCTCGCCAAACAAAATTGGGTTAAAATCTTTATTCACACAATAATTACGCCGAAATTTCAACAGGTTGTCCAGGCTGCTGCTGGCTTTTTCCAGCTGCGTGCGTTGGCCCTCACCCCATTGCTCTGATAATGCCAGCAGTTGCTTTCGAGTTCTGCGCAGTGCGGCTTCTTTATCGTCACCGGCAATAGCGGCTTGGTCCAGGATTAGCTCAAACAGCTGCTCTTTATACGGCCTGATCAAATCATGATCAGAAAACGTAATGACCAGCAGTATTATTAACACGAGCCAAAAAAACTTCTTCATAAATTGGGTGCTCCATTATATATAACAGCACCATTGTATCGGATTGCAGCACCAACTGCATCGTGACCGTGTTGATATCGTATTATTGTAAACTAAGTTTACAATAAATACTGCTTCTGTTGCTTCAGTTGTCAGTTTTCGCTAGTGGGAATGCAACTTTGCTGGTGTTACCTGCCAGGGCACGATACTTGCTTTGTTGCAGGTCAAAAACTTCTTGTCGCGAAATGTTATACTCAGCGGCAAGTGGCAAATGGCAGTAGCGGGGTAAGCCGTGGATCAGCAAAAAATAGATATAAAGAATATTCCTGTACATGTCGAGGTGCATAAGCCGGCTGGACAGGGGGCGCAGTATAACCCGCGTGACCGTATTTACGTTCGTGCAGTAAAAGGCCTGCATCAAGCTATTAGACGTTATATGGGCTTTGTCTTTATGGGCCTTTTTATGCTGTTGCCATGGCTACGCTATGATGGTCATCAGGCCATTTTATTGGACATTACCGAGCAGAAATTTAATATCTTTTCGCTAACTTTATGGCCGCAGGATTTCACCATACTGGCGTGGATATTTATCATTGCCGCTTATGCATTGTTCTTTATTACCGCTTTTTATGGCCGGGTCTGGTGTGGTTATTTGTGTCCACAGTCGGTGTGGACTTTCATTTTTATTTGGTTTGAAGAGAAAATTCAAGGCACGCGTAATCAGCGCATGAAATTGGATGCTGATCCGTGGTCGGCCACTAAGTTTGTTAAAAAAGCAGCTACTCACTTTTGCTGGTTAGCGTTCTCCTTACTGACATCACTGATTTTTGTCGGTTACTTCACGCCGGTAGGGCCGCTGTTTATTGAATTTTTTACCTTACAAGCAGGTTTCTGGGCTCTGGTGTCGGTACTGTTTTTTACCCTTTGTACCTACGGCAATGCGGGTTGGATGCGGGAAATTATGTGTACACACATTTGTCCTTACGCCCGTTTTCAGTCGGCGATGTTTGATAAAGACACCTTTACCGTTACCTATGACGAAACGCGAGGCGAAAACCGTGGGCCGCGCAGCCGTAAAGACAAAGATTACCAGGAAAAAGGCCTGGGCGATTGTATCGATTGCAACCTCTGTGTGCAGGTGTGCCCTACCGGCATTGATATTCGTAATGGCCTGCAGTATGAATGCATTAACTGTGGTGCCTGTATTGATGCTTGTGACGACACCATGACTAAGATGGGTTACCCAACCGGCCTGATCAGCTATACCACAGAGCACAGCTTGAATGGCAAACCCACCAAGGTGCTGCGGTCAAAACTGCTAGGTTATTTGTTCGTGCTTATTGCAGTTTGTGGTGCCTTTGCCTGGACGCTGTATAGCCGGGTGCCGTTTGAGATGAATATTATCCGAGATCGCGGTGCAATGTACCGGGAAACTAACGAAGGCTGGGTAGAAAACACCTATACCATAAGCATTTCTAATAAGTCGCAGCAAGCTGTCATGTTTAACTTGAGCGTCGACGGTGGTGAAAGTCTTAGCTGGATAGGTCCGCAGCAGGTTAACCTGAATGGCGGCGAAACCCTAAATGTACCAGTTAGTTTGGCACTGGACCCGGATATTACTGAGTCGCGCAGTCTGGATATTCGTTTTACTGTGCGCCAGGCAGAAAACCCGGATGTAAAGCTTGAACAGTCGACGACATTTTTTGTAGGCCGCTAAAACGTTAGCCGCCAGGGAGCTTTATGACGGCATTTGATTTTTCTACGCTGCAGCCGGACATCATTATTGATGCCCTGCAGCATCTGGGCTTGGATATTAGTTCCGGGCTCACCGCGCTAAATAGCTATGAAAATCGGGTATATCAGTTTAGTGCATGGCGCGGCGCGGCGGAGATACCACAAAAGTACGTAGTAAAATTTTACCGGCCGCAGCGCTGGAGCACCGCACAATTACAGGAAGAGCATGACTTTGCTTTTGAGCTTGCTGCGGCTGATATTCCGGTGGTGGTGCCGCTGCGGCAGGACGGGCAGTCGGTGTTACAATACGGCGGCTACCAGTTGGCACTGTTCCCCAGCCGTGGTGGCCGTACATTGGAGATCGATAATGACGAGCAGCTAGCGATGTTAGGTCGTTTTCTTGGTCGCTTACATCAGGTGGGTAAAGCGAAAGCCTTTGCATATCGTCCGGCGTTCAGTATCGAAAGCCATTTGTTACAAAGCCGTGATGTGCTTAGCAAACTGGAATTTATTCCGGCATATTTACGACCGGCTTTCGACAGTGCGCTGGACCAGGTTATAGCACTTTGCATCACACAGTATAAGCCTAAGCGCCTGATCCGACTGCATGGTGATTGTCATGCTGGTAACCTGTTTTATACCAGCGAGGGGCCGTTTTTCGTTGATTTAGATGATTGTCGCAACGGACCCGCGATACAGGATTTATGGATGATGTTGTCCGGTGACCGGCAACAGCAGCGTGACACGCTTGAATTGATGCTGGAAGAGTACGAGCAATACTGCGACTTTGACCCGGCAGAGCTGAAACTGATTGAGCCATTGCGGGCGATGCGCATGGTGCATTATATGGCCTGGTTGGCTCGGCGTTGGCAAGATCCGGCCTTTCCAATGAACTTTCCCTGGTTTGCGACAGACAAATACTGGGAACAACAATGTCTGGCATTGAAGGAGCAATTGTTTTTACTGCAACAAGCCCCGCTTTCATTAGTGCCAGATTACTAAGTTTTTGCTAAGCTGTGGCCCAAAGGCTCTAACAAAGGACATTAAAATAATGAAAAAGCTGTTATCTGTATTTGCACTGTCATTAATGCTGCCACTGGCAGCTTGTGCTGAAACGGAATCTAAATCTAAATTTGAATTAGGTAAACATTACGAAGTTATTGCCGAGCAACCCACGGCTAAGCCAGAAGTAAAAGAATTCTTCTCGTTCTATTGCGGTGGCTGTAATGCATTTGAACCCATAGCGCAAAGTATTGCTAAAAAGCTACCAGAGGGTACTGAGTTTAAAAAAGTGCATGTCGATTTTATCCGCGCAGCTACTCCAGAAATGCAAAATGCTTTATCACGCGCTTATTTAATAGCTAAAAGTCAGGGTAAGGGCAATCAGATTGCCACCGCAATTTTCAATCAAATACACGTAAGCAGAGTGCCTTTTTCCAACGAGAACGATATCCGTAGCCTGATGTTAATTAACGATATCGATGGCGAAACTTATGACAAAGCAATGAAAAGCTTTTCGGTGCGCGGTGCAGCCAACCAGATGAAGAAAGAACAGGACGAGTTGTCCAACCGTCGTATCTTAACCGGCGTGCCAATGTTGGTGGTGAATGGCAAATACAAAATTAAAAATGAAGCGCTGGATGCACGCAACTATGAACAAGAAATGCAACAGCTCATAGATTACTTACTGCAAAAAGACGCCTGATTCCAGTCGTATCGATAAAGGCAGCTTCGGCTGCCTTTTTATTTTCCCACTAGCATGGTGTTGAGTTATGGCAGCGCAAAATGCCACTGCGATCGGCCTGGGCGATAGCTGCGCAGGGCTTCGTGTTTATATTGCCAACCGGCCTCCGATGGCGGAATACACCGATTTACGCTCGGTGCAACCACTGCACAGTGGTGAGATAGAGCTGATTAATCGAGCCTGTGGCAATGGCTGGCGAAAAGTATTTAATGTCTATGCCAAACTGTTGTATGCGCTGGATACTCAGCAATATGTTTATACACGACATGCCGGCAGCTGGCAGCAATATCGCGAGCAACACTTACTGCAGGCTGCTAGCAGTACAGCATTGCTTTTTAGCGTGCCTGAGCTTCAGCCCGTGGCGGAAACGGTGCATATTATCGCTGGCCGTACTCATGCCAAAGCGTTATTGGATGCGGGCTTGCCGGCGCAGTTTAACTGGCAGAATCATGAATTTGCGGTTGATCAACACAACCGCGTATTAGTCTGTCCTTACTTTGACTACCGGCAGTTGAACAATGAAAAGCTGGCCTATCTGGCCCGGCAGATAAAGGTTTTAGATGAACGATAATAATTTGCCGGCACAGCTGCAGCAGCTTTGCGGTTTGTTGCAACCCTTTCAGTTTGGTGTTGGCGGCAGTTGCCTGTTGTGGCAGTTGGGGCTTGAAACCGCACCGAATGATATTGATATTGTGTGTGCTGAGACTGATTTTGCTGCAATCTACCAGTTGTTATCGGTAAGTTTTCAGCCGCAGTTAACAGCGGCGCATGCGGAGTATGCCTCAGCAAACTTTGCCCGCTTTAGCCGCGCGGGCTGGCCGGATATTGAGCTAATGGCCGGTATCGCTGTTAAGCAAAACAACGCCGTGGTTAACTGGGTGTTCAAGCCGCAGCACTGCCATTGGCACAACGGTATCTGCTGGATGCCACCCGCCGACTGGTTACAACTGTATCAGCTGTTTAACCGGCCGCATCGGGTAGCGCAGTTGCGGCGTTATTTAGTGCAGCTGCGTTTAAACAGTCTGGGTTAATCTGCTATTTCTACTGCCGTCGGCACCAGCTGATAAGCATCCGGCTGGTCTTCGCCCTGCGGCCATAACCTAACTGTGCCGCTGGCATAGGCCATTTTACCTTTTGCGCTTAGCGGAAAAACCATCTCGCCATCACGCACTTTAATACGAAACGGCCCCATACCTTCGGCAGCAACAAATTTCATCCAGCAACCTTGCTTGCTGCATACCGAGTCGACGGTACCAGCAATGGTGACCACTTTGTCTAAATGGTGTTGCGGTGCAGCCAACAGTTGCGCAACTGGCATCGCGGTGGTTTTGTCAATCGCCGTAGCAAGCAGCGTGGTCGCTTGCGCAGCATTTCCCAGACTAATACCAATGATTAAAAATAGAGCTCTAAACATACTTATTCTCCCAACGGTTTGCCGTATTTTGGCGTAATAGTAAATAAAAGCAAATAGATAATTTATACTGCAAATATGTAAAATAAATATTTACTTAGTGTGATTTTAGCTGCGACTGATATTTTATGCTGTACGGTTTAAAAAATTCCTATATTAGGTTGTAAAGTAAACATATTGCCTGTTTATGTAAAAATAATTTGTACTTATATTTTACATTTCATGTGGCCATCTGTATTATGCGCGCCGCTATCACTAAATTAGGGATCTTAAACAATGACGTTAAAATATGTATTACCTGTTATCGCAATGGCGGCCTCTGCTGCTGCAGCTGCAGCTGAAGAATATCAAGTATTCACCGGATTACAGCTGACGCATCTGCGTTTTGACTATGTCGATTTACAAGACGATATCTTAGTAAACCGTACCATTTCTGATAATGGCTGGCAGTTGGACGGGCGCTATTTTTTCGATAAAAAAACAACTCTTGGTCCACTTGACCAGTTTGAATATATTAACAAAGTGACAAATGTTTCAGCGTCTTTCAACCGTGTATTTGATAACAACGCCTGGACCATCGGCGGTGAGTACTTCGCCGAAAATGGTCTGGTCGTGTCAGCTGGCTACAGCCGTTTTGGTGATGAAAATATCAACCAACTTGGACTGGGTTATTTGGTTTCAAACAACTTTATCGTACGTGCTGAAGCCATCAGAGCAGACGGCAGTAATGATTATCGCTTTTCTGCCAGCTACAACCACCAATTGCAGGGCAGCGACTACGTTGGTTTTACCGCCTACACCGATGACTCGCTCGACTATTTTGGTATCAGCGGCAAATACTTTGCCAGCTTGAATGGTGACCGTTTCATCACTGCTGGTATTACAATCGAAGATAACGATGGCAGCTCCGCCTGGGCAATGGCTGCAGATTACTACTTCAGCAAAATGACCTCTGTAGGTCTGACATACAGCAAAGCTGACGATTACAGCTTAAATGCTAAGCATTTCTTTACGCAAAACTGGGCAGTTGAAGCCAGCTTTGCCAGCAATACAGATAACGATAGCATGAAGGCTTATAGCTTAGGCATTACCGGCCAGTTCTAATTTCCTCTGGTAGCTTCACTAGCGCTTTAGGGGCAACAATTGTTGCCCCTTTTTTATTGCCAGTTTCAGTGACATTATATTGTGTAACTAACATTTCACAATTTTGGAATCGAGCATGGCAACATCAGGTTGGACAAGACAACAAAGCTTAGTGGCTTTTAGCCTGTATTGTCGTTTAACCTTTGGTCGCTTGCATTCGAAGAATCCAGAGATTATTCAGTACGCACATTTAATCGGCCGCACACCATCGGCGTTGGCAATGAAGCTGTCTAATATTGCCAGCTTAGACCCAGCAATCACGTCAACAGGCCGTTCGGGTTTAACTGGGGCCTCAGCGGCTGATAAAGCAATGTGGCAAGAAATGCAGCAAGACTGGGCAGCCTTTGCAATTGCTATGGCGCAAGCCGAGAAAGAATTTGGTGCAGAACAAGGCATTGCTCAGAGCAATATTGCTGAAAAAAGCACCTCAAAGTTAGCCGAAGTAACAGTACGCATAGGCCAGCAGTTTTTTCGCAATGCGGTATTAAGTGCCTATAACCAGCGCTGCTGTATTAGCGGTTTGGCTAGCCCCAAGTTATTGGTTGCCAGCCATATAGTGCCTTGGAGCCAAGACGAAGCGAACCGATTAAACCCTCATAACGGCTTAGCCCTATCAGCATTACATGATAAAGCCTTTGATTTGGGCATAATTACCGTCGATGGTGACTATCGAGTAGTGGTATCAAGCCAAGTTACCGATGCAACAGATGCGTTTTTTATGTCAGCGATTGCCAGTTTTCATGGCAAGCGCATCGCCTTGCCAGAAAAATTTTACCCTGCAGCACAGTTTCTAGCTTTTCATCGTGAACATATTTTTCAGCAGGCGTGACTGCTGTTTCGCACTTTTCTGCACCTTAAAATGCAATATTTCACACTTTTCTGCGCCTAAAAATGTGAGAACCCAACACTTTTCTGCGCCTAAAAGTGTAGTAGCAAGCAAACTTCCGCATAAAAGCCACTGCAAGTAGTATGATGTAACGAAGAAAAATCACGGATGGCTGTCATGCAAACACTTGAACTTAAAATCCCGCCAATTGTATTGGTAGCGCTGTTTGCTTTAGCGATGTGGTTGCTGGCGCAGTGGTTTTCGCCGTTGGAGCTGCCACAGAGCTGGCGGCTGATATTGGCCGCCGTGTTTGCTGTTACGGGTATTGCTGTGGCACTGTCAGGTGTGTTGGCGTTTCGCCGCGCCAATACTACGGTAGACCCGCGGGTGCCGGAGCAAAGCTCCAGCCTGGTTATCCGTGGTATTTACCGCTATAGCCGTAACCCAATGTATTTAGGTTTTTTGTTGTTGCTAACAGCTTGGGCGTTTTACTTAAGCAGCGCGGCGGCGTTGGCGTTGCTGCCGCTGTTTGTGTGGTATATGAACCGGTTTCAGATAGCGCCGGAAGAGCGGCATTTACTGCAGAAATTTGGGAATGAGTATCAGGCTTATACCCAACAAGTGCGGCGCTGGTTGTAAGCGCCGCACCTTAAAGGTTACTAGCCCAACAACGGCTTTAAGTAATGCCCTGTATAAGACTTCTCACAAGCTGCTACCTGCTCTGGTGTGCCGGCGATCAGAATTTCACCGCCGCCGCTGCCGCCTTCCGGGCCTAAGTCGATGATCCAGTCGGCGGTTTTGATTACATCGAGGTTATGCTCTATCACCACAATGCTGTTGCCGTGGTCACGCAGGCGGTGCAGTACGTTTAGCAGTTGCTGAATATCGTAAAAGTGCAGGCCGGTGGTGGGCTCGTCCAGAATGTACAGCGTTTTACCGGTGTCGCGTTTACTTAGCTCGCGCGCCAGTTTTACCCGTTGTGCTTCACCGCCCGATAGCGTGGTGGCCGACTGGCCCAGCTTGATATAGCTCAGGCCAACATCCAACAGCGTTTGCAACTTGCGGTTTATTGCCGGAATGGCTTCAAAATAAGCTTGCGCATCTTCTACCGTCATATCCAGCACTTCGTGGATATTCTTGCCTTTGTATTTAATCTCTAATGTTTCACGGTTATAGCGCTTGCCTTTACACACATCGCACGGCACATAGACATCGGGTAAAAAGTGCATTTCTACCTTTATTACACCATCGCCCTGACAGGCTTCGCAACGCCCGCCTTTAACGTTAAAGCTAAAGCGGCCCACCTGATAACCGCGTGAGCGTGCTTCCTGCGTGCCGGCAAATAACTCGCGTACCGCAGTAAAAATACCGGTATAGGTAGCAGCATTAGAGCGTGGCGTGCGGCCAATCGGGCTTTGATCAATGTCGATAACTTTATCAAAATGATCCATGCCTTTTATTTCGCGGTGCGGTGCGGGGTCATCGCCCTCGCCTTTGTTCAGCACGCGGTGCGCCACCCGAAATAGCGTGTCGTTTATTAAGGTGGATTTACCCGAGCCGGACACGCCGGTAATACAGGTCATTAAACCAAACGGAATAGCCACATCGACGTCTTTTAAGTTATTGCCGCTGGCGCCTATTACCTCTAACCACTTTTTGCCTGGCTTATGCCGTTTTTCCGGTACTGCAATTTTACGGCTGCCGGATAAATACTGGCCGGTTAAGGATTCCGGCGCCGCCATTACCTGCGCCAGCGTACCCTGAGCGACAATATTACCGCCATGAACACCGGCGCCCGGGCCAATGTCGATAATATGATCCGCCATGCGCACGGCGTCTTCATCGTGCTCTACTACTATCACGGTATTGCCTAAATCGCGTAGGTGCGTAAGTGTGCCTAGCAGGCGGTCGTTATCGCGCTGGTGTAAGCCGATAGAAGGTTCATCCAGTACATACATCACGCCGACTAAACCGGCGCCAATCTGGCTGGCCAAACGGATGCGCTGTGCTTCACCACCAGATAGCGTTTCAGCACTGCGCGATAAATTCAGGTAGTTCAGGCCAACGTTTACTAAAAAGCTTAAGCGGTCCTGAATTTCTTTGAGTACTTTTTCGGCGATTTGCGCCTTCTGGCCGGTTAACGCCAGTTGCTGGAAAAACGCCATGCAGTCGCCAATCGATAACTCGACAATTTCTGGCAGGTTAGTTTGGCCAATAAACACATGGCGGGCTTCTTCGCGTAAGCGGGTACCGTTGCAGCTAGGGCAAGATTGATGCGCCAGATATTTGCTTAGCTCTTCACGCACCGAATTTGATTCGGTTTCGCGATAGCGTCGCTCCATATTCGGTAAAATGCCTTCAAACGGATGGCTGCGCTGCACGATATCGCCACGATCGTTTAAATATTTGAAATCAATTACCGTATGGCCGCTACCGCGTAAAATGGCGTCCTGCTGTTTTTTCGTCAGGCTGTTAAAGGGTACATCCAAGGCAAAGCCGTAGTGCTCGGCTAATGATTTTAACATCTGAAAATAATAGAAATTACGCTTATCCCAACCACGAATGGCACCGCCGGCCAGGCTGAGTTCGTCACTAACAATGACTTTGTTCGGGTCAAAATACTGCTTAACACCTAAACCATCACAGCTGGGGCAGGCACCGGCCGGGTTGTTAAACGAAAACAGCCGCGGCTCCAGCTCGACCATCGAATAGCCACAGCTGGGGCAGGCAAAATTGGCCGAGAACACCAGCTCGGCCGCGTCGGGCTGGTCCATCAACGCTACCTTGGCCACGCCACCGGATAAACTCAGCGCCGTTTCAAACGATTCGGCCAGCCGGGTTTTAACGTCATCGCGCACTTTAATGCGGTCTATCACTACTTCAATGGTGTGTTTTTTGTGTAAGTCGAGCGTTGGCGGATCAGATAAATCACACACCTCGCCGTCAATACGCGCGCGGATATAGCCCTGGGCAGCTAAGGTTTCCAGCGTTTTTACGTGTTCGCCTTTGCGTTCCTGCACCACCGGCGCTAACACCATTAATTTGGTGCCTTCGGGGAAGGCGGTGACTTTATCCACCATTTCGCTGATGGTTTGCGCCGCCAGTGGTAAATCATGGGTGGGGCAGCGAGGCTCGCCCACCCGGGCAAACAGCAGCCGCAGGTAGTCGTAAATTTCGGTAATGGTGCCCACGGTTGAACGCGGGTTATGCGAGGTGGATTTTTGTTCAATTGATATCGCCGGCGACAAGCCTTCGATATGGTCGACATCAGGCTTTTCCATCAAACTTAAAAACTGTCGCGCATAGGCCGATAACGACTCGACATAACGGCGCTGCCCTTCAGCGTACAGCGTATCAAACGCCAGCGACGACTTACCGGAGCCGGATAAACCGGTGATCACGATCAGCTTGTCGCGCGGTATGGTCAGCGAGATGTTTTTCAGGTTGTGGGTACGGGCGCCGCGAATATCGATTTTATCCATAATGGTTTCCGGTTAGGCAGTAAAGATACTGAAACTGTACAAATATACACTATATAAGGTTAAGAAAAAACCAGCATAGGTGGATTAGATGTGCAGCCGGCTGCGTATTATAACCCCGTTTCGGTCGACACAGAGTGTCTGAGCGCTGCGACAGCATAGGGCGACAAATTCGTCAGGAACGAATTTGAACAGCTTTAGCTGGCTCGCGTAGGGCATGGAAGCCCGCAGTAGTTGCTGTGGCGAGCCGGGGCGGGTGTTGTAATGCGCTGCAAACGTTTAGCTGATTAGCAAAAAAGCCTCCGACTAAGCGGATGCAATACGGGTGAAGCGAGGGAGTGGATCTTAAAAGCTGTAGCTGATACTAAAATCGATACTGCGCGGCAAAATGTAGCGGCCGTTCGGGCTGCCGGCGCTGCGCGGATCACCTTAGGTAATGCCGTCTTTATCGGTCAGGTTAGCTACCGATAACTGGGCTTTTAACTGCTGCGTAATATCCAGTTGCACACCTAAATTTGCTAAATTGGTGCACCGTTAAGCTGAATAGTTAAAAACGGCGCATCACCGGTGCTGGGAAAGCCGCGCACAAACACATTGGCGCCGGCAACACCGCCCGAGCTTTCTGCCCAGACGCCAGGCACTACAGTATATAACTCAGCGGTGCTTTTCGGTGCCAAGCGGCCAATATTTTCGGCCGACACATTGGTAATGGCGTAACTGGTGTCTACTTTAAAGCCGGACATACCGCTGGCTTTACCGGTAACAACAATTTGTTCTATGCCACCTTGGCTTTCGGTGTCAGTTGTGGTGTCAGCACTGGTTTGGGCGAAAAGGGGCATACTGCAAAGCAGTGCCAGTGCGGCGCTGATTTTATTGAGTCGGGCTACCATCTGTTGTTCTCCTGCTATCCTGTCGATTATAAAGCCGGCGGTTATTAATGGGTGTTTTTTACCCTGTTTTACTCGCTTCGGTGCCGGGCGGATTTAAACATAGGTGATATTGCAATCGATTGCAATAGCGTAAATGCTGTTTTTTCATACGATTGCAAAAGAATTTTGCGCTTTAATTGTGCAGTGTGGCTAACAGTGTCGTTGCGACCCCGTGCCCATTAAGGCATTATCGCCCTTACTGTGAGTAAAAACCTGAGTAAAAGTAGCTATCGTGGGAATAAAACCGGCAAAAACCCTGACTTTATCTGATATTGCCCGCTTAGCTGGGGTGTCAGAGTCGACTGCGTCGCGTGCACTGCGCGATAACCCGGTCATTAACGCGCAAACACGGCAGAAAGTGCAGCAAATTGCTGCCGAACACCAGTTTAAAGTGAATGCCACCGCGCGCAGCTTGCGCACCCAAAAAAGCTACACTATAGCGGTCATTATTCTGTTCGATGCTAAAACTCAGCAGGCGATTACTGACCCGTTTTTACTGGATATTCTTGGCGTAATAGCCGATGAGCTCACCCGGCAGGGTTATGACATGTTACTCAGCACCAGTAAAACCACCGATAAAGACTGGCGCAGTTACTATTTTGATTCCAAACGCGCCGACGGCCTGATTGTTATCGGTCAGGGCGAGCATGATGAACGGGTTGAACAGTTAAGTAGTGCCGGTGTGCCTTTTGTGGTGTGGGGCGCCGCCACAGGCAATGAGAGCTTCCCGGTTATTGGCAGCGACAACCGCCAGGGCGCGCAATTAGCAGTGGCGCATTTAATTGCCCAAGGCTGCAAGCGAGTAGCGTTTCTAGGCGACATTCGTCATACCGAAATTGAAATGCGTTATCTGGGCTACCTGGATGCGCTGCAAGCAGCGGGCATTAACGTCGAGCCGGCACTGCAGTTAAATACCGATTTTACTGCTCAGGCGGGTTATTTGCAGACGCAGCAGACGTTATTTAGTCAGCTTGGCAGCCTGGACGGAATTTTTGCCGCCAGTGATGCCATTGCTATGGGCACGATGAAAGCCTTGCTGGAGCACGGCATTAAGGTGCCGCAGCAGGTGGCGCTGGTGGGCTTTGATGATATTGCTATGTCGGCCTACTGCACACCGTCACTGACCACGGTAAAACAGGACACCCATGCTGGCGGTAAATTACTGGTAGCACAACTGCTTAGCCGGATTAACGGCGGCAAAGCCGCATCACAGTTGCTGCCGGTAAAGTTAATTGAACGCCAGTCGAGCTTACGAAAACACTGAGGCGGCTGGTTTGGCTAAACTTTTTCGTGGCTTGCGTTTATTAGACGCCGAGCCCGCTTACGGAGCAATGTGCTTGTCCTCACTGACTGTGATGCCAGATGGGGCGACACAGAGTGTCTGAGCCCTGCCGTAGGCAAAAGGGCGAGTTGCTGGGGCGAGCCCAGCGGGTATTGCAGTCTGTGCGTTGCCACCGGAGTAAAAAATTTATACCGACTAACCGCTAACGCTGGCGCTTTTACTGGCTGACGCCAGGCCGATTTTTATACCGTGTTGCTTTAAATCCGCAAATAAGGCTGCCACACCAGGATAGAGGTTAGCCGGTGTAATATGATCGATAAGTTCAAGATAATGCGTGTTTTTTTGCTGCATTAGCCGGTTTTCCTCTGCACTACTTAGCGTTAAGCCGCCCTTTTGCAAAATCCAGCGTAGTGAGCCCAAACGGTCGACGCCTTTATTGAGCAAGGTATAGGCAGTTGGTTGCCAACCTTTAACAATGAAGTATTGCAGCTTCCGAACCAGCTGAGTGTGCAGCTAACCAGTATTTTTGCCGCCAGTCTGGCAATGGGGCGCATATTGGCCGGGGTTGTGTAAAAAAAAATATCCTGGTATTGGCTGCTGAACAGCTGTCTGTTGGCGATGGCATTGCTGATATTGCTAACACTGCCGGTTAACGCGGGATATTATGCCGAACGCCGCTGTTAACCTGTTTACTGCGCCGCTGGCGGCATATGTGTTTCCGTTAATTGGCTTGTTTATGGCACCGATATACCCGGTAATTAACTCGGTTATGTTAAGCGCACTGCCTAAAATGCAGCATGCGCCAATGACCGGGCTGATCGTGGTATTTTCTGCACTGGGCGGCACCATTGGCTCTATGGTTCTCGGCTATACCTTTGCCAGTTTTGATGGCCAGACTGCATTTCACTTAAGCTTATTGCCGCTGAGTCTGTTGCTGCTGTCGGTGGGGTTATTTCACCGTCAGAGTAATAGCGTAAAGCCTGAATCGGCGGACAGTTAATAATTTGCTATTGCATCCTCAGCTGACTGCCGAGCGAGTAGCCGTGTAGAACAGTTTGTTTTGGTGTGACAATCCGGCTGACCGAAAAATACAGGGCATTGTTATCTGTCAGCCTGATGGCTTGTTCAGAGGCATAAAAGTGCACTCCTGCTGCATCTACTTTACTGTTGCGGCTATGCAGCGCCGTAGTGCCGTGCAAATCGACATTGGTAAGCGTAACTGCCGCATTGCGCAATGTTAGCGCAGTTTCGCTACTAAATAACCGCACATCCTGCATGTTGACCACCGCATTTTCCAGATACACCGACTCAGCCGTCAGTTGCTGCAGATTGATATAACGACAACCAATAATACGAACCTGCCTGTAGTGACCGCGGTAATCCTGATTGCGTTGGTTGTTGCAGAGTAAATCCTGCGCGCTGGCAACAAACTCAGGTAACACCGCTTTTTCTGGTGCTTGTTGCAACGCCTGTTTCAGCACCGCTAAAAGTTGTTCTGGTGTATCAGCCATTGGCACATGGCCGGCACCGGCAATAACATGTAACTGGGCATTTTGCATCCTGCTTGCCAGCAATTGCCCGGTACGCAGCGGCGTCACGCTATCTTGCTGACCCCAGATAATGTGCGTGGGTACACTAACACTGGCTAAGGCATCACTAAAATCTTCGTATATTAACCCCAATGCCGCATTCAGATTAGTTCGGTCGCGGTATAAATAACGTTGGGCCAGTGGCTGGCTTAGCAGTAACTGGGCCGGATCGGGTAAGTGGTCCAGCCCGGTTAAGACTTTAGCGGTTACTCTGTCGGCAAAGCGGTTAAATTTACCCAGCGCCGCGTTAAACAGCGATTTAGCTGGGCCAAGTTGCTCCATCCATTGGTATGATTCAGGTAGCTGGGCCAAATGCCGGACAAAAATAGTACGCTGTAAAATACCGGCAGTATCAAGCATTATCAGCTTACTGACCTGTTGTGGATAATCAGCGGCATAACGCAAACTAATGGCGCCCCCCATGGAATGGCCGGCAACAATTACCGGTTGGTTGCTAAATTGCTTAACCACCCAATGCACCAATTCGGCATAGCGTGCCGGTGACAGCTGTGCAATGGTTTTATCAGATTGACCAAAGCCAGGTAAATCTATACTGATGACATGATACTGTGTTTCAAAGGCACTGATTACCGGCAGCCAATCCAGCATACCGTTTACACCCAAGCCATGGATCAGCAACAATACCGGTGCGGCGCTGTCTCCAGCCTGCACTACGCTGATATTACCGTTGTAAAAGGGTTCCTGTAATGTAGTGTGCCGCCAGTGCTGTGGCAGTTCTGCCGCAACACTATGCTCTTCGTTGGCATGGGTTGGCATAGCACTAAGCACCGCCATGGCTACAATCAACAACAACAAGTAAGGTCCGACAGTAATGCGTTTTGCAGTCAGGTTCATAACGTTATTTAATTAACATAAGTTTAAAAATGGCGAGGAACGCGTATACTAGCACGCTTTTTCGTAACTTCAGAACGTCGTCAAACCATGATAAACCACTGGATTATGCTGGGCTGGCTTAAAGATGCCACTGCTGCCAGCTTAGAATTAACAGCGCAGGCGGGGAAAGCTGCGCTAGTTGAGTACAGCGAAGCGATGCTCAGATTGCTTGGCCGCAACTGATAACAGGCGCTGGCAACGGCCGGTTTAATTCAGCGTAGCTACTGAACGTGGCGCTTGACTGTGCTACACTTGCGCGCTTATTTAAGCGGTTAACTCTTACCTGATGCATCAATTGAATTCATTAGAAAAACGCGCTGCGCTGGCTTTGGCGTTGGTGTTTTCCAGCCGCATGCTGGGGCTGTTTATGCTGCTGCCGGTGTTTGCGCTGTATGGCGCTGAGCTGGCGGGCTTTTCGCCGCTATGGATTGGCCTGGCTATCGGTGCTTATGGCTTAACCCAGGCTATTTTACAAATTCCTCTGGGCTGGTTATCTGACCGTATTGGCCGCCGCCCGGTGATGCTGGGGGGCTTGGCCTTATTTGCGCTCGGCTCAGTAGTGGCCGCGTTGGCCGATTCAGTTTATCTGGTTACTTTAGGTCGTATTTTACAAGGTGCCGGCGCTATTGCCGGGGCAATTCTGGCTTTTGCTGCTGACGTTACTCGTGAAGAGCAGCGGCCCAAAGTAATGGCGATTATTGGCGCCAGTATCGGCTTAAGTTTTGCCGCAGCTATGGTACTGGGACCCTTGTTGGCAAAATGGGGCGGGCTTAGCGGCGTATTTTGGTTTACCGCCTTGCTGGCCTGCTGCGCTATGTTACTGGTAGCGTTTTTATTACCCAACAGCGTAAATAAAGCGCCGATGGCGGAAACGCTGGCACTGCCAGAAAGCCTGGGCGCCATGCTAAAACACCGCCAGTTGCTGCAGTTAGATTTTGGTGTATTGCTGCTACATTTAATGCTGACCGCCATGTTTGTCGTGCTGCCGTCTTTGCTGCAGCATTATGGCCTGGTGTCTACTCAACATTGGCAATTTTACCTGCCGCTGCTGCTGGGCTCTTTTGTGTTAATGATCCCAATGATGCTTATCGCTATGCGTAAAGCACAGGAAAAAGGCTTTTTTCTGCTGGCTATTGCGCTGTTAAGCGCTGCCATGCTGCTGGCGGCGCTGCAACCGGGCTTTTGGCCGTTGACCGGCGCATTATTACTGTTTTTCATCGGCTTTAACTTTCTTGAAGCCAGCCTGCCGGCACTGGTATCGCGCATAGCACCGGCCGGCCAGCGCGGTAGTGCTATGGGGATTTATTCCAGCAGTCAGTTTTTTGGTGCCTTTTTAGGTGGCGTATTGGGCGGTACCCTGCTGCAACATTTTAGCTACCAAGCATTGTTTGCTGCATTGGCCGTTATTGGTTTAATATGGCTGGCAGTAGCCAGCACCCTGCTGCTGCCACCACGCGCTCAGCGTTTATCACTGCGGTTATCGGTTTCTAACACCGAACAAGCCAACACTCTGGCGGCTCAGCTCACCGCGCTGCAAGGGGTGCAGGAAGTAACTATTGTTCTGGCAGAAAAGCGCTGTTATCTGAAAGTCAGTTCAGCACAATTTGACACAGCGCAGGCGCAGGCGGTAATTACCGCAGCCGGGGCTTAACATTTTTTAGGAGAATTCGCATGGCGCGTGGCATTAATAAAGTAATCTTAATTGGTAACCTGGGTACCGACCCGGAAGTGCGCTATATGCCGCAAGGCGGTGCAGTGGCTAACTTAACGGTGGCCACCTCTGAAAGCTGGACCGACAAGGCCAGCAACGAAAAAAAAGAGCAAACCGAATGGCACCGTGTGGTGATATACCAGCGTTTAGCCGAAATAGCTGGCGAATACCTACGTAAAGGCAGCAAAGTATATATTGAAGGTAAGCTGAAAACCCGCAAGTGGACCGATAAAGACGGCGTCGAACGCTACACCACAGAAATCGTCGCTAACGAACTGCAAATGTTAGATGGCCGCGGTGATGGCCAGCAGCAAGGCGGTGGTATGGGCGGCGGCCAGCAGGGCGGTTACCAAAAGCCAGCCCAGCAACAGGGTGGTTACCAACAGCCACAGCAACAAACAGCGCCAGCTTATCAGCAGCCACAACAAGGCGGGTACCAGCAAGCAGCACCACAGCAAGGCGGTTACCAAAAACCAGCCCAGCCACAGGGGGGGTATCAGCAACCGGCGCAGCAGCAACGTGCACCAATGGAACCGCCAATCGATTTCGACGACGATATTCCGTTCTGACTCACCACTTCTTAAAATGTAAAGACGTTTTAAGAAGAAGGCCAAAGAAGCCTCTTTAATTAGAGGCTTATATTGAAAATCCAAGCTATTCAGCTTTTGGGTGAATTTTGTTTATGAATTGGGGATTTAAACCACTGTAAAATGTAAAGTCAAATACCAAGTCGTCGATAGCAGCCTACATACGTCTACTCTTAAAACAAGCCCCTTCATTTTCACACACAATAAAACCAATCTTCTGCGCTGGTAATCACGCTCTGTGGCATTTCCATTGCTACAAAGCGTTTAGCCATAACATTCAGTACAAATACCCCAATGTAAATAAAACATTATAAGCTTGTGCGTAATGTTTTTTTGTGGTTTATTATTTTCCGCAAATAATTTATTTTGTTTGATTTTTGAATAAAATATGACAGCTCTCAACTGATGGGTGTTAATGAGTTATGGACATGGAAATACTGCAGTGTTTGGTCGGTTCGATTGAAAAGGCTGAAAATGTGATCGATTTAGATGCAAAGTTTTTACAGTTATGCGAATTGTGCGATCTGGAACACTACCTGTTTGCCACTGTCAGCGCCGTGTCCCTCAGTGCCCCAAAAATATTTGTCCTGTCGAATTATCCGACCGAGTGGTACAAAGTTTATTTTGAAAAAGACATGAAAAAGCATGATCCGGTTGTGCGTTATTGTTTTGAAAACTCCGCACCGATTATGTGGAGTACACTGATGGACAATCAGAAGTACTGCGGCCCGCAAGGGATGGAATTAATGAACGCAGCCAAAGAGTTCGGATTATCCGATGGGCTGTCGGTACCGGTTAAAGCACCGAGCGGTGAAATTTGCATCTTCAGTTTATCTTCCAGCCGGCCAGAGAATTTGCGAAAAAGGTTGTTAGATGCCTTACCCTATGCCCAGTACTTTGGTCTTTCAGCTTTTGAAGCTTGTTTGCGCCTGAATATTGAAAGTCACCCAATGAAAGCTTTGACGCCAAAAGAGCAAGAAAGCTTGTTTTGGGCCTGTGAAGGGAAAACAGCCTGGGAAATAGCACAGATCATGGGTGTAACTGAACGTACTGCAAATTTTCACCTATCCAGTGTGACGGAAAAGTTAGGGGCAGTGAATCGGCAACATGCCGTAGCTAAAGCAATTATTCATGGTTTGATCAAAGCCCGTCCGAATTAAATCGTTGTTTTACCGTTCTTTGACCAGCATAGCTTCAGCTATTATTTATCCTGTATTCTGGGGCTGTGATGGCGTCGGTTTTGTTACGGCGCAATACCAGCCGCAGACATTTGCCGATGGCATCGCTGGTAATAATCGACCATAGATCAAATGGAATAGTCCACTGCTGCAGCTGCACATCGGCTGGCTCGGCCGATATAAGTCCCAAGTGATGCACGATTTCATCACATTTTCCGGCACAAACCAGTTGCTGCAGGAACTCAATATCGCACAAGATCACCGCACTGGTGCGTTTTTCCATAGCGCAATACCGCAGTATGGATTCCAGTCGAGCCAAAGAGTCAACTTCACAAATCAGCTGGTCGGCTTCTGAGAAATTCTTTTTGTCGAGACACTCCAGAATGTCTTTTTGGCTGGCGGTGTACAGAATTACGCTGGATTGGTTAGCGAGTTCTCTGATGTAGGCGCTAAAACCAAATTCATTTTTAAATTCAATCAGCTTCAATGGTGCACCGTGCAGGTTGGCAGTAGAAATACTGGTCAACCATGGCAAACCGTTTAACAGCACTTTATTCGGCCCGGCACTGAGCATTTCAGTGAGCTGGGTATGTGGCAAGTTATAGACCCTCCCTTTCCAGGTTGACAGCCATTGTTGCCAGGGCGTGTCACGTTGCACATCAGAACAAAAACCAATAGTGATGGTCTTGCATTCGCTGGACGCCAATGCCTGAATGAGTCTTTCCTGATCAATCATGGCGGTTACAGGATCAGATGTAAGCACTAAGTGCCTGAAAGTTGTAGAAAATCGTTCGACTGACATCGACAGCTTTAGTAGGTCGGCGCCAATAATCATACTGTTCGAATCAAGATATCGACCTTGTCCGTCAAGCAGAACCCAACCAAATCCAGATCGGGGTGACTTCTTCAATGCTGCGGTCAGCGCGAAATTCATCGCTTCTTTGACCGCACGTTCGGTGTTGGTAATGTTCAAACTTCACTCCGGCTTGTTCTAGGCAACTACTGGTGGATCCATCCATGCTGGTGACGGTTTGTCAGGACAGGGCTGATGGCGATACAAATCCGGCTGCAGCTGCGAGCCGCACAGATATGCTATTCGACATCGAGTCATTGCCATTGGCAGACAGCTGCAATATCAACCGGTTTTGACCCACGCTACTGTTGTGCTTTAACTATGGCTAGCAATTTAGCAGAGTGGGGCAAGGCCGACACCTGTCACTAGTGACAGGTACCCAATAGCGTCACTCACCTTGATACTTTTGCAGCAACAGGAACAAGCATAACTACTGTCACCATCAGCTTACCCGCAGGTGGTGCGTGTGATATGGGCAAATAAATAACCTTGAGGGATCACGATGGTAGCAGGAAGGATGAAGTCTTTGGTTTTGGGCAAATAACGTTTTAGCAGCAAACGGGAGGCTATATCGGAGCGATGTAAATACGAGTTCGTAGCGGTTTAAAAAGTCTGGGTGAAGCCATGAGCCTAAGTCCGATAATACGATATAAGTGTGGAATTGCCGATGCTGGTTTTTGCTGTCCCCAGATAGCCACCATCCAACCGTAACTGCGCTGCAGGCCTTTAGAATGTACTTTTTTTAGACAAGCAGCCAACGGTAAATTCCGCTACCTGTCAGATGTTACACCTGCAGCATAATTCGAATTAACCATCTGAAAGTAAAGGATATTACCTGACCCCGTCAGATGTATCAGCTATGACAGTAACCGGTAAGAAAATAGTTTTGAACACGTCAACTCAACCAAGGCGTGCTCAAAATGAAAAATGTAATCTTCTTCCAGGAAAATGCAGTAAACCACAACCCACAAATTTTAGATCAAGTGTTTCAATTGCGGCACGATACGTTTATTAAACGCCTTGGCTGGGAAATTACTTCAAATCAAGGACGTGAACGGGATCAGTTTGATGACCTGCAGCCATACCACATAGCGGTGAATAGCACTGATGACCAACAAGTCCTCGGCTGCTGGCGCGCTCTGCCTTCACAAGGCGACTACATGCTCAAGGATATTTTCCCACAACTGTTACAAGGCGAAAAAGCACCGGTGGAAGAGAATATCTGGGAAATCAGCCGCTTTGCCGTCAACAAAGACAAACGCAATACCGATGATGGTTACTTCGCTGACACCACCATTGAGTTAATCCGCTCGTTTTACGATTTTGCTAAACAGCATGGCATTACCAGCTACGTCACCGTCACTACCGTGGCCTGCGAGCGAATTTTACGCCAGTTGGGCGTGACGATGCGCCGGATGGGTGATGGTAAAGCACTACAAATTGGTGTTGAACGTTCAGTCGCTCTGCAAATTGAAGTTAACGAAAACCTGTGTATTGTAAAACATTGATGGTCTTGCCGGCCGCTGTGGCCGGCGATCTTGCTGCCTAGCGGTCCCGAATCTCTCATACAGTCGCTGTGCTGCTGTCGTTTGTTGCAGCTTTAGTCACAGTCCATTGCATTGACGCCCTCTTTGCGCTTTGCAACACCTTATCCGCCCCGGACACCGACCCTTGGTGTAATAGGTTTAGCGTGTCAGGGGTTACCTGCTGAAAATCACAACTGTGCTCTGACAAAGGGCTACATAAGGTGATCCTAAAATCGTTCGCCACCGCCAGGGAAAAAAACTGCTGCCCGGCAAAGTTAAAACTGCAGCGGTCTTTGCATACTGCAGGCGGTAGCACAAATTCACGCCTCGCCTTAAATATTGAACTGTCCTGAAACTTCACCAGACTTTCCAGCGTCGTCCAGTACAACGTTAGTCGATCCAGCGCCAGCGCGGCATTTGCAGTGGAAGCAATATCTGCGGCTGCTTGGTCATTAATATATTGGCCGGCCAGCGGCAGCACTTTTTGCAACTTAAGCTGATCCTCAACATCGATGCCAAGAGTACAGTCGGCAATGGCGACCGCCAGCGCTTTACCAGAATGGGAAATGTTCAGTTGTAATTCGGTTTCGTCCACAATATAGGGTTTACCGTTTTTACTGGCAGCCAGGTGAATGTCGCTGGCGGCTCGGCCCAGCCTGCTGGCGAGCGCAGTTTTTAGTAATAATCGGGCAAGTAAAAACGTGCGCTTTGGCTGTAGTCGGGTAAACCGGTGATAACGGCTCAGTTCACTAGCATTCAGGCAAGCAAACGCCTCAGCTTGCCAGTCATCTTGTAAAAAATGCCGATGTTCACAAAAATAAACCTGAATGTGCGGCTTCATTGGGCACTCCAAGGAGATTCCTGCCACTGACCGACTGGTGATCCGGTTTGAGATTGATGTTGCCTATGGCCAATGCTATCGCTTTGCCACAGTGATGTATCACACCGGATCATGACAGGCAATATCCGGTCTGTTGCTGTGCCGGAAGCTGCCCTTGCTGCCGTGGGCTGCGGTCAATCAGCATGATCGGTTGTCTCGGCTTGATGCGATTGGCAATAAACCGCTCGTGCAGGATTTGTGATCCCAGAATGACCCCCATCGTTGATTGGATCTTTTTCAACATCGGTGAAGCTGGAGGCAGGTTTTGCCAAAGTTGTTGCATCGTTGCGACATACTTGGGATTAAAAATACCTGCTGCCGCAATCTGCTGTGGCGACAGATAATGCTGAAACAGTGCTTGTCCGCGTTTGCTTTGCTGCGACAATGCATACCAGTCATCAGCCGAAAATGGATGTTTGTGCTGTTGATACATAAAAGGCGGCAAATCTTTTTTAAAGGCTTCGTGTAGTAAATATTTCTCGCGCAATGTATCCATTTTTAATAAATAGGATTGCGGCAACCGAGTGGCAAAATCCAGTAGATGGTTGTCCAGAAATGGTGTCCGGCATTCCAATGAATTTGCCATCTCAGCTCGATCGCCAAGCACCGGAATAATGTAGTCGGACAAGGTACTCAGAGATAACAACCGTGATGCATTCACTGGATCTAATTGCTGCATTTGCGCCAGCGGATAATTGGACTTTAACAACTGAAACGGCGTTGGTTGCCGGGAGTAGTCAATGAAATCCGGATGGTATAAGTTAGGCGCTACCATTTTACTTAGCTGTGTCACCACGGTTTGTTTAAAACTTGGAAAGCCGAAAATATGCTGATCGCTGCGCCAGTTATTACTTTTAGTCCAGCTCAGCTCCTGCGAGCGGTATTCATTTTCTTCAAATTGCTGAGTTAATTGCCGGCCAAGAACTTCCTGCTCACCGCCTGCAGCGAGCATGCGCCACAAAGCCTCTTGCTTAAAATATGCGTAACCGGCAAAAAACTCATCCGAACCTTCCCCAGTCAGGCACACTTTCACGCCATGTTGCCGGGCGAACTTTGACAACAGTTTTTTGCCGACATGACCCGGATTTGCAATCAACATTTCACTGTGAAAAATTGCGTCTTCCAAATGCTCCGCCAAATCGTCTTTGGTACAGGGCAGCGTATGCATTTCAACACCATAATGGGCGGCAATTTTTGCCGCCAGTGACGATTCATCGTATTCGCTGTTGACGTAACTGAGGTTGAAAGCTTTGAAACTAGAATGATGTCTCGCCATCATCGCGCAGGTTAGAGTTGAATCGATGCCGCCACTTAAATAGGTACCCACGGGGACGTCTGCAACTAACCGACGTGCTACGGCCTGGTCAAGCAACTGCTCTACCTGCTCCTGTGCCGTCGCAAATGAGATATCGTGATCGGTATTGTAGTTAGGTTGCCAATAGCAGTGTTCGGTGATGCCTTGTTGATCAATCAACAGCAGGTGGGCAGGTTTCAGCGACAGGATCTGACTGAATGCAGAAATTCCTTGCACCTGGAAGGCAAAGGGCGTACTTAAAAAATATGCCGGGTTCAAAGCGCGATCGATCCGATCTAACGCCAGGATCCCTTTTGCTTCCGAGCACAGGATCACTTCATGGGAATTGTGGTGATAATACAAGGGTTTAACACCGGTTCTATCCCGTGCGACCAGTAGTTTGTTTCGATGACCATCCCAAAGTACAAAAGCGAACTCGCCATTGAGCTGACTAACAAAATCCACGCCATATTCCTGGTACAAGCACAACAACACTTCGGTATCTGAAGTAGTCCGGAACTGATGACCTAATGCCCGCAGGTGTTGCCGGTGCAGCTCGGCATCATAAATTTCGCCGTTGTAGCTGATGCCAATCCGCTCGTCCCGGCTAAACATCGGCTGCTGACCATGAGCTAAATCGACAATACTTAACCGGACATGCGCCAGTCCCACTTTACCTTGCTCCACTATGGCATAACCCGCTTCGTCAGGCCCGCGGTGGGCTATGGTTGCTGACATGGTGGCTAAATCTGCCGGATCGACGGCTGCCTGCTGAAATTTATAAATTACGCTTAAACCACACATTAAGTGCCCTTATCCATCATGACATTACCGTTACGTGCTGCGTGTTTTTTTCCAGCACTCAGGTGAGCCGTTTTATGACCAGCCTCTAGCTTACAAGATCCAACCCTGCTGACAGCTGTCACATCTGACAGCAGTAATAAATGCTGCTGGAAATTATTATTTAGTTGTTGTGTGGAAATATTCATTGTTTTCGACGGAAAAATTATTCCATTTAGCGTCGGAATGCTTGATGAAAATGTTTTCTCTCTTAATTACTTGTTGGGTTTTTAATGCCGTTATCTGTCACATCTGACAGCAGGCAGTCAGTAAAAATTAAATTATTGTGTATGCATACCTTGCTGGAATGTTCTCAGTAAGGAAGTGGTCAAGCATATAACTTAGAGAATTAATTGTATGAGTACAGTGGATAACGTGAAAAATAGTGTCATTGAGTTGCTTCGGGCTACACGAAATGAATTGGTTACACCTGCATACATTTATTCTGTTGAGCAGGTTGGTTTGAATTATAAGGATTTGAAAGAAGCTTTGGGTACACCACTCGTTGTTTCAATAAAATCAAACCATTGTCCTGAGTTATTGTCCAGGGCTGCATATCACTTTGAAGATGGTTACGAAGTTGCTTCATTAGGTGAACTTCGGCTGCGCTCAGGTACTAAACAAAAGGTGTATATAAACACACCCGCGTATTCGAAAAAAATGGTAGAGGTTGCTTCTCGATACAATGCCACATTTATTGTCGACCACCTGGCTCAGTTAGATGTAATTGCTGAAGTAAAGCAAGAGCGTGATTTTAATAATGACGTGTTGTTGCGATTAAATTTTGATGCCGTTGTTAAAGGTGCCGCTGCATATCCTGATGATCACTTTGGTATGGATTTGCCCGCACTGCGCGCCGCAATTGCCAAAGTTATTGATATAGGTATCAAAGTTTCCGGACTGCATATCTTTGCCGGGTCCAATAATTTTCTGAAAAAGTCGCAGGCCTGCGTTGCCGCAGTGGAGGGACTTTATGATCTGGTCAGCGAAATGCTCGGCTACCCGCTAGCCGTAATTAATCTGGGCGGCGGTATTCCGGCAAATTGGCGCGAAAAGAATATTGATTTCAAATCATATCGCGACGCTTTATCCGGCCTGCAACAAAAAGCCACCGTCATTCATGAATCAGGTCGCGCAATCTTTGGAACAGCTGGTTACTTTTTGACTGAAGTTGTCAGTACAAAATCAATTAATGAAAAAAATATCATTGTCTGTGATGGCGGTATGGCGCAGAACTTTCTTCTTGCCAAAACCGAACATGTTATTCGTAAGTATGACACTCCCTTTGTTTTTAGTGATAAAGCTGGTGAAGCAAAAAACTATATTTTTGTAGGGTCTTCATGTAATCGCGATGACGTGATTGGTGAGGCAAAAAGCTGTAAAAATAATATTGATATAGGTGACAAGGTTTTATTTGAAAACTGTGGTGCCTATAACTCAATGTATACCGTCTCAAAGTTTTTGGCGTTGAAAGAATATAAAGAATATGTAATTTGAGATTGTTGTGAAACTTTAATTTTAATGAAGGTGGTAATTTAGCGTGAAGCTTGAAAATAGTATATACGAAGGGTTATCTCAGTATGGCGAGGTAGGACCTTACTTAAAACGTATTATCCGCAATGGTGTGATTTCAACTGTCGATACACAGATGATTATTGACCATGATGATTTCCATGCGATTGAACAAGGCAAGGTGCTTCCGTCGGAGCAACAAGCACCTTTTAATGAGATTGAACAAAATATTGAGAATCTGCTGGAAGGGTTTGCAGCTAAAGGTTTAGTGAATAACAACTTTCATGCACTAGTAACCAATTTTGGCAAATTGTTGTTTTCGTTTATTGCCAGCGATGCGCAAATTGGCGAAGTTGATTCCTGGCATCAGCAGGGGATAGCCCAGTTTGGCGGCTTTCTGATGGCTGATGGCGGCGGGCCTTCGATTCAGCAGTGGAATACCATTTTTACCAAAGATGGAGACATGCTGGAACTGGATGTTGACAAAGTGTGGATCATTGAAGGTCATCGCCTGGATTACGGGTCAATTTCAGCGGCTTCAACGCAAAAGCTCTATCCAAGTTCGGTGCTGGTGCCGCCGGAAGAATTTAAAAAATTAACCAAAACTGCCGTTGGGATGCCATTTCTGGATGGATCGCTGCAGCTTGGCAATGTCAGCGGTAAAGTCCGGGTGGCAAAGACCAATCTGCTTACCGGTGGCGGGCTGGCGTCAACGTCGGTCTTTTTGTCAAAGGTCCGGCCTCGTTTTGTCCGCGCGTTAATGGGTCATGTGCAATGGCTGCAGAACAACGAACGGATTGAGTTGTCGGTCGAGCAGCTCTTAGCTGTGCAGCAACTGGAAGCAATTGCGAGATGTTATTGCCACAGCCTGGTGGAACGTAAACCAAGTTTGCCGGTGGCGCTGGCAATTAAGTTTGTTTCCAATCGGATCCTGTTGGACTTAGTGATTTCCGGTGCTGTCAAACAACCCATGATCCAGCGGGATTTGATGGCATTTACCCGGATGGAAGGCAGTTCTTATCGTTGCCTGTTCGAAATCTACAGCAAAACGAAAGTACGCTAACATGAATAGCCTCCGGATTAACAGCATCAATATTGTCCAAAGTGGTTTCCTGAATGGATTGCCGCCGGCGGACTTTGTTGCGGCACTTAGCAGCAAGCTTATCGCGTTAACAGAGGCCGTTACATCAACCCGCCCGCAGACTGCGTTTTCGCACTATATCTGCAGTTCGACCCTCGACATTGTCTGTTCAGGCGCTTGGTTTGAGCCTGCCGAATTAAGTCAGGTTGTCGCCACCGGCACCGGTATCAGCTGCACCTATTCCAATGCGATGCAGTGTGCAACCTGGGGCTTTCTGGTTCGCCAGCACCTGCTGCACAAACCAGATGTCAAACATATCCTGCTCACCATTGTGGATGCTAATCCACTGCAAATGCGCTTTTGGGAAGACAATGTGTCCTGGGGTAAAACCAGTCACCGCATCACCCAAGTGCATCTGGAGTTGCCGGATCAACCTGTAACTCTGTTAACCGATGTTGAAGCGATTCGTATTGGTAAATGCAATCCAACCGTGATGCTGTACGAATATGCCGGAGAAATTCAGAAGGCCGCTTTACGTCACCCCGAGCGCACCATTGCGTTGTGCTTTTTTGAAGGAAAGATGCGTAAAGGGCTGAAAAGAACTTTAGCTGAGTTTTCCTACTTGCCTGATTTATATGATGAATATGGCCATGTGTGCGGTTCAGATCCATGGCTCTCCATCGCCAGAGACCCGCAGCGTCAGCAAGGTGAGTCCAAACACTACCAATTGTCGTCAATCGCATCGGAAGGTTATTTCTGCTTTTTGAATGCCAGCCTCAATGCGCAATCCCACATCCATATTGAAGAGTGCCAAGTGCTATGAATACTCAAGGATTTATTGGAAGTTTAGACATTCAGCGACGTAAGCCTGAAGTCCTGCCAGCATTACTGGGCAATGCCTTACTGGCAGAAGACGAGCTGCACATTGCTATGCAACTGCAGTTTGATGAACGGTTACCTATTGTGGTGTCGTTTTATGAGTACTACCGGTTTCTGGATCGTTTTGTCAGCACCGTGCTGACGCATGAACTAGCGCCTCGCATTCTGGTGCGGATCAAAATGCCGTCCACCATCCCGTTACCGGGCATCTTGCTCGATGCCAGGGTTGCTATCTTTCACGATCTTGAGGTTGAAAGTGCCGAGTTAACCGCACGTGGCCTCGATCACCTGTGCATTGACGCCAATTTCAAGCTGTATTCCTGGTCGGCTGGTGATAACAGTTTTGCCATTCGTTTTGTCAGCCCTCGCGGGTATCGTCTCGATAGTGCTGCGCTGCAGCAGATGCAGGATGTGATTGACACATTGCCGGCCAACTTTACCTGCGTCAGTTCGCAGCAACCCGAAGAGTGATATCCACATGTTAAAACTCAATCAAGTCAGCAAAGAATATCGGAACGGCCAGGTGCAGTCCGTCGCAGTCAACAACGTCAGTCTGCAGATTAACCGTGGCGAACTGGTTTGCCTGACCGGTAAAAGCGGCAGTGGCAAAAGTACTTTGCTCGGCATGCTGGGGCTGATTAACACCCCAAGTTCCGGCGAGATTTTGTTAAATGATCAGCATATTTCAAAGCTCAGTGATAGTGAACTGGCAAACATTCGCCGGCAGCACATCGGGATCATTTTCCAGCAGTTTAATTTACATCCGGCGTTAACCGCGCTCGAAAATGTAATGTACCCACTTTATTTACTGAAAGATCGGCAGGCCAAAGCAAAAGCACTTGCCGCACTGGCTGACGTGGGTATGGAGGAATTTGCCGAGCGAAAACCGAAGCAGATGTCCGGTGGACAAATGCAACGCGTGTCGATAGCCAGGGCTTTTGCTAAAAAGCCGGAGCTGATTATTGCCGACGAACCCACCGCAAACCTCGACAGCGAAAATACCGCTGTTGTGTATCAGCTGCTGCAAAAACTGAATCAGGACAAAGGGGTCACTGTGGTGATTGCAACCCACGATAGAAATTTTTCCAGTAGCGCCGTTCGGACTCTCGATATGCACGATGGCCAATTAATTCAATAACTTAAAGGAAATAAACATGTTTAGGAAATTCGGAATCGCGTTAGTTGTCCTCAGCCTGGCCGGCTGTGAACAACCGGTCAGCACCGCCAGCCATGCTGATCCTTTAATTGAAGGCGAGCTGGATCAGAAGTCGTACCTTAAAGCCGCCGTGGTCCAGGTCGCTGCCACCAACCAGCTGATGGCTGATTCGGCCCTGACGGAAGCACAACTGAATACGCAGATTTCCCAGCTGGAACAATTACTGACGTTAGCGGATCAGCTGACGCTGGATAAAGCGTTGTTGCAGGAAGCGGAGCTGATGTCGAGCCTCGGATCTTTATACGCCCGTAAAGCGCTGTTTTATACCAACAACGCGCAGCAGGCCGGATCGTTCAGTGCTAGGGGCTTTCGCTACCTCGACAAAGCGGTCAGCAAGTACCCGGATAATGTCACCGCCCGGCTAAACCGCGGCATTGTGTCAGCCAGAGTGCCGGAATTTATGAATAAAGCGGCGATTGCCCGTTCTGACCTGGAGTTTGTGCTGCAAAGCAGCGAATTCACCAAGTTCAATCCAGGCCTGCAGCAGAGCGTTAAACAGATGCTGGCAGAGGTCAGCTCGCGATTGGCAACGGATGTGTAGCAGTGTGCTCGCCGGTTGGCCGCTGCCATTCCCGCGAACAGCAAGGCTTCGAACCCAGCGTCTTCAACCAAAGCGTTGTTGCTATAAGCATTATCAACTTCAAAGTGAAGGTTAGTTATGTATCTGTTATTTCTTGGCAAACTTATCGTGCTGAATGTCTTGCGCGATTGGCGTAAAAATTTGATTGCCTGTATGGCCATCCTGATCGGCACCATCAGCCTGGTGCTGTTTGGTGGTTATGTTGCACAAATGTATGAAGGGCTCCGGCTGGGAAGCATCTATTCGCAGTTAGGACATTATCAGGTGCATGCGGCAGTTGTCGGTGAGGAAGCCTATACCAAAAGCCTGATCGCCAAAGAGCAGGCGGTACTGGTCGCGGACAAGCTGGCGGCGCTGGATGAAGTCAAGCTGGTTAGCCATCGTGTGGAAGCCCAGGGCTTGATTTCATTTGGCGATAAATCGGTTGGCATTCTGGCCTACGGTGTCGACGCTGATGCCGATGCGCAAATCAGCGAAGCGGTATCCATTGTCGAAGGGTCCGGACTCTTTTCCCACAAGCCGGCAGGCGCATTAGTTGGCCGCGAATTACTGGCAGAACTAGGGGCAAAAGTCGGCGACATTCTGACCTTCTTAACCACGACCGATGGCGGAGCTATCAATGCCGTTGACATGGAAGTGACAGGGGTGATGGATACCGGCGCCAAGGAACTCAATAAACGCTTCATCAAAATGAATCTGTCATTGATGCAGGAAGTACAGTATTCAGACGCAGTCACTAATCTGGTGGTGCTGCTCGACGAATCAAAACTGACGGACGAAAGCGACCGCCTGATCCGGGCAGTGATTGCCAATAACGGAGCTGGCCTGAGCATCAAATCATGGTCGGAAATGTCGGACCAATATCATCAGATTGTCGCGATGTTTAACAACATTTTCAGCTTCGTCACTGCGCTGGTCATCATCATCATCTTCGCCGCCATCTTCAACACCATGACCATGGGCGTGATGGAGCGGGTGTCGGAATTGTCGACGATACGAGCGCTTGGATCCTCACGCACTGAAGTGCTGTTGATGGTGCTGATTGAAGGACTGATTGTCGGTGTATTTGCGGTGCTGGTCGGTATTAGCAGCGGCGCATTACTGGCCCAGGTTATCAACTACGCCAATATCGCCATGCCAACACCACCAGGGTCCACCTTTGCCTACCCACTGCGTATTTTGCTGGATTTGCAGGTGCTGATGGTACCGGCACTCCTGACGCTGGTTGCCACCCTGGTCGGGGGGTTTTTCCCAGCCTGGCGGGCAGGCAGGTTGCCTATCAACGAAGCTATGCAACGCTAGGAGTTAAAGAATGAAACTACCCATCAAACAGATCGCAACCGTAATAAATTTGCTGGCACTCAGTACACAGTTGCAGGCAGCCGCTGCTTCACTGCCGACCGACCTTGCCCATGTTGCAGCGCCTGGCAGTACCGTGCTGGCCGTGCTGGAGAATATGGAATACCTGCGCGGATTTAAAGGCACTGATTTTTCCTTCGATTCCGAAGTGATTACGTTAGAGGACGAAAAAATTGTCGGAAAACATCAGCTTGACGTGAAGATTAGTGAGCAGGGATATGCACTGATAGAAGTGTTGTATCCAAAAACTGAACAAGGTCGCCGCACCTTAATTCGCGACAAAGATTTATGGCTGTATTTACCTGGCAGTTCCAATGTGGTGCGTATCGCGCCGCTGCAACGGGTGTTTGGCTCCGCGTCCATCGCAGATGTACTGAATACCTCTTATCTGAATGGTTATACGGTTGCTACCAGCCAGCAAACGGCTGACGGCAAGCAGCTGGATGTCAGTCTGGTCAGCAACAATACCAAGGCGACGTTTGCCAAAATCGAGCTTAAATACGATCTGGAACACGACCGGCCCATTGAAACCAGGCATTTCACCGTGTCGGGACGGTTACTGAAAACCATCCAGTACAAGAGTTTTATCGACCATCAGGGCAAAGCAAAGTTAGAGAAAATTGCTATCTACGACAGCTTGCGGAAGAACTCGGCGGTGTGGATCAGGATGAGTGATTACCAGATCTCCAGTTACCCGGAGACGACGTTCAGCAAGTCGGGATTGCGGAAAAATTAACGAAGAGAGCTCCCTGTGAAACTGAGTAATGAATTATCAGCAAGTTATATCGAAGGTCTGGCCCAGACCGCGCCATTCCGGTTTGTCGATAAGGTGCTGTATCTCGATGAAACCCAAGTCGTGACCGAATTGTACGGCAGTGACAATCCGTACAAATTCGCCGATGCGGCGCAAGTGGATACCTATGTGATGCTCGAGTATGCAGCACAGTCGTCGGGGTTAATTTTAAGGGACAAAAAACAGGGGCAGCGTGGCGTTATTGCATCGTTTCAGAACGTGGAACGGAAATCTCTCTGCCAGGTGCACTTTCCTATCAGGCTGGAATCACGGCTGATAGAAGAAAGAAGGCCGGTATATAGCTTCGAGTTTGGAGTGTTTGCCGGTAAAGAACTGATGGTTCAGGGAACGATTAGTATTTTTATTCGAGGCTGATATGCAGGGTATAGATCTTGACTCATTTTTGCGACAAACGGCTCCTTTCAGATTCGTTGACGAAGTCAGCTTTTGTGAAGAGGAAAACCTCATTAAATCAGTGCGGCTTTATATGGGCGATGAAGATTTTTTCGTCGGCCATTTCCCGGGGGATCCGGTAGTGCCGGGCGTCATCCTGGTAGAGAGCATGGCCCAGTCATGCCGTGCCTGGCTGAACAACCAACTCGGTGAAAAAGCCGAAGGATTTATCGCCTCGATTGACCGGGCCAAGTTTATAAAGCCGGTCAGGCCAGGGGATGTTGTGATCATTGAGTCTAAACCACTGAATGATTTATCCGACCACGGGACTGCGACTTCAAGATTTTGTCGTTTTTCCTGTGTGTCGAAATGCGGTGACGAAAACGTCGCCAAAGCGAGCTTAACGCTCTATCAAAACAAGTAACTGACCTTAACTAACGGAGTAATACCTATGAACTTTTCAAGAAATGAAATTTTAGATTTTGTTGTGAATTCAATTTTCCTCGACCGTCTGGAGCTGGCGGATGACGGTTACAGCGCTGAAGACTTCTCCGAGGAGACGTTGATCCTCAGCGAGCAGGGACTGGGTCTGGATTCGGTAGACGTCCTGGATTTATTGGTTGGGATTGAGAAAAAGTACCAGTTCAAGCCAATCGAAATCGACAGCACTTTTATTGACGAAGTTTGTGCATCGATTGGCAGTGTCATCGATATGGTGCAATCACGCATGAAGATCGCAGCGTAACGCTGCAACGGGGAGCTACCATGTCAGACCTTTTCATCAACAGCAACGGCCTCATCCCGCAGTCTCTGATCGAGCGACTGCAGGCCGCTGGCCGTGAGTGTCATGTCCTTGAATTGCCAGAACATACTGATGGTGCCGCCATAGTGCGGCAGCATTTTGAACAACTGAGCAATGAAGGTCGGTATTACTACAATATCTACCTTGATTTAACCTGTGGTTTCAATGAGCTATCTGAATTTGCAGCAGATGCAGTGACCGCCATGCAGCGATTGGAACTGCGGTTAACCGAGGTCCTCAAAGTGTTGAAGTACGGGTCGCAACATCTGGCCAGAGCTGACGGCGGCCGCATCTGGGTGCTGTGTTATGACCACAGCGTCAATTACAGCGTCGCTTCGCCGTCAAACCCCATCACCAACAATGCAGTGATTGCGGCGGTACAAAGTATCGCCAAGGAAGTCGCACGTTTTGACGTGTCAGTGAATGTCTTCCTGATCCATCCGCCCAAAGAAAGTGTCGCCAGCGACAGCTGGAAGCAGGCGAAACAGAGCCTGAAAGTTTACGGCATGAAGTACAAGCCGCAACCGGTACAACACATTGCTGAGCTGCTGCAGATGTATGCCGGTCTGAAAAATCTAACCACCACCGGCGGCATAATCCCGGTTGGCAGTGGCATCGCCGCAGGTAATATCTAGGAATATCGATGAAAACGATCATTGTTACAGGCGGCACGCGTGGCATCGGCAGAGCCATTGTCGACATGCTGGTTGCCAAAATTCAACAAAACGTTCCGGCCGTGGCGCAAACCCGGTTGGTAGTGACTTATCGCAGTGGTATGGCGCAAGCCGACGCCCTGGCTGCCGAGTTAAAAGATCTTGGGATCGACGCGGATATTCAGCAAATGGATCTGGCCGATTTGTCGTCAGTGACGGCTTTTGTCCAGCACGTTACGCAGACTTGCGGCAAGGCTGATGTCCTGATTAACAATGCCGGCATGACCAATGATGGCTCTTTTCTGGCGATGGCAGACGCCGATGTTGCCAGCCTTATTCACACCAATCTTAGCGGCACTATTGCGCTGACTGAACAAATGGTGCCGTTGCTGCAGCAAGCCGGTTGTTCGTCGGTGATTTTTATGGCATCGGCGGCCGGTGTTTATGGCAAAGAAGGCCAGGTGCCTTATGCCACCACCAAAGGCGGCATTATTGGGTATTCACAGTTGCTCGCACGGCGATTTGGCCGGAAGCGGATGTATATCAACGCCGTTGCACCGGGTTTTATCGCTACCGATATGGTGACAGCGCTGGATCCGGCCATGTTTGAACACACGCTCAACAATGCTTCGATTGGCAGTATGGGCACCCCTGCGGATGTGGCTAACGTTGTCCACAGCTTACTGACCCCCGGCTACATTCAAGCCACCACCATCAAAGTTGACGGCGGCCACCTTCGTTAAGGACAGTTACAGATGAAACATTTAATCCAGGATCAGGACATTGTTGTAATTGCCGGTTTAGGCGTGTTCACCCCGCTTGGGCGGGATGCCACTACATTGGCCGACGCCATTCTGACAGGGCAGTGTTCTATTGTCCCTTCAGAGAATATTGCTGCTGATCAGTTGCTCAGTAATCTGACTTCAGAGTTTTCGAACCATGACACCTTTGGTTTAGACCCGGCACTCACTGAAAAAACTGACCGTGGGGTCTGGTTCACGCTCAAAGCATTGGAAGAAGCCATGACTTCGGCTGGCCTTCGCAAAGCAGATTTTGACAGCGAGCGTACTGCAGTGGTGGTGGGGACTTCACACAGCGGCATTCAACACGTGGAAAAAATTATGAAAGCGGCGTTGTTTGGCGACAAAGCCACCCTTAATCCGCACGATTTTTACGCTGCATTGACCGATCACGTATCCACAACGGTTTGTGAATATCTGGCGCTGAAGAGTATAAAGGTAACCATTTCATCGGCTTGTTCTTCCAGTAACACCGCTATCGGTTATGGCCGGGATTTGTTGCTGTCGGGCCAAGCCGATCGGGTGATAGTGATTGGCACTGATACTTTGTCTGAGAGTATCGCAGCTGGCTTTAACAGCCTTAAAGTTCTTAGTAAGTCGCCAGCGGCCCCCTTTTCAAGCCCTTCAGGTATCAGCCTGGGGGAAGGCGCCGGTGTGTTAATTCTGGAAAATCTAGCCAGTTCAAAACAACGTGGCAATCAGCACCGGGGCGAAGTGCTTGGCTATGCGCTTTCTTCTGATGCCTTTCATCAGACTTCGGTCGATGACAACGGTGAAGGCATCGAAACCGCTATCCGTTGTGCCCTTGATAACGCCGGTGTGGGCCTTGGGGACATTGACTACATTTCGGCACATGGAACGGGCACCGATAGTAACGATGTCCCTGAATCACAAGCAGTGGCACGGGTCTTTGGCAGCAACATTAAGATTTCCAGTGTTAAATCCAGTGTTGGTCATACCTTAGGTGCCAGCGGTGTGGTAGAGCTGATTATCAGTCTGATCTGTGCCGAAAAAGGCTATTACGCACCGAATAATCATTTTATTGAACCTCGGAACGGCTGTGCGGCGCTGGATTATGTCCATGGCCCGCAGCAACCTGCCAGCATCAATACCATCCTTTGTAACAACTATGGTTTTGGCGGGAATAACTCGTCACTGGTGGTGTCGCGTGCTGCAGGCGTGTTTGGTAAAAAAGCACCGCAACAACGCAAGGTTTATATCAGTGGTTATGGTCATTGTGTTGCGGATGCAGCAGAAGGTCAGGACTGGCTGACCCAGCTGGAACAGGGACGCAGCTTTAGCCAGAACGACGATCAATACCAGACTTTTATCGGCAAAGTAGCGTTGCCAACCGGTGCGAAAAACAGCGCCCGCCGCAGTTCTCCCAGTATTCAGTTTGCGGTGACGGCTACTGAGCATGCTATAGCGAACTTTGGCCTGACCGAAGTCATGGCCGAAAAGCGATATGAAACCGGTCTGGTTGCCGGGTTATTACATGGTGCTCAGAAGTCGCTGGAGAAGTACATGTTGTCGGTGTTTGACGGTGGCCTGGCTTACGCAAGTTCCACGCAGTTTCCGCTGACAACCCTGAATGCGGCTGCCGGTGAGGTGTCAATTAAATTCGGGATTAAAGGGTTTAATACCACCTTATGCGGCCCGGTTGGATCAATGAAATTTGGTTTTGATGCAATCAAAATTGGCCATCAGGAGCGGATCTTAGACTTATCAACCGATGAAATGACACCGCTGATTGTTGGCTTGTGTGAGCACTTTCAGGTGCTTGGCAAGTTTGATGGCGACGTGCCGGGTGAAGGCTTTTATCTGACCGAAGGTGCCAGTGTGACGGTGCTGGAATCGGGTGCAGCTATCGAGCAGCGCGGTGGAAAAAAACTGGCTGAAGTGCTGGCGTTTACCGTCAATCAGGATGGTATTGGTCATGATTTACAAGGTAACGGCAGCCAACTGGCGCATGTGGCAAAGCAAGCCTTAACCGCATCTGGTCTGGCGATCGCTGATATTGATCTGGTGATTGGCGTCGGTCAGGGCAGTGCTGCATTTATGAAAAATGAACACCACGCTTTACAGAGCCTGTTCGGCGATACGCCACCCCAGCTGACGTCTGCAGCAATGCATTTAGGCTATTCACCCACTGCAGTATTGCCACAAATGGTTAACCTGGGCGCGGCCATCTTAAATGGTGCACCTTACTGGAGCGCCGATCAACAAGGCGCGATCTGGCAGCCGGCAGTGCTGCAGCGTGATCAGCAGCCTCGACATATCTTGGTTCTGTTCACCTCGGTCACCTTTGAACATTGTGCTTTAGTGCTTGGAAAAGTGGAGTAAAGCATGAATACCTATCTGGTCTCTTATGCCGACACTGATGCGGGTGGAGTGCTCCATCACGCCAAATATCTCGAACTTGCAGAAACGGGGCGGCATTGGTGGCTAAAACGCAGGGAGCTATCGTTTTCAAGGCTGAATAAGGAGCACGGGGTGTCCCTGGTGGTGCATGCCATCGCTGCCAAATATCAGGCGGCCATCTTCCTGGAGGATGAGCTTGAAGTGAAAACCGTGTTACGCAGCATCGACCGTAGCGGTGTGGTATGGCAAACCCGGATCAGCAGCCGTAACACGCTGTGTTGTGCTGTGACCACCAGAATGGTCTGTGTGCAAGCCGCTGAAAAAACCATTATGGCGATGCCTGACTATCTGATAGCAAAACTAACCGCTGAAGTAGAAAGCGACTAACCGGCAACATCGGGAGTGACCTATGCCAAAGATTATTTTAAAGGATGCTTTTTACTCGCCGTTCAGCGAAGAGTTTGCTGACAAAAGCATTGAGCAAAGTGCCGAACAGATCCGTGATGTCATCAGGCAGCACACCCAAAGTATTGGCGCTGATCGAGATTATTCATACAGCGATGCCGGCCATCATTATTTGTGCAGCACCATGATGGATTCGGTGTTTTCAGCCGGCGCCATTGCATCTGGCAATTTGCTGGAAAACGATGCGTTGGTTAGTCAGAGTTTTACCCATGCTTATGAATGTGCCTGCTGGGGATATTGCCTGCGGTACCACTTTGAGCACAAACCCCATCAGCCGTTACTGGCTATTTCTATTCTCGACATTAACTCAATGGAAATGAAGTACTGGTCGGAAAATGAGCAGTGGGGCAAATCAGGTTTTGGTATCACCACTTTGTTCTTTGAAATTCAACAAGAGGGTGACGCCGCTGACTTACTGCACACCGGCGTCGCCAGTGGCGGCAACAATATTATCAGTTTTGCCAGTTTCGCCAAGCAGGTCGCCCGCAAGTGCCAGGCCAGCATATTGTCGTTGCCATTTTTCCCGGAGAGCATGTCTGTTCCGGTGCGGCGTTCGCTCAAAGACGTCGCTTTGTTGTCCGATGGCCACGCGCACTATGGCCATGCCTTTGGTAGTGATCCCTGGATTGCATTTATTAACGATCACCAGCAACAAGATTTTGCTGATCAGAACATTGTGTTTGGGTCGCTGGCGCTGCGGGGCTATTACTGCTTCGCCGATGTCAGCGTGGCTGTGAACGTCCATACCCGGCACTTCTAACAACTTAGGATGAGCAATAGTGATGAATGATATCAAACAATTTTTAAATCAAAACTCGTCGTTCCGCTTGGATCAACGGGACCTGCATTTCCAGTTGTTCGACGTGCTGAACGTCGAACAGCACATTATCAATACCCCGGCGTTCAGTCATCTAAATAAAGAGACATGCATTCAGGTTATTGATTTAGCCATTAAATTTGCACGTGAATATTTAGGGCGCAGCTACCAGCTCGCCGACAAAGCCGGCTGCAACATGCTGTCGCCAACCGAAGTCACAGTACCTGAGGTTTATCAGTATGTGTTTGCCAAATTTCAGGAGCTGGGACTTTGTGGCATTTCTGCACCGATGGAATACGGCGGATGTGGCACGCCTTATGTGATCAATCAAGCGATTTACAGTGTGTTGTATGGTGCGGATCCGGCCTTCTGCATTTATCCGGGTTTTAATATTGGCGCCGTTTATTTACTGCAAAAATTTGGTACCGAGCAGCAACGCCAACTGTACAGCCAGGCCCTGACGACACCCACGATGACCGCCGCCATGGTGATGACGGAGTCAGACGCGGGCTCAGATGTAGGCTTGATCCGGACCAAAGCGCTGCGTGAGCCGGATGGCCGCTACCGCCTTGAAGGCTCGAAGATTTTTATCTCATCTGGTATGCACAATCTGACCGATAACATTGTTTATTTTGTGCTGGCACGATTGGACGATGCACCGCTTGGCACCCAGGGTCTGAGCTGCTTTGTTGTAACCAAATATGCGCTTAATGCCGATGGTAGCCCGGGCGAATACAACCACGTTAGCTGTGATGGTGTGGAAAAGAAAATGGGCCTTAAAGGCAATGCCACCGTGCAATTGTCATTTGGTCAGACCGGGTCTTGTTACGGCACCTTGTTGGGCGAAAAAGAAAACATGGGTTTATCGCAACTGTTGTTGTTGATGAATCTGGCGCGGGTTGCTACGGGCACTTATGCTCTGGGGTTGGCCTCGTCAGCCTATTACAGCGCGGCTGACTACGCTCAGCAACGTATCCAAGGCACCAGCATCCGGGCGATGTCGTCACCAAAAGCAGAGCGGTTACCGATTATTGCTCACCTTGACGTCAAACGTATGTTGCTTGATATGAGAGCAAAAGTAGATGGTATGCGTGCATTGGTGCTCAAAGCCGCCAACTATTCATCATTAGCCATCACTCTTCATGATGCCGAAGGTGACGCCAAAGCCCTGAAAAAGAAATATGAAACCTTAGCTGATCTCCTGACCCCGGTGGTGAAAGCCTATTGTTCAGATCAGGCGTGGACCGTGTGTGAAACCGCAATCCAGGTGCATGGTGGTTATGGTTACATCAGCGATTTCCCGGTCGAGCAACAGTGCCGCGACGTGAAAATCATGAGTATCTGGGAAGGCACCAACTATATGCAGGCGGCAGATTTAGTCCGCTCGAAATTATCCCTCGGCAAGTCGTCCAGAGCTTTTGGTTACTTTAAAGAAGAAGTCATCAATTTTTGTGAGCAAAAACAGCAGTTTCCGCAGCTGGCCGATCAATTTGAACAGTTGGAGACTGCAACCACAGCGCTTAGTACTGCTCTTGCAACCTTCGGTGACTGGTTATCTGGCGGAGAAATGGAACAAATCTATCTGATGTCGACCAGGTTTATGAACGCTTTTGGTGATTTGACCGTTGGCTGGTTGTTGTTGGAAAACGCAGTTGCTGCGCAAAAGGCCATTGCTGACAATCAGCGAGCGTATGACTTGTCGTTTTATCAGGGGAAAATTTACGCAGTTAAATATTTCTATCGCAACACGCTGGCGCATCTTGGTTCAAAACTGCGGGCAATTGCCGACATCGATGAGACTTTCAAAGAGTTAAACGCCGATCATTTTCCTCAATTTTAGTAGTGGCTGCCAATGAATATCTCTAAAGCAATCCGTATTAGTGTGTTGATAGCGACCAGTTCTTCGGTTTATGCCGAAGGTGTGGACCCATTTACAACGTCAGAAAATGATGACTTGGTAGCTGGCAACATGTCAAATCTTACAGCTAGTTTAGATTTCATTTATCAAGGAACATACATTCCAGAGCTGAGACACATTCAAAGTAACGAATTGTTTGAGAATAATGCCATTGTTGATAGTCAGATAAAATGGACTATTAGCGATGACGCAAAAATTAAAACAAGAGGCATGGTTAGTTATAGCCTTAAACAGTTAGGCGGAAATAGTAGTGATGAAAGTGATATTAAAGCGCTTGAGTATTATTACGAACATCGTCTGTCTAAAGCTGGTCATTATGTGTCTGTTGGCCGGAAGAATTTAGGCTGGAGCGCTGGGTTTCAATGGCGGCCAGCAGATTTAATCGATAATGGATTTACTACGAAAAATTTCGATTCTATGGATCCGGCCCGCTATTCAGGGATAGATCAAGCACAATATGAAATGATAGGTGGTTTTGTAGATTATTCATTATTAGTGTCAACGCATGATAAAAGTTTTTATCGTGGAAAACAAATTGCGTCAAAAATAAGTTTTAAACGTTTTATCGACGGTTCGTTGTTTTATGCAAAAGTTGGCGATTACTCAGAAAAATTTGGTCTGGCACTGGATGGAAATTTACCCTGGGCTACAACGTTTGTATTGGAAGCAGTGCAAGTCGAGATTGATAAAAGTAATCTGACGGATCCATTTTACTTTGGAAAAACGCTAGAAAGTTTAAGTGGAATTGGCAGCTACCAGGATATTTTTCTCGGGTTAACCCGATATATCGATGATAAGCAGCGGTTCAGTGTCGAATATTTTCATAATGGCCGCGGCTTTCGTCACGGTATGCAAGAGAAAATGATAGACCAGTCGGTTAGTCATTATATGAAAAGTGGTGGTGGTAGTTTATTTATTGATTCAAAAATATTTGAAGAACAGTACTTGGGGCGTAATTATCTTTATGTCGCCTATACCGGTTTTCACCCTGGATATGAAGCTCAGGTGAAGCCAAGTGTTTTAGTAAACATGGATGATGGTAGCTATATCGGATCATTGTCAGTTAAGAAAGAGTTTGGTGGTAATTCAGAGCTTCTTATAAAAGCGAATTATTACCATGGTGGAAAAGAATCAGACTTTGGTTCGATTTCTCCAGGCATAAGTTTTGGTGTTTCATATTTACTTCATGTTTTTTAGTTAATCATTATAAGGAGACAGTTATGTCTAGTTTTGAGAATAAAAGCGTTGTACATCCAGAATTACTGCAAAAGCTGATCACAGTAACAGCCGAAGCGTTAAAAACAGATACCGTGGATCCACATGTGCCATTGGCGGAAATCGGTATCGATTCACTGAACATTGTCGAAGTGATTATCGCCTGTGAAGAAATTTATAGCGACTTTCAGATTGATCCTTCCGAACTGGAGTTTGATGACATGACATCATTGGCTGATATGCATAACCAGATGATTTCATTCGAGATGGCCGCTTAGCGGGCGGCCCCCTTTTTTAAAGGAACAACGACAATGAGCATTATTAGTATCAGTGGTCTGCTAAAACGGTACGGCAAAATACCGGCATTAAAGGGAATTTCCTTTGATGTCCGGCATGGCGAAATATTCGCATTGCTGGGGCCAAATGGTTCCGGTAAAACGACTACGCTGGAAATACTTATGGGGTTGCGCTCATTTAATGAAGGGGAAATTAGATACTTCGATGCGGCTGGTCAACAGAAGGTTGGTCTGAAAATTGGACCGGTTTTTCAGACTCCAGTGTATTACGACAATTTGACGGTACGCGAGTTAATTAAGTACTACTCGCAGTTTTACGTTACGCCATCAAACCATGTAGATAAATATTTTGACCTGGTGAATTTGCAGGACAAACTGGACTGCCAATACAAAGATTTGTCTGGTGGTCAGAAACAGCAGTTATCGATTTTGCTTTCACTCGTCAATGATCCGGATATTCTATTTTTTGATGAACCATCTAATGCCCTGGATCCGCAAATAAGATTAAAGATATGGGATATTATCCGAACTTTAAAAAGTGAAGGTAAGACGATCATATTTACTACCCATTATATTGAAGAGGCAGAAGCGCTGGCTGATCGCGTTTCTATCCTCAGTAAAGGTGAGATTCTGGTGACAGATAAGCCAGAAGAAATCATTAAACTTTATAACGACAATTTCAAAGTTGAGTTTACGCTTGAACAACCGGTTGATGTTGAATCGTTTGAACAATTTGGCGTTGTCGGTATGAGCTTCTTTGACGGTGTGTATTCATTTAGTGTCGATTCAATTAATGGCCGTTTGATGCAAATTGTCAAAGACATGTCTGAAAAACTTTCTATTTCGAAGATAACCATCGGGAAATCATCGCTGGAAGATGTATTTGTCCGACTCACAGGCGAAAAGGCAGCATCATGAGACAACTAGCTAATTTTTTTATTATGCAATGTATTATTGCATACAGAAGTAAAACTGCTCTTTTTTGGTCATTTTTATATCCGTTGGCGATGCTGGTTTTAATGTTATCAGTTTTCGGTGATGCGAAAGGTGCTGGTGTGACCGGCGATGATCCAAGACTCATGACAGTGACCGGAGTGTTTGTCATTACCATTATGTCAGGCGGCATTTTTGCACTGACCACCGTCCTTGCTGCAGATTTTCAATCGGGTGTATATAAAAGACTTAAAGTGACTGATTTAAACCGGTTTCATGTAACCATCGGTTTAATGTTGCGACAGCTTATTATTATTGTGCTTGGGATTATGTTGGTTACTGCCGGCGCAGCTGTACTATTTTCGGTCTACCCAAATGGCAATTTCTTTTCGGTATTGTTATTGATTTTTATCGGCAGCGTCTTGTTTAGTTCAGTTGGAATTATTATTGCTAATTTATGCAGTCGTCCACAAACGGCGATAGCCATCGCCAATGCAATATTTCTAATCATGATTTTTCTGAGCGGTTCAACTTTTCCAAAAACATTTTTCCCGGATTGGCTAGCGGTTATTTCTCAGACCTTACCGGCGAGTTATCTGTTTGATTTAATCGAGTCACAGCTTTTTTATGGTGAAAGCCTGCTCGAAAACTCACAGGATTTTTTAGTTTTGTCGGCGATGTGCCTGATTGCATTCGGCATTTCGGTTAAAACATTTAAGTGGGAATAGGACTTGATCATGGACAACATTTTTACTTTAAAAGACTTAATTACTCCGGTTCTTAATGGTAACTTCAGCGGTTGTATCAGCACTGAAGCCGATGATGGCGGCTCTTTTACAGCAGAGCTGGAACTGGCCGCAAAGTATTGCCATTCGCTCCAGCATCAGCAGAAAGTTGTAGTGATGGTTTCCAACACGCTGGAAACGGTCGCGGCTTTGTTGTCGGTGTGGCAGCTTGGTGGTGTGGTTGTGCCAGCCAAAAGGGAGATGTCTGAAGCGGCCCTGCAAAATATTATAGATGACTGTGGTGCAGATTTTGTACTTGACCCGGAAGCGCGCAGCTTAAAACCTGTCACCACGCAACAATTGCATGCCGTGGTGCCACCTGCCTTTCATTATTTGACCCAGCCCCGGCTGACGGGGGTTGACCTGGCTTTGATTATTTATACGTCCGGCAGTACCGGTAAGCCTAAAGGCATCATGTTGACACATGCCAATGTGATTTCGGCGCTGCGTTCAATTCTAGGCTACCTACAAATTCGGCAAAGTGATCGCATTATGCTGATTTCGCCGCTGTCGTTTGATTATGGCCTGTATCAGTTGTTCTTCTGTCTTGCGACCGGCTGTCAGCTGGTGATGTGTCGCAAAACCATTAATCCAATCAGCCTGCTGAATATTGTCGAAAAACGCGGCATTACGGTATTACCGTTAATTCCGGCACTGGCCAGCAGCTTGCACAAATATCTGGAACGCTTTAATAAGAAAATCAACGGTGTGCGTTTAATTACCAGCACCGGCGGGGTGTTTCCGTCGCACACCGCACTTGGTTTAAAACAACAGTTCATCGGTGCTGAGGTGGTGAAAATGTATGGTTTGACCGAATCAAAACGGGTGTCGTATTTACCTGCGGGATATCTCGGTGAAAAGAGCGATTCGGTTGGGATCCCAATGCCTGGTCTTGATGCCAAAATTTTCCGTGAAGTGGCAACCGAACATAACAGGGTGGTGCTGGAGGAGTTGCCAAGCGGTGAGGTTGGACAATTGTTTGTTCGGGGTACCTCGGTGTTCCAGCGATATTTTAACCTGCAAAATGATGCCGGGGCCAAAGTTGTAGCCGGTCGTTATCGCGATGATAACTGGTTGGCCACTGGTGATTTGTTTATGCAGGACGCAGATGGTTTTCTGTACTTCAAGGGCCGGGTCAAAGATCTGATTAAACAGCGAGGTTTCTGTATATATCCCCGCGATATGGAAACGATTGTCTATAAGAATCCGGCTGTGGAAATTTGTCTGGTGGCTGGTGTGAAAGACAGTTACGACAACGAAATTGCCAAGCTGTTTGTGGTGTTGGTCGAGCAGACGAAACAAGCGCAGGATGAATTTAAAACCTGGCTGCAGCAGCATGTCGATGCTGATTATATGTTTGCCGAAATTCAGTTCTTGCAGCAGATGCCGCTGTCGAATAATGGCAAGGTCGATGTTTCACAACTGACCAAAGCAGCATAGAGCAACCTCATCGGTATGTCCGGTGCGGTCATTGGGGTTAATCAGAGAGTAACATCATGATAGGTATTGAAGAACTAGTCTGTTTTGTGCCCGAGCGCCGTGTTGCTATTGCGGATCTCAAAAGTGAATTGCAGCTCAGTGATGAAGATATTTTTGTACACACCACTTTTCTGGGCCAGAGCAAAGTGGCATACGATCCACAATTGCCATTGATCAAGTTATTACAAGGGGCTTTGGATCAGCTTGTGGTAAGCCCGGCATATACCGGTTACAAAATTACCCATCTGCTATACACGCACACAGTTGGCTGTAATCAGGCGCCGTTGCAACCGTTATTAAACGAGCTGGTGCAACAGTATGGTCTGTCTGAATGTAATGCGATGGCCATTACGCAGGGCAGCTGTGCGGCCGGAATTATGGCATTAAAGTACGCTGAAAACCTGTTGCATGAGGCCAATGATGATGAAGCGATCATTATTCTTTCGGGCGATCGAAGTTTTGGTAACTGGCGCAAACAGCCGGGAACAGCCATTACCGGTGATGCTGCTTCTGCTGCTTTAATTACCCGCAATGGTACGAAATCAAAAGTGCTGAACACCCATATGAAAATCGACAGTCGTTTTCATATGGGGTTTGGCGACCCGAAGGTGTTGGAAGAATTCAGAAAAGACAGCCTGGATTTACTGAAGCAGTTTGTCGTTGATAGTATTGGTAAGTCCGGTTATGAACTGGCTGATCTGACGCTGATTTTGCCGCCGATCACCAACAAATCATCCTGGAAAACGGTGGCAAATCATTTAGGGATCAACAAGTCGATGATCTATGTCGATAACGTGCCGAAAATTGGCCATTGTTTTACCGCAGATAATTTTATCAATTATTGTACGGCCCGTGACGAAGGGAAAATCAAAAAAGGCGATTTGTGCCTGTTATTGTCCACCGGTACCGGCTTCTTTTATACCTCAGCGTTAATCCGTCACTAAGCGGATTTTGCACCATTGATCAGAAGGATTTTCCGATGTATTTAAAAGAGCTGCGCAGTCAGTTATTTCCGGTTGGCCAAGGCAGTGTCCGGATGAACTATGAAGGCACCCGCCATTATCTGGAGCAATTATCGGCGCTTGGTACGGTTGAATTAACACACGCCACTGAGCAGGAGCAGGCAATTATCAATGCCAGCTACGTACCCTCTCATACTGAGATGGTGGCGGCATTAGCTCCGCATGGGCGACCGGATTTGATTATCTTGTCTTACTGGATGCCGGATTTAGACACCAGGGTTGGCAATGCGCTGGTAACCACCATTTGTGCCATGTTTGATGCTGCTGCCACTGAGACCATGGCGGTCAGTGAAAATGGTCCCGGCGTGGTGTTCAGTGCCCTGGAGTATGCTGAAAAAGCCATGCGCGCCTGCCAATACGAGGAAGTCTGGGTATTTTCGTTAAATCAATTCCAGGGCGGTTCGGACAGGGAAGAGCGGATCTTCTGGTCAGAACCTGGACGGGGTTTATGGTTTCGGCTCCTGGCGTCGGCCGGGGATGGTTTGTCGCCTAAAATATCGGTGTGCCGCGCACCTGCTGCTACCCATCAGGCAGAACCGGTTGATCGCAGTCAAAGCTGGCTGGATATTTGTCAGTCGCTGACCCAGTTACAGCAGTTGCCGCCAGGTGAAAACTGGAACTATAGGCACCAACACGAATATAACCAGTTGGTGCTGGATATCAGTGCTGTTTTTGATAAACATCCCGCAAAAGCCCTGTAGAATCAGGGCTTTTGTCTTTTATCGCTTTGAGGGTAACATACTGGCGCAGTTTAAAGCGGCGGGAAGCAAGCCATGATGGCAATAACGCAGATCAGGAAAACCAGTAGAAAATACCATAAATGGCTGATGACGCTGCTAGCCTTGCAGTTTGTAGTTTGGTCGGTTACTGGCACTTATATGGTATTTTTTGATATTCACTACATTCATGGTGATACTCTGGTTAACAACCGGCAAGATAAAATTGACCCACAACAGCTAACCTATCCGCTGCATAACGTGTTGCAGCGTTACCCCAAGGCAAAGGACATTAGCCTTGGGCTCTACCTGGAGCAGGTGGTATATCGGTTTAGTCTGGGGCCGGACAACATAATGCTGGATGCCAGAACCGGTCAGCGTATTGCCGCGTTATCCAGGCAACAAGCGGCGGTAGCTGCGAAATTTTACTATGCCGGCAATGGTGAGGTTGCCAGTATTGAATTACTTACCGAGCATGCGCCGTTTGAATTAAACCCTAAGGCACTACCCGCCTGGCGGGTAAATTTCACAGATCTGGGTGATCCGGCGATATATGTGTCGGCTGAAACGGGCTTACTGGTTGCTAAACGGCACAATTTCTGGCGCCTGTTTGACTGGATGTTTCGCTTTCATGTGATGGACCATAACGATGGTAAAGACATTGATAATTTGCTGCTATTTTTGTGCAGCGTGTTAGGGCTGATATCAACAATGTTTGGCTTAGTGTTACTGTATTTTAGCTTAAGTCGCCCTAAGCGTGCGCTGAGGGCTAAGCCATGAAATGGGCAAGGAAAATCCATAAATGGGCTTCGCTTATTGTTAGCCTGCAGTTTTTAATCTGGCTTGGCACCGGGCTGTATTTTAACCTGATGGACCATCATAAAGCTGCAGGGTATACCTACAAAGCAGAGCATTCGCCGGCACCCGCATGGCACGAATTAAGTTTGTTAGAGCCCGCTGATGTCTTAGCTCAACATGAAGCCAGCGCCACCTTAACTTTAATCTCGCTGGCAAATAAGCCCTATTATTTACTCAACCATCAGCGCGGTTTGTATGCGCATTTCGCTAACCTGTATTCACTTATAGATGCCACTAACGGACAGGCCATCACAGTAGATGCGGAATTTGCCCGAGTACTGGCGCAAACATCGTATTCAGGTCCGGGGGCGGTAGCTTCCACCACCTTAATGCAGCCGCCCATAGCCGATTTTCTTAAGCAACAAAACCCGCTGTGGCAGGTGAATTTTGCCGATGAAATTAACACCAGTGTCTATATAGAAGCGCAGTCCGGCAGGTTGGTTGGTCACAGTGATGAGCACAAACGCCTGGCGGATTTTTTCCTCAAGCTGCATTTTATGGATTACGCCAACACCGGCAGTTTTAACAATGTATTGATGATGTTCTTTGCCATCGCCGCCCTTGGTCTGTGCGGTAGCGGCTTGATATGGACTATCGTGCTGGCGCGGCGCGGCTTTGTCCGGCGCTCTCCCGGCTAAGATGACAAAATGTGCGTTGTGTTGATGTACTGCTTGGCCTGGCGTCAAAATTTACTTGGTACCCGGTAAATTTTTCTGCTAAGACAGGCCTCCGCACTAAAAAACTACAAGCTGATTATAAATTAACATCATATATAACAATGGCCTACCGTGATTCTTGCAAGCTGGCACGGCGCTGGCAGTAGTAACAGCGTCTAAATCACATTGTGCAAGCTGCACTAAGGAGACCACTATGTTGGGCTGGGCATTAACATTTTTAATTATTGCACTTATCGCGGCAGTTCTGGGTTTTGGTGGTATTGCTGGTGCGGCGGCCGGTATTGCCAAGGTGATCTTTTTTATTTTTATCGTACTGTTGGTCATCTCGCTGTTGGTTAACGCGCTACGTGGCCGGGCGCCAAAACTGTAGCGGCATTAGTAATAATGCTGACGCACTTTACTACAGCCTGGTGGCTATGCTGCTGGCGTTTGTCAGCTGGCAGCTGTCATTTTGGCCATTGAAGCTGGCTGCGGGTTGGGCTGCAATGTGCCCTACCGGGGCTGGCAGAATTGGCACTGGCCGGCCTAACCAAGCTGAGCCTGAATATAAGTAGCCAGCATTGTCAGGCACGTCACATCAGCATCTGGCCACGGCACGCCGCGCAACTACACTATGTGCTATGTGATAGATGGTGAATTATACAGTGGTACGGCACTACACATCAGTATTGCACCGGCTTCGCTTCAGGTGATGCTGTCTCTCGACTTTGCCAACAAAGCAGTTGCCGACTGAGGCGCTTTAAGGCTCGGATTGCTGGTACTTTTCCAATTTGTTGTACAGGGTTTTAACGCTGATGCCTAATTGTTGTGCGGTGTCGGTTTTATTGCCGGCATTTTGCGCCAGGGTATTTAAAATGGCGGCTTTTTCCAACTGCTCCAGCGGTACGCCGCACGGCACCTCGCTGAGGCAGCTGTCGCTGTTATCATCGCGGCTCGCTTCTAACAATAAATGCTCTGGCTGAATTAGGTTGTCGGCAAGAATATACGCGCGTTCAATGGCATGCTTAAGCTCTCTGACATTGCCTGGCCAGTTATGCTGGCAAATTATGGCAAGGGTATCGTTGGCCAGTTGTTTTTGCTGCTGCTCTTTTGAATTGCGGTAGGCAAGAAAGTGTTGTGCCAGACCTACAATATCATTACCCCTGTCTCGCAGTGGTGGCACCGGCACGGGAAACTGTGCCAGGCGGAAGTATAAATCTTCGCGCAGTACACCATCTGTTATTGCTTGTTGCGGATCGCGATTTGTCGCCGCGACAATACGCACGTCGGCCTGCACCACCTTATCGTCGCCAACTGGCCGGTATTCGCCGCTTTCCAGCACGCGTAACAGTTTTACCTGCTGCTCCAATGGCATTTCAGTTACTTCATCCAAAAACAGCGTGCCCCCCTGGGCCTGAGCAAAGACTCCCTTATGTTCACGCAGCGCGCCGGTAAACGCGCCCTTGGTATGGCCAAACAATTCGCTATCGACCAATTCGGGACTCAGCGCACCACAGTTAATGGCAACAAAAGGTTGCTCAGCCCGGTGGCTGGCTAAATGCAGGGTGTTGGCGACCAGTTCTTTGCCAGCACCGCTTTCGCCAAAAATTAATACGTTAGCCTCAGTTACCGCAACTTTACGCACGGTGCGGTACAGCTTCAGCATAGCCTTGGATGAACCAACCAATAAACCAAACTGATCTAGTGCGCTGACATTAGCTTTTAGCTGTTGCTGGTGCTGACTTAATTGCTGATAAAAATCTTGCAGCGTATCAAAGATGCTCGCCATATCAAATGGTTGGCGAAAGTGATAGCCAGCACCGCAGCGTGTTAGCTGGTCTAACGCCGGGTCTGGGCTGCCATCGCTGACAACGATAAAATCAATTTCTGCCAGCAACCTACTGGCGGTAAGGCGTTGGTAATCTGCCTTGCTGTGCTGATCGGCTTGAATAAACGCCAGGTCACAAGGTTGCGCCAGCAATTGTTCTGCCCAAGAGGTGCTATCACTGCTTTTAACCACCACAAAACGTCGTACTACAGCAGACTGCAGCAACTGAGTCGCCAGGGCGTTATCCGTTACGTGTAAAAATAAGCGTGGTTGAGTCATAGGTTATCTCACAGGTTATCAGAATCTAACTCTATGTCAGCACTGTAAATTTAACAATGCCAGTGGGTAAAACTTACCAAAGCGACCGCTAACCAAAATGTAATTTCTAGAAATGGTCATATAAATCATAAGTTTACACTTTGGTACATGAATTGAATATGAATTACTACATTGGTAACTGCAATTGAGGTTTTTTGTGATGTATGCAGACAGGTCCAGGATGGATAACACCCAGCAAGCGCAGCATTTATATTATGTTTATGCAGTCTGTCAGGCGGCACAGCACTTTTTTCAACAGGCGGCCCAGCAGATTAATAATAGTAATCTCAGATATAATTTTCTTGAGTTGTCCAGGCTACATCAAAGTGCCGCCAGGCGATTACCGGCTACAGCAATGAGCGAGCCTGATCATCGTAATCAGCTGGCGGTTGTGGAGTTCTGGTATCTGCATCAGTGTGCTGCTTTGTACAATCCCGCTCTGCAACCACTGATCATGGCGGAGCTAGAAGGGCTGTTGCAGCAACAGTTGCAGGGTTTAAAGCAGCTGATCAAGCAAGTAAGTGCGACCAGTGCAAAAATTACTTTGGCTCATTTTTCAGCGGCGCTGCAAATAGCGATAGATCGGTTAGCACCACTTCTGAAAGTTTTACCGACTAGCGGGCAAAAAATACAAACAAAAAATTAACATTAGCTGAATGATAAAATAAATTCCTTAATAAACAATAAGATATTTTATGGCATTAAACTGGCATCAGTCATGGGGTCTCACTACAAAGGAGCGACAACATGAAACATACAACTTTAGCAATGATGATGACTCTGGCTTTAACCACTACAACGGCAATGGCTGCAAATGACTGGAAAGACGGTGCCAAAGATGCGTGGATTGACGGTAAAGCGGAAACTACTTTGCTGCTAAATGGCAATTTGAACTCGTTTGATATAAATACCGACGTCAAAAACGGTGCGGTTACCTTAACCGGTAAAGTTGAAAGCGAAGTGGATAAAGCGCTGGCAGAAGAGCTGATAGAGAATCTGGATGGTGTGACTGGTGTAGATAATCAGCTGAATGTAATGGCCACAGGCAAGCCGATGACTGAGCAAGATGGCAGTGCCTTAAAAGACGCCAAAATTGCTACTGTGGTAAAAACCCGCTTGTTGTTTGAGTCTGAGGTGAGCGGCACCAGTATCGATGTAGATGCAAAAAACGGTGTTGTTACCTTACAAGGTGAAGTAGAGTCTGATGCCGAAAAAGACTTGGCGGTTGCCATAGCAAAAAACACCGATGACGTTAGCCGGGTTATAGATAAACTGCAAGTTGCACAGTAATTAACTGGTAACCTGCTTCAATTAACAGCCGATCTGCGCCCGGCCGGGCCAGATCGGCTTTTTGCTGTCTGCTCAGCTATCCGGTATGCTTTTGACACTTTCTGTTATGGCCGTATTACTTCATGCGCATTCTGCACACATCCGACTGGCATCTGGGCCAGCACTTTATTGGCCGCAGCCGCGCTGTTGAACACCAGTTGTTTTTGCGCTGGCTAGTTGAACAGGTTCAAAAGCAGCACATTGATGCCATTATCGTCGCGGGCGATATTTTTGACACCGCCACACCGCCCAGCTATGCCCGTGAGCTGTACAATCAGTTTATCGTTGAATTGCAGCCCAGTCGCTGTCAGCTGGTGGTGTTAGGTGGTAATCATGATGCAGCCGCAGTATTAAATGAGAGCAAAAATCTGCTGCAGTACTTGCATACCCGGGTGTTTGCCAGCGGTACCAGTGACCTGAGTGAGCAGTTGGTGGTATTACATAACCAACAGCAGCAACCGGCAGCACTACTTTGTGCCATTCCGTTTTTGCGTAGCCGCGACTTACTGCAAAGCCAGGCCGGACAAACGGGCGCTGACAAACAACGTAATTTACAACAAGCGATAGCACAGTATTACCAGCAGCTTTTCGCCTTGGCGCAACAGCATAATCTAGAGCATCAGCGGCAGTTGCCGATTATCATGACCGGGCATCTGACCACGCTTGGCGTCAGTCGGTCTGAGTCGGTACGCGATATTTACATTGGCACACTGGAGGCCTTTCCTGCTGATGCTTTTCCTGCGGCAGACTATATTGCGCTGGGGCATATTCATCAAAGCCAGCAGTTAAAAGCTGCAACGGATATCCGCTACAGTGGCTCGCCGATAGCACTCAGTTTTGATGAGGCCGGCCAGCAAAAGCAGCTATGGTTGGTTGAGTTTAATGGTAGCGAGAAAACGGTTTCCAGTATAACGGTACCCTGCTTTCAGCCGTTGTGTAGTATTAATGCCAGTTTGGCGCAGTTGCAAACCAAGGTGCAGCAAGCCACAACTAAGCTAGCGCCAGATCAAACGCTATGGCTCGAGTTGGTGATAAGTGCAACAGATGCCTATCTAACTGATTTGCAGCAAAGGGTTGAACCGCTATTGCAGGACTTACCGGTAGAACTGTTGCGTTTACGCCGTCAGCGCAGCACCACGGCAAACGCGTTTACCGTGCCAGAGCAGCAAAGCCTGGCTGAACTGACGCCACAACAGGTATGGCAGGCCAGGTTGGATGGCGAAACCCTCAGCGTTGAACAACAGCAGCAGCTAACCGCGCTGCATCAGCAAGTGCTGGCGACCTTGGAGGCCGCCGAATGAAGGTGCTGTCGGTGCGCTTGCAAAACCTTAATTCTCTGCGCGGTGAATGGCTAATTGATTTTCGCCAGCCGCCGTTTAGCCAAAGTAATATTTTTGCCATTACCGGCCCCACTGGTGCCGGAAAAACTACTATTTTGGATGCCATTTGTTTGGCGCTATATCACCAGACACCGCGCTTAAAAACGTCACCAACCAGCAATGAATTGATGACGCGTCATACCAGTGAGTGCCTGGCCGAAGTCGAATTTGAAGTAGCAGGTGTAGGTTACCGGGCATTTTGGAGCCAGCGCCGAGCCCGCGGCCAAAGTGACGGCAACTTGCAGCCGGCCAAAGTCGAATTAGCCAAACTGGATGGCACTATCCTCACGGATAAAACCAGCGACAAGCTGCGGCTGGTTAGCGAGATAACCGGGCTGGATTTCGGCCGCTTTACCAAGTCGATGCTACTGGCGCAGGGCGGTTTTGCTGCTTTTTTAAATGCCGATGCCAATGAGCGTGCCGAACTGCTGGAAGAGCTGACTGGTACCGATATTTATGGTCGGATCTCGCAGCAGGTATTTAACGATTGCCGCGCGCTAAAAAGCCAACTCGAGTTGCTGCAAGCAAAAGCAGGTGCAGTAGAGCTTTTGAGCAGCGAACAACAGCTGGCGTTAAGTGACGAGTTAGCTGAGTTAAAACAGCATTTGTCCCGGCAGCAGCAGGCCGTGCTCAAGCAGCGGCAAACGTTGAATTGGCGAGAACAGCTCAACAGTGCAGAGCGTGAAGTTGCTCAGGCCGAACAAGAGTTAGCCCAGGCGACAGCCGCCACTGCAGCACAGCGGCCAGAACTGCTGCGACTACAAAGCCACCTACCGGCTAGTAAGCTGGCGCCGTTGTACACAACGCTGCATATACAGCGCCAGCAACAGCAGCAATGTCAGCAGGAGCAAGTTAAGCTGCAGCAGCTGTTAGCCGATGGACAACAGCAGCAAGGCCGCCTGCTGTGGCAAGGGATGCAGTATATAACGCGGCAACAACAACAAGGGCAGGAAAAAGCACAGCGGCTGAGTGTGCAGCAACAGCAGCTAGCACAGCAACTTGCCAGCTTGTCGTCACAGCAAACAGAACTTACTAACCAGCTTAGCCAGCTGGATGGCGCCTTGGCAGAGGCAAAACCAGAAAGTCTACGCCAGCAACAACAACAGCAACGAGAACGTATTTATCAACTACAGCAATTGCAGCAACAGCTGCAATTGCAGCAAAAGCAGCAACAACAACACGACGTCGTTGTGCAGCAAATCAACGAACTTCAACAAAAGCACAAGCCTCTTGATGCTGAACTGGCGCAGCTGCGCCAACGTTATAAAGAATTGTCTGAGCAGGTAAAAGACAAAAAGCTGTTATTAGCCCAGCAGCTGGTCATTATGCAGCTGTCTGAACATCGGTCGCGGCTTCAGCCTGGTCACGCCTGCCCGTTGTGCGGAGCGACGGAGCATCCGGCCGTTGAGTCTTATCAACAGTTACATAGTTCTGATACCGAACAACAACTGGCGGCCAAAGAAGCGGAACTACTATCGGTACAGCAGCAGGGTGAAGCGATAAATAAGAGGGACGCAGGGCTGCAAGCCGAGCTGCGTCAGCTGCACCTGCAGCAAGCCCAGTTAGCAGCGGGCCTGGCTGAGCTAAGTGACAGCATTGGGCAGCAGTCAACACCGGATGGTGCGAGTTCTGTAGCCACTGAAATAGCGGCGTTAGTGCAGGCCCTGGATCAAACCGGGCAGCGCTTAAGCCAGCTTGAGCAGTGGCAGCAACAGCGCCAGCATGGCAAAGATAAACAGCAGCAAATCGCTGCGGCGCAAACCGGCAATCAACATCAGCAACAGTTGCTGCAACAGCAGAGCGCCCGCCTGGCAGAGCAGCAGGCCGAGCTTGCCGTGCAACTTGGCCATTGGCAACAGCAATGGCAAGCGATGCAGCAGGACGTGCCGGCGCAACAGGTAGAAAGTACAGACCTGGCAAGCATTAGTGCCGCATTACAGCAGCTACTGCAACAATTGCAGCAATGGCAGGGGCAGCAGCAAGTACTGGTGCGACAGCAGCAGCAAATACGAACCGACAGCGAGCATAGTCTTGAGCAGTGGCAACAGGCGTTGAGTGATAGCAGCTTTGCAGATGAAGCCGCATTTCACGCTGCACTGCTGAGTGACGCTGAATGCAATGCGCTGCAGCAGTTAGAGCAGCGCTTACAACAAGCCGAAATAGCTGCGCGACGCATGCTGGCCGAATGGCAGCAGCGCGCCCAGCTGTTGGCGCAGCAACAATTGTCGGCAATGCCGGTTACTGAACTGAATACTCAATTGCAGCAATTGGAGCAACAGGTGCAGCAACTGACTGAGCGCCTGGGTCAGCTGCAGCAGCGGCTTAGCAGCGATGCTGCGCGTCGCGATGGCCAGCAGCAACTGTTGCAGGACATTGCTACGCGCCAGCAACAGTATGAATGCTGGCAGCGCCTGAACAGCCTGGTAGGCTCGGCCGATGGCGCCCGTTATCGGCGTTTTGCGCAAAGCTTAACGCTGCAGCAGTTAATTGTATTGGCCAACCGCCAGCTGGCGGTATTGCATAACCGTTATCAATTAGCCCGCCACAACGACGCTGAATTGGAGTTAAGGGTACTGGATACCTGGCAGGCCGACAGTGAGCGGGATACCAAAACCTTGTCCGGTGGTGAAAGCTTCTTGGTCAGTCTGGCATTGGCGCTGGCGTTATCGGATTTAGCGAGCAATAAAACCCGTATTGATTCGCTATTTCTGGATGAAGGCTTTGGCACGCTGGATGCTGACACGCTGGACAGTGCACTGAGTGCGTTAGATAACCTTAATGCCAGTGGGAAAATGATCGGTATCATTAGCCATGTCGAAGCGTTAAAAGAGCGTATTGCTGTGCAGGTTAAAGTAGATAAGCAACAAGGGTTGGGGTTCAGCCAAATCAGCGTAGTGAGTTAGGCTGTTGCTGTAGCAGGTTAATGAACTCAGTGGCAGGCAACGGTTTGCTGAAGTAGTAGCCCTGATAATAATCGCAGCCTTGCTGGCGTAAAAACGCCAATTGCTCGGCTGTTTCGACGCCCTCGGCTAGCACTTTAAAATTCATGGTGTGGGCCAGGGCAATAATGGCACTTGCAATTTGCATATCGTCATTTGCTTGAGGAATATGCTCAATAAAACGACGGTCTATTTTAAGGATGTCCAGCGGCAGGCGCTTAAGGTATGACAGGGAAGAGTAGCCCGTGCCAAAGTCATCAATTGCCAGCCGCACCCCCAGCGCTTTTATTTGCCGCATGGTGGCGACAACTTTGGCTTCATCAATCATCAGCGCGCTTTCCGTGACTTCCAGTTCGAGATAATGCGCGGGCATGGCGTTGTCTGCTAATACTTGTGTTAGTTCGTCAAACAATTGGTCTTTGCTAAACTGATGAGCAGACACGTTTACCGCCAGGCTAAATGGCGTTATGCCTTGTTCCAGCCAGCGACTAAATTGCTGGCAACTGTGTTGTAATACCCACAATCCCAGCTCATGAATCAGGCCGCAACTTTCGGCTAACGGAATAAACACCGTAGGTGAAATAAATCCTAGTTCGGTATCATGCCAACGCAGCAGAACTTCGGCTCCAATCAGTTTGCCGCTGCCGATATCAATTTGAGGTTGATAGTAGCACTCAAGCTTGTCCTGCTTAAGCGCAGTGCGTAGCCGGCCTTCCAGTAATACGCGATTGCGGGCTTGCGCGGTTAATTCATCGGAATAAAACGCCATATGATTACGTCCGGCATGCTTTACTTTGTACATAGCGGCGTCAGCTGCGCGGATGAGGTCTTCACTGTTTAGTGCATGGTCAGGGTATAGGCTGATACCAATAGAGGCTGCAGTAATAACGTCATTGCCGTTACCAAGCTGGCAGGGTTGCTCGAACTGCAGCAGCAGCATATTTGCCAGTTCAGCCAGCTCGTCAACTGACTGCACCGATTGCACCAGCACACCAAACTCATCGCCGCCCAGCCGAGCCAGCGTGTGTTGCGGCGTGCAACATTGCTGCAAGCGTTGGCTGACCTGCATTAGTAATTTATCGCCTGCACTGTGACCAAAGCTGTCATTAATATCTTTAAAGTTATCCAAATCCATCAACATAACGGCGCATTGGCTACTATTCACTTTAGCTGTGGCAATGGCCCGGTTAATACACTGGCTAAAATGCTGCCGGTTCGGTAACCGGGTAACGGCATCAAAATCGGCTAAAAAAGCCAGTTCTGCTGCTTGTTTTTTCCGTTCGGTCAAATCGACATCAATACAATAAATTTGCGCCTCAGTATCAGCCAGCTTCACCACGGCATGCCCGGAATATACCGGCACCAAAGAGCCATCTTTGCGTCGCAGAGCAAGCTCTTCCGATGGAATTGCAATGCCGGTTGCCGCCATTTGTGCCATGGCTTCCGATACTGCATCATGCATATATGAAGGGATGATCAGCTCTAGTAAGTTCGTGCCGATAGCCTCTTCTTTGCTGTAGCCATAGATAAGCTCACTGGCTTTATTCCAGTAGAAAGTTGTGCCATCGGGCAGATAACCCTGAATGGCAATTTGTGGAGTGTTATCCAGCAACGTACGTAACCGCAGCTCACTTAACGCCAACTGCTGTTGGGCTCGCTTCTCTGCTGCATTCAATGAGCGTGCATGTTGCTGCTTCTGGTTAAGTAGTAGCCAAGCTAAAACTGCCGTAAGGCTGACATAAAAATAGCCTTTGTAGCTTTGGTATTGTGTCAGGGTGGTGGAATCCGAAATTAGCCAGGCCAATACGGTGTCGCTGCCGGCTATCCAGCTCAGGCCCAGCACCAGGTAAATTACAGCTGCAAACCAGGGTTGTTGTACTAATTTACCCTGCTGTTCATTCTTTCTCGCTGTCATTAAGTTGGGTGTCGATGGTGAGGGGAAGTAGTAAACAAAGCATAGCGCAAAAAGTCAGTGATGCAGCCTAAGTGACCGTAAGTTAAATCAATCAATAAATAAAGCCCGCGCAATGGCGGGCTAAATTAAGCAAAACAGCCGGCTTAGAACGAATAAACCAGTGTGAGAGAAGTTTGCGTATCAGTACTTTTTTTACCAACCGGCACATCAGAGTCATTTTGCAGCAGAAATGCCGCTTTCATCTGCAATGAACCGTTAACTTTGGCGAGTAATGAGGTTTCAGCGATAGTACGGGTATTGTCATTACCGTACTCGACACTCAACGTTTGGGCAAAACTGGCTGATTCGCTAATTGTCCAGTTAAACGATGCCGCACCACGCGCGATCAGACCGCTTTCGCTCTCACCTGTTGACCTTTTACCGCTGAAATAACCCGGACCGATTTCCACATCCAGTGACTTATCTTCTACGTTAAACAGTCGCGTTCCATAACCGACCGCCAGGGTGGTGTATTTAGTGTAGGCACCAAATTCGTCGTCAGTATAAGAAGCAAAAGCGAACAGCTTATCGAACTCTTGCTCTAACTTATAAGCTGTTTTAGCTGAAATCAGGTAACGCTCTGCTGAGCGTTCATTGAATTTGTCGCCATTATCATCGGTTTTTTCGTCTTCCTTAAAAAAGGCGCTGAAAATATACTGATTGCTCCACTGTTCAAGCTCTTGTTTGGCATCAATTTTCCCGGTAACCGACGTGCCTGCAGTATTGCCTGACGTAGTAATGGCGCCTAATTCTGCTGAAGTTGTCCATACTTTACCGCTCGCGGCAGTGTCATCGGCCTGCACTTGTATGCTTACAACCACAGCGGCTGCCAGAATTGAATAGAACTTCATACTTACTCCTGCTTGTCTTTCTTTATATGCACGTCCATTTGTGGAAATGGAATAGCAATACCTTGTTCATCAAATGCCAGTTTAACCTTTTCCAACGTGTCCCAATATACACCCCAGTAATCTGCAGAGTTTACCCAGGGGCGCACATTCAGATTAACCGAAGAGTCTGCCAAAGCGCCCACTTTTACCGTAGCTTCTGGCTGCGGTAAAACCCGTTCGTCGTCAGCTAACATCTTCTCAAGAATTTGCTTGGCTTTGCGTAAGTCAGAGTCGTAACTGATACCAATCACTAAATCAACACGGCGAATCGGTTCGGCAGAATAGTTTGTAATAGCGCCACCGGTAACTTGGGCATTGGGTACAATAACCAACTTATTGTCTGGTGTTTTCATAGTGGTTTGGAAAATTTCAATTTTATCTACCGTGCCGGTAATGCCACCTGCATCGATAAAATCCCCAGACTTGAACGGCCGGAATAAAATGATCAGGATACCAGAGGCAAAATTAGCCAGCGAGCCCTGCAACGCCAAACCAACCGCTAAACCGGCTGCGCCTAAAATAGCAATAAAAGACGTGGTTTGTACGCCAACTTGTGATAAAGCCATTAACACAGTAGCAATTAGAATAAGGGCGTAAACAATACTGGCGATAAAAGACACCACAGCTTTATCTACCGAGCGGGAAAGCAGGGCCTTTTCCATAAAGCGTTTAACGGTTTTGGCTACCATGCGGCCAATATAAAATATAACGATAGCGGCAAAAAGCTGCAAAAAGTAGCCTAACAGCACCTCATGATTTTCTTGAAATAACTGGGTGATTTGTTCCATAACACGCTCCTGTGCATCAATAAATTTAAGCAAACAGGGCGAATAGTAGCATAGAAGCTTGGTGGAATGCATGAAAACGGCATGACAGCTTAGTGATTTCAGGCCGGACAGAAAAATGCTTGGTTGGCTGCATAAACTTAGGTAAAATACTTTGCACGGCGGTGATTGTAGCTCAGTTGGTAGAGCCCCGGATTGTGATTCCGGTTGTCGTGGGTTCGAGCCCCATCAGTCACCCCACTTTTTCTTATCATTAGCACCCCAACGCGCCCGCTCAGTTTTGCTAAGCTGATTTCACTGATAGTAAATACTGCGTAAGGTGGTACATCGCTATGGATTTAGCTACGCTACAACAACAGCTGCAACAAACAGACCTTGCACCGGTAGAAAGCTGGGACCCACCCTTTTGTGGTGATTTACCTTTGCATATTGATGCCGACGCTAATTGGTTTTATCAAGGCAGTAAAATTCAACGTCCAGCGCTGGTACAGCTATTTGCTTCAGTGTTATTGCAGCAGCATGGCGAATATTTTCTGCAAACACCGGTCGAAAAAATACGTATCACAGTCGCTGATGCCCCCTTTTTAGTTACGGACTGGTGTTGGCTTGAAACAGCAACAGGCCCGGCCTTGCAATTGACCACTAATGTGCAACAACAGGTACTGGTAAGTCCTGAGTACCCGCTGCGGCTTAGGGCCGACCCGCAGCAGCAATGTCTGCCTTACTTACAGCTGTGGCGTGGCTTGCGGGCTAAACTAAGCCGCAATGTTTACTATCAATTAGCGGCCCAGGCCGTGCCTGTTAGTTGTAATAAAAAACAACATTATCAATTGAAGAGTGCCGGATATCCGTTTAGCTTCGCCATCGTCTAAACGGATACTGGTCGGTGAAAACTGACACCCTGTCTCAAGCTGGTTGTCCAATTTCACTGTGGCGGTTAACACTGGCACTATCCAAATATCAGAAGGCTAAAATAACATGTATAAAACGCCCGTTGCCCTGCTACTAAGTACTCTGTTTGCATCTGCTCAAGTGTGTGGCGCTACACTGATCCATGCTGGCAAGCTGATTACTGCAGAAAACAAACAGGTATTGTCTGAGCACACTATAGTGGTGAAACAAGACAAAATAGTTGCGCTAGAAGCAGGTTTTCGCCAGCCAACAACTGAAGATGTGGTGATTGATCTAACTCAGCATACGGTAATGCCGGGGCTTATGGATATGCACACACATTTTTATACCCAGTTTAGTCCAACAGTTTACAGCGAAGGCTTTACCATGAATGAAGCTGATTACGCTTTGCGTGGAGCCACCTTTGCTGAAAAGACCTTAATGGCCGGTTTTACTACGGTGAGGGAATTAGGCGACAACCATCAAATCAGCACGGCATTAAAAAAAGCAATTGCAAAAGGTTATATCAAAGGCCCACGTATTTTCGCAGCAGGCAAATCGCTGGCTACCACCGGTGGTCATGCTGACCCGACTAATGGTGTTGCTGCAGTCTATATGGCTGATCCTGGTCCGAAAGACGGTGTTATCAATGGTGCTGATGAAGCGCGAAAGGCTGTGCGGCAGCGTTACAAAGAAGGCTCGGATCTCATTAAAATTACCGCTACCGGTGGTGTACTCAGTGTGGCAAAAAGCGGTAGCAATCCACAGTTTACCGATGCAGAGCTGGCTGCCATTGTCAGCACAGCTAAAGACTACGGTATGAAAGTGGCGGTACATGCTCATGGCAAAGAAGGCATGGAACGGGCAATTAAAGCCGGGGTTGACTCTATTGAGCATGGTACCTATATGGATAAAAATACCATGGCCATGATGCGCAAGCAGGGCACTTACTTCGTGCCTACTATCAGCGCTGGTAAATGGGCTGAAGAAAAATCGGCTATTGCTGGCTTTTTCCCCGAGTTAGTGCGGCCCAAAGCTGCAACAATAGGTGGCAGAATTCAGCAAACGTTTGCTGAAGCCTATAAAGCCGGTGTTAAAATTGCCTTTGGTACCGACGCCGGTGTGTATGAACATGGTAACAACTGGCGCGAGTTTGTTTACATGACGGAAGTCGGCATGCCTGCGTTGGAAGCGATACAAAGTGCTACTATAGAAGGCGCTCGCTTGTTAGGCGTCGCTGATGAACTGGGTAGTATTAAGGCAGGAAAAATTGCTGACATTGTGGCTGTGCCAGGCGATCCCCTGCAAGATATTAATCTAATGGGCCAGGTAAGCTTTGTTATGAAGGCAGGCCAAATATATAAACAATAACCGTTTGCACTGTTAGACCAGCCGGCTTAGTCCGGCTGAAACCGCAGCAATAACGCTTTGGCATCTGCCAGAATACTTTGCTTTAAATCTTGCTCAGCTTTCAACCGCAACTCATCTTGCTGCAGAGTAAGGGATTTGGCTTGCTCTTTACGCGCCTGATGCGTGGGCATATCTTTTACGACCTGATACATCTGATATAAGCCCGGGTAAGTTGTTTCCGGGTCTGGTTTACGCTCGGGCACCAGATGGTCCAACAATACCCAAACTCGCAGTGCACCCTCAGATAGCTCACATTGCTCTTCACGCATGGCTTTGCAAATTAGCGTAATACTGTCACGTAGATACTGTCGCTTTTCATTCAGTTTTTTTTGCTTAGCCTGAGTTTGTTGCTGTAGTCGCCACAGTAGAGTGCCGGCATAAAATGCCAATCCGGCGACAAGCAGCGCTGCTGCGACCATTATGCTCAGTGTTGTACTGCTCAATATTAGTCCTCATCACCTAATAAGTCTTTACGCCAATCAGTACGTTCAAATGCCGCCAGTGGATCCGTCTCCGCCTCGTCATTCAACCCCAGCTCGTCTAGCAGCTGCTCCAGTCTAGCTGTTTTGGCGTTAAAATATTTTGCATCTTTACCGGTTAGCACTTCATCTTGCTCTACCCGCTCCAGCAACTGTTGCAGATAACTATCATTTTCAATCAAGGTTAACTCTTGCTGGGCGCTCAACTGCACCGGCTTTGCCTTTGCCAGGCTTGCTTTGGGTAGCAAGGCTGCTACGTTTTGCTCCGTTTGCTGCACAGTAGCCTCGCTGATCAACGCAATGGGCTTTTTGCTGCCTACGCGCGGATCTTTATTCGCTGCGCTGGTATTTGTCACGCCAGATACCGCAACTTCGCTATTGCGACTACCTGATTTTAACCCGGCCCCTTTCTTTTTGGTTTGCTCTTTTGGCTGGCGGGTTTTGCGGATATCTTCCGATGACAAATGGCGCAAACCGTTTGGGCCGGCGGAGCGGGTTTTTTTCTGACGAGTCATGTTTGTTACCTGTAAAAAAGGGCGCACATTTTAACCAGTTTTACGCAGAAAGACTAATGCTTTCGCCGCTGTAATAGTACAACATCTTTTTCAACGAAATGCAGGTCAAAACTATCGCGTTGGGCTAAATAGGAAAAAGTATGTTCGCAAAAGAAACTGACGTGGGTTGGATCCAGTTTATAGTGCCAACTCGCGAACGCCTCTGCGGTGGTGTATCGCTTAGTCATAATGGCTAAAGTGCCGCCGGGTTTAAGTAGCTTAAGCCACAGTGCCCACTCCCTGGCAGGGTTAACAAAGTGTTCTACTGCTTCAGTACAGCTAATAAAATCATATTGTTGCTGTAATACGCTATTATCGGCTGCAAAATAGGGATCCCACACGGCCATATGCTGGCCTGCATCAGATAACATTTGCGCCAGTAGTGGGCCAGGACCACAGCCAAAATCCAAACCTTGTAAACCAGAAGCTGGCAAGGCAGCTAACAGTGGCGTGGCCAGGCGCAGCAAAAACTGACGATAGCCATCATCATTGAGGTCGTTGTTGTGTAGTTGATATTGCGCCAACTCATCTTTTGCCGATAGCACGCTGTTGCGGTCTGCAAATACTAGTTGGCAGCGTGAACATTGATGATAAGAACGGCGTTTATCACGATGATATAAGTTACAGCATAAGTGTGAACACAGTGGGCAAGTGTTATTAGACATAGAAAAGTAGCTGACTAGGGCAAAAAGAAAAGGCGATAAGATTGTCTTATCGCCCCGGGTATGTTTGTGTCAAGTGGACACTTCTCTCATTCGCTGTCATCGTCCTGATGTTGCTATAACGCCCTGTTAGTCTGTTCCCTTTATTATTCTGGCTTTCCGTATCTGATTTTATTGTTTACGATCATCCTGATACTTTCGTAATCATCCTTGAGCGTGAATCACGCAGCACATCATCCAGATGTGGTTATAAAGGCACCGCGCACTTTCGTACTGGTACAGCAACTTCCGTGCTGTTAATCCCTGTTTTTATTCAGTTACAAATTGTAACAGCTGTATAATCTACTCTGATCTGTTCAGATGACAAGGCTCTGCGGTAAAAAAAACATCAAGCCGGTTAAGATAAATAGTAATATTGTATGTATTCATATGGTTATAAAATAAGTTTTATTTCTTAAAAGTTCCATAAAAATACAACAATGGTGTTTTTCTTACATGGATTGTGAGATATATCGCACAAAATAAGTTGTGTTAAATAAAAAAACCGGCGATAAACGCCGGTTTTTTTGCGACAAAGCGAGGCTGATTAGTGTAAACCACCCAAGTATTGTGACAGCACTTCAATATCTTCATCCGTTAATTTACGCGCAATATCCTGCATCATGCCGTTTAAATCATTCGCCCGCTTGCCACTGCGAAACTCTTGTAAAGTGGTCTTCAGGTAGTTGGCATGTTGATACGATATTTTTGGAAAGCCACCCAGGCTTGTGCCTGAGCCCCGGGGGCCGTGGCAAGCAATACAAGATGCAATGCCTCGATCGGCATCGCCACCACGATAGAGCTGTTCGCCCTTGGCAATAACATCTTCCGGAGTTGTACCTGATTTCATTTTTTGTGATGCGAAGTACGCGGCTAGATCTTTCATATCCTGATCCGACAGCGCTGCGACCATGCCAAACATAATGCTGTTATTCCGGCCCTGTTTACCGCCGGTCTCCATGCCTAACTTATATTCACGCAACTGTTTATAGAGATAAGTTGGATGCTGGCCTGCGATTTTAGGATACATATCAACCGGGCTGTTGCCATCGGGGCCATGACAGGCTGCACAGGTAGCGGATTTCGCTTTACCTGCTTCGGCGTCACCATCAAATGCATAGGCTGTTCCGATTAAACCGAATACCAGCGTCAGTGGAAATAGAAGTTTTTTCATTTTTTATCCGTCTCTGTCCGCATTAAAGCGCCAGCATACTGGCAACCAAGTGTAATAACCTTAATTTTTATGCCTATTTTACACGAAACTGTTGAAAGTAAAATCCCATTGCGTCAGCAAAAGCTTATGCTCTATGTCCAGATCCGCTACAATGACATCAAATTATTCGCCGGAGAAGGCAGTGTACAAGTCAAAAATCAATTATCAGCGCGCCACTTTTCTAACCAGTGCTCCTGATATAAAAGCATTACCCGCTGACGCAGGCATTGAAGTCGCGTTTGCTGGCCGCTCGAATGCGGGTAAGTCCAGCGCTTTAAATACGCTGACACGGCAAAACAGTTTAGCCCGTACTAGCAAAACACCGGGCCGTACCCAGTTAATTAATACTTTTAGTTTGGACGATCAGCGTCGACTCATTGATTTACCCGGTTATGGTTTTGCTAAAGTACCGCTGGCAGTAAAGGAAAAGTGGCAAAAGTCGTTAGCTGAGTATCTGACAAAACGCACCAGTTTGAAAGGATTGGTTGTATTGATGGATATTCGCCATCCATTGAAAGATTTAGATCAGGATTTAATTCAGTGGGCAGTGGATAGCAAGTTGTCTGTGTTGATATTGTTGACTAAGGCAGACAAGCTTGCGTCCGGTGCCCGTAAAAAAACTTTACTTGAAGTGCGTGAGGCAACACTGGCTTTCATGGGGGATATTACGGTGCATGCCTTTAGCTCATTAAACAAACATGGTTTGCCTGAGTTAGAGCAAGTATTGGACTTGTGGTACGAGGCTGAAGGTGCTGCAGTTACTGAGTAACAGACAGAAAAAAACCGACACCCTTGGGTGTCGGCCATAGCAAACGGGGAGAAGCTATAATTTCAAATCAACAGGGTGTCTTATCGCTAAGACAACGTCATTATACAGTATTCTTATCTGGTTTGAAGTATTTACTCTAAAATATCTAATAAAATTTCATTTTGCACCAGAGCACTCTGCAATGTGCCGCTGAATACTGTGCAAAAACCAACCTGATTACTCTCGGGTTGGTGTTTTTTAGGCGAAAAAAACGCCCCACTGCAAGCAGTGGGGCGGCTAAAATAAGCCTACTTTCGTCTGCGGGAGCACGCTGGCTCTGACATTGAAAGATAGAACATCTTACCTCTGTACCCTACAAGCCAAATTTTAACCAGTCAGTGTCAGAATGCAAGGTTTTTTTGTAATAAAACAACATAAATTGTTTTTATCGGAGGGTTGCGGTTTTATTTGGTAATTAAATTACCTTTTTGTTTGCCATTTTGCTCTATCAGAGACAAAAAAAACCCCACAAGAAGTGGGGCACTAAGGAGTAACAGGAGAAAGGGATAACATAACTAATACATCAGACTACCGTGTTGTCTGCGAGTTCCGTGGCCGGAAAAATAATTTTATGTTAGCCCATCTGGCTGTATCAATGAGCCTGATCCCAGTTGTCACCTTGTCCTGCTTCCGCTAACAATGGCACATCAAGTGTGGCGGCTTGTGCCATTAACGCTACCAGTTTTGGTATCACACTATCGAGTTTATCGGCATCTACTTCAAACACCAATTCATCATGTACTTGCATGATCATTGTTACGGCGGTGCCTGTTTGTTGCTGCAGCCAATCATCGACTACTATCATGGCTTTTTTGATAATGTCTGCTGCAGTACCCTGCATTGGAGCATTAATAGCTGCGCGTTCGGCTCCCTTGCGGCGCGCCATGTTTTGCGCATTTATTTCCGGCAAATACAACCTGCGACCAAATAGTGTTTCAACGTATCCCTGTTCATGAGCTTGTTTACGGGTGCGTTCCATGTAATTAAGTACACCGGGAAAGCGTTCAAAGTAACGATCAACGTATTGTTGTGCCTCGTTGCGGCCAACGCCAAGTTGTTTGGCCAGACCAAATGCTGACATACCATAAATTAGACCAAAATTGACTGCTTTGGCACTGCGTCTTTGCTCAGTTGTAACGTCATCCAGGGCCACGCCAAATACTTCAGCAGCAGTGGCTCGGTGAATGTCTAAACCGTTAGCAAAAGCGTCTAACAGCGCTTTGTCTTGTGACAGATGCGCCATGATACGCAGCTCGATCTGCGAGTAATCTACGGCGACAATTTTTTTGCCTGCAGGGGCGATAAATGCCTGGCGAATGCGCCGGCCCTCTTCTGTACGAATGGGAATGTTTTGCAGGTTTGGGTCAGTTGAGCTTAGACGGCCGGTAGCGGCAACAGCTTGATGATACGAGGTATGTACCCGGCCAGTTGCTGGATTTACCATCTTAGGCAGTTTGTCTGTGTAGGTTGATTTTAGTTTACTTAACCCACGATGCTCAGTAATCAGTTTCGGAAATTCATATTCAAGAGCCAGCTCAGCGAGTACTTCTTCCGCAGTTGACGGCGCGCCAGTGGGCGTTTTTTTTATGACGGGCAGCTTCATCTGCTCAAAGAGAATTTCTTGCAGTTGCTTGGGCGACGACAGGTTAAATGTTTTGCCAGCTTGGTCGAAGGCTCGTTGTTCCAATTCGGCGATGCGCTTCGCAAGTTGTTCGCTCTGAATCGCCAGCAAATGACTATCAATCAGCACGCCGTGGCGCTCAATGCGGGATAAAATGTCTACTAATGGCATTTCAATATCAGTTAGCACTGTTACCAGGCCAGGATGTTGTTGCAGTTGCGGCCATAAGCTCTGGTGTAGCTGCAATGTTACATCGGCATCTTCAGCGGCATAATGTGCTGCTTTTTCCAGCTCTATTTGATTAAAGGTTAATTGCTTCGCGCCTTTGCCAGCTATGTCAGTAAAACTGACCGTTTTGTGGCCGAGGTATTTCAGTGCCAGGCTGTCCATGTCATGGCGAGCAGCGACGGAATTCAGTACGTATGACTCCAGCATGGTGTCGAAACGAACACCGTTAAGCTCAATGTCATAACGCGCTAATACACTTTTATCATATTTCAGATTCTGGCCAACTTTTGCTTTGCTGTGATCTTCTAACCAGGGTTTCAACGCACTGAGGACTTCATCGCGGCTGAGTTGTGGCGGGGCACCAATGTAGTCATGCGCTAATGGCACGTACCAAGCTTTGCCAGCTTCTGTTGCTACCGATAGACCCACCAACTGTGCTTGCATATAGTCGAGGCTGGTGGTTTCCGTATCAAAAGCAGTTAGGTCGCTACTGTTTAGTTGTACCAGCATAGCGCTGAAAGCGTCGTTATCCAGCACGGTTTGATAATGATCAGACGCTAATGTTGTCGTTAATGGCGTGGTTGCTTCGTCAGTTGTTGCGGCAAACATGTCGGCCTGTGCCGGGTTAGTTTGTATCGTCACCTTTTGGGTCTGGTCGGTTAATACGTCACTTAACCAGCGTCGAAACTCACACTCTTTATATAGCTCTGCCAATGTGATGTTATCTGGTATTCTTAATGTCAGATCTGCCAGTTTATACGGCAGTTCAACATCTGTTTTTATACTGGCAAGCTGATAAGATAGCTCCAATTGGCTGCGGAATTCTTCGAGCTTGGCTTGCATGGTTTTAGCGCCACGAAAAGTCAGTGATGCTACTTTGTCTAGTTGTTGATATATCTGTGCAATAGATCCTAGGCCCTGCAGTAACGCGGCAGCGGTTTTCTCACCTACCCCAGGCAAACCTGGAATATTATCTACTTTATCACCCATCAGCGCCAAAAAGTCGATAATCAATTCGGGGCCGACACCAAACTTATCTACTACGCCTTGGGGATCTAGCAGTGTATTCGTCATGGTATTAATCAACGTGACATGTTCATCAACTAACTGCGCCATGTCTTTATCGCCAGTTGAAATTAAAGTATGTCGACCTTCCCGGCTGGCTTGGCGTGCCAAAGTACCGATAACGTCATCTGCTTCAACCCCAGCAATGCATAACAAAGGTAAGCCCATAGCGGTAACAATGCGGTGTAAAGGTGCAATTTGGCTACGTAAGTCGTCGGGCATTGGCGGGCGATGGGCTTTGTATTCACTGTACATCTCGTTGCGAAAGGTTGGCCCTTTGGCATCAAACACCACCGCCATCTGCGTTGGCTTATATTGCCGCAGTAAACTTTTTAACATGTTTACCACACCATATATGGCGCCTGTAGCCTCACCACGGGAATTAGTTAAATGTGGTGGAGAATGATAAGCACGAAATAAATATGATGAACCGTCTACCAGGATCAGCGGAGTGTCGTTGATTGTCGCCATGAGAGAAACCTGCTGAGAATAAAGCTATAGGATGCCACAGCAGTTTAAGCACTGCCAGCCGTGGTTGGTGTGTGTCAGAGCATAATAAGCTGTGGATAACTTTGTGCAAAACAAATAAATACAGTCTGGCTTCTGCAGGCAGGAGTCAGTGGGCTATTATTTTAATGCTTTGTTTTATATGAAAAAATAGGGGGTGTGTCACAGCGCCCATATTATTATTCTTATGCTTCTAATTATGTGGAAAACGCTTTTGCTCGTTGTCCAAACCCGGTGATGGATATATCAATACAACCGATTCACCGGCCAAGTAGACTACCATAATGACACCAGATTCAAAGTAAAACCGTTAAATAATTTTGCTTTAAAAATGTATTTCATCCTGCACTAAAGGCATATGTCAGCAATGGCGGGACCTAAGCGACGACAGCATCATCGATGCAAGCATAAGCTGAGTGTGGTCGGGCAATTCCCCACCCGTTGTGCGCGAGATCTGCCGCATTAATGCATATGGGGCCTATGATAAGTAACGGCGCCTGTCTGGGGCTTCCCCTGACGGTCGCTTGAGGGCTATAATGGCGCAAACTTTGTGCGGACTTTACCACGGGAACTTACAACATGAATAAAATCACCATCGCGGTCGCCTTACTGTTAGCCACTTTTGGCATTCATGCCAGCGCTGACGCAGATAAAGAAGCTTTGGCCAAACGTCTGGCTCCTGTAGGTCAAGTTTATATAGCCGGTGCTGCCGCAGCAGTTGATGCAGGGCCATCTGGCCCACGTAGTGGTGAAAAGGTCTATCAGACAGCGTGTTTTGCCTGCCATGGTACTGGTGCGTTGGATGCACCGAAAAAGGGTGACGCTGCCTGGAAATCACGAATTGACCAAGGTTTTGACACTATGCTTAAGCACGCTATAGAAGGCATTCGCAATATGCCTGCCCGTGGTACCTGTGGTGATTGCAGTGATGAAGAAATTGCTGCAGCAATTGAGTTTATGGTAGACGGCGTATAAGTCGTTTGCTTTGCTAGCGTAAATATTACGCGCTGAGAGAACAGCAATAAGGTCACAATATGTGGCCTTTGTTGTTTTCTGCGCTGTTGCAGCGAGTGTTACTGGCTAATTGTTAATAAGTACCGATTAAGTTCTTCCATGTGATTAAACTTTGTGCATAATGGAGCCAGTAAAATAAAGCGCACCGGTAGTAACTGGTGGCATAAATGTCGGCTCATCGTTGCAGGGAACAACAGAACTGAACAAGCGTTTACGCCAGGCTGAAATAAAGCTGCGACGGCTGACCCTGTTAGCCACGCGGTATAAGCAAGCCTACACTATTCAGGGCGCATTATTGCAGCTCTCTGAACTTGCCAGTACTATCAGTGATATGCGGGAGTTTTATCCTGCTATCCACAAGATGGTAGCCGAACTGCTGCACGCAGAAAACTTCTACGTGGTATTTTACGACGGCATAAGCGAACAGTATTCACCGCAATATTTCTCAGACGAAAAAGACCAAAAAATAATTGCCCAAGTGCCGTCCAGTGCCTTCTCCAGCGGTTTGACTGGGTATGTCGCTCGTACAGGCCAGCCATTATTATGTGATTCAGAGCAGTTTGAACAGCTTGTGCAGGACGGACACATTCAAGCACAAGGCTCACCTTGCGCGCACTGGCTGGGTATTCCGTTGTGCCGGGAGCAGCAGATAATTGGTGTGATGGCCATTCAGTCTTATAACGCGAAACAGCTTTATACCGCCGCAGATCTGGCTTTGTTCAGCAGCTTTGGTGGCCATACAATTACCGCGCTGGACCGGGTAAAAAGCCGCGAATTGTTAGAAGATACCGTGCGCCAACGTACTGCAGAACTGCGAACCATTAATAAGTCGTTGCAAAAAGAAATCAAAGAACGAACCAGTGCCGAGCAACTGCAGGCCGCGTTGTATCGCATATCCGAGCTTACTGCTAGCAGCAGCGACATGAGCAGCTTTTATCAAGCCGTACATCAGGTGCTTTCTGAGCTGATGCCGGCAGATAATTGCTATATTGCCCTGCTGGACAGCAACAAATCTAAACTGACTTTTCCGTTCTATTTGGATCAATATTCACCGCCCGCACGGGAACGGCCACTTAATCGCGGTTTTACAGAATATGTCATCCGCTGTGGTGATGCCCGGCTTATTAATGCCGATACGGCAGAGCAATTGGTCGCAAGTGGGGAAATTCGGCGTGGGATGGCTGATCCCGCTAAACCAGCACGGCATTCTACCAGTTGGTTGGGTGCGCCGTTGTTGATTGAGCAGCGTGTTATTGGTGTTATTGCATTGCAGTCCTACGCGCAAAGTTATAGCTACTCTGAGTCTGAATTGAATATTTTGCGCTTTGTGTCGCAACACATAGCTGTGGCTGTGCAGCGTAAATTAGCCACTGAACAACAAAAGCGGCATCAAGAAGATCTAGAGCGTAAAGTTTTTGAAAGTACCCGTGAGTTACGTCAAACCAACTTGTTTCTAAGGTTGCAGGTAGAAGAGCGGAAAAAAGCAGAGCAAAAACTGTTCTACGAAGCCAATCACGATGCGTTAACCGGGCTTGCCAACCGGCAAATGTTTTTACAGCAGTTAAAGCAGCAATTTGCCTTGAGTAAGCGTCAACCGCAGTTGAAAATGGCACTGCTATTTATCGATCTCGACCGTTTTAAACTGATCAACGATACCCTCGGCCATCATATCGGCGACGCCTTTTTGATAGAGGTGAGTAAGCGATTGCAAACCTCGGTGCGTGAGCATGATCTTGTGGCGCGTCTGGGCGGTGATGAATTTGTGGTATTGCTAACCAGTTTGCTCAATGAAGCGGATGCCGAAGAAGTGGCTGAACGTATTATTGAGATGGTTCGCCAGCCTTTTTTACTGCAGAGCCAACAAGTGCACTCGGGTGCCAGTATTGGTATAGCTTACTTCAGGCACGATCATGGCAAGGAAGAAGCTTTGCTGCGCGATGCCGATGCCGCTATGTATCAAGCAAAATCAATGGGCCGCAACCGTTTTGTAATTTTTAATGAAACGATGCGCGAACAAATGTTGCAGGCATTAAGTATTGAGCAAGTCATGCTGCAGGCACTTGAGCAACAGCAGTTTATACCGGTGTACGAGCCGATTTTATGTGGGCAGGGTCGTAATCTGATGGGTTATGAGGTGCATGCGCAGTGGCAACACCCACAATTGGGTACGCAGTACGATTTTACAGCGCAAGCGACTCAAGTCGGTATTTTGCCGCAAATAGAACAGCTAATGCTGCATCAAGCTTGCCTAAAACTAGCCGTAAGTGCTCGCGATACTGGGCTGCTCACTGTTCGTCTGAGTGTGCAGCACCTGCTGCAAAGCGATTTGTATGAGATGCTAAAAAAGCGTATTGGCGCGCTGGAGAACCCGCATCGGTTGTGTTTGGCCTTTGCCGAGCGTGACTTAATTCAGGCTGGCACGCCCATTAACCTTAATATGCAACAGCTGAAGCAGTTAGGGGTACGTTTGGCGTTGCACAATTTTGCAGCTGATGTCGCGCCGCTTGGCTTATTGCTGCAGCAACAATTCGACTTCGTCAAGCTAGACGCGGGCTTTTGCCGGCAGTTGTTACGCAACGAACAAAAGCGTCAGTTGTTGCAGATGCTGCAAAGCCTGGCGTTGAACTATAAATTCCGTTTGCTGGCTGATGGCGTCGATAGTGCTGATTTACTCAATTTACTGCTGGCTGAAGGCTGCTGCTTTATGCAAGGCAAATACGTATCAGAATTGCTTAATGCAACAGACTTAGCCTGTGCCCCCTCAGTTGTTCTTCAGCAACTGGCGTAAACGCTCAATATGCGCCTGACCGGTTTGCTGGCGCTGCTCGACAGTTTTTACCGGTACAGCGCTCTGCCACTCTAAATCATCCTGCGGCAACTCGTATAAAAACCGGCTGGGCTCTGGCCGGATCACTTCACCAAATTGGCGCCGCTCTTTGGCATAGGTAAATATCAGCTCGCGTTGCGCACGGGTAATGCCGACATAGGCCAACCGGCGCTCTTCCTCAACATTGTCCTCATCTATACTGACCTGATGGGGCAAAATACCCTCTTCCATGCCTACCATAAATACATAAGGAAACTCCAACCCTTTGGAGGCATGCAAGGTTAGCAATTGCACCTGATCGGCATTGTCGTCTTGCTCCTGGCGCTCCATCATATCGCGCAACGTCAGCCGGGTGACGACTTCGGGCAAGGTCATCGGCTCGTCGTCATCTTTGCCTTGCAGCATTTCGCTGATCCAGCGATACAGCTCGTTAACGTTTTTCAGCGCCATTTCGGCGGCTTTGGGGCTGGTGCTGGTTTCAAATAACCAAGCTTCATAATGGCTTTGGCGAATTAAATCGCGTATTGCTTCAGCCGGATCGGCGCGCTGTACGTTGTCGGCTATATTGCTTATCCACTGCGCAAACTGTTTTACCGCATTGTGGGCGCGGGCCGATAAATGCATCGACAGCTCGCTGTCGCAGCACGCCTCAAACAAGCTGATGTGTTTTTCATTGGCCAGGTTACCCACTTGTTGCAACGTCGCGGCGCCTATTTCGCGGCGTGGCACGTTAATAATGCGCAGCAGGGCATTGTCGTCGTCCTGGTTTACCACCAGACGTAAATACGCCATCACATCTTTAATTTCGCTGCGGGAAAAAAACGAGGTGCCACCGGATATTTTGTAGGGTATGCGGTTGGTCATTAGCGCCTTTTCAAATAGGCGCGATTGATGGTTGCCGCGGTACAACAAGGCATAGTCGCGGTATTGACTGCGGTTAATAAAACGGTGTGAGATGATCTCAGCCACCACTTTTTCCGCTTCGTCTTCTTCGTGCTTACAGGGCAGCACTTTTAACGGCACACCATAACCGTTTTCACTGAACAGCTGTTTGTCGAACTCATGCGGGTTATTGGCAATTAAGATATTGGCGGCTTTTAAAATGCGCTCGGCCGAGCGGTAGTTCTGTTCCAGCTTAATCACATTTAATGACGGAAAGTCAGTTTTTAACAGCGCCAGGTTCTGTGGCCTTGCCCCGCGCCACGAGTAAATAGACTGGTCATCATCGCCCACTACGGTAAAACGCTGACGCTCACCTACCAGCCATTTCACCAGCTGGTATTGGCTGGTATTGGTATCCTGATATTCATCTACCAACAGATACTGAATTTTCTGCTGCCACTTTTGCCGTACCTCTGCATTATGCTGAAACAGCAAAGTAGGCATTAAAATAAGGTCGTCAAAATCCAGTGCGTTGTAGGCAGTAAGTTGCTGCGTATAGTGCTGATAATAATTAGCAAAGCTGATGCTTTGCGCATCCTGCGCCTCGCTAATAGCTTTGGCCGGCAGCGTTAATTCGTTTTTCCAGCTGCTGATACGGCTTTGCAGCGCACGCAATAAGTCTTTATCGCCCTGAATATCGTTTTCGCTCAGTTCTTTTAACAGCGCCATGCTGTCCTGGTCGTCAAACAGGGTAAAGTTGGCTTTATAGCCAATATGGCGGTATTCCTTTTTCAGGATCTCCAGCCCAAGGGTATGAAAGGTAGAGATTGTCAGGCCACGGGTGGCGGCCTTGGGCAGCTCGTGGTTAATCCGCTCGCGCATTTCGCGTGCTGCTTTATTGGTAAACGTAACCGCGGCGATATGCCGTGCCGGCATGTCACATTGCTGAATTAAATAGGCAATTTTGTTGATAATAACCCGGGTTTTACCGCTTCCGGCACCGGCCAGCACCAGGCAGGGCCCGGAGATAAATTTAACAGCAGCATTTTGTTGCGGATTTAACTTCATTGACACACCCTTATAGCCAAGGCGGCATTGTAACGAAATTTGCCGTTAAATAGCATTCGCTATCCGGCTTTTGCTCTGTAGAATGAAGCCAATGCTTTAATAAATGCTGCAAGTAGTTGATGCAACAAAGGAGAATAAAATGATCGATCCAAAAAAAATTGAAGATATCGCCAAACAAATCGGCAACGCCATTCCGCCGCAGGTACGCCAATTTGCCGATGACGTTGAAGCCAAGGTAAAACAAGTTTTGCAAAGCAAACTGGCCGATCTGGATTTTGTCAGCCGCGAAGAGTTTGATGTGCAGCGCCAGGTGCTGCTGCGTACCCGCGAGAAACTGGAAAAAATGGAACAGCAACTGGCCGCTTTAATGGCAGAAAAAACCCAAGATATGACGCCACAGCAGCTCCCCAGCTCAGATCAGGAGTAAGTGATGAAAGCTGCTGCTCTGCTTAGCCTGCTATTACTGTCGTCTTCGCTGATGGCACAACCTGACCAGCTGATTATAACCGGACAATTGCTTGATGTGCGAAGTGGCAAGCTGATGCCGGAGCAAGCCATTTTACTTGAGCACGATCGCATACACAGTATTGTGCCGCTAAACACGTTAACTAGTGCACAATGGGCTTTGCCGCTTACCGATTTATCTGCTTACACCGTGCTGCCGGGGTTAATTGATATGCATGTCCATTTAACGGCCAATCCAGCGCAGCATGGTTACCGTCGTTTGCAGCAAACACCGGCGCGGCAGGCATTGTTTGGCGTTACCGCTGCACAGGCCACATTGCAGGCAGGTTTTACCTCGGTGCGTAATTTGGGCGCGGCAGGTTTTGCCGATGTTGACCTGCGCGATGCTATTAACGCTAAAGAAATTGCTGGCCCACGTATGCGTGTTTCCGGCCCGGCGATTTGTATGACCGGTGGCCATTGCGACAATAACCTGCTGCCACACACCTACCAGGCCAGTGGTGATGGGGTAGCTAATGGCGCTGATGCGATCCGCACTAAAGTGCGCAGCAATATGAAATACGGCTCCGATGTTATTAAATTTACCGCTACGGGTGGGGTGTTGTCGCGCAATACCGACGTCAATGCCAGTCAGTTTAGCCTGGACGAAATGCAGGCGCTGGTGGCTGAGGCGCATGATCGTGGTGCTATCGTTGCCGCCCATGCCCACGGTTTGCGCGGCATTAAGCGTGCGCTGGAAGCCGGGGTAGATTCAATTGAACACGCCAGTTTTATTGACGACGATAGCCTCAAACGAGCCAAACGCCAGGGTACCTACCTGGTAATGGATGTTTATGTCAGCGACTACATTCTGCAGGAAGGCGAAGCAGCTGGTATTTTGCCCGAGTCGCTGGCCAAAGAGCGCACCGTGGGCCAGCTACAACGGCAAAATTTTAGCAAAGCAGTAAAAGCCGGGTTAAACATCGCTTACGGCACGGACGCTGGTGTGTACACTCATGGCCTTAATGCCCGTCAGCTTAACTATATGGTGCAATGGGGTATGACACCACTGCAGGCTATCCAAAGTGCCACCGTAACGGCAGCTGAATTACTCAACTGGCGCAACGAGCAAGGCCAACTTAATGTTGGCGTGCTGCAGGCTGGTGCATACGCCGATATGGTGGCAGTAAAGGGCAACCCGCTACAACAAATTACCCTGCTGGAGAATATTCCGGTGGTTATTAAGGGTGGCGAGCTGGTAAAGAAGGTTGACTAAACATCATTAAGCTATGGCCTTGCTGCGCGATTTACTGCAGCAAGGCCTGGCGGTATTAGCGCGACAGGCGCGGCCACGCTTTTATCATTACTCACCGTCATCGAAAATCTGCTCAATCGGTAAAGCAAAAATCTTTGCTGCACGAAATGCCAGTGGCAAACTGGGATCAAATTTTTCATTCTCTATCGCATTGATGGTTTGCCGCGACACATCTAGTGCTTTTGCCAGATCGGATTGGGTCCAATTGCGCTCTGCCCGCAATACTTTTAATCGGTTTTTCATTGGTATTTCCGAAAATTTATAACCAAGCTAATAAAATACGAAATACCCATCACAAACAGAATGTTGGAAGGGCTGGGTGTTGAGTCAAGCAGCCGGGCGGGTTCCAGTAGGCCATAAATAGCGCCAAATACTACACTTACCCCAAGCGATATCGCCATGGCGTTCATGTGCAATTGTCGCTGCAGTTCATCTAAACCATCCAGATATTTTTTATTAGTAATAATCATGCAGTAACCAAAAACCAGGTTAACTGCGATAACGGCAAGGCTAATGGTGACGCTAAAGTTCCATAAAAGCTTCGGGCCAAAAGCTAATAGCGCTAAAGACAGTAACCAAGCTAGGGTCCATACAAATAATGCTTTGGTGGACGCTTTGTTGCGTTGCGCCAACGTAGTTGATGCTGTGTCGTTCATACTCATGCCTCGTAAGTGTTGTTGACTTTAAGTAAAGCTTGCTTGACACGTGAAGAGTAGAGCGGATAAATTGCCATGTCAAGTGTTAGTGTCATTGTGTAAAGTCTAATTGATTATTTTTGCATGCTGCCATAAAAAATCCAGCCTGAAGCGAGCTACTTAGTTATGTGCAATACAGCCTTAGTCAGTAACCAAAGGTTTCTATTAAAGCTGGTGCTGCAGTTTAATTTAAATTAAATGCAACAAATTATTTATCTATGTTATTTAAATGAATATCATGATGGCTTTTCAAAGCAGAGGGACAAGCCATGGTAAAGGTACATATTTGGTTAAGGGATGAGAAGCATGTTGGCCATGCCGCGCTGACTATAAGAGACGTTTATGTCAGCTTCTGGCCAGATGGTGAGGCAGGCAAAAAAGACTTGAAGATAAAAACCAGCCACCCGGGCGCTTATGTTGAAAGCCTTGAGCATGACATTGAGAATGAAGGTGGCCGCAAGCCGATTACAATTGATATTGCTAACCTCAATGAAGTGCCAATGCTGCATTATGTAAACTTCCTGCAGAACAACGTGCCACGCTACCAGATAGCCCGCCATAATTGCTCGCACTTAGTTGTAGATGTTTTGAAAAGAGGCGCGAATAAAAAGCCGTCATTTAAACCCAATGCGGCAGAATATGCTAAAGTCGGTCGCATATTAGGTTACGGCATCTGGACTCCGGCAAACGTGATGCGCTATGCAAATGAACTGAAGTCAGCATGAAAATTATCTATCACGAAAATTACAACATTAACGTTGGTATATTTAAATTTCTGCACCCGTTTGATGGCTGCAAATTCAGTAAAGTGCGCGCGGTGTTAAATGCTGCAGATGTTATTGCACTGCAGGGTCCTATTGCTGAAGATGCCATTCTCAACTCTCTGAATGAGTTGCTGAAAATTCAGATCAAAGATAAAGCCGCGTTATGCCGTGCGCTGGAAATTCCGAAAATCCCTTTTCTGTCGTTTTCATGGTTGGATAGCAGAATACTGTCGCCGATGCGTTGGGGCGTCGCCGGTACGTTAGCAGCAGGCAGACTGGCACTAAGTGGAGTCGATGCCTGGAATCTTGCCGGTGGTTATCACCACGCCAGCCCACACCGGATGGAAGGCTTTTGTATTTATAACGATATAGGCATTAGCTATCAGCAGCTTATCGCCAGTGGCGAGTTAGCAGGCGATGACAAAATACTGATTATTGATATCGATGCCCACCATGGTAACGGCAATGCCCGCACCTTTAGCGATAATAAAAATGTGACCTTGCTGGATGTATACAACGCTGATATTTATCCCAACGACGCAGTGAGCCGGCGCAGAGTTGATATTGCCGTGCCATTAGCCGGCGGCACCGGCGGTGAGTTATATCTGAATAAACTTAGTGCTGCATTAGAGCAGCTAAGCAGCGGCTATAAAATCGCTTTTGTCGTAGCCGGTACAGATGTTTTAGCCACAGATCCGTTGGGTGGTTTAGCACTTAGCGTGGCCGAAGTAGCGCAAAGCCATAAGCTGGTGTACCAGCGCTTAAAAGCACTGCATGTTCCCACGGTGTTTTTAGGTGGTGGCGGTTATGGCAAAGATAGCGCTGCAGCGATACAGGCAGGAATTAAAGCTGTGACAGCAATAGACTAGTGATTTTAGTATTCACCGACAGGTTCTACATTTAATTTTTAATAAACCGCAGACAAAAAAGCCAGCATTGCTGCTGGCTTTTAATGTTGGAACTTAACGCTAATTATACCAGCAGTTGCTGGCGCAGATAATCGTAAAGGCGTCTCTCTTTCTGTGCTTCTTCACCATCGCTTTGCATAATTTGCTTAGCGGTATCCAGCGCTTTTTGTTTATCAAACATTAAGTCGTCTTTCAGGCTGGCCAAATAGGATTCGGTTTTATCGCTGCGAATAGCGTCACGCACATCGGCCATGGCCTGGCTTTGGATAGCGGTAATGCTGTTAATGCCGTCCCAGCTTAAATTGTCGGCGATGGCGTCTACCAGCTCTTGTTCATTCAGCCGTATTTTACCGTCTATGCGGTACATCATAATGGCCAGTTTCAGCAGCGCTTCGTTGAATAGTTGTTGTGTTGCCATAACGTGATCCTTAAATGCTATTACTTTTTCGGCTGGGCAATCTTAAGAATTTCAGTCAAGCCGGCAACCGCACCGCCGATATTGGCTAGCTCGGCCGGTACTATCATGGTGTTGTTCACTTTGGCCAGGTTACCGAACTCTTTTACGTATTGCTCGGCTACGCGCAGGCTGACCGCTTCTGAACCACCCGGGTGGTTTATTGCTTCAGCAATTTGGCGGATACCTTCAGCGGTGGCGATAGCGATAAGCTCGATTTCGCGGGCGCGACCTTCGGCCTCGTTAATTTGGCGCATCTTGTCACCTTCAGACAGGTTAATCACTTCCTGCTTTTGGCCTTCTGACACGTTAATCATCGCCTGACGCTCACCTTCTGATTTAGCGATAGCGGCGCGACGCTCGCGCTCTGCGCGCATTTGCTGCTCAAGTGCATCTTTAATGCTTATTGGCAGTTCAATGTCGGCAATTTCATAACGCAGCACTTTAACGCCCCAGGGCGCAGCGGCTTCGTCCAGCGCTTTTACCACTTCTTCGTTAATTTTTGCCCGCTCTTCAAAGGTTTTGTCTAAGTCGGTCTGGCCGATAACTGAACGCATAGTGGTTTGTGCCAGCTGAGCTGATGCATAGCGGTAATCGTTAATACCGTAACTGGCTTTATGTGGGTCGATAACCTGCAGGTATAAAATACCGTCGATACCCACCTGAATGTTGTCGCGGGTAACACAGGTTTGCCGCTGCACGTCGATCACTTCTTCTTTTAAACTATGTACATAAGCCACTTTGTCGACAAACGGGATCAGAATATGAAAGCCCGAATCCAGCGTACGCGAGTACTTACCCAAGCGCTCTATAACAAAATTGCTTTTTTGCGGCACTACGCGCGCCGTTTTCACAATGGTTAGTACCACCGCCAGCGCGAAGCCAGCCATTAAAATAGTATTGATATCTAATTGCACCTGTTGTTACTCCTTAACGTTTAAAATTATGCTGCGGGCTTACTCGCCGAGACTTGCAGTTTAATACCATGGTTGGCAACCACCCAGGCGACATCACCGGCTTTTAGGTTATCGGCGGATTCGGCGTCCCATTGCACGCCGTTTAATATCACGCGGCCGGCACCCTGGACAAAATCTGCATGTACACTGACCCGGCTGCCAATATCTTCGCTAAAACGGGAGGGTTGCTCGTTGCTGTCGGCGGTGTAACCGACAAACCAGCGTTTAAACTGGCCGCGCACAGTAAATAGCAGCACCAGCGATAACACACCAAACAGCAAAAACTGTACGCTGTAGCTTTCTATCAGGCCAAAGTTAAGTAATAAACCGACAACGATAGCGGCAATGCCAAAAAATACCGCAATAATACTGGTGGCCAGCAGTTCAGACAGAATTAGCACGATACCGATGATAATCCACAGGGTGGCAATATTCACTTAATTTGCTCCTTAACAATTGTTATGCTGCACATTAACTTATGCCATACAAAGTGGTCAATCTAAACTCCCGCCACTTTGTAACAGGCTTTGTCATAGCGCTGGCTTGTAGTGGAGAGCAAAATGAAATTTTTTCTGCGCGCACTGTTTTATGTGTTGCTGCTGTATGCAAGTTATCAGGTAGTTTCGGCGCTGGTGCGCAAAGACGCGCCAGCCGCGCAGTTGTTGCAGCAATATGCTGATAAAGCCATGCAGCAGTTCTTGTGTCAGACTCCGGTAACCTGGCGCATTGGCCAGTTAGACCCTGCGTTTGATTTAACACTGGAGCAGGCCGAGCAAGCTGCGCATCGTGCTGCAGAGCAGTGGAATAAAGCCTTGGGACGCGAGTTGTTTCGCTACGATAGTCTGGATGGTTTTGCTATAAACTTTGCCTTTGATCAGCGCCAACAGCAGCTGTTACAGCAAGCGCGGTTAAAGCGCAATCTGGCGCGCTATGACGCCAATATCGATCAGCGCCAGGCTAATTTGCAGCAACAGGCCAAGCAATTAAAGCAACGTCAGGAGCAGTTTAGCCGCCAGAATGAACAATATACTGCCGATGCGTCGGCTTTTGAACAGCGCGCTCAGCAGGCAACCGCCGCTAACCTGGCTGCGTTGCAACAACAGCAAAACCAGTTGCAACAGCGGCAACAGCAGTTGCAGCAACAGGCCGATGCATTAAACGAGCAGCAACAACGTTTGTTACGTGAACAGCGTTACTTAAACGAGACCGTTGCCGATAGAAACGCGTTATTACCAAACCAAGCTGCCGAAATAGCGGCATCGGAGGTCGGTACCATGCAGATCAATGGCCGCACCCGCAGCATGACTATCTTTGCTTATACCTCGGCAACGGCGTTGGAGCTGACATTGTTGCACGAGTTTGGTCATGCATTGGGCTTGGGGCATACCGATAAGGCGGAGTCGGTGATGTATTTTGCGTTAAGTGCAGAGCAAAGCGGACTTACAGATACCGATGTTCAGGCATTAAAGCAGCAATGCGGCCTTTAGCCGCATTGCCGACAGCGCCTACACACTAAATAACTTTTGCTCTAATGTCTGGCCTTTAATGAAGTTGCGATAACCCCAGCCATTCACTGCCAGACACTGCAGTACGGCCAAATCAAACTGTGCGTTTTGCGCCGGGTTGTAGCACAGTACCAGCTCCTTTTTTTGTAGCTGCTGCAAGCTAATTAGCCCGGTTAACTGGTTAAGTGCCGCGATTAGGCCATCGCTGCTATCTTGCTCCAGTTGCAAAGTTAAGTATTGCTGCTCGGCTGTACCGTTGTCGCTGTTGCTTTGGCTGCTAAGCTGGCCCAGCTGCAGATACAATACTTTGTTGCACAGCTGCTCCAGTTCAAAAATATTGTGCGAGCTAATCATAAAACTTACCTCACCACTTAAGCGGCCGATCAGTTGGCGGATATGCAAGGCGTTGGCCGGATCTAATCCGGCAGTAGGTTCATCCAGCAAGATCAACTGCGGTGCGCCAATAAACGCTTGCGCAATTGCTGCGCGTTTACGCATGCCATGGCTCAAAGCCGATGCCTTGTGCGCGTAGTGCTCTGATAAATCAACCAGTGCCAGCACTCGTGTGGTTTCAGCCCTTGCCGCTTTGCGACTTAGTCCTTGCAGGCGGCCATAGAAGTCTAGTTGCTCACCAATGCCGAATGCGGGGTCAAACTGGGCATCTTGTGGCAACGCGGCTACTTTGCCAAACAAACTATGGCTGCCAGGCTGATGACCAAAAATCTGTACCTTGCCACTGTCGGGGCGCAGGTAACCGCATAAAATGCTGAACAAGGTCGTTTTACCGGCACCATTTGGGCCAATTAATGCGGCAGTTTCACCCGGTATTAGTTCAAAACTCACCTGCTGCAACGCCGTTTTTCGGCCAAAGCTTTTGCTCAAGTCATTGCATTGAATAATTGCGCTCATAATGCTCTCCGGTTTACAAAAATGCTTGCCAATACCAACAATGCCGCCGCCTGAGCTATCGGTAATATCGCCAGCTGCAGAGTTTGCCAACCATGTAGTGGCAGCAATTGGAACACCTGAGCGCCTGGTAGGTAGCCGAGCAAAAACAGGAAATCCGGAAAGTAGAAAATAAACCAGCTTAATAGCGCGAAGCACAAGCCCAACGTAACAATTGCCAGGCTTACGGCCAGTTTAGCTGAGCGTGCTAATGCCGAGAATACGCTCATTAATGCCGTAAAAGGTAGCAGTACAATCAGCAGGTTCAGCAGAATAACCAGGGTGGCGCTGAGCATGTCGAACGACACGCCGCCGCTACGCCAGCTTGCCAGCAACAGAGTAGCTAACAGGGTTAGTAAAATAAGACAGGCCTGCACCAGCATTTGGCCAGCAAATCGTCCCAGCACTATGGCCGTGCGGCTACTGCGCAGGCTAAGAAAACGTAATGTACCGCGCTCCAAATCACTACATAGTTGATTTGCAGTAAAAAACAGGCTGAACAACGGCAGCAGCAACAGACTAAAAAACCAATATACCGCCAGTTCAGGTGCCGGCCATTGGCTAAGTTGCTGTAAGCCGGTATTGCCAAACACACCGCTGATAAAATCAATAAAGCCGCGCGACGCAATAAGATCTGCCGCCGGCATTATGGCGTAGCGAAACAGCAGGGCCCAAATGACCGTGGTCGCGGCCAGCGTCATCAAGCCCGGCCGCGTTTGCCACAAGCGGCGTAGTTCAAAACTGGCATACATGCCAGCGTGCTGAAACAGGGTTAAAGAATTGGACATAGCAGCTTCCTGTGCAAAGTGAATAGCAGATTAGTAAACGACAACATTAACTTAGCAGTATTGATGCCAGCTTTTTCTTTATAAATTTCAATAATATAATTTATTCTCTGTAACTTGATTTAAAATGTGTGCGAACAAATGGTCAATTTGACTAATCTAGAGTTAAACCAGAAATATGCTGCCGCTGCAGTTGATACTCAGGAATATCGACCACCGCGGAATGGCGGTCGACTGGGCCACTTTATTGTGCGGCGACAATTTTAATTTCAACTTTCCACTTCGGGTCGGCCAGTTTAGCTTCAACTGTAGCACGTGCCGGCGCATTACCCGGCGCTACCCAGTTATCCCAGGCTAAGTTCATCGCGGCATAATCGGCCATATCAGCCAAATAAATGGTGGCATCAACCAGTTTGCTTTTATCACTGCCGCACTGTGCTAATAAAGCATCAACTTGCGCCAGCACATCTTCGGTTTGTAAAGTTGCATCGGTGCTGTGGGTGTCTGGCACCATGCCGGCACAAAAAATTAAACCGTTAACGATTACCGCTTCAGAATAGCGGCTGGCAGGTAAAATACGTTGTATTGTCATGCGTTACTCCTCAGATTAGTGGCTACAGGCTAACCTGAACTTACGCCGCTGACCAGTCGGAGCAGTGCGTCTGCTTTATGTTGTTTGCGTAAATGCCTGCAGTAACACAGCAAGCTGCGGATGCAGCAGCTCGCGTTGAGTGGTAATGATATAAAAATTCTCATACAGCTGTGGCAAGGTCAGGTATTTTTGCAACCGGCCACTTTTTAGCTCGTCTTTTACTACAACCTCGGGCATCACGCTTAGTGCGCCGCTATCACGCGCCAACAATCGCAACATCGCCATATCGTCGGCCTCCGCCACTACGTCTGGCCGCAGTTGATACTGCGCGGCGAATGCATCAAAGGCGGTACGGATAGGGCTTTGTACCGGCGGCAAAACCCAGCGTTGCTGTTGATAAGCAGCTAAATTATCGCTAAGCGCCTTACCCGGCGGGCCAATGACGGCCACCGGCTGGCGGGCCAGCAGGCGGCATTGCCACAGTTGGCTGTCATTACCCTGTACTGCAATATTGCTCAATACCAAATCCAGGTGGTGCTGCGCCAGGGCATTAAGTAACGCAGTCTGGTTCATCGACACCAGGCTGTAGCGGCTGTCAGCCGTTGCCAATAAAGGCGTAATAAAGCTTTCAATAAAATTACGCGACATAGTAGCCAGAGTGCCAATGCGTATCGGGCTGCTTTGCGGCTGCATGCCCTTTAACAGCAGTTGCTCCAACTCGGCACCGCGGCTAAAAATATCGTCGGCATATTTTAATGTCTGATAGCCACTGTCGGTTAGCACCAGTTTGCGGCCCTGGCGTGAAAACAACTGCACCTGCATGCTGTGTTCCAATTGCTTAATTTGCGCCGACAAAGCCGACTGCGACACATGCAGCCGCTGTGCGGTTTCGGTTAGGTTGCCGCCTTTGGCAACCTGCCAGAAATAATACAGATGGTGGTAATTTAGCCGGCTCATAGTTCTCTTTTAACGAACGTTCAGTTATTTATTATGTATTTTACTTATACTATTGCGCTGCGCACAATAGCGCCAGTTTATTCTGGCTCTGGGTGCACTATGCAAATGTTATTCACCATTAACTCTTTTAAGCTGGTATTGCTGGCGCTGGTGGCGTTATTAGCGGTGGTGATCTGGCGCTATAGCGCAACAGCGTTAGCCGGCGAAACCGATAAACCGCGTTTTATGCGCGCCCTGGCCGCCACTCTGGCGGCGGTGGTGTTTACGCTGCTGAGTAACCATTTGCTGTTGTTTTGGCTGGGTTGGGTTGGCATTAGCCTGGCGCTGCAGCAATTGCTGCTGTTTTACCCTGAGCGGCCAAGGGCACAATTGGCGGCGCATAAAAAAGCCCTTAGCGCCCGTTTGGGTGAAACCTTGTTGGCGCTGGCTTTTGCGCTGCTGTATCTGCAATTTGATACCGCCAGTATTAGCCAGATAAACCAGTTGCTGAGTTCAGCAGACGCGGCCAACCCCATGCTGCACAGTGCTGCAGTATTGCTGGTGCTGGTGGCCCTGCTCAAATGTGCCCAGTTACCGCTGCATGGCTGGCTGATCCAGGTGGTGGAAGCGCCTACCCCGGTATCAGCCTTATTGCACGCCGGCATTATTAACTTAGGTGGCATTTTGTTGCTGTTGTTTGCGCCATTGCTGGGTTACAGCGCTATTGCCAGTAGCCTGCTACTGATTACCGCACTGGTGAGCACGGTGCTAGCCGCGTTGATAATGAGTACCCGCATCAGCATAAAGGTTCGGTTAGCCTGGTCTACGGTGGCGCAAATGGGCTTGATGCTGGTGGAAATTGCTCTTGGCCTTTACACCCTGGCACTATTGCACCTGCTGGCGCACTCCTGTTACAAGGCTTACGCCTTTTTACACAGCGGTAATGCGGTGAATCATTACCTGGCGGCGCAATTGGCCGGGCAAACCCAGCCGCGTGCCTGGCACTGGCTGTTGTCGCTGTTACTGGCGGCCGGCTTGCTGGGGCTGACACAGCTGCTGTTACCGCTTGCCAGTTTAAGCAGTGCGGTATTGCTGGTACTGGCGATAACAGTACTGCTGGCCCCTGCGTTAATGAACGCCGATAACCGGCGTATGCAGCGCTTGCTGCTGGCGCTGGCGTACGCTATTGGCTTACTGGCGCTGTATTTCAGCCTGAAAACCCTGTTACAGCCGGTTATGCCGACGCCGCATAGCATCTCACTGGCCGCAGATCTGCTAAGCAGTATTGCCTTTGCTGGCTTATTTATCCTGGCGCTGCTGTTGCGCTATCAGAGCCATCACAAAACCATGAACAAGGTATTTATCTGGCTGAATGCCGGTGGTTACCTGGATGAATGGGCGACACGCATCACGTTAAAAATCTGGCCTTATAGCGCCAGACAGGCAGCTGAAGAGCATAAAATGGCCGCATTGCAGGAGTTAAAATGAGCGCAGTAACCCGCAGCATACCAATGTCAGATAACAGCATGATGGCACTGATTAACCAGGCGGCCTGCCAAATCGCCCCACAGTGGCCTTTGGATCAGTTGATTGCCGTTAATCCATGGTGGCCAAAGCGGCAGCAATCTTTTGCTGCCGTATGCGCAGAGCAGCAATTACTGGCTGGCACCGACTGCCTGATGAGTGCGGCCTGGTATCTGGCACAATACCAACACCAGATCACGCCGCAGCATTTACGCCGGGCACTAGATGAAGCGCAGCTGGCAATTAGCGTTGATGATGCCGTTGCGGCCTTGTCTCAGCCGGTTGAAGCTGGCAACTGGCAGCGTTTAACCGATCACCTTGCAGCCGACACGCAACGGCAGCATAAGCTACCGTGGCAGCAGCTTATTGTGCAGCAGCTGAGTCAGTTTCTGGCGCTGTATCATCAGTATCCGGAGCGCTTCAGTGTTGATGCCGACAGTAAAGACCATGCTTACCACAGCTGGCTGAGTGTGGTGCGGCAGGACAAAGGGCTGCAGGTGCTGACCGGCACTAAACTAACACCGTTGTTTGTTGCGTTGCCGGATGAGCCCGGCCAACTGCTGGCGCAAATGCAACCCTGGCTCGATAGCTGGTGCGCCGATGAGCAAAGCCGGCTGGCCTATTTTGAAGCCTTGTTACAAAGCCTGTCAGGCTGGGCCGGCTGGCAGGCCTGGCTGGATTGGCAGCAAGAGTTGCAGGGCAACAGCGGTAATGATGCGGTGTGTCAGCTGTTATACATGCTGCTGGGTTGGGATTGGGTACTTTGGCAACACAGTCAGCAGCAAAATGCGCAACACACTGCGCTGCTGGAAACATTGCAACTGCAGGCCAGACAATACCACGCAATGCTAGTGCACGCTCAGGCTTCACTGAGCGTGCGTCAGGCATGGCAACGTGCTCTTGAGCTAAGCGTGCAGCAGCCACTGCTTAGACAACTGCAGCAAAAGCAGCGAGAAGTGATCACAGCGTTGCCAGCTCGCCCTGTTATGCAGGCTGCTTTTTGTATTGATGTGCGTTCAGAGCCGATGCGCCGTGCGTTGGAGCAGCAACACAGTAATATTCAAACACTGGGTTTTGCCGGCTTCTTTGGTTTACCCATCGCCTACAAAGCTGCCGACAGTGCAGTGCAGCGGCCGCAGCTCCCCGGATTACTGGCGCCGGCACTAACTGTGACGCAAATCAGGCCTGACAGCGCGCCGTTATCGCGCCAGCCCAATCTTGGCTGGAAGCAAAGCTTTGATTTGGCGTCGTCCAGTTTAGGTATGGTAGAGGCGGCCGGCCCGACAAAACTGCTCAGCCTGATTAAGCGGGCCTTTTTTCGCCCGGCGGCGCCGCATGCGCTGAATAAACTGCTGGATGATAGCCGCTGGCAGCTGTTTAACGATAAGCAAGCGCTGACGAACGCCGAACAAGCCGCGTTAGCAGCAGCGATACTAACCGCGATGGGCTTAACCACGAATTTGGCGACGGTGGTACTGCTGTTTGGTCATGGTAGCAACAGCTGCAATAACCCGCATGCCGCGGCACTGGATTGCGGCGCCTGTGGCGGCCAAACCGGCGAGGTAAATGTAAAGGTGCTGGTGCAAATGCTCAACGATGACGCAGTCAGGCAGCAACTAAGTGCACATCATGGCATCAATATAGCGGCGGATACGCGGTTTTATGCTGGCATGCATCACACCACAACAGATGAACTACAGGTTTATCAAGCGCCGGCGCAAGCCGATTGGCTCAGCTGGTTAACTGCAGCTGGCATTCAAGCCCGCCAACAACGGGCAGCACAATTTGGTCAGACCGCCCAAACCGATAGCACATTAGCGCGCTTTTTTAAGTTGCGCAGTACCGACTGGGCACAACTGCGGCCGGAATGGGGCCTGGCCAATAATGCCGCTTTTATTGTGGCGCCACGCCAGCTCACCAAACAGCTGGATTTAAAAGGCCGGGCGTTTTTGCACGATTACGATGCCGCCAAGGATAAGAATTTCAGCTTGTTGCACACTATTATGACCGCGCCGATGCTGGTAACTAACTGGATTAACCTGCAGTACTACGCCTCCGTAGTGGCGCCGGATAAATACGGTAGCGGCAATAAACTGCTGCACAACGTGGTGGCGGGCCATATCGGCGTGTTTGAAGGCAACGGCGGCGACTTACGTACCGGCTTAGCCTGGCAGTCGGTGCATGATGGTAAAAAGTTAATGCATCAACCCGTGCGCTTAAGCGTGGTTATTGCCGCACCGCGTGATGCCATTACCGGCGTAATTAATCGTTCAGCCGATGTCGCTGCGCTGGTGAATAATCAGTGGCTGTATCTGTATCAGCTTGCCGAAGATGGCCAAGTGCAGCAATGGTACCACCACAGCTGGCAGCCGGTCACCTTATGACGTTGCAGGCGGCAATACTGACTCAGCACGACAAAGCCCGGCTAATTGCGCCGGCGTTAAATTGTCTTGACTGGCAGCTTACAGAGATACGTAGTTTTGATACTGATGCTTTGGGCAGCTTTTCCGGTGAGCGCCCCAGGATTATGACGCCTTATGAGTGCGCTTTGCGAAAGGCCGCGATAGCAGCAGATCTGTCTGGGGCCGACATTGGCATTGGTAGTGAAGGCAGTTTTTCGCCCGGGCCTTACGGTTTGGGCACCTTTAACCTTGAACTGCTGTGCTGCGTTAATGTGGCGGCAGGCTGGGCAGTTACCGGCCGCTTTTACGGGCCATCGCTGGCGCAGCAGTGGCACATCAGCGCGCCAGAGCAATTACAACAGGCACTGGAAAAGGTGGCCGCGGGGCAGTTTTTGTTACTGCAACAAGGCAGCATTGTGGTTAAGGGCCTTAGCAGTGCAGAGGCCATGCAACAGGCGCTACCTTTGCTGGCTAAAGGTGACGTCAGCCTTAGTTATGACTTACGCGCGCATTTAAGCCCCGAGCGGCAAGGCCACATTGTTAAAGCCGCAGACGATCTGCTGCAACGGCTGATGAGTCTTTGCCCTCGTTGTCATACCCCAGGGTTCTGGCCGGACAAGGCCGTGCCGGGCTTACCATGTGAAGCCTGCGATAGTGCTACCGGTTTAACCTTAGAAAAACACGCATGCTGCCAGCATTGCCAGTTCAGTGCGGTGCAGCGTGTTACACAGCGCTACGCTAACCCACAATATTGCCAGGAGTGTAACCCATGAAAACTGTATTGTTACAGGCAGATAATGCCGTTGATTTGGCAATGTGTGGCGACTGGTTAAAACAAGGTAAGCTGGTGGCGGTGCCAACCGAAACGGTTTATGGCCTGGCGGCGGATGCCACCAACCTTGATGCTGTCAGAGCAATTTTTACAGCTAAAGGGCGTCCGGAAAACCATCCGTTAATTGTGCATGTGCATGATAAAAAAGCGATTAACGATTGGGCGTGTAAAGTAAGTACTGCCGCCTATGCGCTGGCAGAGGCATTTTGGCCGGGGCCGCTAACGTTGTTATTGCACAAAGCGCCGCATGTCAGCCCGGTTGTAACCGGCAGGTTGAATACGGTAGGTTTGCGCATGCCATCGCACCCGGTATTACTTGCTGTGCTGCAACAGCAGCAGCTTGCTGTTGCAGCCCCGTCGGCCAATTTGTTTAAAAAGCTCAGCCCAACGTCCGCAGAGCATGTTATGGCTGGCATGCAAGGCAAAATCAGCGCAGTGCTAGATGGTGGTGAATGCCAGTTTGGTGTTGAGTCGACCATTATCGATCTTACCCAAATCATTCCCACCATAGTGCGCGCCGGGCCTATCAGCGCGGCACAAATAGAAGCTGTGCTTGGGCGGCCGGTGGCACAGCCACGGCAGCATAATGTGGCAGTGCCAGGCAATGTTAGTGCGCATTATCAGCCAGATAAACCGTTGTTATGCTTTAGCCGCGCAGAGTTGTTATTGCATTTGCCACAACAGCAGCAGCCGATAGCGTTATTGCACTACAGCGAAACCGTCGGCAGTGCTGTGGTCACTAAATTAAAGATGCCATCGCTGGCCACTGCGTTTGCCCGATCGCTTTATCAAACCTTGTTTGCCGCCGATAAATTGCCGGTAACTGCTATCTGGTGCGAGTTACCGCCGGATACGGACGAATGGCGCGCGGTAAATGACAGGCTGAGCCGTGCAAGCTGCAACCGAAGTTGATAAATAAGGCAAAAAAAAGACGCGCTGTCAGGATGAGAGCAGCGCGCCAAAGTTGTGGTTGGGAGAATACTGAAACGGGTTAATTGATATGCCTTGGGCATTAGTTGTATAAATAAAACGCTGTTTTGCCGCTACTATTTACATCAATTAAATCGTATTTTTGCATTTGTGGTATTGCTTGTTGGATCTGGCTTTCCAGTACATCTAATTGCTGTAAATTCGCGCACATCGCCTCGCCACGTTGCTCCAAAGCGCTAGACTGTATATTCATGCGTGCCTCCAAATCTTCGCCAAAACGCTCCATGCGCTCTCCGAACGCTTCCATGCGCTGCTCAAAATTGCCTTCGCCACTGCTCATCGCCTTGCCGATGATGGTGAAAATGCTGCCCATTGAACTGGTCACTGCTTCTTCAATCGCCTGTTCAAATTCAGGGCCAAAAGCTTCATCAATGTTTTCAAACCGACTACCATAGACATTAATTGTGTCACCGCTACGTTCAACTACACCCGCAGTGGTGCTGCGAATTTTATCCAGCGCAGTTTGCAGCGCCGGGTGTTGCTCTAACGATTCACCGGTCAGCTCTGTCAGCACGGAATTAACCGCGTCAGCTGCAAGTACCAAGGCATCCTCTACCAGAGCTACCGTTTCTAATGTTTGCGTACGAATACCAGCTTGATAATCACGCAACATGGCGCGGGTGCTGCTGTCGATTTTTACGGTTTTACCCTCCAGCCACAAATCACCGTTGTCGCTGATGCGCCATAACTCTGAACCCGCATCTTTCATACTGACTTGCTGGCTGCTAATGCTTAAGTCTTTATCAAAATTAACGTTACAGCTGTGTTCATCGTGCGCCATTACGGCAGTGCTGATACTGGTTAACATAAAACCGCTGGCGATAAGTAAAGTTTTCATTTTTGGTTATCCTTCTGGCCGGTAGCCACTGTTAATTACGCTAAAACTATTACAAGCTCGATGCCAACATTTAACTTGCTGTTATACATAGATAAATATTATTTCCGCTATGGCGAAGACGTTGGGTGTTAGTAAATTAGACCAATTTTTAGTCATTTTATTAAGCTTCGGTAGCAGCCTGTCATGGCAGAGCGCCGTTTTTTTAATTACTTATTGGAATAAAGAAGAGAGATCCATTCTTTTACTGGCATACATATAGATGGCTAAAATGAGCTCAATTATGGTGTGGCAGGGTGTTTTATGCTTTTATCTTCGTTAGTGGCGCAGGCCAGTCCGTTATCCGAGCAGCAGGTAAACCAGTTGCAAGGCTTAGTTAGCCAGTTAAACCCTATTCAGCAAGCCTGGGTTAGCGGTTATCTGGCAGCCAGCGCGCAGCTTGCCGGGCAACTCTCTGGGCAGCCAGTGCCGGCGCAGGCCGCTGCCAGTGCCAGCCTGACCATTTTATTTGGCTCGCAAACCGGCAATGCGCGGCATGTTGCCGAGGCACTAGCCAAACAAGCGCAGGCGAAGGGCATTGTGGCTAAAGTTGTTGATATGGCCGAATACAAAACCAGCCAGCTGAAGAATGAGCAATATCTGGTTATTGTTACCTCTACCTATGGTGAAGGCGAGCCGCCGGAAAACGCCATTGGGCTGCATAACTTTTTGTTTAGCAAAAAGGCGCCAAAGCTACCGGGTTTGAAATATGCGGTATTAGGTTTAGGTGACACCAGCTATGAGTTTTTCTGCAAAACCGCACAAGATTTTGATCAGCGCTTAGCCGAGTTAGGTGCAACGTCAGTGCTGCCTCGCATCGATTTAGATGTAGATTATCAAAGCCAGGCCGATAACTGGAGTAATGAGCTTGTTACCAAGCTGGAGCCGGAATTAACTGCTGCCGGTCCTTCGGCGCAGGTTATTGCTTGGCCCGGTAGTGATGCTACGGTGGGGGCGGTAAGCCAGTACAGCAAGCAAAAACCCTTTGCTGCCGAGCTGTACACCAAGCAAAAAATAACCGGCCGTGACTCAACGAAAGACGTGCGGCATATTGAAATTTCATTAGCTGATAGCGGCTTAAGCTATCAACCTGGTGATGCGCTGGGCATATACTTTTTAAACGACCCGGCGCTGGTGCGTGAATTGTTATTATTAACGGCGGTAGCGCGTGATACACCGGTGCAGCTTGCCGGCGACACCCTAACGGTAGAGCAGGCCCTAATCGAGCAATTGGAGTTAACGCAATCGTATCCGGCTTTTGTCGAGAAATACGCCGCAGCGACCAACAACGCCACGTTAACTGCGTTGGCAGGCGATAAAGCCGCGTTGCGTGCTTACATTGGCGAGCGGCAGATAATTGATATCGTACGTGATTATCCGGGCTTACTCAGTGCGCAGCAGTTGGTAGATGCCTTGCGCAAGCAGCAACCGCGGTTGTATTCCATAGCCTCATCGCAGGCCGAGGTAGAAGACGAAGTGCATTTAACGGTAGGCGTGGTGAGCTACGATGCCTATGGCCAGCCGCATTTAGGCGGTGCCTCAGGCTTTTTAGCCGAGCGTTTAGCTGAGGGCGATAAGGTAAAAGTGTTTGTTGAGCACAATAATAACTTCCGGCTGCCGCCAGGCGATGATACGCCGGTGATTATGATTGGCCCCGGCACTGGCATAGCGCCGTTTCGTGCGTTTTTGCAGGAGCGTGATGCACGCGGTGCAGCAGGCAAAAATTGGTTGTTTTTTGGTAACCCGCACTTTACCCAAGACTTTTTGTACCAGCTGGAGCTGCAAAATTACTTAAAGCGTGGTGTGCTGACTAAGCTAAGTGTGGCGTTTAGCCGTGACCAGGCAGACAAACTGTACGTGCAGGATAAGCTGCGAGCGCATGGCCGAGACGTATGGCAATGGCTTGAAGACGGTGCCCACCTGTATATTTGTGGTGACGCTAACCGTATGGCCAAAGATGTACAGCAAGCGCTTATCGACATAGTGCAGCAATACGGCGGCAAAAGCGCTGAACAGGCGCAAACTTACTTAGACGAATTACGTGTCGCCAAACGTTATCAGAAGGACGTGTATTAATGAGCCAGTATCCAATTAAGCCAGAATTAGTCGCCAGCGGCGCGCTGTCTGATAACGAGCGTTTGAAAGCTGAAAGCCAGCATTTACGCGGCACTATTGCTGAGGATCTAAAAGACGATATTACCGGTGGTTTTAACGGTGATAATTTTATGCTGATCCGCTTTCACGGCATGTATCAGCAAGATGACCGCGATATCCGTGCTGAACGCACCGCGCAAAAACTGGAGCCGCTGCACAATGTTATGCTACGTGCCAGGATGCCGGGTGGCATTATTACGCCGCAGCAATGGCTGGCGATTGATAAATTTGCTGAAGAAAAAACCATGTACGGTAGTATCCGCTTAACCACACGGCAAACTTTTCAGTTTCATGGTGTATTAAAGCCGCATATTAAACCCATGCATCAGTTTCTACACGGTATTGGCATTGACTCTATTGCCACTGCCGGTGACGTTAACCGCAACGTATTGTGTACTTCAAACCCGGTTGAATCTGAGCTACACCAGCAAGCGTACCAATGGGCGGCAAAAATCAGCGAGCATTTATTGCCGAAAACCCGGGCTTACGCCGAGTTGTGGCTGGATGAAGAAAAAATTGAAACCACCGAAGTTGAACCGATCTTAGGTGACAACTACCTGCCGCGTAAGTTTAAAACGGCGGTTGTGATACCGCCGCATAACGACATTGATGTGCATGCTAACGATTTAAGCTTTGTTGCCGTAGCCGAACATGGCCAGTTAATTGGCTTTAACGTGTTGGTAGGTGCGGGTCTGGCGATGACCTGGGGTGACACCGCGACTTACCCGCGCATGGCCGATGATTTGGGTTTTATTGCGCTAGAGCACACTTTAGCGGTAGCAGAGCATGTGGTTACCGTACAGCGCGACTACGGCAACCGTGCAAACCGTAAAAATGCCAAAACCAAATACACCATCGATCGCATTGGTATCGACGCCTTCCGCGCCGAAGTTGAAGCGCGCACCGGCGTGGTGTTTGCTCCGGTAAAACCCTACAGTTTTACTACGCGCGGCGATCGTATTGGTTGGGTTGAGGGTATCGACGGTAACCACCACTTAACGCTGTTTATCGAGAACGGCCGTATTCTGGATTTCCCCGCTAAACCGTTGAAAACCGGCCTGGCAAAAATTGCCGCAATACATCAGGGCGACTTGCGTATGACGGCAAACCAAAACCTGATCATTGCCGGTGTACCTGCATCGCAAAAAGCCGAGATTGAAGCCATAGCCCGCGCGCATGGCTTAATTGACGACAGCCATAGTGAACAGCGCAAAAATTCAATGGCCTGTGTTTCATTCCCAACGTGCCCGCTGGCGATGGCTGAAGCCGAGCGCTATTTACCTGAGCTGGTAACAAAAACTGAAGCCCTGTTGGCCAAGCATAAACTGGCGGATGAGCATATTGTGCTGCGCGTAACCGGCTGCCCGAACGGCTGTGGCCGTGCCTTGTTAGCCGAAGTGGGGCTAGTGGGCCGCGGACCAGGTAAATACAATTTGTATTTAGGCGGCAATCGCGAAGGGACACGTATACCGCGCCTGCTGCTGGATAACGTGGGCGAGACAGACATTCTGGCCACCTTAGATGGTTTAATTGGCCGCTGGGCGTCTGAACGCAGCAGTAATAGCGAAGGCTTTGGTGATTTTGTGATAAGGACTGGCGTGGTTGCGCCGGTAGTGGTGCCAAAAGATGACTTCCACAGCTGAGAAAGCCTTTACGGTGCCTGATAGCAGCAAGTTTCGCACTATATTGCAGCAGGATGACGCCACCCAGCAAGCTTGGTTGGCTGAGGCTAACCATTTGCTGGCGCCGCTAAGCGCAGCGCAACGCGTGCGTTGGGCGCTGGACAACCTGCCGCAAAGTCCAATGTTAAGCTCCAGCTTTGGCATTCAGGCGGCGGTGATGTTGCACCTGGTAACGCAACTACAGCCAGATATCCCGGTAGTGTTAACCGACACCGGCTATTTGTTCCCGGAAACTTATCAGTTTATCGATCAGCTGACAGCGCAGCTACAGCTTAACCTGAAAGTGTACCGGGCAGCTCAGAGCCCGGCGTGGCAGGAAGCCCGTTTCGGCCAGCTGTGGCAAAGTGCCGAGGGTATTAAACAGTACAACCAATTAAACAAGGTAGAGCCGATGCAGCGTGCACTGGCAGACCTCAAGGTCGGCAGCTGGTTCACCGGCCTGCGCCGCAGCCAAAGTAGCAGCCGCGCCGACAAGGGCATAGTAGAAATAAGTCGTGGCGTGGTAAAAATTCAGCCAATTATCGACTGGAGCAATAAAGACGTATTCTATTACTTAAAAGAACATGGCCTAAGCTACCACCCACTGTGGGAGCAAGGTTACGTCTCAGTCGGTGATACTCATTCTACCCGCAAGCTGGAACTGGGCATGAGCGAAGAAGACACCCGCTTTAACGGCTTTGGCCGTGAATGCGGCCTGCATATGGATGGAGATGGTATTTAAAATCACTGTTGTCATTTTGTAAACACTGCCGTATAAATACTGCCGTTTGCAGGAGGTATTATGCGGCTTGTTTTTTTAGTTTCTTTTGTATTGTTGACTGGCTGCAGTAGCATTTTGCAACACAAACTGGAACATTACCGGGGGCTTGACCTGACAGCAGGCGGTCAGTTTGAATTTGCTGAGCACAAGCAATTTTGTTCAGACAAAGGCTGCATAGACTATCTTGACCTCAGCCAGCCTGTCCTGAAAGGCGCGGCACTGGAAGAGTTTGACTGGTCGTTCGAGTTTACTGTGAACCAACAACGGCAAGTGGATACACATCAGTTCCGGTTTAAACCATTGAAAAATAATGCCCCTGTCATCCTAATTCTGCCGGGATACGGCATGCATAAAGCGGATATGCAATTTACCGCGCTGTATTTTCGTGAGCAGGGGCTGTGGCCGATTATTCTGCCTGGCCCTACTGAAACAAACCACTTCGATTTCGGTTTAAATCATGCGCAAGTCAGTATTGATCTGGTGAGGCAGCAATTTGCCGGGCACGCTGTGTTTGGTTTTGGTTTCTCCATGGGGGCAGCCGCAATGGGACCGCTAAGTCAACAACTGCCGCACTGGCAAGGCGGCATTTTAGTTGCACCAATGCAAAACTTTGTTGCAGCCGGCGGCGAAGTATTTCAGACCATCCGTAATCAGGCCTGGTGGTACACATTTATCTCTGCACACCGTATTAGAGAGGCGTTACTTAGTATTCAGCACGCAGCGGAAAGGACAGATGCCGAGCTGGATTTTTTGCAAAACATGCCAGCGCAGGCTAACTTACTGATCCTCGCCTCCAATACCGATAAGGTAGCACCGTTCTCCGCGCTAGCAGTTCACGCTTCTGATACGCAGCAAGTAATAAGGGTCGCAGACCGCTATCATCCAGAGCTGACTTACTTATGGCCAGAGATGCGTCTGGCAATAGTCAGCTGGCTGCACCACCTTGGTTATTCGCCTTCGGCTGAATACTAAGCAGAATAAAGCAGTGTCACTTTTGTTCAGCCTCTGCCATAGTATTTGCTAATAATTAAAATTTGAGGCGAAATGGCGGTATGAACACGCTATACAGCTGCGTTGTAATGAGCAGTTTATTGCTGGCTATTTCTGCACCTGTGTTTGCTGAGCAGTTGCATCTGTACACTGAACATTTTCCGCCTTACAGCTATGTTGAAGCGGACACTATTGCCGGGTTGAATACCGAGCTAGTGCGGCGTAGCTGTGTAAAAGCGCAGCTACAATGCCATTTTCAGCTGTACCCCTGGCTTCGTGCTTATGAAACCGCAATCAAAGATCCGCATGGCGCGCTGTATTCGACCTCACGTAATGCCCTGCGTGAGCCAATGTTTAAATGGGTTGGGCCGCTGGCGCATTCCAAAGCTAATATGTATCGCCTGAAAACCCGGCCCGAGGTTAACCCTACCAACCTGCAAGACGCCAAACGTTATGTTATTGCGGTCGCTCGCGGTGATGTGTACGAGCTGTACTTACAAAGCCAGGGTTTTGAACACGGCGTAAATCTTTTAGCTTTGGCCGCTAAAGCCGATGCGGTGGGCTTGTTTTTACAAGGCAAAGTCGATTTATTGATAGGCTCTGAACTTATTTTGCCAATTTGGCTGGCGCGCTATGACCAAACCATTGATGTGGTAGAGCCATTAATTGACTTGTCGGTGGTTGGGGCAAATTACCTGGCACTAAACCCTGCAGTGCCGGATGGCGTGGTGCAAAAGTTGCAAGTGGCGTTGGATGAAATATATGCCAGCGGCGAGTATCTGCAGCTAAGTCAAAAGTACCTCACGCCACATCAACCCTGAGCAATAAACTGGTTGAGAAATGCCGCTAGCGCCCCCACTTCTGTTCTGCAATTAAGGCAAGATTAGTATCTACAGCACTTTTTAATCAGTAAAATCGATTAATGTAATTTGTTTTATTCGTTTTGATAAAAAGTGGCGGCGCGATAACATGACTGCCGTTGAAACATGAACCTTTAACTAACCCCAAGGAGCAAGACTATGTCTTCTATTATCAACACTAAAATCAAGCCGTTTAAAGCAACTGCTTTTCATCAGGGTAAATTTGTTCCTGTTTCTGATCAGGATTTAGCCGGCAAGTGGTCTGTAGTAGTATTTTATCCAGCCGACTTCACGTTTGTATGTCCAACTGAACTGGGCGACCTGGCTGATTTCTATGCTAAGTTCCAGGAAATCGGTGTAGAAGTATACTCAGTATCTACTGACACACACTTCACGCACAAAGCATGGCACGATGCGTCTGAAACCATCAAAAAAATCAACTACCCAATGATTGGCGACCCTACAGGCGCTATCACGCGTAACTTCGGTGTAATGATTGAAGAAGAAGGTTTAGCGCTGCGTGGCACTTTCGTTATTAACCCGGAAGGCGAAATCAAAGTTGCTGAAATTCACGACTTAGGTATCGGCCGCTCTGCTGCAGAACTGTTCCGCAAAGTACAGGCTGCACAGTATGTAGCTAACCACGACGGCGAAGTATGTCCGGCGAAATGGACTCCGGGCGAAGCCACTCTGGCACCGTCACTGGACCTGGTTGGTAAAATCTAACTCTGATGCAAACTGCAGGCAACTGCAGTGCCGGAAGCGGCAAACAGCTCCTCTAAGAAGCTGTTTCCAGCTTCCCCACTGCCAACTATCTTGTTTGCACGGGCTGGTTTACCCCAGCCCGACCTTAGCGGCTGAGTTTTTTTCGCACTATCTGAATTACGCACAATGGAGTTACCATGTTAGATACTAACCTGAAGCAACAATTAAAAACCTATCTGCAGAACCTGAAAACGCAGGTTGAACTGGTGGTATCTTTAGACGATAGCGCCAAAGCTGCTGAAGTAAACGCCCTGGCAAGCGACATTGCCGAATTATCTGATTTAGTGTCATTGCGCCGCGATGACAATGCCCTGAGCCGCAAGCCAGCAATGCTGGTGCGCTCGGTGGCCAACGACACCCATATCACCTTTGCCGGTGTGCCGCTGGGCCATGAATTTACCTCTTTAGTGCTGGCACTGCTGCATAGTGGCGGCCACCCAATTAAAGTGTCTGCCGATACTATCGAACAAATCCGCCAGTTACAGGGCAGCTTCGCCTTTGAGACCTATGTGTCATTAAGCTGCCAGACCTGTCCTGAAGTGGTACAGGCACTGAATATAATGTCAGCGATTAACCCTGGCATTACCAACGTAATGATCGACGGCGCCATGTTTCAGCAGGAAGTAGCCGATAAAAATATCATGGCAGTACCTTCTGTGTATTTAAATGGCGAACTGTTCTCTCAGGGTGCCATTACACTGGAAAAAATCATCCAGAAACTGGATGTAAACGCAGAGAAACGCCAGGCCGAAGCACTGAAAAACAAAGCTGATTTTGACGTGCTGGTAGTAGGTGGTGGCCCAGCCGGTGCTGCAGCATCAATTTACGCTGCACGCAAAGGCTTAAACACCGGTATTGTTGCCGAGCGTTTTGGTGGCCAGGTAGCCGATACTGTGGGCATTGAAAACTTTATTTCGGTGCAGTACACGGAAGGGCCAAAGCTGGTGAACAGCTTAGAAGCCCATGTGCGCGAATATAATGTAGATATTATGAATAATCAGCGTGCAGTAACGCTGCGTAAAGACGGCAAGGTGCAGCTGGAGCTGCAAAACGGCGCCGTGCTGAAAAGTAAAACGGTGATTTTAAGCCCGGGCGCACGCTGGCGCGAAATGAACGTACCTGGTGAGCAGGAATATCGTGGTAAAGGCGTAGCGTACTGCCCACACTGCGACGGCCCGCTGTTTAAAGGCAAAAAGGTGGCAGTAATTGGCGGCGGTAACTCCGGCATCGAAGCGGCTATCGATTTAGCCGGTATAGTTGAACATGTTACCGTGCTGGAATTTGCCGCTGAGCTGCGTGCAGATGCGGTGCTGGTAAAAAAAGCTAACTCTATGGGCAACATCACTATTATCACCGAAGCGCAGTCGACTGAAGTGACCGGTGACGGCACCAGAGTAAATGGTATTAACTATACTGACCGTAAAACCGGTGATAAACATCATATTGAACTGGCCGGTATCTTTGTACAGATCGGTTTGGTGCCAAACACCGAATGGTTACGTGGCGCAGTGGAATTATCGCCACGCGGTGAAATTATCGTCGATGAACGTGGCCAAACTTCAGTACCTGGCGTATTTGCTGCCGGTGATGCCACTACAGCACCCTACAAGCAAATTATTATAGCCATGGGTTCAGGCGCTAATGCGGCGTTGGGTGCTTTTGATTATATGATCCGCAACTAACATTGTTACGTTTACAGCTTTAGCTTCACTCTCTCTGTAGCTTTGACGGCAACCTAGGTTGCCGTTTTTTTATGCAACGTTTAAACGCTCAATTATGGACACGGAGCTCTAAAGGTATACTGGCGTTCACCGCGGCTGTTGTAAAAATCATAAATACAAAGGTCGGGGGAGTCATCTGCAGCTGTGCCACCGGAGTTAGAGTTGTTAAAGTCTACAGGGTTGCCCATTCCATCACGAAACTCGCCTTGTGTATTTAACTGTTCTAGTCTTTCTAGGATGCACTCATCTGTTATTGTCAGGGCACCAAACTGCCCTTGCAGACCAGACAATGTCATTCCCGCTGCAATCGAGGAATGATTAAGCTCGAAATTCAGCAGCGGCAAATTATTACTACTGTCCACCCCTAAGTATTCAAGTTTAAATACCAGAACATCTGTCACAGAACTACTGACTTCGCTTACTTCAAAGCTTTTTGCATAAACTAGTTGATTAGTTGTTATACTCCAATGTACAGAAACGCCTCCGTAATGCATACCAAGACCATCCCAACGTACTCTAGACAAATCAATGTTTTGGCCATCTCCCAACCTTGTGCCTATTGCGATCCTTGCCCGAATTTTTAAATTTTCCATTTTCTGGGGATCAGTTAAAACATCTAAAGCAGTGTCTTGTGGACAGCTACTTGCAAATGCCATTGATATTCCTTGACTTTGTGTAGATGTGACCGAAATCTGCTGAGATTGCGAGATAGCCTGTGAAACATGCTGATATAACTGAGATATTTCTGAAAACTGGCTTTTTTCAGCGGAACCCAGTGTGTCAGGCTCTACAAAAGTTCTATATGGTGACGTCGGATTGTGTCCAACATTGAAAGCATAAACCTTTGTTTTGTCAGTGGGGTTTACAAGAATCACCCTTTTGATATCGGACGAACATGCTGTTATCTCTTCGCCAAGCTCTGGCAATAATATTGGTTCAGAGTCACATCTTAGTTCCGGCGCATATTGCAATGCTTGAGTTTGTGCAGTTGTTACGTTGTTACACTCGTGACAAAAATAGGCATTTTGTGCCAAACATTCAAATGTAACTAAGCTTAGCAGTAAAGAATAAGTTTTCATTCTATATCTCCACATGTTCACAATTATAAAAATAGTGACAAATAAGTTAATTTTAAGTGAATTTAAATGTTTTTTCTTGGTGGGGAAGTCTATCTCGCTGAGCGTCAATTTAAAAAGAAATATAATATGGAAATCTAATTCCTTTTAGTTATATCTGAGCGTAATTAACTATTTTGTAAAAGCCATGCAGACGGCTATTCTGGCGACTATACGCTAATCTTAAACGCCAGCGACCCCACAGCAGGAGCTTTTGTGCAGTATTTACCTCTTTTCGTTAAATTAACCGACAAACCGGTGCTGATCGTTGGCGGTGGTTCGGTGGCACTGCGCAAAGCCGGCACCCTGTTAAGTGCCGGTGCAAAATTGACCGTAGTGGCGCCAGAATTCGCCGCAGATTTTGTCCAATGGCAGCAGGAGGGTAAAGCCGAGTTGATTAACGGTTACTTTGAACCGTCTTTGCTCGACGGAAAGTTACTGGTCATTGCCGCAACAGATAATGATGATGTTAATGCCACGGTATATGACGCCGCCACCGCGCGCAATATGTTGGTTAACACCGTAGATGATCAACCTAAATGTGGCTTTATTTTCCCGTCGATTATCGACCGCAGCCCGATTTTAATTGCCATTTCTAGCTTTGGTACGGCGCCGGTGTTGGCGCGGCGTTTGCGCGAAAAGCTTGAAGCGCTGCTGCCGCAACACCTGGGCCCGTTAGCCGAATTGGTTGGGCGCTTTCGTGACCAGGTTAAAGCCAAAATCACCGGCTTTGCCGCCCGTCGTCAGTTTTGGGAAAAAGTGTTCGACTCAGACGTAGTGCGCGACGTGCAGGCGAATCAACTTGCCCAAGCAGATCAGCGTTTGCAGCAGCTATTGCAGCAGCCACAGAATAACGCTGGCGAAGTCTATGTGGTGGGGGCGGGTCCTGGCGATCCGGAGCTGTTAACGCTAAAAGCGTTGCAACTGATGCAGCAGGCTGATGTGGTAGTTTATGACTACTTAGTCTCAGCGCCGATCATGGAGTTGGTGCGCCGCGATGCCGAGCGCATTTGCGTTGGCAAAAAAGCCGGCGCGCATTCAGTCGCCCAGCAGGACACCAACCAGATACTGATCGACTTAGCCCTGGCCGGTAAAAAGGTGTGCCGTTTAAAAGGTGGCGATCCGTTTATTTTTGGTCGTGGAGGCGAAGAAATCCAGGCCTTGCTGCCACACAATATCGCTTTTCAGGTAGTGCCGGGTGTTACCGCGGCTGCCGGCTGCGCGGCTTATGCCGGTATTCCGCTTACCCACCGCGATTATGCCCAAAGCGTTCAGTTCGTTACCGGCCATTGCCGGCCAGACGGCAGTGAGCCGGACTGGCACAGCATGAGTAAAACCAATCAAACGCTGGTGATTTATATGGGCCTGATGAAAGCGGCGCATATTCAACAGCAGCTGATCGGCGCCGGTCGCAGTGGCGACACGCCGGTAGCGATTATCGAAAATGGCACCCGACGCGAGCAGCGTATCGTCACCACCTACCTCAATGAACTGGCGCAGCAAATTGAGCAACATAAGCTCGGTTCGCCGGCTTTGCTGGTGATAGGTGAAGTGGTATGCTTGCAGCAGGATTTACATTGGTTTGGTAAATGCCCGCAACCTGCGGTGTTCAGCCAGGCCATTACCCAGATGGAATGAGGATCACATCATGTCTGAACTAACAGGCGCTTTGTCACACCTGCAGCAACTTGAAGCGGAAAGCATCCATATATTCCGTGAGGTGGCGGCTGAATTTAAAAAGCCGGTAATGTTGTATTCAATCGGTAAAGACTCGTCAGTTTTACTGCATTTAGCCCGTAAAGCCTTTGCACCTGGAAAAATTCCGTTTCCGCTGCTGCATGTCGATACCAACTGGAAATTTCGCGAGATGATCGAGTTTCGCGATCGCTTAGCTAAAGAGTACAACTTTGAGCTGCTGGTGCATAAAAACCCGGAAGGGCTAGCGATGAATATTAACCCCTTTATTCATGGCAGCGCCAAACACACCGACGTAATGAAAACACAAAGCCTGAAGCAGGCACTGAACAAATACGGTTTTGATGCCGCCTTCGGCGGTGCGAGACGCGATGAAGAAAAATCACGTGCCAAAGAGCGGGTGTATTCGTTCCGTGACAAACACCACCGTTGGGACCCGAAAAACCAGCGGCCAGAGCTGTGGAATGTGTATAACGGCGCTATCAACGAAGGCGAAAGTATCCGTGTATTTCCACTGTCAAACTGGACTGAACTGGATATCTGGTTGTACATCCTGCAGGAAAACATAGACATAGTACCGCTGTATTTAGCCAAACCACGACCGGTAGTAGAGCGTAGCGGCACACTAATTATGGTAGATGACGAGCGCATGCCATTAGAGCCAGGCGAGACGCCCGAGTTGAAATCAGTACGCTTTCGCACCCTGGGCTGTTATCCATTGACTGGCGCTATTGAGTCAACCGCTGACACGCTGGAAGGCATAGTAGAAGAAATGTTGCGCGCCCGCACGTCGGAGCGCCAGGGCCGGGTTATTGACCAGGATCAGTCAGGCATGGAAATGAAAAAACGCGAGGGGTACTTTTGATGTCGGTAACAAATACTACAGTGACCTCGTTAAACGAGCAGCTAAACAGTTTAGGTATTCGTGGTTATTTGCAACAGCACCAGGATAAAGGCTTGCTACGGGTGTTAACCTGCGGCAGCGTTGATGATGGCAAAAGCACCCTAATTGGCCGCCTGCTGCACGACAGCCAGCAATTATATGATGACCAGTTAGACGCATTAAAACGCGACCACAAAGGCCGCAATAGCGACGGCGAGCTGGAACTGGCAATGCTGGTCGATGGTTTGCAGGCCGAGCGCGAGCAGGGCATCACGATAGACGTGGCATACCGTTATTTTTCTACCACTGAGCGTAAGTTTATTCTGGCAGACACACCAGGCCACGAACAATATACCCGTAATATGGCTACCGGTGCCTCTACCTCCGACGTGGCGATTTTGCTGATTGACGCCCGTTATGGTGTGCAAACGCAAACCCGCCGCCACAGTTTTATTTGCTCGTTGCTAGGCATTAAGCACTTAATCGTTGCGGTAAACAAAATGGATATCGTCGGCTACAACGAAGCCACCTATAACGCCATTAAGCAGGACGTGCAGGCATTAATGTCGCAGCTGCAGGTGCCAACGGTAGACGTAGTACCCATGAGCGCGTTAAAAGGCGAAAACATCTTAACCTTATCAGCCAACATGCCCTGGTATACCGGCACGGCACTGTTGCCATTGCTGGAAACGCTGCCAATACCGCAGTACGGCGGCGCAGCTACGCGCTTTCCGGTGCAGTATGTGAACCGGCCAGATCTAAACTTTCGTGGTTTTGCCGGCACGCTGGTCAGCGGCCGTTTAGCCGTGGGCCAGGCCGTTACCGCTTATCCATCGGGCAAAAAAAGTACCATTAAGCAAATTGTTAACTTTGAAGGTGAGCAACCTTCGGCAACAGCGGGCCAGGCTATTACCATCACACTGAACGATGAGATTGATATTAGCCGTGGCGACTGGTTGGTGCCGTCGACAGACAGCGTTAACCTGACCAACCGTGCACTGGCTTATCTGGTGTGGTTTAACGACCAGCCGCTTGAACCCGGCCGGTTGTACGATTTAAAACTGGCAACGCGTAAGAGTAGTGTCAGTATTAACCGGTTAAATCATAAAGTTAATATTAACACCTTGGCGCAAGAAGCCGCCGAGCAGGTTGCGATGAACGACATTGCCCTGGTTGAGTTAGAGTTAACCGAAACCCTGCCGTTGGACACCTTTAAAAACCAACCCGGTACCGGTAATTTTATTCTTATCGACCGCTTAAGTAATGCCACGGTAGCCGCTGGCTTAATTCAGAATGTGTTGGCAGAGGAAAAACCTGTAGCCGCCGATATCAGCGTTTTTGAGCAAGAACTGAACGCGTTGATCCGCAAGCATTTCCCACACTGGGGTGCGCGTGACGTGCGTGAACTGTTTAAGGGCAAACCCTGATGGCTTATCAGCAGTATGGTGTGATCCTGCTGCTATTGGCATTGGTGGCGGCGCTGGTTTTCAGCAAACGCTCACCAGCGCTATGGTTTGGCGGCGCTTTGCTAGCCAGTTATCTGGTGGGCTGGTTGCCGCTGGATGTGGCCCTGCAAAATTTCGCCAATCCATCATTAATTACGCTACTACTGTTGCTATTGGTGTCAATTGGCATTGAAAAGTCGCAATTAGTTAGCTGGTTAAGCAGGGGGTTTCAGGGCAGGCGTTTAAGCAGTGTGATTGCCCGGCTTAGCTTGTCCAGTGCGTTAATGTCGGCGTTTATAAATAATACAGCGGTGGTGTCTACATTAATGTCGACACTGCGGCATCACAACCATTTTTCTGCGTCCAAGCTGCTGTTGCCGTTGTCATACAGCGCCATTTTAGGCGGCATGTTAACGTTAATTGGCACCTCAACTAATCTTATCGTCAACGGCTTTGTGCAGGATACAGGCCATGCCGGCTTGGGCTTTTTTGATTTTACTTTGCTAGGCGCGCTGGTGTTGGCTGCCGGTGTTGTGGTGCTGATAATCGGCAGCCGGTGGTTGCCAGACAACAGCAAGCAGAGCAAGCAGGCCACACCGTACTACCTAAGTGCGCATGTTCGCGACGACAGCCAGCTTATTGGTAAAACAGTAGAGCAAAACCAACTGCGTGAACTGCAAGCCTTGTATTTGGCCGAAATTCAACGCGGCAACCAGCGTATTTGCCCGGTGACGCCGGATACCGTTGTCAGCGCCGGTGATGAGCTACGTTTTGTTGGTGATATTGAGGCGGTATCGCGGCTGCAACAGTTTCCTGGTCTGGAGCTATTACGTCAGGATCAGCAACAGGGCGAGCTGCTGGAAGCGGTATTAAGTTACAGCTCACGGTTGGTTGGCAAAAGCCTGAAGCAAATTCGCTTTCGGCATGAGTATGACGCCGTTGTAATTGCTGTGCGCCGTGGCCATGAGCGGCTGCAGGGCGGCTTGGGTGATTTAATGCTGCATGCCGGTGACGTGCTGATTTTATCGGTAGGTAAACATTTTCCCGGCCAGCATCAATTAAACCAGGAGTTTATTTACGTCAATGGCCTGTCTATCGCCACACCGTTGCCAAAGCGACGCAGTCATTGGGTGTTAGCTGGGTTTGTTTTGGCGCTGACCCTGTCACTGATAGACGTGCTGCCATTGATTAAAAGCCTGCCGGTGTTGCTATTGGCTTATGTTATGGGCGGCGCTGTCAGCGTTAACGAAATTAAAAATCGGTTTCCACTCGAACTGTGGGTGATTGTTGGCTCAGCGATAGGTATTGCTCAGTTAATGATCCAAACCGGTGTAGCTGCGCAGGTGGCTAACGGCTTAGTTACCCTGGTAGATGGTTATGGTGCCTATGGCGCGTTAGTGGCGGTATTTGTTGTAACCTGGCTGTTTACCGAGCTGGTAACTAATAATGCTGCAGCAGCGCTTACGTTCCCCATCGCCTATGCTATCGCGCAAAACCTCGGCGTCGATCCGGTACCGTTTTTTATGGCGGTCGCTTTTGGTGCATCTGCCAGTTTTATTTCGCCGTTTGGCTATCAAACCAATCTGATGGTTTACTCGGCTGGCAATTATCAGCTACGCGACTATATTCGCCTCGGCGTACCGATGGCATTAGTATACGGTGCGGTAGTGTTAATATTTTTACCACTGATTTATCCGTTTTAAGTGATCAAGAACAATGACAAATACTGATATTAAATGGCAACAACATGATATTGGCCTAAGCAACCGTGAGGCACTATTTGGCCATAACAGCGCGGTGATCTGGTTTACCGGTTTATCCGGTTCGGGTAAGTCTACCGTCGCTAATGCCCTGGAGCAGGCGTTAGTCGCGCAGGGTAAACACACTTATTTGCTGGATGGTGACAACGTTCGCCACGGTTTATGTGCCGACCTGGGGTTTAGCGCTGAAGACAGAACTGAAAACCTGCGCCGGGTGGGTGCGGTAGCCGGTTTAATGGTAGACGCCGGTTTGCTGGTGTTAAGTGCGTTTATTTCGCCATACCGCAATCAGCGTGAGCTGGTAAAAAGCTTTATTCCGCCGGGCAAATTTATTGAAGTGCATATTGCCACCCCGCTGGCGGTGTGCGAGCAGCGCGATGTAAAAGGCTTGTATAAAAAAGCCCGCGCCGGCGAAATCAGCCACTTTACCGGTATATCTGATCCGTACGAAGCGCCAGAAGCTGCCGATCTAGTGCTGGACACCTCCGCAACGCCGCTGCAAGATAGCGTGCAGCAACTGCTGGCATTGCTAAAGCAGCGGGAGATCATCTAATGAACTATTTGCCGGCCATTATTGATATCGCCGAACAAGCCGGTCAGGCTATCCTGGCAGTATATCAGCAAGACAACGCCGCTTTTAATATCACCGGCAAAGCGGATGACTCACCGCTGACAGCAGCCGATTTAGCTGCGCACCAGTTAATTGTTAAGGCGTTAACGGCATTAACGCCAGAGCTGCCGATTTTGTCAGAAGAAGCCGCTGATATCAGCTGGGACATCCGCCAACACTGGCAGCATTACTGGCTGGTAGACCCACTGGATGGCACTAAAGAGTTTATTAAGCGCAACGGCGAATTCACCGTCAATATCGCACTTATCGAAAACGGCGAGCCGGTGCTGGGGGTGATTCATGCGCCGGTATTGGCAAAAACCTACTATGCCGCTAAAGGCGAAGGCGCGTTTTTAAAACAACAGTCCGCCGTGACAGCTATTAAGGCAAACAGCGCCAGCGCGCAGCAGTTGGTTAAGGTCGTCGGTAGCCGCAGTCACCCCAGCCCGGATTTAGCCGGTTATCTGGCGCAATTTGGGCAACATGAAATGGTGCCGGTCGGTAGCTCATTGAAGTTTTGCTTAGTAGCCGAAGGTAGCGCTGATGTATACCCGCGCTTTGGCCCGACAATGCAATGGGATACCGGTGCCGGGCACGTTATTGCATTAGAAGCGGGCGCCAGTGTCAGCTTTGATGGCATAAGCAACCGGGTGTACCAGCGTGAAAACCTACGTAACCCCAATTTTATCGTGTCGGCGCTTACTACATGAAATCGCACTGAATTAACGACTGCCACATAGAAATTGGTTACACTAGGCGCAACAAAAATAGGTGACTTATGCGTTTAGACAAATTTATATGTGACTGCACCGGCTTAACCCGCAGTCAGGCCGGCAAAGTGATCCGGCAAAAATTAGTAACCCTTAATGGTGAGCAGGTAAAGCAAGCAGCCCTGCAGGTAAAAGATAGCGATGTGGTGTGCCTCGACGGCGAACAGCTGCAGTTAATTGGTCTGCGCTATTTTATGCTACACAAGCCGGATGGCTATATCTGCTCTACTGAAGACCCAGACCACCCAACCGTATTTACCCTCATGGACGAGCCGTTAATTGAGCGACTGCACACTGTTGGCCGGCTGGATTTAGACACCACCGGTTTAGTGTTGATAACCGATGATGGCCAATGGTCACACCGCATCAGTAGCCCCAAGCATCATGTGGCGAAAACCTACCGCGTCTGGACAGCGGATCCAATCCCTGCCGCAGCGATTGTGCAATTTGCCGAAGGCGTAATGCTGCGCAACGAGAAAAACGTCACCTTACCAGCTGAGTTGGAAATAATTAGCGACACTGAAGCCCTACTTACCATTCACGAAGGCCGCTACCATCAGGTAAAGCGCATGTTTGCCGCTATCGGCAACAAGGTAGAGAAGTTACATCGCGAGAAAATCGGCGGCTTGCAGCTGCCAGATGACTTAGCCGAGGGTGAGTACCGACAGCTAGCTGCTGAACAGCTGGCGCTGTTAAAAGGATAACGGCAATGCGCCTTTTACTCTGTAGTTTATTATTGGTCTGCCTGACAAGTGCGGCCGAAAGTGCTGCATGGCAGCTATATAAAGCGGTTGGTGAAACCCGGGTAGAATATCGTCACAATGCCGATAAGCTGCTGCAAGTTAAAGCCCAAACTGAAGTAAGTGCAACGCCAGCGTCTTTTTTGCATCTGCTGGAAGACACAGCACATATCACCAAATGGGCTGCGAATACCGAAAAAGCTCAGCTGCTGGGCCAGCCAGATGCCAATACTCACCTAGTGCACACCTATTTTAGCGCCATATGGCCGGTGTCGAAGCGGGATATGGTGACACAGTCAGTGTGGCAGCAAGACGCCGCGAGCGGTGTCTTGACTATGGTGGTTACCGATATGGGCAAGCATTTTCCCGAGGTGCAGGGTTACGTCCGTATGCAGCAGGTGCAGGCAAAGTGGACCTTGACACCACTACCCAATGGCCGGATGAAAATTGAGTATCATGGCCAGGCTGACCCGAGTGGTAAGTTACCGCATTTTATCGTTGATAAAGTCGCGCTGAAATCATTACTAAAAACCTTTTCACAGCTGCAGAAAACATTACCGGACTACCAGCGGCCCTATCCAGGCTTGGTAGATGCATTTTTACCTGCAAAATAAAAAGCCGGCAATAAAAGTGCCGGCCCTTGTTAAGACGTTTTACTGAACAAAAGTCTTTAAAACTTGACCAGCTCGCCCTTGAGTGCCACACCAGCCATGATATTGCCGGCACCACATTGAAATTCTGTTGCGCTGCTAAATTCATTGTTCTTATAGTTTGAGCGGATATTAACTACCGCATCATATCCACGCTTTTTCGCCGCTTCTTGCAGTGCTTTAATGGCAGACAACAGTACCCACTGGCAAGCTTCATCATCCGATTTGCCGACAGCATTGGTTTTTTTATTAGTGCTGATGTCGCCCCAGTTATTGCTCACGGCGGGATGGTCTTGGCCAGCGAAGTAAAACGGTACGTCAATCAACGCCTGCTTTGCTTTATCTGTACCGATAATGCCAGCTAATGGCAAGTTGAGTACGTCATTGCGGGCCTGCGCTGCGCCACTGATTACTGTGGCAGATAGTGCCAGTACGGTTAAAACTTTATTCATAATAATGTCCTTGTTGGTTAAATATCCATGCCAGTGCCACACCAAAGCTGGTGTTATGCCGGCGTTGAAGTAAAGGGCTATCGGCAAAACTGACGCCCTGTAGATTATCGTAACGGATAAAAGCACCCAACCACCAGCGTTTATGTTGCCAGGTAACACCATTTGACCAGCGCCAGCCGGCATAACCAGAGCGGGCAGCGTACTGTGGCCGTTCTACAGTAGCAAAAGCAGGGCTTACGCCGTACAAACGCTGGTGATAATTGTTGGTGCTCCAGTTCATTGTCAGCTGGCTGGTCCACTGCAACTCAGCGGCCAATTTCTGCTGCCAACGCAGCTGCGGTTCCAACCGCCAGCCGGCATCATGCCAGTGCCGCAGATCGGTGGCAATGGCTTTGCGCAGCGGCAGGCGTAGTTGCAGCTGTTGCTGGTCGTTTTTAAGCAGCTGATAATCTGCTGTTGGACCAATTTCGGTAAGCCACAGCAAATCTGGCATACCCTGGCGGGCAATATTGTCGTCGCTGTTAACCGGTAAAGCTGCGGCCAGGCTCAGGTTTAGCGACAGCTTGCCGACGGAAAATAGCTGCCCCAGCGCTTCAGAACGGGTTAATTTCAGCTTGTCACTACGGTAAGTAAAGTAGGGAAATGGCAGCAAATATTGCTGTTGTTGCGCAGCGCCCGGATAATCAGGTAATTGGCTGTAAGCCACGCCGACACCTAATTGCCAGGCTGCCTGCTCAGCACTGGCATGCCAGCACGCAGTAATACAGCACAGTGCTATAATGCTGCACCAGCGCATCTAATCAGGCCACCGTTTAAAAATCAGTGAAGTATTAATACCGCCAAAAGCGAAGTTATTACTCATCACGTAGTCGGTGTGTAGCTGGCGACCGCTATCGCGGATGTAATCTAACTCGGCGCAGGCAGGGTCAAGCTGTGTCAGGTTCAGCGTAGGAGCAAACCAATTGTCGCGCTGCATCATTATACTGGCCCAGCTTTCTATGGCTCCACAGGCACCCAGCGTATGGCCCAGATAACTTTTTAACGAGCTGATGGGCTGCTGTGGACCAAATACCCTGGCAGTGGCATGGCTTTCGGCGATGTCACCGCGGTCGGTTGAGGTGCCATGGGCATTGATATAGCCAATGGCCGTGGCGGGTAAGTTAGCATCTTGCAGCGCCAGTCGCATGGCGGTTTCCATGGTGCTGTCGGTGGGTTGGGTAACATGCACTCCGTCAGAGTTAGTACCGTAGCCCACCACTTCCGCATAAATAGTGGCACCGCGCGCCAGTGCATGTTCCAGCTGTTCCAGAATAAGGGTGCCAGCGCCTTCGCCTATCACCAGCCCATCGCGGCCGGCATCGAACGGTCGTGGTGTCAATTTGGGCGTATGGTTTTTTGTGCTGGTGGCGTACAGGGTGTCAAAAACTGCTGCCTCAGTTGGACACAACTCTTCGGCGCCGCCGGCGACCATCAGCAATTGTTTGCCATATTTTATGGCTTCATAGGCATAACCAATACCTTGCGATCCCGAAGTACAAGCTGAACTGGTAGTGTGCACCCGGCCTTTAATGCCAAAAAACACCCCGACATTTACTGCTGTGGTGTGGCCCATCATCTGGATATAGCTGGTGGCTGTAACGCCGGTCATATCGCCGGTGGCCATCATGCGGCCAAACGCCAATACCGGCTCTGTACTGCCAGTAGACGAGCCGTAAGCAATGCCGCAGCGGCCATCTGTCAGTGCCGGGTGGTCAAGTAAGCCGGCATCCTGCAGTGCCAATTCGGTAGCGCGGGTTGCCATTAAGGACACCCTGCCCATCGAACGGACTAATTTGCGCGAATAATGTGCTGGCTTGGCAAAATTAGTTACCGGCGCGGCTAACCGGGTGCTCATGTTGGTGTACAAGTCCCACTCTGGCATCACGGCAACAGCGTTACGGCCTTGCTGTAATGCTTGCTTAAATTCTGGCCAGTTATCACCTAAAGCGGTAACAACTGACATGCCAGTTACAACGACCCGCTGCATCAGACTAACCCGCCATTAACTGAAATAACCTGCCGCGTGATATAAGCGGCTGGCTCAGAGCATAAAAAGGCCACGGTGGCAGCAACTTCGGCAGCACTGCCGGCGCGGCGTAACGGGATCATTTTCATCAGCTCTTCCTGCGCCACGTCTTGCAGCATATCGGTATCTATTAAACCTGGTGCTACACAGTTGACGGTAATTTTGCGTTTGGCTAGTTCTATCGCCAGCGCTTTGGTGGCACCAATTAAGCCGGCTTTAGAAGCACTGTAGTTTACCTGGCCGCGGTTGCCCGCTATGCCGGATACTGAGGCGATAGTGACAATGCGGCCACCGCTGCGTAGCTGAATCATCGGCATTATCAGCGGATGTAGTACATTATAGAAGCCATCCAGATTAGTGTGGATCACACTATCCCAGTCATCTTCGCTCAATGCCGGAAAGGCCCCGTCACGGGTAATGCCGGCATTGCATACTGCACCATAATAGGCGCCATAGCAGGCAATATCTTGCTCCAGTGCAGCGCGGGCAGCGGCGCGATCAGCCACATCAAACTGCAGTATGCAGGCGTGGCGTCCCAATGCTTGGATTTCGCTCACTACCGCCTCAGCGCTGGCGCGATCGCTGCGACAATGCACGGCAATGTCAAAACCGTCTTTGGCAAGTTGCAAGGCGATGGCTTTGCCAATACCGCGGCCTGAGCCGGTGACTAATATTCGTTTCATTGTTACTCCGTTAACCAAACCCGGTAATCTTCCGGTTCAAACACGTTAAGCTTGGCGCTTACCAGCACTTCGCCGTGCTGCGAAATTTTGCAGTCAAACACACTAAGACCCGACTCGTCCATCACCACCTTGCTGGCACTGACACTAAGTTCGGCACCTTCGGCAAAGGCCTGTACGACTGGCTGATATTTGCGACAGCCCAGCAGAAAGCCCAGCCGCACACTGTCACCCGCGGCCAACTTATGCGCCCCAGCATAGGCTGCTACGGTTTGCGCCATATATTCAATGCCGACATAGGCTGGCACAGAGCGATTATGGCTATCAAAAAACGCGCTTTGGGCATTTATATTAACTTTACATACAGCATGCTCGGCACCCGCTTCAATAAATTCATCAAGCAGGATCATTGGCTGTGCATGCGGCAGTACCTGTGCTATCGGGTAACCCGTTATCATGCTGTGGTTCCTAATATTAACGCGACGTTGTTGCCACCAAAAGCAAAAGAGTTTGATAAACAATACCGTACAGCTTGCTGCTGGCCTTGCTGTACCAACTTTAGCTGCGGTAGTTGCAAGTCTGCTGCGCCATCCCAGCAATGTGGGATCAAATAATGCTGCGGATTATAATCGGACAACATCAACCAGCATAGTGCGGCTTCAATTGCGCCTGCCGCGCCCAGTGTATGGCCGGTCATGCCCTTACTGGAGCTGGCCGCTACCTGCTGCAGACCAAGCGCAGCCAGTGCAGCACTTTCCATGCTGTCATTTAATGCAGTAGCGGTGCCATGTAAATTAATATAATCCAGTTGCTGCGGGCTAATACCGGCGCGCTGGCAGGCTTGGTTAATAGCACTTATGGCGCCCAGCCCTTGTGGCTGTGGTGCGGACATATGATGCGCATCGCTGCTAGCGCCACCACCGAGCAAGGCAATGCCGCAGTTGCCACGCTGCATTATAAATAACGCGGCAGCCTCACCAATATTGATGCCATCACGGTTGGCACTAAAAGGCTGACATAAACCGGTTGATACCGCTTCCAGCGCTGCAAAGCCGCGCAATGTCAACTGACACAGCGAATCGACACCGCCAACAATCACTGCATCTGCCAAATCCGCTTGTAGCAAAGTTTGTGCGCTGATTAACGCTTTGGCGCTGGACGAACACGCAGTAGAAATGGCATAGGCTGGGCCGCTGACATTCGCCAGCCAACTGATAAATTCAGCCGGTGCCATCATTTCCTGCAGCTGATAATCGAAATTTGGCGCGAACTGCTGTTGCTGCATCTGCAACGCTAATGCTTGCTCACCCTCAGCAATACCCGAGGTGCTGCTGCCAATAATAACGGCAATGCGCTCAGCACCAAATTGGCTGCGTAAAGCGGCAACCTCGTCAGCAATTTGGCTAAAGGCTAATGCGGCCAGCTGGTTATTACGCGTACGGTAATACATGGGCCAAGCGCTGTGATCAGGCAGTGCGGCACGGACTTCACCAACAATGACACTTTGACCAGCGGCAAGTAAATCGGAGCGTTGCCGCATGCCGGCCTGGCTGCCGGCCATGGCATTACGCCACACTTCAGCTTTGTTGCTGCCCAGTGCGCAACATAGACCCAGAGCGCTTAGGCTGCTTAATGTTGTCATAACAGATCCTGCTGTAAGGTATTAATTTGTAACTGATAAGTTTGACTGCTTAGCTGGATCTGCTTACCCGGTTGTAGCTGACCAGCCTGCGTGATAGTCATTAACACCGAGCCATCATCACGTAATATCTGACGTTGGCCGTCTTGCTGGCGCAGGCTAAGTGCTTGTAGACGGCTGTGCAACAATGGCTGCGGCAGCAGTGCCAATTGCATTTCGGCTAATAGCCGGCTGGCAAATTCCGGCTGATTAAATGGCGCCATACCGGAGACCGTTAGCTGATGGCCGCGCTGATATTGCAAGCGCCACATTTCATGCCCCAGTGGCGATAGTGCGACCAGCAGGTAGCCTTCCGCTTGCAGCAATGCTGTGAGTAGAAATTGCTGCTGGCGCGTTTCATCTTGCCAGCTCAGTTGCTGCATCAGTTGCTGTGGTGCGCCGGGCCAGTAGTCGACTAATTGATAGTGGCCATCATCCAGTGCTACCCAGCCTGCTGTTGCGGGCAGCCGCCAGTTTTGGCAGCCACCGAGCAGCAGTATACAGATAGCCAGTATTACTCTGCGTCCAGACATAATTCCCTTAACACATTTAACCGCCGTTCGGGTTCAGCGACATAGGGGTTAGTCTGATCCCAGGCATAGCCGGCCAGAATTGAGCTAATCATAGCGGTGACTTTGGCCTGCCGCTGCCGGCTAAAAATGACATCCTGAAAGCGGCCGTCGTACCAGGCGGTAACAAAGGTGCGAAAGGTGTCGATGCCTTTACGCAGTGGCTTGCTATATTCTGCTTCCCAGTCCGGCGTTTCACCAGCCAGCTGCCGAAGCACCAAAGGCACCGCCATCGCCGCAGAGCGTAGCGCTATGGTAACGCCAGAGGAGAACACCGGGTCAAGAAACTCGCCGGCATTACCCAGCAGCGCAAAGCGGTTGCCGTGCAGGCTGCGCACATTAGCAGAATAACCGGTTAAGCTTTGCGCTTGGTTAATCGGTTCGGCCTTGGCCAGTAGCTCAGCAAGTTCAGGTGTCTGGTTGATATGTTGCCATAAGTTATCAGCAGCACTCAGCGCGGCATCAAAGCGTTGTTGCTTCGCCACGACACCTAAACTGGCGGTACCGTCGCTAAACGGGATCAACCAAAACCAGACATCCGGCAGACTAGAGTGCACCGTGATGAGAATTTTGTTGCGATCAAAGCGCTGATCGCTAATGTTGTCGCGGATATGACAAAAACTAGCTTGGCGCACCGGGAAATCAGAGGCTTGCTCCAGATCTAACAGCCGAGGTAATACCCGGCCAAAGCCGCTACCATCCAACATAAAGCCAGCACTAAGTTGATACTGCTGGCCGTTGTCGTCGCTAACGTTAAGCACCGTGCGCTCGGGCGCGTTAATATCAACCTGGTTAACGGTTACACCGTAACGTATTTGCACACCTTGTTCTGCCGCAGCATCGGCCAGAATTTTATCAAAGGCGGCCCTTTTTACCTGAAAGGTCGTACCGGGGCCGGGGCTAAATTTGTCTGTAAAATCAAAGGCGGTGCGAAAGTCATTTTTCAAAAATGCCGCGCCGTTTTTAAACTGAAAGCCGTTTGCGGCTGCCTGTTGTTGCACGGCGTGCTCTAACCCGGCTTCTGCCAGAAACTGCATGCAGTGCGGCAGCAAGCTTTCGCCAATGCTAAAGCGCGGAAAATGTTGCTTTTCAACACACAATACTTTTTTCCCGGCCTTGCTTAGCAAGGCACCGGCGCAGGCGCCAGATGGGCCGGCACCAATAATCACTACGTCAAAGTGTTCCACCAGAAACAGCCTCCTTGTGGCAGATCAGGGTTAATAGCGGCGCCAACAATGCAGACAGCGCCACGCCGGAAAACACGGTAAAACCAAAGCTAGCAACGGCCGGCGTTTGGCTGAAGCTCAGCATACCAAAAGCCAGGCAGCTGGTGGCAGCCGACAGCAATACCGCTTGCATCACTTCAGTTTTATGCAGGGTAGAGGTAAAGAATACGGCATAGTCTAATGCCAGAGCCAATACTAACAACGCCGCCACCAGATTAAACACATTAAGGTGTTGTTGCCGCCATAAGCTGAAACACAGCGCGGCGCCTATTGCCAGCGTTAGCAGCAATGCGCTGGCCAATGCCGCTTTAATGCCCCGCCGCCAGCTTAGCACCGCAATACTGAGTAATAATGCTAATAGCAGCCAGGTAAGTAGCTGGCTGCGTAGCTGCTGCAGGCTGCTATTGGTGTCAGCGATTGGATCAAGCAAGTATACCGCTGGCAGCTGCGCCACCGCCTGTTGCAGCAACGCCGCTTCGCTTACCTGCTGCAACAGCACAATAGCTGCCGTTTGCGTTCCGACGCGAAAATGCTGCTTTACCAAGGGTGAAGTAAAGTTAGCCGTGGTTAACCAGTCTGTGCGTGCCGACGGTGCCTGCAGTTGCAACTGCGATAAATAAGTTTGCAGCGCCGGGCTTTGATAGGCTTGTTGCAGTAACTGTTGGCTGGCGGCCTGTTGTTGCTGTGATGTCAGTTGTTGGCTTAGCCCTTGCCAGCGCGCAAACCAACCTTGCTGCTGCCATTGCGTTAAGGTGCTTTGCAAAACGTGCTCTTGTGCCAGTGCTTGTTCGGTGCTGTCAGCCAGCAATACCAGAAAACGGCTGTCCCATTGTTGCGCTCCCAGGGCGCGAACTTCGGCTTCCTGCTGCAGCAAACCGGGTGGACTTTGGCTAAATAAGCGGACATCGTCGCTAAAACGGCCTTGTAGCAGCAAAAACACGACTACTGCACTAGCACTTAGACCAATCAGCCATACCCATAACGCTGTCGCGCGTTGATAACCTTGCGTAATACGGGCACAGCTATGCTGTAACCAGTAACTGTTATGCAGTTGTCGTGGTGCCAGCAGCAGCGGCAACAGCAGCCAGACACTGATAAAGGCAGCCACCAGGCCAGCCAGCATAAACACCGCGACCTGCTGCAGTAAGCCAAAGGGCAACCACAGCAGTGCCAGATAGCCCAGCAGCGTGGTTAACAAGCCCAGCGCCAGGCTGGGCAGCATAGCGCTAAAAGTACTTCTAGCCTGATTGGCAGCCAGCATGCCATGAAACGAATAATCTATCGCGATACCAATTAATGTGGTGGCGAATACCAATGCCAGCACATGTGGTTGCTGAAATACCAGCAGCAGTGCCGCTAAGCCGGCTATTAGCGCTGGTAGCAGTACGACAGTAGCCAGCAATAATGGCCGGGCACTGCGGAAACTGAATACCAGTAACAGCAGAATGGCCAGTAGCGAGATGGTGCCATAAAACTGCATTTCAAAACTGGCGTTGGCGCTGGCGTGCACCGCATGAAATAACACACCACTGCGGGCTATATGCAGCTGCGGCCATTGCGCACTAAGTGCGCTAAGCTGCTGAGCCAGTTGCTGTTGCAAAGCGCTGGCCGGCACGCGGTCAAACGGGTCAGTGGCGGTTTCTGCGTACAGCACTACGGCATCACCCTGCCGCGTTTCAAACCAGGCTTGCTGCAGCATTAGCTTGCCAGCCGTTTGTTGTTCCATAAACTGCTGAGTTAGCAATAGCGGGTCTTGGCTTAGCGCCTCGCTCAATAGCGGTGCCGGGCTGTATAGCCGTTGCCAGGCAGCATCTACTAAGGGCTGGTATTGGCCTTGTTGCAGCAAGTCTAGGGTTTGTGGTGAAAGCAACAAAGACTGGTGCTGTTGATACTGCTGTTGTAGCTGAGTTAACATCGTGCCCGGCTGATGCCAGCTTAGCCCCTGAATGGGCTGTTGCAGCAAGCTGGTAGCAGCCTGACGTAACTGCGGCAAAGCCAGGCCAGATAACTTTAGTGTTAACTGCCGGCTGCTGTTCACCTGTGTTAGCAATTGTTGCTGCCAGGGTTCGGCGGAGGTGGGCAGCAACGCGGTGATGCTGCTGCTCCATTGCCGCTGCGGTAACTGCAATAACAGATAGGCCAGTAAGCAGATAATAATGGCCAGCCAGCTATATGGCGCCAGACGGGCCAGCTTAGTCAAGGTTGGCCTCTGGTTGTAAGTCAATGGTTGTGCTGTTGCCGTTGCTTTCCTGCAGCACAATTCGCTGCAGTGTCGCCTCGCCACATAGGCGGATCTGCACAAATAGGTTACTCAGTGGTGCCTGCAAAGGTTGCAACAGCTGACAATCGTTGTCAGCGTCGCTCAGGGCAAAGTGGTCGTTAATAAACTGATGCTGCTGTTGCAATACGGCCAGCATCAGCTGGCCGACAAACTCGCTGCCAGCTACAGCAACATACTGCTGTTGCTGCCACTGGCTGACGCCGGCCGGGCTAACCAATAGTTTACTGTCGACCGGCGTGGTGGTGTGCCACAGCAATTGCCCGTCTTGCAGCAGAATATAGCCACTACTTTTCAGCGCCACCGGTAAGCCTTGTAGCTGTTTACTCTGGTTGAAACTTAGTTGGCCCTGCAAGGGTTTAAAGCGCAGCAGAGCCTGGCTGTCAGTGGCCTGCGCCGGCATTAATAGCAAGGCCAGCAGTAGAACACAGCCCAGGCGAATCATGGTTGTGGTAGCCCAAGTTTGTCAAACAACACCGCTGGGCTTTCAAAACACATTTCTTTGCTATTGATATCAATTGCAACCTGTACCGTGCTGGCTTTGGTTAGCTTTTTACCGCTGGCTACATCGGTGATCAAATAGTCTATCTTCAACCGGTTTTCCCACTCTTTCAGTGTCGCCTTCACCTTAATTTTGTGGGCAAACAAGGCCGACCCGACATACTTAATCTGCAGATCGACGATAGGCCACATATAGCCTGAGGCTGACATATCGGTGTAGTCATAGTTGAAGCTGCGTAATAACTCGCAGCGGGCCACTTCGAGATACTTTACATAATGACCGTGCCACACGACCTGCATGGCATCGACATCAAAAAACGGCACATCAATAATGATTTCAGCACTGCGCATCGTTGCTCTCCGTATACAGCGGCCAGTGCTGCTGTTGTAACTGCGCCACTAACTGGCGCAATTCGGCCTCCAGTGGCCGGTCTTCGGCTACTACAGCATGCTGTTGCTGCAAACTGTGCAGCATCTGCTGCAGCTCGGCGGTTAAACTACTAAAGCACAGCTCACCCTGGGCAATGCGTAATTGCACGGCTTGCTGCACCGCCAGTAAGGACGCTGCCACTACCTGCTCAGTTAGCTGCAACACCCGTAAGCAGTCGCGTGCTGCTATGGTGCCCATACTGACTTTGTCCTGATTATGGCACTCGGTAGAGCGCGAGAACACACTGGCCGGCATGGTTAGCTTCAATGCTTCGGCGGTCCAGGCACTGCAGCCAATTTGCACCGCTTTAAAACCGTGGTTAATGTAACGTCGCTCAGCACTGGCGGCCGATAAGTTAGACGGTAGGCCGTGGTTAAACTTAGTGTCCATCAACAGTGCCATTTGTCGATCATGCAAGTCGGCCAGATTGGCAACGGCGGTTTTCATCGTGTCCATTACCATGGCAATATGGCCACCGTAAAAATGGCCACCGTGCAGCACGTGCTCACCAATACCATCGATTATGGGGTTGTCGTTGGCGCTATTCAGTTCATTTTCAATGGTGTGTTTAAACCATGGTAGTGCATCGCGCAACACGCCGATAATATGCGGTGCGCAGCGAATAGAGTAGCGGTCTTGTAAACGGCTGGAATTACGCGGGTGTTCATGATGGTTTAAATCATTGCGGATCCAACTTGCTACTTGGTTCTGGCCCTGATGCGGCTTAACACTAAATAAAATGTCATCAAAGTGGTGACTATTACCCTGCAGCGCCAGGCTGGCCAGTGCCGTAATGCGACTGGACATACGGGTTAAATATTCAGCACGCTGGTACGCCTGACAGGCCAGCGCCGTCATCACCGCAGTGCCATTCATAATGGCCAAACCTTCTTTTGGCCGTAAGGTGACCGGGGTTAGGCCTAATTCTGCCATCACCTCGGCAGAAGGCCGTATCTGGCCTTGATAATACACCTCACGTTCACCAATCAAGGCCGCAGCGATATAAGAAAGTGGTGTCAAATCGCCACTGGCACCGACACTGCCTTCCTCAGGGATACGCGGCACAATATCATGATTTAAAAATGCCACCAGCAGATTAAGCAGCTCAAAGCTAACGCCGGAATAGCCCTGACTAAGCGAGCATAACCGGGTTGCTAAAATGGCGCGGCCTTGCTGTTTACTAAAGTAGTCGCCCAGGCCACAGCCATGAAAACGGGTTAGATGAATAGGCAGCTCATACACCTGCGCTAATGGCACTTTCACCGTAACGCTATCGCCGTAGCCGGTGGTAACACCGTAAATCACGCCATCTTCTTTTAGCAGCTTGTCCAAAAAGGCCACGCCGGCGTTAATTTTCTCTGCAAAGTGGGCGTCGTCGCTCAGGTTTACCGGAGTAGCCTGACGGGCAATCGCATTAATCTGCGCAATGCTAATGCGGCCATTGCCAAAACTAATGCTGGCCTGATCGTGTTGTGCTGGCTGTGATAAACCGGCTTCAAGTACTGCTGTCACCTGGCGTTTCCTTCTGTTGACTGGGCTTTTTGTTGACTGGGCGTGGGTAGGTGCCAGAAGTCATAAAAATTAAACCATTGTAACGGGTAGCGGCAAGCTACCTGCTCCAGTTGTTGCGCATACTGCTGTATTGTAGATTGTAACGCCTGTTGCCGCTCTTTACGTGGCAGCTGCAACTGCTCGGCAAAATGAGTAAATATCAGCTTGTAACCGTTTTTTTGCCGCATACAAAACATCAGATATACCGGGCACTGTAGTACGCTACCTAATACCCAGGGGCCAATAGCAAAAGGCGCCGGTTTACCGAGAAAGTCAGCCCAGACCGCGCGCTCAGGCGCTTGTGCTGAAATACGATCGCCGACGATCACCACCAACTCACCGCGTTCAATACATTCGCTTAGCATAACGCTGACCGTTGGGGTTAACTCCGTCACTTCAATCAGGTTTAGATCAACGTCGCTGTTGCTTTCTTTCAGTATGCGGTTGAATGCCGCAGTATGCTGCGTATGCGCTAACACATTAATCCGCACTGTATATTTGCTGCGCACTAAAGCCCGGCACACTTCCTGATTGCCCAGATGGCTACCAATTATTAGAGCGCCCTTACCGGTTTGTATAATATTGTCAAAACTGACACTGCCTTCATAGCTAACGCTACCGACAGGAATACGGCCGAGCCAGCCGTCAATTTTTGCCAGTGCTGCCATGGCAAATTGCCAAAAATGCTGGTAGCTGCGCCAGTAACCCGGGCGCTGTGCAAATGGGCTCTGAGTGCCTTTATAGCTATGCACTTGTTGTAAGAACTGCATTGATGCAGTTCTGGCACTGCGGTCTTTCAGAAAAAAATAGCCCAGTACCGGCGCCAGCACGATCAAAATGACATATTTGCCACCAAAGCGATAAAGTCGTAGTAGCAACCAGATTGCCAGATAGCTGCCGTTTTCCTGCTTTTTTGCCCAGTGACTGGCTTTAGGTGAGGTCATACGCGCTGCCATTTGCGCCACAGTAACTTGGGTGCGCGCCATATCATGCCAAAAAACAATCGGGTATGCATTTTACTGATTAACCAGTTATCACGCAGCAGGTTAAAATGCGAGCGGCCGCCTTGCGGGTAAATAACCTTAGTGGGAAGAAACTGCACCACTACACCTTGCCAGTACAAGCGCACCATAATTTCAATATCAAAATCCATACGCTGGCCCAGTTTTACCTGGTCCAACAATGCGACGGTTGCTGTTAGTGGATAGACCCGCAGCCCCAGCATAGAATCTTTGATATCACGCGACAGGGTTTCTATGTGTACCCAAAAGTGCGTGATATGCCGACCAATACGACGGCTGCGTGGCATAGAATCATCGTAAAGCGGTGCACCGCTGATCAGTGCCAGTGGCTGCTCTGCTGATAGCTGCCAAAATGCCGGTATATCTTTAGTGTCATGCTGGCCATCGGCGTCAATTTGTAGCGCATGGCTAAGGCCAAGCTGCAGTGCATGGCGCAAGCCGGCTGTTACCGCTGCTCCTTTGCCGCCATTTTCCGCCAGTGTCAGCAGCTGTATCAAACTGTGCTGCTGAGCCAGTTGCGCCAGCACCTGTTTTGTGGGCAGATCCGAGCCATCATCAACAATAATCAGCGGTAACTGATACGGCAATAACGCTGCCACAGTCGCGGCTATGGTTTCATGATGATTGTAAATTGGAATGACAAAGCAATTACGCATCAGTTGCTGGGCTCCACTTTAAGCGGCCAGACGCGACTTTTTCACCGTTGCGGCTATAACTGAACAACGTCGTGTGTTCGGCACTGCGTTCAAGCACCAGCAGTAATTGGTGCCCTGGCCGTATCATTTGCTGAAATTTCAACACTTCTACCGCCTGTAGCTGCTGCAGTGATGGAAAGTACTGCCGGCTGTAATGTACGGCCCAATCCAGCTGCGCTACGCCTGGTAGTACCGGCGCGTCAGGGAAATGGCCGGCAAACCAGTGAATATCGGCGCTGATATCCAGCTGCAGGCTGAGCTGTTGCTCAGTTTGGCTGATCAGCGTCAGCGTAGGAAATAACTTAGTCATGGTGAAACAGCGCCTCCAATTGTGCGCGGGGTAATTTACCCTGGGCATTGTACGGCAGCGCCGTCAGATAACGAAATCGCTTTGGCAGTAGTACCCGTTCAAAGCGTTGCAACAAATGTTGTTTTAGTAGCTGATTTAGTGCCAGCTTGCCCTGCGTTTGCAGCACTAGCTGGCCGCTTTCTGATAATGCCAGTACCAGTGCCAGCTGGACTTTGGGTTGCGTTAATACCAGCGCGGCGGCGGCATTAACCCATTCGCTTTGCTGGCAGAATTGCTCCAGCTCTGGCAGAGACAAACGTTTTTCTTCCAGTTTTACAATGCGATCAAGCCGGCCAAGCAGGATAAAACACTGATCTGGCAATAGTTGCACCTTATCTTCGGTTTGATACGGCGTCTGATCGGGCAGATGCGGAGACTGCAGTACTAAGGCATCACGCTCGTCGCTGGTCAGTTGCACACCGGCAAAAGCGCGCCAATAGTTTTGGCTGTTCTGGCGTTGGCGAAAGCCAATACCGCCGGTTTCAGTACTGCCAAACACTTCTATCGGCGCCTGGCCCAAAGCCTCAACATAGCGTGCCGGTACCTCATCTGCCAAAGGCCCGCCAGAGCTAAAAATAGCGCTAATACTGGCCGAGTTAGCTGTTAGCTTAGCAATATCGTCAAAGCGGGCCAGATGTGCCGGGCTGGCAATAAAAATGACCTTGTGTTGCTGCAGTAACGCTTGCCATTGTTCAAGGTAGCTAAGCTGCTGACAATAAAAAGGCCGGTTGGCGCACAGTGGCCAAAGCAAACGGAACAGCAAGCCATAAATATGCTGGCCAGACACCGTGCCCGCTACCAGTGTGGCGCTTTGCAACTGGGCGGCAAATTGTTGTTGCAGGGTTTGTACTTCACGCAGTAACTGCGACAAGGTTTTGCCAATCAGTTTGGGAGTTCCGCTGGAGCCTGAGGTAAAAAAGCTGACACAACACTGCGGGCTTAAGCTCAGTTGTAACTGCGGTGGTGCAGTAATCGAGACGGCGATCTCTAAACAGCTAAAATGCTGCGTTGCTTGCCAGTCACAATGGCTGGCCGCCAAGGCCAGAGTGGCGGGTTGGCCATCAGCAGACAGCACTATATGTTTACCGGCCAGCGCCAGTGCAATTAACCAGATACTAAATTGCAGGCCATCCGGTTGATATAGCAGCACAGTGTCACCGTCCTGCTGCTGGATATGCTGGTAGCACTGCTGCACTGCCTGATACCACTGGCTATAGCTATAACGCTGGCCAGCATCGTCCAGCGCTATAAGTTGCTGTGCCGATGCCCAGCTTAGTAGCCAATAGCTACTTTTTTGCTCTAACACGACGTCTTACCAGCCATTCTGCGGCCATTAGTAAACCCATTAACAGATAGGCAATAAAGCCGTTGTATAATACCCACAGGTCCCAGTCACCCCACCAGGCCGTCAGCGCCGCTATACTGCCGTTAAGCAAAAAGAAGGCGCACCAAACTTGAGTAACGTTGCGTGTATAGGCTACACCTTTAGCGTCCAGTTCACCGTCGATCAAGCGCGCCAGCCGTTCTACTACCGTCGGAGGGTAGAGCAATGACCAGCCAAACAGCAACAACATGCCACTGTTAACCCACACCGGGTAATACAACATCGCTTGCTCTGCCTTGCCGAGTATACTGGCAGCCAGTAGCACTATCGCGCTGAGTAAAAAAAAACCGCGCTGCGACAGCGGGCTTTGGCCAAATAGGGCTTTTGCCAGCGCCAATAGCGCCAGCGGCGCTAAAGCGGCAGCTGGATGCCAGTGTGTTATAGCCCACCAGATGTAAAAGGGATACGCCAGCAGAGCCAGTTGCAACAGGGCTTTAACTAAAGGATGTTGCAGCATCAGGCGTCGATTAAGGCGTAAACTTCGTCAACCACGTTAGCAACAGTGCGCACCGCTTTAAACGCATCGGGCTCGATTTTCTTGCCGGTAAGCTCGCGCAGTTTTACCACCAGGTCAACGGCGTCGATGCTGTCCAGATCCAAATCTTCATATAGATTGGCCTCTAGCTGCACCTGCTCAGCGTCTAATTCAAATTCCTTCACCATCAGTTGTTGTAATACGACGAAGATGTCCTGTTTTGTTTTCATTATTGCGGCTCCGGTTACTGCTGTTGTTGCTGCACATAAAGTGCCAGATTGCTGATGCTGGCGAAGTGCTGCTTATTTTGTTCGGCGTTGGCGTCGGGTTTGATTTGATATTTTTTCTTTAACGCCTGGCCCAGTTCTAATGCATCGATAGAATCCAGCCCCAGACCGTCACCAAACAAGGGCGCGTCGTCATCAATATCTGCCGGCGCAATATCTTCCAGCTCCAGCGTCTCGATGATCAGTTGTTTCAATTCGTGTTTTAAAGCGTCCATAGTTAACTCAATACCTGCTGATAAAAATCTTGTAAATCCCTTGTCAGCTGCCTCGCAGCCAGTGAAGGGGACGACAGATTACGATAGCGTTGTACTGCTATCGGTTTAATAACGTGTATCGCCAGTGTTGGCTTGTGCTGAGGCACATTATACCACTGCTCTTCTTTGGTTAGCGTGCTGGGTTGGCAGCTGATACGCAGCGCCAGATAATCACTTTCGGAGCGCAGCGCTATATTAGCCGCTCCGCGTTGAAACTGCAGCGGCTGGCCGGGTTTACTGCGGGTACCTTCCGGGAAAATAATCAGGTTGCTGCCCTGTGCCAACGATGCGGCACAGTCATCCAGCAACTGATCGGGATCGGCATTGCTGATATAGCCGGTACTGCTAATGACGCCGCGCATAAAGGGGTTGCGAAACAATTGGGCTTTTACCACGCAGTCGGCGTTTGGCGTCATCGAAATCAGCGCCACCACGTCAATTAAACTCGGGTGGTTGGCAATAATAATTTGGCCGCGGGCCTGACGCAGCGCTTGCTCAGCGGTGAAGTCAAAATTAAATATGCGCACCCACTGCATCAGCTTAATAAAGCTGCGAAAGGTAAGATGCACCGTATGACGCGCGCGGCTTTTACGTTGCTCGTTATCGCGGATCATTAAGCGTTGCAGCGGCAGTACAGTTAGCGACAGTAAGACACCGCCTACGCCAAAAGCAACGAAGCAAAAACCTGTCGCCAGGATACGGTACCAGTGATTCAATGTTTGCATATGTTAGCCCCGTTGCCAGTGCCACTGGCACTGGCGGCCAGCGATGTTGACTGTGCTGCATTGTTGTTGCAGCAAGGGGAGCAATTGCAGCACTTGCTGCGTCGAAGCTGACTGCGTTGGTGCACTGTGGCGGACAAAGTGCATCTTTTCACCCTGGTTGCGGCTTAGCAACAACGCCAGCGCCACTGGTTGAGCCGGGTCCTGACAAAACGGCTGATACACTTCTGGCACAGGCTCATCGGCGTACAGTACCAGTATCTGACTAAGCTCAGGTTCGGTTTGCAAGCGGGCGGCGGCTTCCAACACGGCATAATGCAGGCTGTCGGCGCCAGCGGCAATGGCATTAGTGTCAGCACGGTTTTGCTTGAATAAACTTAACTGGCCACTAATGGCATTATGTACTGACAAGGCAAATTGGGTGGGTGACAGGGCTTCTTGCTGGGCGACCTGCTGTAGCAAACCGAGGGTTTTGTGTAAATCGCCATGGCGTGAAGCGAAAATAGTACTGATCGATTGCTGCGATGCCAACGTATCATCAATCGGTTGTACGGCTAACGCAACGTCAAAGGTTAACTTGGTCAGTTTACTTAAACGGCGGCGCGTCATGGCCGGTACTTGGGTTAACTCGGGCATAGGTTGCGCACCCAAGCCGGTATCGCCTTGGGTTGAGTCCGGTGTCCATACCGCCCAATCGGTTAAGAAAAATTCCATCACAAGTTGCTACCCGGCACGTTACGAATTTCGCTACTAAAAACGGCGTATCATATATAAAGTGTGGGTATAAAGTAAATTAAAAAAAGCGACTATCATTATTGATTGACCCCTGCTGCATTTAGCGTGCAAAATCCGCGCTTTAATATGTAACGCGGGCGCCTTTCTGATGCGTAAAGTATTGGTAATTCATTACTCACAAACCGGCCAGCTTAACCGACTGGTAGGCTCGGTCTGTGCACCTTTACAGCATCAGGCCGATATACAACTGGATTTTCTCGCCCTGCAACCCGTTACGCCTTACCCCTTTCCCTGGCCTTTTGTACGCTTTTTTACGGTATTTCCGGAAACGGTGCTGCAAATTCCGCAACCATTGCAAGCGCCAGACCGGGATCTGGCAGATAAATACGATCTGATCATTCTGGCTTATCAAGTCTGGTTTTTAGCGCCGTCGTTACCGGTTAGTAGCTTTTTGCAAAGCTCGCTGGCGCAACAGTTATTTGCTGACACGCCGGTAGTTACCCTGATTGGCTGTCGCAATATGTGGTTAATGGCGCAAGAAAAAGTAAAGCTGCACTTACAACGGCTGCAAGCCCGTTTAGTCGACAATATTGCGCTGGTAGATAAATGCGGCAGTGCGGCCAGTTTTCTCGCTACACCCATGTGGATGTTTACCGGTAAACAACAAGCCCGGCGCTGGTTGCCCAAAGCCGGTATCAGCGAGCAGGATATTGCCGCGGCTAGCCGCTTTGGTGAGCGCATTAAGCAGCGTCTGCAAGTAGATAACACGGCCATTACAGCACCAATGTTGCAAGGCCTACAGGCGGTAACGATAAATGAGAAACTGATCGCTAGTGAGCGGGTGGGTAATCATAGTTTTAGTATCTGGGCGCGCTTATTACGCAAACTGGGGCCAGAAAACAGCTTACGTCGTAAAGCGGGTTTAATGGTTTATGTTTGCTTTTTACTAACACTGATTGTTACCGTTGTACCGGTTACGGCTTTAGCGAAAAAATTATTGGCGCCGCTAACCAAACAGCGGATCGCGATACAAAAACGCTATTTCGCTGCGCCATCCGGTGAATAGCCTGCTAAACCTGAGTATAACAGCTGAGATGAAGGGAATTTGATGTCGATACACCCGGTTTATATCAGTCGCATTGCAGCCGAGCTGCCGTTTGATGCGGTGTCTAATGAGCAAATGGAAGCCAGATTGGGGCTGGTTGGCGACAAGCCTTCCCGTGCCAGGCGGCTAATACTGCGCAGCAATGGTATTAAGCAGCGGCATTATGTAATTGACCCTGTCAGTGGTGAGCCGGGCATGAATAATGCCCAACTGGCTGCTGCCGCGATCCGTAAGCTGTGTCAGACGCCAGAACGGTTAAACAGCATTGAATGTTTAGCCGCTAGTAGCTCAGTGCCGGATCAACTGATGCCCAACCATGCGGTAATGGTACATGGTGAACTGGGCAACCCACCGTGTGAAGTGGTGGCGACTGCTGGTATTTGTCTGTGTGGTATTACTGCACTGAAGTACGCCTGGATGAGTGTCGCCAGCGGCAACAGTCGCAATGCTGTGGCTTGCGGCTCAGAAGTGGCATCAAATATGATGCATGCGCGTAACTTTAGTGCCGAAGCTGATGTCAAGCTAGCGCAGCTGGGCAAGCAGCCAGAGCTGGCGTTTGAAAAAGATTTCTTACGCTGGATGTTGTCAGATGGTGCAGGCGCTGTCTGGCTGCAAAATGAACCGGCCGCCGATGGCTTGAGCCTGCGCATTCACTGGATCGAAGTGATGTCGTTTGCAAACCAGCTACCGGCCTGCATGTACGCCGGCGCCGAACACACTGAAAGTGGCCTGCAGGGCTGGACCCGCTTTGACGCTGACAGCCGCGCAGAGCAGTCGGTTATGGCGGTAAAACAGGATGTTAAACTGTTAAACGACAACATAGTGCCGGTGACGGTAGAGCAAGCACTGCGGCGGGTGTTGCAAAAACATCCACTGCAAAGCGAACAGATTGATCATTTCTTGCCACACTATTCGTCAGAATACTTCCGTGATCGTTTGTTGCAGGGGCTTGAGAATGTTGGCTTTGTTATCCCGCAAAGTAAATGGTTTACCAATCTGACCAGCAAAGGCAATACCGGCTCAGCCTCAATATTTATTATGCTCGAAGAGCTGTTTCACAGCGGCCGCCTGCAACCAGGCGAGACAATTCTGTGTTACATCCCGGAGAGTGGCCGTTTCTCCAGTGCTTTTATGTTACTAGAAGTGGTAGGCCATGAAGCTTAACGAAGTGCCGCAGCACGACAGCAGCAGCTACGGCGGCCATAAAAAACTGCTGTATGTGACTACGGACGATGGCCGTTACACGCCAAGCCAGAGCAGTGGTTGGGATACCGAAGCTTATGCAACCCAGCTGGCAGTGCAAACGCTGCAACAGCAAGCGGAGCAGGCGTACCTGCAATGGCAGCAAGGGTTGGTGTCACCACTGCCGTTTTTAATGTATCAGGCGAGACTGGATGAAGCCGGCCTAAGTCAGGTCAGCGGTTTTTGGTGTTGGCGCATCCGACGTCATTTTAACCCGGCCCGCTATCGGCGCTTACCGGAGGCAATACTACAACGTTACAGCGACGCGCTGGCCGTGCCGCTGGCTCAGCTGCTAGCGTATCAGTCAGTTGGCAATCAGCAGGAATAATATGACTTTTAGCCACCAACAAAGTGCGCATTGCGAAAGCGGTGTGATGTCCAGCCTGCTAACCAATGCCGGCTTTGCTATTAGTGAGCCGATGGTGTTCGGCTTGTCGTCAGCTTTGGCCTTTGCCTATTTGCCTATTATCAAACTGAATGGCATGCCACTGATTGCTTACCGCATGCCGCCAAAGCATATTATTAATACCTTAAATAAACGCCTGGGGCTGGCCATACAGACGCAGCGCTTTAGTAATGCCGCTGCGGGTCAGCAGGCGTTAGATCAAGCCTTAGCAAAGCAACAGGCGGTAGGGCTGCAAACCAGCGTATTTTGGTTACCATATTTTCCAGCAGAAATGCGTTTTCATTTTAATGCGCATAATTTACTGGTGTATGGCAAACAGCAGGATAACTATCTTATTAGTGATCCGGTATTTGAAGACGTCGTGCAGTGCGATGCCGCTGCGCTGACTAAAGCCCGCTTTGCCAAAGGGGCGCTGGCGCCAAAAGGTTTAATGTATACCTTAGGTAATACGCCAGCTGAGCCAAACTGGCCGCGCTTAATACGCCAAAGTATTAAGGCGACCAGCCGTATTCTGGATGGGTTGCCGTTACCCTGGATTGGCGTGCGCGGCATTTTGCATCTGGCAAATAAAATTGCCAGGTTAGATCCAGCAGCAGTGAAATATAACCGGCTCTACCTGACGCATATAGTGCGGATGCAAGAAGAAATTGGCACCGGTGGGGCAGGCTTTCGTTTTATGTACGCGTCGTTTTTGCAAGAGGCTGCTGACAAGCTGAATGAACCATTATTGCAGCAAGCGGCTAATGAGATGACGCAGATCGGTGATGGCTGGCGCGGTTTTGCTTCGCAGCTGGTGCAGTACTGCAAAGCCAAACAGGCCAACACAGATTTTGCGCCGCTGGCGGCATCACTGCGCGTGCTGGCGCAGCATGAGCGTGAGTTAATGCAACAACTGGCCGCCTGGAGTCGCAGCGGTTTCTAAGCTTGGTGTCACCGTATAAACGAACGTGCACTAGCGCGGTGCAGTGGCAAACTCGCTGAATTGCCATTGCGCCGGTTGCCAGTTACCCGCTCGCAGCTGCACCGCCTCGCCACTTAGCTGGTTGTTGCCCTGTAAACAGCGGATCAAAAGTGCTTCTGGCACCACATTGCAGTGTAAATCGGCGTACGCCAGTTCGGCCAGCGCCTGCCAGGGTTCGCGGCCTGCGCCAATAAACATATTCGGGCCATCCAGCTGCAACATTTGCGCGGCATAAAAACAGGCAGCATTGCTGACACTGTTAACAAACTCAAACGGTTTCGGTAGTTGCTGCTGTACCACTACAGTGTCGAGTAAAGCATACATATTGGCTAGGGAGGGATAGTCGGCCGCCAGATAAATGCCGCAACCAGGCTTAAGCTGGCCACGAAAAGGCAGCGCCAACAACAAGGTTAGCAGTGCCAACCGATCCATCCGGCGCGGCATTTGGCTTAGATGCTGACTCAGCTGCAGCTTCAATGCTTTATCGCTGGTACTGGCATCCAGCTGTAATTGATGTTGTGCAATGACGCTGAACATCAGCAGCTCCTCAACAGTAAACTGGCATTATTGCCGCCAAAGCCAAAAAAGTTGGCCATGATCACTGCCTGCGCCGCAATGTGCTGCGGCGCAGGGCTAAAGGGTAGGCTGGCAGCTGTGGCATAGGGTAACGCCGGCAATGCTCCCTGTTGCAAGCCGGCGAATAATAACGCTAACTCAGATAAACCACAGGCACCCAGGGTGTGGCCAAGGTACGGCTTTAATACCGTTAATGCGGGTAATGGTTGGTTAAATACCCGCATAACGCCGTTGTATTCAGCGCTGTCGTTTGCCGCTGTCGCGGTGCCGTGTAGTTTAAGCAGGCTAACATCGCTACTTTGTAGAGCAGTTTGCTGCAACGCTTGCTGCATCACAGCGGCGATATGGCTGCCATCTTCAGCCGTAGTGGTAATATTGTGGGTGTCGCAGGCGCTGTAGCCGCCGAGCAATACTGCCTGTGGTGCTTTATCCGCGGTGCTGCTCAATATAACGGTGGCGTAGGTTTCTCCGAGGATCAGGCCGTCACGTTGTGGATGAAACGGCCGGTACTGACCACTATGGCTGGTGAGCTCTAAGGCACTAAAACCAGTGCGGGTAATATTGCCCGGCGGTTCAAAAGCGAGTACCAACACCCGCTGATACAGCCCGGCCTGTAACATGCGCTGGCCATACAACAACGCATTGGCAGCGCTGGTGCAGGCGGTGTTAATTATACGAATGGCAGCAAAATTAAACGTAGCGCTGATGCTGGCCGCAAAGTCGTCAAACGCCGGTAACATCGCCATACTTAACGCTTCGCCTTGCGCTAAACGTTGCTCCAGCAGGCTAACATCCAGCGCCGTAGAAGCCACTAGCAGCAGGCAATCTGCGGCGTTAAGTTCGGCAGCATTCAGTGTGCTTTGCAGCAACTGTTGCAGCCGGTTATGCAAGTGTTGTTTCGGCGCGTCAACGGCAAAATAACCGCCCGGCAACGCCGCGTTGTCTGACATTAGCGTAGGCAACTTGCCCTGAATATAGCCGCTGGCCGCTTGAGCCAGCGTGCCACCTAAAGCCGATTGCAGCTGCAGCTGGCTAAGGTAAACCGGAGTCATGCGCTGGCCAGGATATGATCGGCCAGGCTGTCGATACTGTGCAGTACTTTACGGCCCTGGTTGGCACCTTCAATGCGCACACCATATTGTTTTTGCACTGCCAAACTTAATTGCAGTGCGTCTAAGCTGTCTAAATCCAGCCGGCTGTTACTGCCAAATAATGGTTCGTCGTTACGAATATCCTGCCAGTTTAGCTCGTCTTCCTTGTCACATTCGATTACCAGCAAGTGTTTTAATTGTTCGCTTAATAAAGTGCGGTCCATTTTATCCGGCTCAGTTTGTATTGAAAAATAAAGTACGCCAGCACAAAGCTGACACAGGCAAATAGCAGCAGTTTGACGGCTGCCGGGGCAATATCGGTAATAGCGCCGTGACCGGTTAATAATGCCAGACAACCGTCCAGCGCCCAGCTCATCGGTGATAACGCGGCAACCTGCTGCATGGCTTCGGGCATGACAGCCTTGGGTACCATAATGCCGCCGATGGCAGCAAGAATAATATTGCAGCCGCCACTTAGCATCAGCGCCTGCTCATTGCTGCGCACCAGGCTGGCAATAAAAAAGCCAAAGCTACTGCTGCACAGCGCTATGCTGCAGGCGAGTAGCAGATAGGCCAGCGGGCTACCGTTTAACTGCAGCGGTGCCAGGCCGAGCAGTGGTAATAACCAATAACTGACCGATACCAGCAGGCTAAACTGCAACAAATTGATCATAAAGTACGGTAAACATTTGCCCAGCGCCAGGGTCAACGGCGGTAGACCTGCCGATTTTAATCTCAGCAAGGTGCCGCTTTGTTGCTCCGATAGCAGCGTATTAGCCATCGGCAGCATAACGAAAAACATGCCGAAAATTAACCAGGCCGGCACGCTGTGCTGGCTGGCATTGGCTTGTGGTAACAGCTGGCCCTGGCTGCCGGTGTCCTGTTCGTCTAGTGTGCTGTCGGTTTGCTGGCGCACTATCGCCAGTTGTTCAGCCAGGCTTTGTTCGTCAGATAGCATGTCATTGGTGCGTAAAAAAGCCTGTAGCCGGGTTTGCGCTAACGCCAGGGTTACCGCAGAGCGCACCTGTTGGCGCAGCACTGGCGGTGTGCTGGCGTTAAAAAGCAGCTGTAATTGTGGCGTCGGCGTGTCGCTCTCCTGCTGTAACAAATCAGTAAAGTCAGCACTGGTGATGACACTAACTAAGCTATCTTGGTTATCGGGCAATATTGTTAGCTGTTGCTTAAGCGCAGCGGCAAAAAAGCGGCTGTTGTGGTCATCTGCCTGCTGTTTCAGGCTAACGCTGGCAACGGCGGGCACACCGGCATTTAAATCAGACAGGGCAAATGCCATCAGTAACACAAAGGTCAGTGGCATTAAAAATAACACCGCCACGGCATGCACGTCGCGCCGCAATAAGCGCCACTCTTTGGCCAGTAATGCCCATAACCTCATAGCTGGCCTCCGCTAACATGCAGATAAAGTTGTTCTAGCGACGGTGGGCCATAGTGCAACCATAACGGCTGCCAGGATTGCATAACGATAAACTGCTGTAGTCGCGCCCATTGTTGCTCATTTTGCAGTGCAATCAGTTCGCCTTTGGCTAGCGGTGTGGCGGTTAAGCTTAGCTCGACTAGCAAAGACGCCCAGCCTGTTGGTGCCTGCTCTGGCCATTGCAGTATCAGTTGGCGGGTAGTTGCTGCCAGCTGGTTTAGTGGCGTGTCGAGTAGCAATTTACCCTGCTGCAGTATCAGGATGCGGTTAGCAATTTGTTCGGTTTCTTGCAGATAATGGCTGGTGTAAAGCAGCGTTTTGCCGGCAGCAGCCAGCTGCTGAACAGCTGCTAATAATTGTTGGCGTGATTGCGCATCGACGCCGACGGTGGCTTCATCAAACAAATATAGTTCTGCCGGGCGCAAAATGCCGATGGCAAAATTTAGCCGCCGCTGCCAGCCGCCAGACAAAGTCGCCGCGCGCTGCTGCAGACGGCTACTCAGATCACAGGCCGCGATTACCAGTTGTATTTGCTGCTGCCGTAGTGCACCAGTTAGCTGATAGATGTCTGCGAAAAACGCCAGATTTTCCGCGATGCTCAACTGGCCATAAAACGCCAGATGTTGCGGTACCAAGCCTACCCGTATCGTATTATGTTGCCAGCGCAACTGGCCCTGACTGGGCTGAGTTAAGCCACTGAGCAAAGAAAATAGCGTGGTTTTGCCGGCGCCATTTGGTCCCAGCACACCAACAATATCGCCAGCGTGCAGCGATAAACTAATATTCTGCAACGCAGCAGAATCGGCGCCCGGATAGGCATAATGTACTGCTGATAATTCAAGCATATTCAATTACCACCAATAAATTACCACTAAGCAGCAATTGTGAATTCTGGTAAAGATTAAACTGATACAGCGCGCCGGCCTGATTCTGGCTTAGCAGCTGACAGCGCACTGTGACTGCCAGCGTGGCGCTATAGTGTTGATGTATTTGCAGCTGTTGTACTTTAGCAACATAGGCGCTCTTGGCACTACCCGCGTGGCGGGCACCATGCACCGCACACAACTGGGCGGCAGCTTCGTACAGCAGGTGACTGTTACCGTTATGGTCGTATTGCCCCAGACAACCAACAACGGTTTGGCCGCTAATGCTGTCAGCATTCAATTGGGTAACTGTATCCAACCATAGCGCAGTGCCACGATGAGGTAATAACTGTTCTATAGCGATACGATTCAAAGGCTCAGTGGCTCTGCAACACAAAAGTGGCAAGTTTACCGCAGCAACTACGCCTTGTCACTGCTAGCGCTTTATCGTCAACACCGGTTAGGGGTGTGACAAGGAAAGGGCTTCACAGTATGCTGCGGCGTATTTAGCGCAATATGGACAGAGATCGACAGATGATTTGGCTTGGTTATCGGCTGCAGTTGAGGCCCAAAGCACAGTGCCGCAGTAGCCTGACGGATACGGAATGGCAGTATGCCAACAGCCTTAGCACAAAGCGCAGTCTACAGTTTTGTAATGGCCGGGCATTAGCGCGGCAATTGTTGCTGCGGTATCAGGGTGTTTCTCCGGCTAACGCAGACATTAGCTTACCGTCCGACGCTGCGCCGGCATTAAAGGTGTGCAGCGAACTGTGGCAGCTATCAATCAGTCACTCGGCACAGGCTATCGCTGTGGCTGTCAGCCGCACTAATAAGCTAGGGCTAGATATAGAGCAGCTGAAACCACGCAATACTGATGATTTCAGCCGCGAATACCCAGCGCTGACAGGTGCCACTGATCAATTAGCGTTTTATCAACGCTGGACGGCCGCGGAAGCTTATAGCAAATACTCCGCCGTGCCATTATTGCAGGTACTTAGGCATAGCTTACCGGCTGACTTACCAACACATTACTTGCCATTAAACGGTTTTATGCTTTGCTTAACCTACCAGCACGCCGATGCTGGGTTAACAATAACTGAGGATTTGTGATGAATTTTATTCTGTTTCTAATTATCGGTGCCATCGCCGGTTGGTTGGCTGGCAAGATAATGAAAGGCCGTGGCTTCGGTATTTTGGGCAATATGGTTGTGGGCATAGTGGGGGCTTTTATTGGTGGTTTTTTATTTCGTGCCGTTGGCTTGGCGTCATATGGGCTTATTGGTTCATTGATCACCGCCACCGTCGGTGCGGTGGTGCTGCTGTTTTTAATTGGCTTGATTAAAAAAGCCTAGATACATTTTTAAGCGGCTTAAAACAACTCCAGTGACTCACCACTTGTGGGTGAGTCGTTATCCTTTTTCGCTTTCGCATTTAATCTGGCGCGCCGCTGTGACAGCAGCTTTAAGATATGTGCGCGCTCTTCCACCGGCTTAGCGTGCCAGTTAAAGCGTTCATCACGCGAGCGTAAGCAGCCAATACAGTAGCCGCGGCTGTTGCTTTGGCACACACCGATACAAGGGTTGGGCAGTTCAAACAGCTCTAACTGATCCACGCTGCTACCACGCTGGCTAATGAATAGTTTAAGTTTACACGGAATAAATTTTTAGCAAATCAGAAAAACCTGTTGACTTCAGACTGATAGACGGCTATTTCTAATAGCAATTCAGTCTGCTTTGCAGGCTATATAACTAAAATAATTTTTAACCAAGTAGATAAGTAAGAATCATATTATGCGTTTAGCTGCTGTTCTGAACATTATTGTCCTCGTGGTCGTGGTGATTATTAATCTCCGCGGGGGCGGTGTTTTGGAAAAAAAGTAGCGTAACAGCGAATTCCAACAAAACCCCCGCTCCGCAAGGACCGGGGGTTTTGTCGTTTCAGGGCGTTAGAAAATTTAACCAGGGCAAGAGGACAGAACATGAAAGGCGCAGAATTGGTACTACAGGTGCTGCAGCAACACGGGGTCGATACCATTTTCGGCTACCCCGGCGGTGCCATTATGCCGATTTACGATGCGCTGTATCAAAGCAACGTAAAACACTACCTGTGCCGGCATGAGCAAGGTGGCGCCTTCTCAGCCATCGGTTATGCCCGAGCCTCTGGCAAGGTTGGTGTGTGTATGGCCACCTCTGGTCCGGGTGCAACTAACTTAATCACTTCACTGGCCGATGCGATGCTGGATTCAGTACCAGTAGTGGCCATTACCGGCCAGGTGTCGCAAGCGGTGATGGGCAGCGATGCATTTCAGGAGATTGATGTATTAGGTTTAAGCTTGGCAGTGACCAAGCACAGCTTTATGGTGCGCAGCGTAGACGAGCTGGCGGCCACGCTGCATGAAGCCTTCGCCATTGCGAAAAGTGGCCGCCCTGGCCCGGTGTTAGTTGATATCCCTAAAGATGTGCAGCTGGCAGAAATTGCGTATCACCGCGAGCCGGCAACGGCGGCCAAAGCTGCAGCAATTTATACCTCGCTGGCCAATGCCGGCAAGGCGCGTGCGTTAATAGCTGCAGCGAAAAAGCCGATGGCTTATATCGGTGGTGGTGTGCATATGGCCGGCGCCATGACACAGCTGCAACAGTTTTTAGCCGCTAACCCTATGCCATCGGTTACCACCTTAAAAGGCATGGGATCGGTTGCTAAAGACAACGCGCACTATTTGGGTATGCTGGGTATGCACGGCACCCAGGCAGCGAATTTAGCGGTGCAGCAGTGTGACTTATTAATTTGTTTGGGCGCCCGCTTTGATGACCGCGTTACCGGAAATCTGCAAAAATTCGCGCCGCACGCCAGGGTTATCCATGTCGACATCGACCCGGCCGAAATAAACAAGGTGCGCTTCGCTGATGCAGCCCTGCTGGGTGATATGAAGCAGATTTTGCCGGCAATATCGGCCGGCACTGATTGCGCCGAGTGGCTTAGCCATTGTGCGCAGTTAAAGCAGCAACATGGCTGGCGTTACGACCACCCAGGCGAGCGTATTTATGCACCGTTGATGTTAAAACAATTAAGCGAGCGCATGCCGGATAACAGCGTGGTGTGTTGTGATGTCGGCCAGCACCAGATGTGGGTAGCGCAGCATATGCGTTTTAGCAGCCCGCGTAACCATTTATCCAGCGGCGGCTTGGGCACTATGGGTTTTGGTTTGCCGGCGGCAATTGGCGCCAAGTTAGCCCGGCCACAAGACACAGTAATCACCGTTAGTGGTGACGGCTCTTTTATGATGAACGTGCAAGAGTTAGCGACCATTAAACGTTTTCGGTTGCCGGTAAAAATTGTCATTGTCGATAACCAGCGCTTAGGCATGGTAAAGCAGTGGCAACAGTTGTTTTTTAACGAGCGCTACAGCGAAACCGATTTATCCGACAACCCGGACTTTGTTGCACTGGCCGCCGCCTTTGCCATACCGGGCCACTGTATTACCCGAAAAGACGAAGTCGAAAGCGCACTGGAAGCCATGTTTACCTGGCCAGGACCTTATTTACTGCATGTATGTATTGACGATAAAGACAACGTCTGGCCATTAGTACCGCCGGGTGCTGCTAATGAAGAGATGATCACGGAGGCTAAAGCATGAACCATGTACTGAACATTACCACCACTAACACCCCGGCCGTGGTTGAGCGCCTGTTGCAGGTTACCCGCTATCGCGGCTATGAATTAGCCGGGTTACAGCTGACCCCGCGCAGTGATGCCAACAGCCTGAATATTACACTGACCGTTAGTGGTGATAAGCCCATTCATTTATTAACCAGCCAGTTGCATAAACTGTATGACGTGCAGCAACTGGAACTGGTATCAGCCGAACTGGCTGTACTAAGCGCATAACACTGAATTAAACCTATACTTTTTTATTTACCGAATACACGGAGTACCGCAATGCCAAAGTTAAGATCCGCCACCGTTACCGAAGGCCGCAATATGGCAGGTGCCCGCGCCCTTTGGCGTGCCACCGGCGTAAAAGACACCGATTTTGGTAAGCCGATTATTGCGGTAGTAAACTCATTTTGCGAATTTGTACCCGGCCATGTGCACCTGCGCGATTTAGGCAAGCTGGTGGCAAAAAGCATTGAAGATGCCGGCGGTATTGCCAAAGAGTTTAATACCATAGCGGTGGATGACGGCATTGCCATGGGCCATGGCGGTATGTTGTACAGCCTGCCGTCGCGCGAGCTGATCGCCGACTCGGTAGAATATATGGTCAACGCCCACTGCGCCGATGCCATGGTGTGTATTTCTAACTGCGACAAAATTACCCCAGGCATGTTAATGGCGGCGATGCGTTTAAACGTACCGGCTATTTTTGTCTCTGGTGGGCCGATGGAAGCGGGTAAAACAAAATTATCCGATCAGATCATCAAGCTGGATTTAGTCGATGCCATGGTATCGGCGGCCGACCCCAAAGTAAGCGACAGCGACAGCGAGCAAATTGAACGTAGCGCCTGCCCGACCTGCGGCAGCTGCTCGGGTATGTTTACCGCCAACTCAATGAACTGTTTAGTTGAAGCTTTGGGTTTGGGCCAGCCGGGTAACGGCTCGCTGCTGGCGACCCACGCAGACCGCAAAGAGCTGTTTGTGCAGGCCGGTTTCAGGATAATGGAGCTGTGCAACCGCTGGTATAAACATGATGACGCCAGCGCCTTGCCGCGCAATATCGCCAATAAAACCGCCTTTGAAAACGCCATGATGCTGGATATCGCCATGGGCGGCTCGACCAATACCGTATTGCATTTACTGGCCGCGGCAATTGAAGCGGAAGTCGATTTCGGTATGGCTGATATCGACCGCTTATCGCGCATAGTGCCGCATTTGTGCAAGGTAGCGCCTTCAACGCAGAAATACCATATGGAAGACGTGCACCGCGCCGGTGGTGTTATTGGCATTTTGGCCGAGCTAAACCGCGCCGGTTTGTTAAACGCCAATGTACCGCATGTGGCAGGCAGTAGTTTAGCCGCGGTGCTGGAGCAATGGGATATCAAAACCAGCGGCAATGAAGAGGCTAAACAAATGTATCTGGCCGGTCCGGCCGGTATCCGCACTACCCAGGCCTTTTCGCAAAATTGCCGTTATCCGACACTGGATGACGACCGTGTTGATGGCTGTATTCGCAGCAAAGAAAATGCTTACTCGCAAGATGGCGGTTTGGCGGTGTTGTTTGGCAACCTGGCGCCACAAGGCTGTATTGTTAAAACCGCCGGAGTAGAGCCGGAAAACTTAGTCTTTACCGGACGCGCGCGCATTTTTGAAAGCCAGGACGATGCGGTAGACGCCATTTTAAAAGGCAAAGTCGTGGCCGGCGATGCGGTAATTATCCGCTATGAAGGCCCCAAAGGTGGCCCGGGTATGCAGGAAATGCTTTACCCAACCAGTTACTTAAAGTCGATGGGCTTGGGTAAAGCCTGTGCTTTGATCACAGATGGCCGGTTTTCCGGCGGCACTTCGGGTTTGTCGATCGGCCATGTGTCACCGGAAGCCGCCAGTGGCGGTGCTATCGCCTTGGTGCAGGAAGGCGACAAAATCGAAATTGATATTCCGCAGCGCAAAATTGGCATTGCTATCAGCGATGACGAGCTGGTGCAGCGCCGTGCCGCGATGGATGCCAAAGGTAAGTTGGGGTGGAAGCCAGAGAGCCGCCAGCGAGTGGTTAGCTCTGCGTTAAAAGCTTATGCCTTGCTGGCCAGTAGCGCAGATAAAGGTGCTGTGCGGGATTTGTCTAAGTTAGAAGAATAAACAGCAAGACGTAAGGCGATAGGCAAGGTGTGCTCTTGCAGCAGCGGCAGGGATGCCGCGGAGGCTGAGACAGCACAGGGACGTGCTGTAGAAGGCGGCGAAAAGAGCATTTCCTTGCCGTGAGCTTGAACTGGATTTGTAGGCTACGACAGGCAACATCACGCGGGGACGTTGTAAATACGTCCATGTAAACTCTTCTCCAGCTTCCCTGCTGGAGAGGCCCCGCTTAGTTGTTACCTGTCTGCGCTTGAAACTTAAGTTTGCCGGATGGCACAAGCAGCAAGACTTGAGACGAAGGGACAAGGTGTACTTTCGTAGCAGCGGCAGGGATGCCGCGCAGGCTGAGAGGGCACAGGGATGTGCTCCTTGAAGGCGGCGAAGAAAGTATTTCCTTGGCGCTGAGTATGAACCTGAGTTGCAGGCTACGACCACAAACTGCACACAAGGACGCCGTAAATACGTCCCTGTAGGGTTACAAGCTCCTTCCATGGAGCTTGCCCGAAGGGCTGCTGGCGCAGTTCAAATTCGTTCCTGACGAATTTGTCTCTCCGGCTTCCCTGCCGGAGACGCCTTGTTTAGCAGTTTCTGGTCTTCGCTTGAGAGTATGCAGTAAATTAATACAACCGGAGCAATAATGAGTAACCTGGCAACAGTACAAGCAGAGCAAACAGATACCGACTTGATGCAGCAGTATCTGCGTGAAATTTTGCTGTCGCCGGTATATCAGGCCGCGGTAGAAACCCCGCTGGATGCCATGACTAAACTCAGCCAGCGCCTGGGCCATAATGTGCTGCTAAAACGCGAAGACAAACAGCCGGTATACTCGTTTAAACTGCGCGGCGCTTTTCATAAACTGCATAAAGTAAAACAGCACAGCCCCGAAGCCAGTGTGGTGTGCGCCTCGGCCGGTAACCATGCCCAGGGCGTAGCGTTATCGGCCAGTAAACTGGGCATTAACGCCACCATCGTTATGCCTATCACCACACCGGAAATCAAAGTCGCCGCAGTGAAAGCGCTGGGCGGCAATGTGGTGTTGCACGGCACTGCCTTTGACGAGGCCAACAGCTACGCCATTAACCTGGCCAACAGCGAAGGCGCGCTGTATATCCCACCGTTTGATGATTGCGACGTTATCGCAGGCCAGGGCACGGTGGCCAAAGAGTTGCTTAGCCAGCATAACCAGCTAAATGCGGTGTTTATTCCGGTTGGCGGCGGTGGCTTAATGGCCGGTATGGCGGTGTATATCAAAGCCATACAGCCGAATGTTAAAGTTATCGGCGTAGAGCCGGAAGACGCCGCTTGTTTAAAAGCTGCGCTGGCGGCTGGCGAGCCGGTGACGCTGGAGCGGGTGGGTTTATTTGCCGACGGCGTGGCGGTAAAACGCATCGGCACAGAGAATTTTAATCTGGCAAAACGTTTTTGTGATGAAGTAGTTACCGTAAGCAGTGATGAAATATGCGCGGCGATAAAAGATATATTTGATGACTTACGCGCCGTAGCCGAACCGGCCGGTGCTTTAGCGCTGGCGGGTTTAAAAAAGTACAGCCAGCAGCTGAAAAACAGCACGCTAAGCAAGCCACAGCAGTTTGCTGCTGTGTTAAGCGGGGCTAATTTAAACTTTGATACGCTGCGTTATGTGTCTGAGCGCTGTGAACTGGGCGAGAAAAAAGAAGCCGTGTTTGCCGTTACCATACCGGAAGAAAAAGGCAGCTTTCGCCGCTTTTGCCAAACCCTGGGCGGGCGGGCGATTACAGAGTTCAACTACCGCTATGCCAGTGATCACAAGGCGCATATATTTGTTGGTATTAAACTACGCCACGGCCAGCAGGAGCTGAACACGGTAAAAGAGCTGCTTAGCAACGCCGGATACGACTATCAGGATTTATCCGACGACGAGCTGGCCAAGCTACACGTGCGGCATATGGTCGGCGGTATGCCACCACGGCAGTTACAGGAGCAGGTGTACCAGTTTAACTTTCCGGAATACCCCGGCGCACTGATGAATTTCTTAAATACCCTGGGCGAGCACTGCAATATCACGCTGTTTCATTACCGTAACCACGGCGCCGCCACCGGTGATGTGCTGGCTGGTTTTGAAGCCGCCAGCCATGATGATATTGCTGCCTATTTGGATAAGTTGGGTTACCAGTATCAGCAGGTCAGCCATAATCGCAGTTACCAGACGTTTTTAACTGCAGGTTAGGTTGCCTGGCAGCGCTGTGCTGTTGTTAAGACCACAACACCAGCGCCGTGCACTGACAAATACTTTACTTTTTTTGCCTGTTGCTGACATCACGCGACATCTGGATTGCTGTAGGAACACTGCAGCATCATTTAAAGACCACCTTCTTTCTCCACTTTCTACTACTTTCGTAGATCCGGCATCTTTACAAGGCTTTACATGCAGCTGGCAGTTCTTGACGCTTGAACAGGTAGAATGACTCTACAACCTATGCCTCTTTTGACCAACCCGTGCTGTCAAAACAGTATTAAATAGAAAATGCTCAGGAAATATAGTGATGAAATATCAACATGTTAAAGCTGCTTTGTCTATGGCCAGCGCAATATTCCTGTTTGCCTGCGGTGGTGAACAGGCACAAACCCCTATTGCCGAATCAGAAACGAATGTTGGTACAGCCCCTGATCCTTTGGCCGCACTTAATCTTCCGCAAACCCCACATAACTATGCGCAGATAGAATTGCCTGCCCACTATACCCAGAATGATTTTCCTGCACAGATGCCTTTTCAGTATGCCGCAAGCAATATTGACAATACCCCGGTCTACAATCCGGTTACTGATGCTGGTGCTACGCTGGGCCGGGTGCTGTTTTATGATAAAAAGCTAAGTGCTAACGGCACGGTGGCCTGTGCATCCTGCCATGCTCAGGTAAATGGCTTTTCCGATGCCAGAACCCTTAGTGTCGGCTTTGACGGTGGTGAAACCCGCAGGCACTCCATGGGCCTGACCAATGCCCGGTTTTATGCTAATGGGCGGTTTTTCTGGGATGAGCGGGCTGGTACGCTGGAACAGCAGGTACTAATGCCATTTCAGGACCCGGTGGAAATGGGCCTGGTGTTGCCAGAGCTGGAAGAGATTGTGCGTCAGCAGGACTATTATCCGCCCTTGTTTGCACAAGCCTTTGGTGATGCCGATATTTCCAGTGGCCGCATTGCCGATGCTCTGGCACAGTTTATCAGGGCTATGGTGAGCACCGGCTCAAAATATGATACAGCACGGGCAGAAGTGGCTTCGCCTCTGGATAATTTCCCTGCCTTTACAGCGCAGGAAAATCAGGGTAAGTCCTTATTTTATCTGGCTAAAGAAGTTAGAAATGGTAACGTAGTTGGCTGTGCGGGTTGTCATAGCAGTGAGGCCTTTACCGGACCGTTACCCGGCGGGCCTCTGGGCAACTCATCGGCCACGGTGAATGGATTGGATGCTCAGTCTGGCGAAGACGTTGGCCTGGCGGAAACGACAGGGGATCCACGTGACAGTGGACGATTTAAATCGCCTTCTTTGCGTAATATTGCGGTTACTGCGCCCTATATGCATGATGGCCGCTTTGCCACGCTGGAAGAGGTGATAGAACATTACAGCAGTGGTATTCAGCGGCATCCAAACTTGCAACCACCCTTGCTGGGCAGCGATGGACAAGTTAACAATTTCAATTTCAGCGCAGAGGAAAAGGCCGCCTTACTGGCGTTTATGCATACGCTGACCGATGAGGCGATGCTGATTGACGAAAAGTTTAGCGACCCATTTCGCTGAGCCTACGGCGTAACGAAATAGCACTGTAAAACTTGTGTAAAGTCTGCCGGAGGCCTTGTTTTAAATAGCAAGGCAGCGTTAGTATCAGCGCAGACAGATAGCTGGATTAAAGCCTATGACGACTTCCCTATTGTTGATTGATGATGACTATGAGCTGACGGAATTACTGACAGACTTTCTGACTCCACAGGGATATCAACTAACTATCGCTCATGATGGTCAGCAGGGGCTGGAAATGGCGACAAGCAGCCAGCATTTCAACTTGATTTTATTGGATGTAATGTTGCCAAAGCTCGATGGATTCGAGGTACTCAAGCAATTACGCCGTACCCACATGACGCCAGTAATAATGCTGACTGCCAAAGGCGATGACTTCGATCGAATCTTTGGGCTTGAGCTGGGCGCCGATGATTATTTACCTAAACCCTTTAACCCCAGAGAGCTCTCGGCCCGAATTAAAGCCATTGTGCGTCGGCTGGAGCAGTTGCCCACGCTGACACAAAGCCAGCCCATTCGGGTTAATGATCTTTATCTGGATCCCTCTGCACAACAAGCCAAGCTGGCCGACACAATGTTAATCCTTACGGGTACCGAGTTCAGCATGTTACAGCTATTGATGGCGCATGCTGGCCAACTCGTGAGTAAAGAACAACTCAGTGAAAAGGTGCTGGGACGTAAACTGACCCCCTTTGACCGTAGCATCGATATGCATGTTAGCAACGTTCGCCGCAAACTGGCTGATATTCAACCGCAAGATATCATCAGAACCATCAGAGGGTCTGGCTATATATTGGTGAAGCAAGCATGAGCTACAGCCGCTGGCAACGGCTTAACCCTGCTAACAGCTTGTTTGGCCGCATATTTTTATGGTTCTGGATAAGCGCGATAATCATTGTTATCACTACCTTACTGGCTTCTCGTCATTTAAGTGAACAACTACGTTACTCGCAAGCCGATGCCGGGCAAATAAAGCTATTGCAAGAGACAGGTGCACGGCTGAATAGCCTGTTTCATCGTGGTAGTGGCGAGGTGCTGCCGCTGCCCGCCCTGTTGCGACGCCTGGGCACCCGTGGTCAGACCGATCTGTTGCTGCTGTCAGTATCAGAGCAACGCTTTATTAGCAGTTTCCCGCTGCCCAGAAGGTTTGAACTGAAGCCCTTTTTACTGCTCAGTGAGCAGCAAGGAATGCTGCAACTTGACAGCCTGCACTGGCAGTTTACCGGCCCACTGCCTTTGACGCTGAATGACCAAAATTTTCTGCTGTTCGCAGGCAAGATGCAACCACCAGACTTGTTAATGCGCATCCGTGAAATGCCTTATGTGCTTATAGCTATACTCCTATGTTTAAGTGGCGCGCTGTGTTTTGGGTTCGCCTGGTCCATTTCACGCCCAATTGGTAAGCTTATTCAAGCAACCAGGGCAATGGCAGGCGGGGATCTGGCCAGTCGTGTTGATTATGCCGCCCAACGGCGTGATGAAGTGGGCGAACTGGGGCGGGAATTCAATGATATGGCAGCCAGGTTACAGGCGATGGTTGAAAGCCAAAAACGTATTTTGGCAGATATCTCCCATGAACTGCGCTCACCGCTGGCTCGTTTGCAGGTTGCCATTGGTATTGCTTATCAGCGAGAGCAGCAGCCTATTCCAGAACTGAAACGCATCGAAAAAGAAGCTAACCGTATTGACACCATGCTTGGACAAATACTGGCCTTAGCCAAAATGGATGCTGCACAGCAGGTTATTGAATTACAGGCCATGCAATTGGAAACTGTGCTCGATCCACTGTGTGAAGATATTAGCTTTGAAGCCAAAGAAAAAGGAACCCATTTCACATGCGACTTTCCACGCGGCTTGGTGATAGAAGCTGATCATCGTTTACTGCATAGCGCTTTGGAGAATGTACTCAGAAACGCCCTGCGCTATGCCCGCTCAGAGGTAAGTCTGCAGTGTAACCAAGCACACGGCATACTCAGTCTGACGGTGATTGATGACGGCCCCGGCCTGGCAGAAAAAGACCTGCGGGCAGTATTCCGGCCCTTTTATCGTGCCTCTGCCGCCCGCAACCGCGAGACCGGTGGCACCGGCCTTGGGCTGGCGATTGCCTCGGCGGCTATGGCTGCCCATAAAGGCGACATTGGCGCCGAGAATCGAGTTCCGTCGGGTCTGCGGGTAACGCTGAAACTCCCGCTGCTAATCGCCGATCGTCCGCCTGTGTCATAAGCTTTACGTAACTTTGCGCTGTGCTGACACACATCTGACACTCTCCGCTTTACAATAAACAGGTTGGTCAGAGAGTCTGTTCGCTGCTTAAACTAAGGCAGCAGAGTCTCTGGCATTTTCCGTATAAGGAGTAATCTATGAAATCCTGTTTGTGGTTAGTGTCGGCCCCTTTATTTCAGCTCAGTGCACTCGGAGCTGATAGCAACTACCGTGCAACCGGACGCAACCAATGACAATAGCTGGCGCGGCATTATGCGGATAAATTGTGATTTGTCTCACTCTGGCTATAACGATCCTATAGTGTATCCCGGCCAGAAAGATGCAGCCCACCTGCATCGCTTTTATGGTAATACCTTGCTGGATGAAAACAGCGATATCGCTTCACTTTTTACCAGCGGCGAGTCTAGTTGTCAGGGGAATACGTTAAACCGCTCAGCCTATTGGGTGCCAGCATTACTGGCACCTTTGTACGACCCGCAAACCAGTCAACGTCTGACAGATGAAAGTGGCGATCCGGCGTGGCAAATTGTGCCGGCAGTGGTAGGCGGCGATGATGAAGCGCACGAAATTTTTTATTACTCGGCCGGTGTTGATGATTTATCGTCAATTCAACCTATACCGCTGGGGTTAAAGATGATTGCCGGCAGTCATATGGGGATGCCTGGTATGGAGCAGGACACGTCGATTGTGCGTTGGCACTGCCAATCTTGGGAATCAAGTGACGCGACTAATCCGCGTTGGAGCGCCAGTATTCCAGAATGTACAGCGCCTGATCGACTGCGAATGGATATCTTTTTCCCCAGTTGCTGGAACGGCACTGATCTTGACTCAGCTGATCACAAAAGCCACCTGGCGTATCCGGTAAATACTGGTGGGCCAAATGGCACAGTGTGCCCTGCCAGTCATCCGGTGCCTATTATCCGTGTCAGTTTTCATTATGCCTATGGCGTAAAACCCGAAGTGTACGATCCACAAAGCCGCTCCAGCCGGGGCTGGCGTTTTGCCTCAGATATGTATGAGGTAAGTACCACGACACCAGGTGGTATGTCGTTACACGGCGACTGGTTCAATGCCTGGCATCCAGAAGCCTTGCAGGCGGTGTTAGACGGCTGCATTAGGCAGCGGCTGGATTGCCACGACGGCAACCTGGCTAACGGTTATCGTTTAACAGGCACCCGCCCCGGTAGCCAGAATGATGTACCGATAGTGAATAAAGGTATGGGTTACTAGGGCGTGTTGACAAAACAGGGGGCTGCCATAGCAGCCCCTGAAAATACTTTAGATAGTATTTTCCTTCTCAGCAAACAGACAAATTCACCACTTATTTAGCGCAGGATGTTTAAAAGTTTAGCCTGGCGCACAGTTGCGGCAGATCCGCGGTGCCTGGTGGTATAAAGCGGTTTTGCGTAGTGTGCTGTGTCAGCTGCTGCGGGCTCTCTGCCATCACCGCCTCCAACCAGCCGGCATGGTGCGAAATGCGACTATAGGCTTCCTCAACACCGTATTCACCCACCGCCTTAAACCAGGAGTTTGCTCTGGAGCTAACGCCAAGCAGATAAAAGTCCTCGCCACGGCGGATAAACGCCGGCCCGCCGCTATCGCCATTGCCAGATACTCCCTCCAGCGGCAAGGCGCTGTTGCCTTTATCAAAGCGGAAAAACAGCTCGGTAGCTGAGGTACTGCGCACGGTATTTTGCGCTTTACGTAACTGGCCGTTATTTTGTTTTAACGAGATGGTCTGTCCGGTATTGCCATTGCCGCTGGCACCGGCGCCAATAAACCACAGTGCCTGGCCCTGTTCATCGGTGTCGCGATACAGGCGGGCAGCCGCTAATGCCGTTACCGGCTGCTGTAATTTAATCAGGGCAATATCATTGTCTTTATCCAGTCGGTAACCGGCATGGGCATACACGGCACTGACCGCAAACTGTTGACCGCCTACCTGGATATGCGCGCCGGGTTCAACGCAGAACACAGCATGGGCAGCGGTTACTATCCATTGCGGCGCAATCAGGCTGCCGTGCACGCCAATGGTGTATAGCGTTGCCAGCGGCGGAAAGTCCGCCGTCGTGGCCCAATACTGCTGATCGGCCACATCATGGCGGATAACAATGGCACAGGCTTGCCACGACAGCAGGGCTGCTGCCGCTATAACAAACAGCCGCGACAGGTTCATAAGGCCTCCTTGCTGTTGGTAACAACATGGTCTGCTGTAGTGAAGTTGACCAACTGGCCGTGTTGCACTACCCGTTCCGGCAAGGCAAAGCGATAGTCTGCTGCCAACGGGTTCTGCGGCAGAATAATAAAATTGGCTTGCTTGCCAACACTGATACTGCCGATAGTGGTGTCGAGCCGCAGCGCCCGGGCGTTACCCAATGTCATGGCGCGGAAAATTTGGCTATTACTGGCACCGGCGTCGCGCCAGGCCTGCATTTCTCTGATAATCGCCAAGCCATGTAATGTGCCGGGGTTGCCGGCATCGGTGCCAAAAGCCACATTTAAACCGCCAGCCAGCGCTTGTAGCAGGTTTTGTTGCTGAATATTGCTGCTGACGTTAGAAAACAACCGGCTAAGCTGCGCGACGATGTCCTGCTCTTCTGCGCTAAGTTGGGCCAGGCTGGTGGCTGGCGCATCAATAAACTGGCTATAGTGGCTTAGTAGCTGAAACAGTTGCCCGGTTTTAGTGCTGTGTTGCTTCAGTAATGCAAACGACGCCAGTACGCCAGGATCGGCCATTTGTTGCTCCAGTTGACTAAAGCTAAGCCGTTGCAGAAAGATTTCTTTATAGTGCTGGTATGCGCTCAGGGTAGGCATATAACTAACCTGGTGTTTTAGCGCCAGTTGGATAAATTCTGCATCCAGTGGCTCTGTCACCACGCCATGCACCAGTATATCGGCGCCAGCAATCATGGCGGCTTTGGCAGCAGCCAGTTCTTCTACATGCACGGCAACTACCCGGCCATGCGCCTTGGCCTGCGCAATAGCGTCGGCATACAACAGTGTCAGTTGTTCAGAGTTAAGGCCGGTTTCATGGCTCCATACCAGCTTCAGCACTGCAGCTGGCTGCTGTAATTGTGCGGTAGTAAGCGCCAGCGCTTGTGCTGCCGAGGTAGCCTGGCTGAATGTTGCACCGTCATGCGGGCTAAGTGGCGGTACGGCCATCGGTGCCAGTAGCTGGGCGGCGGCGTAAATAGCCGGCATAGTGGGGTTTTGACTGAGTTGCTGATAAAGCGGCAGGCGCGCGGCCGGGCCGCCCATATCAAATACTGCCGTTACACCCAACATCACATAGGTTTGCAGCAGCTGTGGTAAGGCGATGGCCAGCTGTAACTGATCTTGCTGATAGGGCAATACGGCTTCGGCAGCAATGATGTCTGGCCGGGTAAAAGCTCCACCCGACTGCGCCAAGTGAACATGGCCATCAATCAAGCCCGGTAGCAGCCATTTGCCACTGACATCAAGATGTTGATATTCCGCCGGTATCGCCGCGTCAGCAGGTTGCAGCGCAACAATGCGGCCGTTTTTAACCAGCACGCTGGCATTAAGCACCGGCTGGGCTAACTGAGCGGAGACAATATTGGCGCCGCTGAACGCCAAGGGCGTATTCGTCGCAGGGGGTATAGCGCTGACAGGGGGCTGCTGTGCTTGCGTTACACTGGCGATACTTAACGGTAGCAAGCAGGCGATTAGCCGCACTAAAGCGCAGGCTGAGTATGACATCGGGTTGACCTTCATAGATGGCCCGGTAACGTTTACCCGGCCTGGCACTGAGTGTCGGTTATGTCACTGCGACAGTCCTTAAAGAGCGCTCTAAGTTGACTATAAGTTAGCTATAAATGGCGTAGTGCGGTGCTATAACGGCTGTTGCTGCAGTGCCAGTTCCAGATGGGCAATGTCCGGTAACAGCTTCACCAGCCCCTGGCGGGTGGCCAGCTGTTTACTCTGCTGCAGGTACTGCTGTGCCTGTTCGGGTTGCTCTGTCAGCAAAAAATAGCTGGCCAGATCGAGCTGGCTTTGAGCAATTCCCTGCGGGCACGCCAACAACTGCTGATACTGCAGTGCCGTGCTGAGTAAGGGGTAAGCTGTGGCGAAATCGCGTTGCAACAAAGCATTGTTGCCCGCCATTGCCTGGCTGTAAGCATAATACAACCAGTCCTGATCGCGGTACGTCAGAGCGGCAGCTTCAGTGAGTAGCGGCGCGGCAGCGGTCAGCTCGCCAAGCTGCAGCCGGGCGGTACCCTGCAGGAACAGTAAACGTGCGTGATAGGGTGACGTGTTCGGCGATGGGTTGGCGCCAATCAGACTCAAAGCCCGTTTGCTCAGTGTCAGGGTGTTTTGCGGCTGCTGTTGCTGCAGATGAATACCGGCCAGTAAATACAGGGCAAATACATGGTCTGGCTCGCTTACCAGCGCGCTTTCAATAAATGACCGGGCTGAATCTAACTCATCAGCAGCCAGAAACGTTAGCGCCGTTGCCAGTAAATCATTTTGAAATTGCTGATCAAAACCTGGTGCGGCCGCCGGGTGACCCGCCAGCGCCGTACTAAGCTGTTGTGCTAACAAAGGTAGCCCTTGCTCAATACGGTTGCTATGTAGCAGACCTTTATTACGACTGTCCGGCCGGTACAGGGTATACAGCAGATGGTAATCACCCGGTACGCCGGTTAGTTCCAGCTGTACTATTTCGCTGACACCGGATACGGCAAACAACGCGCTGATGTCAGGCTCTGCCGCCGCCGGCAAGCGTTGTAAAATGGCCAGCACATCGGCCAGCTGATACACGTTTAGCTGTTTATCGGTCTGCAATTGCTGGATCAACGCATCCATAGCGCCGTAGCGTAGCCAGTGCTGGCTGCTGTCCAGCTGTTGCACGTTAACCGGCAGCACCAGCAGTGTTTTGCCGCTTTGCATCGTGCTGGCTGGCGCGGCTTTGCGGTCGCTCACGCTAAGCCATGCACTCAGTGCGATTACCAGCACCAGCGTAGCTGCTACCCACACGGGCCATAGCGGCGGCTGCTGTGAGGCCGTTTTACCAGCTACTGCCGCTGCGGTTGGCTCCGCCGCTAATACCCAGGCATAGCCTTTGCGCGGGTAGGTTTTAATCGCCTCCGTGGCAGCAAAGGTTTTTCTAACTTCATTAACGCACTGAAAAATGGCCTGCTCTTCTACCACGGTATCAGGCCAGACTGCGGTTAAAATGTCCGCCTTACTAAACACCCGGCCAGGCGCAGACGCCAGTAACTTCAGCAATTCATAGGTCTTGGGCCGCAAATTGTAACTGACGCCGTTCACCGTCACGCTACCGCTGAGATCGTCAAATGCAATGCAGGCTGGCTGTTCTGACAAGCACTTCTCCTTGAGGCATCCATCTGGCTAACAGCAAGGGCGTTTTGCCCTGCAGGCCAATTAGCGGTTAAGATAGCAGCTTCACTGCAACGGATAAACTGCTAAAGGTGTGACGGATAATTCATTGATTTATGCAGGATGCGAATTGCCGCCATGCCAACTTTTGCAATTTCTGTTTCACACTGAACTTATCCCCCTTACTAAGACCCAAGAGCGCAGTTACACGTTGCGCGTTTTTTCAACAGGAGTAGCAAGATGAGTAAACCAGCGGCGTTCGAGCATGGCCGCGGCGAGATCCGCGATAATGCGATAAAGGCCCTAGTCACCAGTAAGTTGTTTCAAACTCGCGCGGTTAAGGCGAAAAAAGGCAAAGGCTCCTACAACCGAAAAGGGCGTAATTCAAAAGATTACGCCCTTGTTGTTTCAATGCTGCAGCAGTTAAGTCTAAATTACAACTTAGCACGAAGATACTGACCAAATTACGCCTGACTTTATGGTAAATACTGACTTTATTAGTCTGTTTTAAATCGGTTAGTCTGATTGGTTAAGCCCGTTGCTATTTTTTGTAGCGCTGCCACCACACCACGGTTCTGTTGCATGGTAACTGCTGTGTCTCGTGCCATTGTTGCAATTTGTTCGACATGCTTGGCCAATTCACTAACCGCAGCAGATTGCTCATTGGTAGAACGGGACACATCGCGGACATTGTGCAAGGAGTCTTCTGCTTGCAATCTGATTTGTTCCAACATAGCCGCAGCCTGATTAGCCAGCGTTAAACCCTGGCTAACACGTGGTGCCGAGGTTTCCATCGCTTGCACAGCCTGCTGTGTGTCGTCCTGCACAAACTGAATCATAGCGGCGATTTCCGTGGTGGCTTTGCTGGTGCGTTCGGCCAGTTGCCTTACTTCATCCGCGACTACGGCAAAACCACGACCCGACTCGCCAGCCCTGGCTGCTTCAATGGCAGCGTTCAACGCCAACAAGTTTGTTTGTTCTGCAATACTGCGGATAACGCCTGCGATGCCGGCAATCTCTTTTGAGCGCTGCTGCAAACTACTAATCTGGCCGGTTGATTGCTGCACCGTTTTGGCTACTTCAGCGATTTCAGCTGCGGCTTGCTTAACCAGTTTTGCACCCTGTCCAGACAGCTCTGCAGTTTTTTCAGAGTTTTGCTCTGTCAATTGCACAGTACGGGCTACCTCATGCAAACTTACTGTCATCTGTTCAATACTGGCGGCAGAGGCTGTAGAAGCCGACGCTTGCAACTCAGCCGAGCGCAATGCTTCTTTTGATGCTATATCAAGCTCTTTTGATTGCGCAGAAACAGTAGCCGCACCGTCAATGACCTGTTTCAGCGTTTGGCGCAACTGCTGCTGCATACTCGCTACAGCCGCTAACATGCTGTTAGGTTTGCTTTGTTTTATCTGTGTGGTCAGGTCGCCACTTGCTATCTGGCTAACTATCTGTGCTGCTTGCGCGGGTTCTCCACCCAAAGCGTGATGGAAGTAGCGGCTTATATACCACGCGGTAGCGCTGCCGATGAAAATAGCTACCAAGGTTAACAACACCATAGACACTGCAAAACCGGCGGCTACACCGCGTATGTAATCCGTTGCCTGTTGGTTTTTTTGCTCCTGAAAATCTATAAAAGCGTTGATACTGGCTAGCCAACCCACAAAAGCAGGGCTCATTTTCTGCAACAAAAGCTGCTGGGCGGCCTGCTGCTGTCCTTGCTGGCGCAAGCGAATAACTTCAGCCGCCAAAGGTTGGGCAGCTTGCTCTATACGATGAATGTTGTCGAGCAGCTGCTGCTCTTCATAACTGATATCTGCACTGCGCTGAAACAACTGATCCATCGGCAATCGGGATTCCAGATAGAACGCCTGCAAACGGTTGATATCAGCCAGTACAGCAGGTAGCGCCGACATATCTGCCACCAGCGTAACATCGCGCAGGGCTATTGCTCTGTCATGCACACTACCGCGAAAATTTATCGCATGGCGTTGCTTCACCGAATTAACTTCAGTGATCTGAGAAAGCGTATGATTAATTTGGCTAACTCGCTGCACACCAAACAAGGTTAGCGCGACCATTAGCACCAGGATTACCCCAAAACCCAAACCAAGCCGCATAGCGACGGTCATTGTTGTACTCTGCTGCATAAAGCTAACTCCGCAAGGCCAACGCACGGCATGTGCGTTCAGGGCTGCACTATAGGCACAAAGGGTCATCGGATCTATTGAAATAAATCACCCAACACAATCAATATAATGAATTGATCTAAATTGGGAGCGGACCGTAGTCATAGCTAATAAACTGATTTTTATCACCATTACAGGCTGTGTTGGACGGTGATATTAAGCAGCGATTAGATTGCCCGACGGCATCCTTGCCAATGGCTATGTTACGAAGGTTAGAGCCGCCATATAACGGCAGCTCTGCCAAACTACATTTTTTGCAGCAACGCGTTTAGATCGTCCGGGCTAAAGTGATAGCTGGTGTTGCAGTATTCGCAGCTGATATCCAGCTTGCCTTCGGCGATGTGCTCGTTAATTACCTCACGGCCAAGGCTAACAATAGCTGAAGCGCACTTATCTTTAGAGCAGCCACAAACAAAACTCACCGGCTGGGCTGGGAAGAGCTCGACTTCTTCCTGGTGAAATAAGCGATACAGTAATTGCTCGGCAGGTAAGTTGAGTATTTCGTCCTGCGTTAGGGTGTCGCTTAATATGACTAAATCGTCAAAATCAGCTTTGGCTTTTTGTTGGTCGACCGGCAACACTTGCAGCATAAAGCCGGCAGCGCGGCATTGCTGAGGTTGCATATCGGTATACAGGTATAAGCGGGTAGGTAATTGCTCTGACTGGGCAAAATAGGCTTCCAGCGTGCTGGTGAGGCTGTCACCGCTTAATGGAATAATGCCCTGATATCGTTCGCCCTGTTTCGGCGTAATGGTGACCAGTAAATAACCTTCGCCAATTAGTTCACGAAAACTGCTGCCGGAGATTTCGGCTTGCATCCGCACTACAGCGCGAAACTGCTGCTGGTTGGTGCCGTTCACAGCGGCAAAACGGACCGGGCCGTCGCCCTGAATTTGCACCGCTATGTCACCATCTAGCTTTAAAGTTGCAGTAAGCAGGCTGGTCGCAGCGACCAGTTCAGCTAATAACTGCTTTACCGGTTGCGGGTAGTCATGGTGCAACAGCATTTGGTCCAGGCTGCCTGCCAATTGCACCAGTTCGCCTCGCACATTACGGTTCTGAAATAAAAAGCGGAATAAATGATCTGAATTCATGCTGTTCTCTTACTGCTGCGATTTTAATAAAAGCAACTTACGCCGCTCTTTTTTGTCAGGTTTTGTGTCCGGATGCGGTGCAAACAAGCTGTTGGTTTTTCTCAGCTCGGCCCGTTTTGCCCGTTGTTCAATGCTGTCGGCGGTTTCTTCATATAGCTGTTGTGCCAGTGGTGCCGCCAGGCGTTTATCGGATAATGCCAATATTATCACGACTTTTTCGTCGGTGCCTTGCGGCAATTTTACCACTGCACCGGGTTCTACCGTTTTACTGGCTTTGCAGCGCTGGCCATTATAATGTACTTTACCGCCTTCGATCATCTCTTTGGCCAGAGCGCGGGTTTTATAAAAGCGACAGGCCCACAGCCATTTATCTAAACGTAACGATTGGCTGTCAGACTGCGCAGCAGCTTTTGCTGATGACATAATTTATAACTGAGGTTGTCGAACTAAGATCGCCATTATAGTGCCAAAGCAGTCAAAATGGTGACAGCAATTAAAAAAACATGGTTAATACCTTGTGAAAACTGGTGCCGGCCTTGTTGCCTGCCAGACAACTGGGTAAGATAAATTCTTCTTTTTAGGCAGAAGTGTGCAATGAAGCCGTTATTAAACACACAGCAGTTAATGGGGCAGCTACAAAAGGTGCCACTAAACCGGGTACAGCAAGTGCTGAATCTGCTATTGGTTATTGTTTTGGCTTGGTTGCTGGCGCAGTTAAGCTGGCAGCTAATACCTACGCCAACAGGCAATAATTTAACACCTGGCAACTCTGTGTCGTCGCAGTCAGCCAAGCAACCTTCTGGTGTTAGTTTGGCAGCGTTAACCAGCTTCGCCTTATTTGGCCAAGCAACGGCGGTGGCGGTTACAGAGCCGGCACCGGTGGTAACGGAAGCGCCTAAAACGCAGCTCAATGTTAAGCTTACCGGCCTGGTAGCCGTAGGTGCAGATCCCAACCAAGGTAGCGCCATTATTGAAAGCCGTGGCATCGAATCAACCTATGCCGTAGACGATAAGATTGATGGCACTAATGCGGTATTAAAACAGGTGCTGTCAGACCGTGTGCTGTTACAGCAGGCTGGCCGTTTTGAAACCCTGATGCTGGATGGTATTGAATATACCCGTGTGGCGCAGGCGAATGCCGGCCTTGGCCGTGCTGATGAGCCCGTTGCAGAGCAAGATGGCAATGAAATGGCGCCGGTGCCAGAGCCAGAGCCGATGGAAATGCGGCCGCTGCAGGTTAACGAAGAGCTGGACATCAGCCGCGAGCAAATAATAGCTGAGCCAATGCGGTTTTTTGACTATATTCGCGTTACACCGCATCGCAATAATGGCCAATTAATGGGATACCGCTTAATGCCGGGTAAAGACCCTGCATTGTTTAGCCAGTTGGGTTTACAGCCCAACGATTTGGCAGTTGAAATAAATGGCATTGCGTTAACCGATATGCAGCAAGCGATGGGCGCCATTAACGAATTGCGCGACGCCAAAGAGGCGGCAATTAAAATAGAACGCGATGGTGAGATCAGGGATATTCTGGTCAGTCTGTCACAATAATTATTAAAACTAACTGGTTGTAAAATAATGAAATCAGGGCAATTTTCTTTATTCTCCCGCCGTTCGCTGGCCAGCTTGCTGGTTGCGGCTGCGCTTACTGTTGTGGTTCCGGGTGGCGCTTTAGTCGCGCAGGAAGAGGTTATGTACTCCCCGAACTTTAAAGGCACCGATATTAACGAGTTTATCAATATTGTTGGTATGAACCTGAAAAAAACCATTATTGTCGACCCGCAAGTGCGTGGTCGCATTAATGTGCGCAGCTATGAAATGCTGAACGAGCAACAGTACTACCAGTTTTTCCTAAACGTGCTGGAAGTGTATAGCTTTGCTGTGGTGGAGATGGACAACGGCGTATTAAAAGTAGTGCGCAACAAAGATGCCAAAACCAGCAATATTCCGGTAGTAACCGACGAACAGCCAGGTCAGGGTGACGAAATGGTAACCCGGGTGGTACAGGTACGTAATGTGTCGGTACGCGAGCTGGCCCCACTGTTACGTCAGTTTAGCAACCAGGCTGGCGGTGGCCATGTGGTGAACTATGACCCATCCAATGTTATTATGATGACTGGCCCAGCTGCGGTGGTAAACCGCTTGGTGGATATTATTCAGCGGGTAGACAAAGCTGGCGACCAGGAGCTGGAAATTGTCAAAATGCAGTTTGCTTCAGCGCCGGAAATTGTGCGGATCCTCGAAAGCATATACAAAAGCCAGGGCCGGGCCGAGCAGCCCGACTTTTTGGTACCTCGCATTGTGGCTGATGAGCGCACCAACAGTGTGATAGTCAGTGGTGAATTACAAGCCCGGCAACGGGTAATAGAGTTGGCTAAGCGGTTAGACAGCGAATTACAAACCAGCGGCAATACCCGGGTGTTTTACTTAAAATATGCCAAAGCTGAAGAGCTGGTGCCGGTGTTAAAAGGCGTGAGCGAATCAATAGTGGCAGAAGTGCAGGGTACAGCTGCGGCCGGTGGCCAGGGCGGGCGTGGTGCGGCAAATCCGGGCCGGGCAATTAGTATTGATGCACATGAAGATACTAACTCGTTGGTGATTACCGCACAGCCGGATATGATGCGCTCGCTGGAAGAAGTATTGCGCCAGCTGGATATTCGTCGCGCCCAGGTACTGGTAGAAGCCATTATTGTTGAAGTATTCGAAGGTGACGGTACCGATTTTGGTGTGCAATGGCTAAATGCCAACGGTGGTGGTACCAATTTTTCTGGTGGTAATTCAATTCCTATTATTAGTGTTGCCGGTGGTGCGGCGGTAGCATCGCAAATTACTAAAGGATCCTCAACTGTCATCATAGACGGTAACGGGAATCCGGTTACTACCAACACACCAGATTCTAACCGCGATTATTCAGTGCTGGCAAATGTGCTTAGCGGTTTGAACGGCGCTATGCTGGGCTTTTATAAAGGCGACTGGGCGGCGATTTTACAGGCCGTGCGTACCAGCACTAACTCAAACGTACTGGCAACGCCACATATTACTACCATGGATAACCAGGAAGCCTTCTTCCTGGTTGGCCAGGAAGTACCGGTGATCACCGGTTCAACCACCGGCGCCAATAATACTAACCCGTTTCAGCAGGTTCAACGCCAGGAAGTGGGTATTAAACTAAAGGTTACGCCGCAAATTAACGAAGGCACCGCGGTGCAGCTAACCATTGAGCAGGAAGTGTCTAGTATCGGCGGCGCTACTGCGGTGGACATCACCATTAATAAACGTGAAATTAAAACCACCGTCATGGCAGATGACGGCGCGACTGTGGTGTTGGGTGGTTTAATTGATGAAGACGTGCAGGAGAGTGAGTCAAAGGTGCCGCTATTAGGTGACATTCCTATTCTGGGGCATTTGTTTAAGTCGACCAGCGTTTCAAAGAAAAAACGTAACCTAATGGTGTTTATTAAAGCGACCATAGTGCGGGAAGGCTCGGAGATTTCTGGTATTTCTAAGACCAAATATAACTATATACGTGCTGAGCAGCTAAAACGTGACGAAGAAGGTATCCGTTTAATGCCATTCACCAATCAGGTGGTGTTACCGGAGTGGGATGAGTCGCTGGTTTTACCGCCGACATTCGATGATTACATGAATCAGCAGCCCGTAACGGATAGCAGCAAAGCAGGGAAGCAAGACTAATGGATGCGCTGGAAGCAGAACAGGTAAAACCGGCCAGCAGTCGCATTCGCCTGCCGTTTGGTTTTGCTAAACGCCATGGTGTCTTGCTGCAGCAACAACCACACGGCTGGCAGTTATACATCCACACCGGCACTGCGCCGGCAGCGGTATTGGAAGTACGCCGCATGCTGGCCGAGCCATTTCAGATGCAGCGCTTATCGGCCACCGAGTTTGAAGCCATGCTGGAGGCCAGTTATCAGCGTGACTCCAGTGAAGCTCAGCAGCTAATGGAAGATATTGGCAATGAAGTGAATTTAGCCTCGCTGGCGGATGATATTCAGGAAAGTGAAGACTTGCTGGAGAACGAAGACGACGCGCCCATTATCAAGCTGATTAATGCCATGCTAGGTGAAGCCATTAAACTGGGCGCCTCAGATATTCATGTAGAGACCTTTGAAAAAGCATTGATCGTACGGTTTCGGGTCGATGGCATTTTGCGCGAAGTATTGCGGCCAAACCGGCGTTTATCCAGCTTACTGGTATCGCGGATTAAAGTTATGGCCAGGCTGGATATCGCCGAAAAACGTGTACCACAGGATGGCCGCATCAGTTTGCGTATTGCCGGCCGAGCGGTAGATGTGCGGGTGTCTACCATGCCGTCTAGCCATGGCGAGCGGGTAGTGATGCGTTTGTTGGATAAAAATAATTCCCACTTGAACCTGGCTGACCTCGGCATGACGTTGTCGGTACAGCAGGCGTTTTCACAGCTGATTTTAAAACCTCACGGTATTATTTTAGTAACGGGCCCTACCGGCTCGGGTAAAAGTACCACGCTGTACGCTGGCCTAACGGAAATTAACACCAAAGACCGCAATATTCTTACGGTAGAGGATCCAATTGAATATGAGCTGGAAGGTATTGGTCAAACGCAGGTAAACAGCAAAGTTAATATGACTTTCGCCCGCGGTTTGCGGGCCATCTTGCGCCAGGATCCGGATGTGGTGATGGTGGGTGAAATACGTGATTTAGAAACTGCACAAATTGCGGTGCAGGCCAGTTTAACCGGCCACTTGGTATTGTCTACCTTGCACACCAATACCGCAGCTGGCGCCATAACCCGCTTAGAAGATATGGGTGTTGAGGCCTTTTTATTGTCATCCAGTTTACTCGGCGTGCTGGCGCAACGGCTGGTACGTACATTATGCCCGCACTGTAAAACTGCGCACGAGCCTGATAAAGAAGAACGCAGCTTGTTGGGTGCAGCAAAAAAAGACGGCGTAGTTATCTATCGCGCCACCGGCTGTGAGCATTGTAATCACACGGGTTATCGTGGCCGAACCGGCATTCACGAGCTGCTGCTGGTAGATGAGCATATTCGAGAGCTTATTCATAACGGCAAAGGTGAGCAAGCGATTGAGAAATATGTGCGTCAACATAGCCCGAGTATTCGGGCAGACGGCTTTAGCAAAGTACTAAACGGCGAAACCACGCTGGAAGAAGTGCTGCGTGTTACGCGTGAGGATGTCTAAGTGCCGGCGTTTGAATATCAGGCGATAGATGCCAAAGGCAAAAACAGCAAGGGCGTGCTTGAGGCTGACAATGCCCGGCATGCCCGGTCACTGTTGCGTGAGCAAAAGCTCACCCCGGTTAGCGTAGAGCTGGCATCGCAGCAAGAAAAGCTGTTAGCCAGTGGCAAGCAATGGTTTAAACGCAAGATTTCTGCCTCTGAGCTGGCCCTAATTACCCGACAGTTAGCTACATTGGTTGAAGCCGCGTTGCCCATTGAGAGTGCTCTGCTGGCAGTGGCCGAACAATGCGATAAACCGCGGCTGCAAAATATGATGATGGCGGTGCGCTCTAAAGTTGTTGAAGGCTATAGCCTGGCCGAGGGCCTGGCTGAGTTTCCGCATGTGTTTGACCATTTGTTTCGCTCCATGGTCGCGGCAGGGGAGAAATCCGGCCATTTAGACCAGGTGTTAAACCGGTTGGCTGATTACACCGAGCAGCGCCAGCATATGCGCAGCCAAATCCTGCAGGCGCTGCTGTACCCTATTATCCTGACGTGCTTTGCCGTATTGGTGATTTCTATCTTGCTGGCGGCTGTGGTACCGAAAATAGTTGGCCAGTTTGAACATATGGGCCAAAGCTTACCGGGTTCAACCTTGTTTTTAATTGGCGCCAGCGATTTTCTGCGGGCCTACGGTATCTTAGTGCTGTTGGGTATCATACTGGCGTTGGTCATGTTTAAACGCGCCTTGTTGAAGCCTGCAGTGCGCTTTCGCTGGGATGCGCTGGTGTTGCGCAGCCGTATTATGGGTAAAGTGACCAAGGGGTTGAACACCGCCCGTTTCGCCCGGACCTTAAGTATTCTAAATGCGTCGGCAGTACCATTGTTAGAGGCAATGCGTATTAGCGCCGATGTATTAAGCAATACCTATATGAAGCAAGCTGTTACTGATGCCACCGCCCGGGTACGGGAAGGTACCTCATTGCGTAACGCCTTGGAACAGACCAAGTTATTCCCGCCCATGATGCTGCATATGGTTGCCAGTGGTGAAAAAAGTGGCCAGCTGGATTCGATGCTGGAGCGCGCGGCCAACACCCAGGATCGCGAGTTTGAAACCTTGGTCAGCGTGTCATTAAAAGTGTTTGAACCGGTACTGGTCGCCGTAATGGCAGGCATGGTGTTATTTATTGTAATGGCAATTTTGCAACCCATTTTAGCGTTAAACAATATGGTAGGTGGTGGTTAATATGTTAAGGCAATTAAAAGCGAAGCCGCAGCGCGGCTTTACTCTGTTAGAAGTGATGGTGGTTATCGTGATCCTGGGCATAATTGCCAGCATGGTGGTGCCCAACCTGATTGGCAACCAGGAGCAAGCCGCACGACAAAAGGCGGTAGTGGATATTCAGCAGTTAGAAAGTGCATTGGATATGTACCGTTTACGTAATGGCTTTTACCCAACCACGGAGCAGGGTATGCAGGCATTGGTTACTGCTGCAACGTCGCAGCCAGTGCCGCGGTCTTTCCCTGAAGGTGGCTTTATTCGCCGTTTACCAAAAGACCCGTGGGATGAAGATTATATTCTGGTCAGCCCGGGCCAGGTGGGCCGGATTGACATTTTAAGCAAAGGGCCGGACCGCACGGCTGGCAGTGATGACGACATCGGCAACTGGAATCTGGATGCCAACGAGAGCAGCAGCAACTAATGTGCCGCCAGCTGCCTACTCAGTGCTATCGTCGCGGCTTTACTCTGGTAGAGGTGATGCTGGTTATGCTGTTAATTGGCTTACTGGCTACTACCGTAGTGATGAATTTCAGCGGCGAATCACGGGAAGAACGGCTGGACAAAGAAGCAGAACGTGTTCAGCAGTTGTTTCAGTTTGTTGCAGAAACAGCAATGTTAAAGCAGCAGGAATGGGGCCTGTATGTGCGGGCCGATCGGTACGGATTTTTGTATTACAACACTGCAGATAACAAGTGGTTAGAGGCTGAGGAACCAGCGGGTTTACAGCAATACAAGCTACCCACTGATATTAGCCTTAGCCTGGAATTGGAAGGCTTGCCAGGTGAAGACAGTAACTTACTTAGCCAGCTAGACTGGCAGCTTGAGGATGCTGAACAGACTGATGATGAAACCGAGGTGCCAGTGTTGCCGCAGGTGTTTATTTTATCCTCTGGTGAGATTAGTCCATTCCAACTGTTGTTAACCGAAAGCTCAGATCTGACTCTACTGTACAGCAGTATCAGTACCGATTTTGCCATTCCGCTAAGCCGAACCATGGCCACCACGGAAAAACCATGAAACGCAGCGGCTTTACCTTACTTGAACTGCTGGTCGCTATGGCTATTTTTGCCACCGCCGGTATGGCTATTATGCAGGCCAGTTCGGCGCATATTCGCAGTTTAAGTCAGCTAGACGATTTAACAATAGCCAGCTATATCGCGAGTAATCAAATGCAGTTGGCCATGCTTGAGCCAGAGTGGCCTGGTAAAGAAAAACAGCAAGGTGAGCTGGAGATGGCCAATCGTAGCTGGGTGTGGCAACAGCAACTAAGCAAATTAACGGATGATGATTTACGCCTGATAAAAATCAGCGTCAGCCTGGCTGAAACCCCGGATGAAGTGCTGTATCAGCTACAAAGTTATAAAGGTAAGCCTAGTGGTTAAGCACAACAAAGGCTTTACGTTTATTGAAATGCTGCTGGCAGCCGCCATTTTTGCTTTTGTTGGACTAGCGTCGGTTGCCGTGTTGAGCAGCGTAACGCAAAGTGATGAACTATCACAACATGCCAATGAGCGCCTGGTACAATTGCAGCGTACTATGCTGATGCTGGAGCGTGATTTTATGCAAATTAGTCTGCGGCATGTGCGCATTAACGGCGAGACGCCGGCAAAGTATCGTTTATTTGGTGAAAAGTTTCTGTTGGATAGCGAAGGTCATGGTGTCAGCTTTACCCGCCATGGCTGGCGTAATCCGGGGATGATTTTACCACGCAGTGAAATTCAAACGGTGGCTTACCGCTTGCAAGAAGGCACGTTGCAGCGCTTATTTAGCTTATATCCAGATGCCGTTACTGGTACAGAACCGAAAGTGCAAAAGCTGCAAACCGGTCTGACCGGGTTCGAACTGCATTATCTACAAGGCGAAGAATGGCTGGAAAGCTGGCAGGATGCTAATTTTCCACGGGCGGTACGGGTAACACTCACTGATGAGAGCCTCGGTAGCCTGCAACGCATTTTTATTCTTCCTGACGCTGTAGTAGCGGCGGGAGGCAGAGGGTGAGGTATCCAGGCTCGCAACGGGGTGTGGCGTTGGTTGCTGTCCTCATGATCATCGCCATTGTGGTGGTGATCTCCGTAAATATGACTGGCCGGTTGCAGTTGCAATTACAGCGGCAACAAAATATACAACAGCAACAGCAAGCATTCTGGTATGCCATGGGCGCTGAGCAATTTAGCCGGGTGCTGCTGTCGCGCACGCTGGCTGGTCAGGAAACGGTGAATTTGTCACAAGACTGGGCACTGCAGGGCGCTACTTTTCCGGTAGATGATGGCAATATCAGCGGCGATATTATCGACTTGCGCAGTTGTTTTAATTTAAATGCACTGGAGAATGTCGCGCCGCAAAGCGGTGGCAAGGTAGAACAAAGTGCGGCGCAAAAAGCCTTTCAGCGTTTTTTGGAGCTTAAAGCGCCGCAGCTGAACATGCCGGCGGAGTATCTGACTGCACGGCTTGGAGATTGGCTGGACGAAGACAGTTTACTCAGTGCGGCAGGCAGCGCAGAAGAAGATGATTATGCGTCACTGCAATTTCCGTATTACAGTGCTAACAGCCTGATGGCTAGTGTGTCGGAATTGCGGGTCATACTGGACATAACACCGGCAGATTATCAGCTTTTGCTACCTTATGTTTGCGTGGTGCCCCAAGACAATAGCTTGCTGCTGAATGTGAATACATTGACCCAGGACACGGCGATATTATTGGCTGCACTGATCCCCGAACTCACTGAGCAAACAGCGCAGGATATTATCGCTGACAGGCCAGAACAAGGTTTTGCCACCTTGGATGAATTGTTTGCGCTACCTCAACTTAGCAGTATTACAGTGCCGGACGAGGCGAAAAGCATGCTGTCAGTAAAATCGGATAGCTTTCAGTTAACGGCGACAGCAGCGTATTTAGAGAGTGGTTTCGTGTTAACGTCGATACTAAAAATAAATGAGAATAATCAGGTCAAGATATTGGCTCGGCGATTTGGAGGCCAGGGGTGAGTGAACAGTTGGTGATCCGGCTAGGTAGCCGGGCAGATCAGAGCATTAGCTGGCTGGTATGGGCCAGCCATAATCAGGATGTCATTGCCAGTGGCGAGCTATCTGGCGCCGAGCAATTGGCCGAGCTGGCGCAACGGCTGGGTAGTCGGCCGGTTATTGCGCTGGTGCCGGCATCCGACGTGGTGCTAAAACAAGTTAACTTGCCTGCCAAGCCGAATCGGCAACTGCTACAGGCGTTGCCGTATATGCTGGAGGAGGAGCAAGCTGAAGATATTGAGCAGCTGTTTCTCGCCCTTGGGGCAACCATACAGCACGATGGCAACTATAGCCAACAGGTGGCGGTATGCCAACGCGAGCGTTTGGAGCAGTGGCTAAGCTGGTTGCAGGACGCTGGCTTTAGTGTTAGCCGCATGTTACCCGATGCCCTATTGTTGCCGGAACAGCAGCTACCGGCCTGTATTCAACTGCAGGGCCAATGGTTGCTAAAACAAACAAGCTGGCAAGTGTCTGCTGTGGATGCACCCTGGTGGGGCGACTTTTTACAGTTGGCCGCATTACCGATGTTAACCAGTTACAGCCCGTGGCCAGAGGAGTTAATGCAAAGTCATCAGCTGGCAGAGCCTGAGCTGCCTCTGGCATTGTTAGCCAGCCAACTGCAGCTGCATGATTTCACCTTGCTGCAAGGCGATTACAAACCTAAGCGTCAGGTCAACCGCAATTTGCAGCTATGGCGCAGTAGCGCCATATTGGGCGCTGCTTGTTTAGTCCTGTATTTACTGCAGCTGGGGTTAAACAATTGGCAGTTAAACCAGCAGAGTGCTGTATTGCAGCAGCAAAGCCGCGAGCTGTACCTGCAAGCTTTTCCGAATGAACGCATTGTTAATCTTAATTTGCAATTACAACAGAAGCTGGCAGCAGTTGGCGGCGATGCCGAGCAGGGTTTTTTGACATTATTGCATAGTCTGCAGCAGCAGTTGGCCAAGGTACCGGATATCAGCCTGGAAAACCTGCGTTTTGATGGCAAGCGCACCGAACTGCGCTTTCAGGCTAAGGGTGACGGTTTTCAGAGCTTTGAGAAGTTAAAAACTGCACTGGAGCAAGCTGGCTTTAGCGTTGAGCAGGGTGCACTGAGCAATGACGCTGGGAAGGTGCAGGGCAGTGTCGCGATACGGGGCAAAGTATGAAGCAACAATTATTAAGCTGGTGGGCTTCGTTGCAGCAACGCGAGCAACGTCTGGTGGGTAGTGCTGCAGTTGTAGTGGTAGTGGGCATGTTTTATTGGTTGCTATGGCAACCCCTACATCAAGCCGGTGACGCACAGCAGCAAAAGCTGCAGGCGGCTCAGCGTCAGCTTAGCCAATTGCAACAATTGTTGCCGCAACTCTCTGCAGCCGGGCCTGCGGTTAGCCGCAACGAAAGTTTGCCGCAAATTATCAGCAACAGTGCTCGCAGCAATGCAATCAGTGTTAGCCGGATGCAACCATCTAACGACCAGCTAACACTGGTGCTGGATGATGTTAGTTTCGAGCGGCTGTTGGGCTGGCTCCATGCACTACAGTATCAGCATGGCGTGAAACTGGTAAGTTTAGATATTGCTACCGCAGAAAAGCCCGGCATTGTGCGGGTGCGACGTATGGTAGTGGAGTAAGCAGGGCCTATGAGCAAGACCAAGTTAAGCATAATTGGGGTAAGCAGCTATCTGTTGTTTATGTTGTTGTGTACGCCGGCCAGTTGGTGGTTAAAACTGGTGCCATTGCCGGCATCTTTGCATCTAGGCGCCATATCTGGCACCTTATGGCAGGGCGACGTCAGCGCTGTGCGCTATCAGCAGCTGCAATTCAGCTCGGTGAGCTGGCATTTAAATGGCTGGCAGTTGTTAACCGGTAAGCTGCAGTTTGCGCTGCAAAGTGGTAGTGCCCAGCAGCCGAGTCAGCCGTACCTGAAAAGCAACGCCAGTTACGGTTTTGCTGGTGCTGCCCTGCAACACAGCCTGTTAAAGTTACCTGTTGCGCAAATTTTACCCATGTTGCCTTTGCCATTGCCGGTAGATGCCAGCGGTGAGCTGGTGCTTGATATTGCACAATTTGAGCAAGGCCAACCCTGGTGCAGTAACTTGCAGGGTAATGCCAGTTGGCAAGATGCCAGGCTACAAACACCAACCGGAACCTGGTTGGAACTGCAAAATTTGTTTGGTGAGCTGCGCTGTGATAACGGTACCGTAGTGCTAACCACTGATGGCAATAATTTACTGGGTATGGATATTAAAGCAGTGATTAACGCTGAGCAGTTACTGGTCAATGGTACCTTGAAACCAGACGACGCTATGCCAGAAGAAGTGCATCAGGCGATGCAGTTCCTTGGCAAAGCAGATGCACAGGGGCGTTATCCGATTCGTTTTTAGTTGTTGCCACCAGCGTAGTTGCGGATGTCATCCAACAATACACTGTAGTCGGTTATAGCTGGGAACTCAGTAATTTGCCGGCTTAGTTGCTGGCTGTCTGGGTTCGCCACCGCCAGCAAGTGTCTGATACCAAAGTTCTGCGCTGCGGTTAATATAGGCAGGCTGTCATCAACAAACAGTGTTCGTGTCGGGTCAAACCCGAGGCGCTGCTGCAGCTTTTGCCACAATGCCCAGTTTTCTTTTGTTACGCCAAATTCATGCGTTGAGATAAGCGTATCAATATACTTTGTTAGTTCTGTGCGTTCTATTTTCAATGACAAGCTGTCGGGGTGGGCATTGGTTACTAGCACGATGTTACGGCCGCTTTGTTTTAACGCGGTTAGAAATTCCGGCACATCAGAGCGCATAGCAATTTTATGCATAACCTCGCGTTTAAGCTCGTTAATCGGCAGTTGCAGCCGTTTACCCCAGTAATCCAGGCAATACCATTCAAGTTTACCGGTTAGTTCAGCATATTCGGCTTTTAACTGCGCCTCTGCATCACTCTGGCTGATGCCGCTAATTTCGGCCCAGCGTTTGGGTAAATGCTGTAACCAGAAGTAATTGTCAAAATGCAAGTCCAACAAGGTGCCATCCATATCCAGTAGCACGGTGTCGATTTCAGCCCAGTTCAGCATAGGTTTTTCCCGTTAATCGTTTTATAGTAGCAGCCTGGGATTGTATCAGAGGTGGCAGCATGACGCAGCGGCAGGATGATAAACACAGCAGCAAACAAAAGCCGGACATTCTATCTGCTGATATTGTGGCGCAAAGCCGTTTGTTTAAAATTGAGCAGCTGGAACTGAAATTCAGCAATGGTGAGTTGCGAACGTACGAGCGCATGCGTGGCAGCGGCCGCGGTGCCGTAATGATTATCGCTTGTCCGGACGCGGAACATTTTTTTCTGGTGCGGGAATATTGCGCCGGTACTCATGACTACCAGTTAGGTTTCCCAAAAGGCTTAATCGATCCGGGTGAAGACATCATTTCCGCGGCAAACCGAGAGTTAAAAGAAGAAATTGGTTTTGGTGCCGGTCGTTTTATTCAGTTAAAATCGTTGGCGTTAGCTCCTGGCTATTTTAATGCTACAATGCATATAGTTCTTGCCTTTGATTTATATGCAGAAAGCTTGGTAGGCGATGAACCAGAGCCATTAGAGTTAGTGCGTTGGTCGAGGCAGCACAGTGCGGCGTTGCTGCAGCAGGCCGATTTTACCGAAGCCAGAAGTGTCGCCGCCCTGTTATTGGCGCAGCAATATTTGGAAGCGAATCCGGATGTTTTTAAGCAGACTGCTTGACCCTGTAAAATCGGCCGCTCGTGAAGCAGGTGCAGAGTTATGGCATATGTACCAAAGCGGCGATTTTCAACAGCAACAAAAAACAGACTCCAGCCCCGTGACTTCGGCCGATTTAGCCGCCAACCGTATTATTATCGACCGCTTGTCCGAGTTAACCCCAACCATCCCGATTATTTCTGAAGAATCAAACCTGGCGCCGTTGTCACAGCGCCAGGACTGGCCACGTTATTGGTTAATTGACCCGATGGATGGCACCCAGGAATTTGTAGCCCGCAGCGGCGACTTTGCCGTCAGCATTGCGTTGGTGGAGCATGGCTGGCCAGCGCTGGGGGTTATTTATTGGCCGAAAGAAGATGTAGTGTATTACGCCAGCCGTGGCCATGGCGCATTTAAACAACAGCGCAATTTAATTAACCGTATCAGTGTGAACAATCATCAGCCTGGCGATAGGTTAAAAATTGCTATCAGCCGGCGTCAACCGCTACAGCCGATAGTAGATTTGCTGCAAAGCCAAGACGAGGTGGAATATATCGCCTTGGGTAGTTGTTCACTGAAAAGCTGCCTGGTCGCTGAGGGCAAAGCGGATTGTTATCTGCGACTGGGGCCTACCGGTGAGTGGGATACCGGCGCCGTACATGTCATTGTCGAGGAAGCCGGAGGTAAAATTTTGGACAGTGAATTTTTCGCATTAAGCTATAACCAGCGCGATACGCTGGCTAATCCGGATTTTATGGTGATGGGACAAGCCAGCATTCCGTGGCCACAATTAATTAAAGCCCGGCGCACAGAGCGTAGCCTTAGCATTTAACGCTGAAACCTTTCATCTGCTACAACAGCTTTTTTCATAACTATCTGCAAAAACTGCATAGCTTTGCCAGATGCCAGTACTGGCGCGGTTTTTGGCCAAATCATACTATTTGCTAACTATCTTTTGGCTGGGAAAAACGCTATTATGGCGCTGGGTTTTTGCACAGAAAAGTATGACATTGTGACAAGAATACCTGAAAGTTAAGTCCGCCAGAGACTGCACCCTTACCTACAGTACCCTTAGGAGTTACATCATGTCCGATCTGGATCTGGGCCAATACGGCATCACAGATGTCACGGAAATTATTTATAACCCTTCGTATGATCAGTTGTTTGCGGAAGAAACCCGTGCTGATTTACAAGGTTATGAACAAGGCAAACTGACCAAACTGGGCGCGGTTTCAGTCGATACCGGTATCTTTACTGGCCGCTCACCAAAAGATAAATACATCGTGCGCGATGACACAACACGCGACACGGTGTGGTGGTCTGATCAAGGTAAAAACGACAACAAAGCCATTACAACTGAAGTCTGGAGTGAACTGAAAGCTTTAGTGACTAAGCAGCTGTCAGGCAAGCGTTTGTTTGTTGTTGATACATTCTGCGGTGCCAATGCTGACTCCCGGTTAGCGGTACGTTTTGTTACCGAAGTGGCCTGGCAGGCGCATTTCGTTAAGAACATGTTTATCCGACCTACGGATGTTGAGTTGGAAACTTACCAACCCGATTTCATCGTGATGAACGGTGCAAAATGCGTTAATCCGCATTGGCAACAACATGGCTTAAATTCGGAAAACTTTGTTGCCTTCAACTTGAGTGAGCGAATTCAGCTAATTGGTGGTACCTGGTACGGTGGTGAGATGAAAAAAGGTATGTTCTCAATGATGAACTACTTTTTACCATTACAGGGTATTGCCTCTATGCACTGCTCTGCCAACGTGGGTAAAGACGGTGATGTTGCGGTGTTTTTTGGCCTGTCAGGTACCGGCAAAACCACTTTGTCAACCGACCCTAAGCGCCAATTGATTGGTGATGACGAACACGGTTGGGATGATGACGGTGTGTTCAACTTTGAAGGTGGTTGTTACGCTAAAACCATTAACCTGTCGCAAGAGAATGAGCCGGATATTTACAACGCGATCCGTCGCGACGCGCTGCTGGAAAACGTTACAGTATTGGCAGATGGTGAAATCGATTTTAATGATGGTTCAAAGACCGAAAATACCCGTGTCTCATACCCGATTTATCACATCGATAATATAGTCACACCTATATCTAAAGCCGGCCACGCGAAGAAAGTAATCTTTTTGACCGCTGATGCCTTTGGCGTATTACCACCAGTGTCTAAACTGACCAAAGATCAAGCCAAGTACCACTTTTTGTCTGGCTTTACCGCTAAGCTGGCCGGTACAGAGCGCGGTATAACTGAGCCAACGCCAACATTTTCCAGTTGTTTTGGTGCCGCGTTCCTAAGCCTACACCCAACAAAATATGCTGAAGTGTTGGGGAAGCGTATGGCAGATTCTGGTGCTGAAGCCTACCTGGTTAACACCGGCTGGAATGGCAGTGGCAAGCGTATTTCAATAAAAGCTACTCGCGCCATTATTGATGCTATTTTGGATGGCAGTATTGAAAACGCTGAGTTTGAGCAGTTGCCGTACTTTAACCTGGCTATGCCTACCGCGTTGCAAGGTGTGGATGAGGTGTCTATTCTTGACCCGCGCAATACTTATGCCAACCAAGCTGACTGGGACGTTAAAGCACAAGACTTAGCTAAACGTTTTGTCGATAACTTTGTTAAGTTTACTGACAACGACGAAGGGCGGGCATTGGTAGCGGCCGGCCCGCAGTTGTAATCATCACATCAATAAAAAAAGCCGCAGATGCGGCTTTTTTTATTGATGTTTTTTGCTACTACGCTAAACATAATTTAGGCCAACAGCTGGCAAGCACGAAACAATCTGGCTAAAGTAAACACGAGTATGGTCGCTAAATACTGTTTAGTAAGACATTTCCCATCGCTTCATGTAATGTAAGCATAAGTTAGATAACTGCCCGGCAGGCAAACAGAGGTGACAGATGTTACGGTTAATAACAATACAAAAACGATTGCTAGCAGCCTTTGGCGCACTCGCGCTGCTGCTTACGATAACCGGGTTATTCGGTTTGCAAAGTCTGTCAAAAGTCAGAACGCAGGCTGATATTGTCGAGTCCAAGTTGTTACCGGCGATTAGTGCATTGGGGCAGGTAGAGTCATTTGCAGCCAGCTCAAGAGCGTTAACACTAAGGCTGCTACTAGCTATCGACCTGACACAAGAGGGCAAAACCTTTGCGCGTATTGACGCCATTAATGCCGATGTACAAAAGGCGAAAAAAAATTACGCCGCTACTATCTATATGCCGGAAGAGCGCAAAGTTTTTGAGCAATTCGAACAGGTTGAGCTGCAGTATTTTGAGCTACAACGAAAAGCCTTAGAATTGTTAAAGCAAGAAGAGCTCGGTGCAGCACAAGACTTACTTGACCAGATGAATCCGCTGGCAGATGAAATGGCAACGCAGCTGAGTAAATTGAACGAATTAAATCAAAGGGCTGCGACTAACGCGCGTGCTGAATCGATTGCCACTTATGACTCAGCAAAAATGGCGGTTATTATGCTTATTATTATTGCCGTGGTAGTGGCGGCGGTAATAGCGATACTGATTTCTCGCAGTGTAAATCAGCCACTGGCGCAAGCGGTTATATCCGCACGCTTTATCGCTGATGGCGATTTAACGCAGACGCTTGCTGTTGATGGCAGCGATGAGTTGACAGAACTGGCACAGGCGCTAAAACAAATGCAGAAAAAACTGCGTGATGCCATTGGCCATATTGCCAGCTCGTCTAGTCAGCTGGCGTCAGCTGCTGAAGAGCTGAATGTGATTACTGATGAGTCTGCCAAAGCACTGCAACTGCAAAATGATGAAGTGCAACAGGCCGCTACCGCGATTACTGAAATGAGCTCAGCGGTAGATGAAGTAGCGGGTACAGCATTAAAAACCTCTGAGGCGTCTTCACAGTCGGCTAGCCTGGCCAGAGACGGTACGCAAAAAGTGGTACAAACCAGTAGCGTGATCGAAAAAATGAATTCTGATGTACGTCAGAGCACTCAGGTTATTAATACTCTGGCAGACAAAGTGTCGTCAATTAACCAGGTGCTGGAAGTGATCCGCAGCGTGGCCGACCAAACTAACTTATTGGCGCTAAATGCGGCGATTGAAGCCGCCCGCGCGGGTGAGGCAGGCCGTGGTTTTGCTGTTGTTGCTGATGAAGTGCGTAGCTTGGCTTATCGTACCCAGACCTCTACCGGCGAAATAGAGCAAATGATCCAGCAAGTGCAGTCTTCTGCTAAAGAAGCTGTTAATGCGATGCAGTTAATTAGTGGCAATGCTGATAATGCGCAAAATGTTGCAAAATCTGCGGCAGACGCGCTGGAGCTTATCGCTGAGAATATTATGGCGATTAGTGATCAGAACCATGTTATTGCCGGCGCTGCAGAAGAGCAGTCTAAGGTGGCACGTGAAATTGATCGCAATATTATTACCATTAGCGACTTAGCTTCACAAACGGCGGAAGGGTCTAGCCAGACTACAGCCAGCGCCAGTGAATTAACCCGCTTGGCTATTCAATTGAACGAGCTGGTGAGTAAGTTTAAGGTGTAACAACCGTTCAACTATTACAGCCATTTATTGATAAAAAACCAGAACTTAGCTTCTGGTTTTTTTATGGCTTAACAACATAGGTAGCAAAAGTATCAATATAACGGTTATATTTGTTTACTTTTGAATTCATTTGAATACAATAAACTATAAACGCACACAGGCGAGTGGTAAGGAGCGCAATATGAGCACGAAAACGGTGCCTTTCAGCGCCAGGATCAGTGTCGAAGATGCCGAATTTATTAGTGGCCTTGAATATGATGGCGCTCATACACCATCGGATAAATTGCGCGCATTACTGGCGGAAACCCGGCGTCGGCATCAGGGTTTTACTGATTATGGCCAGAATTTGGCCCAGATGCAGGAATGGCTGGGGCAAATAAAGCGCCAGTTACTGGTGCGGCAGCAGCAGTTAAGTCAGCATAGTGAACTGTTGGTGCGAGTGCTGGATGCACTACCTGATTTATTGGCGACGTTGCAAACTATGGCCGCCAGTTGCAGCAGCTTAAATAGCCGAGAGCTGCAACAGACCGAGCAACAAGTCATGCTAAAGCTATGCCGGTTGAATGAATTGTTAATGCCATTGGCACTAACCGCAGGTGCCGAGACCGAGCTGGTACAAGGCATGCTTGGCTTGGCAACCCTGATCCATGAACACAAATTGGCAATACAAGGAGCACCGCAATGAGTGAAAGTATAACCCGCCGTGTCGCGCGTCTGGTCAGCGGCAGTGTTAATGCACTGGTAGACGCAGTAGAAAACAGCGCACCGGAAACGGTGATGGAACAAGCCATCCGGGAGCTGGATGCCGCCATTGCTGACACCCGCACTGAGCTTGGCCAGCAAGTGGCACAGAAGCATCTGGCCAGCAAAAAACTGATGGAAGAAAACAGCCGCTACGAAGCGCTGGCCAGTCAGTTGGAAGTAGCAGTAGCCAATGGCCGCGATGATTTAGCTGAAGCCGGTATTGCCGAGCAGATGGATATTGAAGCGCGCATTCCGGTACTGGAAGCGGCCATTGCTGATGGCGCGGCACGGGAAAAAGAGCTGGAAGGTTTTGTGCAGGCGCTGCAGGCGAAAAAGCGCGAAATGCAGGCTGAACTGCGCTCCTTTGTCCAGGCACAGCAGGCGAGTTCGCAAACTGCTGCAGCCGCCACTCAGCGTGGTGATGCTGCTGCAGATAAAGCTAGCCGTGCCAGCGATGCCTTTGGCCGGGTGTTAGAGAAAGCTTCTGGCATTGCCGGGCGCGACACCAACCTTGGCAACGCCGGCAAATTAGCAGAGCTGGAAGAGTTAGCCCGTAAGAACCGCGTTGCCGAGCGCCTGGCGGCGCTTAAAGCAGGTAAAAGTTAGTGTTTAGTCTGATGCTGGCCAGTGAGAACATGGCCTTTAGTATCGCACTGGTGTTAATGCTGATGATTGCGCTGCTCGAAGGCGTAGCAGCCTTATTTGGTGCCGGCGTATCGTCGGCATTAGATAGCTTATTACCCGAGTCTGATATTAGCCCGCACGCAGAAGTAGGCCAGATTGACACTGATACTGCACTTAGCCGATTTCTTGGCTGGTTGCGCATAGGTGAAGTGCCACTGCTGATGCTGCTGGTGCTGTTTTTGCTCAGCTTTGGCCTGCTCGGTTTACTGTTGCAGGGTGTGCTGCAAAGTATCTTGGGTATATTGGCTCCGGGTTGGTTAGCGGTACCTGTGGTATTGGCGCTCAGCCTGCCGTTAGTGCGGCTCGGTGGCGGCGTGCTGCAAGCCATAATGCCGCGTGATGAAACCACTGCGGTTAGCGAAGACAGCCTGATTGGCCGTATTGCCGTTATTACACTGGGCACGGCGCGGCCAGGTTATCCGGCGGAAGCTAAAGTACGCGACCAACACGGTTATAGCCATTATGTGCAGCTGGAACCGGATGATGCTGCGCAAGAGTTTACCCAAGGCAATGAAGTGCTGTTGTTGTCGCGTCAGGGCGCGGTATACAAAGCGATGTTAAACCCTAACCCGCATTTGTCAGAGCAGGGCTAAGTACCTGCCACAACGGAAGGTTTTTTAAAAAGGAGCAGTAAATGTTGGCATTAAATTTAATTGATATTTTAATCATCGCCGGAGCGGTACTGGTCGGTTTGCTGATACTGGGCATGATTTTGGCACGGCTATATAAAAGGGCGACTAAGGAAGTGTCCTTTGTTCGTACCGGATTTCGTGGCGAAAAAGTGATTATGAATGGCGGCGCCTTGGTACTGCCGGTATTGCATGAAATTATTCCGGTCAATATGAATACGCTGCGCTTGGAAGTGCGCCGCGCTAACGAGCAAGCCTTAATCACCCGTGACCGCATGCGCGCCGATGTGACCGCTGAGTTTTATGTGCGGGTAAAACCGACCGCAGATGCGATTGCGAATGCGGCGCAAACATTGGGTTTAAAAACCATGAACCCGCAAGAGCTGAAAGAGCTGGTAGAGGGTAAATTTGTTGATGCGCTGCGTTCTGTTGCCGCTGAAATGGCGATGGAAGAGCTGCATGAAAAGCGCGTTGATTTTGTGCAAAAAGTACAGCACGTAGTATCGGAAGACTTGCTGAAAAACGGTTTAGAGCTGGAGTCGGTATCCTTAACCGGTTTAGATCAAACTGCGTTTGAGCATTTTAACCCACAAAATGCGTTTGATGCCGAAGGTTTAACTAAGCTGACGCAGGCCATTGAATCACGCCGTAAAATTCGCAACGACATTGAGCAGGAAACCGACTTAGCTATTAAGACAAAAAACCTCGAAGCAGAGCGAGCAAAATTAAACATCTCGCGTGAAGAAGAGTACGCCCGCTTAGAACAAGAGCGTGAAGTATCTATTCGCCGGGCGTCGCAAATGGCAGAAATTGCCCGCGAACAGGCAGAAAAAAAGCGTGAAGCCGAAGAAGCACAAATTGCCTCACAGCGTGAAATTGATTTAAAGCGCATTATGTCTGAGCGCGATATCGATAATGAGACCATTCAAAAAGACCGTGCTGTGCGTGAAATGGATATCGCTAAGCAGCGTGCAGTAGAGCAAGCCGAGATTGAGCGACAAAAAGCAGTCGAGTTAGCATCTCAAGAGAAATCTATCGCGGTAGCAGAGAAATCCCGTGCCGAGTCTGAAGCTAAAGCCGAGGCGGATAAAGCGCGTGCCTTAGCGGTAAAACAGGAAGAAGGCGTTATTACCGTGCGACAAACTGAGCAAGCAGAACGGGCCAAGCAAGTTGAGCTGATCCAGGCGCGGCAGCAGGCGGAAAAGGATGCGATCCATTTGGTGGTTGCGGCTGAAGCAGAGAAAAAAGCTGCCGAAGATCAGGCGGAAGCCTTGCGGGTTGCAGCTCAAGGCCAAGCCGATAAAGAGCGTTTAACGGCCAGAGGTCAAGCGGATGCTGAATTGCTGTTAGCTGATGCTAAGGCACGCAGCTATGCAGTAGAAGCAGAAGGTAAACAGGCAATTAACGCAGCGGCAAATACCTTGTCAGCCGAGCAAATTGCCATGCAGATAAGACTTGCGCTGATTGAACATTTGCCGAATATTATTGCCCAGAGCGTGAAGCCAATGGAGCAGATCAGCGATATTAAGATCCTGCAGGTTAATGGTATGGGAACTCAGGGCGGCGGTAGTGACGGTGTTGCCAATGATGGCGGTAACGGTTCACTGGCCGATCAGGTAGTAAACAGCGCGCTGCGCTATCGCGCCCAGGCGCCTATTCTGGATTCATTGCTGTCGGAGATTGGCTTAAAAGCCGGTGATATTAACGGTATGACAGAAGCGTTAAAAGCGCCGTTAAAACCGTAAGTTGTTGTTAAATAAAAACAGGCCGCAATTGCGGCCTGTTTTGTTTTGGTGCAGTTTAGTTCAGTCGTCTGACATATTCTTCAGCTTATGTTCCCAACGGCGTTTGGCAAAGCGGCGCATATTCGGAATATCGTCGGTTTCATCCATAATCGGTTGGCCTATAATAGTTTCTATTACGTCTTCCATCGTTACCAAACCCAGCCAGCTGCCGTACTCGTCATACACTAAACACATATGCTGGCGCTCGTGCATCAGCTGTGTCATCAGCTGCTCGACGCTTATTTTGTCGGAAACCACTTTTACCGGTTTCATTAAATCGGCGACGGTTTGCTGGTCGGTAATATTAAGCATGTCGTAGCGAAAGGCGATACCCAGCGGTGCTTCGTCTTTGTCCAATACCGGATAGCGTGAGAACTGGCCTACCTTGACACGCTCGGCAAAGCTGTCCAGCGCTTCGTCCGGGCTGGCAGTTTCGCACACGGTACGCGGTGTCATAATGTCGCGCACTTTAATATCATGCAAATCTAGAATATTGGCGATTACCCGCTGCTCATCTTCATCCAGTTTATTCAGCTCACGGCCTAATACCGTCAGGGCTTTAATTTCCTGACGCAAATCATGCTCGTGCTGGCCACCACCAAACAACTTCATTATTTGGTCTGATAACCAGATAAATGGCTTTAACATTGTGATCATTGCGTTAAGCACCGAAGGCAGCACCGGTGCCAGTGTTGGCCAATAACGGGCGCCAATGGTTTTCGGCATAATTTCAGACAGTACCAGAATTAGCACCGTCATTATCGCTGAGGTGATACCCAGATAGCCGTTGCCAAATACGATAGTCACCTGAGCGCCAACACCGGTAGCACCGACGGTATGCGCAACTGTGTTTAGTGTCAGAATGGCCGCCAATGGCTGATCAATCTTATCTTTTAACACTTTTAGCTGTTCATACAGCTTAGGCCGCGTGAGCTTTTGCTGGGCAATATAACTGGGGGTAATCGATAGCAGGGCTGCTTCGAGGATAGAACAAACAAAGGATACCGCAATTGACAAAAGCGCAAATGCAATTAAAAGGCTCATACAGGTTGGTTACAACACTCCGTTTTACTTAGAAGACAGCAGTATACTAAGAGATATTCATCAAAGCGAGCCAGTATGTTGCCGACCCGCTTTGGTATAGTTAGTCTGAGTTAAAGTTCAGTTACCTGATATACCGTTACACTACCGCTAACCTCGTTGCCAATAATCAGCAGCGGGTTGCCGTTCGGGCTGTCGCTGGCAGGCACAAACTTTATACTCTCCGGGCCTAAATCGCCGGCTAGCGGGACTTCAGTACAGTCCATACCTTCGGTGGTATCACATGGCTCGGTTAAGTCATCGTCCAGTTCAAAATCGGCACTAAAGTCACGGTTAATATAGTGGCTGGCAAAGCTGGCCTGGAACGGGTTGGTCACATCATAGATAAACAAGTCACCACTACGCTCCTGAGCAATAAAAGCGTAGGTGCGGCCTTCGATAGTGCCGACATCAATGGCTTCCGGTTCGCCGCCTTTGTCGTCAGAGCGGTTATCACCTTTGTTTTCGGTATGGGCGCTGTTAAAGTTATTGCCGAGAATGGCCGCAGAGATACGGCCAAAATCGTCACCCGAATCGAATACCATATTGACGTTTTGATCCCAGATAGAGAACGAACGGGCGCCATAGGCATACAGTTTTTCTACTACACCGTCGTTATCCGGGTCTACCAGTGCTGCGGTGACTTTTAACCGGCCTAAGCCATCATCGCCGCCAGTGGCGTCGTACAGCGCTTGCAGTTCAGTGCTAAAGGTTTTATTCAATTCGTCCGGGTCGATAATATCGGCGGCGCGGATATCTTCTGAATACGCATCCCAATCACGTGAGTCGCCTTCGTTAGCCGAGACAATAAAGGTGGCGCCATTCCATTGATAAGAGGCTATAGAATCTGGCTGATACAGGCCATATACGTTAGGCAGTTTGCGAAATGATGCCACTTCATCTTCATTGCTGACGTCTATCAGATACTGGCCCCAGTCTTTCATGCCCAGTGCCTTAACTTCAATGGTCATGTCGGTTAAATCAATAATGCCAATGGCATTGCCTTCTTGCAGTGACACCCAGGCCTTTTTGCTATCAGCCGCTACCGTGATGTATTCCGGTTCTAAATCCTGCGCCACTGTGGTACCAGCCGGTCCGGCAAATTTAACGCCAGCAGTTTGTAGCAAGGTGCGACGTTTTGCATCTGTGTTGTAATCGCTGCTTGAGAGTAGATCAGAGCTAAACACCATATCGCTGGTTAGATTAATGGTGTCGGCCACATCGGCCGGTGCGCCATCGGTTAATGAAATCACCGAAATGCTACCTTCCGGGTCGGCGTTGTAATCGGTATCTGGTTCGCCTTCGTTGGCCACCAATACCTTAGTGCCATCCGGGGTAAAGGTAACCATATCCGGCAGCGCACCTGCTGCGACAGCTTTAACCAGAGTACCAACGCCGCTAGCGCTTAAGCTATAAAACAGCACGGCGCCGTTATCGGTTTTCAGCGGGGCTGCTACGGCAATGGCCAGCACATCGCCATAAATGGCGATTGAATTAGCCTCGCCCAGGGCGACGGTCATATCGGTACCATCGCTGTTTTTCACTGTCACGCTGTTAGGGAAAGTAAAAGGTACAGAGCTTAAGCTATCGTCGGTAATACCGTTACCGACTGCAGCGATGGGCAGATTTGCTAACGAAATCACTTCAATACGGTTTTCTGCGGCATTCACAGCAAAGGCAGAATTTGACGCCTTATGAAACTGCACTATTTCAGCAGCAGATTTGCCATAAATGCCGGTGTTAAAACGGCCGACTACTTCAATATTCAGTTCGCGCGGCAGGTCTTTGCCCGGCTGTCCTGTTTGACCAGTTTGACCAGCAGGGCCAGTCGCGCCATTAGCGCCAGCGGCACCATCGTCGCCTTCTAAAGAACAACCCGATAATATGGTTACAATACTAAGTGCGAGTATAGAACGTTTTAACATGCTGAAATCCTGAGTTTATTATGGAATTAATAAATCAGTTTCAGCATCTGTCATGACATTTTGATGTAAAGCGGATGATGTTTTTATGACGCGTCGGTATGCTCAGCTTGTTGTAAAAACAACTGCTTTGGCATCAGGTTGATGCTTTCATGCAGCTCTGAATAGACAATAACCACCTCACCGCTTTGCAGTTGACGCTGTACCATCGCCACTTTTTCTGCCATAGCCATTTCTTGTTCGCCATAATCAGTGCCTTCGCGCAGCACATAGTATTCAATCAGGTTGTTTAGGGTGTCTTCGGCGATCTCGGTATAAGGAATAATCATTTTGTTAATTGCTCAATAATAAACTGCGGAATACGCTGATTTAACCAGAATTTAGGTTTTAGCACGCTGCCATACACAAAGCCAACATGGCCGCCGCCGCTGGTAAGCTCGTAATGAATATGCGGATTAAGCTCGTCGGGTTTGGGGATCACGTCGTCAGACAAAAACGGGTCATCTTTGGCATGGATAATCAGAGTAGGTATGCAGATATGGCGCAAAAATGCTTTGCTACTGGCTTTGCTGTAATAGTCTTGTGCATTTAAAAAACCATGAATTGGCGCGGTGTAATGCTCGTCAAATTGTTCAATGCTGCTAAAACCCTGCACCTGCTGTGGCGTTAACGGCAACGGAAACTCGTTGAATTGTTGCAGTTTTGCTAAGGTGCTGCGTTTTAGCCGGCCGAGTAAATAACGCTGATATAGCTTGCTGGCACCGCTATTGATGCGTTTGGCGCAGGCTGCCAGAGATAACGGCGGGCAAACGGCTATTGCGGCAGCCAGCGGATTTTTTTCAGCCTGTTCACCGCAGTATTTCAGCAGTACATTACCACCCAGCGAATAACCGACTGCTACCAAAGGCCGGTTTGGGTAGCGTCGTTGCACCTCGTTTATTACCAGCGCAGCATCTGCGGTATCGCCGCTGTGATAAGCGCGCGGCAGTTTATTCGGTTTACCATTACAGCCACGAAAGTGCATCAGTACAGCTGGCCAGTTAAGTGTTTGGCACTGTGCCAACATGGCCTGAATATAGTGGCTGTTAATATCACCGGCTAAACCATGTAGCAGGATAACTAACGGCGCCTGGTCGTCAGTGGCCGCTAACCAATTCAGCTGTAACTCATCGCCGTCGGGTAAGCTAAACATTTCTGCCTGGGTGCTTACCTGCTGTTTCGGGCTTAAATATTTGGCAAAAATGGTTTGCAGATGAGCGTGCTTTAGCCACCAGGCAGGTTGAAATAGGCTTTGGCTTACTGGTCTGATCTGGGCTTGCAAATTAGCGTATCCTGATAAACAATGAGTTCACTTTTACAGCAGGTGCGGCACTATGGATCGGCGCAAATTTATCTTAACTGGCATTAGCTTAGGTGCAGCAGCCAGCCTGGGCAGCGGTTTAGCTATCTGGGGTTGGCAGCATAGCCTGGCGCCGGATAGCAGCAACCGCGATCTGGTGTTATCGGCGTTGCTACCGGCGCTATTGTACGGTGCTTTACCAGAAGAAGCGACCTTAGCCGCTGCTGAGCTTGATCGCACTAAAATCGCTATCAGCGATTTTCTACCGTTTTTGCCATTGCGCCAGCAGCAAGAGCTAAACCAGCTGTTTAATCTGCTGGCTAACCGCGTTACTCAGCTGGGACTGACCGGGCATGTCAACACGCTGGCCGACCTTAGCATCAACCAGCGGCTGCAATTGCTCAACCAGTGGCACGACAGTTATTTAGCGCTATTGCAGCAAGCCTATCATGGCCTGCGCGAGCTGTTATATGGCGCTTATTATGGCCAAAGCGAGCACTGGCAAGCACTGGCCTACAGCGCCCCGAGGTTTCGTTAATGCAAAAAAGCCATCATGATGCCAGCCAATTTACCCAAGACCAGCAGTTTGAAGCTGATATCGTTATTATCGGCTCGGGTGCCGGTGGTGGTATTGCCGCTGAGCAATTGTCTCAGGCTGGTTTTAAGGTGTTGCTGTTGGAAGAAGGTGCCTATTACACCCGTGATGATTTTGTCATGCAAGAGCGCTGGGCCTATCCAAATTTGTATCAGGAAGGCGCGGCGCGTAAAACCCGCGATCAGGCCATCGGCATTCTGCAGGGCCGCACTGTTGGCGGCTCTACCACGGTAAATTGGACCACGTCTATTCGCACGCCACAGCCGACGCTGGACTATTGGCAGCACGAGTTTGGCCTGAACTTTAGCGGTGATAATGATTTAACGCCTTATTTTGCGCAAGCCGAGCAGCGACTGAATATTCACCCATGGCAGGTACCACCCAACGCCAATAACGCCAAATTGCAGCAAGGCTGCGAAGCGTTAGGCTGGCACTCCACGGTAATTAACCGTAACGTGAACGGTTGCGCCAATTTAGGTTATTGCGGTATGGGCTGCCCGATTAATGCCAAGCAGTCGATGTTGGTCAGCACGATTCCAGCCGCTATGGCACTCGGCGCCAGGCTGATCTCGCGTATTTCAGTGCGCCAACTGCACTGGCAGGGCGATAGTATTACTGGATTGGACGCTGTGCCGGTCGATCAGCACTTTCAGCCGCGTAGCGATATTCGCATTCGCATTACGGCTAAACACTATATTGTCGCGGCCGGTGCTATCGGCTCACCGGCTTTGCTGCTGCGCTCGAAAGTACCTAACCCGTCCGGCCGTTTGGGTAAGCACACTTACCTCCATCCGACGGTGATTTGTGGCGCCTTGTTTGACGAGGCCATAAACGGCCATAGCGGCGCGCCGCAATCTATTTACTCCGATCAGTTTGTCTGGCCCGCCGATAGGCAACAGCCTGGCTTTAAACTGGAAGTACCGCCGCTGCATCCGGTATTAATGGCCACCAAGCTTACCGGTACCGGAGAGCAACATGCCGCCTTAATGCAGCAATTTAACCAGTTGCAGGTGACGATAGCGCTGCTGCGTGATGGCTTTCATCCGCATAGCCAAGGCGGCACGGTGCAGCTGGATGACGCACAACAGCCCGTGCTGGATTACCCGATAACTGATTACCTGTGGCAGGGCATGCGCCAAGCACTACTGGCAATGGCCGAGCTGCAATTTGCCGCCGGCGCTAAGCAAGTTTTACCCATTCATCACGATGCCAAACTGTATAACAGCTGGCCCGAAGCTAAAGTGGCAATACTGCAATTATCTATGCAGGCGCTCAAGCAAACCGTGGTGTCGGCCCATGTTATGGGCGGCTGTAATATGAGCGCCAGTGCTACCAAGGGCGTGGTCGATCAAAACGGCCGGCATCATCAACTGCAAAATTTATCGGTGTTTGACGGCTCGATATTACCCACCAGCTTGGGTGCCAACCCGCAATTAACCATCTATGCACTGGTGTGGCGTAATTGCCAGCAGTTAATCAGTAGCCTGGCGCAGAAAGCCTGAGATAACCCATTTGAACCTGCCGGAATCTGACGACCTGCTATAGTTACTTAGTTTATTTGCTGATAACAAGGACCCGTCATGAAACTCAGTTCTATCCTGATCTGCAGCTTGATCATGCTGCAATGCGTTGGCGTTGCTGCAGAGGGGCAGAAGATCGTCAATAAGTTGTACTCTGAAAAAGGTGAAGCCGGGGAGCAGGTTATTACTCAGCTGGATGACGGCAACTACAGTGCGTCATTAAATATGAGCTGGAACAACCGTGTGGTAACCATAAAAGAAACGCTGCAAGTCGATGACAAAGGCATACCCGTGGCGTTCTCCGCTAGCGGCACTTCAGCTTTTGGCGCGCCTATAGCTGAGCAATTCAGTCTGCTTGACGGTGTAGCCCGCTGGTCTGGCAATAAAGATGACGGCATGCTGCAAACTTCCGCAACACGTTATTATGTTCCTGCGGATGAGGCCGGTGCAGCCAGCCATGTGCTGATGAAAGCTTTACTGGCATCGCCAACCCGCTCAGTTGACTTATTTCCTGGTGGCACCGCCAGTTTGGATGCGCTGAAAACAGTGACAGTAAGCAATGGCGGCAACAGTAAACAAGTCACTTTGTATGCCATTAGTGGTCTGGCATTTAACCCATCGTTTGGCTGGTTTGACCAAGACGGCCACTATTTCGCCCAAGACTTCGGCGGTTTTATGCGGGTGATCCGCGACGGCTTTAGCCTGGAGAACTTTGCCGAACTAACAAAAATACAAAAGCAGGCCGAGAATGACTATCTGGCCGATATAGCCAAACATCTGAGCTACAACTACAACAGCGTGCTGCTGCAAGGCGGCAATGTGGTCGATGTGCTGACACGCAAAGTGCTGCGCAATACTGATGTCCTGTTGCAAAACGGTAAAATAATGGCAGTTGCCAGCGGGCTAACTGTGCCAGCCGGTACGCAGGTACTGGATGCGCGCGGTAAAACCATAGTTCCCGGTTTGTGGGACATGCACGGCCATTTATCGAAAAACGACGGCTTACTTAATATCGCTGCCGGCGTAACTAGCGTGCGTGATATCGGCAACAATCATGACAATATTATGGAAATTGCCGGCTTGTTTAACAGTGATGAGTTAATTGGCAACCGTGTCTATCGTGCTGGCTTTTTTGATAAACAAAGCGAATATTCGGCTGGCTTGTCGGTTAATACCTTGCAGGAAGCACATGATAAAATAGACTGGTTTGCTGACAACGGTTATCTGCAAATTAAGATTTACAGCTCAATAGACCCTAGCTGGGTAAAACCGATTGCCGAACATGCACACCGCCGAGGCATGCGTCTAAGTGGCCATGTGCCGGCGTTTATGACCGCACGCCAGGCCGTAGAGCAGGGTTTTGATGAAATTCAGCATGTAAATATGCTGTTTTTAAACTTTCTGGCTGGTACCGAAGTGGATACGCGTACCCAGTTAAGGTTTTCGTTAGTGGGTGAGAAAGCAGGCAGCCTGGATTTAGCCGGCAAACCGGTAAAGGACTTTATTCAGTTGTTGGCCGCTAAACAAATTGTGGTCGACCCTACCGTTGCTACTTTTCGCAGTTTGCTATTGGGGCAAAATAAACAAATTGATCCGGAATTTGCGGCTATCGCTACTCACTTGCCGCCCGGCGTCGTCAGGCAGTTAAAAGGCGCTGCAATGAATATTGCGCCTGAACTGCAACCGGTGTATCAAAAGTCGGCCGAGGCCATGCTGCGCATGGTAAAAAAGCTGTATGACGCCGGTGTGCCAATAGTGCCCGGTACCGATCATATTGCCGGTTTTACCCTGCACCGCGAGCTGGAATTGTATGCCATGGCTGGCATACCCGCGCTGGATGTTTTGCGGATCGCCAGCTATGAGCCAGCGCGGCTGGTGGGTGCGGCATATCACAGTGGCTCGGTTAGTGTTGGCAAAGATGCCGATTTACTGCTAATCAATGGCGACCCGACAAGTAATATTGCCGATATCCGCAAAGTAGCACTGGTATTTAAAGGTAAGCATTACTACAAGCCGGATGAGATCTATCCGGTGCTGGGTGTAAAACCCTTCACCAGCCCGGTTATGTTTAAACCTTAAGCCAGCAGGGTGCTGTTGCACCCTGTTATTATCGCTGTTTTACTGGCTTATTGCAGCGTTAGCGCCACATTTGGCCGCTGCTTGAGCGGCATCTGGCGCCATTAGAGGGCAGGCTAGCTGATTTTTGTATAAAAATCAGTGGAGATAGCCTGCTAACTGCTTGCAGCCGTGCTAAGGTTTATGCACTTCTATGCTGTTTGTTGCTGTCACTGTATGAATACTGATAGTTATAAAGCGTTGAGCAACTATATTGATTTACTGCTTGATGCCATTTGCGTGGTAGATAAGTTTGGCCGCTTTGAATTTGTCAGCGCCGGTGCAGAGCGTATCTTCGGTTACACACCAGCGGAAATGCTGGGTCGACTAATGATAGAGCTGGTGCATCCAGATGATCGTGAACGCACGTTAAAAACTGCTGCCGAGATTAATGCTGGCACCGTTAAAGTTGATTTTGAAAACCGCTATATTCGTAAAGACGGCAAAATAGTACACCTGCTATGGTCGGCACGCTGGTCTGCTACCGACAAACGCCGGGTAGCGGTGGCGCGTGATATTAGCCGTAGCAAAAAAATTGAAGCGCGTCAGGCTGCGCTGTATGCCATATCAGAAGCCGCGTTTGCCTGTGACGATTTGGCTGCACTGTATCAGTGTATTCAGCACATTATTGCTGATTTAATACCTATGTGGCGCTTTGCCATCGTGTTACCAGGCTCAGATAATGCCGCACTAACCTTTGCTCACAATGCGGCGTTGTCGCCGACAGCTGATGATAACGACAGTTGTGATGTGCTGGCGTTGTGTGCTGAAGTGATTAATCGTGCGGAAACCATTTTACTCAATGTCGACAATCAAGCAGATGTACCGGTTAAGTTGCGCCCGCTGGTTGTTGGCAAAGCTATAAACTGGCTTGGTGTGCCACTGAAATCACACAGTGCGGTGATCGGTGCCTTAATGGTGCAAAATGATGCCGGTGCGGCAAGTTACAGCTTCAGCGAAGTGGAATTACTTGAGTTTGTCTCAGTGCAGGTGGCTGTGGCGATAGAGCGTAAACAGATGCTGCAGCGACTGCGCCGCAATGCTTTGTATGACCAGCTGACAGAGTTGCCTAACCGAGAGCTGTTTCACGATCGTTTAAAATCTGCGCTGGCGCGAGCCGAACGTGAACAAGGCCAATTTGCTCTGCTGTATTTAGACTTAGATAAGTTTAAACAAGTTAATGACCAGCATGGGCATCATGTTGGAGACGAGCTATTGCAGCATACCGCCAAACGCATATTAACCGGGATACGCCAAAGTGATACGGTAGCGCGTTTTGGCGGTGACGAATTTGTTATTTTGCTGGAGCAGGTTGACGGAGCAGCCAGCGCCTTATTGTTAGCCGAAAAGGTGAGGCTGGCGCTGGATAAACCCTTTGCATTGGCTGGCCAATTGCTGCAGATTGCACCCAGTATTGGTGTGGCGCTTTACCCTCAGCATGGTATCGATGTTAAGGCGCTATTGCTGCTAGCCGATGGCGCCATGTACCGGGCAAAAAAGCGTGGTGGTAACCGGGTGTTATTAAATCAGTCTGCACCACAGCAAAGTACGGGTTAGCGCACCGAGCTAACATTAGTTGCCAGTATTGACAACGCCACTGCTTCGGCCACCTTAATACCATCGATACCGGCCGATAGAATACCGCCGGCATAACCTGCGCCCTCACCGGCTGGATACAAACCTTTGGTATTAATACTTTGATAATCCGCGCCGCGTTTAATATTAATAGGTGACGAGGTGCGGGTTTCCACGCCGGTCAGTAAACCATCGGCTTTGGCGAAGCCTTTAATTTGACTGTCAAAGGCCGGTATCGCTTCACGAATGGCGGCGATGGCAAACTCTGGCAGTACCTGAGCTAAATCAGTTAGCCTAATATTGGGTGTATACGACGGTTTAACCTCTCCCAGCTCAGTAGATGGCTTGCCGGCCAGGAAATCACCAATTAGCTGCGCCGGCGCATGGTAGTTTTCTCCGCCCACTTTAAAGGCTAATTGCTCTAGTTGGCGCTGCAGGGCAATTCCTGCCAGCGGGTGCCCCGGGTAATCACGTTCCGGGTCAATACCCACCACAATGGCGCTGTTGGCGTTGCGTTCATGGCGTGAATACTGGCTCATGCCATTGGTGACCACGCCGCCGTGTTCAGAGGCTGCAGCCACTACGGTGCCACCCGGGCACATACAAAAACTGTAAACACTGCGACCGTTACGGCAATGGTGCACCAGCTTGTAATCGGCTGCGCCTAAAATCGGGTTGCCGGCGTTGGAACCAAACCGGCATTCGTCTATCATCGATTGTTCATGCTCAATACGAAAGCCAATCGAAAACGGCTTAGCCTCAACATACACGCCTTTGTCATACAGCATTTGAAAGGTATCGCGTGCGCTGTGGCCCACCGCCAGCACTATGTGCTTGCTATACAGTTGTTCACCGGTAGACAGCGTTAAACCGCTGATCTGACCGTTATCGATATGCAAGTCATCTACCCGGCTGCTAAAACGAATCTCGCCGCCCAGTGCAATAATGTTAGCGCGCATTTTCTCAACCATCGCCACCAGTTTAAAAGTACCGATATGCGGTTTGCTAACATACATAATTTCGTCTGGTGCGCCGGCGGCAACAAATTCGCTCATGACTTTACGGCCATAATGCTTCGGATCTTTTACCTGGCTGTAGAGCTTGCCATCAGAAAAGGTACCGGCACCGCCCTCACCATATTGCACGTTCGACTCGGGGTTAAGCTCTTTACCGCGCCAAAAACCAAAAGTATCTTTGGTACGTTCACGTACCTCTTTACCGCGCTCGAGAATAATGGGTTTAAAGCCCATTTGCGCTAGCAGTAAGCCGGCAAATAAACCACATGGGCCAAGGCCAATCACGATCGGCCGTTCGGTTAGTGTGGCTGGCGCCGTGGTAACAAATTTATAGCTGGTATCCGGTGAGGGCTTAACATGCTGATCTTTTTCGAACGTTTTTAACAATGCCGCTTCGTTATCGACTTCGATATCCAGGGTGTAAATTAACTGAATGTCCGACTTTTTCCGGGCGTCAAAGCCGCGCTTAAACACAGTAAAGCTGTGCAGTTGCTTAGCGCTTATCTGTAGTTTGTCGAGAATGGCGGCAGTTAGCGCTTGTTCGTCGTGATTTAGCGGTAGTTTAATTTCAGTCAGGCGCAACATAATGGGTCCGTATCGGTGTCATTGCGACCAGGCAATAGGCCCGCCGCTCACAAGATGAACGCTATTTTACGCCAAGCTGCAGCGAATGTCCGTAGCAGTTTGCTCTGCTGTTTGATTTTTCTGGGCGCTGCAGTATGATCCAAAGCCTGAGACAACAGGAAATAGTAGTGTTATGGCTTTTGTGGTACTGGATAATTGCATCAAGTGTAAATACACCGACTGCGTGGCAGTATGCCCGGTAGATGCATTTTTTGAAGGGCCTAACTTCCTGGCAATAAGCCCAACTATTTGTATTGATTGTGCATTATGCGAGCCGGAATGCCCTGCCAATGCCATAGTGCAGGAAGATAAGGTGCCGCCAGAGCAGCATGGTTTTATTCAACTTAACGCTGATTTGGCTGACGTTTGGCCAAATATCATTGACGTTAAAGCGGCGCCTGCCGACGCGGATAGCTGGAATGGCGTGCCTGATAAACTGCAATATCTGCAATTGGAATAGCCCGCTTAGCGCTTAGCGGGTGGTGCCAGTACCATATCAAATACCCAGGGCCTTAACGCTACCAGTAATCCTACCCCTTTTTTGTCTGCTGGCCCGGTTGCCATATCTAACTCTGCCAGTTCGGCAAACTGCTCGCTTAATTGGTTTAAGCGGCGCTGCAGAATACTGATAGAGGCACTGGATAACTCGGCTGTTTCCAATCGTAACCAATGTTCGGGGGCAGTAAAACTATTATCAATAAACATCATTTTGATCTGCTGTTCATGGCGCCGTCGCACGGGGCCATTTAGTCGCCATTGTATATCGCGTGCTACCAGCAATCTCACCTTGTTGTGAGGCTGAAGCTCTATCAATTTCAAGCGGTCCAATGTGGCCAGCAGCCGGATGCCTTTAAGCTCGTCCAGCTGGTACCGGCTATTAATATCTTCAAATTGCCAACCGTTTAACAGCAGGTACAAATACGCCAGCAGCGTTGGATCATCTGCAAGCGCCTGCTCCTGAGGCATACTTAATTGCCTTGGCAGACTGTTCTTTGCCAATGTGCTGCTTTTCGCCAGTTCGTACAGGTTGGTATCCAAAACCCGGCAAATTTGCTCCAGCCGGCTCAGGGTAAAATTCTGTTGGGCAAAAATGCGTTTAACACTAGCTTCGCTGAGTTGAAGTTGCTCGGCGAGCTGACGATAACTCATGCCTTTGGCTTTAAGGCTGCGCTTTAATGCTGTAATCAATTGACTGGTCTGGTTCATCAAAGTCGCCTTATCTGCCGCTATAGGTAGCGTAATATAATACTCTGATTAATTGTATAGCATAACGTAATACCTGCCGGCTAGTGTTGGCTAACAATCAACTAGCAGGACGTATTTTTATGTGCCAAAAGCCAGAACACGTAATCAGGGTTAATGATGTGCATGCCAAGCTCAATTCAACTGTTATGCAGCGCTGCATCCAGCCGGTAACCGTAGCTGAGGTAATCACTGCTGTGCAGCAAGCCAATAAAGATGGCAGTATGGTAATTGTTGCAGGTGGCCGTCATGCCATGGGGGGGCAGCAATTTGTAACTGGTGGTGTACTGCTGGACCTGAGCAAGTTAAATCAGTTGCAGCATTTTGACGCAGAGCTGGGGCAGGTCAGCGTGCAGGCTGGTATTCAGTGGCCGGACTTAATGCGTAAACTGCATGTTATGCAACATGGCTGTGCCAACCCCTGGGGTATTAGGCAGAAGCAAACCGGTGCTGACCGGCTAAGTGTAGGCGGTGCAATAGCGGCAAATATCCACGGTCGGGGTCTGGATATGGCGCCTTTTGTAGCGGATGTTGTCAGCTTTGAGTTGGTTAATGCTGATGGCGAGCTATTACATTGTAGCCGGCAGAGCAACGCTGAGTTATTCCGGCTAGTGGTTGGCGGCTATGGCTTATTTGGCATAGTGGTAACCGCAACTCTGCAGCTGGTGCCACGACAACAGGTGGTGCGAGAAGTTGAACTTTGTAGTTTAGCTGACATGATTAAAGCCGTGCCGCAACGGGTACAATCGGGCTATTTATATGGCGATTTTCAGTTCGAAACAGCGCCAGAGTCCGCCGGCTTTTTACGCCATGGCGTATTTTCCTGTTACAAGCCGGTAGCAGCTAGGCCCATTGCGCCGCAGCAGCTCAGACTAAGCAAAGCCAACTGGCAACAGCTGTTATATCAGGCGCATACCGACAAAGCCGCCGCATTTGAGCAATTCTCACAGTTTTATCTGACGTCACACGGCCAGCGCTATTGGTCTGACAGCCATCAGTTAAGTATCTATTTGGATGATTATCATCTGGCACTGGATAAGCAGTTAGGCCGTGGCTGTGCCGGCAGTGAAATGATTACCGAGCTCTATGTGCCGCAGGCTGCGCTGCAGCAGTTTATGGCAGACTGCGCAGCCGATTTTCGCCAGCACCAGGTCGATTTAATTTATGGCACGGTGCGCTTTATCCGCCAGGATAGCGAAACAGCATTGGCTTGGGCTAAGCAAGATTATGCCTGTGTCATTTTTAATCTGCATATTGATCATCATGCCACCGCAATCGACACGGCTGCCGGTCATTTCCGCCGGCTGATCGACATCGCTATCCGCTATAAGGGCAGTTATTTTCTTACCTACCATCCGTTTGCCACAAAACAACAACTGCTGGCCTGTTACCCGAACTTTGTTGAGTTTCTGCAGGCGAAACGCCGTTATGATCCGGCGCAGCGCTTGCAAAGTAATTGGTACCGACATTACAGCGCCCTGTTCAGTCAGGAGGCGGTATGAGCAATACCAGTTTGTTAATTTGTGCCGGCCAATGTTGGCCAGATGCAGCAGCTATGGAGCCAGCCAGCGTTAGCCAGCAGTTGGCGCAGCAGGCGTTGTTGCACAGTGGTTGGCGTGGCAGGTTATTGCTGCGTTTGCTAGGCAAGCAACTCGGCCGTGTTGTGCTCAATAAGCTGCTGCAATATAGCCTTCCCGGCATCCTGGCGCATTATCAGTGGCGCAAACAGTACATTGCTGGCTGGGTGCAGCAAGCTATAGAACAAGAAGGCATACAGCAACTGCTGATTATAGGTGCAGGCTATGATGGTTTGGGCACGCAGCTTAGTGCGCAGTATAGCCAGTTGCAGGTTATAGAAATCGACCGCCCGTCTACCATGGCGCTGAAACAGGCGGTATTACAGCGTCTGCAGGCTATGCCGGTAAACCTAACTTTGTTGCCGGCCGATTTGTCTTGTTGCAGTTTACCGCAGTTACTGCAGCAAAGCGGGGTGTTCGTGCCAAAGCGCTCTACGTTGGTACTGGCCGAAGGGGTATTGATGTATTTGCCCTCCGCTGCCATTGGCCAGCTGCTACAGCAACTACGGCAGTGCGTCACAGCACCGCTGCAGCTTATCGCCAGCCAGATGCAGTTAGACTGGCAGGGTAAGCCGCGCTTTAGCCAGCAACGGTGGCTGGCCGATCTTGCTCTGCTGCTTAGCGCTGAGCGTTTTAGCAGTGGCGTAGTGCCCGCCGCGCTGAATGATTGGTTAGCTGGCCACGGCTTTAGTTTGCAGCATTTGGCGCAGCCGCAGCTGCACAGCAACCCTGACCCTTGCCCGGGTGAGCTGTTGTTTCGTGCTGCGGCCTTGCCACACTGTGCCGCTTAGCGGTTTTCCGGCTGCTCGTGCTCTACTTTGTAAATAAAATACACGGCGTAAAAGATACATAAGCCAATCACAATGGCTAAACCGGTAAACGAGATAAAAATTACTGGATCATTTATAAATTCTTGCCACAGGTTCATCACGTTGCCCTCTTGCTGTGTTGTTACTGCAAGTGTAGGCAAAGGGACAACCGGCTTAGCTGATGCAGATCAAAGATTGGCGGTTGACTCAGGCGGGTTTACGGTAGCTTTGACGCAGATCAACTATCTGGGCGGCATATTTAGCCGAATCAGCAGCCAGCAGACTAAAATAGGACTCAAGCAGCGGTGTTGCCTGAGCGGTTAACGCTGGACAATGTTGCAACAGCAAGTGTTGCTCTAAGCGTTCCAGCGCTAACTCGGCGTGCAGTAGGCTTTGCTTTAATGGCTGCTGCAACTCTGGGGCGATGCCACTGTTGGTTACGTTTTTGCGTAGCTGACGCAGTGGTTGGGTAAACTGTGTACTGAATAAAGCCAGCTCAGCGCTGAGCTGCTGCAGCTGAGTGCCGGTTAAACTCAGCTGCTGTTGCTCCAGATAACTCAGTAGCAGCAGCAGGTTGACGTTAGCGCCCAGCTCGTCTTGCCACTGTAGACACAAGTGTTTTACTTTGGGGTAAAGCGCAAGGCTAAACTGCCATAGCTGTTCGGTGCTTATCGGATTAGCCAGCTTGCCGCCCCTGTTAGGCATTACTTTGCCAGAACTGGGTGGTTTTTTGCTCCAGCTCATCCTGTGCCATAAACCAGTCTTCTTCAATACCGGCAAGGCTTTGGCTGGCGCTGGCTTGTTTGGCTAGTAATTCCGTTAGCTCGGCTTTTCGTTTGGCATCATAAATGTCCGGGTCGGCCATTTTTTCTTCGATAGCCGCCAGCTCTTTGGTCAGCTTTTCCTGTTGTTGCTCCAGCTTATCGATTTTTTGTTTGATAGGCCGTAGCAAATTACGTAAATCGGCCTCCAGCCGCTTTTGATCTTTACGCACCACGTTGCTGCTTGCAGGCACGTCTGCCTGAGCGGCGCTGGCGCTTTGGCGGGCGTCTTGCTGCAGCCATTGATAATAATCCGTTAAATCACCGTCAAACGGGGCCACCCGGCCGTGTGCTACAAGATAAAATTCATCAGTACAACTGCTTAGCAGATGACGATCGTGCGAGACAATAACGATAGCGCCTTCAAACTCTTGCAGTGCCATTACGATAGCTTCACGCATATCTAAATCAAGGTGGTTGGTCGGTTCATCCAGTAGCAACAGGTTGGGGCGTTGGTACACAATTAACGCCAGTACTAAGCGGGCTTTTTCGCCGCCAGAAAACGGGGCACAGGCTTCCAGTGCTTTATCGCCGTGAAAGCCAAAACCACCTAAAAAGTCACGCAGCTTTTGCTCGGGAACTAATGGGTCCAAGCGCACTAGGTGCTGCAGCGGTGAGTCTTGCGGGCGCAGGGTTTCCAGCTGATGTTGAGCAAAGTATCCCAGACTAACACCGTTGGCATACCAAACTTCGCCGCTTTGCGGCGTCATACTGCCGGATAGCAATTTAATCAGCGTCGACTTACCAGCGCCATTGCGGCCAAGTAAGCCAATGCGGCTACCGGGTAACAGCTGAAATTTAATCTGGCTTAAAATTACCTTATCAGCATAACCGGCGTGCACGTTGTCCATTTTCAGCAAGGGATTAGGCAGTGCTTTGGGTTCACGAAAGCTAAAGCTAAATGGCGAATCGACATGTGCCGGTGCCAGTATGGTCATGCGCTCTAATGCTTTAATCCGGCTTTGTGCCTGACGAGCTTTAGTTGCCTGTGCTTTAAAACGGTCAATAAATTTTTGCAGGTGCGCTACCTGTCGTTGCTGCTTGTCAAAATTAGCCTGATGTTGCGATAGCTGCTCGGCGCGCTGGCGCTCGAACTGGCTGTAATTGCCTTTGTATAGTGTGAGTGTCTGGCGTTCGATATGCACGATATTGTCGGTTACCGCATCGAGAAAATCCCGGTCGTGGCTTATCAGCAGTAAGGTACCCTGATAATTAGCCAGGTATTTTTCCAGCCATAGCACCGCGTCTAAATCGAGGTGGTTAGTGGGTTCATCCAGCAGCAACAGTTCAGCGCGCTGCATTAGCGCCCGTGCAAGGTTTAAGCGCATACGCCAACCACCGGAGAATGATTTTACCGCCTGCTGCTGTGCTTCGCCGCTAAAGCCAAGGCCATCCAGTAAAATGCCGGCTTTGGCTTCGGCGCGGTAACCATCTAAGGCTTCAATTTGAAGATGGACTGCCGCCAGATCACTTTCGCTACAACCGGTACGTACTTTAAGCAGCAGTGGAAACAACTGTTCGTCACCCTGCAATACGTAATCCATAGCACTGCAATCCAGTGCCGGAGTTTCCTGTGCTACAGTAGAAATTTGCCAACCGGATGGAATGCTGACATTACCGGCGTCGGCATGCAGTTTATTCAGTAGCAGCGCAAACAGGCTGGATTTACCACAACCGTTAGCACCGACAATTCCCACCTTTTGCCCCGGAAATACGGTAAGATCAGCGCCCTGAAACAAGCACTGAATACCACGGCGCAGTTCCACCTGTTGCAGCTGGATCATGTTTTTTCCTGTGTAACTGAATTGGGCTGCTAATTTACCCGTATAACCGCAACAAACCAAGGCTTGGCGAATAAAATTGCTACGCTAGCCAGAAGAGGCACAACATGACAACACGTAAAAAGAAACGTTTTATTGCTGGCGCCAGCTGTCCAAAATGCAAAGCAGTGGATACCATGATGTTGTTTATTGAAAATAATGTGGAAAAAGTGGAATGCGTAGAATGCGGTCACCAGATGGTGCAGCCCGAGGCGCAGATAACGAAAGCCAGCCGCGCCGCCGAACAAGTGATAGGGGTGTTTAAGCCCGAGTAAGATTAATAATGTGGCGGTGGCGGCTCTTCTTCCGGCCGAAGTATGCCCTGGTCATCTGGCAGGTTACGCAGTTTTTCTGCCAATAACATTACTTGCTGCTGCAGGCGGTCAATTTTTTTATTGTGCTCCAGCAGCTCGTTACTCAAGCTGTTAACAGTGTCTTCCTGAAACGCCAGTTTGCTTTCCAGCTCAACAATGTGCAGCTGTAATTCCTGCTCATTTGGTGTCATGTTTAATCTCCCATACTTCGGCGATGCCACTGGAGCTTTCGCTAATCAATTTATTATTGTTCAAAAAGCCAACGGCGTGCACGACAGCACTCGGCGGACGACTGTCGGGCTTTACCCCAACCTGCCATTGCTGGAGTTCATGCCCGGTTTTTACATCCCATAATGCCAGTTTACGGGAGGGTGCACCGGTTGCAAGGTACTTGCCATCGGCACTAAATTGCACTGCGCTGAATACCTGCTGGCGCGCAATAAACTGTAATTGGCTAACTAACTGTCCGGTTTGAATATCCCAGATTTGCGCCAAATCCTGGCTGTCAGCAGTAAAGGCATAACGGCCTTGTGGGTCCAGTGCTACTTTGGTTACCCGGCTGGGGTGGCTGAAACTATAAACAATTTGCGCGCTTCGGGTGTCCCATAAATGGGCTTTGTAGTCATTACCGCCGGTTAGGGCATAGCGCCCATTCGGTGACATCGCCACGCTATTTATCCGTTCAGTATGGCCTAGAAACTCCAGCCTGCGGCCAGATGCGAGTGTAACATGCTGCACGCCACCATTGCTTTTACCGATTAACAAGTGTGCACCGTTATCCGACACGGCGACATCACGCACTGTTGCGGCGTCTACCTGCCAAAAACCGATATTTTCACCTGTTGCAGTGCTCCAAAGTGCATAAGTTTGCTGATCTGCAGTGAATACATGGCTGTTGTTATGGCTTATAGCCAAACTAAACACCAGATTGTCACTGCTGTCTTGATGTTTCCACTGATACTTTAACGCGTTGGTTTGCAGGTCCCACAATGCAACACCGTGTTGAATCGATGACACAGCGGCATAACGTGCATCTGCCGACACAGCTGCCGCATAACTACCTTGAGCTACATGTGTAAACTGATGTATTGGCGGGGAAGATGTCAGCTTTTCACAACCTGTGAGCAGCAATAGCAGAAAAAACACAGGATATTTCATGTCAGGTGTTAACCTCATCCGCACAAACCGTTAGTATAGGCCAGTTCTTTGGACACTATTAAAACATACTTTTGCAGCCTGGCTGCGTAAAACTTGGAGAACCGAATGCGCTTAGTTACCAAAATGTCTCTGGTCGCCCTGGCCGTTGTTACTTTAGCCGCCTGCCAGAAAGAAGCTGAACAGAAACCTGCTGTATTGGACACCGATACAGCGAAGCAGTCATACAGTTTAGGCGTTTCTGTTGGCCGCTACCTGGACAGCACTTTAGATGAATACACTAAAATGGGTTTGTCTTTGGATAGCGCTTTAATTTTGCGTGGCGTGCAAGATGCAATCGCAGATAAAACGTCATTAAATGACGAAGAAGTGCAAGCAATGATGACGGCACTGGAAGAGCAATTCCGTGAAAAACAAGCTGCCATTGCTGAAGCTGAAACAGCACAAGCGGTTGCTGCAGGTGCTGCTTATCTTGAAGAAAACGCCAAAAAAGAAGGCGTGACGGTAACCGAGTCAGGCTTACAATACGAAGTGTTGCAAGCGGCTGAAGGTGCTAAACCTGCGGCTGCCGACACCGTTAAAGTACATTATGTTGGTACGCTGGTAGATGGTACAAAGTTTGACAGCTCTGTTGATCGTGGCGAACCGGCCCAGTTCCCATTAAACCGTGTGATCCCAGGTTGGACTGAAGGTGTGCAGCTGATGAATGTTGGCTCTAAGTTTAAGTTCACTATTCCTTCAGAACTGGCGTACGGCGAGCGCGATATGGGTGTGATTAAGCCTAACAGTGTGCTGGTATTCGAAGTTGAATTACTGGAAATCGTTGCAGCAGAAACTGCAGAGTAAGCTAACTTAGCAACAACAAAAAAGCGGCTGATGCCGCTTTTTTATTGGTTATCAGGCTGATACGCTAGTGTCTGTGTGCTTTTCATACAAAGTGTTAATTAACTCGTCTTCGTATTCAAAGCGTTCTTCCAGTGCCTGCCCTAACTCTGACAATTCTCTGTCAAACGCCGCGCTGTGACGTGTGCTGAGATGATCAGCGTATAAATCATTAAAATTCAAAGCCAGGTCAGTTGATAGCGCAATTTTTGGATACAGACTATCGGCTAGTTTGCGGCTGTCTGTGCCGTTAACTGCACATTCCGACACAATGCGTTCATAGACTTCAAAATGTCCTGCCGACAAATAGTCTACCATTAGTTGACAAAACTCTTGTACCGCGGCCTGTGAAGGCAAAGTGGTGCGCTTGTTATCAAATGGCGGTAGGGCAGCCAATTTGCAATAACTCACGATAAGTTGCTGTCTCTCATCCAGCCAGTTATCGATGGCGGTTAGTGAGCCACCCCATTTTTGTCGCGCTGTATGCACACGGGTGTACATTGCCTTCTCCTTAAGTGCAGCGGCTGTGCTGCTATAGTGTCTAATTAAATGAATTTTGCACTAAAGATCAACCGTTTTTTTATTGGTCAGCCCAGTGAACGGCATTATGATAGCCTGTAACCACAGGGTACAGCAGAGGACTGCTAATGATCAAACATAGTATTAGCTTATCGTCAAATCAGTATGCGCTCTGGTTTGTAGTTAATCGGGGGCGGATCTGGCTCAATGCTCAGGGTCAATTACCACAAGGAATTTTTGCTAATCTTACCTTATCGGCAGAGCCAGACCAGGTGTGCTTGATAGGCGAACTTGCTACACAGCCTGTCTATTTAGTGGTAAACCACGATTATATAGCGGATGAGGCGGCCTGGGTTACGCCCAGAGAGCTGCTGGATAATGGCGATGACGTGTTTCAATTAGCGGCAAGGGCTGTGCAGGTAGCGCTGTTTTTGCAAACACACCGGTTTTGTGGTCAATGTGGCAGCGCAATGAATCTAGTAAGTTGGGAATTGGCCGCACTTTGTAGCAAATGTGGTCACCGCTGTTATCCGCGCATTGCGCCTTGTGTACTTGTTGGTATTGCTCATCATGGAAAAATCTTACTTGCGCGTTCCAGCCGTCATCGGAAAGGCTTTTATTCTATTCTGGCTGGATTTGTTGAATCTGCCGAAACGTTAGAGCAAGCAGCAGTACGTGAAGTCAAAGAAGAAGTTGGCGTTGATATTACCAACCTACGTTATGTTGGTAGCCAGCCCTGGCCATTTCCACATTCATTAATGACCGGATTTATTGCCGATTATGCCGGTGGTGACATTATTTGCCAGCCACAGGAAATTGAAGAAGCACACTGGTTTGATTTAGCTGCGCTACCAGAAGTGCCGTCGATACAAACACTATCAGGCAAAATTATTATGCAACTACAGCAAAATGCAGGCAATAAAAAAGCCACTTAAAAGTGGCTTAACTAAATTTTGCGTGGTCCCGTTTCAACGAGCTTCTTACTTGTTATTCTTCACTAGCGCAGCAATGTTATAGCAGATTGATATACTGCTGACAAGCATAGAACAGAAAAAAGCTGAACACAGCATTTACCGCGAAATCATAGGCGCTGGGCTGTCACAATGCTAAAATGCCGGGAAATGTGTAAATGGTGGACAACCTATGCAATTAAAAAATGATCGGTACCTTAGAGCTTTATTAAAACAACCGGTAGACAGGACTCCGGTATGGATGATGCGCCAGGCTGGCCGTTATCTTCCAGAATACCGCGCAACACGAGCCCAGGCTGGTGATTTTATGTCCTTGTGCAAGAACCCAGAGTTGGCGTGTGAAGTGACTTTGCAGCCGTTGCGACGCTATGCCTTGGATGCGGCTATTCTATTTAGCGATATTCTGACCATACCCGATGCGATGGGTTTAGGCTTGTATTTTGGTGAGGGCGAAGGACCTAAGTTCCAGCGGCCGGTACGGGATTTTCTGGATATTGCGAATTTACCCATTCCGGATCCAGAACAGGAGTTGCGCTATGTAATGGATGCGGTGCGAACTATTCGCCGTGAGCTTGATGGCAGTGTGCCATTAATTGGTTTTTCCGGCAGTCCTTGGACGCTGGCAACTTACATGGTGGAAGGGGGTAGCAGTAAAACCTTTGGTACGATCAAAAAGATGATGTTTAGTGAGCCCGAAGCATTGCACTTGTTGCTGGATAAACTGGCACAAAGCGTTGTGCTATATCTCAACGCTCAAATTGCTGCCGGTGCACAGTCTGTGATGATTTTTGATACGTGGGGAGGGGTGTTAACTCCTCGCGATTATCAGGAGTTTTCGCTGGGTTATATGCAGCAGATTTTAGACGGCTTAACGCGTGAGGCTGACGGCCGTAAGGTACCAGTGACATTGTTCACAAAAAATGGTGGTCTTTGGCTAGAGGCTATAGCCAATACCGGTTGCGATGCATTGGGTTTGGATTGGACTATTAATATCCGTGATGCTAAAGCCAGGGTGGGTGATAAAGTGGCATTACAGGGCAATATGGACCCGTCAATTCTGCTTGGCTCTCCTGAGCGTATCCGTCAGGAAGTGCAGATGATTTTAGATGGCTTCGGTCAAGGCTCTGGGCATGTGTTTAATCTAGGCCATGGTATTACGCCAGATGTCGATCCAGAACGGGTTAGTGTGTTTATTGACGCAGTACATGCATTTAGCCGTACTTATCATATGAATGCTGAAATTACCGAGTAGCTAAAAAACGCAGCCCCGGTGATACCGGGGCTTCAGATTAGTTGTTATCAGCAGTAACTGTTTGATAATCAGCTAGTAAATCTTCAAAATTTTCTATTGTCCAATTACGCTTTCTGGCTTCATCTACTGCTTGGCGTAGCATCGACTCGCCACGCCCTTGCTGCCCTAGCTCAATAAAGGCTACGCCTAATGTCGACAGTAAATTAGGATTATTTGCATCGATGGTGCGGCCTTGCTCAGCCAAGCGGATTGACTTTTGTGGATCGCGCAATGTTGGGTCGTCAGACATTGCCAACAATGACGCATATTCGGTGATTGCTGGCATGTACTCCTGTAATGCTGCTACCTCCAGATAAGCTGCCGCTTTGCGTGGATCGTATTTAACGTTATTACTATCGAGTAATTCCCGGGCTAATAGATAGGCCGCACGTGGATCTCCGCCATCAGCCGATATAGCCAACCAGTTTACTGCTTTGCTGGGATCTTTATCGCAGCCATTACCAGTAATAAGACATTGCGCCAGGCGATACTGTGCCGGCTGATGCCCGTTTATAGCAGCTTGCAGATACCAGTTGATAGGGTTCTCGTTCTTAACAATACCGTTTTCAGCCAGCACCGCATACAAATACTGGTACTTTGCAGACTCAGCTTTGGCCGCCGCTAGAATTGCGCTAATGTATTCTTCACTCTCGCGTTGAAATTTTCTGGTTTGTGAGCCGCTAGTACTTTTCGTCTTGAAGGTATGCGATTGCAGCTCCATGCGCATCGGGTCGCCATACAAATCTTTCGGCGGCTCGAACTGCCAGCTTCGTATCGCAGTTAAAACATACTCGTTGATACCATCTATTGGAAATGTAGCAATCACTTTTGCATTTTCAACAGTGCCATTCTCACTAACGTCGTAGTGAACTACCGCCCACGCAGCAACACCTGCCCGCTCAAAATAGCTGGGATAATCTGGCTCCGGCTGCGCAATCGGTTTTAGTGCGCTGCTACCCGATACATAGCGGTTGGCAGTTGGATATAAGTTACCAGCCAATGCCGCTTCACCATACTGGTTGTTAAGTGAAGTAAATACTTCCTTACCCTCCATTCGTGAAGGTAGCTTCGTCCTTAACTTGCGATATTGCACATCAGCCTGCGGATGCTGCCTATCTCGGGCAATCAATGTCCAGGCATAAGCCAGCTTGATATCTTGATCGACTCCCAAGCCTTCAGCATACATGCGGGATAACAAATATTGTGCTTCCAAGTGCCCAAGCTCGGCCAAAGTTTCAAGTTTTGGTTTCGCCAAGGCATATTCTTGTTGCTCAAATAAGGCATTTGCTGTGGGAAAATCTGCTTTGACCTGCCAAGTACAAGTTAGTAACAGCAATATCAAACTGTATTGAAGCCGTACCATAAAAAAACTCCACACATGCTATTTATTTAATTATTATTAAATTGAGTTTACAACGATTTATCTGGCAAAACAAAGATAAATACTTAAGCTTATTGCCTGATTAATTAATGTTTTATATCAAACATTTAGTCAGTAAACAGTCGATTGAGGCCATTTAGAGCTGCAACCCTATAAGCTTCTGCCATTGTTGGGTAATTAAATGTGGTGTGAACAAAATACTCTAAGGTATTGCCGCCATTCTTTTGCATCATGATAGCTTGACCAATGTGTACAATTTCTGCTGCACGTTCACCAAAGCAATGTATGCCAAGTATTTCTAACGTATCACGGTTAAACAATAGTTTTAAGCTGCCAACGCTGGTGTTGGCTATTTGCGCCCGTGCCAGGTGTTTAAACTGGGCGCGACCGACTTCATAAGGGATTTTAGCAGCAGTAAGTTCCTGCTCTGTTTTACCAACGGAGCTCATTTCCGGAATGGTATAAATGCCTGCCGGAATATCAGCTATCAAGTGTCCGTCTAAATTACCTTTAACAATGGCTTCACCTGCCAGGCGCCCTTGGTCATAAGCTGCGCTGGCCAGGCTGGGGTAGCCAATAACGTCACCAACAGCATATATATTGTCGATACTGGTTTGGTATTGCTTGTTCACTTTTACCAGGCCGCGGCTGTCCGCTTCCAGACCAATGCCCGCCAGGTTCAGCATATCGGTATTACCGGTACGGCCATTAGCAAACAAAAAACAATCCGCCTTCATTTTTTTGCCGGATTTCAGGTGTAACACCACGCCATCCTCTTTACCTTCGATGCGGTCGAACTCTTCGCCGTGACGAATCGTCATGCCAGAGTTCCAAAAGTGATAGCTTAATGAATCAGATATCTCAGCATCCATAAATGAGAGTAAGCGGTCGCGGGTATTGACCAAATCAACCCGGACACCTAAGCCGCGGAAAATAGAAGCGTATTCACAGCCGATAACGCCTGCACCGTAAATAATGATATGTTTGGGGTCATGTTGCAGCGATAAAATGGTATCAGAGTCGTAAATGCGGCTGTGGGTAAAGTCAACGTCTGCAGGCCGGTATGGGCGGGAGCCACTGGCGATAACAATGGTTTTTGCACTCAATTCAAAACAGCTACCGTCATCACTGCGAATGCTTAAGCGCTGGCTATCGATAAATTGCGCTTCACCCTGATATATTCTTACCTGATTGCGGTCATAAAAGCCGGTGCGCAGTCGTACTTGTTTGCGGATCACGCCGGCGGCATGTTTCAAAATTTGTGAGAAAGTCAGTTTGGTATGTTGTTCATCAAGTTGAAACAGCGGGTTTTCGTTGAATTCAATTAACCGACTAACTGAATGCCGTAATGCTTTGGACGGAATGGTGCCCCAGTGTGTACAGCCCCCGCCTACGGACTGATAGCGTTCTATAGCGGCAACGGTTAAGCCGCTTTTAGCCAAATACATAGCGGCTCCCTCACCGCCAGGGCCCGTGCCTATAACGATGGCGTCGAAATCAAATTTAGGCTTTGCAGTGGTTTTCTTCTGGCTCACGGGTATATCTCATTAACAACAGGCTCATGACTTGAGCATATCAGGTCTCGGGCACAAAAAAAGAGACCTAAGTCTCTTTTTTCAATTAGCTAAACGCGGTAACCAGCCGTTGCCAGTGTTGTTGCTGCTGTTGCAGATGTAGCTGAAACTCAGCATAGCTGTGTTTGAAGTCCACAGCTTGGTACTGCGCGACAATAAGCTCTTTGCGCTGTTGCAACATTTGCTTCTTCAATTGGTAGTAATCCTGCATTCTGGCTATCAACAGTTCGTATTCTTGTTCCAATAGTTGCAGTAGTTGCTCAGCATTTGGCCGTTGTTTAATATTGGCGATAGCACGTTGCAGCTGCATTTTGGCTTTGGCCTGCGCAATACGTTCCTCCGGCACCACACGCAAGTTGCGGGTTAAGCCTATCCAGGAAGCGGTTTTAATAAACCATTTTGTTGGATCGAACTGGTACCATTTAATACCATTGCGATAGTCTGATTCAAATATATGGTGGAAATTATGATAGCCTTCACCGTAGGTCAGAAAAGCCAGGACACCATTGTCACGTGCAGAATTTTGATCAGTATAAGGCTGGCTACCCCAAATATGTGCTAGTGAGTTAATAAAAAACGTAAAATGATGGCTAAGTACTAGCCGTAGAAAGCCAGCAGATAGTAACATGCCAAGTATATTGCCGCTGATGATGCCTAGTAGCAAGGGAATGCCAAAGTTAGTCGCAATAGTAAGCCAGAGATAATTGCGGTGCTGCCACATTACGATGGGATTTTTTTGTAAGTCGCGAGCTGCGTTGTAGCAGGGCTTTTCCACACCAGGGTAATCACGTAACATCCAACCAATATGGCTGTACCAAAATCCGCGACCCGCTGAATAGGGATCTTTGTCGTTATTATCAACGTGGCGATGATGTACCCTATGATCAGCTGACCAATGCAGCGCGCTATTTTGCAACGCGAAAGCTCCGCCAATAGCAAAAAACCACTGTAGAAATGGATGAGCCTCATAAGTTTTATGTGCCCATAGCCGGTGGTAGCCGGCGGTAATAGACATACCACAGTAGCCAAGACAAATAATTGTGGCAATTACTTCAGACCAGCCAAAGCCAACAGTTAAAGCGTACCAAGGTACACCAATAGCAGCAACCAGCGTAGTAACAGAGAACAGCAGGACGTTGGTCCAAATAATCGGGGCTTGTTTCATAGAATGCCGTTTAGCTTACAACTGTTCGCTCATTCTACTGGCCACAAACGGCCGGTCAAGGTATAAAATAGACTGTTTCGGTGAATAGAGAGATTTTCGTGTCCAGAGCAGAGCAAAAAGAACGTACCAGGCGGGCGATTATTAACGCAGCCTTTTCGCAATTGAGCGCTGATAAAAGCTTTGCCAGTTTAAGTTTGCGTGAAGTCGCACGGGAAGCGGGTATTGCACCGACATCTTTTTACCGCCACTTTGCCGATATGGACGAGCTCGGGCTGACGTTAGTAGATGAAGCTGGTTTAATGCTGCGGCAGCTAATGCGCCAGGCGCGGCAACGTATTGAAAAAAACGGCAGCGTGATCCGCACATCAATTGAGACCTTTATGGAGTTTGTCACCGGCAACAGCAACGTGTTTCGTTTATTGTTGCGTGAGCGTTCCGGTACATCGGCAGCATTCCGCAGTGCCGTAGCACGTGAAATTCAGCATTTTGTTGCCGAATTGGCCGAGTATCTGCGTAAAGAAACCACTTGCCCGGATGAACTGGCCCGCGCTCAGGCTGAAGCGATGGTAATACTGGTATTTCATACCGGCGCCGATGCGCTGGATGCACCGCCGGAGCAGTATAGCTATTTAACCAGCCGTACCATCACGCAGTTACGCTGGTTGGCGCATGGCGCGGCCGGTTATGGCCGCAAACCTAAAAGCTGATGTTGATATTACGGGCTTTGGCGCTTACGTAGCCAAACACCGCTTTCTATATGATGGGTATAAGGAAACTGATCAAATACAGCTAATTGCAGCACATCATGAGTTTTGCTCAACACTTGTAGGTTCTCTGCCAGTGTTGTCGGGTTGCAGGAGATATAAATAATATCATTAAAGCGGCTGACTAATTGCTCTGTGCCACTGTCCAGTCCGGCACGGGGTGGATCAACTAACACCGTATTCAGTTGCATATCGGCTAAATCCAGCTGTTTAAGCGTGGTGCCCTGCTGCAAAGCCGCCGCGACATCTTCGGCAGACATCTGCAACACTTGCAGGTTGTCGACCTTGTTCAGCGCAATGTTATATTGTGCTGATTTGATTGAGGTGCGGGAAATTTCTGTTGCGACAACTTTATTAAAACAGGGAGACAGTGCCACTGAGAAATTACCGTTACCACAGTACAGTTCCAGTAAATCCCCGGACAGTTGCTTTGCAATTTGCTTCGCCCAGCTCAGCATATGGCGGTTCACTTCCCCATTGGGCTGAGTAAAGCTGCCTTCTACCTGCTGATACTGCAACGGCTGCCCATCTAACTCAAATTGTTCAGTGACATAGTCAGTGCTTACCATCAGCTTTTGCTTGCGCGAGCGGCCGATAAACTTCACCTTATATTGTCCGGCCAATTTATCGGTTAATTGTTTCGCCTGCTCCAGCCAGCTGTTGGTTAACGGTCGCTTATAAATCAGCGAAACCAGCAGCTCGCCGGACAAGGTCGCCAGATAATCTACCTGATACAATTTATAGCGTAGCTCGTGATTAAACTGAATGTTTTCCAGCAGCTGTGGCATAAAGTCAGCAATGGTGCGACAGGCTACCGGAAAGTAGTCAATACGTACTTTGTCACGTGTTTGCGAGTCAAACATGGCATGATAAATATCATCGCCGTTGTGCCAAATCCGGAACTCAGCGCGTAAACGGTAGTGAGCGGGTTCAGAGCGGAATACCTCTGCTGCCGGTGCATTAAAATCTGACAGCAGTTGCTGCACGGCGGCAACCTTATCTTCAAGTTGCTGTGAATACTGCTCGGGGAAAACCTGACCTACGCTCATTTATCGCTCTGCTTAACCAAAACGGCTATTTTAAGGCACAGAACAGTTTGAGCCAACCTCGAATATCCATCGGCTGATATTTACCATTAAAAAAGGGAAGCCAATGCTTCCCTTCTATAAACTGCTAACGTTTACTCTTCAGCGTCGTCGCTATCCTGACGCTCTTTGGCTTCGCGCACTTTTAATGTTCTTTCCTGAAAATTAAAGTCATTCAACTTTTGGATCATTTTATTGCCGTCTTTAGCGGCCACTTCAACAAAGCCAAAACCACGGCGGCGACCTGTTTGACGGTCTTTCATCAGGCGTACATTAACAACAACACCAAAACGTTGAAATAATTCTTTCACCGCATCTTCGTTTGCGCGATAAGGTAAATTACCTACATATAAGGTAGTCGTATCGCCTTTGTAGTCATTTGCCGCCAAAGGTGCTGCTGAAGAAGCCACAGACGCCCGGCCTTTTACATCAATCAACACCGGCACTAATATACCGGCCAACATAATACCAATTACCACGAAAATTTCCTGAGCAAACCCCAGCACAGGAAGAAAGGTAAAGCCAAGATAAGCCAACACCGCTAATGCCAGTGTATACGGCAAAGAAGCACGTAAAGTGGGTAACATAATCATATCCTAAGCACTTAGTTCTATTTATCGGAATGCTTTAATAAGATAAAGCAGCCTTATCTTAGCGGTTAGGTAATAAACCGCAACCATAAACAACAGCTTGTTTGCAGTCAATTTGTAGTTAAAATATGCAAAAAGCGCATTTAGTAAGCAAACAGCACGTAAAACCTCATTTTCACT
>NZ_JAERPS020000005.1 GCF_016918075.2 Rheinheimera maricola | reverse complement strand
GATTAAGCGCGAAGCCTTTGTGCAGTGGGTGATTGAAGATATTTTGCCGGCCGACCGGCCAGCCTGGCAGCAAGCCGGTGTGATATATGCTCAGGATGTCACGGCGTTTGAAAAAGCCAAGCTGCGTTTACTTAATGCGCCGCATTCTACCCTGGCCTATGTTGGCTGTTTGCTTGGCTATGAAACCGTATTTGATGCCATGCAGGATAAAGTGCTAACGCAGTTTATTCAGCAAATGATAAGCGATGAGATTATGCCGTCGTTCAAAGCTCCGGCCGAGCTGGATGTTCAACAGTACAGCGAAGATATTCTGGCGCGGTTTCGCAACCCGGCTATCCGTCATATGCTGGCGCAAATTGCCTGGGACGGCTCGCAAAAGCTGCCGATGCGTATTTTACCTGCCATCAGCGATAACTTAGCTGCCGGCAAACCTATCGACAAACTGGCGTTTGCCATCGCCGCCTGGTGCCGTTTTATTGTGAAGCGTTACAACGACAACGATAAACTGGTTGACCCGTTAGCAGAGCAATTGCTAGCCGTGGCGGCGCAGTGCAGCGGTAATGCCGACACCGACGTAGCGCTGTTTTTAGCGGTGGATGCGGTGTTCCCGCCACAGCTAAGTTTAAACAACACCTTTTTCAGCGCAGTGCATACTGCATATCAGCAATTAGTGTCCCGCCCGGCTTCGGCATTGGCGGCGTTTACAGGAGTCGTTTGATGTCGTCGTTACCTCCGTTATTGTCGTCTTTGCTATCACCTGTAATTAAGGGGCCGGCATTATTACCCATTATTCAGGCCGATACGCCGGATGACGCTGTCGCCATAGCCAAAGCATTACAAGATGGCGGTGTAGGTTCGGTAGAAGTGGTACTGCGCACCCGCCAGGCACTAGCCGCCATTACGGCTATTCGCTCGGCACTGCCCAACTTATTGGTAGGTGCCGGTACCGTATTAACGGCTGCTGATGCCAATGCCTGCAAAGACGCCGGCGCGCAGTTTCTGGTTAGCCCGGCCAGCACACCTATGCTGTTAGAAGCCATGCTGGCCAGCGGTTTGCCATTTGTACCTGGTGTAGCGACGCCATCAGAAATTGCCATGGCGTACGAATACGGTTTGCGCGAAGTGAAGTTTTTCCCGGCGCATTTATCCGGCGGCATTGAGATGCTAAAGGCACTGAGTGGTGTATTCCAGCACGTAAAGTTTTGCCCCACCGGCGGCGTTGGCCAGCATAATCTGGCCGACTTTTTAGCCTTGCCGAATGTATTTGTTGCTGGCGGTTCATGGCTGACACCGGCTAGTATGGTGAAAGCCCAGCAGTGGAGCCACATTACGGCTTTGGCTGCTGAGGCAACCGCCATTGCCAGACAGATCAAAACCGCCGCATAAGGAGCAGAGCATGAGCAAACGTATTGTCATTATGGGTGAGTGCATGGTCGAGCTATATCAGCTGGTCGACAATGTCTATCACCAGAATTTTGCCGGTGATGTGTTTAATACTGCGGTGTATTTAAAGCGTACCTGCGAAAACCCGGTTGATGTACAGTTTTTTACCGCAGTAGGTACCGATCTTATCAGCGACAAGCTGGTACGGGCAGTCGAGCGGGAAAAAATAGACACCAGCCTGATGCTGCGCACTAAAACGGCCCGCCCGGGCCTGTATATGATTAATACCGATGCTTTTGGCGAGCGCAGTTTTGTCTACTGGCGCGACAGCTCGGCGGCGAAACAGGTATTGCAGTGTTTTAATGCTCAGCTCAGCTACGATGCGATTAAAGGCTGCGATATGTTTTATTTTTCCGGCATTACGCTGGCGATTTTATCCGATAGCGACCGCGCACAGTTATTCGAGCTGATAAGCCGGTTAAAAACCGATGGCAGCCAGATAGTGTTTGACCCGAATTACCGCCCGGCGCTGTGGCAAAACGCTGATGTAGCCAAAGCGGCCTTTATTCAGGCTTATAGCTTAGCCGATGTCGCACTGCCGGGGCTGGACGATCACCGTGTGCTGTTTGAGGCGAAAACCACCAATGATGTACTGGCGCAGCTGACTGAGCTGGGGGTAGCTGAGATCATCGTTAAGGATGGCGTAAACGGCATTAACGGCCGTTATCAGCAGCAGGGTTTTACTGCGTTGGCACATCCGGTGAAGAAGGTGGTAGACACCACCGCAGCCGGAGATTCGTTTAACGGCGGTTATCTGGCTGCGCGGTTAGGTGGCATAGCACCGCAGCATGCAGTGAAGTTTGCTGCCCGGTTAGCGGGCTTTGTGGTGGAGCACACCGGCGCTATTGTCGGCAAGGATCACTTTAACGGCTTTTGGGCGCAGAACCGGCCTTCGGTGTTTGTGAAGTGATTATTTAGCCGGTATCGGTGGTTGGTGACGCCGCAATAAAACACGCAGACACGCCGTAAACCCATCCGTGGGTGCTCCATTACAAACTTCATTCATGAAGTTTGCCCGTTGGGCCAGCGGAGCTGTTCAAATTCGTTCCGGACGAATTTGTCCCGCATCCATGCGGGAGACGGTCTGCTTAGTTTTTTCCGGTACCACTACCAAATATCGATGAAACACTGAAACAACAAAGCGAAGCAGTTAAGGGTATACACGACGTCTTTGCGTTCCCTTAACTGTGAAGCCAACAACGGTACCAGAACAAAGCAACATAAAAAGATCCGGCCCAAGCCGGGCAAGCGTCGCATCTGACCCTGACTAACAACCAAGTCAATTTTGTTAGAAGGAGCAAGGCATGAGTTTAGCAACAGTTTTTCCGCAAGCCGCTGATATACCGGCAGAGTTTGCCCATAAGGGCGAAATAACCCAGCGCGAGTATTTACTCAATGGCGAGTTGGTGCAGTGGCAGGGCGAATTAAGCCCGGTAGTTAGCCCGATCTACATTCGCGACGGTGAAGCACTGCAGCAAGTCGTGCTTGGCCATACGCCGTTACTGGATGCCGACACTGCATTAAAAGCACTCGACAGTGCAGTAAAAGCCTACGACTTAGGCAGGGGCGCCTGGCCAACTATGGCAGTGCTGGAGCGTATTCAGCATGTAGAGAAATTCCTCAGCTTAATGCAACTGCAGCGCGATGAAGTTATTCGTCTGCTGATGTGGGAAATTGGCAAAACCTACCCCGATGCGGCGAAAGAATTCGACCGTACCTGTGACTATATCCGCGACACCATCGCCGCGTTAAAACAGCAGGACAGAGACGCCAGCCACTTTATTATCGAGCAGGGCAGTTTAGGTAAAATTCGCCGCGTGCCGGTAGGCGTGGCGCTGTGTATGGGGCCGTTTAATTATCCGTTAAATGAAACCTTTACCACCTTAATTCCGGCGCTGATCATGGGTAACACCGTAATTTTCAAACCGGCCAAATACGGTGTGTTGCTTATTCAACCGTTGCTGCAGGCGTTTTTACAAAGCTTTCCGCCTGGCGTTATCAATATTATTTATGGTCGTGGCCGCGAAACCGTCGGTGTGCTGATGGAAAGCGGCAAAATCGATTTATTCGCCTTTATCGGCACCAATAAAGGCGCCAGCGATTTAAAACGTATGCACCCCAAACCGCACCGGCTACGCGCTGTGCTGGGGCTGGATGCGAAAAACCCGGCCATTATCCTGCCCGACGCCGATATCAGTCGCACAGTGAAAGAATGCGTCGCCGGTAGTTTGTCCTTTAACGGCCAGCGCTGTACTGCACTGAAAATTCTGTTTGTACATCAAAGCCGTGCCGCTGAGTTGGTAGATAAACTCTCCAGTGCCATTGGCGAGCTAAAAGCCGGTATGCCATGGCAAAGTGGTGTGGCCATAACGCCGCTGCCTGAACCGGGCAAAACGCAGTTTTTAACCGGGCTTTTAGAAGATGCGCTAGAGAAAGGCGCCAAGCTGCAAAACCCTGGCGGTGGGCAAGCAACGGCCTCGTTGTTTACCCCGGCGCTGTTGTACCCGGTTAACAGCAGCATGCGGCTGTATAACGAAGAGCAATTCGGCCCACTGGTACCGGTGGTGCCTTATAACGATATTAACGAAGTTATTGATTATGTGGTGAACTCTAACTTTGGTCAGCAGCTGAGTATCTTTGGTCAGGACGCGCAGCAGGTAGGTGAGCTGGTGGATATTTTTGCCAACCAGGTGGGCCGCATTAACATCAACAGCCAGTGTCAGCGCGGGCCGGACAGCTTCCCGTTTAATGGCCGCAAAGACTCGGCAGAGGGCACCTTGTCGGTAGTGGATGCACTGCGGCAATTTTCGACACCAACCTTAGTGGCAGCGAAATATCAGGACAGCGATATCGACTTTGTTAAGCAGATGGTAAAAACGCGCAGCTCGCACTTTTTATCAACGGACTTTTTGTTCTGATGCGCTCTCTGTTGCTATGGGTCGGCTTAATGTTGCCCTTAACTGCCGGTGCAAATTACTGGCAGGGGCAATCGTTAACTGAACCGTGGCAGCAGTATTTAGCCCAATCTGCAAAGCTGCTACAGCTGGATTTAGCGGTGCTGGCTACAGAACAGCAGGGTAGAGCGCTAACTGCGGCAAGCAAGCACAAGCAGTTTGGTTTAACCGCTATTGGTAATGCCATTGAAGCAGAGGCGGTGCTGAGTTTTCAAACACCCTCCGGCGGCTGGAGCAAGCGCACCGATATGCGTATTGCCCGGCAAGCCGGCCAGCAGCTTGGCGCTGAGCCGGATTATGTGCCCACTTTTGATAATGATGCCACCAGCACGCAGTTGCACTGGCTGGCCGATTTTTATCCCAGAGCTGCGCCGTCACAGCAGCAACGTATTGTGCAGGCAATAGAGCGCGGTGTGGCGCTGATATTACTAGCGCAGTATCCCAATGGCGGATTTCCGCAATCGTATCCGCTGCGCGGTGGCTATCATGATGCGATAACGCTGAACGACAACGCCCTGTATCAGTTGATGCAGCTATTGTGGCAGGTGGCTTATGATAAGCGCTTTGCCATGCTGGCCGATAGCACTAAAGCCGATTCTGCCGCCGCGTTTTATCGGGCGGTAGACTGGTTGTTGGCTAATCAGGTAGCCGTAAATGGTAAACGCACGGTGTGGGGCGCACAGCACCACCCGTTAAGCGGTGAGCCGGTAGCCGCGCGTAAGTTTGAGCAAGTGGCGCTGGTAAGCAGCGAAAGCGCCAAACTGCTGCAGCTACTGCTGCGCCATGCTGCAGACTACCCCGGCGTGGCGCAGAGCCTGGCCGATGCTGCCAGTTGGCTACGGCAAAAACAGATTAAAGACAAAGACCGCTACCGTGATGCAGAAGGACGGTTGTCGTTAATTGATCGCCCCGGTAGCGTGATCTGGTCACGCTTTTACGGTATTAGCAGTGGCCTGCCGGTGTTTTTCGACCGTGACGGCAAAACGTACTCAGATGTGAGCCAGCTGTCGCTGGAGCGCCAGCGCGGTTATGGTTGGTATCAAAGCGTTGCCAGCGAGTTTTTGGCGGAGTATGACAAAACGCAATCTTAGGTGTGTATAAATTATTCATTAGTTCTGGTTGGTGGTAAAAATTTTATGCAAGCTGTCGGCGAATACCGTATTATCGGTTAATCTGATAGCAGTATTCCAGGGGCGAGGTCGGTATGCAGGCGCAGTTTATTCAGGCCGTTAAACAGCTTATTCCCGCTGAGCGTTATTTTGACGACCCTATTGCTACGTTAGCCTATGGCACCGATGCCAGCTTTTATCGCTTGCTGCCCAAATTGGTATTACGGGTTGAAAGCGAAGCCGAAGTGGTGGCGCTGTTAAAACTGGCGAATGATTATCAGGTGGCGTTAACCTTCCGTGCCGCCGGCACCAGTTTATCCGGCCAGGCGGTAACCGACTCTGTGCTGCTGGTGCTGGGCGAAAACTGGCAACAACGTGAAGTGCGCGGCCTGGGTGAGCAAATACGCCTGCAACCCGGTGTTATAGGTGCGGCGGCCAACAGCGTGCTCAGCAAGTTTCAGCGTAAAATCGGCCCGGACCCGGCATCAATTAACAGCTGCAAAATCGGCGGTATAGTCGCCAATAACGCCAGCGGCATGTGCTGCGGCACCGCGCACAACACGTTTAACACCTTAGCCGCCATGCGGTTGGTATTGTTTGATGGCACTGTATTGGATACCGAAGATGCACAAAGTGTGGCTGCGTTCCGGCAAAGTCACGCCCAGTTGCTGGCAGAGCTTGAATTGCTGGGTGCGAAAACCCGCGCCAACAGCGAGCTTAACGCTAAAATCCGCCATAAATACCGCTTAAAAAACACCACCGGTTTCTCACTGAATGCCTTAACCGAATTTAGCGATCCGATAGATATTCTTACCCATTTAATGGTGGGATCAGAAGGCTGCCTCGGTTTTATCAGCGCGGTAACGTACAACACTGTGCCGGAGTATCCGCACCGCGCCACCGGGTTGTTGGTATTCCCGTCGGTGCAAAGCTGTTGCCTGGCAGTAACCCGGCTAAAACAGCAACCGGTATCGGCAGTCGAGTTGCTGGACCGGCGTAGCCTGCATTCGGTAGAAGATAAACCGGGCATGCCACCTTGGGTAAAAGGCTTGTCAGATAACGCCTGTGCTTTATTAGTGGAGAGCACGGCAGCCAGCGGCAGTTTGTTGCAACAGCAACTGGCACGACTACGCACCGCGCTGCGTGACTTCACGCTTGAGCAACAGGTTGATTTTAGTACTGATCCTGTGGTGTATAACCAGCTTTGGGCTATTCGTAAGGGCACGTTCCCGGCAGTAGGCGCAGTGCGTAAAACCGGCACTACGGTCATTATTGAAGATGTTACCTTTCCGGTAGAGCAGTTGGCAGAAGGGGTGTCACAGCTGCAGCAGCTGTTCGACAAATATTATTACACCGAGGCGATTATTTTCGGCCATGCGCTGGAGGGCAATCTGCATTTTGTTTTTACCCAGGGCTTTGATGATGCCACCCAGGTAGCACGCTATGATGCTTTTATGCAGGAGGTTGCGCAGCTGGTAGCGGTGCAGTTTGGTGGTTCGCTAAAAGCCGAGCATGGTACCGGCCGCAATATGGCCCCTTTTGTTGAGTTGGAATGGGGTGCTGAGGCATATCAGCTGATGTGGCAGATTAAGCGGCTGCTCGACCCACAGCATATTCTTAACCCTGAGGTGGTGCTAAGCCACAATCCGCAGTTGCACCTGCAAAACTTAAAACCGTTACCGGCAACAAACCCGCTGGTAGATAAATGCATTGAATGCGGCTTTTGTGAGCCGGTGTGCCCGTCGCGTAAGCTCACGCTAACACCACGTCAGCGCATTGTGACGCAGCGCGAAATATCGCGCTTAACTACCAGTGGTGATGAGCCACAGCGGTTGGCAGCTTTGCAGCAATCTTATCAGTATCAGGGCAATGACAGCTGTGCTGCTTGCGGTATGTGCAGTACGGCCTGCCCGGTAGGTATTAATACCGGTGACTTAACCCGGCAGCTGCGCGCAGTGAACAACCGGCCATGGCAGGGTGTTGCCGCTTTTATCGCGCGGCACTTTGGTGTTGCTGCCGCTATAAGCCGTTTGGGCCTGGCTGTAGGCGGCATAATTGGCGCAGTGCTGCCGCGCTGGCACAAGGCTATGCCAACAGCAAACTACCGCAGTGTGGTAAATCAGTACGCGGCTGATCAGGCATTAACGCCGCTTATCTATCTGGCGTCTTGCTCCGGCCGTGTCATGGCCCCTGCGGCCAAAAGCAAAGATAAGCGCAGCTTGCAGCAGGTAAGTGCCAGCTTACTGCAAAAGGCAGGCTATCAGCTGATCGTGCCGGACGGTATCGACAGCCAGTGCTGTGGTATGCCATTTCAATCGAAGGGCCAGTTTGCGGCGGCAGAAATTAAGCAACGCGAGTTGGAGCAATGGCTGCTTAAGGTAACCAACAACGGCGACATTGCGGTTTTTTCTGATACCAGCCCTTGCAGTTTAACCTTGCGCGGCATGTTAGACTCCAGGCTAAAAATCTATGACAGTGTCGATTTTTTACATGATCAGGTGCTGCCTAAACTAAATATTGCGCCGCTTAACGAGGCGGTAGCCCTGCATATTACCTGCAGTGCCAGTCAATTCGGCCAGGCTGGTAAACTACAACGGCTGCTTAGCGCCTGTAGCAATAAAGTGGTTGTGCCGGAAGGTATCAGTTGCTGCGGTTTTGCCGGTGATAAAGGTTTTGTATTGCCCGAGCTTAATGCATCAGCGTTGTCTGGCTTAAAACAGCAGGTGAGTGGGTGCTCACAAGGGGTATCGACCAGCCGTACCTGTGAAATTGGGTTATCGCGCCACAGTGGTATTGAATATCAGCATCTTATGTATTTGTTGGATAAACAAAGTGACCCGATTTGTGGCACACAGGCACTGGAGTAGGATATGAAGCCTGAAAAGAGCGGTTACAAGTATTGTTATAATCCATGATTGTTTAATCTGAATAACGGGCTTTAGCTGAGTATGAAACCTTATTCTCAATATCTGCAGCAATTAACGGTTTGCTAAAGTAGTAACCCTGAAAGTAGTGACACTTTTCCTGTTGTAACAACAGCAATTGTTGCGGGTGCTCAACGCCCTCTGCGGTAATTTTTAAGTTAAGTTCGTGTGCAAGGTGAATAATAGCTAAGGTTAAACGTCTTGCTTTAGTATCACCTAACTTATTAATAAAGCTACGATCAATTTTTAAAATGTCGACCGGGTAGCGATCCAGGTAGCTTAATGATGAAAATCCAGTGCCAAAGTCATCTAAAGCAATACTTACACCCAACTGCTTCAGGCTGCACAACTGCTGCATCACAACATCACTTTGTTCTATCAAAATGCTTTCGGTAATTTCTATGATCAGGGCGGTTGCGGGTAGGGTATGTTGTGCCAGCACTTTAGTTAACTGTGCTACCAGCTCAGGATTAGCAATATCAGGCGCACTAAAGTTAATGCTTAAGCGCAGATTTGGCTGGATTTTTCGCCAGTGCGCCAGTTGGCTGATGCCTTGTTGCAACATTTGCAGTGTGAGGAAGGTTATCAGACCCTCTTCTTCCAACAGCGGAATAAACACCTCAGGGCTGATAAAGCCGAGCTGTGGGTGTTGCCAGCGAGCTAAAAGTTCGACACTACAAAGCTGAGCTGTGTGATCGACTATAGGTTGATACACCGGATAAAAGGCTTTTTGCTGCAATGCGGGTTTTAAACTTTGCTGTAACTGATAGCGTCGGCTGATCTCAGATTGCATAGTGTTGTTGTAATGACGAATTTGATAACCGCTGTTTTTCTTAGCATCATGCAAAGCAATGTTAGCCTGTTGTAGTAATGTTTCAGCTTGCTCGGTGTAATTATCTGGCCGGCAGATACCAATACTGGCCGTCAGGTTAATATCTTTAAGTAGTTCGTCTGTGTGTTGGGATAACTGTAGTAACAGCTTTTCTGCCAGTTTATTCACGCTTAGTGTATCGTCGGTATGCAGCAGCAGCCAGAATTCATCGCCGTTTTGCCGGTACAGCTTATCGGTGGTTTCCAGTTGTTGCGCCAAACGCCATGCTGCGGTTTGCAACAATAAATCGCCGGTGCTGTGGCCATAAACATCGTTCACCAGATGAAATTTATTTAAATCCAGTTTTAGTAAATAAAACGGCCGTTGCTGTTGTTGTAAAGCGGTAATATCGCGGTGTAGTTGTTTCAGCGTCGGCAGTGCCGTTAAGGTGTCTAATTGTTGCATAAGCTCTGGCTGGCGCATCAGTTGGCGCTTTTGCTGGCGTAACAAACGGCTTCTTTTTACTCTGGCCTCTACCACCATAAGCAGGCGCCACGGTGCTATTGGCTTATGAATAAACTCATCTCCTGCCAAGCGCACTGCCGCCAGTTTTTCATCAACACTTTCATCCGCCGACATAAACACAATAGGGGTATCAATAAGGTCAGTGTGCTGTCTGATAATCTGCCCCAGTTCCAGGCCATTACAGTCTGGCATGTGCAGGTCGATCAGCACTAACTCGGGTTGGTGCCGCAGTATCAGTTGTAAAGCTTGTTTAGCTTGCTGGCAGCAATACACCTGATAACCTGCCAGTTTAAGTGTCTGGCGGTAAAAACGTAACACGTCGTTATCGTCATCAATTAACATCACGCGGTAAGGATCTTGCTCTGGTTTTTGCAGCAGGGTAGTTAGCATCTGGCATAATTTTTCTGAACTGACCGGTTTGGCCAAATAGTGGCTGCTGCCAGCTCGAACAGCCGCCAGCCGGTTGCTAAAATTGTCATAAGCCGATATAAATAATACCGGAAAGGCTGCGCCTTGCTGTTGACGAACCTGTTGTATATAGTCAGCACCAGCAGTTTCGCCTTCGGGAAATGCCATATCGCAAATTACCGCCAGCGGTTGCTCCTGCCGCACCGTATCCGCTAGTTGTTTAATATCCTGCAGCGGGATCACCACATACCCAGCATCATTTAAAGCCTGAGTGTGGTGCCGTAGCAAGTCGGTATCGTCATCCACAAACACCACTTTGCTTTTTTCGGCTGTAACCTGATTAAGACTTTGGCTATAACTCTGTGTATCTGTTTCTCCGGTGCTGTCATTTACAAGCTCATCGACAAGTGACACCAGGGCGTTGTGGATAAAGCTAAGGGCTGTATTGTCGGTAATGTTGTCTGCATTGAGTAATTTATTTAGTTGTTGTGCCAGCTGAGATATTTCAGGAAAACCATAAATAGCGCCAGAGCCTGCCAGTTGGTGACTTAGCCGTTGAAGTTGCATAAGTGCATCTGCATTGCCATCTGCACTGCCATCTGCGCTAAAGTCTAACCAGCTTTGTTGCAACTGTTCAGCCTTGTACAGCAAATTTTTGCGGTACTGCAATTGCATTGTGCGCCATTTGTTGCCGCTGAGTGTGTTAGCCATGCTGCGTCTGACAACCTTATTCAATTTGTTGGTTAATGTTAGCAAAAAAATTTACATTTACAGCGATTATTTTCCCGTTTTAATAACTGCTATGGCCTAAGCTTGCAATTCAATGTCAGCTGGTTAATGCTGAGACAAAGTTACTTGTTTGGTTAATGTAATGATTAACAAGATAAAGCAGCGCTATTTCTCGAACACTAACCTTTATCTGTTGGTCGCGGCTGCCGTGATGTTGGTTATGCTGCTGTCGGCTTGGTATGTCATGCAGCAACGGCAAAAGAGTTTTAACACACGGCTAAGCCATTTACATCAGTTGCAATTAAACCAGTTAGCACAAGTTAATTATGCTGCCAGACAGCAGGTGATGATAGCGGCGCAACTTGTAGCATCTGATCAGAACCTAAAGCAATTGCTACTGGCGGCGGCTGAAAGCTATCGTGCAAATGAACCAGCAGCGATGTTTGATACGCTGCGTCAACAGGCATTACCGCTAATAAACCACTACTGGCAAACCTTACTGCCTTATGGTGCCAGTCAGTTGCATTTGCATTTGGCACCTGATGCCTACACCTTGTTACGCGCGCACCGACCAGAGCGACACAGCGACCGGCTTGCCGATATACGCCCTTTGGTAATGCACAGCCTTAACAGCGGTAAAAATGCTGTCGGCATTGAGCTTGGCAAGCATGGTTTGGGGCTGCGCGCAGTAGTGCCGGTAATAGACCCGCAAGGCTTGGTGCAGGGCGCTGTTGAGCTGGGCGTAGATTTACAAAAAGTATTTCAACAGGCTCAAACCGGTTTAGCCGCTGGCGACAGTGAAGATGCTACCGCTGCAATGTCGATGGCCATGTTGGTGGCATCCGATATTACGGCTGTACTGAATAAAGACATGCAGCAAAGCTGGTATCAAGGCGAAGGCTGGAGCACAGCGGTGTCATCTGCGCTGTTGCGCTACTGGCTCGACAACAATGCCTTGCCGCGCCAGCTAACCCAACAGCAGCAGTTGCTGCTTGATTATGCTGGCAGAGAATATTTAGTCTCGCTGCTGCCAATGCCGGTTTGGGGCGAAGACCAGGCTGAAGCCAGGTTACTTAGCGTAATCTGGCAGGATGTTACAGCGCAAATTAATACCCAGCAAAAAGCGAACAAACTTATTTGGCTAATCTGGTTAGCCGCAACCTTATTGTTGCTGGCGCTGGGGGTGTTATTAGTATCGTACCTGCGCCGCCAGGCCCAGCATGAGGTGGCAGGACAACAAGCATTGCTAAAACAACAAGAGCAAAAACTGTCGGCGCTATATCAGCTTTCGCCGCTGCCTATTTTATTAAACCGTTTTAGTGATGGGGCCTACATTGAAGCAAACCCCGCCATGGAGCAGCTGGTGGGTTATACACCGGAGGAGTTAAAACAGCTTAGTTACTGGGATTTAACCCCGGAATGCTATGCCGAAGCAGAGCAACAGCAGCTAAAAGCACTTACAGAGACCGGCCGCTACGGCCCTTACATTAAGCAATACCGCCATAAAAATGGTGACTTGATAGACATAGAACTTAATGGCGTGTTGTTTAATGATGCGCAGGACGAAAAATTTATCTGGAGCATTATTAAAGATATTCGCGAAATTAAACGCCTGGAAAAACTTAAAGATGACTTTGTCTCTACCGTTAGCCATGAGCTCAGAACGCCGCTAACCTCGATAAGCGGCTCATTAGGCTTAGTGCTTGGCGGTGCAGGGGGGGCGCTTAGCCCAAAAGCGGAAAAATTGCTCAGTATTGCCCACAAAAACAGCCAGCGCTTAAACCTGCTGATTAACGATTTGTTAGATATTGAAAAACTGATGGCCGGTAAAATGCGCTTTGATGAGGCTGCGGTAGCTTTACCACGCTTATTGCACGAAGCGCTGGAGCAGCATCAGCCCTTTGCCCTGCAGCATAATGTTAGTTTAACCCTGCAGGCCGCGCCTGACGTTCAGCTATGGATTGACACTGCCCGTATTCAGCAGGTGTTGACGAACTTTTTATCCAACGCAGTAAAATTTTCCCCGTCTGGCGCTGCAGTGATATTAAGTGCCGAATTGCAAGGGCAAAATGTCAGGATATCGGTGCAGGATCAGGGGCCGGGCATTGCCGCAGCCGACCAACCGCAGTTGTTTAAACGCTTTTCACAGCTTAATCATGCTGAAAATCAGGCTAAAGGTGGCACCGGCCTTGGCCTTGCCATAAGCCGCGAAATTGCGCGGCATTCAGGTGGTGATGTCGGTGTTAAATCGGCTGCCGGCCAGGGGGCAACATTCTGGCTGGAACTGCCGTTGTATCAACCAGAAATACAAGCTGCGCAAGGTGATGCAGTGCTGGTGTTAGAGGATGATGCCGATACTGCCCACCTGTTGTGTGAGTTTTTACGTGCCCAACATTATGCACCGGATTGGGCAGCAGATACGGCGGCAGCCTGGCAAAAGTTAGCCAGCCACAGCTATGTTGCAATGACACTGGATTTAAAGCTGCATAATGATAGTGGTGCCGACTTCTTTCTGCGTTTACGTGATAACCCGGTAACAGCTAATTTGCCGGTGCTGGTTGTTTCTGCTTTTGTCGAGCACGGCAAATTACAGTTAGCAGCGCTGGCCCACGCACTCGACTGGCTGGAAAAGCCGGTTACCCCTGAATTGCTCGGCGTTAAGTTGGGGCAGCTGTTAAGTCAGTTGCCAACAAAAAATCGTTATCAACGCATTTTACATATTGAAGATGATCAGGATATTGTCACTATTATGCGCATGCAGCTGGAAAGTCTGTGCGATTATCAGGCGGTAGCATCACTGACGCAGGCGAGAAAAATACTACAACAGCACAGGTTTGATTTAATTTTACTGGATTTGGGGCTACCCGATGGTAATGGTATCGATGTGTTGCCTGATATAGTCGCTACTCAGGGCGATATTCCGGTAGTGATTTTTTCCGCGCAAGATCTCAGCCCGGAAAATAAAGCCAAAGTGCGGGCGGTATATAGTAAAAGCCGCATTAATACCGAAGTATTGGCAAAGTATTTGAAAAACATTCTTAATTCAGCATAAAAGAGGCTGCACATGGCGCTTGAACGGGTAATGCATGTAGAAGATGATGAGTCGATCCGCGCGGTGGCAGAAATTGCGCTTACCGATGTAGCTGGTTTTACCTTACTAAGTTGTGACAGTGGCCAGAGCGCACTGGCGCAGGCTGAGGCATTTTCGCCGCAGCTTATTTTGCTTGATGTAATGATGCCGCAAATGGATGGTTTGCAAGCATTGGCAGCGCTTCGGCAAATTCCGGCATTAGCGAAAACACCGGTTGTATTTATGACGGCAAAAATCCAACAAGCTGAAAAGCAGCGTTACTTAGATGCCGGTGCGGTAGGCATCATTGAAAAACCGTTTGAGCCGATGGAGCTGGGCGAGACGTTAAATCGTTTTTATCAGCAATGTCAGCCGACCTAGATTGCAGCAAAAAGGGCAGTATGACAAAAACGACTTCTTCACATTTTATCCGCGCCAAACCCGTGACAAGGTATGGGTTGATAGCGATGTTTCTGCTTGCGGCAATTGGTTTGAATTACGCCCGGTTGCCGCTGTTTTTCAGCGTGGAATTTATCTTTGGTTCGGCTATTGCGGTTTTAACCTTAATCGTTTTTGGGCGTGTTGCGGCAATTGTTGTTGGCGTTGCGGCGGCAGCAGTCACCGTACTTATTTGGGGGCACCCCTACGCTTTGCTGGTTTTTACTGCGGAAATTATCTGGTTAAGCTGGCGCTGGCGGCCTGACAAAGGTTTTAATCTGGTGCAGCAAGACTTGCTTTTCTGGTTAGTTGCCGGCTTACCTGCTGTCAGTTTGTTGTATACCTATGGCTTGGATATCAATTGGCAGACCTCAGTGCTTATTGCGCTTAAACAGATGACCAATGGCGTTTTTAATGTTTTATTGGCCAGTTTGCTGATACTGGTGTTGCAGTCGCAACAGCCGACCCGGCGGCATCTGGCCTTGCCGCTTACCAGTTTACGCCAGTGGTTATTCCATATTCTGATTGCCTTAACTTTATTTGCCGGCTGTGTGCCCTTACTGCTGGATGCGCGCAAGTTGCAAGCCGAGTATATGTACAGTGTTGAACAGCGAATGCAGTTGTTAGCTGTCAATTTGCAAAAGCAATTGCAGGCATTGAGGCAGCCGGTTAATGAGGCAGATATAACCAAGCTGCTGCAGGCTGTATTACCAGATGACAGTTACGGCGTGCAGTTGTTATATTCCGGCGGCAGTGTTGTTAGTCGGGCAGGTTTAATAAATAGCCTTGATATATCAACTGCCGACATACCTGAAGCAGGGTTTTCGCACTGGCAACCCGCATCTATATCGCCGCTGCTGCAGCGCTGGCGGCAAAGCCGCTATGTTTTAGTGCATCCTACAGCTGACTTGCCGGGCATTAACGCTATAGTGTTGGAGCACAGTGCCAAAGAGGTAATGACTAAACTGGAACAGGACAGTGCCAGACAGTTATTACTTTTGGTGAGCTTTTTATTACTGGCGATTCTGATAGCCAACTGGCTTAGCAAAGCGATAAGTGGCCCCTTACACCGCGTGGCACTTGTCAGCGAAAAGTTGCAGGTTAATATTGCCTCTGGGGCAGAAAGCGACATACCAGCGAGTTTCGTTGCCGAATATAACACCCTGGGACTTAATTTGCGGGCGATGAGCCGTGAACTGACATCAGCCTTTAATATCAGTAAGGCGAATCAATCGGACCTGGTGCGGCAAGTTGATGAAAGAACTCAGCAATTGCAGCAGGCCAACAGTCAGCTGGAAGCCATCTTGGCAGCAGCATCTGATTTTTCGATTATCGCAACTGCGCCGGATGGTGTTATTACCTACTTTAGCCGTGGCGCAGAAAAGTTGTTAGGTTATGACGCTGAAGAGTTGGTGCAACAGCAAACCCCAGCAATACTGCATGTGCCCGAAGAAGTGCAGCAAAGAGCTGAGGAGTTAAGTGCTGAGTTAGATCAACCCATAGCCGGCTTTGCTGCATTTGTTGCTGTGGCTGAGCGCAAAGGCACTGAAACAAGGCAGTGGCACTATGTGTGTAAAAATGGCCAAAAAGTGCCGGTATCACTAACGGTAACACCAATTATAGACGGCGGCGCGATCAGCGGTTATCTCGGCGTGGCGAAAGATATTTCCGAGCGCAATCGTAATGAACAGTTGAAGAATGAATTTATTTCGACGGTAAGCCATGAACTGCGCACCCCACTCACCTCGCTGTATGCCGCTTTGCGTTTAGTTAATTCAGGCAAATTAGGCGTATTGCCAGTTAAAGTAATGAGCTTATTAAACCTTGCCGAGCGCAACAGTAAGCGACTTAGCCGCTTGATTAATGATTTACTGGATGTAGAAAAATTAGCATCGGGTAAATTCCAGTTGATGCTTGAAGTACAGCCATTGCAGCCGCTTATTACACAAGCTATCGATGAAATTACCAGTTATGCCGAACAGTACAAAGTAAGCATAGAGACTGAATATGCTGCCGAACCCTTGTACGCGAGAATAGACGCGCCGCGTTTTGTGCAGGTGGTTACTAACTTATTGTCTAATGCCATTAAGTTTTCACCTGTGGGTGCCTCGGTGACATTACGTTTGTATGCCTACGATGGTGGTATTAGGCTTGATGTTAGCGACAAAGGGCAGGGAATTGCTGATGATTTTAAGCCACGTATTTTTGAAAAATTTGCCCAGAATGATGCCACTAATACCAGGAAGCAAGGTGGTACCGGGCTTGGATTGGCGATTAGCAAAGAACTTACTGAAAAGATGGCTGGGAAAATAGGGTTTAATTCCGAGCCCGGACAGGGCACCACTTTCTGGCTCAGTTTTCAGCGCTATACTGAAGCTGAGCTTGAATAGACAGAACTGACGATTGAATCATTTAACCAGGCGGGGGAGTTATGCAGCAACCGATAGTGCCACCCAATGAGTTAAGCCGGTTGCAGGCATTAATTAGCAGCCAATTATTGGACACCGCTGATGAAGATCGCTTTGATCGTATTACTAAGCTGATGCAGCTCTGCCTGAACACGGAGATTGTGCTGGTGTCATTAGTTGATACCTATCGGCAATGGTTTAAGTCACGCCAGGGGTTAGATGCGTGCGAAACCGGACGTGATATCTCGTTTTGTGGCCATGCCATTTTAAGCGATACAATTTTCGAAATTTCTGATGCCAGTAAAGATGTTCGCTTTGCCGACAACCCACTGGTAACCGATGCGCCTTTTATTCGTTTTTATGCTGGCGCTCCTTTGCATTTTAACGGCGAACGCATTGGCACCTTATGTATTATTGATCCCAAACCACGCCAACTCGCCCTGCAGGAACGGCAAATGTTGCGCCAGTTCGCAGACCTTGTTGAGCAAGAAATCACTGACAGATTGCAGCAGCAGGCACACGAGCAACTTTTAGTTAGCGAGCAAATGAATCGCTCGGTATTGGAAGGGACACGTATTGGAACCTGGCAATGGAATGTTCAAACCGGAGAAGCTGTGTTTAACGAGCGCTGGGCGGAAATCGTTGGTTATAGCCTTGCTGAGTTGGCTCCGGTAGATATTAATACCTGGCTTGGTCTGGCACATCCGGATGATTTGGCAAGCTCTGGAGCCCTGTTAGCAAAGCATTTTTCTGGCGAGTTACCCTTCTACGACTGCAAATGTAGGATGAAACATAAAGCAGGGCATTGGGTGTGGGTGCATGACCGTGGCCGCGTTATAAGTTGGGCCGACGATGGCAAACCGCTAATGATGTATGGCACCCATGCTGATATTACTGAGCAAAAGCACGCTGAGCTGGAACTGCAAGCCAGCCGCGATCAGTTTCAGACGTTAGTTGCCAATATTCCGGGTATTACCTACCGCTGTAAGGCCGACAAAGACTGGACCATGCTGTATATGAGCAGCAGTATTGACCCCCTTTCCGGTTACCCGGCCAGTGACTTTATCAACAATAGCGTTAGAAGCTACGCCAGTGTCATTCACCCCGAAGATCAGCAACGGCTGGAGCATGCTGTTAGCGAGGCGGTAGCCGCTAAGCAAAGCTGGTTGTTGCAATATCGGGTTATGCATAGATCTGGCGCCATCCACTGGGTGGAGGAGCGCGGTCAGGCAGAATATGACGAGATGGGCGCATTGCTCTATCTTGACGGATTTATTTTGGATATTACCGCCGAGAAAAACCTGCAGCAGCAATTGCTAAAGCTGACATCACAACTGCCTGGAATGGTGTATCAGTATCAGCAATGGCCCGACGGTAGAACATCATTTCCTTATGCCAGTGATAATATTCAACACTTCTATGGTGTGTCGCCTGAGCAGGTTAAAGACGATGCTACGGCAGCATTTAAAAAAATACATCCGGATGATTTAGCCGGTTTAACCAATAGTATTGCCCATTCAGCGGCAAATGTGTCGTTGTGGCAATATCAGTACAGGGTGTTCAAAGACAACAAAACACTGGCCTGGCTGTCAGGACGGGCAATGCCTGAACGTCTGCAGGACGGTAGTACGCTATGGCATGGCTACATCGAAGATATTACTTCGGTAAAACAGCATTACTTAGAGTTAGAGCGGCTTAACGCAGAATACAAACTTAGCCAGCAGCGGTTAGAAATGGCCAGTGAAACGGCATTGATTGGTTTTTGGCAGGCTTCGCTAAAAACCGGTGAGCTGTGGTGGTCGCCGGTGATTTATCAGATTTTTGGCTTTGATGAAAATATCACCCCTAGTGTGGCGTTATTTAAAAGCACTCTGCATCCAGAAGATAAACAAGCAGTAGCAGACAGCGAGCAGCGCGCGTTGGAAACCGGCCTGCATGATGTGGTGCATCGTATTATTCGCCCTGATGGCAGTATTCGCTGGGTGCATGAACTGGCAAAAATGTTACCTGCTGAGCAAAACCCTGGGCAAATCCTGGTTGGCTCAGTGCAGGATGTGACTGAGCGCATTGAATTACAACATCTAAAAGACGAGTTTATATCTACGGTAAGCCATGAGTTGAGAACACCGCTTACTGCCATTAAAGGTGCGTTAAGTTTGCTTAATTCGGGTACGCTAGGGCAGGTGCCAGAAGCGATGCAGCGCTTATTAAGTTTGGCTAGCAGCAATAGTGAGCGATTGGCACATTTAATTAATGACTTGCTGGATATGGAAAAGCTAATTGCGGGCAAAATGCCATTTGATATCCAGCCCTTACCGGTGTTAGCTGAGCTTTCGCAAGCGATAGAAAATTTGCAGCCGTTCGCCATACAACATAATGTAACTTTGCAGGTGGATGTAACAGGTGCGCCGACCGTATTAGCGGATGCACTGCGATTGCAGCAAGTGCTAACCAATTTACTTTCCAATGCGATTAAGTTCTCGCCGGCAGGCAGTGAAGTAACGTTGACAGCATCACAGCAGCGGCATAACATCCAAATTGCTGTTGCAGACCATGGGCTTGGCATACCGGTTGACTTTCAAGCTCGGGTATTTGAACGCTTTGCTCAGGCTGACGCATCCAATCAGAGGAAGAAGGGCGGCTCCGGATTAGGGCTGGCAATTTGTAAAGAGTTAGTGCAGCAAATGCAGGGTGAGATTAGCTTTACCTCGCAGCCTGATGCAGGAACACAGTTTTTTGTTACACTGCCCTCATTCGAGTATAAAAGCTCAGATAGGAAGTTGAAGGAGTCGTCTGTTGAGTAACAGTAAAACCAAGACTGATTTGTCCGCCGCTTTCGCTACATTACGCCGACGATTTGAGCAAAGCTTGCCAGAACGCTTAGCGAGAATGTTGCAACTAATGGAGAGTGCGACAGCCGATGACTTGTCTGAGCTTATTGCTGAAGCGCATAAACTGGCGGGAGCTTGTGGTACTTTTGGTCATGCTGGGCTAGGCAGTAATGCCAGGTATATTGAGCAGCTGGCTAAGGAAATCCAAACTAAACCGGCGGATGAGGGTTTACAAGCACTGCCAGGTTTACAGCAGGCGGTATTGGAATTTGACATCGCGGTAGACCGTGCTTTGCAAGAGGCGCCAAAGGCTGAGTTGGAGGGGACTGCACAATTACATCAGTCTGATACCGTGTGGTTACTATTACCTGAGCAAAAGTTGTCGACGGAGTTGGTGAGTCAACTACATGCGTTTGGTCATAAGGTAGAATGCTTTAGTGATTACGACAGTTGTGTGGTCCGTTTACAGGATGCGGCGCCGGCAGTGCTATTTGCAGCTAATAAATTGCCTGATGGCGCTTCATTGTTTGAGCAGACACTGTTATTACAACAATTAAAAAAACAACAGTCACGCTTATTGGTCTTATCTGACTCTGATGACTTTGACCTGCGGATCAAAGCATCGCAACATCAGGCAGATGCGTTTTTTGTCTCCCCGCTGGACGTACCGAATATGATTTCGACGATTAGCGAGTTGTTAGAATACGGCAACAAGCGAGCCGGCAGAGTATTTATTGTCGATGATGATAGGTTATTGGCTCAGCATTATGCACTGGTGCTTAATGCGGCTGGCATAGAGACGCATATCGTTGAGAATGTGCGCAGTATAGTTAACGAACTAATGCGTTTTCAACCTGATTTACTGTTAATGGATATGTACATGCCAGATTATTCTGGCGCCGAGCTGGCAGGTTTAATTCGACAGTATAAATCATTAAAACGGTTGCCCATTGTTTTTCTATCTTCCGAAATTAATAAAGCGTTGCAGCTAAGTGCTATGGCGCAGGGGGCTGATGACTTTATTACTAAGCCGATTGGCGATACCCAGTTGGTGCAGGCGGTAAAAAATCGTTTGAAACGCAGCTTGCAATTGAAGAACTTAATTGAAAAAGATAGCCTTACTGCACTTATTAAGCACAGTTCTATTAAAGAGGCTGCTGAGCTGGAGTTTGTTCGCAGCCAGCGTTATAAAAAGCCATTTAGTATTGTGATGCTGGATATCGATCTTTTTAAAGCGGTTAACGACAGCTATGGACATGGTACCGGGGACATCGTTATTACCGCTTTGGCTACCTTGCTGCGCAAACGCATCCGTAAAACAGACCGCGCCGGCCGTTATGGCGGTGAGGAATTTATGCTGGTGCTGCCCGAATGCAGCCGTGTTCAGGCAGTTGAACTGGCTGAGCAAATCTTGCAGGCTTTTCGGCAGTTACATTTTACTGCAGCAGATAAGCTGTTTTCCTGTACCTATTCTGCTGGCGTTGCCGCTAGTGATGACGGCGATTTCAGCAACGCCGAGCAAATGATAGAAGCGGCAGACGCTGCGCTATACAAAGCGAAACGTGCCGGACGAAACCGGGTGTGCTAAATAAAAAAACCGCTTTAAAAAGCGGTTTTTTATTTAGTATTCATGTTACAGCTTATTCAGAATTTCTTCTGGCAGTGCCAGTTCATCATTGCGGTTAACGCCAACACCACGCTGAAGAATATTCTGGGCAATTTGTTTGGCTTCTTCCAGCGAGTGCATTTGCGCGGTGCCGCACTGATAAATGTTTAGCTCGGGAATATCGCCCTGGCTGGCGACATGCAGTACATCATCCATGGCTGCTTGCCAGGCTTTAGCTACACGCTGCTCGTCTGGCGTACCAATTAAGCTCATATAAAAACCGGTGCGACAACCCATTGGTGAAATATCGATAATCTCAACATCATTACCGTTTAAATGATCGCGCATAAAACCTGCAAATAAATGCTCCAGCGTATGAATACCTTTTTCCGACAAAATTTCTTCATTCGGTACGCAAAAACGTAAATCAAATACCGTGATGGCATCGCCTTTAGGTGTATTCATCTTTTTTGCCACGCGCACAGCCGGGGCTTTCATAATAGTATGGTCTACGGTGAAACTGTCGAGTAATGGCATCACAACACCTGCAAAATAAACGTTTCTGATGGCGGCTATTATAGGCAGGTAAAGGTGGATAAGTTAACCGTTATCAGCAGATATCAGCGTTAAATCGGCGCAGAAGCGGGATTAAATGCGCAGATGGCAAAATTTTTAATGTAATAACCTTGAATGGATTAGGGCTAATCCCCATTAATCGTTCAACGCAATTTGTGCTTGTTCAGATTATTAAGTGGAGTGTAGTTATGGGCAGAATTATCGGTATTGACTTGGGTACAACCAACTCTTGTGTAGCAGTATTAGACGGCGACAAACCCCGCGTATTAGAAAACGCTGAAGGTACCCGTACTACGCCCTCTATCATTGCTTATGCTGAAGATGGCGAAGTATTAGTTGGCCAGCCGGCAAAGCGCCAGGCGGTTACCAACCCGAAAAACACCTTATTCGCGATTAAGCGTTTAATCGGTCGTCGCTTTGAAGACGAAGAAGTGCAGCGTGACATTAAAATTATGCCGTATGCCATCGTTAAAGCAGACAATGGCGATGCTTGGGTTGAAGTTAAAGGCAAAAAGTTAGCTGCACCGCAAATTTCGGCTGAAGTGCTGAAAAAGATGAAAAAAACCGCCGAAGACTTCTTAGGCGAAGCGGTAACGGCTGCGGTAATCACCGTACCGGCTTACTTTAACGATGCGCAGCGTCAGGCCACTAAAGATGCCGGCCGTATTGCTGGCTTAGATGTAAAACGTATTATCAACGAGCCAACCGCAGCTGCATTGGCCTATGGTATGGATAAAAAGAAAGGCGACACCAAGGTTGCAGTATATGACTTAGGTGGCGGTACTTTTGATATCTCTATCATTGAAATTGATGATGTAGACGGCGAGCAAACCTTTGAAGTATTAGCCACTAACGGTGATACGCACTTAGGTGGTGAAGACTTTGATAACCGTTTAATCAACTATTTGGTTGAAGAATTCAAAAAAGAGCAGGGCATTGACCTGCGTAACGACCCACTGGCCATGCAGCGCTTAAAAGAGTCTGCAGAAAAAGCCAAAATTGAGCTGTCGTCAGCGTCACAAACAGAAGTGAACCTGCCGTACATTACTGCTGATGCGTCAGGCCCGAAACACCTGAACATCAAAGTAACCCGTGCCAAGCTGGAATCGTTAGTAGAAGACTTAATTCAGCGCACTATTGAGCCGCTGAAGCAAGCGCTGAAAGATGCTGATTTAAGCGTCGGTGAAATTAACGACATCATCCTGGTGGGCGGTCAGACGCGGATGCCAAAAGTTCAGGAAGCGGTAACCGCCTTCTTTGGCAAAGAGCCACGTAAAGACGTAAACCCGGATGAAGCAGTAGCAGTGGGTGCAGCGATTCAAGGCGCGGTATTGTCGGGTGATGTAAAAGACGTATTGTTGTTAGACGTTACACCATTGTCACTGGGTATTGAGACCATGGGCAGCGTAATGACAGCGCTGATTGAGAAAAATACCACTATTCCGACTAAGAAGTCGCAGGTGTTCTCAACAGCAGAAGATAACCAGTCTGCGGTAACTATTCACGTGTTACAGGGCGAGCGTAAACGTGCTTCTGACAACAAGTCACTGGGCCAGTTCAACTTAGAAGGCATCCGTGGTGGTCGTCGTGGCGAGCCGCAAATTGAAGTGGTATTCGATTTAGACGCTGACGGTATTTTGCATGTGTCTGCTAAAGATAAAGACACTAACAAAGAACAGAAGATCACTATTAAGGCTAACTCGGGTTTAACCGATGAAGAAATTCAGGCCATGGTACGTGATGCTGAAGCCCACGCTGAAGACGATAAAAAGTTTGAAGAGTTGGTGCAAACCCGCAACCAGGCTGACGCGATGGTACACGCTACCCGTAAGCAACTGGAAGAAGTGGGCGATAGCTTAGCTGCCAACGACAAAGAAGCGATTGAAACGGCAATAAAAGATCTTGAATCAGTGTTGAAAGGCAGTGACAAAGCAGCAATTGATGAAAAATCACAAGCGCTTATTCAGGCATCACAGAAGCTGATGGAAGCCTCACAGGCTAAAGCTCAGCAGGGCGGTAGTGATGCTGGGCAGCAAGCAGGCGGCAACGACGATGTGGTTGATGCTGAGTTTGAAGAAGTGCAAGACGATAAGAAGTAATCTGGCTGAAGTATAAGGGCTGGCCTGGTGCCAGCCTTTTGGCATTAAGACATTTACTGAGCGGGAACTATGTCCAAGCGTGACTATTATGAAGTATTAGGTGTCGCCAAAGACGCCGACGAAAAAGACATCAAAAAGGCTTACAAACGCCTCGCCATGAAATTTCACCCTGACCGTACTCAGGGCGACAAGGCCATGGAAGAGAAGTTTAAAGAAGTCCAGGAAGCCTATGAGGTGTTGTCGGATGAACAAAAGCGGGCTGCCTACGACCGTTATGGCCATGCCGGAGTAGATCCGAACCGCGGTGGTGGCGGTGGTGCAGGTGGGGCTGATTTCGGTGATATTTTTGGCGATGTATTTGGTGATATTTTCGGTGGCGGTGGCCGCCGTGGTCAGTCACGTGCACAGCGCGGTTCAGATTTACGTTATAACCTGGAATTGAGCCTGGAAGAAGCGGTGCGCGGCAAGTCAGTCGATATTAAAGTACCGACCATGGTAAGCTGCGATAGCTGTGATGGCTCGGGCGCGAAGAAAGGCACGTCAGCCAAAAGCTGCGGCACTTGCCACGGTGCGGGTCAGGTAACTATGCGTCAGGGCTTTTTTGCTGTACAGCAAACCTGCCCAACCTGTAACGGCCGCGGTAAGATTATCCCCGAACCTTGTACTAAGTGCCATGGTGAAGGTCGCGTAGAGAAAACTAAAACGCTGTCGGTGAAAATTCCGGCAGGTGTTGATACCGGCGACCGTATTCGTTTAACCGGCGAAGGTGAAGCGGGTATGCATGGCGCTCCTGCTGGCGATCTCTATGTGCAAGTTCACGTAAAAGAGCATCCGATATTTGTGCGCGACGGGAATAACCTGTATTGCGATGTGCCGCTGAGTTTTACTATTGCTGCGTTGGGTGGTGAAATTGACGTACCGACGCTGGATGGCCGTGTGAAGCTGAAAATACCGGCAGAAACACAAACCGATAAAATGTTTCGTTTACGCGGTAAAGGCGTTAAGTCCGTACGAGGCGGTGGTATTGGCGATTTAGTCTGCAAAGTGGTTATTGAAACGCCGGTTAACTTAAGCGACAAGCAAAAGGAGCTGCTGCGCCAACTGGATGACAGCATGGTTGGCGATGGTGAAGCTAAACATCGGCCAAAATCGAAAGGCTTTTTTGATGGTGTGAAAAAGTTCTTTGACGATTTAACCAGTTAAATAGCGATGAAAAACCACCTACGGGTGGTTTTTTGTTTTTCTGCCGATACAATAAAAGCAGATGAAGTTTCCCTGCTACAGCAACAGACGGATAAGGATATATTGATGTTGAAAAAGTTAATGTTAACCACGACATGTGCATTGTTAATTGCAGCGTGTGCGCAATCACCTACTGGCCGGCGGCAAATGATGCTGTTTAATGATGCCGACCTTGGCAAGATGGGCGCGCAGACTTTTGAAGCCATGAAGGCTGAAACGCCAATTGCCAAAGATGCTAAAACAAATAACTACGTTAAATGTGTTGCGAACAGTTTACTGGCGGTAACACCAGATAACACCCGAGCGCAAAGTTGGGAAATCGTGGTATTCGAAGCGGATCAGGTCAATGCGTTCGCGTTACCTGGCGGTAAAATTGGCGTATATACCGGCTTGCTAAAAGTCGCTGAGAATCAAAATCAGTTAGCTGCGGTAATAGGCCATGAAATTGCCCACGTCGTTGCCGGTCACAGCAATGAACGTCTATCAACTAATCAGGGAATTCAGACAATATTGGCGTTAGGCGATGCTGGCATGAAAGCCTATGGCGTGCGCTACCAGCAAGAGTTAATGACGGCATTTGGCTTGGGGGCACAATTAGGTGTAGCATTGCCCTTTAGCCGGGCACATGAATCTGAGTCGGATATTATTGGCTTGGATTTAATGGCCAAAGCTGGCTTTGAACCACGGCAGGCGGTAAATCTGTGGCAGAATATGGCTGCTGCCGGTGGTGGTGGTACACCAGAATTTATGTCAACACACCCGTTGCCGGAAACCCGTATTAAAGATTTGCGAGCTAAAATGCCCGAAGCTATGAAAACCTTTAATGAGCGCAAAGCGGCATCGGCGCTGCCCGGCTGTAAAATGTGAGGCCGCTGTCAGTTTGTTTTACATTTTGTATTAATTAGCGATGCAATTAAAAAAGTTTTCCAGTTAAGACATTGACTTACATTGTTGGAGTTGATCTTGCATGTAAGTCGCATTACACTTTGTGCAGTTTGCTTTATGGAATATGGCTATGGAACCAGTTAATGACAAGGAAATAGTGGCGACGCAAAACGGCCGCAGAAAATTTTTACTGCGCGCCGGTTTAGGTTCGTTGCCAGTTTTATTGACGCTGAACAGCAAGGCGGCTTGGGGTACCAGTACGCTAAATTGTTCGCTAAGCGAAAATGCATCACAGATGCAGTCAGTACAGCCTGACAAGTTTGAACAGTGCAAAAAAAGCCTTGACTCGCACGGCAGTGCCAAAAAATACTTTGAAAATGTTAGCTCTAAAGTTGCTGGCGGCAAAGGTGGTTTTTTTTATAAGCCGAGTGGAACGAAGCTACGCCATTGGGATAAACAGTGGGAACATATAAAAATTTATCAGGGCACTAAATTCAACGAAGTGTTCAAAGGTGGATATAGCGGTACTTTGAAAGACGCGGTGCATCAAGGTGGTGATTACGATTTAATCCGTAATATCACGTCATCGTTTTTACACGCGCTGTATTATGATATGAATAATGAAAGCAGTAACTTTCCGTCCCCGCGCGAAATAGTCGATGCTTACGACAAGTCAGTTACATCCGAGCAAAAGAAGCAACTTTCGGCATTGCTGGTGTATTATATCGAAGGCAACGGCTAATTAATGGATGTAAACCTAGGCTATGCAGCCTGGTTGGCGCAAAAAAGCACTGAAATTGACACGCTTGAGCTAACGTTTGACGATAGCAGCAGCGTGTTTTTTTCATTGTCTGATCACACTACCTGCATTAATGTTACATCAGAGCCTGAGATACAAGAGCCTAATCTTGACTGATTTTGTAATTAATACTGTGCCTTTTTCAGTGCTGGTGAGTAGCCGTAGTCAGGCATTACACACTGCTGTATCGCAGCTGTATCCGCCGCAACTTGTCCTGGCCCCTGAGCCAGAAAAAATCTATGATTTTTGTCTTACAGTAGAGCGCAAATGGGCGGGCTGGGGGCGACCTTACCATGTGTCTGCCGGGCAGCAACATTTTCGCATGACAGACAGTGCACAAGTCGTGCCGGTATTTGAGTGGGGTTTTAATTGGTGTATAGCGTCTTATCAGCACCAATATCTGGCTATTCATGCTGCCGTATTGGAACGACACGGTAAGGCGTTAATTATGCCGGCACCGCCGGGATCAGGTAAAAGCACACTGTGTGCTGCAATGATGCTGGAAGGCTGGCGTTTACTGTCGGACGAAATGTGTCTGGTAGATTTAACGGATGGCAGTATTGTGCCTTGTGTCAGGCCGGTCAGCCTGAAGAATCAATCATTAAAATTAGTACAAAGTTGGTACCCCTCAGCGCAAATTCGTCAAATTACTACTGGTACAACGAAAGGCACAGTAGGTTATCTACTGCCTTTAGCGGACAGCTGGCAAGCGCGTGGGCAAACTGCAACAGCCGCCTGGGTTGTTTTTCCACAATACAATGTAAATCAAACTCAGCTGCAGCTAAGCCCGATAAGTAAAGCCGATGCTTTTATGCATTTGGCAAACAACTCTTTTAACTATGCTGTGTTAGCAGAGCATGGATTTAACAGCCTGGGGCGTTTGACGCAGCAGATTCAGGCGTACCGGTTAGAGTATGCGGATATAAAGCAGGCCCTCAGTGAGTTAAGCCAGTTATGCTAAATCAATTGCTGTTAGATTTTTTCATTGCGCCGCGCAAATTTATTCAAAGCGCTACGCCACAACAGTGGACTAACTTTTTACAACAAGCGCGTGAGCATGGCTTAACGGCACGATGCTATTATGTACTGCAAAACCTGAGCTTACTGCAGCAGGTACCGCTACAGGTAAGGCAGCATGGCAAATCGGCCGCTTACTACGCTGAGAAGCAACAGCACTCGCTGTATTTTGAATTGCAGCAGTTGGAGTCGCTGTTTGCCAACGTTGATTGTCCTTGCCTGTTATTAAAAGGTTCGGCCTACCGTGCGCTGGCATTGCCAGTTAGTTTTGGTCGTTTGTTTGCTGATATCGACATACTGGTACCCTTAGATCGTATCAAGCTTATTCGAGATAAACTGTTCTTCTTTGGCTTTGCCGAAGCGGCGATGTCAGATTATGATCGCCACTATTACCAGCGCTGGTCACACCAAAATCCGCCGTTGCGGCACTATCAACGCGGTACAGTAATTGATTTACATCACCATATTTACCCCACTGCATCGGCAAAGAAAATCGATATTTCACCGTTATTTCAGCATGCTGAGCGTTTAGCTGGTTCGGCTTTTAGTGTGCCTAAAGCCGCACACTTGTTTATTCATGCTGCGGTGCATCTGTTTTATCAGGAAGAGACACATAAACTGATAAAAGACATTATCGATTTAAACGACTTGCTACTTGAAACGGAACGGCAACAACAACTGGATTGGTTATTACAGCAAGCCGACATCATGGCGGTGCAATCAGCGGTGATAAATGCGTGTTGGGTGTTAGCGCAGGTATTTAATAACAGCGCAGCACGGCGACAGCTATCTGCTACGGCGCTGCCACCGCAACGCTGGGTGGGTAGACTGGTTATTCTTATGCTGCAAGGCTCCGGGTTTTCGGCCTGGGGTGCCCGGCAGCTATGGTTTATCCGTGGCCATGGCTTAAAAATGCGCTGGCAAATTTTGTTGTATCACACCTTGGCAAAACCAACCGCCTCTTCTCGAGGCTGGTTGCGGCGTATTTATGCAGCTATTAAGCGCGGCTAGTTGTCTGCTGTAGCTTCGCAGCTGGTCGCAGTAGCACTATAGTTAGGGCTATAACGAACAAAATTAAACAATAGTAGCTCTGCGATACGACTTGCCATGGCGAAATATTAAAGCTGGCGCCCAGTAATAAAGCCTGCGCACCATAAGGCACCAATCCCTGGCTGATACAGGCAAATATATCCAGTAGGCTGGCACTGCGTTTTGGCGAGATCTGATGCTGTTGTGCCAGCGTTTTCGCCACATCTGCTGTTAATACGATGGCAACAGTATTGTTCGCGATACAGAGATTGCTCACGAAGGCCAATGCGGCTATGGCCAGTTGTTGGGCTTTATTGCCAGCCAGTTTAAGCCGATTAGCCAAGTGCTGGATTTTTGCTGCTATCCACTGCAAGCCACCTTGCTGTTTAATGAATTCACTTAGTGCACTAACCAGCATGGCGAGCAAAAATATTTCCTGCACACTGGCAAAACCACTGGCGATATCTTTGCCAAGATTAGCTATGGCATATTCGGCAAACAAAGCGCCTTGAAATGCCGCTAACACTATACCAAGCAACAAGACGACGAACACATTCAAGCCTATTACCGCCAGTACTAAAATGGCGGCATAAGGCATTACGCCGCTCCAGTTAACGCTGCTAATTGATATTGGTGCACCGTCACTGGCCAGAATAATATACAACGCTAGTGTAAGAGCGGCCGCCGGCAGAGCAATTTTTATGTTTTCGCGAAATTTATCTGCCATCTGCGCACCTTGCGTGCGGGTAGAGGCAATGGTGGTATCTGAGATAATCGATAAGTTATCGCCGAACATCGCCCCACTGAGCAGCACACCTGCCACTAACGCCTGATCCAGCCCTGCCTGATTGGCCAAGCCTACCGCTATAGGTGCCAATGCGCCAATAGTACCCATAGAGGTGCCCATGGCAGTGGATACTAGCGCAGCGATAATAAATAAGCCTGGCAATAACCATGCTGCGGGTACCAGGCTTAAACCGGCATTAACCGCTGCCTCTACGCCGCCGGTAGCTGTGGCGACACTGGCAAAGGCGCCAGCTAATAAATAGATAATGCACATGGTAATAATGTTGCTATTACCGGCGCCTTTAATCATTACATCAATAGATTGCTGCAGTGGCGCTTTATGCAGCCAGATCGCCAGGATCAGCGCTGGAATAATCGCAACATGGCCTGGCAGCTGGTAAAACGCATAGGCAACGTCCTGCTGGTGTAGGTACAAACCCGTACCAAGAAAAAGTGCGATAAAAAATAATAACGGCAGTAACGATCGTTTCGCGCCGGGGGCAAAATCATTATGTGGGGTCATATTTTATCCTGTAACGCCAACAGCATTCAGTGTGCTTGGCAAATGGACGCGCACTATATAGATGGCTGGACGTCCTGTCAATTCGTGGTCGGTTGATTTTCGTACTAGCATAAGCTAACCGAGTTTATTATGCTGACACCAGTTTTTTCTGTTGTCTTGTTTTGCGCGGAGTGCTGATGTCGCCTTTAAAGCTAGTTGTATCACGGCGTTTTTTACCGTTTTTTTTAACCCAGGCTAGCGGTGCCTTTAACGATAATGTGTTTAAAAATGCGTTAATGTTGATGCTGACATTTGCCGCGGCCAATGCCTTGCCATGGGACACCGATTTAACCATGAATTTGGCCGCAGGCTTGTTCATTTTGCCATTCTTATTGTTCTCTGCAACCGCAGGTGCTTTGGCAGATGCAGTCTGCAAAACCCGCTTGATGCAGGCTTTAAAACTGCTGGAAATCGGCTTAATGCTGTTGGCGGCCGCAGCGTTTTATTTTCAACAATATGTACTTTTGCTCGGTGTATTATTTTTAATGGGCAGTCAATCAGCATTTTTTGGCCCGGTAAAATACGCCATTTTGCCACAGCTACTAACAGACAAAGAGCTGCTGGCCGGCAATGCTTGGGTAGAAATGGGCACTTTTGTGGCCATTTTACTTGGTACCATTACCGGTGGCCTGCTGGTTGGTTTAGCGGATGCGCCATTATGGATTGGCGCTGTGGTGGTGCTGTTCTCAGTGTTAGGTTATTTGATTAGCAGGCAAATCCCGGCTGTAGGAGAGGTCGCGGCTGCAGAACCTTTTCGTTTCGCACCATGGCAGCAGACCAAAGCCACCATTAAAATTAGCTATGCTAACCGTACATTGTACTTATCTATTATGGCCATTAGTTGGTTTTGGTTTTTAGGTGCCAGCTATCTCACTCAGTTTCCTAACTTCACTAAAACAGTGCTCGGTGGTGATAATACGGTAGTAACTGCATTGTTGGTGGCATTTTCCGTTGGCGTGGGTATCGGCTCTATGTTGTGTGAGCGATTATCCGGCGACAGGGTGGAGCTTGGCATAGTACCGATTGGCTCTGTTGGCTTAACGGTGTTTGGCGTCAGTTTGTTTTTCAGCAACCCGGCAGCGCTGCCGGCAGAATTGCTTAACCTGCCACAGTATTTAGCCACGGCGTTTGGCTGGTGGGTGCTGATAGACCTGACATTAATCGGCGTATTTGGCGGCTTATTTATTGTGCCGCTGTATGCTTTATTACAGCAGCGTGCTGAGCCACAGCAGCGGGCCAGGGTTATTGCTGCCAATAACATCTTTAACGCCTTGTTTATGATAGTGAGTGCCATTGCCGGTATTGTGTTTCTCACCGTGCTTGATTTGTCTATCCCCGAATATTTCCTGGTGTTGGCGATAATGAATGTGGTTGTGGCGCTGTATGTTTACAGTCAATTGCCGGAGTTTGTGTTGCGGTTTGTAATTTATCTGCTTAGCCATACTATGTACCGGGTGAGTAGCCGCGGGCTAGAGCACATTCCTGCTGAAGGCGCCGCTGTGCTGGTAGCCAATCATGTTAGCTATGTCGATGCATTACTAATTGCCGGAGCGGTGCGCCGGCCAGTGCGCTTTGTAATGGAAAAGGGGATTTATGATTTGCCGGTTGCTAATTGGCTGTTTAAAGCGGCGCGAACTATTCCTATCTGCTCAAAGCAGAAAAATGAAGCGGTATATGAAGCCGCTTTTGCGGCGATAAAGCGCGAGCTGGAAGCGGGTAATCTGGTGTGTATCTTCCCAGAGGGGCGTTTAACCAAAAACGGTGAAATTGACAGTTTCCGTCCCGGAATTGAACGTATATTAGCTGAGACACCAGTGCCGGTAGTGCCAATGGCGTTGCAAGGTTTATGGGGATCATTTTTTAGCCATCATGGTCATGGCGCTTTTAAGTTCAAAGGCCGCTTCTGGTCAAAAGTTAGTTTGTTAGCCGACATCGCTGTACCAGCTGCTGCGGCAAATGCTGCCGAGTTGGAGCGTCAGGTACGCTTGTTGCGTGGCAATGTAGTTTAGGGCTTTGCTATTGAGCTTAAAAGCATGACGCTTTAACGAATTCGATGCGGTCAGACTTGAACCATCTGCAGATTGACCGCATAACTCTTGTCTAATGTTGGCTTTGACCAAAGCTTTGGAGGCAAGATGCTCAATTTTTCATTTCAAAATCCTACCCGTATTGTGTTTGGTCAGGATCAGTTGGCGCAGTTAACAAAACTGATTCCGCAAGGCAGTAAAGTATTGCTAACTTACGGCGGAGGCTCGATAAAACACAATGGTGTTTATCAGCAGGTAGTGCAAGCGCTAGCGGGTTTTGATTGGCAAGAATTTAGCGGCATTGAGCCCAACCCCAGCTTTGAAACTCTTATGCGGGCAGCCGATTTGGTGCGGCGTGAAAAAATTGACTTTCTGCTGCCGGTCGGTGGTGGCAGCGTGATTGACGGCACTAAGTTTATTGCCGCTGCAGCGGTGTTTGCCGGCGATGCCTGGGATATCTTAGCCAAGGGAGCCAAAATCACCGCGGCTGTACCGCTGGGTTGTGTACTTACACTACCCGCTACTGGCACCGAAAGTAATGGCAATTCAGTAGTTACCCGCTATGAAACACAGCAGAAACTGGCCTTTTCCAGTGCTTTGGTGTACCCACAGTTTGCTATTTTAGATCCAACGGTTACGTATAGCCTACCGCCCAAACAAGTGGCTAATGGCGTGGTCGATGCTTTTGTCCATGTGATGGAACAGTATATGACCTATCCGGTCAATGCGCCGCTGCAGGACCGTTTTGCCGAGGGTATTTTACAGACCCTGGTTGAGGAGGGCCCTAAAGCTATCAGCCAACCAGACAACTATGATGTACGCGCTAACATAATGTGGGCTGCAACCATGGCACTGAATGGCCTGATAGGCCAGGGGGTGCCGCAGGATTGGGCAACGCATATGATAGGCCATGAAATCACCGCGTTGTATGGCTTAGACCATGCGCAAACACTGGCAATAGTGTTGCCGTCACTATTGCAGCAACAGCGTACACAGAAACGAGCCAAGCTGCTGCAGTATGGCCGTCGGGTTTGGCAGTTACAGCATCAGGATGAAGAGCGCTTAATTGACGAGGCGATTAATCACACCCGCGCCTTTTTCGAACAAATGGGTGTACCGACCCGGTTAGCCGATTACGGTATTAAAGCTGAAGCAGTTGATAAGCTGGTCGCTGCGCTACAAGCTAACGGCATGCTGAAGTTGGGTGAGCATGCTGATATTACTCCAGAGGTGTCGCGGCAGATTTTGCAGCGTGCGGTATAGCTGCACTTTGAGAGTTAGGCCGCAAAGGTCGTAACATCTGCCGGGCTCGCCACAGCAACTCGCTGCCGCTGGCGCGTTAGCTCAGACACTCTGTGTCGCCCCATCAGATGTCACGACCTTTAACTGTAACGTCTGACATCGTAGTAAAAATTAGCCATTAAGATGGCTATTTTACTTCCCCCTGCCGGTGGCTTTTGCTCTAATAGCCGCCTTTACTACTTTTACACAGAGCCAGATTATGCCATCTATCGGGATCTTTGGTGCTAACGGCCGCATGGGCCGGGCGTTAATTACCGTTGCTAAAGAGCAACAGTTAAATCTTACTGCGGCTACGGTGCGTGCCGGCTCTGAGCTTGCCGGCGTTGATGCCGGTGAGCTGGCCGGCGTCGGTAAACTTGGTTTGCCGCTTATCGGCACTGACCGCACCAGCATCAATAACGCGGACATCTGGGTTGATTTCACCATGCCGGAAGCGATGCTGGCGCATTTAGCGCTGGCTGTCGTAGCGAAAAAAGCCATTGTAATAGGTGTGACCGGCTTAACCGATGCGCAATATCAGCAGGTACAGCAAGCGGCAAAGCATATTCCTATTGTGTGGGCACCGAATATGAGTGTCGGGGTAAATTTGTTGTTACATTTGGTACAAACCGCTGCCAAAGTGATGGGGCAAACGGCCGATATTGAAATTATTGAAGCACACCATCGCTTTAAAAAAGATGCCCCTTCGGGTACGGCTATGGCTATCGGTGCCAGTATTGCCAAAGCGTTGGACCGCGATTTAGCTAAAGTTGCAGTATATGGCCGAGAGGGCATTACCGGCGAGCGCGAGCAACAAACTATCGGCTTTGCAACGGTGCGTGGCGGTGACATTATTGGCGACCACACCGCCTTATTTGCCGATTTAGGCGAAAGGCTGGAAATTACTCACAAAGCTTCCAGCCGTAACACCTTTGCCCAAGGCGCACTGCGTGCTGCTCTGTGGTTGCAAAATAAACAGCCAGGACTTTATTCTATGCAACAAGTGTTAGGTTTGGCAGATTTAAGCTAACTTTTTGCGCTACTAAGCTTAAAAACAGCTTAAAGGTGCCATTTGTAATAAAATTCAAAAAAAGCATAGCTAAATATCCTTCTATCGCCTAAAATAGTCAGGTTTGCCTAAGGCAAATCGGGTATCACATTTTGGGTCAAAACGGGTTGTAAAACAGTGTCAGGTTTTCACCCGTTTTTTGCTGTTTGGAGGTTATCTTGACTAAGTCCGCCCTGCTCGTACTGGAAGACGGCACCGTATTTCGCGGTACAGCCATTGGCGCTGAAGGAGTTTCTGTAGGGGAGGTGGTGTTTAACACTTCCATGACTGGGTATCAGGAAATATTGACTGATCCCTCATATGCAGAACAAATCGTTACTCTTACTTATCCACACATTGGCAATACCGGTACTAACCTTGAAGATGAAGAATCCGGACAAATCTGGGCCAGAGGCCTGATTATCCGCGACCTGCCACTTCTTGCCAGTAATTTCCGTAACCAACTCTCTCTTAGTCAGTATTTAACACAACATAATATTCTCGGCATCGCCGATATCGATACCCGCAAGCTTACGCGTATTTTACGTGAGAAGGGTGCGCAAAATGGCTGCATTATCGCTGGCGACCACCCGGACGAAGCCAAAGCGCTTGAGCTGGCTAAAGGCTTCCCGGGTTTGTCAGGCATGGACTTAGCCAAAGAAGTTACCGTCAAGCAAGCTTATCAGTGGAACGAAGGCAGCTGGGCATTAGGCGAAGGCCATCGTGCTGCAGCGCCACAGCAGTTTCATGTGGTAGCGTATGACTTTGGTGTAAAGCGCAATATTTTGCGCATGCTGGCAGATCGCGGCTGTAAGTTGACAGTGGTTCCGGCACAAACGTCAGCTGCTGATGTACTGGCCATGCAACCGGACGGCATCTTTTTATCTAATGGCCCGGGCGATCCGGCACCCTGTACTTACGCTATCGAGGCGATTACACGCTTCCTTGAAACTGATATTCCGCTGTTTGGTATTTGTTTGGGCCACCAGTTACTGGCGCTGGCCAGCGGCGCAAAAACCGTGAAGATGGGCCACGGTCATCACGGTGGTAATCACCCGGTACAAAACCTCGACACTAAGCGGGTACTTATTACCGCGCAGAATCACGGCTTTGCTGTTGATGAAGCGAGCTTACCGGCGAACTTACGCGCTACGCATAAATCGTTGTTTGACGGCACGTTACAAGGCATACACCGTACTGATAAACCGGCATTCAGCTTTCAGGGCCACCCTGAAGCCAGCCCGGGCCCGCATGAGGCGTCAGAGCTGTTTGACCACTTTATTGCGCTGATGCAACAAGCCAAAGCCTAAGCAAACAGAATTACGGAGAGTTACTGCAATGCCAAAACGTACAGATTTAAACAGCATTCTGATTTTAGGCGCCGGCCCCATCGTGATTGGCCAGGCCTGTGAATTTGACTACTCAGGCGCTCAGGCCTGTAAAGCATTAAAAGAAGAAGGCTACCGCGTTATTCTGGTGAACTCTAACCCGGCCACCATTATGACCGATCCGGAAATGGCCGACGCCACCTACATCGAGCCGATCCACTGGCAGGTTGTGGAAAAAATCATCGAAAAAGAGCGGCCTTGTGCTGTGTTGCCAACCATGGGCGGCCAGACTGCACTAAACTGTGCGCTGGATTTAGAGCGCCATGGCGTATTGGCCAAATATAACGTTGAGATGATAGGCGCCACCGCCGATGCTATCGATAAAGCAGAAGACCGCGGCCGCTTTGATAAAGCCATGCGCTCTATCGGCCTGGCTTGCCCGCGTGCCGGTTTCGCCCACTCATTAGACGAAGCCTATCAGGTGCTGGACGATATTGGTTTTCCGTGTATTATCCGGCCGTCTTTCACTATGGGTGGCTCAGGTGGTGGTATTGCTTACAACCGCGAAGAATTTGAAGAAATTTGTACTCGAGGTCTGGACTTATCGCCAACCAAAGAGTTGCTGATTGACGAGTCGTTAATTGGCTGGAAAGAATACGAAATGGAAGTGGTGCGCGATAAAAACGATAACTGCATTATCGTTTGTGCCATTGAAAACTTTGACCCTATGGGTGTACATACGGGGGACTCTATCACTGTCGCGCCGGCACAAACCCTGACTGACAAAGAATATCAAATCATGCGTAACGCCTCTTTGGCGGTGCTGCGTGAAATCGGCGTTGAAACCGGTGGTTCAAACGTACAGTTTGGTATCAACCCAGTTGATGGCCGCATGGTGATTATCGAGATGAACCCGCGCGTGTCGCGCTCATCTGCATTGGCGTCTAAAGCGACCGGCTTCCCAATCGCTAAAGTGGCTGCCAAGCTGGCCATTGGTTATACGCTGGATGAGCTGGCCAACGATATTACCGGTGGTAAAACCCCGGCGTCGTTTGAGCCCAGCATCGATTACGTAGTAACTAAGATACCGCGCTTTAACTTTGAAAAGTTCGCTGGTGCTAATGACCGCTTAACCACCCAAATGAAGTCGGTGGGTGAGGTGATGTCCATCGGCCGTAACCAGCAGGAATCGTTACAAAAAGCGCTGCGCAGCCTCGAAATTGGCGTTTGCGGCCTTGATCCGGTAATTGATATCAGCTTGCCGGAAGCCAAAGACAAAATTATCCGTGAACTGAAAGAGCCCGGCTCACACCGTATTTGGTACATCGCCGATGCCTTCCGCCTTGGCATGAGCATGGATGACATTTTCAGCTTAACCAATATCGACCGCTGGTTCCTGGTACAAATTGAAGACTTGGTAAAAGAAGAGCTGGCGCTTAGTAAAGACGGTTTTGTTGCGCTGGACGAAGCGCGGATAAAACGCTTAAAACGTAAAGGCTTTGCCGATAAACGTATTGCCGATGTGTTGGGCGTTAGCGAAAACGAAGTACGTAAAAAACGCTACAGCTTTAATATTCATCCGGTATACAAACGGGTCGATACCTGTGCGGCAGAATTTGCGTCTGATACCGCCTATATGTACAGCAGCTATGATGAAGAATGTGAAGCGGCGCCGACCAATCGCGATAAAATTATGATTATCGGCGGCGGCCCCAACCGTATCGGGCAGGGTATCGAATTCGATTACTGCTGTGTGCACGCATCACTGGCACTACGTGAAGACGGTTTTGAAACCATTATGGTGAACTGTAACCCTGAAACCGTTTCTACCGATTACGACACCTCAGATCGTTTGTACTTTGAACCTATAACGCTGGAAGATGTGCTGGAAATCGTGCGTAAAGAGCAGCCTAAAGGCGTTATCGTGCAATATGGTGGCCAAACGCCGCTGAAATTAGCTCGCGCGTTGGAGGCCAATGGTGTGCCAATTATTGGTACTTCGCCGGACGCGATTGACCGCGCGGAAGACCGTGAACGTTTTCAGCAAGCAGTAGAGCGTTTGGGCTTAAAGCAGCCGAAAAACGCTACCGTAACCAGCATGGAAGAAGCCATTGCCAAGGCGCCGGAAATCGGTTTCCCGATGGTAGTTCGCCCGTCTTATGTGCTGGGCGGCCGCGCGATGGAAATTGTATACGACGAGCAAGACCTGCGCCGTTATATGACCGATGCGGTAAGTGTATCGAATGACTCTCCGGTGCTGTTGGATAACTTCCTTGACGATGCGATTGAAGTTGATATCGACGCTATCTGTGACGGCAAAGAAGTGGTCATTGGCGGCATTATGGAACACATTGAGCAAGCTGGCGTGCACTCTGGTGACTCTGCTTGTTCTTTACCCCCACACAGTCTGAGTAAAGAAATTCAGGATGTGATGCGTGAGCAGGTTAAAAAGCTTGCGCTGGAACTGGGCGTAGTGGGCCTGATGAACACCCAGTTTGCCGTAAAAGATAACGAAGTATACTTAATTGAAGTAAACCCGCGTGCTGCGCGTACTGTGCCGTTTGTATCTAAGGCAACAGGTGTCGCTGTGGCAAAAGTAGGTGCGCGTTGCATGGCAGGCATGTCGCTGGCGCAGCAGGGCATTACCAAAGAAATTATTCCGCCGTTTTTCTCAGTAAAAGAAGTGGTGATCCCGTTTAACAAGTTCCCGGGTGTCGATCCTATATTAGGCCCTGAGATGCGTTCTACCGGTGAAGTTATGGGCGTGGGCGATACTTTCGAGCAAGCGTTTGCCAAAGGCCAGTTAGGTGCCAGTACTTTAATTCCGACCGGCGGCCGTGCCTTGCTTTCGGTGCGTGACAGCGATAAAGTGCGCGTAGTTGAACTGGCTAAACTTATGGTAGTCAAAGGCTTTGAGTTGGATGCTACCGGCGGTACCGCTAAGGCACTGGAAGCTGCAGGTGTGGTTTGCCGTACAGTGAATAAGGTCTCAGAAGGCCGGCCGCATATTCTGGATAGAATTAAAAACGGTGAGTATAGCTATATTGTCAACACTACTGACGGTCGTCAGGCGATAGAAGATTCTAAAGTAATACGCCGCGGTGCTCTGCAATACAAAGCTAACTACACCACCACATTAAACGCAGCTTTTGCTACGGTTATGTCAAACGCCGCCAGTGCTTTTGACAGCGTAGCGTCGGTGCAAGAATTACATAAGAGAGTAAACGGATGAGTGCAATTCCGATGACAGTGCAAGGCGCAGAAAGACTGCGTGCTGAACTGCATGAATTAAAATCAGTGAAACGCCCAACCATTATTCAGGCCATTGCCACCGCGCGCGAACACGGCGATTTAAAAGAAAATGCCGAGTATCATGCCGCTCGTGAACAACAGGGTTTTTGTGAAGGACGTATTCAGGATATTGAAGCCAAGTTGTCTAATGCGCAGATCATTGATATTAGCAAGTTACCCAACACGGGTAAGGTTATTTTCGGTAGCACTGTGACTATTCTGAACCTGGATTCAGAGGAAGAAGTGACGTATCGCATTGTTGGTGACGATGAAGCGGATATCAAAAATAATCTGATTTCGGTTAATTCACCCATTGCGCGTGGCTTAATCGGCAAAACGGCCGACGACGTGGTAAATATCACTACACCTAAAGGTGTGGTGGAATTCGAAATTCTCGCCGTGCAATATATCTGATTTATTGCGCAAAAAAAAAGCGCCTTCCGGCGCTTTTTTTATATTTAATATTTACTTAGCCACGCGGCAGTACGATTTTTTTATCATTACTCTGGCGGAACAGTACCAGCGTTTTGCCAATAACCTGTACTTTATCCGCCTTGGTTTCACGAACAATGGCATCCATGATTAACACTTTTTGTTCCCGATCTTCCGTCGGTACTTTAATTTTAATCAACTCGTGGAAGTTTAATGCCACTTCTATTTCTGCTACTACGCCTTCTGTAAGGCCATTGCCACCAAGCAAAATAACAGGTTTAAGTTCATGTGCTTTAGCTTTTAAAAATTGTTTCTGTTTGTTGGTTAAACTCATAAAATGCTCATTTTTGCGGGTAGCGCTTGAATTTCCGCTATTGTAGCGCCATCTAACGCATAACACTAATCAAGAGTGACAGCATGACCAAGAAAAAGCGCTCTGCCAGCTCCACACGCTGGTTGAAAGAGCATTTCGATGATCAATTTGTACAAAAGGCGCAAAAGTTAGGCCTGCGTTCACGTGCGGCATTTAAACTGGAAGAGATTAACCAGCAAGACAAGCTGATTAGATCCGGTATGACAGTGGTGGATTTAGGCTCCGCGCCGGGAAGTTGGTCACAATTTTGTGTTGGGCTTGTTGGCGACAAAGGCACCATGATAGCCTGCGATATTCTGCCGATGGACCCGATTAACGGCGTGAGCTTTTTACAAGGTGACTTTCGTGATGAAGCAGTATTGGATGCACTACTGAGCCGGATTAACGGTCAGAACGTAGATGTAGTGTTGTCTGATATGGCGCCCAATATGAGTGGCAATGATACAACGGATCAGGCTAGATCAATTTACCTGGTCGAGTTAGCGTTGGATATGTGTCGCAAAGTATTGAAGCAAAATGGCAGTTTTGTGGTCAAAGTATTTCAGGGTGATGGCTTTGAGCAATTTTTAAAAGAAGTGCGTGCAGCCTTTACCACAGTAAAGATCCGTAAACCCGATTCGTCCCGTGCACGTTCGCGTGAGACATATATCGTAGCGACCGGCTTCAAAGTCTAGTAAAGTAGTCGGGTAATTATCTATTTATCGGTAAGAAGAGGTTATAACCTTGAGTGACATGGCAAAGAATTTGATTGTCTGGTTGTTAATAGCTGTAGTTTTAATGACAGTGTTTAATAGCTTTGGCCCCGGCAATACGGCTGACCAACAAACCAGTTACACTCAGTTTATCAATGAGGTAAATCAGGGCCAGATCCGTGAGGTGAAAGTCGAGCGTACTGGTGTGATTAATGGTGTTAAACGCAGCGGCGAACGCTTCGAAACCGTTATTCCTGGCGGCTATGATGAAAAGTTGCTGGATGACCTGATTAAAAACGATGTCAGAACTCTGGGTAGTAAGCCAGAAGAGAGTAGCTGGCTGGCAACTATTTTTATCTCCTGGTTCCCGATGCTTCTGTTAATTGGCGTATGGATATTTTTCATGCGGCAGATGCAAGGTGGCGGCGGAAAGGGCGCTATGTCATTTGGTAAAAGCAAAGCGCGCCTGATGGGAGAAGATCAGATAAAAACTACTTTCGCTGATGTTGCCGGTTGTGACGAGGCGAAAGAAGAAGTTAGCGAGTTGGTGGATTATTTACGCGACCCGTCACGCTTTCAAAAACTAGGTGGAAAAATCCCTAAAGGTATTTTAATGGTCGGCCCACCAGGCACAGGTAAAACCTTGTTGGCTAAAGCCATTGCCGGTGAAGCTAAAGTACCGTTTTTTACTATCTCCGGTTCAGACTTCGTCGAAATGTTCGTGGGGGTTGGTGCCTCCAGGGTGCGCGACATGTTCGAGCAAGCCAAAAAAGCAGCGCCTTGCATTATCTTCATCGATGAAATCGATGCCGTAGGTCGCCAACGTGGTGCCGGTTTAGGCGGTGGGCATGATGAACGCGAGCAAACACTAAACCAGATGTTAGTAGAAATGGACGGTTTTGATGGCAATGAGGGCGTTATTATTATTGCTGCCACAAACCGTCCGGATGTTCTAGACGCTGCGTTACTGCGGCCGGGCCGATTCGACCGTCAGGTGGTGGTGGGGCTTCCGGATGTGCGTGGTCGTGAGCAAATTCTTAAAGTGCACATGCGCAAAGTGCCATTGGCAGAGGGTGTTGAGGCATCAGTAATCGCTCGTGGTACACCTGGTTTCTCGGGTGCTGATTTAGCCAATTTGGTAAACGAAGCGGCGTTATTTGCTGCTCGAGGTAATCGCCGTGTAGTGAGCATGGATGAGTTTGAACGGGCGAAAGACAAAATTATGATGGGCGCAGAACGTCGCTCCATGGTGATGTCGGAAGCTGAGAAAGAAATGACCGCTTATCACGAGGCTGGTCACGCTATTGTCGGCTGTCTGGTACCTGAGCATGATCCAGTGCATAAAGTCACTATTATTCCTCGCGGCAGAGCGTTAGGCGTGACATTCTTTTTACCAGAAGCGGATGCTATTAGTGTCAGCCGGCGTAAACTGGAAAGTAAAGTATCTGTGGCATATGGCGGCCGCTTAGCTGAAGAGCTTATCTTTGGTTCAGACAATATTTCAACCGGTGCGTCACAAGACATTAAGTACGCCACTTCAATTGCTCGTAATATGGTTACCCAATGGGGCTTCTCAGACAAATTGGGGCCACTGTTGTATGCCGATGAAGAGGGTGAAGTGTTTCTTGGTCGTAGCATGGGCAAATCTAAACAAATGTCGGATGAAACCGCCGCTCTGATTGACACAGAAATTAAAACCATCATTGATCGCAACTACAGCAGAGCTAAAACTATGCTGGAAGAGAATATGGACATTCTGCATGCGATGAAAGATGCGTTGATGAAGTATGAAACCATCGATGCAAAGCAAATTGACGACTTAATGCAACGACGTGATGTGCGTCAGCCAGAAAACTGGGAGCCGCGCGATAAGCCAAGTTCCGATGACAAGCCAGATGCCAATGCAAGCAAAGATGACAATACCGCCTCAGAAAAACCATCTGAAGGCAATCTGCATTGATATGCTGTCGCTGATTACGCTTTAATCCAAGCCCCGGTTTTGCCGGGGTTTATTTTTACGGATAAGTGTTAACAAATTTAGGTATCGGAGCTTTTATGGTGTTGTCATTGCCGAACCAGCGCCAGCTGGATTTAAGTCGTCCTGTTGTGATGGGGATTTTAAATGTGACCCCTGATTCGTTTTCTGACGGCGGCCAGCATCAAAGCCTGGACGCGGCTTTATACCAGGCAGAAAAGATGCTGAACGAGGGCGCTGAAATCCTCGATATTGGTGGTGAATCAACCCGCCCAGGTGCGACTGCAGTGACCGAAAAAGAAGAGCTGTGTCGGGTTATCCCCATAATTACCGCTATACGGCAGCATTTTGATTGTGTGATATCAATCGATACCAGTAAAGCTGTGGTGATGTCAGCAGCGGTTCAGGCTGGCGCTGATATCATTAACGACGTTTGCGCATTGCAGCAGCCTGGTGCACTCGATGTTGCAGTAGCTGCCAATGTACCGGTGTGTCTGATGCACATGCAGGGGGCTCCCAGGGTAATGCAACATAATCCGCATTACCAGGATGTTATCTTTGAGGTTCGGCAGTTTCTATTGCATCGCGCGGCACAATGTCAGAGTGCGGGGATCGACAAGCAACATATTATCCTCGACCCGGGCTTTGGCTTTGGAAAAAGTTTAGCCCACAACTACGCTTTACTGCAGCAATTAGAGCAGCTCGTCGCCGAAGGCTACCCTATACTAGCGGGTATGTCGCGCAAGTCTATGATAGGTCAATTATTTAATAATGCGGCAAACGAGCGTTTGGCAGGTAGTCTGGCCTGCGCTACTATTGCGGCAATGAAAGGTGCACAGATTATCAGAGTGCATGATGTTAAAGAAACCGTGCAGGCAGTCAGGGTTGTGACAGCGATGCAGTATGGAGTTGAAGCATGAGCAGAAAATATTTTGGTACCGATGGCGTGCGTGGGCGGGTAGGTGACTTTCCGATAACGCCAGAATTTGCCATGAAACTGGGCTGGGCAGCCGGTCGGGTATTGTCACAGCGGGGCACACGTAAAGTTCTGATCGGTAAAGATACACGTATCTCAGGCTATCTACTGGAAACCGCACTGGAAGCGGGGCTAATTGCGGCGGGTATTGATGTGCGTTTGCTGGGGCCAATGCCAACCCCTGCGGTTGCTTATTTAACACGTACCTTTCGCGCTGAGGCAGGCATTGTGATTAGTGCTTCGCATAACCCTTACTATGATAACGGTATTAAGTTTTTCTCTGCTGATGGCACTAAGCTTCCTGATGAGGTTGAGCTGGCTATTGAGTATGAGCTGGAACAACCAATGGTATGTGAGAGTTCAGAAAAACTCGGTAAGGCACAGCGTATTGACGATGCTGCCGGCCGATATATTGAGTTTTGTAAAAGCCACCTGCCAAATCATTTGTCGCTAAGTGGTATGAAAATCGTTATCGATTGTGCTCATGGTGCTACCTATCATATTGCACCGGCGGTTTTCAAAGAACTGGGCGCAGAAGTAATTGTCATCGGCGCGAGCCCGGATGGCTTGAATATTAATGATCACTGTGGTGCCACTCATACCGAGCTTATGCAGCAAACGGTAATAGAACGTCAGGCAGATCTGGGTATTGCCTATGACGGTGATGGTGACCGGGTAATGATGGCTGACCACACTGGCCGTGTGATTGACGGCGACGAGATTGTATACATTATTGCCCGGGCAGCAAAAGCACAAAATAAGTTACAAGGCGGTGTTGTTGGCACCCAAATGAGTAACTTAGGCTTAGAACTTGCGTTGAAAAAGCTGGATATTCCCTTTGCCCGTAGCGCAGTCGGCGACCGTTATGTAATGGAAATGCTGCGAGAAAACAACTGGCGCATCGGCGGCGAAAATTCTGGCCACGTGCTTAACCTTGATTACACCTGTACCGGTGACGGAATTATCGCTTCGCTGCAGGTGTTGAATGCGATGATTGAAGCCAACATGACGTTGGCGGAGTTTAGCCAAGGTATGCACAAGCTGCCGCAGGTGCTGTTAAATGTTAAATTTGAGAAAGGCACCGCGCCGCTGGAAAAACAGCACGTTAAGCAAGTCATTGCTGATGTGGAAGCCGAGTTGAATGGCAGTGGCAGGGTGCTGATCCGCAAAAGCGGCACAGAGCCGCTGATCCGGGTCATGGTCGAAGGTGAACATGAACCGAGCGTGCGTCAATATGCAGAACGGATCGCCGCTGCGGTAAAAATCGCCAGTTGATTGTCCAAATACGCCACTTTTACTTGTTTGCATCGGCGTGGTTAGTTAATATCGCGCCGGACTTATAACAGGATATAGCCGCATGCAACGTACTCCCCTGATCGCCGCGAACTGGAAAATGAACGGTTCTGCCGCTCTGGTCGAGGAAATAACGCTGGCACTGGTATCAGTGCCAACAGAGGGGGCCGATGTGCTGGTGTGTCCACCTGCAACCTTACTCAGACAATTTCCTACGTCTGTTAATTTCGCGTTGGGGGCACAGAATCTTAACCAGGAAAAAAGCGGTGCTTATACCGGTGAGCTCAGTGCCGCGCTATTACTGGAAGCTGGCGCTAGCTACGTTATAGTGGGCCATTCTGAACGGCGTACTTTAAATGCTGAAACGGATATAGTGGTGGCGGCCAAGTTGACTGCCGCTGTAGAGGCAGGCTTAATACCTATCCTCTGTGTAGGTGAGACACAAGCACAGCGACAACAAGAAAAAACGCAGCAGGTTATTGCACGGCAACTTGATGCGGTGTATGCTTCGCAGCCCGAATTACTGGCGAAATCAGTGATCGCTTACGAGCCAATATGGGCCATAGGTACAGGTGAGTCAGCCTCACCGGAGCAAGCGCAACAAACGCATGCTTTTATCCGGCAACATCTGGCTCAATACGACGCGCAAGCGGCAGTAAAGGTGAAATTATTGTATGGCGGCAGTGTTAATGCAGACAATTGTGCTGCGTTATTTCTCCAAGCCGACATAGATGGTGCGCTGGTAGGTGGCGCTAGCCTGAAACCAGCAGAATTTGCGCAAATTTGCCTTGCAGTTACAAAAGGTGCAAAGGAATAAGCATGTACGAAATATTTATAGCAGTATATTTGTTAGTCGCCATGGCTTTAATCGGTTTGGTGTTAATTCAGCACGGTAAAGGTGCTGATATGGGTGCCGCTTTTGGTGCAGGAGCTTCAGCTACCGTGTTCGGCTCTTCCGGTACAGGCAATTTCCTTACCAAAACCACTACTATTTTAGCCACCATTTTCTTTGTTTTGAGTATAGTGCTGGGTAACTTCAGCGCAGGCCAAAGCAAGCAAGTAGATGAATGGCAAGATCTGTCAGTGCCGGTTACTGAACAGGTTGAACAGAAGAAAGACGACGCTAGCGATATCCCCGTCGGAAACTAAGTAAAGATTTTCTGCCGAGGTGGTGAAATTGGTAGACACGCTATCTTGAGGGGGTAGTGTCTTCGGACGTGCGGGTTCAAGTCCCGCTCTCGGCACCAAATATATCAACAGTTTGCCAAGGCAATGCTTGCGATAAACCAGTCAGCGCTATATAATAAGCGCCAATTACGGACGCGGGATGGAGCAGCCTGGTAGCTCGTCGGGCTCATAACCCGAAGGTCGTCGGTTCAAATCCGGCTCCCGCAACCAACTTCTTATGAAGTGATTAGAATTTCAACTAACATTGGCGATATGTTAGTTGATTGGATGCCCATTCGCCCCGCTAGTTCGGGGCGTTTTCGTATCTGCAGACTCAGTTTTACGCAGTATTGGGCTAAACGCCCTTTTTTTATTTGCTGCTGTTGCTACTTTTTAGGGTAACAATCCAAACAGAGCAGCTTTTCCGGAGGTCGTGTTGAACAAGCAAGAACAGAAACTGACAGAGCTATTGCTGCCAACAGTTGAAGCGGCAGGCTTTGAGTTGTTAGGGCTTGAACTAGTGCAGGCTGGTCGTCATTCAACTTTACGGCTATATATTGACCATGCTGACGGTGTCAATGTTGACAACTGCGCGCTGGTTAGTCGTGAAGTCAGTGCAATTTTGGACGTGGAAGATCCTATCACCAATGAATACCTGTTAGAGGTCTCTTCACCGGGTTTGGATCGTCCACTGTTTACACCAGCACATTATGCTGCAGTGGTGGGACAAAAAATTGAAGTAAAACTGGCCATTCCACAGGATGGCCGGCGCAAGTTTAAAGGCGTACTAACAGCTATTGAAGACGATATGTTGATAGTGGAAGTAGATGGCAAACCCTATCGTTTGCTGATGGATAACATAGACAAAGCAAACGTGGTACCGGTGTTTTAAGGTATCTGGGCAAAGCGAGGCAACAAACAATGGCAAAAGAAATATTATTAGTTGTTGATGCAGTTTCAAACGAAAAATCAGTGCCGCGGGAGAAGATTTTCCAGGCATTGGAGTTTGCGTTGGCTGCCGCCACTAAAAAGAAAAATGAAGGCGATATTGAGGTTCGCGTTAACATCGACCGCAAAACTGGCTCGTACGAAACGTTCCGTCGTTGGGAGATTATTCCTGATGACCAGGTGCAAGAGCATCCGTACCGCGAAATGACGTTGTCTGCCGCGCAATATGACGATGCGTCGGTGCAGGTAGGTGATTACTACGAAGAGCAAATTGATTCTATCGAATTTGATCGTATCACTACGCAAATGGCGAAACAGGTTATCGTACAAAAAGTACGTGAAGCAGAGCGCTCACAAGTTGTTGAAGCCTATATCGATCAAGTAGGTGAATTGGTTACTGGTGTCGTTAAAAAGGTAAACCGTGACAGCATCATCGTTGATTTGGGTAACAACGCAGAAGCAATGTTGGGCCGTGATGAAATGTTACCACGTGAAACCTATCGTCCAGGCGATCGCATTCGCGCACTGTTGTTCGAAGTAAAACCAGAGGCGCGTGGCGCCCAGCTATTTTTAAGTCGCTCACGTCCGGAAATGCTGCTTGAGCTATTCCGTATTGAAGTGCCGGAAATTGGCGAAGAGATGATCGAGTTGCGTGGAGCTGCACGTGATCCAGGTGCCAGAGCGAAGATATCGGTAAAAAGCAACGACCGTCGAATCGACCCTGTAGGTGCTTGTGTCGGTATGCGTGGTTCGCGTGTGCAAGCTGTATCTAACGAGCTGGCTGGCGAACGTGTTGACATCGTACTATATGACGATAACGACGCACAGTATGTTATCAATGCCATGGCGCCGGCAGAAGTGGCCTCTATCATCGTTGATGAAGACGCGCACTCGATGGATATTGCTGTTGAAGACTCCAATTTGGCAATGGCCATTGGCCGTAACGGCCAAAATGTGCGTTTGGCCAGTCAGTTAACCGGTTGGGAACTGAACGTAATGTCAGTTTCTGCCATGAAACAAAAACACCAGGAAGAAACCGCCAAGGTGCGGCAGGTGTTTGTTGATGCATTAGAAATTGACGAAGACTTCGCCGACGTACTGGTAGATGAAGGCTTTGCCACACTTGAAGAAATTGCTTATGTGCCGATCAGCGAGCTGTTAAGCATCGATGGTCTGGATGAAGCTATGGTGGAAGAACTGCGTAGCCGTGCTAAAGCGGTATTAACCACTCGTGCATTAGCCAGCGAAGAGTCGCTGGAAGATGCGCAGCCAAGTGAAGCGCTGTTAGCGCTGGAAGGATTAGATACCCACACTGCCTATGTATTGGCAAGTAAAGGGGTAACAACGTTAGACGACCTGGCAGAGCTGGGTGTCGATGATTTACTGGAAATTGTCACCATGTCGGAACAACAAGCCGCCGACCTGATCATGGCAGCCCGTAACATCGTTTGGTTTAGCGAAGAAAATAAGTAGTCAACGGAGGTAACAACACAAATGGCAGAAGTCACTATAGAAAAGCTAGCCAGTGATGTCGGTACTACTGTTGAACGGTTAGTGCAGCAATTCGCTGATGCCGGTATCAGTAAAGCAGCCGGTCAGGTAGTCAGCGAAGATGAAAAGAAATCTCTGCTAGAGCACTTAAGTGCCCAGCATGGTGGTAAAGCGGCAGAGCCTGCCCGTTTAACATTGCAGCGCAAAGAAAAGACTACGCTCAGTGTAGCGGGTGGCGCCGGGCGCAACCGTGAAATTCAGGTAGAAGTGCGTAAGCAAAAAACCTACGTGAAAAAACCGATTGTTGATGAGGCGATGTTAAAAGCGCAGGAAGAAGCGCGTCTGGCTGAAGAAAAAGCCAATGCCGAAGCCCAGCATGCGCGTGCTGAAGCGGAACGTAAGGCAAAAGAAATTGCAGCGGCTAAAGCGAAAGAAGAAGCTGAGCGTAAAGCGGCTGATGCTAAACGTCGTGAAGAGGCAAAACAGGCGCAATTGCTAAAAGACGATCCGGAAGAAGCTGCGCGTCGTGCTGCTAAAGAAGAAGCACGCAAAGAAGCCGATCGTATTCGTCAGCAACAAGAAGCTGAATCATTGCGTAAGCTGGAAGAAGAAGCTGCTAAGCAAGCTGAAGCTGCGCGTAAACTGGCAGAAGAAAACAGTGAACGTTGGGCGCAGGAAGAAAAAGCCAAGCCAGCTGATACAGACGACTACCACCTGACTAGTAATGAATTTGCCAAGCAGGCAGAAGACGAAGTGGACGCTAAAGAAGAGCGTGCAGGACGTCGCGGCGCCGCTAAAAAAGCACCAGCCGTTAAAGGCAAAAAGAAAGATGACGCCAATGACAAAGAGGCATTTAATCGCGCCAATCGTCATGTGAAGAAAAAGAAAACGCCAACCAGTATGCAGCACGGTTTTAATAAACCTGCTCAGCCGGTTGAACGTGAAGTAAAAATTGGTGAAACCATTACTGTTGCTGAGCTGGCTGCCAAAATGGCCGTGAAAGCATCAGAAGTGATTAAGGTTATGATGAAAATGGGCGCCATGGCGACCATTAACCAGGTTATTGATCAGGAAACTGCGGCCATTGTTTGTGAAGAAATGGGCCACAAAGTTACGCTGACCAAAGAAAATGAGCTGGAAGAAGCGGTAATGTCTGACCGCCAGGGTGAAGGTGAGTTGGAGTCTCGTGCGCCGGTTGTTACGGTCATGGGTCACGTTGACCATGGTAAAACCTCATTACTGGATTACATCCGCAAAGCTAAAGTCGCCGCAGGTGAAGCCGGTGGTATTACTCAGCATATCGGTGCATATCACGTTGAAACCGACCGCGGTATGGTTACTTTTCTTGATACACCAGGTCACGCTGCTTTTACCTCGATGCGTGCCCGTGGTGCCAAAGCTACTGACATCGTTATCCTGGTAGTAGCGGCTGATGATGGTGTAATGCCACAAACCAAAGAGGCGATTCAGCATGCGAAAGCTGCTGGTGTGCCGTTAGTGGTTGCAGTAAACAAGATGGATAAGCCAGAAGCTGACCCAGAGCGCGTGCGTAATGAGTTGTCTCAATACGATGTTATCTCGGAAGAGTGGGGCGGTGATGTACAGTTTGTGCCGGTATCTGCTAAGTCAGGTATGGGTATTGATGACTTACTCGAAGCCATCCTTAACCAAGCTGAGCTGCTGGAATTAAAGGCTGTTAAGCAAGGTTTGGCCCGTGGCGTAGTGATTGAATCACGTTTGGATAAAGGCCGTGGCCCGGTAGCGTCAATCCTGGTTCAGGAAGGTACGCTGCAACAGGGTGAAATCGTGTTGTGTGGTTTTGAATATGGCCGTGTACGGGCAATGCGCGACGAAAACGGTAAAGAAATTAAAACTGCCGGCCCGTCTATTCCGGTAGAAATCTTAGGCTTGTCCGGTGTACCTCAAGCCGGTGACGAAGTTACTGTAGTTAAAGACGAGCGTAAAGCACGTGAAGTAGCACTGTATCGTCAAGGCAAATTCCGTGACGTTAAATTAGCGCGTCAGCAGAAGTCTAAGTTGGAAAACATGTTTGCTAACATGACTGAAGGCGACGTGTCTGAGCTGAACATCGTACTGAAAGCAGACGTACAGGGCTCGGTTGAAGCCATCACCGAATCACTGATGAAACTGTCAACTGACGAAGTGAAAGTGAAGATTGTTGGCAGTGGCGTAGGTGGTATTACTGAAACCGACGTTACGCTGGCTGCTGCTTCATCAGCGATTGTTATCGGATTTAACGTACGTGCCGATGGCACAGCACGTAAGCTGGTAGAAGACGAAGGCCTGGACTTACGTTACTATGGCATCATTTATGAGCTGTTAGACGAAGTTCGTGCCGCGATGACCGGTATGTTAGCACCTGAATTTAAACAGCAGATCATTGGTCTGGCGCAGGTACGCGATGTATTCCGTTCACCTAAGTTCGGTGCCGTGGCCGGTTGTATGGTAACCGAGGGTGTGATCAAACGTAATGCTCCTATTCGTGTGCTGCGTGACAACGTGGTTATTTTCGAAGGCGAGCTGGAATCGCTACGTCGCTTTAAAGATGACGTAAGTGAAGTTCGTAACGGTTTCGAATGTGGTATCGGCGTGAAGAACTACAACGATGTGCGCGAAGGCGACCAGATCGAAGTGTTTGAAGTTATACAGGTTGAACGTACCCTGTAACTGGCACGCAATAAGAAAACAGGGGCCTTTGGCCCCTGTTTTGTCTGCAACGGGCAATGGAAATAGAGCTATGAAAGAATTCTCGCGGGTCGACAGATTGTCGCAGCAAATGAAAAAAGAAATGGCGGTGATCCTGCAACGCGAAATTAAAGATCCGCGTCTGCACAGCATGATCACCGTGTCTGATGTTGAGGTTTCACGCGATTTATCGCACGCCAAGGTGTTTGTTACCTTTTTAGGCCTGGCAGATGAAAAAGTAGAAGACAATCTGAAAATTTTGAATGATGCCTCCGGTTTTGTCCGCAGCCTTATAGGTAAACGTATTCAGGCGCGCATAGTGCCACATATCCGCTTTACCTTTGATGAGTCATTAAACGAAGGTATCCGCATGGCTACCCTGGTCAGCACTGCTCGGGCAGAAGATGATCGGCGTCGGTTGCAGTCGGGCCAGGCACTGGATGATGTGGCCGATGCTGCAGATAGCACAGATAGTACAGATAACAGCGACGAGCCGGCAAACTAATGGCCCGGAAAAATGCCCGTGCTGTTAACGGCATCTTATTGCTGGATAAACCGTTAGAAGTAAGCAGTAACGGTATCTTGCAGCGTGTACGCTGGCTTTATCAGGCACAAAAAGCTGGCCACACCGGTGCATTGGACCCGATGGCATCGGGTTTGCTACCAATCTGTTTTGGCGAAGCTACCAAGTTCAGTCAGTTCTTGTTAGATACCGACAAGACTTATTTGGTAACGGCGAATTTTGGTATCCGTACCAACACCAGTGATGTAGAAGGCGAAGTTATAAGCGAGAAGCCGGTGCAATTCAGTCAGGCCCAGCTTGAGCAAGCATTAGCTGCCTTTCGCGGCGATATATTACAAGTGCCGACCATGTTTTCGGCGCTGAAGTATCAAGGCCAGCCGTTATACCGTTATGCGCGTCAGGGTATCACCGTGCCGCGCGAAGCCAGACCAATTAGTATCTTTCGTTTTGAGGTGCTTAAGTTTGATGGTGCTACGGCAGACTTTATTGTGCATTGCAGTAAAGGCACTTACATCCGTACTCTGATAGACGATTTAGGCGAAGCTTTAGGTTGTGGTGCCCATGTAGGCGCACTACACCGCACTCAGGTTGGGCCTTTTACCGCAGAGCAAATGGTGACACCGGCGCAGTTGGATGGCTTGGCAGAACAATGCCATGGCGCCAATGACTTTGTGCAAATGGACGCCCTGTTACTGCCGCTGGATGCAGGCATCGTTAATATGCCTAAATTGCAGCTGACAGAGCAGGAGCAACACCGTTTGCAGCATGGCCAACATTGCCAGGTTACTACGGCAGATATTGCGGCGATTAAACTGCATGGCCCGGACGATACCTTCTTCGGTGTTGGTTTGGTCAACAACGGCGTACTAAGTTCGCGCCGGTTGCTGAATACAGCAGCTGCGCAGTAGCTGTATTCAGAAACGCCTTGTAAAAAGACAACAGAATGCTATCATACGCCGGATTTTTTGGGGTCTGCTGGATGAGTGATCGGCGATTCCCTTATTTAGTTCACTCACATTTGGAGTTAAATATGTCTTTAAGCGCTGCTGATAAAGCAAAAATTGTTGCCGACTTTGCTGTTAAGCAAGACGACACAGGTTCACCAGAAGTACAAGTAGCTTTGCTAACTGCTTCTATTAATCACCTGCAGGGCCACTTTGCCCAGCATAAGCATGATTTCCACTCACGTCGTGGTTTGCTGCGTATGGTTAGCCAGCGTCGTAAGTTACTGGATTACTTAAAAGGTAAAGACCAGAGCCGTTACGCAACACTGATTGAGCGTTTAGGCTTACGCCGTTAATTCGCATTCAGTAAAAAAGGGGCTTTAAGCCCCTTTTTTTATATATAAGATTAATTTTTATCCAAAGTTAACTATTGACTGAACTATCTTTGTGCTTTGGTTACAGAGTATACTACGCAACAATTAAACGACAAAAATGACATCGCAATCAGGCGATCAAGTAAAGGAAACAAACACGTGACTCCCATCGTAAAATCATTCCCGTTCGGCCAACACACTTTTACCTTAGAAACCGGCGTTATCGCCCGTCAGGCAGATGCCGCAGTGCTGGCCAGCCTGGGTGATACCTCAGTTTTAGTAACGGTAGTGGGTAAGAGAGAGCCTAAACCAGGCCAGGATTTCTTCCCGTTAACGGTAAATTACCAAGAAAAAATGTATGCCGCCGGCCGGATCCCAGGTGGTTTCTTTAAACGTGAAGGTCGTCCAAGTGAAGGTGAAACCTTAACATCACGTTTAATCGACCGTCCAATTCGTCCGCTGTTCCCGGAAGGCTTCATCAATGAAGTACAGGTTATTGCAACAGTTGTTTCAGTACAGCCTGAAATTCAGCCGGACATCGTAGCGTTAATCGGTGCTTCTGCCGCCCTGGCGTTGTCAGGTATTCCGTTTGCCGGCCCTATCGGTGCGGCCCGTGTTGGTTATATCAATAATCAATACGTACTGAACCCGTCAGAAGAAGAGCTGAAAAGTTCTAAGTTAGACTTAGTGGTAGCCGGTACGGCCAGTGCAGTATTAATGGTTGAATCAGAAGCCGGTATTCTGTCTGAAGACGTGATGTTGGGCGCAGTAATGTATGGCCATGAGCAAATGCAAACGGCGATCAATGCTATCAACGAGTTTGCTGCTGAAGGCGCTAAGCCAAAGTGGAACTGGCAAGCACCGGCGAAAAACCTGCCGTTAATTGAAAAAATTGACGGTTTGGCCCGCGCTCAGTTAGGCGAAGCTTACCAAATCACTGAAAAGGCCAAGCGCTACGAGCGTATCGGCGAAATCAAAGCTGCTTTAGTAGAAAAACTGACTGCTGAGTTGGCCGAAGGCGAAGCGCTGAACAAAAACGAAGTGGGCGAAATTTTCCACGAGTTGGAATCTAAAGTAGTTCGTGGCCGTATCACTAAAGGTGAACCGCGTATCGATGGCCGTGACCCGGAAATGATCCGTGGTTTAAGCGTTATGACCGGCGTATTACCACGTACTCACGGTTCAGCCCTGTTTACCCGCGGCGAAACGCAAGCATTAGTTACGGCGACTTTGGGTACGGCGCGTGATGCACAAAACATCGACGATTTATTAAGCGCCAAAACCGACACTTTTATGTTGCACTACAACTTCCCGCCGTACTGTGTGGGCGAAACCGGCATGGTTGGTTCACCTAAGCGTCGCGAAATCGGCCACGGCCGTTTAGCTAAGCGCGGTGTATTAGCGGTAATGCCAGAGTTCAATGACTTCCCGTACACGGTACGAATTGTGTCAGAAATCACTGAATCTAACGGTTCAAGCTCTATGGCATCAGTATGTGGCTCGTCTTTAGCTCTGATGGACGCCGGCGTACCCATTAAAGCCTCTGTAGCCGGTATTGCTATGGGTCTGGTAAAGGAAGGCGATGACTTCGTTGTACTGTCAGATATTTTAGGTGATGAAGATCACTTAGGCGATATGGACTTTAAAGTAGCTGGTACTACCGATGGTATTACGGCACTGCAAATGGACATTAAGATCGACGGTATTACCAAAGAAATTATGCAAATTGCGCTGAAGCAAGCTAAAGCCGCCCGTTTGCATATTCTAAATGTAATGGACCAGGCGATCAGCGGTCACCGCGAAGAGATGTCTGAATACGCCCCGCGTATATACACTATGAAGATTAACCCGGAGAAAATCCGTGAAGTAATCGGTAAAGGCGGCGCAGTTATTCGTCAGATCACTGAAGAATCCGGAACCACTATCGAGCTGGAAGACGACGGCAGCATTAAAATTGCCGCCACTACCGCTAAAGCTGCTCAAATTGCAATCGACAAGATCAACGCCATTACGGCAGAGATTGAAGTTGGCGCTATTTATGAGGGTGAAGTTGTCCGTATCGTTGATTTCGGTGCCTTCGTAAACGTACTGCCGGGTAAAGATGGTCTGGTGCATATTTCACAGATCTCTGATGAGCGAGTGAATAATGTGTCCGAACACCTTACTCTGGGTCAGAAAGTTTCAGTTAAGGTATTAGAAGTCGACAAGCAAGGCCGGGTGCGCTTAAGTATTAAAGAAGCAACCGTAAAACCTGCTGCAGAGTCTGCGAATGCTGAAACCAATGCCTGATAGGCTGTTACGTCGCGCAGCGCCTTTGGCGCTGCTGGCGCTGTTAATCGGTGGCTGTGCTTCACAGCCATCGGCTACGGCGGGCTGGCTGACGCCAGAGCCATTGGCTGTGTCCTACCGTACCGAGCTGGCGATCGCCAGGCTAACTGAAATCTTACATCGTGCGGAATTATCAGAAGAGCAATCAGCTCAGCTGTATTATGACCGTGGCGTAATGTATGACAGTGTGGGTTTACGCACTTTGGCTCGGCTGGATTTTTTACGCGCTTTACGTTTAAAACCAGATATGGCCGATGCCTATAACTTTGTCGGTATTCACCATACGGTGAATGGCGAATTTGCTGCTGCCTACGAAGCGTTCGACTCGGCGTTAGAATTAGCTCCAGAGCACGAGTTTGCTTTTCTTAATCGCGGTATAGCGTTGTATTATGCTGGCAAGAGCGAGCTGGCTATTGGCGATTTTGAACAGTTTTTGGCGTTAAAGCCAACCGACGCCTATCGAGTGATTTGGTTATATTTAGCCCAAAGCGAGTTGTCAACAGAGCTAGCTCAGCAGCAATTGCAGCAACACTTGGCCCAGTTAGATCCTGCAGAATGGTCGAGTAATATTGTCAACTTTCTTGCCGGGAATATCACCGAGCAGGCACTGCTAAATTCTGTAGTGCAAGACATGTCCAGCCAGCAGTTACTGGCAGAGCGGTTGTGTGAAGTGTATTTTTACCTGGCAAAGTGGCATGAGCGGCAGCAACAACCTGAGCAGGCGCTAAGTTATTATAAGCAGGTGTTGGCGACAAATGTGTTTGAGTTTGTTGAGCATCGCTACGCGCGATTAGAAATGGCGCGTTTACGCGGTGACGTTACCTCAACAGAGCAATATGACGAGCCGTAATTACCGCTATCTCCCTAATATTAAAAGCCGGCTTGCTGGCTTTTTTGCATTTATATTACTTAGCGCTTGCCAACCAGCGGGTGAGTCAGAAGCGGGGCTGATAAAGCTCGCGCAAACAGATGCGGTAGCAGCGAGTCAGCTAGCCAGCATGCGTCTGGCTAATACTGAGTATGATGCGGCGTTGTACTGGTTCCGTCAGGCGGCATTGTTGGGTGATAGTCAGGCATTGGCGCATGCATTGCAGCTACAGCAGCGCCAACAGGGGCGCTTGGCCACCGCGCAGTGGCTACAGCAGCAATTAGCTGCCGGTGATATTAGCGCATCGACTGTTAGCCTTACACAGCGTGCAGAGTTAGGTTTGTGGCCCGACAAGCCATTCAAGCAAGAGCCGGGTTATCAGCATGCGCAGGGTTGCAAGCTGACTTTGCAGCCTGTTGCCAGTCAGCAGGGCGGTGTAACGCGCTGGTTAGAGTTGCAACAACAATGGCAAAACGATAAGCAGCTGGCCCAATTACCGGTATGCTTCTTACCCCTGGCAACAGTAAACAGCACAGTATTGGCGTGTACGGAACAAAGCGATACGTTGCTACAGTGTCAATACCAGATGCTGGATAGTCTGGTCGCGCAGGGTACTTTTAGTCAGTTAGTGGTTATAGCCGGGCGCGGTAAAGCCAGCTATAACAATGGCATCTTGCAATTGCCTGACAATGCCAGCCTGGCACTGTTACGGCATGAGTTTATGCATGTACTGGGCTTTATTGATGAGTATGAGCTGTCTTATGCCGCTGCGCAGCAGTTATGCCAACCCGGTCATATCTACCCCAATGTCATTATTGGCGAGGATAGTCGACGTTATAAACAGCGATGGGCATTAGCAGGTGACGCTATTAGCCTCACTGCAGTAGACACCTGCCAGCAAACAGCGCAGCAAGCCTATAGAATAAGCCATGACAATAATCTGATGCGGTCATATGAACTGGCTCTTCCGCCTATATACGTTGCATTAGCACAGCAGATCTTGCAACAACCTGAACGGTTGATGCCGGTGCAATATTACTTTGCTTATCTGGCCCGGCAGCAACAAAACTGGTCGCAGTGGCAGCGTCATATGCAGCTGGCGGCTGACTGGGGCTATATTGATGCCAGCAAGGCGCTGGCACTAGGTGGAGATAGCGCTAGTGCTCGCTAAGCTCAGACAGCTCGCGGCTTAATAGCTCCGCATCGCCAAGGTTTAATTCAAGTAAGCGGCGCAAGTGCGACACGCTATCGATGTCAATTTTGTCACAGCGCAAACCTACCAAGCTATCTGAGGTGTGTACCACACTGACCTGCATTTCCAGTTCCAGCGGAAAATCGTTTAGCTGAATACGCAATTGCATTTGTTTTGGTAGCGTCGGCGGCCAATCAGCGGGCTTTCTGATTAAAGCACCTTGCAATGATAAATCCAGCACTTCGGTAGAACAGCTGTGGCTGTTCATTTCTACATGGGCTTTACCTTTAAAGCTGACCCGGCTAAATCGTCTGTTTTCCATTGCGTCCCCCAGAATATTGTAAGAAGCATAGCGCCTTTTGCCGGAAATAACAGCAGGCAAATACTGTTGTTCCGGCGCAAAGGCCGGTTAATTTAACACTATCCTTCAGCTAATATCCTCACCGGCGGCCTGACGGTCGGCATGGTAGCTTGAGCGCACAAAAGGGCCGCTGGCGACGTGTTTAAAGCCTAGCTCGTAGGCGATGCGTTTAATCTCGTCGAACTCGGCCGGTGGCATATAACGTTTTACCGGCAAGTGGTGCTTACTTGGTTGCAGGTACTGGCCGACGGTCAGCATATCGACGTCATGCGCGCGTAAGTCTTTTAACACCTCAATCAGCTCTTCGGTGGTTTCACCCAGACCGACCATTAAACCCGATTTGGTGGCTACTTCCGGGTGTGCCGCTTTATAGCGTTGTAACAGTTGTAGTGACCATTTATAGTCGGCGCCTGGCCGTGCCAGTTTGTACAGGCGTGGTGCGGTTTCCAGGTTATGGTTAAACACGTCTGGTGGTGTTTGTGTCAGAATATCCAACGCCGTATCCATGCGACCACGGAAGTCTGGTACCAGCACTTCAATTTTTATGCTGGGGTTATGCTTGCGAATTTCGCTGATGCAATCAGCAAAATGTTGCGCACCGCCGTCGCGTAAATCGTCACGGTCAACCGAGGTGATCACTACATATTTTAACTTCATATCACGAATCGTCAGAGCCAGCTTTTCTGGTTCTTCTGCGCTTGGTGGCAAAGGCCGGCCGTGGGCGACATCACAAAACGGGCAGCGTCTGGTACAAATAGCGCCCAAAATCATAAAGGTGGCAGTGCCGTGATTAAAGCATTCAGTCAGGTTAGGGCAAGCGGCTTCTTCGCATACCGAGTGCAGGCCATGCTTGCGCAGCGCGCCTTTTATCTGGTCAATGCGCTCAGAGCTTTTTGGCAGTTTAATTTTCAACCACTCTGGCTTACGCAGCATTTGTTCCGGCTCAGTCGGCAATACTTTAACCGGAATTAACGCCATTTTCTCTGCGTCACGCAATTTAACGCCAGGTTCCATACGTGCAGTTTTAGTCATTTTGCCAATCTAACCCTGTAGTGTGTTGCAGTGTCGCGGCATTCAATTGCTGCGAAAAACACTGCACTATTCGTTTTTTGGCCTCGACAATAGTCTGCGGGCCGCCTAAATCTTTACATTGAACCATTTGCATACCGGCATAACCACAGGGGTTAATACGCGAAAACGGGCTTAAATCCATATCTACATTTAGTGCCAGGCCATGAAAGGTGCAACCTTTGCGTACCCGCAGCCCCAAAGACGCGATTTTGGCGCCATCAACATAAACACCCGGCGCATCGGGTTTGGCGTAAGCGTTAATGCCGTAGGGGCTTAGCAATTGGATTAATACCTGCTCCAGCATGGTGACCAGTTGGCGCACGCCCAGATTGCGGCGTTTTAAATCCAGCAGTACATACACCATCAGCTGGCCCGGGCCATGATAGGTTACCTGGCCACCACGATCGACCTTTACCACTGGAATGTCGCCCGGAAACAACAGGTGCTCTTCCTTGCCGGCTTGACCTTGGGTAAATACCGGTTGGTGCTCCAGCAACCACAGTTGATCTGGTGTGCTGTCGTTGCGCTGATCGGTAAATTGCTGCATAGCGTGCCATACACTGGTGTAATCCTGTGTGGCTAGCTCGCGAATTATCAAGCGTTGCGTAATAGCCGGAGTCTGTTCGCTGTCCTGGTTTGAAACGCTGTGCATTATACCGCCCTTTACACTGAATACGAATGGCTAAGCTGGTGGTACTACCTCAGAGTACGTAACGCACCAGCTCAATTTTGCCAAGCTCGGTGTACAGCAGTTCAATATGTTGCTTGCTGGTCACGGTAACACTCACTGAAACCGCATGGTAATTACCTTTACTGCTGGGCTTCACCGCGGGACTATAGTCGCCGGCATCGCTATGTTGGCGTACTACCGCCATAACCTGATCAACCAGGGCGTCATGCGCCAGACCAAGCACTTTAAAACTAAACTGGCATGGGAATTCCAGATATTCATCGAATTTGGTATTTTTTACTTCAGTTGCCATCTCGATCTCACTATTACACTGCAGGCTGTACCTGGTTAAACTGGGCTAATTGTAACAAAAAGTCCCGGCCAATACCGGGACTACGTTATTAAAATGCATTAACGGGGCAGATTAAAGAAACTGCATCTTAATATAGTCAATCATTCGGCTAAAAAAGCCGCCCTCAGCGACATCTTCCAATGCCACTAGTGGGTAAGTTGCTATGTCTTCACCGTTAAGTTTCAAATACACATTACCAACTTGTTGGCCCTTAGTAATGGGGGCGATGAGTTGCTGATCCAAGGTGAAATCAGCTTGCAGGTTTTTGCGCTGTCCACGTGGGATGGTAACTTGCACTGACTGCAAGATACCTAACAGAACGTTTTCTTTTTCACCTTGCCAAATGCGTTGCTCAGCAAACTGCTCTCCGGCCGGATAGGGCGCAAGGGTTTCAAAGAAACGAAAGCCATAAGTTAACAGTTTTTTGTTTTCTGTTTGTCGCGCCCTTTCGCTGTTAGTGCCCATCACGACGGAAATCAGGCGCATGCCATCACGGGTTGCAGAGGTAATTAAACTAAATCCTGCTTCATCAGTATGGCCAGTTTTAATGCCGTCGACTTCAAGGCTGCGGTCCCATAATAAGGAGTTGCGGTTGTATTGCTTGATATTGTTATAGCTGAATTCTTTTTCGGCATACAGCGCGTACTCTTCTGGCACATCACGGATCAGAGCCGCTGATAAAATAGCCATATCGCGCGGTGTGGAATAGTTTTCTGCACTAGGTAAGCCATGGCTGTTACCAAACCGGCTACTGTGCATACCCAGGCGTTGAGCGTGAGCATTCATCAGATCGACGAATGCACTTTCACTGCCGGCAATATGTTCTGCCATGGCAACACAGGCATCGTTACCGGACTGAATAATAATACCTTTATTTAAGTCAGCGACTGATACCTTAGTGCCCACCTCAATGAACATAAGCGAAGACCCCGGAAAGTTTTTTGCCCAGGCATTTTCGCTAATGGTTACCATGTCTGCGTTGGTAATATTGCCGTTTTTTAGCTCAGTACCGATAACATAACTGGTCATCATTTTGGTTAAGCTGGCAGGCGCCAGCGACATATCTGCATTTTGCTCTGCGATAACTTTGCCGGTGTCAAAATCGACTAGAATATGACCCTTGGCAGCAACTTCTGGCGGTTGTGGGGTCACAGTTTGCGCAACGGCAGATAAACTAATGCTGGCAAAGGACACGGCGGCGACGGCAAAAATATGACAATAACTATTCATGAGACCTGTTCTTTTAATCGTTATAGTGAGTTTGATGTCAGCTACACTGACGGCTATCAAAAAAATACGCATCCGGGAAAGGCCCGGCCTTTAATTGTTGCAGCCACTGCTGCGCTTGTTGCTTACTGGCAGTAGGACCGACCAATAAGCGAAAAATTCCGCTGCCGGGCTGAATTTCACTAGGTAGCGCCCGTTCACTGTGCAATTGTCGCTGCAGTTGGTTCAGTCTTTGGCTATCAGTACTGGCTAAAACCTGAATAAAACAGCTGACATTGCCTGTCGCGGCGTACATCGCCGGCGATTGTAACAGTTCGAGCTGAACTCTCGCTGTACCTTGTTGCAGCATGTCTAATTTATGTGCGGCAGAATAGGATAAATCGATAATACGGTCACGATGAAATGGGCCGCGATCGTTTACCCGCACTATTGCGGTTTTGTTGTTATCCAAATTGGTTACCCGCACATAAGAGGGCAGCGGCAGGGTTTTATGCGCTGCGCTCATGGCAAACATATTATAGGTTTCGCCATTGGACGTCAGATGACCATGGAACTTGTTACCGTACCAGGAGGCAATACCTACTTCCTGATGCAAAGTAGTTTGTACCAACGGTGTGTAATGGTTGCCAAATAACGTATAGGGTTTGTTGCCGCCCGGGCTCAATGGTTCGGCTTGCGGTGCAGGGTCAGTCATTTCGAGTAACGTAGGCAGGCGGGGCGGTATACTATCTTGCTGTTGCTGATAACGGCCGGCATTGGGCCGCGACGTGTTATGCGCGCTCTGTCTGTTACTACAGGCACTCAACACGGTACTGATAACGATTAAGATGATGCAGTGTTTTATCATGGCGCCGCCAACATACGTTTATGAGTACCCACAGACATAATTACACCAAATGCGGCCATTAATGTCACCATTGATGTGCCGCCAAAACTAACTAGGGGTAACGGCACACCCACTACAGGTAACAAGCCGGACACCATACCGATGTTAACAAAGACGTAGACAAAGAATGTTAGGGTAAAACTGCCGGCGACCAGTTTGCTGTAGTTATCTTGGGCCCGGCTGGAGATAATTAAGCAGCGGCCAATAATAAACAGATAAATCGCCAGTAATGCCAAAACCCCCAACATACCGAATTCTTCACTTAACACTGCAAAAATAAAATCGGTATGGCGCTCTGGTAAAAATTCCAGTTGCGACTGGGTGCCTTGCAAATAACCTTTGCCATCAAGACCACCAGAACCAATAGCGATTTTTGATTGAATAATATGATAGCCAGAGCCTAGTGGGTCACTTTCAGGATCTAAAAACGTTAGTACACGCTGGCGTTGATAGTCGCGCATTAAAAATAACCATAGTACCGGTAAAAATGCTGATATTAACCCGGCCACGGCGGCAATAATGCGCCAGCTCATACCGGATAAAAACAACACAAAGACGCCGGCTGTGGCGATTAAAATGGATGTGCCCAGATCTGGCTGTTTGGCAATCAGCAGCGTTGGGATCACGCACATCATAAAGCCCATGATCAGGTGCCATAACCGCGGTGGTAAACTATGCGACGAAATAAACCAGGCTACAGCCATTGGTACGGCTAGTTTCATCACTTCAGATGGTTGGAACTTCATAAAACCCAAATCGAGCCAGCGCTGCGCGCCTTTGCCAACATGCCCCACCAATAATACGGCCACCAGCAAACCAATGCCGACAATAAACAGCGGCAACGACCAGCGTTTTAATGTTTGCGGCTTTATCTGTGCAAACACTATCATAACAGCCAGTGCGACACCCAGGCGGATGATTTGCCGCTCCATCATCTGAATATCCTGGCCGGTAGCACTATACAGTACCATTAAGCCAAAACCGATGAGTGTCAGTAGGCCCAGTAGTAATGGGGTATCAATATGAAACATTTCCAGCCTGCTACTGCGGGCGTTGCCGGTAAACTGATCATTCATCGCGATTTACTCCGGCGGTAAAATAATAGTCCATAATCTGGCGTGCAATAGGCGCGGCATTACTACCGCCGCCGCCGGCATTTTCCAACGCGACCACAATAACAATACTGGGGTTTTCAGCAGGCGCGTAGCCCAGGTACATGGCATTATCCCGCTGGCGTTCATCCAGCGACTCGGCATCATATTTGGCGTCCTGGGCGATACTGACAAGCTGGGCGGTACCGGTTTTGCCGGCTGAACTATAGCTGGCGCCGATAAAAGCTTTATGCGCGGTGCCCTGGATGGTACTTACCGTTTGATGCATGGTATCCATAACCACGGCAAAGCTATTCTCATCAACAACCTGTAGTGCCGGCCTGAGGCTAATGTCGTTCGGCGTAATGGACTCAGTGGTACCAAAGGCGGTAACTAAATGTGGTGTTGCCAACATACCTTTATTCAGCAGCGGTGTGGTGGCCACTGCCAGCTGTAACGGCGTAGTGGTCCAGTAACTCTGGCCGATGCTCAGTGGTACCGTATCACCCGGATACCAGGGTTGGTTGTGACGGGCGCGTTTCCAACCGCGTGAAGGCATATTGGCACTGCTTTCTTCCAGGATGTCGATGCCGGTGCGTTCGCCAAAACCCATTTTCGTCATATAGTCGGCAATGCGGTCTATACCCAGCTTAATCCCCAAATCATAAAAAAACGTATCGCAGCTTTTAATTACCGCAGTGTAAACGTCTACCCAACCATGGCCCCAGCGTAAGTGATCGCGAAAGCGGTGGTCACTATTTGGCAGCAAATAAAATCCGGGATCCCATATTTTACTCTGTGCACTAATTGTTTTGCTTTCCAGTCCCAACAGTGCCAGGTGGGGTTTTATGGTAGACGCGGGTGGATACACCCCCTGAGTAACTCTATTGATCAATGGTTTGTCACGAGAGTTCAACAGCGCATTGTAATTGGCTGAACTAATACCATGCACAAACAAGTTGGGGTCATAGCTTGGATTGCTATAAAATGCCAGTACAGTGCCATCTCGCGGGTCGATGGCAACAATGGCGCCACGCAGTTGTTTCAGAACCTGTTGCGCAGTCAGCTGCAGCCCAACATCCAGCCCAAGGTGGATATCCTGGCCGGATACAGCCGGTACCGAGCGCAGCACCCTAATCGCCCGGCCGCGGTTATTTACCTCTACTTCCTGATACCCCATGGTACCGTGCAGCTGACGCTGATAAAACCGTTCCAGGCCTATTTTACCTATGTCGCGGCTGGCAGCATAATTGGCAGCTTCACCGTCAGCATCCAGTTGTTGCAGTTCGCGGGTATTAATTTTGCCGATGTAACCAATGGCATGGGTAAATAGATCGCCAAACGGATAATTCCGGCTTAACCGAGCTTCAACGGTAACGCCGGGAAAGCGGTACTGGTTGGCAGCAAGGATAGCCACTTCTTTATCGGTTAGTTGTTCTTTTAGCGCTATGCTGTTGAAGCGGCGCTGGGCCTTTACCTGTTGCAAAAAGTCTGTGCGCTGCTCATCGGTTAACTCAATTAATGCTGACAACTCGGTTAGGGTTTGCGGCATATCACTAATTAGCTCGGGTACCAGTTCAAGAGAAAACACCGGCTTGTTCTCGGCCAGTAAGATACCGCTGCGGTCGTAAATTAAACCCCGGTTCGGGGCCAGTGGCACCACTTTAATTCGGTTGCCTTCAGAGCGGGTTTGGTAATCCTGATACAGTACAACTTGCAGCTGGTACTGGTTATAAACAATGACACCAAACATCAGCACAACAAATAGTGCTGCAAACACCGCGCGTTGATTAAACAAGCGGCTTTCGGCAACAAAGTCTTGAATGGCAACGCGCTTTTTTAACATCGTTACTCGCGATGATACGGATGGTTAGTACAGATACTCCATGCCCGGTACAGACTTTCTGCCAGCACAACCCGCACTAACGGGTGCGGTAGTGTTAGGGCAGACAATGACCACTTAGCTTCACTGGCGGCAATACAAGCCGGTGCCAGACCTTCCGGGCCACCAACCAACAGGCAAACATCACGACCATCGCGTTGCCAGTCGGTAAGTTTGCTGGCAAGCGTTGGGCTGCTCCAGTTGTCGCCGGTAACTTCCAGCGTAATAACCTTACTGCCGCGCGGCACCGCCGCCAGCATTTTATCGCCTTCCTGTTCCAAAATACGCTTTATGTCGGCGTTTTTTCCGCGCTTGCCGGCCGGAATTTCAATCAGTTCCAATGGCATATCACGCGGAAAGCGCCGGGCATATTCATCGAAACCGTGTTGGATCCAAGCGGGCATTTTACTGCCAACGGCAATCAGTATTAACTTCATACTGTTTTAGGCGCTCCAGAGCTTTTCCAACTGATAGAAAGTGCGTGATTCGTCTAGCATGACATGCACGACAACATCGTCTAAATCCAGCAAGACCCATTCGCCAGAGCCCTGACCTTCGATACCCAGGGTATTTATGCCGGCTTTCTTCACTTCTGCCGCTACATAATCAGCAATGGATTTGGTATGGCGATTTGATGTGCCGGAGCAGATAATCATAAATTCGGTGACGCTAGACTTGCCTCGCACGTCCAGCGTGACGATGTCACGGCCTTTTAAGTCGTCAATTTTGTCCTGAATAAAACTTACCAGCTCGCTTGTTTGCACCCTTAATCCTCAGCAGTTAAAAAAGCGTTATTTTAGCATAGTTTGGCCGTGGCGATAGCGCTTACGTTTGATAGAGTTGCTGTGTTTGAATATAGTTCAACACCTTTGTCGCCAAACTAGCGTCACAAGGTTGTTTTTGTGCCAGCCGTTGGCGGATTTCACTGGCGCTTAAATCGATCTGTGGGTTGTGCAGTAGCAAAATACCACCGGCAGATTGCTGGCGCATGTCAGCGATATTAGCCATGCCGTAGTGCTGTAGTAATTCGGGTGCATCTCCGCTTAACGCATTGTAGCCCGGGCGTTGACACACCAATAGATGTGCCAGCTGCAAAATGCCTTGCCAGTCTTTCCAGCTGCGAAAGTAGCATAGTGAGTCCATACCGATAATAAAATAAAACTGGCTGTCAGCACTACGTTGATGTAGCTGTTGCAAGCTATCTACGGTATAGGACGGACTGTTTTTTCCAAGCTCGAGCGATTCAAGCTGTAGTTGCGGATAACAGGCGATAGCCTGTTGTACCATGGCAGCGCGATGGACACTGCTAACGCCTGGCGTGGAGCGGTGTGGCGGCAGATGACACGGCATAAGCCGCACTTCATCTAAAGCACAGTGTTGCTGAACAAAATTGGCGCAGGCAATGTGGCCGTTGTGCACCGGGTTAAAGGTGCCGCCAAAGATGCCGATGTGCTTAGTCATGGTAGACTTGCTGCTGCAGTGAAAATGTTTTGCCGACGGGTTTTATCAGCAAGGTAACCAAATGTGCCAGCGCGATATCACTATTATTTAGCGTGCCGCTTTTATACAGCCTATCGAATGCGGCCAGCTCTTGCAGCAGGTAGTCGAGCCAGCCCAATGTTAGCCGTTGCAGCGCGGTTTGATATAGCGGTTGGCGCTTGGGCCAAATTGCCAGCTGTTTAAACACCTCGGCCAGAGGGCGTCCTTGCGGCTCCGCCTGGCGAAGTTGGCGCAGTTGCAATACTTCTTTTTGCAGTTGCCAGGCAATAATTACCGGCTCAGTATCTTGCTGGCACAGACGTTGTAAGCGGTAAAGAGCGGCATCCAGCTGGCCATGCAAGATGGCGTCAACAAGCTGAAATACACTGAAACTTGAGTGATCAGCCAGAAACTCACTTAAGGTGGTTGCGTCCAGTGGTTGTGGCAGGGCGCTTAGGGCTAGCTTTTCCAGCTCCTGACGGGCGGCTAGCAAGTTGCCAGCGCAGTGCTGCTGCAGCAAGGTTAACGCTTCGGTACTTAACTGCAGTTGCAGCTGGCGGGCCCGCTCTTTCAACCATTGCAGGCTTTGGCGTTCGTCCAGCGGGTAAATAGGTACTTGCACGGCCTGGGTTTGCAACTGCTTAAACCACACCAGCTTACTAACGTCGCTATGGCTACGTTCGCCGTGGATCAGCAAGATAATATCGCTATGCAGGTGTGTTGGCAGGGCTTTTAGTTGTTCATTGGCCCCGGCAGACAGTTTTTGCTGCGCCAGCTCAAGCTCAATAAGGCGACGCTCGGCAAACAATGACATGGCTTGCAGCTCATTGCTAAGCTCATTCCAGTCAAACTGGGCATCTGCCGTTAAACTGATGCGCTCAGCATAACCCTGTTGCTTTGCGGCTTGGCGCAGAGCGTCTATTGCTTCGAGCTTTTGCAGCGGCTCTTCACCAAAAATAAGGTAGCAGGGTGCCAATTGCCCGGCTAAATGTTGCCCCAGCTGATTGGCATAAAACTTCTGCATGGCTGGCCTAGTGCAGCCGAGCTAGCTGGCGTAGGATGCGGTTGGCCGCTTGCTGGCGCAGTTCGCCCAGCATTAAATCAAGCTCTTTCGCTTTTGCCAGAGCCCGGTTTGGGTCGTCCTGATAATCGCGAAACAGTTCAAACTGATATTGTTGCGGCTCGCCATCAGGCATCGTCAGGGCATAACGTACTTTATAAATCAGTTCATACTCGGCAACCTGGCCGTTGGGGAATAAGGTCAGGTTGCGCCGTTCCAACGAGTCATCAATAAGCTGCAACATGGGTGTGGTTTGCTGGTAGCTATCGAGCAATTGCACTTTGTTGTGCTTTAAGCGGGCAGCGACCAGGGCTGCCAGCTCTGAGTGCCGCTCGCTTTGAATATACATCGCCGGAAAGTGGCTTAGCGGTAAATCGCCACGCAGATGAAAACCGCAACTGCTAAGCAGCAAACTGCTTAGCAAGGCAAGCCACACACTGGCGCGCAGCATATTAGCCTACCACCAGGTTTAGCAATTTGCCCGGAACGTAGATCACTTTGCGTAACGATACGCCTTCAAGATGGCGACTGACGTTATCGTCGGTTTTGGCCGCTGCAAGCACCGTATCCTGGTCAGCATCAGCTGCAACAGTCACCTTGCCGCGCACTTTGCCGTTTACTTGCACCACGACTAATTTCTCATCTTCTACCATAGCTGCGGCGTCAAATTGTGGCCACGCTGTTTGTTCAATACCGCTGCTCTGGCCCAGTTGTGACCATAAGTATTGCGCTACATGCGGTGTAATAGGATTTAGCATTTGCAACAGCGCCAACACCGCTTCTTGCATCACTGCCCGGTCTAATTCGGTAGCCAGGCTGGCTTTTTGCAGTTTATTGCTCAGCTCCATAATGGCGGCAATAGCAGTGTTAAAGGTGTAACGCCGGCCAATGTCGTCTGATACTTTAGCAATGGTCTTATGTAACTCGCGGCGCAGGGTTTTTTGCTCGTTATTAAGCAAAGTGATGTCCAGCGAGCCTACACTGCCACTGGCGGCGAAATCGTTCACCAAAGTATAAATACGTTTGATAAAGCGATGAGCCCCTTCAACAGCAGAATCTGACCATTCCAGTGTCTGCTCTGGTGGTGCGGTAAACATCATAAATAAGCGCACGGTATCGGCACCGTACAACTCGATTACTTTTTGCGGGTCGATGCCGTTGTTCTTTGATTTTGACATCTTGCTCATGCCAGAGGCGACTACTGGCTGGCCGTCGCTATCTAGCACGGCACTAATAATACGGCCTTTGTCATCGCGTTGCACTGTGACATCCGCGGGTGAAAACCACACTTTACCGCCATTTTCAGTCTCACGGTAGAAGGTTTCAGCCAGTACCATACCCTGACACAATAAGCGTTTAAAGGGCTCATCAGATTGCACTAAACCGACATCGCGCAGCAGTTTGTGAAAAAAGCGGCTGTATAGCAGGTGTAAAATGGCGTGTTCAATACCGCCAATATATTGATCAACTGGCAGCCAGTAGTTGGCTTTAGCTGGGTCCAGCATGGCTTTGTCGTAATCCGGGCTGCAATAGCGGGCATAGTACCAGCTTGACTCCATAAAGGTGTCAAAGGTGTCTGTTTCGTGAAAGGCCTCGGCACCGTTGTAGGTGGTTTTTGCCCAATTGGGGTCGGCTTTAATGGGCGATATTACGCCATCCATCACCACGTCTTCCGGCAAGCGCACCGGTAGCTGGTCTTCCGGCACCGGCACCTGGCTACCATCGGCCAGGTTTAGCATTGGAATAGGCGTGCCCCAGTAACGTTGACGTGATACGCCCCAGTCGCGCAGGCGGTAATTTACTTTTACCTCGCCGCGGCCTATTGCTGCCAGTTTGGCCGCAATAGCGCTAAACGCAGCGTCAAAATCTAAACCGTCAAATTCAGCTGAGTTTACTAATACGCCTTTTTCGGTATAAGCCGCTTGCTCAAGCGTAACTGCACTGCCGTCAGCGGCGCTAACGACCTGCTTGATTGGCAAACTGTACTTGGTTGCGAATTCATAATCACGCTGGTCATGGCCCGGAACCGCCATTACTGCACCTGAACCATAATCCATCAATACAAAGTTAGCTACCCACACCGGTACCCGGTCGCCGGTTAACGGGTGTACTGCATAAATACCAGTCGCGCAGCCTTTTTTCTCCATGGTGGCTAGCTCAGCCTCAGCCATTTTGCCGCCTTTGCAGTCTTCAATAAAGGCTGCCAGTTCAGCATTAGTTATGGCCGCTTGTTGTGCCAGCGGATGTTGGGCTGCCACAGCGACGTAAGTTACACCGTATAAGGTATCTGGCCTGGTAGTATATACGCTTAGGCTTTGTTCAGAGTCGGCGATATCAAAGCGGATATCGACCCCCTCAGAGCGGCCAATCCAGTTTTTTTGCATGGTCTTAACTTGTTCTGGCCAGCCATCTAACTGATCCAGGTCAGCCAGCAGCTCTTCGGCATAAGCGGTAATTTTAATAAACCACTGCGCCAACTCGCGTTGTTCTACCAAGGCGCCTGAACGCCAGCCACGGCCGTCGATAACTTGTTCGTTAGCCAGCACACACTGATCGACTGGGTCCCAGTTTACCGTGGCCATTTTTTTGTACACCAGGCCTTTTTCATACAGCTTGGTGAAAAACCATTGCTCCCAGCGGTAATACTCTGGTTTACAGGTGGCGACTTCACGGCTCCAATCGTAGCCAAAGCCCAAACGCTTTAACTGGTTTTTCATGTAGTCGATGTTTTCGTAAGTCCATTTAGCTGGCGCCGTTTTGTGGTTTATTGCGGCGTTTTCAGCTGGTAAACCAAAGGCATCCCAGCCCATAGGTTGCATGACATTTTTGCCCTGCATGCGCTGAAAGCGGCTGACTACATCGCCAATGGTGTAGTTGCGAACATGGCCCATATGCAAGCGTCCGCTAGGATAAGGAAACATCGACAAGCAGTAGAATTTCTCTTTGCTGGCGTCTTCCGTCACCTTAAAAGCGTTAGTTTGTTCCCATTGCTGCTGCAGCGCCGTTTCAATCTGCTGCGGGTTGTATTGTTCTTGCATTAAGGTCTTCCGAAAAAGGGGTTAGTTCAGCTGCCGGTTAGGTGGCAAAAAAGTGGCTATAGCATACCGCAGAGGCGTTTTGACAACAACCAGCAGCGCATTGTCTATACTGGTTTTACACCTAAGGAGGCGCTATGGCAGATTTTGTGAAGAAGTATCAACAGTGGCTGCAGGATTTTAACCACAGTCTGGAACAATCTGAGCGGCGACAACTGGACAATATGGTCAGTTTTGTAGAGCATTTAAAAGCCTATGTTAAAGCCGGCAAAGAGCTTAGCGCTTACGAAACGACGTTGTTTATGGAAACTCTGAAACGGCAATGGCAGGATAACCAGATACAGCAAGAGCAGGCCGATGATAGCAGTGCGCCGTCGCTATGGCCGGAAGCGTTGTGGCAAGAACTCAGCAATATTACCGACAAAAGCCAGCTGGAGTGGCAGGAATTGGCGCAGGATTTTAAACATCAAGGCGTTTATTACCAAGGCGAAATTGTTGGCATGGGCCGCTATCGCTGCAGCAAGTGCTTGCAGCATATCGACTATACCCATCCCGCTGAGTTGCTGGCATGCAGCCATTGCGGTGCGGTGCAGTTTTTTCGCGAAGGCTTGCCGGTTTAGCGGCATTTCAGCGTTAAAATCACCGTTACGCGGTTGTTACGGCTGGCGCTTTTTTGTTACACTGCCCCGCCGTTTACCGCGCTTGCTTTGCGCCTGGCTTAACACATCTACTAATACTGCACTGTGTTATACCACTAAGGTTGCATAGTATTTGCTGTTTCAGGCGTTATGCTATCGGCTAGATTTTGCCAGCAAAGCAGCCTCAATTGTCGATTAACCTGCAATGTTTTACGAGCATGAGATACCTTATGACAACTAAAGTACTGGCTTGCATAGATGCTTCGCTGTATGCCGAAGCAGTGTGTGATTATGCGGTGTGGTCTGCAAATAAGCTTGATGTGGAGCTGTCTTTGTTGCATGTGCTGGACAAGGCGCAGCACACACATACCCCCGATTTAAGTGGCAGTATCGGCTTAGGCTCGCAAGAGTTGTTGTTACAGCAACTGGCCGAGCTGGACGAAAAACACAGCAAGTTGGCATTGCAACGTGGTCGCAGCATTTTAACTGCCGCCAAAGCCCGTGCTGAGCAAGCCGGTGTTAAAGCAGTAGACGAACGTTTGCGCCATGGTTCGTTGGTTGACAGTCTGACTGAATTGGAGCCAGAGTGCCGTTTGATGGTGTTGGGCAAGCGCGGTTTTAGTAGTGCTGATGCCCATGGGCATATGGGGCTGCATGTGGAACGGGTTATTCGTAGCTTAAACAAACCCATACTGCTGACTCAACAGCGTTACACTGAACCCAAACGTATCATGCTGGCATTTGATGGCAGCGCTACCGCGATTAAAAGTGTACAAATGCTCGCAGCCAGCCCATTAGGTCAAGGTTTACCGGTACATTTGGTCATGGCTGCTGCTGAAACTGAGCAAACTCAACAGCAGATACAGCAGGCAGCAGACATTTTACGTAGTGCCGGTTTTGATACTAAAACCGCTATTGTCGCTGGCGAGCCAGAGGCGGTGCTGAACCAGTATCAGCAAGAACAGGTTATTGACCTGATGGTGATGGGGGCTTATGGCCACTCGCGCATCAGGCAGTTTATTGTTGGCAGCACCACCACTGCCATGATCTGCAAGGCGAAATGCTCACTGCTGATCCTACGTTAAACCCGAAGCCCGGCCAGTCGCCGGGTTTTTTCTACCCGTAACGTTAACCAGGAACTGTTGTTACTTATTATGCAAAAGCAAAAACTATTATTTTGGCCAGCCCTGCTGCTGAGCCTGTTTGCACCGGCGGCGTCTGCCGCAGTGGGTGCGGTAGATTTAACCGCCAGTATCACTGGTTTCGTCGCCATCGGTATTTTTGTGCTGGCTTATGCGCTGGTAATGGCTGAAGAAAAAATTCATTTACGCAAGTCAAAACCTGTGTTGGTGGCCGCGGGCATTATCTGGGCGTTAATTGGTTGGCAGTACGTCCAGGCTGGCCACCCGGCAGAGTCTGAAGCTGCGTTTCGCCATACGTTGCTCGAATTTGCCGAGCTGATGCTGTTTTTGCTGGTGGCCATGACGTATATCAATGCGTTGGAAGAGCGCAGGTTATTTGATGTGCTACGCAGTTGGTTGGTGCGTAAAGGCTTTAGCTATCGCCAGCTGTTCTGGATCACGGGGGTATTATCATTTTTTATTTCACCCATCGCCGATAACTTAACCACCGCTTTGTTAATGTGTGCAGTGGTAATGAAAGTAGCCGAGGGCGATAAAAAGTTCATTAACCTGTGCTGTATTAACATTGTGGTCGCCGCTAATGCTGGCGGTGCTTTTAGCCCCTTCGGTGATATTACTACGCTTATGGTGTGGCAGGCCGGCTTGCTGAATTTTGCCGAGTTTTTAGTGTTGTTTGTGCCCGCGGTAGTAAATTATCTGGTTCCGGCAGTACTCATGAGCGTATTTGTTGAAAAGCGTAAACCGGCCGCACTTGAGGATGATATTGAATTGAAGCGTGGGGCGCTGCGCATTTTAACGCTGTTTTTATTAACCATTGCCACGGCGGTAGCGTTTCATACCGTGCTGCACCTGCCACCGGTACTTGGCATGATGACAGGTCTGGGCTACCTGCAATTTTTTGGTTATTTTTTACAACTCTCGCTGCCGGGGTCTTTGGCGCGCAAGCGCGCTATGGCAGAACGTGACGGAGATATGGAACGCATTAAAGCCTTGGGCCAGGTGGTGCCTTTTGATGTATTTAGCCGGGTTTCGCGGGCAGAGTGGGACACGTTATTATTCTTCTACGGTGTGGTGATGTGCGTGGGTGGTTTGGGCTTTATGGGGTATCTGGCGATGATGTCTGATCTGCTGTACACCCAGTGGGATGCAACCTGGGCCAATGTGGCGCTGGGGCTTATTTCTGCGGTAATCGACAACATTCCGGTGATGTTTGCCGTCCTCACCATGCAACCTGAAATGTCGCACGGCCATTGGTTGTTAATCACCTTAACTGCCGGCGTTGGTGGTAGCTTGTTGTCGATAGGCTCGGCTGCCGGTGTCGCGTTAATGGGGCAGGCTCGCGGCTATTATACCTTTGCCGGCCACTTAAAATGGGCACCCGCCATATTGCTGGGCTATATCGCCAGCATTTTAGTGCACTTATGGCTGAATAAAGCCAGTTTTAGTGTTTTTGGCGTAAGCTGAGCAATTATTCTAACTAAGTTTGCTTTATACTAAGCGCCCGGCATTCGCCGGGCTCTATTCGTTATAACCTGAGGGTCAAACCGTGAAGCTGTTTTTGCTGTGCCTGTTGCTGTGTGCGGGGTATTCTCCGGCGGCCTTAGCCGCAACCGGAAGCCTGAATTTAACGTTGTCGCCTGTGGGTGTTGCCTCCCTTGTGCTGTTTATCCTGGCTTATTTGCTGGTGATGGCAGAAGAAAAAATTCATCTGCGTAAGTCCAAGCCAGTGCTGGTCGCTGCCGGTGTTATCTGGGCATTAATCGCCTGGCGCTACATGCAGGACGGCATCCCGGGCGTTACGGCTGAAGCGTTTCGCCATACCTTGCTTGAATTTGCCGAGTTAATGCTGTTTTTACTGGTAGCGATGACCTACATTAGTGCGCTGGAAGAGCGGCGCCTGTTTGATGCACTGCGCGCCTGGATGATCCGCCGCGGTTTTAGCTATCGTACCCTGTTTTGGATCAGCGGCATTCTGGCCTTTATTATTTCCTCTTTTGCCAACAATATGACCACCGCCATGCTGATGTGCGCGGTAGTAATGAAAGTGGCTGAGGGCGATAAGCGCTTTATTAACCTGATGTGTGTCAATATTGTGGTGGCCGCCAATGCTGGCGGTGCTTTTATCCCGTTTGGCGACATCACCACGCTAATGGTGTGGCAAGCCGGTATTATTACCTTTAATGAATTCTTTACCTTATTTATCCCCGCGCTGGTTAACTACCTGGTGCCGGCTATTATTATGAGCCTGTTTGTTGAGCGCAGGTATCCGGCGGCGTTGCAGGAAGATGTTGAGTTAAAGCGCGGTGCGCTGCGCATTTTAACCTTGTTTTTAGCCACCATCGCGCTAGCAGTGTTGTACCACTCCTGGCTGGATCTGCCACCGGTACTGGGTATGATGACCGGCCTCGGATTGCTGCAGTTCTTCGGCTTTTTCCTGCGTAAAACTTTGCCAGGCTCACTGGCGCGTAAGCGGGCGATGGCCGAGCGTGAGGGTGATATCGAGAGGGTGCGGGCCTTGGGGCAAATTGTGCCGTTTGATGTATTTAACCGGATTGCCCGCGCCGAATGGGATACCTTATTGTTCTTCTACGGCGTGGTAATGTGTGTTGGTGGCCTGGGTTATATTGGCTATCTGGAAATGTTATCCAGCAGTTTATACGGTGGCGGGAATCCTACTATAGCCAACGTTGTATTAGGCTTAATGTCATCTGTGGTGGATAACATTCCGGTAATGTTTGCGGTATTAACCATGCAACCGGATATGTCACATGGCCAGTGGTTGCTAATTACGTTAACCGCCGGTGTCGGCGGCAGTTTATTGTCTATTGGCTCGGCGGCGGGTGTCGCGTTAATGGGCCAGGCGCGCGGGTATTATACCTTTGTTGGCCACTTAAAATGGGCGCCGGTCATACTGTTGGGCTATGCAGCCAGTGTGGTGACGCATTTGTATTTGAATGCCGAGTTGTTTCTGATTTTCGGCAGCCCGTCAGGGCATTAACGCGGTCGTTGTAAAGGATAAGTTATGTCAAAAAAAGTCTATTGTATCGCCCAGTTTTTGCCCAAGCCGGGCAAGGCTGACGAGTTGTTTAAAGTGCTGCAAAGCTTAGAGCCAAACAGCAACCGCGAAGATGGCTGCCTGCAATATACCGTTACCCGGCAAATAGCCAGCCCCTTTGCTGAGGGCAAAAGCTTCCCGATTGCTTTTAACGAAATATGGGCCGACTTGCCAAGCTTTGAAGCGCACTGCCAGCGCGGCGAAATAAAGCACTTCTTTGAAACCTACTGTTTAGCAGAAGACGGCCTGGCTGCAGACTGGAATGTATGTATTTACAGCGACGAACCTGCCAATTTTGACGCGCCAAAATTTGCGTCATAGCTTCAATGAAAAACCTGCGACTGCAGGTTTTTACTTTGTCTAAAACCGCTTTTATCCGTGAATAACATAATTAATGCGACTTTTTAAAGCTGCGGTATTTACTACTGAATCACCAAAATCCAAATAATCTTTTTCTGTTAATTGATAACCATCGTTCTCATGGCTTGTTATAAACATTAGCATTGAATCGACATATCCATTCAATTTAATGCCAAATTGAAGTGCATATCTTCCATGTATTGACTTGGTTATTCCAATCTGATGGATTTTTGACACTTCAGTAATAAAACCCAGTGTAAACTCAACTCTGCTTTTCGTATCATCAAGTTGGGCGTAAATTTCGTTAAAGCGCTTATACATGTCAGAGTATTCTTTCATAGTTTGCTTTGGCGCAAACTCAACCTTCTTTAAGTCTTGCAAGCAACTCGGGTTGCCTTTTAAAAAGTCTGGCATCGCAGCATCAGTTGGCGACAATAACTTATCGGCCGGCCAATGTGAGCAACTCAGTTGTTGTTTTACCTGTGGCTGGTGCATTGGGCTAGGTAAATTTTCCTCTGCGTACAGAGTGTTAACCCCGCCACCCATCCCTAAGCTTATGATTAATAATGCTCGAATCATTTCGTGTTTCCCTTATTTATTTCTTACTTTTCAAAAAGAGGATCAGCGCGTTTTTTGTACTTTCCAACACTGTTGGTTAAATATTGGTAAATACGTGGTGTGGTGCTGGAAGATTGGGCGTGGAACCAAATTTGGAGTGATATGCAGCAAAAAGTCGCAGCAAATCTGCGGTGGCGTTAAGGTGGCAGTAACTTTTCTGGATAGTGCTGCCAGAGTTGATACCTAAAACGTAACGTTGAGGGCCTGATCCAATTGTTAATAATGAGGAGTTTTACAGTATGGACAACAAAGAGTATGCCGGTTTTTGGATCAGATGTGGCGCCGTATTAATTGATATGGTGGTCATGTTTATCGTGTTTATTTTGCCGCTAAGTATCATTTATGGTGAAGATTATTGGACTGGCAGCAAGATGATTTATGGTTTTTGGGATGTTATGTTGAATTACATTATGCCTTTAATCGCCACGATATGGTTTTGGTTACGCTTTCTCGGTACACCTGGGAAAATGGCGACAAAACTAAAAATAGTTGACGCGACAACGGGCAATAAAATGCGTCTTGGCCAGGCTATCGGCCGGTATTTTGCCTATATTGTGTCAACGCTGCCGTTGGGGCTTGGGTTTATTTGGATTGGCATTGATAAACGCAAGCAGGGTTGGCACGACAAATTAGCTGGTACAGTGGTGCTTCGTCACAAAAGCGAAGAATGAGTGCTGAGGGCAACATGACGATACAGATGAAAACCATTGGCCTGATTGGCGGTATGAGCTGGGAGTCGACCATACCTTATTACCGTTATATCAACGAAGCGGTAAAAAACCAGTTGGGCGGGCTGCACAGTGCAAAATGCATTTTAGTCAGCGTCGATTTTTATGACATTGAACGGCTGCAACAGGCCGGCGATTGGGATGCCGCTGGTGCTATGCTGGCAGATGCGGCGCGTTCGCTTGAAGCGGCTGGTGCCGATTTTATTGTGCTCTGTACCAACACCATGCATAAAGTGGCGGCCAATATTGAGGCGGCGGTAGCTATTCCGCTGTTGCATATCGCCGATGCCACTGCCGCGGCGATCAAGCAGGCAGGCTGCAGCCGGGTAGGTTTGCTCGGCACTAAATTTACTATGCAGCAGCCGTTTTACCGCGAGCGGCTAAGTGAGCAGCATGGCATAGAGGTGCTGCTGCCGAATGAGACTGAGCAAGACAGTCTGCATCAAATTATTTACCAGGAATTGTGTCAGGGGGTGATAAATCCCGAGTCGAAGCAAATCGTACGCCGGATGATGGCCGGTCTTGCCTGGCAGGGCGTGGATGGCATTATTCTTGGTTGTACAGAAATTGGTTTGCTGGTCGGCAAAGCTGATGCTGCCGTGCCGCTGTTTGATACCACGTTGATCCATGCCAAAGCGGCAGTTGAGCTGGCATTGGCAGGGAAAGTATGACGCAGCAGCTTACTCCCCCCGCTATTATGTTAATTTACGATAAAGACTGCCCGGCCTGCAATGCTTATTGCCAGCTGGTACGTATTCGCCAAAGTGTCGGTGAGTTACAGCTGATTAATGCCCGTGAAGATAGTGCAGTGATGCGTGAGCTAACGGCACAGGGTTTGGATATTGACCAGGGTATGGTGCTGAAAATGGCAGATAACAGCTATTATGGCAGCGACGCCATTTATATGTTGTCGTTGCTAAGTAGCCGCAGCGGGGTGTTTAACCGGCTGAATTATCATCTGTTCAAATCACGCCGGCTGGCAAAAGTGCTGTATCCGTTGCTGCGCGGTTGTCGCAATTTGCTGCTAAAACTGCTGCGCAAACGTAAAATAAATAACCTCGGCCTGCACGGCAATGACCGCTTCTAAGCACTGAGCATAAATATAATCCCAGACCGGCACCGAAGTATTTTAACCATAAAAAATGAACGCCTGCAGCATGCGATATGCGACAGGCGTTACGACACTGGCCGGTTTGCTAAGCTGAGAATATCAGTTTATCGGCCAATTTTTGTGGTAACTGTTGCAAGTCTGCGGCGTTGTTACTTACCACCACAATGTTGGCATTAGCTCTGGGTAGGGTTAATCCCTGATACAGCGCATCGGCAAATTCTGCGCTATACGCCAGTTCAGCATCTTTGGGTACAACAAACACAGTGGCATAGCCGCTATCGGTTTTTATCGCCAAATGCAGTGAGCGCACGCCTTGAAAGGTGCAGTAGCGGGCATAGATAATCTCGTCCTGCCAATCTTGCAGGCTGGCATTAAAGTCGGCCAGTTTCAGATTTACCTCGTCCAGAGTTTGTGTTTGCGCGTGTGTTTGCAAAAAGTCATGTTCGTGATACACATGCGCCAGGGCATGGCTGCCTATGTCTGCTGCTAAGCTGCCCTGATATAGCTGCACACCCAATACCGACACCAGCGCGATGCTGGCTGCCAGTGCAAGCGGCGTAAACCAGTTGCGCTTGGTTTTGTTGTGCTGCAAAGGTATTTGCAGTAAGCGCTCGGCCAACATAGGCGGTACTGGCACCTGCAGTGCATCTTCCAACTCCCGTTGTTGCTGCTGCAATTCAGTGGCAAATTGGCGCAGATTAGCATCCTCGCTGAGCGCACGTTGCAGTGCAGGGTGCTGGCTGAAAGGATCAGCGAGCAATAATTGCTGTAATTCGGTGTTATCCATGGCGAGGCTCCCCAGGTACATCAATGGCGTTGCGCAGTAATTTGCGGGCGCGAAACAGCCGGGTATTAACGGTATTCACATTCAGTTGCAGTTGACTAGCGATTTCATCGCTACTAAAGCCGCCTAATGCTTGCAGCACAAGTGGTTCGCGGTACTCTTCGGGCAGCGCAGCAATATGCTTGCGCAGTTTGTCGTTGTCGTAGTCCTGCTCAGCGCTGGTTTGGTCGCCGTCGGGCAGGCTGTCTTGCTCAGTCGCGTCGTCGTAATCAAATTGCTTACGTTCAAAGCGGCGGGCATTTTCACGCCGCAGTATGGTAATAAGCCAGGCCTTGGCGGCGCCGGCTTCCAGCAAGCTGTCTAGGCTTTTCCAGGCACGTAAAAAGGTTTCTTGCACTAGATCCTGGGCGATATCGGCGTCTTTACACAACCAATAACCGTAACGATAGATGTCGGCATGGTAATGGCGCACCAACTGTTCATAGCGCCGGGTTTTACTGTCATTTAGCTGAAACACCGCTGCATTGTGCGGTGGCGTGGTAGTGGGCTGCTCGGGCATAGTAACTGGGTTCGTTGCTGCAGAGTTGACAGCCAGCCTAGCGTTATTTCGCGTCACTGGCAAAGAATGGATGCTTGCCATTAGCGTGCTCCGGCGCTAAAGCGCCGACTTAGATAATGATCCAAGCTGGTGTAACGGCCAGCCCCGGTAAAAAATAAACTCAGTAACATAACAAAATAAGTGCTGGCGAATTCGATGCCGTTATTCAATATAACAATATTGCCTTTGCTGGTTAGCCAGTCGTAATTGCCATGCTGCTGCAGTAGCTGTTTAGCCGCGCTTAACTGGTCGGCTGAATCCAGTACCTGTTCGTTAGCTAGCCAGCTGCTACTGTCAGCGATTGCTAGCCAACCGTTGGGCCAATGTACGGCAAAAATGGCAACCAGCATGGTAACCATTAGCGGAATGCTAACCAGTCGGGTAAATAAGCCAAGCATTAAAAACACGGCACCAACGATTTCGGCTGTTATGGCCAGGCAGGTCAATAACGCTGGCATCGGCAAACCTAAACCCCAATCGGCATTGCCAAACCAGGCTACGGTGTTGTCAAAATGCCGATATTTGTTCCAGCCGGCTTGCAACAGTACTGGTGCGAGATAAAGCCGCAGTAACAAAGGTGCCAGGCCCGATAAGTATTGGCTGGCGTTGATGGCGCGTTGATAGAAAAACAAAACAGTCTGCATAGGGTTAACGTCGAGTGGGTTGCTATGCAGTATAAGAACGGAGGCTTGGCGCAAATATTTCAGCGCAGTATTATTTTATTGCTGTGCTGTGCTGTGCTGTGCTGTGTTCGCGGGTTTAATGCACACGGTATAGACGGCAAAAAAAGTCAATTACGGCATCGGCATCTAGCTGAGAGAAGCGGACTTTGCGTTGTGCCATAATGGCTTCGCCGAGTGTTTTTAACGTATGTTCCAGCGGTAAGCCGCTTGGCCGCTCCAGTTGATGGTCGGCAAACAGGAAGTTAAGCGCGGCGCTGGCATAAGATTTACCCGGTGCTAAAGACAGCAATTCCAGCTCTTGCAGGCGTACACCCAGGTTGCGAATTTTCTGTAAGCGGTAAGTCTCGTTCATGCTGGGCTCCGTGGAATGTTTGCCTGTATAAACAAGGTATCGACAGCGTGGGCGATTTCTTTAGCCAAACTACAAAATTGACCAGCACAGCAGCGGTGCTTTTTGCTAGTATAGCCGGTATTACAGCTGGTTAAGCTAAGGTAGTTCATGACCCAACACTCTCATCCCCTGGCGCTGAACGTGCAGCAGCTTGGGCCGCAATTAGATGCAAAACTGATTAAGCAGGCGCTGGACGTACAGCAATTGATACCGGCATTTATTGGTCAGGACAGGGCTAAGTCAGCGCTGGCCTTTGCTATTGGCATGGATATGCCTGGCTATAATTTGTATGTAATGGGCGAGCCAGCACTGGGCCGTTTTACCCTGGTGCAGGATATTCTGCAGCAAGCCGCCAGTGAAAAGGCCACACCGGAAGAGTGGTGCTATTTAAATAATTTTGATGATGAACGCGTGCCTGGCACGCTGCGCTTATTGCCGGGCGAGGGCAAAGTGCTGGTAAAAAAGATTGAGGCATTAATCGACGAGCTGCTTGATACCTTTCCGGCCGCGTTTGATAACCCCGGCTACCAGCGCAAAAAGAAAGCTATCGCCCGCGCATTTGATGATAAATACGAGCAGGCGATAGAGCTGGTCGAGAAAAAAGCGCTGGAAAAAAATGTGGTGCTGTATGAGGAAAACGGTGCGGTAAGTTTTTCGCCGATTATTGATGGTAAGCCGCTGGATGACCAGGAGTTTTCTAAAATAACCGAAGAGCAACGCCAGTATTTTTATGGCCTGGTAAGCGAGCTGGAAACTATTTTAAACGAACAGCTATTAGAGCTGCCACAGTGGAAGCGCGAGTTATCAGAAAGCCTGCGCGCGCTGAGAAAAGACACCATCGAACAAGCTATTAAGCCGTTGCTAAAGCAGCTGGAGCATGACTACGTGGCAGAGTTGGGCGTGCTGCGCTATGTCCGGGAAATGCGCAATCATCTGATTAAGGCTGTATTGGAGTTAATGCCAGACGAGTCTGAAGCCGAAAAGCAGGAGGAAAGTGACAATCGCGAAATCTTTATCGAAGAATTTGTCCCCAACGTGCTGGTGCATTATGAAAGCATGTCAGGCGCGCCGATTATTTTTGAGCCTAATCCCAGCTACGGCAATTTGTTTGGCCGGGTAGAGTACAACTCAAATAGCGGCTCGTTATACACCAACTACCGCATGATCCGTCCCGGTGCTTTGCACCGTGCAAACGGTGGCTATTTGATTCTTGATGCCGACCGTTTGCTTACCCAGCCACAGCTATGGGACGCGTTAAAGCTAGCGCTAAAATCCGGTGAGTTGTTAATTGATACGTTGTCGGAACATGCTGTAACTAACTCGACCATTATTACACCCAAAGCCATACCGTTGAATGTAAAAGTAGTGCTACTGGGCTCACGGGATTTGTACTACCTGATCCAAGATGTAGATGATGAATTTAACGAGCTGTTTCGCGTACTGGCGGATTTTGAACATTACCTGCCGTATACCGCACAAACCGTAACCTATATGTCGATGCAAATTCGTGAGCAAATGCGGTTATTAAATATCGACGAATTAACCGCCGGTGGTTTAAAGCAGCTACTCACTTTTAGTTTTCGCCAAGCCGAGCACCAGCGCAAGCTATCTGCACGTTTTGCCGATGTATTGGAATTAGTACGTGAGGCCTGTTACTACGCCGGTCAGCAGCACAGCAGCAGCCTGGACGCTGCTCATATCCAGCAAGCGCTGAACGGCAAGCAGCACCGTACCGGCCGCATTAGCGAAGGCTTTTTAGAAGATATTCAGGAAGGCCAGATTTTAATAGATACTGACGGTCTGGCGGTGGGGAAAATTAACGGCTTAACGGTACTGGAAATTGGTGATACCGCCTTCGGTACACCGGCGCGCATCAGTGCCACCGTATTTGCCGGCTCCAGTGGTGTGATTGATATCGAGCGTGAGGTTGAGCTGGGTAAAGCCATTCACTCCAAGGGCGTGTTGTTGCTTACTGGCTACCTTGGTGCAAAATATGCCCGCGAGTTTCCACTGACATTGTCAGCCAATATTGCCATGGAACAAAGCTATGGTCATATCGATGGCGACAGTGCTTCGCTGGCGGAAGTGTGCGCGCTGTTATCGGCCATTACCGATATACCGATTAAGCAAAGCCTGGCGGTGACAGGTTCTATTAACCAACATGGCCAAGTGCAGGCTATCGGTGGTGTAAATGAGAAGATAGAGGGTTACTTCCGTTTATGCCAAAGCCGTGGTTTAACCGGTGAGCAGGGCGTGATTATTCCGGCCAGCAACCAGCTTAACCTGGTGTTAAATGATGACGTCATTAATGCAGTAAAGCAGCAAAAGTTTCATCTCTACGTGGTAAAAACAGTAGATGAAGCGTTAACCTTGCTTACCGGGGTAGATGCTGGCGAGAAAAACAGTCGCGGCCAATATCCAAAGAAATCAGTTAACGGCCGGGCGCTGGTGCGGTTGGCTAAAATCGCCGAAATAGTGAATGGCGCTGTGGATGAGGAATAGTTAGCTGTGCCCGTTCGTTACATTCACCGATTATAGTTCGGAGAAGGCCGGGTGATATAACACCTGGCCCTTTTCCCCGCGTAAGCTATGCTGCTGTAATTCCAGCAGCATAAAAGCTTCATCCGGCACCTGCCACGGGCAGCTTATGCCAAATTTACTCGCCGGTAAAAAGCCGAATCTGGCATAGTAAGCCGGGTGGCCTAATACCACCACAGCGGCGATACCACGTTGTTTACACTGCTCAAGGCCAGAGCGCACCAGTGCCGAGCCAACGCCCTGATGCTGTAATATTTGGCTCACCGCCATGGGTGCCAGGGCCATAATCTGGCAGTTGGGCGCGCCGCTAAGTGTGGCAGGTGAAAACAAGATATGACCAATGACTTTATTATGTTGTTCGGCCACCAGCGCAATGCAGTTGTTAGATTGCTGGCGCAAAGCGCTGATCAGCGTAACTTCTGCTTCATTATTAAAGGCCGTGCGGGTAATGTGGGCGATGGCGTCGAAATCGGCGGCTGATTCAGCCCTGACAGTAGTGTCATAACCCAACGCATGCCAGGTGGCGTTGCGGCGGCGTTGCAAGGTGCGGCTGATGTTGTGCAGTAAAGTCATGGCAAAGGCCGACTGACGATCAGGTAGTTTTAGTCTACCTGACTACGCCTGTTAAACAAGCTTTCTGTTAACATTTAGCCGGCTTTACGCTGCCGCAGTAATGCATTCGCGGCAAAAAGCACGAGCAACAGACTGCTAAATAACCACAGTGGCCAATCACCAAATCGGGCATAGGGTGTTTGGCCGGAGGTTAAACTAAGTTGGTCTTGTAGTACCGCTGCGGTAAATTGCGGCAAGCGCTTACTGATTACACCACTGGCATCAACGGTAGCCGTAACGCCGTTATTGGTCGCCCGTAACAGCGGCCGGCCAAACTCCAGTGCACGCATTTGCGCTATTTGTAAATGTTGCTGTGGGCCTATGCTATCGCCAAACCACGCATCGTTACTTACCGTTAGCAGTAATTGCGTGTCTGAGGTCATATTGGCGCGTATTTGCGCCGGAAAGGCGATTTCAAAACAAATAGCCGGTAGCAGGTGAAAACCGTTAGCGACCAGGTTAGGCTGGACATATGCTCCGCGACTAAACGAACTCATCGGTAGGTCAAAAATAGGTGCCAGTTGGCGCAGCCACGTTTCAAACGGCACAAACTCCCCTATTGGTAGCAAGTGGTGTTTACTGTACCGATTGGCATGGCCATAAAAATAGTCGCCATTGCTGGAATGTTTTTCACGCTTACCCAGCACAATTAAGTTATTCCAGGCTTCGCTACTTTTAACGTTATAGTCAAGAATACCAGCAATTACCGCAGTATCGGCATACAGTGCCGCCCGGTCCAGGTTAGCCAAAAACTCATCGGCTACCGGTTCCAGTCTGGGAATGGCCGCTTCAGGCCAAATCACTAAATCAGTTTGAAAGTGTGGCCGGGTTAGGTCCATATACTTTAACATGGTAGGCCATTCTTGCTCTGGCACCCAACGCAGTTCCTGTTTCACATTGCCCTGCACCAGCAATATTGAAAGTTGTTCGCCGCTGTACTGCCAGCCGTTGAACTGCGACAAGGAGGGGCTGATAGCAAAAACAGCGCCTGCAAGCAGCAGGTAGCCGTAGCGGTAGATAGCGCTAACAGATTGCAGCACTTGCGCCAGTGCGCCGGCAGCAAACACCAGTATAAAACTAATGCCAGTCTCGCCAATAAGCGGTGCTAAATCAGTTAAACCGGCACTGGTTTGGCTGTATCCCATTGATAACCAGGGAAAGCCTGTTAACAAACAACTACGTAGCCACTCGGCCAGAGTCCAACTGGCGGCAAATAGCAGCGGCAGCACGGCAGGTTGTCGCAGCCTGGCGGTAAGCCAACTGGCAAATGCCGGAAATAACGCCAGGTAGGCGACTAGCAGCCCCATCAATGCCAGGCTAGCAGCAAGCGGTAAACCACCAAATTGGTCAATACTGACATGCACCCAGCTAATGCCCATTCCGAACCAGCCAACACCAAAACTAAACCCCCGTAGCGCTGCCTGGCGCGCGGAGCCGGCACGGCTGATCAACAACGCCAGTAGCGCTAGCGTTAGCAGTGGCAACCACCATAAAGCATAGGGGGCAAAAGCCAGCGTTGAACAGCCACCTGCCAGCAATAGTAGCAGGTGTGGTAGTAGGGCACTTAGCCTGGATTTAACGACAACAGGCAAGATGGTTAGCCATCCTCTGGTTCAAGGTTTTCTTTAGCACGAATAACCTGCAACTGTACCAAACGGCGGCTGTTAGCTTTACTCACTTTAAAGGTTAGGCCCTGTAGCTCGATACTTTCACCTTTAGCTGGCATATGGCCAAAAGCATGCAGTACTATGCCGCCAATAGTGTCGGCGTCTTCTTCATCAAAAGCGGTATTAAAGGACTCGTTAAATTCGTCCAGTGGGGTTAAGGCACTGACTTGAAATACGCGCGATGCCATTTTCTTGATATCGTTTTCTTCTTCATCGTCGTGTTCATCTTCAATTTCGCCAACGATCTGCTCGAGAATATCTTCAATGGTAACCAGGCCAGACACACCGCCGTATTCATCGACGACAATCGCCATATGATAGCGCTTCTGGCGAAACTCTTTTAACAACGCATCTACGCGTTTGCTCTCGGGAATAATCACCGCCGGACGTAATAGATCACGCAGGTGCCAGTCGGTTTTATTCGGGTCTAATGCAAACTGCAGCAAGTCTTTTACCAGCAATATGCCTTCAATATGATCTTTATCTTCATTCACTACCGGGTAGCGGCTGTGGTTGTTTTCCAGCAGAATGGGCAGCATATCGGCGACACTGTCATCAATGTCGATAGTGGCCATTTGAGAGCGGGGGATCATAATATCGCGCGCACGCATACTGGATACATCCAGCACGCCTTGCAGCATACTTTTGGTGTCGGCATCAATCAAGCTGCGCATTTGCGCTTCGTTAATAATGTCCTGTAAATCTGAAATATCCTGTGGTTCTGCAGTAAAGATACTGGCTATTCGCTCTAGCCAGGATTTACCGGCAGAACCGCGACTAGAGTGGGGATTGTCGTCACTCATGGGTGAACTGTTACTCCAAAAAACAATAAAATCCTATTCGTCATCGGACAAATAGGGGTTAGTAAAGCCAAGTTGTTGCAATATGGTCACTTCTTCGGCTTCCATTTGCTCAGCATCGTCGTCATTTATATGGTCAAAGCCCAATAAATGCAAGCTGCCATGCACTATCATATGCGCCCAATGCGCCGACAATGTTTTACCTTGCTCGGCGGCTTCAGCCATCACTACCGGTGCACAGATCACTAAATCGCCCAATAGTGGCAGTTCGATTCCTGGTGGGCACTGAAAGGCAAAACTAAGGACATTCGTGGGTTTATCTTTGCCGCGATAGTCAAAATTAAGCTGTTGGCTTTCGCTGTTATCGACAATACGCACGGTAACTTCGGCTTCAAGTTGAAAGGGTAATATTGCCGCTTCAAGCCATTGCTGTATGTCGGTAGCGCTAGGTAAATTACTCGCAGTGCTCGCCAGCTGTAAATCCAAAGTAATCGCCATTATTGCCCTTTCGCTGCGTTATCGGCAGCCAGTTTAGCGGCTTCAAAGGCTTCATAGGCCATAACAATGCGCTGTACTATGGGATGGCGCACCACGTCTTTGGCGGTAAAGTGGTTAAAGCTGATTTCTGTTACGTCGCTAAGTACATCTATGGCGTGCTTTAAGCCAGAATACTGGCCGCGCGGTAAATCTACCTGTGTAATGTCGCCGGTGATCACAGCTTTGGAACTAAAGCCAATGCGGGTTAAGAACATTTTCATTTGCTCTACCGTGGTATTTTGGCTTTCATCCAGAATAATAAACGCATCGTTTAGCGTACGGCCGCGCATATAGGCCAGCGGAGCAATTTCAATGATGCCACGCTCCAGATACTTTTCGACCTTTTCAAAGCCAAGCATTTCAAACAAGGCATCGTATAGTGGTCGCAGGTAAGGGTCGACTTTTTGCGCTAAATCACCGGGTAAAAAGCCCAGTTTTTCACCGGCTTCAACCGCCGGACGCGTTAAAATAATGCGCCGTACCAGGTTGCGCTCCAGGGCATCAACCGCACACGCTACCGCTAAATAGGTTTTGCCGGTGCCAGCCGGGCCGATACCAAAACAAACATCATGGTTTAGCACATTGCCGACGTAGGCCGCTTGGTTTGGGTTACGCGGTTTAATCAGGCCTTTTTTAGTTTTCAGGCTAAAATCACGCGGTTCGCTGTCTTGCTGCTGATACTGAATGTCGTAGTTTTCGCTGATCAGCAAATGTACTTGCTCAGGTGTCAGTTGGCTGTTTGGTGCAGCGGTGGCATCATACAATTGCTGCACAACGTCCAGTGCTGCGGCCACATTTTCAGCGGGCCCGGCAATTTTTAGCTGATTGTCGCGGTGGCTGATGTCCACCAGCAAGCGGCGCTCAACATGCTTTAAGTTATCATCAAACGGGCCGCATAACAGGGTTAATCGACGGCTATCGGCGCCATCGAGTATTAATTCTGCAGTATGTAAAGGTGTGCTCAAAAGCCTGCCTCAGTACAAAAGGGGGCACGTTGCCCCCTAGGTTAGTTATGGAATATAGCTGGTTACACCCAGTGCGTCCGGTGTGTTTTCAGCTTTTTGCCGCGCCAAAATTTGCTGTGGTGCTACTTCACGGCGCAGGCCCATATCGCGTTCGGTACGCAGTAAGGTACCACGTAAAGAATTACTAAATACATCTGTAATGTGAACATCGACAAACTGACCAATCATGTCTGGCGTGCCCTCAAAATTCACTACGCGGTTGTTCTCAGTGCGGCCTGTAAGCTCCATAATGTCTTTTTTCGATGGCCCTTCAACCAGAATGCGTTGCTCGGTACCCAGCATGCCACGGGCTATTTTCAACGCTTGTTGGTTGATGCGATCTTGCAAAATATACAAACGCTGTTTCTTTGCATCTTCACTAACATCATCAGGCAGGTCTGCCGCCGGTGTGCCGGGGCGAGCGCTGTATATAAAGCTAAAGCTCATATCAAAGTTAATGGCAGCGATTAAATCCATCGTGGCCTGAAAGTCAGCATCGTCTTCGCCAGGGAAGCCAATGATGAAATCAGACGACATGCTAAGGTCGGGCCGGATTTTTTTCAGTTTACGAATTTGCGCTTTGTATTCTAATGCGGTGTGACCGCGTTTCATCAGGTTCAAAATACGATCAGAACCGGATTGCACTGGCAAATGCAAGTGATTAACCAGTTCTGGTACGTCACGGTATACTTCGATAATATCGTCAGTAAACTCTACCGGATGCGAGGTGGTGTAGCGAATACGGTCAATGCCGTCTATTGCCGCCACTAAACGCAGTAACTCGGAGAAATGACAAATACTGCCATCAAATTTTTCACCGCGGTAGCCGTTAACGTTTTGTCCCAGCAGGTTCACTTCACGCACGCCTTGCTCAGCTAACTGGGCAATTTCAAATAATACATCATCCAGTGGTCGGCTAACTTCTTCACCGCGAGTGTAAGGCACTACGCAGAAAGTACAGTATTTCGAGCAGCCTTCCATAACCGAAACAAAGGCGGTTGGACCATCAGCTTTTGGTTCTGGCAAACGGTCAAATTTTTCAATTTCCGGGAATGAAACATCGACTACCGGCGATTTATTGCCACGCACGGCGTTGATCATCTCCGGCAGACGGTGCAGTGTTTGTGGGCCAAACACGATATCGACATAGGGCGCGCGCTCACGAATAGCCGCACCTTCCTGCGAGGCGACACAGCCGCCTACGCCGATGACTAAATCAGGGTTCTTTTCCTTAAGCGGACGCCAGCGTCCCAGCTGATGGAATACTTTCTCCTGCGCTTTTTCGCGGATAGAGCAGGTGTTTAGCAGAATAACATCTGCCTCTTCTGCCTCTTCGGTCAGCGTAAAGCCATGAGTGGCATCCAGCAGGTCGGCCATTTTTGATGAATCGTATTCGTTCATCTGGCAGCCCCAGGTTTTAATGTGCAGTTTTTTGCCCATTGTGCGTCGTTACCTGTATTGTCACTTGGAAAAAAGGGAGCGTATTTTAGCCTGTTCGGGCCCGCGTTGCCAGCACTGGCGTAAAATGGCTGAAAGCTGAAATTGGATAAAGCATGAAGAGGTCTGCCCTAAGTCAACCGTTGAAGGCATGGATGCCTGAATCGAGCCCCCAGGGGTGGGTTTACGGCGCGTTGACGTGGGCAGACCGGCTCATGCGGAATCTGCGGCGGATCTAAATCGATTACAACAACCTCTGCCGGGTAGTGATATAGCCGGCGTAAAAAATAACCAGCACCCCGGCAAACCAGGCCATAGTTACTGGTTCTTGCCAGAATAAATAACCAAAAAAGCCAGCAAAAATAACGCTGCTGTAAGTCCACATGCCAATATCGCTGGCCGGTGCTACGGCATAAGCCCGCGTCATAGCCAGCTGGCCAATTGCCGCCAGTACACCCATGCCAATAAAGGCCAGCCACACGTCGCTATTCAATGGCTGCCAGTAAAATGGCACCGGTATCGCTGATAGCACAGCGGTAAGCAAAGAGAAGTAAAATACAATCCGTACGGCCGGTTCGGTATCTGACATATAGCGGATAGTGGTTTTGGTTATAGCCACTAACACCGCTGACAATAAGCCAACCAGCAAAATGGCTTCGGCACTGCCGTAATTGGCCGGTAATGCCAGCACTACCCCGACAAAGCCCAACAGAATACCAAATAACGTCAACCGGCTGGGGCGCTCTTTTAACCAAAAGCGGGCAATAAGCGGCACGATAAATGGCGATAACAACAATACCAGCATGCCTTGGGCCAATGGCAGCCTGGCTAGCACATAGAAAAAGCAGTACATCGAGATAATGCCTGTAAGGGCGCGGCTAAGGTGCAGGTACCAACGTTTGGTTTTTAACAGGCTAAAACCGTGTTTGTACAAAAACGGCAGCATCAGCAAAAGTGCGAAGAAATTACGGAAAAACACCACTTGTGCCTCTGATGCTGTGGCGCTGGTAAATTTAACAATAGCGCCAATACCAGCAAAGCAGGCTTCAGCCAGAAGTAACAGCAATGCACCTTTGACCAGTGGCGATAGCATAAGATCCTGCAAGGCAGCGATGGGTTAGCTAGTATAACAGAGCGATCGCTGTGCCAGCTGTCGCCAGGTGGTATATTGTCGCAAGGCGCAGGTCACCCAGCTCAGTGGGTTAGATTTCGTTTTGTAAAAAGCCGGCTATATCTGCAGCTGGCATCGGTTTGGCATACAGGTAACCCTGGATAAGGTAACATTGACGCCGGCTGAAAAAGGCCAATTGCTGCTCGGTTTCAACGCCCTCGGCGACGCAATACATACCCAGGCTGTTGGCCATGCTCAGCATGGCTTCAATAATGGTTTCGTCACTACTGTCGATGCCGATATCTTTCACAAAACTGCGATCGATTTTTATCCCATCTATGGGAAGTTCTTTTAAATATTTAAGCGACGAATAACCGGTACCAAAGTCATCCAGTGCCAGTTGCACACCCAGCTCGCTTAATGCCAGCATGGTTTCAATAGCACTTTGGTGGTCACGCATCAGGGCGCTTTCGGTAACTTCATACCGTAAACAGCTGGCGCAAATATCATATTTGTCCAGCAAAATACGGGTTTGCTCTACCAGTGCGGGTTGCTCCAGGTGCTGGGTGGATAAATTAACCGACAGATACAATTGGTAACCGAGCTGTTGCCAATGTTGTAAATCTGCCAGTGCCCGATCTAGCAAGTGCTGCGTCATGGTGATGATCAGCCGCAATTCTTCAGCCAGTGGGATAAATTCAGCTGGCGATATCAAACCTTCATTGCTTTGCCAGCGTAGCAGTACTTCAACACCGGCTACCTGCCGGGTTTGGCTGTTTACTATGGGTTGATAATAGTTAACAAACTCATTGTTTTGTAAGGCTTTTCGTAACCGCGTTTCGCGTGCTAGCCGCATATGCGCTTTTTCGTTCATTTCAGCGGTAAAGAATTGAAAATTATTACGGCCGGCTTCTTTAGCGTGGTACATCGCAACATCGGCATGTTTTAGCAGCTCGGTAGCGTTGATAGCGTCTTCTGGGTACACAGCGATACCTATGCTGGGAGACACGCCTACCGTGTGGGTGCCAAACTGCATGGGCTCGCTTACCGCCGTTAGCATTTTGTTTGCGACGTGGCTGATATTATCTTCGGCTTTATAACCTTCCAATAAAATAACAAATTCATCTCCGCCGAGGCGGGCGACGGTATCACTTTCACGCAGGGTCAGGGTTAAACGGCGAGCAACCTCTTTTAACAACAAGTCGCCAATGTCATGGCCTAACGAATCGTTAATTTGTTTAAATTTATCCAAATCAATAAAGCATAACGCCAGCGAGCGTTTATCACGCTTGGCCTGATCAATGCCATGATAGATACGATCCATCAATAAGGCCCGGTTAGGCAAGCCGGTTAGTGCGTCGTAATTTGCCAGGTAGCGCAATTCATCTTCGGCCATTTTTTGTGCGGTAATGTCGGTAAATACCAAGACAAAAAAAGCCAGCTCATTTTGTTCACCTATGGCGCTGATGTTGATCAAGGTAGGACGTTCGCGGCCATCAGGAGTGATTACCTGTTCTTCGCCTTGCCAATGTTCACCAGCTTTTAATTCTTTTAGCAATTTAGTGTAAAACCGTCGCCGTACCAGGCTTATGCCCAGATGATGCGGTCGCGGTTGTTCTAAATATTGCTCCATATTGCCAAAAGCGACAGCAAACGACTGATTCGCTGTGATCACACGTTGTGTGGCATCCAAGATCACTACCCAGTCGCGCGTTTGCTGGAAGGCTTCGCCAAATAGACGGGCTTTTTCCTGATTGGCGCGGGTTTCGGTAATGTTGCTAAAAGTCCCTATTACTTTTTGCACATGGTCGCTGCGGCCTATGTCGGTGGCTTTACCCTGATCGCGGAACCACAACCAGCCACCGTCGCGATGTTGCATGCGGTAGGTAAAATCAAACCCTTGTTCAGGCTGCTGTAAAAAACGCTGCCATTGATTACTGAAGCCGTCCCGGTCCTCAGGGTGAACAAGAGTTAAATGCTGTTGCATCGTTAATGGGTTCATGGTGGTGCTGTAGCCAAGCATGCTGTGAATGCGTGAGGCAAATAATCGGTTGTTATTGGCCTGCCATTCCCACGCGCCACTATTTACCGAGGCTAAAGCCTGTTTTAGGCGCTGCTCACTTTGCAGCGCTTTGTCGTGAGCATGGCGTAACATTGCAGTTTGCTGCTGCCGCATGCGATAGAAGCGATACAACAACAGCAGTACCAAGCTGCTATAAAGCAGCAGTGCCCAGTTAGAAAGCCAGGGTGCCGGTTTAACAATTAAAGTAATTGTTGCTGGTGCGCTCTCGATACCACTTTCTGGTGATACTGATACCACATTAAACTGATAGGTCCCCCGTTTTAACTGCGGAAATACCACGTTGTTATTGCTTTGACGTGGATAATTAATATTGCTGCTACCGCTTAGCCAGTAGCGGTACTGTACTTTGTGATTGCTGCCAAAATTCATCGCACTAAACTGCAACGTTACACCTAAATCTTTATGCGACAGGATGAACTCACGGTTATTGAGGTTGGCATTAAGCGGTGGCAGCTCACCGCTTAATACGCGGATACCGGTAATTGTTACCTTTGGCTGTATCGGCGGCTGTTGCAATTGTGTGGCGTCTAACACGGTAAGACCACGCATTGAGCCAAAAACCAGGCGGCCATCAGACAGATTCGTGCCGGCGCCGGCATTAAATTCATGCGTGTCAAGGCCATCATTGCGCGTAAAAAATTCAATTTTCAGTGAGCTAGAATTCAATCGCGCCAGGCCAAGATGCGATGAAAACCAAATGTCACCATATGCGTCCTGTTTCAAGCTGTAGATAGCATCTGATAATAGCGCTTCGCCAACCGGGAACTGCTTAACTAGCTGCAGGCTGGTTAAGTCAAACCCCAGCAGACCAATACCTGACATGCCGACCCACAGACGATTTTGTTTATCAACCAGAGCGGTATCCGCATAACGGTTAGATTGCGGTAGATAGTTATGATGGCGGTACAGCAACCTACTTTGACCGCTTTGGGGCTGCCACAGCCAAAGCTCATCCGGTTTTGTTAGCAATAAGCTACCGTTGGTGCCCGGTAACACGGTAACAAAGCCGGTGTCATTGTTATATGCCAGTGATTGCAGTTTGTCGGTAATATCAATGACATCACCAGTTTGCGTGTCATAACGGAATACCGCGTCAGCATGAAAAAAATACACGTAATTGCCCGTTGCAAAGTAGCCGCCACTGTCCTGTCCAAATAGTGGCAACTGTTCATCAACCACCCCAGGCAAAGGTTGCAATTGGCCAGATATGCTATCAAACAGACGCAATCCGAGACCGGTATGTAGCCAATATCGGCCATTACCAGCACTGATAATGTTATAAATAGCACCAAGATGATCAATCGCTTTGGGATCGTCGGACACAAAGTATGCGGCCGTGTTGTAGTTGTCTAAATTTAGCTTATTCAGGCCATTGGCGGTTCCCACCCAAAGAGCCGTGCTGTCTTGCACCATACTGTAAACTATATTGTTGCTCAGTACTGAGGCTATTGGATAGTCGCGGCTAATTTGGCTAAATGCTTCACTGCGTGGATGCCAATAGTAAGCACCATCATTACGCGTGGCTAACCAAAAACCACCGTCCCGGTCGGCAATAACATCTACGATATTGTTGTCAGTTAAATCGTGAGTGCTGTCGGTTAGTTTAACCAGGGAACTCAGCTCGGCGCTGTCGTGGACAAAACGGTACAAACCGCTTTCAGTCGGAATAACGATTTGCTGATTCTGCTCCTGCCATAGCAGACGCCAGATATTAAGTTGTGGCAGTTCAGTTTTAACCTGGTAGGGTTCACCGCGTTGCAAATAAGCCAACACTGCATCCAAGCTAATGCTGTATAGCCCTTCAACGGTGCCTATCCATAATTTTTCACGTTTTATACTCAGTACTTTTGCATGTTGCTGGTGTTCATTTGTGCTGTGTTTATCGGCATGATACAGCGGTTGATGCTGGCCTGTTTGCATATCGTAAACGATGACCCGGTTGTAAGCTGCGACAAACACAAAATTTTGATAAACCAAAATATGGCGCAGCCAGCCATCCGGCTCACCTAAATCATTTAAATTAAATAGCGGTGTAACACTGCCATTCTGCTTGGCCACCATAAACAAGCCATGCTCGGTGGCTAGCAATAAATTATGTTGGTCATACTGTTCCAAAGCAGTTATATGGCTGGATCGCAATGTTTCAAACTGCTGCCGTAACTGCGTAAGCAAGACCAAAAAGCCGCTGTCAGCGTCATAGCGGTACAAGTCTCCACCTGCTGTTGCAGCATAAATTTGCTGTTCGTTATCTTGCAACATCTGAGTGAAGGCAACTTCTCGGAGACCATAATTTACGGTGCTAAGCTGCAGTACTTGGTGGCCATCATAACGGTTCAGGCCGCCTTCTGTTGCCAGCCAGAGAAAACCATCGCTATCGAGCAGCAGCTCGTTAATCGAGCCCTGTGACAAGCCTTGATCGGGTGTCAATGGCCGCAGAAGTGGGGCAGCAGTCAAGCCGGTTCCAACCAGTAATAAACACAGGGTGGTAACGCGCAGATAAAGCTGCCAAAGGTCCACTGAGACTCCTGTTCGTTGTAGCATGGCTATTATTATAGCTACTTATCTTATCATCTAGTAAAAACATACACTTAGAGCAGCCTGTTTGTCCAGCACCGGACGGCTATCCTGCTTTTGTTTTTTTATCGCATAAACAAAATTGCCAGCTGCAATAGCAGCAAACTGACTATTAACAGCATAAAGTACAGTTGGATAAAATGCACGATACGAATACTAATGCCGATATCGCGCCAACCCGGTTCGCGTTGTTGTGTGAAGCGGGTGCGCGTTATTTTTTCTGTGGCGTAATAAGCCGGGCCTCCAAGCTTGCAGCGCGTGGCAACGCTGGCGCAGCTTAAAATATAAAAGGATGGCAAATTGAAAAACAGGCGGTTGACGCGGCCTTGCCGGATACAGCGTTTAATGCCGTACTGCAACGCCAGAATACTGCTCGCTATGGCCATCGGTATGGCTGCGCTACAGTTGCTAAGCCAGCTTGCAAGTTTACCAAAGGCAGCATGATAAGGTAATTTACTGTTCCACTGCTGGCCTAACTCCTGCAGCAGGCGGTAGAGCAAAGCGCCGATGCCACCACCGAGCACAAACCAAAACCATACGCCCAACTCCAGCCTGCAGCTACGTAAGATAGCGGTTTCTATCATGGCTTTGCTCAGGCCCATTTCTGTCAGTCGGCTGCTATCACGTAGCAGCAAAACACCAGCTTGCTCTTTGGCTAATGCCAGTTGATTGCGGCTTAGGCTGTGCGTAACAGCAAGTACTTGCCTGCGCTGCAGTGCCCAATCCATGCTGATGAATAGCAGCAAAGCGTCCAGTGCCAGTGGTAACTCGGAAAATAAGTATAAGCTGTAGCCCAGCATAACTGGCGGCGCAATGGCAACCAGCACCGCCAGGCTACCTGACAGCACTTGCTGCTGACGCGGCCGGCTTGGATCAGGATGCACTTTGCGGCCTAGTTGACGGGCGTAGTAGCGAAATAGCGTAAGCGGATGATAAGACGATGGCAGCACCAATAGCCTCGATGTTAGCACCGTGGCTATTAGCAGCAAAGGTTCAGGCCACAGCTGTTGCCACCACACGCTAGAGGCTAACTCCAGCCAGGCTAACAAGCATTTCCTTAACCATGGCCGAGCTGTTTTTAGAGGCAACCTCTAGGTAGGCTTCAAACGATTGTGGCGATTCTTTACCGGCGATATCACTAAGGCTGCGGATCACCACAAAAGGCGTCTGCATCATATGGCACACTTGCGCTATGGCCGCACCTTCCATTTCGACAGCTAACATGGTTGGAAATTGTTGGCGGATGCTGGCGATGCGCTGCGGATCGCAAATGAAGCTGTCACCTGTTGTAATAAGGCCTTGCTTAGTTTTGCAGTAACCCAGCCGGGCAATACTTTGCTCTGCTGCAGCAACCAGCGCCGGATGCGGTAAGTAGGCTGCGGGCATTTGCGGGACCTGGCCAGGCTCATAGCCAAAGGCGGTCACGTCAACATCGTGGTGGCGTAGCTCGGTGCTAATTACCACATCTCCCACGTCAAGCTCCGGGTCGAATCCGCCAGCGGAGCCGGTATTGATAATGGCGTTGGGTTTAAAATGCTCTATCATCAGCGTGGTAGCTACTGCTGCGGCCACTTTGCCAATGCCTGACTGCACCAGAACCACAGGCATGCCTTGCAGTGTGCCGGTGCAAAATTGATAACCCGCTACGGTTTCTATCTTGCTGTCTGTGATTTGCTGGCGCAACAGCGCCACCTCTGGCTCCATCGCGCCAATAATACCAATCAATTGCATACTCAGCTCTCTGTGATGACAAAGGCAGCAGTATAAAACGAGCCGACGACAAAATCTTGCTTTTCCTTGTCTGGCAGCGGCTTTATTGGCTCAGCGTAATAGTGTTGGCGGCGCGGTTATCGGTCAGGATGCCGGCTTGATAGTCAGCTATAGCCTGTTCTATCTCGTTGGTACTGTTCATCACAAAGGGGCCATACTGCACGACAGGTTCGCCTATGGGTTTTGCAGCCAACACCAGCAACCGCACCGGCTGGTCTGTGCGAAGGCTTAGGTTGCTGCCACTAGTGAGAACGCCGACATGGTGTTGCGGTACGTTGCGGCTATCGTTGTTGTCCTGCACTGTTACGCTGCCGGCATAGGGGTAGACAAAAGCGCTGTGCTGCGGTGGTAACTGCAACGTTAGCTGCTGATCTGCGTTGAGGTGCAAATCATAATATTGCGGGTCAGTGCTTAAGCCTTGAATAGGGCCGCCTTGTTGCAGCGCGCCGTTGTCAAACGTGCCGGCAATAACTTTGGCCACGCCTTGCGCTAAGTTCAGTAGTGGAATGTGTTCAGGCGCAATATCAACATAGGCAGCCGGTTGCATTTTTTCAGTCGCTGGTAGATTTAACCACAGTTGAAAGCCCTGCATGAGACCTTGCTCTTGCTGTGGCATTTCGGAATGAATAATGCCGCGACCAGCCGTCATCCACTGTACGCCACCGCTTTTTAAATGCCCCTTGTTGCCCAGATGATCTTCATGCAGCATGTGGCCTTCAAGCATATAAGTAACTGTTTCAAAGCCGCGGTGTGGATGCGCAGGAAAGCCCTTGATGTAGTCGCCAGGTTTATCGGAGCCAAAAAAATCCAGCATAAGGAAAGGGTCTAGCCGGGTATGTGGATTTTGCCCGAGGCTACGTTTAATTTTCACACCCGCGCCGTCTGATGCTGCTATGGCTGGGATAATACGTTGCAAAGTTCGGCTGGTCATAATGGCCTCCAATGATGTTTACTTATTAAACGCCAAGCAAAATGAAAAGAAAACTGCATTATTGTCCATGTTATTTTCTAAAAATTGGAACGGTTGGCCTGTTTTAGAGTTCAGCCAGCGTTAAGTCGTTGCCGCTAAGCTGGCTCTGTTTTGACAAATCAGTACCTGGCTGTTGCCAGGCAGAGAACAACAAGGAGTCGTAAGATGAAAAAATCCATAATACTGGCCGGCCTGCTCGCAGCCACTTTTGCCGTAAGCGCTCAGGCAAAGATTAATTGGGATTATATTGGCGCCGGTTACACCGATGCTGGTGGTGACGGCCCTTATGTTGAAGCGTCTTACCGGCTGGATGGTAGCTGGGTAGTGGACGCTACTTATACCCGTTTATCCAATGGACCTTTTGATGTGAATTTTGTCCAGGCTGGCGTTAATTATTTAACGGGGTTCAAACTGGATTTTTCGCCAACGACACAGAGCTATATTCTTGCCGGTATTGAGCACGCTTCTGGCGATGCAGATGATACGGGTGGTTACGGCGGCGTGGGTTTACGTCATCCATTAACACGCCAGGTAGAACTCTATTCCGAGGCGACATACCACTCTATCGGTGATGATCATGGCAGCCTGGCTGGCGGTATCGCATTTTACCTGAGCCCAGACTGGGCTATTCGCAGCAATATCGCACTGAATAGCGGCGATACTAAAAACGAGTTTCGTTTTGGTGTTAGCTACCAGTTTTAATTGACATTTTACTGACTGAACAGCGCCTGTTGGCGCTGTTCGTGTTGTAGTAGCCAGGCCTTTTTTTCCAACCCGCCAGCGTAGCCGGTCAAAGTCCCATTGGCACCAATAACCCGATGGCAAGGTACAACGATGGCAAGTGGGTTACGGCCATTAGCCGCGCCAACCGCCCGCACCGCCTTTATATTATTAATGCGCCGCGCAATATCGGCATAACTGCAGGTCGTGCCAAATGGCACTTCGCAAAGTGCTTGCCATACTTGTTGCTGAAACGCGGTTCCTGTGGCGGCCAATGGTAAATTAAATTGCTGCAAGGTGCCGGCAAAATAGGCTTGTAACTGCCCGGCGGCAAGCTCTGTCAGCGCCGAGGGCGCATGATTGATGGCGGTATTGCTGAACAAAATTTCACTAATGCCGCTGGACGTGGCGCTAATGTTGATCTGCCCTAATGGGCTTGGAATACATTGGCTAAACATACTAGGCTCCTAAACTAAACCATAACTGAAAGGTGGCATAACTGCGCCAGGGAGCCAGGGCGTTGATATCACCGTTATTACCGGCTTTAGCCAGTGCTTTTTGTACACCTAAATCGCCGCCAAGCCAGACATCGGTATCAGACAAACCGCGTAACCTGGCATAGCTCACTGTCCAGGGGCCAATTCCTTTTATCGCCAACCAGTGTTCTGGTGCGGCATCGCTTTGCTGCAGCACAAACTGCGCCAGTGCTTTTAGTGTGTCACGTCGGGCTTGCGGCACTTTAATCATCTGCAAATCACTACTTGCTAGCGCTTGTGGCGAGGGAAACAGCCTTATACTCATGCCGTCGGTTTCTAACGGCTTGCCCAGCGCCTGTACCAGACGATTTAACTGGGTTCTGGCGCCTGCTACGCTTACTTGTTGGCCCAGTACGGCGCGCACGCCCGCTTCCCAGCTGCTCCAAACACCGGGGATGCGCAGGCCACTGATGATGCCCTGGCTGAACAAGGGATGGCTGGTTAACTGCTGCTCGATATGCAGCAGGTTCGCGTCCAGATCCAACAGGCGGCGCAGATGTTGTACTAGGCTAAACAGCCCTTGCTCGCCAGGCCAGTGTAGCTGTAGCTTGAGGTTGTTATTTGCTGCGGGTTCAACGACGAACCAACCAGGCTGCTGCATAAAGCTGAACGTGCGGCCATAGCGCTGAGCGTCTACCCAATCGATGCCCTCTAAGGTGCGCGCTCGCCAAAAATCCAGCATTTGTTGCCAAGCCAATGGCGGGCGATAACTAAGAGTTAGTTGCAGCATATCCCCTGAGGCTTTATTCTGGCGTCGGATGTTGAGCGGGCTCAATTTAAGCTGTTGTTTAAACGCGTCATTAAAGCGCCGTACGCTGTTAAAGCCAGCGTGAAAGGCAATATGATTTACCGGCATGGTCGTTTCGTGCAATAGCTTCTTTGCAAACAGCACTTGTTGTGCCAAGGCATACTGCTTGGGTGGCATTCCCAGGTGCTGCTGAAATAACTTGCGCAAATAACGCTCTGTAATACCCAAGCGGCAAGCCAAATCATGTTGTGTCTGTTGTTGTAAACCACCGTCGTCAATCAGCCGTATTGCACGTTGTAAGGTGGTGTTGCTGCCTTGCCAGGCCGCAGACCCCGGTGCGCTGTCAGGCCGGCAACGCAGGCACGGCCGATAACCGGCTGCACTGGCTGCAGCCGCCGAAGGGTAATAACATACTTGATGTTCCGCTGGCGCTCGGGCAGGACAAATTGGCCGGCAAAAGATGCCGGTACTTTTTACTGCAGTAAAAAACAAGCCGTCAAAGCGGGAGTCGCGGGCCAATCGGGCTTTATGGCAGATGTCAGGGTTAATCATGGCATGTTTCAATCGCTACTTGTGGCCTGAGTATACCAGTCTGACAGAGCGTGGTTAGCCGGATACGGTACTGGCAATTAAATTTATATTGGCTGGCATTTGTTATATTGCCTAATTGGCGGTGCTCGGCTTAGTATCTACAGATAATAGTGCGTCAGTGAGACGATACAGAACAGGAGTTCATATGTTGGAGCATTTTTTTATTCAGTTAAGCACGGAGCCAGAAACCATCAGTTTTGAGCAAAGTATCACGCTGATTGATGCGCTGTATCAGTTTACGCCGACTGCCTTTAAAAACGGCGAGCTGCATAATGCGGCCGGAGAAAACAACGGCTCCTGCAAAATATTGGCTTTTGGCGCACTGCATCAGTTATCTGCCGCGCAAACCCTGTTTCTGTTTGGTGATTATTACCGGTTGGTACTGGATACCCCCAAAGGCACTGATCATCAGAATATCCGCAATTTTATGCGTACCGGCTGGGACGGTGTATCGTTTAGCGTCGCAGCATTAAGCGCCAAAGCGCCTTAAAATAAAGCGGTGTCAGCGCAGGCCGCTTGCTGTTTGTCTTGCTTCACTTTGCTCTGCTATGGCCCTGTGTTATTTTGACGCCTGCTTGTAACAAAAAATAATAATCACAATTCAGGGTCCCCTATGCAAGAGTCCAGTGTACTGATCACCAATGATGCGGTGGTGCTTGGTTTAATGGCGGTTATTCTTGGCGCCGTGTTTTATACCAGCCACAGTGATAATCCGTTTTTCAAAAAATTCTATACCTATGTGCCGGCTTTGCTGTTGTGCTATTTCATTCCGTCGTTATTCAATACCTTTGGCATTATCGATGGCGAAGGCTCATCGCTGTACAAAATGGCGTCACGTTACTTACTGCCAGCCAGTTTAGTGTTGTTAACCTTAAGTGTGGATTTTAAAGCGATACTTGGCTTGGGGCCAAAAGCGCTAATTATGTTTTTAACGGGTACCTTAGGCATCATCATTGGTGGCCCGATAGCACTTGTTAGCGTGGGCTATTTTTTTCCACAAGAGCTCGGTGGAGATGTGTGGCGCGGTATGACGACCATCGCTGGTAGCTGGATTGGCGGTGGTGCTAACCAGGCGGCGATGAAAGAAGTGTTTAATGTTGATGGCAGTATTTTTTCGGTAATGATTACCGTTGACGTGCTGGTGGCCAACGTTTGGATGGCAGTATTGCTGTTTATCGCCAGCCGGGCGGAGTTTTTCGACCGCAAAAACGGTGCCGATACCAGCGGTATTGTTAATTTGCGCCAGAAAATGGAGCAATACGAAGCTGAGAACGCACGTATTCCAAAGCTTAACGACATTATGCTAATTGTCGCGGTAGGCTTTGGTGTCACAGGCCTATCACATGCAGTGGCCGATATTATTGCGCCCTGGATTGAACAGGTTGCACCGCAACTGGCGATGTATAGCTTAACCAGTACCTTCTTTTGGTTGGTTGTGACCGCCACAACCATTGGCTTATTTTTGTCTACCACTAAAGTGCGTAAGCTCGAAGCGGTAGGCGCTTCTAAAGTTGGCTCAGCGTTCTTATATATTCTGGTGGCGACCATCGGTATGCATATGGATGTCACGGCCATTATGGATTACCCGCTGATGTTTTTAGTTGGTATTGTCTGGATGCTGGTGCATGCCGGCTTGCTGCTGTTGGTCGCGAAACTGATTAAAGCGCCAATGTTTTATATGGCAGTGGGTAGCCAGGCTAACGTGGGCGGCGCAGCATCTGCACCGGTTGTGGCGGCAGCTTTTCATCCGTCGCTGGCGCCGGTAGGAGTGTTGCTAGCGGTGTTAGGCTATGGCCTTGGTACCTACGGCGCCTATATTTGTGGCCTGATTTTACAGCAGGTTGCGCCTTAATCTGCCAAACAACGGAGTGTGGCTAAATGAAACACGGTTTTAAAACAGAATCGCGGCACTATGTGCTGATTGGGGCATTGCTGCTGGCGTTGTATGGCAGTTACTTACTGGTAGCACCTTATGTCGGTGCTATCATACTGGCATTTGTGTTGTCGCTGCTGTGCTTTCCGGTACATCAGTATATTGAGAACAAACTACCCGGCCGGCCTAATTTGGTCGCCAGTATCTCGTGTTTGTTGTTGGTGGTGGTGATATTGGTACCAGCAACACTGGTGTTTATGGCTATAGTGCAGCAGGGCGTTGCGTTTACTAAGCAAAGTTATGCCTGGCTAAGTGACGGCGGTGCGGAGCAACTATTGCAACAGCCGCTGGTGCAAAGCGCGTTGGATAACATTAACCGGGTCTTGCCGACAGAGAACATTAGCGGTGAGAGCATTGTGCAGCAATTGACCGAGTTCGCCTCCGGTTTTGGAAAAGAATTGCTGAACCTTAGTACCAAGCTACTGGGTGACGTTACCGGTTTAGTGTTTGGCTTCGTTATGATGCTGTTTATTCTGTTCTTTTTACTGCGTGACCACGATAAGGTTGTTACTACCTTGCATTGGATATTGCCGCTGTCGCGCTCGCAGGAAGAGGCTCTGTTAAATGAAGCAAAAACTGTTGCGCGATCTGCGGTGATGGGCTCGTTTTTAACCGCTATTGCTCAGGGTATTGCCGGCGGTATTGCTATGGCGATAGTTGGGTTGCCGGGGTTGTTCTGGGGCACCATGATGGCGTTTGCATCGTTTATACCTGCTGTCGGCACCGCGCTAATTTGGCTGCCGGCCAGTTTATACCTGTTTTTAACCGGCGACTGGCCGTGGGCAATCTTTATGGCGGTATGGGGCGTGGTAGTGGTAGGCTCGATTGACAATGTGCTGCGGCCAATACTGATGCATGGCAGCTCAGGCATGAGTACCTTACTGATTTTCCTGTCGCTTCTTGGCGGTATTCAATTGTTTGGCTTAATAGGCGTAATTTATGGACCAATTATTTTTGCCCTGACGTTGGTGCTGTTAAAGTTGTATGCCACAGAGTTCAAAGACTTTCTGGAACAGCAGGATAAGAGCTAGCTATTATCCTGCTGCAGTTTTACACCACCAGATCAATTTGCTGCACCAGTATCGGCCTGGCTTCATCAGTAAACGCCAGGCCACTACGTTGTATCTCACCCTGTTTTTGCTGTTGTTTGTCCAGCAGAGGCATTGGCGTGGCGGCCGAGCTTACTGAAAACGCACCCAATTTAGCCGCATCCATACTAAGCAGTTGTTGTTTTGGCCGCCATAAATACAGGTATTGCCAAATATCATCAGCGGGGTCGATAAAGCCATTGCCGTTATCGTCAAATTTTGCCAGCTCGGCAAAGCCCTGGCCGCTTTGTGGGCCAAATAACTCAGTACCATTATTGACCCGTTGGTCGTTGTTGCGATCATAAGCCAGATAAAACTGCTGCGCCGCCAGCTGTGGCAATTGCACGCTGCTGCCATTACTAAACAAATCAAACTCAGTTCGGTTGTCGGTGAGTTTAGCCGCACTGTTGTCCAGACTTACAATTAACGGGTCTTGCAGCGGCTGCTCGGTGTAGCTGTAGCGGGCCCAGCTTACCTGCATGCTAAATTCAAAGGCAAAACTGACACTGCTGCCATCCTGCATTTGCAGCTGGCCACTAAAATTAGCCTGTACAGACTGGTAACCCAATTCCCATTCGGTGGTGGCGATGCGTTGGCCGCTATTGTCTACTTGCTGCTGATTACCACTAACAAACAAGCTTTCGCTACTAAAATTGGCGGTAAAAACAGTAGTTTCAATTTCAGAGTTAAGCCGGCTATTGCTCTGTGCTGGTGGTGCTGCCTGCGCCGGCTTTTGCCAGTCACTATGGTGCTGACCCAGTTTGGCGAGCAGGTGTTTTACCATGCCAAAAGTTTGGTAGGCATTAAATAGCGTGCCATCATCGGCAGTGAAATCGTCTTCGGTTAAGGCGGCGTTTGGCGCTAGCTCTGGTACGACCGGAGCTGGGCGGTTTTCATTGCTTAGTAACTGCTGTTTGCGACCATAAGCAAGGTACTTTTGTTCGGCAACCGCAAACTGTTGCGAAGCAGATGTAATGTCCATCTAAGGCTCCACAAAGGTGTTTCAGTTATACGGTTATCGGTAGCTGCTGGTTAAAACTTGAGCAGTATTTTCTGCCTAATCTTTAACGTATTGATCAGGCAGAGATTTAAGTGCGTTATTTATTCTGTGTAATGCTGAACTGATACGCGTGGCGGGCCAGCGCTGTGGCATTGCCGGTTTGGTAGGTATCTACCTGCATAAGGCCGTCGCTACTGAGGCTAAACACCCGAAACATGGCGCTGTGTTGTGTTTCATCCGGAATTTTAGTGCGTTCCAGCGCCGGTATATGCAGGTAATGCACCTCGCCAAGCTGTTTTGAGTGCTGTACGCGGTTCATATCCATATGCAAATCGCCGGATATCACCGCCGCCAGATTAGGCTGGGCAATAACGTCGGCAAAACCGGGGTGATGAATGCCTTTTTCGGCGTTTTCCGGATAAACACCGGCCTGAGCGCCATGCACGATTAACAGCACCGGTTTAGGTTGTAACTGCTTTAGCTGGTTTAACATCCAACTGATACCGTTATCGTTAAAGTCGCGGCCGTGATCGGGCGAGGCAAGCACTAACGCTACGGTGTCAAATTCCAGTACATAGCTTGGCGAGTCCAACGTGATTTTGCCGTTATTCCAGCTGTTAGCGTACTGCATAAAACGCTCTACCGTGCTGCCGTGTTCTTCATTGCCCATGATTGGATAAAACGGCAGGGTTAACTGTTGCAGCACCGGCGTGGCATTGTCGTATTGCACCAATGTGCCCTTGTGGGCAATATCACCTACTCCAATGATGAAATCGAGTTTAGTCTGTGTTGCCAGCCGGTTAATATCGGCAACCGCTGCGGCCATGTTGGGAAACTGCGGCTCGGGTTTCGGCTCGGCATCCCCCAGCACAGCAAAGCGCAGCACCACATTTTCTGTTGCGGCGGCAGTTGTCTGGTCGGTTTTCGTCGTTTCAGCCGGTGAGCAGGCCAGCAGCGCAGTGCTAAGTAATAATGCCTGGCACAGGGTGTTAATCAGTTTCATCGAAGATCCTTGGTGGCTAAGTTGAGGTTAGTTAAAATTAAACAGGCCTTTAAAGCTGCTGGGGATTAAGCCGGTCCAGCGTTTAAAAGCACGGCGGAAGTTATGCTCGTCGGAGTAGCCCAGCTTTAATGCCAGCTGCCGGTTGGAGTAGTGGCCCTGCTGCAGTAATTGCTGCGCCGCGTCGCGGCGCACCTCGTCCAGCAAGCCGGCGAAGTTAGTCTGATGTTGGCTGAGTTGGCGCTTTAAGCTGCTACTGCTGAGCCCGAGAGCGGCGGCGACCTGTTCCTGGCTCAGCAGCTGCGGCAGAGCGCGGCGTTGCAGGCGGCAGATACGCTCCGGTAAAGCGCGCTGCGGGGGCAGCACACGGTTAAGCTGGCGACAGGTGCGCCGCGCCGCGTTAAATTCTGCTGCGTTGGCATGATTAAACTCTTGCTGCCACAAAGCGAGTGGAATACTGATGCTGTCTGCGACCTGGTTAAAGCTGAGGTTTATTCCGCCAAAAAGTTGCTGCTGCAACGCAGGCGACTCTGCACTTTGTTGCAACTGCAGGCTGATGCCGTCCAGTGTGCCCAATTGTTGTTTTATCAGGCCAAGTAATAGTGCGCACAACGCGGTTAACATAAACGCCTGCTGGTTTGCTAAACCCAGCGCCGGTTTAAACTCCAGCACTATGCAGTGCTGTTGTTGATACAGCCTGGCATAGAAGCAAGGAAACAGCTGATGGCGAAAATAGTACAGCTGCTTTAGTGCCTGACGCAGGTTTTTTGCATATTGCAGGCTTTGACACAGCGAAATATAACGGCTGTTCAGTAAGGCGCTGCCCAGCAGATAAGGCAGCTCCGGGCTGTTTACCTGCTGGCGGCAATTTTGCAGCAGCATTAACCAGTCAGTATGGTGCAGTCGGCCAAGCGGTTTATGTAAGTCTTGTGCAAAAATACTGCTGCCGCTTAACAGCTTATGCAGCGCCGCGCCGCGTCGTTGCGCCAGCGCCAACAGTTCAGTGCAGCCGTGTTGCAACAGCAGAACTTTGTCCTGATAGCCAAAGTGGCGCCGCCTCATCAGCTGGGCTGAAACTTAACTGTGCCGGCCGTTTTAGCCTGCGCCATAACAGTCGCTGCCTGTTGCAGCGCGGCTTGGGCGCTGTGTTGTTGCACCGCCATTTCTGCCAGTGTAAGCATAGGCTCGTGCTCTGCATCAGCCAGTTGTGCTAATTGCTGGCGTAAATGCTGCGCCATAATCTGCGCCTGTTTCAGGGCTGTGTTAGGTAAAACTGCAATAAAGCGGTCGCCGGCGTAGCGGCATACCACATCACTGTGCCGTAGTTGACTGCTGAGTAATTCACTTAACCGGCTAAGGTAAGTGTCGCCGGCGGCCATACCATGGCGGCGGTTAAAACCAGCAAAGTTATCGATGTTCAGCACCAGTAAACTTAAACTTTTGTGCTGACTTTGGTGCAGTTCTATTTCGCGCTGCAATACGGCTTGCAGGTACTCAATGCCGTACAGTTGGGTTAACGGGTCAATCAGTTGATGATCACGCAAAAACAGCTCGCGGCCGCGCAGCTGACGGTTAATAGCCCGTTGTTCGCGATGCCAGCCTACCAGGCCATAAGTCAGGATCAGCATACCAACCGGCGCCGGTAAAGACTCCAGCCAGCTCATCAGCCGGATATGCTCTGGGTAGCGGATAAATTCGTCCAGCAAGTCGAGAAAATAAGAATACACCAACAGCAAACTGCCGTAGTACAGCCACTCGGTAACCCGGCCTGCAGGGCGGCTGCTGATAATCAGCCCCAGCCAGCCAATGGCAACCAGCAGGGTGGTGCCCTCACCCAAAATATCCAGAGCGTCAAACGCATTACTGTGTTTGGCGTTGCCGCTATTCACTGCCAGCAACAAGCCGGTTAACAGCAACAGCAGGCTAAACAGCATTTTATAGCGATGTTGTCGCCACATAGTCATGTTATCCGCGCAAATAAATGTAATTTTCCGCTGCCTGTATGACAGCGGGATGACAGGTTTTGGCTTTAGGTGAACCTGGTTGCGCCGTTAAGACCCGGGTCACAATCGCGCATGGCGTGATGTTAACAAACGGCATTTTGTCATATGCCAGTAGCACAATAGCCGGTAATGATTAGCCGCAAACTTAAGAGCAACCTATGAAGCTGACTTACCAGAAAAATACCCGACGTACTCTGCTGGCTTGTGCCGTTGGCCTGGCTTGTGCCAACTTAGCCGGCCCGGCATTGGCAGATGCTGATGTACAGGGACGCATAACCGACAACCGCAGTAACCTGCTAAGTGGTGCTGAAGTCAGCATTCCTGAATTGCAGCTGCGTCGCACCACTGCAGCAGATGGCCGTTTTTATTTCGCTCAACTGCCAGCAGGCACTTATACCCTACTGATAAATTATCTGGGCGCTATGCCGGAAACCAAGGTATTGGTGATTGGTGATGCTGAGCAGCGCCTCGGCGATATTAAGTTGTTGTCTGCCAGCGAGGCGGTGGAGCATATTGAAGTGGTGGGCCAGTCGGGTGCGGTAAGTAAAGCACTAAACCGCCAGCGCAATGCCGGTGGCATTATTACCGTGGCCAGCAAGGATGAAATGGGTCAGTTTCCTGACAGCAATGTCAGTGAAGCGCTACAACGCTTAGCGGGATTGTCGGTAGAGCGCGATCAGGGCGAAGGCCGTTTTGTGCGCGTGCGCGGCTTAGCACCGGATTATAACGCTGTAACCTATAACGGTACTCAGTTGGCGGCACCGGAAGCTGGCCGCAGGGCCGTCGCACTGGATGTGATCCCATCAGACTTACTCGAATCGGTAGAAGTTAACAAAACTCTGACGCCCGACATGCCGGCCGGCTCATTAGGCGGCACGGTTGAAATTAAAAGCTTGTCTGCATTTGATCGCAGCAACGATTTTTATTCCTTTACCGCAGAAGCCGGCTATAACGAGCTGCAAAGCAAAACCAGCCCGAAAGTGTCCGGCGTGTTTAGCAAGATACTTGATGCCGGTGGTGAAACCGACAGCTTAGGTGTTGCCATTGCCGCCAGTTATGCCGGGCGTAAATTTGGCTCAGAGAACGTCGAAACCGGCGGTAGCTGGGATTTTGACAACGGGCTGGAAGAGTTTGAACTGCGTGACTACAGCATTGAGCGTGAGCGTATCGGCCTGGCACTGAATGTGGATTACCGGCCGGGTAACAATAACGAGTATTACCTGCGTAGCCTGTATAGCCGGTTTAGCGATACTGAAACGCGTCAGGGCCTGATAGTGGAACTGGCCGATGCGCTATTTGCCGGTGTAAACGGCGAAGCAACGCTTATCCGCTCACTGAAACAGCGTGAAGAAACCCAAAGCATCAGCGCTCTGGTGGTTGGCACCAAACAAACCGCGGGTAACTGGGAATGGTTGCTGGAAGCCGGCGCCAGCCAGGCAGATGAAAATACGCCGTTTAACATCGCTGCAGCTGATTTTGAACAGGAGCTTGACGAAGGCGTCGGCTTTACCGGCAGCAGTATTTTGCGATTAACCGCTCCGGCCGAAGCAATTCTCGCTGATGGCTATGAATTAAAAGAAGTGGAAATGGGCGATACTTACGCGAAAGAAACCGAGCGTAATATTAAGTTTGATGTAAGCCGTGAGATCATTCAGCGCCACGGCAGTGTGCTGCTAAAAGCCGGCGCCAAGTTCAGCCAGCGCGAGAAACGTGCCGAAGAGGATGTCTGGCTGTTCGAAGACTTCGCCGATTTGGGTATTAACGCCCTTAGCCTGAGCGATTACGCCGGCGGTACGGTAGATTACGGCTTAAGTAATATGGGGCCGGCGATTAACAGCGGTAGTATTTATCAGTTGGTGGCAAGCCTCAACCGCGATGATTTTATTGACGACGTTGAGTCGCAAATAAATGATTACCAGGTAGATGAAGATATTAGTGCCGCTTATTTTATGGCGCAGTGGGAGCGCGACAACTGGCAGTTGATCACGGGTGTGCGTTACGAACATGAAAAACGTCAGGCAACCGGTAGTCGCTATGATGCTATAGAAGAAGTATTCAGTGCCAACCGGGTGAACAGCTCTGAAGGCTACTGGTTACCGGCCGTGGTTGGGCGTTACAACCTGTCGGAGCAAAGTATTGTGCGGGCGGCGTTCAGTACCGGTTTGGTCAGGCCTAACTTTGAACAGCTATCGCCGGCGTTTATTCTGGAAGAGGATGATGATGAGCTCGAAGCTGCCTTTGGCAACCCGCAGTTAAAAGCCCTGACGTCGGATAATTTCGATCTGGGTATTGAGCATTATGCCGATAAACTCGGTGTGCTTTCTGCCATGTTGTTTTACAAGCAAATTGACAATTTTATTTATGAAGCCGATTTGGCCGGCCGCGGTGAATATAGCAGCTTTGCCAAAGCAGAGACCTTTGTTAACGGTGGTAAAGCGGACTTATACGGCCTGGAGTTGAATGCTATTCATAAGCTGTCTGGGCATGATAGCTGGTTGGATAACCTGTTGTTGTCTGCCAACCTGACGCTAACCGATTCTGCGGCCGATATTGAATGGTTTGACGATGGCGCCTTGTTAAGCCGTGAAGTGGCGCTACCGAGCCAGTCAGATAAAACCGCTAACCTGAGTCTGGGTTATGAAACTGAAGTGATTAGTCTGCGGCTGGCGGCCAACTATAAGTCGAAATATCTGGCTGAAGTGGGCGATGTGACCGAGGCGGCCTATGATGTGTATTCCGATGACCATATGCAGCTGGATTTTACCGGCAAATGGACAGTCCGGCGCGGCATGCAGCTGTACTTCAATGTCATCAATCTGAATGACGAACCTTACTATGCCTATACCGGCCGTAAGCCGTATAACTTCCAGTATGAGCAATATGGCCGCACCTTTGTGCTGGGCGTACAAATTACTAACTGGTAAGCCGCTGCGGCACAAGGACTACATGATGTTATCAACTAAAAAAATGTTTTTATTACCTGCTGTCAGCCTGGCGCTGGCGGCGCTGCTCAGTGCCTGTCAGGCCGGCACTGAGCAAACGGTGCAACCAGCAGCACAGGTATTGGCGGTTAATGCCAGCCATTACCACAATGTGCAAATAGCGGGTACTGAGTATCAGCTGTTTACTGACGCCACAGGCTTGCAGGTACAACAGGGCGCTACAGTACTTAGCCGTTACGACGGCGCTTTTATCCGCCTGACACTGCAACCGATGGATGACAGCAGCTTGCTGCTGGCGGCAATGGATGACAACAGCAACAGCTTGTATGTCTGGCGTTTTGCCCCGGCAGAGCCAACTGTGCTGCAGCTGATGCAGCAACAGTTGATCAGTAGCCGTGTGGTAGATGATTTATGCTTTTATCGCAGCAGCGAAAATCAGCAGCTGAGCTTATTTTTGCTCGGTGGTCGTGGTGGCGCAGATCAGTTGCTGTTACAACAGCAACAACAGTGGTTGGCCGAACCGCTGGTGGTACGTGAACTGAATGTGCCTTACGACAGCACTGCCTGTGCGGTAGATCATATCGCCGGTGCGCTGTATATCGCCGAAGCAGACCGCGCTATCTGGCGCTACCAGGCTGAACCTGAAGCCGATGAAGGCCGCAGTTTGCTGCAGGTAAATACGCCATTTGGCCAGTTGCAGGGCGAAGTAAAAGCGCTGCAAACGTTACCTGACGGCAGCTTGCTGGCGCTGGAGGAAGAGCCGGTGCGGTTGTTACATATCAGCAGCGATGGGCAGTTGCTCAGCGCTATGCCGGTGCCGGCACTTAAAGAGGCCAGCGGCTTAAGTGTAAGTATGACAACTAATACCACGACAGCCTATATCAGCACTGAGGACGCCGCCCCTGTACAACAGCTGGCGCTAACGCTGCCTGTTATGGCAAAGCGCACTGAAAAAGCAGCCGTAATGCAGATAATGCCTGGCTTACAAACCGAGCCTGCCAGTCAGCGTGGCGATGTTATGGATGACCCGGCGGTATGGCATCATCCGGCGCAGCCTGAACTTAGCCTGATCCTCGGCACCGATAAACGTGCAGGACTGGATGTGTACAATATGCAGGGTAAGCGGGTACAGCAGCTTAGCGTAGGGCGGTTAAATAATGTTGATGTACGTTATGGCCTGAACTGGCAAGGGGCTGCGCACGATATCGCGGTAGCCAGTTTGCGTGATGATAACAGCCTGCAGCTGTTTGCTATTGATGCTACCGGCAAGTTGCACAACGCCGGCAAGATAGCTACCGGTATGGACGATATTTACGGCCTGTGTATGTATCACAGTAGCCAAAATAACCAACACTATGTGTTTGTAAATGATAAGTCCGGCTTAATTCAGCAGTATCAAATCGGCAGTGATGGCAAAAACTGGCAGGGCAGCTTAGTGCGCTCGTTGCAGGTACCGTCGCAACCGGAGGGCTGTGTTGCTGATGATAAACGCGGCCTGTTATTTGTTGGTGAGGAAGACGAAGCCATCTGGCGTTTTGCCGCCGCTGCCAATGCGGATATCACAGGTGAGGCCATAATACGCGTAGATGGCGAGCGGCTGGTAGATGATATTGAGGGCATTGCGCTGGCAGAGCATAACGGCAGCAGTTATTTGCTGGTATCAAGCCAGGGTAATGACAGCTACATGCTGTATGACGCTGCGCCCCCTTATACTGAACGCTTGCACTTTCGCATCAGCACTAACCCGCAATCAGGTATAGATGGTGTTTCTGAAACCGACGGTCTGGAAGTAACCACCCGCTCGTTGGGGCCGGGGTTTGAGCAAGGAGCGTTGATCGTGCAGGATGGCCGAAATCGCATGCCGGAGCAGGGGCAAAACCTGAAACTGGTGCCTTGGGTGGACATATTGCAACTGCTGGAATAGTTACCACAGCCAAGGCCGCTTGCATTGCAGCCTTGGCGGTTTTTATTAGCGTTTATCCGCTATTGATTGGCTTTACCAGAATTTTGCCTTATTCAGTAAGGTATTCATTCACCAGCGGCAGTGTAATTAGTACCATAAAGCCGGAAACACGGCCACGCTTGACAATATTTTGCAGGAAGGATGACAGTAAGCTTGTTAGCTTTTTATTGTCATCAATAAGCCGTATTGCAGGCATACTTCTTCCCGCTGGCTTTAGCGCAATAAGCTTAATTTATAGCTATAGTTTTCGTCGGGCTCTGCTATTAATAGATAGTTGCTGCCAGTTACGAATTGTTCAAAGTCGGTCTCGGCCAGCAAGGTTTTATTGCTATTGCTGTCCGTATGAACCAGCAACACACGGTACTCACCATCAGGCAATGATATAGCTGTCTGCGCCGCGTATTTAAGTGAGCTGATGTAGAGATCGGTGGTATCAATAGTTTGACTTGGCGCTACAAAATACAGGCTTAACGCAGTGTAATCAGCGATAACGTTGACAACATTAATGTCAAAGTCATAGATTTGTGGCAACAAGCTTTCTTCAACCACAATAGCACTGGCCGCATTGTATTCGTTGGTGTAGAGCACCATAGCTTTGCTTTCTCCCTGATTTAAGGTAAGCAGGGCGTTTTTAATTACTATGGCGTTACTACTGTCTGTGGCCGTGAGCCGGTAGTCAGCTGCATCTAGCTGAACATAATCACTAAAGGTGTCGCTACTCAGTTCTGTTAATAGCGTTTCGTTGTTTAGCATTACTTGGGTGTTTAACAAATTATCGATACTATTATACAGCCGGAATTGGGCGACTGCGTCCAGATCGCTCAATGTGGATACGGTGGTGCTATTGCCAATAATATCAACGGCAATATTACCCCGCAGTGGTCCTGACGCTAATCTTGGCACCAATACATATTCCGTTAAATAACTAAAATGGTAGGTTGGTGAGATAAAAACCGGCTCGCGGCTGCCGGCGTCGGTCAAGTATATTTTGTAGTTACCCAATGCAAATTCTACAGGTTCACTGATCTGTTGATAGCTAAGTGTCGTGACTAAGGTGGCATCAGCAAAAGCTTGCTCAGAGTTGCTGATGTATAAATCGTAACTGTGGTCAGCGCTAAGTAAATTGGCAACGTAAAGCTTGAAATTGTCGGTCAGGCTGTCATCCCGCAAAAAGGCAATATGCAGTAGATCTGGTGAGGCGTAATCATCACTTAGCAGCAAAAGATGCTTATAGCTTTGTTTCAGCTCAATTTCGCTCTCCAGTACACTGACATCATCGCCGCTACTATTTAACCGGCTTAGCGTAAATTGGTACGTATCTGGGGTGTAATCAACGAGTGATGTCGCGTCAGTGTAGCTAGCACTGCCAATAAGATAGCTACTATCATCGCTATCGGTCAGTATCAGGCGGGTGTTGGCGCTATTTGCTGAGCCATTGTAAAGCTGAATATAGCTGGAGGTATAAGTTGAAGATGTGTCGTCAGAGCTACTGCCGCAACCAGTTAACATAACCAGTTGGCTAAATACTAAACACGGGGTAAGAAAACGCATAAAACCTCATTCAAATATAGTTAGGAATGAGCGGTAAGAGGTATTAAAGGCTAATCAGTTCATTTCTTTACGCAGCTTTGCACTTTCTGACATTTCTTGACATTGAGCTGTAAAAAAAAGCAATTGCGAGGCATTTTTGCTAAATGCGCTGGCGTAGCAACCATGTAAAAAGTAGGAAACAGGCTGCGTTAATGGCAGCCAGCGATGTACAAGAGTAATTAATTTAATTTGGCTGCCAGACAGCGTTCGACAATATTCTTTATTTTCAAAGGTGAAAACGGCTTTGCTATAAAACCGCTGGCACCGGCAGCAATGCTGTTACGCACATTTTCCACCGAGTTGTGTGCTGTTACCATCACAACATGGGTTTTATCAGCCTGGGTTTTAATTTGTTGCAATAGATGTTGGCCGTTAATATCGGGCAGTTCAATATCCAGAAACACTAAATCGTGATGTTTCTCACCGAATGCCTGTAAACCTCGTTTACCGTCAGCGGCCTCATGTATTGTGCTAATACCCAAATGCATAAGCGTTTGGCGCAGGTATTCGCGTACTGTGTAAGCATCGTCAATTATCAGCACAGAGCATTGTTGTTGTGTCATAGCCATCCTTGCTGTTATTAAACACATGGTTAAAGATTTCGCACTGTAGTAAGGCTCAAATTTCACTGAAACGGAAAAATTAGCTTATGGTAGCCAGTTTAGCTGAATTTCAGATGAACTGAATGCAAATTGAAAATAAATGACAAAATGCTGGTTAGCTTAGATTTAGGCAGTTATGCGATGAAGAAATATTTTATTAATTTCATTGATTTATAGTAGTTTGTTGCTATTTTTACAACGGATTAACTAACTTATAGCATGGAGCCATCGTTATGCGTCGCAATACTCCAGTTACCAATACTGAACGAACTTTTCCGCCTAATCAAAAACTTATCTCTAATACCGACCTCAATGGCACTATCAGGCATTGTAACGACGCTTTTATTGCTATAAGTGGTTTTAGCAAAGATGAGCTTATCGGACAACCGCACAATATAGTGCGTCACCCAGATATGCCGCCTTTGGCCTACAAAATTATGTGGGAGCATTTAAAAGCCGGCAAGCCATGGATGGGCCTGGTAAAAAACCGCAGTAAAAACGGTGATTACTATTGGGTTGATGCTTATGTTACCCCTGTAACAGAGAACGGCAGGGTTGTGGGTTATGAGTCGGTACGTTCTTGTCCATCACGCACTGATATTCAGCGGGCTGAAAAGCTGTATGCGAGCATTAATAGTGGTAAATTCCGAGCCGGGCGTTTTCAACTAGGGCTGGCTAATGCCGTGCTTGGTGTTGCTTTATTGGTAACTGCTGGGCTGTATTATGTGGGTATGTCAGGGACATCTGAGCTAATGCTATTGGGTACGCTTCTTGGTTATGTCGTGTGGGCGAATTACAATAAAAAGAGCGCGTTGGATAGCGTTAAGGCGTTGTTAGCAAACTCGTTTCATCATGAACTTGCAGTGCAAACCTTCACCGATGATGGCCTCGATGTTGGCGAGTTAAAAGTTGCCATAATGAGTTCAAAGGCGCATTTAGGGGCAGTGCTTAGCCGGATGGAAGATGCGGCGAAAAGCGTGTCATCACAATCTGACCGTGGATTAGGGTTGGCACAATCGTCGATGAAACTGATACAGCGCCAGCAGCAGGAGACCGAGCAAGCAGCCACGGCGATGCATCAAATGACGACAACCATTGCAGAGGTATCTAAACATGTGCAAGAAACGGCACAGCAAGCCGAGCAGTCAAATGACCTTGCCGGACGCAGTAGGCAAACCGCCGCCGTCACCCGAAAAGCCATTGAGGCATTACGCCAAACGGTGACAGAGATCAGCAATTCGGTTACTGAGGTATCTGAACAAACCAAAAAAATTGCTACTGTGGCACAGATGATTGAGCAAATTGCTGAGCAAACTAATTTATTAGCTCTGAATGCAGCTATTGAGGCCGCTCGCGCGGGTGAACAAGGCAGGGGCTTTGCTGTGGTAGCGGATGAGGTACGCAATCTGGCACAAAGAACGCAAAACTCAACAAAGGAAATTCATCAGATCATAAGCGATTTAACGCTCCGTGCTGATACCGCCGTGCGAGTAGCGCAAAGCGGCACTGCCGGCGCAGAGACCGGGCTGTCGCGGGTAAAGGAAACGGAAGAAATGCTAAATGGTATTTCTGATGCCGTCGGTAGTATCGCAAATATGTCTATTCAGATGGCGGCAGCGGTAGAGCAACAGGCCAACGTGGCTGAAGAAGTAAATCAACAAGTGGTGAATATTTCTGGTTTGGCCAACAGTAGTCTGGCCGAAGCTGGCAACTCAGCCGATAGTATTAAACAGTTGCAGCTGTTATCGAATGAGTTACATGAGTTGGTTGTGCGGTTTGCTCGCTGATTTGGCGAATTTAATTGTGGATAAATAAAAAGGCCAGCGAATGCTGGCCTTTGTTTTTTTAACATAAAATATCGGTTACACAGTGATATTAATGTTCTGTCCCAGGTTACCTACCGGGGCAGAGGCTTGAATTTGCGCTGAAGACTGCACAGCGCCTTGCAACAATGTCATTGCCATTTTAGCTTCTTGATTTTGCTGCTTTTTTGCCATTGCAGCGCCAAGCACTTCAAAACCCTGGGCTGATGACGCAGCGCCAACGGACTGACTCATAGTTACCTCCTATGCCAATTCCTCATGACTATAACGGCAGTAGCAACATTTACTTTAGCCAATTTTCAAATTTTTAATCAGGTAAATAAATAATGCCGCCCGTTTAAATGGGCGGCATGTCAGTTAGCGACAGTTTGATTCGGCTTGATAAGGGCTAAGACGCCCGCACCAGTGCCGTTTGCTGTGCCTTAATTTGCGAATGTGACAACGCGGGCACTGGCAAGGTGTTGTTGCTGGCCACTACCGGTTTGAATGAACGCACCGGCCGGGTTGGCCCCTTTTTTACCAAGCCCTTGTAAAGCGGTTCAGCTTTTACTACCGACTTACCCAAGCGAGCTGCAATGACTGCCTGAATATCGGCTGCAGTGTAGCCCGCTTTTATTTTCATGCGCAGATAGGGCACACCAGCGGCGTCCAAAGCGCCGTTAACAAACCAATCCGGCACTGCCTTATGGCCTTCTTTGCTGGTATTGTTAACTAAATCCAACACCGCGATTACGCTGAGATCATTAGGATCGCACAGCACAAAATCGAGGTATTTAGCGTTAAGCTTTTGCATGGTACTGGCCCGGGTTTTGTCGCTGATACCCGTTTTTAGCTCCATTACATCAGCCAGCTTTACCCGGTTAAGTACTTTATATTCATTGGCAACGGCTTTTTCCAACAGCTGCATAAAAGAGCGCTCTACCGGACTAAATAAAGTGGCTTTTTTCTGCAGTGGAAACGGATTGCCACTGTCAATAAAACGGCTGGCGACCATCGCGACCACTATAACCAAGAGTAAAATTAATAGCAGGACAAACTCCATGCACACCTCCGACAGAAAATTGACCCGGTGTCTGCGACACCACAATACTGTGATATTTAAAGCATAAGTTGTGCCAAGGTTTAACTGGTGTTTTTGATGTAACTATTGATGCTGCGAATGGCAGGCATTGTTTGCATTGATACATTTTATAAGTAAAAAGCGCTTATAGTTAGTGCGTATTCCTGATCCCAACTGGCTGCATTGGCCGTGCGGGTATTGGCAGCAAAAAAGGACAGACTTATGACTACAAGCATTAGCCGTGCCGGTTTAACTATCAACGCGCCGTTACATGATGGCTACGACACTATTTTGACTGAGCAGGCGTGCGCTTTGTTGGCAGAGCTTACGCGAGAATTTCGCCCGCGGCTTAAAGCCTTGTTGGCCGAGCGGCAAACCACGCAGCAGCGCTATGATGGGGGCGGCTTACCCGATTTTCTGCCGCAAACGGCCAATATTCGCCAATCTGACTGGCAGGTAGCTGCAATACCCGCAGATTTGCAAGATCGAAGGGTTGAAATCACCGGCCCGGTTGACCGCAAGATGATTATTAATGCCTTAAATGCTGATGTAAAAGTGTTTATGGCCGATTTTGAAGACTCGCAGGCACCAAGCTGGACCGGCGTTATCGAGGGGCAGATCAACCTGCGCGACGCTAACCTTGGCACTATCAGCTATACCGATGCGCAAAGCGGTAAACACTATGCACTGCAAGACAACCCAGCGCTGTTAATTGCCAGAGTACGGGGTTTGCACTTGTGGGAAAAGCATCTGTTAGTTGATGGTGAACACATTCCCGGCGGCTTAATGGATTTTGCGCTGTATTTCCTGCACAACTACCAAACCCGACTGGCCAATGATAGTGGTGTTTATTACTACGTACCCAAACTGCAAAGCCATTTGGAAGCCAAATGGTGGGATGATGTGTTTCGTTACACCGAGCAAAAATTTAGCCAGCCAATTGGTACCGTGCGTGCCACGGTGTTAATAGAAACGCTGCCGGCGGTGTTTGAGATGGATGAAATTCTGTATATGCTGCGCGACCACATAGTGGCGCTTAACTGTGGCCGATGGGATTATATTTTTAGCTATATCAAAACATTAAATAACCACCCGGACCGCATACTGCCCGACCGGCAAGTGGTGACCATGAAGCAACCGTTTTTAAATGCCTATTCGCGCTTATTGGTTAAAACCTGTCATAAACGCGGTGCATTGGCAATGGGAGGCATGGCAGCCTTTATCCCCGCAAAAGATGCGGCAGAAAATGCCGCTATATTAGCCAAAGTTACTGCAGATAAAGAGTTGGAAGCCAGTAACGGCCATGACGGCACCTGGGTGGCACATCCGGGATTGGCGGCTACAGCCAATGCTGTTTTTAACAACTATCTTAGCGGCGGTAAGAAAAACCAACTTGATGTCAGCCGCAATGCTGATGAGGAGATTAGCGCGGCGCAGCTGCTTGAGCCTTGCGATGGCGAGCGCACGGAAGAGGGCATGCGCACTAACATTCGGGTAGCGCTGCAATATATTGCTGCTTGGATCAGCGGTAAAGGCTGTGTGCCAATCTACGGTTTGATGGAAGATGCGGCCACTGCAGAGATTTCGCGCACCTCGATTTGGCAGTGGATTAAACATGGTAAGAGCTTGTCTAATGGCAAGCTGATCACCAAAACCTTATTTGCTTCTATGCTAGAGGAAGAAGCAAAAGTGGTGCGGGCAGAGGTAGGCGAAACGCTATGGGCAGAGCAAAACTTTGTCCGGGCGCAAACTTTACTGCTTGATATCACGACTTCTGATCAGCTGGTAGATTTCCTGACCCTGCCAGCTTATCAGTTACTTGATTAAACCTGAGTAAACCACATAAAAAAGGCGCTGACTTGCTGACAGCGCCTTTTTTATGTGGTTGAAAACTGCAGATTAATGATGGACGGGCTGGAACCCCGTTTTGGTCGGCACAGAGTGTCTGAGTGAGTGCGCCAGCGCGAGCGAGTTGCTGTGACGAGCCAAGGCGGGTGTTGCAGCACGTCCTTAAGCATATATGCCTGGAATAAAACGCTTTTCCTCTTTCGCCGGGGCAACTCGCCCTTATGCCTACGGCAGGGCTCAGACACTCCCCGACTCTTTCGAAAAAGGTTTTATCCCTGCATGGTGGGTTTAGTTTAATTCATCTGCGGTTTCAACAATCAGCCGGCGGAACCAGATATGGCTGGCATCCTGATGCAGTAGCGGGCTCCAAATCATTTTCAGTTCAATTGATGGTATGGCAAAGGGGGGATCCATAATCGCCATCGTCGGGTCATTCTCATACAGCTTAGCGGCGCGGCTGGGCAGGGTGGCAATTAAATCTATGCCTACCGCCAGGTGCATTGCGACATGATAGTTACGGGTAAAAACCGAGATATTACGCTGCTTGCCCAGTTTTGCCAGGGCTTCATCTACCCAACCTAGTTTTTGCACATCTTTCGGGTCCATGCCCACGCCAACACCAAAGCCGGTTTTACTCACCCAAATATGCTGTGCTTTTAAATAGCTGTCTAAGTTGAAGTTTTTCAGCACAGGGTTTTGCGTGTTAATTAAGCAGGAGAAGCTATCGCGCCAGACGGTTTTTTGGTGAAACGACTGCGGTAACTGATCAAAGCGGTTAATCGCCATATCGACTTTGCCGTTTTCAACATCATGAAAGGTTACATCTGATGGCGTCATAATATCCAGGCTGGTGTGCGGCGCCAGTACACGCATTTTTTTTAGCAGTGCCGGTATTAAAGTAGAAGCGGCGTAATCACTGGCCATAATGCGAAATACACGCTGGCTGTTGAGCGGCTCAAAGTCTTTGTTTGGTTGCAGGGTTTCTTCTAGCGTCAATAATACGCCGCGCACTACTGGTGCCAGCTCGCGGGCGCGTTCGGTCGGCACCATGCCGCCAGAGGTGCGTACTAAAATAGGATCGTTAAGTAAATCACGCAGCCGTTTTAAACCGTTGCTCATTGCTGGCTGGGTTATGTTCAGCTGGTTAGCGGCGCGGGTAACGTTTTTCTCACGCAGTAATACGTCTAAGTACACCAGCAGGTTTAAATCCATCTTGTTAATATTCATCAGTTTAATAACCCAGCTTATTTGTATCACTGGTCTGAATCATAGCATTAGCCACCAGAGTCGCGTCAAGCCAACTTTAGTATTAATGCCGTGAATGGCCAGCATAACAAAAATCACCTTTATGAATTATAGCAATGAAACCTATAGTGTAAGGCAACAGGTAACACATCAGCCTGGGAACAGTCAGCGTCCGGCAAGCCGGACAACAGCAATAAGAGGATACTGCTATGTCAGCTTACCAAGATGCAATACAACACATCACTCAGTTACGTCAGCAGAGCGGTGAAGCCTGGGCGGCGATAAACCCGGAGTCAGCTGCCAGAATGAGAGCGCAGAACCGTTTTCACACCGGGCTGGATATCGCTAAATATACGGCGAAAATTATGCGCGCTGACATGGCTGCTTATGATGCTGACAGCAGCCAGTACACCCAATCGTTAGGTTGCTGGCATGGTTTTGTCGGTCAACAAAAACTGATCGCTATTAAGAAACATTTCGGCACTACTAAAAGAAAGTACCTGTACTTGTCTGGTTGGATGATAGCGGCACTGCGTTCAGACTTCGGTCCGTTGCCGGACCAGTCAATGCATGAAAAAACCGCGGTACCGGCCTTAATCGAAGAGCTGTATACCTTTTTAAAGCAAGCTGATGCCCGTGAGTTGGGCGGCTTATTCCGTGAGTTGGATACCGCTAAAGCCGCTGGAGACAGCGCCAAGGAAGCTGCTATTCAAAGCAAAATTGATAACTTTGAAACCCATGTAGTGCCGATTATTGCTGACATTGATGCTGGCTTTGGTAACGAAGAAGCGACTTATTTGCTGGCGAAGAAAATGATAGAAGCCGGTGCTTGCGCTATTCAGATTGAAAACCAGGTATCGGATGAAAAGCAGTGCGGCCACCAGGACGGTAAAGTTACCGTGCCACATGCTGACTTCTTAGCCAAGATTAACGCTGTGCGTTATGCCTTTTTAGAGCTGGGAGTTGATGATGGCATTATCGTAGCACGCACCGATTCCTTAGGTGCTGGCTTAACCAAGCAAATTGCTGTTACCAACGCGCCGGGTGATTTAGGCGATTTATACAACAGTTTCTTAGATGGAGATGTAATAAGTGGTGCCGACGATATTGCCAACGGCGATGTGGTGGTAAAAGCCAATGGCAAGCTGTTAAAACCGAAACGTTTAGCCAGTGGCTTATTTCAGTTTAAGCAAGGCAGTGGTATCGACCGTGTAGTGCTGGACTGTATTACCTCACTGCAGCATGGTGCCGATTTATTGTGGATTGAAACCGAAAAGCCGCATGTTGGCCAAATTGCTGAAATGGTAAACCGCATTCGTGAAGTGGTGCCTAATGCTAAGCTGGTGTACAACAACAGCCCCAGCTTTAACTGGACACTGAACTTCCGTCAGCAGGTGTTTGATGCGTGGCAGGCGGCCGGTAAAGATGTAGCAGCTTACGAGCGCGCTCAGTTGATGAGTGCCGATTACGACGCGACTGAGCTGGCGCTGGAAGCCGATAACCGTATTCGCACCTTCCAGGCTGATAGTGCGCGTGAAGCCGGTATTTTCCATCATCTGATCACGTTACCTACTTATCATACTGCCGCGCTGTCGACGGACAATCTGGCGAAAGAGTATTTTGGTGCTGCCGGTATGCTGGGTTATGTCGAAGGGGTACAACGTAAAGAAATACGCCAAGGTATTGCCTGTGTTAAACACCAGAATATGTCTGGTTCGGATATGGGCGACGACCACAAAGAGTATTTCTCTGGTGAAGCAGCGTTAAAGGCCGGTGGTGCACATAACACCATGAATCAGTTCTAAATGTTAAGTTAGCTTTTACACTACGTGGTCAGGAAACTGACAGTTTGGGCAGCCATTGGCTGCCTTTTTTTGTTTTAAATGTCATAAAAAATTCATCACTGCTTTCTTTTTAGCCACATTGTTTGCAATAGTGTGTGCGTAGTCTGACTGCTGTAGCCAAGACTCTACGTTTATAACAACAACCATGAGAATAATAACAATGCATAAAAACAGCGTTTCACTTTGTTTGCTTGCCGGCGTTTGTTTTACGGCACAAGCAACAGTATTAAATGGTGGCTTTGAGCAATGGAGCGCCAATCAGCCGCTCGATTGGAGCCAAATTGACAGTGGCATCACGCTAAGTCCATCCAACACAATTAAGCTGGCTGGCGCTAGGGCTGCAGCCGTCAATGTAAACACCACAGACCAGGCTAATACCGACTTACGTCAGTCGGTCAATGTTAGCGCTGGCCAGACGTATAACTTCAGCACTGCGGTGTATCACACTGAAGGCAATATGCGCGCCCGGCTTTATGTAAACGGCTATCAGGGCTATTCGAACGAGCAGCTTACCGGACAGTGGCAAACGCTGAGTTACAACTACACGGCGGCTAGTACTGGCACTATCGAGATTGGTCTGCGCTTTTATGACGTCAGCGGCTTTGACGGCAGTGAGTTGGTATATGTTGATGACTTCCAGCCTACCTCCACGCCTGTTGAACCACCGCCAGCCGGTTGCGCGGCAACAACGGCAACTTTCTCCTTAACCACAGACAGGTATGCCAGTGAAACCAGCTGGCAGCTAACAGATGGCAATAACCAACAGGCTTATGCCAGTGGCAACCTGAGTAACAACACCAGCTACACCGAACAGTGGTGTCTGGCTGATGGCGATTATAGCTTCCGCATAGATGACAGCTATGGCGATGGTATTTGTTGTAGTTTTGGCAGTGGTAGCTATAGCCTGAGCATAAACGGTACTGAAGTATTCAGTGGCGCTAGTTTCACCTATCAGCAAAGTCATGCATTTACGGTGGGTAACAGCGGCGGCAGCGCTGATCTGGATGCATATTACGCTGATGCGGCAGGGTTAACTGGCTATACCCTAAAAACAGCGTTGCATAATATTATTAGCAGCCATACGGCGCAGGGTTACAGTGCGTTATGGACGTTTTATACCGTCAATGAGCTGGACAATTACTATGAGCAGGATGGCTCTATTTTGGATATTTACTCCGAAAACCCGGCGGCAACTGACGCTTATGTTTATGTGGCTAGTGTTAATCAGTGTGGTAGCTACAACAGTGAAGCGGATTGTTATAACCGAGAGCATTCGTTTCCACGTAGCTGGTTTGGCGGTGCGATAGAACCAATGAACTCAGATGTGCATCATATCTTTGCCACTGACGGTTTTGTCAACTCAAAGCGCAGCAGCTTTCCGTATGGTAAAGTCGGCAGCGCCAGTTACACCTCGACCAACGGCTCTAAATTGGGTGCAGCATTAAGCAGCAGTGGTTATAACGGCACGGTATTTGAACCAATCGACGAGTTTAAAGGTGATATTGCCCGGGCGTACTTTTATATGGCGACCCGCTATCAGGATCAGCTAACAGGCTGGCAAAATAACAGCACTGAAGCCAATGCGGCGCTTAACGGCAGTAGTACCCAGGTATTTGAAAGCTGGCTATTACAGCTGTTAAAGCAGTGGCATCAGTTGGACCCGGTTAGCCAGAAAGAACGTGACCGCAATGATGCAGCTTATGAATATCAGGGTAACCGCAACCCTTTTATTGATTACCCGCAGTTTGTTAGCGCCATCTGGGGCAATTGATACAAAAACGCCAGCGTGTAGCTGGCGTTTTTTTGCCTGTTAGTCGAATTAATAGCGTTGTCTGACGTAACTGACGACATCTTGATATTTATCTTGCATCAGGCGGATGTATTCATTAATTACTGCCCAGTCGCTCTCTTCGGCCGCTTTCTCCAGCTTTAAAGCATCGGTTGCCAGGCTCAGGGCGCCAACACTTTTTGCCACCGACTTAAACTGATGTGCAATAGCCCGAACCGCGCTGCGATCCTGATTTTCAGCTCCAGCCGTCATGTTACTGAGTAATTCTGCTGCATGTTTAACAAAGTAGTTTAAGTACTCTTCGTGCTTTGCCGGATCGTTGCCAAGGAAATTAGCGATTGTAGTAAAGCATATTGGCGAACTGCTTTGGTTATTGTCATTGCTCGCGCTAACTGCTGTTTTTGGTTCGGCTGGGTGGGGTAGCCAACGCGTTAGCATAATCTCCAGCGTGGCTAATTCAATGGGCTTGGTAATGTATCCATCCATGCCGACGCTGAGGCACTTTTGCTCTTCACCTTTGAGCGCATTTGCGGTTACGGCTACGATTCGGGTGAATTCGGCACCTTCACTTAAATGTAAGCTTTCTTTGCGGATAGCAGCCGCTAAATCATAACCACTCATATTGGGCATATGTAAATCCGTTAGCAGCAGCGGATAGTGATACTGGCGCCATTTCTCCAGCGCTATAGCACCATCATCGGCAACTTCAACGGCATAGCCTAAGGCATTTAATTGCTCAACTATAACGCGCTGGTTCATAAGATTATCTTCAGCTAGCAGTACCAGCCGGCGTTGCTTGCGCGCCTCTTCTTGTGTAGGTGCTAACCGCGCCTGACTAAAGTCGTTACCGGCGTAAACTGGCTTGGCCTTGCGCCTTGCGGCAATTAATACCGCTTCGAATAAATGGCTGCGGCAGATAGGTGAGCTGTGCAGATAATATACCTGATCATTGCTGCGCTCAGATAACTCAACCTGATTCGTTATAACAACAAATTGCACCTGGCTCATAGCATCAAGTTGACGTAGCTGATCTATCTCGTTAGCCGAGATCTGCTCATAAGTTGCATCCAGTACCCATACCGCGGCTTGTTTAGGCGGCAAAGGTCGCATGGCTTTAGCTTTTTGCAGCAAGGTGGCAAAGTCGCTGGCAATATCCAGATCTGCACCGGTATGGCTAAAATAGGCGCTCAGGTGCAGGCTGTTGTGCGGATCTGCACTGAACAAAAACAAATGAATATCATGCAATAATTCTTTATCAAGATACTTGATTTCGTCTGAACGGCGCATTGGAATGCTGACAACAAACTCGGTGCCTTCATCTACCTTGCTGTTGACGTTAATGTCGCCATACATCAGGTTGGTGAGCCGTTGGCAAATAGATAAACCTAACCCGGTGCCGCCAAACTTACGTGTAATAGAGCCTTCAGCTTGGTTGAATGGTTGAAATACGTAGTTAATTTGGCGCTGTGTCATGCCTTTGCCATTGTCAATTACGCTAAACTGAATTTGGCTAAAATCGATATTTTCTTCAAGCAACTCGGCTTTAATAATAACCAGCCCGGTCTTTTCCGGCGTGGTTTGGGTAAATTTAATAGCATTGCCAGCCAGATTATACAGAATTTGCCGTAAGCGCACCGGATCACCCACCAGACCGTCGGGTATGCGCGGGTCAATAAATAACTTTAAATCAATTTGCCGCTGATGCGCGACTGAAACCAATATACGGCCTACTGCTTCAATAATTTCCACCAATGACAGGGGAATGGTCTCAAGTTCTAACTTACCGGCTTCAATTTTAGAAAAGTCTAAAATGTCGTCCAAAATACGCAGCAGTGAAAAAGATGATTCACGCACGGTATCGGTCATACGAAACTGCGAAGTGGATAGTTGGGTTTTACGCAGTAAATCTATGGTGCCGATAATGCCATTCATCGGCGTGCGAATTTCATGGCTCATAGTGGCCAGAAAGGTGGATTTAGCTTCGTTGGCTTTTTCTGCTGTCAGTTTCGCGGTTTCCAGCGCATCAGTGCGCTCTTTGATGCGGGTATCTACTTCGCGTTTTAGGTTTTTGATGTTGAGCTCAGATTCAGCCAGCGCCTCTTGCGTGTGCTCTATACGGCGAAATAGCTGGTTAATGTAGCTACCCAGCGTGCCGTAACTGTCCTGAGCATGGCTGTCTACGCTACTATTGTATTGCTCTTTATCCAGTGCTTGGCGGGTACCTGCTAGCAGCGGTTCCATACGGCGGCTAAAAAAGCCAGAAATAGCATAGGCAAAAAAGCCACTCAGTAATAAACCCAGTGCCAGGCTGATAATAAAAACCACTACAGCAGGCCAATAAGTGGCCACTTTTAATTGTTGTACATAAATAAGTATTGCAAGTTTTTGATTGGGCAGCTTAACCAGATGATTAACAACCAGGTAGCTATTTTGTATCTCGGCCAGCTCTTGCCATTGCGGCTGAGGCACGAAACCTGGCACGCTGTTCGTGTTGGCAATGAGTTCAGCTTGTTGATTCTCGGAGGTAACATAAAGGTAAATCGCGCGGTCAGTATTGCCGTCGCGGGTTTGAAATAATATTTGTTCTGCGCTGGCAATGTTGTTTTGCAACAGCTCCGGTTGCAAAGCCCGGCCTAACAAGCGGGTGTCGGCACTAAGTCGGTCAAGTTGTTGCTCATTTAAACCACGTTCAGGCTGGTTGATAAAGACAAAGAGTGCGGCCTGCGCTAGCAGTGTCAAAATGGACAGCAGTATCAGACGTTTAAAAATCGGTTTACTAAACGAGGTATTTTCCATTAGTTTTCCAACAATTTGCTGCTATATCAGCAGGCTTAAAAGTGCTCAGACTGCATTTTAACAAGTTTTCATAATTTAGGTAGCAGCTTGTCTTTGATCTGGCCGGATTTACGTTTAACAGCCGTTATTGTTGTTTCTGTCAGCATGTTGCTCAACTATTAAGCTAACGCACCGCAAGCACTAAAATATTTATTGACTTAAGATGGCAAAATCCGTTTAATACGACCCGCGTTGCCCAGATAGCTCAGTCGGTAGAGCAGCGGATTGAAAATCCGCGTGTCGGTGGTTCGATTCCGCCTCTGGGCACCATAATTTAGGTGCTAAGCTGTTGCAAAGTAACATATAAAAACAGCTTTTTGTATAGTGACGCAGCCGCTTTAGCTCAGTTGGTAGAGCAACTGACTTGTAATCAGTAGGTCATCCGTTCGACTCGGATAAGCGGCACCATTTAGCGTTAGCCAGTTTTGCCCAGATAGCTCAGTCGGTAGAGCAGCGGATTGAAAATCCGCGTGTCGGTGGTTCGATTCCGCCTCTGGGCACCATCATATTAAAGGCCTGTCATAAGACAGGCCTTTTTATTTTCGATAAATAGCACACAAAACCTGCTGAGCACAAATAGGCAAAGCCAGGCTTCTTTGTTAAGCTCAAACGCTTTATAACAACAAGAAGCAGGGGCCCCCGTAGATGAAACACCTTTTAAGTATTCTTACCGTATCGTTGCTGACCGCTTGTGGTGGAGCACCAGAGACTAACAGCGTAAATGAGCCTGGCAATATTACTATGACTGACATTAAAAAAGCGGCTATCAGTTATCCGCAAACAGCCAAAGGCGACGTGGTAGACAGCTATTTTGAGCAGAAAATTGCCGATCCCTATCGTTGGTTGGAAGATGACCGCAGCAGTGAAACCGAGGCTTGGGTAAAAGCGCAGAACAAAGTCACTTTTGATTACCTGGCTCAAATACCGTATCGCGAGCAAATTAAGCAGAAACTGGCGGCATCATGGAACTATGAAAAAGTCAGCGCGCCGTTTAAAGAAGGTAAGCATACCTATTTCTATAAAAACGACGGTCTGCAAAATCAGTATGTGTTGTATCGTCAGTTAGACGATGGCACTAGTGAGGTGTTTCTCGACCCGAATACGTTTAGTGCAGACGGTACAACTTCACTGGCCGAGGCCAGCTTTTCTAAAGATGGCAGCAAACTGGCCTACTCTATTTCGGAAGGCGGTAGCGACTGGCGCAAAATTATTGTTATTGATGTCGACAGCAAACAGCAATTAGAGGCTGAGCTGGTTGATGTTAAGTTTAGTGGTATTAACTGGTTAGGCAATGAAGGCTTTTATTATTCCAGCTACGACAAGCCTGATGGTAGCGAGTTATCTGCTAAAACTGATCAGCACAAACTGTATTACCATAAACTAGGCACGCCGCAACAAGATGATGCCGTTGTTTTTGGCGGCACTGATGCCGAAAAACATCGTTATGTTGGCGCTTCTGTTACCGAAGATGATCGCTATTTACTGATTTCCGCTGCCGTTTCAACTTCTGGCAATAAACTATTTTTAAAAGATTTAACTAAACCAGATAGCAGCCTGGTCACTATTTTGGACCATACCGATTCAGATACAGATTTGCTGGACAACGATGGTAGCAAGTTGTATTTGGTAACAAACCTGAACGCCCCGAACAAAAAGGTCGTCGTCGTCGATGCGGCGCAGCCACAACCTGAAAACTGGACTGACCTAATCCCGCAAACAGACCATGTTTTGAGCGTATCTACCGGCGCCGGTTTTATCTTTGCCGAGTATATGGTCGACGCTATTGCCAAAGTACAGCAGTATGATTACAGCGGTAAATTGGTTCGCGATATCAATCTGCCAGGCGTTGGCAGTGTCGGCGGTTTTAGCGGTAAAAAAGCGGATGACACGCTGTACTACACCTTTACCAACTACACGACTGCGCAAACTATTTACAGCTTTACGCCAACTGCGGGTGAATCGGCGTTGTACCGTAAATCCGGTGCCAATTTTGACAGTGATAATTACGTGTCTGAACAGGTATTTTACGCCTCTAAAGATGGCACTAAAGTACCGATGATTATCAGCTATAAAAAAGGCTTAAAACGCGATGGTACAAACCCAACCATTTTATACGGTTACGGCGGCTTCAATGTTAGCCTGACACCGAGCTTTAGTATCCCTAATGCAGCATGGCTGGATATGGGCGGCGTGTATGCTGTGCCTAACTTGCGTGGTGGCGGAGAATATGGCAAAGCCTGGCACCAGGCTGGTACGCAGTTGCAAAAGCAAAACGTGTTTGATGATTTTATTGCCGCTGCAGAGTACCTGCAAACACAAGGCTATACCTCGAGTGACAAATTGGCTATTCGCGGTGGGTCAAACGGTGGCTTACTAGTGGGCGCAGTAATGACACAGCGACCAGAACTGGTCAAAGTGGCGCTGCCTGCAGTGGGCGTGCTGGATATGCTGCGCTACCATACGTTTACTGCTGGTGCTGGCTGGGCGTATGACTATGGCACCAGCGAGCAAAGCAAAGAAATGTTTGATTATCTGCTGGGGTACTCGCCGGTACACAATGTTAAAGCCGGTGTGGCGCACCCAGCTACTATGGTAACCACGGCAGATCACGACGATCGAGTGGTGCCAGCGCATTCGTTTAAGTTTGCCGCTGAACTGCAGGCCAAAGATGCCGGGCTAAACCCGCAGCTTATTCGCATTGAAACCAATGCTGGTCATGGAGCCGGTACACCGGTGTCAAAACAGATTGAGCAAATGGCCGATATCTTCAGCTTCACGTTGTATAACATGGGCTATCAACAACTGCCGTAACTGCGCTTTTTGCATCAAAGCCCGCCGCAATGGCGGGTTTTGTATTTCTGTCAATCAGCCATATTTATATCGTTGTTGTAAAGCAAAGCACTTCGTTTTACACTGCGTGCCCTTTTTTAAAATGTACTGAAGACTGTCGTCTGAACCAGGTAGCGGTTATGCTGGTCGCAATAGATAGACAGACGAATAACAAAAATGGCAGGAGCATGACTATGGCAAAAAAAGCAGTGATCCTGGTGTTAGATAGCTTTGGTATTGGCTACGCGCCAGATGCCGAGAAGTTCGGTGATGTTGGCGCCAATACGTTTGCCAGCATTGCCAAAGTATTTCATGCCGAAAAAGGCAGACAGTTAGCCTTGCCTAATTTGGCAAAGCTTGGCTTGGTAAAAGCGGGCAAAGCGGCTTCAGCAGGGATACAGGCTGATATTGCAGATTCAGACAGCATTATTGGCGCTTATGGTTATGCGCGCGAATTGAGTAGCGGCAAAGACACACCCAGCGGACACTGGGAAATGGCCGGTGTACCGGTACTGTTCGACTGGGGTTATTTCAGCGATAAAACCAACAGCTTTCCGGCGAAGCTGATAGACGAGCTATGCCAAAAAACCGGCGTGCCAGGCATACTGGGCAACTGTCATGCATCTGGCACAGATATTCTGGTGAAGTTAGGCGATGAACATATCAGCACCGGCAAACCTATATGCTATACGTCGGCAGATAGTGTATTCCAGGTAGCAGCGCATGAAGAACATTTTGGTCTTCAGCGCTTGCTGGATTTTTGTTTGGTAGCGCGTGAACTGTTAGACAAATACAATATTGGTCGTGTTATTGCCCGGCCATTTTTAGGCGATAATACTGCTAATTATGCCCGCACAGGTAATCGACGTGACTACTCTGTATTACCGCCTGCGCCTACGGTGTTAGACAAACTAACGGATGCAGGTGGCAAGGTGATAAGTATTGGCAAGATTGCCGATATTTACGCCCATCAGGGTATATCTGAAAGCCATAAAGCTACGGGCCTCGAAGCATTAATAGACAAAACTCTGGCGCAGATGGCACAGCAACCGGAACAGAGCATTGTGTTTACTAATCTAGTCGACTTTGATCAGAATTTCGGCCATCGGCGTGACCCTATCGGCTACGGCGAAGCGTTAGAATATTTTGATACACGTTTACCTGAACTGATGGCAGCCTGTGCCGACGACACCTTAATGCTGCTGACGGCAGACCATGGTTGCGATCCTACCTGGCCCGGAACCGAGCATACGCGTGAATATATACCGGTACTGGCATTTAAACCCGGCATGCAGGGCACAGATTTGGGCGAGCGCATGAGCTTTGCCGATATTGGCCAGACCCTGGCAGATTACTTTGCGCTGGACGCTATGGCGCACGGCGACTCATTCTTAAGCGACATTAACCCTAAATAATATTAACTAAGAGATAGTTATGGCCACTCCACATATTAATGCGCCAGAGGGCGCTTTTGCGGCAACGGTACTAATGCCGGGCGACCCACTGCGCGCCAAGCATATTGCAGAAACGTTTTTAACTGACGCTGTATGCGTAAATACCGTGCGCAACATGTTTGGTTATACCGGTACTTATAAAGGCAAGCCTGTTAGCGTGTTAGGTTCAGGTATGGGTATACCGTCGATGTCGTTGTATGCCACCGAGCTGGCTAAATTTTATGGTGTAAAAAATATTATCCGTATTGGCTCCTGTGGTGGCCTGCCATTGGATGTCAAAGTGCGTGACGTGGTTATTGGTATGGGTGCTAGTACCGATTCCAACGTTAACCGTAACCGCTTAGCGGGTATGGATTTTGCCGCGATGGCAAGTTTTGAGCTGTTGGAAAAAGCGGTTGCGGCCGCGCGGGCGAAAAATATTAACGTTAAAGTGGGTAATGTATTTACCTCAGATTTATTTTATAACCCAAGCGAAACGCTGTTTGACACCTTAGAGAAATACGGTGTGCTGGCGGTAGAAATGGAAGCAGCCGGCTTATACGGCGTGGCAGCAGAATACGGTATCAATGCCCTGGCTATTTTTACGGTTAGCGATCATATTCGTACCGGTGAAGCGCTAAGTGCAGAGCTGCGCCAGAACAGCTTTAATGAAATGGTTGAAGTAGCATTGGGCTGCTTATAATTATCCACAAACCAAGTTGCAGGAAGCCGTGATGTCTTTATCCACTAATAAAATGTTTTATGTGTCGTGGGAAGCGTTTCACCGCGCCACCAAAGAGCTGGCGCATCAGCTGCTGGGACATGATTACAATGCCATAGTGGCAGTAAGCCGTGGTGGCTTAGTGCCTGCAGCCATTCTGGCGCGTGAGCTGAATATCCGGGTGGTAGACAGCATATGTGTAGCCAGTTATGAGCACGACAAGCAAGGTAGTCTAAGTATTTTAAAAGACGCCAGCCTGGCGGACTCAGAAAAATTACTCATTGTAGATGACCTGGTAGACACCGGTGAAACTGCCAGAGCGCTGCGTGAGCATTTCCCTAAGGCGTGCTTTGTTACCGTGTATGCCAAGCCACAGGGTAAGCCGTTGGTGGATAAGTACGTAACAGACATTGAACAGGATACCTGGATCCAACTGCCATGGGATATGGAACTGGCGTATAGCAAGCCGTTGGCTGAGAAATAATAATGACAGCAGTACAACAATTAACGCTTAACTTGCCGGCGTGGATTAACGAAGTCGTCGACTGGCAAAAAGTGTATCAAAGCGACGATGAAAAAATGGCCCTTGCTGTTGAGCTGTCAAAGCAGAATGTGCTGCGTGGCACCGGCGGCCCATTTGGCAGTGCCATTTTTGATTGCGCCAGCGGTAAGTTGGTTAGCGTGGGGGTAAACCGGGTTATGCCGTTACATAATTCTACCGCACACGGTGAGATGATGGCGATTATGCTGGCGGAGCAAAGCGTACAAAGCTTTAGTTTGTCAGCCGATGGCATTAAGCGTGAGCTGTTCACCTCATGCGAGCCCTGCGCCATGTGTTTAGGTGGCACCTTGTGGAGCGGCGTAAAGCGTTTAGTTTGTGCAGCTACTGCCGACGATGCCCGTGCTATTGGTTTTGACGAAGGCCCGGTTTATGACAGCAGCTATGACTATTTACAACAAGCTGGCGTGGAAGTAGTGCGACTGGTGCAACGTGAAGCTGCAGCCAAAGTGCTAAATGATTATCTGAATCATGGCGGGACTATTTATAACGGTTAGTTAAAACGGTTAGCGCCTACACCTGACAGCGTGATTCGCGCCATCTTTATCCATCCTCCTAAACCAAACTTAATGACTCCGATATGCTTACGCACCGGAGTCGCATATCTGCGATATCAGTAGCACTAAACCTGAGAAGCACCTCACTAAAGCAGAGCGGTTAGTTTAGGCTGTTTTGTGCCAAAAGCAGAGATTCCATCTGGCATGAATCATTGCACTCACATCGCTGTATTTATATCCAATTCGGTGCTGAAGCCAAACGTGTTTTGTTAGACGGGCTGACCCGTATTTGTCGACAGCACCGATATAAGCTGTGCCGATAAGTAATTGTAAGTTATAAAAAATCGGTGTAATGTCTTGTACATAAAATTACAAAGGCAGGTTAGCCTGTGTTTAAGTACGGGCCGACCCGTCGAATAAGCGTTATATCGCTGGTGACATATGCGTAAAACTCTGAGCTTTTTTCTTTGCGCCATATGGGCATGCTATTGCTCAGCTACTTCAGTTTCTTTTTCTGAAAAGACGATTGCAGCTGAAGAGGCTGAAAAATTAGGATTTCATCGTTTAATAGATGGCGAAAGTGACTCTTGGGACGATAGCTGGATCATATTTGTTTATCCGGAAGTCGATGCAAACGGACACAAAGCATCTGAAGTTTGCCTGGATATTTACGAGACCTCTGAAAAGTTAGCTTCGTCATGTGTCGAAATGAAAAGTTCTGAAATAAAAGGGTTTAACCGTTCAGATATTGAAGTTAGTAAGCAGAGAGCTGTTTCTGTGGATGTTAGCATTACATATGCAAGCGAAAGATACTTAGTTAAAAACGTCGTATCTTTGCCGGGCAAAGATTATGAATCCTTTAAAAAACGATATAACAAGTTAATTTTATCGCCAGCAAAAGCGCTGGCTGCGACGTCAACCTGCTGCGCGGCTTTCCGCGCTAAATTTGAGCGTTAGGCATACAAGGATAGTTCAGTGAAAAAATTAACTTTAGTATTCATATCCCTTATTTTATCTTTTTCAATTTCTGCAAATGACAAGTTCACGGCAGATCAGTTAATCGAAAAAGCCAAGACATTTGTAGCAGCAAAAAATGCGCGTCAACAGCCCAATACAACAACTAAAGAAATAGAATACTTTATATCGTTGCTAGCCGATGATTTCATTGATGAACACGTCAAATTTAAATTTACTTATACAGATAAATCTAAACTCCGAGAGGATATGATTAGTAAACTAAAAGATGAAGTTGTAAACAGTAATATTGAGATAAACGAAATTATGGTAGGTGCTAATGTTGTTTTTATAAAAATGACTGAAATGGGTAAAGTTAAGCCTGCACATTTAGATAAAACCATTGAATATACTACAACTAATATTGTCTCATTAGAATTTAACGAATCAGGTTTAATAAAGCATATTCGCCGACACCACGGTTAATGTATGCCTAACAATCGCCTAAAACAACGCGGCCTGCGGCCGCTGGACTCGCAACAAGTTGCTCGCCGTTTAGGCGAGCGTTAGTTTTCGTAGAGATGGAGCTTTGTACATGTTTCAGAAGTTTATTTTTTCGTTAGTTATGATTGCGTCTCTTACTGGTTGTAGTGCTACAGGCCCCAAATTTACTCAAACGGAAGCGCCTGAGGTAAATAAAGCTAAAGTGTATTTTTATCGTCCTTGGGCCATGCTGGATGGCGCCGCTGCTCCTACGGTACAGATAAATGGGGTAGACAGTTTTGAAATCAGTAATGGTGGCTTCGATGTATTGGACCTTAATCCAGGTAACACCATAATCGCAGTCAAAGAGGGCGGCATTATGTCCAACTGGCGTGCTGGACCATTGCAAATCTCCCTCGATGTTCAAGCCAATAACACTTATTTTGTTCGCTTAACTGCTGAGCTTGGTAACGCAGCATATCTTGGTGGTGTAGCCAGTATTTCTGGTAATTACTCGCTTGGATTGGTCAATCCAGAAACCGCAAAGCAAGAGTTGCGTGAAACTAAGAAAAACTAACAAGGCATGCCAGCATCGCACCTTCGGTGCTGGACTCGCTAACGCTCGCCGCTGCTTGCGGCGTTATGTGTTCCTGAGGAGTTATTTTGAGATTTAACATTGTTTTATTGGTATGCCTAGTCGCTGGATGTGCTGGTTTGCCGGATTATGCAGAACCGCCAACTGATACACCCTCTTCTAAGCTACTATTTAAACACGATTTTGAAGCACCTTTTCTTGGGTACTCAACATTTGTAAATGTTCATACAGAAGAAGAACCCTGTGGCAAATCGTTTGGCTCTGATAGCGGTGCAAGACTTGTGGTTTTAGACAAGGGCAATCCACTAATTTCTGAGTTGAATCCAGACGGTGTAAAATTGTCAATAGATAAGAAATATACTTTTATGATTTTGTCAGTTGCTGGCCCAGTTAATTGCGCTATCTACACCTCATTTAGTCCCAAAGCAAATGAGAGTTATGAAATTAAAGTTTCTGGTGAACTTCATTCGTTTTCAAGATCATGCAAGGCTGAGCTATTTAAGGCGGATGAAAATACTAAACAATTGTCTCCGGTAGAGTTTGAATATTATGGTAATTGTCACGAGTCTGCCGAATGAACACATAATGTATTATGGTATTGAGAAACCACGAGTGGGTAAGCGAGTTACCTTGTTTAGCCGGGTCATTGCTAACAAGGTTGAGATTATGCGTGTGTTGCATGGCCGACAAGACCCTCTACGTCACTTAAAATAGCTTTTCAGGGTTACTCCTGATGCAGATCAGCATGTAAATTAGTGGCGATAAATAGCGCTTCGGTTTTTTCGCGGGCCCAGGGCGTGCGGCGTAAAAATTTCAGGCTGCTTTTTACTGACGGATTGACCTTAAAGCAGTTGATATCTATTCGTTTTGCCAATTCTGGCCAGCCATAATGGTCAACCAAAGCCGTTACAATCTGCTCCAGCGTAACACCGTGTAGTGGATTATTTACTTGAGACATGAAGTGCCCTCTATTGTTGATGGCAAAAAAATAGCCACGCTAAGGTGGCTATTCTAGCAAAGCGTTAGCTTATAAGCGCTCTAAAACGGCAGCGGTAAAGTCGGTGGTACCAAAGCTGCCACCTAAGTCACGCGTAGTGCGATCACCAGTTGCAATAACATCAGCCAGCGCGCTACGTATTTTTTCTGCTTTGTCCTGCATACCTAAATACTCCAGCATCTGAATCGACGCTAAAATCACTGAACTTGGGTTGGCCAGGTTTTTACCAGCAATATCTGGTGCGCTGCCATGTACAGCTTCAAAAATTGCACAATCGGCGCCAATGTTGGCCCCAGGGGCCATACCTAAGCCGCCAACTAAGCCTGCGCATAGGTCAGATAAAATATCACCGAACAGGTTGGTGGTAACAATAACGTCAAATTGCTGTGGGTTCATTACCAGCTGCATACAGGCATTATCAACAATCATTTCCTGTGCTTCGATATCCGGATAATGGCTTGCTACTTCACGCGCGGTTTTCAAAAACAAACCTGAGGTTGATTTAAGAATATTGGCTTTGTGAACAATAGTCACTTTTTTACGTTTTTCACGCCGCGCTGTTTCAAAGGCAAATTCGGCAATACGGCGGGCGCCGTCTTTGGTTACAATGCTGGTTGCTTCCGCTACCATGCCATCCGCAGAAACCACCTGGCCGTGGCCAGAGTACATGCCCTCAGTATTTTCCCGAATGGTGATAATGTCGATATTTTCATAACGTGCCTTTGTGCCTTTAAACGAGATAACCGGCCGCACGTTAGAGTACAAATTAAATTTCTTGCGTAGTGTAACGTTAATTGAAGTAAAGCCATCACCAACCGGCGTTGTCAATGGGCCTTTTAAGGTGATTTTATTGCGCGCTATCGCATCCAATGTTGCTTGCGGTAGCAGCTCACCGGTTTTTTCCAGCGCCGTTAAGCCTGCGTCAACATATTCATAATCAAAATTGCAGCCTACTTTATCTAATACCTCAATAGCGGCTTCTACAATGCTTGGGCCTATGCCATCGCCTTTAATGACAGTGATAATTTGCTTGCTCATGGGGATCCTTAGCTGTCGTAATTATTCTGGAAGATGGCCTCTGGCGGGCCTGGAAACGGCGCAGAATATAGCATTTTTCCGCCAAAAGTGCCAGTTTGTCGGATGTTCACCATATATTGTCGGCTTATATCAGGTATTTAGGGGGTGAATGTTGTAATAAAACTACAATGAAAGCTGAAGCGGTATGTGGCACTGGCTAAGTTCAGCCAGTTGTTGCAGTAATACGCTGTTATCTAATGCAATACTGTTGTTTGTCTGAGGTTGCAAAGAGGCTGAGGTGGTAGACGCCGGGTCGCAAAATAATAGCAAGCTGCAATGCCAGGCGCGGTGCAACGCTTCGCTGGGGGGCGTTAATGCTGCCGACGTTTGCTGCTCGATATGCTGATGCCACTGACAGACTGCATCGAGGTACTGTGGCAACTGATATAACTGTAGCAAAGCGATTATCTGCGCTAAGCAGGCGCTACTTTGGAGTGTAGTTTGCGGTGTAAAACGGAAAATAAACTGCTTTGGTCGTTGACTGATCAGCGCGCTGCGTGGGTAGGTGTCGTCCTGCCATAGTGGTGCAATTATGCAGCTCGCCAACAACTGACATGTTATGGCACTGATTGGTTGTGGCAGTGACAGTAGCAAGGCCTGCGCCAGGCAAGCACCGAATTGTGAAAACACTTGCTGCCAGGGATGTCTTAGGCCTGAAAGATAGCTATTTAGCTCTGCATGGGCCAGTACAGCGGACAAATTATCCCGGCCAATAATGCCAAGCGCCAGACGAATACTGTCAACATGCTGATGTTGCCGGTTTAGTTTCGACGCGATGGCCAGAACCGTGCTCGCAGTCTCGGGGTGTTTCGATAGTTTTTGTTCTACCGTGCGGTTATCCGCCAGGCTCAATTGCTGGTAAGTAGATTGTTGAATGAGTTGCTCGATAACGGTGCTTGCAAGGTTGTCTGGTTGGTTCGCTGTAAACCACTGCGGCTCCGGTTGTTGTAACAGAGGTCGCAGTAACGCCAGCTCGTATTCACTGCTGCTGAACATTAGCCGCTGCGCCAGTTGTTGCTGCAGTTTGCCAGCGTTTGCCTGGCGTAAATAATCTACTTCGGTCAGTAGCAGGCTTAGCAAGTCTTGACGCCACATCGGCAGTTTTCGCTCAGCAGGATAGCTGCGGCCAAGCAAGCGGCTTATGCTTTGTGCGGCAGGGTAGCTTGCTAAATACTGTGCGCTAGCCAGCAACATGGCGCGCGGTACCTTAGTCTGCCCGGCAGTTAGACTGTGTGCTGGAGCAAACAATGCGCTACACCAACCTGCTAGCAGCAGCGGTTGGCGGTTGGGCATGGAAAGTGAGTAAAAGTCGGCGTAATACAGCAGTAGCTCTGTCTGCCAAACAGCAGCCGGCAGTGGCGTAGTACAATCTGTTAGCGTTGCCAGTGTGGTCGATTGTGCTAACGCTAAGCGCTGTTTGGTTAAATTAACTGCAACTTTAAATAGCCTTGCTGCTGTTGGGGCGACGGTTAGTTCTGCTACGGAATCTTGATACAGGCTCAGATAATGCGGCCAAGTGTTTTGCTCAGTTGTCATCGATGCTTACTGCGGCGTATTGCTGCACGGCTGCATCACCCTTTGCTAGCAACCGACGTTGTTTAAATAACAATGCAGTGCATTCATCTGTGGTGGTGATACCGTCAGCGGCATTGCGATGTGTGCGGTAATACAGTAATTGGTACACGGCGTTGTCGTGCTGTACGGCTGCTGTGATATCCGGGGTACCAAGCCGCTGTATCACCATGTCCTGGCTGATATTGTCACTAAGCTGGTATTGGTTAATTATCTTATGATTAAACACTTCTCTGTCCATCCAGGCCATTTGCTCAACGTCATCCTGATACCACAGTAATACTGCAGCAGTAAGCAGCAAATACACCAATAGGCCAAAGGCAAAAAATGGCCATTTACGGCGTTGTGGTAGCGGTGTAGCTGGCGCCCAGGGCATATCAGCTTTTCTCCTTGGACTGAAGGCGAAAATCCTGCAAATTTAATCCTACCTGGACATCGGTTTTTAGCGTCAGGATTTGCATAAAATTTTTTATCTGCTCTTTATCGACTAAAATCTTTTCTCTAAGCTTTCTATGACAGTCTGGATGTTCCAACGCATCGGACAGGGTTGCGCCCAATGCCAGCAAATCATGGGCTCCTTTCGGGCCTATACCGTTCACGCCAGGAATGTTGTTGGTACTGTCGCCGACCAGGCTCCAGTAACGCACCAGCTGCTCGGGTGGCACGCCAAATTTTTGCTGTACCGCTGCAATTGTCTGATGTTGGCGGCCAAAAGCGTCATAAATGTGAATATAGTCAGACAGCAAAGGCAAAAAGCCTTTGTCTGTCGAAACAATAGTAACTTGCTGCCCATGCTGTGCCAGTTTAACCGCGATCGAGGCAATGACATCGTCGGCTTCGAACTGATCCTGATGCACATGTTTAAAGCCGATGTTTTCTGCTTGTTGTTTTATCTCTGGCAATGCATCGGCCAAAATGGCAGGCATGGGTTTACGGTTTGCTTTGTACTGCGGGTACAACAGCTTCCGCCATTCACTGTCACGGCCATCAAATACTAATAACGCATGGCTGGGTTGCAACTCTTGTTTCAGTCGCGTTAGCGCCTGGTGCAGCATGGCTTCGGTGTTACGAATAATCTGCTGTTTAGTGCCATCAGCGACATCGTCGGCTAGCGGCAGATAAGGCCGTTCCTGCACAGCATATAAGCGCCGGATAAGATTAAGCGCATCTATCAACAACAAATGTGCCATTTTTTAACGCACAACCCGGTAGCAGGGTTCATATTTACTGCCTGGCAATTTCATTCTGCCTTGCTCAACAAAGGCTTGTAACAAGGTATCCATCATCTGCATTAGTTTGGGCTCACCACTTAGTTGAAATGGACCGTGCTGACGAATAGCTTTAATGCCTTCGTCTTTGACGTTACCTGCCACTATGCCTGAGAAAGCCCGACGCAGATTAGCCGCCAGTGTTGCGCTGTCTTGGTTCAGGTGCAAGTCAAGTGCGGCCATATTCTGGTGATTTGGGATAAAAGGTTGTTGAAAGCCCGGCGCTATCTGTAGCGTCCAATTAAAATGGTAAGCATCGCCAACAGATTTTCGATAGTGACGTACATCGGCAGCCGCCAGTTTTAACTTGCGCGCTACGGCCGGTGCATCATCAATGATAATCTCAACCAGCTTTAATGCTGCTTCGCCAAGTGTTGCACCGATAAAGCTGGCGATTTCACTAAAATAGGCGGCACTCTGTTTTGGACCAGTGAGAATAATAGGCAATGTTTGTTGCTGATTGTCTTTATGCAGCATAATTCCAAGCAGGTACAGTAACTCTTCTGCTGTGCCTGCGCCGCCCGGAAACACAATAATGCCGTGCGCTACGCGGACAAAAGCTTCCAGTCGCTTTTCAATGTCAGGCAGGATCACGAGTTCATTCACGATAGGGTTTGGCGGCTCCGCGGCAATAATGCCGGGTTCGGTTAAGCCAAGATAACGGCCTGTGCTGCGGCGCTGCTTATTATGACCAATCGTTGCGCCTTTCATTGGTCCCTTCATGGCACCTGGACCACAACCGGTACAAATATCCATACCGCGTAGGCCAAGTTCATAGCCAACTTCTTTGGTGTATTTGTACTCTGCTTCATTGATTGAGTGGCCACCCCAGCACACAATCATATTGGGTTCGTTACGCGCATCGATTACGCGGGCATTACGCAGAATATCAAACACCGTGTGGGTAATATGATCGCTGTTGTTTAAATCCAACCAGCTTTTGTGGCTTTGTAAGCGGCTGTGGTAGAAAAGAATGTCGCGCAACACGGCAAATAAATGTTCGTGGATCCCTTTGATAATCTGGCCGTCAACAAAAGCACTCAATGGCGGGTTAAATAATTCAATTTTGATGCCGCGCTCTCGGCTAAGTAGATTTACGGCGAAATCTTGATATTGCTCGTATATTTCAGCGGAGCTATCGGTATGGCTACCGACATTAAGCACGGCAAGGCAGCAGTTTCGAAACAAACGGAAGGCTTCTTGCTGGGTATTCTGTTTTAAATGATCAACTTCTAACTGTGACAATAAGTCCATAGACCCTAACGGGTTCAGCTGCACATGCATATGTGCTCCTTAACATGTTTACTATTGGGATTATCAGCTACCAGGCTTAAAGACAACCTTATCGCGGCCCGCTTTTTTGGCTTCGTACAATGCTTCGTCGGCCCGGTCAAACGCACTGCGTCCTGAGTCGGATGTTAGTATTTGTGTTACGCCGAAAGAGATAGAGATAGGTACGCTGACATTTTTAAATTTGAATGGGATTTTTTTAATTTTTTCTCGCAACGCATTGAGCGGTACTTCAAGCTCGGCTAGTTCCGTCTCCGGAAATAATAAAATAAACTCTTCGCCGCCATATCGGGCAATGAAATCAGTTTCACGCAGGTTGAGTTTCAGTGTTTTAGCAATCACTTTCAGTGTTTTATCGCCGGCACTATGGCCATAGTTGTCATTAATACTTTTGAAATGGTCAACATCGGCTAATACCACACACAGCGGTTTTTTATAGCGCTGCCAGCGTTTGATTTCCAGCAAGTAGCGTTCGTCGAACGCCGCGCGGTTGGGTATTTCGGTTAGTGCATCCTGCAAACTACGGAAGTTTTGATCAGAGATACGCTTTCTAAACGTAACCGCTTCGGTCTCCAGCTCATTAAGTCGGCGTTCCATATCACTCAGGCTCAACAACAGCGTATTACGCTCTAGTTGCTCCAACTGCTCTTTTTCGCGTAACGAATTGGTAATGGCTAACAATTTATCGTTAACCAGGCTTTTCAATTGCTCCAAAGACGTGGCTTTTTGGCTGGCTTCGCCTAAGTGTTCTATTTGCAGTTCTATCTGTTGATTGAGCAACTGCATTTTCTGTTTCAGCTCAGAGGAGCTACTCACTGATGACACAACAGCTTGCTGCACGCTGGATAGTGCATCGTTTAATTTGAGTAAAAAGTGCTCGGCTGACTGCCGTTCGCGGTTAATGCTGTTAATAATAATACTGATGGTTTTCAAGCAGGCTTCTAACAGCGAATCTATGGGTAATTTATCGAGTAAACTCTGGCGAATATTATCCATTTCGCTGGCGCTATCTTCGGCAAATGCTAACTCACTGAGAAGATTGGTCAACTCTACACTAATTTGCCGGCAAATATGGCCATAACGGTCGTCATCAGCGCCGTTAGATGCATCCAACTGCTGTTTTGCTTGTAGTGCAGTCTGGTAAAGTTTAGTTAAATCAGTGAGATGTGGTAAAAAAGCATGCACAGTAGCGGAGGGTTGTTCAACCTTGCCTAATAGTAATCTCAGTTCACGACGCAGTTGGTCAGGTAAACCTTTTTGCTGTTGTAATAATTTACCGGCTTCAGCCAGGCCTTGCTGAATCTTTTTAACATCTATTTGCTGCTTTGATTCAAGCTGCTTTAAGATTTCGTTGGTACCTTCAATAAAAGGTAATAATTTTTCTAAATCGGTACCGCGATTTAACTCTGTACGTAATTTGGCCAGTCGATTGTCCAGATCAACATCTACTCCCTTGCAAGCCAGCGACAACCGCGAGACAAATTGTGCCAGTATTTTAAACTGAGCCTCGTAAGTGGCTTCCAGCGATTTGCGTGCTTTTAGGGCATTTTTCAGCTGTTGTTGTGTGTCTTCTTGCAAAACCACCACCTGGACATTCGCGGTTAAATCTCTGTTTAAATTTAAGTATATCGGCAAAAGCAATAATTGCGATCATTGATTGTACAAATTTCGCTTTGTAGCAAAAAAACAACGAGCCTGAAGGCTCGTTGTGGTAGGGAATTATTATTATTACTGATTTACTTCTTACACAGATAGTAAGGTAACCAGGATTGTTCTTCGTCAGAGGTCAGATATTGCATAATCAGCATTCCTTGTTGGAACTCCTGCCTGACAGTCCATCTACCAGACGCTGAGTATTTAAACAGAAAAGCCACTTTTTTGAAAGTTTGCTGGTAATGTTTCTTGTGCTATTTCAGTTTCAAGTTGTTTATTGCCAATTTCCTTCATAAAAGTAGCTGCAAGTTACTGATATTTTGTCCGGCGCAGTGCATTTTTCAATAATGGGTATGAAACTCGGTATGTAACAGAACAGATTATTGTCGGCTCAGGCGAATGGCGGGTGGGATGTAGGGTTCGCTGGCGCGCCAGGGATTAATATCCAGGCCGCCACGGCGGGTATAGCGAGCATACACCGCTAAAAACTGTGGCTGACAGCGCGACCAAATATCGCTGAAAATACGCTCAACACACTGCTCATGAAACTCGTTGTGGCTGCGAAAGCTAATCAAATAACGCAGCAGGCTTTCATGATCCAAGGCTTTACCACGATAGTGAATGTAAACACTGGCCCAGTCGGGTTGCGAGGTGATCAAGCAATTAGACTTTAATAAATGAGAGTGCAGTTTTTCTTCTACCAGATCGCCGTCTGGTTGTAACTGCAGCAAACTGGCGTCGTACTGATACTGATCAATCTCTATATCCAGGTCATCGATGCAGCGCCCTGGGATCCAAGTCGGTTGAAAGGCCATAATTTCATTTACATTGTGCAGGCTTACTTTTACTTGCTTGCCAGCACAGGCTGATAAGTCACGCTGCAGATGCTGATATACCTGGCCTAAATCGGCGAATCGACTTTGGTTAAAACTGTTCAGATACAGCTTAAAAGACTTGGATTCAATTAAATTAGCGGAGTCATAGGGTACGACAAAAGTAGCCAAGGCCACCATCGGCTTGCCTTTGGCGTTGAGCCAGGATAACTCGTAACCGTGCCAGATATCCTGGCCAACAAACGGCAAAGTAGTCGCATTCAGACCAATATCATCGCGGCCCAACGTGCGTGGTACGGCTTGCAGTAAACTTGCATCGTATTTATCGGCGTAGGCAGTAATTTTACCCAGGCTTAACCCGGCAAGAAGATCTGAGTGCTGGCTGGTCATGTCTGTTGATGTCATCACATTAGGTTAGCGCTACAATGGCGTAAGTTTATCATAAAGTTTAATGGAAGGTCGCGTGACGCTAGCAAGCAATTACACTGAATTTACCCAGCGGGTAGTAGATTGGTATCAACAGCAACAATTGACTTTAACCACCTGGGTCGATCCGGCCAGCCCGTCACCCTGCCAACGGGGTGATATTCAAGATAATACCGTGTTGTGGCAGCCAGAGTTGCAGCAGCCACAGGCCGACTTCAGTAATGTCGAACAAGCGCTGGAATTAACGCTGCATGAGGATATTAAGCAGTTCTATCAAATATTTTATGGTGCCGGTCTGGCCGCTGAGCATACGCGCGGAAAGTTAATGTTGTTGATGGTGTGGAATGCTGAAGATGTTAAACGACTACAGGAAAATATTATCGGCCACATTATAATGAAGCGGCGTTTGAAACAGCGGGAAACGGTATTTTTTGCCACTACCGAAGATGATGATATTTTGTTATCTGTATTAAATAGTAGCGGTGAGGTGTTTCTTGAGCACGTTGGCCAGGAAGTCACTGAAAAACTGTCAGATAACCTGGCCAGCTTTATCGCGCAGCTAACGCCTTGCAGCTACGATGGGCTTTGAGGGTTATTGTCTTTGCTGACTAAGCATTTTGACAATCCCAGGCGATGTTGCTTAATAAACGGCATGGCACACATTGAAAGTCGAACAGTTGATGCAAGGGTTGGTTTAAGTGCCAATTATTGCCGCAGCCAGGGCATGCTTTATCTGCTTCTTGGGCACAGTGCGCGCTGCTGCCACTGTACAATGCATAGTAAACGGGCACCTTATTGGCCAACTCCAGCTGGCGTGCCAGGCGCCGGCCCTGCTTGTTTAAACGGCTATGTAATTGTTGCATGCTACGTTCGGCACTTTTACGTAGCACCCGGTTCTGTTGCATTTGGATCTCATCTAGCGCTTGAAACTGCAGTTGCCAGCGGATAAGCCGCTCGTGATCCGGTTCAGCCGTTGCCAGTTGATATAGCGGTACTGGCGCAAAATGTTCACCGCAGCGTACTGGCGAACAGCTATCACTAAAACGGCTGTACAATATATAAAAGGGGGCTTGCTGGCAGGGGTCGGTATGTTGAGACATCAGATCCATGCCCAGTATCTGGCACTGCGGATAAGCCAATCCGGCGCCTGAAAGCTGTTGTAACGCCACAAGAGCGCTTGGGCTATGATGTTTTTGCAGCAGAGCATCTTCTGCCGGTAGCACAACCCGGCTGTTGAAACTATCTTGCTGCCAGGCGGTAGGAAACTCGCGCCCCCACAGCTGACCATTAAAAATTAAGCTTTCGATATACCTGCGGATAGCCGCTTCAGCGCGACTAAAATCGGTATCCGCAATAACTTTAAATTTCAGCTCTGCCAAATACACTTTTAGCGCTCCAGCTTACTTAACAGCAAATCCAGCTTGGCTTCAATGCGCGCCAATGTCTGAGCCAGTTGCTGGTCAGGCTCTGGTAAGCTCGCTTTGGCAGCAGTCGACTCACTCACCGAGCCAATATCAGCAACAAGCGGATTGTTGCGCCATTGCTGATAGGCAGCAAATAATTGCTGTGGCGGTAACCTGCCGGCCAGGCGGGCACGAAATAGTGCCAGGCTTGGGCTTTTACCCTCTTGTTGCAGTACCGCAGCGACTTGCTGCAGCAATTGTACGGCATCTGTCATGGTATTTGCCTGTTTGACTAACTAGTGGTGGAATTTACCATTGTTTTGCGTTCAGGAGTAGCGTTGTTTTCGTAACGCATTGTTTTTATTTGGTTTAATGGCTGGCATGCTCTTTGCTTTTATAGCCGTGATGGTGCGGCATTGGCCGATTAATAAAACAACAAAGGAAAATCAATATGTTAGCGAAAGTATTTGTTGCTGCAGCTTTGGCAGTAAGTTTATCTGGATGTGTAGTGGCTGTTGGTGGCGACCATGATTTTGATGATGACAACAACTGGAAAAAGAGCCAGCGTTATAATCAGGAGCAGATTAACAAGCTTACTTTGCAAATGAGCGCAGACGATATTCGTACCCTGTTAGGTACGCCAGATTTCACTGAAGCTTTCAATAAAGACGGTGAAACGGTGCAGGTGTTGTTCTATCGCACCCATCACCATAAAAGCGATGGTAAAACCACTAAGGAAGAATGCACCGCGCTGGTATTTAAACAAAACCGTTTAACCGGCTGGGGTGAAAAAGCTTATCAGTATTTATAATGTTGACCGGCTCAGTGGCACACGCTACTGAGCCGGTAGTATTTGGATACTGGCCGATTTGTCGAAAAGAAGGGTTTGCATAGCAGACTGCATTTTGTTTAATGCAGTAGGGCATTTAATTCATCAATAATTTCACACCATTCAGCATCTTGTTTTAACGATTCACGCAAAAAACTGGCCTGAGATGGGCTCCAAAACGGCGCGTCTTGAATAGCCACATCGGCAACCAGCTTATGTTGACTTATGAACTGTACAATAGCCTTTTCGTTACTTTCCAAGCCAAGTTGGGCAAACAATGTACCTAGTGTATGTGCTGACGTATCCACAAATTCCTCCCAGTTTATTGCTGCTGAGTTTAAAGCATAGCCAGTTTTGCTGATTTTTGCTGTTATCCGCTGCTTGGCAAGCACAAACCTTACTGATATTGTGGATATAAAAACAACAATAATAAAGGGACAACTATGTTAGCGGAACTTAATACCGTTGAGCTGGAACGGCTCAAAGCTATTTTACTCAGTGCAGATGAATTGAAGCTGGCGGCATCTTTGCTATATCAATCTTACTATGACGATCCATTATTTATGGAGATTTTTCGTGCCGACAAATCAGATTACGAGCAACGCTTAAGGGCAGCAATCCGCGAAGAGCTTAATACCTTTTGGCAGGCGAGGCAGCCAATAATTGGTTTGTTCAACGGTGAGCAGTTGCTAGGCGTGGCTTGTGTAATTGCCCCAGACTCTGGTATCGGTGCCAGCCGGTTATGGCACTGGCGTTTAAAAATGCTGTTAACGGCAGGCTACGTTTCGACAAAGCAACTATTAGACAAAGAGCAGAAAATTCATGCTGCTATGCCAGCAGAGCAATACCATATGCTGGCATTTATTGCGGTATCACCGAAGCATCAGCATCTGGGGTTGGGGCATTATCTTATTCATGCTGTCGATTCTATTGTTGATAAAGATCAGCAATCTGCAGGTATTGGTGTGTTTGTTACATTAGATAAGTACAAAGCATTTTTTGCCGATGATCAGTACCAGCCTGTAACTGAACTGGCATTTAACACTGTCAGTGGCACCTTAATGTTTCGTCAACGGCAGCAGCTTGCCGTGTAAGCTAATAAGGTAATGTCGATGCACAAGTTTACGAGTTTCGCCCAGTTTTACCCGTATTATTTAACTGAGCATCGCCATCCGCTATGCCGCGCTTTGCATTATATTGGCAGTGTTTTGGTACTGGCGGTATTGTCGTTTACGTTGTTTACGCAACAATGGCCATTGTTGTGGCTGCTGCCATGCATTGGTTATGGTTTTGCCTGGTTAGGGCATTTGGTTTTTGAACATAACAGGCCCGCAACCTTTACATACCCGTTATACAGCCTTGCTGCTGACTGGGTCATGTTAAAAGACTTTTTAACCGGCCAACTAAAACGCAAACTTCCAGCCAGTTAAATCTTGTAAGCTGGTAAGTTAAATGCTGCCAAACGCATGCCACTTAGTAGCAATTCTGCCTCTGCACGGCTTTCTCCATCGCCGCTAAAATCGACCTGATAATTAGTAATAAAACGTAGGCGGCCATTTATTCTGCGAACACTGTGGCCGCTGCGGCCGCAATCCAGCAATTGTAGTTGCTGTTGTTGGCAAAGTTGACGAGCCACAGCCATGGCACGTTCATCTTGTTTTCGTTGTAGCCAAAACAAGTAACAAATACTGCTTATCGCCAGCAATAGTAATACTGAACCCATTTGGCTCTCCCGACACGAGTGGTGCTTTTGCGTTATGGCCAGATAATGCTGATTAACACCCACTTTTACAAGGGCTGGCTGCAGCTTTTGCTTATGTTAAACTACATCGCTTGAACTTGAGGTAATAATGTCAAAAGTAGTACAACGGCTGTTAGATGAACTTACCGCAGAGCTAAAACAACAGCAGCTATGGTCGGCATTGCCCGCTGATCCTATTGCAATGCAAAGCAGCTTGCCCTTTTGTTATGACACTATGCCGTTACAACAATGGCTGCAATATATTTTTTTGCCCCGTATGCAAGCGTTGCTGGAGGCACAATTAGCCTTACCCAGCCAGATAAGCGTGCTACCGATGGCTGAGCAGGCTTTTGCTACAAGTGGTGGCCGTTTGGGTAAGTTACTTAATATTATTGCCAGCATTGATAGCGTGCTGTCGGAGCAGGCATGAGTGCTGCTGAACCTTTTTTGCTTACCCAGCCACTGCATATTATTTATCAGGACGAGTTTATAGTCGCCATTGATAAACCCAGTGGTATGTTAGTGCATCGCTCGTTTTTAGATAAGCACGAAACGGTGTTTGTTATGCAAACCTTGAGGGATCAAATTGGCCAACATGTATTCCCGGTGCACCGTTTGGACCGGCCTACCTCAGGCGTATTGTTATTTGCCTTGTCAGCTGATGTTGCGCGTTTGCTTGGCCAGCAGATAACCCAGCAGTTATGGCGTAAACATTACCTGGCGGTAGTGCGCGGTTTTATGCCCCAGGGTGGGGAGCTGGATTATCCGTTGAAAGAGCAATTGGATAATATTGCCGATAAGTTTAGCCGCGATGATAAGGCGCCGCAGCAAGCTATAACCCGCTATCAGCCGTTGCAGCAGGTAGAGCTGCCGATACCGGTAAGCAAATATCCGGCCGCGCGGTACAGCTTAGTGGCATTGCAGCCATTAACTGGCCGCAAACATCAACTACGCCGTCATCTGGCCCATTTACGTCAGCCTATAGTAGGTGATACCAGCCATGGTGATGGAAAACACAATGCATTATTTAAGCAGCATTTTAATTGCAAGCGTTTGTTGTTAGTCGCAAAACAACTGCAATTGCCGCATCCAGTTAGCGGCGAACTTTTAACGCTTACTGCCGGTCTGAACGAGCTTGAACTGTTGTTCAGTCAATTTGGCTGGCCGGTAGATGAAGGGTATTACCAGCAACAATTTGCTGAACATTTTACGGAGAGAACATGGCAAAAATCGCAGTAATAGTCGGCAGCGTTTATGGCGCCGCACAATATGTCGCTGAAGAGGCGCTACCGCTATTAAGTACGCAGGGACACGAGGTAACCTTGTTTGAAGAAGCCAAGCTCGACACTGTGCTGGCATTCAACGCCGATAGCTGGCTCATTATAACCTCCACCACGGGGCAGGGCGATATTCCCGATAATCTGCTGCCGTTTTACCTGGACGTGCAAAACCGCTTTCCACTGTTAACCGGTAAACAGTTCGCCGTTATTGCACTGGGTGACAGCAGTTACGATATGTTCTGTGGTGCCGGCGAGGCGCTGCGCGCACTACTGCTGGAGATTCAGGGCACGGAACTGGCACCCATGCTGCGCATCGATGCCGGTGAAACGCTGGAACCCGAGACGATAGCACTGCCGTGGTTACAGCAGCAGTTTTGCTAGGTGCGAAGTGCAGCAATTAGTGCTGCACCGCCTCAACCTTGGCTGATTACCGCGCCATAAATCTTGTTAAACAGCCAGTAATTACACTCCCAACTGCAAAAAAGCATTAACCTGTGTATTTTTCATACAAATCACAGGTTAATGCACCCGGAAAAATCAATAAATTAACTTTAAACACAAAATAAAAACATTTAATGTTGACTTGAAACATTTTTGCTGACTAAATGCGCCCGCACAACAGTAATAGGTAAATCATTATGCAATTAAGACGATTGCAATTCGTGTATGGATTGGCGGGGCTGGCATTAAGCGGCGCAGTTGGCGCGCAAAATTATGTTACGCAATTTAACTACGATGCCCGTGGGCGCCTGGTAAAAGTGGGTGACGACAGTGGCAAAGAAATTGTTTATGCACTGGATGAGGCGGGCAATCGCACAGCGGTCATTGACAGCACAGTAACCCCGGATGTGACGTCTTTTAACGCGCCAACCTCGGTGGCAAAAGGCGCCCTGGCTACGGTAAGCTGGACTTCTGTTAACACCACGCATTGCACCCTGGCTATCTTCGGTGATACCAGCGGTTATGAGTACCTGCCAAGAAGCGGCTCACAAAGCGTGCGGATTTATCAGCCCACAGGGGTTTCCGTTAAGTGCTATGCGGGCGAGCAATTTGACTCTGCCGGCAAAATAATCGGTATCAGTGGCGGCGGCCCAATCGATTAACTTCATTGTTCTTCATCTAAGACTTTCAACAGGATACTGTCGCTAATGTTAACAACATCGCGCTATATAGCCGGCATGGTTGCCGCTCTCTTTTCAACCTTTAGCACGGCTAACGAAATACCTCATATTAAACCGCAGAATGTGGCGCAGGATATTAACAGCGTGGATTTGCTGTCGGGGAAATATTATCCCGACTTTCCGGCGCTGAGCATTCCGGCAGCGCCAAGGTTAACCCTGAAAACCCTGCAGCAATTTGACAGCAAGATTACCGGCACAGAATACACGGCAGCGCAGTGGGACCAGCTTTCTGGCAGCGCAAGGCAAACGAATTCTTTCTCAGTTATCTATATGGGCAAAACGTCCGAACACTTCACCTGTCAGGATGGTGAATGTGCGACTAGCGATAACTACGGCTCCATGCTGTTAGGTGATATGCATGCCAGCAACAGCAACCTGTCTTACCGGCAGGGGCAGACCGGCATAACGGTAGTATACAATTCTAATTCGTCGTACATGACATGGAATGACCCCTATGCCAGCAAAACGGCAGAGGGCACCTGGTATGCCACGCAGTTCGTTTATCCTGATGGCGAAACACTGGCAATTACCTATGACAAAGCCTTTAACGCCAGTGTTAACGCGTTAATTACCTTTCACCGGCCAACGAAGATAGTGTCGAACCTGGGTTACCAGATGGTGTTAACCTACGCCTCGAATGACCTTGCAACCGGCAGCAATGGCTGGGGTAAACTTAGCAGCGCCACCATAGCAAAAACCAGCGCGCCTTCAACACCGCTGGCCAGGCATACTTTTGGCAATGGCACTGTGACAGACTTGGCCGGGCGCGTATGGCGTTACTCGGGCTTTACCAGCGCGATGGGGGCCGCAGAAACAGCAAAAAGCTATACGCTGCGCTTGCCGTCAGATAACGCTAACATCCTGTCCGTAACCTCTGCGACAAAAAATTATGGCGGAGTAAGCCATAACAATTTTGTGTCGTCGGTTAACAGCCAGGGGCAAGCCTATAGCTATACCTATACCCCTTCTACCGGCACCAGCTTTGACCCCCGTAGCCAGTTTTCACGCGTGGTGGTAACGGGCCCGTCCAACTATAAAAGAACCGTTGACCTTAAAGTAACCGGTGGCGCGAATAAGCGCTCGATGATTACGGCTGACACCGATAGCCTTGGCAATAAAACCCAATATAGTTACATTGGCAATCGTGTTCACACCGTCACCCATCCGCAAGGCAATAAAGAAATCTACACTTATGATGCGCTTGGCAACATTACGACTAAAACCCTAACAGCCAAACCGGGTTCGGGCCAGAATGACATTGTGCAAAGTGCGGTGTATGACATCTATAACTGCACCAAGCTGCAATGTTTCCGCCCCACGTCCATGACGGATGCCAATGGTAAAACAACGGATTACACCTTTGCACCACACGGTGGCATGTTAACCAAGCTAGAGCCGCAGGATGATAAAGGCCGCAGACGCCTTACCACCAACACCTGGGTTAAAATTAACGGCCATGACCGGCTGCAAAGCACGTCTGTATGCGACCAGGCCATTTGCGGCGGCGGTAGCACAGAAGAGCAAGTGACAAACTACACCTACTGGGGAAACACATCGTTACCTGCCACCGTTACCAAAACCAACGCTGCCAACACCCTATCTCAAGTTACCAGCTACACCTACGACAACGCCGGCAGGGTAACCATTGAAAATGGCCCCTTGGCGGGCAGTGACGATGCTATTTATTCCCGTTATGACAGTGCCGGGCGTAAAACCTGGGACATTGGTGCTAAAAACCAGGCCGGCTACCGGGTGGCCAAACGCTACGCCTACCGTGCTCAGGATGCACAGGTGTACCAAACCGACATTGGCACACTCACCTCGCCCACCAGTACCAGCTTAAGTGTGTTTCAGACGGCAACAACCACCTACAACGCTGTGGGCCTGGCTATTACCAGCCAAACCAAAGTAGGCACTTCTATCTATAAAGTGGTGCAAACCAGCTACGATGCCCGCAACCGCGTGCAATGCAGCGTTACCCGGATGAACCCCGACCGGCTAGCCACACCGCCGTCGTCGGCCTGCACCCTGGACAGTGCCGGTGAGTTTGGTGAAGACCGTATCGTAAAACATGAATACGACAACGCTTCCCGCCTGGTTAAAACCCTATCGGGCTACGACACTGATGCGCAAGGTGTGGATATTGAGCTGGGTTACACCAGCAATGGCCAGGTTGACTGGCGTAAAGATGGCAACGGCAATACCACCCAATATGTATACGATGGTTTTGACCGGCTGGAGGAAGTGACCTACCCGGACGGCAGCTACGAGCTATACAGCTATGATGGCAACGGTAACAAGAAAACCTGGCGTAAACGTGACGGCAAAACGCTAACGTACAGCTATAACGGGTTAAACCTGCTAACCCATACCGCCGTGCCGGGCGAGTCGACGTTAAGTTTTGAATACGACGGTTTAGGCCGGCAAAGCAAAACCGTACGTGGCAGCAGCAGCGTGGCTTATGGCTATGACGGCTTAAGCCGGCTGCAAAGCAGCAAAACCGACAGCCGCACCTTGTCTTATCAGTACGATATTGGTAACCGCCGCACCCGGTTAACCTTCCCGGACAATTTCTACATTAGCTATGGTTACGATGCCAGCGGCGCCATGACCAGCATAAAAGAAAACAACAGTGTTACGCTGGTAAGCTACAGCTACAACAGCAAAGGCCAGCTGGGCGCTATCAACCGCGGCAATGGTAAAAACAGCGTATTAGGCTATGACAACATAGGCCGGGTAAATGCCTACAACCATACCGGCCTTAACAACACCTCGTTTGACTACAACCCGGCCAGCCAGATAACCAGCCGGGTAGTCACCAATATTAACTACCAAACTGCGTTACCTCAGGTTGGCGTGGTTAGTTTTACCCCTAACGAGCTAAACCAGTACGACAGCGTAAACTGGCAACCACTAAGTTACGACTTAAACGGCAACACCACCGCGCACGACGGCTGGGCTTACCAATATAACGCCCACAACCGCTTAACCAGTGCCAGTAAAACCGGTACTACCCTAAGCCTGGCCTACGACGCTATAGGCCGGTTGAACAGCAGTACCTTAAACGGCAGTAAAACCACCTTTTTATACGACGGCGACGAGCTGGTAGCCGAATACAACGCCAGCGGCGCTTTGCTTAACCGCTACATTCATGGCGCGGGCACCGACGACCCGCTAGTGTGGTACACCGGCACTGGCACCAGCAATAAGCGCTACCTGTTAGCCGACGAGCGCGGCTCTATTGTCAGTGAAACCAACGCCACAGGCGGTGTAGTAACCACCCACCGCTACGGCCCCTATGGCGAGCCGATAAACCAAAGCGCTTCACGCTTTAGGTACACCGGCCAAATCCTTATCCCCGGCACCGAGCTTTACCACTACAAAGCACGGGTATATCATCCAAAGCTCGGCCGCTTTATGCAAACCGACCCGATAGGCTACGAAGATGGCATGAACTGGTATGCCTATGGTGGGAATGATCCTATTAACCATACTGATCCAACTGGTAAATTTTTAGACACGATACTTGATGTTGGCTTTATCTTGTATGATTTGGGTGATATGGCTGTCAACGGTATTAATGAAACTAATTCTGCTTCTTTAGCCGCAAACGTAGCAGGAGCACTAATACCGGGAGCTACAGGGTTAGGTTTAGCTGCTAGAGTAGGCAAAAAAGCTTGTTGTTTTGTCGCTGGAACTCAAGTCTTGACTGAAGATGGTTACAAAAATATCTAGGATGTAAAATTAGGTGAAAAATTATGGGCTAAAAATGTTGACACTGGTGAGCGAGACTGGAAGTCAGTGGTTAAAATTTTTAATGAACCTGATCGCAGTATATATGAGATTAAGCTGGAAGGCGAAGACGGCTTCATACAAAAAGTCCAAGCAACTGATGATCACCCGTTTTATGTTGTTGGTGCTGGCTGGAAGACAACTATAGAGTTATCTGAAGGAGATTTGATAGAGACCGATGGCAACGGCCCAATGAAGGTCGTGAGTGTTATCGATGAAAAACGTCAGGCGCTTACTTATAATTTTACAGTAGAAGATTTCCATACATACTATGTAACCAAGAAAAATGTATTAGTGCATAATTGTGGTATTAAGATGAAAGATACTCACAATCCTAGTGCAACAAGAGTTGATGGGGACCCTTCACAAGCCGTGGCTGAAGCTGGTTACGATAAAGCTAAGCTACAATGTGCAAAGTGTAAATTGGAAACGAGTATCACAAATCGTAATGCTGAGCAGAAGAAAAAAGGCCCTGATGCTGGACATGCTAAGAAAATAAAATCTGAGCAGAAACAGTTAGACAAAGTAAATAGAAGATTGAAAGAAGTAGAGGGTAGCTAAAATCATGAATATCCTTCCACTAAAAGGAACCGACGAATTACAATTTGGTACTCATAAAAGTGACATTCTAAAATCGCTTGGAAAGCCTGACAGTATTGAAAACTTAGATGCTAAAGACGAGGTAAGTTCTGAGATTTACTACTACGACTCTATGGGCTTAGGCTTGTACTTTGATAAAGATACGGGCTTTAGACTCTGGGGCCTTTCTATATCTGACCATTCTGTTCAGCTCAACGGATTTTTTCCTATTGGCATGTCTGAAACAGATTTGCTGAAAGCTTTCCCTACGATTGTACTTGATGTCAGTGATGGAGAATTCAAGGAATATCTTCTACCTGAGCAGGAAGTAGAATTTTACCTGAAAGGTGATGTAGTGCAGCGAATTATGCTAAGTCCTGACTTGGAAAAATATTGTGTGAAATACTCTTGCTAATAGAAACCTTGATAGAAACCTTGGGGTCGCGTCTTGACTTTTGCCTCTGCTGAGTAGCAAAGCCAAGATTTGATCCCAGGCAGAAATCAATAGGGTCAGGTTCATTGATTTTACGCCATTAGCGTGGACTTCAGAAATCTGACTCACATGGCCGTGTATACGACGGCGACGAGCTGGTGGCGGAATACAACGCCAGCGGCGCTTTGCTAAACCGCTACATTCATGGCGCCGGCAATGACGACCCGTTAGTGTGGTACACCGGCACTGGCACCAGCAATAAGCGTTACCTGTTAGCCGACGAGCGCGGCTCTATTGTCAGTGAAACCAACGCCACAGGCGGTGTAGTAACCACCCACCGCTACGGCCCTTATGGCGAGCCGATAAACCAAAGTGCTTCACGCTTTAGGTACACCGGCCAAATACTGATACCCGGCACCGAGCTTTACCACTACAAAGCACGGGTATATCATCCAAAGCTCGGCCGCTTTATGCAAACCGACCCGATAGGCTACGAAGATGGCATGAACTGGTATGCCTATGGCGGCAATGATCCGGTTAATAAATACGACCCTTCTGGTATGTGCTCGCAAGAAAATTCCGAATCTGAAGTCGCCTGTAAAGTGGAAGACTGGATTACAGAAAAGCTTGAGCCCATTATGGAAAAGCTTATCGAAGGTGCAGGCGCAAAAGTTGTTCCTGAAGGAGAGAGAGATCCTGACGGAGAGTTTGATAGTGAGGCCGAATCAAACAATTTGGTGAAAGAAATCACTGCCATTGTTATTGTCGGGGCTAAAGCGAGAATAGGCAGTAAGGGTAATAAGTTTAGGGGCGGAAAGAAAAATCAAAGAGATGGGGAACTTAGAGGTACGCCAAAGGAATTCAGGCGGTGGTTCCATAAAAATTACAAACAAGAAGGTGACAGAGACTCAAGCCCCGAAGAAATTCGAGAAGCATACGATGCTTGGATTCATCAGGGGAAACCTAAAGGGTAAAAATGGAAATGTCTATCGATCATATGAATTCAGGTGAGAGAGCTATCGACGAATTGTTAATAACACTAAGCTCATCTGAAGATATAAAGCTTAAGCATGCAATTGCTAAGACACTCGCAGATCTTGATGAGCCACGCATCGTCGATCATTTAGTTGCAGAAATAAACAAAGACGTTAATCAAGGCTATATCGGTACTTTCGTATTCGCTTGTGAAACATTCGATTGTTCCAAATACTTGGATTTGTTTCTAAAGTTAGTAGTATTTGGAGAATACGAAGTTTCAATGACCTCGGCTTTGGTTGTCGAAAATATGAGTAGCCTATCTACACCTCAAATTACAGACGGAATTTTATTTTTGCAAAACAACTTGAACGAAGCAAATAATGACAACGAAGAGTTTATTGAAGAGGCATTAGCGTTTTTAGAATCAGAATTAATTGGGCGAGATCCTGAGAGATCTCCCTGAATTTATTAACGATTCAATGGGGTCGCGTCTTGACTTTTGCGACAGTTATCGGTTTGCAGGGATGAAAAGATACGTGCACTGAACCGTATGCGCGGGTTTGGTTACTCTATTGACTCCGAGAGGCTAATGGGTGACCCCATTGATTCCGTTCTGCGGTGCCGGCGAGGCGCTGCGTGCACTACTGCTCGAAATTCAGGCTGCGGAGCTGGCGCCTATGTTACGCATCGATGCCGGTGAAACGCTGGAACCTGAGACGCTTGCCTTGCCGTGGCTTGAGCAACAGTTTTCGGTGCGGTAATAAAGCGCCTTCGGTTTGTTGAAGCTTGTACGGCGGTGGTCAAAGTTGCTCGCGTAGTTTCAGCAATTGCCGGCGCCGCGTCGCGCTGACTTTGGGGTAGTGCATGTCCAGGCTTTGTAAGCTGTCGATGACGATCTGCGAGATAATCAGCCTGGCATTTTTCTTATCATCGGCCGGAATAACAAACCAGGGTGACGCAGCAGTGCTGGTGGCGCTGAGGCAAGCTTCATAGGCGTGCATATAGTCGTCCCAGTGTCCGCGTTCTTTTATGTCAGCGACACTAAACTTCCAGTTTTTCTCCGGCTCGTCGATACGGGCCAAAAGCCGCTCGCGCTGCTGCCGTTTAGACAAGTGCAAAAAGAACTTAACTACCCGGGTACCGTTAAGGTGTAAATGCGCTTCCAGAGCCGTTATTGATTTAAAGCGCTGTTGCCAGATGGTTTGCCCGGCGAGGACATCGTTGGGAAAACCTTGTGCTTTCAGTAGCTCCGGGTGTACCCGCACTACCAGTACTTCCTCGTAGTAAGAACGATTAAATATGCCAATCTGTCCCCGCTCCGGCAGGCGTTTGACCGTGCGCCACAGGAAGTCGTGCTCAAGCTCTGCTGCACTGGGTTGTTTAAAACTAAATACCTGACAGCCCTGTGGATTGACGCCTGACATCACATGCCGGATGGCGCTGTCTTTGCCGGCCGTATCCATGCCCTGAAAAATTATTAATAAAGCATATTTGTTCGACGCGTAATGCAGCCGCTGTAACTCACTGAGGTCGCCGACCTGTTGACGCAACATGTTTTTGTAGGCTTTTTTGTCGTCGTAAACTGGCTCAATGTTAGTTGGACGCTGCGACAGGTCAACATTCTCGCCTGGTAGCACGCGGTAATCATCCGGCTTAATTTTCATGATATTTCCTTTTTGTGCGCAGAGAGCGTACAGGCATGTAAGTACTGACTGTGGTACCAAGCATAGACGCTCGAAGCGACAGGGCCAGGGTTTAGCTTGGCACCCCTTACTGAAAAGCTAACAGTACTTATCTAACTTGTTGTAAGCCTTTGCGCCCGGAGCTTTTAATGCCGGATCGTTTTGTGCAGCCAGTTTGTCGACCCACATCGCGGTGGCGCCGCATACCGCTATCGGCATAACAAAAAGGTTAAACAACGGGATCATGCAGGCAATATTAACTGTGATACCAAAGGCAAAGCTGTTACCCGGTTGAGCTCTTAGCTGCTGGCGCATAGTACGAAAGTCAATTTTGTGGTTATCGTACGGGTAGTCAGCATATTGAATTGCCAGCAACCAGCTCATAAAACAAAACCACAGGATGGGACCTGCCACCGGTAGAAACAAAAACAGCACAAACAGGATAATGGCCCGGGGCAGGGCGTATAGTAGCTTCTGCCATTCACGGCCGAGCATACGCGGTACATCTTTAACAAACCCGGCTATTCCGGTATCTGGCAACACACGTCCGGATAAATACGCTTCTACTTTTTCACTGAGCAAGCCATTAAAGGGCGCGGCAATAAAATTGGCTACCATGGTAAAGCTGTAAGCTAAGCCGATAACTAATGTCATAACACCAAGCGGGATCAGCAGGTATTCCATCCAGTGCAGCCACGCTGGCAGGTAAAGCTGTACCGCAGCAACCATGGCATTGACCTGGGCCAACAGAATATAAAAAGCAAAAGAAAACAGTACCAGATTAATTAATAGCGGCACTAGCACAAAACGTTTCAATCCTTTGGTGTGGATCAAACTAAGGCCACGAAAAAAGTAGTACATTAAAACCTCAGCTAAGATATCAGCAACTGCTATGTCGGCAGTATAAAGTGTTTAGCTTAAACTACGCTGTACTGCAGCTGGATTTTTGGTAACAGAATATAACGCTGTAACAGAGCTGTGGCATACCGGCACTATTTTTATGCTAGAATGCGCGCAGTTTTTTTGCCGCGGCGCGGCTTGACTGGTTTTAAAATCAACTTCAGATAAGGGTGACATATGGCGATGTTAGGTTCGGCGCTGGTATTTGGTTTAACCACACTGTTTTTACTGATGGGGTTAACTTGTCTGTTTTCGGCGCTGTTAGTGCCTGCCGAAGTGGGCCCGGAAAAACGTTTTGAAAAGCGGCTGGAATACGGCATGTTTACTGCGGTTGGGCTGGTTGGTTTTGCCGTATTGTTGATTATTGGCTAAGTCAGCGCGTGTTATAAAAAACGGCAGCCAATGGCTGCCGTTTTTGTTTGTCGGGTTATATTACTCAATACTACGCAGCAAGGCATTAATACCCACTTTAGCGCGGGTTTGCGCATCGACTTTCTTAACGATAATAGCCGCGTATAAACTGTGGCTGCCATCTTTGCTTGGGATTGTGCCAGGCACAACTACAGCGCCTGCAGGTACGCGGCCATAGCTTATTTCACCGGTTTCGCGGTCATAAATGCGCGTGCTTTGGCTAATGTATACGCCCATCGACAACACTGCACCTTCTTCTACAATCACACCTTCAACGACTTCTGAACGGGCGCCGATAAAACAGTTGTCTTCAATGATAGTCGGGTTAGCTTGTAGCGGCTCGAGTACACCACCAATGCCAACGCCGCCAGATAAGTGCACGTTTTTACCGATTTGTGCACAGCTACCGACAGTGGCCCAGGTGTCTACCATACTGCCTTCGCCGACATAGGCGCCGATGTTAACGTAAGACGGCATTAACACCACGTTTTTGGCAATGTAGCTACCACGGCGCACAGCAGCTGGCGGCACTACGCGCACGCCATCAGCACGGAACTGCGCATCGCTGTAACCGGCGTATTTCATCGGCACTTTGTCAAAGAAACGATTCTCTGCGCCATCCATCACCTGGTTGTCATTAATGCGAAATGATAGCAACACGGCTTTTTTCAACCATTGATGTACTACCCATTCGCCGGCAATTTTTTCCGCTACCCTGGCGCTGCCGTTGTCTAACATGCTGATGGCGGTTGCTACAGCCTGTTTCACGTCGGCCGATACTGTGCTTGGTGTAATGTCGGCGCGTTGCTCAAATGCTTGCTCGATAATGCTTTTTAACTCTGACATTGTGTCTGTTAACCCTCTGTTTGCTGTGAAAGTTGCTCGATCAGCGCGCGTTTTAGTGTGCTCTGTTGCTCACTACTAAGAGCCTGATCGTCGCTATTTGAAATCATAAAAAAGTCTTCTGCCCGCTCGCCAATCGTGGTGATTTTTGCTGCGTGAATATTCACGTCGCAGCGCTGAAATACTTCACCGATATTGGCCAGTAGCCCAGGTGTATCTAACGCCGCTAGTTCTACCATAGTGCGTTTGCTGGTATTACCCGGCAAAAAAACGACTTTGGGCGGTACGTTAAACTGGCGCATCTGGCGCGATAACTTAGTTTTTTGCCGCGATAAATCCGGCTTATTCAAGATAAACAGCTCCAACGCCCGTTTTATGCTTTGCTGGCGCGATGGCGAGTTTACCGGTTCACCGTTCTGCTCCAGTACAACAAAGGTATCCATGGCATAACCGTCTTTGTTGGTCATGATCTGGGCGTCGAAAATATTCACCTTTTTGCTGTCTAGTGCGGCAACCAAACGGGCGAATAACTTTGGCTGATCTTTAGTGTAAATAAATACCTGAGTACCGCCGCGTATTGGCGCTTTACTGATTAACACCAGTGGTTCATCAGCTTCCTTATGGCGCAGAATATGCTCACAATGCCAGACTATTTGCCGGGCGCTGTAACGGGCAAAGTAGTCGGCTTTTATTCGGCTCCATAAGTGCAAAATCTCGCTTTCGCTAAAGGTTTGTTTTAGCAGCAGAGGCATGGCTTCGCTTTGGTTTTCGCGAATAAGGTCGCGCAAGTCCATCGGCTTTTCCAGGCCGCGGCGGAAAGCTTTTTGCGTGGCTAAAAACAGCTCACGCAGCAGTGAGCCTTTCCAGTCGTTCCACAAGTTGTCGTTGGTGGCGCGGATATCGGCCAACGTTAAGCAATACAGATAATTTAAGCGGGTTTCGTCGCGTACTTTTTCGGCAAACTCGGCTACCACAGCCGGGTCGTGAATATCACGGCGCTGGGCGGTAACCGACATCAGTAGGTGATGCTCTACCAGCCAGGCAATGAGTTTGCTGTCAAAATCGCTGAGCTTATGCAGCTTGGCAAACTCGCGCACATCCATGGCGCCTAACTCTGAGTGATCGCCACCGCGGCCCTTGGCGATATCATGGAAAATACCCGCCAAATACAGCAGCTCCGGCTTTTCCATTTTTTTCACGACATCGCTACACAGCGGAAATTCGCTTTCGTGCTCGCTAAGGGTGTATTTGTACAGGTTTTTTAATAGGCGGTGGGTATGTTCATCCACAGTGTAAGCGTGAAACAAATCAAACTGCATTTGACCAACAATGTTACGCCACTGCGGTAAGTAAGCGGCCAACACACCATAGCGGTGCATTAATGTAATCGCTTTATCCATGCCACGCGGGTGGCGCACTATGGCTAAAAACAGCTGTCGGCAGGCTTCATAGTCTTGTAAATCACCCATTAAACGCCGGCGTACCTGGCGAATAAGTCGCATGGTTGAGGAGTGCACACCGGTAATATTGGAGTTGTTGGCAATATGCCAAAATAGCCGCAGTAGATTATCGCGCCGGGCAAATACTGCGTTATCACGGGCAGTAATTAAATGACCCTGTAGCTCAAAGTAGTCATCAAGAATCAGCGTTTTAACTTTTTCTTTATGGTTGAGTATGCTGCCGTCAAAGTGCTGTAGCAGCATTTCGTTTAACTCAGCGACGCGTTGCACGGTGCGGAAAAACCGCTTCATCATGCGTTCAACTGAAGCTTTGCCGTCGGCGCCGAAACCCAAGCGCTCAGCCACCGCTGGTTGGTAATCAAACAGTATGCGATTTTCGTTGCGGCCAGCCTCTATATGCAGCGCAAAGCGCATTTGCCACAAGTACGCCTCACATTCCATCAGCTCTTGATATTCATCTTCTGTCAGGTACTGATAGGCAACCAGCTCGCGCATGGTGCGGGTTTGAAAATGCTTTTTTGCTACCCAGCCAATAGTTTGAATGTCGCGCAGCCCGCCCGGGTTAGCTTTTAAATTCGGTTCAAGGTTGTAGGCGGTGCCGTGGTACTGGGCGTGGCGTTGCTGTTGTTCATGGCGCTTGGCCTGAAAAAATGCCTGGCTGGTCCAGAAGCTGTCTTTACCAACCTCAAGCTGCAGCTGCTCAAACAATGGTTTGTTACCCGTTAGCAGACGCATTTCCAGCAAGTTAGTGGCGATAGTGATATCGTCTTTACCCAGTTTAATGGATTCTTTTACTGTACGAACGCTATGGCCGACCTCTAAGCGTAAATCCCACAGCACCGTAATAAACTGGCCAATAGCATCTTGTTGCGTGGCAGATAAGCGGCCTTCGGTAAGAATAAGCAAATCGATATCGGAGCTGGGGTGTAATTCGCCGCGACCATAACCACCGACGGCTATCAGGCTTAAATCTTTACATTTATGTAGCTCAAACTTATGCCACAGCTGCACCAGCACGTCATCAACCACCCGTGCGCGAGCCTTGACCAATGCGTTAACCGGATGCTGCGAGAAGCTACGGCTAAGCCAATCGTGAAAATCAGTAAAATGCTTTTTATAGCTATCCAGGCTGTAACTGTCCGGAAGCGCTTTGCTATAGGTTACCGCCTGGCTCATTAAGTTACTCCTGTAAGGCGTTTATTCTGCCGTTAAGATCCGTTCGATGGTGTCGTCACTGCGCAGGGTTAAAATTTCGCAGCCGGTGTCAGTGACCAACAAGGTGTGCTCAAACTGGGCAGACAAGCTACGGTCTTTAGTTACCACTGTCCAACCATCTGCAAGCAGTTTGCTGTGGCGTGCACCGGCGTTTATCATCGGCTCAATGGTTAAGCACATGCCGGTTTTTAATACGTCGCCGGTACCGGGCTTGCCGTAATGTAATACCTGTGGGTCTTCATGAAACACCGCGCCGATACCGTGCCCGCAGTACTCACGTACCACAGAGTAGCTATGTTTTTCAGCATGTAATTGAATGACATTACCAATGTCACCTAATCGCACACCGTTTTTCACTTTTTTCAATGCCAGGTACATACATTCTTGCGTAACGCGAATTAAGCGTTCGGCCAATATACTGGGCTTGCCTACTACAAACATTTTCGAGGTGTCGCCATGATAACCGTCTTTAATCACGGTAATGTCGATATTAATAATATCGCCTTCTTTGAGTTTTTTGTCGGCTGGAATGCCATGGCATATCACTTGATTGACCGAAGTGCAGATGGATTTGGGAAAGCCATGGTAATTTAGCGGTGCCGGGATAGCCTGTTGTTCATTAACAATATAGTTGTGGCAGATAGTGTTAAGTTCGTCTGTGGTCACGCCGGCTTTAACATAAGGTTCAATCATTTCCAGCACGTCAGCGGCAAGACGACCTGCTACACGCATTTTTTCAATTTCGGCCGGGGTTTTAATGGTTGCTGTCATGCCTGTTCTCTCTGTGGTAGCGCCGCGTTTTCTGATGCGCCGTACTGCTGTAAATTTACACATTTAATTGTGTTTGTAAGGTGCCTATGGTATAAAGCGCGCCGCAAATTAGCAAATCGCTTTAGCTCATATTGCAGAACCTTTTGTTCTTATATAGAGATAATGTGTTGCTAATAGGCGGAATTTAAACAAAACACACATGTATCGACACATATTCCGGGGTGCTTTGCTCTGCACTGAACAACAGTCAGACCAAGGTCGGCATATGGGATACATGGAGGCTTAACCCCTTATACAGGAAAATTAAATCATGGCAAAAGTTTCTATGCGCGACATGCTCCAGGCGGGCGTGCACTTCGGTCACCAAACCCGTTACTGGAATCCAAAAATGAAACCATTCATTTTCGGTGCGCGTAACAAGGTACATATCATCAACCTGGAACAGACTGTTCCTATGATGAACGATGCATTGGCATTCATTCAACAAGTAGCAGCGAAAAAGGGCAAAATCCTGTTCGTTGGTACTAAGCGTGCTGCCTCTGAAGCGATCAAAGAAGCGGCAAGCAAGGTTGACCAGTTTTATGTAAACCACCGCTGGTTAGGCGGTATGTTAACTAACTGGAAAACTGTGCGTCAGTCTATCAAGCGTTTAAAAGATTTGGAATCGCAAAGCCAGGACGGTACTTTCGACAAGCTGACCAAAAAAGAAGCTTTAGACCGTACTCGTGAAATGGACAAGCTGGAAAAGAGCTTAGGCGGCATTAAAGACATGGGCGGCTTGCCAGACGTGCTGTTCGTGATCGACGCTGACCATGAACACATTGCGATCAAAGAAGCTAACAACCTGGGTATCCCAGTTGTATCTATCGTTGATACCAACTCTGATCCAAAAGGCGTTGACTATGTAGTTCCAGGTAACGATGACGCGATCCGCGCTATCCAGTTATATCTGGCTGCTGTAGGTCAGGCTATCCTGGAAGGTCGTGACAAAAACATCGAAGTACAGGCAGAAGCCGAAGCTTTCGTTGAAGCAGAGTAATTTCTCTGTCATTAGCGCAGGCTAAGCTTGCGCTAACTCAGTGCAAAATTGCGACAGGGGCCAAGGCCCCTGTTTGTCCAACCAGAATTAATACGAGGAAGCTCCCATGGCTGTAACTGCCGCTTTAGTTAAAGAACTTCGCGAGCGCACTGGCGCTGGCATGATGGATTGTAAAAAAGCATTGGAAGAAACTGCAGGCGATATTGAAGCCGCAATTGATGCCATGCGTAAAAGTGGTTTGGCCAAAGCTGCCAAGAAAGCAGGCCGTATCGCCGCTGAAGGTACTATTATCACTCGCGTAGCCAATGGCTTAGGCTTGGCTATCGAATTTAACTGTGAAACAGACTTCGTTGCTCGTGATGTTAGCTTCTTAGCCTTCGCTAACGCGGTTGCTGATTTAGCCCATGCAAACAAGCTGTTCACGGCAGAAGCTATTTTAGCCGCTGATTTAAACGGTACTTCAGTTGAAGATACCCGCGCTACTTTGGTTGCAAAAATTGGTGAAAACATCAACGTACGCCGTGCTGCAGTAGTTGAAGGTGCGGTTATCGGCCAATACGTGCACTCTGGCCGCATTGGTGTTTTAGCTGTTCTGGACGGTGCTAACGAAGACGTTGCCAAAGATGTTGCTATGCACATCGCTGCAAACAACCCTGGCTTCTTAACACCAGACGACGTTCCAGCTGATGTGGTTGAGCGTGAGCGCGTGATTCAAATTGATATCGCCGTTAACTCTGGTAAGCCACAAGAAATCGCTGAGAAGATGGTTGCCGGCCGTATGAGCAAGTTCACTGGTGAAGTGAGTTTAACTGGCCAGCCATTCGTGAAAGACCCATCAGTTTCTGTTGGTGACTTCCTGAAGCAGCACAGTGCAAAGGCGGTTTCTTTCATTCGCTTAGAAGTAGGTGAAGGTATCGAGAAGAAAGAAGAAGACTTCGCAGCTGAAGTTGCTGCGCAAATCGCGGCAGCGAAGAAGTAATTTATTCTTCTGCCTGACGGCAAAACCCGCTAGAATAACCGCGGCTTCAGGTCTTAACGACTTGGCCGCGGTTTTTTTTACCCGCAATACTCCTAATTAATCACGCACTATGGGGATGTCATGAGCACGAATCCAAAACCTACCTACCGCAGGATCTTATTAAAACTCAGTGGCGAAGCGCTAATGGGCGATGAAGGCTTTGGCATTGACCCAAAAGTGCTGGACAGAATGGCGCAAGAAATCAAAGAATTGGTTGAGCTGGGTGTGCAAGTAGGTATCGTTATCGGCGGTGGTAATATCTTTCGCGGTGAAGGCTTAGCCAAAGCCGGCATGAACCGTGTAGTGGGTGACCATATGGGTATGTTAGCCACAGTAATGAACGGCTTGGCGATGCGTGATGCACTGCACCGTGCCTATGTTAATGCCCGTATGATGAGTGCTATTCCATTAAACGGTGTGTGTGATAACTACAGCTGGGCCGAAGCGATTAGCTTGTTGAAATCCGGTCGGGTGGTTATTTTCTCTGCCGGTACCGGTAACCCATTTTTTACCACTGATTCTGCAGCCTGCTTACGCGGCATTGAAATTGAAGCTGATGCCGTTTTAAAAGGCACCAAGGTAGATGGTGTATTTTCAGCGGATCCGGTAAAAGACCCTACTGCCACGTTATATCACCAATTAACCTATAACGAAGTGTTAGATAAAGAATTAAAGGTGATGGATTTAGCGGCGTTTACGCTGGCACGAGACCACAACTTACAAATTCGCGTGTTTAATATGAACACAGCTGGTGCATTGAAACGGGTGATTATGGGCGAACAGGAAGGCACAGTCATCGACCACGCGGAAAATTTACAGTAAACTAGCCCGCTTAAGTACAGTTTCATGCAACAGTAGTAACGAATAAACAAGGATACCGATCGTGATTGACGACATTATTAAAGACAGCAAAGTGCGGATGGAAAAAAGCGTAGATGCGTTAAGAAATCAGTTAACCAAAGTTCGAACCGGCCGGGCGCATCCCAGTTTATTAGACGGCATTATGGTGTCTTATTATGGCGCCGATACACCACTGCGCCAGGTAGCTAACGTTTCTATTGACGATGCCCGTACCTTAGCCATCACCGTATTTGATAAAAGCCTTACTGCGGCCGTTGAAAAAGCCATTATGGCATCAGATTTGGGTTTAAACCCGATGTCGGCAGGTACCGTTATTCGTGTACCCTTGCCAGCACTTACCGAAGAGCGGCGTAAAAGCCTGGTGAAATTGGTTCGCGGTGAAGCTGAAAATGGCCGTGTTGCGGTGCGCAACATCCGCCGCGATGCCAATGCAGACTTAAAAACATTGCAAAAAGATAAAGAAATTAGTGAAGATGATGAGCGTCGTGCTACCGACGAGATCCAAAAAATTACCGATGTTTTCGTGAAAAAAATTGATGAAGTCCTGGCCGAAAAAGAAAAGGAATTAATGGAAGTATAATTTACGCTTCTGTTTACCAATCAGCGTCGTGACGCTTGGGCATTACGGCGCTTTTTTCTACATGATGGTTTATTTTTTGCCGCAGCCCGAGCAGCAAGCTCGTTGCAACTCAGCTTAAGGACAGGTCTTACGTTATGACTGCACAGGAGCAGCTCAAACCGCAGAATCTGCCACAACATGTGGCAATTATCATGGATGGCAATGGCCGCTGGGCACAGCGCCAGGGTAAGCCACGGGTTTGGGGTCATAAAAAAGGTGTCGAGGCTGTGCGGCGTAGTGTCAGTTTTTGTCGTGAGTTGGGCATTAAGTCTTTAACATTGTTTGCGTTTAGCAGTGAAAACTGGCGCCGGCCGGAAGATGAAGTTTCTACGTTAATGCAGTTGTTTTTGATGGTATTGCAAAGCGAAGTAAAAGCCTTGCATAAACATAATGTGCGGTTAAAAATTGTCGGCGATTTAACCGCATTTAGCGATAAACTCAGACTGAAAATTGCTGAAGCTGAGCAACTAACCGCGCAAAACGACGCTATGACGTTGAATATAGCTGCCAACTACGGCGGGCGCTGGGATATTGTTAATGCCGCCAAAGTTATCGCGCAACAAGTGCAGCAAGGCGTGGTAGTGCCTGATGACATTAACGAGCAGTTTTTTGCTCGCTTTACGCAAATGTATGACCAGCCAGAGCTGGATTTATTAATTCGTACTGGTGGTGACGTACGCATCAGTAATTTTTTATTATGGCAGGCGGCATACGCTGAGCTTTGGTTTACCGACACCTTATGGCCAGACTTTGATCAACAGGTGTTTTCAGAAGCGGTTGCAACCTTTGTCAACCGTGAGCGTCGTTTTGGTTGTACCGGTGAGCAAATCCGGCAACTGGCGGCCTTGGGTAAAGGATAACGAGATTGTTTAAACAACGGGTAATTACTGCGCTAATTTTAGCGCCACTGGCTTTAATGGCCGTATTTTATCTTTCACTGGCTGGTTTTGCGGTTTTTATTTCCGCTGCATTTTTGCTGGGTGCCTGGGAGTGGAGTGGTTTTTGCGGCTTGCCCGGTAAAGCAATGCGTACTGTCTATGTCGGCTTAACAGGTATTATTTTTGCCGTATTGTACTGGCAGTTACCAGTGCAAGCTGTCTGGCCGATTGAAGATAATGTGTTGCTGAGTAGTTTATTGCTCGCTGGCGTAAGCTGGTGGTTGCTGGCTATTGTGCTGGTGTTAACTTACCCGCGTAGTAAGAGGCTTTGGGCCAACAGCGACTGGGCCAAGGCGTTAATGGGTTGGGCAACCTTAATCCCGGCTTGGGCGGCAGTATTGTTTATCCGATCTACTGATTATACCGCGTCCAACTTCACCGGCGCCTGGCTGATTTTCGCGCTGCTGGGTTTAGTATGGGCAGCCGACATAGGCGGTTATATTGTTGGCAAGCCCTTTGGCAAACACAAATTGCTACCCAACGTTAGCCCCGGAAAAACTGTCGAAGGCATGTTGGGCGGGCTAGCGTTAGTGGGTATTGTAGTAACGGTGGTGGCAGCATTGCAGGATTGGCCATCACAGACCGTGGTTTGGTATATCGCCGCATTTCTACTCACAGTGTTATCGGTATTTGGTGACTTAACTGAGAGTATGTTCAAACGCGCGGCAGGTATTAAAGACAGCGGGATATTTTTGCCCGGGCATGGCGGCATTTTAGACCGCATTGATAGTTTAACGGCCACTGCGCCGTTGTTTGCTATCATCGTTGCACTTTTTAGCGGCTTTTATTGATGCGTCAGGTTGTTATCCTGGGATCAACGGGGTCTATTGGCGTAAGTACGTTATCGGTGCTGGCTGCGCACCCCTTGCACTATCAAGTGTTGGCTTTAACTGCTGCAACGCAAAGTGACAAGCTGTTGCAACAATGTTTAGCGGTTCAACCGCGTTATGCGGCGATGTTGGATACCAAGGCTGCAGCACAACTAGCTGTTGCGTTGAAGCAAGCGGGCAGTCGTACCGAAGTTCTTGCTGGTATTGATGGTCTTTGTCAGTTGGCGGCGCATCCGGATGCGGATATTGTCATGGCAGCAATTGTCGGTTCCGCTGGTTTACTGCCTACTCTGGCTGCAGTAGAGCAAGGCAAAACGGTGTTGTTAGCCAATAAAGAAGCGCTGGTGATGAGCGGCGAGCTGTTTATCAATAAAGTAAAGCAGCATGGTGCAACGTTATTACCAATTGATAGTGAGCACAATGCGATATTTCAGTGTTTGCCTGCTCCGTTGCAGCAACATACCCATGATCAGCAGCTCAGTGATTATGGTATCAGCAAGTTGCTACTAACTGGCAGCGGCGGTCCTTTCTTGTGTACACCCTTGTCGGCGTTTGATGCCATTACGCCAGAACAGGCGGTTGCACACCCGAACTGGAGTATGGGGCATAAAATATCTGTAGATAGTGCCACCATGATGAACAAAGGTTTGGAGTTTATCGAAGCGCGCTGGTTGTTTAACTGCCTGGCAGACGATATTGAGGTGGTTATCCACCCGCAAAGTATTATCCATTCAATGGTGCAATATACGGATGGCTCAGTATTAGCACAGCTTGGTCAGCCAGACATGCGGACGCCGATTGCCCATGCGCTGGCATTTCCGCAGCGAATGGCCAGCCCGGTAGCACCACTTAATTTTAAGCAATTGCGCGATTTTAGTTTTACCGAACCAGAGCCGCAGCGCTACCCCAACTTATATCTGGCCATGCAGGCTTGTAAGCATGGCCAAGGTGCCACTACCGCACTTAATGCCGCTAACGAAATTGCTGTTAGTGCGTTTTTGCGTCAGCAAATCCGTTTTACCGATATAGCCAAAATAAATGCCCTTAGCCTTGATCATTTTGCCAGCTTTCGTGTCAGTGCGCTGGATGATATATTGGCGCTCGATTTAGAAGCGCGCAGTTACGCGCAGATACAGCTAAGGAAACTAGCCTAATGTCGGCTGTAATTTGGAATTTACTCTCGTTTATCGTTGCACTTGGGGTGTTGATCACCGTGCACGAATTTGGCCACTTTTGGGTGGCGCGTAAAAACGGCGTATTGGTAAAACGTTTTTCAATAGGCTTTGGTAAAGCGTTAGTAAGTTGGCGTGATAAGCAAGGCACTGAGTTTGTCATTGCCGCTATTCCATTGGGCGGTTATGTGCGCATGCTGGATGAGCGAGTGGATCCGGTGCTGCCGCAATTTAAAGATTTAGCCTTCAACCATAAAACGGTTTGGCAGCGTATGGCAATTATTGCTGCCGGCCCAGTGGCAAATTTTATTTTCGCGGTGTTTGCCTTGTGGTTAATGTATTTACTCGGTGTACAAACTATGCGGCCGGTTATCGCTGATGTTACGCCTGGGTCTATCGCAGCTGTGGCGGGTATGCCTGCTCAGCAACAGATTATTTCTGTTAACCAGCACCAGGCAACAGACGCCAGCAGCGTAAACCTGTTGTTGGTGGAACAAATTGGTAGTAGCAGCATTACGCTGGGCCTGCAGGATATGCAAACTCAGCGTCAAACCACAATTGTGCTTAATACCGCAGATTGGCAATTTGACCCGGAAGCGCAGACAGTGTTTGATAGCCTGGGGCTTAATTTAGCACGACCAAAAGCCTTAACAGAAGTCGCACACATCGCCGCTGGTTCAGCAGCAGAACAAGCGGGATTGCTGGTACACGATAAAATTTTACGTATTGATGGCACAGCTATCTCTAGTTGGACGCAGTTGCAGGATGTGATCAGTAATGCGGCAGAGCAGCCGCTACTATTTGATATAGAGCGCGATGGACGACAAGTTACTTTGAGCGCTACACCAAAGCTTATCGTCAACGATGATGGCTTTTCTCAGGGCGTGCTTGGTGTAACACCAAAAGTTAGTGATTGGCCCCCTGGTGTGCTTTACACGCAAAAATATGGCGCAGTTGATGCTGTCGCTGCCGGTATTAGCCATACCTGGCAGTTTACCCGCTTAAGCTTTTCCATGATTGCAAAGCTGGTTATGGGTGATGTGTCAGTTAAGCATCTGAGCGGACCAATTGCTATTGCTCAGGGAGCGGGTACTACAGCCAGTATGGGTTTGGTGGCTTTTTTATCGTTTTTGGCCCTGATAAGTGTTAACTTAGGCGTGATAAATTTATTGCCACTTCCGGTGCTGGATGGTGGCCACTTAATGTATATGTTGGTGGAACTAATACGTGGCAAACCTGTCTCTGAAAAGACGCAGGAAGTAGGGTTCCGGTTCGGAGCGCTGGTTCTGCTGATGTTGATGGGAATTGCGCTGCTCAACGATATTTCTCGTTTGTAAATAACTAATCATAAGTAGTTCAAATAATGACAATTAAACGATTAGTAGCTGCGATGCTGCTTGCTTCGGCAAGCAACTCGGTGCTCGCTGAAGAATCATTTACGGTTCAGGATATTCAGGTCGAAGGCCTGCAACGTGTGGCACTGGGTGCAGCGTTGAACAATTTGCCATTTAACGTTGGCGATACCGTGACGGACTACACCTTGTCACGCAGTATTCGCACCTTGTACGGCGCCGGTCATTTTGATGACATTAAGGTGCTGCGCAACGGCAACACGGTAATTTATCGTTTGCGCGAGCGGCCAACTATCAATGCGATAGAGTTTGATGGCAATAAAGACGTGAAAGAGGAACAGTTAAACCAGAGTTTGGCCGATAACAGCATTGAAGTGGGCGAGCCGCTGGATAAAACTATTCTTAAAAGTATTGAAAATGGCTTAACCGAGTTTTACCACGGCGTGGGTAAGTACCAGGCTGAGGTTGAGATTGAAGTGACGTATTTACCTCGTAATCGTGTCAATCTGAAACTTAAGTTTGAAGAAGGTGATGCAGCGTCGATCCGCCAAATTAATATAGTCGGTAACAAGCTTTTTTCTGATGAAGAGCTGCTTAAGGATATTGAGTCACAACAAGATTTGCCCTGGTGGCGCTTTATGTCGTCTGACCGGTATCAAAAACAGACGCTACAGGGCGATATCGAAAAAATTACCAGCTATTACCTCGACCGTGGCTATTTGCGGTTTGATATAAAATCATCACAGGTTTCTGTCAGTCCGGATAAAGAATCAGTGTACGTCACCTTAAACGTATCAGAGGGTGAAAAGTACACTATTAGTGGCGTGAAATTTGTCGGCGATCTGATAGATCAGGATGAGTTTATCCGCCAGATCCTGCCATTAAAAGATGGCGAGTTGTACAATGGCGCGCTGGTAACCTATACCGAAGAAAGTATTGCTAAGTTATTGGCCCGTTTTGGCTATGCCAATTCCAAAGTCCGCACTATTCCTCAAATAAATGACGACACCAAAGAAGTTGAATTAACCATCAGTGTCGACCCGGGTAAGCGGGTTTATGTCCGGCGTATTAATGTTGCCGGTAATGCCAACACTAAAGATGAAGTGTTTCGCCGTGAGTTTCGACAGATGGAAGGCGCCTGGTTATCAAATGACTCGCTGGAATTGTCAAAACAACGTATCCAGCGTTTGCCCTATATCGAGTCTGTTGAGTTTGAAACCACGCCAGTGGCAGGTGTCGATGATCAGGTAGATATCGGCTTCAATGTAAAAGAGCAGCCATCAGGTAGCTTTAACGCCGGTATTTCTTATGGTAATTACATGGGCCTGTCATTCCAAATTGGTGTGCAACAGGAAAACTTCTTTGGTAGCGGTAACAGTGCTGGTATTAGTTTAAATACTAACAAATATCAAAAATCAGTCAGCATGACCTATACCGACCCATACTATACGCTCGATGGTATTAGTTTGGGTGGACAGGTATTTTACTCTGATGTCGACTACAGCAGTGCGTCTTCAAACTTAGAAGCCTACAATCAACAGCGTTATGGTTTTGGTGCCAATATTGGTTATCCGATAAACGAGTACAACCGGCTTAATTTTGGCGCTAACTATGTCGTGAACAAGATCAACTCGATAAATGAATATGATCAGTTGCGTCATTTCCGGGCGGTGCTGGTAGATGCTGCTAACCCCGATGGTGGCTATAACTTCACCAACTATGAGTTATCGGCCAGTTGGATGAGAAGCACGTTAAACCGAGGTCTGTTCCCAACTGCGGGCCATTATTTTGGTGCCACGGTTAAAGCGACCACACCAAACTCTGATTTGTCTTATTACAAATTGATGTTTGAAGCGCGTAACTATATTCCGCTTAGTAATGACCATGCCTGGTCTTTCCTGTCCAGGTTGGAGCTTGGTTATGGTAATGGCTATGGCGATAAAAATGGCTATGACTACACCTTGCCATTTACCGAAAACTTTTATGCTGGTGGCGACAATATGCGCGGCTTTGAAAGCCGCATAATTGGCCCACATGCAATATTCCGTTATGCGCAGTCTGTGCCTGGGCTGCCTGATCCAAATTCGGGTACGGGCAATTTTCCAACTAACCCGAATAATGACAACTACCAGGTATCATTGCGCTCTATTGGCGGTAATGCCATGGCCATCGCTACGCTCGAGTTGATTACGCCGACGCCGTTTTTAAGCGACGAGTATCGCAACTCAGTGCGTACAAGTTTGTTTGTTGATGCCGGTAACGTTTGGGATACCGAATTTGACCTTGACCGCTATGCTTCGCTAACGCAAATTGTGTCTGCGCAGCGACAGCCCGGTTTAGTGGATTATTCAGATCCCGGTTTGATTCGAGCCACAGCTGGTGTATCGTTACAGTGGATTTCTCCGATGGGCCCACTGACATTTAGTTTGGCTAAAATCATCAAAAAGTATGAAGGTGATTTACAGGAAAACTTTAGCTTCAATATTGGTACCACTTTTTAGAAAATTGGTAAAACTATTACGTTTAGAACTATAGGAAAGAGAAGATGTTTAATAACAAGGTTGTAAAGTCTGCTGTATTGGTTATCGCCGGTGTATTACTAGCGGGTACTGTTGCTGCAAAGGAAATGAAAATCGCGTTTGTCGATGTACAGGCTGTAGCAGCAAAAATTCCACAATCTACTGCAATGCAAGAAACTATTAAGAACGAGTTCGCTCAGCGTATTGAAGCCGTTGGCAAGCTTGAAAAAGATATTACCTTCAACATCGAAAAACTGCGTCGCGATGGTCCAACAATGAGCGAAGCACAGCAAGAAGAATTAAAAACATCGGTAAATACACAACGCCAACAGTATGAGCAACTTGCTCGCCCGCTGGATGAAGAAATCCGCAACCGCCAGGCTGAAGAGCGCAACAAAGTTCTGGCGCTAATCAAAGCTGCTATCGACGTGGTGGCTGAGCGTGAAAAGTTTGACATGGTTTTGAACTCAGGCGCAGCAGTGTATGCAAAGCCAGAGTATGATATATCTGAAGCTGTGGTTGCACAGGTTAGTAAAGCAAAATAATGTCTGGATACACGTTAGCACATTTAGCTGAGCACTTAGGTGCTCAGCTAATCGGCGATGCTGCTTGCGGCATCGTTTCTATTGCTACGCTGGAACATGCCGGCGCAGGCCAAATTAGTTTTTTGTCTAACAGCAAATACCGCAAATACTTGTCGCAAACCACAGCCTCTGCCGTGCTGATTGGCGCTGATGATGCAGCTTTTGTCGCGCCGGGCGTTAACGCGTTAATTGTAAAAGACCCCTATGTTGCTTTTGCGCGTGTCGCGCAATTACTCGATACGACTCCCGCTTCTGCCATTGGCATTCATCCTACGGCTGTCATAGACGCCAGTGTACAACTTGGCACTAATGTGTCAGTGGGACCCAATGCGGTGATCAGCGCTGGTGTGGTGTTGGGCAACAATGTGCAAATTGGTGCGGGATGCTTTATCGGTGAGCAAGCTATTATTGGCCAGAATACCAGACTGTGGGCTAATGTTACTATTTATCACCGGGTAGAACTGGGCAATAACTGTATTGTTCACAGCGCCGCAGTAGTGGGCTCAGACGGTTTCGGCTTTGCTAATGAGCGCGGTAACTGGCTAAAGATCCCTCAAACGGGCACTGTTATTGTTGGCAACAATTGTGAAATTGGTGCAGCAACCACGATTGATCGTGGTGCTATTGAAAACACAGTCATCGGCGAAAATGTCATTATCGATAACCTGTGTCAAATCGCGCACAACGTGCAAATTGGTGACCATACCGCAATGGCTGCCTGCAGTGTCGTAGCGGGTAGCACTAAAATTGGACGTTACTGTATTATTGGTGGCGCAGTGTGTATTAATGGCCATATTGATATTTGTGATGGTGCGCAAATAACTGGTATGGCGATGGTGATGAAGCCTATCACCGAAAAAGGCGTATACTCATCAGGTATTCCTGCGACAGCAAACAATGAGTGGCGCAAAAATACGGCTAAACTCAGACAAATCGACCAACTTTACCAGCGTGTAAAGCAGCTGGAAGCTAAGCTGGCAACAGTAAACCTTTCATCTGACGCTGACCAATAGACAGAGGACAAGCCTTGGCTAACCAACTTAATATCCTGCAAGTGCAGGAAATTATGGCATTATTGCCACATCGTTACCCATTTTTGCTGATTGACCGGGTGTTGGATTTCACACCAGGTGAAAGCCTGACGGCGTTGAAGAATGTTACTATTAACGAACCCATTTTTACCGGCCATTTCCCTGGAATGCCTATTTTCCCTGGTGTACTGATTTTAGAAGCTCTGGCGCAGGCAACTGGTATTCTTGGCTTTAAAACAGTAACTGAGCGCTCTGAAAATGAGCTGTATCTGTTTGCTGCCATCGACGACGCCCGCTTTAAAAAACCGGTAGTACCGGGTGATACCATGATATTAGAAGTTAAGTTTTTAAAAGAGCGCCGCAACATGTGGAAGTTTTACGGCGAAGCAAAAGTGGAAGGCCAGATTGTCTGCTCGGCTGAGCTGATGTGTGCCAGAAGAGAACTATAACGTGATCCATCCAACTGCGGTAATCGAATCCAGTGCCAAAATTGGCAACAATGTTAAAGTAGGCCCGTTTTGTTATATCGGCCATGATGTCGTACTCGGCGACGATTGTATTCTTGAATCACATGTGGCGATAAAAGGCCCCAGTACTATTGGTAAGGCTAACCACTTTTTTCAGTTTGCCAGTATAGGCGAGGCCTGCCAGGACAAAAAATACCAAGGTGAAGCCACCCAACTGATCGTCGGCGATCACAACGTATTTCGTGAGGGCTGTTCTGTGCACCGGGGCACGGTGCAGGATCAGGGTAAAACCATAATTGGTAGCCACAACCTGTTTATGAACACCACACATGTTGCCCATGATGTCGTTATTGGCAACCACACTATTTTTGCCAGCGGCGCTCAAGCTGCAGGCCATGTTCACGTTGGTGACTGGGCCATTTTAGGCGGTATGACCGGTGTGCATCAATTTGTGCATATTGGTGCTCATGCCTTCTGTGGTGGCGGCTCTATCGTATTAAAAGACGTGCCACCGTACCTCATGGTGCACGGTGCGCCTTGCGTACCGGCGGGTATTAATAGCGAAGGCTTGAAACGTCGTGGTTTTAGCAGCGAGGCATTGCTGGAAATACGTCGTGCTTACAAGGAAGTGTATCGAAAAGGTCTGACCGTCGCCGAAGCCTTAGCTGCACTGCAAGATAAATCCAATGAGGTACCCGAGCTTAAACTGTTTACCGACTTTATCGCTAACGCCAGCCGGGGCATAGTGCGCTGATGCTGGCAAACACGCCGTTAAAAATTGCCATTATCGCCGGAGAACACTCCGGCGATATTTTAGGTGCCGACTTAATCGTCGCGTTAAAAGCTATGCATCCTGATGCAGTGTTCTATGGTATTGGCGGGCCGCGCATGCAGGCACTGGGCTTTAATGCTTTGTTTGATATGGAAGAGCTTTCGGTGATGGGCATCGTTGAAGTGCTCGGCCGTTTGCCGAGGCTGTTAAAAGTAAAGCGGGAGATTGTTGCCGCTTTGCTGGCGGATAAGCCCGATGTGTTTGTCGGCATAGATGCGCCAGATTTTAACCTGCCGGTAGAGTTAAATTTAAAGCAGGCCGGGATTAAGACGGTACATTATGTTAGCCCGTCGGTGTGGGCCTGGCGGCATAAGCGGATATTTAAAATCCAGGCAGCTACTAACATGGTATTATCGCTACTGCCGTTTGAAAAAGCCTTTTACGATAAATATCAGGTACCGTGCACCTTTGTTGGCCATACCATGGCCGATACCATGCCTTTGGATGTAGACAAAGCCGCTGCGAAAACAGCGTTGGGGTTAGACCCTTTACGGCCGGTGCTGGCGATTATGCCCGGTAGCCGTACCAATGAGATTAAACTGTTAGCCACAGATTTTTTGCTGGCTGCGACGCTGCTGCAACAGCAGTTACCACAGTTACAGTTTGTCACGAATATGGTTACCCCGGCCAAGGCTGCACAGTTCAATGCCATTAGACAGCAAGTGGCGCCACAGCTACAAATAACGCAATTTACCGGCCAGGCCCGCCAGGTATTACTGGCAGCCGATGCCACCTTTATCACGTCAGGCACGGCGACCTTAGAGGCGATGCTGGCGAAATGTTTAATGGTGGTGGCGTATCGTGCCAACTGGCTAACGTATCAGATAGGCCGGCGCTTAGTGAAGCTGGCACATTTTAGCCTGCCAAACTTACTTGCCGGGCGCGCGATGGTGCCAGAGTTGCTGCAGCATCAGGTTACCCCGAAAGCTTTAGTCGACGCGATGTTGCCACAACTTACTACTGAAACAAACGCACTGCTAACAGAGTACCAGGGTATTCATCAATCCATTAAATGCGATGCCAGTGTTAAAGCGGCACAGGCGATATTACAGGTAATTAAACATGATGCTGTACCAACGGCCGAGCGTTGAGCTGATTTGCGGGGTTGATGAAGTCGGCCGCGGGCCGCTAATTGGAGCCGTAGTTACTGCAGCGGTGATATTGGACCCGGCAAAACCAATTAGTGGTTTAACTGACTCAAAAAAACTCAGTGAGAAGCGCCGACTAGAACTAGCCGAACAAATAAAAGCACAGGCATTGTGCTGGGCACTGGGTCGGGCTGAACCCGAAGAAATTGATCATCTAAATATTTTACACGCCACTATGCTGGCAATGCGTCGTGCCGTTGCGGCCCTTAGCATTAAACCGCAGTGGGTATTAGTTGATGGCAACCGTACTACAGATTTTGGTCTGCCCACCAGTGCCGTCGTCAAAGGTGATTTACTGGTGCCAGAGATTAGTGCGGCTTCTATTTTGGCTAAAGTTGCGCGAGATGCCGAAATGCAAGCCCTGCATCAGGCTTTCCCGCAATTTGGCTTCGCCGCCCATAAAGGATACCCCACTGCTGCACATTTGGCTGCTATAGCGCAGTATGGTGTGTTAGCTCAGCACCGGCGCAGCTTTAAGCCGGTAAGGCTGGCGTTGGAGCAACGGGGCTTATGAGTCATCCTGGTTTTATTCATCTTCGGGTGCACAGTGACTTTTCCATGGTGGATGGTGTTGCCAAAGTAAAGCCGATTGTTAAAGCCGCGCAAAAGCTCAATATGCCGGCGCTGGCATTAACTGACCAAATGAATTTTTGTGGCCTGGTGCGGTTTTACAGCACCGCACATGACAGTGGCATTAAGCCGATTGTCGGCGTTGATTGTTTCGTACAGCATCCGTTATTTGCCAGCGAAAGCAGTCGTATGTTGTTATTGGCGGCTGACAATACCGGCTATCAGAATTTAAGTCAGCTAATTTCCAAAGCGTATCTGCGTGGTCATGTTGATGGCAAACCACAAATTGAACATGACTGGCTATCTGAGTATGCACAGGGCGTTATTATACTGTCTGGTGGTAAGGATGGCTTGTTAGGCAAAGCACTGCTAAAAGAAAACCAGCAGAGCATTAATGAGTTAGTCTCGTTTTATCAGCACCACTTCGCCAACCGATTTTATCTTGAGCTACAGCGCACCGGCAGGCCGGATGAAGAACTGTATATTCAAAAGGCCGTTACGCTGGCCGAGCAATATGATATGCCCGTTGTGGCCACTAACGAAGTGGTGTTTTTGCAGCCAGAGGATTTTCCGGCGCACGAAATTCGGGTAGCCATTCATGATGGCTTTACGCTGGATGACAAACGCCGGCCAAAAAACTATACCGACCAACAATATCTGAAATCCGAGCAAGAAATGCAGCAGCTATTTGCTGACTTGCCAGAAGCGCTGGAAAACTCAGTTGAAATTGCTAAACGTTGTAATGTTACGATTCGTTTAGGCGAATATTTTTTACCCGCGTTTCCTACCGGCGGTATGACTGATGCTGACTTTCTGGTACTGAAATCACGCGAAGGCCTGGAAGAGCGGCTAAGGCAATTGTTTCCAGACGAGGCGTTACGACAAGAAAAACGTCTTGGGTATGACGAACGCTTACAGATTGAGCTAGACGTCATAAACCAGATGGGCTTCCCTGGGTACTTCCTGGTAGTTATGGAGTTTATTCAGTGGTCGAAGGACAACGATATCCCGGTTGGACCAGGACGCGGCTCAGGTGCCGGCTCGCTGGTGGCCTATGCGCTTAAAATTACCGATCTGGATCCGTTGGAGTTTGATCTGCTGTTCGAGCGGTTTCTAAACCCTGAGCGGGTATCCATGCCCGATTTCGATGTCGATTTTTGTATGGATCGGCGCGATGAAGTTATCGATCATGTCGCCGACATGTATGGCCGTGAAGCCGTGTCACAAATTATCACCTTCGGCACCATGGCGGCCAAAGCGGTAATTCGTGATGTTGGCCGCGTACTTGGCCACCCTTATGGTTTTGTTGACCGTATTTCCAAGCTGATCCCTCCTACGCCGGGTATGACGTTAGAGCAGGCGTTTAAAGAAGAACCGCGCTTACCAGAGCTGTATGCACAGGATCAGGAAGTTAAAGATCTGATTGATATGGCGCGTCAGCTTGAAGGTGTTACCCGCAACGCTGGCAAACACGCTGGTGGTGTAGTGATCGCGCCAACCAAAATTACCGATTTTTCGCCATTGTACTGTGATGATGAAGGCAATAATCCGGTCACGCAGTTTGATAAAAACGACGTTGAATACGCCGGTTTGGTTAAATTTGACTTCTTAGGCCTGCGCACGCTGACTATTTTGCAGTGGGCAGTGAACATGGCTAATACCCGGCTGGCAAAAGAGGGTCGCCAGCCCATCGATATTAACAGTATTCCACTGGTTGATAGAAAGAGCTTCGACTTACTGCAAAAAGCCGATACCACCGCGGTATTCCAGCTCGAATCCCGCGGTATGAAAGACTTAATCCGCCGTCTGCAGCCGGACTGCTTCGAAGATATGATAGCCTTGGTAGCATTATTCCGACCCGGCCCGTTGCAGTCGGGCATGGTTGATAACTTTATCGACCGTAAACGCGGCCGCGAAGCTATATCGTACCCCGATGCCACCTGGCAGCATGATTCGTTGAAGCCGATATTAGAGCCTACTTACGGCATTATTCTGTATCAGGAACAGGTAATGCAGATAGCCCAGGTCTTGTCGGGTTACTCGCTCGGTGGCGCAGACTTACTGCGCCGTGCTATGGGTAAGAAAAAGCCCGAAGAAATGGCTAAGCAGCGCGACACCTTTCAAGAGGGCGCGGCTAAAAATGGTATTGATCCAGATCTGGCGATTAAGATTTTCGATTTGGTAGAAAAATTCGCCGGTTACGGCTTTAACAAATCGCATTCTGCCGCTTACGCGCTGGTGTCATATCAGACGCTATGGATGAAAGCGCATTATCCGGCTGAATTTATGGCTGCGGTAATGTCGGCTGATATGGACAACACCGACAAAATTGTCACCTTGGTGGACGAGTGCGAGCGCATGAAGCTTAAGCTTATTCCACCAGACGTGAATGCCGGCGTGTATAAGTTTACCGTTAACGAGCAAGGCCATATTGTCTATGGTATCGGTGCCATCAAAGGCGTAGGCGAGGGCCCGATTGAGGCGATACTGGAAGCGCGGAGTAAACATGGCAGCTTTAGTGATTTATTCGATTTTTGTGCCAAAGTCGATTTAAAGAAACTTAACCGACGCGTAATAGAAAAGCTGATTTTAGCCGGCGCCATGGACCGGCTTGGCCCGCACCGAGCGGCGCTGTCTGCTACCTTAGAAGAAGCGATGAAGGCGGCCGAGCAGCACGCTAAAGCCCAGGCGGTGGGGCAGGATGATTTGTTTGGTTTACTTAGCCCAGAGCCCGAGAATGCTGCTGCGGCGTTTAAACAGGTTGAGCCTTGGGCTGATGAAGTTTGGCTGGAGGGCGAACGTGAAACTTTGGGTTTATACCTAACCGGCCACCCAATTAACCGCTATCTGGATGAAATTCCACGTTATGTTAATTGCCGCTTGGTGGAGTTGCAGCCGACCCGAAAAGACCAAAGTGTCACCGTTGCCGGCCTGGTAGTGTCGGTGCGGGTGATGATCAATAAAAAAGGCCGGCGTTGGGCCATTGTCACGCTGGATGATAAATCGGCGCGGCTTGATGTACGGTTTTTTCCGGATCTGCTGGAAAGTTTCGAACAACAACTGCAAACAGACCGTATTTTGGTGATAACGGGACAGGTCAGCTTTGATGATTTTAACGGTGGCCTTACAATGACCGGCCGCGATGTCAGCGAAATTACTGCGGTGCGGGAAAAATCGCTTAGATCGTTGAATATCACTGTACAATCGCTGCAAATAGACCACAATTACCTGCAAAGATTGCAGCAGGTACTGGGTGAGTTTAAAGCAGGAACCGTGCCGGTAAAACTACGCTATCAACGCCAGGAAGGCGAAGTGATGCTGCAGTTGGGAACCCAATGGTGGGTAACGCCAGCCGACGCTTTGTTGCACCAGTTAAAGCAATTGGCGACAATAGAACTGGAATTTAATTAATTAGGTAGTGACAGTCAATGATGCTGAATTATTTAGAGTTTGAGCAGCCGATTGCTGAACTTGAAGCAAAAATAGACGAATTACGTAACGTCAGCCGCAATGGCGATTACGATTTGGGCCTGGAAGAAGAGATCAATAAACTAAAAGAAAAAAGCCTGGGTCTGACCAAAAAGATTTTCGCTGAGCTTGGTGCTTGGCAGGTTGCGCAGTTGGCGCGTCATCCACTGCGGCCGTATACGCTGGATTATATTCAGCATATGTTTACTGATTTCGACGACATGGCGGGCGATCGTACCTTTGCCAACGATCAGGCTATAGTTGGCGGTACAGCGCGGCTGGGTGATACGCCAGTGATGATTATCGGCCATCAGAAAGGCCGTGATACGCGCGAAAAAATTAAACGTAACTTTGGTATGCCGCGACCGGAAGGCTACCGCAAAGCACTGCGCCTGATGGAAATGGCCGAACGTTTTAACATGCCTATTGTTACCTTTATTGATACGCCGGGAGCCTACCCAGGCATTGGCGCGGAAGAGCGCGGCCAATCTGAAGCCATAGCACGTAATTTAAAAGTAATGGCCGGTCTTAAAGTACCAGTAATTTGTACCGTGATAGGTGAAGGTGGTTCAGGTGGCGCCCTGGCTATTGGCGTAGGCGACAAAGTGAATATGTTGCAATACAGTACCTACTCGGTAATTTCACCGGAGGGTTGCGCATCTATTCTGTGGAAAAGCGCAGAAAAGGCCCCCTTAGCGGCTGAGGCTATGGGTATTACTGCCGAGCGGATTAAAGAACTGAAGCTAATAGATGAAGTGATCCCTGAGCCATTAGGCGGCGCACATCGCTCTGCTGAGCAGATGGCGCAAACGCTGAAGCAAGCGTTACTGCGCGATTTAACCAAACTGCAAAAAATGAGTAGTAAAGAGTTGCTCGACGTGCGCTACAAACGCTTAATGTCTTACGGCTATTGTTAGCAGTTACGCCGGTGTACCAAGCCAGTGCCACTGCACTGGCTTTTTATTTTGTGTTAGTCTGCATACCTCTTACCAACCCTGATAATTTGCTTATGCTATGGCTGAATTGAGCCCACAATACCTGCTTGATACCTTAGCTCCGCTGGCAGATAACCAATTGGTGTTAGCGTTCAGTGGCGGGCTGGATTCTATGGTGCTACTGCACCTGTTGTCTCTGGCACAAAAACAGCACAGCTTTAGCCTGAAGGCGGTGTATATCAACCATGGTATTAGTGCGCACGCCAATCATTGGGCTGACTTTTGTAAGGCGCAATGTGATGCGCTGGGCGTGGCATTTGCCCAGCAAGCAGTGGTTATTACTGGCCAAAGTAATCTGGAGCAGAAGGCGCGCATAGCCCGCTATCAAGCGCTGGCGCAGTACGTTAGCACCGATAAGCACATGCTTCTCAGCGCGCACCATGCAGATGATCAAATAGAAAGCCTGCTGCTGGCGTTAAAGCGAGGTGCTGGCGGCGCCGGTTTAAGTGGCATCGCCGCTAAGCGACCATTTGCAGCTGGTATGCTGTGCCGGCCTTTATTGGTGTTTAGTCGCAGTGAGTTAGAACACTACGCTGTTGCGAATAAGCTAAGCTGGGTGAATGATGACAGCAACAGCGATTGCCGTTTTGAACGTAACTTTATCCGCCAGCACCTTACGCCCGTGATTAAGGCGCGCTGGCCGCAGTTTCAGCAAACGGCTACGCGCAGTATGCAGCACATAGCGCAACTGCAGCAATTAGCCGAGCATTATACGCGCCAGGCGTTAGCGCAATGTGTAAGTGATGCCGGACTCCTGTTACAGCCACTGGCGGAGTTACTGCCGTTGCAACAGGACTTAGTCTTACGTCAGTGGCTGGCAGATTTTGGGCTTAACCCTGAGACACAGTGGCTAACTACCTTGAAACAACAAGTAATAGCCGCACGTCCTGATGCTGAGCCGTTGTTAGTTTTGGCAGACTACCAACTGCGTCGTTTTGCTAACACCCTGTATGTATTGAAACCAATTGACGTGCAGACACCAACACAAACACTTACCTGGCAAGGCGAGCCTGAACTGGCGCTACCCGATGACTGTGGTTGTTTGTATATTAGTGCCACCAAGCAAGCCGATGCAATTGCTCTGTCGGCAACGCGCGGCCAGTGGGTATTTGGCCAGTTAAGCCGGCGTTTTAAACCTGCCGGTGCAGCGATGAGTAAACCTTTAAAGCAATGGTTTAAGCTGTGGCAGGTGCCTCCGTGGCAGCGGCTACGGGTACCGTTGTTGTTGGTCAATGGCGAGCTGGTTGCTGTGGCAGGCTATGCCAGTAGCACAGCACCGGAGCTGGCCACGGCATGGCTTCACTGGCAGCGTTAACAACCTAAGCTACTCGTACTGTGCTTTTTCCGGCTTCTTTTGCCGCATACAACGCACCGTCAGCGGCGCTGAACAAGTGTTTACGGTCTTGTTCGGTTGTTAATAGGGCCAAGCCAGCACTCGCAGTTACCTCATGTTGTTGGCAGAGGTAATGCTGGTTAATTGCGCGCACAGTGCGCCGGGCTATTAGTTCGGCGCTATCGGTATCCTGACCGGACAAAATAACAGCAAATTCGTCGCCACCAAAACGAAACAGGCTGTCAGTGGCACGCAAGGTATCGCGCAAACAATCTGCCACGGCCAGCAAAATGTCGTCACCGGCACTGTGGCCTGACACATCGTTAACCTGTTTAAAGTTATCCAAATCAATTAAAACAAGCGCACAAGGCTCGTTATTACGCCTGGCAAGTTGCACTGCTTTTTCGAAACTGTCGTCAAAAAAGCGTCGGTTACCCAACCCGGTTAGTGTGTCCTTTAGCGCCATCTGTTGTAACCGGCTTACCACCAAGGCGTTGCGTAACGCAAACAACCATTCGCTTTCCAGCAGTAGCAACTCGCGCTGGATCATGGGGGTAAACGCATGGTCACTGTGGTAAATAAGTTCGGCCAGACATTGCTGATTAAGTACTAATACACTTCGATGCTCATAATCGGCAAGTCTGGATCCGCTGGCGCTGAAATCGCCTACGGCTGTTTTCAAGGTTAATGATGACAGCGGCAAAACTTTGCCGCTAGCCATTGAGACAATATTTAGCTGTTGCTGAATATCTAATGTTGTCTGCAGCTGGCTTACCAGGCTTTGCTCAAGGCACTCTGGCAGGTCTTGCCAGTGTTGCAGTTTAGTCATTGCTGCATAGCTAGGTGCACTACTTAGCGCGACTTCGTGTACTAATAAGTATTCCATATTGCCACCCACAGAAGCTTTTTGTTAATAAAGCAAATAATGGGCCATTTTTAAATATATTTTAATTATCAATAGTTTAAAGTTTTATTGTCTTGCACTAGTCAAGGGTTTGACGAGCATCACGTTAGCTAAGACGGGTTAGCAGCCAGAAATTGCAGTATAGCGTCCATCTGTGCCATGGCGTCGTCGTAGCCAAGTTCAATCAGGCGGCGGGTATAGCGCTGTTCAAACAGTAAATAACTGGCCAGGCTGGAGTCGGAATGCTGACGAATGCCGGTTAGTCTTAACATGGTGCGCACAGCCATAGGCAGTGAAAGAAAATGTTCACTGGCGATTTGGCCAAAGTTCTGGCTGGGGTTAATGATCAGGCTCTGCACCGGTTTTAAATCTGTTTTTATGCCATATTGTTGCATCGTACTAATAGTATTGTTCACCCGTTGCATACGCTCCAAGTCGGAATTCAAGCTATCAGTAAATACCGTATCGAGCAAATGACCCGCAATTGTAGCCAGATCTGGGTGGTGTAACATGCGTTGGTTTTGCTCGTTTTTACGCGGATCAGCCAAACCGATGATTAAAATTTTATCGGCCCCCAGGTGAATTGGCGCGCTAAGCGGTGCTAGCTGATTAACGGAACCATCGCCAAAATATTGCTGATGGATACGTACCGACGGGAACACTAGCGGAATGGCTGCGGAGGCCATTAAATGATGCACCCCCAACAGGGTGCGCTGGCCGCAACGTTTAGCGCGGCGCCACTCCTGCGCATTATCTGATTGAAAAAAGGTGATTGAATCACCGTTATTGTAGCAGGAGGCGGTAACGGACACGCTGGATAAATAGCCACCGAGAATGTTGCGGTCAATACGTTTTAAATCTAATACTTTGCTCAGCATTTGCTTTAGTGGCTTATTATCAAACAAGCTGACAGCATGCTTGTTGGCATAATCGGCTTGAAAAGCGCTGAACATACCACGCAACAATTGGCGGAAAACTCTAGGGTAGTCAGAGTAATATACCTGGTCGGTATGGAAGTGCCGCCAGATCCATTCCAATTTTTTTACCCCTAAATGAAAACAGGAGGCATAACAGGCCATCGCTACACCGTTCATCGCGCCGGCTGAGGTGCCGCTGATTATTTGAAACGGCAATTTGCTACTACGCGGATACTGTTGCGCTATCGCTTTTAACACGCCAACCTGATAGGCGGCGCGTGCACCCCCTCCGGTTAATAACAGTGCCGTTTTTGCACCGGCTTTAGCATCTGCTTCAGGCATAGGAAGTTGAACTTTTTCCAGACATCAGGCTCATTGCTTAGTATATTGGCGAAATAAATTCAGAATGCAACGCTTAATATCGTTGTCGGGCAAGAACAGGAGTACAGCTGTAATGAGTGAACAAAAATCAAACAATAACCAGCAGTTATATTATGCCGGTATCGCGGTTGTAGGGCTGGTTGTCCTGATTGCCTTATGGTTTCTGCTGGGTAAAGCACCGCAGCAAGAGCCGGTAAAACCGACAGCGCCGGTCATAGTGGCAGAACCGGTAGAGACGCATGTAGCAGCATTGCCAGCAGAAACAGCGTTGGCAACCGAGCCGCCAGAGTTGCAAACCACTGCAACGCCAAGCGAGGAAATAGCCGAGCTAGTAGTAGCGGAGCCTGCGTTACCGGTATTGGATGAATCTGATCCTGAGGTGAAGCAGCGATTACTGGCACTGGACTGGCGCGCTGGGTTGGCCGGGCTCTTTGTTACCGAAGATATGCTGCGTAATTTTGCTGTACAGATTGATAATATTGCTCAGGGCCAGCTTGCGGCGGCTCACCCGTTACTGCAACCGTTAGAGCAAACTTTTCGTGCGGCTGACGCCGACGATATGCAGCTTGATAGCCGCAGTTTTTCCCGGTATCAGCCATATATTCAGTTGCTGGAGAGCGTGCCACCACAGCAGTTAGTACAGTTGTTTAACCGCTATGAGCCACTATTACAGCAATCTTATGCCGAGCAGGGATATCCTGATCAGCTGTTTAAAAACACCTTGATCGCTGCTATCGATTTATTGTTAGCGACACCGGAAGTCGACTATCCACTGGCGTTAGCCCGCCCGTCAGTGGTTTATATTTTTGCTGATCCGGCTATTGAGCAATTACCGGCAGCGCAAAAGCAAATGATCCGCTTAGGACCGGATAACCAAAGAAAAGTCAAAGCGTTGCTTCAACGATATCGAGCAGCGTTACTCGCCACACCCTAACTTGGCGCTAGGCGAGTTTGCGCTTAAGGCTGTCGGCAACACAGTCTGTTTATTGTGTTGATAAAAATGGCTGGTTGAATAATAAATATCATTCTATGCTGAGTGTTAGCTGTTAACATTTCGCGAGGCTCACCAGTTTATGTTGAATAACTATTCGGTTAAAAGTCGTCTTACTGTGCTGGCGGCGGTTCCATTGATCATTTTGCTGTTAGTTACCTGGGTTGCGTTGCAGGAAATGCAGTTGTTGAATCGTGGTATCAACAGCTTATATCTGGATCGGGTGCAGCCGCTGCAGCAAATTAAGCAGGTGTCAGATGCTTATGCTGTGACTGCGGTAGATACGCTGCACAAATACCGGGCGCAAATAATAGATAGTAGTGCCGCCAGCGCAAATATTAGCCAGGCGTTAAATACCGCAGAAAAGGCCTGGCAATCCTATAAGCTAACCGAGCTAACTGCAGAAGAAAGTAATCTGGTAGCTGAGGCTGACCGCAGAATGCTGCCGTTTTTAGCTGCAATAGCGCAATATCAAGCGCGGATCTCGGCGAACAGCTTGCGTGCCGATAATGCTGATGCATTTAATCAGGCGTTGTATCAAGTGGCCGATCCGCTGAGCAGTGCCCTGGATAAACTGATTATCTTACAGCTACAAGAGGCGGACAAATTTCGTCAACTGGCAGAACAAGAGTATGCAAGTTTCCAGCTAATGTTTGGCGTTATATTAACGGCAGTGTTTATCGCTCTTGCCTTGTTGAGCCTGTTTATATATCGCTCTATCCAGCACCCATTGCGCTTACTGCAAGGCAGCATTGTCGCCGTTGGCAGTGATTTAGATTTACGTATTAGGGCACAGGTGTGTGGTAAAGATGAAATTGCCGCTACGTCGCAGGCGCTAAATACCACCTTGGAGCGGTTACAACTATTTTTTAACGAGTTGGGCCAGGCTATTTCGCAATTGGCTGCGGCGTCAGAGCAGATGAGTTGCATCAGTGAGCAGGTTAGTAGCACCGCAATGGAGCAAGAGCAGAAATCAAATTTAATTGCTACAGCGGTTACTCAGATGTCGGCAGCCATTCAAGAGGTTGCTAATAGTGCCTTGCGTACGTCGGAGCAAGCAAATGAAGCTGACGGCTACTCTAAAGATGGCTTTGAACGGATTATGCAAAATATGCGCTCAATTGAGCAACTGTCGAACACGCTAACCGATGCCGGCGGGGTGATTGGGCAGTTAAATACCGAGTCGGAGAAAATCACTCAGGTACTGGCAGTAATTCGTACCATTGCCGAGCAAACTAATCTGTTGGCATTAAATGCGGCTATCGAAGCGGCAAGAGCAGGAGACGCCGGTCGCGGTTTTGCCGTAGTTGCAGATGAAGTAAGGCAATTGGCCACCAACACGCAAAAGGCCACCGAGTCTATTAAAGGCATGATTGATAATTTGCAAACATCTTCTAAGCAAGCCGTTAGTTCAATGGATGATTCAAAGCGATTTGCCGATACCAGTGTTGAAAATGCTAATGGCGCCGCCACAGTAATTGAGCAAATTAAAAACGCTGTAGGCGCTATTGTCGATATGAATGTGCAGATCTCTACTGCTACCGAGCAGCAGACAATAGTAGCCGAAGACATCAGTAAAAATATTAGCGAGTTTACAGTCAGTATCAGTGAAGTGACACACAGCGCTCGGCAAAGCGCACAAGCCAGTGACATGCTGGCGCAATTGGCAGCAAAATTGCAGTCGCAAGCCGCCGTTTTTAAGGTTTAACGATACGCAGGCTTGCAACAGAGCCTGCTTTTACGGATAATGCGCGCCTGTTGAGAGATCAGCAGTGCAATGGTAACCCCATTGGTCCTCTCGCAATACTAGTAGGCGAACCTGGTCAGGTCCGGAAGGAAGCAGCCACAGTTTATGACGTATGTGCCGGGATGTGGCTGGTGGGGTTGCCACCCAAATTCTGCTTGTTGTTAAAATCTTGCTGCACTATTGCCAGCGCCTTTAATACAGTATCGACATCCAGCTGTTGTTGCTCCAGTAGCATAATTAAATCTACCGCCAGCTTGATATGCTCAGGCGCTTGCTCAAGTGTTTCTGTCAACTGTTACTGTCCAAAAATTGTTGTGCCCGCGCTACGGCTTCTTGTACTTTCATTTGCATTTCAAAGCGTTCACTCTGCGGCAAATAAAATGCCATGTCCACTTCGTAGCGAATGTAACGAGGGGGCAGCAGATTTAACGAGATACAGCATAGGTCGGCCAGATATTCAGCGTCTTTTTCACTGTCTAACCCTAACTCAACAATATGATCCAACGTTAGTTTCTCATAATAGTTATGAATATCGTCGTCTAATTTCATATGTGCCTCAAGTGATAAAACATCAGTACAAAGCATAATCAGCTTTACGCAAAAACACCACCGAAAGATTGAGTTGGTTGTCGCGGCTGTTACAATGCGTCAATCCGCAATGACAGAAGAATAAAAATGCAAAAAAATACCACGCCTTGCTACTACGGTGACTACCTCCAGTTAGATAAAGTGCTAACAGCGCAAGCGCCTGAAAGCGCAAAGTATGCTGCTGAAGCACATGATGAAACCCTGTTTATAATTGTGCATCAGGTATACGAGCTGTGGTTTAAACAAATTTTGCACGAGTTAAAAGCCGTTATGGCGGTATTTGCAGCTGAAGAAGTAAAAGATGAGCAGTTAACCGGTATAGTGCATAAGCTCAAGCGGGTGATCACCATCCAGCAACTGCTTAACCAGCAGATCGGTGTGATGGAAACCATGACACCGCAAGACTTTATGTCATTCCGAGATTATCTGGTGCCGGCGTCGGGCTTTCAGAGTATCCAATTCAAAATGCTGGAAATTGGCCTGGGCCTGAAAAGCGATTTCCGTATCGATTTTGACAAGAATTCCTTTTACAGCCGACTGAATGAGCAAGACCGAAATTTCTTACAACAACTTGAACACCAACCGAGTTTATTTGAGCGTATTGAAAAATGGCTTGAGCGCATGCCATTTCTCGAACTGGAAAATTTTAGTTTCTGGCAAATGTACCAGCAAGCTACCGACGCCATGCTGGCCGAAGATAAAAGCACGGTGCAATCTATTGTGCAAATTGCTGAACACGAGCGCGAACTGCAATTGGCCGAAATTGAACGCACCGCAGAGAAATTCGCTGCTTTACTGGATAAAGATAAATACCAGCAATTACAACAGAGTGGGGCCTTCCGTTTAAGCCAGCGTGCTATGCTAGCTGCGTTGTTTATTAGCCTTTATCAAGAAGAACCGGTGTTTAATTTGCCGTTTCAGCTGCTAACCTGCTTAACCGAGATAGATGAGCTGCTAACCATCTGGCGTTACAAGCATGCCATGATGGTGCAACGTATGCTGGGAAGTAAAATAGGCACTGGCGGATCATCTGGCCATGATTACTTAAAGCGTACTACCGAAAAAAACCGTATCTTTACTGACCTATTTAGTATGGCAACGTTTTTACTGCCGAAAACTGATTTACCGGTATTACCACCGCAGGTAAAACGGCGTTTAGGTTTCTATTTTGCCGGCGAGGTGTGAGCCACAAACGCTAAACGCAGCTTTAAATAGCTGCAAATGCAGTTGTACTAACGCCGTAATATTACGCTGGTAGCCGCCACCTATTACGGCGGCGACGGGTATTTTGCGATCGTTACAGCTTTGTAGCACCAGCAAGTCACGCTGATATAGCGCTGCGGTAGAGATATTCATTAACCCCAGCTCGTCATGCTGATGCACATCAACGCCGGCATCGTACAGCACCAAATCGGGCTGATGCCAATTAATCAAACTGTGCACGCTTTGCAGCACAGCCTCAATGTAATGCGCGTCGCTGCAGTCTTTGGCCAGGCCAATGTCCCAATCTGAAGATTGTTTGCGATAGGGAAAATTTTTCTCACAATGCAGCGAGCAGGTAACAATACCTGGCTCATCGGCTAGCATCAGCGCACTGCCATCGCCCTGATGCACATCAAGGTCGATGATAAGAATTTTACTCAGTCCCTGCTGCAGCAGAGTTTTGGCAGCGACCACTAAATCATTAAATAAACAAAAACCTGAGCCTTCGGCATAAAATGCATGGTGATAACCACCACTTAAATGCAGCGCTATACCATGCTTGAGCGCCGCTTCTGCAGTTTGCAGCGTACCGCCAACTGAGCACAGTGAACGCTGAAACAGCGCTGCCGACCAGGGAAAGCCGATACGGCGCATAGCTTTGGCATCGATACTGCCATCGCACAGCGTCTGGATATAGTGTTGGCAGTGGCTTTGCGCTAACAGATCAATACTTATAGGGGCAGACTGGGTAAATGCGTTTAGCGGCACACCAATATCTATCAGGCGTTGATACAAGGTGTGGTATTTGCTGATCGGGTAGCGATGCTGTGCTGGTAGCTCGAGCGTGCTGTAGCAAGGGTGATAAAACATAGCAGGCAGCGTAGTTAACATAACAGGTCACCAGGTTAATTGCGCTGTTCCAGCTGCTGTATTTGCTGTTCAATATCAAACAGGGCTTTACGACAGCGGCCAAGACGAGCGTGCAGGGCCAAAGTGCGCGATACCGCTTCGGCAGAGTTCTCGCGGTTGGCCAGGCTTATCATATCTTGCAGGCGACGTTCAAATTGCTGGACTTCACTTAGCTGCTGATACAGCTGTTGGCTGCTGCTGGTTATTTGTTGCACTGCGGCTTTTGTCCGGGCCTTGGCGCTGGGCTTGCGCCGTGTATCCACATTGCGAAACGCTTGCGTCAGGGCGCTGGTTTGCTCACTTAAACGCTGAACCAGGCGTTGTTTTGCTGGCAGACTTAACCGTTCATCCCGCAAATGCTGCAAGTTGCGTTGGGCTTCGCCAATGTAGTCACTCAAATCGGCAGAGCGACAGCTAAACAGCGCACTGTCAAACCAGTTCTGTGGTTTGCCGCTAACCTGCTGCAAGTCGATGCTTTCAGCTTGTTTTCTCAGTTGCTGTAGTTGATGGCTTAGTGTACCGAGTAAATCCATTAGCTACTCCAGGCTTGCCAGGCCAGTCGCACGGCAATAGCAATTACTACACAAATAAACACTGGCCGGATAAAACGGCTACCAAATTTAATGGCAGAATGCGCGCCAAGCCAGGCTCCAAGCATCAAACATAAGCCCATGGCAATACCCAAAGCAAAATTGACATGCCCTAAGGCAATGAATGCCACCAGTGAAAAACCGTTGCTGATAAAGTTCATGGTACGCGCCACACCACAGGTGAGTAGCAAATTAATGCGATACAGTGCCATGGTAGATACCATCCAAAACGCGCCTGCACCCGGGCCGGCAATGCCGTCGTAAAACCCCAGAACCAGGCCCTGGCTGCGTTGTTGCCAATGCAATTTGGCATCCACCTGGGGCAATTGCAGACGGTCATCTGGTTGCATGCGGTTGAATAGGGTGTAAATTGCTGCCAGCAAAATAAGCAGTGGCAGGATTTTTTCCAGAGCTTCTTTGCTAATTAAATCTACCACCAGAGTGCCAAGTACTGCCCCTATGGCGGTGTAAAGAACACTGCGCCGCCAGAACTGCGGGTTGAACAGCTTTTTGCGGTAATAGGTTAGTGATGCGGTAAAAGAACCGAAAGTGGCAGCCAGTTTGTTGGTGCCAAGTACCACGTGAGGTGGCAAGCCGGCTGTTAACAAAGCCGGTACGGTTAGCAGGCCGCCGCCGCCGGCAATAGCATCAATAAAGCCTGCCGTGAACGCGACCGCGCATAAGATCATTAACACTGAAGGGTCTACAGCTAATTCAGCAAACAAAGGGGGGTTCCTGTTATTAATCAATGTATTAATCAATCTGGCGACGAAGCGGCGGCAAAGCATTTAGCATGGTGCTGCCATAAGCTTTGCTGACCAAACGCCGGTCAAGAATAACAATGCGGCCTTCGTCTTGCACCTCGCGCAGCAGTCTACCACAGGCAGGGCATGATTTTCGTGCTGTTACTGCATCACACTTTGTAGCGTTAGATTGTCACTTTGACTCTGTTACAGCTATGCGCCATCAGCACAGATGTCTAGACGGTACAGTATGACGTTATCGCTCAACAACATTTGAAAAGTGCAGCTTGGATAATTGTGGTTAATTTGAGCGATTTTTAAGTGTATTTTCGGCGATAATCTGGGAACGTGAATTAGCTCTCAGTCCAGTAAAAACGGGGGTAGCAATAAGTTCAAAATATATTTTCACAACCCGGGCTTGGCATGTTGCTTTATGCAAAATTATTGCACTAATATCCAGCTGCGCTTGGCTCAGTATATGAGCGTTTTAAAAGGGCAATTCAAAACTATAAAATTATAAGGATTGCTAACCTGCAATCCAGGGAGTGAGCATGCTTAATAGTAATCAAGTTTCAAAGGCAGTTCGATTGGCACTAGCCATAGGTGCGGTGTCTGTAACCTCTGTTAGTACTGTGGCTCATGCCCAGGATGAGGGGACAACTGTAGAAAAAGTTGAAAGAATAGAAGTAACCGGTTCACGTATTAAACGTACTGATATGGAAACGGCTCAGCCAATTTTGCTGGTAACTGCAGAAGATATTGCCCGTTCAGGTTTGGTTAGCGTGGGTGATATACTTAAGGAAATAGCTACCAACGGCGCGTCCTTGGGATTGCAAACGAATAATGGTAATACTAATGGCGTGGTGCGGGTTGACTTACGCAACTGCGGTGCTAACCGTACCCTAGTGTTAGTAAATGGCCAGCGTTGGGTGGCAAATTTAGGTGGCTCGGTAGATATTTCGACCATTCCAATGGCCGCTATCAAGCAGATTGAAGTGTTAAAAGATGGCGCTTCATCTATTTACGGGACAGACGCTATTTGTGGCGTGGTCAACATTCTGACCGACGATGAATTTGAAGGTGTGCAGGTTAGTGCATACAACGGCGAGTATTCTGAAGGTGATGGCAAGCGTGAGTCATACACTGTAACTATTGGCACTACATCGTCTAAGGGCTCTACATTGCTTAGCGCCAACTACACTAAACAAGGTGAAGTGATGGGTGGCGACCGTGAAATATCTTCAGTACCCATCTTTGGTTTGCCGGCTCGTGTCTCTGCGTCTGGCGGTCGGGCAAGTCCAACTACACCAAATGGCCAGTTCCGTGGTACCAAAGACGGAGTGGCTGGTTCTTACACATTAAAAGATGGTGCAGCAGGCTGTTTACCGAATCAGGACTGTACTAGTTTAGCTGACTTCAAGTTATACGATGCCAATACAGATGGTTACAACTTTGCACCAGTCAACTATCTAATTCAACCAGGTGAAACGCGTTCGCTATATGTCTTGGGCAACTATGAGTTATTAGACAACGTTAAACTACGTGTTGATGGTTTGTATAACAACCGTTCATCAGCAGCCCAGTTAGCTGCGCAGCCATTGGGCGGTTTAGCTATTTCAGCTGACAACGTATACAACCCGTTTGGTACTGACATTGTAGGTGCGTCTTTCCGTCCAATCGTGGCACCGCGGGTATATGGTGCTGATAATACCACCTGGCGTTTTGGTGCTAGCCTGATGGGCGATTTTGAATTGGCGAGCCGCACCTTCGATTGGGATGTCGGCTATGTGTATTCTGACAACAGTTTAACGCAATTGAAAACGGGTTTCTTTAACTCTACCCGCATGGCTACGGCACTGGGGCCATCTTTTATTGATGCTGCTGGTGTTGCTCGTTGCGGTACTGCTGCGGCACCAATTACTACCAATAATTGTACGCCATTTAACATTTTTGGCGGTGAAAATGGCGTTACACCTGAGATGCTGGCTTATGTGGGCGTAGAGCCGCGAAATCTTGAATTTTCAAAAATGACCAATTACTCAGCAAATATCGGCACGGAATTGTTTGAACTACCTGCTGGTGCTGTCGCTGCTGTAGTAGGTACTGAAATTCGCCGTGAATCTGGTTTTACAAATCCAGACCCGCTAACTGTGGCCGGCCAAGTGCTGGGTGACAATGCGGCAACGCCGACTGAGGGTGGTTTTGACGTAAAAGAATATTATGCCGAAGTATTAATTCCGCTATTAAGTGATATGCCTATGGCTGAAATGCTGGAACTGTCGGCTTCAACTCGATACTCAGAATATTCCAACTTCGGTACAACCAATAACCCTAGTTTCAAAGTTTCATATCGTCCGATAAAAGAGTTGTTAGTCCGAGCAAGCTACGGAGAGGGTTTCCGTGCGCCATCTATTCAAGAACTTTATCAGGGGCAAAATGATTCTCGACCAGCAGCAACTGACCCATGTAGCTCAAACTCTGTGCCTTATCTACAGAATGCTGACGTGCGAAGCCGCTGTGCGGCCGCAGGTGTGCCAGCTGGTTTTGTACAAAAAGACCCACAATTCCGCGCTAAAGTGGGTGGTAATCCAGATGTGCAGCCTGAAGAAGCTAAGACCAAAGTGTTTGGCTTGGTATACAGTCCACACTTCGTTGAAAACTTAGGTATTAGCGTTGACTGGTATAATATTGAATTGGATAACGCAATTGGTGCTCGCAGCGCAGGTTATATCGCAAATGCATGTTATGTTACCGGCATTCAGAGTTACTGTGACCTGATTAGTCGTGACTTTACTGGCACACTAAATGGCAACTCAGGCGAAATTTCTAATGTATTGTCGTTAAATCAGAACTTTGTCGGTGGTTTAGAGCGAGAGGGAGTTGATATCAACGTCGACTATCGTTTTAATACAGAGTTCGGCGCGTTCCGTGTGAATTGGGATAGCGCCATCATGTTGTATGAAGGCGATGTAGGCCAACCTAACAACGGTGATTTGAATGCTGATGGTGATATTTCATCAGGCAATCAGGTAGGGATTTATGCGGCAGGAGCATCAGGTGGTGGTGCTCGTAATAAGCTGAAGTCCAATTTGTCGTTATCTTGGTCTATGGACGCTTGGACCGCATCAATTACTGCCCAGTATTTATCTTCGATGACCGAAGATTGTCGCGGCATTATCACAGCTGCGACCGGGTTAGGGCAGCCCGAATTGCGTAATTTGTGTTCCCACCCAGATGCCCGGCGAACTTTGTATGCTTTCAAACCCGGTACAACGGAAGTTGTTGCAACCCCGGATCAAGCTTATGCTACAAACGAGTTGAGTTCAGTGGTTTATTTCGACGTACAGATGGGCTGGACAGCGCCGTGGGATACTCAGTTTACAGTGGGTATTCGCAATTTGTTTGATAAAGAGCCGCCGCTGGCATTTTCTGCCTTCGCTAATACATATGATCCTACGTACCGCTTACCTGGCCGATTTGGTTACGTAAGCTTGACGCATAAGTTCTAAGTTAGCTGCATTAGCTACAGCATAAAGGCCCGATACCCGGGCCTTTTTTTATCGCGGTTAGTCGGTAAGTGGTTGTATTATCTATCAATCTGGCGGCGAAATGGCGGTAATGCATTTAGCATAGCGCTGCCATAGGCTTTGCTGACCAAACGCCGGTCAAGAATAACAATACGGCCTTCGTCTTGCTCCTGGCGCAGTAGTCTACCGCAGGCTTGTACCAGTTTCTTTGAGGTTGCTGGTATGGTTAATTGTAAAAACGGATTGCCGCCTTTTTTGCTGATGGCCTCGGCCAGGGCCTCTTCCAACGGTGACGTTGGTACGGCAAACGGTAGTTTGGTGATCACCAGATTAGTTAATAGCTTGCCCGGTAAGTCCAGCCCCTCTGAAAAACTCTGGGTACCAAACAAAATACTGCGTCGTTGATGCCGGCAATTCTCACCATGCAGTTGCAGTAGCGCCTGGCGTGATGCTTCGCCTTGCACCAGTAACGAAAAGCCCTTTTTTCTAAGAGCTTCAGCTACTTGCTGCATTTGCCAGTATGAGGCAAATAACACCAGGCTGGCTTGCTGCTCAGGTAGATAACCAGGTAAAATATTACCCAGTTCTTCGGTGTAAGCCGCGTCTGTAGGCTCGGTGTTCATTTTTGGTATTAGGATCTGGCCTTTTTCGGCATAGGCAAAAGGTGATGCCACCTGCAATGTTTGTACACCGTCAAATTGGGTTAAACCCAAATCATATTTAATGTATTGGAATGAATTCAACGCAGTTAATGTGGCAGAACATAGGATCACAGCGAAGGCATCGTTAAACAATAATTGTTCGAGTTTACTTGCTACCCCCAGTGGGCAGGCGTGAGCAATAACATGCTGGCTTTGGTTTTGTAGCTCAACCCAGCGGGCTTGCTGCACACTTTTATCCTGGGGCAGGGCATAAAGTTGCCATAACGCCTGTTGTTGCTCAACTTTTTGCTGCAGGTAACCCAGTTCCTGCAGCAAACTCATGCTTTGCTTAAGTGGGAGTTGTAGCTCAGTAATATTTTCTTGTAGCTGCTGTTGTACCTTTTCTAATTGCGATAACGCTTTTTGGCTAACCTGGGCCAGCTGCTCGGCTTGTTGCTGCAGTAGTTTCGGCAGGGCTGCATCGTGAAAGCGAAATTCGGTTTTATCACTAAACCAACGTAGCCTAAATTCTTCAACGCAGCGTTCTATCGGCTTGAGCAAGCTACTTAATTCATTACAACTATCATCAAAACGCAGTAGTTCTTTCATAACGGTTGCTGGTAGTAAGCTCACCAGCTGTTGAATGGTTTTTCCTGCTTTGTCCAGCCATTGCTGGTTGTGGGTTAACTGAGCTTGCGCGGCAAAAAACTCCCGTGCGCTGTCGGGTAAATGATGTGCTTCATCAATAATGTAAATAGTTTCATCCGGTGGCGGCAATATGCTGCTGCCGCTGGATAGATCTGCCAGCAGCAGAGCATGGTTTGCCACCAGTACATCCGCGGAGCCAATTTCAGCGCGAGCCAGATGAAAAGGACAATGCGCATGGCGCCGGTCGTTTTTATGGCAATGCAGCGGGTCGGCCACTATGCGTTGCCATAGTGGCTCAGCCAGGGGTTCGCTTAAGGTATCTTTGTCGCCCAGCCACTGGCGTTGCTGCCACTTATCCAGTAACGCTTGCCAGTTCACCTTAGCAGATTCTGCGGTAGCAAATAACTCCGGATGTTTTTGCTGCTGTCGCAGGCGCTCGATACAAGCGTAACGCTGCCGGCCTTTAACCAGATTAAACTCGAATAATAGTTTGCTGTGTTGTTGAAAAAAGGGCAGGTCTTTATTAACCAATTGCTCCTGCAATGCCACTGTCGCTGTAGCAATTACCACCTTTTTCTTTTGTGCCAGTGCGTAAGGAATAACCGCTAACATATAGGCCAATGATTTTCCGGTGCCAGTACCGGCTTCAATCAAACCAATGCGCTCATGACGGTGATAGCAGCCAGCGACAATCTTAGCAATTTCGGCTACCAATTGGTTTTGCCCTTGCCTTGGCTGATAGCCTGGCAGGCTAAGTTTTATGCGTTGATGAATGTCGCGAACCTGGCTTTTAATTATATCTGTTAACATTTTATGCATGTATTTTTATACAGTGTAGCAAGAGTATACCTGCAAACGGCTGTTGGCAAAGCCTTCGTTATCTTTTATTGCCACGGGAATTAGTTCACTTGCCAATGTAAAAATTAAATTATCAATACGTAATTATGTAACGTTAAGTGTACACCTTAATTGGTAACACTTTGTGCTGTTTTATGCTTGCAGTTGCGCGCAATGCCATAAGGTATTGATAATGTTATATATATATTTATTTGCGCGGTTGATTATTATGTGGAATTTATTGCTGTACTGAAAGATAAGCATTTCAACCATGCTGCGACAACGCTAAATACAAATTGTTCCCTGAAAGCTGTTGACCCTGCGGAAATATTACGTTTATTATCGAGGGGCGACAAATCGGAGGTTTTCCGAGATGAACGGAGTGCCAAGCGCCGTTAAAGGTTGGTAACTGTTAAAAATAGAATCACTAGTCAGTGATCCAGGGAGAAATACATGTATACGAATAATAAATTAAGCAAAGCTGTGCGCTTAGCCATTGCTTTTGGCGCTGCTTCAGCCACTGCTTTTACCGCATCGGTAAACGCGGCTGAAGAAGACGAAACGGCCAAAGTCGAACGTATTGAAGTTACTGGTTCTCGTATTAAACGTACCGACCTTGAAACATCAAGCCCAATCCAAATCACGTCTGCTGAAGAAATCAAGCTGTCTGGTTTTACCCGCATTGAAGACTTAATGAACAGCCTGCCACAGGTTGAAGCTGCAGAGACCTCTTTCTTAGCTAACGGTTCTGCTGGTACTGCAACGCTTGACTTACGTGGTATGGGCGCTAACCGTACCCTGGTGCTGGTAAATGGTCGTCGTTTACAGCCAGGTGGTATTTATACTCAAGCTGCTGACGTTAACCAAATTCCAGCGGCGTTGGTAAAACGCGTTGAAGTGTTAACTGGTGGTGGTTCAGCAACTTACGGCGCTGACGCTGTTGCAGGTGTTGTTAACTTTGTAATGAACGACGATTTCGAAGGTTTCGAGTTGACTGTTGGTGGTTCAGGCTATCAGCACAACAACGATAACAAGTATATGCAAGAGCGCATGGACGCTCGTGGCTTTGACTACCCTACAGGTAACACCGGTATTGATGGTAAAGCTATCAACATCGATTTAACCATGGGTGGCGAATTTGCTGGCGGTAAAGGCCATGCAACTGCTTATGCGACCTGGCGTCAAGTTGATGAATTGCGTCAAGGTGCTCGTGACTACTCTTCTTGTGCATTAAACGCAGCAGGTACTGCTTGTGGTGGTTCTGGTACTACGCCTAACCCGAACTTTTACTTCTACCCGGTAACTGACGGTGAAACAGACTTCTCGCAAGAAGTATTCTGGACACTAGGTACTGACAGCAGCTTTATTCCAAGCGTAGGCAACGTGTATAACTTTGCTCCAGTTAACCACTTTATGCGTCCGGATGAGCGTTATACGTTCGGTGCTTTTGTTGATTATGAAATCAACGAGCATGCCCGTCCGTATATGGAACTGGGCTACATGCACGACCGCACAGTAGCGCAAATTGCTGAGTCAGGTATCTTCTTCAGATATTTCAACTTTGATATCAACAACCCACTGTTTAGCGATGCGCAACGTGCGCAGTTCCGTAATGAGTTCGGTGCTGATGTAGAGACCATTGGTGCGTACATTGGTAAACGTAATAAAGAAGGTGGTGGTCGTCAGGATAACCTGGAACACAGCTCTTACCGCATCGTTGCCGGTGTTGAAGGCGATATCAATGACAGCTGGAGCTATGATGCTTCATTCCAGTACGGCTCTACGGCGTCTAACTCAGTGTACAGAAATGACTTCTATGCACCGCGTATCGATTCAGCTGTAGGTGCCATCGGCTCGAACCCTTGTACAGGCGTTTGTCAGCCATATCCAGTGTTCACATATAATGGTATTTCGCCAGAAGTGGCTGCCACTTTAGGTGGTACCGGTATCCTGACTGGTTTGACTTCGCAGACAATTGTTAACGCCTTCGTCACCGGCGAATTAGATTTTACTTTACCATCAGCGTCTATGCCTTTGGCTGCGGTGTTCGGTGTGGAAAACCGTGAAGTTGACTTCGAGCGTTTAGCAGATGAAGTTTTCGCTTTAGGTGATTTAGCTGGTCAGGGCGGCCCAACGCCAAGCTTGATTGGTGGATACAGCTTACGTGAAATTTTTGGTGAATTAAGTGTGCCATTGGTAGATGACGCGCCAGCAATGGAAAGTTTGATCCTGGACTTAGGCGCCCGTTATTCTGATTACAACACTTCAGGCGGCGAAACCACCTATAAAGTAGCGCTTGACTGGACCCCGGTTGCTGACTGGAAAGTTCGTGCCAGCTATAACCGTGCGGTACGTGCACCTAACGTAGCAGAGCTGTTTGCTTCACAAAGCATCGGTCTGTGGCAGGGTGAAGACCCATGTGCCGGCGCAACACCAGAGTATTCTGCTGCACAGTGTGCTAACACTGGCGTACCAGCAGATTTATACGGCACTATCGCGCCAAACCCAGCTGACCAATACAATGGTTTCTTCGGTGGTAACCCTAACCTGAAACCTGAAATTGCAGACACCATCTCTTTTGGTGTAGTGGCTAACCCGTTTGAAGGTTTTAACTTCAGTGTTGATTACTGGGATATTCAGTTAGAAGAAGTTATCGGTACTATCGGTGCAGAATTAACGGTTCGTCAGTGTGCTGAGACTGGTTTAGCGGCATTCTGTAACAACATTACCCGTGCACCTGGTACTGCCAGCTTGTGGCGTGGTGAAGCTGGTTTTGTTGCTGCAACAAATATCAACTTGGCGAGCCGTCACTGGCGTGGTGTTGATGTAAGCTCAAACTACGAAACTGATATTGGTGATGGTAAATTAACTGTTAAGTTAATTGGTACCTACAGCCTGAAGAAAGAGTACGAGCCATTGCCAGGTGTTGCATCAGCAACTTATGACTGTGCTGGTATGTTCAACGCAAACTGTTTTGCTCAGCCAGATTGGCGTCACAGCATGACAGTAAGCTACACCACTGGTGATTTCTGGACTGCATCTGCGAAATGGCGTTTCTTCGGCGCTGTTGACCATGACGGTACTACAGATCAGTTAGTTGGTGATGGCTTGAGCTCTGAGAGCTACCTGGATCTGACCGGTGCATTTGATATCAACGACCATGTGTCATTGTTGGTTGGTGTTAATAACGTACTGGATCGTGAGCCGCCAATCGTTGGTGGTAGCTTAGGTTCGAACGGTAACACTGTTGCGGGCTTCTACGACACTCTGGGTCGTTATATCCACGCTAGCGTAACTATGCGTTTCTAATCGCATAACGCGGGTAAAAACGGCGGCTTAATGCCGCCGTTTTCATTTCTAGAAAAGCAATTTTAAGCAGTATTTTGGAGCCAAACCGTGAATGATGTGCAACTCGTTATCGCCCCACAGTCAGAGGCTACTCAGGCCGCAATAAATTCGATTACTGCACTGCAGCGCCGCGGTGAAACAGTGCAAGCAAAAGCTAAGGCCCAGCAGTTAGCGCAGCAATTTCCACAGTGTATAGCCGCATTGTTCCTTAACTATCAGCTTATGTTGGCAGAGCAAGCCTATGGGGATGCGGGAAGTTATCTGGCGCAAGCACTGGCGCTGCAACCAGAGCATCCGGTGTTATGGCTGAGCAATGCCCAATTGGTACTGGCAAATTATGCCTATGCTGCAGCGGTCGACTATGCCGATAAAGCCGTAACCTTGTACCAAGGCAATAATATGAGTTTCTTGTTTGCTGCGGCAAAAATTATGATGCAAGCCGAGCAACCGGCTCGGGCAATGCCTATTTTCCAGCGCATGCTAGTGATTGAACCGGCGAACTTACAGGTTATGCATCAACTCGCACTGTGTCATTTCTTTCTGAATAAAGTGAGTCAAGCGTCTGAGTTGTTAAATAGTGTGATAGCCAAATCCCCGGCAAATGCCGGTGCCATTCATTTGCGTTCAGCGTTACAAACTTATACCCAGCAGCATAATCATATTGCTGCATTACAGCAGCTAGTGGACTCTGGTGCTGCGTCTCATCCGGCAGTGTACTTTGCATTGGCGAAAGAATTAGAAGATATTCATGAATATGACCAGTCGTTTACGGTGTTAAAAAAAGCGGCTGCGTTAATGCGCAAAACACTTAATTACAATGAAGCGGCTGAGCTGGCATCGATTAACGGCATCATTGCTGCGACAACAGATTTAGCTATCGCAGCGCCCACAGAGCAAGGTTCTGGTCCAATTTTTATTGTTGGCATGCCCAGAACAGGTACGACGCTGGTGGAGCGTATTCTGACGCAGCATGACGATGTTTGTTCTGTTGGAGAGTTTTCGTTATTCCCGCAGTTGCTAAGCACTATGGCAAACGAATACCTGGCCCAGCATAAAGACAGTGTTGCCAATTTGCATGAGGCTGCACTGCGGCTGGATTATGCTGAACTGGGTCGCCGTTATATGACGGCAGTAACGGCTGCGTCAGATGGTAGTGCGCGAACAATTGATAAATTGCCGGTTAATTTTTTATACTGTGGCTTTATCAAAAAAGCGCTGCCAACTGCCAAAATTATTCATTTGCGTCGCAACGCCATGGATAGCTGTTACGCGATATTTAAGACCTTGTTTATTAACGCTTATGCATTTTCGTATGATCTTGATGAATTAGCCAATTATTATGCGGTGTATCGCAAGATGATGACGCACTGGCACAGTGTTATGCCCGGACATATTTTAGATGTTCAATACGAAGATTTGGTTACCGACGCTACAGAGACGGCAAAGCACGTTACACAGTGGTGTGGTATGACGTTTAAACCAGAACTGCTTGATTTTCATAAAGCCGACGTAGCGAGTACCACTGCCAGTGCCGCTCAGGTGCGTAAACCGATTTATACCAGCTCGGTAGACAAATGGCGTAATGTGGAAACGCAGCTCGCTGCACTTAAAGTTAAATTACAGCAGGCTGGAGTTGAAGTTTGATATGACTGTAAGCGACAAGGTAAAGCCAGCGACAGCCACCTTATTGCAGCAACGACAGAAGTTGCTGCAGCAATTTGCAGCCACACCACAGAGTGCGGCTTTGGCGCTGCAATTGGCGCAGTGCTATGTCAGCTGTGGTGAGGCTGAAGCCGCGTTTGACACCTTTATGCGCTTTATGCAGCTTTGCACGCATCAATTAAGCTATTTGGCGCCATTTTGTTCGCTATTGCACCAGCAGGGGTTTGCCGCTCAGGCTGCCCGACTTTATGCACACTACTGTGCGAAGATGCCAGACCGGGCGAGCCTATTTTACAACCATGCTTATTATTTGCGCTTTGCCGGCCAGTATCAGCAAGCGATTACCCAGTATCAGCAGGCATTGCGGCTGAACATAACGCAACCTGAAGAAGTTCTGCTTAATATAGCGGTGATTTTCAGTGATCATTTGCGGCAGGAAGAGTTAGCCGAGCAGGCGTTGTTGCAAGCGCTGCAGTTAAAACCAGACTATGTGCCGGCATTATATAATCTGGCAAATTTGGCCGAACAGCAGGGTGATAAGGTACGTTCTGAGGCGCTATTTAAGCGTATTGTTGAGCTTGATAGCCATTATTATCAAGCCTATGCCAGATTGGCAGATGTTATGACATTCAAGCAGCCGCAGGACCCAGTGATCCACCAGATGTTAAATGCGGTTGCTAGCAGTAAAATCGATGCCGACAGTAAAATTAATCTGCATTTTGCGCTGGGTAAAGCGTTTGATGACTGCCAGATATATAGTAAGGCTGCAGCACACTATATTGAGGCCAACCGGCTTAACGCTATGACGATGCCAGCCTACCAGCCGGCGGCTACTGAGCAGCTGATGCAGCAAATTATCCAGACTATTACGCCTGGCTGGCTAAAGCTGCATCAATTAGACAGCTCAGCGGCACCCATTTTTATTTGCGGTATGTTTCGCTCGGGTTCGACTTTGGCAGAACAAATTCTGGCTCAGCACAGCAAAGTAACCGCCGGTGGTGAAATTGAGTTTTTCCATCGCGAGCTACATTGCATTTACCCGCTGCAATGCGCCGGTATTAATCAGTCGGTATTAATGGACCTCGCTCAGCGCTATCTGCAGTATTGCCAACAATGCTTTGGTAGCACTGAAATGCTAACAGATAAACGACCGGACAATTATCTGTATCTTGGTTTACTCAAGGCTTTATTTCCGCGCGCAAAGTTTATTTTCACCCGCAGAAATAAGCCGGATAATTGTTTGTCGGTGTATTTTTTACGCTTGGGCAGCGCCATGAATTATGCTAACCGGCTGGAGCATACAATTCATTATTATCAACAACATGATCTACTTATGGCGCATTGGCAGCAGATGTTTGGTAGTGATATATATACCCTGGATTATGATCAGTTGGTGGTGCAGCCTGAAACAACGCTGCAACCGTTGCTGGATTTTCTGGGTTTGGAGTATCAGCCGCAGTTATTGCAATTTCATCAGGCAAAAAACGCGGTAAAAACGGCCAGTGTCTGGCAAGTTCGACAGCCGTTGTATAAGCATGCTTCTGGACGCAGCAGTAACTATGCTGCTGTTCTGCCTGAGCTTGCGCAGCTGCTGGTTGAGCCGTAACTGCGTAACTGGCTTTGGTGATTATATATCTGGCACGACGTCGCATGGCAGGGTAATACGGGCATCATCACCATTAAATGGCACGGTGCCATGCCAGATATAGCTGGGAAAGATGACACAAAGGCCTTCTTCCGGGCAAATGCTGCGGGCAATCTGTTCTCTCTCGCCAAGTTGCAATGATGTTTCCCCGAGTTTTAGCCAACCTTGATGCTGCGGATCTGTAGCGGATATTGTCTCAGGCACATGTAAATAGGTACAAATAGACAGCCAGCCTTGTGGGTGCACATGGTTGGTATGAAAGCCGTCGTTACGTAATTTTACCGACCAGCTGCCGGAAAAGCGCTGGTTTGAGGTTATGCGCCGTAATAACGGGTGGTCAGGGTCTGAGGGTAAAGCCGCTAAGTACTGCTGCAAATGCTCAGTTAGCAAATCGCGATATATTTGTACAATGCCGGCAGGATTATTAAATAGAAACCCGACTGTTTGTGTGCCATTACGCACACTTTGGTCTAGTGGCTGATGGTCGGTGGTATGCAAAGCATTCACGGCGGTTTTTAGTTCTTGCCAGAATGCAGCGAAGCTTTCATATCCGGCTGGAGTGGGTAATTTCTTAACACTAATGAACTGGCTGTAGTTATTTAACCAATTGTGTTGTGGGTCTGCCATTAAACGCCAGCATAACCCTAGATAAGCCCATACCTCCTGGTTGTCGGGAGCTATTTGCCTGGCTTGTTGTAATAGCGGCAGTGCAGCGTGGTACTGCTGTGCTTTAAGTAAACAATTGGCGTTATCCAACTGATACCTGACGCTATTTGGGGCTTGAGCCAATGCTTGTTGAAATAGCGGCATGGCCTTATCTATTTGATTTTGTTTGCAATGTAGGGTGCCAAGTGCATGCAGTAGCTGATGCTGTTTACCGCAGTGTTGTATTGCTTGATTGGTAACGGCAATGGCAGCTTCAAGGCGCTCAGCCATCAGCAAATGAGAAATATAACTTAAATACACGGCAGTAGAATTGGGTATGGCTATTAACGCTCGCTGAAAAGAGCTGAGGAATTGTGTGCTATTGCTGTGCTCCCAATAGAGTTTGTTTATTGCCGCGTGGGCGTCGATATAATCCGGTTGCAACGCTAGCGCTTGCAGCAATTGCTGTTCTGCTACGTCATATTGCTGTAAATCGTAATATAGGCAGCCAGCCAGATAGCGCGTTGTAGCGCTGTCTGGCAGCTGCTGAAAACAATCTAATGCTTGCTGTGGCTGCTGTAATTGGCGTAATGCCAGGATTTTTGTCAGGGTTAAGCCGCTATTGTCTGGTGTTAACTTTAGCGCCTGGTCTAGCGAACGCACTGCGTCATCTGGCTTACCACAGTCAATTAAGGCGCGTGCTTTTAACGTGAGCCATTTTGCTGCACTGGTATCAGGTACCGATGTTTTATCGATCAGGCTAAGTGCCGCCCGATAGCGCTGTTGTTGATAATGAACAAACGCTATGCCGTAGCTAATATCAGTATCAGCAGGGTTTAATGCTTGTAATGGCTGATACAGTGCGAGCGCTTCGGTGTATCGTTGACTGGTTAGTAAGAAATTAGCATAGCTTTTTTTAAACGTGGTATTCGCCTGGGCTGCCTGAATAGCGCGCTCAAAGTACTGTTCAGCTTGTTTGGGTTCACTGTGTGCAGTACATAACGCCATTAGGTGCATAGCATCCGCTGAATGCGGGGCGATTTGTAAAATTTTATTGCACAGTGCCGCTGCTGGCGCAAATTGACGCTGTTGGTAATAGGTTAACGCCGATTGAAAAAGTTTGGCCGGGCTATTTTGTTGCATTTGTATCCAATTACTTCCACAGGTATATTCGTGAGAATATCTGCCGAAGCGTTGAAAGACAAGCGTATGGGCACTCTGTAAAGGCTCGCTGACAACAACTGCCGGTAAAAGTTCGCATATTATCTGAAATTGAACCAAAAACTATTGCAAACTGTAAACAGATATTGCTAACTTGAGCACGGTTCGCGCAGTTGCATTTGTAGTTAGCGTGAAAAATTAAGCAAAAAAATTATTAGAAAAATAAGGAATCCAGGATGCAAACAACGAATAAGGTAACACGCGCTGTTCGTCTTGCTATGGCTTTCGGTGCGCTGTCAGCTGGTATGCTGACATCTGCTGCCGTAAGTGCACAGGAAGAAGAAGCAAAAAGTGATAATACGGTAGAACGAATCGAAGTAACCGGTTCGCGTATTTTACGTGAGGGTGCAATCGCGCCGTCACCTGTAACCGTAATCAGCGGTGAAGACCTAATCAATACCGGTGCCATGAACATCGGTGAAGTACTGAATAAGCTGCCTGCACTGGCAACGACATTCTCATTAGCAAACTCTGGTCGTTTTATCGGTACTGCTGGTATCAGCTTACTCGATTTACGTGGTATGGGCACTGACCGTACATTGGTATTGGTTGATGGTAAACGCCATGTTGCCAGCTCGCCAGGCACCTCTTCTGTTGATACTAACACCATTCCAAGTACCTGGATTGACCGGGTAGAAATCATCACCGGTGGCGCCTCAGCCGTATACGGTGCTGACGCGGTAACGGGTGTAGTTAACTTCATTCTGAAGAAAAATATTACCGGTATGAATGTTGGCGCCATCAAAGGTTTTGCTGAAAACAGTTCTTACCAGAATGAAAAGTACACCTTCTCTTATGGCCAGGACTTTGCTGAAGGTCGTGGTAATGCTGCTTTGTCTTTAGAGTACAATGCGCAGAATTCATTAAACGCGGTTGACAATCCGTGGACTGCAACGTCTTATGCTGCATTCCCGTATGCACTGGCAACTGGCCAGGCTCGTCCAGCTGATAAAGTAAATGACGAAGCGTTCCCGGACCGTATTACGCTGCCAAACGCAGGTTACTATGTAATTTCAAATCAGGGCACTGTATGGGACCCGTTTACGGGTGACATCTTAGGCTTATTTAACTCAGACAGCTCAATGCGTGATGTATATAGCGGCCCACTGGCTGATGCTAACTTCTGCGCCAGCCCAGGTTGTGATTACATCAACTTGCGTCAGTACACTGAAGTACAACCAAAGTTTGAGCGCGTTAACTATAACTTTAAAGTTAACTATGACGTGACAGAAGACTTAAATGCCTACTTTGAAGCGAAATACTCAAAAACCGAAGGCGAAAACATCGGCCAGCCGTTTTTCCGTTTCTTCACCGGTGCTAACCTGATCCAGCGCGACAATGCCTTCTTAGATCCGGGTGTTGCAGCGATAATGGATGAGCGTGGCTTACCTTTCATCGGCGTTAACAAGATGTTTAACGACATCGGTCGTCGTTTAGAAGAAAACACCCGTGAAACCACACGTTTTGTTGCTGGTATTCAGGGCAATATTTCTGAAGACTGGACCATGGACTTGTCGGTAGTGCACGGTGTATCAGAGATTGAGCGGGTTAACGGCGCCAACGTGATCATGGCAAACTATGCCGCAGCAATTGATGCTGTATTTGATGGCAATGGTAATATCGTTTGTCGCAGCGAAGCGGCGCGTGCAGACGGTTGTGTTGCGGCTAACATCATGGGTGATGGCGCGATAAGCCAGCAAGCGATTGATTATGTTACTACTACATCAATCGGTACCTCTGAAATCGAACAAACGGTATTTAGTGCTACGTTCAGCAACTCGGCTATTTATGAGATGCCAGCGGGTATGGTTGGTTTTGCCGGCGGTGTAGAATACCGTGATGAAACCAGCGTGACTATCGAAGATCCGTTCGCTAAAACAGGCGCGACTTTCTTCAACGCCCTGGGTGAAACCGACGGTGGCTACGATGTTACAGAAGGCTTCTTCGAATTATCAGTGCCATTGTTAGCTGACGTGTTCCTGATTGACACCCTGGTATTTGACACTGCAGTACGTTATGCCGATTATTCTACTATTGGCGATGCAACCAGCTGGAAATTGGGCTTAGACTGGACCATCAACTCAGAATTACGTGCGCGTTTTACCGTGTCTGAAGCGATTCGTGCACCAAACATTGATGAATTATTCTCTGGCCAGAGCCAGTCATTTGCCCGTGTTCGTGACGTATGTAAGGTTTCAGAGCTTGCCTTATTGGCACCGGAAGGCCGAGCGGTTCGCCAGGCTAACTGCGCTGCCTTAGGTGTTCCAGCAGATTTTAACTCTAACTACGATTCTGCCACGTTAGAAACGTTGGTAGGTGGTAACCCTGGTCTGTTGCCAGAAGAGTCACAATCTATTACTGCCGGTATTGTTTACCAGCCAGAATGGATAGACGGCTTCAGCTTCACAGCTGACTACTGGGAAATCGATATTGAAGATACCATCAGCGGTATCGGCTTCCAGACTATTCTTGACCGTTGTGTTGATTCACCAACCGGTATTAACAACCAGTTCTGTGCGTTGATTACCCGTGATCCTGCGACCAGTCAGATTACCTTACTAAAAGGTTTTGCACTGAATATTGCCCGCAGCCTGAACTCTGGTGTCGATTTTGAATTCGGTTACGATTTCGATGCTCTGGGTGGTCGTTTCAATACTAGCTTTATCGGTACTTATCTGATTGAAGCTAAAGACTATCCGTTCCAGGACGAACCTGATAACAACACTGATTATCAAGGTGTGTTAGGTGATGAAACCTGGCAGGGTAGTCTGTCAATAGACTACACCTATGGTGCCTGGTCTGTAGACTGGAACACGCGTTTTATCAACGGTGTTGAGTTATATGACCCAACTCAGCTGGCAACTAACCCTAACCCAAGCAATGAAATGCGCTACGGCTCATACTTCATTACCGATGCAGCAGTGGGTTATAACTTCGAGAATGGTTTAGGCCTGAAGTTAGGCGTAGACAACCTGTTTAACCGTAAATTACCTGGTACAAGCCAGGGTAACGGCGCAGGCTCAGCGATTTATGACAACATCGGCCGCTTTGGTTATGTACAAGCGACGTATAAGTTCTAATATTGCTTTGATTTAAGTTAAGCCGGCATTCGTGCCGGCTTTTTTATTTGCATAATTTACTCATTTTGCCTAGTTTTTATCACTTAGCTACATGGCAAAAAAACTATGAAATATTTTTAGCGGTAGCCGGGTCTTTTATTCGGCAATTAACAACATACAGGTGTGAATATGAAAACAATTAAACATTCAAATGTCGCTATGGCAGTTGGCGCTCTGGTATTAGGCTCATTAGCAACAGTGGCAACTACGGCAAATGCAAACCCCTTTACTGCCATGGAGCTGGCGTCTGGCTATGAAATGGTTGCCGCCGAGGGTAAATGTGGCGAAGGCAAGTGTGGTGAAGACAAGGCAAAGAAAGTCAAAGAAAAAATGAAAGACGGCAAATGCGGTGAAGGTAAGTGCGGCGCTGACAAAGCAAAAGAAAAAATGAGTGATAAAGCGAAAGAAGTTAAAGCCAAAGAGGGCAAGTGTGGCGAAGGTAAATGTGGTGAAGGCAAGTGTGGCGGTAGCGTATAAATTAGCCGCGTAAGGCCTGCGGCAGCAGGCCTGTTGCTTTGCGGAGTAAAGTGTATGAAAACGTTTTCGACAACGCCGTTGCATGGCTCAGGGCTTGGCCTGCGCCGCGAAATGTTAGACGATATCCTCCGGCTAAAACCGGCAGAGATTGACTTTTTTGAAGTGGCACCAGAAAACTGGATCCCTTTTGGTGGTAAGTTACAAAAGCAGTTTCGTCAGCTTACCGAGCAGCACCGTTTTATCTGCCATGGTTTGTCATTGTCTATTGGCAGCCCGGAGCCGCTCGACGTGGTATTTGTACGGCAGGTAAAGCAGTTTCTACAGCAGCATAATATTAGCTTGTATAGCGAGCACTTAAGTTACTGCTCTGGTGCGGGCCATTTATATGACTTAATGCCAATCCCGTTTACTGGCGAAGCAGTAAGTTATGTGGCAAAGCGGATACGACAGGTGCAGGATATCCTGGAGCAACCACTAATTCTGGAAAATGTGTCTTATTATGCCGCACCTGGGCAGCAGATGTCAGAACTCGACTTTACTCTGGCTGTGCTGCAAGAGGCTGACTGCCAGCTGTTGCTGGATGTAAACAATGTTTATGTTAACTCAATAAACCATGGCTATGATGCGCAAGCCTTTTTACGCGCTATGCCGTCAGAGCGTATTGCCTACTATCATATTGCCGGCCACTTTAATGAAGCAGAAGATTTATTGATTGATACCCATGGCGCGGCGGTAATCGATCCGGTGTGGCAATTACTTGCCAACGCTTACCAGCTGCACGGTGTTAAACCTACTCTGCTAGAGCGTGATTTTAATATTCCCGATTTATCAGTGTTATGCGACGAGTTAAACCAGATCAAGACGTTGCAAAATGCCGCTGGTAATTTTGTCGAACTCAGAGCGTAAATTTATGCAGTTTCAGCAAATTCAGCAGGCTTTTGTTGACCATATTAAAGATCCTGTACATCAGCCAGCACCAGAAGGTATTGAAGATCGGCGCATGGCTATCTATCGCGAGTTGTTCTTCAATAATGTCCAGGGCTTTGTCAGCACGGCTTTTCCGGTGCTAAAATCACTGTATACCGACAACCGCTGGCAGAATTTAATACGGCAGTTTTTTATTGGTTATCAATGCAGCAGCCCGTATTTTTTGCATATTGCTGAACATTTTTTGCAATACTTGCAGCAAGACTACCCGATACAAGCCGACGACCCAGCATTCTTGCTTGAGCTGGCGCATTATGAGTGGGCTGAGCTTTATCTGGCGACCATGCAGCAGACACAGGCCGAAACTGCGCTTAGTGCTGAGCAGGTTTTACATCAGGCCATGCAGCTGTCACAGCTAAGCATGCTTGTGGCCTACCCTTATCAGGTGCACCGTATAAGTACAGAATATCAGCCCGCGCAATCTGGAGATGTGCAGTGTTATCTGTTGTACCGCAATGATGCGGATGAGGTGAAATTTATACTGATAAACCCGCTAACAGCAGCGCTAGTGCACAGTTTGCAGCAACATCCTGGCAGCACGCTAACGCAACTGGTACAGCAGTTATCAGTTGTTTTGCCGCAATATACTGCCAGTCAATTGCAACAAGGTGCGGCGGTGATATTGCAAGACTTTGCTGCAAAAGGTGCCGTGGTGTCTTTTCAAGTTGGCTAAAATTCATTACCATAAGCGCCGTTAATTTCACTGATGACAGAAGAGTAGTGCAATGGCAAACGAAGAGTTCAAAGAGTCGTTTAACCTGTGGCAGTTTATTGCCGTGGTAATAGTGTTTGTGTCATTGCTGTGTCTTGCGCCAATAGTGCGTTGGCTGCAAATTCTGGCATAATACGTTAGCAGTGTTTAAGGCCGCCCGAGGGCGGCTTTTTTGTCCGGCAAAGAGTCGCATTTAAAAAAGGTTTAGCAAAATGGATAAGCAGGTGTTAGCTACTGAATTAAAAAAGGTTATCAAGGCCGTGATAGATTATCCCAAACCGGGAATCGTGTTTCGTGATGTAACAAGCCTGATGCAAGATGGCCCAGCCTTTAAAAAAGTTATCGACGCGTTAGCCCAGGCTTATGCTGATACCGACATCGACAAAGTGGTCGGCACAGAGTCTCGAGGTTTTATCTTCGGTGCGCCACTAGCCTATGCGCTTGGACTGCCATTTGTGCCTGTGCGTAAGCCTGGCAAATTGCCGCGTGAGCGTATTGCGCAAAGTTACCAGTTGGAATACGGTGAAGACACCTTGGAAATTCATCGTGATGCGATAAATTCAGGTGATAAGGTATTGTTGGTTGATGATTTACTGGCAACTGGCGGCACTATCGATGCCACAGTTAAGCTTGTGCGCCAACTCGGTGGCATTGTTGATCATGCTGCTTTCGTTATTGCACTGCCAGAGCTGGGCGGAGTAACGCGGCTTGAACAAGCTGGGTTAAATATCCTCAGTTTGGTTGAGTATAGCGGCGAATAAGTTTAGTCTGTGAGCGACTATCCTAAGTAAAACAGCAGCCGCCGTTATGAGTTATCAGGTTTTAGCCCGCAAGTGGCGCCCACAGCATTTTGCCCGCTTAGTCGGGCAGGATCATGTAAAAAATGCGCTTGGCAATGCACTAAGTAATAACCGGCTGCATCATGCTTATTTATTTACCGGCACCCGGGGTGTGGGTAAAACCACCATAGCACGTATTTTTGCCAAAAGCCTGAACTGTGAGCAGGGTATTACTGCCACACCCTGTGGCCAATGCTCTGCCTGCACTGAAATTGACGCTGGTAACTTTGTCGACTTGCTGGAAATTGATGCGGCCTCCCGCACTAAGGTCGAAGATACCCGCGATTTGCTGGACAATGTGCAATATGCGCCTAGTCGTGGCCGCTTTAAGGTCTATCTGATTGATGAAGTGCATATGCTGTCCAAGCATAGTTTTAATGCGTTACTAAAAACGTTAGAAGAACCACCACCACACGTTAAGTTTTTACTGGCGACAACTGATCCGCAAAAGCTACCCGTTACGGTGTTATCCCGATGCTTACAATTCAACTTATTAGCCTTGAGCCCGTTGCAAATTGAACAGCATCTGGCGTATGTGTTAGAGCAAGAGCAAATCCCATTTGAATCTGCAGCCTTGGTAATGTTAGCCAGGGCAGCGAAAGGTAGTTTGCGGGATTCATTAAGTTTAACGGATCAAGCGATTGCGCAGAGCAACGCCAATATCACGCTGGACACCGTGCGCACTATGCTGGGTTTTTTAGATCAAAGCTGGGCGCAGCAATTGTTACAAGCGATATTGATGCAAGACGCCGCCCAGTTGCAAATACAGCTAGCTGCTTTAGTACAGCAGCAAAGTAATTTTGCTCAGGTATTGGATGACATGCTGTCGTTATTGCATTTGACGGCGTTAACGCAGTTTAGCCAGGCCGCCGCCGCTTTTTCGGCACAGCAGGAGTATGTGCAGCAACTGGCCGCCAGTTTGTCGCCGGCACAAGTGCAGTTATATTACCAGTTACTTATTAGTGGCAAAAAAGAATTGCCGTATGCTCCCGACCCGCTCACCGGGTTGGAAATGGCATTGCTCCGCGCTATGGCATTTACTCCAGACAGCCAACCAACACAAGTAGCGGTAAATCCTGCAACGTTACACCCGGCACCACTAAAACCGCTGTCAGCAACTCAAGTTGTGTCTAAGCAAATAGCGTTAAAGCCCGAAGCGGAGCATCAACCAGATGCAGTAGCGTCATCCGGGGTAAGTTCGGTCACACATAATAATGTGGCCGAGCCGGCAGTTACTCCAGCTCAACCGGCTAGGCCGGCAGAGCCACCGGCACAACCGGCCGGCATTGATGCTGTTACTGCACGCATTATGGCGCGTCGAGGTTTACAAGTAACTGCAGCGCCAGAGCCAAAAAAGTCTGAGCGCCAACCGGCGCCTGTTATTGCAGAGGTGCCAGCGCCTGAGCCTGTGTCGGTTAGCAATGCACCGGTAGTTGAACCTGATGAAAGTGATATACCCCAGTACGATGTTGTGGCCACCGAGGCACTGTGGCAACAGTATCAACAAGATACTACGCAGACTGAGTCGGCACCCGCTGTGCTGGAGAATTTTGATGGCAGCATTAACGAACAAAATTTTTCAGTACGCTTTGCCGCACAAGTGGATGCCTGGGCTGCCAGAGTCGAAACACTGGATACAGGCGGTTTAAGCCGGTTATTTCTACTCAATGCTGCCATGCAGCTAAACGGTGACGAGCTGACGTTAACTGTGGCACAAAGTCAGCAACATCTGGATAGTGCTGAATTTCGTACTAAGTTACAACAGGTGTTACAGCGTAGTTTTAATCAGGCGCTAAGTATAGAAATTTGTTTTCAGGCCGAGGTCGCACAGAGCCCGCTGGCTATTCAGCAAAAGATTGTGCAAGAGCGTTTTGGCTACGTCAGTCGTTTATTGCAGCAAGATGAAAACGTGTTGCAGATACAACAGTTGTTTGATGCGCAGTTAGTTCCCGACAGTATCGTGGTAAATTAGCTGTGCAGATGCTCTTTGCGGGTGCAGCTTGTAATTTAGTAGCGAAGTTATTATCTTGTCGCTGTTAATTACGCAGCCTGACTGCGCAACTATTCCAATTTACATTTACAGCAGGTAAAAGCATATGTTTAAAGGCGGTATGGGCAATATCATGAAGCAGGCGCAAGCCATGCAGGATAAAATGCAAAAAATGCAGGCAGAAGTTGCCGCTATGGAAGTTACCGGTGAAGCCGGCGCTGGCCTGGTGAAAATAACCATGCTGGGTAATCACAATGTGCGCCGTGTCAGTATTGATGACAGTCTGATGCAAGACGACAAAGACATGTTAGAGGACTTAATTGCGGCGGCCATCAACGATGCCGTGCGGCGGGTTGATGAGACCAGCAAAGAAAAAATGGCCGCGGTAACCGGTGGTTTGCAATTACCCCCTGGAATGAAAATGCCATTTTAATGAGCCGACATACGCCTCTGCTACAACAGCTAATTGATGCGCTACGTATTTTGCCCGGTGTAGGGCCGAAGTCTGCTCAGCGCATGGCATTTGCTTTACTGGAACGTAACCGTGACGGCGGTATGCAGCTAGGCGCCGCGCTGAGTGCGGCTATGATGAAAATAGGCCATTGTCAGCAATGCCGTACTTTTTGTGAAACGACACTCTGCGCTATTTGCACCGATCCGAGCCGTGCTGTTGACGGCATCTTGTGTGTGGTCGGTTCGGCGGCCGATCAGTTGGCAATTGAGCAAACAGGCCAGTTTCATGGCCGTTACTTTGTTTTGCAAGGTTATTTATCGCCACTTGACGGAGTGGGGCCACAAGATTTGGGCTTGGATAAATTAGCCGCGCTGCTGGCAGAGGGTAGCGTTACTGAGCTTATTCTGGCGACTAACCCAACGGTAGAAGGTGATGCTACCGCATTTTATATTGCCGAGTTGTGCCACAAACACCAGGTTAAGGTGTCGCGTATTGCCCAAGGCATACCGGTTGGTGGTGAGCTGGAATTTGTTGATGGCACCACCTTGTCACATGCTTTTAGTGGTCGTAAAGCGTTTTAACTACCGCATCCCTGCTTGAAATCCGGTTAAACCTCCCCATATTAGTTGTCATCGTCTGGCTGCAACTGCAGCCACTATTGTAACTGCTAACCTTTGATGTGTGAGGATAACCACAATGAGTGATACCACAGCCACTTCCAGCGGCCAGAAGCAAACCCATGGCTTTCAGGCAGAAGTAAAACAGCTGCTGCAGCTGATGATCCATTCACTGTATTCAAACAAAGAAATTTTCCTGCGTGAGTTGGTATCTAATGCCTCAGATGCCGCCGACAAACTGCGCTTCTTGGCGTTATCTGATGGCAGTCTCTATGGCGATGATGGTGAACTGCGTGTTCGCATCAGCCTGGATGAAAAGGCCCGTACGCTAACGATTAGCGATAACGGCATTGGTATGACACAGGACGAGGTGATCAGCCACCTCGGCACCATTGCTAAATCGGGCACTAAAGAGTTTTTTTCACAGCTTTCCGGTGACCAAAGTAAAGACTCTAAGCTGATTGGCCAGTTTGGTGTTGGCTTTTACTCGGCTTTTATCGTGGCAGACAAAGTTACTGTGCGTACGCGTAAAGCGGGTGCGGCTGCCGATGCCGCTATTGAATGGGAATCTGCTGGTGAGGGTGATTACAGTATTACTCCAATCAGCAAAGACAGCCGCGGTACTGAAATTACACTGCACCTGCGCGAAGGCGAAGATGAATTTTTAAGCCGCTGGAAGGTAGAGAGTATTGTTACAAAATACTCTGATCATATTAGTATTCCGGTGGAGTTGTGGCAGGAAGAACAACCAGAGCGTGACGGCGCAGAAGGCGAGAAAATTGCTGCTGTTCCGGGTCATTGGCAAGCAGCTAACAAAGCAACTGCACTGTGGACTCGTGATAAATCAGATATTTCCGAGGAAGAATATCAGGAATTTTATAAGCACATCTCGCATGATTGGAGTGAACCATTAAGTTGGAGTCACAACAAGGTAGAAGGTAACAGCAATTACACCAGCTTGCTGTATGTGCCGAAAAAGGCCCCATTTGATTTGTGGAACCGCGATGCTCGCCATGGTTTGAAACTATATGTGCAGCGCGTGTTTATTATGGATGATGCCGAGCAGTTTATGCCAAGCTACCTGCGTTTTATCAAAGGTGTGCTTGATTCAAGTGACTTACCTTTGAACGTGTCGCGTGAAATTTTGCAAGACACTAAAGTGACTCAGACTTTGCGTAAAGGCTGTAGCAGCCGGGCACTGAAGATGCTGGAAAAGCTGAGTAAAGATAGCGAGCAGTATCAAGCATTCTGGTCTGAATTTGGTCAGGTGCTAAAAGAAGGCCCAGCTGAAGATGGCGGCAATAAAGAGCAAATTGCTGCGCTACTGCGTTTTGCCTCAAGCCACAATGACGACAGCACGCAAAATGTGGCGCTGGCCGACTATATTAGCCGGATGAAAGAGGGACAGGACGAAATTTACTATATTGTTGCCGACAGCTACGCTGCTGCCAAGCACAGTCCGCATTTGGAAGTGTTGCGTAAAAAAGGCCTGGAAGTGTTGCTATTGTCCGACCGCATTGATGAGTGGTTGGTGCAACATTTGACCGAGTTCGCTGGTAAAAAGCTACGCTCAGTCGCAAAAGGCGCGTTGGATTTATCTAAGTTGGATGATGACGAAACGAAAAAAGCTCAGGAAGAAACTGAGAAAGCTTTTGCCGATGTCATTGGTCGTTTTAAAACAGCACTGGGTGAGCAGGTAAAAGATGTCAAAGTCAGTCATCGTCTGACGGAAAGCCCGGCCTGTGTGGTAACTGATGAGTTTGATATGAGCACGCAGATGATCAAACTGATGGAGTCAGTTGGCCAGGCGGTACCTGAAGTGAAACCAATATTTGAACTGAACCCCGAGCATCAGCTGGTAAAACGTATCGCCGATGAGCAAGATGAAGAACGTTTTGCACAATGGGCACAGGTACTGCTGGATCAGGCATTATTATCTGAGCGTGGTAATTTAAAAGACCCCGCCAGCTTTGTTACCCGTTTAAACAACCTGTTACTGTCACTTGCGAAATAACGCCTGCTAAACGCCATGATACAAGTGTTAACTTGTATCATGGCACTTTAATTACAACTTTAGTCGACATTAGTCGCAGTTACAGCCCGGAAAAACTGCTGTTTTTACTCGTTTGGCACTTAAATGTACCGTCAAGCCTGTCTTTATGCAGTGGTACGACTAAAAGCCAATGAAATAGCCAGACCAGTTGGCAGAGCAAGACAAATTTCTTGTTTCAGCCTGCACATTATGTAAAGATCCAGCCCTTAATAATTTTGAATTAATCCCAAGACATGAGGGTGTTGCTATGCGCATAATTTTGTTGGGTGCCCCGGGTGCCGGAAAAGGAACCCAGGCTCAGTTTTTAATGAGTAAATATGGCATTCCACAAATTTCTACCGGCGACATGCTGCGAGCTGCCATTAAAGCGGGTACCGAGCTCGGTTTAGCCGCGAAGCAAGTAATGGACGCTGGCCAGTTGGTGTCTGACGACATTATTATTGGCCTGGTAAAAGAGCGTATCGCCCAGCCCGATTGTAGCAATGGCTTTTTATTAGATGGCTTTCCGCGCACCATCCCGCAAGCCGATGCGATGAAAGATAAAGGCATCGTTATTGATCATGTTATTGAATTTGATGTGCCGGATGACGTTATTGTCGAGCGTATGAGCGGTCGCCGAGTGCATCCCGCATCAGGCCGGGTTTACCATGTGCGTTATAATCCACCTAAGAGTGAAGGCAAAGATGACGTTAGTGGTGAAGACTTAGTTATTCGGCCGGATGACATCGAAGAAACCGTACGTAAGCGTCTGGATATTTACCATGAACAAACCGAGCCGTTAGTAGGCTACTACCGTGCTGAAGCGGATGCTGGTAATACCCATTACCATCATATTGATGGCACTAAAGCCGTAGAGGCCGTGACCAATGAGTTGGTTAGCTTACTAAGTTAAATTATCATACTTAGCAAAAAGCCCTGTTGAATCAGGGCTTTTTTGTTTCTGTTGCGCGAGCTATTTAGCTTTTATTCACTAATTGCTTAAGTGCGGCTAACGTGTGGTCGTAGTCGGGCTCTTTTGCCAGTTCATCTACTAACTGTTGATACGCCAGGGTGCCTTTACTGTCGATAATCAATACACTACGTGCCAGTAATCCCATGTCCTTGATCAATAAACCATAATTGCTGCCAAAATCACGCCATACTGCATCTGATAGTACGGCCATGTTTTCAATTTGTTCCTGCTGGCAGTAGCGCTTCTGTGCAAACGGTAAATCGGCGCTAATGGTAAGTAGCACTACATTTTCCGGCAACTTAGCTACCTCCTCGTTAAAACGTTTAGTTTGCAGCGAGCAGATACCTGTATCTATACTCGGCACCACACTGATCATTACGGTTTTGCCGGCGTAGCTGGCCAATTCGACCTTTTTGAAGCTGGCGTCGACTACTTTGAAGTTGGGCGCTGTGTTGCCGACAGTCAGTTTTTTCCCCAGCAACACAACTTGCTGATTGCCAGCTTTTACGCTGCTTAACCGTTCAGGTAATTTACTCTGCAAATCCACTGCTTGTGCAGCACTGTTCAAACCAAACAAGGCGCATGTAAGAAAAAGCGTATGAATATTAAAAGACAGTGTGAACATGATACAGCTCCTGTTAAGATAATTGCGATCAAAGTAATCAGCTGGAACACAACAATTTTTTCTGCGATACACACTAAACGAGTATTTCAGTCTAGACTGAAATGAAGCCTGTGCTAAGTGAGAAGCCGATGACAACTGCGGTACTAATTTGCGATGATTCAAATCTGGCGCGCAAACAGCTGGCCAGAATACTACCAGAAGACTGGCAATCCAAGCTGTTTTTTGCCGGCCATGGTGCCGAAGCGCTTGATACACTAAAGCAGCAACATATCGATTGGTTGTTTCTTGATCTGAATATGCCGGTAATGGATGGCTATGAAGTATTAGCTGAGTTAAAAAGGCGGCAGCTGGATATCAAGATTGTTGTGGTATCTGGTGATGTACAACCTGAAGCTATTGAACGTGTAAAAAGCCTTGGCGCACTCGACTTTATCCGTAAGCCGGTAGATGCACAAAAGTTACAGCAGTTGATGTTACAGCATGCGGTAGTCGCATCAGCATCGAGCAAACCGATGCCAGTTATACCAAAAGCGGCTGCGAACGTTGAGCTTGGTGCTGAGATGCGGGACGTATTGCAAGAGTTGACTAACGTTGCAATGGGGCAGGCCGGTGATTTACTTGCCCGTTTACTGAATGTTTTTGTTAAATTGCCTATTCCAAATGTGAATTTGATAGAAGTTAGCGAGTTGCATATGGCGTTGGCCTCTGTTGAACATGAATCAACCACCTCAGCTGTATGTCAGGGCTTTATTGGCGGTGGCGTGTCCGGGGAGGCGCTACTAATTCTCAACGACTCCAGCTTTAAAGATATTGCTCGCTTAATGAATTACCAAGGCGAGCTCACAGTGAAAGTTGAGCTGGAGCTGCTGATGGATATTGCCAATATACTTATTGGCGCAGTGCTAAAAGGGCTGGCTGAACAAATTGATATGAGCTTCAGTCAGGGCCACCCTGTGGTGCTTGGTCAGCACGCGGCGGTTAGCGAGCTGATCAAAGCTAATGCTAAGCGTTGGCGCAAGACGTTAGCTATAGAGGTGAGTTACAGTATTGAAAACTACAATATCAGTTGTGATTTATTGTTGCTGTTTACTGAAGACAGCTTAAAAACCCTAAATTATAAAGTCGCGTTTTTGCTGGAGGGTTAAGTATGTCGCAGGCGCAGGTCGAAGTTTCAGAAATTCATTGGTTAATGGACATGTTCCAGACAGTCGATGTTGGGCTGGTAGTATTGAATTGTGATTATCGCATTCAGGTTTGGAATGGTTTTATGGAGAACCATAGTGGCCTTACTCCCCGGCAGGTTAGAGACCGATATTTATTTGATCTCTTCTCTGAAATCGATGAAGACTGGCTGCGTCGTAAATGCGACCCGGTAGTGTTGTTAAAAAATCGTGCTTTTACTATCTGGGAGCAGCGGCCGTATATTTTTAAATTTCGGAACTATCGGCCGATTACCGGCAGCGCCGAATATATGTACCAGAACAGTACTATTTTTCCGTTAACGGACGCCCGAGGCCAGGTGACACATCTGTGTTTTTTAATTTATGACGTTACCGATGTTGCAGTTAGTCGCATCGAGCTGGAGTCGATGAATGGCCGGCTTAAGCAGCTATCTAAAACGGATTTTCTCACCCAGTTATTTAACCGTGGGCACTGGGAAGAGAATTTGATCCAGGAATTTAACCGCTTGCAGCGCTATTCTCATCAAAGTACTTTGTTAATGTGTGACATTGACCATTTTAAGCGCGTTAATGATACCTACGGCCACTCTGCCGGTGACTTAGTGATCCAACACATCGCTGACGCGGTGAGAAAAAATTTACGCGCAACCGATATTGCCGGCCGCTATGGTGGTGAAGAATATGCCGTATTGTTGGTGGACACCAGCCTGGATCAAGCCGCCTACTTTGCTGAGCGTTTGCGTAAATCTGTCGAACAGATGTCTATTGAATATAATGGGCAGCTGCTAAAAGTGACCCTAAGCCTGGGCTTAGCTGAGCACAATAAGCAGATGAAAGATCACCGGCAGTGGATCGAAGCATCGGATAAAGCGTTGTATAACTCCAAAGGTAACGGTCGCAATCAGGTAACCTGTTATCAAGCGGAATGATGCTGCTACAAATCACCCTGTTCCGGGCAGCTGGCCAATAATTCCGTGCTGCCATCCTCATTTTGTTGCTCCAGATACACGGTAAACCCCCATAAACGATGCAGGTGCTTTAACACCTGTTTTTGGCTAGCGGCTAGCGGTACCCGGTTCTGTGGAATATAGCGCAGTGTCAGTGAGCGGTCTCCGCTAAAATCGACATTATACACCTGTATATTCGGTTCTATCTGGCTCAGGTTATATTGCTGCGACAGCATCTGACGAATATTCTGATAACCCTCGGCATTGTGAATAGCTGCAACTTCTAGGCTGCTATCTTCGTCATCGTCGACAATAGCAAACAAGTGAAAGTCGCGGATCACTTTTGGTGACAGATACTGACTTATGAAACTCTCATCTTTAAAGTTTTGCATAGCAAAATGCAACGTATCAAGCCAATTGCTGCCTGCAAGGTCGGGAAACCATTGTTTATCTTCCGCCGTGGGCTGCTCACAGATACGACGTATATCGCTAAACATAGCAAAACCCAGGGCGTACGGGTTGATACCAGTATAATATTTACTGTTGTATTCTGGTTGCGCTACTACATTGGTATGGCTGTGCAACACTTCCAATATAAAGCGGTCGCTAACTTTACCTTCGTCGTATAGGTGCTGCAAAATAGTGTAATGCCAAAAGGTTGCCCAACCTTCGTTCATTACCTGGGTCTGTTTTTGTGGATAAAAATATTGTGAGATTTTACGCACTATACGCACAATTTCGCGTTGCCAGGGTTTAAGTAGCGGCGCATTTTTTTCAATAAAATATAAAATGTTTTCCTGCGGTTCGCTTGGATAGCGGCTGGTTTTTTGTTCGGCACTGACGGCCTTGGTCGGTATGGTACGCCATAAGTCATTTACTTGTGATTGCAGATAGGTTTCTCGCTCCTGTTGGCGTTTTTGCTCTTCATCCAGCGAAATCTTCTGCGGTCTTTTATAGCGATCTACACCATAGTTCATTAGCGCATGGCAGGAATCCAACATGTTTTCCACATCGGTAATGCCGTATTTTTCCTCACATTGGCTGATATAGTTTTTCGCAAATACCAGATAATCAATAATAGAGCCTGCGTCAGTCCAGGTTTTAAACAAATAGTTGTTTTTAAAAAATGAATTATGGCCATAACAGGCATGTGCCATAACCAGTGCCTGCATGGTTATGGTATTTTCTTCCATTAGATAAGCAATGCAAGGGTTGGAGTTAATTACAATTTCGTAGGCCAGTCCCATATAACCACGTTTATAGTTCTGTTCGGTATGGATAAACTTTTTACCATAAGACCAATGGTTGTAGCCCAGTGGCATGCCAACACTGGAATAGGCGTCCATCATCTGCTCAGCAGTAATTATTTCTATCTGGTTTGGATAGGTATCCAGCTTGTAAAGAGTCGCCACCCGGGTTATTTCCAGGTGATAGGCATCCAGCAAGTCGAAGGTCCAATCTGGACCATCTGGTAAACACGTTGTGGTTTGCACTTTAGCTTTGGCCATATAAACTCTCACTGCAAATTTGTTGTTTGGTAGACAGTCCGGTTTGGCTGCTATGCGGCCTGCTTTTTGAACAGCTCGCGAAACACCGGATAAATATCGCTGACTTCCTGAATATGCTGAATGGCAAAATTGTCAAACACGGGCAATAGTTTTTCGTATTCCTGCCATAAGCTTTGATGTGCCCTGGGCGTGATTTCAATGTAAGCGTAGTAACGCAGTAATGGCAGCAATTTGCTCGCCAGAAACTCGGCGCAGGGCGCGCTGTCATCAGTCCAGTTATCGCCGTCCGATGCCTGGGCTGCGTAGATATTCCACTCTGCCGGGTCGTAACGTTGCTGTACTATGTCATACATCAATTTGACTGCACTGGATACAATGGTACCGCCGGTTTCCTGAGAGTAGAAAAATTCGTGTTCGTCTACTTCTTTTGCTTGCGTGTGGTGGCGGATATAAACTACTTCTACGTTTTTATAACTGCGGCTTAAAAACAGATACAACAAAATATAAAAGCGTTTAGCCATATCTTTAGTCGCCTGATCCATCGAACCGGAAACATCCATCAGGCAAAACATCACCGCTTTGCTGGTGGGCTCTGGCCGTTTTTGAAAATTGCGAAAGCGTAAATCAAAGCTATCGATAAAAGGCACCGCAGCGATGCGTTGTTTCAACGTGGCAATGTCCTCTAGCAATACAGCTAACAGGTGCTGGTCGGGAATTGGCTCACGTTCCATGGCGGCAAGTTGTTGTTCCAGCTCGCGCAGCCTGCCTTTTTTGTCGGCTGTCATGGCAACACGCCGTGCTAGCGAGCCACGCAGCGAACGCACGATATCAATATTGCTGGGTACGCCGTCTGAACGATAGCCAGCGCGGACATTTTTATATTGCACCAGCTTATCCAGCTGGTTCTTTTTCAGGTTGGGTAACTCAAGATCTTCAAATAGCAGGTCAAGATATTCATCTTTAGAAATAGAAAAGACAAAATCATCACTGCCTTCACCGTCACTCGATGCATCACCCGGGCCGCTGCCACCGCCAGCACCGCCTTGCGGTCGCTTTATTCGATCTCCTGGGCTGAACTGGTCGTTGCCCGGGTGCACTATTTGCCGTTTACCGCCTTTACCCTGGTGAAAAAAGGGTTCGCTAATATCTTTGCTTGGAATGGTGACACTTTCCCCACTGCTGATGTCGGTAACGCTGCGATTACTTATCGCATCTGATACTGCTTTTTTAATTTGTTGCTTGTAACGGCGAATAAAGCGCTGACGGTTTACCGCGCTTTTGTTTTTGCCGTTAAGTCGTCTATCTATAAAGTGCGCCATACTGCCTCCGGCTACTCTGCTTATTGCGATTTACGCACGCGCAGATACCACTCTGACAGCAACCTGACCTGCTTACGGGTATAGCCTTTTTCCATCATCCGGTTGACAAAGTCATCGTGTTTTTTCTGATCGTCAGTTGAGGTTTTGGCATTAAACGAAATAACAGGTAACAGCTCTTCTGTACTGGAGAACATTTTTTTCTCAATAACAGTACGGAGTTTTTCATAACTGGTCCAGGTTGGGTTTTTGCCATTGTTTTTTGCCTTCGCCCGCAGTACAAAATTAACGATTTCATTACGAAAATCTTTCGGATTACTAATGCCGGCAGGTTTTTCAATCTTTTCCAGTTCTGCATTCAGTGCAGAACGGTCAAAAAGCTGGCCTGTTTCAGGATCGCGGTACTCCTGATCCTGGATCCAAAAGTCAGCATAAATGACATAACGATCAAAAATATTCTGGCCATATTCCGAGTATGACTCTAAATAGGCGGTTTGGATTTCTTTGCCAATAAACTCAATATATTTAGGGATCAAATAGCCTTTCAAATGCTCCAGATAGCGTTCTGCCGCGTCAGCTGGAAACTGTTCACGTTCTATTTGTTGTTCCAGAACATAAAACAAGTGCACTGGGTTGGCGGCTACTTCGGTACTGTCAAAATTAAATACCCGCGACAATATTTTAAAGGCAAACCGTGTCGACAACCCTGTCATGCCTTCATCAACGCCGGCATAGTCCCGATACTCTTGATACGATTTTGCTTTAGGGTCGGTGTCTTTTAAACTTTCACCGTCATAGACGCGCATTTTAGAATACAGGCTGGAGTTGTCTGGGTTTTTTAAACGTGATAACACGGCAAATTGCGCCAACGAAATAAGTGTACCCGGTGCGCACGGGGATGCATTTAATTCACTGTGTTCCAACAGCTTCTGGTAAATGCGCATCTCTTCACTTACCCGCAGGCAATATGGCACTTTAACAATATAAACCCGGTCCAGAAAGGCTTCATTGTTTTTGTTGTTGCGAAAAGTTTGCCACTCAGACTCATTGCTGTGCGCCAGAATTATTCCGTCAAACGGCAGTGCGGCTAAGCCTTCTGTACCGTTGTAGTTACCTTCCTGGGTGGCGGTAAGCAAAGGATGCAGTACTTTTATTGGCGCTTTGAACATCTCGACGAATTCCATCAGCCCCTGATTTGCGCGGCACAGCGCTCCAGAGTAACTGTATGCATCCGGGTCATTTTGAGCAAAATGTTCCAATTTTCGAATGTCCACTTTACCGACCAGCGAGGCGATGTCCTGATTATTTTCATCACCAGGTTCAGTTTTCGCTATCGCCAACTGGTCGAGAATTGACGGGTATTTTTTCACGACTTTAAATTGGCTGATATCCCCGTTGTATTCATGCAGACGCTTACTGGCCCAAGGTGACATGATATTACGCAAATAACGTTTAGGGATGCCGTATTCCTGCTGCAGAATATTCCCATCTTCATTGACATCGAACAGGCACAGCGGATTATCGAATACCGGCGAACCTTTGAGATAATAAATTGGAATTTGCTGCATTAAATGTTTTAGCTTTTCAGCCAGTGAAGATTTACCACCGCCTACTGGGCCAAGCAAATAGAGGATTTGTTTGCGCTCTTCCAATCCCTGTGCCGAGTGTTTCAGGTACGACACAATTTGTTCAATGGCTTCTTCCATGCCATAAAATTCACAGAACGCTGGGTAGCGCGAAATAACCCGGTTAGAAAACAGCCGGCTTAATTTAGGGTCTTGTGCGGTATCAACTAATTCTGGTTGGCCTATGGCCAACAGCAATCGTTCTGCTGCACTGGCATAGCAACTCTTGTCTTGTTTACATAACGCCAGGAACTCCTGGATGGTATATTCCTCTTCTTTTGCCGCCTCGTAGCGTGATTTGTAGTGCTCGAAAATACTCATATGCACCTCCAGCTTTTAAAAATCGGAAAAAGGTTAGCAGCCAAGCTGTTATTTTAAGGTTAGACAGTAAAGCCAATTCCCGCCTGACAAATAACAGAAAAACCTACAATTTTGTTTTAACTATACGGTTAAATTGATAAACAGATTTGTTTCCGAAGCAAGACGGGCTTGTAAAGCAGGTGAGACAAAAAACCCGGCAAAAGCCGGGTTTTTTATAAGGGGGATGATATTAGCCGGCGAAGTTACCGTTGGCAAAGTCCCAATTTACCAGTGCCCAGAATGCATCCAGGTAGGTTGGGCGGGCATTACGGTAATCAATGTAGTAGGCATGTTCCCATAAATCTACTGTCATTACTGGCGTTAGACTAGAGTCAGTTAAGGGTGTAGCGGCGTTGCTGGTGTTGACAATATCCAGGCTGCCATCGGCTGTTTTAACTAACCAGGTCCAGCTTGAGCCAAAGTTGTTGACAGCTTTGTCGTTAAAGGCAGCTTTAAATGCGGCAAAAGAGCCCCATTTTGTATTGATAGCGTTGGCTAGCGCGCCTGTTGCTTCGCCGCCACCATTTGGTGACAAGCAGTGCCAGTAAAACGTATGGTTCCACACTTGAGCGGCGTTATTAAAAATACCACCTTCAGAGGTACGAACGATGTCTTCCAGTGATTTACCGGCAAACGGGGTACCTTCAATTAAGCCGTTTAACTTAACGACATAAGTGTTGTGGTGCTTACCGTAATGGTATTCCAGCGTTTCGGCGGAAATATGTGGCACTAATGCGTCTTTTGCGTAAGGTAATGCGGGTAATTCAAAGGCCATAGTCGTTCTCCGTTGGCGTTGTTTATGATGTCTGCATGGCGTAGACTACAAAACCTGACTAAAATACTCAAGTTTTACAGTGTTGGCATTATGCTGATCTGGTGTCATGAGTTGTTATGATCAGTCTGTTTAGTATCAGCTGTTGAAGTGGGGTTTTTTTCTCAGATCTCAAGTGCCAGTTGCTGCAAACCAGCGTAAAATAACTGTCAGTGTGAACAAGCTTATATCCTGAGGTAGTAATGGAAACGTTAGATAAAATTAAACAGCAAATTGCTGATAACCCAATTTTGTTATTTATGAAAGGCTCGCCGAAATTCCCTAGTTGCGGTTTTTCTGCTCAGGCGTCGCAGGCGCTGATTGCATGCGGTGAGCAGTTTGCTTTTGTTGATATTCTGCAAAATCCGGATATCCGGGCAGAGTTACCCAAGTTTGCCAACTGGCCCACGTTTCCGCAGCTGTGGGTAGATGGTGAGCTGGTTGGTGGGTGTGATATTGTGCTGGAAATGTTTCAGCGTGGTGAATTGCAACCGCTGGTAAAAGACACTGCAGCGAAATACAAAACCGACACCCCTGCAGAATAACATCTGCAGCTGTGCACTCTGGCCGCATTGCGGCCTTTGTCTTTTATGCAGGCACAGTTTCATCCGGAGTATCTAAATCTACTGCTAAATTGTCATTGCTCAATGGCCAGCCGCCTAGTTGTTTCCAGCTGTTTACAATGTAGCAAAACAGCTCTGCGGTACGTTCAGTATCATACAGTGCGCTGTGTGCCTCGTTATTGTCAAATGCAATACCTGCAGCCTGGCAAGCCTTCGCCAGTACAGTTTGTCCCAGCGCTAATGCCGATAAACTGGTCGTATCAAATGACACAAAAGCATGAAAGGGCGAGCGTTTAAAATTGAGACGTTCAACTGCGGCGTTAAAGAAGCCCTGATCAAAAGCCGCATTGTGTGCCACGATAACACTGCGCTGGCAGCCGGCATCTTTTTGCGCTTTGCGCACCGCTTTACAAATTTCTGTGATGGCTTCGCGCTCTGGTACCGCACCACGCAGCGGGTTAAACGGGTCTATGCCGTTAAACGCCAACGAGCTGGCGTCAAGATTGGCACCTTCAAAGGGTTCAACATGAAAGTGCAGTGTTTGCTGCGGCACTAAATTGCCTACAACATCCATATCCAGCAAAGTAACCGCTATTTCAAGTAAGGCATCGGTTTTTGCATTAAAGCCAGCCGTTTCTACGTCGATAACTACGGGGTAGTAGCCCCGAAACCGTTGGGCAAGCAGAGATTTTGGTTCTGTCATAACGTCGCCATTTTACGAATTAGTGGCTATTATGCCAAAAAACTTTCTCAGCGTCTTGTTGCGGCATAGTGTTTGCTTATTATTAAAGGTTATTAGCAAAGGTTGGGTACAAAAGTGCTGAATTGCCAAAAAATAAACTGCGTTATCTTGTTGAGCGGGCTGTTCTTTAGTGCCGGTAGCGCTGCACAGTATCAGTTGCGTCAATATTCTGCCTCTATTGAGCAGTCAGCGTGGTCGTTGTCAGTTGATACACCACTACAGTGCTCGCTTGAGCACCAGATCCCGCATTTTGGCCGCGCAGTATTTCGCAGTGTGGCCAATAAATCGCTCAATTTGCAGTTTGAGTTGCAGATGTTGCGGCTGCCGGATAACTACGGTTTGGCAGAAGTGTTATCAGTACCACCAGCCTGGCGCCACGGCGAACCCGCTAAAGCGCTAGCGAGCATGCAGTTGTTAAAGCAGTTTAACGGTGATTTGCCGAAGAAAACAGCTTGGACGTTGTTAACTGAGTTAGAGCAGGGTTTTAGCCCAACTTTTTATTACATAGATTGGCACAGCCCTTATGATAAAGTGGCTGCGGCAATGAACCCGGTGCAATTTCCTGCAACGTATTATCAATTTAATCAGTGTATTACTAACCTTTTGCCGTACGGATTCGATGATATTGCCTTTACAGTATTAACTTACGAATCTGGCGGTGATCAATTGACGCGGGAGTCACAGCGGCGCCTGGCGCAAATTGCTGAGTATTTAAAGTATGATCCGGAGATAGATTATATTGAAATCCAGGGCTATACCGACAGCTACGGCGGGCGCTGGATGAACGAGCAGCTATCGGTTAAGCGGGCAGAAAAAGTAAAAAGTTTTTTTGTCGCAGCAGGTTTAAGCGAAGATAGGGTACAGGTAGAAGGTTTTGGTGAGCGGCGACATGTGGCACCAAACGACACGACAATTGAGCGCCAGCGCAACCGCCGCGTTGTACTGCAACTTACAAAACCTTAAAGTATTTGTTATGTAAGCCAGCTCAATAAGTGCTTGGCGCTTTTGTTAAGCATTTTGGCGCGTCACGCGGATTGGCTGCGACGTTGTTTTTCCATTAAACGCATCGCGGCTAATATTTTATCACCACTGAACGGTTTTACGATAAAAGTGGCGGCTCCCATCTTGATGCTCTGAGTCACATTTTCCAAGGTACTCACGCCACTTATCATCACCACAAAGCAGTTAGGTTTAGCTTGTTTAAACTGTGCTAATAACTCCAGACCGGAACTATCAGGTAGCTCAATATCCAGAAATACGATATCTGGCTGGTGCAAGCTAAATAACACTTTTGCATCGCCTGCTGTACCAGCGTTAAAGAAATTGAACGTGCGGTGTTCGAGTAACTTGTTATCAGCCAGTGCCATAATATTATTGCGTAGCAGCTGGCGGCTATAATCTACATCATCCACCAGTAGTACTTTAGGTTCTCTCATTTTTAACTCCTGACTGCTGAATAATCAGAAGAAATTGTTTACATTCCTTGAGCAAATCTTTGTTGTGTGTTTCGGATATCAAGCGTTGTTGCAGGTTGTCCGCCAAATGACTTAAATTTTGATGGCCAAAACTTGCGGCTCCGCCTTTAATTTTATGGCAAATTTGGCGCATCAAGTTTAAATCTTCTTGTTGCAGTGCTACAGCGAAGTCTTGACCGAGCTGCAGCAAGTTTTGATAAAACAACGCTGTTAGCTCATCGTTTAGGAGCAACGGCACTCTATCTTGTTGTGGTGTTTGATTAAACAGCTCGGCTAACTGAGTAATATCGACGGGCTTTTGCAAGGTGCAATCAAATCCTTCGCAGTCAATTTTATCTGCCGACATGGCAAATATCGGCCGGTCATAACCCAAGCGCCGCAGTATTTGCATGGCCTCAATGCCATCACACAATGGCATCTGAATATCAGTGATGACAATATCATATTTATAGCTAAGTGCTTCAGTTACAAGCTGTTCTCCATTTACAACGCCACAGGTTTGCATGCCCAGACTTTGACATTGTAATTCGAGTAATGTCAGCAGAAAACTGTCGTCTTCGCCAATCAAAATATGTTTATCTGAGGTCATGCTGGCTCCTGTATATCAGTCTCTGCCTGAAAACGCAGCGGAGATAAACGCTGGCAAAGTTGCTGAGATAACGGTAGAGGTTCCTGGCAAATTTGGCAAGCCAGTGCCTCTGCTAATAGCGGTGATAGCATAATGCCCCGGGCTCCCAGACCGCCAATCAGATACAGATTGTCTTGAGCGTTTGTCTGGCCTAACAATGGTAAACGATCTGGCAATGTCGCTCTAAAGGCGGCGGCGGCGCCGTCGATGGTACTAGAACTAAACCAAGTTGGTTGCTGTAATTGCTCATTTACCAGCTGCAGGTTTTCGGCATTATCGGCATCATAAATAAACGCTTCTGTTGCGTTACGGTCGAAGGTAGCACCAACACAATGCAGGCCCTGCCACTGTGGAGTAATGTAGCCTTTATGGCACAGCACTGTTTTTAATGGCGCCATCGCGCTATTTTGCACGTGGCTCACTTGACCCCGAATTTTATTCAGCGGCAGTGTTGCGGTTTGGCTAAACATTGCCAGTTTACTGCCACAAGCTAACACCAGGGACTCTGTGGTTTTGATGTCGCTATTGCTGTGTAGCAGCCAGATGTTGTTTTGCCGTTTAATATGATGTATCTGGCAAGCAAGGCTAACTTTAAAAGAGCTTTGCTGTTGCAGATAGTGCAGCGCCTGGCGACAAAATTGCTGTGGGTTTAGCCAACCTGCCAACGGGTAATAAATTCCGTTGAGCAAGAGCTCCAGCCCGGCGATGGCTGATGCCGTGTCAGCGTCTACTGCATGCACCAGTTCGCGCGGCCACAATGCTTTGCTAATCAGTTTATCCTGGCGCTGTTGCAATTGTACTGTACTGGCAAGATGCACTACACCACACCAATCCATGGCAAAATCGAGCCCTTGCTGTTGCCAGCGTTGATAAAATAGCCGGGCATACAAAAAGGCCTGAGCATGCAGTTGGCTATCATCGGTGAGGTTAGCATGCAAATTGGGGTATACCGCGCCCTGTCGATTTTGCGAAGCTTGCGATGCAACTTCGGCGTCTTCACATAGAAGGTGCACAGCAATACCGCGTTGAGTTAGCGCTAATGCAGTACAAATTGACGCAATTCCACCACCGATGATGGTAACTTCGCTGTGCGGTAGCACAGTTTTAGTAACTGGCTTATGCATCAAAGCCGTCAACATCTCGCGTTTACGGCCAAAACCTTTAACTTTTGTTACGGTAAAACCTGCTTGTTGCAAACCGCGCTTGACTAAACCGGCGGCAGTAAACGTTGATACGCTGCAGCCAGCTTGGCTTAGCCGTGCTAGCTGGTTAAATAAACTCTGCTGCCACATATCCGGATTTTTGCTTGGGGCAAAGCCATCCAGATATATCGCATCGCACGGCGCTACTAACTGTGGCAGCACGCTTTCGACATCACCAAACCATAAATCCAATAACACAGTATCTTGATCAAAGCTTAATCGATGACAACCAGCTACACACAAAGGATAGGCATCTAATAACAGCTGGCAGAGTTCGCTAAGTTCGCTATGCGTTGCCAGCGCACGGGTTAAATCAGCATGGCTTAACGGATATTTTTCCACACTACTAAAATACAAACGCTGGCAGTGTGCCTTGGGGTATTGGCGGCGATATTGACGAAAGCGCAGCCAGGTAAGTAAAAAATTGGCACCGGTGCCAAAACCGGTTTCAATAATATGGAAGGCGGATTGGGGGTGCGTTTGCCAACGCTGCGGTAACGCATTTTGCTTTAAAAACACGTAATCTGTTTCGGCCATACCGCCGCCATCAGAAAAATAAACATCATCAAAATCCGAGGCAAAAGGTATGCCCTGGTCATTAAAGTGTATTTTGGCGTGGGTAAGCTCAGGCATTAATTGATGGGTCCGGCACTAAATTCGGCTTGTAGTTTACCCTAAGCTACCGCAGAATTGGAAACAGAGTACAAGTGTGCGCTCAAAGCTGACCACTTTCTAAAACAAAGTCCGTACAATAGCGCACAATATTATTTCAATTTTGCCGGCGATAGGCCGGTTTGTGGGAGCAAGTATGAAAAGAGCGGTAATCACAGGTATCGGTATTGTATCCAGTATTGGAAATAATAAGCAGGAAGTACTGGCATCATTGCAATCTGGCCGTTCCGGCATTACCCGGTCAGAGCAATTTGCTGAGCTGGGGTTACGCTCGCAGGTGTGGGGTAATATTAAGCTGGATCCAGCAGAGTTCATCGACCGCAAAGCTATGCGCTTCATGGCTGATGCCGCGGCATATGCCTATATTGCCATGCAAGAAGCGATGCAAGATGCTGGCTTTACCGAAGAGCAAATTTCCAGCCCGCGCATTGGTTTGGTTGCGGGCTCAGGTGGTGCATCGTCAAAAGTGCAGGTGGAGGCTGCTGACATTCTGCGCGAAAAAGGCGTAAAACGTGTTGGCCCTTATGCCGTACCAAAAACCATGTCCAGCACCTGTTCAGCCTGCTTAGCCACACCGTTTAAAATTAAAGGCGTCAATTACTCTATTAGTTCAGCTTGCGCCACCAGTGCACATTGTATTGGCCATGCAGTAGAACTTATTCAGTTGGGTAAGCAAGACGTTGTGTTTGCCGGTGGCGGCGAAGAAGTGCATTGGACCCTGGCAATGGAATTTGACGCAATGGGCGCATTGTCAACCAAATACAATGACACGCCAGAGCAAGCGTCGCGCACTTACGATGCTAATCGTGATGGCTTTGTAATTAGCGGCGGCGGCGGTATGGTTGTAGTTGAAGAATTAGAGCATGCATTAGCCCGCGGTGCCACCATTTATGCCGAAGTTGTCGGCTACGGTGCGACGTCAGACGGCTTTGACATGGTTGCGCCAAGTGGTGAGGGTGCGGTGCGCTGCATGCAAATGGCGATGCAAAATGTTACTGGCGAGGTCGATTACGTTAATACCCACGGCACTAGTACACCCGTAGGTGATGTAAAAGAGCTGGGGGCAATACAGCAAGTGTTTGCCGGCAAAAAACCGGCTATCAGTGCTACTAAGGCGATGACAGGGCATGCTCTTGGCGCTGCAGGTGTACATGAAGCCATTTATTCGTTGCTAATGATGAAGCATAGCTTTATTGCGCCGTCTATCAATATCAGCGAGCTGGACGAAGCAGCTAGCGGCTTGAATATCGTTACTACTGCTACACCGGCAGAGCTTAATACCGTAATGTCTAATAGCTTTGGCTTCGGCGGTACCAATGCCACTTTAGTGATGCAGAAATACCGCGCATAATCGGTAATAGTCGAAACAAAAACGGGCGCATCACTGCGCCCGTTTTTTTATGCTTCAATATCGTCCAGCTCCCAGTCATCTAATAGCTGACGCAAGCGCTTTTGCTCCAACAGATCATCAATACGGCGTCTTGCTTCCAACTTTTGCTTATTTTTGCTGTCTTTTAATGTAACATCTTTGATGATCTCAACCTCGTCGGGTTGGTCATCCAACTCAAACTCGTTGCTTTCTAACTGTGACATAAGCGCACCTCAGATTTTTTTGCTTATTTACCGAGATTTATCGGTTTAAAAAAGTGAATTATTTTTTTAACCACGATAAAAATTTTTCACACAAGCGCTTCAGCATCACTAAGCAAAGGTCGGAACACCTGTTTGCGTGGTGACAGTTGGGTTTTAGTGCTTACCATATGCTCAATAAAATCAATAACTTTTTCTTGTAATCGTACGCTGTTTAAGCGGTTTATTCTTGCGATGCCACCCGGGCTCATTACGTTAACCTCAATGAGTTTGCCGTTAATTACGTCGATTCCAGCGAAAAATAAACCATCGCGTGCCAGCTTAGGGCCAATATGCGCGCACAGGCGCTTCTCCTGTTCGGTAAGCTGATGTTTTATCACCGTGCCGCCGGCATGCACATTGGAGCGTACATCATCTGCCGGTGGGATACGTCGCATGGCACCAATAGCTTTACCGTTGAGCATTAAAATACGAATATCGCCCAGTTCTGCGCCAGTAACATATTCCTGCAAGATAACGTAGTTACCTCGCTCGGTATCGCCTATGTAAAAATCCAACAGTGAGCGTGCGCTTTGTGCCGCTGACTTTTCCAACAAAATAACGCCTTTACCGCCATAGCCGTTCAACGGTTTTAATATCATTTTGTCGGTTGGTGATTCTGCCAGTACCCGTGCCAGATAATCTTTATTTTTTGATACATGGGTAACCGGAATAAATTCGTTGTCCGGGTCATGCAAAGAGGCCGTGTACATTTTATTGTTAGCAATGCGCACGCCGTCCAGATCATTCATGATAAAGGTATCTTCACGTACCGAGTCGAGAAAATTCAGCACTATGGGATCTAGCGGAGGGTTCAAGCGGATAAAAATAGCGTCAAAAGCTGCTAACGGCAGTTTTTGCTGGTTAAACTGAGCGTGGCGATAAAAACTGGCAATATTACTGGAAATTTTCTGGCCTTTAACAAACACCTTACAAAATGCCTGGGCAATGCTGTCGCGCACTGTTAAGTTATTGGCATGCGTAATCGCCACGCTGTGGCCACGACTTACCGCTTCGTGGATCATGCGAATGGTGCTGTCGCCATCGGGCTGCACTTTTTCCCACGGGTACATTAAAAAACAAATGCGCATAGCACTCTCGGCAAAGGACATTCTGGCTAAGCATACGAGAGCCAGCAGAAAATGGAAGCGGATGATAGCGGATAGGCAAAAAAACACACGTGAATTTTGCAATAACTACTGTGTTGGCTGCATCTAATTCAGGTAGTACGTCGTATCTGTAAACAACAGCATACTTATCAGGGGCGTAAATGGAACAATCACAACAACAATTGCTGCATTGGCTATATGCTACAGCGCAAGGTAATAAGCAGGCATTTGAGCAGTTGTATCAGGCTACGTCGGGCAAGTTGTTCTCGGTCAGTTTGCATTTACTGCGACGTAACGATTGGGCAGAGGATGTATTGCAGGATGCCTATGTACGAATTTGGCACAACGCGGCCGATTATCATGCTGAGAAAGGCAGCGTAATGAGCTGGATGATCAGTATTACCCGCTATCGTGCGCTGGACTTACTTAAATCTCGCCGGGTAAAAGCCGAGCATTTGGATATCTCGGATGCTGCTAATGATCAAAGCTCAGACGAGGTGCAGCCGGGGGAGGTGATAGGCTTGGTCCGGGAACGGGTTAAACTGGATGATTGTATGCAGGGCTTGAGCGAAGAGCACCGGCAATCCATTCAGTTGGCTTACTTTAACGGACTGAGCCATCAAGAGATCACTGAACATACTGGCTCGGCGCTTGGAACGGTTAAAAGTTGGATCCGCCGTGGTTTAACGCAATTAAAAAGGTGTCTTGAAGCATGAAGTATCAGGATCAGGATCTGCTCGACGCCCTGGCCGTCGACTTTATTCTTGGCGCCATGAAAGGTGCTGCACGCAAACGCTTTCAGCGTTTAATGATGGCTAACCCTGAAGTTCGCCGAACAGTTTGGCGCTGGGAGCAGCATCTAAATCCGCTTGCAGAAAGTTTGCCCGTTACGGTGCCCAATTCGGCTGTCTGGCAGCGTATTCAGCAACGTTTGGGCTGGCTGGCGCCGGTTGCCACAAGTGCAGCTGTGGCTAAATCGGGCAGATATTGGTTGGCATTAGCCACCGCAGCCTCGCTATTGCTGGCCGTAGTAATGCTGCGCCCGCTATTGCTAAGTCCGGTGCCTCAGCATATTGCCGTTATTCAGACCAGCGATGCCAAAGCCTGGTGGTTGGTGAGCAAGGCTGAGCGTGTTTTAACGGTAAAAGCAACCGGGGCGGTGAACCAAGAGCAACTTAATGACTATGAATTATGGATGCTGCCTGAAAACGGTGCCGCACCAATTTCATTAGGCTTATTGCCCCAGCAAGGTGAGCAATTGCTTAGCTGGCCTGATGCAGCCCAGGGCATTGCTATTGCAGCACTTGCGGTAAGTTTTGAGCCTCGAGGCGGTTCTGTAACCGGAGCACCTAGTGGACCGGTATTATTTACGGCTGAAATTGTCACGCTGTAGGGCTATCTAACACAATAAAAAACCGCTGCGGCGGTTTTTTTTTATGTTTTTTTCATTTCAGTGCATCTAGCTGCATCCAATAATACCAGTGTGTCGTTTCTAGGTAGCAATATTAATTAATAGGGAACACCCAACATGAAACGCACTGCAACCTTTCTCGCCGTAACTGCGGCAATTAGCACCTTGTCATTGGTTAGTCATGTCCAGGCATCAAGCCACCGCGAAGCGCCAAGCATTACTAAATCGCCTACTGTTGACGCGACTGATTTCTACCTGTTTAACAGCTATGAAACAGGCCGCGACGCTTACGTGACGGTTATTGCCAATTACATTCCGCTACAGGACGCTTATGGTGGTCCAAACTATTTCGCAATGGACCCTGCGGCGGTTTACAGCATTCACATCGATAATGATGGTGATGCGATGGCAAATATGAGCTTCAACTTTCGTTTCAGCAATACGCTAGCCAATGACGGTGCTGGGGTTAAGTTACCGATTGGGCCAGCTGGTAATCAGAAAATGGTTGCCGTGCCGCTGAAAAATGTTGGTGGTATTAGTGCTGGAGACTCTGGCGCACTGAATTTCATCGAAAACTACAGTGTTGAAGTTAACTCTGGTGCCAACAGCACTATGCTTAGCGCGCCTGGCGGCGCCATGCAATTTACCAAGCCTTACGATTTTGTTGGCACTAAGACGTTTACCAGTGCTGCCGCATATCAAGCTTATGCCGATCAGTATGTATATGACGTTGCCTTGCCAGGTTGTGATGGCATGGCGCGCATTTTTGTCGGGCAGCGCAAAGACCCGTTCGTGGTTAACTTAGGTGAAACCTTCGATTTAGTGAATTACGTGCCCGTCGAAGGTGATAGTACGCCTGGCGCCGGCGATGGTGCTGGCTTCCCTGGCGGCATTACGCAGAGCAGCAGTAATGATGATCTGGTGGATAAAAATGTCACTACGTTTGCTATAGAGGTACCAAAAGACTGTGTTACTGGCAGTGGCAACGGTGTTATTGGCGCCTGGACCACAGCTAGCTTGCCTCAGGCGCGGGTTTTAAATCCAAATGCTACTTTTTCGCGCCCAGATGTAAACGGTGGCGCTTTAGTGCAAGTGTCGCGTTTGAGTAACCCGTTGGTTAATGAGCTGATTATCGGTTTGGCCGACAAAGACACGTTTAATAGCAGCCAACCGGCTGACGATGGCCAGTTTGCCGACTATGTAACTCACCCTAGCTTACCGGCGTTGTTAAATATTCTATTCCGTGATGCGGTTAACACGACGTTGGGCACCAACATTGCCGATTTAGCGCCGTCTAATTTCCCGCGCATGGATCTGGTTAACGCGTTTTTAACCGGCGTAGCCGGTGTTAACCAACTGGCGACGGTTACCCCGTCCGAAATGCTGCGGTTAAACACTGCAATTCCTGCCACACCAGCGCAGATGCAGTCGGCTTTTGGTGTAGCAGGTGATGACCTGGCCGGTTTCCCTAATGGTCGCCGCCCGGGCGATGATGTAGTAGATATCGCGCTTCGTGTTGTTATGGGGGCATTGTGCCATGACATACCTGTAGCCGGAACGCCAACGAATCTGGGTTATTGTTCACCGGAAGACGCACCTGTAGGCAATGTACCCTTTACCGATGGTGCACCGCTTAATGCCAACATGTTAAACACCAGCTTCCCTTATTTGCTTACGCCGTTGGCAGGCTCGCCTAACTAAGGAGTTCAGAATGAAAATGAAACACTATACCTTAGCATTTTCGCTACTGTGTGCAGCAGTACTGGCAGGCTGTAATTCAGACAAAAAGCTCAATAGCCCACCGCAAATTGGCGCTAATAGTTTTGTTACTGAAACCGATGTCGCCATTATGGATCGGGTTGCCGCACAAGACGCTGATGACGATATGTTGGTCTTTGTGCTTGGCTCTCAACCGTCTAACGGCAGTGTCACCTTAGCTGCAGATGGTGTATTTACCTATACTCCGGCGGCCGAGTTTACCGGTAGTGACAGCTTTACCGTAAAGGTAAGTGACGGTGAACGCATTGCACAAGGACTGGTAAATATTAGCGTTGAAGTTGCTACCGTGTCTTTCTTAAGTTACTCACGTGCGGCGTTTTTGCAGCCGGAAGACACGAAAGCCCTGCCGATAAACGGGCGCATTTTTACGCAAGATGCGCAAAACGAAGCGGATTATGCTGATCTACTTACCGATCAGTAATACACACTATGGCGGAGCCAGTTTTGGCTCCGTAAACTATTTTGGGTACAATATGCGCTGGTTTTTCAGTATTGTTATGGCACTTGGGCTTAGTAGCGCCAACGCCACAGAATTTAAACCGGCAGCTGGGCAGCAGATAATATTGCAAGCCGAGTTGCCAGAAACGGCTGACATGCAGCAGTTACGGCAAGCTCTGATGTATCAGCGCGACAGTACTGCTACCTTGCCGTTGGCACAGCTTTATTTAATCGGTGCTCGCCAGCCGGGTTACGACGACTGGTTTCATCAAGCCGAGCAATTGCTGCGCAATGTTGATGACGCCGCGCGCCAGGGCCTGGAGTACTGGCTGTTATTAGCCGATGTTCAGCAACAGCAGCATCAGTTTGCAGCGGCGCTGCTTAGTCTTGAGCAGGTGTTTGCTTTGCAGCCGCGTCATATTCAAGCCAGTTTGATGGCTGCCAGAGTCTATCTGGCCTTACACCAGCTTGAACCCGCGCAACAAGCTTGCAGCAGGATATGGCAACAAGATTTATTTTTATTTTCGGTGTGCAGTTATGAGGTGGCAGGGCGTCGCGGTGATTGGCAGCAAAGTTATGTGGCGTTGCAACAGTTGTGGCAACGGCAGTCATCGCTGCCACCGGCCATTGATATTTGGCTGCGCGGTATTTTGGCCGAGCAAGCCGAACAGTTGGGGTTATTTGAAACGGCGCAGCAATGGTTAAGCCCGGTGTTAGCGCAAGCGCCAACAAGTTTATGGCTAAAATGGGCCGACTTAAGTTTGTTGTTAGGGCAAGCTGACGCTGTCTATCAAAGCATTACGGCGATACCACAACGGCAGAATATCGCCGATAGTTTGCTACTGCGCCTTGCTATGGCGGAACAACAGCTGGCAAAACCAGCCCAGTTTGGTAAGCAGCTTGGTGAAAGAATGCAATTACGCCTGGCGCGTGGCGACACCGACCATGCCGCCGATCTGGCGCTTTATTTTCTGCATTTCGTCCCTGATCCGGCCGCTGCAGTGCATTGGGCTGAATTGAATTACCAAAGAGCCAAAGAACCAGATGACGTGCGACTGCTCACACTTAGCCAGCAGGCGCAGCAGCAATCTTTAGGGAGCAGCGAATGAAATACATTTTCACATTATTGCTCATTGCAGCGCTAATCAAGCCCGCGTTGGCACATAAATTTAGCACCGCTTACATGGACGTGACCCAGCAGGCTGGCCAACCTACATTATTGTGGAAAGTGGCAATACATGACTTAGCCCTGGCAGGGCTTATTCAGGCGCCGAATAGCCATAAAGTTAGCTGGCAACAGGTGCTGGACAGTGAGGCGCGGTTGCAGGGTTATATTACACAGCGACTAACGTTGATAAGTGGCAATGAACCCTGCCAGCTTAAAACTGCGGCCACCGATTGGCTGGCGCAGCGGCTGTTACAGGATATGTTTTTGCTGTTGCCAATACAGACAAACTGTGTCGACTCCGCCGATTTGCAATTGAGCTATCAGGCATTATTCGACAGCCAGCATAGCCATAAGCTGCTGTTATCCTGGCAGCTGCCACCGCTAAAAGCTAACGCGGTATTAACAGCGAAAAGTCCACAGTATCCATCACATAAAGCCGAATAAGGGTTATTCATGCAAGCCAAGTTTCAACACGTTTTTAGCGGCATGCTACTGTTGGTTGCCGCACCTATTAGCTTGGCAGATCCATTGTCTGCTCATATTTTGGAGCAAATTAGTGTTAAAGGACGGCAAACCGACCTCTTGGGGTTGGCCAGCTCGGCCTCTGAAGGCCTGGTAGGTGATGCCGAAATAGCCGACCGGCCGTTGCTGCGTAGCGGCGAAATCCTCGAGTTTATCCCTGGCATGGTCGTAACTCAGCATAGTGGTAGTGGCAAAGCTAATCAGTATTTTTTACGTGGTTTTAATCTGGACCATGGCACCGACTTTGCCAGCTACATTGATGGTATGCCGGTAAATATGCGCAGCCACGGCCATGGTCAGGGCTATACCGATTTAAGTTTTCTAATCCCTGAGCTGGTGTCACAGATTGATTATCAAAAAGGCGCATACCATGCCAATAGTGGTGACTTTTCTGCTGCCGGTATTGCCCGATTTGGCATTCAGAATCGAACCCGTAATGAAGCCGAGCTCACCGTGGGGCAGGATAGTTATCGACGCCTACTGGCCAAAGGTAGCTCGACACACGGTAAGGCTGATGTGTTGCTGGCTGCAGAATTGCAGCAATATGCTGGTCCCTGGACTGATATCGCAGAAGATGTTGATAAACTGAACCTGCTGGCGCGGTATAGTAAACCGCTTGGTAGCGGGCAGTTTGCCGTTACGCTTATGGCATACGATAACAACTGGAATGCAGCGGATCAAATTCCACAACGGGCGGTAAGCCAGGGGCTGATCGATGCCTTTGGTTCGCTTGACACCAGTGTCGGTGGCGAAAGTAGCCGCAACAGTGTTTCTGCCAGTTGGTACAGTGATGCCTGGCAATGGCATGCTTATGCGATTCAATCTGAGCTGGAGTTATGGTCAAACTTTACTTACTTTCTCAACGATCCGGTTAATGGCGATCAGTTTGAACAGGTCGACCAGCGTTGGATTTACGGTGGTGAGCTTAGCCATCACTGGCATCATCAGTTCGGTGAGTTTGCCGTTGAACATGTTGTTGGAGTGCAACTACGTTACGACGACATTGACGAAGTGGGCCTGTATAACACCCAGCAACGTCAGCGCCTGAGTACCGTGCGGTCAGACATTGTGCAACAAGGCTCCGCCGCATTGTATAGCCAGAGCACTGTGCAGCTAGACAGTAACTGGAATGCGCATTTCGGACTGCGTTATGATTATTTCAACGTTGATATTCAAAGTGATACGCCGGTTAACTCAGGTAGCGCTACAGACGGCATCGCCTCGTTGAAAGGCGGTTTGAGTTATCAGTTTGCGCCCAACTGGCAAGCTTATTTAAATGCTGGTCAGGGTTTCCACTCCAATGACGCCCGTGGCGCCACCACTGTTATTGATCCACAAAGCGGTGAGAGTGTAGATCCAGTCGACCTGTTGGTGCGCACTAACGGTGCTGAGCTTGGACTGCGGTTTTTTGATTACAGCGCGTTAAATGTGTCTGTTGCACTGTGGTATCTGCAAATGGACTCAGAACTACTCTATGTTGGCGATGCCGGAACGAATGAGCCAAGCCGCGCTTCCAGGCGATATGGCGTAGAGCTTGCTGCTTATTATTGGTTGAACAGCAACTGGAGCCTGGACACCGAGTTAGCGCTAACGCGTTCGCGCTTTACTGAGCCGGCGGCAGATGAAGGTAACTTTGTCGATGGCGCGCTGCCAATGGTGCTGAGTATGGGGTTGATTTACAAAGCTGATAGCCCTTGGCAGCTAAGTATGCGATTGCGTCATTTTGGCAAACGTACTCTGGACAGTTTTAATCTGCAGCGCTCTAAAGCGACAACAACGCTAAATGCGGGTTATCGTTATGAATGGCCACGCTGGCGGTTATCACTAGAACTGTTAAATATTCTTGATAGCGACAACAGCGATATTGATTATTTTTACGCCTCGCGTTTGCCAGGCGAACCTGCTGAGGGTGTTGAAGACAGGCATTCTCATCCACTCGAGCCGCGCACCGCCAGATTGAAACTGGCCTATCGGTTTTAGATACTATCGCTAGGTAACAGATCGGTTTAAGCTTGTGCTACGTAAATGGTTACTGCAGCAGTTGCAGCCCCTTACAGGAGAGAAGAATGAAAGCGTTATTAAGTGCAGCGGTATTAGCTGTGGGTGTGTTCGCGATGCCCGCTATGGCTAACCAGTGTGGTGAAATTCTTGGCCATTCTATGCAGCAGTTAAATACCCGTGAAAGTGTAAACTTGTGCGACAGCTACAAAGGTAAAACCATTCTGGTGGTTAACACGGCCAGTAAGTGTGGTTTTACCAAGCAGTTTGAGGGTTTAGAAGCGCTGTATCAGCAATACCAGGATAAAGGTCTGGTTATTCTGGGCTTCCCGTCAGACAGCTTTATGCAGGAATACGATGATGCCGAAAAAACGGCAGAAGTGTGCTACTTGACCTACGGCGTAAAATTCCCGATGTTTGCCAGCTCTAAAGTAAAAGGCGACGAAGCCAACCCGGTATTTAAAGCGCTGATTGCCAAAACTGGCGAGTCACCCAGCTGGAATTTTAACAAGTACCTGGTAAGTAGTGATGAGCAAACGGTAAAACATTTTGGTAGCCGCACCGCGCCGGACGATACAGCCTTTATTGCTGAGCTGGAAAAAATGCTGGCAGCAAATGCGGCAGAAGCCACGGTTAAAGCTGGGGAGTAATCACTTAGCTGAATTAGTCAACTGCGGCTGGAACCTCGATTTGGTCATCACAGAGTGTCTGAGTAAGCGCGGCAGCGCGAACGAGTTGCTGTGATGAGCCAAAGCGAGTGTTGCAGCGCAAGCAGTTGGCGGGGAATCTAAAACTGCAGTTGAGTATCCCGACATCTCAATCTCTGGTTTATGCTGAGTCTGTGTTATGCCTTTTGGCTCAGTTCAAACGCGGTATCCACAGTAGTGGGTTTCGCTTCAGCTGCGCTGCGCGCCAACACATCGCAGCGCTCGTTTTCCGGGTGGCCGGCATGGCCTTTTACCCAGTGCCACGCAACTTTATGTGTTGCAGCTGCCGCATCCAGACGTTGCCATAGATCCTGATTTTTCACCGGCTGCTTCTGGCTGGTTTTCCAGTTATTACGCTTCCAACCTGCCAGCCACTGCATGATGCCTAAACGCACATACTGGCTGTCGGTGGTTAAGTCTACGTCGCAGCTGTCTTTTAAGCTTTCCAGTGCCATGATGGCAGCCAGCAGTTCCATGCGGTTGTTAGTGGTGAGTTTATAGCCGCCGCTCAATTCCTTACGATGCTGTTTATAGATCAGCACAGCGCCATAGCCACCCGGCCCCGGGTTACCCAGGCAAGAGCCATCGGTATAGATCGCAACTGTTTTGCGCATAAAGCCTTTCCTCAAACCAAAACGGCGTATAATCTAACTCAAATGCTGTAAAAAACGAAACCGCCATGGCTAAAAGACAAATTATTCTCGACACTGAAACCACCGGTATTAACCCCAGAGACGGTCACCGCATCATTGAGATTGGCTGTGTAGAGCTAATAAACCGGCGTTTTACCGGCAACAACTTTCATGTGTATATTAACCCGCAACGGATAATCGACGCTGAGGCTGTGGCCGTGCACGGTATTACCAACGAGCGGTTGAAAGATGAACCGGTATTTCGCCAGATAGCGCAGAACTTTTACAATTATATTCAGGGCGCTGAGTTGGTCATTCATAACGCCGCCTTCGACGTTGGCTTTATCAACCATGAATTTAGCCTGTTGCCGTCACCACTGCCGCCGGTCGCAGACTATTGCACCATTCTCGATACGCTGGCAATGGCGCGGGAAATGCATCCTGGCCAGAAGAATAACCTCGATGCGTTGTGCCGACGTTATGATATTAATAACAGCCATCGCACCTTGCACGGCGCTTTGCTGGATGCTGAAATTCTGGCGGATGTGTATTTGCTTATGACCGGCGGCCAGGTCAGTTTAAATCTGGCCAACGAGCAAGACGGCGCCGATGGCAATAATGGTCCTATTGCCATACAACGTAGCGGGCGGTTAAAGGTACTGCGGGCTGGCGAAGCTGAACTGGCAGCCCATGAAGAGCGGTTAGATTTGGTACAAAAAAAAGGAGGCAGTTGCTTGTGGCGAAACTGATAAAGGCATGTGCACTTTGCTTAGGTTTGCTGTGCAGTGTTGGTGTGCTGGCGCAGCAAGCTAACACAATGCCGGAACAACAAACCAGTGAGCTCAATGCGCAGACGCCAGTCGTTGATGATGGCTTTGAATTATTAAACGACTTACCTACCAAAAATCAAATCCCATTGTTTGACAATCGCTTTCGTATCGATGAAAACGTAGAGGAGATTACCCTGCTTTTATTTCGCAAGCGTGGTTCAGCCTCTGCGGTTTTGGTAAAGCCAGATGGTAGCAAAATTCATTTTAACAACGCAGAGGCCCAGCAGGTGCGCTGGCATGATGCCAGCAGTTACGACTTAATTCAGATTAAAAACCCTATGCCCGGGCCATGGCAGGCTATCGGCCGATTGTTGCCGGAAAGCCGTATTATGTTATTAACCGACATAAAGCTGAACGTGGATGCGTTACCGGACAATTTAATGGTGGGTGAGACAGTTAAAATTACCGCCCGACTAACTAATGGTGACCAGCCGATTACCGCCAAAGACTTTAATGAAGTTTTAGCGCTTGAGGTGATTTTTGTCAGCACCAATAATGCTGAATATGATAATTTTGGCCGTGGTGTGGTGCAGGTAGCGCAATTTCGCGACGACGGCAAAGGCTTTGATGAGCGCTCGCGAGACGGGGTGTTTACCGGGGAGTTTCAATTGCGTTTTGTGGCTGGCCAATGGACTCCCAAATACATTGTCAGAACACCGCTGTATACCCGTGAAGTAGAGCAGGCACCGGTTGTACTTAAAGCGGCGCCCATTGTTGCAGATATCAGTACATCACCGGCGGTGGCAGATGACGAACCCAATAAGATAGTAGTGCCACATCAGGTGTTGTTCAGGGTGAATGATGAGTCAGTAGACGCAACATCGGTGTTGCTGCAAGGCCGGGTGCGTTATCCAAATGGTGATGTTGGTGAATTTGCTTTGAACGAGCCGGGTACTGCAGCACGTGAGGTTGAGCTGCTAAATCATGGCCATGGTAGTTATATATTAGAAGTTTCGGCGTTTGGCCGGATGCGCGATGGTCGCGAGTTTATGCTCGAATTACCTGAAATTAGCTTTGTGGTTAATCGACCGGTATTAGAAGCGCCAGAGCTGGAGCAACTGCCAGATCAAATTCAACAACAAATTGCAGCAGAGCAGGCTGAGCCAGAGCCCGAATTTCCCTGGGGCTTGGTAATTGGCGCGAATATCGTCATACTGTTTGGCGGTGCTTTTGCTATCTGGTTTGTTATGACCGATAGAGAATTTTCTGCATTGATGTTCTGGCGTAAAAAGCAGGCAGCTAGTGCTGCTACGACAAATAAAGCAGACGTCAAAGCGGGTTCTGTAGATAAGAATAAGCCTAATGCGCAAAAAAACAACGATATGGACGACATTCTCGATCTAACACTGCCGGATGATTAAGGATTAGGCAAAAGCGGCAAAAAAGGTGTTGACGGCCTATCGGCTAATCCGTATCATTCCCGCCGCACTGCAGGATACCCAAACGAAATCTTGCAGCGCAATTGGTGCGGAGCGGTAGTTCAGTCGGTTAGAATACCGGCCTGTCACGCCGGGGGTCGCGGGTTCGAGTCCCGTCCGCTCCGCCAATATTTCAATGTACACCGGAGCGGTAGTTCAGTCGGTTAGAATACCGGCCTGTCACGCCGGGGGTCGCGGGTTCGAGTCCCGTCCGCTCCGCCACTACATTGAAAAAAGCTTCCTGATCCGGAGCGGTAGTTCAGTCGGTTAGAATACCGGCCTGTCACGCCGGGGGTCGCGGGTTCGAGTCCCGTCCGCTCCGCCACTTCAGTAAGTTGCCGTAAGGCAAAAGCCATAAGAGCGTAAGCTCACTCTAGCGCGGAGCGGTAGTTCAGTCGGTTAGAATACCGGCCTGTCACGCCGGGGGTCGCGGGTTCGAGTCCCGTCCGCTCCGCCATTTTACTTCCTTATTTTTTGTCAGCACCGAGCAGTAGTTCAGTCGGTTGCTCTCTGTTAAGCGCTTAGCCGGCCTGTCACGCCACAAGCCCAAAGCTTGCATGCTGAAAATGTTCGCGGGTTCGAGTCCCGGTAGCGAAGCCACTGTATGCCAGCATTATGCTGGTTTTTTGTTTTCTGCAGCAAAGCCACGGTTGCTAGTTCAGGATGTTAATCTGTGCTGATAGCTTGACGCGAAAAATAGCTAAGCGTATTTATCGTGGCATAGTGCTGTAAAGTCTGACGAATGTAATCCTGATGTGCTGATGCAGCCGAAATAACATAGTGCGTATCAATAGTCTCAATTACGCGCCGCTGATAATGTTTGGCAAATGGTAGATTGTGTTGTTGCAGATAGTAAATAAATGGACCTTCGTATGTTAGCAGCGCACTGCTGCGACCTTTTACAAACAGTTCTACTGCACTAAGGCTGTCTGGCAAGTCGGTAAAGCTATAGCCTTGTTCACTTAATAAATGCCGCTGACCATGGTAATCAAAACCTCGGATGGCGGCGATTGTTAAGTGTTTTTCCCGTGCTATTGCTGCACCATGTGTGAGTAAAGTCAGTGTTAATTGGGCATACGGCGGTTCGACAAAGCTAACATCGTTAGGCAAGGCTTTGGTGTGCTTAATATTAATAGTCAGGTCAACTTCACCGCTTTGCAACATTTTGTACAGCCTGGCTGCAGTGGCACATACGGTATTGACTTTAATAGTATCGTTTTGCAGTATATCGCGGGTTATCTCAATGGCCTCGCCTGAGCAATGCCCGGCTGAGTCAACCGTGATGTAGGGTGGAAAGTTATGTACGCCCAGTCGGATCTCGTCAGCCATGCTGACACTGCAGCTAACCAGTAATACAACAAACAATAAAATACGCATAGCTCGCCTTTTGAAGCAGTACCTGCACATACTAACGTATACACCTGACCGGGCAAGCTAACCTACGGCAATTAGCTAGCTGGTCGGAGTTGAAAGCTGTAAAGTCGCGGGCAGTAGGATGGCAACATCCAGGCCATGCTGGTTGTTCGCAGTAAAATTAATACTGCCGTGATGCAGTTTGACAATATAGTTAACTATAGATAAACCAAGGCCTGCACCTTCCGTACTTTGGTGTCGAGGGTGGCGGTAAAATCGGTCGCCCAGCCGGCTGGCGTCGGGTTTAACTATGCCGTTGTTACTAATACAGATCGTAGTTATGTCTGCTTTACTGTGCGATGTTACTAGCACTATACCGTCGACTACTGAGTATTTAGCTGCATTATCCAGCACATTCCGCAGTACACTTTGCAACAAGGCGCTATCGCCATACAGCTGACAACTATCGTCTAACTGCAGTTGCCACTGTACTTTGTCCAATAACTTTAGCGGTAACTGTGACAGACTTTCGTGCAGCAGTGGCGTTAGCGGTATTAAGGTGCAATTGAGCTGTTGCAGGTGATCTAGCCGAGCAATAGATAGCAGCTGATCGACCAGATGTGACATGCGCTTACTACCCTCGGTAATGGCATTTACCGCTTCGGCCACCTCGGTGGCGTCTTTGGCTGAGCTTAAATTTTGCGCATGCAATTGTAATATACTCAGCGGTGTACGCAGCTCGTGCGAGGCGTCGGCGATGAAACGTTTTTCCTGCGCTAAATAACTACGGATGCGCTGCAGCAAACTGTTGATGGCACTTTGCACCGGTTGTAGTTCTGCCGGCAGCTTAAGCTGTATTTCGTGCAGTTGCTCGGGGGTTTTATTGGCAACTTGTTGCTGCAATAAATTAACCGGCCTGAGCACCAGTTTAATCACCAGATAAATAAGCAGACTAAGCGGCAGCATCATAAACAGAATGGGCCGCACCTGTGCCTGAGCAATATGCGCGCCCATTTCTTCGCGGATATCTTCACGCTGGGCGGTAAATACCCATAAGTTTTGCTCTGGCACAAAATAGCTAAAGGTCACCCACAAGGTACCGTGCTCGGTGATTTCATGATAGCCGGACTCACGCTTGACTGTCGGAAACTGTTGGGCATTCTCAGACAGCATAATTAGCTTGTCGCCGTGATGGGCCTGAAAGGCAATTTTGCCCTCATATTTATGGCCATCCAGTAAACGCTCTTGTTGCGCACTGAGCGACTCGCCCATATCGGTAATATGCGGTACCGCGACTACTACCGGCTGCTCATTTGCGCTCATCATGTGGCTATCGCTTAGCAGTATGCTGATCAACTTAGCGCTGCGGGCCAATTCAGCATCGTAAATTTCGTCCAGCTCGTGCAGAGCATCGTTGTAAGCGATGTAAGCATTTAAACTCAAAGCACCCAGCATCAACAGGTTAATGCCTAGCATCAGGTAAAACTTAATACTGTTAGTGGTCATGTTGGCTTACCAGCATATAACCGACACCGCGTACGGTTTTAATCACCTCAGCGGAGAGCTTCTTACGTAGGTTATGAATATGCACTTCTATGGCGTTGCTTTCGGTATCACCGTCCCAGCCGTAGCTAAGCTCTTCCAGTTGTTGGCGCGATAAAATCCGGTCGGGTTTTAGCATAAACTCTTTTAGCAGCAGGTATTCGCGCCGGGTGAGGTTTACATCTTGCTGTTGAAACTGACACTGATGGTTGTGCAGGTTTAAGCTAATACCGGCCAACTGCAGGCTGTCATCTGTGCGCTGCTGCTGGCGGCGACTAAGTACCCGAATTCTGGCCTCTAGTTCCAGCACATCAATGGGTTTTACCAGATAGTCATCCGCGCCACCATTTAGGGCGGTTAGTTTAGTATCAAGCTGACTTTGGGCGGTTAATACCAGTATCGGCATGCTCACACCGGCTTGGCGTAATTGACGGATTAAATCCAGCGCAAAGCCATCCGGCAAGCCTAAATCGAGGATCATCAAGCCAAAGCTGTCGTCCTGTGCTGCTTGTAATGCCTGTTTACCGGTTGTGCAGTGTTCCGGCTGATACCCCATGCGTTTTAGCCGGGTAACCATACCTTGGGCCAGTAATTCGTCATCTTCTACCAGTAAAATTCGCATTAGGTTGCTCTTGGTTAGCTATTCACACAGCCAGAGACTAAATCCAGCTCCGCTCTGAGAGCCGTTGTTTTAACGGCAAATAACGATAGCATAGTATCAAAAACATTGTCGTGACTAAGCTTGGTATTTTGTCGCAAGCAATTGATATTTAACCTGGCATTGTGGCTAAAGCTATCAGACAGCCAGAACAGCATTGGCACTTTGGTTTGCGCGTCGGGGGCCATCCAATAAGGTAACCCATGCAAATAAACGCCGTTTTCACCCAGTGACTCGCCGTGGTCTGATACGTAAACTAACGCGGTGTCGTAGTGCTCGTTCAATGATTCTAACAACGTTATGCTGCTGCCCAGCAGTAAGTCGGTGCTAACAATAGCGTTGTCATATGCGTTAATAATCTGCTGTTGAGTGCACTCATTCAACAGATTCGTGCGACACTCCGGCAAATACAGCTTGTATTGCTCAAGGCTGCGTTTGTAATATTCAGGGCCGTGATTGCCTTGTTGATGCAGCACTATTAATTGAGATGTTGCATTGTCTTGCTGCAAAATACGTTGTTTCAGCCCTGCAAGCAGCGCAAGATCAGGGCATTCGCCATCGTTACAATGATAGGGGCTGTCTAGCGCAAATGGGGTATCTTGCGGTACCCGATCACACATGGTTTTACAGCCGGAATTATTGTTGCGCCATAGTACATTTACCCCCGCACGCTGCAGCACATCCAGTAGGTTGTCTGAGCCTTTTGCAATAGCCTCATCATAGGTATCTTTGGTTAGATGACTCAACAAGCAGGGTACCGAGATTGCGGTAGCGGTGCCGCAGGCGCTGATGGCGCCAAAATTGATCAATTTACGTTGTGCTAGTTGCGGTGTGGTATTTCGCTCGTAACCGTTAATACCTAAATGGTCGGCCCGTACGGTTTCACCCAGCACAAAAATGATTAGCCGGGGTTTGCTGCCGGCAAATAATTGTTGCACCGCATCAGAGGCATAAGGAGTATGGCTTTGTGCCATTGCTTTTGTTGTCGCCAGCATACCGGCAGATGCCACCAGTGCACTGAGCGGCAACGTTTGGTGCTTAAGGTATCTATGCTGACGAAATACGCTGGCATAACTTTGATACTGCGTTGCAATAAGCACAACAATCAGCATAAAAGTAGTAAACAGGGTGGCTAAGTACCAAAGCAGCGGTGTGACTTTTCTGGCATTGATGCCAGATCGCTGGCCAGATAGCGGTATATTAAACAGCAGCGTCGCGGGCAGTAGCAGCTGAAATAAAAAGTACGGCAACATTTTACCGCTTAATAAGCCCCGCACTTCAGCAACATCAGTTTCCACAGCGTTAGTTAGCATGCTTTTATCAATTAGCACACCATAAGTGAGCATAAAATACTGGCTGACGGCACTGATGCTGATAAGCAGTAACAGCCAGGGCTTTTGCCACTTATTGGTACCACCAAGCTGACATAAAAACAGATTCAGCAACAGCAGCAAGGCAGTGAGACGGATACTGATTTGTGCATTCGCGATAGCTGTCAGGCTGTTATAAAACGCCTGATTGTACCCCACAGACAGCACCACCGCGGTTAACAATGTCAGCTGCCAGGGCCGCAGCTGCCAGGTATGCCATGATGTTTGCTGCGCCGGGGATACTTCAGTGATTGCCTGCATGGAGAATGCTCAAATTAACTAAGGTTGCCCCCAAGTGTGTTGCGTTAGTCTTAAGCCCATCTTAAAAAATGTCATTAAATAGCCGATCTTACCGGGGGGCAAAACACCAAAAAACACAGCTTTGCACAGCAAACGCAGATAAACAGTGTCGTTATGTCGTGTGACATAAAATGAGCGCCGCGCAGTTGTTGGGTAATACCCAGGATTAAGCCGCCGGTTAAGCCGGCGGTTAAACCGACAAAGCGATACTGTGGCCTGGTGTGCTTGAAAAAGTAATACAGCGCAACCCAGGCATAGCCAACACTGGCATGTCCGGCCGGAAAACACTGGCTGTATGGCAGATACGAAGGTCGCGCTTGCAACAGATGAATGTACGGCTCTGTGCCACCAAAAAGTGCCAGGCTCCAGGGGCAGGCAATATTGGTAATGGCTTTGAGATAGGCCACCAGCACAAACGCGGTTAAGAGTGATATTGTCAGGGCCAGATAAGCTTTGCGCAGTTTAGGCTGGGTTTTATCCAGCCAATGGTAATAAAACGTAGTCAGTAATGCCGCCAGTGCAAACATGTAGTTTAATTTGCGCGCGCCCTTGTGCAATACGTCCTCGGTTAGCCAGTAATCTCTCAATGCCCATTGATATCCTTCAAGCTGATAAAATTTGGACGCCAGCCATATATCGGCACCAGCCAGATCAAATAACAGCATTGATGCCAGATACGCCACAAGCAGGCGACAAAATGTTTTGCTGAATAAAAAACGGTACATCAACATAACAAGGTACCGTTTTCTTGTTTTATACAGACGTTCATTTGACGCTCCGGTAAAGGTGTTAACTAAAGCCTAATTAATGCTGCTTAAGATTTGCTTAAGCTTGCACTTTTAGCATGCAAAAAACGTTGAGAGGTTAAAGTTGCATGCAAATAAGCACTCCTATTGTCCGTTTTTTCGGCCCTTATCTGCCATATGTCGTGATGCTGCTGCTCATGCTGGTGTTGTTATCTGCCAGCCGGATAGGTCTGTTTATTTGGCAATTTGACCGTGTCAGCGCTGCCGGTGACATCGGCACTATGCTGTTGCAGGGTGTCAGGGCCGATCTGATTTTTAGCGGTTTATGGTTAATTATGCCGTTGCTGCTGGCGCCACTGCTGGCAGGTAAAAAGCGCTTTCCCTTGTGGCGCCGTTTTAGCCATAGCTGGGTGCTGCTTGGGCTGTGTCTGGTTATCTTTATTGAGGTATCAACACCACAGTTTATTTTGCAATACGATATAAGGCCGAACCGGCTTTATGTTGAATACTTAAAATACCCCAAAGAAGTGTTCAGTACTTTGTGGCAGGGCTATCGTGCCATGTTGCTTGGTGGTGTTGCGATTACCGCCTTGCTGCTATGGGGTTTACACCGGGTGTTTAGTCGGGTTACGGCAGCCTCACAGCCTTATTCCGGCAAAAACTTGTGGTTAACCTGGCCGCTGGCAGTGCTATTGGTATTTGCAGCGGTGCGTTCCACCACAGAGCACCGGCCGGCTAATCCGGCGATGTTTGCTATTACCAGCGATGCGCTGGTCAACTCGTTAATTATTAACTCGCCATACTCAGTGTTGTATGCAGTTTACAATATGAAGCACGAGGCACACTCCGGCGAAATTTACGGCAAGCTGCCCGATGAAGAAATGCTGCAGCTGGCGCTGGACTGGCCCTGGTTAAAACGCCAGCGCTTTAATGATGCTAACTTACCAACGCTGCATTATCACCAGGCCAGTGTGCAACGTGACAAGCCGCTTAATCTGGTCATTATTTTGCAGGAAAGTCTGGGCGCTACCTTTGTTGAGTCACTCGGCGGTGTGCCAGTAACACCACAGCTGGAACAGCTAAAACATGATGGCTGGTGGTTTGAGCAAATGTACGCCACCGGCACCCGTTCGGTGCGGGGTATTGAGGCTGTGGTATCCGGCTTCATGCCAACGCCAGCGCAAAGCACGGTTAAGCTATCCTTGTCGCAACACAATTTTTATACTCTGGGTAGCACGCTCACGCCGCTGGGATACAACACCAGTTTTATTTACGGTGGTGAGGCGCATTTTGACAATATGCGCAGCTTTTTTACCGGCAATGGCATTAATCAGATTATTGATCAGCAGCATATGACAAAGCCGGTGTTTGTTGGCAGTTGGGGCGCCAGTGATGAGGATTTATTTACTGCAGCTGCACAGCATTTTGATGATATGCACCAGCAACAAAAGCCGTTTTTCAGCCTGGTTTTTACCTCGTCTAATCATACGCCGTTTGAATTTCCGGATGGTCGCATCAGCTTGCACGAGCAACCCAAAGCCACGATGAATAACGCGGTAAAATATGCCGACTATGCGCTGGGTAAGTTTATTGCACATGCCCGCCAACAGCCTTATTGGCAGGATACGTTGTTCCTTGTCGTGGCCGATCATGACAACCGGGTGTACGGCAACAACCTGGTGCCGGTTGAGAAGTTCCATATCCCGGCGCTGATCCTTGGCGCCGACCTGACACCAAAGCAGATTAAGCCGGTTGCCAGTCAGATTGATTTAGCGCCGACGTTGCTGTCACTGATGGGCATTAGCAGCCGTACACCTTTGATTGGGCGTGATTTTAGCGTGGACGATACCAGCCCGGGGCGTGCGCTAATGCAGTTTGATCAATATTTTGCTTTGATGGAGGAAGAGCAGGTCACCATTTTACGTCCGGGGCAACCAGCTGTCAGTGGCCAATACAACCCAGAGCATAAACAGTTGCAGCTGCATACGCAGGCACCCACCGCAGCACAGATTGAGCGTGTACTGGCGCAAGTGTTGTTGCCGTCCTATTTGTATCGCCAGCAACAATACCATTTAGCCAGTCAAGTGCCTTAACGCTTAAGGTTCGCTTAAGTATTGCCGGTTAGCCTGAACATCAACGTATGGAGGCAGTATGCAATTCAGATTTATAACCGCAGCGCTATTGGCTTATCTGCTTGGCAGCAGTGTCGCGGCAGTTGAACTTAACGAGCTGGAAGGCAGCCCGGTTAGCAGTATGCAGCAGCTAACAGGCAAGGTCGTGCTGGTCGATTTTTGGGCATCCTGGTGTGCGCCATGCCGTAAGTCTTTTCCCTGGCTAAATGCGATGCAGCAACGTTTTGGCGCCGAGGGCTTGCTGGTACTGGCGGTGAATGAGGACACAGACCGCAGCGAGGCCGCGCGGTTTTTACAGCAAGTGCCGGCAGACTTTTCCATTCTGTACGACCATGCCGGTGCACTCGCTGAGCAGTATCAACTGATGGGCATGCCAAGCAGTTTTCTGATTGATAAAAAAGGCCAAATTCGTTATCGCCATATTGGCTTTAAACAAGCTGATATCGCCGGCTATGAAACACAGATCCGCCAGTTATTGGCAGAGGAGTAGTATGATGAAACCGACAAAAATACTAAGCGGCACTTTACTGGTGCTTATGTTTGCTCAGCTAAGTGCTTGCAGCAGCCTGGGTGTTAAACCGTGGGAGCGCGACATGCTGGCAAAGGATGAGATGGCATTAAACAATGCACCGCTGGATAACCGGCTGGATGACCATATTTACTTCAGCAAAGAAGGCAGCAGCGGTGGCCGTAGCTTTGCCGGTGGAGGTTGCGGATGCAATTAAAACAACTGGTAAATATCAGTGCCGCGCTGGCTGCAGCCAGTTGTGCGTTATTAGGGCAGCAAGCGCAGGCGGGTACGGTATTAGATGACTGGCAATTCAACAGTGCTATTTTGTTGTATAACGAAACGGACCGCGTTAGCGCTGCCGAAGGCGTATTTACTGCCCGAGGTGATTTTGGTGATGATAAATTTCTTAACCTGGGGTTAGTTGTTGATGCATTAACGGGTGCCTCAGCCACCGGTGCTGTGGCGCAGCCGTATGTGCAAAGTTTCACCCGGCCATCGGGTCGCGGTAGTTATGATGTTGCGGCTGGGGACACGCCACTGGACGATACTTTTCACGATACCCGGGTGCAGTTAGATGCCAGTTGGGAGCAGCCACTGGCGCCAAACTGGCGTGTTAGTGGGGGCGGGCATGTATCGAAAGAGTACGATTACTTGTCGCTGGGGTTAAACGGCTCCGTGGCGCGGGACTTTAACCAGAAAAACACTACGGTTTCATTGGGGTTGGCGTATAGCCATGACACTATTTCACCGGAAGGCGGTATCGCCAGCGCCTTTGCACCTATGCTGTTGCGTCGCGATTTTGCTGATGATGACAGTTATCAGGCAGCGTTTGCTGCCACCCGCGACAGAGCCGATGACACTAAAGATACGCTAGATGTGCTGCTGGGCCTGACACAGGTAATTAACCGTGACTGGTTAATGCAGTTTAATTACTCATTAAGTGTCGCCGACGGCTATATGACCGACCCGTTTAAGCTAGTGAGTGTGGTGAACAGTAATGGCGTAGTACAACAAAACCTTTATGAAAGCCGGCCGGATAAACGTACCAAACACAGCTTATTCTGGCAGAACAAGCTGCATTTAAGCGGCACCTTTTTGGATGCCTCTTACCGTTATATGTGGGATGACTGGGAGCTTAGCTCGCACACCGCAGATGTGAAATGGCGTCTGCCAATGGGCGAGCAATGGTATGTTGAACCACAGTTTCGTTACTACCAACAAAGTGCGGCAGAGTTTTATCTACCGTTTTTACAGCAGGATGAGCCGATACCGCAGTTTGCCAGCGCAGACTATCGCATTGGCAAAATGAGCGCCTATACGCTGGGCGCCAAGTTTGGTACTAAGCTGGCAGCAGGCAATGAGTTGTCGTTCCGTATTGCCATGTATCAGCAAACGCCAGAAAATGATGGTGTGGTAGCACCTGGGGTACTGGCAGGAGTAGAGCTTTACGAAAAAGTTACCGCTGTGATGGCACAGGTAAGTTATTCTTTCTGATAGCTATTCAGATTGGAGAATATATGACGGTGCTTAGTATTCAGCAGGGCAGTAACTGTGTGGTTGGCCGGTTTCGGGCAATGGCCAGCCCCTGTGAAATCTTGCTGGAAGCTCAGGACATTGCACTATGCCAACAGTTGACGGAGCTTGCTGCAGCTGAGGCTGAGCGCATAGAGCAAAAGTACAGCCGCTATCGCCCGGATAGCGTATTAAGTTTGCTTAACTGGAACGCAGGGCATTGGCAGGCCATTGATGCTGAAACCGCTGCACTGCTGCAGTTTGCTAATAGCTGTTTTACGCTAAGTAGCGGCTTGTTTGATATTAGTAGCGGTATTTTACGCCGAGTCTGGCAGTTTGATGGCTCGGCCAATATTGCCAGCCAGCAGCAAATTGATGCCGTGCTGCCGTTTGTTGGTTGGCACAACATTAAGCTGGATGACAATCGGCTATTTTTACCCGCTGGCATGGAGTTAGATTTAGGCGGCATTGCCAAAGAATACGCGGTGGACAAAGTGCTGCAGCTGTTGCAGCAACAGTTCGCGGCGCAACAAGCGCCAAGCCTGGTGGTTAATTTTGGCGGTGATATGGCATGTAACCGGCCGCGGGACGATGGCAGCTTGTGGCGCATTGGCATTGAAAACCCAACGCTGGCCGACCAAGCCATATCTGCGGTAGGGTTAAGCAGCGGCGCTTTAGCCACCAGTGGTGACAGCCGCCGCTTTATCTTAAAAGACGGCGTACGCTACAGCCATATCCTTAACCCGAAAACTGGCTGGCCGATCAGTAATGCACCACGCTCAGTAACGGTTGCAGCACCCAATTGCCTGCTCGCCGGCATGCTGGCTACTACTGCTCTATTGCAGGGTGCAGACGCGGAGGCGTTTTTGCAGGCACAAGGGCTTAAATACTGGTTGGTAAAGTAGTGGCCGGTATAGTAGCCAGGTTATAACTGATACAACTGCAAAAAAGCCTCTGCCGGCAACTGGTTAAATTCCTGCAATAGCTGGCGAAACAATGTGCTGTCGCTAAGGTTGTCGAGCGACTGTATCAGTTGTGCAAGGTCGGTGTCCTGCAGGCGGCAGCATTGCTGATAGCGCTGGATCTGCAGATTGAGCGGCGCTTTACCCTGTTGCTGCAATAAGCGCTCGGCAACGACAAAAAACTGCGCGCCGCCCCAGTAGCCTGCGGCAAAGCGGCGCTGGCTCAGTAGCTGTGCGGCGCTATCGGCCATACTTAATTGCTGCAGGTAATGTTTGCGCTGCGGCGCAAATTTCGCATTGATTACTCTGGCGGCACTGTCAATTAAGCCCGCCTGTTGCATGATCTGATATTGCATATAACTGGCAAACCCTTCTGCAAACCAGGCATTTTTCTGGCCGAGGTAGGGTAGCGCCAGGTGGGCCATTTCATGGTAACCAGTCCAATCGGCAACGAACTCATGCTTGCTAAACTGCGGCGCAACATAAAAATGCACTTGTTGGCTATGCTCCCGCCAGGTATTGGCCCAGGGCACCGGCTCGTTGCCGGCACGACGGTAAACGTATAACTGCATGGCAAATGGATAGGGGCCAAGCACCTTTAAGGTTGCCTGGCTGCTAAAGGCTAGCCACTGACTTAATTTTACTTGTTCGGTAGAGCTGAACTCGTGCTGCCAGTGCAACTGATATGGCGCTGTTGCCGCCAGGCTAATCTGGCTGGCGCTGCCAAGCAGCACCAGTATCAATAGCAGCACGCTAAGCTTAGGCACGTTTTTTCAGCAGCAACGCAATATCATCACTGCTACTTATTGCTGTTTCCTCTTGGTTTACTTTACGCGGCCGCAGTTTTTCGCCCAATACCAACATGCAAGGGGTTAAAAACAGCGTTAGTACAGTGGCAAAGGTTAAACCGCCGGCAATGGCGCTGGATAGCTGGGTCCACCACTGGGTAGACGGCGCGCCAAAACCCAGGCTGGGTTCTAACAGGTTAACGTTAACGGCCAATACCATCGGCAGCAAACCCAATACGGTAGTAATAGAGGTTAACAGCACCGGGCGCAGGCGCAGGCAGCCGGTTTCCAATGCCGCATCAATGGCCGACAAGCCGCTATCGCGCAGTTGGTTGTAGGTGTCAATCAGTACGATATTGTTATTTACCACGATACCGGCCAAGCCAATAATACCCATACCTACCATCACAATACCAAAGCTTTGGCCATTTACCAGTAAGCCTAATAGTACGCCGGCAGTAGAGAAAATAATCGCCGATAAGATCAGTAAGCTTTGATACCAGCTGTTAAATTGCACCAACAAAATCATTAGCATTAAAAATATTGCCGTGGCAAAGGCACCGAGTAAAAAGGTCATGGCTTCTTGTTGGTCAGCGCTTTCACCGGCGGTTTTAACCATCACGTTATCTGCCAGTTTAACATCGCTACCCAGCAAGGCCTGTAAGCGCTCACTTACCTGAAAACCTTCAGCTAAATCGCTTTTTATTGTTATTGCCCGGTTGCCGTCAATGCGTTTTACCACACTGGTTTTTGGCGCGGGCACTAGCTGGATAAAGTTACTTAGCGGTACCTGGCCACGCGTGGTTTGAATGGTTAGCCGGCCCAGTTGGTCTAACGAGCGCCAGTTCTGTGGCAAGCGCACGCGAATATCTACCTCGTCGCTGGCATATTCCGGCCGAAACTTTGCTAGTAATAAGCCATTACTGATCATCTGCACCGCATTACCCACGGTAAGCACATCGGCACCAAAGCGTGCGGCGGCGGCGCGGTCTACCTCGATGCGCCATTCAATACCGGGCAGGCTTCTGTCATCTTCAATATCGACAAAGCCGCCCAGCTCACGCATTTTGGCAATAATTTGACCTACTGCCTGCTCGGTGGCGGCTGATTCCATGCTGCTAACCTGCAGCTCTACCGGTTTACCGGCTGCCGGGCCTTCCTGCTGCTGGCGAAACTCAAGAATAATACCGGGGATATCGGCGGTAAGCTTACGCATATCAGCTAAAATAGCCGCAGCGCGGCGGCGCTCATGCCAGTCGATAAACTGAAATTGCAAGGTACCAACGACATCAGGAGCCAGCTCACCACCGGCGCTGGCCAGTGAGCGGGCATACAGCGCTTTAACTTCAGCTAACCCCAGCAAGCGCTGCTCTACTTTTTTTAGCAGGGCGTCTTTTTCATGGATTGACATATCACCGCGCGCCCGAACCCACACCTGCGCAGACTCGGGTTCTACCGATGGGAAAAACTCCATACCATGGTTATATTTGCCGTAGGCGACGAAGATAAGCAGCATAGCGCCCAGCAGGCCGGCAAAGGTTAGCCCGGGGCGGCGTAATAAGCGGCCCAGTAAGTTTCGATAGGCTAAACCGGCGCGGCTTTGCTCTACCTGGTGCTGAGGAGGTTGTGCTTTACTAAGCGAGCCCATTACCGGCAAAAAGATCAGCGCCATAAATAGTGATGCCAGCAAACATAAAATGACCGTGGCCGGCAGGTATTTCATAAACTGGCCAACTACGCCGGGCCACACTAGCAGTGGCATAAACACCACCACTGTAGTGGCGGTTGAGGCAATAATAGGCCAGGCCATGCGGCTGGCGGCATTAGCCCAGGCTTGCTTAGGCTTTTGCCCTTCCGCTAAATTACGATCGGCCAGCTCGCTGACTACTATGGCGCCGTCTACCAGCATGCCGGCCACCAGAATAAGCGCAAACAGCACGATAATATTCATGGTGTAGCCAAGCGCAGCAATCATTAAAATACCGGCAAAAAATGCACCGGGTATAGTAATGCCTACCAGCAGCGCCGAGCGCACGCCCATGGTGGCGACAATCAGAATAAGAACCAGTACCACCGCAGTTAACACGTTGTTCAGTAGATCTGACAGCATGTTTTTTACTTCTTTGGATTGGTCCATAATGTAGTTAATTTGCATGCCGTCGGGAAACTGGCTACTGGCCTGTTCAATTAAGGCTTTGGTTTGCTCGATGGTAGAAATAATATTGGCGCCGGCGCGCTTTTTTACTTCCAGTACTACCGCTGGCTGGCCGTTAATGCGGGCAAAACCGAGCGGATCTTTAAAGCTGCGGCTAATGGTGGCTACATCGCCAAAGGTGATCACGGTATCGCCATCGGCTTTAATCGGCATTGACAGTACGTCGTTTAAATCCTCAATTACGCCCGGCACTTTCATCGCCATGCGACCGGCGCCGGTATCTAAGCTGCCGGCGGCGACCAGCCGGTTGTTGTTTGACACCAGACTAAACAGTTGCTGGTAATCCAGGCCGTAGCCCTCGAGTACCTGCGGGTCTACCACGATTTCCAGCAAGTCTTCGCGATCGCCACCAATATCTACTTCCAGCACTTCGGGAATGGCTTCAATATTTTCCTGCAGCTGGCGGGCAATAAATACCAGCTGGTTTTCTGATATTGGCCCGGATAAACCGACTGACAGCACCGGAAACAAGCCGACGTTAATTTCGTTTACGGTAGGCTCGTCTGCTTCGCTGGGTAGCTTGGAGCGGGCGGCATCGACCTTCACCCGCACATCAGCCAACGCTTTATCAGCATCAAAGCCAGCGTCAAATTCCAGCATCACCGAGGCATGGCCTTCGCTTGAGGTAGAGGTCATTTTTTTAATGCCCTCTAACGATCGCAACTCGTGCTCCATCGGCCGCACCAGCAAGCGCTCGCCATCTTCCGGGCTAATGCCATCCAGCGACATCGACACATACATCATCGGAATGGCGACATCGGGGTTGGCTTCTTTCGGAATAGACTGATACGCGCTGATGCCGGCAATAAATAAAAACAGCAACAGCATCATACTGGCGCGGCTGCGCTGTATGGCAGCCTGGATCAAGCTGTTCATGCTTTAGCTCCTGCTACCTTTACCTTGTCACCGGCGCGGACAAAACCGGCGCCCTGGGTAATAATTTGCGCCCGTGCCGGTAAGCCACTAACCCAGGCACCGTCAGTGTCGGCGGTAAGAATCTGCACCGGATAAAACACCACCTGTTGCTGCTCATCCACTACGGCCACGGTTAGCTTGCCGCTGTTATCTAAACTTAGCAACGCTGGCGAGATACGGTGTGCCGGCACGCTATCTAAGGCAATGTCCAGCGTGGCACTGGCACCGGCGATGCGCCAATGCTGTGGGTTGGCTACGCTAACTTCAATATAATAACTGCGGGTAGCGCTGTCGGCGGCATAGCTGATAAAGCTCAGCTCGCCGCTAAGCGCGCGGCCATCCAGTAATCGAACCTTGGCCTGTTGGCCAAGCTGTAAAGCGCTAACATGTTGCTGGGGAATTTGTGCGGTGACTTTAAGCTTATCAATTTGTACCAGCTGCAGCAGCGCTGTGCCAGTTTGAATTAAATCGCCCACTTCAATATGGCGCCGGTCGACCACGCCATTAAACGGCGCTACCGGCTCGGTTTGCTTAACCGCCAGCGTCGCGTTTTGTAGCTCGGCTTCGGCTTTGGCCAGTTCACTTTCCAGTCGGGTTAGTTCGGTGGCCGATAAAAACTGCGCTTTGCCCAGGGTACGGGCGCTGTTAAGTTCACTCTGGCGCAGCGTCAGGTTGGCTTTAGCCTGTGCCAACATTGCGCTTCGGCCTTCATCCGATAAGCGCAGCAGTTTATCGCCTTGTGCCACGTTATCGCCTTGCTGCTTTAGCAGCGCTTCAACCCGGCCCGCTTGTTGCGATTTAATGCTGACACTGCGCCATGGCAACACCTGGCCTTGTGCAATTTGTGTTGCCTGGTACAGCTGCGCCTCTGACCAGCGTGTTTCAACCTGTGGCAGCTGTTTTTGGGCGACCTGTTGCGGCGCAGGCTGGGTATCTTTGGCGCTGAAAGTATCTCCGCTTAATAGCCACAGTAACATTGCCACCGCCAGAACAATTGCCAGTAGCACAGGGGAGAACGAGAGTTTTTTCAGCATAAAATATCCTAGGTAGCAGGGAGCAAGGCCGCAGTTGGGGCATGGTGGTAAAATATACCTACAGTGATGAATGTCATCAAGGCCGTAACTGTAAGCAAATATGGCAGCATTAACCGCGCTTAACGCGCGGTTAATGCTGGTGCAAGTAATAACTATTGATTGCGGGCAAAGCGGCCTAATTGCTGCTGAGTACGGGCAGTGCCGCTAAGCAAGTCTTTGGCGGCCTGGTCAATAGAAGCCATCTGGCTGTAAGCCGCGCTGGTTACCTGTTCAATGGCGCTTAAATGCTGGTGCGTTTGCTGATAACGCTGCTCTAATTGCAACACGGTTTGGTTGATACTTTGCATACCGCTCTTCGCCTGCTGCAGCTCTTGCTGTAACTGGACGAACTCGCCACTGGTACTGGCAATTTGTTGCTGCGCCTGCTGCGCTTGCTGGTTCAGGCCTTGCGACTCGGTGCGGGTTTCACCCACCAGCTGTTCCATTTCATTTAAAAAGCCGGAAATTTGCTTAGTGGCATCATTTACTTTGGCGGCTAGGGTGCGCACCTCATCAGCCACAACGGCAAAACCACGGCCAGCATCACCGGCACGGGCGGCTTCAATAGCGGCATTTAGCGCCAGCAGGTTGGTTTGGTCGGAAAAGGTTTCTACCATCACCAGAATCTGCCGCACGTTTTCGGAGTTTTTATGCAGGCCGTTTATGGTGCTACCAAAGCTGTCGAGCAGCTTAACAATACCGGACAACTGACCGCTTAACTGCTGCATCTGGCCGCTGGCTACTTTGGCTTTATCTACTGCAACACCGGATATCTGATTTACTTCGTCGCCGTGCTGCACAATATCGGCCAGATTTTGCAATACTTGGTCACTGTCGCGGCGAATCTGTCCACTGCGTTTTTCTGTGTCTTGTAAATGACTGCGAGTGCTTTTTACCGCGGAAGACACCTGCTCATTTACCTGGTGGGTGTCGCGCGCTTGTTGGTGAATATCGCCCAGCAGCACGCCGAGCTGGCTGACAAACTGGTTATATTCCTCAGACAGGGTACGAAACTCATCATAGGTAAAAGCTGGCAGACGGTGGTTTAAATCGGTGCCTTTGCGGTTGGTATCATGCAGTGCTGATACCAGTGCTTTTACCGGCCGCACAATTAAATAGTGCATATAACCAATGGTAAAAACAAAGGCGCCAACACCCAGCAGCAGTAATGTCCACCAGCGGCCGTTTGCACCACCTTCAGGGTAAGCAAGATACAGCGCCAGTAAGAAAAAAACCGCTAAAAAGCTGATATTACCCACAATTTTTCGGCTTAAACTGCCGAAAAAACTGCGCTCTATAAATAAGTAAAGGGAAGTGAAACCGCTCATAAGGTCGCAAGTCCTGCCAGAGTAAACTGAGATGAAATCAGCATAACATAGCAATAGGCAAGCTGCGACCTGCCTGCGTTAGTGCAGTATGATCTGCAACAAAGTTAGTTTAAATAGCCAGTTTACGGCTGATAAACCAGCCAGCGACCATGGCAGCAATAAACACCAAGGTACCACTGCTGCCGGAGCTGATAGCCGCCAGTGCAGGGCCCGGGCAGTAACCGATTAAACCCCAGCCGGCACCAAATAATAATGAGCCGATGACCAGCGGTTTATCTAAATCCTTTTTGCCGGGCATACTAAAATGTGGTGCAAATAGCGGTTTGTCTTTTTTGGCAAACAACCAGTAACCGCTGCTGTAAACTGCCAAACCAGCAGCCATCACTAGCATTAAGCTGGGGTCCCAGTTAGCGTTCAGCGTTAAAAACCCCAGTACTTTTTCTGGGTCTATCATTTGTGAGTAAGCAATACCCACTGACATTAGTAAGCCGGCAATAAAAGCAATAATAATTGGCATAGTGGCGTCCTTAACGTAGTAGGGTGGCGACAACAACGCCGCTTAACATAAACAGCAGCGTGGCGGTGATAGAGCGCGGCGATAAACGGCTGATACCGCAAATACCATGGCCAGAGGTACAACCGCTGCCCCAGCCGGTGCCTACACCCACCAGTAAACCGGCAACAACAACCTGCCAGCTAAGCTCTGGCGTGCTGTAATTAAAATCAGTTATCAAGGAGCCTACCAGCAAAGGGCCTGCGATAACGCCGGCTAAAAAGGCCAGCCGCCAGCTGCGGCCATCGCTGGAGAACAGCGCTGAACTGGCAATACCGGAGATACCGGCAACACGACCGGAAAACACGAATAAGATCAATGCGCCCAAGCCTATCATGCCGCCGCCAATTAGGGCCGTATACGGGGTAAAGTTGTCCATGTTGTGCTCCTCGTAGTGTCTAACTGCTTATTGCTGCTTCACTGCAAAACCAGCATCCAGCCAGGCTTGCATGCCGCCGGCTACCGAATACACAGCAGTAAAGCCCATGCGCTGCAATGACTCTGCCGCCAACGCCGAGCGCGCTCCAGAGCGGCATATTAAATACAGCGGGCTTTGCGCCAGTTGCGCCAGAGCCATATCAGCCGCACAGCCGCTGGCTGCCACTTTAGGGTGGTTGTGAATATTCATCTCTAGTACACCACGCGGGTAATTTACCGCACCCACTATATGCTGCTGGGCAAATTCAGCTGGTTCACGTACATCGACCAATACTGTTTCGGCGTCGCGGCTCAAAGCGGCGTACAGATCATTAATAGTAACTTCCTTAATGGCCGCTTTGGCTTCTGCGATAAGTTGTTGTGAGGTTTTCATCGGATGCTCCTGTTAACTGACATTAAAGAACAGATTGATAAATAACGACTACGGCCATGATCACTAAGAATATGGCAAAGCCGCGCTGTAACTGCTGTTTAGGTAAGCGCCTGCCCACAGCTGCGCCAACATAGCTACCGGCAATACCGGCGATAATCATCAAACCTATGGTTTTCCAATCAAATACAGCACCGTCTGAGGCCATTACCCAATAGTATTTGCCAAAACCGACAAAAGATTTCATCGCGATAATAACCAGGCTGGTCGACACTCCAACCGGCATCGTTAAACCACCCAGTAACACCAGCGCTGGCACGATTAAAAAGCCGCCGCCCACGCCGACAAAGCCGGTAATGGCGCCGACTGCTAAGCCGTCGATAACAATTTTCACCGGTTTAAATGCTTTACCGTTGCCCAGCTCGCCAACCTTGCTGCGCCACATCATTACCGCAGCGACTAACATAAGCAAGGCGAATACCAGCAACTGCCAGCGCGCATCAACTAAGGTTCCTAGCCAGGCACCGCCGTAGGTGCCCACCATACCCGGAATACCAAACCATAACACATGGCGCCAGCTGATTAACCGTTGCAAGCCATTACGCACCGAGCCGAATAAGCTGATACCCGCTACAATGAGTAATGACGACGCTATCGCCAGTTGAGGCGGCATATGCAGCAAGTATAGTAGTACCGGCACGGTAAGGATAGAGCCACCTGAGCCAAACAGCCCCAAGCTTAAACCGATAACAATGGCACCCAGTAAGGCTAACATAATGACTTTACCTTATATAACATAATGGAATATGCTTATAACATGAATTGCATTCTAGAGTGGTTTTCGCTAAGCTGCAATCTAAATTTAGCATATTCTAATTTAAGAGGTTGAAATGGCCGTTGATCAAGTACAGATTAAAATGTTTTTCGATGCCGACAGCTCGACTTTTAGTTATGTGGTGGCCGATAGCAACAGCAGTTTCGCTGCCATTATCGACCCGGTGCTGAACTACGACGCGGCGGCAGGCGCAGTAAGCACGGCAAACGCTGACAACATCCTGGCATATTTAGCCGCCAATCAGCTTAAGCTACAATGGATTCTGGAAACCCATGCCCATGCCGATCATTTATCGGCGGCTGATTACCTACACCGCAAAACTGGTGCGCCGGTGGCAATAGGTGAAGGTATTAAAAAAGTGCAGCAAACCTTTAAGCTAGTGTTTAACTTGGGCGATGATGAGCTTTTGGCCAAAGGTGATTATTTTCATAAGTTGTTTGCTGACAATGAAAGCTTCAGTATTGGTAGTTTAGCCGCGCAGGTGCTTAACACCCCGGGGCATACCAATGACAGTGTCAGTTATTTGATTGCTGGTAACTTATTTGTTGGTGACTCGCTGTTTATGCCCGATTCCGGCACGGCACGTTGCGACTTCCCCGGTGGTGACGCGCATATTCTCTATCGTTCTATTCAGCGTATTTATCAGCTACCGGACGAGACAAAAATTTATATGTGCCATGACTATCAACCGGGCGGGCGCGAATTGAGGTATCAAACCAGCGTGCTTGAGCAAAAAACACAGAATATTCATGTTAAAAGCGATACGCCAGAACAAGAGTTTGTGCAAAAACGTGAAGCGCGCGATAAAACGCTGGCGGTGCCAAGGCTGATATATCCAGCGGTGCAGGTGAACATCCGCGGTGGTCAGTTGCCCAAAGCCGCGGACAATGGCGTAAGTTATATCAAGATCCCGTTAAAACAGCGCTAAATTTAGCGTCAGACGATCGGCTGACACTGACAGCCGATCGTTTTTGCACTATAAACCGTACACCTGCTCAGCAACTAAGCAACGGGAAGCGTACGGATGAAAGACAAAACACAACAGCCCTCACCTGAAATACCCAATCAGGCTTATCAGCTTTACGATAAATACGCCCATGGTATGTTAAGTCGGCGGGATTTTTTCAGCGCTATGGCCAGCCTGACAGTAAATGCGGCGCTGGCCACCACCTTTATCAACAGCATGTTGCCCAACTATGCGTTGGCGCAGCAGGTGTCATTTAACGATGCAGGGATTCTTGCCAGTTATCAGAAATTTGCATCACCACAAGGCTACGGTGAAGGCCGCGGCTATTTGGTAAAACCCAAAAATGCCACTGCTGCCCTGCCTACAGTGCTGGTGATCCACGAAAACCGCGGCTTAAACCCCTATATCGAAGATGTCGCGCGCCGTTTAGCCAAAGCCGGCTTTATCGCTTTTGCCCCTGACGCCTTGTGGCCATTGGGTGGCTACCCGGGTAACGACGATGAAGGCCGTACGATGCAACGCAGCCTGGAACCGACAAAAATAGTGGCAGATTTAAAGGCCGCTGCGCTGTGGCTGAAACAGCTGGAAGGCGGCAGTGGCAAACTGGGTGTAGTCGGTTTTTGTTTTGGTGGCGCCATTACCGGACGCTTAGCGGCTGAGCTGCCTGAAGTTGTTGATGCCGGCGTACCGTTTTATGGCTCACCGCCGCCGGTTGACAGCATTGCCAACATCAAAGCGCCGCTGCTGGTGCAATTGGGCGAACTGGATGAGCGGGTAAATGCTATGTGGCCAGCGGCAGAAGAGCTATTTAAGCGGCACAAACTTGATTACAAGATTGAATTCTATCCGGCTTCACACCATGGCTTTCATAATGATTCTACCGCGCGCTATAACAAGGATATGGCCGATTTAGCCTGGCAGCGCACGCTGGCGTTTTTCCAGCAGCATTTAAGCTAGGTAGCGTGCTTGTAGACATTGTTGCGGTTTTTCTTCAGCTCAGGCGTATTGGCGCCTGCTGGTAAAGCCGCAAGATTTTCGCTATAACCTGCGTTACCATTTTTATCGCAAGGCTAGGCTGATGACAGAACAGCATGTTCCCCTGACTGATTTTATTGAATACCCACCCGAACAAATGTTAGCGCGCGCACAGCAGCATCTGGCAAATCTGCGCCGGCGTCACTCTATCCGAAAATTCTCAAGCCGGGCAGTGGCGCGTGAGCTAATAGAGCACTGCATCCTGGCGGCAGGTTCAGCCCCCAGTGGTGCTAATCATCAGCCGTGGCATTTTGTTGCTATTCAAAGCGCTGAGGTTAAACAGCAAATCCGTCTCGAAGCTGAAGCGTTAGAGCAAGGCTTTTACGCTGGACGGGCCGGTGAGGAATGGCTGGATGCACTGAAACCACTTGGCACCAATGCCAATAAGGCCTATTTAGAAACCGCACCCTGGCTTATCGCCGTGTTCAGTAAAAAGCGCGGTGGTATAGAGCAGCAGGATGACAAAACTAATTATTACGTGCATGAGTCTGTCGGGCTGGCTACCGGCTTTTTATTGCAGGCACTGCACTACGCTGGCTTGGGCACGTTAACCCATACCCCGAAGCCGATGAGCTTTCTAAGCAAAATTTGTGGCCGCGACAATGACAACGAGCGGCCTTACATGCTTATTGTTACCGGTTATCCTGCAGAAGATGCCACGGTGCCACAGCATGCGCTGAAAAAGAAAAGCCTAGAGCAGATCTGCAGCTTTTTGTGACGCAGCTTAGCTATTTAATCAGCTGACATTGCTGCGCAACGGTATCGGTATGTCAGCCAAAAGCCCCTGTAGGCAGTTATTGTGGGCATTTTCAGCGCAGTTAACTCAGGGTCTGCGTCCATAGGCATTTAATTTCACATAAATTACTAATGTTGACAACATTGTTGTTTCATTTATGGTTTTATATTGGCTAGTTTAACCAAGGCCCCGCGTAAAGACTAACGTCAGCATGGCCTGCTTAAGGAGGCATAATGAAATTAGGCAATGTTCTACTGTGGTTACTGTGTTGGTTGGCACTAAGTGCTTGTAATGGTGATACAACACCATTACAACCGCCACCGGTTTCAACGCCAGAGCCTTTTGAATTCACTCATCAAGGCCTTGATGGGCTAATTATCAAGCGCCTGTATCAGCAAGAAGATAGTATTCTGGCATTAACCAATAATGGCCTGTACCAACAGCAACAACAGCAAAACAGCTGGCAGTTAATAGGTCTGGAAGGTTACGAGTTACAAGATTTGGCCATGATTACCGACCAACATTGGTTGGCGGCGGTGCGGTTGCAAGATGCGACTGAATCTGCGAGTAATCACCTGCAAGAATCGTTTGACGCTGGCGCCAGTTGGTTGGCGGTGTCGCGTCCATTTGGTGAAGATGGCAAGCATGAAGGTATTTATGCTTTGCACTACGACACGTTGCAGCAACGGTTATACGCCACAGGGCTTGGCGTGCTGGCACAGTCGGACAACTTAGGCATCAGTTGGCAAAAACTACAAGGCGACTGGGACATGTTGGCTCAACCCAACAGCGCTTTAGCGTTAGCGCCAGATCGCAGCCACATATGGTGGGGTGGGCAGGGAGCCATTGAGAATGGGGTCTTGTTCAGTTATCGGTTAGCCGATGGGCATAGCCAAACGTTTAAAGCGTTACTACCCGATCCCAGTGTGTATTACAACCTGCGTTTTGCCAACAATCATGTTTATGCTTGTGGCGAGGGCGGCATTGTAATGACCACCAACAACGGCGACAGCTGGATAAACCTGTTACCAGAGTCTGATCACCGATTTTATTTTGACATAGCCATGGATCCCAATAGCAATGGCCGTTTGTACACAGCGGGATGGGATAAAAAATTTAATGAGCCGCAACCGCTTATTTTACAATGGTCTGACAATGCCGGCCAAAGTTGGCAACGCTTGCATTATCAAGGCCCACCAGATTTTATGGGCGGTGTACGCAGTATGCTGCTGGTGCAGCAGCAAGAGCAGTCCTATTTATATCTGGGCTTGTACAAAGGCGGCATGATGAAAGTACGCTTAGAGTAATTATTGCACGCCAGAGGGTTGTTAAGCCGCAAGCTGGTAAACTAGCGGCTAATATTTAACGTTGGAGGCTATAGTGCGTTACCCGTGGATTTTATTTGATGCCGACGAAACCTTATTTCATTTTGACGCCTTCGCCGGCCTGCAGTTGATGTTTTCCCGTCAGCAGTATCAGTTTAGTGCCGACGAATATGAGTACTATCAATCTATTAATCTGCCGTTGTGGCAGCAGTATCAGCAGGGCGACATCAGTGCTCTGCAGTTACAAGTCAACCGTTTTACCCCCTGGGCAGCAAAGCTTGGCCAAACTGCCAGCGCGTTAAATAGCGCCTTTATGCAGGCAATGGCCGATATTTGCACACCGCTGCCAGGCGCCACAGAGCTGATTAATGCGTTAAAAGGCCGGGCAAAGCTGGGCATTATTACCAATGGCTTTACCGAGCTGCAGCAAATACGGCTTGAGCGCACCGGTTTTGCTGATGTATTTGACACCTTAGTTATCTCAGAGCAGGTTGGCGTTGCTAAGCCGCATATTGACATTTTTAATCATGCATTTTCCTTGATGGGCCATCCACCGAAACAGCACATCTTAATGGTAGGTGATAACCCGCATGCCGATATACAAGGCGGCATTAATGCCGGTATCGACACCTGCTGGCTAAACCGCCACGGCGCCAAACGGCCTGATGGTATAACACCACACCATGAAGTGGCCTCACTTGCGCAATTGCAGCATTGGTTACTTAGCACAGGCACTTAACTGCCTGCTGGTAAACTGCAGCTTTCTGTAAGCATTTTCCGGCTATTTAATCAGCTGATACTGCTGCGCTGCAGTGTCAGTTTGCAAACCAAAATGCCCCAGCAGGTAGTTATAGCTGGCATTTTCACCCCAGATACTGCTGCTGTGAATACCGTATACCAGGCAGCTGCCGGTAGAACACACTACCTGATCGCTGTAGCTTTTTATCGAATACACTTTCTGGCCAAAGCGAATGCCGTACAGGCCATCCAGAAACGGGCTTGATACCGAGAGCCCGGCACTGCCACAGGTTGAGTTCCACACATTATACGGGTACACGCCGCAGCTTAATAAACCGCGAAAGGCGCCGGCAATACCGACAAAACTGTTTACCTGTGACGCTATAGCCAATTTGTCTATTTGCTGGGCCGCCAGGGTCGCGCCCATCGAATGGCCTATCACATCTATCTTACCGGTGCAGGAGCTGGCCAACGCCTGCTGCAGCGCATTGCGCACCGGTGTTTCTTCACTGCCGCTGTGGTCATTACAGGCAGCGCAGCTTTTCGAACCCCAGTCCGGCCGGTAAATATCGCTGCTGCTGAATCCTGCCGTGTTCTCTGAGCACTAGTCTGAAAATAAGACCGCTGCCGCTTTAGCGGTAAGTTTGGCCGAGTCATGCCCTATGCCTGGCACCTGATGTACTTGAACATTGGCGGCCATGTTGTGGCGTGCGGCAAGGTTGTTCATTGCCGCTGCCCAGCTGTATGCAAATTCTAGCCGGTTACTGCCGATATGCGCCGCGCGTTGCTCCTGGGTTTTAGTGTCTGCTGCGCCAATTACTATCTGCACTTTGTTAGCAGCGCTGGCGTAATTGCGTAGTTGTGGGCTAACGCGTTCTTGCCGTTTAATTGCACCTTTATCCCACTGAATGATTTTGTTAAGACTACCAGCGCCATAAGGCCAGGGTACGTTATCATCGGGGTACGAATAACGGCCTGCGGCACTAATAACAGCTTTAATAATGCGTCCAGGATGGGTAACCACGTAACGTGCAACAAACTGGCCGCCAGCAGAGTGACCATACAAATAAAACTGATTGGCACCACTTTGGGTTTGGCTGCGATATTGGCTGATTAGCTGGTGTACAAATTCATCAGCGCCAATGTATTTGCCGAATAAATTACGGTAACCACCATAGCCCTGCGACAAATTGCCAAAGTGCTCGTTGTCAAAAACCGGTGCAATAATAATCAGACCATACTGCTCTGCATAGGGTACCCAACGTTCGGCATAGGTTTTAGTCTGCGCTGCCGCCTGCTGATTTTTATCCAGCATGCCATGCGCCAATACCAGAATATGCTTCGCCTGTGCCTTTGGTAGATACAGCTGATAGTCACCAACAGAGGTGCTATGAAGCTGAACCTGTGCCACAACCGGCAATGCCAGAAAATAGGTGGTTATCAGCCATAGCAATAAGCGTTGAATTGTTTTAATCACTACTACTTTACTCCTAAAATCTAGGCTCTTATAACGACGAGCTATTCAATTCATGGCAGTCTACCTTTGTTGCAAATTAGTAACAATTAATTGTGTGCTTGTTGGTTAAAGCTTGCGCGCAGTTTTCTGGAGTTTTTCGGTCGGGTAAGTGACTTAAACCAGGCAGAAAAATTTGGTTTTGGCAGGTGAAATAATCAGCCTATGAAAACACTGACGGTATACACCGGCTTAACTTTACTGAATTTTGTTGTGTGCTTTTTTATTTTTAATTATTCATTCAATCAACAAGCTACGCCATTTTTAGTTGAAGAGCGGCGAGTGGACAGCGGACTTTTAATGCTACAGACGACATTGCCCGCATACCTTTTGTGGTCAGTGATAGTTAGCTTAGTGTTCTATTGCATCGCGAGAAAGCTAAAGAGCAACCGTTAAAAAGTGATGAGTGCCTCAAACAAAAAGCCCGCAAAAGCGGGCTTTTTTTAACAGTTAGCTGTTACCAGCCGCACTGCATGCCTTTGTTTTGCTCGTCTAAATAAGCTTGCAGCGGGGCGAAGTAGGCCAGTATGGCGCTGGCATCCATTTCTGGTTTGCCGGTTACTACTTCAAGCGCTTGCTGCCATGGCTGGCTGGAGCCCATTTCCAGCATCTGGTTTAGCTTAGCGCCGGCCTCTTTGCTGTTGTATATCGAACAGCGATGCACGGCACCCTCGTTACCGGCGATATCACACAGTGCCTTATGGAACTGGAACTGCAAAATATGCGCTAAGAAATAGCGGGTGTAGGGTACATTGCCCGGCACATGGTACTTAGCGCCCGGGTCAAAATCTGCCTCTGAGCGCGCGATTGGCGCAGCAACGCCCTGGTATTTCTCGCGCAGTTGCCACCAGGCTTCGTTGTATTGCGCTGGGGTAATTTCACCGTTAAACACCTGCCAGCGCCATTGATCGACTAATAAACCAAAGGGTACAAAGGCAATTTTATCCATCGCCATTTTCAGCAGCAGGCCAATGTCTTTGCTTTCGTCCGGTACTTTATCCAGTAAACCAATTTGCTTTAGGTAATCGGGCGTGACCGACAAGGCAATAGTGTCGCCGATGGCTTCATGGAAGCCGTCGTTAGCGCTTTCCTGATAGTACACCGGCTGATCTTTGTAGGCGCGCTGGTAATAGTTGTGGCCCAGTTCGTGGTGAATTACCGAAAACTCTTCACCAGTGCGCTGGATGCACATTTTAATGCGCAAGTCGTCTTTGGCATCTAAATCCCAGGCGGAAGCATGGCATTCCACGTCGCGATCAGCCGGCTTGGTAAACAGTGAACGCTGGTAGAATGTTTCCGGTAGCGGGGCAAAACCCAGTGAGCTGAAAAACGCTTCGGCGCCACGCACCATTTTAATTTCGTCATAGTTATGTTTGGCCAAAAGCTCTGTAACGTCATAACCCGGATCGGCGTCTTTCGGTGCGACTAAGTCGTACACATTACCCCAACTTTGCGCCCACATATTGCCCAGCAGATGCGCTGGAATCGGTTTATCCAGCGGCACTTTGTCGGCACCATATTGCTCTGATAATTTGCTGCGCACATGACAGTGCAGTGATTCATACAAGGGCTTTACTTGATCCCAGACGCGGTCCAGCTCTTTGGCAAAATCATCGGCCGGCATATCGTACTTAGAGCGCCACATCGCGCCGGTATCGGCATAGCCCAGCTCTTTGGCTCCTTCATTGGTCAGCTCAATTAAGCGGGTATACAGCGGCCGCATCGGTGTGCTGATCTCACGCCAGCCCTGCCACATTGCCAGTTGTTCATCATAATCACGGCTGCTGGCCATAATGGCCGACATGTCACCCAGCGATAAACACTTACCGTCGGCTTGGCAGTATTTGCCTTTGCCGTAGATGCCGCCCAGTTCAGCAACAATTTTTGCCATTTCGGCGGTTTTAGCGGTATCTTGCGGTGCTGGTAAGGTGAGTGCCAGCTTGAGTTTGTCCAGCTTACGCCGGCTGTCGTCTGATAACGCCACCTGATCAAATTTTGCCGCGGCGGTAGCCAGCTGTACCATTTCAACGGTGAGTTTTTCATTCACATCGGCGGAGAGTGACGCGGTATCTTCGGTAATAAAGTTGGCATAAATCCACTCGGCGCGGTTGGACTCTTTATACAGTTGCACCAGCTTGGTTTCAGTTTCAGCCAGAAACTCCTGTGCATCGGCTTCGGTAAGTTGTTTTTGTTCCGCCTGCTGTGGTGCGTCGGCTTGTTGCTGCGGGCCGCAGCCGCTGAGCAGCAAGGCTGAACCCACCAGCAACGCGGTGGCAGAGAGTTTAAATGTGATCATAGGGTACCTTTTTCATTGTTGTTTGTGTTTTGTTATAAAAAGATGGCCGTGGTTTAACTGCACCAGTATAAACAGGCAGTGGCGGTAAACGCCAGTCTACTTGCTATAGAGTGGTGTTGTGCCGGGAGACAGCTGCTGCGGCGTGTTAACGCTGCTGCTTTTGTTGTAGCTGCCACATGCGGGCGTATTCTCCATTAGCGGCTAACAGCACATCATGGCTGCCTTGCTCGGCCAACTGGCCATTTTTTAGCACAATGATATTGTCGGCATCGGTAATAGTAGATAGCCGGTGGGCTATTACCAGGCTGGTATGATTACGCGCCACTTCACGCATGGCTTGCAAGATGGCCTGCTCTGAGCTGGAGTCAAGCGCCGAGGTGGCTTCGTCAAACAGCAGAATGGGCGATTTTTTTAAAATAGCGCGGGCGATGGCAATACGCTGTTTTTCGCCGCCGGACACTTTTAAACCGCGTTCACCCACCACAGTGGCATCGCCTTGTGGCAGGCTGTCGATAAAGCTGCGCAAATGGGCAAGTTCGATGGCCTGGTCAATCTCTGCTTCGCTGGCAGCGGGGCGGCCGTAGCGGATATTGTCACGAATGCTGTTGTTAAACAGCACGGTGTCTTGCGGCACTATGGCAATAGCACGGCGCAGGCTGTCCAGCGTTAGCGTGCTGATGTCCTGGCCATCAATGTAGATACTGCCGCCATCGATGCTGTAAAAGCGATACAGCAAGCGGGCGATAGTACTTTTACCGGCACCGCTGGCACCGACTATCGCCACCTTGCTGCCGGCGGGCACGTTAAAACTTAGCTGCTGTAAAATCGGCCGCTCACTCTGATAACCAAAATCGACCTTATTAAAGACAATATTGCCTTGTGCGATGGTTAGCGGCATGGCGTCAGCGGTATCGACAATTTCTGGCGCCCGTTTAAGTAAGCCAAGCATATTTTCTAAGTCGGTTAGCGCGCGGCGAATTTCACGGTAAACAAAGCCTAAAAAATTCAGCGGTAAAAACAGCTGGATCATATAAGCATTTACCATCACCAAATCACCCAGCGTCAGCTGTTTGTTGACCACTTCATCAGCCGCCAGCCACATTAACGCGGTTATGGCCGCGGCAATAATTAGCGCCTGGCCCGAGTTTAACGCCAGCAAACTTAAGCGGTTTTTTAACCGGGCCTGCTCCCATTTGGCTAAAAAGCTGTCGTAGGTTTGCGCCTCATATTGCTCGTTATTAAAGTATTTTACCGTTTCGTAGTTCAGCAGGCTGTCGATGGCACGGCTGTTGGTGGTGTTATCCGCCTGATTGGCTTCGCGGGTGTATTTATTACGCCATTCGGTAATAACCACCGTAAAGAAGATATAAACGCCTACAGCCAGTACGGTAACCAGCGAATACAGCGGCGAAAACAAAGCAGCGAAGATAATGGCGACGGCCAGAATTTCAAACAGGGTAGGCGCAATATTAAACATTAAAAAGCGCATTAAAAAACTTAAGCCATTGGTGCCGCGCTCTATATCGCGGCTAATGCCGCCAGTTTGCCGGTCCAGATGAAAAGATAGTTCTAAACTGTGCAGGTGCTTAAACACCTTAAGGCCAAGCTGGCGCATCGCATGCTCGGTTACCCGGCCAAACAGCGCGTCACGCACTTCGCCAAAAAATACCCCGGCAAAGCGCAGGCCACCATACAGCAGTAACAGCGCTACCGGCAGCAGCAATACGTTGTGTTGGCCGCTGTCTAGCGCATCGACAATGTATTTTAATGCCAGCGGCATTAGCAGCACTGCCGCTTTGGCGGCGATTAATGCTAGCAGCGCCAGCACTACGCGGTATTTAAACTGCCACAAATACGGCCATAGCATGGCCAGCGTTTGCTTAAGGTTAGTGGCTTGCGGCCGTTTTACCGGCTGTGGCTGTTTTGCTGTAGAGCGCATACCGCGCATGAAAGTGTCCTTGTACGACATCAGGCATAGGTGCAAAGGTACGCGGTATCTACGGCCACCTGCAACTGAAATTTGCTGTTGGCTGGCACTTCAAATTGCTGGCCACGGCTATATGTTTGCCAGCCGTTCGCGGCCGGCAGCAATACCGTTAGGGCGCCGCTTACTACGGTCATCACTTCATGTTGGCTGGTACTGAATTCATAGTCACCTGGCGCCATGACACCGACAGTGGCCGGCAGTTGCTCGCCAGCAAAGGCAATAGAGGCAACATTGCCATCAAAATATTGGTTTACTTTAAACATCTCATTCTCCGTTAAAAAAGCTCAGTCACAGTAAACCTGATCTGTGCTTCAGATGGAAGTGGCTGGCCTAAATTCAGATGGCTTTACGGCCAATTAATTTATCTGTGTCGTATTAGTTTGCTGGTGTAAATATTCTTGACGTTTATATGTAATAAAATAATTGTCATAAATTAACCAAAGTTAATGAATCTGCCATAAAAGCGCTTTATATTCGCTTGTCCTTAATAAAAATAACCAGGGAGTTAAAATGAAAATCAGGGCGCTATCAGCAACCATCGCGATGTTACTCGCTCCGGCGGTCCACGCCGATTTGTTTATTTCTGAATACGTAGAGGGCTCAGGCAATAATAAAGCACTGGAACTTTACAACCCAACTGCACAGGCTATTCCACTTAGCGGCTATGCTATCAAAGTTTATTTTAATGGCAGTACTAATGTAGGTACAACCATTAACCTGACTGGCACAGTGCCAGCTAATGGTACTTTTGTTTATGCCTCAAGCTCCGCCTCTGCTGAGCTAGTGGCGTTGGCTGACCAGACGTCTGGTAACAGCCTGTGGAATGGTGATGATGCCATAACGCTGGAAAACGCCGGCGTTGTTGTTGACTCAATAGGCCAGATTGGTGTTGACCCGGGTTCAGCCTGGGGCAGTGGTGATACTACAACAGCCAATGACACACTACGCCGCACCGGCATTTTATATGACACCAATACGACGGACAGTTTCGACCCGGCTGTGCAATGGGCTGGTTTTGCTCAGGATGATTTCAGTGATATTGGTTTGTTTAATGGTGACGGCAGTGGTCCGGTTGACCCGGATCCAGAGCCGGATCCGGTATTAACCTGTGGTGAGCCAGCAACCGCAATTTCTGCCATTCAGGGCTCTACAGATGTCAGCCCTTTGGTGGGTCAGCAGGTTCAGGTTGAAGCCGTTGTTACACATACGCTAGCGGGCTTACGTGGTTATAATATTCAAGCGGTTGCTGCAGAACAAGATAATGATGCTACGACCTCTGAAGGTGTGTTTGTTTACGTCAACAGCAGCGATTTGGCCGTAACAGCTGGCCAGCGTGTGCGTTTACTGGCAACGGTAGCAGAATTTAACGGCCACACTCAACTGACCAATGTGGCAGCCAGTCTGGACTGTGGTAGCAGTGAATTACCAGCACCAACACCGCTAACTTTACCTGTGGTCAGTTTGGCAGAGCTGGAAGCGGTTGAAGGCATGTTGGTCAGCTTTGAGCAGATGTTAACCGTTAACGATACCTTTACGCTGGGCCGCTTTGGTGAATTAACATTGGCAAGCGGCCGTCGTTATACGCCAACCCAAGTAGTTAGCCCGGGTGCTGAGGCGATAGCACTTGCTGCGGCACATGAGTTGAACAAAATTGTGCTGGACGACGCCAGTACCACACAGAATCCAGCAACAGTGCCTTACCCGGTGGGTGGCCTATCAGCCGCCAACACTGTACGTAGTGGTGATACTGTTATCAACCTTACCGGCACTGTGCATTACGGTTTTAACCAATATCGTATTATGCCAACCCAAACGCCTAATTTTATTCAGGCTAATCCTCGTACTGTTGCGCCAGAACTTGCTGCAGACGGCAATGTTAAAATCGCTAGCTTTAATGTGCTGAATTACTTTAATGGCGATGGCCAGGGTGCAGGTTTCCCTACTGCACGCGGTGCGCACACAGTGGCAGAGTTTGAGCGTCAGCGCGCCAAAATTCTCGCTGCCATGGTTGCGTTGGACGCTAGTGTAATAGGCCTGATGGAAATTGAAAACGACGGTTATGCGCAAAGCTCAGCCATTGCAGATTTGGTGAATGGTCTGCGAGCCGCGTCTGGCAATGATAACTGGCAGTATATTGATGCAGGTGGCCCGGTAGGTACCGATGAAATTGCTGTAGGCTTAATTTATCGCGCCGATCTGGTTGCGCCCGCTGCGCCGCTATTGATTCTGGACTCATCTAATTCTGCAGTAGATGATCAAGGTGTGGCCTTATTTGATGATAGCCGCAACCGGCCAATGCTGGCGCAACAGTTCCGCGTGCTGGATAACGATGCTGAATTTGCCGTAATGGTTAATCATTTAAAATCTAAGGGCTCGGGTTGTGGCTCTGCTGATAGCGACAATGGCGATGGCCAGGGTAATTGTAATATCGCCCGCACCCGCGCGGCACAGGCTATTGGTCAATTTGCCGCTGAGCAATTTGCACAGATACCGGCGCTGGTTATCGGTGATTTAAATGCTTATGCCAAAGAAGATCCGATTACGACGTTGGCACAGGCCGGTTACAGTAACGTGTTTGAAGCCTTGGGCAAAGTGCCAAGCCATGGTTATGTATTCTCAGGTCAATCTGGTTCACTAGACCATGCGTTGCTAAACGATTTTGCACTACGGTATCTAGCTGACGCGGCGAAGTGGAATATTAATGCCGATGAGCCGATAGCGCTGGACTACAATGTCGAGTTTAAATCAGCGCAGCAGCAACTGGATTACTATGCTGCTGATGCGTACCGCTCGTCTGATCATGATCCGGTAATTGTAGCGTTGAACCTGCCAGCAGCAATTCCGCCATTAGATGTTACTTTACAGCTGCAACGTGTTGTCAGTGCCCGTATGGGAATGAGGCTAGTGCAACTGCGTTGGACAGGCGATGCCAGTGGTTTAACATTGTATCGTGATGATGCTGCGGTTAAAGCCTTGAACCCGTCTGGCCGTGTTAATGACCAGTTCCGTAGCGATGTAGCTGCAGTAACGTACAAAATTTGCCAACAGGCAACAGGCAGTTGTTCTGCCGATTTGGTGGTTAACCTGGATTAATCTAAGTCAGAGCAAATAAAAACGCCGGCTAATGAGCCGGCGTTATTTTAAGTAAAATCAATCTTATGCGGCTTTGTCTTTTTTGTCTGTTGCAGTCGCACCTGCACCTTGCTGGGTCAAGCCTTTGTCTGCAGCCAGGTACTCTGGTTCAAAGTCATCTACGTTAATGGCAAACAGACGGCCTGTTTCTGCCACACGCAATTGCTCTGCTTCGGCTTCATTGATTACTTTAAGCGTTAAGCCCAGTTCTGCAACCTCGTTCAGGCGGAAGAAAGGCAAGCGCTTGCCTGCAGCGTGCATGACTTTATCGAAGATGGGCTCTGCCGCCAGGATATCAGTTAACGCCTGCTCCATTAAACCGAGCTGGTTTAATGGCTCGTTTTTCAGGTACAAATGATGGCCCAAGCGTGAGCGTGCTTCGCCAGGCGTTTGCATGATACGGGCAACTTTATGCTCTGTAATGTCTGATGCTTTGCGCAATGTGCGGCCCCATGGAAACACCACGCGCTTTAACACCACGCCTACAACTCGATTTGGGAAATTATCAAACAGTTCATCTAAAGCTAGTTGCGCTTTGGCCAGGTTATCTTCGCAGCACCACTGTACCAGTGGTAAGTCATCTACCTTACGTCCTTCATCGTTGTAACGCTTTAATACGGTTGAGGTCAGATAAAGCATGCTGAGAATGTCACCCAAGCGTGCAGATATGCGCTCGCGACGTTTGAGATCGCCACCCATGGTGCCCATCGCTACATCAGACATTAATGCCAAGGCCGCACTAAAACGATTCATTTGTTTGTAGTACTTTGCTGTTGCATCACCATAAGGCGCACTGCTAAAGGCACCACCGGTTAGTGATAACCAAAAGGTACGGAAGAAATTACTGATAGCAAAACCAATATGGCCAAACAACGCCTTATCGAAAGCGGTAACCGCTGCACCCTGGTCGTCCAGCTGCGCGGCTTGCAGTTCTGCCAGTACATAAGGATGGCAGCGAATTGCACCCTGACCGTAGATAATCATGTTACGGGTGAGAATATTGGCGCCTTCTACCGTAATAGCAACAGGTGCGCCTTGATAACCACGAGCAAGGTAATTGTTCGGGCCCATGCAAATGCCTTTGCCACCATGTACATCCATAGCGTCAGTAATAGCCTGACGCATACGTTCGGTCATGTGGTACTTGGTAATGGCAGAAATAACTGACGGCTTTTCGCCCAGGTCAATCGAGCCTACCGACATGGTAGTGGAGGCATCAGCCATGTAGGCATAGCCACCAATACGCGCCATTGCTTCTTCCACACCTTCCATCTTACCAATTGGCAGTTTGAATTGGCGGCGGATACGAGCGTAAGCTCCCGTCGCCATTGCTACGGCTTTAATACCACCAGTGCTGTTTGACGGCAGCGTAATGGCACGGCCAACCGATAAGCACTCAACCAACATCCGCCAACCTTGTCCGGCCATTTTTGTGCCCCCGATAATATAATCGAGCGGTACAAAGATATTTTCACCTTGAGTGGGGCCATTTTGAAATGGTACGTTAAGTGGGAAGTGGCGCCGACCAATTTTGACACCCGGGGTACTTACGGGGATAAGTGCACAGGTAATGCCCAGCTCTTCGTCATCACCAATAAGATGTTCCGGATCGAACAGTTTAAAGGCTAAACCCAACACGGTAGCAATAGGTGCCAGCGTGATATAACGCTTGTTCCAGGTCAGGCGCATACCAATCACTTCTTTGCCTTCCCACTGGCCTTTACAAATAATACCGGTATCAGGAATTGCACCGGCATCTGAGCCAGCTTCCGGGCTGGTCAGTGCAAAACAAGGCACTTCCAGGCCTTTGGCCAGGCGGGGTAAATAATGTTTTTTCTGTTCGTCAGTGCCATAGTGCTGCAATAATTCACCCGGGCCTAATGAGTTAGGTACGCCGACAACACTGGATAACACCATGCTTTTGCTAGTTAATTTTTGTAGCACACAAGATTGAGCATAAGCAGAGAACTCCAGACCGCCATATTCTTTTTTAATGATCATGGCAAAGAAGCCTTTATCTTTCAGATATTGGTATACCTCTGGCGCCAAATCAGCACGCTCATGGGTGGTGTGCCAGTCATCAACTATCGCCAGTAGCTCTTCTACCGGACCATCAAGAAAGGCCTGCTCTTCTGCGCTTAAACGTGGCGCCGGGAAGTTATGCATTTTGTGCCAATCCGGGTTGCCGCGAAATAAGTCAGCTTCCCACCAGGTTGTACCGGCGTCGATGGCTTCCTTTTCTGTGCTGGACATTTCCGGCATGATTTTGCGGTACACTTTAAGCAATGGCTTTGTCAGATATTGTTGACGCACTGCGGCGATGTTTAACGGCAATGCAAACAGCAAAAATACCAGCCAGCTAGCGGCACCAACCACATCGACCGCAGTAGCAATTGCAAGAATAACCGCTATAACCGCGGTAAACATGGTTAAACTGGCACGGTTGTATGCCAACATACCTATTGCGGTAATAAGTACCGCGCTGAGAACTAATACTTCCATCTTTTGCTCCTGATAAGAGGTCTGACCACTATCTGGGTAGAGTAGAACGCTTTGATTAAAGTTGCAAGCCCTGAACGTCGTTGTTAGACAAAGTGATTGTCAACTTAAGTTGCAACTCGTAGGCTTATACGCTTAAGCATAGCTGTTTGGCTCAATTTCGCCTGTCAGTAGCAGGTTTTAAGTTAAGGATCAGTATGTGTGAGTTGCTTGGTATGTCGGCAAATGTACCTACCGATATTTGTTTTAGTTTTAAAGGTTTAAAGGAGCGGGGTGGCCGCACCGGGCCGCATAAAGACGGCTGGGGCGTGGCATTTTATGAAAACAAAGGTGTGTGCACCTTTAAAGATGCACTGCCAAGTTATCAGTCAGAAATTGCCAGGCTGGTGTCAGACTATCCGATTAAAAGCTGTGCTGTTATTGCCCATGTGCGTCAGGCAAACCGGGGCCGAGTGGCGCTGGAGAACACCCATCCGTTTAGCCGCGAGCTGTGGGGGCGTTACTGGACCTATGCACATAACGGCCAACTTAGCGGTTACCAGCAACTGCCAGTGGCGCGTTTTACTCCGGTAGGGACTACCGACAGCGAACGCGCGTTTTGCTATCTATTAAGTGAATTAGATAAACGCTATCCGCATAAAGCGCCGAGCCGCAAAGCGGCGTTTAAGTTTATTCAACGCCAATGCAAAGCGCTGCAAAAACTCGGTGTATTTAATATGTTGCTGACCGATGGAGAGTACTTGCTGACTTACTGTACCACTAAGTTACACTGGATAACCCGTCGTGCGCCCTTTGGTGTGGCGCGTTTGTCAGATGTGGATGTGGACATTGATTTTACCACTCAAACCACACCCAATGATGTGGTAACCATAATTGCTACTGCGCCACTGACCAACAATGAACAGTGGCACAAAATGCAACCGGGTGAAAGCCAGTTGTTTCGCTATGGAGAGCCGTTAGCCTGAACTTGCGGTGTTAAATCCAGTTTGTGTAACTGTACATCAAACTGCTCGACATTATCTTCACCACGCCATAAGCGCACCAGCATGTAATCTAACTCCGGCGCTACCCAGGCATAAATTTGTTTGTCGCTGTTTGCTTCAACCCTGGCAATACGCAGCGTGTTGATGTTGCCATAAGGCAGGGGCAGTTTTTCTTCGGCCACTACTTTGTAATGGTACAACTTGCTGTTGCCGTTACGGTTCAGTACGTTGTAACTAAATTCTGTCTTGCCGGCTTTTAGGTCCAGCGCCAGTTGTAGCTGATAACTGATTTGATCTTGCCAGTCATCGTGCCATTCAACCGCTTTGGGTTTACGGCTTTTACCCTCAGTCAGTACCTTAGTATCGGGGTTAAGATTTAGCTCATAGTAGCGATTAGGCCCACTGCCGCTGCGGGTAAGTATGTAGCGCAGAGGCTGAATTTGGCCGTTATTAATAGTAAAATCAGATGTTTCGCTGCGTTTATCGGAAAATATCATCCAGCTAATATCACTGCTGTAACCAAGTTGATAACCTTGTTCAGTTAGCTTTAAATAGCGGTTGGCTTCACCATGCTTTTTGCCGGCACGATACACAACATAATCAGCATTAAAACTGCTTAATGGAGGGACGTCAGCACTAGCGGCTGAACAAAAAAGTGTTGCTAATACTATAAAAGGCGCGCAGAAGCGCCAGTTAATCTTCATCATCATTGGCATAACCGTTGGCTGCTAATACATTGCCGTCCAACCATGCCTGATCTGCCTGCTGTTGTAAACGATTTTGGCAAAACCAGCGCACAACCAATGGGTAGGTTCGATGTTCCTGTTCGTGTACGCGTTCGGCCAAGCTTAGTGCGTCATCGTCACTAAATACCGGCACCTTTGCTTGCAGTATCACCGGGCCGCCATCAAGCTGTTCGGTAACAAAATGCACACTGCAACCATGCTCGCTATCGCCGGCCGTTATTGCTCGCTGATGTGTGTCTAACCCTTGGTATTTCGGCAACAACGAAGGATGAATATTCAGCAAACGGCCAGTGAAGTGCTGCACAAAAGCAGGTGTCAAAATACGCATAAAGCCAGCCAACACAACTAAATCGGGCTTATGTTGGTCGATAGCGTCCATAAGCGCCGCGTCATATTTGTCGCGGCTGCTGTAGGTTTTATGGCTCAATACCTGCGTACTGATGCCCGCGTCATTTGCCCGAACCAGGCCATAAGCATTGGCTTTATTTGAAATTACCGCGCTGACTTTGGCTGGAATAAAGCCGCTGCTGCAGGCATCAATAATGGCCTGCAGGTTTGACCCGCTGCCAGAAATCAGTACTACGATAGATTTCATCAGTTGCCTTACTCGTTAATAATAACCAGCTCATCATCTGCCGAGGCAGCTTGGATTTCACCCAGGTGCCACACCGTTTCGCCGGCATCACGCAATATGCTGATAGCTTGTTGCAGTTTGTCTTGCGGTACTACTACCAGCATGCCAACGCCACAGTTAAAGGTGCGGTACATTTCGTGACGGCTAATGTTACCTTGCTGTTGCAGCCAGTTGAAAATTGCTGGCCACTGCCAGCTGGTGCCGTCAATAACGGCTTTGGTATTTTCTGGTAATACACGGGGAATATTTTCCCAAAAACCACCGCCGGTAATATGACACAGTGCATGAACCGGAGTTTGCTTAAACAAGTTAAGCAGGTTTTTCACATATATGCGGGTGGGCTCCAGCAGATGATCGGCCAGTGATTTGCCTTCAAGCAGCGTGTCCGGGCTTTGGCCACTCACTTCCAAAACTTTGCGAACTAACGAAAAACCGTTGGAATGTGGGCCGGAGGATGCCATTGCAATCAGTTGGTCACCCGGTTTTACCTTAGTGCCATCAATAATGTCAGCCTTCTCTACCACTCCCACGCAAAAGCCCGCGATGTCGTAATCTTCACCGTGATACATGCCTGGCATTTCTGCGGTTTCGCCGCCAACCAGTGCACAACCTGACTGATAACAACCTTCAGCAATACCGTTAACTACCGCTGAGGCTGTATCGACATCCAGTTTACCTGTGGCGTAATAATCCAGGAAGAACAGCGGCTCTGCGCCTTGTACCACCAGGTCATTTACACACATTGCCACCAGATCTATTCCTACGCCGTCATGGCGCTTTAAATCCATCGCCAGACGTAGCTTGGTACCTACGCCGTCAGTGCCGGAAACCAGAACCGGTTCCTTATAGCCGGCCGGAATTTGGCATAGAGCACCAAAACCGCCTAAACCACCCATTACCTCAGGGCGTCGCGTGCGTTTAACTGCGCCTTTAATACGTTCTACCAACGCATTTCCAGCGTCAATATCTACACCGGCGTCTTTGTAGCTTAAAGATGTTTTCTGCTCGCTCACGGCAATCCTCGAATGGCTAAAGGTGGAAAGGCTTAAAATTGGCGGCATTTTACCTGCTTAACGCCGCAGACAAAAGCCTTACTGCATAGCATTTGCCATTGCTTGCTTCATGTAGTTGTTCAGGCTAATGCTATTGTCATGACATATTTTATGGTAACAAATTGATGCGAAAGGAAATTCTTTATCATTATACTTTACATAAATAAAGGGGGCGCCACTGTCGCTGGTATTTTGGCGCCATTCTCCGCCAACACTGGCGATGTACAGCTCGCCAATATAGGCAGCAATAATATTACATAAGGTAAATACAACCTCGGAAGCATGCTTTTGCTGCTGTTCGCGTGTATGTAATTCAGCCAGAATTGAATCTATTTGTGTCAGGCTGTTGAGACTGTTATCCAGTGCTACCTGATGTGCTTCATTGACGTATTGCACGGCGTCTTTTGCTGCGGCTCGCATTAAATCCTGTAGTTCTTGTTGTGGTATCACTTGGCTCATAGGGACCTCAGATTTTTTGGTGCGCAGCTAGAATTAACTGGCGTAATTGTTTGCTGCCCGGACCCAAGGTTTCTTCCTTGGGCGTAACTAATGAAATTGCAGCGATGCGCTCGCTGCTCTGGCTTAGGTTAAGTTGTGTAAGGCTGCCTGCGGCAATGGCGTCGGTAACCAGAAAATCTGGTACCCAGCAAAATCCGAGCCCAAGCTGCAGAATTTCAATCGCCTCAGCAAAATTATCTACTGTCCAGCGCTGCTCTGCCCGAAGCCAGCCGGCATTTTCTTGTGGTTTTTGTGCGGTGTCGCGGATCACCAGTTGTAAATGTTGACTTAGTTCGTTTTGATCAATTTGCGTGGTTGAGGCCAGTGAATTCATGCTACCGGTTACCGGAATAAAGCGTGTGACACATAATGGCTCGCCAAGGTAGCCCTTAGGAATAACTGCTGCCGCAGCAATAACCAGATCGGCTTTCTTTTGCTGAATAAGCTCGGTGCTGCCAGTAATAACGCTATCAATTAATTGAATACGGCTGCCACGGCACAGCGGATAAAATGCGGCCAGTGCCTGATTTAAAAACCGTCGAGGGTAGGCAAGTTCAACGGCGACACGTATTTCTGGCTCCCAGCCTTGGGTCATGTTTGACGCCAATAATTCCAAATCTTCAACCTGCTGTGTCAGCAGGCGTGAGCGGCGTAGCATCACTTCACCGTGCTCTGTAAGATAGGCTTTGCGTCCGCGCACCTCAAGTAATTCAACACCAAGCTGGGTTTGTAGTTTAGCTACCGCATGGTTTAGTGATGATTGGCTTTTGCTTAGCATCTCCGCCGCTTGGGCGTAACCACCCGCATCAATTACGGCTTGCAGTATGCGCCATTGTTCCAGAGTTGAGCGTGGGCGATAAGGCATAAATATGATAGCGCTCCGCGATAGCTAATTATTAGCGATGATCACAGCGCGCAGCGGCGCCGGATAACCTTCGATGGTTTTACTATGATCAGTTGCATCAAGAAAATCAATTAAACTTTCATTTTCCATCCAGTCAGTTTGGCGTTGCTCGTCTAAGCCGGTGCAGTTCAAATCTGCCAGCCTTACATTGTTAAAACCTAGTCGCTGCAACCAATGTGTTAACGCCGCTACGCTGGGAATAAACCAGACATTACGCATTTTTGCATAACGCTCACCGGGCACCAATACGGTGTTTTCATCCCCCTCAACCACTAAGGTTTCCAGGATCAGCTCACCGCCTGGACGCAACTGGTTTTTAAGTTGCTGCAAAAAATCTAGTGGAGAGCGGCGGTGGTACAATACGCCCATTGAAAACACCGTATCAAATTGTTTTAGCGCCGGCATGTCATCAATGCCAATTGGAATAAGGTTAACCGCAGGGTCCGGGTTAAAGTGCTTGATGGCCTGAAACTGAGCATAAAACAGCTGTGACGGGTCAATGCCAACAACAAATTCAGCACCTTCACCGCGCATACGCCACAGGTGATAACCACTGCCGCAGCCGACATCCAGCACAGTGCGGTTTGTCAGTGCAGTAATATGTGGCAGGGCGCGTTGCCATTTAAAATCAGAACGCCATTCGGTATCGATATCAATACCGTGAATGTTAAACGGGCCTTTACGCCAGGGCTTTAATTGCTGCAATAAGTACCGAATTTGCTGCGCTTCGCCACTGCTGATATCGTCTGCTGCACCAAACTGCACGGCATTTTTAAGCTGAATAGCCGATGGCGTTGTCGCCGGCAAATTGCTAATGGTCTTTTGCCATTGCTTAAAGTCGCCATGCAGCGCCTCTTTGCTCCAGGTAGCCAGCTGCGCCGGCAAGGTTTGCAACCACTGATGCAGCTTGTTGGTTGCCAGTTGAGCGTAAAATGGGCTGAAATCGAGCATAGCTAACCTTATTAAGTGACGGCGTTAATTAATCGCGGGTTAATTTTATTGCTACCATGGAGCAAAAATTAAAGCACTGAAACCATAACGTTTGGCTGCTAAAGCCGGCTTGCGCCAGGCGTTGTTGATGCTCGCTCAGGGTGTCGGGCTTCATCACGTTTTCCAGCGCACTGCGTTTTTGGCTTATTTCCAGCTCGCTGTAGCCGTTGGCGCGCTTAAAGTCGTGGTGTAACTCAACCAGTAAATCGTTGGTTTGTGCGTCGCTATTGATAAATTTTTCTGACAAAATCAATAAGCCGCCCGGCTTTAAACCCTGATATATACGATTAATCAGGGCATTACGGTCTTCTTTGGGTAAAAACTGCAAGGTAAAGTTAATTACCACGATGGCGGCGTTCTCAATGATTTGCTCCCTGATATCCGCCAGCTTTACCGTAACCGGCACCTCTGAGCGAAACGCCTGCAAGTGCCGCTCGCAGCGCTCGACCATGGCACTGCTGTTATCTACCGCAATGATGCTGCTGTTGGCGGCACTGATATTACGTCGCATCGCCAGCGTAGCCGCACCTAAGGAGCACCCCAGGTCATAGTAGTGGCTGTCAGCTTGCTGATAGCGGGCGGTAAGCTTACCAATGGTGTGAATAATGGTCTGATAACCCGGTACGGAGCGTTGGATCATGTCGGGAAATACGTCGGCGACCTGGTCGTCGAAGCGAAAATCCTGAATTTGAGCCAAGGGCTCGGCAAAGATAGCATCTTTTTGCATAGTATTTTATCGGCTGGTGGCGGCGGGTGTAAGCGCGCACTTGAAACAAAGTAGCACTATTTTACCTTAATTGCCGCGAAACTACAGCAATGTGAATTGCTGCTCACCTGGCCAGGGCGTTAAGCAACTATGCGTGTAGGCTAAATCTTTAGCAAATTGGCGGCACAACTGCGGTGCCCATTGATTATCCGGGGTATGGAAAAAGCAAAACGGGCTTTTACCCTCATCCAGCCATTGCTGCACTTTTTTTAACCAGGGTTGATAAAACTGTCGGTTTAGCGCCATATCATCGGTGCCAATAAAGCGTAGCACCGGGGTTGAAGTAAAACTTATCGCATGTACCGGCACACGAGGCTTTTTGGCCTGAGCATCTACTAATTGCGACGTAGTGGCAGCTACTGAAAATAATGCTCTGCTGTCAATTACTACGCGTTCGGCAGCACAGTGCTGCAGCATTTTGTGCAGAGTAATTTCGTGTTGCCCTTTATCAAAAAAGGCTGGGTGACGAACTTCTAATACGCAGCGATACTGCTGGCTTATCTGTGCAACCATGGTGCTGATTTTTGCCATATCAGCCGGGCCGGTGCGAGCTGGTAATTGTAAATGTACCAGGGCTAACTTGGTGCCAAGCAATGCAATATGGTTAAGCCAGTCTTGTAACTGCTGGAAGCTGTCCACTGCGCCAAGGTGGCTGATTCGCTGCGGTACTTTTAATACAAAGCGAAAATTATCAGCAGTCTGTCGCTGCCAGCGCAGCAAAGTTTCTGCAGTGGGGTCGGCATAAAAAGTAGTATTACCTTCAGCACTGTTGAAATATTGGCTATATACTGTAAGCAGGTCAGATGCTTTAGTATCAATAGCATACAGAGAATTTTTCCATTGGGGATTTGCCCACACCGGGCATCCTAGATAGAGCATTGCTGATCTTGACCTTCTTAAGGTGACCGCGTACAACTAACACATAGCGCACAGGAAGCATAACATAATGGTTGTCAAAACAATCTGTTCGTTGTTGTTTGTAGCAAGTCTAATCTTTAGCGGCTGGTCGCGGGCGGAACTGCCGCAACAGCTAAATATTGCCCTGAGCAAAGACTCGTATCCTTACATGTTTGTAAATGAACATGGCGAAATAGACGGTTTGGCTGTTGAATATTGGCGCGAGGTAGCAAGACGCTCAGGTGTTAACATTGATTTTATCGTAGCCGACTGGCCAGATACCATAAAATTGTTACAAGACGGTAAGGTGCACCTTCATGGCGCGATGGCAAGAACGGTTCAACGTAGTTCCCGCTTTAACCTGATAGATTTAAACGTTGATGCATTTAGCAATGTTTATGTTCGGCGCGATTTATCCGGTGTTAGCTCAATCACTGATCTGCAACCTTTTGTGGTTGGTGTAGTCCAGGACACTGGTCACTTAGATGCTTTGAAGCAACATTTACCAGATGGGAATTTTAAGTATTTTGCTAACGTCACTGAATTGTATGCCGCTGCGCTTGCCGGGCAGGTTGCGGCGTTTGCCGGTCTAGACAGACTGCCGACGCAGCACCCTAGATACCAAGAGCTGAACCAAATATTTCCGCTATATAGCCGTATTGCACTGCGACGGATTGAGTTGGCGTATGCCTTATTACCAGAGCATGCGCAACTGGCAGAGCAACTGCAGTTGGCCGTTGCCAAATTGGACCGAAGCTTTGTTAATGAACTAGAGCGACGCTGGCTTGGCTACGCCGCAGATAGTGGCACCTTACTGCTTGGGTTATCAGTAGATAACCCACCGTACATGAACGTGTCATTACAGGGTGAAGCTCAAGGCTTATTTGTCGACTTATGGCGGCATTGGTCAGATATTACCGGGCAAAAAATCGCTTTTGTGCCCGACACTTCGTTTAATAATCTGCAGAATCTGGCGAAAGGCCGTATCGATGCGGTGATTGGCTTACCAGACAACAATATGTTGCCTGAGAGTATTATTTCAGCCTATCAGATATATGGTTTTAAATCAGAATACTTCACGCTGCAACAAAGTACATTTGGTCCGCTGACTGCCTTGTCACAAAGCAAAGTGGGGGTGTTTGAGAATGCACCTTATCTGCCTGAACTACGCCAACGCTACCCCAATACTGAATTTATCCGGTTTCGCCAGTTATCAGAAATGCTTAACGCGGTTATCAATAAAAAGTTGAGTGGCTTTTTTGCCGCAGCAGCAGTAGTACCGTTTCGCTTACAACAGCTTAATATGACCGATCTGTTTCAACCCCAGCAAGATACCCAGGTGGTTGCGCCAATATACAGCCTGGTACGATCTGACCGCCCGGAGCTTGCAGAGCAGATAAGCAAAGGCTTTACCAGTTTCTCATTAGACAAATTTATTCAGCTGGAAAGTAAGTGGGTCAGTAATACCAGCCTGCATTATTTTATGCAGTTTCGTAAGCACGCGCCGCTGACAACCGACGAGCGTACTTGGTTGACGCAACATCAACAACTGCGGTTAGGGATCCTAAATAATTGGCCACCGATGGAGTTCATTGACGATGGCGGCAATGCAGCGGGGGTTACGGTTGACATGTTCAAATTGCTCAGTGACCGCCTGGACATGAGCATTGAGTTAGTACTTTACACGAGTTTTGAGCATATGCTCAGTGATTTACAGCAGCAAAACATTGATATTATTGCCAATATATCTGAGCAAGAGGATCGTCGCGATTTTGCAGTCTTTACTAACGAATTCTGGTCTACACAATGGGCAGCGATAAGCCCTGGAGCTGAAGAGACCATAACTAGTACCCGCCAGCTCAATAATAAAAAAGTGGCGGTTTACCAGGACTATCAGTTAGCGAAGCATTTAAATAGCACCTATCCAGACATTAAGGTGGTCCCGGTGGCAACCTTGCAGCAAGGGTTGATAATGCTGCAAAAAAATGAAGTTGATTATGTGCTGGACTCGATTGAAGCCGCTACTGAAATGCTCAAGCAGCAAGGCCACATATATATGCGTATCCAAATCCTTGATGACTTACCATCGTTTGCTTCACTTATAGCGGTGCGTAAAGACTATGCGCCTTTGGCAGATATTCTGAACAAAGGGTTGCGCAGCATCAGTAAAGAGGATCGGCAAGAGCTGTATCAGAAGTGGTTTAGTTTTCAGATCACGCAGGGCATTAACAAAGAGCAACTTAACCGTTTGATGTGGCAGATTGGTGGTGCAGCATTGATGCTGCTAGCTTTTTTTGTGCTGTGGAATTTGTCACTGCGCCGTGAAGTGAGGCTTAGACGCCAGGCTGAACAAAAAATGCGCTTTATGGCAACACATGACGATTTGACCCGATTACCTAATCGTAGCCTGATAAGAGAGCGAATTGAGCAGGCATTGTTACAGCATGCACGGCACAACGAGTTACTGGCCATTTTGTTTATTGATTTAGATGGTTTTAAAGACGTTAACGATGCCCATGGCCACGACGCTGGTGATGAGTTGTTACTTAAAGTCGCTGCAATATTAAAAGACAAAGTGCGTAAAAGTGATACCGTTGCCCGGTTTGGTGGTGATGAGTTCGTAATTTTACTCACTGGGCTGTTAAGCCGCGACGACGCCGCCATTGTAGCTGAAAAAATTTTGCATCAACTGGCGCAGCCGTTAACGCTGTCGATGGGAGATGTGCAAGTAGGCGCCAGCATTGGTATTGCTATTTATCCCGATGACGGTACCGACAGCGCTAAACTGCTGAAAGTGGCAGATAGCCTGATGTATCGGATTAAACAGCAGGGTAAAAACCAATACTGTTTTTCCAGAGCGGTGTTTTCGTAAGCGGGCAGTGACATTAGGCGTCATTTCTATATAATTAGCCGTCATTTTAGTGCCGCTGATTAGCAAGGTAGAAGGAAGGTTTAATGCGTAGCCATTATTGTGGTTTATTAACCGCACAACATGTTGGGCAACAAGTGTCTTTATGCGGCTGGGTTAATCGTCGCCGTGATCTGGGTGGGTTAATTTTTTTAGACTTGCGTGACCGTGAAGGTATGGTGCAGGTAGTATGCGACCCGGATTTAAAAGACCTGTTTGATGTTGCCTATACACTGCGCAATGAATTCTGTATTCAGATAAAAGGCCAGGTGCGGGCACGGCCGGATTCGCAAATCAATAAAGATATGGCGACCGGTGCAGTAGAAGTGTACGCCAGCGAACTGATTATCCTCAATAAAGCGGCACCGCTGCCGCTGGACTCAAACCAGAACAACAGCGAAGAGCAACGCTTAAAATACCGCTACCTTGATTTACGCCGGCCAATGATGACCGAACGGTTGAAGTTTCGTGCCAAAGTGACCAGCTTTGTGCGTAATTTCATGGATAGCAACGGCTTTATGGACATAGAAACGCCTATCTTAACCAAAGCTACACCAGAGGGTGCCCGCGATTATTTAGTACCAAGCCGCACGCACAAAGGCGAGTTTTTTGCCCTGCCGCAGTCACCACAGCTGTTTAAACAATTGCTGATGATGTCGGGTCTGGACCGCTACTACCAAATTGTTAAATGCTTCCGTGATGAAGACTTACGTGCTGACAGGCAGCCGGAATTTACCCAAATAGATATTGAAACCTCCTTTATGAGTGCTGAGCAGGTCATGCAGGTGACCGAGCAGATGGTGGTAGAGATGTTTAACCAGTTGCTGGATGTTGATTTAGGCACCATGCCACGCATGCAGTATTGGGAAGCGATGCGCCTGTACGGCTCCGACAAACCGGATTTACGCAACCCGATGCAGTTTGTTGATGTTGCCGACTTGCTAAAAGACGTTGAGTTTAAAGTGTTCTCCGGCCCGGCCAATGATGCCAAAGGCCGCGTTGTGGCATTAAAAGTGCCAGGCGCTGCGGAAAAAGTATCGCGCAAAGATATCGATAACTACACCAGCTTTGTCGGCATTTACGGTGCCAAAGGCCTGGCGTGGATGAAGGTGAATGATGTTGCCGCAGGCTTTGAGGGCGTGCAATCGCCGGTAGCGAAGTTTTTAACACCTGAGATTATTGCCACTATTGTTGCGCGCACCGCCGCACAAAACGGCGATTTAATATTCTTCGGTGCTGACAGCTATAAAGTAGTGTGCGAAGCGATGGGCGCACTGCGCTTAAAACTGGGTGAAGACTTAGCCATTACCCAGCCAGGTTGGAAACCGCTGTGGGTAGTAGACTTCCCGATGTTTGAGGAAAACGACGACGGCAGTTTCTCGGCCGTGCATCACCCCTTTACCTCACCGCTGGATACCGCCGCTTTTTTAAATACCGCCAATAGCGAGCTGGAACTGGGCAAACTACTGTCTAATGCCTACGATATGGTATTAAACGGTACTGAGTTAGGTGGCGGGTCGGTACGTATTCACAGCGCAGATGTACAGGCTAAGGTATTTACTTTGCTGGGTATTAGCGATGAAGAAGCTGCTGAAAAGTTTGGCTTCTTACTTGAAGCGTTAAAGTACGGCACACCACCGCATGCCGGTTTAGCCTTTGGCCTGGACCGTCTGGTAATGCTGATGACCGGCGCTACCTCTATCCGTGATGTTATGGCGTTCCCTAAAACGGCTACTGCCGCGTGCCCGTTAACCGACGCCCCGGGTGCAGCTAACCCGGCACAGCTTGCCGAGCTTGGCATTGCCGTTGTACCTAAAGCACAATAAGTTTTAATTTTACCTGCAATACTGTGGCAGCAATGTAGCTGCCACAACTAAGGAGTAACTGATGGCCGGCCATAGTAAATGGGCGAACATGAAACATCGCAAAGCCCGTCAGGATGCGAAAAAAAATAAAATTTTTACTAAAATTATCCGCGAACTAACCGTAGCTGCCCGTTTGAATGCTGATGTTAGCGTCAATCCACGTTTGCGTCTGGCGGTAGATAAAGCCTTATCAGAAAACATGACCCGCGACACTATTGACCGTGCTATTAAACGCGGCGCTGGCGCCAGCGAAGGCGAAAACTACGAAGAGTTAGTTTATGAAGGCTATGGCCCAAATGGCGTAGCGGTTATTGTTGAAACCATGACTGACAACCATAAACGCACCGTAGCAGATGTGCGGCATGCCTTTACCAAGGCTGGTGGCAGTTTGGGCACTTCTGGCTCAGTATCCTATTTATTTACCCGCCGCGGCGTATTGCTTTTTGCCCCTGGTGTTAATGAGGATGCGTTGATGGAAGCGGCACTGGATGCCGGTGCTGATGACGTTGTGGCACATGATGATAGAAGCTTTGAGGTGTTTACCGCGCCAGAGCAGTTTAACGATGTTAAAGATGCACTGTTGGCAACCGGTTTTGCGCCTGATAGCAGCGAGGTTACCTTAATTCCATCTACCCGCGCCGACGTTGATGCTGACCATGTTAGTGCCTTTTTTAAAATGCTCGATCAGTTAGAAGACTCAGATGACGTACAAAACGTGTATCACAATGCTGAGATCAGTGAAGAGCTGATGGCAGAGCACGGCTAAGCGCGCAGCTAAAGTGAATATTATTCTGGGTATTGACCCCGGCAGCCGCTTAACCGGTTATGGTGTGGTGCGTCAGGTCGGTATGAAGTTTGAATACGTAGCCAGCGGTTGTATTCGCCTGAATACTACCGATCTGCTGCCCGAGCGCTTGCTGGACATATTTAACGGTGTCAGCGAAATAATCACCCAGACTAAGCCCACCATCTTTGCCATTGAACAAGTTTTTATGGCGCGCAATGCCGACTCGGCGCTAAAGCTGGGACAAGCACGCGGCGCCGCCATTGTTGCCGCCAAACATGCCGGGCTTGAGGTATTTGAGTACTCAGCACGCCAGGTTAAGCAGTCGGTAGTAGGCACCGGCGCAGCCGACAAAGCGCAGGTACAACATATGGTACGCACCTTATTAAAGTTACCGGCCAACCCGCAGGCAGATGCCGCCGATGCGCTTGCAGTGGCGCTGTGTCATGGGCATACTCAACAAAGTTTAATCAGTCTGGCCGGCCAGGCGCGCAAAACGGTTCGTGGCCGCCTGCGTTAGGCTGATTTATCACCTTACTTTATAAGCAGACCCTATGATTGGACGTTTACGCGGTATTTTGCTGGAAAAGCAGGCGCCGGATTTATTAATAGAAGTGGCCGGTATCGGCTACGAAGTGCAGTTACCGCTCACCAGCTTTTATCAGTTGCCAGCGGTAGGTATTGAAGCCACTATTTATACCCATTTTGTTGTGCGTGAAGATGCCCAGTTGTTATATGGCTTTGTTAATCAAGCCGAGCGCGCGCTGTTTCGCCAACTGATTAAAGCCAATGGTGTGGGGCCAAAGCTGGCGTTGACCATTTTATCCGGCATGACAGCGCAGCAATTTGTGCGCTGCGTGCAGTTAGATGATGTGAGTTCCTTAGTTAAGCTACCGGGTGTGGGTAAAAAAACCGCTGAGCGCTTAGTGGTGGAAATGCGTGACCGGTTAAAAGATTGGGGCATAGCACCGAATACCCCGATAACCGATGGCCTGATACTGCAGGACGACGAAGCCATTTTCAGCCTGCAGCAAAGCGCCGAACAAGATGCCGCCAGTGCGCTGGTGTCATTGGGTTACAGCCAGCTACAGGCCGATAAGGCCGTGCAAAAGGTAAAACAAAGCGGAATGAGCAGCGAGCAACTGATTAAAGCCGCGCTGCGGAGCATGATGTAAACCATGATAGAAGCCGATCGTTTAATTCAAACCAGTGCTACCCGCGAAGACGAAGTAATTGACCGCGCGATAAGGCCAAAAACCCTGGCCGATTACACCGGGCAAGAGCATGTCTGTCAGCAAATGGCTATTTTTATAGAGGCGGCGCGCGGCCGGGGTGATCCATTGGATCACCTGTTGATATTTGGCCCGCCGGGTTTGGGGAAAACCACGTTAGCAATGATTGTCGCCAACGAAATGGGCGTTAATATTAAAACTACCTCTGGTCCGGTGTTGGAAAAAGCCGGTGACTTAGCTGCGTTGCTTACCAACCTTGAACCAAACGATGTATTGTTTATTGATGAAATTCACCGCCTAAGCCCGGTGGTAGAAGAAATTCTTTATCCGGCAATGGAAGATTATCAGCTGGACATTATGATAGGCGAGGGCCCGGCGGCGCGTTCAATTAAGTTGGACTTACCGCCGTTTACTCTGGTGGGGGCGACTACACGTGCCGGCGCCTTAACCTCACCGCTACGCGACCGCTTTGGTATAGTGCAACGGTTAGAATTTTATAAAGTCAGTGAACTTACCCAAATCATTCTGCGCTCGGCACACTTTTTAAATTTAGTGCTGGACGAGGCCGGTGCGGCTGAGATTGCCCGGCGCTCACGCGGTACGCCGCGTATTGCCAACCGTTTACTGCGCCGTGTGCGCGATTATGCCCAAGTTAAGGCCAATGGTGAGGTAACGGTAGATATTGCCTCGCAGGCGCTGCTGATGGTTGATGTTGATGCCGAGGGCTTCGATTATATGGACCGCAAACTTATTTTAGCCATTATTGAAAAGTTTATGGGCGGACCGGTCGGCCTGGATAATTTAGCCGCAGCCATTGGCGAAGAAAAAGATACTATTGAAGATGTGATCGAACCATTTTTAATTCAGCAGGGCTTTATTCAACGCACACCGCGTGGCCGTATCGCTTCACCACGTGCTTACCAGCACTTTGGCTTTGACTTACCAAAATCAGATTAACAAATTAAAATTATACGCTAACCATTTTAATCTGCGGCTAGGCGGCAAATGAGCGACCTGGTACGCCAGCCCGGCCCCATGAGCATAGTTGTCTTTGTGAATGGTGGTGAGGGAACGTAGCCAACACCGCCGCAACTTCAACCAGGACGCGGATGCAAAAAAAAGCCCGCTCAAGGAGCGGGCACAAGTTGAAGGAGTGCTTCAAAAAATCCAGGGAACATGTTGAAACAGTAACAAAATTTGGCAACGACACAAACTCTGCTACCCAGTGATCTTTACCAAGATGCGACAACTTCTTACCACATCTTTGCGCTAGTTCAGAACACAGGTAGCATGATAGATGTTTGGAGTAATTACTTCAAACTAGAAAAACTACAACCTTCGGATAAAAAAATCTAATACTTTTTTTACTGTTGTCAAAGTGAGTCTACGCGGCGTAGGCAGCTCTTTCTTTCTGTGCTCTGCATTCATGCACGGTTAATATTGATTGTGCAAGATAGCTGTCATTACTTTTTGTTTATACTGTTAAAAAATGTATTGCGATGGACCAGCATTAATTGCCAAAAACTTAGCATTTATGCGGAACCTACGGCTTATTTTTTAGTCAACAGAAAGCAATAGAAATTACAAGTAGCTAATGAAGAAAAATATAGTTACTGTTCTGCTTGCCAGGCAATTGTGTTAATAGGCCGGCTTATTTATCATATGCGCAATTAAAGCGAATGCTCATGTCAGATACTTTCTTTACATTCCCCGTGCGCGTGTACTACGAAGATACCGACGCTGGAGGAATAGTGTACTATGCGAATTATTTAAAATTTTTTGAACGAGCGCGCACCGAATGGTTGCGCGCCTTGGGTATTGAGCAGGATTTATTATTGTCAAAAAATGTGGCATTTGTTGTTATTCAGGTTTTAATGGACAACAAAAAGCCAGCAAAATTTAATGAATTATTGACGGTTTATAGTCAAATCAGTACCTTAAAGAAAGCTAGTATGGTTTTTGTACAGAAAATTCATAATAACGCCGGTGAGTTAGTGTGTTCGGCAGAAGTTAAAGTGGCAGCAGTGTCGTTTTCAGGTTTGAAGGCCAGAGCGATTCCAGCCGAAGTATTAGAGGTGTTAGCACGTGGCAGGTGAGATTTCAATTTTAGGGCTGTTAATTGAAGCCAGCTTTGTAGTGCAGTTGGTGATGTTGATTTTATTGGCTATGTCAGTGATGTCATGGTCAATGATCTTTAGCCGCCGCAAAGCATTGAGCGAAGCGGTAGTCGACGCGAAGAAATTTGAAGATAAGTTCTGGTCTGGCATCGACTTATCTAAACTGTATCAGGAAGTAAGTGCGCGCAGCAGCAACAATGGTTTAGAAGCCTTATTTAAAGCCGGCTTTAAAGAATTTGCTCGCTTGCATAAAAGTAATAGTCGCCAAAGTGCAGCGGTAATGGAAGGCACTCAACGCGCAATGCGTGTTGGCTTATCGCGAGAAGTGGAACGTTTGGAAATGCACCTGCCGTTTTTAGCTACGGTTGGCTCGATAAGCCCGTACATTGGTTTATTCGGCACGGTATGGGGCATTATGAACTCATTTATCGCGCTGGGTGCAGTAGAGCAAGCTACGCTAGCGATGGTTGCACCGGGTATTGCAGAAGCCCTTATTGCTACCGCGATCGGTTTGTTTGCGGCGATCCCTGCTGTTATTGCGTACAACAAGTTCTCACATCAGGTTGAAATGCTGGAAAGCAGTTATGCCAATTTTGTAGAAGAGTTTGCAAATATTTTGCATCGCCAGGCCGTATCTAATACTGGAGATGCCGCCTGATGTACGTACGGAAAAAACGGCGATTAAAGGCAGAGATTAACGTCGTGCCTTATATCGACGTTATGTTGGTACTGCTGGTTATTTTTATGGTAACAACGCCACTAATTACCCAGGGGGTAAAAGTAGAGTTGCCAAAATCGGCAGCTGAACCAATAAAGCAGATGCAAGACGGTAAAACACCGCTTGTGGCTACGGTTGACCAAGACGGTTTGTATTATTTTGAAAAAGACGGCAAGCAACAAGGGCCCTTTACCGCAATGGAACTAACGGTTGAGGTGGCAAGCTGGCTGACTATAGAACCTGGAACCCAGGTAATTGTTAAAGGTGATCGTAAGGTGAGCTACGATGCCGTTATCCGGTTGATTAACGTTTTAAAAGCGGCCGGTGCGCCTGCCGTCGGGCTGATGACAGATAACGTGGATTCAAATTGAGATGGCGCTAAAAATAGAGCCACCACTGGCCAAGTCGCTGGGGTTGCATCTGGTAATAGTGGTACTTTTGTTGTTTGGTGCTGAATTTTCGCATACACCAGAAATGGTATCAGTGAGTTTGGAAACCGAGGGTGAAGCACCCGTTTCTGCTGTGGCGATAGATCAAAAACAGTTGAACGCCCGTGTTGAGCAGATGCAGCAAGAGCGTGATGCAGCAAAAGCGGCAGAAGAAAAACGCATTCGCGACTTAGAGCGCCGCGCTCAGCAGGCTGAAAAAAATCGTGCTGAAGAAGAGGCACGTTTAAAGCGGGTGGCTGCAGAGAAGCGAACTGCAGATGCTGAAGCGCAAAAAGCCAAGGCGGCAGCCGCAGAGGCAAAGAAAGTGCAACAGCAGGAAAATGCCAAAGCGCGTGAAGCTGAATTGGCACGTAAAGCTAAACAGCAAGAACAGCAAAAAGCTGAAGCGGCTGCTAAAGCGGCAGAGCAAAAGCGTATAGCAGAACAAAAAGCGGCTGAAGAGGCAGCAGCCGAGCGTGCGCGCCAGGCTGAGGCAGCGCGGCAGCAAGCAGAACAAGAGCGTCTGATGCAAGAGCAGTTGGCAAAAGAAGCACAGGCTCGGTCTGCTGCAAGAACGAGACAGGCAGCGACCGAAGTAGAGCGCTATACCGCGTTAATACGTGGTGCTGTGCAGCGCAATTTGCTGGTGGATGAAAGCATGCGAGGACGCTCATGCCGCATTAATATCCGCCTTGCCAGCAATGGTTTTGTCACACAGGTCGGTGTGATAAATGGTGATAAGACCGTATGTGATGCAGCTGTGCGAGCAGTTAATAGAGCAGGGACCTTGCCGGTGTCTGCTGATCCAGACGTTTATAACCAGTTAAAAGACATTAACTTAACAGTGAGCCCAGAATTTTGATTATGTTTAAAGTGTTAAGACAAGCCATTTTTACTGTATTGGTAGCTCTGAGCGGCGCAGCGCATGCGTCGCTGGAAATTGTTATAACCGAGGGTATTGATTCTGCCAGGCCGATAGCTATTTTACCCTTCACATTTAGAGGTACAAACATACCGCAGCAGAGGCTGGATGAAATTATTGCCGCAGATTTAATGCGCAGCGGTAAATTCAGCCCGTTGCCCGCTATTAAAATGCCACAGCGGCCGCAAACTGCAGCGCAAATTGATTATGCCGCCTGGCAGCGCGAAGGCGTTGAAGCCATCGTTATTGGCCAGATTACCGAAGTTGGCATTGACCGTTACACAGTAAGCTTTGAACTGGTTGACGTATTAAAAGGCAGTAAGAATGCTGATCGACAGTCACTCAATGCTGGCCGTCTAACTGCCACAACAGAGCACATATTAGACAGCCGCGAAACAACCATTAACGGTGGCCAGTTCCGGCAATATGCACACCGTATAAGTGATATTGTCTATGAAAAGCTCACAGGCGAGCGAGGGGCATTTTTAACTAAAATTGCTTATGTATTGGTGAACCGTCAACTTGAGTTCCCTTACCAGCTGGTAGTAGCAGATTATGACGGTTTTAATGAACAGGTGTTGTTGCGGTCCAAAGAGCCGTTAATGTCACCTTCTTGGTCGCCAGATGGCACCAAGCTGGCGTACGTAACCTTTGAAAAACGCCAATCACAAATTTACATTCAAGATATTTATACCGGCCGGCGTACCATGGTCAGCAGTACGCCGGGTATTAACGGTGCACCAGTATGGTCGCCGGAAGGTACGCGTTTAGCAATGGTGCTGTCTAAGGATGGCAACACAGAAATCTATGTGATAGACGTGGCAACCAAAGCTTTGACGCGGGTAACGAATCATCGCGCAATCGACACTGAACCGTCGTGGGCGCCTGATGGCAAGGAGCTGTTGTTTAGTTCGGAGCGCGGTGGCAATCCGCAACTATATAGCGTAAATTTGTTAACAGGTACGACCAGGCGTTTGACCTTTGAAGGTGAAATGAATCTGGCCGGCTCTTACACACCGGATGGTACATCGGTGGTTATGGTGAATCGCACCAGAGGGCAATATCACATTGCAAAGATGGATCGTCAGACCCGGTTTTTGCAAGTGTTAACAAAAACTAATCTGGATGAGTCACCCAGCGTGGCGCCAAACGGTTCTATGATTATTTATAGTACTATGCATGGCGCAACGCAGGTGTTAGCACTGGTTTCTATGGATGGTCGTTTTAAAGCGCGTCTGCCGGCGGTTGAAGGGCAAGTCAAATCGCCGTCATGGTCGCCATTTTTATAAAATAAAAAGTGTTATTGAATTTAATTACTAAGGACAACATCATGAAATTAAGTAAAGTTTTTAAAGGTTTATTAATTGCATTACCAGTGCTAACTCTGGCCGCTTGTAGCTCAACGTCTTCTACTGACGCCTCTGATGCCGACACTTCTGGTGTAGCGCAGCAAACCGTGCAAGTAGAGAAAGTAGAACAAGTAGTCAGCCCGGCTGAACAAATGCGCCAAAAACTGGAAGCATTGCGTCAGGAAAACACTATCTATTTTGACTTCGATAAAGCCACTGTTCGCCCTGAGTTTATTGAAACTCTGCAAGCACATGGCGCTTTCTTAACGGCTAACCCAAGCGTACGTGTGACGGTTGAAGGCCATTCAGATGAGCGCGGCACGCCAGAGTACAACATTGCCCTGGGCGAGCGTCGTGCTATCGCGGTAGTACAGTATCTGCAAAATCTGGGTGTATCTTCTGGCCAGATCTCAACCGTAAGCTACGGTGAAGAAAAGCCAGTTGATATGTCACGTAGCGAAGCAGGCTTTGCTAAAAACCGTCGTGCAGTGTTAGTCTATTAATCTGGACTTGTTACTATATAGATGCGAATGAAAGTTAACTACATTCTGCTTAGCGCATTAACACTGGCTCACGCCGGTGTTAATGCTAATCCTGCACCTGTGACTGATATTAATTCAAACCGCAGTGCCATTACCAACTCAACAACCCAGAGCAGTGGTACCGTTGAACAACGACTGTCTGCACTGGAACGTATTATTGAAGCAAGAACCGAAGCGCAGATGCGTATGGCGCAGCAATTACAGCTGTTGCTAGACGAGGTTAGTGAATTGCGCGGCGTTACTGAAACGCATGCTTATCAGCTTGATGAAATTTTGCAGCGTCAGCGCGATATTTATCAGGAAATCGATCGCCGCGTCAGTGCTATTCAAACGCCTGCGCCGGCTAATGTTGCACCGCCGCCGAACAATAATACCGTCACCGTGCCAGTATATTCGGCTGATGTGTCAGAAAACGACGCTTACGACAAAGCTGTTAATATGGTGCTGAAAGATCGTCGTTACGATGCCGCCATTCCCGAGTTTGAAAATTTTATCCGGAACTATCCAAACTCAGGTTATGCTCCTAACGCACACTATTGGTTGGGGCAGTTACTATTTAATAATAACAATCTGGCGCAAGCGAAAACCCATTTTGAACGGGTAGTTACAAATTTCCCTGATTCAAGCAAAGTGGCTGATGCGCTGTTGAAATTGGGACAAGTGGCCGAACGGGAAAATGATAAAGCGGCTGCGCTGCGCTATTACCGGCAGCTGCTGCAGAAGCAACCTACTTCGACTTCCGCCAAGCTGGCTCAAGACAGGATTAGCGCTTTACAGTAACTTGATGCTATTAAATGCCGGCAAAGCGCTGGCATTTTGAGCAGTTAGACTATACTGGCTTGGTTTTTGACACTTTTTGGTTGCACAAAAGCCGTAAATCAGTAAGATATGCCTCCGCGGTTAGGGTCGTTAGCTCAGTTGGTAGAGCAGTTGACTTTTAATCAATTGGTCGCTGGTTCGAATCCAGCACGACCCACCAAACCGCCAATAACATTGATATCGAAATGGGTCGTTAGCTCAGTTGGTAGAGCAGTTGACTTTTAATCAATTGGTCGCTGGTTCGAATCCAGCACGACCCACCATTTCGATAACCCTGTTTGGGTCGTTAGCTCAGTTGGTAGAGCAGTTGACTTTTAATCAATTGGTCGCTGGTTCGAATCCAGCACGACCCACCAACTCTTCTTTTACTTTTTTAAAGTAATATTCCTGCATGGGTCGTTAGCTCAGTTGGTAGAGCAGTTGACTTTTAATCAATTGGTCGCTGGTTCGAATCCAGCACGACCCACCATGCAGCTTTTCCCCATACATTGGTGTGTTACACTCAGACTGTATTTTAGCTCATTGCGGCGTTATAATACCGGCCCTTTACAGCCACCGGGTAAGCCGTATGGAGCAGACGTTGTATTTCACCGAGCAAGATTTTGCCTTTCCAAAAAAGCCGGTACCGCTAAGCAGCGACGATAAGCAAGCTTACAAGACGCGTATTAAAGCCTTATTACAGCAAAAAGATGCTGTACTGGTGGCGCACTACTATACCGACCCTGAAATACAGGCACTGGCTGAAGAAACCGGTGGCTGCGTGTCAGACTCACTTGAAATGGCCCGTTTTGGCAATGAACATCCGGCCAAGACGCTGATTGTCGCCGGTGTTAAATTTATGGGTGAAACCGCCAAAATACTTACGCCAAGTAAAACCGTATTAATGCCGACGCTTGAAGCTACCTGCTCATTAGATTTAGGTTGCCCGGCCGAGCCGTTCTCGGCGTTTTGTGATGCCCATCCGGATCGCGTAGTGGTGGTGTATGCCAATACCTCGGCTGCAGTAAAAGCACGTGCTGATTGGGTGGTTACCTCCTCTATTGCCTTAGACGTGGTAGATTATCTTGATAGTCAGGGTAAAAAGATTTTGTGGGGCCCGGATAAGCACTTAGGCGCTTATGTGCAAAAGCAAACCGGTGCAGACATGTTACTGTGGAATGCGGCCTGTATCGTACACGACGAATTTAAAGCCAATGCGCTTATCGATCTAAAAAAGCAGTATCCTAATGCCGCCGTATTGGTTCACCCTGAATCGCCTGACAGCGTAGTACAACTCGCAGATGCGGTGGGCTCAACCAGCCAGCTTATTAAAGCCAGCCAGACCTTACCCAATGACGTATTTATTGTCGCCACAGACAAAGGCATCTTTTACAAGATGCAGCAGTTAATGCCGAATAAAACCTTTATTGAAGCCCCAACCGGCGGTAACGGCGCCACGTGTAGAAGCTGTGCACATTGTCCCTGGATGGCAATGAACGGCTTAAAAGCGATTGAGGCGGCGTTAACAGACACTACCGGCCATGAGATCTTTGTTGATGCTGCGCAACGTGAAAAAGCCTTAGTACCGCTAAACCGCATGCTGAAGTTTGCAAAAGAGCTGAAAATGCAGGTAAAAGGCAACGCTTAATGTGCTTTTCGCCTGATATGTATAAAAAGCAAGCGGAAGCAAAGCGCAATTACATATAACAGTTGCAGCACGGCAGGAATTTCCCTAGTATAGCCGCGCTTGCATCGCAAGTTCCGGAGAGATGGCTGAGTGGCTGAAGGCGCACGCCTGGAAAGTGTGTTTAGGTTAACCCCTAACGAGGGTTCGAATCCCTCTCTCTCCGCCACATTCATGTATACAACAGTCTATAGTTGTCGCTAACCCCGTATTTATACGGGGTTTTTTGTTTGTAGACATGTCGTTAGTTGTCGCTCGTTGTCTACTGAAAACGCCCATCTTTTTGGGGTAAATCAATCAGAATTCCGGGGTAAGTCCCCTGATCTGCAGTTTGATACCCCAGAAGCTTTACCCTGTCCAATTTTTGATAAAGGAACAGGCATGAAGTTAACAGATCAGATTGTGAGTGATGCAGCACCAAAGGTTCGTAATTACAAACTTAGTGATGGAAATGGCTTATTTGTCGTTGTTACACCACTAGGGACTAAATACTGGCGCTGGAAGTACTTTTACAATGATAAAGAAAAGTCACTCTCTATTGGCGCGTTTCCTGAAATCACAGTATTGCAGGCCAGGGCATCACGAGATAAAGCACTCGCGGATTTGAAGTTAGGCATAGATCCTTCGGTGCAAAAGCAAATCAAAAAACAAGTTAATGCGATAGCAGTAGACTGCAGTTTTGAGATTGTTGCCCGTGAGTGGTTCGCCATCCGAATGGTTGATAAAAGTAAAACCCACCAGAAACGTTGTATGGCAATTCTTGAAAGCTACCTGTTTCCAAGTATTGGCCGTTTTCCAGCTAATGAGATTAAACCTGTAATGTTGCTGGGTGCACTGCGAAAAATTGAAAATAAGGGGATAATTGAAACTGCCAACAGAGCCCGACAAATTGCAGGGCAAGTGTTTTCATATGCGGTTATCACCGGTCGTGCTGAAAATAACCCGGCAATTAATTTAAAAGGCGCATTAAAAGTGCCAATCAAAGGACATCACGCCGCCATTACAGAGCCAACAGAGCTTGGAAGGTTTTTAATTGCACTGGAGTCTTTTCGGGGCAGTTTTACCGTGGTATCTGCAATAAGAGCATCGGTACTGTGGTTTTGTCGCCCAGGTGAGCTTTGTAAGCTGAAATGGGCCGATGTAAATTGGGAGAAAAAGCGTATTGAGTACACCGCTTCAAAAACCGCTCAAGCGCATATTATACCACTGGCATCGCAGTCTATTAGGTTGCTGCATGAATTATCTTCTGTTAGCGGTAGCAGTCCGTTTATTTTCGCTTCTCCCCGAGGCAAAGACCGCGCTATAGCACTTGATAGCATGAGAATGGCAATGCGTAGTATGGGCTTTAGCAAAGAAGATGTGACGACACATGGCTTTCGTGCTACTGCAAGAACCTTGTTAGACGAAGAGTTGGGATTCAGAATCGATTGGATTGAACAACAACTTGCACACACCGTAAGAGATCCCAATGGTAGAGCTTACAACAGAACTTCTCATCTGGAGCAGCGTTTTGTAATGATGCAAGCTTGGGCTGACTACCTGGATAAATTAACAAATATTGATAAAGATTCTGAAAATGACAAAGACAGTAAATAAGAACCGAGCCACTAATTTAACAGAGCCTGATTGGTTTAAGCCTGACGTTTACAACGATTGGGTAAAAGGGGCGACAGCAGGAAAGCTGCTTATAGAAATTCTTACCAGAGTAGATTTCTTAAAGAACATTGACTCAAATATTTCTGATTTTGATGGTTCTATGGAAATCGAACGCAACCATTTTTTGGATTCTATTAACAACTACGGTTTAATAAAATGGGCTTCTAGAGCAAAAAGAGCTGAACTTCGTGCAAATGCCAAAGCAATTTATTCACCTGTAAAGCCTGTAGCAATAGATGATGTTGTGATGGCGATTAAAAGGATCCAGGCTAAAGGGCAGACGTTTACTTTCACCGAAAATCGAGCAGGAGAAACCATTCTGCATACTGCACAAATGCGAAATCATCCGGTCGATTTTCATTTGTCAGATGAGATGTGGTTGAAAATAGACCTTAGAAACCTAAGCAGTGATCAATTTGCCCTTGAAGCTAAATTATATTCTCTCCTGTACAGCGATCTATTCGCACCAAACAATCAAAAACTCCCTTTTATGGGTAGGAATTACATCAATCAATTCAAGAAATTGATTGATTTTAATCCACTTGTTTACCTGGATTTGGTGATTTGGAAAGTGGTAACCGAGAGTGCTTTTAGTAAACAAAATATGGTGAATTGTTTCTTTGAGGCAAAACCCAATCTGTTTAAAGCCGACCCAGAGAATTTTTTTAATAGAACAGTCAGTAGTTTAATGGAGTCTATGTTAGGAGTTGATGCTAGCGGAACAGTGATTAACGATATGGCATTGAAAAAATTGTCCGGATGGCTAGCTTCATGGAACTCAAATGTGGGTTGTTCCTTTGCCAGTATACCGCTTAACGAATTTTAGCCTTATCAGTTTTCAGTGTGAAAAACAAGGATGTTTTCACTGCTAAATTGTCATTTAGACGAATAAATATTTTCTCAATAATTCTTTGTGACAACAGAAGTACTGTCGTAAGGAATTAGATATGGCAATGAAAATTAAAACGATTGATGCCCTTGAGCCTGCTAAAAAACCGTACAAAAAGCATGATGGCAAAGGGTTATATTTAGTGGTTTACCCATCTGGCACAAAAGTATTCAGACTAAAATACTTCTATATGCTTAAAGAGAATACTATTACTTTAGGCAAGTGGGGAAAAATAACTCTAAAAGAAGCGCGAGAAAAAGCTGAGGAATTTCGCCTCTCATTGCGGCAAAAGCAGGAGCACCTAGACCCGTTAAAGGATGAATCTACGAAAGACTCATTAAATGGTCATAGTACAGACTTCACTTTTGGCGAAATATCAGCGCTTTGGTTATCAAAAAAGTTTAAGCGCCTGTCAATCAAGTACCGATTAGATACTCAGGGGATACTGGAACGTCATATTTTACCTACTTTGCGTGAGCGCTTTTTATCCACTATCCGCGTGAAGGAGCTGTATGATCTTCTGTCATCGATTCAAGATAAAGGCTTACTCGAAACTGGCGTTAGAGCATATTCGATTATTGACAGAGTTTATCGCTTTGCTGCTGCGCAAGGGTATGAGGGTAAATATCCTTGCCCGTTGTTAAAGGGGCAACTCGATTCCCCTAAAGTATGCGCAATGCCTGCTGCTACGGATGAATTTGAATTAACATCAATACTGCAGCGTCTCGATGAAGGTAACCGTTCAACAAACGTAGTTATGTTAGCTATCCGCTGCTCTTTTCATTGGTTTTGCCGCCCAATTGAACTTAGAACATTGCAATGGAGTGCTGTTAACTTCGCTCTTAAACGTTTGGAATTGGTGGCTGCAAAATCAGGACGACCACACTTAATTCCTTTGACTGCACAAACACTGGAGCTGCTTGAACAATTAAAAAAGCTCGCTGGAGACTCTCCGTATATCTTTCAGTCACCAACATTACCAGATCAACCAATCAGTGAAAATACTTGTAATAATGCGTTGAGATTGCTTGGAATTAAGCATGATGAGATGGTAATGCATGGTGTTCGTGCAACGGCAATGACATTGCTTAGAGAGCGATTCAAGGTTAAGTCGACTGTAATTCGCCTGCAACTGGGGCATACCATTAAAGACAAAACTGGGAGAGCTTATGACCGCTCACGACACCTTAAAAAACGGAGGGTGATGATGAGAATGTGGTCGCAATTTTTAGTTGATTTAACAGCTGGGAAAGTAGATTTATCAGACCTTATCGGAGATATATAATTGAATAGCACAGACAAATTTTTAAGAATGAAAGACGTTACAGAAATTGTAGGGATGCATCGCTCGACGATATATAAACGGATTAATGAAGGCTCATTTCCAAAGGCTATTAGCATTGGTGGCCGCAGCATACGTTTTCTGGAATCTTCAATTCGACAATGGATGTTGAAGAATGTACAACCCAACTAGAGCTTTCCCAAAGCACAAAGGCCAGCAAATGCTGGCCTTTGTGCTTTGGGGTAAAAATTATTCATTTTATATTTACCCCGTTGGAATCGAGAGGACAAAACGTTGAATGCTCTTTAGCATTTTGACACGTCAGGGGTAACTCGTTTTGATCAATTTTTTACCCCTGACGCGGCTTTAAAAAAGCTCCGTAGTAAAAAGCGTTTATGCAATAAACCAGCAAAACGCGGAATAGGAGAGCGGCGAATGCCGTTTTCCTATGAAGCAGGCGCATGTACGGCTGGCCCGTACCACCCCCGAAATCGTTTTGCGCCCAAGCGCAAAATTTAGGGGGATACCCGATAGGGGAGACACCTAAACCCCCGACCGTTTCGCCAGAAACGGCTGGTGAGGTGCAGCCGGGACAAATGCGCAGCATTCGGCGAACCCACACCGCGAATTTTGGGGGTGGTACGGGGCAACGCCCCGGTACATGCGCCTGGTGTTCTGACGGGCTAGTGCCGAAGGCGCGTAAAGCCAATCCGGCCTCGAGAGGCCAGGAGTGGCGGGCACGGCAGAGCACATGGCTAAGCGGCAAAGCCGGTTGGTCATCCTGCAAAGCAGGTTTGGCTTGCGATAATCATCGCAAGTGGCATAACAAGCAGAGCTGCACAGCATCTGGCAATGAAAATACGCAGCAATTACGCCTGAATTGCACAAATTTGCCCGAAGCGGAGATACCTATTTCTGACATTAACACTCAGAAACAGGAGTAAAAAAGTATGTCCGCAGACATCACTGAGCAGTACCAACGGTACTTCGATGTCGATATGCAATATCGACATGGCAGCAATAACCAACAAATCGGCAAATCCCGCCGTGAATACACCCTTAAAATAGTCGGGCGTTTTGGTATGACAATTCCACTAATAATCGCATGGCTGTATGGCATGTCTAAAGCGCAGGCGCTAGTGCATCTTAATAAGCTGGTACAGCAAGAACTACTGGAAGTAGTACCAACTCATCGCTCACCCGATGAGCGGGTTTATATTCTTAGTCGCAGTGGCGCAATCTATGCAGAAGAGCTTACCGGCATGCCCATTTATTTTCGCTCAACATCGCAGCCGGAATTGCGGGTAAATCTGAACACGCTGTATCACGACTTAATCATGCAGTTCATCATTCTGCTGGGCATGCCGCAAAGTAGTACCGGCAGCACTCACAGCCAGGATATCTGGCATGGGTTTATATCGGACATAGAAGTACGCCGCTTAAGTAAGGCCGGGCACTGGCGAAATGTAGATGCGATAGTGAAGGAGAGCGATGGCAGCATTACTGCAGTAGAAATGGAGCACTCGTTTAAGCAACTGCCCACGCGCAAAAATATCCTGCTGCAGTACCTGCAGGATTTAAATAACGGCTACTACCAAAAAGTGATGCTGTTTTCGCAGAAAGTTGAAGTACTAAACGACATGAAGCGCATCAACGCCAACATCATTGAATTTTTGCTGGCTACAAAGAGCGCCGAACGCATTACCGAGCAGCATGCCGCCGAACTGCAGCAAGCGCTGGTATACCGCACTAAATATTGTGAGGAAATAAGGCAGCGTTTTTATGGTTAATCTGGATTAGTTCACACACTTTCAGGCAGTCAGCGCTTTACTAATTGCAGCCTCCTGGCTCCTTAGTGCCCAAAGCAGAAGTTTATATACTTAGCGATTACAAGTGTTAACCTTTAATGGTTACGGCGAGGCGAGGGTAAGGTCCATACTTTGACTACTCTCATAGGTTGCTTTTTTTTTGACTTTGGCTTATAAATAAATTGCTCATGGTAGGAGCCTGCCGCTCGTCGTTGCAAAGCTTTTGAAGTACTACCTTCATTATCTATTTTTACTTACTCAATGTTTTTATTCGGGTTTGTTGAGTGGTTGACGAGCGACGCTTTTAGGCAAGCCAGGAGATTAAAAATGTTGAATAAAACTATTCAGCCATCAACTATTGGTGGAATTAAACGTCACGCTAAACAGATTAAAAAGTCGAATGGCCTATCTCATTATGAAGCTTTAGATATTGCAGCACAAAATGCTTCTTTTGAGAACTTCGCACATGCGCGCAATCGGCTCCAACATTCAAATACAGTAAACTCATCTTACCAATTATTCTTTACGTGCTATTGGTATGATAGAAAAATCCATAAAGCTGGTAGAGAAGTACTTGAAATTAAACTTTCGACGCCTTTGTTCGAAATAGCTTCCAAAAGCGAACTTAAAAACGCCAACAGTCTGGGGTGGTTTAGACCCGCTTCCCCAGATCACTTAGTTGACGATCATGTCAATCCTTCACAGGAAGCTGCAGTAAATAAGATTTGTAAAGCTGTCAGGGTGCTAAGATTTATGGAGGCCACGGGCTTGAAACCTAGCCGAGACTACAATGCAGCCTATCCAAATAAGGACCACAATAACAAATTACCTGACTCTGATCATTCAAGTGAATGGTGCGCCTCTGACTCAGGGCAAATTATCCTGATTGATGAGCCATACCTTGATCCGATAGTCGATGGAAAGAGAGCCGCATGGGCCAAAAAGCACAATTGGTATTTACAGGCTTCAAAGTGGGCAGGGATGTATTATCCTGGCATGTCAAACATGTTCGTCTCTACGGATGCATCGACGGGATATGACTTTAAAGGTTTAATGAGTAAAATCGACAACATACCTTACCCAATAACCGAAGAAAACTGGACAGGTATGTCCTCTAAAGGACACGAAACTTTTCTGAGCCCTCTCTGCGTGACACCGCAGGACAAAAAGAGAGCTGTTGCTAAAGGCACTATATATAGAGAGTCAAGTAGTAAGACACAGCCTATGAGGCGCTGGGATGCACCACACAATGAGCGTCGTCCAAATGCAGTTATGTCTGTTGAATCTCACCAACTTGCAGCGAGATTAATAAAGGCCGTTCAGCAATCTGCGGAAAAACCAATTGCCGTTAATAGACGCTTATCATCCGTCAAGAGCAAACTGGAGGATTGGTTTTTTTCAGAGTATGAAAGAGGTGTAACGGATAAGTATGATCTCTTCTATTATGGTGATATTGATAGAAATGATCCATTTGTACTGCAAGCTAATTCATCAAAAGGTGTTGTTAGTCTGCTGCAGCAATTGAAAGATATGTTACTTGGAGCCTATGTTGATTGTGGGCCTTTGAGAAAAATGATTGGAAAAATTAATACGTCAATTAAGCTGACTTCCAATATTTAATAGCGAATATCAGTAGAACTCTCGAAGATAAGCCCGTTAATCAATAAATGGTTTACGGGCTGTTTTTTCAGCGAGATACAACAATATTGCTAATCCTCAAAATTGTATTTTAAAAGAAACAACACGTTGCAAAGAGGTTCTATGTAAAAGCTTGTCGAAGCTTTTAATTTTACCGACACTTGACGTTTGTGCAGATCCAGTTTGTTTTTAATGGCATATAGCGAACTACCCGCTACTCGCTATTCGCTCATAGCAGCCAATCAAATTAAGTCTGAAGATCTGTAAAAGCAGGTAAGATGTAATACGAGGATCTTACGATTGTCGATGCAACAACGCCAGCACTAAGCTGGCGTTGTCACGGCGCGTCCTTGCGCCATTATAGAGTCCTTTCACCGGTCATGACCTGACCCGGCGTCCCATCGGGGAGCATACTTGTGCAATTACACGCAGACGTTATGCCGCGTGCTACCCGTAAGATTCTGCCCAAAACCTTACTCGCTCAGAATTAACGACCGTAGGCACGGCCTTCTAATGCCTTTTGGCGATAGATGGGGGGTATTTATGAAGAACAACAATCATGCCCTTACCCTTAGTTAGTCGCCGGGAAGGCAAATTTTGAGGGCTTGGTGATATTTTTCGACGTGTTAGCGATTGCTGTCTGAGTTTGATGACGAATAGAGTTTGTTAAGTCTGGGCCTGACAATAAAGAGATAACTCAGTAAACCAGAGATAACAACGCCAACAGCCGTAAGTAGCAAATATAGCCCCACATTCATGCTAATGAACCTCCGTTTTTAAGTAATCATACTTATCAAAGCGCCGAAAACCAGCACTAATTGATTAGTTCGTTGTCATTTGGAGCCTCAGTCATGTTTAATCGACGTCGGATCTGATACCGGTTGATAGGTGCTGGGTTTATTTATCTGCTGCGCAATTAAGTCATACGGAATATGTGGTTGTAGCAGTGGTTCAAATTCAATCGTGTCAGTAATGCTCTCATCTAACCAGCGGTTCACCAGTGTTAAGTCTATGGGCAAAAGTAACGGTGATGCTTTGGTGTGTATGTGCATAAGCTTTGGGTGTGGTGGTAAGGTAATTACTGAACAGGAAAGAGCCGTCTCGCCGGTAGTTTTGTTCACCCATTCTCGACACAGGCCTCCCAGTAATATTGCACCGTCTTCTGCTATCAGGTCATGGTAATGCAGCGGCTTGTTGTTCACATACTCTGTTTCGCCAAAGCCTTTGGCGGGGATAACACAGCGGCTGTGACGGTATGCCTGGTAGCCTGCAGAGCCTTTAACGTTACGCTTATCGTAGCGGGTGTTAAACTACGTATATCTGGACGGTTTAAAGCCGGTATCTGCAGGCTCTAACAACAGCCACCAAATAGCGTTGTCCATTCGGCGAATGCCGCCTTTCTGCCAGACAATACTGACCTGATTGGTAGCCCGGATAAACCGGCTAAAAATTTGGCGATCAGGGAACAACTGGATCTGCAGCCCCTCACACAGTTCTCTAACGCCAGGATCGTCGATAACGTTAAGTCTGCCGCACATGTCTCGACTTCTTGTTGCCTTTTAGATACTGGTAGTATGGGCTATTTAGAGAATTTTGAAGCACAACATCTTCTTCCGTTAAGTGCCAAAAAGCGCACATTCCCTAATCTTAGTCTTACTATGACTGCTGTAGGAGTGTAGTGTTCTATACCTTTACAGGCTAACCTGTGTTTAAGTGCAGATTACACCGGATAAGTTTCATACGCCCAGAGCCTTGATATCTTTTCGCTTACTGAGTAGCACTTGATTTTTGCTTGTCGGTGGCTACAATGGATACACAGTTGTGTTACCAGTGTGTATCCAATGCCAAAATCAGCCAACTACCGGATCAGGATCGAACCTGAACTACATCAAGAATTTTTGGATGCCTGCAAGTCAGAAGACAAACCGGCAGCGCAGGTAATCAGAGAATTTATGAGAGGTTATGTCAACAAGTACAGAACGGCGCTACAGCCAGATCTGTTTGTTGCAGAGCAGCCTCAAGACTATAAGCGTGAAGGGAAGAAACATGAGTAAGCCAAACAAGAAAACTGCTGCCCGCCGACGCCCCACCATGATTGATCTATTTGCTGGCGCTGGTGGGCTTTCGGAAGGATTGCAGGAGTCCGGGTTTAAGTCTCTATATGCTAACGAGATACAGGCTCGATATGCTGAAACCTTTGCGATCAACCATCCAGATACATTTGTAGATCAACGCGACATACGAGAGGTTGATGCCAGAAAGGTCAGGGAAAAGCTTGGACTTAAAAAAGGAGAGCTTGATCTCCTAGCTGGCGGGCCACCATGTCAAGGCTTCTCTATTAACGCACCAGTGCGTTCAGAAAAGGATGAAAGGAACCATCTTTTTAAAGAGTTTCTGCGCTTTGTCGACGAGTTCTACCCTAGTGCTGTCCTGATTGAAAATGTTCCTGGATTAGTATCCTTTGAGGGTGGAAGCACCTTAGATGCTATTCTTACTGCACTCAGAAAACATGGATATACTGCTGATGTAAGAATTCTTTATGCCCCGCATTATGGAGTACCTCAAACACGATGGAGAACTATCATCATCGGCTTGAGAGACAGTAGCAATATTCAAGAAGCGTTTCCTACTCCTATTTGCTATGCCCCGCTAAGGATAAATTTCACTTCAAAATTTGCAGGTCGGAATATTGTCTCATTGCCGCAATCTGCTGAGTTGCCTTCGTTTACATCTGTAAAAGATGCTATTGATGATCTGCCTGAGTTAACAAATGGCGAAATGGGTCGAGATTTAAAACCTTATCGTGTTGCACCACAAAATGAATTTCAAAGGATTATGCGTGCGGGTTCGGAAGGAGTCCTCAATCATCAAGCTGCTCGATTGAGTAAAATCAACTTGGAGCGCTTAGTACATATTCCGCCAGGCGGAAATTGGACAGACATTCCATTTGAATTATTACCAAAGGGCATGCAGAGAGCTCGCCGCTCAGATCATACAAAACGCTATGGTAGAGTTGATCCTGAGGGCCTTGCTTCAACAATACTTACTAAATGCGATCCTCATTGGGGTGCATACTTTCATTACAATCAAAATCGAGCGTTTACTGTTCGTGAAGCAGCACGAATTCAAACATTCCCTGATACATTCTGGTTTGCAGGCTCACGTGTTGAGCAGTATGAGCAAGTAGGAAATGCAGTACCTCCATTGCTGGCGGCAGCAATAGGTAGAAGCATTTCAAAAATACTTGGCCATGAAGCCACAGAACTGATGAGAGCAATCTGATGGCAGGTACTATATGGGAGTTCTTTGGCTATAGAACCGATGATTCATCATTAGAAGCTCGAGCCGCTGTAGAAAAAAAAGAATGTCCGATAATTGGGGAAGTATGCGAGAAAAGTTTCAACGATGGCGTTACTTCAGGTGTATGTGCTCTAAAGCCCATGACTTCCCAACCTGTTATTTGCTGCCCAATACGGTTGTATGCGGACGAATACAGGATATTGAAAGATGTATCGATTAAGGCGTTTGGTGAGGGGTTCAAACTCGTACCCGGTCGTGAGGCGCTAGGCTTCGCTACGAAGGGAAGCGAGTCTTGTATTGCTGTTTTTGGTAAGCGATGGGGTGGAGAGCTACGTTTACCTCAAAAATCTGGCAGCGGTGGGTACTTTGTAGACTGGGTGCTAGCAAAACTTGACGCCGCTGGCGAGCTAGAAGAGTTTGTTGCTGTTGAAGTCCAAACAATAGATACCACTGGGACTTACCGAAACGGTTACGAAGCTTTGATGTACGATCGCAGTACAATCAAGACTACAGCGGGGCTGAATTGGGAAAATGTATCAAAACGTATACTTCCTCAATTGATATATAAGGGCCAAGTGCTACAGAGAGAAAGCCTTTGCAAAAAGGGGTTGTTTTTTGTGTGCCCACACCCTGTATATGAAAGAATAATGAATAGACTGGGTGGCCAAGATGGGCTAATCCGCTATTCTCTCCAACCAGCGTCAATTAGCTTTCTCGCCTATGATCATGACTATGGCACACCAAAAATAGACGGCCAGCTTATTCCGCTGAAGCAGACAGTTTCGCATTCAACTACAGTGTATAAGCTACAAGAGGCATTTAATAACGTAACTCTGCCAGACGAGGATGTTTATAAGGCAGCAATCCTTAAAGCTCTGGGAAAGCAATGACAAGATTTCACTTTCCAGTTCTCGGCATTCTAATTGGTTGCGAATATTGAACGCTCAGGTTCAGGTATTGTCTTCTTTTGACTTTGGTGGGTAAAAGGCAGCGCTAGGGCGTCACCGAGAAATACTGCCGACATACACAACTCCAATATATGTGTATAAATACAGTGCGTCACTGTTTTCGAAATTGACAATTTCAGGCCGTTAACATTTTCAGCGCTGAAAAATGCTAACGGCTTTGCAGGATAAAAAGCGTTATCAGTTGATATCCTGGAATGTCAGGCCGCTAAGGCCGAGTTTGCGTACTACAGTCATAAAGCTAGTTGGCAGGTTAGTACTGTATATGCCCAGGCTTAAACCTTGTACGCGAAATAGCACGCCGTCTGAGACTCTGTCACCATCCAGCACTAGTTTTTTAAACATGCGCATCGGAGTTCCGTCCCGGCGCAACTTGCGCTGTGACTGAGCCTCATTAAAAATATCTTCTCTGGCCAGAACATGAATAATATACCAGCGCCAACCATCCACATTGATCGGCAAAAATTCAACGTAATCATTTAGAAATGGACGCAGCTTTTCACAGGTTTCCGCCGATGCAGCAAACGCTATTGCACCAAATGCAGCAATGTCAGGCTGTGGTTTTAGCCGCTCGTCGGGGTTGTAAAACCAGGTGACTTCCATTGGTATCCAGTTTTCGGCTAACGGCTTGCCATATAGCCCAACTGGCTCGTCAATCTGCATGATCAGCTCTAATGCAGTTTCTTGCAGCATGGCATATTGTTCGACGTCTGCAAAAACACCGAAAACTTTTGTGTCAGTTATTACCTCAGACATCAGTTATTCTCCTATTCAGCGGGAACTCGCCGTCCTCCAGTTCCTCTGCAACGTCACGCAGGGTAGAGATAATAGCATTGCGGCCCATGCCTTCTGCAATGGTAGCCTCCAGTAAAAACTCGACATTGAGAAAATAGGTGTCGGTATGCGTTTTAGAATGCGATTGCGCATTCGGCAGGTATTCATGTGGGCAATGCCGGTGAAACCGCGGCAGGAATACCCCGTTACACTCGTTATCTATATCAATGGCATACGCGGCCAGCCTAATTCGAGATTTAGCAGCGCGGGGGTGATCCCAGGCAACAATATGGTGTGCTGACATGTTTTGCTTGCGATCACGACCGGCTGCCAGCATGTTATTTGACAACTTCTCATTGTGTTTTCGGGCATGCGTCCAACGAATATGGCGACTTAGTTCTAACGTCTTTTGGTCAATAGCGCCACGCTGGTAGCGTACGGTGTCGATAACCGTATCCCGATAGTAAATAGCGTAGGCCATAGCAGCGGCCTGGCCATACTGTTTGTTACCCGTGACATTAGTAAAATCTTCAGCCATATCACTGACAGAGAGATAAACCGGCTCAGTCACATTTTTCATGCTGTGTGCTCCATGCAGAAAGGTTCATTCAAGTTTATCTTATGAGAATTAAATGTAAATAAAATTGCTTCAATTTTGGTTTTTATTAACAATAGAGGGTTTTGTAGGTAGTAATAATATGGTTGGCGGGTTTAAAAATTTTTAAACTGATTCAGTTATGTCAGAAGCAAAATTTACTCCGCATATCGTTAAATCAGGGTATGTGCAGAATTCAGTGCTGCAAACATAAACCTGTTTTCTTTCAAGCAGCCTCCTTTGCCAGTGCGAAAAGTCCAGTCCCAATTACCCGCCTAAATGTAATCAGAAAATCTGCTTGCTATTCGATCGAAAATAATTAAGTTCGGGAAAATGCTTCAGCTTGGTAGCGCTAAACACTGCTGACAAGCCGGGCTGAATTTTGGCATTTAAACGATAAGGAAAAAGTTATGAGTTTTTATAGTTGGTTTAGCGGGCTGTTTGATGACGGCTCTGTCCGGTTTGAATCTGTGACGGATTCAGTGTCTGAGCAACTTGAGGTTAACCCTGCAAGCGGATTGCTGATGGTTGGTGGTCTAGGTGGCCTTGATTCAGTGGGTAACCCTTACGGCACTGATAACAGTACCCCTATTAGTTGTGACGTCATAGTCACCGGCCTTGACGATCACAGCAGTTGTTCAACAATGGATATGTTCGACAGCGGCTCTTCAAGTTCCTTCGATGATTCTTACAGCACCGGTTCTGGCTTTGATAGCTGGTAGCCGCTCAGAGCAGAGGATAGACAGATGAATGAGTATTTGTGGTTAATTCCGATCTTACTGTTAACGGTTGGGCTGGTGGTGCTGGTGTACAAAAGCACCAGGAAAAAGCAGCTTAAGGATTAGCGGGAGTACTCTGTGCGGGAAGCATAAGCCGGTAGCCCTCGACGGGATCTAACTTCAGGGCTTTGCAATAGTTGATAAATTCAAGCACATCCAGCGAGATGTCGCATTTCTCAACTTTAACCACCCAGGAATGACTGTGCCCCATCAATTCGGCGAATTGGCGCACCGTCAGGCCCTGCTGCTTGCGGGCAGCAGCTAACCATTTGATGGCACTTTGATATCTGGGGTCATGGATTGTTTTCATGAGCGCACAGTAATCTGCATATAAAAATGTTCCAAAAAGGAACCAAATAGGTAGAATTAACCCTTCCCAAAGCCGGGGACATTCGTGTTGTGGCATGGGTTAAATAAGAACGTCTTGAAGTAGATTCAGGCAAGTAATGAGAAGTGTTGGAGATTTCTAATGGATTGTTTTAATAAACGTTTTGGCTTAACCGCACTGGCTGCCGTCTTTTTTGTGGCAGGTTGTGCTAGTAATAAGGTAAAAGTGAGACCTGTGCCAGAGAAAATTGTTTCTGATTTTACGGTATTCGCAAAGCTTGATGTGACCCCTGAAGGGCGCTATTTCTTTCGTGATTTTTCTTTCGGGGCGGTGAGCAATGTTATCAATCTGAATACCTTGAGACATAACATCAAAACGGCATTAGTTAAGTGTGATGAAGGCATTAGTGCGGGTGATAAAAAGACGGACGAAGATCCTGAGTGTAAGCAGGATAAATTGGCAATGTTTAGAATCAAAAACATCAAGCACAACACTATTAGCTTCGACGAAGAATTATTTGAAAAAGCCTTAGCAGAAGCCTTGGTAGCGCAACCTAGGGAGCAACTCATCGCTGAGTTTAATAAAATCTACCATCAATCCCCCCAATTTTTTGCTGACAAGCAAGCTGAATTTGATAAACGATGGCAGTACCTAAACGCTAAGCTACCCGGAGCGCTCGTCGTGAATGACAATAGCCAACTATATGATGGTACACCTAAAGTCTATATCGTTAAAAATGACCCAATTAGAACGTATTCCGGGGCATCTTTTTTTTGGCAATCTTCAAATGAATTCAGATCGAAACTTCAAGAGGTTGCAAATAACGATTATGCAAAAACTCGCTTCACTCTGCGTTGTGAAGGTTTAGAGTCATTTTTCCATACCATCTCGGGATGCGAGCAGGAATGGGGGCCGTTAGATGAACTTGAGATTAAACCTGTTGTTTACAAGATAGATAGGGTAAGGAACTACGGTTATGCACCGATGTTTAAAGCATCGGATACGTACGTTTCTGCAACGTCAGACAGACATGGCGTAATGACTTTAACTAATTTAACCGATTCTTATGTGACAATCGACAGTCTGTCGCTATATGTAGGAGACGAAATTAAAAACTTATCAAACCTGAATTTGTCGTTACCGCCCAGGTCAATCAATAAAGACATCATGTTGCATAAATACAGTATTTACTCTAGAAAATCATTTAACAATATTAGAAAAGCTGATTTGGTTAAAAGCATAAATATCGGTATGGCAATCAAGTATAAGGTGGTGGATACCAATGTGGAAAAAACATTGTTCAAAACCGGTGACGTTAAGTACAAAGATATGCCAGGTTGGGTAATCTAAATGTTGAGGCTGTATTTCCTGACAAGCATGGGCTAATGGGACGTGGCGTGCATGAGAGGCATTAAAACATTAGGTTGTGAGTTGTTAGGTGCATTAGTTGTGGTGGTAATGTTTAGCCCACTGGTAAATATACTGATGCATGAACCTGATAAAGATAAAGCGGTGTATCTGCTGTTTCTAATCAGCGTAATTGATACCTGTGGCATGATTGGCTATGCCGCTTATAACATACACGCAAAGCGGCGTGGCCATGATGTCGTGAATGCGCTGGTTTACCCACTGGTGTATGCACCTTTAGCAGCCTGCTGGTATATCAGGCGCTATCTAAACAGATAGCAAAATTCAAAAGGTTGTCCTCGAAAGGCCCCGGCGTAAAAACCGGGGTTTTTCATTTTTATTTGCTACAAATCGCGAAAAGTTCGTTAGGCCTGAGCGCATTTAGTTCTGAATTCCACAACTATCTCGGAGCATCAAATGAATTCAGTAACCAAAACTTTAATATCGCAGCTTGAAGTGGCACAGCTTGTTATTGATAAGGAGTTTAACCTCAGTGAAGAGGCGTATGGCGCGACGCAACTTGACCTTTTTGCTGAGCAGATAACAGAGATCCGTATTCAGCGTATTGGCGCAAAGCTAATGAAAATGACCAAAGATGAAAACTTTGTCAGTGGCGTGGTTGCCATGCTAAATCATGTTTACCTGCCGGATGAATACTACACCGCAGAGGAAATAGCGGGGCTTGGCTAAAATTGCTTAGCTAACCCGCAGTGCCACGCCGTACTGGGCAAATACGGCCATGTCTTTTTGAAACCAGTGCTTAAAGGCGCTGGTATCATAGCCATGCAACTCGGCAAGTTCAGCGTAACGTACGGCGGTTTTAAGTAAATCGCCGTAGCGCCATATTTTGCCGTAGGCCACAACACAAAGGCTTGGCTGCTCACCTAAAATCTGAATAGCCTGCATTACTTTGTGCAGGTAACGTAGTTCATTGGTTTGCTGTTCAGTCACGTTTGGCGTTGTGTGTTTGCTCATGGCGATGGCTCCTATTTGCATTGCCTGAGCTTAGGTTGTCGGCCAATTTTTGAAAAGCCTTAACGCGCCGGGTAAAAATTAACCTGTATCTTAATGTTACATATTCCCATTAAAACGCATGGCCGCGCACTTCGTCTAAATTCGCCACCATAATTTGCTGCGCCTCCGGGCGGGCTTCTATTTTGGCCAAATCCAGGTTTAGCGCTTGCACGGCATAAGGCACTAAGGCAGAGCGCACCGGTATCACTCGTTTGCCATCTTGCATATTGTAATCTTCGGCAATAATGGCTTTTTGGTAATCAGTTAAGCGTGAGTCGGGCACCAGAATAATATTCACCATGCTATTCCAGCGCACATCATCTTCCCGGTGCATATCAGCATCGCCTTCAATATCATTAATACCGCGAAAGCGGCTGAGCACAAAATCCCGAAAGTCACGGTTTCTCTCGCAATACGCGCGAACATGCCAGCGCAGTGGCGTGCATACCAGGGTATGCGGCGCAATTATGCGGCTTTCTTCATCCGGGCTGGTTAGCGATACATAGCCCATATCAATCTTTTTACCGTCGCGGGCGGCTTGCACCAGAGCGCGTAAAATATCCGGGTTTACCTGGCGCAGTGGCGGGCTTAGCATTTCGGTATGGGCAAAGCCTAAATCAAGTTGGCTAAAGGTGTGGGCGAAGTCTTTGCTGCTGGCAAGGGCATGCAAGTACTCATCAGCCAGGCCGCTGGTTACTTTCGGCGTAAAGGTGTCACTAGGCTTATAGCCTTTAAGTTTACTGTCATACACCAAATTACCCGGCGCAACATCTCGCAAATAAGCATTAATGTCTTTCGATGCCTGCTGGCGGGCGATGCCAAAGCTGTTGCATAAATGGTTAGTGGTTAAACGGCCTTCCCATAGCGCCACTATCTCAATCAGCCGGTAGCGCATTAGTAGCTCCCAGCGTATAGGCCAGCCTGTATTAGTTACTTCCATAGTGTTATTACCTGTGTTTTTACTGTGTAGCAGTAGATACATTCCTATTTGGCAATTTATGTCATTTTGCCTGGTATAAAAATGCCAACGCGGATAAAAGCTAATCTATCTGCCTGAAAACCATACACTGAACACCTGCACAGTATGGCGTCAATTTCGAAACGCCCTAATATGACAGTACACGGATGACATGTCACTGTTGATGACAGTTACAGTAGGCCAGAAGCAGATGCAGGATGCATCGACAGGATGTAACAGGGATTAACCAGGCAGGGATGCCACCTCAAGCAAAATAAGGAGAGCAAATGAACTACGCCCAGCGCGAGCTGTTTTTCATCAACCTGAAACAGCAATTTAGCGATATCTTTCAGGCCAGCAAGGCGGATAAAGACAATGCAGATCTACGCCTGCGCACTCAGGGTTTTATCCATGCTGGTGAGTTATTAGAGCTTTGCAGCCGCACCGAAGTGCAGCAACTGATGGAGCAGGTACACCAGGACGTGTTCGGCGTCAGTATTGCCGAGCGTAAGCCCAAAGAGCAAACCCGCCGCCAACAGGCGTTAAAGCTGGGCGATTATGATTACTTCGACGAACCGGCATTTAAACGGCTACGGTGATAGTAATCGCTCTGAGTACCTAATTTAGTTGCGTCATTTAAGTTGCAGCAATATATTGAAGGCATACAGAAAATTTAACCGAGCAATATTAGGTGCTAAGTTTTTTTGGTAAGGATTTCAGGAATACACCGCAATGAAGCAAGCTGCAAATTTTAAACATCTTGAAGCGCTACCCGAGCTTTACCAGATGGCTGCTTTTACCCAGGATTACGCTTGTAGTGATCCACAAAGTGCACTGATGAAAATGCGCAGCCTGTTGGAAAAGTTTGTCGGATTGATTAACGCCAAATTACAGCCGCCGGTGTTCCCCCAACGCAAACATTCAGCAGTACTTTAATCCAAAGAAACTTTTTCCGGTCAGCTATAGATTTATTTCAGGGATGAAAAATGAATATTAAAAATGTGCGCATTAAAAACTATCGTTTGCTGAAAGATGTTTCGTTTTCAATTGATGATAAAACAACATTAATTGTTGGGCGTAACAACACTGGGAAAACGTCATTTGCTGAGGCATTTCGTAGCTTTCTGAACCCCGCTGGGCCTAAGGTGCGTTACGAAGATTTCAACCAATCTTGCCTGAAAGGTTTTGAAGAAGCGTTAAATGCTGTAAGAGGCGGTGCGGAAGACGATGCTGTTAGGCCAATACTTCCAACGATTGAGTTAGAGCTGCAGGTTAATTATCGTGATAATGCTGATGAATATGGTGTTTTAGGCGATTTTATAATCGATTTTGATGATAAGTTGTTTGATACGATTATCCTGGTTTCATATCAATTAAAAGATGGCAAGATTGCTGAATTTTTTAGCCAGTTCGACAATGAAAATCGCAAGCAGTATTTCTCTGAGCTTAGAAAGCGTATTGAGCATTATTACGAAGCTGTCGTCTATGCTATAGAACCAACTAACCCAGACAACAAAGTTCGTGTTGAGTTTGCATCCTTTAAAAAGTTGCTGCTATCGGGGCTCATAAATGCTCAACGAGGTTTAGATGATGAAACGCATAATGAACGTGATGTGCTGGGTAAGTCGTTAGGAAACATTTTCAAAAGTTCGAGCAGTGTTGGTGCGCCGGATGCTTTTAAAGCTCAATCGAATGAAATCAATACTGTTGTCGAAGAGCTGCAACAGAGAGTAGATACTGACTTTCAAGAAAAAGTTCAGGCACTACTGCCAACCTTAACTATTTTTGGTTATCCGGGGCTGCATGATCCTAACTTAAGTGCTGCAACCGAGCTTAATGTGAAGTCACTGTTGGAAAGCCACACAAGAGTCTATTACCAACGTGACGATCACTTTACTTTGCCTGAAACCTATAATGGTTTAGGAATGCGGAACTTAATATTCATTTTGTTCCGCATTTACGAGTATTTCCGAGAGTTTCAAAGCTATCAAACGCCTCCGAAAGGGCATGTTATTTTTATTGAAGAGCCCGAAGCTCACCTTCATCCGCAAATGCAGGAAGTGTTCATTCGGCAACTTGAATTGATTGTTGGACAGTTCCAGAGAGAGTTAAATGATCAGCAAGTGTGGCCTGTACAATTTATCGTTAGTACGCATTCCTCACATATTGCCAACGAAGCTGATTTTAGCAAAATTCGATATTTTCTCTCAAAAAGTGGAGATGAGACTAGGGTAAAAGACCTTGGAATTGCCTTTCGCGGTCCTGAGGATGCAAGTGATAAAGAGTTCTTGCATAAATATCTGACGTTAACAAAGTGCGATTTGTATTTTGCTGACCGGGCCATTCTCGTTGAAGGTGCAACAGAGAGAATACTGTTGCCTGAAATGATCAAAAAAGTGGATTCCACGACAGGGACTAACTTAAAACAAAAATACCTATCCTTAGTAGAGATTGGTGGGGCATATGCGCATCACTTCTATAAATTCATTGATTTTCTGGAGCTGAAGACCCTCTTTATAACTGATCTTGATTCAGTAGATTCAAAGCAAAATCATTCTGGAGTAATGGTAAGCCAGGGGGACAGGTCAAGTAACGTAGGGATTTCAAAATGGTTTGGTGGGGATGGTTACTCTGATTTGGCAGCTGTTCGTGCTAAAGATTCTGATTCAAAAATTCACGGATGCAGACGGCTTGCGTTCCAGGTAAATGAAGATGTCAGTGGTTTATGTGGCCGTAGTTTTGAAGATGCATTTATTCTGGCAAATAGCCAATTGTTTGAGCTCGATAAGCTAACTGGTGATGCACTTGAAATTGCAGTTTTTAACAAGGCAAAGGAAATAGGTAAAAAGAGCAAAGCTGATTTTGCGATTGATTACTGTATTAAACATACAGATTGGCTTGTCCCCAAATACATACAAGAGGGATTGGCGTGGTTGGATCAGACGCCTAATGCTGTTGAGGATGTGCAGCCATGACACCGCCTAACCCAGCGCAGATAGCATCAGCCGAGACACTCGAAAATGTAAGACACTGTATTGAACAGGGGCAATGCTTCAGATTGGAGGCGGGGGCTGGTGCAGGAAAAACATATTCGTTAATCGAGTCTATTAAATACCTAATTTCTGTTCGTGCCAATGAGTTTGCTGTAGCTGGAAAGCAGGTGGCTTGTATCACTTATACCAACGTGGCCAAAGACGAGATTAAGACCAGAACTGATAATAACCCGATTATTTTTGCAGATACTATTCACGCCTTTAGTTGGAGTGTATTGCAAAATTACCAAGATAAATTAAGGGAGCTTATCCCTACTTTGGGTGAAAAATGGCAAAAGAGGATTTCTGAATCAGTTGGGATACAGCGCCAGACTGTAAAGTACGATTTAGGATTTGCGTCCATAAAGGGTAATGAAATATCACTACATCATGATGACGTAGTTGCCTTGATGGCCCGCATGTTGGAATTTCCTAAATTTCAGAAATTATTGAAAAGTAAGTTCCCGTTTATTTTCATAGATGAGTATCAAGATACAGATGCAGAACTCGCTGCAAGCATTGTGCATAACCTGATTGATAATGACTCGGGAGTTGTTATTGGTTTTTTTGGCGATCATTGGCAAAAAATTTATGGCTCTAAAGCATGTGGGTTGATTGTGAGCCCTGCCGGAAAAATTACAGAGATTGGCAAACGAGCCAATTTCCGTTCAGATAAAAATATTGTTGAATGCCTCAATCGTATGCGCCCTGAGTTGCCGCAGGCTGAGTCAGATCCAAACTCTCAGGGTACATTAAAAATCTATCATTCGAATGGGTGGCAAGGAATTAGGCAAACAGGAGGTCATTGGAAGGATGACCTTCCAGAGGCTGAATCAAGGGTATTTATCCAGCAAACCAAATCTTTAATGGCTAAGCATGGCTGGGATATGTCTTTATCTAAAACCAAAATACTATTTCTGACCAACAACCTGATAGCGACAGAGCAAAATTTTAAGAATTTGGCTGACTGCTTTGAGTATCCAGAAGATTATCTGAAAAAGAATGACAAATACATTGAGTTTTTCGTTGATGTTGTTGAGTCGACCGCTTTTGCTTTCCAGCATAGAAAGTATGGTGAATTACTTCAGATAAAAAAGAAAAGCAGATCTTACTTAACGTCGCAAATGGACAAAACAAAGTGGATTGCAAACCTTGCTGATCTAATGCAGCGAAGAGCGAATGCCAGTATTGGTGATGTTTTAGATTTATTAATGACAACGAATACGCCTAGGGTTCCAGCGAAGGTTTCAGATTCTGAAAACCGTTACAAAATACTATCAGCAACCCCTCCTGTTGAACTGAGTGCTGACGATTTGAGTTTTGTAGAGAAGATTGGCAAGTTGCGGGCAGTCAAATATAGCGAGGTCTCAAACCTGGCAGAATACATAAATGACAAAACCCCTTTCTCGACTAAGCATGGGGTAAAAGGTGCTCAATTCGATAATGTTCTGGTGGTTTGTGGTCGTGGCTGGAATCATTACAACTGGGACCAAATGCTTACATGGATACATGACGGCGTACCAGCGGGAAAACAAGAGACGTTTGAACGAAGTAGAAACTTGTTTTATGTCAGTTGTTCCAGAGCTAAACATAACCTTACGCTCCTCTTTACACAAAAGTTGTCGGAGTCATCTCTTAGCGTGCTTGAGCAAGTTTTTGGCAAAAGTAATGTGTTAGGTAACCCTTTCAAGGGTAATTGAAGACTCAAATTGATTATTTTTAGAAGGCTTAAATGAGAACATCACTCAGACATAACGGCAGCGAAATTATCGAAATTTACGAGGCCAGTGTTAATGGAAAAAAAGCAGCTGGTGGTTACGGCTTTACTCTTATTTTTCAAAGCTCACATCGAGGATTTGAGCCCCCGATCATGATTTTTGATATTCGATTAACACTAGAGCTTCTAGAGCCAAGGATTGTAATTGCTAACAGCATTTTGTCTTCTAACCAGTTGATTACGTGTAAAAACTATCCAAGTCGAGAGCAGATTTTTTTCGAGTTTGTGCTATCAAAAGAGCAACTTAATTTCATCGAAGAGAATCGGCAAGATCGCGATTTGAAGTTAAATGTATGGCTGCGCAACGTTTCGTTTCAGGACGGTATGAATACGGCAAACTCGGATACTGCAGAAGTCAGCATTTTGAGAGACCATTGGTTAAAGGCGCTGAAAGATGCTGGTTTCCGCCAAACAGTGCTGTTTGAAATACCAATGCCTGATTGTGCCGGTGAGCCTGAAAAGTTAATTGCTAAAGCACAAGAGTTTATTGAAGTAGGCCATTACAAAGACGCTGTTATGCAGTGTCGCTGTATAATCGAGCACATCGAAGAAGTGCGAGGAGACAAAAGAGACTCAGCTGAAGCCAACAGGCTGGCACATGCAAAGAGCGAACAACGACAGCAGATGTCTGCTGAGCAACGACTGCTCAGCATCAGAGAGCAACTCAAAAACGTGTGTCAGCTTGGTGCGCATGGTTCTGAGCAGTTTACGCGGTCGCAGGCAAAAGCCGTGCTTGGCATGACCATGGTGTTGTTGGCAGAGCCTACAGTGGGTTACAGCAAATTTCTGGCTGAAGAAAAACAACGAATAGATGAAGAACCTGAAGTAAAAGAACAGCATCAGGAACAAGCAGCGTCTCAGCTAAAAGACGAAGTATTAGCAGAAAGCGTGCCTGAGTAGGCACCAATAAACTTTATAACAATAGCTGGGAAATGCAGTGATGAGCATGGACAGCAATATGGATACAACAAATTACAGTTTAACAAAATTATTGCCGGAGTTTTCCAGGCTTTGGGCTGGTGACTTTACCTCGCCGGAGGGCCTAAGTGCGGTATTTATAGCGCTGTTATTCGGCTTGGCAATATTCTTCTCAGTGATGTCCGTAATCAACTATTTTCGGGCAAGCCGACATGTACGTTTTTAAAAACGATTACTAAAAGGGCTGACGTTAGAGCAGTTGTTGGATAACCTTCCCGAGCTGGCCAATTTGACAGCAAGCGTTTTAGGTCATACCGATGCGCCGTTTTACCAGAACAACCAGATGCTGATGCAAAAGGCTATTTTGTTGGATTAGGTTGGTTGGTGGGATGGTGTGGGAAAGGACGATTGTTGTAATGACGACGTCCTTTGCAGATGTTTAAATTTGTGGTACTAAATTGCGAGAACAAGCTTTAAAAGCGCAAAAAATTATAAAATTTTTAAGGGATTAGATTTGAAAATAGAAATTTGGGATGGTGGTTTACAAGAGCAAGAGATTACAGCAATCGAAAAAATACAACAAACATTTGCTGTTAAACCTGTCCAAGCAAACGCCACTGCCAGAGGCGGCTCGATCCAAGATCAGATGCGTGGTTTAGGGTTAGCTCAACAGCCAAGTGGCATGTTTCCCTGGAAAGGCTATGCCGGTTTCCGATTCGTTGATTCGAAAAACCATGATGGCGAGTTTGATCTTGTGATTGTCACGCACTGCAATTTGATTATTGTTGAGTTGAAAGACTGGAATCATGAACCGATTACAGCGAAAAATGACCGTTGGTTCAAGGGCAACAAGGACATGTCTCGTTCCCCTGTAAGCACGACGAGAAATAAGAAGTTCACGTTAGAAAACAAAATAAAGAAGATTGCTAAACGGTTTACTAATTCAAAATTTCCACCTCATGTCCATTTCTTTGTTGTGATGACGGGAAATGCTGATTTCAGTAAATTGCCTGAAGTAGATCTCAATCACACGATGTCGCTAAAAGATTTTCTGAAATTAGCTGATGAAAAAACATTCAATAGTCGTTTTAATCCACATTCCAACTCTAAATGTTTGCAAGCAGATATTGGTCTATTTGATGAGATGTTCTTAGGGCCGCAAACCGCGCCGAAAGCACTTCGTATCAATGGATACTCTGCGACTGAAATTTTCTTTGAACATCCACGCAAGATTTATAAAGAATATTTGGCAACAGCAGAAAATTCGGCGAGCACCCAAGCCTTACTAAGAGCTTGGGATTTTAACCATCTTGATGGTCATAAATCAAAGACGCTGGATGGACGTGCTGAGATCGTTTCTCGTGAGCGAGAAGTATTGCAGCATATTAATCATCAAAATCGAGAGCTTTATAACCATTGTTTAAGGTCGCTGACCTCATTTCAACGTGATGAAGTGACAACGCATTACTATGAAATATACGAGCTTCCTCCAGGGCATGTCCGCTTCAACGAATTTATTGGCAGGTACGGTATTGGTTTAGCAGAGGGTGATCGCCTAAATGTGGCGAAACTCTTAATCGCAAAATTTGCTGATTTGCACGACATCAAAATCGCGCACCGAGATATTGCAGATCATAGCCTGTGGATCTCGCACGCAAAAGAAGTATCCCTCTCTAACTTTATTTCTGCTTACCATCAACCTATTGGCACTGTTGGGGATTATCGTACAGCGTTATCCGTTGGTGCCGTTGAAGCAAAAGACATGCTTGGTGATGGAAATTTTTCACCCTTTCAACAAGATGTCCATGCACTTGGATTAGTCGTCTGGCATTTGCTCAATGGCAAACGAATGTCACCTAAGTCTTTAGAATCTGTGCAGGATGAAATACTTAGCAGTGATAAATGGTATGCCCCTATTGTGCTATCAGCGATTTCAGCCAGTTTTGGCTCAGCCAGAGAGTTTTTTGCTGCGATAAAACGTGAAGAACCTAGTGGCATTTCAATACCAACCTTTGATTCTTCTGAACTTGATCCATACCGACATCCAATTAATCACTCCAGACAGTTTAAAGAGGATGGGGATTTTTTGATTGAAACGGAAGAAAAAGAAGTCTACATCTCTGATGGTAAATTAGTAAAAGCTTGGCTAAATATGGGGGTTAGGGGTGAAGATCCCGTTACTGACTTTCAGGTGTTAAGATTTTTAAAACAGTTAAGCAAGCTTGCATCAATCCGACCACCATTTCTTCCGGAAATATTTGAGTTCGGGATCGCGACAAAATCTTCCAGCGTATATTTGGTCTCCGCGTTTATCGACGGCTTAACCTGGAGTGACTACCAATGCGCCGATTTTGAAGCGAAGCTGTCATTGATCATTAGCTTAGTTTCTGCAGTCGAGCAGTTGCACCATCTTGGCGTGAGCCATGGAGATCTTCATCCAGGTAATGTGATGATTGAGTCTGGGACTAATTCACTATTTATAATAGATATTCCTGACTTTAACCAAGCTGGTGATGAGCAGAAAAATCATGCTTATAGTCCGGAATTTATCGATACTTGTTCTGCAATAGAGCGTGATATTTTTGCAGTAATTAAAATGTCCTTTGAGTTGGTCTCGGACGAAAAGGACCGTTATCCAGCATTTTATTCGGCATTATCAGAAGTTTCGGCTATTGAAAAAAATGATAGGCAGTTTGGTTTCAAGAGCTTGGCTCGCTTTAGGAAAGCCCTTGAACAGTCCACTGAAAGTTCTGAAGAGCAGTTGATTGAAATTGTTACTAACAAGCTTGATGAACCTTTCACCCTTTATCCGGATAATGGACATCTATATGTCGCTGTAGAACCACACAAGTCTGAGCCCTCGAAACTAACGGTAACTTTTTTCGGAATTGGTGGTGTGCTTAAAGTAGTTTATAACCTTTCCCAAAGCGCTGTGGTGTACGTTGCGCACTCTTTTAAACGTTCCTCAATTAGCCCAAGAGACATTGACTCAAGTCAATTCGAAATAAACGTGCCAATAAAAGTTTCTTCTGGTCGCGCGACGGTTCTTGAACCCCTGAGCAGTTATTTAAACTCTCATGAAGCATTTACGCGAACAATTACTTTAATGAAAAGCAAGGACGAGCAACCTGCAACACCTGACGATGTTGTGACATCGCAATTGTTCGAAGCATTTCGTCTTTTAGAAGCGAAAGAAAGCGTAGTTTCCGAGACAAATAAACTTTCAATACCGACTAAGAAACTATGGCAAGCGATATTAGAAACAGAAACTGAGTCGTCTCCCAGTATCCGCGTTGACGGTGAAATTTCTCGAGTTGATAGCAAATCAAATGAAATAATCATTCCTTATGCTGCAGATATCGACCCGCTAGGTGAATTCAGCCCTGGCGATGAAGTCACAGCAAGTATTATTGATAGGGATGATGCGGAAAGGATTATTGGTGAGGTTTCCCTAAAAAATTCGGCACTAAAAGAAATCCGGTTGATGAAGCCGAAACCTGCCGCGTTCAGTCTTAAAGAAAACGATATTGTTTATTTTCGCTCTAAGCAAGACAGATCTTCATTTCGCAAACGCCGCAAAGCCCTAGAAAGAATTTTAGATCGTGAAAGTGTCATTCCCAATCTCCAAGATTATTTCGACCCTTCCTGTGAATATGATGCAGTTGACTATGGCATTTCTATTAGCGAAGAAGAGTTCTCACGGTATGACCGAGTAGATGGACATGGTGGTATCATTAGACTCAATGAGCAGCAACGTGATGCATTGAGAACACTTATCAGTCGAGGCCCGGTATCGTTGCTACAAGGCCCACCGGGGACGGGTAAAACGGAGTTTATCTCCGCTTTTGTGCATTATTTGATTGAGAGCCAAAATGCAAAGCGCATTTTACTTGTCAGTCAATCGCATGAAGCAGTAAATACAGCTGCAGAGAGAATAAGAAAACACTGTGTAAGATTGAACACTGACATAGAGGTGGTTCGATTTAGTAACCGCGAAGGAGCGGTATCTCAGGCGCTTAAAGACATTTATTCAAATTCAATTACGACCGAAAAACGCGAACTATTTAACGCTGAAGTAAAGTATCGCGTTGAATTGCTTAAAGATGCAATAGGACTAGATGCTGAATTTATTTCGGCTGTTGTCTTGGCTGAGTTACAACTATTTAGGCAAATTGATGAGTTGGTCGCATTATTCAACCAGATTGATGAGTCAAAAGATGAAAACGACAAGGTTGCCTTAAAACGTATAGTGGTCGGACTTGATGATACGATACGAACGAAGCTAAGTGAAGTCTATAATATTCAATTAAGTGCTGATTCCAGAGTTTCAGACGCGAAGACCTATGTTCTTTCAAAGCTTTGTGCTGATTATGCAGTAAGGCCCGATGAGGCGCTGAAAGTCAGAGCTTTGGCAAAAATCTGCCGTGACATGCAAGAAGCGATTGCAGGTGAACGAGTCAATCTTGATGAATTTTACGCACGCTCAAGGCAACTTGTCGTTGGCACCTGTGTTGGTATTGGCCAGGGGCATATTGGGATCAGCGAGAATATTTATGATTGGGTAATCATTGATGAGGCAGCGCGTTCAATTGCCAGTGAATTAGCGATTGCAATGCAATCTGGGCGGCGTGTGTTACTGGTTGGCGATCACCTGCAACTACCACCTCTTTATTCTGATGCTCATAAAGATGCACTAGCTTTAAGGCTTGGTATTAAAAACTCAAAAGCCGAATTAGATGAAGTTCTGCAAAGTGACTTTGCACGAGCCTTTGATTCTAAATATGGCGCTCAAGCGAGTGCAGCTCTTCTTACGCAATACCGGATGGCTCCAGCGATAGGGACTCTAGTTTCGGAAACTTTCTATAAAAAAAGAAAATTAGTAAACGGTAACCGAACGATCCCCAATATCTATGAGAATGCGCCTGAAGCATTACAAAGCTATGTGTCCTGGTTGGATACATCGTCTCTAGGTGGACGTTCTTATCATCTAGAAGGTAAGGGGAGTAGTATTTATAACCGTGTAGAAGCCGACCAGATCTTGCTCGTTCTAAAGCAAATTGCCGAAAACAGCGAGTTCGTCGCAAGCTTGTCAGCAGTGACTAAAAAGGATGAAGCTGCAATTGGGATCATCTGCATGTATGCAGAGCAAAAACGAATTATTAGGCAGAAGTTTAATCAAGAATCATGGAGTGATGGTTTCAAAGAATTAGTAAAAATTGACACCGTTGATAGTTATCAAGGTAAAGAAAATAGAATCATTATTTTGTCGCTGACCCGTTCAGACAAACACCGTAGCCCAGGTTTCTTAAGAATGCCAAATCGCATTAACGTAGCGATGTCTAGGGCTATGGACCGATTATTAATTGTGGGTAATTCAGATATGTGGCAAGGGCGAAATAAAGAACTTCCTTTGGGAGAGGTTGTTCAGTTTATGCAAGAACATGGCACAGGCAGTGGTTATTCGTTTTTGCAAGTAAAGACAGGGAAGTAAAATGACAGACAATAGTATCACTTACCACGAAATCGATTTTTTGCTACCGGCACAAAAATTTAGTATCCAGTTTTCCTATATCTCGCAAAGAGGCTTACCATTTATAAGAGAATATGTCCTACGACTCGTCCATGTCGCTCCAATGAGTAAGCATCAGATCGCTCAGTTTTTTGGACTTAGCAAGAGGGAGGCTGATGAGGTCATCTCTGATTTAGTGGACCGTTCCGAAATAACGCTTGCAATGGATGGTCGACTCACATTAACTGAAAAGTCGAAGAGTTACTTTCCTGGTATGGGCCAAGCGCCATTGTTATCTATTACTAAAGAGAGTTCTGCAAATTTATGGTTCGATTTAGCAACGTTTTGTTGTTTCAGTAATCAAAATATTTCCGACAAATGGCGTGCAGGAGTTTCCTTAAAAGTTGACGAGAGTAAGGCTGCAATTAGTGAAAAGTTGGCTGAGAAAAATTTTCAACTGCAATTCAACCAAATTTTGGATAGGAATTACTTATCGCTAATTAATGATAACACTGCAACTGAATCGCCTTCTGTTTACACGGTAAAAACTGTAAAAAAATTGCGTACATCGCTATTGCGTTTGAAAACATCATTCCAAATGGATATTGACGGTAATCCACTTGAACGAAATGATTTCTCTGAACTTATCGACTCTCAGTTTGTGCATGAACTTATTGCCACCGAGCTCTATAAATCTGCGAGTTCTAGCAATCTTGTCAGCCTTTTAAAAGCGATGAATGTTGTTGGTGATACAGAGACTTTAAAACTGTTTGACTCACAAAGTAATGCATTTAATCCTAACTATATTAATGATCTAAGGTTGCTTGAAGAACATAGCAATTCAGGTAGACATACTTTTCTAGGCCCTATCTACTCGTCTGAAAATTGGATTACATTGCAAAAGTTCTTGGCTCCAATCATCAAAAAGCGAAGAGACTCAAAAGAGGATTCAGGTTATAAGCCCTTTCTTTGGTTAGCACCTTCAGACAAGTTTTGGGGGAAAAGTGAGCGACTCGTATCAAGCCTGAGTGACGTGATCAGCAATTCAACTACAAAGACTAAAACCTTGTATAAGCCAAATATTTATCTTCCGATAAATGGCGCTGACGATATTAGGACATGTCGGGAGTGGGAGCGTGAGTTTCCGGAATATAAAGATTACTTGAAAGGCATAAAGGAAGGCTTTCTAGATGGAAATGTTGAGATCCTTCTTATAGAGGATGAGCTTGCAGTTGTTTCATATCATTTTTCTCAACCTGAACTATTACCAGTTACCTTGCCGGTCGGATTTATATCTACGAATCATAGTTTTATCGCGCATATCGGGCAGCTTGTAACTCAGTATCTAAATGATGCTAGCGCATTCGATAAACCCAATGATTGCGGGTTTATTAGTGAATTAGTTAAAAGACGCTAATAATAGTTGCACTTTGAAAATTAAGCCGGACGATGATCTTAAAAGAAAAAACTCAAACCAGCTCTGCATCTATCAAACTGGATGCTGGCATTAAGCAAGAGCACGACGTCGTTTTTTCCTGCGTCGCACTTACAAAAATAGCGACAACGTAATGGTGCTTAATGATTTACGCATTGAGCATGACGGCGAAAGCGCGCAGATCGACCACCTTATTGTGTACACCTATGGCTTTATCGTAGTGGAGTCAAAGAGTATTCGTGGTGAGGTTAAGGTTAATGAATACGGTGAGTGGACCCGAAGTTACAAAGGGCAGTGGAGTGGCATGCCATCGCCGATTAAGCAGGCCGAACTGCAGTTTAAATTACTGAAGCAGTACCTGTGTGACAACACGGAAAAGGTCATTGGCAAGTTTTTGGGTATGCAGCAAGGTATGGGCATGCGTTGTTATGATGTGTTCTGCGCTATCTCAAGCGATGCCATTATTGATAGAAGTGCAGCCCCAAGAGACATTGCTGATAAATTGGTGAAGTCTGAGTTTATTACCGATGCACTAGATAAGAAGATGAACTTTATTAAGTTTTTCAACCTCGCTGCCAAAATTGCCGACACCCGGCCGACCTTCAACCAGGATGAATTGCAGCATATTTGCCAGTTTTTACTGGGTAACACGCAACAGTGTCAGAACTATAGCGTTAACGAAAAGCCTGCAGCCTGGCCAGCACCAACGCCGATGACAGCTACACCGGAAACGACGTCCTTTGCTCCAGTTGAGCCTGCAGAACAAAGGGTATCACCAACAATTAGCGCTGTTGCAAAGCCTTCGGATGCCGTTGCTGCGCAGTGCAAACATTGTGGCAATTGCAGCACACTCAGCCCGCAATCAGGCCGTTATGGTTACTACGTGCAATGCGGCAAGTGTGGCGGCAATACGCCATTGAAGAGACCATGCCCGGAATGTAACAGCCAGAATACCAAGGTGAGTAAGTTAAAATCCGTTTTTCGCCTTAATTGTGCTGAGTGCTCGACGATAACGAAGTTAAATCTTAATAGCCGATGATAATTAAGTTGCGACTATGCATTACCAATTCTGCGCCACCAACGCTTTAATAAAATGGCTTAAAACCGACTTACCGCGCTTGCCTGCTGCGCCAGGCCAGCAGGTTGGGGTGAATACCGTTACCAGCACCCGTGAGCAAATGTGCTGGCAGTTACATATTATTGAAAACCGCTACGGCAGCTGGCATAAAACCATTATTGCCACCGAAGCAAATAGCCGTTTTACGCTGTTTATTCCGGTAGACTTGCTAATGAGCATTGAAGAGCTAACCCAGCGCCTGCAAATGGAATGGCAGTGGGTGTTGGCCGAAACCTTGCGCCTATCACACATAATACCAAGCAGCGATATAGCGCTGCTTTTAAGCAACCTTGGCGAGATGACATTTGAAGCGCAGTGGGTTAAAAACACCGACCGCGGTGTAAACGGTCATGTGACAGACGCCGGGCTTTGGGTAACCCAGACTCTGGCTGACCTGCGTAAAGACGCACTTTCGCCTGAGTTAGTGCTGGAGTTAGCTGTTTACCTGAATACCCAACCGAAACGGGTGAATAAAGGTAAGGGTAAACTGGTGCCCGTGCTAGCGTTATTGGACTACTGCACAACCCTTATTAAGCCCACAACCAGTGAGCTGGATATCACGGGCGGGCCAGCTAATCCAAAAAACAGCGAGTGTAACGTTGTTTACTTCAAAGACTTTAAAAAGTAGCCCGCTAGTTCTGTCGCATTTAACACCGGCTGCTATCAAGCTATAAAAAGGGTTTTGTATTGACGCAAAGTAGTAGTGAGACGCCAGGCATTAGTAGAGTAATTAAGCCACATTGGTTTTTACGCCTGTTTGGCGTAGAGCCGGTATCGTTAAGCTTGATTGACGAGCGTTTAGAATTAAAAACGGTTAACGGGCAGCGCTATACTGTGCTGCCCGATTCTTTAACTAAAACCAACACAAAGATTGAAGGTTTGTTCTTCGCGGATTTATGTTTAACCACTGATCGCGGCGAACTTTTAATTAATGGCCTGCCCAAGCTAGCCTGTGAAGAGCATTATAGATGGCTTACTGGGATTTGGTTTAGTCAGCTTTCGCCAGCTATGCAGCAAGTATTAGCTGACATACAGCGGCTGCTGAGTGCTGGTTACCCAAGAACATCCCGATTGAAACAGGTCGTAGCGCTGGCACAGCAAGCAGTAAAACAGTTCAAAACACTGCCGGATAGAACAAGTTTTCCTAACGTTGATTTTACTGTTTTCGAAACATTACAGTTTAAAGCAGGTTGGAAAGAGGCAGATTTTAACCTGCTAAGACAGCAATACATCAGAAAGCAATTGGCATTGCACCAGCAGTTCTTTGATAAGGTAGAAAGCAAGCCGCTTACAGAAAAACAGCGGGAAGCCTGTGTTGTCGATGAAGATAACAACTTGGTGCTGGCTGGAGCCGGAACTGGAAAAACCAGTACCATGGTGGGGCGTGCTGGTTATCTGTTGCAAAGTGGCCAGGCGCAGGCGAGTGAAATACTGATGCTGGCTTTTGCCAATAAAGCCGCGGCTGAAATGCAGGAGCGGATTGAAAAGCGTTTAGGGGATTGCGGGATTACCGCCAGTACTTTTCATAAGCTGGGCAAAGATATTATTGCCAGTGTTGAGGGGAAACAGCCGTCGCTGTCGCCACTTGCTGAAGACGATAAGCTGCTGGCAAAGCATGTGAATGAATGGTTTGAAGAGCATTTAAAGCAGCCTGCTTATCAAAAGTTGGTGTTGGATTATTTTCAGAATTACCTGTATCCGGTTAAAAATGCATTTGATTTTGACAGTGAAGGGGCGTATTTCGATTACATACTGGCCAATGACATCCGCACGCTTAAAGGCGAGAAAGTAAAAAGTTTAGGCGAGTGCCTGATAGCGAATTACCTGCTCAGGCAAGGTATTGAATATCAATATGAGGCTCGCTACGAGCATCCTACGGCAGATGTGTTCCATCGCCAGTACCAACCCGACTTTTACCTGCCGGATTACGGTATTTATATCGAGTTTTACGGTATTGACCGACAAGGCAATACCGCACCTTATGTAAACCGGCAAGCCTATCATGAGGGCATGGCCTGGAAGCTGCAATTACACCAAAGGCACGGGACTAAGCTTGTCACCTTGTATCACTATCAACATCTGGACGGTACGTTATATACCGAACTGGATAAACAATTCGCGAGCTTTGGCGTTAAGCCCGAACCATTGCCGCGAGAAGCTGTGCTTGAGACGTTGAGAGAGTTTGGTGCGATATCGGCTTTTGCACAGTTGCTAAGTGATTTGCTAAAGCGCTACCGGGCCAATTGTTACGAACCGGGGCAGTTGGATAAGGCCATCGATGCGGCTGACAACCCGCAACAAGTTCAAGCTGCGCTGTCTTTGCTTTTACCGGTAGTTGATGACTATCAATGCTTATTGGCTAGGAACAACCATATCGACTTTGACGATATGATAGGTAAAGCCCTTAGTTATGTAAAAATCGGGCGTTTTAAAAGCCGCTGGAAGTACTTACTGGTTGATGAATTCCAGGATATTTCCGATGCCAGAGCACGGTTGGTTACGTATTTGCGCGATAGTGTGCCTGTAGCGTCACTGTTCTGCGTAGGTGATGATTGGCAGGCCATTTATCGTTTTACTGGTAGTGATTTGCAGTTTACCACTGACTTTATTTCGCGGTTTGGTCCCACTCAAACTACACCTTTGGATCTGACCTTTCGCTTTAACAATAGTATCAGCGATGTCGCCTCGCGTTTTGTGCTGCAAAACCCTCAGCAGGTCAGAAAACAGCTGAACACCTTAACCCGTGTGACTAAACCGACCGTCTCATTAATGCGAGCGGATAACCGCATTAGCCCGGGAGAGCCGGACCGATTAGAAAGGGTACTGCAAAAGATCAGTTCGATTGCAGAGCCTGGTAGTACTGTTTACCTGTTGGGCCGGTTTGGCTTTAACTTACCAGACTATGCCGAATTAAAACGTTTATCCCGCCAATTTAATCAGTTAAAACTGGCGTGCTTTAGCATTCACGCGTCAAAAGGCAAAGAGGCCGACTATGTCGTTATCCTTGGATTAGAAAACGGCAAGCATGGGTTCCCCTCACAGAAAGTAACGCATCCACTGCTGGAGGCTTTATTGCCAGCTAAGGAGCAATTTGCATATGCTGAAGAGCGACGGCTGTTTTATGTGGCGTTAACCCGCGCCAGACATCGGGCATATCTTATTACCGATATGGCCGTTGCGTCTGAATTTGTAGTCGAGTTACTAAACGACAAGTATCCGTTGGAACTGAATGAATTTGAAACGTCATTGAGCCAGCAGTTATTCCATCTAATCAAATGCATTAAGTGTAAAACCGGCAGCATGGTGCCAAGAGCCGGGCAGTTTGGTGCTTTCTTCGGCTGCAATAAATATCCACTGTGTAATCATACCGAACCGGGCTGTAGCCAATGCGGCTCAGCTATGACGCGAAAAGGGCGATTTAACGTCTGTCTTCACAATGCGTGCGGCCATTGGGTGCCGGTTTGCCCCAAATGTGGTGCTGAAATTTTGCAACGCTCAGGGCGTAATGGTGTCTTTTGGAGCTGCCGCAATTCCCGCAAGGAAGGAATGAGTTGTGGCCATAAAGAGCAGGTTATTGACTATTTAACCAGCCTAAAAACACTATCTTAAATAGGCCCTCCAAGCAGGTCTCGGGAGGTTAAAGTAAAAAACGGCGGGATACCCCGCCGTTAGGTTAACGCTTCGTCATAATGTCCCAGTAGTACATAGCTACTTCCATATAGATATCCGGCGGTAAGCCGAATATGGCCTCAAAATCATCCGCGTGCTGTATGCAGAACTCAGCAATCTCTGCTGAGCAGGCTGACAGTACCCGGTACATCTCATCGCCCTCAAGATATTGCGTGGCGCTGAGCCTGTCACGCAACGACTTGCTGATGCTGATACCTAAGTTACGCCCGGCTTTGTCGCGGTGCAGATAGATATAGTCCTCAAATACCGGTTCGCCGCTGCAGCCTTTCTTCGTATTCGCCATTAGCAAATACGTAGACGCATCATCCCATGGCGACTTGCTTGCCCGTTGATATACTCGTATAGCACTGTTAGTTGTATTCATTTTCTGTCCTCATTATTTTCGCATGGACACGACCTCTTCAATGCCCTCATGAGTAACTAACGACGGATTTGGCGAATTTTTTGCAAAGAAAGAAGTGTGTTTTCACTTCGTACTAAGGAGAGCAGGGGCCTGGAAAATTGGTAATTAAAACACTTACGCCTGTTTCCAAACTTTTAGTAAGTGACCCAGTCTGCTTATCCAAGCATAATATGCCCTATGAATGAGGATAATAAGGTTCTGCAGTGACTGAGCTGGTAAATATTGACGACGTTATAAAGGGATATAAAGACATTCCTCATCGGTATTACTTTAAATTTATGGAGCGATTTCGCTATTTCCATGTTGGCACCGCCCAGGAGTTCCTTGTAACAAAAGAATCTGTGAAAAGGTGGTTTGATAGCTTCCCGCCCGAGCGACGTGCTGCCTTCAGAGACGCTGGTTATATCCAGAACCTTTTAGATACACCGTCTACTTATGTTGCGGAAAACGACCGGTTGGTGATTGATACTCAAATTCTACATACATCCTCAAATGAGCCATTCGAACACGCTGTAATGCGTATTGCCAAAGAGCATGAATTCCGAGATGAGTTGATTGAGGAAAGGAAGGTGGCTATCGAGAGTCTTAAAGTAAGTACTGAAACCGAAAGTGCAGCAATCAACAGTCGTATTGAGTTTATTGATTCGTATATCGAGAAAGTCAACGCTATATACCGACCAGAAAAATTAGCCCGATACTACAGAGGGATGCTGATGTGCGGCAATCCATTTGATATCTTCAAAGAGATCGGCGGTGATATCGCGAGGTTTTGAGTGTTTTAGCTCTGATTGAGTCATCAGTTGTGTCTGAAGATCACTGGTGGTAGCATCTCTTCGAAACCTTGATTTATTCAAGGCGAAATAAAAAAGGTAAAGTTTAGGGGTAAGTGCAACAACGAGAGGCTGGAGCCCTTTAAAAATAAGGGGCGCGACATCAATGTGGAATACTCTCTCTCCGCCAGATAAATGAAAAAGGCCCACGCCAAAAACGTGGGCCTTTTTCATTTATGCGGCAGAGATCGAGGATGTGGTTCGAACCCTGAGTTCGACCAACTTGTCAGGAACAAGTTGGAACGCACTTTAGTGCGGCCCCGAAGGGGTGGAGGGCAGGAAGCCCGGAATAATCCCTCTCTCGGCCAAAAGCTCGGGGTTTTTGTTTTAAGGCGGCAGAGATCGAGGATTTGAAGAGAACCCTTCGGTTCGACAAAACACCAGGATAGCCGTTTTGCATGGCTCAGCCACCCGAAGGGCGAGGGCCATGGATGGCGCGAGTGACAAATTCGCCGGTAGCACCAGGTTGCTTGGAACAATTTTGGACAGCGCTTGCGCTGGTGCGAAGGACTGTAGCAGGAAAGCCTCAGTAAATTTGGACGCACTATAGTGCTGCCCGCAGGGCGAGTGACATGGATGGCAGGAAAATGACGTTCTGTTATTGCACATCATCGCCCTGATGATAGTTATATGATGGAAGGCTCCGGGTTAGACTTGCACTTCAATTTCATGTAAGGGAGTAAAAAGCAGAAGTGCAGTAATTATTTTAAGATCAGAGTAAAGCGCTAAGACTTTGTCAGCTTGCTTTACAGTTTCCTTGCGGGTAGCGCATTAAAAAAACACTAAATCATATTAAAGTCAATGCCTTGCATTCTTGGCATGCTGCTTGCTTTGGCTCGCGTCGTGCTATGAATCTAAAATAATTATTAATAAGGAAGTATCATATGAAAAATACGGTAACATCAATGGCAAAAGCTCTGTTTGTTATGGCTTTATTTTCAGCCCCTGTAGCTGCAACACCTATTTTTACTTTCGACGAGCCAGGAAATTCATTTACAAATGGAAGCTGGGATTTTGCCTTGAATTTTGAGGTGTTAAATCAGGTGACGGTAACTGGTCTTGGTTATTTTGCAGATCCCACTACTGGCGCTGTAGATGACAACGCAGTGGCTTTATATGATTCTAACCAAAATTTACTCGCCAGTGTTATTGTTACCAACACATATGATGTGTTCGACTTTTTCCGCTACGTAACAATTTCTGAACTTATACTTGGCCCAGGAATTTATCAAGTTGTAGGAGTAAGTAACAGCGACAATTATACATGGAACAATGTAAACCATATTTTTGATTCAAACATTGCATATGTTTCTAATTCATGGGCAGTTGACACTGATGGCGTTGCAAATTACATAGCTGGCTCTCAAACTGACTCTCTATTTGGTTTCTCTGGTCCAAATGTTTTTATTGGTGATTCTCGGGACTTTACGAACCCTAATGCGGTGCCTGCGCCTGCGACTTTAGCTATCTTCGGGCTAGGTTTATTAGGACTTGTCGCTCGTAACAGAAAGCAAAAGTAAAAATTGTCCAAATTAGTGCGCGATAATTTATTGCGCACTAAATTTTAATTTGAAACTAGCCGCCGCTGTAAATTCATGCCACATCCTTAATGCATCGAGTACTACTTGATGCTCCTGCTTTAACAAATCAATACACTAGCGATAAACGTGGGCCTATTTCATTACTCAGACCAATACCAACTAGTGACGTTGTAACGACAATGCTGTCTGTTGTCAGTAGTCAGTGCTTTTACCCAGTGTTCGGCACCCTCTGATGACGGGTTAAACAATACGCAGCGGTTGTATAGTGGGGCAATGGTAATGTGATTATTGTCTTTACCCATAAACATCAGTTCACCGCCGTTGTCGCTTTGCCAATCCTTATTTAAGTACAGCAACATACACACTTCTCTTCCTGGCGAGTCATCGGCATGTTGATTGACGAAGTCGGTCGCCTTTAAACGAAAGAAATTGGTATTAATGTCTGGCTTGGCTACGTTGATATCGGTTAGCGACACGTTAAAGATACCGGACAATAGCGCCATAAACTGGTCGCTGCGCAAAAAGGATAAAAACTCTGCCGCGACATTAGCCGCTGGGTGAGTCGCATCGAACGCAGGTCGTTGCCATACATCACGTTGCACAAAACGTTGGCTGTTACGGGTTTTCTGCCAGGTAGTTTCGTCAACATATAACGCCGAGTAGCTGTGTTGTTGTGCCTGCCAGTCCGTATCTCGCTGCAAAATCCGCATGACTTGTTCGAGTTTATCGTTAGCAAATAAATTATCTATCACCAGATGATTGGGGCAGGCACGCAATAGTGCTTTTCGGTAGGTACGCAGCGCAGCATCTGTAACGTGCTGTTCATTTAGCCACATTAAAACAACTCTCATTTGGTGCAAGGTAATATCGGCCTATAGTAAAACAGAAATTACCAAGTTGGCGCGGGAGATTTTTGCTTTTTTACAATGCCAGCTGATAAAATGGCCACGCTTTCCTTCAACCGCCAGCCGGCGGTATGACCTAAGTTCCCGATCCGGAGTTTCGATGCGTAATATTATTGCGTTATTGTGTGCTATGTGGCTGCCAGGTGCATTCGCACAAGCGTCGGTCATTGTATTTAGTGATGGGTTTGAACAGCATGATGCCAATGCCTGGCGTCAGCTGGGGGAGTGCCAACCGCTGCTGGCAATCGCCCGCTCCGGCGAGCTGGCACTGCGCTGTCAGTCCGGTAATAGTGTGCTATTTAGCAAAGTCGCCATTAATGAAATGGGTGTGTTGGAGCTGTGGGTTAAGCCCGCGACGGATATTACCGCCTACCGCATTCATGTGCTGGTATCTGATTTACCCAACATAGATGCCTTGTGGCAGCCTGTGGCGTTAATTGAACACAGCGGTGGTGACGTAAATTATAAGGCCCACAGGGTGTCTATAGACGACCCTGCTCGGCGCTATTTACGGCTGGATATTGAAACCACCAATGGCATCATTGACATTGACGATGTGCAGATTGAGCGCATTTTATTGGCCACGGCATTACAAAAAAACGAACAGCGTATTGTTAGTGGTATCTTAGATAAATTGCGCCAGGATCAAAATATTGCCTTGCAGGCCGAGTCGTTTCGCACACTTGGTGTTAATTACGCGGCCCAATTAGATTTACAGCGCCAGTATCTGGAGTATGCCAATGCGTTACACGCAGGTATAGCACTGGCGTTAGCCGGTTCAGAGCGCAACAAAATGGCAAACCCAATGGCCTATGCCAGCTTTCGTAACATTATTGGCAATACAAAGCGTGTTACTACACCGCTACAGCAAGCACGCCTGAGTTCGATGCTAAAGCCATTTGGCGATTTGGCTACAGCAACCTTGAACGTAGTCAGTGGCGGCGCTTATTCAGCGTTTGCCGAGCCGTTTAAATCCTTTCTGGCATCCAGTTTTGACAAATCCAGCTATAGCGATGCTGGTTTAAGCCGCGCAGATCGTAAATTTGCCGAACAAAACGGTTTGCAAATATATCAGGACGCCGAACGCTTTCTCGCTGAGTTGGAGAAAGAGTTACAGCAAGTTAGCGCATTGGATATGGACCTTATTAATATTCAAAAAAACATCGACAGTTTCCGCCGTAACCTGGACAAACAACTACGCGATACCTTGCAGCACGCCAGCATGGCACGCTCGCAGGAAACAGTGAGCCGGGCGTTGAGTAAAGACGAAACAGTGCGGCAGAAGTTGATGCAGGAGGTAGCAGGCAATATTAGCCTGAAGGCCAACAGCTACCTGAATGAAGGCAATAATACAGACCTGGTGCGGTTTGTATTGAAGACCTCAGAGCAGCTTGAACAAACACAAAGCTATAAAGATCAGTTTAATCAGATCACTTCTGCCATGTTGACTTACTACGACCGGTTTGAACGTTCAATTAATAGCAGCCAAAACCCGTTTACCGATGCCGCCGACAAACAAGCCTGGGACCATCATGCGCAAAAGGCGCGGGGCTACCTGCAGCAGTCAAAGGAGTCGTTTAATCGCGCTTATTTGTGAAGTTACTGATTAGTCGTGGCAACCTTGTGACAATGTGACCGCGACAAATTGTTACTTTTTTGTTTGGTTCAGCTACTGCTCAGTTTACGGCGACTATGCTTAAAGCATACTTAAAGGCATGTTGGTGATAGTGATTACTGACATTCCTGCGTTTTAATACAGGAGTCGGTTATGAGTGCGGTAAAACAAAGCAAAGCGCAACAACATCGTTTTTTCTTTCAACAGCAAAAAGCAGTCGATTTAACCCAGCAAGAACGCCAGGCATTAACCATGGTATACAGTGATGACGATGCGCAGCAGCAACAGTCAGCACGGCGTGAAAACGACACGACACATTGTGCGGTGTTAGGTTATAACTAAGCTTATTGTTTAAATAACTGCGGCTGCATAAACGGGATCATTGCCAGAATAATGGCTTGCTGATACACACCTGAACGTGTCAGCAGATGATTAGTCAGCATGGCAATGGCCCCACCTTGTTGTTTCACATTGTGTTGCGCGAACATTCGATCCATAACATCACCTAATTCTTCCCCCTGCTGTATTGCTAACAGCGCTGCCGGCGGCAACGGTAAACTGGCAGAACGGGTTTTACTAATGCAGCCCTGATGTGAAATAGCAATCCAGGCGAAGCTGCAATCTCCATCCAGACCAGCTTCCATGGCTACATAATAATCTGCCCCCGGTGTGTTATCTACAACAGCCTGGAGCCGGTTAAGTGCGCCTTGTAAAGTTTCTGCACTACTCATTGGTTGGGCAGCCACGCCAGACAAAGTACTTTGCCCACTACAGTTTATTAGTTGGCCGGTGAATATTTGTGATAGAGCAGTGTGCACCGCGTGTATCTTGGCTGGATTAGCCGAAGCGACAACTACTTTCATGTGTATTCTCTTTATTCATTTGTACCTGCCCAGCATAACCTGAATTTACCAGTGCTTGAAGCCAATGCTTGCCCGCAATCGTTTAGCTGATTAGAATCGGCGCCATTACTCGTTGGTTTAACAAAGCTCAAGTTTTAACCGGGCTTGGGCTTTAACAGATTGAGGCAGGCATGAATAAAAACGTGATAACAAATGGGGTAGCCGCAGCAATTACGCTGGCAGGTTGGTATTTACAGCAACCATTGCTGTTGAGCGTGGGGTTATTCGCGTTGTCTGGTGCGTTAACCAACTGGCTGGCAGTACATATGTTATTTGAAAAAGTGCCGCTGCTGTATGGCTCTGGTGTAATACCGGCGCGGTTTGAGCAGTTTAAAAGTGGTATTTATCAGTTGGTGATGACGCAGTTTTTTAGTAGCGACAATATCGATCGTTTTTTAGCTGAGAAGCAGCAGAGTCATAGCGAGGCTTTTGATTTTAAACCCGTAATTGAGCAAAGTGATTTGTCACCTGCATTTGATTCACTGGTTAAAGTGGTAGAGCAATCGTCGTTTGGCGGTATGCTTGGGATGTTTGGCGGCACAGCGGCGCTGCTGCCGTTAAAAGAGCCGTTTATCGCTAAACTGAAGTTGGCACTGGTTGAGGTGTCGCAGTCTGATGAGTTTAACCAGTTAGTGTTGGCGCAGTTGGATCAACCTGAACAGTTGGCGGGGATCCGCCAGCAAGTTGATATCATAGTGCAGCAGCGCCTAAACGAGCTAACCCCCGAGCTGGTAAAAGACATTGTTCAGCAAATGATCCGGCAACACTTGGGCTGGCTGGTGGTGTGGGGTGGAGTATTTGGTGGCATTATTGGTTTGCTGGCGGGGTTTGTGCAGTAAGCTAGCCGAAAAAAGGCGCGGCTTGTGCCGCGCTTAGCCTGTTAAATATTTAGCTTATCACTCATCCAGCGGCGTGTTTGGCTGCGTATTGCTCTACTTCGCGCCATACCCGCAGGAAATTGCCCGACAAAATTTTCTCAATATCAACCGCGCTGTAGCCACGCTTAAGCAAGCCGTCTACTAAGTTCGGGTAACTGGCAACGTCTTTTAAACCCACAGGTAAAGAATCGCCAACCCCGTCGTAGTCTGAACCAATGCCGACATAATCAATGCCAACCAGTTTTACCACATGGTCAATATGGTCTAGCACCGTGTCTAAGGTAGCAAAGGGGTAAGGGTTTTTCTTGCGAAATTCCAGCTCAAACGCGGCGTCATCAGCTACGCCGGCTTGTTTTGCCGCGGCTTTACGCAAAGCACCGTATTGATTGGCCATTTGTGTGACAAAAGATGAACCAAAATTAATTTGCACAACACCGCCGTTTTTGGCCAGCGCTTTGAGCATATCGTCATCCATATTACGCTCAAAACCCGGCGTATAGCTGCGTAGCGAAGAGTGCGAGGCAATAACCGGAACTTTGCTTAGCGCAACAGCTTGATAAAACGCATCATCTGAAACATGGGATATATCAATCATCATGCCGATATTGTTCATTGCTACCACCAGCTCTTTGCCAAACGGGCTCAAGCCATTCCAGCGGCGGCGCAAGTCGTAGCTGGAGTCGGCAATATGATTGCTTTCAGAGTGCGACAAGGTAATGTAGCGGATGCCGCGATCGTAAAAATGTTGCAGGTTCTCCAGCTTGCCCGCTATTGGTGTGCCGTTTTCCATACCTAACGCTAACGATACTTTGGCGCTACCAAACTGCTCGATCACATCTTGGGTGCTATAAGCCATGGCGAATTTATCCGGCGCGCGCGCCACCAGCGCTTCCATGCTGTCAATAAGCTGGTTTGCCAATTGATAACCGCCGCCGCTACGCTCGTAGGATGCCGGAATATAAATAGACATAAAAGGTGCATTTAAGCCGCCGGCTTGTGCACGCGGATAATCAAATTCGCCGCGTTGTGTTGCCTGGGTAACGTCTTCCCAGTCTTTATGCAACCGGTAGGGCACGTCAATGTGGGTATCGATGATAATGGTCTGTTGCGCCAATTGCAGAGCACTAACAGCTGGTTGGTTGTTTGCTGATGCATTATCCGCTGTGCTGGCACAGCCGCCAAGCAACGCTGCACCGCACAGCAGCGCAATAGGGCTTATGTTAAGCTTCATTGTTATGTTATCTCTTCTATTGAATTATCGAACATATATCAACAGGTTTAGCGCAGCAGAACAAGCGCTGTCAGACCAGTTAGCAATTTTCAGCGCCTGATATTATCACCGGCTACACTTAATGCGATAAGTTAATTCTTGTCAGGTCGCCGGCTGCACAGCATTAACGGCAACGGCGGAGGCGTTACCTTGCTACAGAGGACTATACGCATGGGCTACAAATACTATGAAGGCAACTGGGGCGAGATGCGCGCCAGAGCAAAACTGCAGTGGGATAAGATAAGCTACGACGAACTGGAGCAATCCCGTGGCAGCTTTGATGATCTAGCCGATATCATCCAGGAGAGATATGGTCTGGACCGAAACGATGCAATGGAACAGGTGGAAGATTTTTTTAGCCGCTACTAAAGCTTGGTGTGAGAATAACAATGGTCGGACTGGCAGAAAGACATGCTGGCTCGGCCATTTTCTCGTTAAATTGGACGCATGAAGACTTACTAAAGTATTGTTAAATATGCGAATAAATTTAATGCCATAAACCGAGGTTGGCGTGAGAATGCCGACCCGAATTGCTATTTTAATGATTTTATTGCGTATTTTAATCTTGCCGCGGTACTCTGTATTGTGCCAACAATATATACCTAGATGTATATTAACTAAAAAGCGGCCAGCCTTCAGTGCGGCCTCCCTCTTATCCGCATCGGAGATATGCATGAAATCAATTCCACTATGGCTGGGTACAGCATTAGTATCTGTTAGTTTATTGGGTTGCAATGATACTTCAGCCCCAGCTGCACAAAATAACCAAACTACTAGTGCTCAAGCCAGCGCTAAAGCACAAAGCAATGCGCTGCTTAAGCCCTGGACTGGTCCATATCAGGGCGTACCGGCATTTGATCAGATGCAACTTACTGATTTGAAAGCAGCATTAGAACAAGGCATGGCCGCGCATTTAGCCGACATAGACAAAATTGCCACAAATGTCGCTGCACCAACGTTTGAAAACACTATAGTTGCCATGGAAAGCGTTGGCCCTCAACTCGATCGGGTGTTTACCTACTATGGTATCTGGAGTGCGAATAACTCATCTGAAGAGTTTCGTGCTATACAGCGTGAAATGGCACCAAAATTGTCTGAGTTTTCATCTAAAATCACCCAAAACGAAGCGTTATTTCAGCGCGTCGCCGCCGTATATCAGTCAGAGCAAATGCAAAACCTAACCCCGGAGCAACAACGGCTGACGCAACTGGTGTATTTAGGTTTCGCCAATAACGGTGCCACGCTAAACGCCGAGCAGAAAAAGCGCTATGCCGATATTAATCAGCGTTTGGCGCAGCTGTACACCCAGTTTTCTAACAATGTATTGGCAGATGAAGAAAACCATGTATTGTTTTTAACCAAGGAACAACTTAATGGCTTACCGGATTCACTGGTAAACGCAGCTGCCGCAGCAGCATCCAGCCGTGGTAAAGATGGCATGTATGCCATTACAAACACCCGCTCGTCAATGGATCCGTTTTTAACCTATTCAACAGAGCGGGAACTGCGCAAGCAAGTGTGGACAACTTACTACAGTCGCGGTGATAACGGCGATGCGACGGACAACAATGCTTTGATAGCCGAAATTATGGCGCTGCGGGATGAACGTGTTGGCTTATTAGGTTTTGCCAACTATGCAACCTGGCGTTTGCAGGACCGGATGGCACAAACACCAGAACGGGCAATGGATTTGATGCTGTCAGTATGGCCTGCAGCAACTGCAAGGGTAGAAGAAGAAGTGGCCGATATGCAGGCACTGGCACAGCAGCAGGGTGATGATATTACCATTGAAGCCTGGGATTATCGCTTTTATGCCGAGCAAGTACGTAAAGCCAAGTATGATCTTGATTCTGATGAGGTTAAGCAATATTTGCAGTTAGATAAACTGCGCGAAGCCATGTTTTATGTAGCCGGCCGCCTGTTCAACTTTAATTTTACTCCGGTAGCGGAAGGCACTGTTCCGGTATTTCACGCCGATGTAAAAGTGTGGGAAGTTACCGACAAAACCAGCAGTAAGCATATTGGCTTGTGGTATCTGGATCCATTTGCCCGTCAGGGTAAGCGCTCTGGTGCCTGGGCCACTAGCTACCGCGGTTACAGCAGTTACGACGGTGAAAAAAATGTGCTGTCATCGAACAACTCAAACTTTATTAAAGCACCAGCGGGTGAAGCCGTATTGATTTCCTGGGATGACGCCGAAACCTACTTCCATGAGTTCGGTCACGCATTGCATGCGTTGTCATCAAAGGTAACCTACCCAACGTTAAATGGTGGCGTGCGTGATTATACTGAGTTTCAGTCGCAACTACTTGAGCGCTGGCTATTAACCGATGAGGTGATTAATCAGTTTTTGATACATCATAAAACCGGTGCCGCCATGCCGGCAGAACTGGTAGCCAAGATTAAAAAAGCCGCGACCTTTAATGAGGGCTTCAAAACCACGGAATATTTAGCGTCGGCCATTATTGACCTGAAAATGCACATGCTGGATGACCCCAAAGACCTGGACCCGGATGCGTTTGAACGCGACACACTCAATGCGATGGGTATGCCATCACAGGTGGTTATGCGCCATCGTACACCGCAGTTTGGCCATGTATTCTCTGGCGAAGGCTATGCTGCAGCCTATTACGGCTATATGTGGGCAGAGGTGTTAACCTCGGATGCAGCAGAAGCTTTTGCCGAGGCGCCAGGTGGCTTCTACGATAAAGACGTGGCAGCTAAGTTAGTACAGCACCTGTTTAGTGTGCGAAATGCAGTTGACCCGGCTGAGGCTTACCGTGCCTTCCGTGGGCGGGATGCTAAAATTGACGCGCTAATGCGTGATCGCGGCTTCCCGTTACCTGCGGCACATTAGTTGTAAAAAAAGGGCACTGCGAGGTGCCCTTAGTTTAAGGTCTGGGTTTATGGTCTGGCGTTACGCCAGACCAACATAGACGTTTTGTACATCGTCATCAGCGTCTATAGCATCTAAAAAGGCTTCTACTTCAGCACGCTGAGTATCATCCAGCGATACCGGGTTATTGGCGCGGTAAACCAGTTTGGCGGTCAGTACTTTATAGCCGAACTCGGGTAGTGCTTTGGCTACCATATCTAAATCGGTCGCTTCTGTTAAGAATATGACTTCATTATCATCACCGGCTTCAAAGTCTTGAGCGCCTGCTTCTATCGCGGCCACTTCCATATCGGCATCCGCAGCGTCTGGCTCTGCTTCAATTTGGCCTAAGTGTTTAAAATCCCAGGATATTGCGCCAGAGGTGGCCAGCTGGCCTTTGCGAAATAATTGACGGATACTCATGGCACTGCGGTTTTTGTTGTCTGTTAAACATTCTACTATTACCGGTACCTGGTGCGGCGCAAAACCTTCGTACACGACGGTTTCATAGTTGGCCGGGCCGTCCAGTAACCCCGCGCCTTTTTTAATTGCCCGCTCCAGCGTATCTTTGGGCATGGATGCCTTTTTTGCCGCTTCAATAGCTGAGCGCAATTTAGAGTTCATGTCCGGATCGGCACCATTACGTGCAGCTACGGCTATCTCTTTTGCCAGCTTAGTAAAAATACGGCCTTTTGCGTTGGCCGCATCCATTTTATGTTTGGCTTTCCATTGTGCGCCCATTATTGCGCTCCCATAAATTTGACTATCAAAATGAACAGTGCGCTAGTCTAGCCAATTGCAGGCTTTTAACGCAACAGCCACTACAATAAATCTGCATTGCGCGGCATAAAAGCTGGCAGGCAGGTGTAGGCTAAGCTAGGCTTTTTGCAATTTAACTGTAGGAGATTGGCTATGTTTAATCCTAATCCGGTGGGGTGGTTTGAGATACCTGTTACCGATATGCCTCGGGCACGACATTTTTATCACCATGTCTTTGCTGTAGAGTTTGAGATGCTGGAAATGGGCGCCGACGTAATGGCAATGTTTCCGTTTGACCATGTAATGGCTGGCGCCAGTGGTGCTTTGGTGCAAGGACCAGACTACGAACCGTGCGACCGCGGCACTATGGTGTACTTTGAATGTGCCGATGTAGCTCCGCTGCTGGCTAAGGTGGAGCATGGCGGCGGTAAGTTGCTGCTGAATAAGACCAGTATTGGTGAACACGGTTTTATCGGCATATTTCGCGATAGCGAGGGCAACAAGGTTGGTATGCATTCACGGCAGTAATGGGTTCAAACTGTTCTGGAAAAAATTGCGCCAGTGCTCTATCAAAAAGTTATCAAGCAACAGCTGCAATACGATACTCGAAAACGAGGGCGTGTTCGGGCTGCGAATTCGTGATAACAGCGTAAAAAAAGAAAATATCAGTTTTTTGTCAGATGTTTAAGGGCCTGAACTCTGGAACCCGCACATAGTTAGCTCTAGTATCTAGGATTAGGTTAGCTTAAGAAGGATTACGTTATGTTTGTGAATAATATCAATAACAGTGCTGCGCAGTTGCAACTTTACGCTAATGAAAAAGCCGCTGCTACAACGCCGTTGCAAAGCCCGAATGCTATTGCTGCAACACCCTCCGCTCAGTTGGATGATGTAATAATTAGCGAGCAAGCGCGGGCGCTATTTTCAAATAGTGCGCAAGGTAATGGCGCAGGTATTGAGCCGCCAAAAATTGCGGCAGCTAATAAATCAGAACCGGTTTATACCACTTTAGGCAATGGCGCAGGAATTGAGCCACCGAAAACAGGGGCCGCTAATAAATCAGAACCGGTTTATAGCACTTTAGGTAATGGCGCAGGAATAGAACCACCAAAGCCGTAATGAGGGATTTGCATGAGTTGGTCATCGATCGATAGCGTACTTTTTGCTTTAGATAAAATAATCTTTGTGGCGTATTTTGCTTTGCTGGTTTTGGCAATGTTATTTCAACGTAAGGTATCGTCATTTGTTATAACCTTAATAGTGCTGACCGTTGCAAATGGTGCCATGACGTCGCTATCACCAATATTGTATCAGTATGCAACCCAGCCCGAGCTTTTTGCTAAGTTCACCTGGTATGCCAGTTTCGCCGTGATTGACGTGCTGGCACTGTTTTTACTGTATAAGTTTCATCAATTGCTCAATCAAAATGTATGTTTTATCGCTAACCTGGTCGGCATTTTCTTTGTCACTTTTGCCACCTTGCAAACGTTGCGCTTTGTTGATCGTTTCGTATTTAACACTGAGTTTTTCCAGCAATTTTATCAACATGCGATCCCGGCACTTAATATCGTACTGGTTCCTATTATTATTATTAGCTGGGTATTTGAACTTAAGTTAGGTCAACGATTTATGAAAGCAGGATCAACTTTATGACGGTCATTCTGGCGTTGGTCATTGTGGCCATTAATTTGCTGGCCTTTTGGGCTTATAAAAAGCTTGGTGTACTGCGTTCTATTAGCCAGATCCAGGCTGAAGTTGAATTGGAAATGCACAGTCGGGCGCATAAGTTGTTAGTGCGTCGTGATCAACTAGAAGTTGGTCTGATGAAAGACGCGTCTGAGCAGGTTGACGAACAATGGAAAGGCGATCTGGCTGAATATATGGAAACGTATGAACAAGAAGCATTGATGCGCTCAAAACAGCGCTTAAATCGGCTTTAATATTGCAGTTTAAACAACAACTCCGCCAAATCGGGTTGCCACAGATATTGTGCTTGCACCCGATAGTTTATAAGCAACACACCTTCACTAAGTAAGCGATGCCGCTGCTCTTCAGCGCTTGCTGAGCCGGGCGTAAATGCCAGGCTTCGGTCGCTGCGCAATACCCGGTACCACGGCACCGCTAGTTCTTCCGGAGCATAACCTAGTGCTTTGCCAACCAGTCTGGCACGTCCTGGCAAGCCAGCTAAATCGGCAATCTGGCCGTAGCTGGCAACCTTGCCGCTGGGAATTTGCAGTACAGTTTGCCAAATCCGGCGATAATTTTGATTTTGCATGATTGTGCCTGGTTTCCTGCATTAGATGGCCTGACGTCCTATTACCGTTTTACCAATCGGCGCCAGTGATAGCACTGCCAGCTTAAGATGCTGAATGCCAAAAGGGATACCAATAATACTGATAAAACACACTACAGCATGGCATAAATGTCCCAGCGCCAGCCAAATCCCAAAACATAGAAACCAGATAATATTACCAAGCGTACCTAAGGTGCCAGTGCCAATGTCGTCATAACGATTTATATAACGGCGGTTGACCGCATCTTGACCAAATGGCCAAAACGCCATTTCGCCAATCACAAAGCAGCTACGGCCAAAGGGAATGCCTATAATGCTGATAAAACAAACCAGCCCAGCAAGCCACCAAAGCGCACCCATAACAAAACCACCCAGGACAAACCACAGTATATTAAAAAGCAATCTGAAAATACTCATTGATGTTCCTTTAATAACGAATAATATTGTTTAACTGCAGAAGCCATGCCAAAGGTTTTGGTGTTTAAAAACAATGACCTAATTAATTTAGGTGAGTGTGCAATATATGCATTTGACTGATTTTTAGTGAATTAGACCATTACGACAGGAGTAAATAGTTGCAGTTACAGCATATTGAGGCAGTAGTATTTGATTTAGATGGCACTCTAGTTGATTCGGCGCTGGATTTTGCATCCATATGCCGCGATGTTGGCTGGCCGACAGGCACACCGTTACTTGAGCGTCTGGCACAGCTGGATAATACTGATGAGTACAACCGGGCGCATGAGATTATTTGTCAGCACGAACTTCGGGGGGCTGCGCACGCTAGCTGGATGCCTGGCGCTGAACGTTGCCTACAGCAATTATCTAGCCAGCGCATGCCGATGGCTATATTGACACGTAATATGCGTGCAGCGACACAATTGACGCTGCAGCGCTTGCAGATCCCGATAGAGCGGGTACTGACGCGTGAGGATTGTGCGGCTAAACCAAATCCGGAAGGATTACTGCGCTTTGCACATGATTTGCAGCTGCCGGTACAGCAGATGTTGTATGTTGGCGATTATATTTTTGACCTGCAAACAGCTGCCAATGCAGGCATGCCATCCTGCCTTTACCTGAATTCGCATAATCAGCACTTTGCTGTACAGGCAGACTGGAGTTTTAGTCATTTTGATGAACTTGCACGGGCTTTAGCACGTTAGGCTGTCACAATCTAATATTGTTGCTGTTTTGCAATCTAGTTCTTGAATGCGTTAGGATGCTTCTATATTAATAAACAATAATTTAGTGAGTGTCGGGGAAGGAATAAGTGTTTAAACGGCTAAAAGATGACTTTTATTTGGCTATGCTAACCCTGGTCGGCGCCATTATTGTGCTATGCGTTACCCCTTACGGTGTCTATCGCTTGACTACGGGCAATTATATAGTCGGCATCGCTGATATGTGCATCGTAGTGTGCGCCATCGTAGCAACCCGTGCCGCGTGGCGTACAGGCGACACCGTAAAGCCGGGGTTGGTTATGGCATTGGTATTTTGTGCCGGTGCATTGCTGGTATGTATCAGCTTGGGTGCCGATGGCTTGTTTTGGGTGTATCCGTTTTTAGTGTTCATTTTTTTTCTGGTATCGCCCATCCGGGCTTTTACGCTATTAGTGTTGTTGCTAACGTCGTTGTTTATGATCGCTCAGCTTTATCCTGGCGCTATATTTGCCAGTACCTTTCAAATGATGGCGTTTTTTGTCACTACCACGATAACCAGCGTATTTTCATTTATTTTTGCTTACCGTGCTCAGGTTCAGCGCCGTGAACTACAGCGATTGGCCACTACCGACAGTTTAACCGGAGCTTCGAACCGACGTACCTTAAATGATCAGCTGGCTGTAGCCATTAATGAATGTGCTAAAAATGGCCGTCAATATGGTTTGCTGTTACTGGACTTAGATCATTTTAAGCAAATTAACGATAAACATGGGCATAAGGTGGGCGACAAGACGCTAATCGAGTTGGTGCCGGTGTTGCAATCTTTGCTACGCCAGAGCGATAAGGTGTTTCGTTTTGGCGGCGAAGAGTTTGTGGTGCTGGTGGCTGATGTTAAGCCGGTAGATCTCAGTAATCTGGCCGAAAAGTTACGCAGTGGTGTGCAGCAAAGAATGACGCTGCCAGATAATACAGTGCTGACTACGTCTATCGGTGTGGCCCAGCTACAGGCCAATGAAGACTGGGAAACCTGGCTACATCGCGCAGATATGGCGCTGTATCAGGCGAAGCACGAGGGCAGAAACAAGGTTGTCATTGGCTAATGACACCAATGTTGCGACTGCAAATAAGGCGTTAAAATGGGCGCCATGCTGTTCATTACTTGTAGTGGTAAAGCTGACGTAAAGCTAAATTGCTCTGCAGCAGCATCGGGTACGTAAGCGGTTAGTACGCCGAAATGTTGATAACCAAGATAAAACGCAAAGGTTGCCGTACGATTTAGTGCTTTGGAGCTCACATGTTGGCCTTTTGCATTTAGCTGAACCAGCCTGTTATCTCCGGTGCCGGTTTTGCCGCCTATAGCCAGTTGTGCATCGGCATAGGCTGATTGTAACCGCCTGCCTGTACCCGCTGTTACTACTTGCTCTAAAGCCGTTTTAGCTGCCGCAGCCACTTCTGGATCCAGCACCTGTTGTGTTTGGAATAATGGCCTGTCCAAACGGGTATGGTACGGCGTATTACTGGCAAATGTCATGTTGTCTATGCGTATGGTAGGCAAGCGTTTACCGTTGTTAATAATGATGCCTATGAGTTCAGCCAGGGCTGCTGGGCGGTCTCCGGAGCTTCCAAGTGCGGTAGCCAGCGACGGCACCAAATAATCAAATGGATAACCCAGTCTTTGCCAGCGTTGATGTAAATCCCAAAAGGCTTCAATTTCCAACATGTTGTGAATACGATTGTCGCGGGCGCTGCGAAAGCGGGTTTTAAATAACCACTGATACACTTCCTGTCGCTGCTCACTGCTGTCGGCAATAGCCTGTTGCAGATTGGCCTCAGGATGCTGGTGTAAGTATTTTAATAACCAAAGCTCAAGCGGGTGACTACGTGACAGGTAAGCACGATCGGGCAGGCTGAATACATCGGCTTGATATTTATCAAACAAAGCCAGCCAGCTTTTTGTAGTCTGCTCGTTACTACTGAATTGCTGCTGCATCAAGGTAATAAACTGTTCCGGGGTGCTGCGTGGTGCAATATACAGATAAGCTACCGCCAGGCGCTCTGGTGTTTGCCGACTGCTGGCGATATACAACTGCAGGCGCTGCTCTGCGTTTACGCCTTGGTACTTTTTCCAGAAACGTCGTAAAAAGGTGCCGCCCTCGCGGTCGGCAAAGCGACGTAGATATTGATCGCGACGCGGATTGTCATCATCGGCCAGCAACTGATAACTGCTGTTTTCGCCATGATAAATACTGTAGTTCACCATATCCTGCAACAAGCGTACAAATGGCAAATTAATCGATTGCTGCAATGCTTCGGCTATTGTTGGGTTAAGTTTGTCTTCTTCCTGACGAAAGTTATTAAAGGTGTGCAAGCCTCCGCCGGTATAAAAACTTTCTTTAGGGTTAGCGCTGTAGCGACGTTCTAAGGCTGCCTGCAGTATGTTGTCTAGTGTGATACCAGGATGCGCCGTAAGGTAATTAACCACCCAGCTGGTCAGGTTGTCTTGTGGTGCAATGTCAAGAAACTGCAACGTTTCGCTTGGCTCTTCGGCGTATAAGCGGTGTAGCTCGGCAATAATTTGCAGGTAGCTTACCAACACGCGCAGCTTGGCAGTCGAGCCCAATTCAAGCTTACTGGCATCATTCATGTCGAATGGTTGATCAGTATTGTCGGTCTGCACCCGCACTTTGTTGCCGTTATCAGTACTTTGATACAAGGTAAAGCTGTAGCGCATTTTGTCTTGCTGCCCCGCCAGTAATAGTCGGTCAGCGAACAGCCCTGCTTGTTGTGCCGGTTCATAACGGCTTAGCTGATGTAGATGTTGGCTGATATCGCGTTGCAGTTTACTGTGCAACGTGGTTTGGCTTTGTAAATCCAGCCGGTCTAACTGATAGAGGTTTTGTCCCAGTAATTGACTTAAACGATTGCGCACCATGGTATTGGCTTTAAAGTCCGCACCTGGCGGTGTGTTTGCTGCGGCTTTGCCATTAAAAGCCAGCGACTGTTGTATTGCCTTTGTTGCCAGCGCCGCAGGTATTACAGCTTGTTGCTGCATCAACGCGATATAGCGATTGCTCAGCTGCTCTAGATCAGCTCTACCCTGGATCAAGTAATACGATGGTCGTCGCTGCGCGATAATAAGCGCAATAACTTGCTTTAGGGCCGCGCCTTGCTGCTCGGAGTAGGGGCCACTTTGCAACAGTAACTGGTTAACGTGCTCTGGTGCAGCACCAAACCAGGCATACAAACCCTCTGCAATGCCGTTTACTTCGCCAAAACCTGGTGTCGCTGCTAGCGGCACGGTATTTAGATAGTCTAATACAATGCGTTGGCGTGCCTCGCTGGTGTCTGTCCCGGATTGATACACACGCACACTGGCAGAAACCAGCTGACGAAATTTATCTGCAATATCTGACGTAAGCCCTTGTGGTGAGTGGCGATATTTTTCTAGCTGAGTAGCTAGTGTACTGCCGCCTGCGGCTGCTGCCGGAATGCCTGCGGCACGTTGTAATTGCGACAATACTGCGGCGCCCAGTCGCGGTATATTCAGTACCGGGTTAGCACGGTTGTGCTCTGGTGTCAGTAAGCTGCGGTCTTCGACAAATAATAAGCTTTGCACAATAAATGGGGCGATCTGGCTAAAGTGATCAAACTGCATAGCCGGTGACTTTGCCTGATACAGCGTTTCTGCGGTGCAGCTGTTAATGGTGAGGCCAGCGTGTGGTTTTTCTTGGTATGGTGGATAAAAGCCGTAATCGCTGTAGCGCATTAATTCATCCGAAAATTGCTGCTGCTCTACAATACGAAAGCCAACCTGCTGCAAGTTTTCCAACCACAGAGGCAGTTGATGGTAGCCAAAACGCTGGTCGAACGGCCCTGCTGGCGGGTAGTATATCTGGGTTGCCGCACCGTCTTGCAGGTTATAGCGTAGTTTGCTGGCATACCAATGCCAGAACGTCGATTGATAAAAATGGTTGCGGCTTTCCTGATAAATAAAAAGCGCCAGTAATATCGCTGTCAGTAGCAATAGCACCCGTACATAACTCACTGGCGGTTGTGGCGGCTTGACGTACGGAGTTTCCCGCACATTGTCGAATGTCATGCGCTGTAACAGCGGCTTGGCATTTAATGTGGGTTCAGTTCTGGGCTGATGACCTTGTGGTGCGCTCATACAAGCGAATTAGTCTCCGTATTTTTCATGTTTCAGTTGTTCTGCAAGCTCAGCCCGTTGTGGCAAGTGGTTAACCTGCCAGCCGTGTAAATTGTCGTTAATTAGCTGACACAGGGCCTCAATATGTTCTGGCTCGGCATTTAATGCACTGATGTACTCATAGCGCTGGCCGCCGGCATGTAAAAAGTATTCTTTGTTTTCTTCGCCAATTTCTTCAATGGTTTCCAGACAATCAGCGGAAAAGCCCGGACAAAAAATTTGCACACTTTTCACGCCTTGTGCCGGCAAGGCTTTTAACGTTTCATCGGTATAGGGTTTTAACCACTCTTCTCGGCCAAAGCGAGACTGAAACGTGGTTATATACTGCTCTTTGTTCAGCCCAAGTTGCTCTGCAATTAAGCGCGAAGTTTTATAGCATTCACAGTGATACGGGTCGCCATTGAGTAAATAACGCTTGGGAATGCCGTGATAAGACAAAATTAATCTATCGGCTTGGCCATGCTGTTGCCAGTGGCGACGAATCTTATCGGCCGCAGCCTTAATAAAAGGTGCGTAATCAGGATAATGCGAGACAAAACGTAAATCTGGTAGCCAGCGTCGGCACATAAAGTTGCGAGCCAGTTCATCAAAGGTTGAGGCTGAGGTGGAGGCAGAATACTGTGGGTACAATGGTAGTACCACCAACTTGCGTACGCCTTGGGCAAACATTTTTTCCAGCACACTATCAAAACTGGGGTTGCCATAGCGCATAGCAAATTCTACCACCACATCGTTCAGGCCATCTTGCTGCAGCTTGGCCGCAACCGCATCGCGCTGCGCCTGAGTATGAAACAATAACGGTGAGCCCTGCTCAGTAAATACTGTGGCGTAGGCTTTGGCTGAGCGGCGTGGCCGAAACTGTAAAATAACGCAATTTAATATTAGCCACCATAACAACCGTGGCACCTCTACTACTCGGGGGTCGGATAAAAATTGCTTTAAATAGCGTTTAAGCGCCTTGGGCGTAGGTTCATCGGGAGTGCCGAGGTTGGTTAGCAGAATGCCAATTTTGTCGCTTTGCTTGTGGTCGAAGTTGGGGGTGTTGATATAACGCATAACAGAATGGCTGCTCTTCTTGCTAAAGGAACTGATAATACGCTGGCGCTGCGCGGACAGTTTACCTGATTTAAAGCCTAAGCCGATCTTAGCAGTTTCTGCAGTGGATAAGTAAGCTGGAGTGAAATTTAATCTACTTAACGGCTATCAGTGCAAATAATTGCAGTGCAAACCAAAAAAAACGGGCTGCAATAGCGGCCCGCTCAGGTATTAATGGTGATGATGACCGCCTTCGCCATGGGCATGACCGTGAGCAATTTCGTCATCGGTTGCTGCTCGTACTGACAATATTTCAATGGCAAATTGCAGGGTTTTACCAGCTAACGGATGGTTAGTGTCAACGTCGGCTTTAAACATACCCATTTTTACGATAGTAACCTGGCGTTGGCCTTGCTCGGTTTGTATAACCGCAGTCATGCCTGGTTGCCACTTCTTAGCGCCCATCAGGTGTTTTACTTGCACACTTTGGACGGCATCTTCATCGCGCTCACCGTAGGCTTGCTCGGGCGTTAAGGTAATGTCGAGTTTGTCACCGCTGGTTTTACCATTCAACGCTTGCTCTAATGCTGGCAGCATTTGTTCATGGCCGTGCAAGTACAACAGTGGGTGGCTACCTTGTGATGACTCAATCTGCTTGCCGCTTGCCGCATCGCTAAGAGTGTAATGAAACTGTACTACGCTATTATTGCCAATTTGCATAATTTCTTTCCGCTTAAATAAAACGGCCATTATCCCGCTCAGATGGAGAAAAATCGACAGATTTTCGCATTTGCAGCGAAAGTAGCAGTTGGCGCTTTAGTATTTGCTCACTACACTGCTGTATGACAGTAGCTATTAATTCGGATAGTTAACTATGGGCAGATATGTAGTCGCAATTATTGTCACACTGTGGTTCTGTGTTGCGCCTGCTGCATGGGCGAAAACCAAGTTTACGATTGGTACGGAAGACATCAATTTTTATCCGCATTACGATTTTACTGCGCCGGATAGTACCGCTTTTGCCAATGAAGTGCTGCAACTCTTTGCGAAAGAGCAAGGCTATCAATTCAGCTTCCAGCCGTTGCCGGTAAAGCGTTTGTATCATGAGCTGGATAATTTGGTAGATTTTATCTACCCGGATAACTCTAACTGGGCGAAATATCAGGACTCGCAAGCTAGCCGGATATTCAGTGAGCCGGTTATTTATAATCTGGGCACTACCTTAGTGCTGCCAGCTAACAAAGAGATTAATCTTACGCAGTTTCGCACGCTTGCTGTGATACATGGCTTTACACCCATTGCCTGGTTGGCGATGCGCGGTGAACATAAATTTAAATTATATGAAGTACCCAATGCGGTATCAGCGCTTAATTTGGTGTTGCGTGGTCAGTTAGACGGCGCTGATGTGGAGTACAATGTAGCGCAGCAAATTTTACGTGATCAGCAGCAAGAGGGAGCTTTGGTGGTGGCCAGCCAGCTGCCGATGACACGGGTGAGCTTTCATTTGTCTACCATTCGTCATCCGCAGGTGTTGCAGCAGTTTAACCGTTTTTTGCTTAGTCATAACGAGCAAATTAACGCGTTAAAACAGAAGTACCAACTTACCGACAGCCTGCCGCAGTAACAGGCTGTCGATCTGTTTTAGGTAGCGGCTTTCATACCGCTGATAAATTGCTTCAACTGCGCCAGCAAGGTTGCTGGTTCGTGTTGGTGCTGCTCAATCAGTTTAACAATGGCCGAACCGGAGATAGCACCGGCGGCACCGCTTTGAATGGCATCTTTAACATGCGCTGGCGTGGAGATGCCAAAGCCCAGCAGCGGTGGCGCCGGATTATAGCTGCGAATACGGGCTATCAGTTCGCTGGTCGGCATGGCGGCAACCGTTTCGGTACCGGTTACGCCGGCGCGGCTTAACAGATAAGTGTAACCGCGGCCATAAGAGGCAATTTCGCGCAGGTCATCATCGTCAACATTAGGCGGCACTACAAAGATTGGTGCGATGTCATGTTTTATAGCGCTTTGGCGAAACAGCTTGCTTTCATGTAGTGGCACATCGGCTATTAACACCGAATCCACTCCGGCAGCTGCCGCTTTAGCGTAAAAGTCGTCGATACCGCGCGCCATCACCAAGTTGGAGTACAACAGCAAGCCAATAGGGATAGTGGGGTGGTAAGCGCGAACTTTACTAAGCACATCAAAGCTGATGGCGGGTGTTACGCCGGCCGCTAAGGCACGGATATTAGCGCCCTGGATCGTCGGACCATCGGCTATCGGGTCTGAAAAGGCGATACCCAACTCCAGCGCATCGGCACCGGCGTCAATCAGGGTTTTAATGATCTCAAATGACAGCTCCGCTGACGGGTCGCCAATGGTGACAAAGGGCACAAAAGCGCCGCGGCCTTCGCGGTTTAAGCGGTCAAACATCTGCTGATAACGCTTCATAATTGGCCTCCTGCTAATACGCTATGTACATGAGCTAAGTCTTTATCGCCTCGGCCGGATAAATTTACCAGTAACACAGTTGGCTCTGTCGCCTGCGCGGCCAGTTTTAAGGCATAAGCCAGCGCATGCGAGCTTTCCAATGCCGGAATAATGCCTTCGCTTTTCGCCAATTGCTGAAAGGCGGCCAAGGCTTCATCGTCGTTAATGGCCACATATTCGGCGCGGCCAATTTGCTGCAAATGGGTATGCTGCGGGCCCACGGCCGGATAGTCGAGGCCGGCTGAAATAGAGTAAGACTCTTCAATCTGGCCGTCAGTGGTTTGCATAATAGCGGTGTAAGCGCCATGCAAAATACCGTAGCTGCCGGTAGACAGAGCTGCACCATGTTGATGGGTGTTAATGCCTTTACCACCGGGTTCTACACCAATCAGTTTTACGCCCTCTTCAGCGATAAAATCTGCGAACATGCCAATCGCATTTGAGCCGCCGCCGACACAGGCAATTACCGCGTCAGGCAGCTTGCCTTCGGCTTTTAAGATTTGTTGCTTGGCTTCTTCGCCAATCATCTTTTGAAAATCACGCACTATGGTTGGGAACGGGTGTGGGCCGGCCGCGGTGCCCAGCATATAATGCGTGCTGTCATAAGTGGCGGACCAGTCGCGCATTGCTTCGTTTACCGCATCTTTTAGCGTGCCGCTGCCGCTGGTTACCGGAATAACGGTAGCACCCATCAGCTTCATACGAAACACGTTCGGCTGCTGGCGTTCAATATCTTTGGCACCCATATAAATGCGGCACTTCAGGCCCAGTAACGCACAGGCTAACGCCGTTGCCACACCATGCTGGCCGGCACCGGTTTCGGCGATGACTTCTTTTTTACCCATGCGTTTAGTTAGCAGCGCCTGGCCCAGTACCTGATTAGTTTTGTGCGCACCGCCGTGCAATAAGTCTTCGCGTTTTAAGTAAATTTTAACCAATGGGTTGGGCGAAATATTGCGACACAGCGTAAGCGGCGTTGGCCGGCCGGCGTATTCGGTTAACAGCTGTTGAAACTCGGCATGAAAGGCCGGATCTTCTAACGCATCGACATAGGCTTGCTCCAGCTGTTTCAAGGCCGGCACCAGTAGCTGCGGCACAAACATGCCGCCGTACTGGCCAAAATAAGGGTTAAGTTTTAGCTCACTCATGGTGAAACTCCCGCAATAGTGTAAAAGCTGACTGAATTTTTGCCGCATCTTTGATGCCAGGCGCAGTTTCCAGCCCTGAATTGAAATCTAGCCCGGCAACGGGCAATCTGGCCGCAGCTAAGCAGTTATCCGGTGATAAACCTCCGGCCAGCATAATCGGCTGGCTGCTGTTTTGCTTTGCAACCAAGGCCCAGTTAAAGCTGCAGCCACTGCCGCCATGTTGCTGTGGATGATAGGCATCCAGCAAGATACGGTCGGCCAGCGCGCTAAATTCGGGTAGTGCATCTTTTACCCGGTAGGCTTTCCAAATCTGGCACTGTGGCGGTAACAGCGGCTTTAGCGCACTGATATAGTTATCGTCTTCGTCACCATGCAACTGCACGGCGCTAAGCGCTAAGCTTTGAGCTAACTGCGCCACTTCGCCCGGTTTAGCGTCAACAAAGACGCCGACATACTTGAGTGCTGCACCCTGCTGCACGGCTTTGGCTTGCTCTGGCGTAACATTGCGCTTTGATGGCGGATAAAAAATCAGCCCGCCGAAACAAGCTCCACTGCGGTGCGCGGCAGCGGCGTCTTCCGGCCGGGTTAAGCCGCATACTTTGTGCTCGCCCAGCACTAATTCCCGGGTCGCTGCAGCTAAGTCGGTTTGTGCCATTAACGAGCTGCCGACTAAAAATGCATCGGCTACCTGGGCTAAGTGCCGCACTTGCTGGTTAGTATAAATACCGGACTCTGATACTACCGTTCTGCCCTCAGGGATCAGTTTAGCCAGCGCAAAACTGGTGTCTAAATTGGTGCTTAAATCGCGCAGGTCACGGTTATTAATGCCGATAAGCTGCGCATTCAGTGCCACTGCACGCAGGGTTTCTGCCTCATTACTGACTTCGGTTAGCACTGTCATGTTCAGCTCGTTGGCGGTGGCGGCAAGGCTTTGGTACTCGTCATCACTTAGCACCGATAACATCAGCAATACTGCGTCGGCGCCACAGTGACGGCCTAAGTAAATTTGGTAGCTGTCGATAATAAAATCTTTATGCAGTAGCGGTTTATCGACTAATTCACGCATGGTGCGCAGGTATTCATACCTGCCCTGAAAGAACGTCTCGTCAGTGAGTACCGAAATACAATCAGCGTATTGGCCGTAAACCTGTGCTAATTCTGCAAGATTAAAATCACTGCGGATCAACCCTTTTGACGGCGAGGCTTTTTTACACTCCAGGATAAAGCGCGGGCCTGCTTGCTTAAGCGCCGCCAGAAAGTCACGCTCTGTCGGTTTTATCTCTGCCACAAAAGTTGTCAGCGGTTGCGCGGCTTTAAGCGCGGCTACTTCGCCAGCTTTATGCGCAACAATTTTCGCTAGCACATTCGGCATTTGTTCAGCCATTTGCTTGCTCCTTGCTTTGACTAAGGTGTTTAAACTGCGACAGGGTAGTAAAAGCCTTATTGCTGCTTAACAGCTCCAGCACCGCCCGGGTATTTACTTTCAAATCATCACCTATGCCGGCAATTTTCAGCATCGCTGCCACATTTATCGCCACTGCCGCCTTATGGGCATCTTGGCCTTCGCCTTGTAAAATGGCCAGCGTAGCGGCGGCATTGTCAGTTGGCTCACCACCTGTCAAAGCACTCAGCGGTGTAAGCGCAACACCAAAATCGTCCGGGGTCAGACTAAACTCAGTCAGCTCGCCGTCTTTTAATTCACAGACATAGGTGGTGCCGTGCAGCGCTATTTCATCACAGCCACTGCCGTGTACTACCCAGGCGCGTTTTACACCGAGTTGCTGCAGCGCCTGCGCCATTACGCGGCATAGGTTTGCATCATACACGCCAAGCAACTGAAAATCCGGTGCAGCAGGGTTAACCAGCGGGCCTAGTAAATTAAACAGCGTGCGGCTTTTCAGTGCATTACGTACCGGCATAGCGTGTTTAATGCCGGCATGGTACAGCGGTGCAAATAAAAAACTGCAATTAGTCTGTGCAAGTGTATTGGCCGCCTGCTGTGGCGTCATTTGGATATTTACACCCAGCTGTTCGAGTAAATCGGCCGAGCCGGAGCGCGATGACACACTGCGGTTGCCGTGTTTTACCACCTTTAAACCCATAGCCGCGCCGACTATGGCGGCCGTGCTGGAGATATTAATGGTATTGCTGCCGTCACCACCGGTGCCACAGCAGTCGATACCTCCACTGATCTGGCGCGGGAAAGGCGTAGCGGCAGCACGCAAAGCGCTGGCGGCACCGGCAATTTCATCGGCAGTTTCACCGCGCATTTTAAGGGCAACCAAAAGCGCCGTCAGATGTATTGGCTCAACTTCACCTTGCACCACGGCGCTAAAAAACTGCTCTGCCTGGGAAAAGCTCAGCGATTTGCCACTCAGGCTGTGTTGTACTGTGGATAGAATGTTATCGGTCATGCTCTGCCCCGTAATAAATAATCAATGCTTTTTTTTAACAACGGTTTACCAAGGGTTGTCAGAATAGACTCGGGGTGAAACTGAAAGCCCAGCATGCGTTTATCTTCGTTAATCACCGCCATTGGAATGTGTCTGTCGTTAGCCAGCAAGGTTAACGCCTTGGGCATTTTGGTGGCCATTAGCGAGTGATAACGCGCCACTAAAAAAGGCTTGGGTAAACCGGCAAATAACGGATGTTCCTGCAAGGTAATGGCCGCGGTTTTACCATGTACGGTTTCACCGGCCCGGCCAACCACGCCGCCAAAGTGCTCTACAATAGCCTGATGGCCCAGGCAGATACCGAGAACCGGAAAGCTTGTATCACACAGCTTTAGCAGTGCCGGCATGCTACCTGCCTGGCCTGGGCTGCCGGGGCCTGGTGATAACACCAGTAATACCGGTTCTGTTTCAGTCAACATTTGCTGATAGATGTAGTCTGCTGGCACCGTATTGCGATACAGCTTCACGCTGTAGCCCAACTGGGCAAATTCATCGACCAGGTTGTAGGTAAAGGAGTCGATATTGTCGAGTAAATAAATAACGGCCATCAGTTACTCCTTAACTGCTTTATGGGCTGATACTATTGCGCTGATAACCGCCTGCGCTTTGCTGCGGGTTTCGTCGGCTTCGGCCTGAGCGATAGAGTCAAACACCACACCGGCCCCTGCCTGAATATAAGCGGTGTTATTGGCAACATAGGCCGAGCGGATGACAATGCAGCTGTCAAAATCACCATTGCCGGACAAATAACCGACAGCACCGCCGTAGCTGCCGCGACGTTTACCTTCTACACCACGGATAAGCTCAGCGGCTTTTACTTTAGGCGCACCAACCAGAGTACCCATATTCATACAGGCCTGATAGGCATGCAGGGCGTCCAGTTCCGGCTTTAAGGTGCCGACTACGCGCGACACCAAGTGCATCACATAAGAGTAACGGTCTACTTTTAGCAGCTCTTTCACATAACGGCTGCCGGGTACGCTGATGCGTGCGACATCGTTACGCGCCAAATCCACCAGCATTAAATGCTCGGCTTTTTCTTTTTCATCCTGGCGAAGTTCCAGTTCAATGCGGCTGTCCAGATCGCGGTCGATGCTGCCGTCGCTTTTAAAGCCGCGGCGGCGGGTGCCGGCGATAGGGTAAATTTCGACCTGACGGCTTTGGGCGTCAAATTTCAGTGCCGACTCCGGCGAGGCGCCAAACAGGCTAAAGGCGTTGTCTTTTAAATAAAACATATAAGGGCTGGGGTTTTGTTGCTTTAAGCGGGCATAGGCAGCCAGAGGGGCCGGGCAGGGCAGGCGGAAGCAACGTGAAGGTACCACCTGAAAAATATCACCGGCAACAATATGCTCTTTCAGCTTTTCTACCTGATTAATAAAATCAGCATCGCTGATATCAACCTGCATCGCAGCATCAATAGTTGCATTGGTTGTCGTTTCTGCCGGTGAGCTGTGCAGCAGCTGTTTTAACTGCTCCAGCCGCTTGCCGATAACAAAGCAGTTGGCCGGGGCCTGTTCGCCACAAAATACATTGCCGACCAGCCGGCTCTGGCCGCTTTGGTGATCCAGCACTAGCAGCGTTTCTGCCAGATAGAACACATAGTCCGGACACTGGTTTTCTGCTGTTGGTACCTGCGGCAATTGCTCAACCGTTGCGACCATGTCGTAACCGATAACGCCGCCTAAAAAGACCGCGAACGGCTCATCGCTTTGGCACTTTAGTTCACGCTGCAAAGTGCGCAGCACGCTAAAAGGGTTGGGTGCCTGCAGGCGGGCATTTTCTTCCAGTAACAACGCCGGGCGCTGATAGGTAACGCTTAGCCGATCTGTGCTTTGCTCCACTACGGCGTCACTACTTAGCTTAGCGGCCAGATACGGCAGCAGTACCGCGCCATTACTGCTAACGGCGTTAATTGTTACGTTTTGATCATTGCATTCTATGCGCAGCGCCGCATCAATCAGCAGCAGGCTTTTTAGATTGTCTTTGCTGTCAATTTCGGCTGACTCCAGCAGCAACGAGTAGGGGCTTTGTGCCGTTAGCGCCTGATAGCAGGCCAGTGCATCACTGTGGTACGGCAGTGGCATGGCGATACTGGCCACTTCGCCTGGCGTGTCGGTGATATGACTAAATATCATGTTTCACTTTTTCCTTATGATTCATAAATATAGCTAAATATTTTTGCTTTTAGTCGCTTCGCACAGTTTTGCAGGCACATAAAAAAAGCCCGCTTCTTGTGGAAACGGGCTTCGGTAATTACAGCTAATACAACGCCTACACACGCCCGTTGGGAATGTGCCACCACCAGTTTGTCAGGTTAAGGGTTGTGATAAATTGCATTAGCTTTAACTACCTCGTTTGTTCAGCGCACATAAAACCGCAAAAGGGTAGCAAGCGTCAAGTGCTTATTTGTTATAACTCAGAATTAAAAACGTATAAGCGGCCGGATGGCCGCATTTTTACGCCTGGGTTTAGCTGACAGGTTTTTCCAGTTGTTGAATTTTCTGCCAGATCTCCTCGCTTTCTGCGGTTAAATCGGCAAACAGGCGCATATCACCGTTACGTTGGGCATGCATCGCCTGCTCTAGCTTTTGGTCATAGGCTTTACGCAGTTTTTTTACCGGATCAGATTTTAACCAGCCAAACATAGTTTTCGTCGCTCAAAATAAGGTGTAGCGAGGTTACGCCGTGCAGTGGCAAATAGTTCAGTTTATTTTGCGATAAGTCTCTGCTGTGCGACAATAGCAGCCTTATTTTGAGGTGCTGATGAAAATTGATCTACACAGTCATACCCTGTGCTCTGACGGCGTGTTATCGCCTGCAGACCTTATCGCACGTGCAGTAGAAAAGAGTGTGGATGTATTGGCTATCACCGACCATGATACGGTAGCCGGTTTAGCGCTGGCACAGCAGGCGATAGAGGCCCAACAACTACCGCTGCAACTGATTAACGGCGTGGAAATTTCTACCGCTTGGCAGCAACTGGAAATTCATATTGTTGGCTTGAATATTAACCCGGATTGCCCGCAGTTTTTGCAGCGCTTAGCGACCCAGCAACAGGCAAGAGTCGTGCGTGCTGAGGAAATGGCGCGCCGCTTAGAAAAAAACCAGATCCCCGATGTGTTGCCAGCGGTGTTAGCGCTGGCCAATGGCGCCGCCCTTACCCGCACCCATTTTGCCCGCCATTTGGTCAGCATTGGCAAAGCCAGCTCTATGGATGGCGTGTTTAAGAAGTATTTAGGTCGCGGCAAAATTGGCTATGTGCCGAATAACTGGGTTGAGATGAGTGATGCCATTGCGTGGATCCACGATGCCGGTGGCGTGGCGGTGCTGGCACATCCACTGAAATACAAGCTAACCACCAAGTGGGTAAAACGGTTAGCGGAGCAGTTTGCCGCCGCCGGTGGTGATGCGATAGAGGTAATTTCGCCGCAGCAAACGCCGGTACAAAAACGTGAGCTGTGGGCCCTGTGCCAGTTGCACGGTTTAACGGCGTCGGTGGGGTCCGATTTTCATCAGCCGACAACTTGGAATGATATCGGAAAAAATCTATATTTAACCGACGATGTAGTACCGGTGTGGGCGAACTGGCCGTTGCAGGCTAGCGCAGTAATGCCAGCATAAGACATTAATTTTATTTAAGAAGAATAACAATGAGCCAATTTTTTCATATTCACCCGGAAACGCCGCAGCAGCGTTTACTAAAACAAGCAGTGCAAATTATTCAACAGGGTGGTGTGGTTATTTACCCGACCGACAGCGGCTATGCGCTGGGCTGTCATGTTGGTGATAAAAACGCTATGGAGCGTATTTTACAAATTCGTCAGGTAAGTGGCGATCATCATTTTACGTTGATGTGCCGCGATTTATCTGAGCTGTCGGTGTATGCCAAAGTAGAAAACAGCGCTTTTCGGCTGATTAAAAACAATACCCCAGGCGCTTATACCTTTATTTTGCGCGGTACCAAAGAAGTGCCAAAGCGGTTATTAAACGATAAGAAGAAGACCATTGGTCTGCGTATTCCGGAAAACAAGATTGCGCTGGCGCTGTTGGCTGAGCTGGGTGAGCCGCTGCTTAGTACCAGTTTAATTTTACCCGGCGAAGAGTTTGCCGAAAGCGATCCTGAAGATATGCGCGCCCGGTTGGAGAAACAGGTCGATTTGATTTTGCATGGCGGTGTAATAGGCGAAGCACCGACCACAGTGATTGATTATTCCGACGATGTGCCCGTGGTGCTGCGCGAAGGCTGCGGCGACCCGACGCCGTTTCAGTAAGCTAGATACAGGCCGCCATGACAGAGCAGGTGTTGCCCGACAGCCTAACCATTCAGCAACCGCTGCCGCTGGCCTTTGTGCGCGGTGAAGCTGTGCTGGACCGGCCGGAAGACTTGTATATTCCGCCCGATGCGCTGGAGATTTTGCTCGATGCGTTTGAAGGTCCGCTGGACTTTTTACTGTATTTAATTCGCAAGCATAAGTTTGATATTGTCGATTTACCGGTTAACGAAATTACTCTGCAATATATCGAATACATTGACCTGATGCAGGGGCTGAATTTTGAACTGGCGGCAGAGTATCTGGTGATGGCGGCGATGTTAGCCGAGATTAAATCGCGTTTATTGTTGCCACGACACAGTGAAGTGGAGGACGAAGAGGCTGACCCACGCGCTGAGCTTATTCGCCGTCTGCAGGAATATGAAGTGTTTAAGCAGGCCGCTACTGAGCTGGATAGCCTGCCACGTGACGAACGCGACCACTTTAACGCTACTGCCGTGTTGGCCGACAACTTTGCGCCGTTATTGATATTGCCCGATGTCGATTTAGCCGAGCTGACACTGGCATTAAAAGACATAGTTAAACGGGCGAAGGATTTTCAGCACCATCATATTAAGCGCGAGCACCTATCTACCCGTGAACGCATGAGCCGTATTCTGGACTTACTCAGCCAACATAATGGTTATCTGGCGTTTACTGCCTGTTTTGACGTAACAGAAGGTCGCGAGGGCGTGGTAGTGACCTTTTTAGCCATACTGGAACTGACCAAAGAAAAGCTGGTCGAGATGATTCAGGTGGAAGCCTACGGCCAAATACATGTCAAACTGAAAGCTGGTGAGGCATAATGGCGGACAAAATTAATGATGTGCAGCTAATACAGTTGGTTGAAGCAGCGATTTTTGCCGCTGACAAGCCACTGACTAGTGACGATTTACAAAGTACAGTGCTGGATGGCTTTAATGTCAGCAAAAAGCGCTTGACAGATACCCTGGCCAGGTTGCTGCAGGATTACGCCGGCCGCGGTGTTACGCTAACTGAAACGGCCTCGGGCTATCGCTTTGTTACCAAACCGGAGCTGAGTGACTACTTAGCCAGGTTGTGGCCTGAACGTTCGCCGCGTTATTCGCGTGCGGTATTGGAGACGCTGGCGCTGATAGCCTATCGTCAGCCCATTACCCGCGGTGAGATAGAAGATATCCGGGGTGTATCGGTAAGTAGCCAGATTATGCGCACCTTGCTGGATCGCAACTGGGTGAAGGTGGTTGGGCATAAAGAAGTGCCCGGCCGGCCCGGTTTATACGCCACTACAAAAGAGTTTTTAGATTATTTTGGTTTAAAACATTTAAACCAGTTACCCCCTTTGCCAGAATTTCAGGCCATCAGCCTGGATCTGGCTGACACCGTCGTGACGACAGGAGAATTGCACTAATGAGTGAAAAAGCCGCAAGTGAAAAGTTACAAAAAGTATTGGCCCGTGCTGGCGTTGGCTCGCGCCGCGAAATGGAAGAATGGATAAGTGGCGGCCGTGTTACGGTTGACGGCAAACCAGCTACCCTTGGCGATCGTATCAGCCCGACCCAGCAAGTGCGGGTAGATGGTCATCCGGTACAAATTGCCAGCGAAGCCGAGCAAATTTGCCGCGTATTGGCGTACCACAAGCCAGAAGGTGAAATATGCTCGCGTACTGATCCGGAAGGCCGGCCCACAGTGTTTTCACGCCTGCCAAACATTAAAGGCGCACGCTGGATAGCCATTGGCCGGCTGGATATTAACACCTCAGGTTTATTGCTGTTTACCACCGACGGCGAGCTGGCAAACCGCCTGATGCACCCCAAATTTGAAGTAGAGCGCGAGTACGCGGTACGGGTGTTTGGTGATGTGAACGATGCGATGATCCAGCGCCTGCGAACCGGTGTTGAGTTAGAAGACGGCAAAGCTAACTTTAAAAAAATTAAAGCGTTACCGGGCGAAGGTATCAACCGCTGGTTTCATGTGGTGTTAACTGAAGGCCGCAACCGTGAAGTGCGTCGGATGTGGGAATCGCAGGGCGCGGTAGTCAGCCGGCTTATTCGTGTGCGTTATGGCGATTTATTGCTGCCAAAACACTTACCTGCCGGTGGCTATGCTGAATACCCGCTGGAAGATGTGAATTACCTGCGCAAGTTAGTCAGCTTAGCACCGGAAGTGGCTACCTTGGTAAAACCAGAAGACAGAGACGAGCGTCGCCGCCGCATGGCCAGTATGAAACGCGCGGTACGTAAGCACGATATTGCTGCCAAAACGCCTGAGCGCACGCCGAAGGAGCGTAAGCCAACAGAAGCGAGGCCGGCAAAACCGGATGGCAACAAACCAGCAGGGCGCAGAGGCCCCGCCAAGCCAAAAGGTAAGCCAACACGGCAGCCTAACGGTAAAAAGCCCAGCCGCGAAGGTAGGAGTTAAGCACTAAACAACAAAGGCGCGAAAGCGCCTTTGTTGTGTCTGGGAAATACTTTAGCAGCGGTTAAATGCCGGTATAAACCACTCTGGGTACAGCAAATAGTGTAGCAACCGCAATTAAACTGCCGATGAGTGCAATCAACGGACCGGTGATAATGCCGCCAAGCTGAAAATAGCCCATCACTGAGCCGGTTATCATTAGCATTAAACCAAGGTTTTTTACTACGGCCGCGTTGCGGTTTTCATGGCTCCATTGCTGACAATTAGCGCATTGCAGCATAAAAATACCGTTAACTTTTTTAGTTGCGCCAGCCTGCTTTAAATTCACTTTGTGTCCACAGGCAGGGCATTGCAACATTTTCATTAGTGCATTTCCCTTACTAACCTGAAGCCGATTGATGGGTATTTAGCGTCTATAGATACAGCATCCCGAGCGGATAATCGTGTGTTTTGCGCCCGGTCCGTGTAACTGCCACCTTTAACAATGCGGTTTTCACAATCACCGGTTTTTACCGGATTAGTATCATTGGAGCGGGTTTTCTCATTATGACAATCCAATACCCACTCTGCCACGTTTGATGACACGTCATAAAGACCATAAGGATTTGTGTTATAGCGGCCAGATATCCAAGGCTGAGCCGCCTCAGTGCCTGGTTTGCAATTGCCAATATCACGATCGCAGTGTTCTTTGCTCTGGATATAGTTATCACCCCACCAGTACACGGCTTTAGTACCTGCTCTGGCGGCATATTCCCACTCTGTTTCAGAGGGTAAGCGGTAATGCTGGTTAGTTTGTTCGGTTAACCATTTAGCGTATGCAGTAGCGTCCATCCAGCTGACATTAATCACCGGCATATCGCCCCGGCCCCAGCCTCTGTCGTCCGGTAAGGCACGATTAGTGGCGTTAGCAAACTTATCGTATTGCGCAAAAGTAATTTCAGCGCGGGTTATGGCAAAAGCCTTGCTATTTTTTATGCTGCGCAATGGGCCAAGATAACCGGTTGAAGTAGTATATTCTTCACCGGCAATACCTTCCCCCGCCGGGATAACACTTAGCTGCGGTCCGTCACTACTGTCGTTGAGTGTATCGGTAAAAAATTCAGCGGTATAAGCGGGAGGCTTACCACAAGACACAATAAACAGTGACAGTGTTGATATTGCCACTATGTTTTTCAGCAACGACATATTCTTCCTATTCATTAACGCTGTAACCGATAATAAAATTATGTAACGATGGCTTGGTTTAACGCTTACTCAGGCATCCTCGTTATTTGCAGAATGTGTTTTTAATCGAAAACCCTTACTAAAACAAGGCTGAATAGTGCCTGATATTAATATATTAACCTTGCTGGTTATTGCTGTGGCGGTGCTATTAACTGGTATTTCCAAATCCGGTTTTGCCGGTGCTATTGGCGGTATTACGGTACCGTTAATGTCGCTGGTGATAAGCCCGCTGCTGGCAGCGGCGCTGTTGCTGCCGATGTTAATCATTGCTGACGTACTAAGCTTGCGCCAGTGGTGGGGGGAGCACAATGTAAAGCATTTAATGCTGCTGCTACCGGCTGCACTGCTGGGCATAGTTGTTGGTTATGTTAGCTTTGGCTGGTTAGATGAAGCGGGTTTACGCTTGTTGTTAGGCGTGATTACGCTGCTATTTGCGCTAAATATGCTGCTAAAGCTGGTAAATCAGTCACACTTGACCTCGCCTTGGGCCGGCCGCGTGCTGGGGGCGTTAAGTGGCTTTACCAGCTTTGTCGCTCATGCCGGTGGGCCGCCGCTGAATATGTATTTGTTGCCGCAACGGCTGGCAAAGCCGCAATACCTCGCCACGGCAGTGGTGTTCTTCGCGGTGGTTAACCTGCTTAAGCTACCACCATATTTATTGCTGGGGCAGCTCAATCTTGCTCTGTTTGGCTATGCACTATTGAGCCTGCCGCTGTTGTGGCTCGGCGTTAAGCTTGGCGTGGTATTGCAGCATCACATCAGCGAAAACATCTTTTATCATCTGATCAGTATCAGCATGCTGCTGTTGGGGCTGCGACTGATTTATCAGGCTTTGTAGCGCGGGTTGTATCGCCGCAGCTGTTGCTTCTAATCGATTAATTACTGCTTCAGGGTAGACCGATTGATACAACTGCCGCATGGTGCCGTCGCGATAAATATGCTCTAGCGCCTGTTGCCAGGCGGTTATTCTGTCATCGCTGACATCTCGTGAAAACGCCAGATAAAGCTTGGTTTCCTGCAAGGTATTAACACGAAACAGACCGTCGCTGCCCGCAGCTTGCAATGCTGCTTCAACCTGAGCTGCCGCCGCATCATTAAGGATAATTAAATCAACTTTACCTGCAGTAAATAAATCAAAGCATTCACCATGTTTGCTGGTAAGAATTAAGTTACGTTTATCGTCAAAGCCAATGTTTTGCAAAAAACTAATATTTTGCGAGTTGACGTAGTCGCACGCTATTAATTTTGATTTAGATATTGCAGTGGTATTCGTTGGCGCAAAACGGCTACTGTGGCCATAAAGCGATGTTTGCACCAGTTTAAGTGGGCCCACCCATTTAAACAGATTTTCCCGCTCGTTGCTGCGGGCCGTTTCAAACAGGGCGATATTGCTTTGACTACGGGCAATTTCATAGGCCCTGGCCCATGGTAGCAGTTCGACGTCGCCAAACTCATTCAGTCTTTGCTGTAAAATGCGAATTAGTTGTACGGTAACACCGGTCACTTTGCCCTCTTGATCAAGGTACATGCCAGGTGGACTATGCTCGGTAAGAAAACGTAGCGGTGCAAATTGCTCCTGACGTGACGGTTCAGTGGCTGCCACCAGTGGTGTTGTCATTGCCAATGCTAAAACCAATAAGCGAGTTGACGCCATTACATCCTATCCATATCGCTCAACAGATGTTAATCAGTCTAGTGCAAGCTTATAGCAAGTACCATTTTATCCTTAACGCACTTTGCTTTTACGTACCATTTTATACAGCAGTTCTGGTGACAACCTTGATACCATTGCGCCTAAGCGCTCTTTTAACCCGCCGATGACAATATAGCTCTTACCTTTTACTAGCGCCTTTATGGCTTTTTCGGCAAAGGCGGCTGCACTAATAGCATTGGCCTGGGCATCGTCCATCGAGCCAAGTGCGCTGCCATCGCCGGTAAGTGCATTTCGAGAGACATCGGTTTTAACAAAACCCGGGAAAATCGTCGCCACGGTTAAGCCTTGCTCAAACAGTTCCGCACGCAGGCTATTAGCCCATAAATGCAGTGCAGCTTTGGCGGCGGAGTAGCTGCCACGGTATTGGGTGCCCACTAAACCAGCGACGGAGGAAACAAACACCACCTTGCCGCCACCGTCGGCCAGAAGCAGTGGCAGTGCCTGGCGGGTAAGGTTTACCTGAGCAAAATAATCGACTTCAAATAGCTTGCGGTCAGTCTCTGGCATGGTGTCAACAATCAGCGCCCGCTGGCTGATACCGGCGTTATTAATTAGCCAGTCTAAACCGCCTATTTGTTGTTCAATACTGTGTATTGCGTCCAGAACAGCGGCTGCGTCGGTAATGTCCAGCGGCAACAACAGATGTTGATTGCTGTTTGCCAGGCTGGCACGTACCCGCTGTAGTTCGCTGTACCGTCTAGCGCTTAATACCAGCCGTGCGCCATCTGCTGCCAGCTCGCGCGCCAGGGCCTCGCCAATACCACCGGAGGCACCGGTTATCCAGATCACTTTGTTATGTATTGCTGATTTTGTGATGGCCATCTAAAGCTGTTGTCCTGTGTTGTAACATCACAAGACAGTAAGCCAGCCTTAACCCTGTTGTAAAGCGTTGTTGTGCTGCACTTTATATTTACGTTTGTAACAGCCGGTCAGCAATATCAAGGCAGTTAACCCAATCACCGGCGCCGCCAGCCAGCTCACCAGTTGCCATTCGCCGGGCAGCCACTGCGACAGCATGCGCCGGCCGCCAGCGGCAAAAAAAGCAGTGTAAACAGCAATGCCGCTGCCAATCATGGCGCTAAAGTGCTCAATAATCCAGGCGCGCGGTTTTACGTCAGATTTATAAACATACAGGCTAATGGTAGTGGCTGTGGTAAGGCTGACGGCAGCAAAAATAATCAATAGCGGCATGCCCACTATTATGCCCTGCCAAGCAACATATAACGCGGTGGGGAACAGTAACAAAACCGGTGCTTGATAGTTCCAGCGACGCAGCATAGCGCGATCGCTTTTGGCTTGTAATACGCCAATAGCATGACGCACGGTTACCCAGGTTAGCAGGCTAAGCAGCAGCAAAAACTGCGAAAATGGTACACGCCATACCAGCATACGTTCAATTTGTTCAGTCGTCATTTGTTTGCCTGCTGTGTAAATGCCGACAGGGTCGTATAAACCCATCAGGCTCATTACCATGCCTGAGCCTGAAACGATTAACATAAGGTAGTAAAAAACGTTGCCAGCGTTGACATGCAGCTTGCTGCCTTTACGGACGACAACTGGCAGCCAATACAGCAACAAAGCGATAGCGCCTAGCGCAATGTGTAAATACAGCAATATGCTATGGATCTCAGACATGGTACACCTCCTCGGTTAATGTCAGCAGCTTACGCTGGAGGAGGTTGTTGCACAGGTGCCGAAAGTCAGGATTTTTCACTATGACTTATGGCCTATTGCGGATATTTTTTTGTTGCGCATAATGCGCTGATGAAAACAAAATTTGATTTTGCCAGCCTGGCCGGTTTATTGACCTGGTTGTTGGTGTATGGCGTAAGCCTGTTTCTATTGGCTAAAGTGGCGCCTGACAAAAATTTAGTTGCGGAGCATGCGTTGTTTCTTGGTTATGGCGCTGCGTTCTGGCTATTAACGCGTGAGCAAGGCGTTTGCTCGCTGCTCGGCCGTTTTGGCTTGCCGTTGTTAGTATTACAACTGGGCTTTGCTTTTGCGCTTATCTGGTTGTTGCCTGCTCGCCATTTTGACTTTTTATCTATCCTGACCATTATCTGGGCAGCAATGTTGCCTTTTGTTATGCCTACGGCGGCTGCCATGCTGTTAACGGTGCTGGTAGTGGCGGCATGGTTCAGCCTGATCGCCTGGCAAAGCGGCAGTAGCGTCTGGATCTCGGCGTTACTGTACGGCAGCTTTCATCTGTTTGCTGTATTGGTGCAAAGCGCCAGCCGTGAAGCTGAAAGGGCCAGAGATGAACTGGAACAGAAGCATCAACAACTGCAGGCAACGCAGCAATTACTGCAGGCGGCTTCCCGCCAAAGCGAGCGAACCCGCATTGCGCGCAATTTACATGATTTAGTGGGGCATCATTTAACGGCGCTGACAATACAGTTGCAGGTAGCCGGCCATTTAACCGATGGAGAGGCTAAGGTACAGGTGGGTAAATGTCACCAACTGGCAAAGTTGCTGCTGGCCGATGTGCGCGAAGCGGTAAGCACTATGCGCCAGTATGCAGATGTAGCCTTAGTTGAAGCGATAGCTTCATTGATAAAAGTACTGCCGGAGCAACTTGTCGTAAAACTGCAAATCCCCGCCAATATTATGCTTCACGACTTACAACAGGCACAGCATTTGTTGTGTATTGTGCAGGAAGCACTAAGTAACAGTTTAAAACACAGTGGCGCGTCTGAAATTCAGATTGATGCCGTTGTTAACGGCGAAAAATTGCAGCTGACAATCGTTGATAACGGCAAGCTTTCTGCAAGCTGGCAGCCGGGGAACGGCATTAAAGGCATCCAGGAAAGATTGGCTGAGTGCGGCGGCAGCTTGGAATTGACCACACAGCGCCAGGCAATGCAACTTAGCATCACTTTACCGTACAAAGAGAGTGACAATGCATAAGGTACTGCTGGTAGACGATCAAAAACTGATCCGCGATGGTATTAGAAGCCTGCTTGGCTTGTCGGGCAAAGTTCAAGTGGTGGCCGAATATGCCGATGGCAGCGGTGTAGTAGCAGCTTGCCAGCAGTTAAATCCGGACGTGATCTTGCTGGATTTATCCATGCCGGTAATGAACGGTGTACAAACACTAGCGGCACTAAGGCAGGCGGCGATAAATGTGCCAGTGCTGATTTTAACCACTTTTGATGAACATGAGCTGGTACTAAAAAGTATTACACTAGGCGCGCGCGGTTTTTTGCTCAAAGATGTGTCGCTGGAAACGCTGGTAGAGGCCATTGCAGCCCTGTCCGGCGGTGGTAGCTGGTTTGCACCGAATATTACCGAGCGCCTGTTGGGAGCGATGCGCAGTAACGATGCCAGTGAAAAGGGCGACTTTACTATGCCGGCGCAGCTTGAGCCGTTAAGTGATAAAGAGCTGGAAATTTTGCAGTTGATGGCAGCGGGCTACAGCAATAAAGAAATTGCCACTGCGCTTTACAAATCGGAAGGTACGGTAAAAAACCAGTGCTCGGCAATACTGTCTAAGCTTGGGGTGCGAGACCGCACCCGCGCGGTGTTGCTGGCACTGGAGCTTGGGTTAATTAGTTAGCTGTTATAACCATTAGGATTCGCCGACTGCCAGCGCCAGCTGTCACGTACCATATCATCCAGCGTTCTCTCAGCTTGCCAGCCAAGTAACGTTTTGGCTTTTGACGGCTCGGCATAACAGGTGGCAATATCACCGGGCCGACGCGGCGCGATCTGGTATGGTACTGCCACCGCATTTACGTGACTAAAAGCTTTTACCATATCTAATACGCTGTAGCCGGTGCCTGTGCCTAAATTAATGGCTTCGATACCGCGATGACTTTCCAGATATTGTAGTGCTTTAACATGGCCGCGGGCTAAATCTACGACATGAATATAGTCGCGCACGCCGGTGCCATCGTGAGTCGGGTAGTCGTTGCCAAAGACGCTGAGCTTGTCGCGTTTACCTACCGCAACTTGCGCGATAAACGGCATTAAGTTATTTGGTATACCATTAGGGTCTTCGCCTATTTGGCCGCTGTCATGTGCACCCACCGGATTAAAGTAACGCAGTGAGGTGATGCCCCAGTCGGGTTCGGCGCGTACCAAATCCTCAAGAATATGCTCTATCATCAGCTTGCTCTGGCCATAAGGGTTAGTGGCAAAACGCGCTGAGGTTTCCGTAATAGGTACCTGCTTGGCGTCGCCGTAAACGGTAGCCGATGAGCTAAATACTAATGTTTTTACGCCAAATTCGCGCATTACCCGGCATAAGGTAACGGTACCTGCAACATTATTGTCGTAGTAATGCAGCGGCTGCTGTGTCGATTCACCCACCGCTTTTAAACCAGCAAAATGCACCACAGCACTGATGGCATACTGGCCAAATAACTGCCGTAATGCAGTTTCGTTACGGATATCGCCGTTAACGCTAATCAGTTGCTTACCCGTCAGTTGCTGCACCCGTTTAAGCGCTGTATCTGAGCTATTGCTAAAGTTATCCAGGCTTAATACCTGATAACCTGAGTTTAATAGCTCCAATGCGGTATGGCTGCCAATATAGCCGGCGCCGCCGGTAAGTAAAACGTAATTCATGCTACTGTCCTTGTGGCTGGCAATTTAAGGTAATACTTTTTTAAACGGTTTTACGGTTGAACGGGCATATACGCCGGCTGCCAGGTACGGGTCGGCATCGGCCCAGCTTTGGGCATCAGCTAAACTGGCAAACTCTGCCACGACCAAAGAGCCGCTAAAGCCAGCCGCGCCGGGGTCCATGCTGTCAATAGCAGGTGTTGGGCCGGCCAGTAATAAGTGGCCTTGATTTTTTAGCTGCTCTAAGCGGGCCAAATGTGCCGGGCGGGTAGCAAGGCGCTGTTCTAAACTGTTAGCAACATCTTCGGAATAAATCATGTAGAACATAGTGGGCTGTCCTTTTGCAGAGCCAGTGTAAATTGGCGCACGATAGCAGATCCTTGCCTTTGTTCCAACGCCGTTGAACGCATCGGAGCAGTAGAGGCTAGGATTTACTGCAACAGCCTGTTAGCATGCAGAGCGCTATAACATTAACCGGGCAAAAGTCCCGGTATTCTAATAAGAAAAAACTCAGGGAGTCCGCGTAGCAATGAAACGTGAACAATTCAGTTCCAGCCTCGGTTTTGTACTGGCTGCCGCCGGTTCAGCCGTTGGTATCGGTAATCTGGTCGCCTTTCCGGTAATGGCCAGCAAAAACGGCGGTGCCGCATTTTTAATTATGTATACCTTTTTTGTCTTCTTTATCTGTTTACCGGTGATGCTGGCAGAGATGAGTTTAGGTCGCCACACGCGGAAGAATCCGTTGGGAGCTTATACTGAGATTGGTCAAAACCGCGCCTGGCGCACGGTTGGCTGGATGTCGGTTATTACGCCTTTTATGATTGGCGTGTTTTATCTGGTGATTACCGTGTGGATCTTCGGTTATCTGGGTAAGTCGGTAATGGGCCAGTTGAACGAGCTGGCTGCTGCGGGAAGTTTCGGTAACTTTATTAACAGCAACGAGCTTTTTGTTTATATGGCGATTGTGATAGGCCTGACCTTTGCTATTTTACAAGGAGGGGTAAAGCAGGGCATAGAAAAGGCGGCACGGGTATTAATGCCGATGCTGTTTGTCATGTTAATTGCGTTAGTTATCTATGTGTTTACCCTGGATAACGCCATGCTGGGCGTTAAGTTTTTCCTTATTCCTGAGTTTGATAAACTAACCGGTAAGGTATTAAACGGCGCGCTGGCGCAGGCGTTTTTCTCGTTGTCACTGGCAATGGGTATTTTAATTACTTACGGCTCGTATATTCAGAAAAACAACAATATTGTGCACGCCGGCAAAATGGTGGCAGGCTTGTCGGTATTAGTGGCATGTTGTTCAGGCTTGTTGATATTGCCGGCGGTATTTTCGTTTAACCCTGATATTCAGTTAAGCACTTTGTCAGAATCCAGCATCAGCATGATTTTTACCTTTTTACCGAAAATCTTTCTGGCTATGCAAGCTGATATTGGTTATTTCGGCGCCAGCTTTATTGCCGCTTTCTTTTTCCTACTGGTGTTCTTTGCGGCATTAACTTCCCTGGTATCGATTATTGAGGTGCCGGTATGCAGTTTAATGGATCAAAAAGGTGTAAGCCGCCGCACGGCGCTGTTTTCGCTTGGCGCAGCTATGATAGCGCTGGCTGTGATTTGTGCGCTGTCATTTGGCCGAGTTGAGGTATTTAGCAACCTGCTAAGCTATGGCGGTATCAATAAATCATTTTTCGATGTGGTATACGACATTTTCTATGAAACCATCTTACCTTTGAATGGTTTCTTGTTATGTCTGTTCGTAATTTATCGCTGGAAAAAACATAATCTGGACGCTGAAATAAGCCAGGGAAACAGCACTTTTGCTGGCTCACTGCTGCAAAAATACGTTAACTTCTCGTTGGGTACCTTTATCCCACTGATCCTGGCGGTAATCTTCGTTAATACTGTCTCGACCATTTTCTTCGGCCAAAACCTGTTGTTTTAAGTAAATAGATTGCATGATTAAAGGCAGCTTCGGCTGCCTTTAATCATGCTGCAGCTTGCAAGAAGGATCTGGTTTAGTCTGTAATGCCGTGATCGGAGTGCATTATGGCAGGCAATACCTGAATAACCCTTAGCAAACTTTTTTAGCAGGTTGTAACTACGCGGGGGCACCGTGGCGTTATTATTGCTGCTTAACACAATATGAGGATCAACTATGAAATCACCAAGAGATGTAGAAAAAACCTACCCAAACCATGAGTTTGTTGAAAAACTGCGGCGTTTGGCTGATGCCATTGAAAACGGCGAAAAATTTGAGATCCAAATAGCCGGTGAGCGGATCTATGTGCCGGTGCGCGCCGAGTTTAGTATTGAACACGAGCGTGAAGGCGACAGTGAAGAAATTGAGTTTCAGATCAAATGGACAAATAACTAGCGCTGGCTTTGCGCTTGCCCGGTAGCAACCGGGCGGCTGTTGGCAACAGCACGATGTTCCCCTGCGAAGGTTGATATCGTTGGTATCAACAAGCCTTACCCAATTGAGTGCCATTGGTTTCGCCGCTATAACTCCCCCTTGTGGTGTAAATCCCAAGAATGGCATAGATAAAACAAATAGTTAGAAGCGAAGGGAACATTCAAGGCAGTTCCCGAACAGAGCATTCGCCAAAACTCACAAACCATGAATGCTGCCATGAATGTAAAAACGATGCTCGCCGATTTGCTCTCATTTGTCACCCCAAATGTATGCACAAAGCCCAGCTTTCTGGCTTGGGGGGCGGCAGTACAAAGCTTGATGCAGAATGGCCAATGCACAGTAACGGCTATCGGCCGTGATTTTGACAGTCAAACGTCACAGAAACACGGCATCAAACGGGAAATACCCGCTTAAATAAGCCATTTTCAGATTATATCTTTAGCACTAAGGTATCGGCTACTTTGTCTTGAATAGCTTGCCGGTTTGGGTCCCAGTATATTTGGATAAACCCCAATAGGCCGGTGGCAAAGCCTGCACTGTAGCCACCCTGGCGACCAAATGCCTGCCATAGCGACAACGGGGTGTTATTTAGCTGCACCACTTTTATCGCCATAAAGGCTTTACCAATCGTTTGGCCACCATTCCAACTGATAAACAGCGTGAAATAAAATACTGCCCAGCCAAAACCAATGCCCAAATCGGTTAAAATGCCCTGCAACCATTTCAGCACACTGTGGTCCGACTGCGCTAACTTTTGCCACCAGGAGATGTTTGTTTCCGGTTGTGTCGTAGCTTGAATTAATTGGTCCGTTGCTTGCCCGGCAGCTTGTTGGCGATGCTGCTTAATATTGCGCATTACCTTATCCAGCGCCGCCTGTTGCTCTGCCGGGGTCAGAATTGACTCTTCAAGTAAGTCTCTGACCATGCTGTCAATTTCGTCGTCTGTAAGCTTACTGCCACGTAATTGTTCGCTGATATTGTCTAACTGCTTATCAGCGCATTGGGCATTGCAATCTGTATTGGTAAGCGCAATAGCACTGGCAGTAATTAATAAACCTGCTTTAACTTTATAGTCACTGCGTTCATCGGCTTTTTGCGGCGCTAAGGGTAGTAAAAATAATGCCAATATCGCGATGGTGATAACAGTATTCCGGCGCCGGTTGTTTTGCTGCATATGGCAGCGCAAAGCCAGATAGGCCGCCACAGGCAGCAGAAATAAAAAGCTGCCTGAGGTAAGCAGGGCAATAACAACACCGTCCAGAGTTATTGCCATCGCCCGGCGCCATGGCTTTGCCAGCGGACGGCCAACAAGCGCATTGGCAACGGTAAAGTCATGCGGCGTAACAACCTGACGTACTTGCTGCGGTGTAAGTTGAACACCGTTCAGGTCAATATACACACCCGGAGACACTTCGGTGATGCCGGCATTACCGTCAAACTGGTGCAAACTCATAAAAATGTGGCTCTGCAATGTAATAATTCACCGCACTCTAAACAGGCCATAAGGCTATTGCAATAGCTGGCATCACGCGGGATAAGATAATATGAACTGACATTTGTCAGCCCATTTCGATGACAACAAGCGCTGTCGTTGCTGCTGCCGTTAATAAACAATAGGCATCAGGTTTAGTTATTCAGGCAAAGGTTTATGTTTTCGACATTATCCAATACACCCAAGGCATTAAAATTAAGCAAACTCAAAACGCTCTTGCTTTTGCTACTGACACTGTTGTTGCTATGCAGCCAGCTGCCGCAGTTAATTACCCTGTTTGTGCCCTTGTCTAATCAGGGCAAGGTGCAAAGCCAATTGTACTTACCCGCAACGGCAAACGCGAACAACCCGGCACCGCTATTGGTGTTTTTCGGCGGTTCGGAAGGTGGTATGAGCATGACCAATACACGCAGTGCGCCAGAGCGGCAAGCCTATCTGGATGCAGGTTTTGCACTATTGGTTGTTGGTTATTTTGGCTTGCCGGGTATTCCATCTGGCTTGGATCGGATAGAGCTTGGCGGGGTGCTTGAGGCTATTGAATATACCCGCAGCAATGCTGCCGTCGACGCAGAGAAACTGTCAGTGCTGGGCGTGTCAAAAGGGGCGGAGTTAGCCTTATTACTGGCCAGTCGTTCGGCGAACATCAGCACTGTGGTGGCGGTGGTGGGTAGTGACGTGGTGTTTGCCAGCCCACAGTGGTATAGCACCAGTTCGTCCTGGAGCTGGCAAGGCCAACCAATTGCTTTTCTGCCTTTTAGCTTGCGATCAGCACTGCCGTTGCTGCAAGGCAATTTTCGCCTGGGCTATGAAATTGCGATGCAAAATAAGCAGGCTTACCAGCAAGCGCTGATCCCGGTGCAGCAAATGCAGGCCGACGTGTTACTTATCTCAGGCACAGCTGATGAGCTGTGGCCATCCAGTGAAATGTCCGATCGGATTATGCAGCGGCTGCAGCAACATCAATATCCGTATCGATATCAGCATTTAAAAATAGCCGGCGGCGGCCACGGCGGGCTGGCCAGGCAATATCAAAGCGAGATTGTAGAGTTTTTGCTGGCATCACAGCGCTAATGAAAAGTTGCGGGGCCGAAGCCAGGGGCTGGTCGCGCGCTTTGCGGCTTACCAGTACAACGGCTAAATATGCTGCGGTCTTAGATTTTTTCGACAGTGAGTTGTTTGGTAAGCATAATAAGCGCTATTTACAGATCGGACGGTAAGTTGTATGAAAAAAATAACCATAGCACTGGCGTTTTTGCTGGCGCTTGTCGGCGCAGTAATCGTATTTCAGCAAAATATTATTTCATCAGTTATTCTGCCGCAATATATCGACTGGGCCAGTGAAACTGAAGCAGCTGGCGTAAAAATGGGCGAGCCGCTTAACGAAGAGCAGCTGGCTCTTGCCAGAGAGATCGGCATTAAAAGCCCGGAAAAGGTCAGGCTGGTGTACGTCGATGCCGTGCCATTCCCGTATCACAATCCTATGTTGAAGTTGGTTGGTGAGGCCACAGGTTTTATTGGCGATGGCATTATTAACAATGCTCAGGTATTTGGTTACTCGATTTATGTCAGAAAAGACTTCCGGCTAAATACGCCCAAGCTGGCGCACGAGCTGGTGCATGTGCTGCAAATCGAGCGCGCAAGCCTGAAGCAGGTAATCAGCCAGCACTTTAGCGATTTACTCAAATACGGCTATGATAACTCGCCGCTGGAACTGGAAGCCTTTGAGGCAAATAAAACCTACAGCAATCGCTAAATACCCGGCGTTAGGGTGAAAGCAGCAAAAAAGCATTAAATAAGTCGTTTGTTGGTTCTATCCGGGCGAGATCTGATAGCCTGGCTGGCTTAATTTGAGGAGTAAAAGTGACAACGCATATACTGGTGCTAAGCGATATTTTTGGTTTATGTGCCGGCCTTGAGCGCCTGCAGGCCGATTTAAGTCAGGCTGGCGCTGATGTTCAGCTTATCGACCCTTATCAGGGGCAAATGCAGCATTTTGCTGATGAAGCCCGCGCCTATGCGGCTTTTAGCACACAATGTGGCCATGATGCCTATGCGGCAATAGCACAACAGGCGCTGCAAAACGCCGCCCGACCGTTTGACTTGGCCATTGGTTTTAGCGCCGGTGCAACTGCGTTATGGCGCGCGTTAGCGCAGGCTAACGAGAGCCAGGTAAAGCAAGCCGTGCTGTTTTACCCCGGCCAAATACATCAGCATCTGGCGTTAACACCTGCTGTGCCGGTGCAGGTTATCTTTGGTCACAGCGAGCCAAATTTTGCCGTAGCTGATATCTGTACTCAGTTACAACAACAGCCGGGCGTAACGGCTGGTAGTACAGACTACGCTCACGGTTTTATGAACCCGGCATCACAAGCTTTTGCTGAGGCCGGTTATCAGCAGCAGCTAAGTAAATTACTAAAGCGTTTGGCTTAAATGTTTATCAGCCTGCGGTTAAGTGCTTAACGTTGTGTAACTCAAGCGGCGGTTAATCTATTTCAATTAATACTTCATTGCGCCTGAGCATCGGCAGGGTAAGCGGGCCGTTATAGCCGGCTTCTATCGGTGCACTTATTGCTGTGTAGCCATTAGCGCTCAGCCATTGTTGCAGCATGGCAGTATGTTTTTCCACGTTGCTTCTGCTTAGTGTGCCGCTAAACTGAATGGCGGCCACTTGGTAATTTTTAACCTCAGTAACCACCAACTCCGGGTTAGTCGGTTTGGGTGTGGTTTGCAGGGTAAAGTCTTTTGGCATTACAAAAGACATCATCGAATCCCCCGGGCGGTTACGCATAAACACCGGCGCTGTCATGGCGATTTTCTCGCCCTTGCTGCTGTTGTCCATTATCACCGGCGCCGTCATGGCTATGCTAACGGCCCCTTCGTTGTCGCCACTGATATAACCGAATAATTTTCTAAAGGCGCTATTGCGGCCATCGCCAGCCATATCGGTAGACACCAGAATCATGCTGTCATAGTTACGCACTTCAATATTTTGGCTGGCATCCGCTTTAAGCAGGGTATAGGGCGCAGTTTCAACGTCGCTTTGGCCAAACACTGAACAACCGCTAGTTAACAACGCGGCAAACAGGGGGAATAATAGTTTCACGGTAGATCCTTTGTCAGTAAATAACTGTGTTTTTTATACGGCCAGAAACGTAAAAAAGAGCAACACGAAATAGAGCATAGGCCTGCGCTTATTTTCAGACATTAGTTGTAACAATAACCTTGTAGGCAAAACCCGCTTTTCGGTGCAGCATCGTGTCAACAGATGGCTGCTGTGGCAGCATCAGATTATGTTACTAACAAGGATAGGTGGAAAATGGCAGCAGTCAGTACCGCGATGTCGCAGGGCTATGTGCGTTTTGCCGGCTGCTGTTATTTGTTAATTATCGGCTTAGGTTTGTATTTTGAAACAATGGTGCGTGGCAACCTGATTGTTGCCGGCGATGCCATTGCAACCGCAGCGCAAATTAGCGCGGCCCAAACGTTGTGGCGCAGCGGCATCGTCGCCGACTTATGTATGCAGCTGTTAGACATTCCGATCATCGTACTGTTTTATCTGTTATTTAAGCGGGTAAATGCCGCACTTAATTTAACCGCCACCGGTTTTAACCTGATCCAAACCGCTATGCTGGTAGCCAATAAATTAACCCTAATGCTACCACTGCTGCTGGCAGGCAGCGGCGTATATTTAGCCGCCTTTTCAGCAGAGCAGCGCGACGCCTTAGCTTATCTGGCGATACAGCTACACGGTTATGGCTTTGCTATTGGCCTGCTGTTTTTTGCCCTGGCCTGTATTATCCGCGGTTATCTGATTATTAAATCGCAGCTGTTCCCCAAAATACTCGGCCTGATGCTGGGCCTGGCCGGTGTCTGTTATCTGATAAATACCCTGGCACTGCTAATGGCTCCTGATGTGGCTGCCAAGCTGTTCCCGTGGATCATGCTGCCGGTGTTAGTCGGCGAGTTATCGCTTAGCCTGTGGATGATAGTAAAAGGCGCCAACCTGAAAGGACTGGCGTAATTATCGCACCGGGCCGGCTAATTTGATAATCCGGCTGAAGGTGTTGCAATAGCAAGCCAGGCGGCAAGCTGGCTAGCGGGCAGGTTAGTATTGTGGCTACCGCTATAGCTTTTCACTCTGGCAATACCAGGCGCAAAGGCGCGGTACAGCGCCTCAGTGTGAGCACGGCCGATAATTTCATCCTGCTCTGCCAGTAAAATCAGTGTGCGGCTGTTTATGGTTGGGGTATATGCCACAGAGTTGTAGGTATCTTTTAGCAACCACTTAACCGGAAACAGCACAAACTGCCGCTGTGCCAGCGCGCTCAGGCTGTCAAACGGCGTTATCAACACCAGTTGTGCGACCTTACGCTGGGCCGCTAGCTGCACGGCAACGCCTGAACCTAAGCTGCGGCCAATTACCGTAACATCACTGTGTTTGCTGTTCAGCTGGTCATACAGCGCCAGCGCATCGGCTACCAATGCCTGCTCTGAGGGCTTGCCGGAACTGCCGCCATAATCACGATAGTGCATAAGATAAATAGCATGGCCGGGAAACGCTGCAGCAAACTCCGGCAAAGCCACACTGACATCCTCGGCATTGCCGCCAAAATACAACAGCGCCTGGCTGGTTTCGCGCGGCTGTTGGCTTACCAGCACAGTGGCATCGGCTTGCTGCAAAATCAGCGGATCGGTTGGCGGCAACTGGGCCGGCACGGGGAAATAAATTAGCTGGCGCTGCAGCAAATACAACAGTAAACACAGCAGGCAATAGCCCGCCAGCACATAGCCTGCAACAGTAAACAGCATACGCATGCGAAATCCGGCAGTAGGTTAAAGATTGTAAAGCAGCTTAGCGGATAGCGGGGCTAAAGCAAACGGCAGTGTTTGAGGCCAGAGGTTAGCTCTCTGGCAAGGCGCTGGCGCCAACGCTTTTCAACAGTTGGCTCAAGGGCTAAGCTGTATTGACATAAGGTTCGCCGAGTAATTTCAACGCGCGTTTCAACGTTAAGGTAATATTTGAAATGACAAACAATACTGAATTGCTAAGCAGTGAAAACCTGCGTGAGATGGGCCTGATTGGCCCGCCCAAAGCGGCCGGTGTGCATTTTAAACGCTACCTGCAGCGTAAAAACCTGACAGCAGCCGACGCAGCCCGTGATCTTAACGTCGCCAAATCGACCATTACCCGTTTTATCAATGGCGAAAGTGAGTTAAGCATTGAGCTGGCAACCAAGATAAAGCGGGTTTATACCGCGCCGGTAGAGGTATTTTTTAAAACTGACGAAGATATTCAGCTATATCTTGAAGCCTGTATTGAAGAAGCGGCTGATGATCCGGTGTTTATCGTGCATGCGTTAGGGGTTATTGCCAATGCAAAAAACATGAGTCAACTGGCGCGTGATACCGGCATCAGCCGCGAAGGTTTATATAAAGCCTTTTCACCGGACGGCAACCCAACCTTTGCTACCGTCGCTAAAGTAGCCAAAGCTCTGGGGTTGCAGATTACTGTGCAAACTATCGGTAACGCGAAGCTAATTTAAGAGCCAGATACGTTGTAGAGTTAGCTAACTCTTGAGCTTTTATTTCTTTTAATAATTTCGTCAATAAATTCGGTATGCTCATACGGAAGATTTAGTGCTTCTGCAACGAAAATACTAGGTTTTTTTTGTATTTCCTGATTGTAGAATGAATGACTATAGCTATATCGCTTCTGACTTACTTCATTCGAAACAAAATATAGTTCAAGCCATAAAATATAGTGGTTTTTGGTTTCTGTGTCGCCAAATTTACTATAGCTGTTTAAATGGCAGAATTTTTCATGTTGCTCTGATATTTTTTTTAAGTGCCGAAGTATGTATTCAAATGCAGCAATTAAATCTTGGTTGGACCTGTCGTACGATATAAATAGCCGATTGATAGTTTCATAGTCTGGTGGAGAGGGAATTTTTGGCAGTTCAATTTCCAGTGGCATCTTACAAGTAAAGCAAACGACATTCCGGTACATGTTGGATGATGTAAAACAACCTTTTTTAGCTTGGTCAGTAAGTCTATCGAATACAAGCTTGAATGTTTTATCAAATTCTTTTTTTTCACGGTTTAAAGTAAGTTTTTGGTTTATCCAAGCACCAGAAAATGCTGCGGCAATTAATTCTAAAAACTTTAGTACAAGATCGGTCATGAAAATTCCTAAACTGTATAGTGATGTGCACTTATCAAGCGCATAGCTTTGCCTTTTAAACAGAGAGCTTTTGGTGATTGAGATAGCAAAATCTCAGTATAATTTGCTGTTTATCATTAAGAAGTTTGAAAGCCTATTATAATAAACTATTTTTCGCTATAGCCCAGTCGGGACTTCAGGAGCATGTCTTGCCTTTTGCCTTTTGCCTTTGCTGTTCAGGCGTATGCGCTGATATCAATGTCCTCAGGGTCAGGTCTTGCCTTTTGCCTCTTCTGCTCAGGCGTAGGTTCTCAAATGTCCTCAGGGTCAGGTCTTGCCTTTTGCCTCTTCTGCTCAGGCGTAGGTTTTCATATCAAAGTCTTGGTATTATTATCCGTATAAACAACCTAGTTTGGGGTAACGTTACCCCGGCAGTATTGAGTGTTCAACCGGCTTTACCGGAGATTTAAAAAAGTGCATAGCGACACTGTTAAACAGCAATTAATAGCACTGGAACAGCTACTGGTGCAGCCCGATACGCGTTTATCTGCAGAACTACTAAACCACTACCTAGCTGATGATTTCTATGAAATCGCCGCTACCGGCCGCTGTTTTGGTAAGGCCGATGTGCTTGAGCGCCTGCCAACTGAAGCTCCGCCTGTTATTACCCAGCAAGATTTCGACTGCCGCGTGTTAGCTGATGGACTGGCGCAGCTGACTTATCGCGCCACCATACAGCGCGCAAAAAACGATAGCCCAAGCTACTCAATGCGCAGCTCTATCTGGCGCTTTGATGGTGAAAAATGGCAGATGGTTTTTCATCAAGGCACTGCTTGTAATCCATTTTAACCGCAGGAATTACCGCACTATGCGCGATGCATTAAGACAAAAAATTATTGCCGTTTGTGATAACAAAATCCTCGTCAAAGGCGAGACAGTCGGCGTGTCGTTTTACGCTTTTTTTGCTAACAAAAACGACGACCCTGCGTTATTAATGGAAGCGGCAACCTGGTGGATCCAAACCCACCGGCTGGATCATTTTGAAAAAGCGCTGAAGATAAAGCAGCTGGTTACAGCAGGGTTTTAGTCCACCAACAGGCCATTATTATCGGCATAGGCAAACTGGCCGGGGATAAAATCTATCCCAGCGTAGCTATTTAAATTAACCGGGAAACAGCTCAGTACAATTGGTTATTGGTTGAAGTTCAATGGACTGCTCCAGAAACACCACGTGAACCTGATCAATTAACCAGCTGTCGTTCTCAACACGATAAGCCAGATTAAACTGCAGGGGCTGCTGTTCATTATCTCGGCCGAGGACAGCCAGGCAGCCGATATTACCAGTGACTAACTCTTGATGCTGTGATGGTTTAGCCATCATGTTTTTAAACAGTAATTGCTGCGTGACGCTAGTATCACTAAACGACTGTGGTAACAGATTGGAACTGAAATATGCTGGCGCCAGTTGCTCGACGTTTTCGGCATTCATCTGGTTGCTGTAATCAGTGTAGGTTTGATACAAAGAAACTGGCTTTGTCGCTGTGCAGCCGAGCAAAACCAATAGGGCTGCGGCGCTAACAAGATATTTCATCTCTAGTTCCCCATTATTTGCTGGTACTGGTGCTCAAGAGCTTGATTCCGGCCTTTCATTGCGCTTGCTGCACGGCACAATAAGCCTGAGCAGGATAAAATAAGCGCCTCTATATCAAATTCGCCTGATACCGACATGCTTATAATTTCCAGGCTGAATGTAGCGGTGTATTTAACGTTATTGTCGCTTCCTCGCGTGAAACTTATGCTTACTCGTTTAATATTTGCACCAATCTGCTCCAACGCTGGTGAGCCGCTAAATGTCAGATTGCCTGCTGCACCCGATAACGTAGCTTTGCCGTTCTGATCTATTGTCAGTTTGGTACTGCCTGATTTAGCCATCAGTTTCACTGTAAGATCGTTGTCCGTTGAGTATGCCAGCTCGACTAACTTGGCTATCGTGACTTTCAATTCTGCGCGTTTAACGTCCATATTATTGCTTCCTTGATTTTAAATTTAACCAAATATAAACAAATGGAATAAATTTTCAACTTTTGCTGGTGAACTAGGCTGATAAACCTCAAAAGAAAGGCGGATGGGCAGTACCGAAATTGAACTTGTTTCAAGCTGTCGTCAAAAAGTACTAACAGGAAAAAATTGAATTGCTGAAAGAGTTACGCATGGCCGAAGCGCAGCTGAGTTCAGGCGCGGGTGCTGGTAATAACGATGCAAGGGCGCAGGCGTTGGCGCGTATTAACGCGCTAAAGTAATCACGTTACACCAACTGCTTAGTCGCCACTAACACACCATTATTATCGGCATAAACAAACTGGCCAGGGATAAAATCTACTCCGGCGAAGGTCACTGTTAAGTTGATATCGCCTAAATCACGTTTATCGGTTTTCATTGGGTGAATACTTAGTGTTCTTTCCAATTAACTGGTAAGAGCACTGCTGCCTGCACGCCAAGTGGCGTTTGGCGTATCTCGTTAATTATATTTACAGCATGTAGCGGCTAAAGCAATTTTCGCTGATTTGAGTTTGTGTGTCGTGTCAAAGTGAAAAATATGTTTATAATTGGTTATCTTTGTTCGCAGGTCAGCGTGTTTTAGGCAAAACTAATGATTAAATCGGTGTTTTTAATTTTGGGCTTGTTTATAGCTAATTTAGCTGTAGCTGAGAGTGGCGAGAAGTTAAGCGCCGCACAGCAAGCTTTCTACAGTGGTGATTATATAACCGCGAAAAGTGGTTTCTCGCAGGTGGCAGCACAAGGCTCTGCTGAAGCAGAGTATTTTTTGGGTTTAATTGCCAAAAATGACGCAGATACTGTTGATTACCAGGCTGCGAAGTCTCATTTCACCAACGCGGCACGGCTTAATCACTCTCAAGCCATGTGGGAGTTAGGAGTGTTATATGAAAACGGCGAAGGGGTGGAACAAAACCAGTTCACGGCGCTGGACTGGTTTCGAAAATCAGAATTGGCTGCCGGCACTGTAGCTCCGGACAGCTTTTATATTACAGATCACAGCGGTGAGTTAAGCGAGGTGTCAGCGCCGCAGTACCTGCAGCATTTAATTCAGCAAGCACAGAGCGGACGTGCCGATGCAAAGTTTGCACTGGCGAAAACATATGATTCCGGTCTCGTCACTGCAGCAAACCTGCCGCAGGCCTTTAACTATTACCTTAGTGCAGCCAAAGACGGGCACGTTAAATCGGCTCAACTTGTCAGCTACTTTTATTGTCGTGGCATTGGCGTACCGCGCAATCCGGAGCAGGCCAACGCTTGGATAAAAGCCAGCGGTTATTCAACATCTTGTGATTAATAAGGATATTTACTATGACAAACAGACAACAGGATCTGGTACGCGAATTACAACACAACGAACACGTAGTGCACGTAGTGTCATCAGAAGATCTGCAGAAGGAATACTTTGAACTGAAAGCAAATATTAAGTTTGCAGCTCAGCAGATTGCTCCTGCTCTGGATGCCGTAAAAGCCGCAAAGTTAATACATGAAGTTGGTGGTTTTAAACCTGATCAAGTGGCATTAAAAAGGTACGGCAATAAGCAGTATGTTATTTTCAAAGGCAAGGCCGGTGAGAGGCGCGTACTTAAAGGCACTAAATATTTGGCAGATAACCCAACTGTTGTCAGGATGGCGGTGGGGCCAAAGGGTATTGTTAAGTCAGCCAAAGGTGGTTTTGTTCTCACCGCTGTTTTATCTGTGAGCATAGAAATTTTTGACTATGTGATAAGAGACACTGCATTGTTATCTGAATTGCTCGGCGTAATAACGACAGATCTTATTAAGATTGGCCTGAGCAGTATAGCCGGGGCAGTAGCGGGTTTGGTCGTTGGTTCCATGGTAACGATAGGTACCGTCGCTGCGGCACCATTTATTGCAGCAATAGCTGTAGGTGTTATTACAGGCCTACTGCTTGATGAAATAGATGAACGCTTGGGGGCAACTCAAGCTTTAATCAGAGCTTACAAAAAGATCGGTATCCGACTTGATGAAATTAAGTATGAAACCAGCAGGAATTTAAATTATCTGGAACGGAACCCGCACTTAATCCGCTGTCTATTCGGGCCTTGTTTCGGGGTTCAAGGCTACTAATGTCTAACACTGCCAAACTATGGGCATTTATTGCGTTTAATGTTATTGCCGTAATGGCGGTTGTATATGTTGTATATGACCTTATAACTGTTAATTCAGCTATAGAAAATCTAAAGCCGACAGTGCGCTATGTCACCGGCACCAGTTATATGTTGCTGATGTCGGTATTTTTTCTGTTCAGTGCAATAGAGTATGCCGGCGCAAAAAACAAATTATTATGGGTTCGTAGCTATTCGAACCAGCTTGTAATTGGTTGGTTTATTGCCACCTTGATATTGGCGTACTTTATTCCGGTTGTAATGCAGAGTCGGCTGGAAAAGGCTGGTTATGTGGCGTGCGACAATCCTCAGGTTATTTCACGCGTATCACGAGGGAAAAGTCTGATTTTTGTGCATAAAAACGCTTTCCCCAGGCCAGCTGGAGGGACAAATGGGCAAGCTGAATCGGTTTGCCACCGTTTTGTTGAAAGTATGACACGCCAAAAATGAATGCCCCGCTTACAGCAAGGCTTTAGTCGCCACCAACACACCATTATTATCGGCATAAACAAACTGGCCAGGGATAAAATCTACTCCGGCGAAGGTCACTGTTAAGTTGATATCGCCTAAATCACGCTTATCAGTTTTCATCGGGTGAATACCCAGCGCCTGCACGCCGAGCGGCGTTTGGCGTATCTCGTCTATATCGCGAATACAGCCGTTGATAATAATACCTTCCCAGCCGTTTGCTGCCGCTTGTTCGGCCAGCATATCACCGAGCAGGGCATGGCGTTTGGAGCCGCCACCGTCTACTACCAGCACCTTACCCTGGCCCGGTGTGGCTACCAGCTGTTTGACTTTGGAGTTATCTTCAAAGCATTTTACCGTAACAACTTGCCCGCCAAAGGCGGTTTTGCCACCGTAGTTTTGAAATACAGGCTCAGCTACGCGGATGTCAGCTGAATGGGCGTCGCAGAGGTCGGGTAGGGTGAATGGCGGCATGGCTTTACTCCTTGTATTGATGCTGGGGTATGAAATGCAGGTTCGGGCAGTTGAGTAGCAGGCTCGAACCGGTTTGCCCACGCCAACACGTCGTGAACCCATCCATGGGGACTCCTCTATGCCCGTCCGGGGCATAGACGGTTGGCTTAGGGCAAACCTAATCTCGCTTTAATAGCCCGCTGCTGCAGATGGCAGAAGCGTTATACTTCCAAGCTTATACTTCTAAATAGTCCAGTATGCCTTCGGCGGCTTTACGGCCCTGGGCGATAGCGGTTACTACCAAATCTGAGCCTAATACCATATCGCCACCGGCGAAGATTTTATGCTCGTTGGTTTGCATGGCAAAAGTGCTTTTTTCGCTGGCGATAACGCGGCCTTTATTGTCCAGCTCTACACCCATATCCACTAACCATTGCGGCGGGCTGGGCTGGAAACCGAAGGCAATCACCACGGCATCGGCTGGCAATACCTGCTCGGAGCCTGGCACCGGCTGCGGGCTGCGGCGGCCTTTGGCGTCGGGTGCGCCCATCTCTGTGGTCACCACTTTAACGCCACATACCTGACCGGCACTGTTTACTTCTATGCCCAGCGGTTGCAGGTTAAACAAAAACTCCACGCCTTCTTCGCGCGCGTTTTGCACTTCCTTGCGTGAGCCTGGCATATTGGCTTCGTCACGCCGGTAGGCACAGCTGACCTTGGTTGCGCCCTGACGAATGGAGGTGCGAACGCAGTCCATCGCTGTGTCGCCACCGCCTAGCACCACGACGGTTTTATCTTTTAAGCTAACGTACGGGTGCTCGGTTTGCCAGCCCATTAAGTTGTTGATATTGCCAATTAAAAACGGCAGTGCCTCGTAAACGCCTGGCGCATCTTCATTGGTTAAACCGCCTTTCATTGGTGTGTAAGTGCCCAGCGCTAAAAACACCGCGTCGTACTCGCTTAGCAGGCTGTCAAAGCTGACATCGACACCGACGTTAGTGTTTAAGCGAAACTCGATACCCATGTCGGTAAAGATTTCCCGGCGCAGGCTTAGCACGCTTTTTTCCAGCTTAAACGGCGGTATACCAAAGGTTAACAGGCCGCCGATTTCCGGGTAACGGTCGAACACCACCGGGGTTACACCGTTACGCACCAGTACATCGGCACAGGCGAGGCCGGCCGGGCCGGCGCCGATAACCGCTACGCGGCGTTCGGTTTTTACCACCGCAGAAAGATCCGGCCGCCAGCCCATTTCAAAGGCTTTATCGGTAATATATTTTTCAATACTGCCGATGGTCACCGCGCCAAAGCCTTCGTTTAGCGTACAGGCGCCTTCGCATAAGCGGTCTTGCGGGCAAACGCGGCCACATACTTCCGGCAGGCTGTTGGTTTTATGCGCCAGCTCGGCGGCTTCAATAATTTTGCCTTCGTTGGCCAGCTTTAACCACTGCGGAATATAGTTGTGTACCGGGCACTTCCATTCACAATAGGGGTTACCGCAATCAAGGCAACGATCGGCCTGGCCTTCAACCTGGGTGTGGGTCATCGGCTGATAAATTTCAACGAACTCGATAGTGCGTTCGCTATGTGAGCGTTTTGGCGGATCAATCCGTTTTACGTCAATAAACTGGTATACATTCTGTGCCATAACTCTTCCCTACATCGCCTGAACCCGCAGCTCGGCTGACGAGCGTGCGCGGTGTCCTAACAAGGTGTTTACGTCGCTGGTTTTTGGTTTTACCAGCTTAAATTGGCTTAAGTAGCGGTTAAAGTCGTTTAAGATCTTCTGCGCTTTTTCGCTGCCGGTTTCTTCTACGTGCTGGTGCAATAAGCTGCGCAGGTGTTCCTGCAGTATTGGAGTGCTCACTTCCAGCGCCTCTACCAGCTCGGGGTTTAACCTAAGCTCTAAGTCATTTTGCTCATCCAGCAGGTAGGCAAAACCGCCGGTCATACCGGCACCAAAGTTCACCCCGGTGCAGCCCAGTACCACGACTACGCCGCCGGTCATATATTCGCAGCAGTTATCGCCGGTGCCTTCTACCACGGCTAAGGCGCCGGAGTTTCGCACGGCAAAACGCTCGCCAACCTGACCTGCCGCATATAAACGGCCGCCGGTGGCGCCGTAAAGGCAGGTATTACCGGCAATGGTAAAGCCGTTCTTGGCAAAGCTGGCGCCCTTGGCGGGGAAAATAGCCAGTTGGCCGCCGGTCATGCCTTTACCTACGTAGTCGTTGGCATCGCCCTGCAGTGACATATGCAGGCCACCGGCATTCCATACGCCAAAGCTCTGGCCAGCGGTGCCGGTAAAGCGGATGCGGATTGGATCGGTGGCCATACCCTGATTACCGTGCTGACGGGCAATAAAGCCCGACAACGCCGCGCCAACCGAGCGGTCGGTATTACGAATACTCAGATTAAGCTGGCCGCCGCTTTTGTTCAGTACCATTTGCTCGCAGCGCGCCAATAACTGCTGGTTAAGGGCGCCTTCGTCAAACGGCGTATTGTTTTGCACGCAAAACAGCGCCTTGTCAGATGTTACGCCGCTGGCTTGCAGTATTGGTGTTAAGTCTAAGCGGGCTTGTTTTTGCGTTTCGCTGTCTTTTACTGCCAACAAATCGGTGCGGCCAATCAGCTGGGTAAGCTCAGTTACCCCCAGCTGCGCCATCAGCTCACGTACTTCAAAGGCTAAGAACTTAAAGTAGTTCATTACCATTTCCGGCAAGCCGGTAAAGTGATCGCGCCGCAGGGTAGCATCCTGGGTGGCCACGCCGGTGGCACAGTTATTTAAATGGCAAATACGCAGGAACTTACAGCCCAGCGCCACCATAGGGCCGGTACCAAAACCGAAGCTTTCAGCGCCTAAAATAGCCGCTTTAATAACATCCAGCCCGGTTTTTAAGCCGCCGTCTACCTGCAAGCGTACGCGGTCGCGCAGGCCGTTTTCTACTAAGGCCTGGTGCACTTCGGCAAGACCTAACTCCCACGGGCTGCCGGCATATTTTACCGAGGTAAGCGGGCTGGCACCGGTACCGCCGTCATAACCGGACACGGTGATTAAATCGGCATAGGCTTTGGCCACGCCGGCGGCTATGGTGCCTATGCCGGGCTCTGACACTAATTTCACTGAGATCAGCGCCTGCGGATTAACCTGCTTTAAATCGAAAATCAGCTGGGCTAAGTCTTCAATCGAGTAAATATCGTGGTGTGGCGGTGGCGATATCAGCGTTACGCCAGGTACCGAGTAACGCAGCCGGGCTATTTCGGCGGTAACTTTCTCGCCGGGCAACTGGCCACCTTCGCCGGGCTTAGCGCCCTGGGCCACTTTAATCTGAATAACCTCAGCGTTAACCAGGTAGTGCGGCGTAACACCAAAGCGGCCTGATGCCACTTGTTTAATCTTGGAGTTTTTCTCGGTGCCAAAGCGGCGAGGGTCTTCACCGCCTTCACCCGAGTTAGAGCGCCCGCCAAGGCGGTTCATCGCTATGGCCAGCGCTTCATGGGCTTCCGGGCTTAGGGCGCCGATAGACATGGCGGCACTGTCAAAGCGTGGGTACAGGTTTTGCTCACTTTCTACTTGATCCAGCGCTACCGGCGTGCTGTCAGCCAGTTTAAATAAGTCACGTAAATGCGCCACCGGGCGCTGGTTCACGATGCTGCTGTACTGCTGGTAATCTTCGTACTTGCCTGAGCGCACGGCCTTTTGCAGCGTTTGCACTACATCGGGGTTGTAGGCGTGGTATTCGCCGTCGTGCACGTATTTTAATAAACCACCGTGGTTTAGCAGTTTACGTTTTAACCAGGCAACTTTGGCCAGTTGCTGCACGTCCTGTTCAAAGTCGGTAAAGCCGGCACCACCCAAACGTGATGGGATATCCGCAAAACACAGCTGCATCACCGCTTTATCAATGCCGACGGCTTCAAACAGGTTGGAGCAGCGATAGCTGGCCACTGTTGAAATGCCCATTTTCGACATTATTTTGTACAGGCCTTTATTAATGCCTTTACGGTAATTCAGCACGGCCTGGCGTGCGGTTAAGGTAATAACACCTTTTTCTACCAGTTGCTCTACCGTTTCGTAGGCCATAAACGGGTAGATGCCGGTGGCACCTAAGCCAATTAATACTGCGAAATGGTGTGAGTCACGCGCTGAGGCGGTTTCAACAATAATGTTGGAGTCGCAGCGTAGCTGAGCATTTACTAAGGCATGTTGCACCGCACCTACCGCCATTGCCGCTGGGATAGGTAACTTGCCTTGCTCTATGCGGCGGTCGGTTAAAATTACCAGCACCACGTTATTATCGCGCACGGCAGTAATAACATCGGCGCATAATTGTTCTACCGCTTGCTCAAGGTTAACGGCGGCCGGGTCAAAGTTCAGCGAGAAAATCTGATGTTTGTAGTACTTCTCGTCGGCTTGTTTTAACTGCTTTAAGTCGGAGTACATCATTACCGGCGATTCAAACTGAATGCGGCGGGCGTAACCGGCGGTTTCTTTAAACACGTTATGCTCGCGGCCGATACTGGTGGCCAGTGACATAACATGAGACTCGCGTAGCGGATCGATAGGCGGGTTGGTTACCTGGGCGAACTGCTGGCGGAAGTAATCATATAAGGTGCGTGGTTTGCGCGATAATACCGCCATTGGCGTATCGTCGCCCATAGAGCCGACGGCTTCCTGGCCGTCTTTGGCCAGCACTGTCATTACCTGATCGATTTCTTCATAGCTGTAGTTAAACAGCTTGTGGTACACCAGCATATCGTCATCCGAGAATACCCGTTTGCCGATTAAGTCGGTTTCGTATTGCTCGTACGGTACCAGCCGCTGCACGTTAGCATTTAGCCAGTCACGGTAGGTGTGTCGCGCCATTAAGTCGCCGTCGATTTCATCCGAGCGCCAGATTTTGCCGGTAGTAGTGTCTACCGCCAGCATTTCGCCCGGGCCGACGCGTCCTTTTTCTACCACTTCATCCGGGGTGTAATCCCAAATGCCGACTTCTGACGCCAGTGTGATTAACTTATCGCGGGTAATCACAAAGCGGGCAGGGCGCAGGCCGTTGCGGTCAAGGTTACAGGCGACATGCTGGCCGTTGGTCATTACGATGCCGGCCGGGCCGTCCCACGGCTCCATATGCATGGAGTTAAATTCGTAAAACGCCTTTAAGTTGTCATCCATTACGCGGTTGCCCTGCCAGGCTGGCGGCACTAACAAACGCATAGCACGGAACAAGTCCATACCACCGGCTAATAACAGCTCCAGCATATTGTCCAGCGAGCTGGAGTCGGAGCCGCTTTGGCTGACAAAGGGCGCTGCATCTTGCAAATCACTTAACAGCGGCGAGGAGAATTTATACTGCCGCGCGCGGGCCCATTGGCGGTTACCGGTAATGGTATTAATTTCACCGTTGTGGGCTAAAAAGCGAAACGGCTGTGCCAGCTGCCAGCGCGGCATGGTATTGGTAGAAAAACGCTGATGGAACACGCAAATGGCGGTTTCCATGCGGATATCGGCTAAGTCCAGATAATAGCGCGGTAAATCGGCCGGCATCATCAGGCCTTTAAATACGGTAACTAATGACGAGAAGCTGGGGATATAAAAATCGGCATCGTCGCTTAGCTGTTTTTCAATGCGGCGGCGCACCATGTAGAGGCGGCGCTCCAAGTCATGATCGCCCCAGCCGTGCGGCGCATTTACTATAACTTGCTCAATAGTGGGCATAGAGCTAAGCGCTAACGGGCCCAGCACGCTACTGTCTACCGGTACGGTTCGCCAGGCCACCAGGGTCAGAGTCTCCCGGGCAATTTCTTGCGCGATAATTTTTTTTGCTAAGGCGGCTTTTACCGGATCCTGGCTGAAGAAAATCATGCCGACGCCGTATTTTTTTGCCAAATTCCAGCCGTTTTCTTCGGCGATAGCGCGGAAAAAACTGTCTGGCTTTTGCATTAATAAGCCACAACCATCACCGGTTTTACCGTCGGCAGAAATACCGCCGCGGTGCTGCATACGGTCAAGGCCGTTAATTGCGGTTCTGACGATCCGGTGGCTGGCAGCGCCTTCCAGATGCGCTATTAAACCGAAGCCACAGTTTTCTCTTGCCTGACTGTGCTGGTACAACGCCATGACTAACCTCCACACTTGTCCTGATATTTAATAAATATTTATTATTTATGAATTATTATTCTTATATTTGGTTTTTGCTGCTGCTGAAAGAAAATAACGGTTCCTCTTTCAGAGGTCAATGCGTTGTAGAGTATTTGCTCTGGAAATGTTTAGCCATCTAAACGTTCAAGAATGTACAGGTATACCGCCATTCGCAACAAAATGCAAGCTGACTTTACGGTGTTGTGCTGTAGGCGTATCGCAGAAAGCCTACTTTTGAAAATGAAAATAAATTACATGAATTGGCGATATTTTTGCCAATTATAGCGCTGCAGGCAATAAAAAAAGCTGCCTTAGCAGCTTTTTAGCCTCGATAGCTATGGCTTAGTGCGCCATATTTATGCGAATTTGTCTTATTTGCTTTTAAGCTTGTGGCTGTTAGCGCTCGAATGTGCCTTTTACTAAGGCTTCACCTTGTTGTACCAACAGCTTACCTTTGGCGATAACCGTATCGATAGCCAGATCATCACGTCGCAGCAGTACGATGTCAGCATCCAATCCGGTAGCAATACGACCTTTTTGCTTTAAGCCCAGTATGGCTGCCGGCGCTGCGGTAATGCTACAAATAGCGTCACTCAAGCTGACCTTATGCTGGGTTATCGCCTGGCGGGCCGACTGATACAGGCTTTGCACGCTACCCACCTGCAAACCGAGCAACTCACCTTCGTCGTTGTATATCGGCAGACTGGCGTTGCCATCTGAGCTTAGTGTCAGTTGCATTGGTTTAATGCCAAATTCCAGTGCTTCAGCCAGCGCTGCAGCAGCGGCAACTTCACCGTGTTGTAAGTCAAAATCGGTAGTGCTGGTGGTAAAGTCAATTACACCACCTTTAGTGGCAAATTCCAGCCCGGCTTCAAATACCCGGCGGTTGCGGTTCATATGGGTGGGATAAAATTGTTTCAGCTTTAATTCGGTACCGGCTACAGCCTGATAAATTGGCAGTAAAATGCGCTCACCGGCGCCCATATGCACACTGACCACGCCGCTTTTTCCAGCCAAAATACCGCCAACGCGCGCTGCCGCCGCTACTTTGCGAATTTCGTCGGTAGTGGGCTGTGAGGAGCGATGATCGCTGATGGCTATTTCGCCGACACCGATAAACTTGTCGATTAAAATTAAGTCATCAGTAATATTGCCGGTTAGGGTGCGACAGGGTATTTCGTACGAGCCGGTATGGCAGTAGGTGGTAATGCCTTCACTATCCAGCGCATGGGCTTTGGCTAATAAGTTAGTTAAGGTGCGGGTGGTGGCATCAGTGCCTAAAACGCCAACGGCCGTGGTAACACCGCCTAAGGTAGCATCGGTGAGTTGCATTTCCGGCGTGCGGGTAGCAAAGCCGCCTTCACCTCCGCCGCCAATAAAGTGCACTAACGAATCAACAAAGCCTGGTGTTAAATAACAATCGCTGGCATCAATTACTGTTACCGGTAAGTTGCTACCAGCCAGGTTAAAATCGTTGCCTACGGCGGCAATTCGGCCACCGGCTATCACTACGTCCATTTTGCCAAGTCGCTGCGGTGCATACAGCTCAGCATTTTTTATAAGTATAATATTATTCAAAATAGTAACCTCAAAACAGCCGCGCTGCGGCTATTGATATCCTATGGCCACGGCCAGAAACATAAAGGCGCTGGCTAGAGCGAACAGCCATAGTTGTAATTTCCAAACAAAGCGAAACCAGACAGTCCAGTCGACCCGTACCACACCCAAACAGCCGATTAAGGCGGCAGAAGTAGGAATAATGCAGTTGGTTAAGCCATCGCCCAGCTGGAAAGCCAATACCGCAATCTGGCGCGAAAGTCCGACTAAATCGGCCAGTGGTGCAATAAGTGGCATAGTCAGCGCGGCCTGACCGGATCCGGAGGCGACAAAGAAGTTAATCACCGACTGGATAATCAGCATTAGCCAGGCAGATAAAAAGGCGGGTAAATCGCCCAGTAGCTGGCCACTGTAGTAGAGCAGGGTGTTAAGTACCGATGGCGATTCAGGGCTGTCTCCGCCGAGCAATAACACTATGCCTTTTGCCATGCCGACGATAAGTGCTGCCGGCAATAACTCGGCCGCACCATGTTTAAAGCCATCGGCAGCGTCGTTCATACTTAGGCGTTTACCCAGTACCGCAATTACGGCAATCACAATACCAATGGTAAAAAACTGGCTGGCAATTTCCGGAATATAATACTGGCGTACAGTCACACCCCAGATAATCCAAATCAGGCCGGCAAAAAAGGCCAATAGGATCACCGAGTCCAGTCGGCTGTAATCGTTTTTAGCATCGGCACTTTGTTGCGCGCGCAGTTTTTGGTCAGTAGTAAAACTTAACGACAATTCAGGTGTAGCTTTTACTTTCGCGGCATATCGCATGGTAAAAATAATGCCAAACAGAGTAAATACCAGCCACATAGCTATGCGTAAATTACTGCCGGATAATAGCGGAATTTCGGCAATACCTTGAGCAATTGCAACGTTAAACGGGTTCATCCAGGAGGTAGCAAAGCCAATTTGCGTGGCAACGTAAGTAACCAGTACCGTGGTGATGGCGTCGTAGCCCAGCGCCAGCATTAGTGGCAGCAGCACAATACAAAAGGCGATAGCCTCTTCGCCCATACCAAATACGGCGCCGCCTAAAGAAAACAAACCAAACATCAGCGGAATAAACAAAAACTGCATGCTTTGCGTTTTAGCAATTAACGCCAGGATGCCGTTATGAATGGCGCCGGTTTTCATGATAATGCCAAAGGCACCGCCGGTAAGCAGAATAAAAGCCACAACGCCTATCGCCGAGCCCCATTTATTACCAGAAACTAAACCTTCAAAAGCATAGTTAAAAAAGCCAATGCCGCCGCCTTCAGCAAACAGTGGCACGCCTTGTTGGTGGTCGCTGGCGAAGCTGAAACTGTCTGGGTCAATTTTGCCCTTCAGTTTGGCTGCGCCTTCTGTGACCGGAGCCGGCTCGGTAAGGGTAAAAGAGCCCGCGGGTACCAGATGTGATGCAATAGCGGCCAATATCATGACAAAGAATAGGATGACAAAGGCGTCAGGCATCGATACCGGTTTTTTTGTTACGGTAGACATAAAAGTTACCTGTGAAAAAGCTCAAGAAGGGGGGAGCAAGCTCCCCCGCCAGATTAGAAACGGTAGCTAAATAATAACCGGTAATTGCGTCCCAGAGCATCGTGATTGATGGAGTCAAAACCGCGGCTTGAGCCGTAAGCTTTTGGTGGATCCCGATCGAACAGATTATCCACACTCAGGCTAATGCTGGCGTTACTAAAGTCGTAACCAATATTTGCCCGTACGGTAGTCCAGGCAGACACATCGCGTTCGCCATCGGCATCAAGCACGCCAAGCGCATCTAATTCATCCAGTTCGCGCCCGCGCATACCGCTAATATCATCGGCATATGACGATGTATAGTTGACAGTAACACTGCTGAAAAACGCATCACCTGACCAGGAAAGCCCAAGGCTGGCAATGTTTTCCGGGTAACGCCAGGTGCCAACCAGTTCTTCAATAAAGTCTGACCCCGGACGATTGCGTTCGAATGATAAGTAATGGGTGGCATCAAAACTTAGCTTCATCGTGCCGCCGGCAATATCAAAGCGCTGATCAAAAGCGATATCAACACCGCTGACATTTTGCTCTCCGGTGTTTTGTAGCAACAACACGTGGTCGCGAAACAGCGGCAGCTCATTGAAACGCGGCTCGGCATAATCTATCCAGGCGCCCAATATTTCGCTCAGGTTAGCGCCATCGTCTTCAATAGTATTGCCGGCAGCGTCAGTTACGTCGCATAAGTCAGGGTTGTAAGAAATACCCTGGCCACCCTCAGGCACTAAACCGCAGTGTCGCAATGAGGCGTCAGTAATAGCCGCATTTAGCACCGCAGTCATATCGGTATCGACCAGGCGGTCATGTTTAAACTGCCAATAATCGACTGTTAACGTAGTGTCCTGCGTTGGGCTCCAGCCAAAACCGAAACTGACTGAGGCTGATTCTTCGGCCTGAAGCAAAGGGTTACCCAATTCTAGAACGTTGTTGCTGCGCTCAGTGCCATCACCTTCGCAGTATAGATCTGCCACTGCCTGGTTAGCGCCGCAGTCAAAGCTAGCTGTGGTAGTACGTAGTTTTACCCCCGCTTGAGTTAACGATGGAGCGCGGAACGAGGTGGCCCATGAAGCACGCACTACCAATTCTTCCACCGGACGCCAGCTTAGCGCAACTTTAGGGTTAAAGGTGCTGCCGAAGTCATCATAGTTGTCGTAACGGCCAGCAAGTTGTAAATCCAGCGTTTCGGTTAATGGAATATAAAACTCAGCAAAGGCGGCCCACTGACTACGGTCGGCGGCAGACAAGCTAGAGCCAAAACCAAAAACATCAACCAGATAGCCGTTGGCTGCATTGGCTTGTGAGTTACTAGAGGGGGTATCAGTGATTTTTTCTCTGCGTAGTTCTACACCAAAAGCAGAGCCGATAATATTACCGTTAAACTCACCTAAGTCGCCGCTGATACGGGCATCCCAGCCATACACGGTACTTTTACCATCACGAGTTGGCATTTCTTGCGCCAAGGCCAGCAGTGCATCGTTGGCGGCATTGCCTGTAAGGAAAGGATTATAAATAGCACCTGAGCATGATAACGTGTCGCTGTCGGCATTATAGTTGGCAATACTGCCGTCATTACATAACTCGCCAGCCAGCGCCGCATGATATTTGTAACGGTTATACACCCCTGCAATAGCGGTTTGCTCTGATTCAGACTGCGACAGGGTGAGTGCAGTTTCCCAGCTCCAATCGCCGACATCACCAGCCAAACCTGTTACCAGGCGCAGCGACGTATTATCTATTTCTACGGTGCGCGGTGTAGCAAACCGAGCATCAAACTGGAAACCATACAACCGGCGGCCAGCAACGGTATTGAACGGGTCGATGTAAATTTGATCGAGGATGTCGTTGCGCACATTTTCCGGGAAGATGTCCAATACGGTTTCGTCGGCAAAAGGTCCTTCGCTATCGTTCACCTGATTGATGGGCGCCGGCGAAGATTGCGAGGTGGATTTGGTCTGGCCGTAAAAAAAATCACTGGTCCAGCGCACATTACCCAGTTCAGTATCGAAAATAAAACCTGCTGAAGAGCTTTCAAACGGCGTACTCAACTGATCATCTTCGTTCGGATAGTAAGCACAGATTTGTTCGCCAAGTTCTGTGGTAACTAATGCCGTGGGGCAGCCAGGCGTGGCCAGCTCATTGCCGTCAACGGCTGAAAAGTAATAAATATTCGGTGCGGTTTTTGGCAGGTAGGAATACGAGCTTTGCAACAGCGGGTTACGCGTGGCATCGCGGTCTTTTGCCATAAAGCCTTTGCGGTCAAAGTGATCGGCAAAAACGGTTAAGTTGCCGCCGGCCACTGCAGTACCAAACACCAGATTTAGGTTGTATTTACCTTCGTCAGATGAGGCGGTGCTGTTGCCGTAAGACGCATTTACTTCTGCGCCCTGATAGTCTTTTTTCAGAATATAGTTGATTACACCAGCCACAGCGTCGGCACCATAAATGGCAGAAGCCCCGGTGGCCAGCACTTCAACCCGTTCTATAGCAGCTAACGGAATACTGTTAATATCAACAAAGTTTTGTGTGCCGGCGGCAAACGAGCTGGCTGCGACTCGACGGCCGTTAATCAACGTTAAGGTTGCGGCTGGGCCTAAGCCGCGCAGCGATGCTGCAGCTTGTCCTGCTGGTGTTGAGTTGGAAGTAGCACCGCTTTCAGATGTAGAAAAAGTACCTGAGCCGCCGCGTAATTGGGCAACATCTTTCAATAAATCGTAAATGGTGCTGGCGCCTGAGTTTTTGATGTCATCGGCCGAGATCACCACTAATGGTTGGGTGCCCTCCAGGTCGACGCCTTTTATACGCGAACCCGTGACCTGAATTTTCTCAATTTTTTGCTCTTCTTTGGCAGTTTCTTCAGCGGCAAAAATAATAGGGGAAACAAAGAAGCCGCCGGCAACAGCCAGCGCTAAAGGCGATAATTTATGCATAGATATACCTGTCTTAACATGGCACAGCTTTCGGTATAGTCCGAATTGGTGTGCTTGAAATTTATTATGTTAGTTGCTGTGGTGCAGGAATAGACCCCTGCCAGGCACGGTTTAGTGCCTGACGTGTGTCTACTCGTTAAACCACTCCGACAGGTAGTAAGACGAGTAGAAATATGAATTAAGAGCAAAGGCTTTTTTCAACATACCGCTACTACAAGAGAATAAAGTTTGTCTAATACAATTACTGCTAATTGGCAAAGAAGTCAATACAGGATAATCTATGGCATCGCAAATTTATCACCGCTATCTGTTATGCCGATAGTTTTAACCATCTGGGTCTAACAAAAAGAAAGAGAATAATGAGATCACTTCGATTATATCTGTCAATCACGTTGCTGGCATGCTCAGCTCAGGCTGCGAGCGTGGCCGATGGGGTAACCTATCCGGATTACTCAATGGTGCTAGTTGGTGGCGGCTTGAAAACCTGCGGCTCTATGACACCACAACATTGTATTGAGCCGGGAGTGTTTTCTGATAGAGCCAAAGCAGCAGAATTATTTGAGCTCTCCACCAATCATCTTGCCAATGTTGGCAGCGTCGAGTTCTGGGGGGCTGAGCGCGTTATTGAGCAGCAGCAAACGCTGGCACTGCTTGAATTTATTCGTAGCAGGGTAGCCAGTGAACGTATTACCGAACGTGAACTTACCCGATTATGGCGCGCTGCTGAAATTGAAATGGACGGTATTTGGGTATCGGGCCGGGTTAACTATGCTGCTTTGACTGAGAGAGAGCTGAACTTTGTGTTTGACCAGCTGCAGGTAATGGTAACCGCAGATAAGGCGAATAAATCACCAAACGCCAGGCTTAAAGAGTATGCAGATTTAACCAAGTCTAAAGATGCATTCTCAATTGAAGTGTACCGTAAAGTGGTGGAATTGGCTGCTCAAGTGGCGGGTTCGCAGCGCAAACCACGGATTTTAGTGGTCACGGCGTCAGGCCGAGATCCCTTCGCTGCGGTTGACTTTTACACTAACCTTTTTTCAGAAGCGGGGGCGGAGGTAAATTGGCTGCCGTTGAATGCTGCATATCAGCACGCCCAGCAGAAAAAAATTGATGGTAAAGCTTCTTGCGATAATTTGCCGCAATATTTGGCTCAAACCCACGGTGCTTACCAGCGTAGCCGTGTTTATCCTGATTTAATGCAGCAATTACAACGATTTTGCCAACAGGGAACAGAAGGTGCGCTTGAGCAAATTCGTCGCGCTGACGCAATCTTCTTTAACGGTGGTGACCAAAGCTTAACATTACAAGCGCTGCGCTTGGAAGATGGTGCTGCGTCAGAGGAATTGAAACAAATTGAACGGATGCTGGCATCTGGCCAAATTATAGTTGCAGGTACCAGTGCGGGTACCGCGGTAATGTCGGGCGGTAGCTTTGTTGGTAGACGAACACCAATGATTACCAATGGAGACAGCTACAATGCGATGCAGTTTGGCGCTTTTGATTTACCTGCGCCGCAGCCTGGTTGTGATAAAGATCAAAGCTGCAGCAATGGCCTGGCAGAAAACCATTTAACCTTTGCCAGCCAAGGTGGACTTGGCTTGTTTAATTGGGGAGTACTAGATACACATTTTTCAGAGCGTGGTCGCCAGGGGCGTCTTATCCGTCTACTTAATGATACTCAAACCCGCTTCGGTTTTGGTGTCGATGAAGCCACTGCTTTATTAGTTGGCTTTAGCAGTGAAGAGAATGCACCTGAAGTGAAAATGGAAGTGCTAGGTGCTGCCGGCGTTTTTGTTGTAGACAGCCAACAAGCACAAAATTCAGGTGAAGGCAGTGTTAGCGCAATAAAGCAAGTTAGTACTCACTATCTAACCCGTGGTGACAGCATGGAAATAAAAGCCGGGGTATTAAGAACCCGTTTTGCTGCCTGGAAATTTGCGCCGAATAATATGCAAGCACCGATGCTAACATCAGGAGAACTGTTTGAACGTGACAATTATAAGCAACTGGCCCATTTAGCCTGTTTGACGCAAAGTAGACAGGCAGATGGTAAGGCGGTTAAGGTTGGGCAGGGCCATCAAATCCGGTTATATAAAGATCACTCCTCTTATGCCAGACAAGGTGTATATCGTTTGCCCGACCGGGAGATCCAGTATTGTTCGTATCGTAATTTGATGGTCGATATTCAGCCGTTGCAGTAAGCGTATAATAAACAGCGACAAACGAGGTAATAACCTGATGCAAGGCCCGGTTCATCCGCAGGTTAGAACGTTTGCGAGCTGGATCCGTAAATGGGGTAAGTTACAGTTGGCATTGTTTTGTCAGCTGTTGTTACTTGTTTTCGGAGTGATAGTGAGCTCGGGTTTGGAACTGGTGTTACGCAACCAGATCGATTTTTCCTTACTGGGCGGCGCCACTTTATTGGCTTTAACCATAGGTCCGGTGCTGATTAGTTGTCTATTTTATCTGGTGCTGCATCTGGATGCGGCGCTGTCATATCTGGTTGACTCTGCCCATCAGGAGCGTTTGCTCAATGAAGGAATGCAGGACAATATCCGTCAGCTCAATTTTGAAATAGAAGAGCGCAAAAAAGCCTTTCAGGCAAAACGTCGTGCCATCGATGAACTGCGCAAAGAAATAGCAGAGCGAAAAAAAACGCAGGTAGAACTAGAAGAACAAAGCCTGTTAATACGCTCTATTGTCGATAGCTCGCCTGATCTATTTTATTATCGTGATGAGACAGGGCGTTTTGCCAGCTGTAATAAAATGTTTGAAGTGATAATGGGTAAATCGGCTGACGAGTTAATTGGTCGCTACCCGGCAGATATTTATACAGACGACAGTGCGCAGGCCGCGATCCTCACAGAGTACGAATTACATATGCAGCCATCTGAATTGACGCTGGATGTCGAATTTGTCAGGGATGATGGCCAGATATTGTGGTTTGAGATGCGTAAAGTGCCATTTTACGACCGACATAACCGCTATATCGGTCTATTAGGTTTTGGCCGCGATATTACCTCCCGCAAACTGGCTGAGCAGGCATTGGAAAAAGCCTACCAGGATAAGGGCAAGTTTATTGCAACATTAAGTCATGAGTTACGCACGCCATTAAATGGCATCGTAGGCTTAAGCCGGCGCTTATTGGAAAGTAAGCTAACAAAGCAGCAAAATGGTTGGGCGAATACCATTTTTAGCAGTGCTGAAACACTAGGTAATATTTTTAATGACATCATTGATTTGGATAAGATCGATCGGCGGGATTTAGATATCGTTTATCAAAGTATCGGTATTAAACAGTTTATTAGTGATATTGCCAATTTTGCCGAATTGCTATGCCAGCAAAAAGGCTTAAAGTTTGTGCTCAGCTGTAGTGGCGAGCTAGACGGATATCTTCAACTCGATCCGACAAGGTTACGGCAAGTGCTGTGGAACCTATTAAATAATGCGGTTAAGTTTACTAGTACGGGTAGTATAAGCCTAAACTGCGAGCTAAATACTGCCGGTCAGCAATTACGTTTTGTAATCCAAGATACTGGCATAGGTATAGCTGAGCGAGAGCAGGAACGTATATTTGATATGTATTATAAGTCGGATGATGGTCGACGCCTGAGTATCATTGGTTCTGGTATCGGCTTATCAGTATCGCGTGCTTTGGTTGAGGCAATGCAAGGCAGTATTAGTGTTACTAGCGCCGTAGGTGAGGGTAGTCAGTTTTGCGTGCTGTTACCGACCAAACACCAGCCGCAACAGGAACAACAAGCTATCAGTTGCCCGGAGCTGACCATATTACTCATAGAAGATGTACCGCTCAACGCCGAGATAGCCATTGGGCTACTTGAGCAACGCGGGCATTCGGTAATTCACGCTGACACTGGCGAGGATGCTATAGCTTTACTCGAAACAGAAGATGAGATTGATTTAGTTTTGCTAGACATGCAATTGCCCGACATGAGTGGCGAGCAAATTGCCCGCTATATCCGCAATGAACCACATTTGTCCAGTTTACCAATAGTAGTGTTAAGCGCGAATGTACGCAAAGCCGAAGAGCAATTGGAAGGCCTGCAGATTGAGGGGGCGCTTGCTAAGCCAATCAATACCGCAAAACTGGATTTGGCGCTGGCGCGCTTATTTTCACCCAGCGCAGTGCGCCTGCTGCAGCCAAAACCAGAACCGCAAAGCAACGCGCAGCTTATGTTGGATACTGCCACACTTAATGACTATATTCATTCTTTGGGCAAAGACGCGATGAAGCGTAGCGCACAGCTATTTGCGCAATTGCTGCCAGGTTATATCAACCGAATGATGGAAACTGCCGTGCAACGCCAGCAGAAAGAGTTTCAAGAAGCCGCACATAAACTAAAAGGGGCTGCAGCTTCAGTGGGATTATTGTGGGTGCAGCAGCAAGCAAAACGATTGGAACAGGAGCCGTTAAGTGGGCAAGGTTTGGAAACGCAATTGGTAGATTTCCACCTAAAAACAGAGCAGCACCTGGCTGCTCTGACTGACTTTATTGAACAAGCTTAAAATGTTACTTTTCTAGCTTGCCGACAAAGCGGTAACCTTCACCGTGAATAGTGCTAATTAACTCAGGGCTGTCGATATCTGACTCAAAGTGTTTACGAATACGCCGAATAGTGACATCAACTGTACGGTCATTTGGACGTAAATCACGGCCTGTCATATGACGGATTAATTGTTCACGGGTAAAAATTTTGCCCGGTGTATCCAGCATTAAACGCAATGCACGATATTCACCTTTTGGTAAACGGCGCGCCATGCCTTTAGGCGAAGTCAGATTACGACTGTTTTCATCTAGCGTCCAGCCGTTAAATTTGACTATGCTTTTGTGCTCTTCAACTACAGGTTGCGCCACTGTGCGTGTTAACAAGTTACGAGCACGAATAGTTAATTCACGCGGGTTAAACGGCTTGGTAAGGTAATCGTCTGCACCAATTTCCAAGCCCAGAATACGATCTACTTCGCTGTCGCGGCCGGTTAAAAAGATAAGGCCAATGTTTTCTCGCTGGCGTAATTCCCGCGCTAAAATTAAACCATTTTTACCCGGCAGGTTAATATCCATGACGACCAGATTGACTTTATTATCTGTTAGTTTCTGGTTCATCTCCTCGCCGTTTACTGCTTCAATAACGTCATAGCCCTCTCCCTGAAACAGGCTGACTAAGTTTAAACGGGTTACTTCTTCGTCTTCAACAATCAGAATCACGGGTGTTTGCATTGGAGTTAAACCTTAAGTGAATTTTGTGAAATTTATATCGCATTTGCGTTTTATAGATGACGTTGTTTTGTCAAATAATGAACAATTATAACCACAGCGGCAATTGTTAACAAGTTTTTTTGTTAACAATTGCGAGGTTGGTGTCTCGCTTGCGACCAAAGTAATGCTGTCAGCGGTAAATTGCAGCAGATTACTTTTGGGCTTGTTTTACGATGATGGGAAAGTCGATTTCAATTTGAATACCTTTACCTAGTTCGCTTTCCAAATTAATTTTGCCGTTCAGCGCTTGTGTCACCAAATTATAAACCAAGTGCAAGCCCAGACCGCTACCACCTTCACCTCGCTTTGTGGTGACAAAGGGATCAAAAATTCGTTTTTTTATGGACTCCGGTACACCGGCGCCATTATCACTGTAGCTTAACAGGCAGCGGTTATCGCTAATGTTAACTTTAATCTGTATTTCGCCTTGCTCAATATGTTCAAAAGCATGGATTAAGCTATTCATTATTAGGTTTATGAGAATTTGATTGATGGGCCCCGGCTTGCTATCTAGTTCTAACTCAGCCGGACAATCCACAACTAGCTGATGCTGGGTTTTTTTCAAGTTTGGCCGCAATGACAGCAATACTTCGTTAATTAGCTGCAGCATATTGAACTGACGTCTGTTTTCATTTGATTGATCGACAGCAACGCGTTTAAAACTTGAAATTAAGCTGGCCGCGCGCTCCATATTTCTATAGATGATGCCGAGGTTTTCTTTGCTCTCTGACAAAAATTTAGCCAGTTGCGACGAAGTAAGCTTTTTATCATCAAAGGCTTTTTGAATGTCGCTAAGCTTGTCTTGCATTAACGTAGAGGCTGTTACACCCAGTCCAATTGGTGTATTTACTTCATGGGCTACGCCGGCAACCATTTGCCCCAGGCTGGCCATTTTCTCTGTTTCAACTATCTGATGCTGATATTGGTGCAATGTGGCCAGCGTGTTGAGCAGTTCCTGATTCGACGTTTTTAAGGCATCGGTGCGCTGGTTTATTTTTTGCTCCAGACTTAACGTCAGCTGCCGGTTTTCTTGCTCCGCTTGCTGTAGTTTGCTGATTTGCTGTTCAATTTTATCCAGCATAGTGTTAAAGGCCCGGCTGAGCATATTGTATTCTTTGATGGGGGCTACCGGTGCCCGGATCTGATAATCCTTTTCTTTAGAGACTTTTTGTACCACGCTAAGCAAGGTTTCAATAGGCGTAGTAAAGCGTTGTTGTAGTTTTGAACTGACAAAAAACGCGCTACCAAGTGCAATCAAAGCAATAAGGATATCCAGCAATACCCGGGTTTGAATGTAGGAGCTCAGTTCTTCCTGACTAGCCCTGATATAGACAAAACCAAGTTGTTGCTCGGCAGTTCCTATGGCTTTAGCCAGTTCGATATGGTCATCACTAATATTGGCTTTTTTCAGTTGAGTAACCCGGTTAAATTGCACTGGGTAGGGGCCAACATCTCTGCGGTTATAGCTAGCAAAAAAACTAAGTTCGTCTGAGTCGGTTTGTTTTTTGTAAATATGAATGTTGTGCAGAATTTCCACTGCGGAGAATGAGCTTAAGCGATTATCCTCCATATCTGCTTCGTCGTTCAAGATACTGTCGGCAGCGTTGAATGCAATAATGCTAATGTAACTGTCTAGTTGCGAAATCAGCTTGTTTCGCTGTAGTTTAAAATCTTGAGTTGCTGAAATAGCCATGGCAACGCAAAGGGTAAGGCTGCATATAAGCATAATGACCCAAATTAACGCGCTTTTGATAGATGTAGTTTTATCTATTGCAATCATTCAGTTATCTCTGGCACTTTACAAGCCCCTATTAGCTATCCGTGCTTGTATTGATGTTAAGCACATTAGCTTAATTTAGCAAACTGCACTGGAAAATTTAGCAAAGCCGTTTATAGTTGAAGCACTTGTTGCTTTGGGGTTAGTTATGAGCCTGTGGGAAAGTTACAAAACGAGTGTTTTTCTCTGCCATCAGGCCCTGACTGAAGATATTGATTTCGCCATTATAAGTGCACAAAACCCCGCTGGACACACTGAGCATCCTTACCTTAATTTACGCCGTGACAATGAACTTCAGGCCTGTCTCAATAAACAACGGCTTCCTTATCGCTCTGTGATTGGCAGTGCGCCGGATCGAAGTTTTCAGGAAAAAAGCTGGATAGTACTTTGTGATAAGAAAAGTGCTATTGAACTGGCGCTGCAGTTTGAGCAAAACGCGATCTACTGGGTGCAGCAGGGCGAATTGTTTTTAGTGCCGGTTTTAATTGCGCAAACGGAAGAGTGTCTGGGTAGTTTTAGTGAGCGCTTGATACTGCTAAACGATTAAATTTTGCGATTGAGAATAGCCAGCACCGTCTCCAACTTATCACCATGCACAACTTCAAATTGGCGCCTGGCCATGTTTTGTTTGATTTGCTCGGTTTCATTGGCGGGTTGCTGCAGTAGTAGTGCAAAGTCTGTAACGCAAATACACACTACCGCTGCCGCCATACCGGGTAATTCAGCTACCCGATACAGTAGATGCGGGCAAGCCTTTTGTCGTTTAGGGTTTTCAATACAGCGCATATTGTCAGCGGCAGCTACTGGCCTTAGCCAGAACAACAGCAGCAAAACTGACAGTGTGCGCATATAGTTTCCTTAGAATTAGGCCTTGTTAACTATGATTGGCTGCCCGATACACGATAAAACCGTTTGTCTTAGCTTTTATCGTTACCTGTTTAAACGATTCTTGTAATAACTCTAGATACGCCAGATGACTATTGGCTACCAGTGTAAGACTGCCCTGGCTAGTGAGGCGCTGTGCACTTTGGCGGATAAAGTTATCAACAATACTGTAGTCGGTTTTAATGCCTGTGTGAAATGGCGGATTACTGACAATATAATCGAACTGTTTTGGGTTGGCCGGTAAACCATCTGCTGCAATTACAGTGCCCGCTAAGCCGTTTGCTGCTAACGTTTGTTCCGTCGCAGTTGTAGCGAGCAAACTAATATCAGAACTGAATAGTTCAATAGCCGGATGTTTACGTTTTAACATTGCTCCAACAACACCGCAGCCGCAGGCAAAATCCAGCACCTTTCCTTGAGATATTTGTGGCAGGTTTTCCAGCAACAAAGCTGTGCCAACATCAAGTTTCCCATGGTTAAATACCCCTGGCAGAGAATGCAAAACAAGCGACTCACCGGCAATTTCAATTGTGAAACTGCTAGAGCCAATGTGCGGTAATTGTTTAAAATCACCAAATAAAGCAAACCATAAACAGTGCTTGGCGTTATCAAGTTTATTTGCTGCCAAGCCCATTTTTTCTGCATGCTTGCTCAGACTTTTAATACCTCCTTTGTTATCACCGCAGACAAACAGCTGTGTCTCTGGCCCAATAGCGTTTTTCAACTGGGCCAGGGTAAAGCCAAATTGCTCTTTGCTTTTGGGATAAAACAACACCACAGTATCAAAGGTATGGGTAAAATCTGGCTGCACATCGGTATATAGTTGTACTTGGTCATTGCGCCAATTTGATGCCACTGAGGCATCTGTGCTGTAGCAACTCAGTTGAAGCTGCGGTGCCAGATGCAACAGTTCGTTAGCAAGATTGTCTGCCATTGGCTCAACCAGCAGTACGTTGCCGCTGAGGTCGTCGATGTTACGTAATACCAGTTGACTGGCTGTTGCTAGCATTTAGCCTTCCTTTTTAAACATCAGATCCCAAACACCATGGCCCAAACGCTGGCCACGTTGCTCGAATTTAGTCAGTGGCCGCTGCTCTGGCCGTTCAACATAGGTACTGTCGGTAGATAAATTGCTGAAACCCTCAGCAGCTGACATCACTTCGAGCATATGTTCAGCATAGTTTTGCCAGTCGGTAGCCATATGAAATACGCCGCCCGGCTTTAACTTACGCCGTAAAAGTTGCACAAATTCACCTTGCACAATACGGCGCTTATGGTGGCGCTTTTTATGCCACGGATCGGGGAAAAACAGCTGCACTGTATCCAGGCTATTGTCGGCAATGCTGTGCTCCAGCACTTCTACCGCGTCGTGCTCAAATACTTTTAAGTTCTTAACCTGCTGTGTTACCGCTTCAGATAAGCAGGCGCCCACACCGGGCCGGTGCACTTCAATACCGATAAAATCTTTTTCTGGCGCTTCTTTTGCCATTTGCACCAAGGACTTACCCATACCAAAGCCAATTTCCAGCACCTTGTGATTATCGCGGCCAAATACCTCTGCTAATTGCAGTGGTTGTGCCTGATAGCTTACACCGTAATCGGCCCAGTAAGTATCAAGTGCATGTTGCTGGCCTTTGGTCAGCCGGCCTTCGCGCAGCACAAAAGAGCGAATTCTGCGCATATAGGTGGTGTTTTCAGCCTGATCATCTTGCTGTTGGCCGGTACTGTCTGTCATCTGTTGCTCCGCATAATCGTTAACGGCGCGTATTATCCTTGTATTAGTGGCTTTGCTCAACTGCGATTATGGTTGGCAAGCTAAAGAGTGCTGCTTATACTGCGCGCAATTGTTTATGCAGGGGCCGTTATGTTGCCGCAACAGGATGCAGTTTGGTTTTCAAATCAGTTGGTTAGCTGGTATCAGCAACACGGGCGCAAAACACTACCGTGGCAGCTGAATAAAAGCCCGTATAAAACCTGGCTCAGTGAAGTTATGCTGCAGCAAACCCAGGTTGCCACTGTTATTCCTTACTTTGAGCGCTTTACCGCGCGTTTTGCTGATATTAATGCCCTGGCCGCAGCGCCGCTGGATGAAGTGTTGCATTTGTGGACCGGGCTTGGCTATTACGCCCGTGCACGTAATTTACATAAAACTGCGCAAACTATAGCAGCGCAGTATAACGGCGATTTTCCAACTGAATTTGACCAGGTGCTAGCGTTGCCGGGCATAGGCCGTTCGACCGCCGGTGCAGTGTTGTCATTAGCGCTGGGGCAGCATTACCCGATATTAGACGGTAACTGCAAAAGAGTGCTGGCACGCTTTGCTGCTGTATCCGGTTGGCCCGGTGAGAAAAAAACTGAGCAACAGTTATGGCAACTGGCTGAGCAGATAACGCCAAAACACACTGTAGCTGAATTTAACCAGGCGATGATGGACCTTGGTGCAACACTGTGTAGCCGCAGTAAACCACGCTGTGTTGAATGCCCGCTGAAACTAAAATGTCAGGCCGCTTTGGCCGGTGAGCAGGCGTTGTATCCGGGCAAAAAACCTAAAAAGGCTTTGCCGGAAAAGCAGAGTTTCTGGCTGCTGTTGCAGCATGACACTCAAGTGCTGTTGGCACAGCGCCCGGCATCGGGTTTGTGGGGCGGGCTGTTTGGTTTTATAGAGTTTGCCTCAGCAACCGAGCGCGAGCAGTATGTTGCGCTAAATGCCTTGCAGGCAGAAAGCAGTGAAGAGCTGGCGGGCTTTCGGCATACTTTCAGCCATTTTCACTTATGGATCCAGCCGCAATTGCTAAAGCTTAAATGCAAGCCTGATACAGTGCAGGAGCAATCATCAGCGACTTGGTTTACAATAGAGCGCATTCCACAGGTTGGTTTGTCGGCGCCGGCAAAACAACTGTTTCAGCAGTTATTAGCTGCAAGCATGCCCAACAAGGACAAACAATTATGAGCCGTAGCATATTTTGCGAATACCTTAAAAAAGAAGCCCCTGGGCTGGATTTTCAGCTGTATCCGGGGGATTTAGGCAAAAAGATATTTAACAGTATTAGCAAAGAAGCCTTTGCCCTGTGGCAGGCAAAACAGATTATGCTGATTAATGAAAAAAAGCTGAACATGATGAACCCCGAACACCGTCAGTTTTTGGAAGCGCAAATGGAAGCTTTCCTGTTTAAAGGTGAAGACGTTGAAATTGAGGGCTATAAGCCGGTAGATAAGTAAACTTAGCTTAGCTCTTTGCTGGCGTCGTGGCGACAGCGGCGCTATAATTCGGATTAGAAAATTTAATCACTGATTTAATCATCTAAGAGATATTATGGCGCGTCGCCTGCCTCCGCTAAATGCATTAAAAGCCTTTGAAACCGCCGCCCGGCATTTAAGCTTTACTAAGGCGGCAGAAGAAATGTACGTTACCCAAGCCGCTATCAGCCATCAGATTAAAGCGCTGGAAGACCATTTAGGCTTGAAACTGTTTATGCGTAAAAACCGCTCTTTGTTGCTTACCGAAGAGGGGCAGAGCTATTTTCTGGATATCAAAGAAATATTCCTGCAGCTGCATGAATCGACCGAAAAGCTGCTGGCCCGCGGTGCCAAAGGCTCGCTAACGGTAAGCCTGCAACCAAGCTTTGCTATTCAGTGGCTGGTACCCCGGCTAAATCAGTTTAGTGAGCAACACCCGGATATTGATGTACGTATTAAAGCCGTCGACTTAGATGAAGGCTCTTTAACGGATGATGTCGACGTTGCCATATATTACGGCCGTGGTAGCTGGCGTAATTTGCACGCCGATAAACTGCACACCGAATACTTACTACCGGTATGTTCGCCATTGCTGCTTAACAGCAGTAAACCGCTGCAGGAGCCGACAGATCTGCAATACCATAATTTATTGCATGATGGCTCGCGTCGGGCTTGGAAGGCCTGGTTTACCACGCAAAACTTTAAGCATTTTAATGTGAATCAGGGGCCGATATTCAGCCACTCTTCTATGGTGTTGCAAGCGGCTATTCATGGCCAGGGCGTTGCCCTGGCGCATAACGTGCTGGCACGGCCGGATATTAATTCCGGCCGCTTAATAGTGCCGTTTAACCATGTATTGATATCTAAAGACGCGTATTATTTGGTCTGCCGCGAAAGCCAGACCGAACTTGGTAAAATAACAGCTTTCAGGCAGTGGATGACGCAAATGGTCGAAACAGAACAAGCTGAATTTGCCGAACAGCAGTTTACTAATGCGGTGGCACTTGACTGATATCATTATTGATAAAGCCAGCGAGCCTAAAGCCCGTTTGCTGTTGGCGCATGGTGCCGGCGCTGGCGCACAATGTGAGTTTATGCAGCAATTGGCGCGGCAGCTGGCGGCAAACAATATTGAGGTATGGCGCTTTAATTTTGCTTATATGCAGCGCTTTATCGATAGTGGCAAACGCAGCTTACCAGACAAAATGCCGCTATTGCAGGCCGGGTTTATGCAACACATCGACAATTGCCCGGCTGATTTAGCCTTATTTATCGGCGGTAAATCGATGGGAGGCCGGGTCGCCAGCTTGTTAAACAGCCACCCTCGCGTGCAGGCGGTATTTGCTTTTGGTTATCCGTTTCACCCGCCGAAAAAGCACAGTTGGCGCACTGAGCATTTTGCTGCTTTGGCTTGCCCGTTGTTTATTGCACAGGGTGAGCGGGATGCCTTTGGTTCCAAGGCCGAGCTTACTGATAAACAATGGCCGGCAGTACAAATTTGTTGGCTTACTGATGGCGACCACGATTTGAAGCCGCGGCTTAAAAGCGGCCTGACACAACAACAGTTGATAGCGCAGGCGGCACAATTTTGTAGCAGGAAAATTGATGAAGTACTTTTGGCAAAGCAGTAACAGCGTAGCCGCTGTGTATGGCGCCGCCGTAGTGGGCTTAAGCGCGTTAGTGATGCATTTATGGCAGGGCCAGTTAAGCACTGAAGCTTTGGCCCGGGTTTTAAGCGCTTTGGGCATGCTGGCATTTCACTGTCTGGCGTTGTTGGCGCTGGGGCGGCTGCATAGCGAGGCCAAATTAACAAAGTTGGTTGCTGTTGTCTGGCATCTGGGGCTGTGGTGTTTTGTCTGGACTATACTGGCGGGTGTATTTGCCTTGCCGTTTTATTATTCACAGTTGGCGCCAATAGGTGGCCAGCTCCTTATAGTTGCCTGGCTGTTGCTTGCAATATGCGCCTGGCGGCGGAGTTAACATGAAACAACTATTACTGTATTGTCGCGCCGGCTTTGAAAAAGAATGTGCGGCAGAAATTCAGGATAAGGCCGGGCAGTATGATGTGTTCGGTTTTTGTAAGCTTAGCGCCAACAGTGCTTTTGTTATTTTTGAAGCCTATGACGCCGACAGTTTGGCGCATTTCTATCGTGATTATCCGTTTGAGCAGTTTATCTTTATCCGCCAGTGGTGTCTGCTGCAGGCGGAATTGCTTGAGCTGCCACCAGCAGATCGTATTGCACCGGTACTGCAGGCATTACTTGCAGCTGAGCTAACCGGCTGTGGTGAGTTAAGAGTAGAGTACCCGGAAACCAATGACGGCAAAACTCTGTCGACGCTGGCGCGCAAACTAACGGTACCGCTACGCCAGATACTGCGTCAGGCCGGGGTAATGCTGGCGAAAGAGCAAAAGCGCGCGCCGGTGTTGCATGTGTTTTTGTTAAGCGGCCAGCAAGGCTATATTGGTTTGTCTTATCCGGAGAACAACAGCCCGCTGGAAAACGGCATTATGCGGCTGAAGTTTCCCAATGAGGCTCCTAGCCGCAGTACCTTAAAGCTTGAAGAAGCTTTTTTGCAGTTTATTCCGAAACACGAATGGGACAAACGTTTAGGCGGCGGCTTAAACGCGGTTGATTTAGGCGCCAGCCCGGGCGGTTGGACCTATCAGCTGGTTAAACGCAGCATGATGGTTACCGCTATAGATAACGGCCCTATGGCAGAGTCGCTGATGGAAACAGGTCAGGTTAAGCATTTAACAGTAGATGGTTTTAAGTTTGAACCGCAAAAGAAAAATGTCTATTGGGTTGTCTGCGACATGATTGAGCAGCCGCAACGGGTTGCCGAGCGGATGGGCGACTGGCTGATTAACGGCTGGTGTCAGGAGGCAATATTTAACTTAAAACTGCCGATGAAAAAGCGCTATGAAACTGTAACCGAGATATTGGCGCAGCTGGAGCAGCGCCTGGTAGATGCGGATATTAGATTCCGCTTACAAGTTAAGCACCTGTACCATGACCGTGAAGAAGTTACGGTACATGTGCAAAACCTGGTACTGAAGTTCTGAATCTTGTCTGATGACTCAGTGCTGACTATTCAGCGCTGAGTTCAAGCTTAACCCATACCAAACGATGATCTGAGCTGGCGCCGCGCGACCCCACCAACGGATACAACGGGCTGGCTTTCTCCGGCCAGAATACACCGCTGTCTTTTATCACAAAACCCGCTTTAGATGGCAGCACATAATCTGCCCGCATACGCCAACCGGCAGTATGGAAGGCAGCGTTAGGATTATCCGGCGCATTTTCAACCGCACCCTTACTTTTTGGTGGCATGCTATTGTTGACGCGCGGATGATTATATAAGGCGCTAATGGCGGCATTGAGTGCGTCACCTTCACCATCGGCTGAGGCATTCAAATCGCCCAATAAGACAAAGGCTGAATTGGCAGCTAAACCACCTTTATTGCCATTGTCATCATAGATATAGCCGGCATTTTCTGGCGTTAAATAATCAACCCACAAACGAATTTCGTCATGGTTGCGAATGCCGTTACGATTCTCCGGCCCGTCAAATACCGGTGGTGTAGGGTGGCTGGCCAATATATGTACCGTTTTACCGTTTATATTAAGAGGGATATCCCAATGGCTTTTAGACGATAACGGAAACTGTGCCCAGGCTGCTTTGCTGTACCAGGGGCTGCGATCAACTTTTTTTGTTGGCATGTAGCCCGGCATATCCTGCCATTTAAATTGCTGAAAGGTGCGCACAATTGCGCTGTCTATAGGATACTTAGACAGCAGTACCATGCCGTACTGGCCGGGGTAAAAACCAAAGCCCCAGGCGTCTGCACCTACTCCTGTTGCATTGCCGTCATTGTCTAAATCATAGCCACTGGGTTGGCCAGTGTTTACAGTGTTGTAGTAAAAATACGGGTAGTCTATCGGCAGTGCTTTTCCCTGCGCTTTGTTCAGGTAATTACTTATAAAGCTTTTAATACCAAGCTCAGGGCTTGCTATGTAATCAAATTCATTTAACAGCAACACATCCGGTTGCATTAACTGAATAATGTGGGCGATGTTTTTAATTTGTGACTGTTCACCATTTTGCAGTAACGACGCCAGCACCGTGCCGTCACCAGGCTCACCTGCGGGTAAATAATTTTGTGCTTCCATGCTGACGTTAAAGGTAGCGACAGTGAGTTCATTGGCATTCATTCTGGACGCGACTCCAAGACTAAGTAAGGCAACGAGAACAAAATTAACCGAAAATATTTTCATTAGCAGCAGGTTGGTAAATAAGACAGTTAGATAGCATAAAGTGCGGCGCTTACAAAAACCAGTAACTGGTAAAAAATGCGGTAAAAGTCATTTTTTAGTCAATTTTAAGCCACATAGTGCGCAACTCAGACCAGCTATGTTACACTTGTATTGCAATCGCCTAAGACAATGAGAGGAGCAAAAAGTTCCCGTGATTCGGATTGGCGTAAGAAAACTGTAATATGGTTCCTATACCATTATCTCCCAAATTGAACACAATGATTGTATTCAAGTGGATTTAGATAAATACCTACAACTACCAGGTGAAAAACGATATGAAAATTAAAAGTCTAGCTCTTGCGGTAACGCTCGCCTTAGGTGCAAGCAATATCGCTTTGGCGCAGGAAACTTCATCAGCTGTGCGCGGTGTTGTTACAACTGAAGGCGGTACTACAGTGGCCAATGCTACTGTGACTATGACAGATAAACGTAATGGTACAACAAGAACTATTACCACAAACGACACCGGTACTTTTTCTGCGCGCGGCTTGCAAGTAGGCGGCCCTTATTTATTAACAGTTGTTGGCCCTGAAGGTCGCACTGAAACTATCGATAACGTTTTTCTGACTTTAGGTGACACACAAAACCTAAACGTAGTAATTCAGCAGCCTGATATAGAGCGTATAGCCGTTACAGGCGCGTCAATCAGCAATTCTGCTTATGGCAGCAAGAGCCCGGTAGCTAACTTTAACCTGGCTGATTTACAAACTATTCCATCTATTAACCGCGATTTGTCAGACGTTGTCGCTGCTGATCCGCGTATCTATATCGATGCCGGTTTTTCTCGCGGTATTCAGTGTAATGGTGCCAATCCACGCTTTAACAGCCTGACCGTTGATGGCGTTAAAATGAATGATAACTTCGGTTTGAACTCTAACGGTTACCCAACTGAGCGCATGCCGTTCTCCTTCGATGCGCTGGAGCAGGTATCAGTTGAATTCGCCCCATTTGATGTTAAGTACGGCGGTTTTACTGCTTGTAACATCAACGCTGTAACCAAGTCAGGTACTAATGAGCTAAAAGGTTCAGTGTTCTTTGACTACACCAACCAGGATATGATTGGTGACACTCTGGAAGGTGGCGCTCCATTTGATCGTGACGATTTTACTAAAAAGAACTATGGTTTTAACGTTGGCGGTGCTTTAGTTAAAGATAAACTGTTCTGGTTTGCCGCGTACGAAAAATATGAAGGTGCGGATAATTTTGGTCGTGGTCCGCAAGATTCTAATGCAGCTACTAAGGTAAATGGTTTAAACCAGGCAGATGTAGATCGCATTGCACAAATTGCACGTGATGTTTATGGCTATGAAGTTGGTTCTCCTATTACTTCATCACCGGTTGTTGATGAAAAGTTGTTACTGAAGTTAGACTGGTATATCAATGATATGCACCGGGCAGCTTTCACCTATAACTACAATGACGGTGGCTCGGTTCGTGAGTCTGATACCTTCTCAGGTTCATATGAGTTCTCAGATCACTACTACGACCGTGGTGCGCAATTTGATTCTTATGTAGTGCAGTTGTTCTCTGACTGGACGGATAACTTCTCAACTGAAGTTCGTGCCGGCTATTCTGAGCTAGACAACCGTCAGGTTAACATTGGCCCTGGTGGTTTAGGTGAAGTGCAAATACGTGTCAATGCCGCCACAGTGTTCTTGGGGGTGGATGACTCGCGTCAGGCAAACAAACTGAACTACGACACTACTTTCTTGAAACTAGCCGGTACTTACAGCGCAGGCGACCATATAATTTACGCTGGTTATGAGTTTGAAGAATACAATGTATTTAACATGTTTGTGCAGCACGCTATTGGTGAGTACCGTTTTGACAATATAGATGATTTTGAAGCTGGTGTGCCGGCTCGAATCTATTATGGCAGTGGTGCAGGTACAAATAACCCAGCGGATGCTGGCGCAAATTTTGGTTACGAGAACCATACTTTATATGCTCAGGATGAATACTATATCTATGATATGGATATGACGCTGACCTTTGGTTTACGTTATGACTGGTATAGCAGCAGTGATAAGCCGCGCGTAAACGACAATTTTGTTGGACGTTACGGTTTTGCCAACGACACCACTTTCGACGGTGAAGGTCTGATCCAGCCACGTTTAGGTATTAACTGGAACGTAAATGACGAGCTGGAATTGCGCGGTGGTATAGGTTTATACTCAGGTGGCAACCCTAACGTTTGGTTAGCGAACGGCTATCAAAATGACGGTATTACTCAAATTCAGTTAGAAAATCGTTCACGTCCAAACTTGTTTGAGATTCCTTTATCTGGTGCTGGTCGCCCACTGTTTGATATCCCGCAAGGTGCATTTGACGAAGTAGCAAATGCTACCGGCGACAGTGCTGTTAACGCAGTAGACCCTGCATTTAAGTTACCAAGTGAGTGGAAGTACGCTTTCGGCGGTACATACAGTTTTGATTCTGGCTATATTGTTATGGCCGACCTGATGTATTCAGTAGGTCAAAACCAGTCTATTGTGAAAGACTTAGCATTAGAGCAAGTAGATACACTGTTTGATGGTCGCCCGGTATACTCTCGTGTTGGTGGCCGTAGCGGTGAATACCTGTTAACCAATGCATCTGAAGACTCTAAAACAATGTCTTTTAGTACCTCTGTGTCGAAAGATTTTGATTTCGGTCTGAAAATGCAGTTGGCCTATGCTTATATTGACGCAGAAGATTCGAACCCAATGGGTAGTTCAGTTGCCGGTTCTAACTTTGGTAACTATGCGCGTACTGACATTAACGATCCGCGTCCGGCAACATCAAACTATGAAACGCCGCACCGCTTCACTTTACGTGCTACTTACCAGCATGAGTTCGTCGATGGCTATGCAACGACATTTAGCTTGATCGGTTCGCATAACAAAGGCCGTCCATACAGTTACACTTTTGACGGTAATATTGCAGGCGACACTATTACTGGCAGACAGTTACTATATGTACCGACTGGCACAGATGATCCAAACGTTGTGTGGGGTGGTGTGACTGACAGAAATGGCATCTACACGCCATTTAACCAAGAAGGTTTCTTTAGCTTGGTTGATGCAGAAGGTCTGACACGTGGGCAGATTGTCGACCGTAACCACAACTATTCAGACTGGTGGACTAAGTTTGACTTGCGTATCACGCAGGAATTGCCTGGTTTCGTTAAAGGCCACAAAGCGAAAGCGTTCTTTGTTATTGATAACTTAACTAACTTACTGAATGATGACTGGGGCGTAATGTACGAAGCCGGTTTCCCACAAACGGTAGCGATAGTTAATGCAACAGTTAACGATGACGGTAAGTACGTATTTAACGGCTTTTTGGATAATGCATCGCAAAACATTGTGTCTAACCCGTCGTACTGGAGCATGAAAGTTGGTATTGAATACCGGTTCTAATGTTTTCAGTTATAACTGAATAAAAGTGCCCGCATAACGCGGGCATTTTTTTATTTCTTAATCAGTCGTTTTTAGCGATAATCACCGGCTGATTTGTGCAAAAGTGAATATGGCAGTGGGAAAAAATACTATTATCGCTATTGCCGGTGCTTCCGCATCGGGTAAAAGCCTTTTTGCCTCAACGGTATACCAAGAGCTGGTAGCTGAGCTGGGTGGTGAGCGTATCGCTATCTTGTCAGAGGACGCTTACTATCGCGATCAAAGCCATTTGTCGTTTGAACAGCGTACTCTAACTAATTATGATCACCCAGCGGCCTTTGAGCACGAGTTATTAGCCACACATATACGAGCTTTGCGCAGTGGCAAAGCAATACAAATGCCGCAGTACAGCTATAAAACGCATACCCGCACTGATGAAACTATTACCGTTCAACCTGCCAAAGTGATATTAGTAGAGGGCATTTTGTTGCTTACCGATGAGCAATTGCGTGAACAGTTTGATATAACTGTGTTTATGGATACGCCGTTGGATGTGTGTTTACTGCGGCGGATTAAACGTGATTTAGAAGACCGCGGCCGCAGCTTAAGCTCGGTAACTGAGCAGTATGAAAACTCTGTACGGCCGGCTTTTTTTGAGTTTATCGCTCCGTCTAAACAATATGCTGATCTGGTGGTTACCCGAGGTGGTAAAAACCAGATTGCAATTGATATTATAAAAGCAAAAATACGCCAGTTACTGGCAGAATAATAATAATCAGGGAATAACGTATGATGGGATTAGTGGGCATTTTTGCCCTGTTATTGGTGGCATATGCAGCATCGGCCAATCGTAGCCGTATAAATTGGCGTACTGTAGGTGGTGCTTTTGCTATTCAGTTAGTAATCGGTGCTTTTGTGCTCTATGTGCCTTTCGGTCAGGACGTGCTGTATAGCATCTCTACTTTTGTTGCCGATATTATCAGTTACGCTACGTCAGGCATTGAATTCTTATTTGGTGACATTGGCCGTAAATCTCAGGGCTTTATTTTTGCCATCCACGTACTAACCATCATTATTTTCTTCTCGTCGTTGATTGCGGTGCTGTATCACATTGGTGTAATGACTTGGGTTATCCGTATTATTGGAGGCGGTTTGCAAAAACTGCTGGGTACTAGCCGGCCGGAATCCATGTCGGCTGCTGCGAATATTTTTGTCGGTCAAACTGAAGCGCCATTAATCGTGCGGCCCTTTATTCCGACCATGACCCGCTCAGAATTATTCGCTGTGATGGTTGGTGGCTTGGCATCGGTTGCGGGCTCAGTATTGGCCGGCTATGCGGGCCTGGGTATTGAATTAAAATACTTGATAGCTGCCAGTTTTATGGCCGCACCAGGTGGCTTTTTAATGGCGAAGTTAATTCTGCCGGAAACCGAGCAAGCAAAAAACGAGCTGACTGAAATTAATGCTAAAACTGAGCATACTAATTTAATTGATGCGGCAGCTGCTGGTGCGTCTAGCGGTATGCAGCTGGCATTAAATGTTGGCGCTATGTTGCTGGCATTTGTTGGTTTAATAGCCCTGGTTAACGGTGCAATCGGCGGTATTGCCGGTTGGTTTGGTATTGAAGGTTTAACGCTACAAGTTATTTTTGGTTATGTGTTCCAACCGTTGGCATTCATTCTAGGCGTGTCTTGGGATGAAGCTCGTATGGCAGGCAGTTTTATCGGTCAAAAGTTAGTCATAAATGAATTTGTCGCATACCTAGACTTTGTGCAAGTGAAAGAGCAGTTAAGCGCCCATACCCAGGTAATCGTTACTATTGCCTTATGTGGTTTTGCTAATTTTTCTTCAATTGCTATTTTATTAGGTGGTTTGGGCGGTATGGCACCAAGTCGCCGCGCTGATATTGCCGAGCTCGGTTTAAAAGCCTTGCTGGCGGCAACATTGGCGAATTTAATGAGCGCTGCGATTGCAGGGTTCTTTTTTTCTTTAGGCTAAAAAACAGGTCTTTTATATGACACAGCAAGTTCCAACGTTAGATATAAGACGGTTTGTCACCGACAAAGATAACTTTGTTGCCGAAATTGGCAAAGCCTACACTGAGTTTGGATTCTGCGGCATTAGTGGCCATGGTATTCCGGATGAAGTGGTAGCAAACACTTACACTGCAATTAAACAGTTTTTCGCGCTGCCTAGTGAGGTAAAATCGAAGTATTACACGCCAGGGCAAGGTGGCGCGCGCGGTTATACAGCGGTAGGTGTTGAAAAAGCTAAAGACTCTAATCACCCAGATTTAAAAGAGTTTTGGCATGTTGGTCGTGAGTTGGATGGACCTGCGCCACATCCAAGTTTATATCCTAATGTTTGGCCAACCGAGGTTGCAGGCTTTAAGCAGGCAACTTATGCGTTGTTTACCGAACTTGAAAAGCTGGGAAATACCGTGCTGGAAGCGTTAGCGCTATTTCTTGGCCAAGAGCAAGGTTACTTCGCTGATAAAGTCAATTACGGTAATTCCATTTTACGACCCATTCACTATCCACCAATTAAAGATACTTCTACTCAATCTATTCGCGCTGGACAGCATGAAGATATAAACCTGATTACATTATTGGTTGGTTCCAATGAAGCCGGTTTGGAAATTTTGCGTCGCGACGGCAGTTGGTTACCAGTTACAACAATTGAAGGCACTATTGTGGTGAATATTGGCGATATGCTGCAACGACTTACCAATCATGTGCTGCCATCGACAACACATCGCGTAGTAAACCCTGCGGGCGTTGCTGCTGGTGAGCCGCGCTATTCTATTCCGTTTTTTATGCATCCGAATCCGGACTATGTTATTGATACGCTACCCAGCTGTATCAGTGCTGAGCGGCCGAATCGTTACCCCGAGCCTATTAACTCTAATGACTACTTAATGCAGCGATTAGAAGAGATAGGCTTATTGAAAAAGGCCAAATACTAAGCATGCTGCTTAGTATTTGCTCGAACGATATAAAACGATAGAAAATGTGCATGTTGCTAGTTGACTGGTTTTTGAAAGTCGCTATACTGCACGCCATGTTAACGCAGTAGCGAAGACATAACGCAGATGTGGTGGAATTGGTAGACACGCAAGCTTCAGGTGTTTGTGCCCACAAGGCGTGAGAGTTCGAGTCTCTCCATCTGCACCAAATTAACCGGCCTAGGCCGGTTTTTTTGTGCCTGCAATCCATGCAGGCATCCCTTCGGGACCAGCCTTCGGCTGTCCAAAAGCGCTCCAGGCGCTTTTGTGTTTTTACCGTTTTAGTTCGATGCGGCGGATAAAGTCATCTACCAGCATGTCATAGAGTTTATTTCCCAGATATAAATCCTCTACACCGTCATCGATGTTCGGATTATCGTTCACCTCTATTACATAAACCTTGTCACCATCTTGTTTTACATCCACACCATATAAACTATCGCCGATAGGAGCGCAGGCGCGGATAGCGGCGTCCAGCACATGGGTCGGTACTTCGGTAACAGCGCAAGTACTAAAGCCACCGCTTTCCGTTTTTGCCTTACCATGTTTATAAATTTGCCAGTGATTGCGGGCCATAAAATATTTGCAGGCAAAAATGGCCATACCGTTTAGCACTCCAATGCGCCAGTCGTATTCGGTAAAGGTGTAGCGCTGGGCCAGAATAATAGCGCTTTGTTCAAATAACGCGTCGAGTTGTGAGCGCAGCTCAGTTAGCGTTTTTACTTTCACCACGCCGCGGGAAAAACTGCCATCCGGAATTTTCAGTACTAAGGGCAAACCCAAGGTGTCGGCAGCGCGCTCTAAGTTATCTTCGTCTTGCTTAAACAGCATAATGCCGTCAGGCATAGGTACTTTATGTTGTTCGAATAAGGTTTGCAGATACACCTTATTACCACAGCGCAATATTGAATTTGGGTCGTCAATTACCGCTAAGCCCTCACGCTCTGCTTTTAATGCCATATGAAAGGTATGATGGTTTACGCCTGTCGTCTCGCGAATAAACAAACCATCGAACTCTGCCAGCCGGTGAATATCTTTGGCGCTAATTTGCTCGGTGTCCATAGCGGCTCTTTTCGCTGCTTTACTAAACAGCTCAAGCGACTTAGGTGTACAGGGCGGGAATTTCTCTTTTGGATCAACTAACACCGCCAAATCATATTTATACTTGCGATTTGTTGGCTCAACCCGCCAGATTTTATGGCTGTAGCGCTCCAGTGTATTACCAAATAAACTTTGCTCTTGCTCGTTTAGTTTATGCACACTGCCTATCTTCAGCGTTTTAACCTGCCAGGTAGTTTTTTTCTGTAACTCTACACGCAGTATAGGTACTGAAAAGGCATCAAACAGATAGCCGGCGACTTTCTTCAGCGCCTTGTGTTCGGTTTCGCCAAAGTAAATGTTAAATACCAGTTGTGTGCTGGTCTCATCAACTAACGCTTTGTTGAGCTGGGTTAAGATGGTGCCGGGAATTTCTTCGGCTATATCGGCGATTTCATGGCGGTTAAATTTATTAAATGCTCTTACTGAAGGCACCACGTGGTGGCCGCGAGCCTCTGCCAATAATGAACAGTAATAGCCGCTGCCTAAATATTGTGCCTGGCGGCATAAGTTGATTACGCGGGTACGCTGTTTGTTTTTGGCTGACCATTTCAAATAGGCGGGTAACGTCATTACGCCATCGTATTGATGAAAAGGTGCCCAATCCTGTGCTTTGTCGACTACGATAATAAGCTTGGCCATCGGCACTCCTGTATGTTTGAGAAAGCATGTCGTGGTGTGACAAAAAAAGACAGCGAATAAATCTTTACCACAACAGTTAAATTTCTTGTTGGCTTTTCATTTGTTTAGCTGTTGTTATCCTAAACTTAGTTAAAAATCTGTCAAAGGCAATAGTGAGTGTAATTATGGCTTTACCCGCAGCAGCTACGCTGTTATCGATTAGAAACGCAACGTTGGCTGATGCTGTAGTTTTAGTAGCATTAGAGCAAAAGTGTTTTACCACTGACCGTATTAGTTTACGCAGCTTTAAGCGATTTATCACAGAAAAGCGCAGTGATCTGCAACTGGTTGAGCGCAGTGGGCAGATTGTAGGATACTTTCTGCTTATTTATCGTCGTGGCACCAGCTTAGCGCGTTTGTATTCTCTGGCTGTAGATCCTGATAGCCGCAAACAAGGCATTGCGGAATTGCTTATGACTGAGGCCGAGAAAGCTGCAGCTGCGCGAAGTTGCGTATTACTGCGTCTGGAAGTGCGTTATGACAATACCGCCGCTATTCGCTTATATGAAAAACTGAACTATCACGAATTTGCCGTTAAGCATGATTTCTATGAAGACCATTCTGATGCTATCTGTATGCAGAAGCAGATTATCCAATTTGATACGGAGTCAGTAAGCCGGCAAGTACCTTATATAGCGCAAACTACGCCTTTTACCTGCGGCCCAGCTTGCCTGTTAATGGCATTTAATTATTTTGCACCTGGTAAATATGCCCCTGCAGCGCTGGAAATAGATATCTGGCGCGAGGCAACTACCATATTTATGACCTCTGGTCATGGCGGCTGCGGACCCAGAGGTTTAGCGCTGGCTGCTTACAATAGAGGCTTCGAAGTTGAAATATATTTAAATAAAGAGGGGCCGTTATTTACCGACTCTGTGCGCAATGAGGTTAAAAAAGCCATTTTGCAACGAGTGCATGACACGTTCCAGCAAAAGGTGGATCAAAAAGCGATACCTCTATATAGCAGTGAGCTGGGAATCAGCAAAATAAAGCAGTTACTGCAAGATGGTGCTCTGCTGCTAGTATTAATCAGTACCTGGCAATTTGATAAAAGCAAAGCACCACACTGGGTAGTGGTATGTGCTGTGGATGAGCACTTTGTCTATATTAACGATCCTGATACGGAGGACATCCCTTGGTTATCCAGTGCAGAGCGGCAATATATTCCGGTAAAACATAGTGTGTTTATCAAGGCTTTTAGCTACGGCAAAAACCGACTTAAAGCGGCCATAGCCATCAGAGCTTATGAAAAGTAGAGTGGTTCGTTGTTAATTGCAGCATTTTGGTTAATTAATCG
>NZ_JAERPS020000004.1 GCF_016918075.2 Rheinheimera maricola | reverse complement strand
ACGAAACACATAATGGTCCGGCAGCAACAATAAGGCAGTGGCATTGTCCCAATTGGCGTCTTCAGCAAACCAACTTGGATCGGTATGGCCGTGCGGACTAACGATCGGCAAGTCTTTAATTTGCTGATATAAACGCCGGGCGATATCGCGCACCACTGGATCTGACGGAAATAACCGGTCCGGGTGCAGTTCTAAGCGACGACTCTGTGCCATATTCAAGTCCTGTTATAAAAAGTGTTTAAATTCAATACGTTTATTTTTAAAGCGTGACGCCATTTTTCCAAATGGCAATTTCGCGGTTATCCGACTGCTCATTGCGCGTGGCTTTGCCTGAAGCGACATCCACCAGATAACGGAAAAAATCATGGCTAAACTGCTCGGCATTCTGACCTTTTTGCAACAGGCCGCCGGCGTCATAGTCGATCCACTGCGGCTTGCGCGCCGCCAGCGAAGAATTCGACGAAATTTTCACCGTCGGTGCCGGAAAGCCCAGCGGCGTGCCACGGCCGGTGGTAAACAGCAATAAGGTAGCGCCGGCAGCCGTTAAAGCAGTGGACGACACCGCGTCATTACCCGGCCCTTCAAGCAGGGTTAAGCCACTTTGGCTGGCCATATCACCATAACGGATCACCTGATTAACCACCGCTGAGCCACCTTTTTGAATAGCGCCAAGCGATTTTTCTTCCAGTGTGGTTAAACCACCGTCTTTATTGCCCGGGCTGGGGTTTTCATACACCGGTTGTTTGTTGTCGATAAAGTACTGCTTAAAGTCATTCACCAAGGTAACAATATCGCCAAACACCTGCTCGTTTTGCGCCCGCGCCATAAACACCTGCTCGGCACCAAACATTTCCGGCGTTTCGGTCAGTACCACTTTGCCGTTACCGGCAGCGACTAAATCGGCAATGCGGCCGACCAGCGGATTAGCGGTTAAACCGCTTAAGCCGTCAGAGCCACCGCATTTCATCCCCATTACCAAATCGGATACCGGGCACGGTGTGCGTTTATCAGTGCGCATCTGTGCGACTAACTCATCTACCGCCGCCAGCCCCTGCTCTATCTCATCTTCTACCTGTTGAGCATTAAACGAGCGGATGCGGCTTAAATCGACACCCGGGCTGGCGGCCAGCAACTTGCTTAGCTGATTGTTCTCGCAGCCCAGGCCCATTACTAATACGGCGCCGGCATTGGGGTGCTGAATAAGCCCGGCCAGTAAGCGGCGGGTGTGGTCTAAATCATCGCCCAACTGCGAGCAGCCAAACGGATGGGTAAAAGCATGGATACCGTCAATCTCATCGCCATAACGCTGGCGTGCCTGTTCGGCCACCCGCATGGCGGCACGGTTAACACAACCGACGGTGTTGATGATCCACAGCTCGTTGCGGGTGCCTACTTTGCCGTTAGCACGGCGATAGCCCATAAATTCTGTCGGTAAGCCAGCCGGAAACGCCAACGGCTGCGCCTGACAACCGCTGTAACGGTAGTCGACCTGGCCGCTTAACAGCGTAGCCAGATTATGCGAGTGAATATGCTCACCGGCTTTAATATCAGCCGTCGCCGCACCGATGGCAAAGCCGTATTTAATTACCGGCTGGCCCTTGGTGATATTTGTTAGTGCCACTTTATGCCCGGCCGGTATTGCCTGCTGAGCGCTTAGCTGCGCAAACGGCTCAGGCAAGGCAACACCTTGCGCCAGCGGTTGCAATGCCACCACTACGTTGTCACGCGGGTGTACCTGCAACACCTGCAGCTGCTCGCCGATATCTGCCGGTGTATCCAGTTTGGTACTGCAACCGGGTTTTTGCTCTGTGCTCATATTCAGCCTTCCTGCACCTTGTCTAGCGGTGGCAAACTGGGGTTAAAAAAACAGTCATAATGTTAATGCTTCACCATTTAAGGTTAGATCGACCGCATCAATCTGCGCCACATTCTCCAGCACCCCAAGGCTGCCGGTTTGGTTAAACTGCACATGGTGCAAGCTAACACCGCTGATTGGCGCGCGCTCAAAACCACGCAGTAAAAAGGCCCGCTGGGCTTTTTGTACGCGTAAATTACTGATATGCAAATTCTTAACCTGCGGCAGGTGGGCCCCGGCATCGCCTTCTTCGTAGAAGAAGTTAATCACGATAGCGTCTTTTACTTCGCCGATATCAATATCGCGGATAGAGATATTCTCAATTAGGCCACCGCGCACCGAATTGGTTTTAATGCGAACACCGCGCTCTAAATCCGGGCTGCTCATGCGGCAGCGGCGGGCAAAAATATTGCGTGCCCCACCGGATATCTCACTGCCTAGCACCACACCACCGTGGCCGGCGCGCATCATACAATCCTGGATCACCACATTTTGTACCGGTGTTGCCAAACGGCGGCCATCGTTATTGCGGCCGGATTTCAGCGCAATACAATCATCGCCGGTATCAAACAGGCAGTTTTCAATTAATACCCGGTTGCTGGACTCCGGGTTACAACCATCGGAATTTGGCCCATGGCTAACGCAGTTTACCCCGCGCACAATTACATCTTCGGACAGCACCGGGTTAATCAGCCAAAACGGCGAGTTACGAATGGTAATGCCTTCAATTAATACCCGCTTACAACGATACGGCTGAATAAACGGTGGGCGTAAATAGTTTTGCTCAAACACGCGTTCTGCGACCGGCACGCCGGCTTCCGCCATAGCAAACAGTGGGTTGCGGGTATTGGCCTGATCGGTTTTCGCGTCCAGCTGCCAAGGCGTATGTTTCCATTGGCCCTTCCACGGCCACCACTGGGTATTGCTGCCGTTGCCTTCCAGAATACCTTCACCGGTTATGGCGATGTTTTCCTGCTCAAAGGCATAAATCAGCGGCGAGTAGCCCATCAACTCTACGCCTTCCCAACGGGTAAATACCGCCGGCAGGTAGCGCTGTGGTTCAGGGTAAAACGACAGTACGGCAGCGTTTTGCAGATGCAGGTTTACGTTAGATTTTAAATGCACCGGCCCGGTGTTAAAGCGCCCGGCCGGCACCACTACGCGGCCACCACCAGCTGCCGCGCAGGCTGCAATAGCTGCACTGATGGCCGTGCTACTGTCAAAGTCTGCAGCAGCTTTGGCACCAAACTCAGTAATAATAAAATCCTGTTTGGCAAACGCCGTTGGCGCGATGCTGGCGATAATTGCATCAGCTTTTTGCCATAACACAGCATCAGCAGCATCACTGGCAGAAGTTGTTAAAGCAGACAGCGACGAGCAGCCATTTAACGACCATAACGACAAGCCCATTCCCGCCAGGCCTAAGGTTTTTAAATGCTGTCGTCTTAATCTGTCTGTCATAGATTTCTCCGCTGCTGCCGGCCGCTACCTTTCCGCGTGCATCTGCTTTACTTCGCAATTGTTACTATAATAACCAATTTGCCACCGGTGGCAAGTAATTCGACAAACTTTTTGCCAACGGTGGCAGAAAATTTTACCAGTGAAATTTTTTTGTCTGCATCAGGCCTGACAAGTTAGTTGCTGTTGCCTGGCACTCTGGCAGTAGACTCACGAACTACCAGCGTTGGTGCTACCTTGGCTGCCACATTGGTCGCTGCTTTATCGTTGTTTTCTATCGACATAATCAGCTTGCTGGTGGCCAATAACGCCATTTGCCGCACCGGCCGTTTAATGGTTGTTAGCGCCGGTATTACCCTGGACGCCAGCATATTGTCATCAAAGCCGGCCACCGATAATTGCTCCGGCACTTTAATGCCCAGGCTATGCGCCACTTTAAGCACCCCAGCAGCCATTTGATCGTTATTGGCAAAAATAGCTGTTGGTCTGGTTTCGACCTGCAGTAATTGGCGTGCACACTCGATACCGGTTTCAAAGGTATTATTGCCTTCAATAATCCAGTCTGGCCGCAATTTAATGCCGTAGGCCGATAAGCCAAGCTGAAAACCTTCCATCCGCTCTGTTGATGATTTATAGCGCTGCGGCCCACTGATAAAGGCGATATGCTCATGCCCGAGCTGAGCAAAATAGCGCGCCATCTCGGCTGCGGCAGCGCGGTCGTCCGATACCACGATATGTTTGGCCTCATCTAACGCCACTGAGCTTAAACGCACATAAGCGCTGCCCGAGTCTTTTAGTGCCAGTGCCAGGGTTTCTGATTCTGACACCGGCGGCAGTACGATAACGCCATCTAGTTTAGAGCGCTGCATAAAGCGCAAACAGTCTTGCACCAGGGTTTCACTGCGATAACGACACGGATGCACTACCAGCTCGTAACCAAGGTTAGAGCACACCTCCAGCACACCGCGTTGTACGTCATCCAGATACAAGGCATCGGGGTTATCGTAAATTAACCCCAACAAATAAGAACGGCTGGATGCCAGGCCGCGCGCCTGAGTATTGGGCGAGTACTTTAATTCGCTAATCACTTTTTCTACCCGGGTGCGGGTAGTTTCACCGACACTAAGTGAGCCGTTAATCACCCGCGATACCGTGCGCTTAGACACACCGGCAATACGGGCTACATCATTTATCGTGGCTTGTTTTTGCATAAGTCTCATCTTATTGACCACGCGCACTATTAGCGACCAACTGTGGCCGGTAGGTACTAAGCGCAATATCAATCGCCGTTTGCTTTACACTGGCGATAAGATCGGTTTGCACCTTTTTGGCGAACAACTGCAGCGGGCCGGTAATGCCAACAGCGGCGACGACGCTACCCTGACTGTTCCGCACCGGCACTGCCAGGCAACGCACATCATCGTGGTATTCCATTTCGTCGCTAGCATAACCGCGCGCTAGTATGCGCTGCAACTCTGTTGTTAACTCATTCGGTTGTACCAGGCTATGTGAGGTGCGCTGCTTGAATAAGCCGGCAGTCGCCAAGCTGTGTATTTGGTCAAAATGATGAAACGCCAGAAACACTTTGCCGGCAGCAGAGCAGTTAAAATCGGCAATTGTGCCTGGCCTGGCGGCCAAGCGCAGCGGGTTTGGGCTGTCACATACCTCTACCAGCAGAGCGCCTTTGGCATGCGGTAGCGCCAAATGCGCACTTAAGCCGGTGCTCAGCGCCAACTGTTGCAACATTGGCAACGCCTGTTGCTGCAAACGTTGTGAACTTAGCAGGCTTAAACCCATTTTAAACAGCTGCGCCCCAACCAAATAACGCTTACCCTGTTTTTCCAGCACCTGCTCCTGGCACAGGGTTTGTAAAATACGAAACGCCGTGGTGCGCGGCACTGCTAAGCGCTGCTCCAGTTCGGTTAAACTCAGGCCCTGGTCCGACTCTGTCACCAGTGACAGAATACGACAAGCATTGGCCAGATTAGGGATCACGTAGCTTACCATCGGTTAACTCCTGAGTTTACCATCTGTTGAAAAATAAGCTGGTTAAAAACCAAATTGCTTTGGCAGCCATTCACTGATTGCCGGCACATAAGTTACCAGCATCAACACCACAAACATTGCCAGATACAGCGGCATTAATGGCCGTATAATCGACTCAAGCTTGGTTTTGGCAATAGCACAACTGACAAACAACACACTTCCTACAGGCGGCGACACCAGGCCGATGGATAAATTCAACACCATCATAATGCCGAAATGCAGTGGGCTCATGCCCAGCTCTACCGCTACCGGTAAAAAAATCGGCGTAAAAATAAGCACTGCCGGCGTCATATCCATAAAGGCACCTACCAGCAATAAGATCAAATTAATCATCAACAAGATCAGCAAAGGGTTGTCGCTAAGTGCCAGCATAGCGGCACTAATGGTTTGTGGAATTTGCTCGTAGGACAAAATCCACGACATGGCTGAAGAGGTGGCGATTAAGGCCATAACGATGGCGGTAGTTTCCGCCGACTTCATTAAAATGCCCGCTAACTCAGTGGTTTTTACTTCCCGGTAAATACCTACAGCTAAAATTAGCGAATACACGACGGCGATAGCACCGGCTTCAGTGGCAGTAAAAACACCGCTGACAATACCGCCAATTACCAGAAATATCATAAACAGGCTGGGCAGTGCTGCCGCCACTTTTTGCACTACCAGCTTTAACGGTAAACGCGCGCCAACCGGGTAGCCTTTTAGTTTGGCGTAGCCAGCACAAACCAGCATTAGCGAAACTCCCAACAAAATACCCGGCACATACCCGGCTATAAACAGTGCCGCTATGGATACGCCGCCACTGGCAATGGCATAGACAATTAAAATGTTACTCGGCGGAATAAGCATGCCGGTAGTGGCAGCCGCGGCCGTAACAGCAGCGCTGTAGTTAACGTCATAGCCCTGCTTTTTCATCTCTGGCAGCATAAAACTGCCAATAGCCGAGGTAGCCGCCACGGCAGAGCCGGATATAGCACCGAAGAACATACAGGACACCACATTCACCAACGCCAGACCACCAGGCAGCATACCTACCAGCGCCATGGCGCATTCAATTAAGCGTTTAGCGATGCCGCCACGGCCCATAATTAAACCCGACAACACAAAAAACGGGATCGCCAATAAAGCAAAGCTGTTAATACCACCTGCCATGCGCTGCGCCATCGTGGTCACCGCTGGCATAACATCAACGCTGAGCAACATCGTTGCCAGCGTGGCTAAACCAATACAAAATGAAATAGGTACGTTTAGCAGCAACAAGCCAAAAAATACCAGTAACAGAACCAGAATCGCCATTTCCATCAGTGCATCCCCTCAACCGGCTGCATCGGTTTATTTATCAGCATAAAATACAGCTGGCACACGCCATAAAACGCGATCAGTAGCCCCGATAGCGGCAGCGCAACATAGATATACGCCATCTTAATATTCAGCGCGGCCGACATTTGGTTCAGCTCCCAGGTGAGCGCCACCAGATTGCCACCACCGACTACCATCACGGCGATAGCAAAAATCACCACTGCAGCGGTCAGCACCATCGCCAACCGGCGCCGTATTGCCGGGTTAAACTTCTGCGTTACGATATCCAGCCCCAGATGCACGCCGGTGCGATAGGCAAAAGCGGCACCCACCATGCCAATCCAAATTAGCAAGGTGCGCGATAATTCTTCAGTAATGGAACTAGGGGCATTTAACACAAAACGTGATACCACCTGCCAGCTCACCACCAAGACGATGGCGGCCATTAACGCGGCGAGAAACCATTTCAGTATGCTGTCTACCCAATGCACTAACTTAGTCATGGCTTGGCTCCATTTGCGCAGCTACATCGGCAATTTGCTGCAATAAAGGCCCGATATCGCTTTGTTTAAGGCTCTGATGAAACGGGGCTACCGCATCGCGAAACGGCTGTTTGTCAGGGTAAATTACCGTAACACCGGCGGCTTTTACCGCCGCTAAGGCATCATCGGATACCTGCTGCCAGGCGGCGCGCTGATAAGCGATTGAATCATTTGCTGCCTGCTGCAGCCATTGTTGCTGCTGCGGGGTTAAATCCTGCCACACCGGCAGACTCATAATCAGCACATCCGGCACGGCGGTGTGCTCATCCAGGGTGTAGTATTTGCTTAGCTCATAATGGCGCGATAAGTAAAAACTGGGCGGGTTGTTCTCGGCGCCATCCACAACGCCCTGCTGCAAGGCAGTATACAGCTCGCCCCAATCTACCGGCGTGGCGGCGCCACCTAAGGCTTCCACCATTTTTACGGCAGTTTGGCTGGCCAGCACGCGAAATTTTTTACCGCGTAAATCTGCCGGCGTGTGAATTTCGGTATTGGTAGAGTAAAAACTGCGACTACCGGCATCATAGTAGCCCAAGCCATGCAGGCGGGCCGGTTGCAGCGCCATTAGCAGCTCTGTGCCAGCCTTACCGTTTAATACCTGCCATAAATGCGCATTGTTGTTAAAAATATACGGCACGCTAAAAACGCGCATTTGCGGTACAAAGCTTTCTACCGAACTGGCTGACACCTTGGTCATGGCCAGGCTGCCAATTTGCAACAACTCAATCAGCTCGCGCTCGTTACCCAGCTGGCCGCCACTGTATATCTCTATTTGCATACTGCCATCAGAATAATGCGCGAGGCGCTCGCCCATTAACACCATGGCTTTGTGCACCACATGTTGCTGATCCAACGTATGCGCTAAGCGTAAGGTGGTCACTTCCTGCTGCGGCTTGCAGCCCGTTAGCGCAGTAACCGTCAGCATAAGCAGGCAGCAGGCCCGCCAGGTAATAGTTTTCATAACGCGTCCTATCCTGTTGCCGTTACTTCATTGCGCTGGCAGGGAATTTGTCCATATCGTGATAATCCAGGTTTTCACCGGCCATGCCCCAAATAAAGGCATAATTGCTGGTGCCACAGCCACTGTGAATAGACCACGCCGGCGACACCACTGCCTGCTCGTTAGCCACCCAAATATGCCGTGTTTGCTGCGGTTGGCCCATAAAGTGACAAACGCGCTGATCGTCAGCGAGGTTAAAATAAAAATAGGCTTCCATCCGCCGGTCATGCTGATGCGCCGGCATAGTGTTCCATACGCTACCCGGTTTAAGTACCGTCAGCCCCATCTGCAACTGACAGGTTTGCACCACGTCATTAATCATCAACTGGTGAATAGCACGCTCGTTCGAGGTTTCCAACGCGCCCATTTGCAGCACGGTGCAGTTATCCATCGTCAGGTGTTTGGTAGGATATGCATGGTGCGCCGGAGCGGAATTCAGATAAAATTTGGCCGGTTTTGCACTATCAGTACTGTGAAAGCTAACCTCACGCGCGCCCATACCAACATACAATGCCTCAGTGTTTTTCAGCTCGTAGTCGCTGCCATCCACACTGACTTTGCCGCTACCACCTACGTTAATAATGCCCAGCTCACGGCGCTGCAAAAAATACTCTGCTTTAAGTGGCTCCGGCGCCTCAAGCTTTACTGCCGCTTTTACCGGCACCGCACTACCCACTATTACCCGCTCGTAATGGGTGTAACACAGTACCAGCTTGTCGGCCTGCATCAGGTTATCTACCAAAAAATGCTGACGCAGCTGGTCAGTGTCGTAATGCTTTACGTCATCCGGGTGAGTGGGATAACGGCTGTCAAATAAAACTGTCATAAAAACCTCAATTGAAAAATTCCGTGGTAAAAATAAGCGCGCTTAGCGCGCCAGCCAGCCGCCATCAACTGCCAGCACATGGCCATTAACGTAGTTAGCCGCATTGGATGCCAAAAACACCGCCGCACCGGCTAAATCTTCCGGCTCGCCCCAACGCCCTGCCGGAATACGGGCCGTAATGGCGGCGTTACGCGCGGTATCCGCTTGCAACGCCGCGGTGTTGTCGGTGCTAAAATAACCCGGCGCAATGGCATTAACCTGAATATTATGCTGCGCCCATTCGTTGGCTAATGCTTTGGTTACGCCGGCAATGGCGTGTTTACTGGCGGTATAAGCCGGCACCGTAATGCCGCCGCTATACGATAGCATTGAGGCGATATTAATAATTTTGCCTTGTTTGCGTTTAATCATCTCTGCGCCCAGACGCTGACTGAGCAAAAACGCCGCATCAAGGTTTACTGCCATCACCTTGTGCCATTCGTTCATTGGAAACTGATGCGCCGGCGCACGAAAAATAGTACCGCCACAATTTACTAAAATATGCACCGGCCCCAGTGCCAGCGCCTGTTCAGCCAGTTGCTCTACTGCCGCTTCATCACTTAAATCAGCAGCCAGAGCGCTGGCTTTGCCGCCGGCGTTGTTAATGGCGGTCACGGTATCATTGCTGCCGCTTGCCGACGAACTGGCACACAGCACTGAAGCACCTGCCTGTGCCAGGGCTACGGCGATTGCCCGGCCTAAACCGCGGCTCGCGCCGGTGACTAAAGCGGTTTGTCCGGCCAGTGAAAATAAGCTTGCCATTGGGCTCTCCTGTTAGCTGGTTTTGCTTGTTGTAGCTTTGAAACTGTTCAAATATGGAACAATTTAAAAATTCAAAATCAACAACAAACCTTAAATATTAGTGACTTAAGTCAAGTTTACATAATTCAGTTACAAATTATACCGATTTAAACTCTATCAATAATTGACAGCTTTTAGTTGATGGTGTTAGCTTTTTGCCATCGGTGGCACAAAATTGCAAGTTTTTTTTGCCACCGGTAGACAAAGGATATAAGCTGAATACAAAACAAGCAAATCGACAGGGAGCAGACTGACATTGCTCCGACAAAATAGCTAAAGCCGGGCATGACTCCGGCTAAGATAACAAGTCAATTCAGGACGAGGTGAACACAGATGGCTTATCGCAACACGCAATTTCGCCCAACTAAACTGGTACGGGCGCTTACCCTGGCCGGTTTAGCAACCATTCTCGGTACAGTACCGGCTTTGCAGGCGCAACAGGCTGAGCAGCAAACACCGGCACAAGTGCAGGAAGAAGATATCGAAGTGATCACCGTTACCGGTGGTTTTCGCGGTAGTTTGGCCAGCGCGCTAAACCAGAAGCGTTTTGAAACTGGCTCTACCGACACCATTAAAGCTGAAGATATTGCCGACTTCCCTGATTTAAACTTAGCCGAATCATTGCAGCGTATTCCGGGTGTGGCTATCAGCCGCGTTGCCGGTGAAGGCCGGCAAATTTCGGTACGCGGCTTAGGCCCGGATTTTACCCGGGTGCGTATCAACGGCATGGAAGCACAGTCTACCAGTGGTGGTACTGATGCAATTGGTGGTGCAAACCGTGGCCGAGGCTTTGACTTTAATACCTTTTCATCCGATTTATTCAGCGAGCTTACCGTGCGTAAAACGGCGTCAGCTAACGTGGAAGAAGGTTCATTGGGTGCCACGGTAGACTTGCGCACTGCGCGGCCGTTTGACTACGACGGCTTCACTTTTGCGGCTAATGTGCAGGCTGGCTACAATGATCTGTCTGAAGAGGTTGACCCAAAAGCGTCTTTCCTGGTAAGCAATATTTTTGCTGACGGCAAATTTGGCACGCTGTTTTCATTGGCGATGTCGGAGCGTAATGTGAAAGACGACGGCGCAAGTACCGTACGTTGGGATAACGTAAATGACTTTGGCAGTTATCAGGGTGCCGCTGATGCACCAGAACTGGCGGGCATTAACAATGGTTTTCGTCCCCGCTTACCACGCTACGATTCTTACACCCACAACGTAAAACGCACCGGCGCTGCGGCGGCGTTTGAGTTTAGGCCGAGCCCGGAAACCCGCTTTAACCTTGATATTTTATATTCGAAAGACGATTCAACCCGCAATGAAATTTTTACCCAGGGCATACTTAACGGTAACAGCCAGGCTGCACGGATGAACGTACTGGATTACGAAGTTGACGATAGCAATACCGTAACTTACGCCGCCTTTGAAAATGCCACCGTACGCAATGAAAACCGATACGACGAGCTGGGTACGGAGTTTTTACAGTTCAGTTTAAGTGGCCAGCATCAGCTTACGGACAACCTTAAGATCGATGGCATGATTGGCCGCGCAACCTCAGAATTTGATAATCCAATCCAAACCACTGTGGTAATGGAAAAAACCGGCGTTGATTTCAGCTACGACTATCGCGGCGCAAAACGCCAGGCACCAGAATTGCTATTTGGCGCAGGCGTGTTTGATGCATCAGGCTGGAGCACTAACAGCGTACGTTTACGTCCGCTAGGCGCTGAAAACACCTTTGACAACGCTGCACTTAATCTGGAATATGTTTTAAGTGAAGCCCTGACACTGCGCAGTGGCTTGCATTACAAAACCTTTGAATTTGAAACCTACGAAGCAAGGCGCTCAAGTGAAAATGCCGGCGGCGTAGTAATGACACCTGATTTAATCATGAGTTACAACTCCGGCCTGGGATCACAAGGTGCCTGGCTGGTGCCGGATCTGGCTGCAATTGACGCTGCTTATGACATCTACAGCAATTCAGGCGATTTTGTCGTAAGTTCAGATTTTCGCCGTGTAGATAACTACACCGCAGAAGAAAAAACCCTGGGAGCCTATCTGCAGCTAGCGTTTGAAACTGAGGTTGGCGATACCACCATCCGTGGAGATGTTGGTGGCCGCTATGTGAAGACTGATCAATCCTCGACTGCTTGGGCAACTCTGGGAGGCAGCAGCGAACAAATTACCGCTGAGCATGAATACAAAGAGTTTTTACCATCGTTAAACCTGGTATTTGAACCACTTGATGATGTTATTATCCGCTTTGGTTATGCCGAAGTTATGTCCCGCGCCGGTATAGGCAGCATCAGACCAAACGTGTCGGTATCTGTTTCCGGTGGTGCTCGCGCTATCAGTGGCGGTAACCCGACGCTGGAGCCAACCAAAGCCAAAACCTATGACTTAGGCTTAGAACTGTACTTTGACAATGAGTCTTTGTTAGGTGTGGCGGTTTTCCGCAAAGATATTGACAGCTATGTACAAGGCTTACGCGAAACCAAGCTATTTACTGAAACCGGCTTACCGATTCAGGCCGCTATCGATGCTTGTAATGCTGGTCCGGGTTACGGCCCGGATTGTAACGAGAACATTGAATGGCAAACCAATACGCCATTAAATGCGCCAGGTGGCAACCTGTACGGCTTTGAAGTGCAATACCAAATGCCATTCAGCTTCCTGCCAGAGGGCTGGGATCGCTTCGGCTTTATCGGTAACTACACTTATGTAAAAGCCCAGATGGACTACATCAACGCTGATGGGCAAATCCTGGCAACCCGCGATTTGCAAGGCTTATCAGAATCAACCCGCAGTGCAACCTTGTACTACGAGGATGACAAGTTCAGTGCCCGGGTTTCATTAACTGACCGTACTGACTATCTGACTAACGCTATCGGCCGTAACAACAATGATATGGAAGGCACAAACGCCACCCGTAATATCGATGCGTCAATGTCATATCAACTGACAGAGAAATGGAAAGTTAGCTTTGAAGCGCTTAACCTGACCGACGAAGTGGACGATCAATGGGTAGACTCAAGCGGTAACCGCTTAACCTACTACCACGCTACCGGCCGCCAGTACTACTTAGGCGCCCAGTACAAGTTCTGATCTAAGTGATGATTAAGCCACCGCTATGCTCTGGCATAGCGGTGTTATTTTTCCAGCAAAACGCAGAGCCACGGAAGGCCCGTTTTATGTAGCATGGAGCTACGAACTGTAATAACAGGTATTTTATGGCCCGTATCCTTTTTGGCAAGACCGTGTTAAGCCTGAGCATAGCCGCTGTTGTCAGCGCCTGCTCGCCACAACCTGAGGCTGAAGCACCTCAGGCAGCCACTAGCGACAACTACATTGCCAGCCTAAGTGTCGCTAATCCCTCTGCCTTTGCGCGTAACGAGCAAACGCTGCTGTTACCCTTTAGTGATCTTGGCGTAACAGCAGACCAGGCAAACGCGCTGGTAGCCGTGGAGGGTAACAATACCGTGCCATCACATCTGATAGACCACAACGGAGATGGTGCCAAAGATAGTTTATTATTACAGTTTGATTTGGCTGCTGCAGCCACGCAGCAGTTACAGATTATAAATGATAGCGCGCGGTTTAATGCGCAACAGCTGGCCAAACGTACCCAGGCTGAAATCTCGCATAAAACCGGCGGCCAGTGGCAGGATAGTAAATATATTGGTGGCGAGTTTCAAAACGTGACTGAACTGACCCCACCACCGCAGTATACCGACCATTCCGAATGGATCCGTTATGAAGGTCCGGGCATAGAATCTGATAAAGTTGGTTACCGTATTTATCTGGATTGGCGCAACGGCTTTGATGTATTTGGTAATAAAACCGGCAAGCCGGTATTGCATCAGGTCGGGCTGGATGGTTATAAGTCGTACCATGAAATGGCCGACTGGGGCATGGATTTACTTAAAGTTGGTAAATCGCTGGGTGCCGGTGGTTTTGGCTATTGGGATGGCGAAAAAGTACAGCTGGTATCCAAACTCAGCGGCCATACCGCTAAAGTGATTGAAAACGGCGCGTTGTATTCTGCATTGCAAATTCAGTATAAAGATTGGCAAATTGCCGGCAAAACCACGCAATTAACCGCTAATCTGTCGATGACCGCTGGCAGCCGTTTAGTACATACCCGCTTAGCCAGCAGCGAAGCACTAGATAACTTCGCTATTGGTCTGGTTAAGTTACCTAATACCAAACTGTTACAGGGCAAGCTGGATATTCCTGGCCACAGCTGGACGTATTTAGCCACCTGGGGCGAACAAACCCTGACCGGCGGTAACGACAAGCTCGGCATGGCGCTATTGTTTAAACGCGGCACCAATAAGCAGCTAACTGGCGATGACAACAGCCATGTTGCAGTTATGCAGCCGTCTGGCACAGAATTGGAATATTATTTTCTCTCGGCCTGGCACGGTGAACCGGGCGGCATTACAACCGAAGCTGAATTTGTTGCTTATCTTGAGCAGCAAGTGGAAAAACTGACGCTGACGCCCAGGCTAACGCTTAAAACCGCGTTATCACAACAGCAAAAAACCGGCGAGCTGACAGCAAAAGCTGCACTGGATTGGAGTGAACGCCTGGCCGCCAGCGAAATGACCCGACAAACGCCGTTTTATGCCTATGGCGGTTGGGATTTTGAGCGCCAGCGCCCCAGCAAGTGGGAATACACCACCGGCCTGCAGCTGCAAGCCTATGATGACTTGCTTAAATTACGGCCAAACCCACAGTGGCAGCAGGTGCTGAGCGATGTTATCGACTCCTTTATTACCCCGGAGGGCGATATCCGCACCTACAAAATCAGCAACTACAATATCGATAGTTTAAACAGCGGCAATATGCTGTTGCGCGAATATCAGCGTGACCCCAAACCTCACTACAAGCAGGCATTGGATTTACTGCGTAAACAGCTGACTGAGCACCCGCGTACCAGTGAGGGCGCCTTCTGGCATAAAAAAATATACCCGCATCAGCTGTGGTTAGACGGCGTTTATATGGGCATGCCGTTTCTGGCCAATTACAGTAAAGCCTTTGAGCAAGGCCATGCCTTTGATGAAGTGGTAAAAGAATTTACCATCAGCCGCGCCAAACTGCGCGATCCCAACACCGGCCTGTATTATCACGCTTGGGACGAAGCCCGTGAGCAAGATTGGGCAGATAAAGACAGCGGCCTGGCAAGTCAGTTCTGGGGCCGCGGCTTAGGCTGGTTGGCGATGGCACTGGTAGATGTGCTGGAAATTATCCCACAACAGCAAACCGAATTGCGTCAGCCGTTACTGGATATGGCAGCTGAGCTGGCCGATGCACTGGTAAAGGTGCAGGATGCGCAAACCGGTACCTGGTATCAAATTTTGGATAAACCTGACGCCCCGGGTAATTATTTAGAGTCGTCAGCCAGCAGCATGTTTACTTACTTTTTTGCTAAAGGCGTAAATAACGGTTATTTGGATGCCAGCTATAAAGCTACCGCAGTAAAAGCCTATAAGGGCCTGATAGATGAATTTATTCTGCTGCATCCGGATAACAGCATTAGCTTAGTGAATACCTGCCAGGTAGCCGGTTTAGGTTTTGGCCGCGACGGCAGCTATGAATACTATATGAGCGAGCCGGTGTTTCGTAACGACGCTAAAGCCAACGGCCCCTTTATTATGGCCGGAGTGCAAATGGCAAAACTGCTTACTACTAACTAAGTTTTCTTCCTGTGTATTAGGCCGGCAGTAGCTGGCCATTTTTTTAGGTACCCAATGAAACAGTTTATTTACCTGCTCGCTATTCTGCTGTCTCCAGTGTGCGTCAGTGACGTGATCACACTCAAGGTAGCACAAAGCGGCGGTGCGCCGTTTCGCAGTATTCAGCAAGCGATTAACAGCCTGCCGGATAACGATAAGCAGGCTATTATCCAGATTGGCCCGGGTGTCTATGCCGAGAAGATTTATCTGACCCGCAATAAAGTCGCGCTGATTGGCGCAGGGGCTGACAACACCGAAATTCGCGAGGCCGAACTGCGCACTAACTGGCTAAAACAGCACCCCAGTGATTGGGGTGCTGCAGTGGTGAATATCCGCGCCAGTGATATAGCACTGCTGAATATCAGCATTGTAAACAGCTATGGCGAACTGACCGGTGATAACGAACATCAATTCGCCGTGCGCGGCTTTGAGCAAGCCACGCGTATTATCACCGCCAATTGCCGTATTATTGCCGGCGGGGCCGATACCCTAAGCCTGTGGAATAAAACCGACGGCATGTATTACCACGATAACTGCTACTTTGAAGGCCATACCGATATGGTGTGCCCGCGCGGTTGGGCGTTTTTCAGTAACTCGACCTTTATGAATAAAAAGACCTACGCTACTTTGTGGCATGACGGTGAGTTAAAAGAGCAGCAAAAAATGGTGGTGCGCGACTCGCACTTTGACGGCGTGCCGGGCTTTATGCTGGGCCGGCGCCACTACGACGCGCAGTTTTTCCTGATCAATAACCAGTACAGCGGTAATATGGCCGACAAGCCGATATTCCGCCACACCTACCCGATAGAACCACAGCGCGACCGCGCCAATTTGTGGGGCGATCGCTATTACTTTAGCCATACAGATAATAAGCAGGTTATTTATCCATGGCTGCAAACTCACTTGCCTGTTGGTGTAACAGCAGAGCAGATCACTGCCAAGTGGATCTTTGCCGGCCGCTGGGATCCGCAGCTGCAACTAAAAACCCTGCTGAAACTAAATGAGGAAAATCAATGAAGCTTTTGGTCTCGCTATTTTTTTGCCTAGCCTTTACTCAAGCTCAGGCTGATGAGCTAAAGCCGCTAAAGTTACATCTGGTAGGCGACTCCACTATGTCTGACAAAGCCAACCTGGCCTACCCTGAACGCGGCTGGGGCCAGCTGTTGCCGCAGTTTTTATTGCCACAACTTACAGTCGTAAACCATGCCGCCAATGGTCGCAGCACCCGGCGTTTTCTCGACGAAGGCCGCTGGCAGTTGCTGTTAAGTGAGCTTGGCAAGGGCGATTATGTACTGATCCAGTTTGGCCATAACGACTCGAAACAATCCGATCCGGCGCGCTATGCCGCCTTTGACAGTGACTATCAAAGGTTTTTAAAACAATTTATCACCGATGTGCGTGAGCGTGGCGCCACGCCAATGCTGGCCAGCTCGATTTGCCGGCGCAACTTCGCTGCAGATGGCAGCTTAACACGTGATCTGGCCGACTACGCTAACGCCGCCTACGACGTGGCCAAAGAGACCAACGTCAGCTTCTTCGACTTGCAGCAGCTCAGCTGTGATTTTTGGCAGCAGCAGGGCCAAGACGGCAGCCAGCCATATTTTATTCAGGTACCCGCCGGGCTTTATCAGAAGTTTCCCGACGGCAAGGTGGACAACACCCACCTGACATTGCAGGGTGCCAGCAGAATTGCCCAGCTTTTTGTGCAGGGGCTAAAAAAGCAGCAACATCCACTTACCGCTTATATCTACCGCGAGCTATTGTAAAAAAACCGGCGTAAAGCCGGCTTTCTCTGTAGTCGAAGGGTAAAGCTTAGTCCGGTGCTTTAGACACACCTACCATGGCTGGGCGCAATAAGCGGCCGTTTAACTCGTAACCTTTTTGCATTACGAAGGTAACGGTGTTCGGCGCTACGTCAGCAGAGGGCTGTATACTCATGGCTTGATGCAACTCTGGGTTAAATGGCTGGCCTTGAGGGTCTACCTGGTTAACACCAAATTTTGCCACGGTATCGAGGAAACTTTTTAGTGTCAGCTCAACCCCTTCAATAATACCTTTTAGCGCTTCATCTTCACGGTCAATAAAACCCAATGCCCGCTCCAGATTGTCGACTACCGGCAATAGATCACCGGCAAATTTTTCCAGGGCAAATTTATGCGCTTTTTCCACGTCCATACTGGCGCGGCGGCGTACATTTTCTGATTCAGCTTTAATGCGCAACATCATATCTTGTTGCTCTGCAACCTGGCTTTTTGCCGCGGCTAATTCCGCTTCCAGTTTAGCGATAATGGCCTGCTCACCCGACAATTCTACGGTATCGGCGTGCTCATTTTGTTGCTGAGGTTGCTCAGTGCTGTTGTCGTTTGGCTGTTGTTGCTCAGTCATGCGTTACTACTCCAAAATTAACTAGGTGTATTATGGGGATGCTTGGCGCCGATTCAAGTTTAAATTTAATTGTCGTGCGCACGCCTCCACTAACGGAATTAATCTGGCGTAGTTCATCCGCCGCGGCCCTAGCAGGGCAATAAAGCGTTTTGGCTGCAATTGATAACGCTGCACTATTACACTAACGTTGGCCAATTCTACAAAACCAGACTCTTTACCCAGCAACAATTTAGGCTGGTCGTCCAGCGTAACGGTGTGCAACAACCGCAACAGCCCTTCGGGTTGCTCCAACATCTGCATCACCTGTTGCAGGGCCGGGTTTTGTTGATACTCCGGTGTCAGCAGCAGTTGATGCTGGCCGTATATTAATGGTTGGTGTTGCTGCAGTTCATCTAAACTAATTTGCCCCAACACCTTTTGCAGCAGTTGCTGACATAAACCTGCTTCACCACGTATCACGCCTGCCAGCCGCTCAATACCATCCTGCCACTGCCCGCCGCCGCCCAAAGCCGCATTTAACAGGCACAATACTTTACTTAGCGTACTACCATCAATCGCCGTTTCACAATGCAATACCCGGTGCAAAATATCACCGTCTTCATCAATTACCACCAGCAACAATCGATCACTGGCCAGACGCACCAAGTCAATTTGCCGCACAATACGGCCATCAGCTTTAGGCGCGCTGACAATAGCAACAAAGCCGGTAAGGTTAGTTAGCAACTGCCCTGCTTGCTGACATAACAGCGACACCGGCAGCTGAGGCGTTAACTTACGTTGCAGCTCATTCTGCCAAAAGCCGGTTAATGGCTGCAGCTGTAGCATTTTGTCGATAAACAACCGTATGCCAGCCGTGGTCGGAATGCGCCCGGCAGAAGTATGCGGCGAACGAATGAGCCCCTGCTGCTCCAGCGCCATCATGGTATTGCGCACCGTGGCTGAGCTTACTGCCAACTGAGCATTATCGGCCAGTAGCTTAGAGGATACCGGTTGCCCGTCCAGCAGATACTGCTCTACGATCAACTTCAATATCAGCTCGGGCCGGCTCAGGGTTAATGTCATACGCCATACTCAATTTATTATTGTGGTTTGATATGGGGGCATTAGTGTGCAATTCAAGCAAAATGCACAGCTAGTGTCTTGCGCGCGCTACCGCTATACTGCCTTAACGTTTTGAAAGGAAACTGCTATGCCACATGCTTTTCACACTGTGGGCCTTATTGGAAAACCACACCATCAAGGCGCAAACAATACCCTGCTGGCCTTGTATCACTTTTTACAGCAGCAAGGACTAAAGGTCTATGTGGAAGAGCGCGTTGGCCAGTCACTGCCACTACCCGATGTCGAAGTATTGGATTTGGTCGAGCTGGGCAAAAAATGTGATCTGGCAATAGTAGTAGGTGGCGACGGCAATATGCTTGGTGCCGCCAGGGTACTGGCCCGGTTTGACGTTGCTGTACTGGGCGTGAACCGTGGCAATCTGGGGTTTCTAACTGATTTAGCACCAGAGAGTTTTCAACAGCCGTTAAGCGAGGTGCTGGCAGGCAACTTTGTCACAGAAAAGCGTAACTTGCTGGAAATCAGCGTACAACGCAATGGCTTAATTAAAAGCAGCAATAGTGCCGTAAACGAAGCCGTGCTACACGCCGACAAAGTAGCGCATATGATAGAGTTTGAAGCCTACATCAACGACGAATTTGTTTACAGCCAACGCTCAGATGGCTTAATTATCAGCACGCCGACCGGCTCCACCGCTTACTCGTTATCGGGTGGCGGTCCCATTTTAACGCCGGATCTGGATGCGGTTACTCTGGTACCCATGTTTCCCCATACCTTAAGCAGCCGGCCGTTAGTGGTGTCGGGTAGCAGCGAAATCCGGCTGAAAGTAGCCAGCACCAACGACGCACACCTGCAAATTAGTTGCGACAGCCATGTTATTCTGGCCGTAATGCCGGGTGATGAGATATACATCCGCAAACACCCCACGCCACTGCGGCTGGTGCACCCGCCGGGTTACAGCTACTTTCATGTGCTGCGCAATAAGTTAGGCTGGGGTAGCAAACTTTATTAACGGCCTGCTTGCTAAGTAGCCAATACCTGTATAAAGTTACTGTATAAATAAACACTGTTATTTTTACCAGTAAACATAACCTATTCAGGTTTGGAGTCTTGCATGCTGTGTCATCTGCATATTAGTAACTTTGCCATAGTACGCGCGCTGGAAATCGATTGGGCCAGCGGCATGTCTACTATTACCGGTGAAACCGGCGCCGGTAAATCTATCGCCATTGATGCGTTGTCTTTGTGCTTAGGTGAACGTGCCGATGCGGGTGTAGTGCGACCCGGTGCGGACAAAGCCGATATTGTCGCCAGCTTTGATATCAGTGCGCTAAAAGCAGCGCAACAGTGGCTGACAGAGCAAGACCTGGCAATGGGTAGCGAGTGTATAGTGCGCCGCGTGGTAAGTAATGAAGGCCGCTCTCGCGGTTATATCAATGGTGTTCAGGTGCCGGCGCAGCAACTCAAAGCGCTGGGGCAGCACCTACTTAGCATTCATGGCCAGCACGCGCACCAGCAATTACTCAAACACGATTATCAACGCCAACTGCTAGATGCCTTTGCTGCTAATAACCCGGTACTAGAGACAACTCGCAGCGCCTGGCGTAATTGGCAGCAGCTACAACGCGAATACAGTGAGCTGCAACAGTCACAGCAACAACGTGATGCACAGCGTCAGTTGTTGGAATACCAAGTCGCTGAGCTGGACAACTTTGCGCCACAAGATAATGAGTATCCGCAGTTAGAAGCTGAACATAGCCGTCTTAGCCACGGTAATACACTGCTTAGCCAAAGTCAGCATTGCCTGCAAATGCTATACGATGATGAACAGCAAAATATCTATCAGGCACTGTCGGTTGCCGCGGCACAAGTAGAGCAATTGTCTGCTCTTGATCCGGCGCTAAGCAACATAAGCCAGATGCTGCAGGATGCATTAGTACAAACCGAAGAAGCCAGTCGCGAGCTGCGCCGTTATGCCGATAAAGTAGAGCTGGACCCGGAGCGATTAGCCCAGGTAGATGAGCGCCTTAGCCAATGGCTAAATTTAGCCCGTAAACATCAGGTGGTGTTTGAACAGCTGCCCACACAGCATCAACAATTATCTGCCCAACTGGCGGCCCTTACCGGCAACGATAAACGCCTGTTGCAACTGGCTGCAGACATTGAACAAGCCAAACAACAGTACTTAAACCAGGCCGGCCAACTTAGCCAGCAACGCCAACAAGCCGCACAGCTGTTAAGCGACAAGATAAGCCATAGCATGCACGAACTAAGCATGGCTAACGCTCGATTTGCCATAGTATTAAACCAATTGAATACAGAGCAAGCCAGTGCAAACGGTATCGATACCATTGAATTTCAGGTATCGACCAACCCCGGCCAACCCCTGCAGCCCTTGCATAAAGTGGCATCTGGTGGTGAGTTGTCTCGTATCAGCCTGGCAATACAGGTAATACTGGCTGATAAAATCACCACGCCGACACTGATTTTCGACGAAGTAGACGTCGGTATCAGTGGTCCGGTGGCGGCCGGTGTAGGTCGCTTGCTACGCCAGCTGGGTGAAACCACACAAATTATCTGTGTAACCCACCTGCCCCAAGTGGCCAGCCTGGGCCACCAGCAACTGTATGTCGAAAAATATACCGACGGTCAGGCCACTGAAACTCGTATGCGCCAGCTAACTGATGAAGAACGTATCAGTGAAATTGCCCGTTTACTGGCCGGTGAAAACATCAGCGCCAGCGCGCTGGCAAATGCCCGCGAACTTTTATGTGCCCCTGCAGTCTGAAAGAAGGTTTTTCAGCAGGCTCGTCATAAGGTATGATGAGCCCATTCAGGTAAAGCAGAAGCAACAGATGAAAGCAGTAATTAAAATAGTCGTATTGGCCATTGGCCTGGCCAGCCTTAGTGCATGCAGCAGCTGGGTGTATCGTATTGACATCCCACAGGGTAACTTTCTCGAACAAAAAGACATTAACAAATTACGGGTGGCGATGACCAAAGAGCAGGTGCGTTATGTTTTGGGATCACCGGTAGCCGACAATGCCTTTGACAATGATACCTGGCACTATTTTTATGCCCTTAGAGGCGGCCGTGGCACTAACTTTGAAAAACAACTGATTGTTGAGTTCAAAGATGACAAGTTGCAGGATATTAAAGGTGATTTTGAGAAATCAGCCGACTTTAATACCCCACTGGATATCTAGCTAAGACGGTTAAGTTAAAAAAACCAGCATACCGCTGGTTTTTTTCATTCTGCTGCCGTTTTCACTTCGTGAGGACGGCCACCGGTTACTTTGTCTGCCCGACCTTCTTCTTTTGCTTTTTCGGCGCGCCGACGGCGTAAATCTTTTGGATCGGCAATCAGCGGCCGATAAATTTCAATTCGATCGCCCGTTTTTACCTTATCATCAAGTTTTACTGGCCGGCTCCAGACACCTACTTTTTGCACACTAAGATCAATATCGCTAAATTGCTGCAAAATACCCGATAATTCAATTATTTGCTGCACAGTGTCGTGCATGTCTACCGACACCGTAAGCAAGCTCTGCCGCTCTGGTAACGCATAAGCGACCTCTACAGTGATCCGTTCAGACATGTTGCTCTCCGTACACTTGTTTTGCCCTTTGGGTAAAGGCCTGCACCATTGAAGCGGCAAGTTCGGCAAATATTTTACCAAAGGCAAATTGAATTAACTTATTGGAAAACTCAAATTCTAATTTCAGCATCACTTTGCAGGCAGTATCACTTAGCGGTTGAAACTCCCAACCACCTTGTAATTGCTTAAATGGGCCATCGACCAGTTGCATGGCAATACGCTGATTAGCATACAAGGTGTTGCGGGTGGTAAAAGTATGGCCGATACCGGCCTTGGAAACCGTAAGCGATGCCACCATCTCTGTTTCAGACCGGCTGACAATGCGGGCAGAGCTGCAACCGGGCAGAAATTGTGGGTAGTCAGGTACGGCGTTGACTAAGTCAAACATCTGCTGCGCGCTGTAAAAAACCAACGCACTGCGCTCAATTTGTGGCATACTCTATCCCCTTTAAATCCGCCGCCGATTGTAACAGAATAACGCGCTGCAACAAGGCTTGAGCCACCGCTGACCAATAAAACAGAGCTGCGACAAATAACACATTATGAGTAAAAAACAAGTTAGTAAAAACAAAAACGGCACCATAGCGCAGAACAGAAAAGCACGGCACGAGTACTTTCTGGAAGACCGCTATGAAGCCGGTATGGCGCTGCAGGGCTGGGAGCTAAAAAGTATCCGCGAGGGTAAAGTTAACCTGTCTGACTCTTATGTCATCCTGCACAATGGTGAAGCTTTCTTGCTTGGCGCACAAATTCAGCCGCTAAACAGCGCATCAAGCCATGTGGTGTGCGACCCCGAGCGCAGCCGCAAGTTATTGCTGCACAAGCGCGAGCTGGATAAATTGATCGGCTTAAAAGAGCGTGACGGTTTTACCCTTATTGCTACGGCCATGTATTGGAAAGCCTGCTGGGTAAAGCTGGAGTTTCACCTGGCCAAAGGTAAGAAGACCTTTGATAAACGTGACGATATTAAAGATAGAGACTGGTCACGCGAAAAAGAACGCATGATGAAACACTCTAAACGCTAAATCAGGGCTTGAACTTTTTGTCGCGCAGCACCATCTTAAGTTGTGCGACATTAAAAACGGTGAAGGTGCAATGCTTGCTTGTGTAACAAGCCTCAGCTGCGTACAATAGCTAAACACTATGGTGTGTAAGTGTTCCATACAGAATTCGGGGCTGATTCTGGATTCGACGGGATTCACGAACTCCTAGGTGCATGCCGAGGTGCGGTAGGCCTCGTAAAAAAACCGCAAAAAACTAGTCGCAAACGACGAAAACTACGCAATCGCTGCTTAATAGGCAGTAGATAGCTCTTCCCCTCACGCATGTCTGTAAGCTGAGACTCTGGAAGATCACCCCTAACAGAATCGCGTCGCGTCTTCGCCTGGAGACAAAACGTTAAAACCAATCAGGCTCGCCCGACGATAGCCTGCCATTCGGCGCTCAGAGGGTTAACTAAATGAATGTGCTAAGCATGTAGTACCGAAGATGTAGGTTTTTCGGACGCGGGTTCAACTCCCGCCAGCTCCACCAAATGACGGACTCAGCCAGTCCCAAACAGGCCACTAACCCAGCGTAACTGCTGGGTTTTTTATTGCTCGCTATTCCCATCTGGTCTACTATCTTCCTACAGATACCCCTGAAATATTAGGGTATCTTTACGGGGTACCAGTATCATCACTCTGACCGGTACCCCAAAACCGATACCCCAAGGCAAATAGGTGCTAATTTATCGGAGGTTAGAACATGCCGTTATCCGCCACCCAGGTAGACAAAGCCAAACCGCTTGAGAAAGATTATAAACTGTCAGACGGCAGCGGCCTTTATCTCTTGGTAAAGCCCAGCGGGGCTAAATACTGGCGCATGAAGTACCGTTTTGCCAACAAAGAGCGGCTATTAGCAATCGGCGTTTACCCTGATATAAGCCTAAAAGATGCACGCTTAGCGCGAGATGAAGCCCGCCGCCAACTGGCGCAAGGTATCGACCCCAGTGCAGAGAAGCAGGCCCGCAAGCTTGCCAGCAACCAATCGGCAGCAAATAGCTTTGAAGTGATCGCCCGTGAATGGCTGGCCGTGAAAATGTACGACAAGAGCGAAAGCCACCGCGACCGCACCAGCTCAGCGCTGGAAAAAGACTTATTCCCCTATATTGGCCGCAAACCAATTGCCGAACTAACCCCGCTCGATCTATTGGCCGCTTTAAGGCGCATAGAGAAACGTGGCGCTATCGAGACGGCACACAGAGCTAAGCAAACCGCCGGTCAAATTATCCGCTATGCCATTGCAACAGGTCGCGCTGAACGTGACATTAGTGCTGATCTAAAGGGCGCATTAAAGAACCCGGTGACAAAGCATTTTCCGGCCATAACTGAGCCGGCAGAAGTGGGCAGGCTGTTGTTGGCAATAGACGGTTACAACGGAACTAATATTGTAAAAGCAGCACTGCAGCTATCCCCGCTGTTATTTTGCCGCCCAGGTGAACTAAGGCACTTGGAATGGGCAGAAATTGACTTTGATAACGCCCGCATTGAGATCCCCGCCGAAAAAATGAAGATGCGGGAAGCGCACATTATCCCGCTCAGTAAACAGGCACAGTCAATACTTGAAGAATTGCACCCGCTGACCGGCCATCTAAAGTATGTTTTCCCTTCACCCAGGGGCCAGAGCCGCCCGCTATCAGAAAATGGCGTCAGAACGGCGCTACGGGCGCTGGGTTATGACAACGACACTTTAACGCCGCATGGCTTTAGGGCAATGGCCCGGACGCTACTGGATGAGGTTTTAGGTTATCGCATTGAATGGATAGAGCAGCAGCTAGCACACGCAGTTAAGGACGCGAACGGCAGAGCATACAACAGAACCAAGCACTTACCCCAGCGAACTGACATGATGCAGCGCTGGGCAGAATATCTGGACACGCTGCGCTTAAGTGCCAGCAGTACAAACGTAATCCCGGCTAAGTTCGGAAGCAGAGCTTAAGGTTCTAATTAAATAGATGGGTGGAAAAATGCAGCTGCTTAAATTGCCGGAAGTACTACAAATTGTAAGAGTAGGAAAAACAACCTGGTACACGATGATCAAACAAAACGAAGCCCCCGCGCCAATAAGTTTAGGGGCAAGGTCTGTGGCTTGGGACAGTAACGACATAGAAAATTGGATTAACAAAAGAAAGGCTATGAGCCAGAAGAATTGATTAAGGAGTCAACATGAACACGCCGCAAACACCAAAAGATAGTTTAGCAGTAACCGAATACACAGTGAGAAGGTTGATCAACAACACCCAGCCGGGTACTAAAATTGCTGGCCCTTTCAGTTCCGAGGGCGAAGCGTGCGAGCATCTAGCACAACACCCTGGATCAGCTGTTTTTATTGAAACTTGGTTGCAATAGACAGGTATAACAATGACAGCTAAGAGCAAAGGGCGGCCACTCCCGCCCCTTTTACCACTGGAATATTGCAAGCTTGATAGAGCCGCGAGAATGCTAAGCTGTGAAGTTGAAGATATTTTGCACTGGGGAGCAATTGGCGCTATTAGGCTGTATCTAATGGTTGATGAAAATAGATATGCTGAAATTGGTGACCATGCCAACTTTATCGCTGACGTTGAGAAAGTACTTGTCTCAGGGGGCGGACGGCCATTCCAAAAAAGCTACAGAATTACCCCTTTTTTGGATGCCATAGTGACAAAAAACAATCCGACAGAACCCGAAGTTCTATTGGCTGGTTTGTGCCAAATACACCGCCAGTTCATCGAGTTTGCATACAATCAGCCACTCGACATTCCATTAAATGAGTGGGTTTGCATAATTCACGGCGATTGGGCAACACAGTATTATGCACTTTGGCACAACGAAGCATTAACTCCTGCTGACTTGTACTTAACAAAAGACGAGCTAAGTGTCTTATATAATGCAATTAACACAGGTCAAACGCTGAAAAGCAAATATAACGATACTGATATAGCTAACAGCATTGCGCAGAACAATGAGTTAATTAGCACAATTAAGCCTGAGCGCAATAGCCCTGGCAGAGCCAAAGCAGTAACTGCCCTGACTGAGCTGGTTCTTAAACTTGCCGGCGAAAGCGACGATTTAATTAATAACCCTCATAAGCTACATAGACGAATTAATGAGCTAATGCTTGAGCATAAAGCTAATGAATGTGGCGGATACGACCTTGGTATTACCGATATAGCATATAGAGATTTAATCGGAGCAGGCAGAGCAGCACTGAAGAAAGGTGGCAAATAATCGAAGTTAACTATTGATCGAAGTTAACAGCATATTCCTCTTAGCTTCGAGACTAATCACCAGCCATTCCACGAACATACCCCCGAAAGCTAAACAATGCCAAAGGGGTGTCAAATGAATTCAGAAATATCTAAACAACGATTAATCCGCCGCTCGGAAGTGTTATCCCGGGTTGGCCTTTCACGTTCCAGCATTTACAGACGAATGACAGACGGAGAATTTCCCCGCCCTATCGATATAGGCGGCGGCCGGGTTGCTTGGTTGGAAAGTGATATTGATGGCTGGATAAACCAACGATTAGCCGAAGCCGGCCGAGCAGCTTAAGGGGGACTTATGACTGACACAAAAAAGGCTGCCCCGGCAGGCAGCCCCATCGATACAGCTTATTGCGGACAAGAGTTTACAAAAATTATAAGCAGAACTGCAACTACCAAACCAGCCAGTCAGATTGAACGTGTACTGCTGGCGCTGTTATACAACGGTAGTCTTAATTGCCAGGAAGCAGAGCATCCACCTGTTAATGCTAGGCACCTGAATAGCGTGATAAGTGAACTATCGAACAGGCATGATCTTGAAGTTGATAGGGAACGTGAACAAGTTAAAGGCTATTGCGGCGTTAATTGCTACCTTACACGCTACAGATTGCCATTTGACCAACTAATTAGCGCTAAAGCCATGGTAAATCAGCTGCGAGCGAGAAGAAAAGCAGCACCAGTTAACTGGGAAAAGCTGTGTTCTACACCACTGGAAAAGCTCCTTAAATCGGCTTAAGGGGTTCTAATGAGCAGAAAAGCAACGGATTGGGCTTGGCGCTTTAAGGCGTCATGCTCAACGGTGAAGCTTGTCCTATTGGCCCTAGCTGATCGCGCTGGCGAAGATTGCGAGTGTTACCCCAGTGTAGAGCGCATAGAAGCTGATACCGGTTTGAACCGTAAAACCGTTATTAAAGCCACTAGGGAATTAGAACAAGCTGGCGCAATTTTAGACACCGGCAAGCGAAAGGGAGCAACCCAACGGGTTAAGGTTTACCGGCTTAACCTTTCATCTGAAACAGTGCCAAAAACGGAATCATTCCAAAAACGGAATCATTCCAAAAACGGTACTTTGAACGATACCAAAAACGGTACTTTGAACAGTACCAAAAACGGTACTCAGAACCAGTCAGTAGAACCAGTCATTGAACCATTAATAGATCAACCGATGGTTGATCCTGTTAATTCGGCCAAAAAATGGTTTGAAATACTATGGAAAGAATACGCAGCTTTAACCGGCGGAGCGGCAGCAATCGGCAGCAAGAAAAAAGCCCTCGCTGCCTGGCTGAAGTTAACCAGGGGCCACGATGAAGCCAAACTAAGATACCAGCTCAACGTCTGCTTAGCCTTTCAGGAAATGCGCCGGGCCAACCCGAACATCTTGGGCAGCAATCAGCACTGCACAACATATCTTAATCAGGAGGTTTGGCTTTCTGATGATAAATGGCTGACTGACTTTAACCAGCAATTCCAGCAACAGTTAGAAAACGAACAATTAAATAGGGCAGCAGATGGAAGCATTAATTAATTTTCAAGCTGAACAGGCAGTGATAGGAGGTGTATTACATGACAGTGGCAGCGAAAACGCCCTTTATGCTATTGAAACTTGTAAGCCAGATGATTTTAGCGTCAGGGAAACTCAAATAGCCTGGCGAGCGATACAGGCGCTTTCAGCACGCGGACGTTATGCAGATATAATAACCGTTACTGAGCTAATCCAAACCAGAGAGCCAGCTTACGAGATCACATATCTGGGCGAATGCTACAAAAACACACCCAGCCAGGCCAACTTAAAAGCCTATGCGAACATAGTTAAAGAGTATGGCCAGCTCCGCCGGGCGGCTGGCGCCTTAAACTCAGCATTAGCCGTTTTACACAACAAAAGCCACGAACCAGCAGAGCGGATCAACTTGGTACTGTCTGAGGTGGGCAGCATTGGCGCAGATGAAACAGATCAGCAGATAACCAACCTAAAAGATCATCAAGCAGCTTTGCTGCAACACCTGGAAGAAATCACCAAAAAAGGCGGAAACATAACAGGGCTTAGCACTGGCTTTGAAAATCTGGATTACATGACAGGCGGTTTAAGAAATGGCGATCTTGTCATAGTGGCCGCCCGCCCATCTATGGGCAAAACAACGCTTGTGCTTAATATGCTTGAGCGTATAGCTATCACTAACAACGCGCCACAATGGGCCTTGTTCTTTAGCCTGGAAATGCCAGCACAGCAGATACTACAAAAGGTTTACGCCAGCATAAGCAGTACACCACTTGCCAAGATACTTAACGCTAGCGTGATGGAGGACAACAACGGATTCGCTCGGATCGGTAACGCTATGGAGCTCATGAAACAATCACGGCTAATGGTTGACGATAAAGGCGGCCAGCACTTAACACAGATACAAGCTCGGGCTAAGCGTATGGCAATCAAGCAAGGAAGCAACCCCGCTGTCATCGTTGTTGATTATCTGCAACTAATAAGGGCAGAGGGTGAAAGCCAAACGATCCGTATTGGTAACGTAAGCGCAGGGCTTAAAAACCTGGCAAAGCTAATGAATTGCCCGGTAGTGGCCCTGAGCCAACTTAACCGCAACCTGACCGGTAAACCAACCCTGGTGAACCTAAGAGACAGCGGCAGCATTGAACAAGATGCAGATATGGTGATCTTTCTACATGATGAGGATTACGAGGGCCAGCGAGACGAACACAGCCTTACAGAAATCATTTTTGCAAAAAACCGGATGGGCAAAACGGGCAGCACATTTTTACAGCCAGAGCTGCATCTGAGCCGTTTCACCGATACCAAACGCTTGCCGGCTCCCAAGGAGCACCAACCAGCCAAACCACTAAAAAAACTGTATCAACTGGATTAGTACTATGAATAAATGGGTTTTACTGCAACCAGGAGAACACCCACCAGCGCTTAATCCGGAGCAGTTCATTTACCTGGCCATGGCTCAGGGTGGAATACTGCGCGTTATGTATCGCTTTATTAGCAACATTAAAGGCAATATAGCCGGCTATCGTGTTGACGATAATCAAACACCACCGGCCACACTATTGCAGAACCTATCACCGGCAGAACTACCTTACTGGGTGAAGTTACGCCAGCACCTAAGGGCCAAACCAGCACGATATAGCAGCAATGTTAATCTGCACTAATGGCCCTACAAAGCTGCTAACAGCTGAATGGTGCAATCACTATGCAGGCATTGAAAAAGCACTAATGCCCCACAAGCCGCACCAATTAAGGACTTCTTAAAATCTGGCACTTTCAGCATAAGAAAGTGCCAAGTAGGCATACCGCAGGCATTGACGATATTTATTAAACACTAAACCAGTATAATTAAAGAGGTAGCGTTTAATCTGGAATTGTAATACTTGAACATTTTAAAGCGGCTCCAACCACAGGCCATATAGCCTGATTTTACAGGCCACGGAATAACACACCAAAAAGGCACAGGCCAGAAATTATAAGGCATACAGAGCATTTCGGCGTTTTACATGGTGGAAACCGCCAAATCAGTTAAGTGATAACTTTTATCAGTCTTATCGATGGGCTATCGATGCTGGCCAGGCTACTGTAGCAGCACCCACTACCCTACCAGCAGCCACACACACCACCATAAGCCCAGCAGTAAGGCTGTAAGGGCGCTTATCATGCCCTACTAACGCTAATCAATTAGTGATTGAACTGACCAAAACACAGCAGCAATCTAAGGCGGCTAGCGCTGGCTCTAACAAATTAAATTGAGAGGGCACCACATGCCTTAGCATTAAAGTTTTAAAACGATTCTGGTTAATTTCAGGCTGATGTAGCCGCAAACCAGCGGAAACAGGCACCGGGAGGGGGGGATCAAATCTCTACTGGTTCAACCAGATGTACCGCCCATTAAGTCAAATTTTTACACCCGCGAAATTAAAAGTTTAAACTCAAACAACTGATAAAAATTTAAATATTCCAGAGAAACCCCATATATTCCCATGCTGACAACTAACTGTAAAATAAGCGAAAAATGGCCGGAGAAGTGCTTTTTTTCATACTGATTTACGTCTATTCTTGCCGGTAATTTGAGCGGAGGCACTATGCTGCAAAAAGGCAGAAAGCAATTAAATAAGTTACCTGGTGAAGCTGATAGCCGGGTCTACCTTGCAAAAATGAGAGCAGCCGCGGAGCTCGGCGATATTAACGCTATGGGTTGGCTTGTTTTTCTTTCTCAGAATAACAAGCAGGCAAAACAAGCATGACACCGAGAGCATCAATCAAAAGCGTAAGAGACTATGAGCATTTTTTGAGGTCGAGAGGGTTCAGCAAAAAAGAGGCTATTTTGCTGGCAACGGCCTACAGGTTAATAAACAAAAATGAAGCTGGCCGCAGGGCTTCGTAGGTACCGCAACAAACCTTAATTGCTAAGTAGCGGCCAGCGCTCCAAATGCAAGCTTAGCAAAGTTGCAAGGCAGGAACCAACGGCGGGAAGCTGGGCCGGTTCCACAATTAACGCTCTGCGTGATGCTGCAGCGTTTGCTTTTAGGAATGTGCGCGATGCAATAGGCCTGAAAGATTGAACAAACAAACCAATCATCAATTTTTTAGGAAACTAACATGAAACAAACAAATTCATTTACTGGTTTTATGCCAGCACAGCTACTAAGCAAATCTGCTGGCAACGATGATGTGTCATCAATTGCACAAAAAATTCATGACAAAGTGTCTGACATAAAGGAGAAACAGTCAGAACTTGAAACACGGCTTGATCAGATGGAAAAAAAAGCGGGACGCCCAGGCGCAACCGGTACCAAAGGCAGTAAATCAGCGGCCACCGAAGCGTTAAGCAAGTATATCCGCAAAGGTGACTTCACCGGCCTAGACGAGTTAAACACAAAGGCTATGGCAACCAATTCCGAACCTGATGGCGGGTATGCTGTGCCAGAAGTTATTGCTCAGGAATTGGAAAAACTGGAATACCAGGCATCTGCAGTTATGCGACTGGCTACCGTAGTCGAAGCGGAAACTGGCACTTACAAAAAGCTGGTAAACCTGCGTGGCACTGGCGCTGGTTGGGTTGGTGAAACTGATGACCGCCCGAACACCGGTACACCTCAACTTGCTTCTGTAGACATCAAGCTGGGTGAACTGTACGCCAACCCACAAGCAACCCAGCAGATGATCGATGACGCGGCATTTAATGTTGATCAGTTTATTACTGAGGAAGTTGGCGAAAAATTCTCTGACCAACTTGGCGAAGCGCTGATCAATGGCGATGGCACCAACAAGCCTAAAGGTATTCTGACCTACCCAAACACCAACGAGAAAGACAAAGTACGCGCGTTTGGTACTTTGCAATTCGTTGAGACAGTAGCAGCCGGCCTAATTAACTTTGATGACGTTAAGGCGTTGCGCTCTGCGTTAAATGCAAAATATCGCACCGGTGCGGCATTCGTGATGAATGACACCACAGCGTTAATTTTAAGTCTTTTAAAAGACGGTAACGGGCGATACATGTGGCAAGACGCAGTATCAGCTGGCGAACCACCAACGCTTTTCGGTTACCCGGTGGAAATTGACGAGAACATGCCAGACATTGCCGCTGGATCAGTTCCGGTTATGTTCGGCAATCTGCAACGGGGTTACCATATCCCGCGCCGGTTTGATATCCGCATGTTACGGGATCCATATACCAGCAAGCCATACGTTAACTTTTACACAACGCAGCGGATCGGCGGCGGCGTAGTTAACAGTGAGTGCATTAAGCTGTTAAAGATCAAAGCCGCTTAATGTTTTTGATTTATTAAGGCCGGTTCTGTAACTGGCCTTTTTTTATGGTGGAACTGCGAATGGCTAGAACTATGATCCACGGCGGCCAGCTGGTTAGAGCGGTAAGGCGCCATCTGGGGTTAACACAGGAAGAAGTCTGAACAGTAACCGAGATTAGCCCGCGGACTTATCAGCGCTGGGAATCACGTTTATCAGAGCCCGGCTTGAGCACTGTTTGTTATATTTGCCAGACCGCTTTCAATATGTCGCTTTTTGATGCCTGGGAAATTGCAGATAAAGCCCTATGAAAATAAAAGATGTTAGACGGTTACTGCAAGACTGGGGGAGCTACTGGGCCAAAATGGAAACCCCGATTGGTTTTTGCCGGGTATCAATTACTGCATCTTTAACCGAATCCGCAAAAACTGGAATATGGGCCGCTGGTGAACGCAAAGGTAGCACCTCCAGTAGTGACAATATTCGCCCCCCAGCATGGGTAGTTCAAATTGATAAAGCCGCTGAACGGTTACCCCCGGCCCAGCGCAGGGCGTTGAACATAGAATATATAAAACGCAGAAAATTGAACACGACTGAGAAGCTAGCACTTCACCATGCCGAGCTTGAAATAATGGCAGTACTTTGAGCTCACCCACAACCAAAATACACACCTAAAGCCCGAAATAGGCAGAACAAGAAAAAAAATATAAAAATATTTTTGCACTGTAACAGAGGTAAAAATGGGGTACTTTTGGGGGTTCATCAAAAACAACCAAACAGCAAAAACCCTATATATCATAAGCATATAGCGCTAGTTCAATAGACGCCAGCCCACCAAATAGCAAAAGGCCAGCAGCAATGCTGGCCTTTTGTTTTTCTGCTGCTGCCACTTTGTCGTTTACTTAAACCGCTGGCTTAGTGGTTACAAATTCTTAATTTTTTATCAGCCGGTTAACCTAACGTTCTGTTATGGTGTGCTATAGCCTTACTTTAACTTACGCACTTGTGCGCCGGATAGCAGCGGAGTATTTAATGAAACCTGTAATCTTATTAACCGGGCTGTGTGTACTGGCGCTGGCCGGCTGCGCTACCAAACCGGTGCAGCCTGAAGCTGTGCCGGTTGACGTTGCGCCGGTTGAGGCATTGCAACCAACAGCAAAGCCTGCAGAGTTGTCGGCGGCAGAGCAGCTTAGTAGTGGCCAAAGCACTACTATTGAAACCTCCCAGGGCAGCATTGAGATTACGCCTACGGTAGTGGATATGGCCGAGCGTGATAACGCCGAAGCTGTCGCTGAAGACAGCGCAGCGCAATACCATGATCCGTTGCAAGGCTGGAACCGCGCCATGTTCGGTTTTAATCATCAGGCCTATACCTATGCCTTATTCCCGCTGGTTAAAGGCTATGAATATGTTCTGCCTGCTGCGGTACGCAGTAAGGTTGGTAATGCCTTTGATAACATTCGTGAACCACTTAGCCTGCTAAATAACCTGGCGGCTGGCGAAGTTAAAGATGCCGGTACCAACCTGGGCCGCTTTTTAATTAACAGCACGGTTGGCTTGCTGGGACTATTTGACCCCGCCACCGCCTGGTTTGAACTACCGGCAGCGAAACAATCACTGGCAGACACGCTGGCAAGCTACAGCGTTGGCCCAGGGCCTTATCTGGTGCTGCCGATATTGGGGCAAAATAATGTACGCGGCTCAACGTCGGTAGTTAGTGAAGTACTGCTAGATCCGCTGCGGCACGTTAGCTCGCCGCCGGATACCTACTATCTGCAGGGTGTCGATGCGATTGACAGCTTTACTGACCGCGTTAGGGTTTACGAAACGCTGTATCAGCAGGCGGAAGACCCCTACTTATATTTTCGTAATCAGTTTATCCAGGGAGTAAAGCGTGATGACGCTTTCAACCAGCAGCCAAAATAACACCGGCATTAGCCTGTGGCTGGCACAACGCATTGTTCATGCTCGCTTTGCGATATTACTGCTATTTAGCTTGCTGCTCGTAGCCGCCGCTTTTTATGCACCGCAGTTTCGAATTGATGCCTCAGCCGACACACTGCTGGTAAAGAACAACGCGTTATATATTAAAACCCAACAGGCTAATCAGCGTTTTTCGCCGGACGAATTTATCTTAGTGGCGTATAAGCCACATAACGGCGAGCTGTTCAGCAGCGCAACCTTTGCCGATTTAACCGCTCTTAGCACGCAATACAGCAAGCTGGAACGGGTGCAAAGTGTTACCTCAATGCTAAACGTTCCGCTGATTAGCGATGCGTCAGCGCTGACAACAGACGTTGATGTAGCGGCTCTGACCTGGCAGAAACAGCAATATTCACCAGCTCAAATGCGGCAATTGCTTAACGACCACCCTATATTTACCGATTTGCTGCTAAACCAGCAGCAAACTGCTGCCGCCATTCAAATTGTGTTTACGCCAGATGCACAACTTGTTGCCCTGGAGCGCGACATGCTGGCGATAGAGCAATACACCCTGCAACGTGAACTGAGCGCCGAAGAACAAGCAACACTGGCGCAACTGCAGCAACAAGCTGATCCGCTACGTCAGGCGTTGGTTAAGCAGCGCCAGCAGGAAATTGCCCAGATAGAGCAAATTAACCAACAAGTACAGCCACGCGCCGACACATTTAGCGGCGGTGGCTATGTGGTGGCACAGCATTTGGTGAATATTATCAGCAGTGATTTAACCCTGTTTGGCAGCGCCATCGCCATTATTATCGCCCTGTTGTTACTGTTGCTTTACCGCAGCCTGCGCTGGGTGCTGTTTCCTTTGCTCAGTTGCACCGTAAGCGTGTGGCTTACCCTTGGCCTGTTTGCGCTGCTGGATATTCGCGCTACCGTTATTTCCGCTAATTTTATTGCTTTACAGCTTATTTTAACCCTGGCGGTGATGATCCATCTTATCGGCACTTATCGCGATGTCGCCCGCAACAATAGCGCTGCAAGCCAACAGCAGCGCATTATTATGACGTTACAGCAAAAATTGGCGCCGTGCTTTTATGCTGCAGCCACTACCTCAATCGGCTTTGGCTCGTTAATTTTTAGCGGTATTCAGCCGGTGGTCGACTTTGGTTATATGATGTTAATAGCCATGCTAATTAGCATCAGCGTTAGCCTGTTGCTATTTCCAGCGTTGCTTAGCCTGCTTAGTAACAAGCCGGAAACAGCCGACTACGCCATATTCAGCCGTGCATTGCAGGCTGTCCGGCGGCTGGCTCAACGTGCACCACTGCGCATGGTGTTTGCCTGCCTGCTGCTGTTTGCGCTGCTGCTACCCGGCCTGGCACGTCTTAATGTTGAAAACAGCTTTATTGATTATTTTGCCAAAGATACACAGGTGTATCGCGAGCTGAAGTTTATTGATCAAGAGTTTGGTGGTTCTACCCCCCTGGACATTGTTATTACTCTTGACCCGGCGCAAGCTAAAACGGATTTACTGCTTAGCGCCGCCCAGTTTAATCAGCTGCATGTCGCCCATGCCGCAGTAGCCGCCTTTCCGGCCACCGGTAATGTGACATCATTGGTTAACTTTACAACTTTGGCCACTCAGCTGAACGATGGCAAGCCGCTGACAGAGTATGAATTAAATTCCATTTACCAGCTGCTGGATGAAAAAGTGGTAAACCAATTGGTTGGCGCCTACCTGGCCGCAGATCCGCTGCAGGTTCGCATCGCCACGCGTATTCAGGACACCACCGAAGGGCTTAACCGCGAATTATTAATGCAGCAGCTGCAGCAGGATTTACAGGCTGTTGGCCTAGCCGCTGAGGATTACAGCCTGACCAATCTGTTTGTGCTGTATCAAGATATTTTATCGCGGCTGTTTGACTCGCAAATTATGACCTTAGGTTTGGTTTACCTGGCGATGGCGGTTATTTTGCTGCTGATCTTTCGCTCAATAAGAATTGCGCTTATCGCCTTAGTACCAAATGTGTGCACTACGCTGGGCATATTGGGGCTTATCGGTTGGTTAGCTATTCCGTTGGATATTATGACCATTACCATCGCTGCTATTGCGATGGGTATCGCCATCGATGACACCATTCACTTTGTACACAGCTATTTGCAGGCACCGGCACAGCAAGCGTTGCAGCAAGCATTTGGGCACACCGGCCTGGCTATGCTGTTTACTTCTGTGCTCGTGGCTGCCGGCTTTGCCGTATTTGGTTTTTCCAGTTTCTTACCCAGCGTGTATTTTGGCTTACTAACTGCCGCAGCCATGCTAATGGCGCTGGCCGCCGATTTAACCCTATTACCGGCGTTACTTAGCCGTTTCATTAAACCTGCTAAGCAAGCAACTTAATGCAAAAGGCCGGCTTAAAGCCGGCCTGAAACTGAAAATAGCGCCAGGCTATTGCTTATCGACACACCGTTACACGCTTACGTGTAAGCGAACCTCGACATTGCCACGGGTGGCGTTTGAATACGGACACACCTGATGTGCTTTTGCCACTAAGTCATCGGCAGCAGCGTTGTCCATGCCCGGCAGGCTAACAAACAAATCCACATCCAGGCCAAAACCACCTTCTATTTTACCGATACCCACTTCCGCACGCAGGCTAAGGTCAGATGGCAGGCTAACTTTTGCAGCCCCAGCAACAAACTTCAGTGCGCCGATAAAACAGGCCGAATAACCAGCAGCAAATAACTGCTCAGGGTTGGTGGCACCGCCTGCCCCGCCCAGCTCTTTCGGTGCTGACAGCTTAACGTCTAATAAGCCATCGTTGGACTTAGCTGCACCATCACGGCCGCCGGTTGACGTTACTACTGCTTTATAAAGAATATCCATGGTTATTTCCTCGGTTAAGGTTGCTTGCTGTTAGTAGACAACAGCATAGTAAAGCCCTTTTATCTTGCGCGCAAGATTGTTGCATATAACTTTATTGCCTGAAATATAATTTCCTGTGCTATAACGCAGCCGGCTAATTTTGGTACACTTGGCTAAAATTGCCGGAAGAATACAGATGAACAAAACCTTGCCGCTGGAAGAGCAGCTGTGCTTTGCACTGTACAGTGCCTCAAACGCTGTGGTGCGGCTGTACCGACCGTTGCTGCAACCGCTTGATTTAACTTATCCACAATATATTGTGATGCTGGCTTTATGGCAGCAAGACAACGTTAGCCTGGGAGCCTTAGGCAACAAAACCCTGTTTGACAGTGGTACCTTAACGCCACTAGTAAAAAAGTTGGAACAAAAAGGCTGGCTAAAACGAATAGCATCTAATCATGATGAGCGAGTGAAGCAGGTAGTACTGACGGCTGCCGGTAAAGCATTTGAAACTGAAGTCTTAGCAGTTATGCCAGCATTACGCTGTCAAATTTCACTTAACAATGAACGCTTGGTGCAACTGCGCACCTTGGCACGTCAAGTTCAGCTGGACATTCAGCAACTTGAAACCTGCGGCAAAATGTAGCGCTGCAACTCCTGCGGCGCAAAGCGGATAGAAAACCTCAAAACACATCGATTAACACTTGGTTACACCCGTTAATTTTTTAATTTTTTTACCTTTTTTAAATCATAGTCTTAGTTTAAGTTGGCGCATTAAACTTATAAATTCATCATACTGACATTTGACGTAAGGCATAATCAATTGCATAGTAAATCCGGTCTTTTGGCCCTGCAATGGAATTGTCAGCACTTAACCTTATGGAAAGCGACTTTTACGCGCACTCTGCAATCAGAATAATAATAAGATCTTAGTTTGCGCAGACAATGAATTTTGGGGCAACATTATGAGTTCTCTCGTTGCGGTATCAGATATCGCTTTTCTCCATTCTGCACCATTACAGCCCGTTGCATCGCAATCAGTCGAACATTATTGCCCGCTACAGTATTTCCCTGACTTTTATCAGGCCAGATTGCCGCGTACAGCAGAGCAATACAATGATACCTTCCGTTTGCGGCATCAGGTTTATTGTGAAGAATTGAGTTATGAACCAGTACGCGCAGACAAACTGGAGCGTGATCAATTTGACCTGCGTGCTATTCACTGCGCTATCACGCAAAATGCGTCAAACAAACTGGCAGGCACGGTTAGGTTAATTACTTCAGCAGCACCAGACCAACTGCTGCCGGTGGAATCCTATTTTGGCACTAACTTTACTAATCCGGCGTTAGCACCATCAAACTTTCCACGGCATAATATTTGCGAAATATCCCGCCTGGCAGTGCCAAAGGATATCAGACGTAGCCAGCTAATAGAGGTGTCAGAGCGACATCCGGGGTTGCCGGCTGTTGAAAGCCAGTGCCGCAAATTAGTGTCTGTTGCGTTGTATTTGCTTGCTACATTGATGTGCGTACGCGACGACCGTTATCATGCCTATGTCATGATAGAACCCTCCTTGGCCAGAGTATTAAAACGCGTGGGGATCCATTTTATACAGATTGGTGATGCTATTGATTTTAATGGCAGCCGCGCACCTTACTATGTTGATATGCGCACTACAAAATCCACCCTTAAAGCCGACTACCTGGCACTGCGCAATGCGTTAGACAGCCAGTTATTTGATGCCAATGAAGAGTACGAGAATATTGGCTTGCAACGCGCGGTTGGCTAACACCTTCTCTTTAACCTGTCGGCGGCAAGCAGCATGGACTCACTAACTCAAGCCGCTCTGGGAGCGACTGTTGCCATTGCTGTTATGGGTAATGCTGATGGCTCTCGCTTGAAAACAGCATTTGCCGGAGCCGTGTTGGGCACACTGCCTGATTTGGATGTCATCATTGATTACGGTGATGTTGTCAGCAATATGGTGTTACACCGCACAGAAAGCCATGCCTTGTTGTATCAAACCTTGTTATCGCCTGTATTGGCCTGGCTGGCCGCCCTGTTTTGCCAGCAACGGACACATTACTGGCGTTGGTTACTTGCGAGCTGGTTAATACTAGTAACACACACTGCAATAGACGCCATGACTATCTACGGCACCCAGTTTGGTTTGCCATTTACCAATACGCCTTTTGCCGTTGGCAGTATGTTTATTATCGACCCGCTGTATACCCTGCCGCTGCTGCTTGGGCTGGGCATGTATATCAGCCGCCATCAGCGCGGCTTTGTTTTTAATAATGCCATGTTGGCTGTATCTACAGCCTACTTACTCTGGTCGGTCATGGCGCAGTGGCATGTTAGTAACTTGGTGCATCGTAGTTTGCAACAACAACAGTTGCAGTATCATCAAGTGTTGGTGACACCAGCACCATTGAATACCGTGCTTTGGCGCATTGTAGTGCAAACAGAACAGGGCTATGCCGAGGGCTTTTATTCCCTGCTGGATGACTCAGATAGCATAAGGTTACATCACATAATACGCGATGAAACGCTCAAACAGCGCCATGCCGCTTTGAAACCCGTGCAACAATTAGCCTGGTTTAGCCGCGGCTTTTATTCATTGCAACAACAAGGTGACCAGCTGCTATTAACCGACTTGCGCATGGGACAGGAAGGTAGCTATGCCTTTGAGTTTGTTGTTGACCCTGACAACCTCACTACGCCACAGCAACTGCCAATGCGCCGCGATATGGCTACGGCACTGCCCTGGCTTTGGCAGCGCATTCAGGGCAAATCGGTGCCGTCGCCTTGGCTGCAAACTAACCAATAACCTTATAACCCGACCAATCCGGACGCATTGGCTGACTCTGGCCGGAAGGTGTTAAATGCACATACCAGCCCTGTAGTTGCTCAATGGCAACGCATTCATCCAGCTCTAGTAAGTCATCTTTATGCGGGCTGTCGGCATCGGTTAGTAGCATACGCTTGGCCTTGGCTTTGGCGTCCTGCGCCGAGCTTGCTACACAAAGCATAAAGTCATGCTGTTCAGCAATTTTATCCGGGTAGTAACCACCAAAATTAACAAAAAACAGTTTATCAGCACATTGTGCCGCTGTGCGTTGTAAGCTGACAGCAAAACCATCAATGTGCGTGATCTGCATATAACTATCAATATGCAAACCTTTAACCGTGCCAAACCATTGTTGGCACAATAAGGCGTGTGTATCTTCAATCTTATCAGCGGCTACAAAGCGGATATCGTGTAGCTCAATATTTGCACCCGGCGCTGTGCCACCAAGGTAAACCAAAAATAACTGCATTTCTTTCTCCAGAGAACATTAGCGCGAGCAACATAATGATGTTTATTATTTGTTGCAACCACTTTCACAGCAGCAATAAGCCGGCGGTACAGCCCAGCCGCGGCACACTACAACCTCACAGTGAGGCCATCGGCAACGGCCTTTCGATAAGCCAGGATACCGGGTATCGCGGCCAAAAATGCCGCCAGTAGTATTACGGCTCCCGCCCAGTACAGGGTAGCCATGCTGATAATATTTAATCGGATAAACAGACCAAACTCTGCCGCCAGGGTATCCTGCAGCAAATATAATCCTAACCACAACAGCGCTGCAGCAGATATCATCGACATTAGCGTGATCAATAAAACTTCTAGTTGCACCAATACGAATAGATACCAGGGATGTGCACCCGCGGCCCGTAAAATGGCCATCTCGCGTTGCCGCTCTTTCATCGACGCTAGCAAGGTGGTAATCATGCCCACCAAAGCGGCTAACAGCACCAGTAAGCTTATTAGCAACAACAGGTTCTCTACCATGCCCAGCATTTGCCACAGCTCTGCCAGCGCCACACCGGGTAAAATAGCCGTTAACGGTTCCTGTTTAAATTCGTTAATTTGCCTCTGCACGGTAAAGGTAGCCATACGCGATTTTAAGCCCAGCATAAAAGCAGTAATCGATTTTGGCGTTAAATCCTGATTAAGGGTTTGCTCAGCGCTTAGCTGCCGCCCGGGTATCGGCGCGCCTTGCTGCCAATCCAGGTGAATAGCTTCTATTGCCTGCAAGCTAACATGCACAGTTTGGTCAACCGGTGTGCCTGTGCGTGCTAATATGCCTACCACCGTAAACGGCTTGTCTTTGTGCTGACTAAAACTGACCGCACCCACGCCATGCGAAAGCTCAATTTGCTCACCTAATCGATAGCCCAGTTTACTGGCAACCTCGGCGCCCAATACTGTCTCAAATACGCCGTTAAACGGCTGCCCGGCTGCAAAGTTCAGTAGTTGGCTATTGGCATAGCGATAGTACTGAAAATAATCGCCAGTAGTGCCCATTACCCGATAGCCCCGATGCGAGTCTCCCAGTGACAATGGGATACTCCAGGCAATTTGTGGATGTTTGATAATACGTTCATAGCTGGGCCAGCTAATGTTGGCCGTGGCATTGCCGATACGAAATACCGAATACAACAGCAGATTGAGCTGCCCAGAGCGGGCACCAACAATTAAATCAGTGCCGGATACGGTGCTGGTAAAACTACTTTTTGCCTCGGTACGTAAATGGTCAATACCTAGCAGCAAAGCGATGCTAATGGTTAACGACAACCAGGTCATCAACACGGTCCCCCGGCGGTTCCATAAACTTAGTCGGGCAAGCTTCATCAGCATGGTTGTGCTCCTAGCTCTAACCGTTGCATATCCAGTTGCAGGTTAAAATACTGCAACAAACTTTGATCGTGGCTAACAAAAATGACGGTGCAACCGTTAGCATCGGCTTCAGCCAGCATCACACGCATAAAGGCGTCACGGTTTTCACTATCCAGTGCCGAGGTGGGTTCATCGGCAATTAACAATGTTGGTTGTGGTAACAATGCCCGGGCAATGGCCACCCGCTGCTGCTGGCCCACACTAAGCGCGTTGGCGGCTTGTCGATGCAAATTATCCGCCAGCCCCAACCGGCGCAGCAACGCTATTGCCCGCGGCATGCTGTCTGCCTTGCATTGGCCAGCAAAATGGCTGCTTAACAGGGTATTGTCCAGCACTGACAAATACGGAATAAGGTTTAGCTGCTGAAACACCACGCCTATTTGCTGCGCCCGCAGCGTATCTCGCTTTCCGCTGCTTAACTGGTGCAATGGCTGGCCGTTAATATACAACTCGCCACTGATCGGCTGCGCGATACCACTAAGTAGATTAAGCAACGTGGTTTTACCGCTACCCGAGGCGCCACGCACAAATAAATGCTCGCCAACCTTTAACGTAAGTGCCGGCAGATTAAGTTGCCAACCCGCAGCCTGGTAGTAGAATCGCAGTTGTTTGAGTTCAATAGCAGGAATTTTCGGCTTGTCAGTCACAGGCGATCTCAGTGTCATGTTATGATATTGACGTTTTTGCCATTATGCCAATTTAGGGGAGCAAGCTCCAATGCTACGGACGTTATCTGTTGCTTTATATCTGACACTGGTCGCAACACTGTCAGCACTATTATTTTCTGCCACACTCGCCGCCAGTGAAGTCAAAACCATTGAATGGACCGACTTAATGCCGGAAGAAGATTTAAAGCTGCTGGAACAGATGCCTGAAGTGCAGCACGATTACAGCCAACCATCGCCGTTTGATGATGACTATAAAGGCGATGATCCGGCAGCGCAGCAATGGCAGCAAATTATGAACTCTGCCAAAGTGGTAGAAAAATACAATAACACCAAGGTGAGGGTACCGGGCTTTGTTGTACCGCTGGAGTTTGACGCCGAGCAAAATGTCACCAGCTTCTTTTTAGTGCCGTATTTTGGCGCTTGTATTCACGTACCGCCACCGCCACCCAACCAAATGATTTTTGTCAATGGCGCTAAAGATTTGAAAGCGGATATGATTTACTCACCGTTCTGGATCAGCGGCACCCTAACAACAGATGTGATGACACATGATTTGGGCCAGGCCGCCTACAGCCTGAAGGTCGACAACATAGAAGAATATACCTATTAATACTACGGCAGCTAAGGCTGCCGTTTTTTTGCGCTAACGCAAGCGCACTGTGCTATTGGTCAAGGTTGTTCGCGCTGCGCCTTGTTGGCCATTAACAATCCACTGCACATCGATTTTTTCCAGCGCCGGCACCAGGTTGAAAACCGGCAGTTGCAGCTCAGTTAGCCGCGCCGGACGCTGACATAACAGCTGGTAATTGGCATAAAAATCGGCGTGGCCTTTGTTAGCCTGCATTTCTGTTAAGTCGGTACTGGCTTCAGCTACTACCAGCTCACAATTGGCATCGGCATTTAGCGTAAACCAACCGCCCTGATTAAACACCGCAATGGCCGCGGCGACTTCCTGATGTTGCTCTGCGGTGTTGGGTTTGTGCTCAAAACCAACAATACTTTGTGCAGCCGCTTGAAACGCCAGCTGCATTTCGTTGCCCTCGAGTATCAGTGTTAACACCGCGTGCCCGTGCACATGCGCACCCAACGTCGGCATATCATCATCGTCGCGATCATGTTCGTGGTCGTGCTGATAGTTATGATCATGCTGATGTTCCGGCTCAACTGCCGCTTGCGCATGCTCTGCCTGTTGCGCCGCCACCACCGCAGTGTTTAAGCCGGCGGCGATCAGTATGCAGGCCAATAAAGATAACTTCATAGCGTAAAGTCCTTCATCCTGTTATTTATGTGACAACATAACACAAAGCAGTTTCTGTCTGCTACGGTCTGATCGTCGCAGCGCTGCCCTGCGTAAAGCTCATATTATGAAAAAATCACGATTACTATGGCTAAACTTATTGTTATTTTGGGTGACCAACTCAGCCCTGCCCTTGCCGCCTTACGTCAGGTAAGCACCGACGATGTGATCCTGCTGGCAGAGGTTGGCAGCGAGGCAAGCTATGTAGCGCATCATAAACACAAAATTATACTTATTTTTAGTGCTATGCGTCATTTCTCGACAGTACTGCAGCAACAGGGCTTGCAAGTGTGCTACCTGCGTTTTGCTGAACACTCCGGCATAGAGAGCATGACAGATGCTGTGAATTATACCCTGCAGCAATATCCGACACTTGATGGCATTACTGTTACTCACTGTGGTGAATACCGCTTGCAGCAAGAAATAAACAGCTGGCAACAACAGTTTTCTCTGCCGCTGAGTATTTTGGACGATGATCGGTTTATTTGTGATGCGCCACGTTTCGCTGCCTGGGCGAAAGATAAAAAGCAGTTACGCATGGAGTACTTCTACCGCGATATGCGCCGCTATACCGGCTTACTAATGCAAGGCGATACACCTGAAGGCGGCAAATGGAATTATGACGCGGAGAACCGTAAAGCCTGCCCGGCTGATTTAGAACAAATTCCGCCACTGCGCTTTGCACCTGACGCTATAACAGCTGAAGTTGTCTGCCTGGTTGAACAGCATTTCCCTGACAATATGGGCAGTAGCGATAACTTTTGTTATGCCGTTACAGGCAAAGATGCTCGGCGGGCTTTTTTGCATTTTGTGCAACAGCAACTGCCGGTGTTTGGTGACTATCAGGACGCAATGCTGCTGAACCAGCCGTTTATATTTCACAGTTTATGTTCCATGTATTTAAACTGTGGCTTGTTAGATGTGCGCTGGATGTGTAACAAAGTACAGCAAGCGTATCAGCAGGGTTTGGTGCCACTGAATGCGGCCGAGGGCTTTATCCGCCAATTGATAGGCTGGCGCGAGTATGTCCGCGGCCTGTATTGGTTACTAATGCCAGACTATAAACAACGCAATGGCTTACAGGCAAAGCGCGATTTACCCGGGTTTTACTGGCACGGGAAAACGCAAATGCGTTGCATGCAGCAAGCTGTGCAACACACCATAGAACATGCTTACTCGCATCATATTCAACGTTTAATGATCACCGGCAATTTCGCGTTGTTGGCGGGTTTATCGGTTAAGCAAGTCACAGATTGGTATCTGGCTGTTTATGCTGACGCCTATGAATGGGTAGAGCTGCCTAACACCCTTGGCATGGCACTGTTTGCCGATGGCGGCGTATTAGCCTCTAAACCCTACGCCGCCAGCGGGGCTTATATTAACCGCATGAGTAACTACTGCAAAAACTGCGCTTACAATGTTAAGCATACCACCGAAGCAGATGCCTGCCCGTTTAATGCACTGTACTGGGATTTCCTCAACCGTAACCAACAACAACTGGCGGCCAATCCCAGGCTTGCATTGCCGTTTGCTAACTGGCATAAGCGCAGCGACAGTGATAAAGCCGCTATATTGGCAAAAGCCGCCGCCACACTACAACAGCTGGAGCAGCTATGAGTGTCAGTTTGATTTTATTAAATGGTACCCTGAGGCTGCATGACAATCCGTTACTTCATGCCGCCAGCGGCCGCAAAGCTGCTGTAGTTATATTAAATAAAGCGGCTTTTTTCGGCCGGCAATATGGTTTGGTACGCGCTAACCTGCAGCGCTTACAGCAGCAGCTGGCACTGATAAACGAGCTGAAAGCCGCATTGGCATCGCAGCAAATTGGCCTGATAACCTTGTTCGGTAACACCGTGGACTGCATCAGCCAACTAGCCGTGCAGTTACAGGCATCAGCATTATATTGTGCGGAGCCGGTAGCGGCCTATGAATGCAGCGCCATACAGCAACTGGCTGGGCGCATTAACGTCGTGCAACTTGACTGCAACTCATTGCTGGGCGACAGATTGCGGCCGGACTTGCACGACTTACCGCACAGCTTTACACCTTTTCGTAAACAACGCGAGCCGCTGCTGGCGGTAAGTAAACCGACAACCAGCTTGTTAAACGCGGCTGACTGGCTCAGTCCCGCTGCGACAGAGCTCTGCAACAGCGTATTCTCTGAGCGGTTGCAGCAATATCAACCGCTGCCACAAAGCGCCCCTGTCGGGGAGTCGGCAGCATTGGCTAGGCTTGAATATTTTATCTGGCAAGGCCAACATATTTTGCATTACAAGGACACCCGCAATCAGCTGCTTGGCACTGACTATGCCAGCTTTCTCTCTGCCTACCTTGCACAAGGCAGCTTATCGGTACGTTGGCTGTGGCAGCAAATTATCGCCTTTGAAACTCAGGTCGCGGCTAATGAGTCCACCTACTGGCTTAAGTTTGAATTGCTGTGGCGGGAGTTTTTCCGCTGGCAAAGTCGAAAATATGCCAACCGTTGGTTTAGCAAAGGCGCCATTAAAGGCCCGCTTAATTTCTCGCCCCCTAACCTTAGCCTTGCACAACAAACTGCATTTAATCGTTGGTGCCAAGCAAACACGGGAGTAGATTTTGTTGACGCGAATATGCAGTTGCTCAACCAGACCGGTTTAATGAGCAACCGAGGCAGGCAAAATGTAGCTAGCTTTTTGATCCACGATCTGGGTATCGACTGGCGCTTGGGTGCGGCGTATTTCGAGCAACGGCTGCTCGATTATGACTGCGCCAGTAATTGGGGAAACTGGGCCTATATTGCTGGTACCGGCAACAGCAGTGAGCGAAAATTTAACCTGCAAAAACAGGCTCAATTATACGACGCAGACGGCAGCTTTGTCCGAGCCATGCAACTGACAACAAATTCGTGAAAACTGCAGCATGACAGCGCTGGTCTGGTTTAAACGTGACTTACGCATTAGTGATCATCAGCCGCTGATCCAAGCGGTAAAAACCGGCGCCGTACTGCCAGTTTATATTGTTGAACCTGATTACTGGCAACAAAACGATGTATCACTGCGTCACTGGCAGTTTATTGCTCCCGCGCTGCAGCAGCTAAACCAACAGCTAACGGCGTTGGGGCAGCCACTTTTGGTACTCAAAGGCCCGGCAACACAGGTACTGCGACAGCTGTGCCAACAATTTAATGTAAGTACCGTATACAGCCATGAAGAAACCGGCAATCTGTGGACGTATCAACGCGACATGGCGGTAAAACGCTTACTGCACGAACTGCATGTTCCGTGGCGGCAGTATCGCCAATTTGCCGTGTTTCGCGGCTTAGCAGATCGCGACAACTGGTTTGAACTGGCAGACAGCTGGTTAAAATCGGCACCGATGCCTGCGGTTAAGCACTTGCCGTTTATTTGCTCCCCACAGCGGAACCTGACAGAACTGGCGCCCAGCCGTCACTTTGACTTACCACTTTGCACCAGGTTACAACCGGCGTTTGCCGCCGAAGATACCTTTGCCAGCTTTATTGGCCAGCGCTGCGACAACTACCGCCAACACATTTCCCTGGCGGCAAAGGCCGCGCATAGCTGCTCCAGGTTGAGTCCCTATATCAGTTATGGCCAGCTCAGTTTGCGCCAGCTACAACAACAAAGTTATCTCGCGATAAAGCATGCTAAAGGCCCGCGCAGACAACAAGGACTGCAGGCTTTTTTTAGCCGGCTGCGCTGGCATTGTCACTTTATACAAAAGCTGGAAGATGAGCCGGCAATTGAGTTTTTTAACATGCATCGTGGTTTTGACGGCCTGCGCGAAGCTGATTTTAAGCCACAGCTGTTTGATGCCTGGCGCAGTGGCACCACTGGCTATCCACTAATTGATGCCGCGATGCGCAGTTTGCTGGCTACCGGCTGGCTACACTTTCGCGCCCGCGCCATGCTGGTGGCTTTTGCCAGTTATCATTTATGGCTGCATTGGCGACCTCTGGCGCTGCATCTGGCACAGTGTTTTGTCGATTATGAACCCGGCATTCATTACCCACAAATTCAGATGCAGGCAGGTACCACCGGTATTAATCCAAACCGGATGTATAATCCGGTTAAGCAAAGTCAGCAAAAAGACGCCGATGGCAGCTTTATCCGCCAGTGGTTACCTGAGCTGCGCCAAGTGCCGGATAGCTGGTTGCATACCCCCTGGCTAATGCCCTTATCGTTGCAACAGCGCTATGGTTGCCGGATAGCTTTGGACTATCCTGCGCCGGTGGTAGATTTGCAGCACGCCCAGCAGCAAGCCCGCGCCAGACTAAGCCATTGGCTAAAACAGCATGACAAACTGCGCTGGCAACAACAAAAACAGGCTGTGGTGGTGCGCCATGCCAGCCGCAAAAGACCGGTAGCACGTAAGATTTCTGCGGATAAGCATCAGCTGTGTTTTGACGGGTTTTAGGCTGCAGGGCTTTGCAAGGTTGGCGGTGCTTGGTGTTCCAGCCACTGCACACTATGCCAGACTGCCTGCATGGCCATATCAAGAAAGGCTTTATCAATACGCTGCCAGGTGTCGTCTGGGGTGTGGTAGTGCGGGTGCTCTTGGCCGCCAAAAAACAGACAAGCCACCCCTGCACGATGGAATGGGCCATGATCACTGGCATTTAGCCAATCGTAACGTGGGTTATCGCGCACCATACGGCCGGGGCCTCGATGATGTAAAAACTGCAGTTTGCTAAATGCCGGCTCAAGCGCGGCAATCAATTGCGGATATCGTTTAGCACCGGTTAAATATAGCCTGCCACGCCGATCTGGCCGGCCAAGCATATCAAGATTCAGGTTCAACACGATATTGCTCAGCGGCACCGGTGCTGCGGCAACAAAAGCTTTGCTGCCATAGAGACCATTTTCCTCGGCATCGGTGGCCAGAAAAATATAGGAATAGACCGGACAATTTTGACGCAACTTGGCCGCCAACGCTAGCATCACCGCGACACCGGACCCATTGTCGTCCGCACCATGAAATATTTTCCTGCCCTGCTTACCAAGGTGGTCATAATGCGCCGTTACGACAACATAGTGCTCTGGGTAACGGCAACCACGTAAATAACCCAACACATTACTACCGGCTTTTTTATCACCGAAACCATAATTAAACACCTGCTGATAACCTTGGCTAAACGCTTTAAGCTGCAACTGGGTATAGCGCTGAATAATAAATTGCCGTGCAAGCTCAGCTCCTGCTGAACCAGTTTTGCGCCCCTGCATAGCGGCTGAACTTAACGTTTCGATATCGGTCATTAAACTGGCTTGTGCTTGAGTCAGCCAAAGACAACAGCAAAACGCCCACAGGCGTATAACGTTAGTTAGGTGCCACACTTAGCTTTGATGCCTCGAGTTTTGCAAAGTAACGCTGCTGAATGTCTCTGCTGCTTGCCAGCTCAGCAATATGAGAAAGGCAGACAAAGATGGCTTGGTTTCAAGCGCACTACTACAGCCGGTTACTACAGCTAGCACCAGGCAAATGCCGGCATATTGGCTACGTTTTATCATCCTTACCACACCATACTAACGTTTGGATCCTTTAGTGGTTATATCGCATCCTCGTCTTCTTCGCCAGTACGGATACGGATCACCCGTTCAACTTCAAACACAAAAATCTTGCCGTCGCCAATACGCCCGGTTTGCGCCGTTTTCATAATAGCTTCAATACAACGCTCTACCTGCTCATCTGGCACCACGATTTCCAACTTTACCTTCGGCAGAAAATCCACCATATACTCAGCGCCACGATACAACTCAGTGTGGCCTTTTTGCCGGCCAAAACCTTTAACTTCGGTGACTGTCATACCGGTTATATTAATATCTGCCAATGCCTCGCGCACATCATCCAGTTTGAATGGCTTTATAATTGCTTCAATTTTTTTCATCTTCATTCCCGTCGATTAGGCTGCTGAGTTATTGGCAGTATAATACAAGCACCTTGGTGGTTCAGCTGTTAATACGCAATAATCACTTGATCCATCAAGGGTAAAGCGCGGTAAGATAGCTACATATTGTCAGCAGAGGACAAATTAGTATGAACGCAGCACAGATCATTGCCGAAATGCGGGTTTTACCAAAAATTGATCCGGCATTCGAAATTCGTCGCCGGGTAGATTTTATTAAGCAGCGCCTTAACGCCGCTGGCATGAAAACACTGGTGCTTGGCATAAGTGGCGGTATCGACTCCACCACTTGTGGCCGGCTGGCACAACTGGCGATAAACGAGCTGAATCAAACTGGTAACGGTTATCAGTTTATTGCTGTGCGTTTACCCTACGCCAGCCAAAAGGATGAAGCTGAAGCGCAAATGGCACTCGATTTCATTCAGCCAACCCAAGCTTTGTCAGTAAATGTGCAAAGTGGTGCCGATGCGATCCACCAGGCAACCTGGAGTGCATTGGCAGCGCAAGGTTTAGCTAACGCTATAGACACACAAGTTGATTTTGCTAAAGGTAACGTAAAGGCCCGTAGCCGCATGGTGGTGCAATATCATATTGCCGCTCTGCTCGGTGGCTTGGTGCTGGGTACAGACCACTCGGCTGAGAATATTACTGGCTTTTATACCAAATGGGGCGACGGAGCCTGTGATTTGGCACCGCTGTTTGGTTTGAGTAAACGTCAGGTACGCTTATTGGGTAAAACCCTGGGTGCCCCGGATTTACTGGTCGGTAAAGTACCTACTGCAGATTTAGAATGCCTGGCGCCGCAAAAAGCCGATGAAGCGGCACTGGGGTTGAGCTATGAGCAAATAGACGACTTTCTGGAAGGTAAACCTGTGCCGACAGATATCAGCGAAAAGTTGATTGGCATATACCTGAGAACACAACATAAACGCCAGCCTATTCCGACAATCTACGAATAACCCAGGAAAAACCATTTATTTTACATTTTATCAATAAATGCTACACTTCTTGCAGGACTTACTCTGCAAGGAGCTGTTTATGCTGCCAAAATCTACCGCCGGCTTTAATTTACCTGAGCTAATGATTACGCTGGCTATTTTGCTGATCTTTTGCACTATAGCCTTGCCGGCTATGGCAGATTTTATTGACCGGCAGCGCGCAAATGCCTATGTCAGACAATTTAGCCAGCATCTGGCGTATGCCCGGGTAGCTGCCACCAGTAGCAACTTGCCGGTGCAGCTCTGCCCTGTGTCGGGTAGCCAATGTGAGCATCAGTGGAATTTACATCCAATACAGTTATCTGTACTGCAACCAAATAACGCGCCGCCAGTACTGCTGCGTGAAATTCCGCAGGTGCATTCTAAACACAAACTGACATATCATCGCCAAGCACTGACATTCCGGCGTGATGGCAGCTTAAACGGTTTTGAGAATGGTACCTTTTACTATTGTGGTAAGGACGGCAGCCAATGGCACTACCAGCTTACCTTGAATCAGGCTGGGCGTAACAGATTGACAGAAGTTTCAGCACCTTGTCCGCTATAATCACTTCCAACATTCAGCGGGATCAACAGAGGCGGCACTACGCTGACCAAATTGATTAAGGCTAAAGTAAGTACAGGCGGTGTCGGCTTGCTGCAGGCCTAAAGCCTCTGCTTTAATTTCAAAAGCCTGCAAACTATTAGATAGCGATATAGTTAAGGCATAACGGCCGGACGGGCTTAATGCGGCATGCCCCAACATAGTAAAGTCATTGCTATAAACACCGTGATCAGCACGATACTGCTCTTGTGCATTGGCCAGTTGTAACAGACTGGCGCTAGCCTCAGCACGATAACTGCGCAGCACATGCTGCTGATAAGACGGATAACTTATCACCAACAAAATCCCAAGCACAGCCAGCACAATCATTAATTCAATTAGGCTAAAACCGCGATATCTGTTTAGCATTTAGTGCGCTCCGAACTCTGTTTGATACGTTGCCAACCGGATCAGCTTAGGAAACTGCTCTGCCCGCAACGGCACAGTGCAGTCTGCGCATTCCTCACTTATCGCCAGCAATTCAGCCGAAATACTTAGCTGCTGTTCGGTATTAGTAAGCATTAGAGCAAGTTGCCCGGCACTGTCTTGCTGCAGCGTTAGTTTGGCTTGTGCCAGTGCTTCAATTTCCCAATTGCGCTGCGCGTATACCGCACCAGCATGATGTAAATGCAGAGCATGTAATGTCATCTCAGCACTATCCAACACACTGCAATCTGGCTGCACAGCCGCAATGTCAGCTGCGGTAAGATAGACCACACCGGCATACACCTGTGGCACCGCAGTGATACGACCATTAAGTTGGACATACCAGCCAGCAGCATGCTGTATTTGTTGCCACAGATGTTCATCAATGCCATGGCGCAACTCGTCATCGCCGATATTCGTGCGCGCCATTAAATCATTCAACTGCAGCGGTGCCAGGCGTTGCGGCTGATGTCGGATGGTAAAAAGAGTATCTCCGGTAGTAACATCACTGCCTACTAACAGCAACATATTTTGCCTGGATCTTGTAACGGAAATATCAGCAGCAAAGGTTTGTACCATTCGCAGTGGCTGCAGGAACGACAAACCACTGTCGCTAAAATCCGCTATGGCAACCGGTGTAGAAAAGCCCGCTGCGGTCAACGGAACAAACCAAACTCTACCATCGATATCAACAACATAAACTGCATCAGCTTTACCGTCATAGTCGTCATCTAATAGCACTGGCTGTGCGTGAATAGTGGCAATGTCCCCGCTGCCGGTCGGCCAGTTAGCCAGTTGATCCAATAGCGCTAAACCATCGGAACTGTGTATCTGCAACACGCCTGCAGCATCGGGTAAATTTAACTGAATGTTGTTACTCAGCAACACACTCCGGACGCTGTCATCAGCAGCCAGTGAAGGCAGTGCTAACGTAACGGGTTCTGGCGAGTTTAAATTACAACTGACCGCAGTACCGCTAACACAAAGTAATGCCCAAAAGAACTGGTATCGCCATCTCATATTAATCAGGCTCCCCATTTAATGTTTGTTTTAGCAGCAAGCTGTTGTAACCAGCATAGAAATGCCTATTGGTAGAAAATGTTTCCGTTTGCAGGTGCAACATTGCACACTGTACGGTGTTCTCGCTCCAGGCGGCATAAGCTGCTGGACAAACAGCGAGTGGCTCGACATCAATAGCGGCGTCAGAAACGGATGCTATAGCGCTGTTGTGCTGAATTAGCGCTTGGTATGTTATCTGCAACTGTTGCTGGCCAGCATTAGCTGCTTTATGACTTAATTGACTTACCACTAACATCGCCGAGATCAACAAACTAATAATCAGCAAATATACCAAAACCATAATTAACACCATGCCACTGGCTTTATTCATTTCAGCCTCCTATAACACCGCATTTTGAAAATAAATGTTGCCACTGACCAGCAACCTACGGTAATGATCTCCCTGCGCTAAAAACTGCTTATTGCCCATCGCATAGCGTTGGTTATTGATATAACGAGGGTCAGGTTTGCGGGCACGTAATAAGGCGTAATAGCGCATATTAATAATACGATTATTACTTTGCAGCCAATAATCTGCAGGCATTTGCTCAGTTGCCAATATGCTGTTTAGCTGGCCATCCATATCTGTATCAATACCAAATTCAAAATGAAGCCTCTCAACACCATCCATGATTGAGTCGGTGCTTATTGACGCGCCTCCAGCATTGTTTCTGGCTAATCTTTTGCGCATTAACACCGGCATTAAGCTGTCACCTACTCGCTGCTGTTGTAGGTAAAATACTAGATGTTGATAAGGAAAATAGTTATAGCCGGCATTTAAACCGCCACTGTTGCCATCGACGAAGCGGCTATGCAACCAATGTGTCTCAAGGTAAAATCGGTTCTGGCGCATGTCTGTCGGCAAGGTCGGCTGCCCCAGCAGACGTTTAAGCTGTAGTATTTCGCTGCCGGCAATTGCTGCAGGGATACAATTAAGCTGACGCCCGCTACCTGCTGTGCTGGCATATAAGGTAACAAAGTCTTTTCCTGCCATAGGAAAACTACCACTGTCTAATACTTCATTTACGCAATCGCCAGCTGGTGGAGCAGGTAACGCTGCACTTAGTGCCAGCTGCGGTGTTGAACGCCCTCCCCAAAAGCCAACATTAGCCAATTCATTTTGCAACAGGCTCATCAGTAACTGGGCATTTTGTTGTAACTCGGATAGTTGCTGAGTCTGACGCAGGGACTGATTCAGACTAGTGAATGCCGTCACTGCCATACCTAGTAGAAACAAGGCGAGCAGCATGCTGATAAGCAGCTCAGTTAAAGTAAAACCGGGAAGCCGTTTCATCACTAATGGCCTCCGTTTTGCAAAGCAAAGCCACTGCGACCGTTACCCACAGCGCAATCTGCAACCACCCCGCTTTGCGCAGAAGATTTTTGCTGCCAGCTAGTGCTGAGGTTTACCCCCGTTGCGGCAGAGCGTAAACAGAATTGTGGCTGTTGTAATGATAAGCGATTATATTGCTGCAGTTGATTTAACCAGCTATGTGCCTGAACCGCAGCAACATCAGTTATTGTGCAGCTTGCACCAACAGAGCAATCCGGTAATGAAGGTAAGGCTATATCAGAGTCAATACGAGGACCAAGCACCTGGCTTAGTTGCGGGTTGGCTCGCATTTCATTTAACAAGCCCTGAGCCAATGCTACCGAAATAGTGCGCTGTGTCGCATCTTGTACTTGACGTATTGCAATAGTCTGGCTGAGTAAAGCGCCCAGCAAGCCAATCTTAAAAATAACGAGGGTAACTAAAACTTCTACCAGACTGAATCCATGCTGTAACCGCATATCCGTATGCCAAAGGTTATTTATTTAACCTTAAAGTTACAACAGGATTTCAAAAAATCAAATTTTTATTGCCAATTACCAGCACGTTCTTACCACGGCAACATCAAAACTACCGTTAGCTCCTCTTGCGCCCGCTTGAGTTAAGGTTAAGGGACCACACTCATCGCGAGTTTGCACGCCTTTTGGCGTTGCCGTTGCAGTAAAGGTTCTGGCAGCTTGATTTGACAATGAGAAAACATATCGCTCATCTAAATCGTCAATGCATTGAATAGCTGGTAATGCTAACCCTTCATAGCTAAACGCTGCCGTGTATCCCCGTTCCATTGATTGCGACATTTCAGTTAAACAAGCTTTTGCCGCCGCTCTATTTGTACCAATAATGTAGTTAACATATGAAGGGTAAGCTATGGCGGCAACAATACCCACTATTGCTACCGCAATCATTGCTTCTATTAACGTAAAACCGCTCTGTTTACTAATCATAATATCCTCACTGATTGGTGATTTCACGCCAAGATACTCGTCCGCGAATAACTTCAGGGGCAACCTCGACATTTTCAATGCGAGTATCCGTCTTACCAAAAACCATTTGGTCATCAAAAAATACCGGCTCGCCAGGTTGGCCATCAAATCGCATACCGCCGACAGATTGCTGTTGACCATCAACTTCTAAACCATCATCGTTATCAACTTCACCATCGCGGTTTCTGTCAAAGAACATATAGTTTAGCTTACTGCCGGTAAACGGGCTCACAGCCATCACCCAACCACTGCCTTGTGGATTACAATCATTATTACCTGGCACTATGGTATTAACCACTAAGCTGCTTCCAATCACTTGAGGACGATTCACGATACGCTCCCGCTCATCAGCCAAATCAATATACCAACCTCTCAAGCCTGTCATGTCATTCGGCGCACCGCTCTCAATCACGCGCGCATTATCTTCTTGGGCAATAATTTCGCGAGCTTTTAAGTCCGAACGGCCATTGATCACCAAACCATCGCGAATACCATACCAAGTATTCTCGTCGCTTCGTAATGGGTCTTCTGCCGAAAGCATTTTACCAGAGCCAAAGAACAGCCATAGATAGCCAGTTTCAAGCTCTGGAGTAAGCGTAACCCCCCCTGTAATTGCCTGCGCGTTACCACTACTGTCAACAGCTGTAAACAACGGCTCCCCGCCATAAGCGACATTCCACATTGCAGTATTGGTAGATGACAAGTCAAATTTCCAGATATTGCCCAATATATCGCCAGCAAAAAACCAATCAGTATTCCCATCACCGTTGGCATCCCAGCCTTCGACCTGACCAACACCATTAGGCACACCGCTAGCTGTTTCTAAACGTTTAATAACATTACCATTTTCAAGATCTATAACCAGTAAACCGGCTTTATTACTACTATTATTGTAACCATAACCAACTATCGCAGCCCATTTGTCGTTATTCAACCTGGCAATGACGGGCTTATTGGTTGTAATACCTAATTCAGCAAAGTCTTTATCCCATAACACTTTATCGCTGCTTAAAGCTCCAGGTGTTGAAACATCGATAGCAAACAAACTATTTCCACCACGCCCCAACGAACCTAACAAAATGGTTCTCCATGACCCAGCTATATAAGCTTCAGACGCTATTGGAGAACCATCAACATAATATTTATGGATATAATCGGGATCGGCATAGGAAGCCAAATCTGCACTTGCCGTTAACATTTGGCGAGGCAGATATGCCATCACTTCCAGTCCATTAGTACCGTTGAAAGCATGTAACATACCGTCATTTGCACCTACATATATAACAGGGGCACGAGCGCTATTTGCTGTTAGGTAAGCGCGATAGCTGCTTGCACCATCCCATTGATAGCGCTGATAATTGCGGTTTGCAGGCGCGGCAACATAAGCCGGCGACGAGTTGGCAATATCACCCAATAACGATGCTCTTCGGCGATATATGCCACCTGTGCCTTCTTCCAGGCTTTTATCTCCGCGTAAATAATTAATCAAAGAAGTATTACCGCTGAGTGCGTTGCCGTCAGCAGTAACTACCGAAGGTGTAAAAACATCCGTTGTGCCATTAGTTCTACCGAATAGAATGTTTCTATCTCCCCACGCTGGAAAATTAGATTCCCACACAGGTGTGTCAACATCATCAATATCAAATGATTTTAGTGAACCACTCCACACGCCAGAATTAAAGCTACCTTGATAGACATAATTCTCTGCCTGCAATGACGTAGTTGTTCCCGCTAAGTTAGATGCCGATGCTACTCGCTCAACGATGGTGTTTAATGTACGTTCAAGCTGATTAGCAAATTCATCCGGTTTATCGGCCGTAAAAAACCCACCTCGACCATTCACAGACGCATGCAGCAAGTCGTCAATTTTAGCACTATTCTTCTGAGCTGTACTTCCAGCAAAAGGACTTGCCCAGTTGATTGTCGTACCATTGTTAATTGCGGCAAACGCATCATCTGGCTGCACGCTACCAAACACGCCAAGCCCAACACCAAAAGTTACCATATGTTGCCAAAATGCCGGGTTAATACTACTGGTTGGTACTCTATTGTCTAAATCACGTAAGTCATTTTTCCAATACTTCATTGCGACATCGGCCAGGGTAGTGCTATGGCTATCTGAAAACGGAGCAATAGGCGAGTAGCGATAGCTCGCACCAGTATCACCGACAGGCCGTAAAATTGTTTCACCGGTAGAACCATCCTGATTGTTTACTCCTGAGGCAGTGTTGCCATCTGACCAGTAACCATCTGTCATCAGTATGGTGAAACTCTGACGACAAGAAATATGATCACTTGGTTGTTCCGTTCCTGAACCAGGATTGAGACCCCATGGCCCCTTACTGTCTTGACGAGAATAATAGCGCCCTGCTGCATCAAGCGCCGACAATAGGGGTGTGCCTGACGCCGGAATATCTCGACCATACAGATCGGAGTAGAAATTAGTCTTTGCTGCATCTTTAAATTCGCGCACACCCCTGACAATTACTGAAGTATTTACCGAATCTACGGAAGAACTTCCTTTATTCAAGGCGCCAAAACCTACACGCATCTTCTCAGACTGCCCAACAAAAGCCCGTCCGATACCCGCCCTGCTTGTCAAAATGCGTGAACGATGATAGGTGTACCAGTTGGCAAAATTCTTTATTTCCTGCGCATAAGTACAAACTCCAGCTGAACAATCTGAGCGCTGATCTCGACCATGGCCATTGTAGGACGAAACGCTACTTTTAATTTCGACCTTAGTATAGTTAGACCATTGCCATGCATTACCGCCGTTGTGGTAAAAGTAAGTCGCAGGCCAGAAACTTCTATTATTGGTGTCATAACTACAGCTGCCAGAAGAGTCACACTTGTACCAGCGGTTGCTGTTATAGCGGCCATTATTTACGGTTAAATCGCGGGCCTTGTCATTAACAGATCCGCTAGGACAAGAGCCTGTTGACATTGGATTGTGCCAGGCACATTCAGGGTTGGCGTCAGGAAAGCTGTCACCACTGGCAGATACCCAGGGTTTATAAGTCACAGAAGGATCGTAATAACTTTTATTGTTCTGTGCTGAGCGTGCAAATGCATTATAGGCTTCGCCGCTTTCTACCGTTGGTACATAATTATTGTAATCACTAGAGCCATAAACACCATCAGCACGCGGGAAAATATAGCGGCTATCAGATTTAATTATTTCATCTGGTAATAGTTCAAAATGCATAGAGCCAGAATCGTCAATAATAAACATTATATTGGGCGGCACTGAACTACCGGTTTGTAACGGCGTATCTGAAATCTCAATTGCCGCATGCGCAGTAGCTGCACCCAATAAGGCACTAGCAATAAAAGCAAGCTTGAGTGACAGGTTAAATATTGGCATTTTCATAATTTTTCCTCAGCGACGCCATACGGTCTGTAAGGTTACTTCTGCCCGACCAGGCGTTGCTGGTACCCGAGCAGTAATGCGAAAAGTGGGTTCCAAACAACCTCGAGCGATAGTCGTAGACCGATCACAACCAGGTGGAAATGCCCATTCTTCCATGTATTCGATAATATAACTTGCCGGATTTGCTAAGCCGTCATTCATAACAGGAGCACCAACCCAGGTTACTAACTGGCCAGGCGCCCAACGATCAGGCAGAGCAGGATCAGGCAGATCGTATACACCTGCATTGTTAATCAGTGCCACAGGTCCACCGGGCAATGGAGCAGCATCAAGCAGACGCTCCGCCACTAACAACGCAGCCTCGGCTTGCTGTAAAGCCAACTGCCTGTCATGCAGATTACCTGTCATTTGCTCTTGCACTGTAGTTCGCTTCATCGTAGTCACTGCCAATAAGGTGATAACGAGTAACAGTAACAAACTGACCACCAGAGCTACGCCCTGTTGTTTGATTAAGTTTTTTTGCATAATCACAACCTATTCCGAAGTGCAACTAAAAAACGTATGGTTTTGGCGTTTGCTGGTACTTCCTGACCGTTAAAAATTCTGTCGTCAAGCGTGACACTAACATTCACCGCGTTTATACGACCCCATTGGCCTGCTGCGGTCGTGGCTGCTGCTGTTTGAAAAGCACCGCTGTCTCGATTACGGTACATAAACTGCAAGTCAGACACTCCAAATAGCACTTCTTCATTGATTTGCGCATCACCAATCAATGAAGCGCGATATAGCGAATTCATCTCTGAATCATCATTGCTAGGCGCAACAAACCATGCGATAGATTCGAAGCGCATGACCATACCATTGCGACTAAATATCCTAGGCGGGGCTAAGCCTGGAGCCCAGTCGATCTCCGGCAAAAAACCAAGATTGGCATCAGCATTTAATCCGGCCAGCTGGTGGGTAACAGTCAAAGCATCAACTTCATTAGCCTGAAAAATAACAGATTCACTGTCATCACACGCCACAGCAACTTCTCCAGCAGCAAGAACAGGCGTTATATTCAAGGTAAACACTGAACCATCGTAGTTACTGATGGCATTACTATCACCAGAACCAAACATTAAACGTAATGCCTCTGTAGCAGGCGTTGTATTTGTACCATTAATCACACCAACCGGAGCGGCAAGCCCTTGAATACCAGCACCTACGCTCCAGGTTGCCCATGCTGGCCGGGTGCCTGCAATCGCAATCGTATTGGCAACTCTGGCATTATTATTACAACCAGAAAAACCGGCATTACGAATATCTTGTGACATCAACTGAAAACTTAACCTGGCGATGTTCTGCATATCGCTCAGCACCATGTTTGCTTTACTTGTTTGCTGATTAGCAAGAAAGACACCGGTAGCACCGCCTATTACCAAAATACCCAATGTCAAACCAACTAACAGTTCGGCTAAGGTAAATCCTTTCATTCTGTTATTCATGGCATCACCTGAGTCACAATTTTACTGTCAGCATTTATTCTTTCATCACCCCACACAATGGTAACGGTGTAACGCTCGTCGTCCCAGCTAACCACAGGACAAGCATCATCACGCGTTGCCTGCTTTACATCCTGCACCCAGGCTGCAGTGCCAAGGGCGGTGTTACCCGCACAGTCAGAAAAGGCATAATCACCTTGTCGGGCAGCAATGGGGTTTGCTCTTAATAACTCAGATAACGTATCAGTTAAAATAACTGCCATGGTCCTTTCCAATGAACTGTTAGTATGGCGCATGCTAGAAGTCTGCAATGCTGCAACACCTAACAGACCGATACTTAACACTAATACTGAAATAAGCACTTCCATTAACGAGACACCGCGCTGTTGCTTAAAACTTGAAATAGGTTTCATTATTTTCTCCCGTTATGCTGGGTTTGCTGGCGCCGGACAACTTTGCCCTGCGCTACTACTAGTTACCCTCGCACGACCACCCGAACGTAATTCAATATCTCGAATATTGTTTTGCAAGTCAGCGCCAGGTAAACAAACGCGCAACACACCATTTAACGGGTTATTTGCACCACCACTGCGGAGTAAACCTTGTGCTGAAAAACGAATAGAGTGGCCTACTCCGTTCATTGTTGCGCCTGCAACATTTGGGCTGGATAACACTACAATTTTTTCTGACCGAATAAAGCCCGTTGCAATAGGTGTATTGTCAATGGTGTCATGAACTAACCAACCAATCCAACCCGCTGCAGGTGGCGCGGAGCAGTTTTCCCCATCAGTACTATGACAAAACACCATATTTTCATTTTGCTTAATAGCTTCTGCCCGTGCCAAAATAACAGCCGAGAGGAAATCATTAGCCTGCGAGGTTAAACGGTTATTATTAAGCAATGAGATAAAACTGGGCACAGCCACTGTAGTAACTATTGAAAGCACTACAATAGCCACCATAAGCTCGACCATGCTAAACCCCAGTGCGTGTTTAACTGGAGTAGGATGTATATTTTCAGGCGTAATCTTCAGCATAATGTCTCTGCGTATACTACAAAAAGTCTATATATAATGACTGTACTGTAATGCGGATGCAATGGAATCGTTTTTTGACCAGCGGCACAATTGCCAGATAAACGGCCAGCAATATTAACAAATACAACCACGGACGTTTACAACTTCACGCCGGCTGACTTCCAACTTTTCAGTGCAGCCATTCAGTGATACCCAATGTTTTCCGCTAATCGACACTAGTCTTGATAGGTGAGCTTTGTTAATCAAAGTCCTACGATGGATCCGAAGAAGCTGGTCCGGGTATTGCTGTAGTAACAGCGCCAAACTTTGTTCTAACAGTGCTTCACCGTCCGTATGCACCATGCGAACATATTTATCCTCCGCGCTGAAATACATTACTTCTTTCAGTTCAAGCTGTCGCTTAATACCCGCCTGAATATAGCTTACCTTCGGTTCTGCAGTTTTACGTTCAATATGTGCTCGCGTATGGGTACCCAAACGTTGTAAGGCATCTGCCAAACGTTGCGGCGACACTGGCTTGAGCAAATAATCTGCTGGCCCGGCTTGATATGCAGCCAGAGCATGCTGTGGATGTGCGGTAACAAAAATTACCGCTGGTGGTGTCGGCAGTGCAGCGATGGCCGTTGCCAATGAAATACCATCCTCACCCGGCATAGCGATATCCAACAGTAATAAATCTGGTTGCAAAGTCTTCGTCAACTGCATCGCTTCAGCTGCATTTTCAGCCTCACCAACACAGCTAAAGTTAGCTTGCTCTGCCAATAATCGCTTAAGCCTGACCCGCGCTAGTGGCTCATCATCGACAATCAATACTTTCATCTGTATGGCTCCTTCGGTAGTACCAACTTAACCCTGAAGCGCCCGTCATTAAGCGCACTATGCAGCTGCGCTGCCTCACCATAATGTAATTCTAAACGCTGGCGAATATTGTTTAATGCAATGCCATTGCCAGCTCTGGACGTATTCTTTGCCGCAATAGGGTTGGTAATAACAAGGGTTACAGCGCGGCGACTTTCTATCAATGAGATATTAAGTATAGCGGTAGCGACAGATTGCTCTATGCCGTGTCGCACCGCATTCTCAAGCAAAGGTTGCACCGTCAGCGCCGGCAGAGTCAAATTGGGCAAATTCGCAGGCAGCTCCCAATTTACTTGCATCCGGCTGCCCAGCCGCCATTGTTCTAACGACAAATACTGCTGTGCCAACTGCAGTTCCTCAGCCAATGTTACAATTTCACCGGCATGCAGTGCAGCCCGGAACAATGCAGATAGATCTAACAATGCCTTTTCTGCCGCATCTGGATTTATCTGCGTTAGTTCTGCGACGGTATTTAAACTATTAAATAAAAAATGTGGCTCTATTCTCGCTTGAAGCGCTGTGAGTTCAGCGCGGCTTTGCGCTTTTACCTGTTGGTTTTTCTCACTATGAATAATAAAGAACTGCACCGCTATAATGGCTACAATCAAACATATCATTAAATTGGCCAGGGTAAATGCTAACATGCCTTGCGGTATAGCAATTGGCTGTGCCGACAGCCAAACATAAGCCGCTAAACTTACCAGGATAGTGCAACTTGCAAAAACAACGGTGCAGAACATCAACAACGGAATCGGTTGCAGTTTATTTAATTGCTGCCGGAAATAGCACAAGCACACAGTTGTTAGCAGCGCGACCCAATGCACGAATAAACTTATCACGCCAAGCCGATACCAGGGATCTGTAGTGATGCCCGGAGAAAAAGCCAGTACCACGGCAATTGCCTGCGCCAGCACTACAAGACGAAGTACAAAACGGCCATGGCACAAGTAAGGTAGTTGTAACGCAGGCAATGACCATTGCAGGTTCATTTTAACGTCCAGCGTAATTTGAATTAGCGCCATAGTACACTGAATGCACTATAGAAGTTAAGCATAGCCTGCCAAACGGCAGACCCGGTTAGCAGCTATCTCAAGTCGGCAGGTATAGCGAACACCACGTTTTCTTCGCGGCCGGGGTTTTCTGTTACCGTTTTACCACCCCATTGCTGCAGCTGCTTTACCACTTGCTGCACTAGTACTTCTGGCGCAGAAGCTCCGGCGGTAACCCCTACGGCTGTAATGCCATCAAGCCAGGCTTGCTGAATGTCGTTAGCGGTATCAATTAAATAGGCTTTGCATCCCATCTTGTCCGCCAATTCACGCAGCCGATTAGAATTGCTACTGTTCTTTGCACCTACCACCAGCAATAATTCAGCTTTGCTGGCCAAATCACGCACCGCGTCTTGGCGGTTTTGTGTGGCATAGCAAATATCGTCTTTGCGCGGGCCTTCAATGTCCGGGAAACGCACGCGCAGCGCATCAATCACATCGGCCGTGTCATCCACAGATAAAGTGGTCTGGCTGCTAAAGCAGAGCTGCTGCGGGTTTTTTACTTGCAGCGTTGCCACATCTTCTGCCGACTCAACCAGATAAATGCCGCCTTCAGGGTTATCATACTGGCCCATAGTGCCTTCCACTTCCGGGTGGCCGGCGTGGCCAATCAGAATACATTCAATACCCTTACGACTGGCACGTGTGACTTCCATATGCACTTTAGTAACCAGCGGACAGGTGGCATCAAATACTTTTAAACCACGCTGTTTAGCGTTTTCACGCACCGCTTGCGACACGCCGTGCGCACTGAAAATCACGATATTGCCATCCGGCACTTCGTTCAGTTCGTCAACAAATACCGCACCACGCCGACGCAGGCCATCAACTACAAAGCGATTGTGTACCACCTCGTGGCGCACATAAATCGGCGGCTCATAAAGTTCCAACGCGCGCTCTACAATGCTTATAGCGCGGTCTACCCCAGCGCAAAAGCCGCGCGGATTAGCGAGTAAAATATCCATACTTTAGCTTACCTGTACTATTTCAACGCTAAACGTCAGCGTTTGGCCTGCCAGCGGATGATTAAAGTCGATAGTAACCGACTCGCCGACAACTTCTCTTACCAGCCCCGGCATTTCAGATCCATCCGGCATGGTAAAACCAATAATCGTGCCGGCTTTGGCCGGCGCGTCGGCTGAAAACTTACTGCGGTCAACATAATAGATATTGTCCGGGTTAGGCATACCGTATGCATCTTCCGGGGCCAGCGTAAAGGTTTTCTTATCGCCGGCTTTAAGGCCACTAAGCTCTGCTTCAAAAGCTGGCGAAATGCTGCTGTCACCCATCTGTAATTTGGCTGGCTTATTGTGCACCCGGGTGCTTTCGGCCGCACTGCCATCAGATAACTTGATATCAAAGTGAAAAATTACTGTGCTGTTACCAGCAATTACTGCGTCTGTCACTTTTTCACCTCATCATTGCTAAAACTATCCCAGATTAACAGTGCCGCACCAATACAAATGGCAGAATCGGCAATATTAAACGCCGGATAGTGCCAGTTTTGATAATACAGATGCAGAAAATCAATTACGTAGCCGTAGACACTACGATCAATCAGGTTGCCAATGGCGCCGGCTAATACCAGGCTTAACGCCAGATTGAGCTTTAACTGGGTTTTACTATTGCGTGCCAGCCAGACCGCCAGCACACAACTTATCACCACGGCAATGATGGTAAAAAACCAGCGCTGCCAGCCACCGGCATCACTTAAAAACGAGAACGCCGCGCCATAATTACGCACATAGGTAAAGTTAAAAAACGGCAACAGATCAATAGAATCAAACAGTTGCATATTGGCAATTACCACCTGCTTAGTTACCTGATCGGCCACCAATACTAATAGCATCAGCCACCATAGCCGCCATCCGGTATCTTTAAACAGCGCCGCCATTATGCAAACGCCCGCTGTTCGCCGTCACCTTCTACGTTGCTAACACAACGCAGGCACAATTCGGCATGCGCCGCATTAGTGCCAACATCGTGGCGATGGTGCCAGCAGCGGCCACATTTAGCCGCTGTCGACGCGGCAACGTGCACACTCAAACCGGCCAATTCGGTTGAGACAGCATCATCCGGGACCGCATCGGTACTGACCTGAGCGGTAGACGTAATCAGCACAAAGCGCAGCTCGTCGCCCAGTTTGGCCAAATCAGCTGCCAGTGCCGCTGAGGCGTATAAAGTCACTTCTGCTTGTAAGGATGCGCCGATCTTTTCTTCGCGCCGTGCCGCTTCCAGCACTTTGTTCACTTCGTCGCGCACCTGCAGCAACTGCTGCCAGAAGGCATCGTCAAACTTACCACTGGTTAAATCGCTAAAACCGGTATACCAGACATCAGTAAAGACAAATTCTTGTTGCTGGCCGGGCAATTCCTGCCAAATTTCCTGAGCAGTAAAACTCATAATTGGCGCCATCCAGCGCACCATCGCCTGGGCAATATGGTACAAAGCAGTTTGACAAGAGCGGCGCGCAACACCATTGGTGTGGGCGGTGTACTGGCGGTCTTTAATTACGTCCAGATAGAAGCTACCCAGCTCTACGGTACAGAAGTTCATCAGCTTTTGGCTCACCTGATGGAACTGATAATTATCGTAAGCATCAACTATTTCTTGCTGCAACTTAGCCGCACGATTTACCACCCATAAATCCAACTCTACCATTTGCTCAAACGGCACTAAATCGGTTGCCGGATCAAAGCCGTTTAAGTTGGCCAGCAAAAAGCGGGCAGTGTTACGGATGCGGCGGTATTTATCGGCAGCACGGTTTAATATTTCATCTGATACCGTCATTTCAGAGGTGTAATCGGTGGTTGCCACCCATAAGCGCAGAATGTCAGCGCCGAGTTTATTCATTACATCTTGCGGCGATACCACGTTACCCAAAGATTTCGACATCTTGCGACCATCGGCATCAACGGTAAAACCATGCGTTAGTACCTGTTTATAGGGTGCTTTGTGTTTAATGCTAACGCCAGTCATCAATGACGACATAAACCAGCCGCGATGCTGATCCGAGCCTTCCAGGTATAAATCGGCCTGATCGGCTCCAGCAAATTCAGGGCGCGCATCCACCACGCAAGCGTGGGTCACGCCGGAGTCAAACCACACATCCAGCGTGTCGCTAACTTTAACGAACTGCTGCGCATCTTCACCTAGCAAGCTTTCCGCGCTTAAATCAAACCAGGCCTGAATGCCGTCTTGCTCAACCAGCTTGGCGACTTGTTCAATCAGCGCCGGTGTATTCGGGTGCAGGGCACCGGTGTCTTTATCAACAAACAAGGCAATAGGCACGCCCCAGGTACGCTGGCGTGAAATACACCAGTCTGGCCGCCCTTCAACCATTTTTTCAATCCGCTGTTGGCCCCAATCCGGGATCCAACGGGTTTGTTCAATTTGCTGTAACGAAGTAGCACGCAGCCCTTGCTGCTCCATGCTGATAAACCACTGTGGCGTGGCACGGAAAATAATCGGCGTCTTATGGCGCCAGCAATGCGGGTAGCTGTGTTTGTAGGCTTTGTGCACCAGCAGCGAGCCGGCCTCTTTTAGCGCATCTACCACACTGTCATTGGCTTTAAACACATGCTGACCAGCGAACAACGGCGTGTCTGGCAGGTAGACACCATTAGCCCCCACTGGGTTAGCCACTTCCAGGTTATATTGCTTGCCCACCACAAAGTCTTCCTGACCGTGGCCCGGCGCTGTATGCACACAGCCGGTACCAGAATCTGTCGTTACATGCTCACCTAAAATAACCGGCACACTAAAGTCATACAATGGATGCTGCAGTTGCACTAATTCCAGTGCTGCGCCTTTGGCAAAACCCAGCGCATGGTAGTGCTCAATACCGGCACGCGCCATCACGTCTTTTACCAGATCAGTGGCAATAATTAAGCGCTCGGCGCCCAAAGGCCCCTGCTCTACCTGCACCAGGCTGTAATCTAATTTGGCATTTACTGCCACCGCGCGGTTAGCAGGGATAGTCCAGGGGGTGGTGGTCCAGATCACTACCGACACTTTACCGCTGCCGCGTTTACCATCAGGGTGGTCAAAGCGGTCTACGGCGCTTTCATCAACTAAGGCAAAGCGTACATCTATCGCCGGTGATACTTTGTCCTGATATTCCACTTCCGCTTCAGCCAACGCAGAGCCGCAATCTGTACACCAGTGCACCGGCTTAAAGCCCTGCTGCAAATGGCCATTGCCGATAATTTTACCCAGCGAGCGGATGATATTGGCCTCAAAACCGTAATCCATTGTGCGGTACGGGTTTTGCCAGTCACCCAGCACACCTAAGCGGATAAAGTCGGTGCGCTGCGCATCAATTTGGGTGGCGGCATAGTCGCGACATTTCTGCCGGAACTCGGCTGGTGTTAACTTAACGCCCGGTTTGCCGTATTTTTTTTCAACTACCAGCTCAATCGGCAGACCGTGGCAGTCCCACCCCGGTACATAAGGAGCATCAAAATCGTCCAGCGTTTTCGCTTTGACGATAATGTCTTTTAATATTTTGTTTACCGCATGCCCAATATGGATATTGCCGTTAGCGTAAGGAGGGCCGTCGTGCAGAATAAAGGTTTTTTTGCCCTTTTTGGCTGCACGAATTTTGCCGTATAAATCGGCCTCGGTCCATTTTGCCAGCATTTGCGGCTCGCGCTGCGCCAGATTGGCGCGCATCGCAAAAGCCGTTTCCGGCAAATTCAGGGTATGCTTGTAGTCGCTCATCCGTTGGGTTCCGTCTTATCAATAGAAGCATGGGCTAAGGCACCATGCTGAAAAAATGCTTTTGCCGCACTGACATCCGCGGCAATTTGTTGCTGTAACTGAGCCAGAGAATCAAACCGTTGTTCACTGCGCAATTTATGCTGCAATAACACTTCTATTTGGCTACCGTATAAATCGCCTTTAAAATCAAACAAGTGCGCTTCAAGTTGTTGCCGCTGGCCTTGCACCGTGGGCCGGTTGCCAATATTGGCCACGCCATAATGCGTGCCAAACACCGTGTTGGCTGTTATGGCGTAAACCCCAGCCACCGGCAACTTACGCCGGTATAAAAACACATTGGCGGTTGGAAAGCCGAGATCGCGGCCTAGTTTACGGCCATGCCTAACCCGCCCGGTTAACGCAAAAGGCCGGCCTAGCATCTCGGCTGCCAGCGTTAACTTATCTTCTGCCAGTGCTTGGCGGATCAGTGTGCTGCTAATACGCTGTTTACCCAGCAGCAAACTAGAGGTGCTATAAAGGCCAAACTGATGCTGTTCAGCAGCCAGTGCCAGCAAGTCAAAACTGCCACTGCGGTTTTTACCGAAACGAAAATCATCGCCTACGATTAACTGCTCTACACCCAGTTGTCTTAACAGCAACTGCTGAATAAATTGCTCCGGTGCCTGCGCGGCAAAAGCCGGGGTAAAATGCACACATAGCAAGCGGTCTACCCCCAGCTGGGCCAGCGCTTCATATTTTTCCCGAAACCGCGTTAACCGTGCCGGCGCAGCATCACCAGCAAATACCTCCAGCGGCTGCGGTTCAAATAGCATCACGCAAGATGGCAACTGCATTTGTCTGGCAATGGCAACCACTTTGGCCAGCACTGCACGATGCCCGAGGTGCACGCCGTCAAAATTACCAATGGTCAATACACAGCCACGATGCTGAGGCTGAATATTGTGTAAGCCGCGAATTAACTCCATGCCTGCCGTATCTGACCTTTGACTACAAACCGCGCATTATAACCACTTAATCAATTGCTTTCAGCAACAGAATTGGTCCGAAAATGCGCTAACCGCACCCCAAATAGCCACAATACACTAAAGTAGCCGACTACAGCCAGGCCACACAGCAGACATAGGCGCCAAACCTGAGTCGTAAAACTAAGCACTACCCAGTCGTTTAACGTTGGCGTTTGCCAATACAGCAACGCAGCCATCATCAGGCTAGCCAGAATTAGCTTCAGTAAAAATAACGCGCTGGTTTTACTTAGTTGGTACACGCCGGCTAATTTTAAACCGCGATACAGTAAAAATGCATTCAAACTGGCCGACATTGCGGTTGCCAGTGCCAGACCAACATAACTTAAAAACGGCGCCAACATCAGGTTAAACAGCATATTGGCAACCATTGCAATAATGCCGATACGCACCGGAGTTTTAATATCCTGGCGGGCATAAAAACCCGGTGCCAGCACTTTTATCAGCATATAACTTAGCAAGCCTGTGCTGTAGGCAACCAAGCTGTAAGACACCATCAACACATCGTTTTGGCTAAACTCGCCGCGCATAAACAGCAGCGCAATAATAGGCTGTGCTAATACCATTAACCCGGCCATCGCGGGTATGCCAAACAAAGCAACGAAGCGCAGCGACCAATCCAGTGTCTGGCTAAAACGCTCGGTATTTTCAGTCGCATGATGGCGCGATAAATTCGGTAAGATAACCGTCGCAATAGCGATACCGAATAAACCCAACGGAAATTCAATCAGACGGTCGGAGTAGTACAACCAGCTCACCGCGCCGGTAAGTAAAAACGAGGCGATCACCGTATCAAGCAATAAATTAATCTGGCTTACTGATACGCCAAACAGCGCTGGCAGCATCAATTTGCGAATTTTCGTGACGTTCTCATCGCGCCAGCCCCACTTTGGCCACACCAACAAGCCGGCTTTGGCTAAAAACGGCAACTGAAACAATAACTGCACCACACCGCCGATAAAGACGCCCCAGGCCAGCGCCAGTGCCGGCTCGTCCAGCGTTGGTGCCAGCAATACCGCGCAGGCAATAATAGCAATATTTAAAAACACCGGCGTAAAGGCAGCCACGGCAAAACGGTTATAGGTATTGAGTACAGCGCCAGACAACGCGACTAAACTAATAAACCAAAGATACGGAAAAGTAATTTTCAGCATCAGGCTGGCCAGCTCGAACTTATGCGCTTCAGGGCCATCATTTAACCATTCCACAAACCAGCCCATACCGAATAACATCGCCACCAGCGGTGAGGCAATCACGCCAAATAAGGTGACCAGCGTAACGACTACCCCTAAACTACCGGTAACTTTAGCCAGTAATTCGCGCACGGCATCATCACCATGTTTGGCTTTCACTTCGGCCAGCAGCGGCACAAAGGCTTGCGAAAAAGCGCCCTCGGCAAACAAACGCCGCAAAAAATTAGGGATCCGGTTAGCAAAAAAGAACACGTCGGCCGCCGCACCAGCGCCGATAAAGTTGGCCACGACCACATCACGCATCAACCCGAGTACGCGGGATATTAATGTCATAAAGCTGACAATCAGGCCTGATTTTAATAACTTTGCTGACACTTACACATCCTTCTATTTACCAGCGGCTATTTTGCCCCGTTAGTGCGACTGATTACCAGTAGGCTGTTAGATTAAAATCTGTGACTTTACCGTTAAAGCATTTGACAACGGGCCATTAAATAGGCATATTATGCGGCCTTTGATGGGTCCGGTTTAGTTTTTTAGGAGTGTTACCTTGGCTAACATTAAGTCTGCTAAGAAGCGCGCAATTCAATCAGAAAAACGTCGTCAGCAAAATGCTTCGCAACGTTCTATGATGCGTACTTTCATAAAGAAAACCTACGCGGCGGTATTAACTGCTGACGTAACTGCTTCAACTGAAGCATTCAAGAAAATGGTGCCTGTTCTTGATCGTATGGCCTCTAAAGGTCTGATCCACAAGAACAAAGCAGCACGTCATAAAGCTCGTTTAAATGCCCGTGTTAAGGCATTAAGCGCCGCTTAAGACACAGTTCCAACAAAAAAGCCGGCTTTGCCGGCTTTTTTGTTGCTCAATTTCGTCTCTCTCAAGCGTTGTCAGAACAATACAACTTGTGCATTAACGCAATTAACGCTTCTACTTCTTTACTATTCAGGCTGTAAAATACGGTTTGCGCTTCTTTACGAGTTTTCACCAGTTTGTTTTTACGTAACAACGCCAAATGCTGAGATAGCGCTGACTGGCTTAATTCCAGTTTCTCGTTCATTTCACCTACTGATAACTCGCCTTCGAGCAAATGGCAGAGGATTAGTAACCTACGCTCATTCGACACCGCTTTTAACAGCTTTACTGCCTTGGCGGAGTTTTTCAGCATGTCTTGTAAATTCATTGCACTTAACTCTGTCTGTCTAGAAGGCTTAATATTACCGATTTAGACTTAAAGCGACAATATAATCATTCTTATTTAACAAAGAATCACAATTTTTCCGTTAAGCTCTGCAAAAATGCACTTAACGGCTAAAAAATGCATTTCAGCTAAAGCAGTTCGATGCATAAAAAAAACCTGTTACATTCAGCACATTCACTATCAATAGGAACCTGTCGAAATGAAACTCTGGTTAACTGGCATTGCAGCATTTTTAAGCCTGCAGCTGTCTGCACAAAATTTAAACTTGGATAACACCTTAGCCTATCAGCTTACCGAATCGCTAACAGTTGAGGTGGGGCAACGCCTTGCGGGTAGCGAGGCTGATGCCAGAGCCGTGGCTTGGGCAGAGAAAAAATTTAAGCAGCTCGGTTATGACAAAGTGTGGGTTGAGCCTTTTACCATGCAGTACTGGCAACGTGGCCAAGCCAGCCTTACTGTCAGTGCTCCCTTTCATCAAAACTTGGTTGTTACTGCACTAGGCGGATCTGTCGGCACTCCATTTGACGGCATTTCAGCCCAGGTTGTCCAGTTTGATAGCCTTGAACAGCTTAAAACTGCAACGTCAGCACAGGTAAAAGATAAGATTGTTTTTATTAACAAAAGCATGGGTAAAGATAAACTGGGTACCTTTTATGGTTCGGTCGTTGGTGCCCGGGCGCAAGGTGCTGTAGAAGCTGCAAAACTTGGTGCTAAAGCTATTATCATTCGCTCAGTTGGCACCAGTATTAATCGTTTTGCTCATACCGGCATTATGCGCTATAGCGATGACGTAGCCCGTATTCCCGCGGCGGCAATCTCAGTTCCGGATGCGATACAGCTTGATAAAATGTTACGTCTCCAACCAGAGCTAAGTTTACAGTTACAAATGCAAAATAAGCTGCCGGGCGAAGTTATTAGCCACAATGTGATTGCCGAGATTACCGGTAGCAAAAGACCTGACGAAATTGTACTGATCAGCGCACATCTTGATTCATGGGACGAAGGCACAGGTGCCTTAGATGATGGCGCTGGTGTAGGCATTGTTATGGCGACCGGTGCTCTGTTAAAACAACAGGCACAACCGGAGCGTACGGTACGGGTGGTATTGTTCGGGAACGAAGAAGGAGGCTTAGTGGGTGCGCGTGCCTACGCCGCTAAACATGCCGACAATCTAAAACAACACGTGTTTGCGTCAGAGTCTGATTTTGGTGCTGGGCGTATCTGGCGTCTTGATACTGGCTTTGGTAACAATTCGTTACCTTTTGGCAGCGCACTACAAAAAAAGCTAGCCCATCTGGGAATAGCCCTGGGTGATAACACTGCGTCTGGCGGGCCAGATGTTTCAGTGTTAAAAGCACAGGGTGTGCCGGTTGCCAGCCTGCAACAAGATGGCACTGATTATTTTGATTACCATCACACCCCAAACGATACCATGGACAAGATAGAGCCTGCAGCCATGCAGCAAAATCTGGAAGCCTGGCTTATCACAACCACTGCAATAGCCAACAGCCAGCTGGATCTGCGCAAATAATGCAGTAGGTTAACTACGATAACGCACCGGCCTTAATGCAATTTTAGGCCGGCTATGCTTACGATAGCTACCACGCAACAACCACAACTGTAGGCCGACAATCATCAAAATCATCGCTGAAGGATAAACATACATGTTGCTGGTCGCACTAAATAACAGCAATGCCAGGATGAAATAACTAAACGGCAGCAGTTCATATAACCAGAAAGGTAGCACACCACCGTACTTCTCTCTGGCGTTTCGCATATCTGAACGCCTATTATCAGAACGCAATACCCAAATAACTGCACCGGCTATCATAATCAGCAAGCCCGACACTAATGCCAGCCATGACTCAACGCTCAGCATAACTGAGCTACCTGCAGCGACATAACCATAAGGCAAAATTTCATACAATTTCATTGGCAGCATAACGAACACCTATCCTTTGTTCAGCTCAGATTAAGTGTAGCTCAGAGTATAAAAAATGCACACCACGACAAAATCGCATCAGTTTAATTAATGTGAATGTTATAAAATTACTCAGTTGAGCATCACTGCTCAGAGCAGCATAATGCGCGAAAATTTCAACCATAGTTTTGCTTAGGAAAGCGGCATGGAAAACATCATCTTTGATATTATTAGCTGGATTGGCCTAACTATATGTATTGGCGCATTTTTTATTAAAGATGTATTTTGGCTGCGTTTAGCGACATTAATCGGTTGCAGCCTGCTATTCGTTTACTATAGCCATATTGATATTCCACAGGGCGTAATTTCAAACTTATTAGTATTATTAATAAATGCGTATTACTTACTCCGTTTTGCTAAAGCACGTAAAACCGCACAAAGCCAGCAGAACACAACAACGTTGCTAAACACAACGACGCAACCAGAATAACTACACGAACACTTTTGTCGCGTATCCGCCCGGGCTATAATCACTGACCCCGAATGACAAGAGTACCCAGTATGCAAAACGACGATTTAGATTTGTTTCTGCAAGAGATGTCTGGTGTTAAACCTATGTCGCAGGACGAAGTATTGCCAGAGCACGGTGAGTTTAGCCCCACTCTGGCACAGCAAGCCAGGCGCAAGGCAGCAGAGCAGGAGATGGAATATGATGCCAACTACCTTAGCCTTGAGTATGTAGAGCTGGTGCAACCGGATGAACCCTTTACTTACAAGAAAGACGGCGTCCAAGATGGCGTTTATCGCAATCTGCGTCTTGGTAAATACCAGACCGATGCTACGTTAAATCTGCTGGGTAAAAGTTTGACCGACGCCAGGCGCGAGTTATTCATTTTTATTGAAGATTGCCACAAACGTGGCATCCGCACTTTGCTTATTCATCACGGTATGGGCCGCAACAGCAAACCTCATCCGGCAATTTTACGCAGTTATGTGTTTAAGTGGTTGCCACAAATGCCCATTGTACTGGCTTGCAACACCGCGCAAAAACAGCATGGTGGTTACTCTGCCACGTACGTATTGTTGCAAAAGAATGCTGAGCAAAAACGCGACAACCGCGAACTACACAGTAAACGCGGCGCCCAGAAATAACTCACCCCCGACATGCGGGGGTGAGTATTAGTCAATCCGTTTGACAGAGTTCGATTCCTGCTATCCACACAACAGGCAGACAGCTTCGGCTTTGGTCAAGAATGCCGATAACGCCATTAAACAAACAACAACAGCGATTGCGGTAAAGCCAAAACCACGACTGGACGCTTTACTCATAACTAACCTCAGTAACATATTTTTATTATTTTAATTAGCAACTTGGTTTAGCTTTCCCCAAACCGACACTGAGTGTAGTTAAGTTGTAATAAAGTTACAATAACTGTGTATTTAACCAGCTCTTTCAATATGATACGTCAGAGCAGAATAAACAAATTCTTCTGCCAGTAACCGGTTATCGTTCAGTAAGGGTAAAGCTTCTGTACTGTGCTGAATATCAGTAATAACAAAGCCGGCTTGCTGATAGTTTTTTAACGCCGACGGATGATCGGCACTGCAGCTATGTAACCAGATACGGCTGGCTTGCCACTGTGCCGCCAGCGTCACAGCAGCCTCGGCTAACGGTTGGCCCAACCGCTGACCTATGAACTGGGGTAATAAACCAAAAAATTTAATTTCTACGCTTTGATCAGTGTGTTTTAACAGTTCAATGTAGCCTGCAGGTGTGCCTTGTACCCACAGCAGCCAGGTACGAACCTGTTGCGTGGTTAAATAGTCGAACCACTGCTGATAGTTCCAACTTAATCGGCTAAACCATTGCCAACGCGCGCCCACGGCACGAAACATAAACTGGCTAAGCTCCGGGCAGGCAATTTTAGCTTCTACCAGTTGCACACCATCTGGCCAGCTGATGTCAGATTTTGCTGCACCTTCAAACTGTAAAAACCAGGTTGTTACTTCAGTTTCTGTCGGCGTTGTTGTCATATTAATAACCTTTGTTCACGTCAACCAAATTAGCCATTGCTTCACCACATTGGCTGCGACGGTAATTGTCAGCAATTTGTGCCACTACAGTACTGACATTGGTCACAGCAGATACATGCGGCGTAATAAGGATTGCCGGATGTTGCCAGAACGGATGTGTTGCTGGCAGCGGCTCCTGGCGAAATACGTCCAGACACGCGGCCTGCACCTGGCCATTGTTTAGCGCTGCTAACAACGCCTCATCATCGACTATGGCGCCGCGGGCCACATTAATAAAAATAGCCCCGGTTTTCAGTTGGCTAAAAAATACCGCATCCAGCAGAGACTCGGTTGCCGGCGTTAATGGCAGTAAACAAATGACGATATCGGCCTGAGCTACCGCCGCCGAAAGCTCTGCTGAGGCACTAAAACACTGAATGTTCGCTAACTGCTTAGCTGTGCGCGACCAGCCCGTCACCTGATAGCCCAAGGCCGCAAAGTGGCCGGCGGCTGCAGCACCTAATTCACCTAAGCCTAAAAGACAAATATGTTGAAAACGGCGCGGGCTTTTCGGTTGCCATAACTGTTGCTGCTGCTGAGCAATAAACTGGTCCAGTCTTAGTCTGTAGTGGTTCACCACGCTATCTAGATAACGCAGCATAGTTTGCGTTAATGTCGGATCGACAATGCGCGCTATTGGCAAAGCCGGCAAGGTGGTGTCTGACAAAATAGCATCTACCCCGGCGCCAAAACACTGAATAGCTTTTAGATTGGGCAACGCCGCCAGACTGCCCGGCGGTTGCTTCCATACCACTGCAAATTCTACCGCAGCGGCGTCTGAAATATCAGGCCAGATTTCAATACGGCTGTCTGGCAGCGCCTGCGTCAGACGTTGTTGTAAGTCTTCCAGTTTTCGGTCGGGAATAATCAGGGCAAGGCTCATGGGTCACCAAAGCTTCAATAAATCGTCATAACACTGACACAGCGGGCCAGCAAGCTAAGCGGGCTTAAAGATAACATGGTAACCCGCTGATGCTAAACTGTCGTACCATCTTTTTATCTGACGTGCATTTAGGCTGTAAAGATTGCCAGGCTGACTATCTGCTGGGCTTTTTACAACAAAGCCAGGCCAATACTATTTATCTGCTGGGTGACATTGTTGACCTCTGGGCCATGCGCAAGCAGGTGCACTGGAAGCCAAGCCAGAACAAAGTTGTGCGCTGCTTATTAGATAAAGCCGAACAAGGTACCGACATTATCTATATTCCAGGCAACCACGACGAAGCATTGCGCCTGTATGCTGGTAAAGGTTTTGGCAATATCAAGGTGCAACTTCGCGCCAGCCATACTACCGCTCAAGGCAAAAAATTATTGCTGTTGCACGGTGATGAATTTGACAAAGAAGTCAATTTTGGCCGCTTACATGCCTGGTTGGGCGATAACCTGTATGACCTACTACTGTTTCTTAATCGCTGGTATAACCGTCTGCGCCGTTACAGTGGTGGCGGCTATTTTAGCCTGGCAGCCTATATAAAGAGCAAAGTACCCGGTGCGCAAAAAGCGATAGCCCGTTATCGTGAAGCCGCAGTAGCAAAAGCGCAGCGCGGCGGTTTTGATGGCATTGTCTGCGGCCATATTCACCACCCGGAGATTCGGCTTGAGCAAGGCATTATTTACTGCAACGACGGCGATTGGATAGACAGTTGCACCGCATTGATAGAGCAGCATGATGGCAGCCTTGCCCTGTATCATTGCACAGAGCAGGCCCAGAAGATTGCCGCCCTGCCGCTTGCCGTCAGCGGCAAGGAAGCGGCATGAAATTTAAGCAAACTGCCATAAATCCGACACCAGAGTGTCATACAAGCGTTTTAGCCTGAGCCCAGCCTATTGCAGTGCAACCGGAGCTAAAAATGATCAATGTTGACCAGGTTCTATCGCAAAACCTTCCAGGCCTAACCAATAAACCCTGGCTTTATAAGCCGGTAAAAGGTGCGCTGCGCCGCTTGCTGCACGAGCAGGATTTTCTCAACTTTGCCGACCGCTACCCACACTTGCAAGGCTTAGAGTTTGTCGAGCAGGTACTGGATCATTTTAACTTCCGCTACTCCGTGCGGGATAATGAAGTTGAGCGCATTCCCGCTAGCGGCAGAGTGGTGATCATTGCTAACCACCCCATTGGCTCGCTAGATGGCCTGGCTTTGTTAAAACTGATCAGTGATATACGCCCGGATGTAAAGGTAGTGGCTAACCAAGTGCTGATGGCGCTAAAACCGTTACACAATTTGCTGTTGCCAGTAAACAACATGAACGGCGGCACCGAGCGCCGGGCGCTGGACAATATTCAGCAGCATTTAGCCCATGAAGGCGCGCTGATCTTGTTTCCTTCAGGCGAGGTATCAAGATTAAGGCCCGACGGCATCCGCGATGGCAAATGGCACAGTGGTTTTTTACGCTTTGCCAGCAATGCCAAAGCGCCCATTTTACCCATTTTTATAGATGGCCGTAACTCCGCACTGTTTTATGGCGCATCCATGCTGTACAAACCGTTAGCCACCATGCTGCTGGTGCAGGAAATGTTTAACCAGCAGCGCAAAAAACTGGAAATGCGCATTGGCGAGCAAATTCCCTATGACTCTTTTGCTAACCTGGCACTGGAGACACAAGCCAAGGTAAAGCTATTCAAAAAACATCTGTATCGACTGGCCAAAGATAAACCAGCCTTGTTTATTACCCAAAGTGCCATCGCTCACCCGGAAGATCGCATTACATTAAAAAAAGCGGTAGAACAGTGTGAATTGCTCGGCCACACCGCTGATGGGAAGCAAATTTATCTGTATCAGCATCAGCAAAGTTCGCCTATTTTACGTGAAATAGGCCGCTTACGTGAATTTGCTTTTCGCGCTGTTGGCGAGGGCAGCGGCCTGCGCCGTGACATAGATCGCTTCGACAGCCACTACGAGCAGCTGATCTTGTGGGATAAAGACGACCTGGAAATTGTCGGCGCCTACCGCTTTGCTAATACCCGCAACATACTGGCGGCGCATGGCGAAAATGGTTTATATACCGCAACCCTGTTCCAGTTTGACAGTAGCATGGCCACTTACCTCAACGCCGGGCTGGAACTTGGCCGCAGCTTTGTGCAACCGCGCTACTGGGGTAAACGTAGCCTAGAGTATTTATGGTACGGCATTGGCGCCTATTTAAAACGCAACCCGGACATTCGCTATTTATTTGGCGGGGTTAGCTTATCGGGTAGCTATCCGCAGGCAGCCCGCGATCTGATGGTGTACTTTTACAGCTTATATTTTAGTGACAACAGCGTTAGCGCCGTTTCTAAACAACCTTATCAGCTACCACAGATTATTTTAACTGAGTTGCAACAGCATTTTAGTGGCCAAAATTACCTGGAGGACTTCACCCAGTTGAAACATTTATTGGCTAACATGGGGCTAAGCATACCAACGTTGTACAAACAATACAGTGAATTATGTGAACCTGGCGGGGTAAAGTTCTTGGCTTTTGGTACCGACCCGGATTTTGCTAACTGCGTTGATGGCCTGGTGCTGGTCGATATACATAAGCTGAAAGCCAATAAAAAAGCCCGTTATCTTGGCAACGCCTAGTCCAACTCTAATCTAGCTAATCCGGCAGCATTACTTGCCGGCTTGGCAATGTAAAGGTTAGGTAAAGTTCAGTTTCAATTCAGCCTCAGCTGCCTATAACCTACACAGCAAACATCAAGCTGTAGGTGCTATTATGCACTGACGGTGAAACTGAGGATCGCATAATGAAAAAGCTGATACTGCAACTAAGCCAAGTGCTGGCAGTGTGTATGCTGCTGGCAAGCCAAACAGTTACAGCGCAAACTGACGACAGTAGCTGGTCTCAGGCGGAACTGGATCAGATGCTGGCGCCAGTCGCGTTGTATCCCGATACCGTATTAACCCATGTACTTATTGCTGCCACCTATCCACTGGAAGTGGTGCAAGCTGCACGCTGGCTAGACGATAACCCAAATATTACTGGTGAAGACGCTGTACGTGCAGTAGAAAATAAGGGCTGGGACCCTAGCGTTACAGCCTTAGTCGCATTTCCGCAATTGCTAAAGCGGCTAAGTTCTGATCTGGATTGGACCCAGCAACTGGGCGAAGCCTTTCTAACTGATGAAACGCAGGTATTAGCCAGCATTCAAAACCTGCGGCAAAAGGCCTATGCCAATGGTTCATTAAACGATAACAAACATGTGTTTGTTGAACGCGAGCGGGAAGTCATCGTAATTGAGCCCGCACGCAAAGAAATCGTTTATGTGCCGGTGTATGATACCCGAGTCGTCTATGGCGACTGGTGGTGGCCATCACACCCGCCAGTATACTGGCACACCGCTGGTGTGTATTACCGTAGTAGCCCTTTTCACTGGGGGGTTAGCGTCAATGTCAGGCCGTGGTTTTATTTCGGCATCTTCGACTGGCATCAGCGTCATGTGGTAGTTCATCATCATTATTACCATACGCCACCGCGTTATTACCCCAAACGTCACAAGCATTATGTAGATGCCCGTCGCTGGCACCACAATGCAGAACACCGCCGCGGCGTACATTATAGGCACGAGCGTTTGAACCGCGATTACAATACCGGCTATGGCTATCACCAGCCAACACGAGAACTACAAGGTAAGCCGGTGCGGCATGCCCGGGCTGACAGCAATGTTACTGTGCGGGAACACAAGCCGCTGTATCAACGCAAAACCGCAGATCAGGTTAGGCTTCGTCAACATGACTGGCAAACGACTGAGCAAAACCCGCGTCAGCGTAATCAAGATTTGCGCCAACAACGCCAAACAAAAACCGAGCAACAGCTGAACAACACAGCAGCAGATCGTGTAGACCAACACCGGAAAGTTCAGCAGCAATTAGCTGAACAACAACGCCCGGCTCAGGTAATCAATACAGCACAATTGCGCCAGCGCGACGCCGTACGTCAACAATCGCAGCGCCAAGCGCCAGTTGAGGCACGTCAGCAAACAGCAGTGGTGCAGCAGCAATTGACAGCTCGGCAACCACGTCAGGCAAACAGTTCTGAGCTGCGCCAGCCACCGCGCGAAGTAAAGCAGCCCCAACGTGAGATGCGCCAACCGCAGCGTGAGGTCGTAGTGAAACAGAAAGAAAGCCGCAGCAGGAGTATCGAGTAACTACCACTTTGTTGATACAAAACAAACAACGGGGCAGAAGTAATATCTGCCCCGTTGTTTATTGATCTAAACCAATAATCATTTGTGATAAACATCGACAATCAACACAGAAATTATCTGTGGAGAACAACATGAAAACAACCTTAACTGCGATAACACTGGCTACTTTACTGGCTTCTACCTCTGCAGCAGCCGAATTCGGCGTAAACATTGGTGCCATTACCGTCGCGCCGGATGACAGTAGTTCCAGCCTTAATGTAGTAGAACAGGTTGCCGGCCTGACAGCCGGATCAACCTCAGTGGCGGTGAACAGCAATACCCAGCTGGGTCTGACGTTTGACTATAAATTTACCCCAAACTGGTCAGTGCAACTAATTGCCGCAACGCCGTTCAGCCATGATATAAAGGTAAAAGGCTCAGCAATTGACGGCCTGAAAGTAGGCAAAACCAAACATTTACCACCAACGTTGCTGGCGCAGTACCATTTTATGCCTGAACATCAGACCTTTGACCCCTTTGTCGGCCTGGGTTTAAATTACACGGTCTTTTTCAATGAAAAAGTCGATGCTCAACTTGAAGGGGCCCTGGACGCGTTAAATGTAACAAGCGGTAATGATCTGGTCGGGTTGAAGCTAAAAAGCTCTTTTGGTTTGGCATTGCAGGCAGGAGTCAATGTGAAATTGACCGATAGCTTGGGGCTGCATTTGATGCTCAGCAAAATGGATATTGATACCTCTGCCCGGGTCCAGGTTAATGGCGATACCATTCAACATGTCGCGGTAAATATTGATCCTTATGTGGCTATGGTGGGCTTGCGCTGGACCTTATAATAACTTGGCCGGCAAATTAAGACTAAAGGCGACTGCAACGCAGCCGCCTTTTTGTTTTACACTAAGTAAATAACTGAATGAGCCAAGCGTGATATGAGCAAAAGCATTGACACTCTTAATTGGCAACAGTTGCTAAAATCTGGCGACCGTATTTTTATCGGTTCGCATGCGGCAACCCCAACCCGGCTAATTGATGATTTAATTACCAATGCTAAACAGCTGCATGATATTGAAATTGTGCAAGTATATTCATTGTCTGACAATAAATGGGCAGAACCGCAGCATCAGCAGTTGTTTAAAGTAAACGCTTTATTCATTGGCGGCGAGCAGGTGCGTCGCGCCGTGGCAGAAGGCCGGGCTGATTACACCCCCTGCTTTATGTCAGATATACCGTCTCTATTCAGTGATGGCATATTACCGCTGGATGCCGCGCTTATCATGGTAAGCCCAGCTGATGAGCACGGCTACCATTCGCTGGGCGTATCGGTTGATATTGTCTCGGCAGCCGCAAAAGCAGCTAAAAAAGTGATTGCCCAGGTTAATCCGTCGATGCCGATTACCTATGGCCAGGCGTTTATTCATAAAGACCAAATCAGTGCCTATTTTTATGCCGAGCAACCAATAGCACAGCTGCCTGTGGTTAAGTTAGATGCCGTTACTGAGCGGGTTGGTCAGTACGTGTCATTGCTGGTTGACGACGGCGCCACCATCCAGATCGGTGTGGGTAAAATGTGTGATGCCGTGCTGCGATACCTCGGCAACCATAAAGATTTGGGTATTCACAGCGAGATGATCACCGACTCGATGATGGAGTTGATTAAAAAAGGCGTGGTTACCAACCGTAAGAAAACTTTTCACCCCGGTAAAACGGTAGCCAGCTTTTGCGTCGGCAGCAAAGCGCTGTATGATTTTGTGCATTGTAATCCGCATATGGGGTTTTACCCCAGTGAGTATGTCAACTCGCCTGCCAATATTGCCCGCAACGACAATATGGTATCGATTAACAGCGCCATAGAAGTCGACTTAACCGGGCAAATCGTCTCCGACTCGATTGGCCACTTGTTTTATAGCGGCATTGGCGGGCAGGTCGATTTTAGCCGCGGCGCCTCCATGAGTAACGGTGGCAAACCGATTATCGCCCTGCCTAGCACGGCGAAAAACGGCACAGTGTCACGCATAGTGGCACACCTTAGTGAGGGCGCAGGCGTCGTCACTTCACGTGGGCATGTGCACTATGTTGTTACCGAGTTCGGCGTTGCATCGTTACGAGGTAAAAGCATACGCGAACGCGCGTTAGAGCTTATCCGGGTAGCACATCCAAAATTTCGCCAACAGCTGTTAGAGCAAATTCGTCGGCACTTTTGGGTGCCGCATTATCAGTTGCATACCCCCACTGAAGTACCGGAGCTAGGCAGTGTTGGCTTTAAGGAACTTGATATCGACGGTGAAGAGTTTGATTTAAGGCCACTTAACCCATCGGATGAGCGCCGACTGCAGGAGTTCTTTTACTCCCATACCAAAGAAACCCTGCAACTGCGTTATAGTGCTGTACCTACCCAGATGAGCCGGGAGAAATCCTGCACCTTGGTTGGTGTTGACCAATCTAAAGATTTGGCGCTTTGTATCGTTAAACAAAAAGGCTCAGCGGTACAGATCCAAGCAGTCGGTCGTTACTATCTGCTAAGCGATGGCAGCAGCTGCGAAGTAGCCTTCGTCACGCGGGAGAAATATCAGGGTAAAGGCATGGCAAAGCGGTTACTACAGGAAATGATTAACATAGCTGAAATGCGGGATCTTAGCTGCATGATTGCCTTTGTCCGCGCAGAAAACAAAGCCATGCTCAGTGTGTTTCAAAAAGCCGGCTTTGGCCGGCTGCCGGGAGACGACCCGACAGAAGTCTATATGCAGTTGCGCTTACCCCGCACTGCCAGCACTGCAGAGGGCAGCTAATGGCCATTACATTAATCAGCCACCCAAATTGTTATCGTCATTTAGCCGGTGACGACCATCCAGAACAACCCGCGCGTTTGAGCGCGATAAATGATCAGCTGATCCGCTCTGGCATGGAATTTATCGTGCAGCAGCGCGATGCCACTGCGGCAAGCAAAAGTGACATCTACCGGGCGCACAGTAATCTATATGTCGATGAAATTTTTGCCAAAGCACCCGCTATTGGCCATATCTGGCTCGACCCCGATACACAGATGATGCAGCACAGCCTGGACGCAGCCCTGCATGCCGCTGGAGCCGGCATTAATGCTGTAGATTTGGTATTGCAGCAGACAAATCAGCAAGCCTTTTGCAGTGTTCGGCCGCCGGGCCATCATGCAACCCGTGATCAGGCTATGGGCTTTTGCATTTTTAACAATGTTGCTATAGCTACCCTACATGCTCTTGAGCAGCATAAGCTTGAACGCGTCGCCATAGTCGACTTTGACGTACACCATGGCAATGGCACCGAGGATATTTTTGCTGGTGATGAGCGTGTATTGTTTTGTTCATCGTTTCAGTTTCCGTTGTATCCCAATACCGGTGATACAGCATTGGCTGATAATATCGAAAACCTGCCGCTGCCCGCACTATGCAAACCTGCCATCTGGCGCGAACAAATTTTGCAGCATTGGTTGCCACGCATTAACGCCTTTAACCCACAGCTTATTCTGGTTTCTGCCGGCTTTGACGGCCACCGTGAAGACGACATGGCGCAGTTTCTGCTAACCGAAAATGATTATCACTGGATCGCCCAGCAGTTAAAACAATTGGCCGATCAACATTGCCAGGGCCGTATCGTTGCTACCCTGGAAGGTGGATATGCACTAAGTGCGCTGGGCCGCAGTGTAGTGGCGTTTTTAAAGGGATTGCTCTAACGCTATAGCCGGGCAGCCTGCACATGCATCCAATCATAGTTACGGCCGCGGCCTAAACTTACCCAGCCTTCGTTTTCCCAACACTGCCACCAATAGTCATATTCCGCACGGGCAAAACTGGCTTTACTACTGTCCCATTTAAGCTGATTATGTTCAGGGTCAAAATCAAAAGCTATGCCCCAGCTATGGGTAGACAAACTGCTACCACCGCGTTTGGCTCGCAGATTGAAACCACCGCCATATAAATCCAGCCGCAATTGCTGTACGGCATCAAAGCCATAGTATTGCAGTACTTGTTCGAGTACTTTTTGTAAACTCGCCGCGACTTTCTGATGGCATTGGGTACTAAGTACTGTGGTGTTGGTATCCCAGGCAAGCCTTAATGGATAAGGCAATTTAATTTTAATCAGCCCACTGCCCGGCTCGCCATAAAACGCGCGCAACTCAGTTTCCCGGTCCAATGGCCACAGGTGAGGGTTAGCCGGGGTACTAAAGCTATCTCGCCAGTTAGCTACTTGGCTGCCCTGCTGCAATGCGGCTAGTTGTTCAGCAGCAAACGCCGTCTGGGGGCCCCACCAGCCATCTGCTACCCCCGGGTTAACACCGGCTTGCTGGCAACACAGCTGCAAGCACAATACGGCCTGGCGCTGCGGTGGCCAACTTTGCCAGTTGACGCCGGTATCAGCGGCGCCGTTTGACTGCAGCCACTGTGTACATGCCGCCAATGTCTGAGTATTCAGCACACCGTCAACATAGTTAGCATTAAGCTTAAGTGCTTGCTGTAAGGTAATAATCGCGGATTTTTGCATTGCCACCTCTGTGACCAGGAAGATAGTGAGCCGAAATGTCACTAAGTGTAGTTGTTGCAATGCAGAGTTGCCGGAATTTAACGCAGCAGGGAAATATCGCAGTATTAAATAGACGGGGCAAAAAAAACTAACCCTGCTTTAGCAGGGTTAGTTATACGGTGCCGCTTAACCTAACCAGACACGCGCGTTGCGGAACATGCGCATCCATGGGCTATCTTCTTGCCAACCATCCGGCTGCCAGGAATTAGCCACCGCGCGGAACACCCGCTCCGGATGCGGCATCATAATCGTTACCCGGCCATCGGTAGTGGTTAACGAGGTGATACCGGCGGCTGAGCCATTCGGGTTGTGCGGGTATTGCTCAGTCACCTTGCCGTAGTGATCAATAAAGCGCATCGCTACCGTGCCGCTGTGGTTGGCTTTCACAAAAGCTTCATTGCTGGCAAATTCAGCATGACCTTCACCGTGCGATACAGCGATAGGCATACGTGAACCGGCCATGCCGCTAAACAGCAGCGACGGGCTTTGCTGAATTTCAACCTGGCTAAAACGGGCTTCAAAGCGCTCAGATTTGTTGCGCACAAAATGTGGCCACAGCTCAGCACCCGGGATCAGGCTCTTTAAGTTAGACATCATTTGACAGCCGTTACACACCCCCAGCGAGAAGGTGGTTTGGCGCGCAAAGAACTCAGCAAACTGTTTGCGGGCAATGTCGTTAAACAACACTGATTTCGCCCAGCCTTCGCCGGCACCTAATACGTCGCCGTATGAAAAGCCGCCACAAGCGACTAAGCCGTTAAAGTCGGCCAGTTTGGCACGACCAGCCAAAATGTCGCTCATATGCACATCGACTGCGTTAAAACCGGCACGATTAAACGCCGCCGCCATTTCGACATGCGAGTTCACGCCCTGTTCGCGCAGAATAGCCACTTTGGGCGCAGCACCTTTAAGAATAAACGGTGCGGCAATATCTTCGTTTAAATCAAAACTAAGCTTCACGCTTAAACCTGGATCAGCGGCATCGGCTTTAGCAGAAAACTCCTGCTTAGCACCCTCTGGGTTATCACGCAGCGCCTGCATTTGGTAGGTGGTTTCTGCCCAGATGCAACGTAAACGGGTGCGGCTGTCGCCCAGCACCAGCGTGTCACCACGGCTAAACACCAGCTCATCTGCGTCAGTCACGCTGCCAATAACATGGCTGCAATCGGCCAATTGATGCTGTGCCAGCACTTGCTGCACATACTCAAGCTCGCTGTTGCTTACCTGGATCACTGCGCCTGGCTCTTCGCTGTACAGCACGGCCATATCATCTGCACCCAGGGCGCTGATGTCGGCACGCACACCGGCTTTACCGGCAAAGGCCATTTCAGCCAGCGTAACAAATAAACCACCGTCTGAGCGGTCATGGTAGGCCAGCAGTTTTTGCTCGCGCGTTAGCTGTTGCACAGCATTAAAGAAGTTAATTAACAGCTCTGGGCTGTCTAAATCAACCGGAGTCTGGCCCAGTTGCTTATACACTTGTGCTAAACAGGACGCGCCTAAGCGGTTCTGCCCCTGCCCCAAGTCGATTAACAGCAGGCTGCTGTCACCTTTGTCAGTGCGTAACTGCGGCGTCACCGTTTTGCGAATATCTTCAACCCGGGCAAAGGCGGTGATCACCAGCGATAACGGTGATGTTACCGCATGTTCTTCGCCATTCTTCTGCCACTTGGTTTTCATTGACATGGAATCTTTACCCACCGGAATAGTCACTTCCAGTGCCGGGCATAACTCTTCACCAATGGCTTTAACCGCAGCGTATAAACCGGCGTCTTCACCCGGGTGACCGGCAGCGGCCATCCAGTTAGCCGATAACTTCACCCGTTTTAACTCGCCAATATCAGTAGCAGCGATGTTAGTAATAGCTTCTGCCACCGCTAACCGGGCTGAAGCAGCAAAGTCGAGTAGTGCCACCGGGGTGCGCTCGCCCATTGCCATAGCTTCACCATGGTAAGTGTCGTAGCTGGCCGCAGTAACACCGCAGTTAGCTACCGGTACCTGCCAGGGGCCAACCATCTGATCACGCGCCACTAAACCGGTAACACTGCGATCGCCTATGGTTACCAAAAAGGTTTTTTCTGCAATCGCCGGTAGACGCAGTAAACGTTCGGCAGCGTCTTTTATTGTTATGCCGGTTAAATCCAGCGCTTTACCCGCGGTTTGCACACTTTGAACATCGCGGTGCATTTTCGGCGCTTTGCCAAGCAGTACACTTAATGGCAAATCAATCGGTGTACTACCAAAATGGCTATCAGTCAGGGTTAAGTGCTGATCGCCAGTAGCTTCACCCACTACAGCAAAAGGCGCGCGCTCACGCTTACAAATCTGTTCAAACAGCGGCATTTTATCCGCCGGTATCGCCATAACATAACGCTCTTGCGACTCGTTACACCAGATTTGCAGCGGCGACATGCCGGGCTCATCGTTCGGCACATTCCGCAGTTCAAATTTACCGCCCACGCCACCGTCATTTACCAGCTCAGGGAAGGCATTGGATAAACCACCGGCGCCAACATCGTGAATAAATACGATAGGGTTGTCATCACCCAGCTGCCAGCAGCGGTCGATAACTTCCTGACAGCGACGTTCAATTTCCGGGTTTTCGCGCTGTACTGAGGCAAAATCTAAGTCTTCGGCTGACTGACCCGAGGCCATCGACGAAGCGGCACCGCCGCCCAAACCGATATTCATTGCCGGGCCTCCCAGTACCACTAACTTAGCACCAACCGGTAAATCACCTTTTTGTACATGCTCAGCGCGGATATTACCCAAACCACCGGCAATCATAATCGGCTTATGGTAACCGCGCACTTCTTCACCGTTATGACTGGCTACTTTTTCTTCGTAGGTACGGAAATATCCGTTAATGGCCGGCCGGCCGAATTCATTATTAAATGCCGCGCCGCCCAGCGGGCCTTCCAGCATAATGTCCAGCGCCGATACGATACGATCCGGCTTGCCGAAATCGGTTTCCCAAGGCTGTTCAAAGCCCGGAATACGTAAATTAGACACCGAGAAACCAACCAAACCCGCTTTGGGTTTAGAGCCAACACCGGTAGCACCCTCATCGCGAATTTCACCGCCAGAGCCGGTAGCAGCGCCAGGATAAGGCGAAATGGCCGTGGGATGGTTATGCGTTTCTACCTTCATCAGCACGTGGATAGGTTCATGGTGATACTGATAGCTATTGTCACCTGGCTGGGCAAAAAAGCGCCCGGCAATTGAGCCTTCCATTACCGCTGCATTATCTTTATAGGCTGACAACACATAATCCGGCGTACGTTCAAAAGTGTTTTTAATCATTTTAAACAGCGATTTAGGCTGTTTTACGCCGTCAATGGTCCAGTCGGCGTTAAAAATTTTGTGCCGGCAGTGCTCTGAGTTCGCTTGGGCAAACATATACAGTTCAATGTCGTTCGGGTTACGGCCCAGTGCGGTAAAATTATCGAACAGGTAATCTACCTCGTCATCAGCCAGCGCCAGCCCCATATCAATATTGGCATTAACCAGGGCAGAACGACCACCACCAAGGATATCGACCGAGCTAACGGGCGCTGGTTCGGCTTGGCTAAATAATGCCTGAGCCTGATGCAGTTCAGTAAACACTGCATCCATCATCCGATCATGCAACAATGCTGTAACTTGACTAAGTTGCTCTGCACTCAACGATGTGGCGGCTTGTACATAATAAGCAATACCGCGCTCTAAACGCTTTACTGAGCTTAAGCCGCAGTTGCGGGCAATATCGGTGGCTTTAGACGACCAGGGCGAAATGGTGCCCGGCCGTGGCGTCACAAGAATTAACTGGCCGTGCGGCTCATGGCTGGCAATAGCCGGGCCATAAGTAAGCAATTTATCCAGTGTTTGCTGCTGGGCGTCAGTCAAGGCGCTGCTAAGATCGGCAAAGTGCATAAACTCAGCGTAAATACTGCTGAGGTTCAGGCCACTTTGGGCGCATTGGTCGAGTAACTTTTGAATTCTGAATTCGGACAGTGCTGGCGCACCACGCAGGATCAACATAGGCTTTCTTTTCCCGTGGGTTTGTCAAAGATGGAACCTGGGGTTAGCCCCCGGACCGGCGCGCCATTATAAAGAAATTTCTGCCCAAGTGGTATGAGTAAACACTGACTGCGCTGCAGAAGTTTGCTATAACAGCGCAGAATGCGAAGATATAGGTTAATTCAGATGTGGAAAAGTTGGCTCTGGTTGCTGTTATTTTGGTGGTTAGCAGGCTGTAGCCCTGCCCCCCTGCAAAGCCAGCTTTATCAGATCTATCAGCGCGATAGCTTAAAGGTTGGCATTTTGCACGGCCCTACCAGCTATTACGTGGGCGTTGATGGCCCAGTTGGCTTCGAACTAGAATTAAGTCAGGCCCTGGCAGATAAATTGGGTGTAAAACTTGAGCTATACCCCAGTTATCACTTGGAAGAGCTACTGCAAAAACTTGACTCTGGTCAGGTAGACTATATCGCTGGCGGCTTGACCGTAACCCAGATCCGTAAAGACAAGTACCGTGCGTCACCGGCCTATCGTTGGATTAACGAAGTATTAGTGTTTAAGCAGGGCAATATCTGGCCACGATCACTCAATGAGTTATCAGATAGTATTATCGTGGTAAAAGACAGTAGCCATGCCGAGACACTGCAGCAACTTAGCCAGGACACACCTGAACTGAATTGGCAGCAACATCCGACATTGGATGCCGATGAAATCTTGCAACAAGTTGTCGATGGCAATATTGCCTATACTCTTACCGATTCAAATCAGTTGGCGTTAAACCGACGTTTTTATCCCAACCTGAGCATTGCGTTTACCGTACGCGATAACCTACCGGTAAGTTGGCTAATAGCAGCAAATAACGACGACTCGTTATATGCCGTGCTGATCGAATTCTTTGGCGCAATGTACCAAAGCGGCGAACTTATCGCGCTGGAAGACAGATACTTTGGTCATGTACAACAATTTGATTATGTAGATACGTTAGCCTATATCGAGGCAATAGAGCAAAACCTGCCAACCTACAAACCCTGGTTTGTTCACTATGCTGGTGAATTGGACTGGCGGCTATTAGCTGCACTTAGTTATCAGGAATCGCACTGGGACCCGAAAGCGAAAAGCCCTACCGGCGTGCGAGGCTTGATGATGTTAACCTTACCGACAGCGCAACAAATGGGTATTAGCAGCCGATTAGATCCAGAGCAAAGCATCCGCGGTGGCAGCCGTTATCTGCACCGGTTAGTCAGCCGTATTCCTGAACGCATTGCAATGCCAGACCGGCTGTGGTTTGCGCTGGCTTCTTATAACGTGGGTTGGGGCCATGTTGAAGATGCCCGTATTTTGACGCAACGAGACGGAGCCGATCCGGATAAATGGTTAGACGTAAAACAACGCTTGCCACTATTACGGCAAAAAAGCGTGTATCAAACTACCAAGTATGGCTATGCCCGTGGTGACGAAGCGGTAAGTTATGTAGAAAATATTCGGCGTTATTACGATACATTGCTGTGGGTAGATGAGCGCCAGCAAGCCGAGCTGCGACTGGAGCAACAAAAAAAGCGCCTGACAGAGCAACTTAGCAGCGAAAACAGTACAGAAATATTGCCAACCAACGATGATGATGGTAATTAAGCTGGCCATTGAAAGCCTGCTGGCAAACCGCCATAGTAGCGTTAATTACGGTAATATCATCGTGGCAGAATATTCAGGTGTAACATGTTAAAACGCAAACGACCTCAGGTTAGGGCTAAACGTCGCCGACTAGTCGATGTCGCATCAAGCCGGCGCCGCATTAAACGCAATATTGCGATAACCAAACTACACCAGCGTCGTCGACATTACACTGGTTTTTTCAATTTGCAGCCAGACTGCGCCTAAGCGCTTTGTGTTCAGCGCGCCGGCGCTGAAAGAATCCCGATAGCTGCGCAGCGCATTCTGCTGCCAACACACCCGATACTACATCAACCTGATGATTAAACTGCGGCTGCTGCAGCAAGTTCAGCACCGAGCCAGCGGCACCGGTTTTGGCATCTGCTGCACCGAACACCAACCGAGTTATCCGTCCATGTACCATAGCGCCAGCACACATACTGCAAGGCTCTAGCGTTACATATAAGGTACATTCAGGTAGTCGGTAATTCGCTAATGTTGATGCTGCAGCGCGTATCGCCAGCATTTCGGCATGCGCCGAAGGGTCGTTAAGGCTGATCATTTGGTTCCAGCCCTCTGCAACCAATGCACCATCCTTAACCAGCACGGCACCTACCGGCACTTCACCCTGTAGCTCTGCTTTACCTGCCAGCACAATTGCATGTCGCATCCAGTCTTCGTCAGTCATAATGGCTTACAATTAATTGCTAGAATAGTGGTTAAGTTTACCACTATATTCTGCAGAAAATGGCTAACTTTTGGTGTATTGTGTATTTTCATCAACCACGAAATAAACACATGCAATTGATATATATACATATTTAAATTGGCATTTTATTTGCAAAAAAACACCACTGAGCTATTTATAGAAATTAACAGGAGCAAACGATGGGACCTTTTGAAATAGCGGCACTGGCCATTATTGGCGGCATTAGCTTGTCAGCGTTTAAGGTGTACAACGACAATAAAGGCAAAGCCGGCAGCGCAGAACTAGACGCACTAAAAGCAGAGCAAGAAAAACTTAAACAGCGCATTGCTACACTGGAAAGCATCGTTACCGATAAGACATATCAACTTAAAGATCAAATCAACCGCCTGTAACGACTACTTTTTTAGCTTCTGCAACAGCGTGGCAGTTAACCCGTGTTATGTTACACTGCCAGCAACTGCTGACAGGAGCTGAAGATGTCGACGGAAACTCTGGTTAACCGTGCTCGTATTATATGCGAACAAAATGGCGCCCGCTTTACTTTAATACGGGAAAAAGTATTCCGCCTGCTGGCCGAACTTGACGGTGGCATTGGTGCATACGAGCTATTGGAACAATTAAAACAAACCGAGCCGGGTGCCAAACCTGCAACCATTTACCGGGCATTAGAGTTTTTAACCGAACAAGGTTTTATTCATAAAATAGAGTCTAGTAATGCCTTTTTACTCTGCCACCACTTTGGTCAGCATCATCCAGCACAACTACTAATCTGCGACCAGTGCGGTAACGTAACAGAGTTGCACTCGCATTTGCTGCAAGAAGAATTTAATCGCCAAGCCGTTGCTCAGGGTTTTGTTATTAAGCAACAAACGATAGAAGCTCATGGCACCTGTGCACGCTGTAAAGTTGCATAATAAATAGACTTAAAACAACGCGATAGCTTGTACATTTGCTAAAAGGTTTCTAATCTTAAACAAGCTGTAGCCCTATTCCCGTATTCAAACAGGCGTTGACATGAATGTTGAATTTATAAATCCGTTTTTATCCTCTTTAGTAAACGTGCTTAGTACCATGGCTAACACCACCATAGTGCCTGGCCAGCCCCGAATTAAAAAAGATGAAGTGGCGCGAGGTGACGTTTCTGGCTTAATTGGTATGGTAAGCCCGCAAACCAAAGGCTCCTTCTCTATTACCTTTGAAGAGTCTTTAGCGGTCGAAATTATGTTTCGTATGCTTGGCGAGCGACCAAAAGGTATTAATGAGGATGTTACCGATATGGTCGGTGAAATTACTAATATGGTTACCGGTGGTGCTAAGCGGGTTTTAGGTGAGAAAGGCTACGACTTTACCATGGCCACCCCAGTAGTAGTATCAGGTAAAAACCATACTATTTCGCATAAATCTGAAGGCGCCAAAATTCTGATGCCGTTTGATTCAGAGTTCGGCAAAGTGCATATCGAAGTCAGTTTCGATAAATAACGACTATTTATACAGCAAAAGCGCCGGTCTAGTGTTAACGCACACTTAGCGCCGGCGTTTTTTATTCTGCAATATCGGTATAACTAAACTGCACCCGGCTGGTGATATTGCATAATAGCTCGTACGGAATAGTATCAACACAACGTGCCAGTTGTTCTACCGGTAAATCCTTGCCCCACAAAATTACGTTATCCCCCACTGCTGTCGCTTCGTTGCCAATATCGACGGTAATCATATCCATCGACACCCGGCCAACAATGGGGAAACGTTTGCCGTTGATTAATACATCCGCATTGTTACCGGCGCCGCGCGGGTAACCATCACCATAACCCATCGCCACTACCGCTAAACGTGTTGGGTGTGCCGCTATCCAGCTACCCCCATAACCTACCGCATCACCGGCCTGCACGTCTCGCACCGCGATAACACTGCTGCTAAGTGTCATCACCGGTTTAAGGCCATGTTCTACACCAACGCTATCTGCCATCGGTGATACGCCATACAGCATTATCCCAGGCCGCACCCAGTCGCCGTGGCTTTGTGGCCAGCTTAGTACCGCAGCGGAGTTGGCCAGTGAACGCTCACCGGCACTTCCATCGGTGATCTGGTTAAACAACGCCAGTTGGTTGGCGGTGGCAGGCTTAGCCAGCTCGTCTGAACTGGCAAAATGGCTCATTAGCCGAAGCGGCCCCTGCACATTGGCACTTTGGCTTAAGCGCTGATACAACTCATTAAATTCATGCGGGTAAATCCCCAGACGGTGCATGCCCGAATCTATTTTTAACCAGACCCTGACCGGTGCATCCAATGCTGCCGCTAACAACGCTTCAGCTTGCTCGCGATGGTGGATCACCAGCTGCAGGTTAGATGCCACCACCTGTTGTAACTCATCGGCATGAAAGAAGCCTTCCAGCAGCACGATAGGCTTGGTAATACCGCCTGCACGCAACGCTAAGGCTTCATCAATGCGTGCCACGCCCAACGCATCGGCATGTTTTAATGCCTGCGCCACCGCCAACATACCATGGCCATAGGCATTGGCTTTTAACACCGCCAGCACCTTGCTGTTTGGTGCCAGCTGCTTTACCCGCTGATAATTATGGCTTAACGCATTAAGATCAATAATGGCTTGCGGCCGGCGGCTTGGCATTAATCGTCCTCGAACCGAGCACTACCGGCGTAGTTATCAAAACGCGAGTAGCGACCATGGAAGGTTAACCGTACCCGGCCAATCGGGCCGTTCCGCTGCTTACCAATGATGACCTCAGCCGTGCCTTTATCCGGGCTGTCGTCGTTGTACACTTCGTCACGGTAGATAAACATAATAAGGTCGGCATCCTGCTCGATAGAGCCCGACTCACGTAAGTCAGAGTTTACCGGGCGTTTATCAGCCCGTTGTTCCAGTGAACGGTTTAGCTGCGACAACGCTACTACCGGCACTTTTAATTCTTTGGCTAAGGCTTTGAGTGAGCGCGAAATTTCGGCAATCTCTAAGGTTCGGTTTTCACTCATGCCAGGCACTGTCATTAACTGTAAGTAATCGACCATGATCATGCTTAAACCACCGTGCTCGCGTGCTACGCGTCGTGCCCGAGAGCGTACCTCTGTCGGCGTTAAGCCCGAACCATCATCGATATACATTTTGCCTTTGGTGTTCAGAAGCTCTATGGCGGATGACAGGCGCGCCCAGTCTTCATCTTCCAACTGGCCGGTACGCACCTTGGTTTGGTCAATGCGGCCTAAAGACGCAAGCATACGCATCATAATTTGTTCGGACGGCATCTCTAAGCTGAAAATCAGCACCGGCTTGTCACTGGTGATGGCAGCGTGTTCGCACAGGTTCATCGCGAAGGTGGTTTTACCCATTGAAGGACGAGCTGCGACGATAATCAAGTCTGACGGTTGCATGCCGTTTGTCATTTTGTCTAAATCGACATAACCGGTAGATACACCGGTAACACCGTCATACGGCGAACGGAACAGCTCATCAATTTTCTCAATGGTTTTCGCCAGGATGCTGTTAATCGGCTCCGGGCCTTCATTGGCATTAGTACGCTGTTCGGCAATTTTAAATACTTTGGTCTCGGCAAAGTCCAAAAGCTCAGCCGAAGTGCGGCCCTGAGTGTCGTAACCGGCATCGGCAATATCATGCGCCACAGAAATCATATCGCGCACTACTGCGCGCTCACGCACGATTTCGGCATAGGCCAGAATATTGGCAGCACTGGGCGTGTTCTTAGCAATTTCGCCAAGGTAAGCAAAGCCGCCAACATCGTCCAGTTGCAGGTTAGCTTCTAAATCTTCAGATACGGTAATAATATCTATCGGCTGGGTAGCCTCAGCCAAACGTGACATGGCAGCGAAAATAAAGCGGTGCGCACGCAGGTAAAAATCCTGCTCGACCACTTTTTCGGCCACGCGATCCCAGGCTTCATTATCCAGCATTAAGCCGCCAAGGACCGACTGCTCAGCTTCTATCGAATGTGGCGGCATTTTAACCGCAGCAACCTGTTTGTCTTTGATACTACTCATAACACCTGTTTCAGTTAGCGAAAACAGTATAATGCTAACCCGCCTAAGGCAGATCACAAAGCAAAGTGTCAGATATTTTTTAGCGGTTTAATTAAACAGAACAACTAAACTACAGCGGGAGAAACGAAGGGAAAAGCGCACTGCAGATACAGTGCGCTTTAAAGCTTATTAAGCTTCTGCGATTACAACAACTTTAACCGTTGCAGTAACTTCAGCGTGTAACTGAACGTCGATATCGTATTCGCCAGTTTCACGTAAAGTACCTGTAGGCAGTTTAACTTCTGCTTTAGATACCTTAACGCCAGCTTCAGTGATCGCATCAGCGATATCACGGGTGCCAACTGAACCGAACAGTTTGCCTTCGTCACCAGCTTTAGAAGCGATAGTCACTTCACCCAGCGCAGCAAGTTTGGCAGCACGATCATTTGAAGCAGCTAAGTCAGATGCTAATTTAGCTTCTAATTCAGCGCGACGTGCTTCGAATTTTTCGATGTTAGCCTTGGTTGCCGGAACTGCTTTACCCTGTGGGAATAAGAAGTTACGTGCATAGCCAGACTTAACAGCTACATTGTCACCTAAACCACCAAGGTTAGCGACTTTGTCTAACAGAATAATTTGCATTACTTATACCCCTTCTGTATTAACTGTGTGAGTCGCTGTAAGGCAGCAGAGCCAGGTAGCGTGCGCGCTTGATAGCACGAGCCAGTTGGCGCTGATACTTAGCGCTGGTACCAGTAATACGGCTAGGTACGATCTTGCCGCTTTCTGTAACGTAGTTTTTCAGAACAGCGGTATCTTTGTAATCAATCTCTACAGTGCCTTCTGCAGAAAAACGGCAGAATTTACGGCGACGGAAAAAACGTGACATTTGCCTGTCTCCTAACTTATATGTTCAATTTGTTGCGCATGCAGCACCAGCTTTGCTTGTCCGCTGCGGCTTTGGTGGCGGTTTAAAAAGCCGCTTACCTTTACCATGTTGCCCAACGTTAACTGTCGGGTATGTTGTGTTAGTGCAGTTCCGGTAAGTACTACCTGTATTCTGACATAAGCCTGGCGGTTTAAGCCTGCTTCCATCTGATTACTGCGGTGCTCTAACACCAGAACCGTATGCGGGATGCCCGCAGGACTTTCGCTGTGCTCCGGTTGACGGCAGATACTGCCAACCAGTACGGTGCTATTGTCCATTAACAACAACTTACTCTTCGTTTGCTACTTGCTCTTCATGTTCACGAGGAGCGCGTTCGCGACGTTCATCACGTACTTTAGCCATTGGTGATGGCTCAACTACGGCACCATCGGTGCGCATAATCAGGTTACGTAATACCGCGTCGTTGTAGCGGAAGTTAGTTTCCAGCTCATCAATCACTGTTTGTGGTGCTTCTACGTTCATCAGAACATAGTGAGCTTTATGCAACTTCTGGATTGGGTAAGCCAGTTGACGACGGCCCCAGTCTTCCAGACGGTGAATAGAACCACCCGCTTCTTTGATTGCGCCAGTGTAACGCTCAATCATGCCAGGTACTTGTTCACTCTGATCAGGGTGAACCATAAAAACGATTTCGTAATGACGCATTGTAGCTCCTTACGGTTAGTAAGCCTCGGGGGAACTCGGCCGGGGTTCTCATGGAGGCAAGGAACGTTAGTGTATGGCCGAAGGTCGCGTATTTTACGGACTCGGCGGGCAAATAACAAGCAGAAAGCGTCGTGATTAGCAGATTAAACAGGTAAAAGTGAGTGATAGCACAGCCACAAACCCATTTCGCGTTAGCGAAGGCGGCGGACAAATTCGTCGGGAACGAATTTGGTAAGCTTGCTGAGCCGCCTCACTGAGGGTAGGATTGCCCGAAGTGTCGTTGTGGCGAGCATAGCACTCACTTTTACCTGCAACGTCAAATAAGGCTAGCTATTTCGCTGTGCTCGCCACAGCAACTCGTTCGCTGCTTGCGCACTCACTCAGACACTCTGTGGCTGCGCAATCGAAACACCTAACCTTTGCTATCGCCCAAAAGCAATGGAGCGCGAAGTTTACTGACGCTGGCGCACGGCCTCGAACAAGCAAATGCCGGCAGCAACCGACACGTTAAGGCTGGAAACCGCACCGAACATTGGAATTTTTACCAAGCTGTCGCAGGTTTCGCGGGTTAAGCGGCGCAGGCCTTCACCTTCAGCGCCCAGCACTATCGCCAACGGGCCTTTAAAATCAGCCTGATAAATCGTCGTTTCTGTTTCACCGGCAGTACCCACCACCCAGACACCGGCATCCTGCAATTCGCGCAAGGTACGGGCTAAGTTGGTTATGGTAATAAAAGGCACGCTCTCTGCGGCGCCGCAGGCCACTTTACGCACTACAGAGGTAAGCTTTACTGAACGATCTTTTGGTGAAACCACCGCATGTACACCGGCAGCATCGGCACTGCGTAAAATAGCACCCAGGTTATGCGGATCGGTTACGCCATCGAGAATAAGAAGAAACGGCTTTTCATGCTGCGCAACAATCGCAGCTAAATCGGCTTCGCTGCCGCTACTTTGTAAGCGGGCTTTGGCAATAATGCCCTGATGCTGGCCGCCAACCATATCGTCCAGAGTTTTACGGTTGCAAAACTGCACTGATACGCCGTTTTGCCGTGCTTCCTGAATTAACGGCTGCATGCGCTTATCATCGCGATCTTTCATCACGAACAATTCCAGCACATCCTGCGGTGCACGTTGCAGTAATGCGCCTACCGCATGAATACCAAAGACCAGATCTGCGTTCATTGTTAACCCTTAATGCCGACACTTAAAAAAGGCCGGCAGTTTACCTTATTACTTAGCCTTACGCCGTGGCTTTTTACGCGCGGTAATATTGCGCGCACCTTTAGGTTTAGCTTCAGCACCTTTCGTTGCCGGTGCTGCTTTACCGGTCGCGCGTTTGCCGCCTTTAGCTGCACCTTGCTTGGATGCCTTAATCTGCTCTTTGCTGACAATACGCTTGGGCTCGCCTACTAACACTAAATCAATTTTACGTGCTTCCAGATTAACCGCCGCCACCTTCACTTTAAGTAAATCGCCCATACGGTAAGTGACTTTGCCATGCTCGCCACTTAGCGTATGGCGCTCGGCATCAAAATGGTAATAGTCGTTTTGCAACGAGGTGACATGCACCAGGCCTTCGATATATAGCTCGGTTAAGCGTACAAACAGGCCAAAGCTGGTAACAGTTGCCACTACGCCGTCAAACTCAGCGCCTAAATGGTCCTGCATATACTCGCATTTTAACCAGTCTGCTACTTCGCGGGTGGCGTCATCGGCGCGGCGCTCTGTCATCGAGCACTGCTCGCCCAGTGGCGTAATTTCCGCTTCGGTGTATTCGCGCGCGCCGGTCACTTTCTGGCCTTGCTTGGACAGTAAAGCTTTAATACCGCGGTGCAGTACTAAGTCCGGATAACGGCGAATCGGCGAGGTAAAGTGTGCATAGGCTTCCAGTGCTAAACCAAAGTGGCCCTGGTTATCGCCCTGATATACCGCCTGCTTCATCGAGCGTAGCATGGTGGTTTCAATCAGCTCGCGATCCGGCCGGTCGCCGATTTTGGCCAGCGTCTCGGTTAATTCAAGCGGGGTAGGCTCGGCGGATAAGTTCGCATCGATACCCAGCTCTGCTAAAAAGCGGCGGAAGTTATCAAAGCGGTCGGCATCGGGGCGCTCGTGCACGCGAAACAGCGTATGGGCTTCGTGCTTTTCAATAAAGCGTGCAGCCGCCACATTGGCCATGATCATGCATTCTTCAATGATCTTATGCGATTCAACGCGGTGCACCGGTACAATTTGCTCAATTTTACGGTGGCTATTAAATACAAAGCGGGTTTCAACCGTTTCAAATTCAATGGCACCACGCTGGCCACGTACTTTAGCCAGCTTTTTATACAGGCTGTTCAGGGTTTCGATATTGGTTAAATTCGCCGCATATTGCTGGCGCAACTCTGGGTCACCCTGCAGTATTTTATGCACCTTGTTATAGGTTAAGCGCGCGCTGGAGTGCATGACCGCTTCATAAAACTGGTAGCTGTCAAGCTTGCCGCTGGCGCTGATATGCATGTCAGCAACCAAACACAGGCGGTCGGTATGCGGGTTAAGCGAACATAAACCATTGGATAATGCCTCTGGCAACATCGGCACCACGTGATCAGGGAAATAAACCGAGTTACCGCGCTCTATTGCGGAATTGTCCAACACGGTATAAGGCAATACATAAGCACTGACATCGGCAATCGCCACCCAAAGGCGCCAGCCGCCGTTTTCTTTGGCTTCTGCGTACACCGCATCATCAAAGTCGCGGGCATCTTCACCGTCAATGGTAATTAAGCCCAATTGGGTTAAATCGACCCGGCCTTGTTTGGCTTCTGCGGGCACTTCTTCGCCGTACTTGGCCACTTGCTTTAGCACGGCATCAGAGAAAACATGTGGAATTTGATGGTTGCGAATAGCAATTTCAATTTCCATACCCGGCGCCAAATGCTCGCCCAGTACTTCAGTCACTTTGCCTATACCGTTAACCCGCTTGGATGGCCGCTGGGTTATCTCCACCAACACCACCTGACCATGACGGGCTTCGCCCTGCTCACCGTCGGGAATAACAATATCCTGGGTAATGCGCGGGTCATCCGGCACCACTACACCTAAAGCGAAGTCTTTGTAGTAACGGCCGACTATTGGCTCGCTACGCGGTTCTAGCACACGCACCACGCGGGCTTCAATTTTATCTTTACTGTTTACGCTTTGTGCTGTTGCCAGCACAATATCGCCGTGCAGCAAGCGCTGCATCTCAAAATTGGGGATAAACCAGTCGGGCCCGCCCTGCTCCAGCTTTAAAAAGCCGAAACCTTCGCGGTGGCCCAATACCGTACCTTTAACCAGGTCCATATTATCGACCAGGCCGTAGCGACGGTTTTTGGTATAGATTAACTGACCGTCACGCTCCATAGCGCGCAGGCGTTTTTTCAATGCAAAAATAGTATCGTCATCGGTTAAACCCAGCTCGGCAACTAATTCTTCAAAATAAGCGGGGCTTTGGCGTTTTTCGATGTGCTCGAGAATAAATTCACGGCTGGGGATAGGGTTATCATATTTTTCCTGCTCACGCGCAAGATGCGGATCATTTACCGTCATTAAGTTATCTTTTGTGTCCTAAATTGTGTTAAGTGTAACAGTTAAACCGGCAAATGCGTATGAACTTCATTTTACCGGCCGTCTGGCATTTGCTACCACCCGAGGCGGCATTTTTTGTGCTAACTGGCTAAGTACTTGCTGTATTTGTTTATGTGTCGCGCTATCGGCCGTAATGGCATTGTGCAACCAGCGGTAGCTTTGTTCAAAATCAACCGGGCTGCCATGCCCATCAACCAAAATTTTTGCTAAGCGTAGTTGAGCCTTTAAGCTCCCCATCGCAGATGCTTCCCGCAGGTAGACAATTGCTCTATCAATGTCTGGTTGCACAAAACGGCCAATATGATAATAGCGGCCAACTTGCTCCAAGCCTTCTGGCAAACCTTGGGCTGCCGCTTGCAGCATTAAATCCCAGCCGCGCTCAACATTGCGCGGTACGCATACCGCATAAGCCAGCATATCGCCGTAAAGGAACTGATAAGCCGGCAACTTCATGATATCGGCACGGGCATCAATATCCCGCACTAATTGACAATCGTCTTCCTGTACTCGTTTTAAATGGCTATTGCTGCGGATCAATACCAATAATTCATCCTGACTGTACAGTTGAATCGCTTCCAGCTCTTGCGCTTGAGAAGCCGGTACTGACAACAGCAATATAGTAAGCAGTAAACCAAGAGTCTTAATCATAAAATGTGCCTGAAAATTGTCGTCATAGCCTTTATCGGCCAAAGATAACAAATTTAAAGCAAGTTTCAGGCCTTTTATTGCTCATTGTTCATCATCCAGGGAGCAACTAATTTCGGTGTTACACGTTCGCTCTGAAGAGCAGCGAACGCTTGTGTGGTATCGCTGCAACTTCCTGTAGCAATATAGCTTAGTGCCTCAGCGTATAAAGGATCCTCTGCGACACCCCAATCACCTGTAATTGCATCTGTTACCGGACAATTGGGCTGCAAGCCGTCAAAATACTCACCTTGACCTAACGCATTGACTGTTTGAAAATTAATAGCGAATAATACGTAGTCAGCAATTATATCCGGTTGTTGACCTACCGGCTTGCCACAAGTTGTGCTGCCAATTTGTACCACCTCAATAAAGGGTGCCAGAGAATTTATTACCAACTCACTGGACGAGCAGCTGCTGGCCGTAGTTAACACAATAACTCTGTCAAGATTCAACGCACTGCGCCCAGCCCCAAGAGAAAACAACGTGGTGCTATTTTTCGCCGTATTTTTATCGTTGTATTGGTATTTAAGGAACACTTCACCCTGCACTGCATTACGCGCAATCTGCGAGCTTAGCTGGTTGGCAACGCGGATCAAACCGCCGCCGTTGTAGCGTAAATCCAGTACCAGCTCATTTACGCCTTGTGCGACAAACTCGGAAAACGCTTGCTCTAACTCGGTTTCAGATAATTCAATAAAGGTGTTAAACACCAGATACCCGATCCGCTTATTGCCCTCGTCCCTAACCGAGCGGTGCATTACTGTGTTGGTGGTAACTTCACTTTTAATGAAATCTGACATTAGTTGGCTACCATCCGGTTTGCGCCAGACGAAGTTACGCATTACGCCTGCTTCATTCGGACCGTATATATCATTGCTAGTTACCGTGCCAGCGTCTAAATCACTTAGCCATTTCGCTACACTTACGCCTTCAATTTCAATAATTTTGTCACCGCGCCGTAAGCCATTCTGCGCTGCAGATCCATCGTCATAAACAAAGGCAATTTGTAGCGTGGTATCGTTGTCGGCGCGAATGCTGGAAAAACCGTAACCAAAAAAAGTGGCATTGATAAACCGGTCTTCATACTCTTGTCGGGTCAATATGAAGCTGTAGCGATCCTGTGGCGCGGCTACCGCCTGAATTAACGCTGCAGGCGAACTATAAGTGCCAGGGTCAATACCCGAGGGCATATCGCGATACCACAGGTAGTCTTGCTGCATCGCACAATACACCTGCGAATTAATGTCTGTACGCTGACAAATACTAGTGTTGCCGGCATTACCGCTGTCATCACTACTACCGCCACCACAGCCAATCAGGCTGCATAAAGCCGTTAGTATTATTAGTAATCGCATCGAAGCATCTCCATCTTTCACTATTTGACCAGCATAAAACAAAAACGCTGCCTGTGGGCAGCGTTTTTTTATACGGCATTAACTATCAACTGGATGCTTCAGGCAAACGGGTGACGTAACACAATAGTTTGTACCCGGTCTGGTCCGGTCGAGACTATATCAACCGGTACTCCGGTCAACTGCTCTAATCTGCTGATGTAATTACGAGCAGCTTGCGGCAACTGCTCTAATTTCTGCACGCCAAAAGTGCTGTCTTGCCAGCCTGGCATTTCTTCATATACCGGCGTAACCAGCTCAAAGCCTTCAGCTGCCAGTGGCGGTACTTCAGAGATATTACCGGCCGCATCTTTATAACCAACGCAAATTTTAATGCTGTCCAGGCCGTCCAATACATCAAGCTTGGTCAAACAAAAGCCAGAAATACTGTTTAATTGCACAGCACGTTTCACGGCTACAGCATCGAACCAACCACAACGCCGCTTACGGCCGGTAGTCGCACCAAATTCATGGCCTTTCACACCTAAGTGCTCACCCACAGCGCAATCCAACTCAGTTGGGAACGGGCCAGAACCAACCCGGGTGGTGTAGGCTTTAACAATACCCAGCACGTAATCAATATAACGCGGGCCAAAACCAGCGCCAGTCGCTACACCACCAGCGGTAGTGTTAGAAGACGTCACATAAGGGTAAGTACCGTGATCAATGTCCAATAAGGTGCCTTGGGCGCCTTCAAACATAATCTCCTGGCCGGCTTTGCGCGCGCGATCAAGTAAATCGGTAACATCGACGACTAGTGGCTGCAAAATTTTAGCAATGGATAAGGCGTTGTCCAGCGTGGTTTGATAATCCACAGCAGGCACTTTGTAATATTGTGTCAGGGTAAAGTTGTGTAACTCCATCAGAGTTTTCAGCTTCTCAGCGAATAACTCTGGGTTAAACAGATCGCCAACCCGTAAACCGCGACGTGCCACTTTGTCTTCATAGGCCGGACCAATACCACGGCCTGTTGTGCCGATTGGTTTGTCACCACGCGCCAGTTCACGCGCTTTATCCAGCTCAACATGAAATGGCAGGATTAACGGACAGGCTTCGCTTAGCAGTAAACGTTCTTTAACCGGCACGCCACGCTGTTCAAGCATGGTCATTTCCTTTAAGAACGCTTCCGGAGATAACACTACACCGTTACCTATCACACATTTGACGTTGGCACGTAAAATACCTGATGGAATTAAATGTAATACGGTTTTTTCACCGTCAATTACCAACGTATGGCCAGCGTTGTGTCCGCCTTGATAGCGCACGACAAAGCTTGCCTTGTCTGTTAATAAATCGACGATCTTACCTTTACCTTCGTCACCCCATTGGGTGCCGAGCACTACGACGTTTTTGGCCATGGTTCCTACATCGTGGGAAAAAATGAGGCGTGGATTCTACCAAATAGCTAACCAAGTTTCAGCCGTCTGGAATAAAAAAAGCCGCTTTTTTATGCGCGGCACAATTAATAGCTTTTATTCAGAGAGTTAAACCAGGTTTCAAGCCAAACAACTCAGGTCATACTCTGCGGCATTATGGTACAGCGCAAAGCCAAAACGCAGCCGGTCACCACGATAGTCAGTTTCTATACCTGCACGTTTTAATAAAGCTGCCAATTCAGCAACCTCAGCTGGGGTGCCGAAACGGAAAGTAAGAAAATGTCCATGCTGGTCAAGCCGATGCGCCAACAAGTTGTCCTGATTTAGTCGGGCATGCTTGAGCGTGGTCAATTGTGACAAAAAAGCTTGCTGCAACTGCTGCACATATTTATGTATGCGACCAACACTAATACCTTGTTGTTTGAATAAACGCAGCACTGAATTGAGTCGGTATAAAGCAGAATAATCCATGGTTGCCCCGGCAAAGCGATACCCATCTTCGCTGTAAAGTACGGTCGCAGATTTTTCCGCTGCCAAAGTACCAAACTCAGCAAACCAGCCAGTGTAGAGTGGTCGCTCGCTGCTACCAACCGGCACCGCCATAAAGCAGCAACCTTCACCGCCCTGAGCGTATTTATAGCTGCCCGACAAGTAAAAAATTCGCTCTGCGATAGTCGATAAGTCAGTGGGCAAGGCCATAAAACCGTGATAACCATCTATTACAATCATGGCGTCACTGCTGCCCGCTAATTGCCCGACAAAGGCCGGTAAATCTGCGATAGCAAAACCAGAATTAAAAAATACCTGACTACAGAAAATCAACTGATGCGGCTGCGCTGCAGCTGCGGCAGCGAAACGCTGTTCAAAACTGGCAAAAGGCTCTGTGGCAACAATGTCCAGCTGCACATTATCATATTCTGCCAGTCGTTTTACCTGCCGGGAGAAACTATGAAACTCACTATCAGTGGTCAAAATACGCAATGGCTGGCGTAAATCGAAGCAACTTAACAATCGCATCACTAATTCGTGTGTGTTAGGGGCAAATACAATTTGTTCAGGTAGAGGCAACTGTAAAATATCGGCAATTAACTGCTGAGTTTGCGGTACTTTTTCGGCAAAAATATAGCGCCACTTGTCATCCACCATGCGGGCCGTATCATCCCAATACTCCAGCATAGCATCACGGGTTATGTCGGGCCAGTAATGGTGAGAGTGACAGGCAAAGTGCTGCTTGCCTTTATTTTCTGCCAGAAAACGCTGATAAAACTGTTGGTACATAACTCCTCCACCTTTGAAACACCACAGACAAAAAAGGCCCTGACGGGCCTTTTATCAAATGCAATGCTTAATTTTGCACCTTGTCAGACTTCATATATTTAAAGAAGTCATTATCAGGCTGCACTACCAGGATGTCATCCTTGCTATTAAAGCTATTTTTATACGCTTCCATACTGCGTATAAATGAATAGAACTCAGCATTTTTATTATATGTTTCAGCGTAAATGTTAGCAGCGGTCGCATCACCTTCACCACGCACGCTACGTGAATTTCGCTCGGCGTCTGCCAGCATTACCGTAACACGAGCATCTACATCAGCACGAATAATCTCAGCCTCTTCCATACCTTTAGAACGATGTTCACGGGCAACAGCATGGCGCTCAGCTTCCATTCGGGCAAAGATTGAACTGCTGACTTCTTGCGGCAAATTAATTTGTTTTACCCGCACATCAACCACTTCAATACCCAATTCTTTTGATGCCTGGCCAGCTTGCTGCAAAGCACTTTGCATCAATTGAGTCCGTTCACCAGATACAATTTCCTGAATAGTACGCGCACCGAATTCAGTACGCAGACCATTGTTAATATACTGCTTTAACAACACCTCAGCCTGCGCCGTGTTACCGCCGGTAGATAAGAAATACGCGCCAAAATCGCTTATGCGCCACTTTACATAACTGTCTACCAGCAAGTCTTTTTTCTCTGCAGTTACGAAACGGTCCTGCGCGTCGTCCAAAGTTTGTACTCTGGCATCCAGCTTACGTACTGTTTCAATAAAAGGCAGTTTAAAATGTAGACCTGGTTCGTAAACCACTACTTTTTGCTCTGCATCACGTTGTATCTTACCGAATTGGATCACAATAGCTCGCTGGCCTTCAGGCACAACAAACAAGGCTGATAACACGATAAAACTAATAACGACAATAATGGCTACGGTAAAATTTTTCATAACTTATCCCCTGCCGCTACGTGTCGATGTCGTACGTGAACTATCAGTACGATTTGAACTGCTGCTGTCTGTGCTGCTGCGCGTTGGCGTAAACGGTACTGCACCAGAAGGCGTAGTAGCACCTGAGCCTTGATTCAACATTTTATCCAGCGGTAAATACATAATATTATTGCCATTTTTTACATCCACCATTACCTTGGACGTGTTGCTGTATACTTGTTCCATGGTTTCTAAGTACATCCGATCGCGCGTCACTTTAGGCGCTGCCAGATACTCTGGTAACAGCTTATCAAAGCGGGCAACTTCACCCTGGGCCTTCAACACAATTTGCTGTTTGTAAGCTTCAGCTTCTTGCATAACGCGGTTTACCTGACCACGTGCACGAGGTTCAATCTCCCGGGCGTAGGCTTGGGCTTCCTGGATAAAGCGTTCCTGATCTTCCTGCGCCTTAATGGCGTCATCGAAAGCGTCACGCACTTCCTCTGGTGGCCGCGCGTCGCGGAAGTTTACATCGACTAACGCAATACCCATTTTGTATGGTTCTATAATACCCTCTAATTCCTGACGGGTATTTTGCCTAACCACTTCACGGCCGCGGGTTAATACGTCATCCATGATGGAGTGACCAATAACATAACGCAGCGCTGCATCTGTGGCCTGATGCAGGCTACTGTCAGCATCAACTACAGAGAACTTATACAGGCGAGCGTCGAAAACCCGGTATTGAATTTCAAAGGTAACGCGTACCAAGTTTTGATCCTGCGTCAACATAAAACCATCACTACGCAGTGACCTTACGCTGGTAACATCAACGGGTAATACGGTATCAATAAAAGTGGGTTTCCAGTGAATACCAGGCCCTACTTCGCTGTTGTATTGGCCAAAGCGCAACACCACACCACGTTCTGATTCTTTAATGGTGTAGAAGCCGCTAAATGCCCAAACGAGAGCCGCAACAATAAGCACCAACACTATAGCCGCGGAAGCTCCACCGCCATTGTTGCCGGATGACTTACCGCCACCGAACATACCACCAAACTTCTTACCAAAATTACGAAATACTTCATCTAAATCAGGCGGGCCCTGATCACGACCACCCTGTTTCCAGGGGTCGTTATTCTTGCCGTTATTGCCCGGCTCATTCCAAGCCATGGTTTACTCCACTTTAAAGTTACAAATTATTAAGGGTTAATGTATCAAATAACTGCCGCAGTGACGATATAGTTTTCCAACGCGCCTTCTGATTGCTTGACGCAGCGACGCCACAAAGGCTCACTCAGTTTTAATCTAAGCTGGCAGTTACCGTCGGTATCAAACTGCTCGTCTATAATGCAATGCTGCTGATGAAATCTGGCTCGCCAAAAAGCAAGCTCTGGTGGCAGCCTTAATTGCACCTCAATATAACGCTCAGACAACAGCTGGGTTATTGCATCAGCCAGCAGCTCCAATCCGCTACCAGTAACGGCAGAGACGTAAACTGCAACAGGCTGTTGATCGGCGTTGTACTCAATACGCGGCGGCTGAGCTAGCAGGTCAATTTTATTGTAAACCACCAGTTGCGGTAACTGATCGGCATCTATCTCCTGCAAAACTGCCGCAACCTGCTGCATGTTGTCATCTTTACGAGGATCAGACAGATCAACTACCTGTAGTTGCAAATCGGCGTCACGGGTTTCTTGCAACGTTGATTTGAAAGCAGCAACTAAATCATGAGGTAAATGCCGGATAAATCCGACTGTGTCAGCCAGAATTATGTCACCTACACCTTTCAATTTTAATTTACGTAAGGTTGGGTCAAGCGTGGCAAACAGCTGATCAGCGGCATAGACATCGGCATTGGTAATACGGTTGAACAGGGTAGATTTGCCGGCATTGGTATAACCGACCACCGACACAACCGGTACTTCAGCCCGTTGACGCGCACGTCGACCTTGCTCACGTTGTTTTTCCAACTTAGCCAAGCGCCCCTGTAAAGCTTTTACCCGTTCACGCAATAGCCGTCGGTCGGTTTCCAGCTGGGTTTCGCCAGGTCCGCGCAAACCAATACCGCCTTTTTGCCGATCTAAACTGTCCCAGCCCCTCACCAGGCGCGAAGCGAGGTGCTTTAGCTGTGCCAGCTCTACCTGCAACTTACCTTCGAATGTGCGGGCTCGTTGGGCAAATATATCCAAAATCAGTGTTGTACGGTCAATGACGCGCGCTAAACACAAACGTTCCAGATTACGGGTTTGCGCCGGGCTTAATGCATGATTGAAAATAACTACCGATGCCTGAGTCTGCTCAACCAAATCAGCAATATCTTGAGCTTTGCCGGAACCGACAAAAAACTTAGGGTCTGGCGCGCTGCGGCTTGCAGTAACAACCTGCACGCTTTGCACGCCAGCTGAAGAAACCAGCAATTTCAGCTCGTCGAGATCCTCGCTGACATGCTGCTGTGAAAAATTCACATGGACAAGGATCGCTTGTTCCGGTACCACGCTAATGTCAGACAAGCGATTTGCCCCTGAAATTATTCCACGTCCTCGTCGTCATTCTGGCCATTGCTGTGCGCAACCATAGTGTTAACTGCACGCGCTGGCACCACAGTAGAGATAGCATGTTTATACACCATCTGGCTCACCGTGTTTTTAAGCAGAATAACGAACTGATCGAAAGATTCGATTTGACCCTGAAGTTTGATGCCATTCACCAGATAAATTGATACCGGAATACGTTCCCGTCTCAAGGTGTTTAAAAATGGGTCTTGTAAAGATTGGCCCTTTGCCATGTGCCGCTTTCCTTTTTTTATTAGTCCGACTTATATTGGTATTATTTTTTTTATTTCAAGTTGTTAAAACGTCTTTTTTATCCATCTTGTTTAGCTTAGCGAAGATAAAACGGCTTGCAAGTTTTCCGCAAGCGGCGCATCACTATCAAGCCAGTTTAACTGCGGCCAACTCCGTAACCAGGTTAATTGCCGCTTTGCCAACTGTCGCGTTGCTGCAATACCCCGCTCCTCCATGTCTTCAATACTGCACTCTCTGTCCAGATACTGCCACATCTGGCGATAGCCAACACAACGCATCGCCGGCAAATCTGGATGTAAATCAGCGCGTAACTTTAGCTGATGCACTTCTTGCTCAAACCCGGCAGCCAGCATCTGCTTAAATCTAAGGGCTATGCGCTGGTGTAGCTCGGCGCGATCCTTCGGTGCGATGGCAAATTGGTGTACAGGAAACGAAAAAGGTTCCCCTTTCTGCGCAGTTAAATCGGTAAGGCTGCGACCGGTAATCCTGAAAACCTCCAGCGCACGGTTGATCCGCTGCGGGTCATTCGGGTGGATCCGTTGTGCTGACACTGGATCAATCTGAGCCAATTCATGGTGCAAAGCAGACCAACCTTTCTCTGCAGCTTCACGCTCTATCTGGGCACGCACTTGTGGATCCGCTTCTGGCAACGGCGAAATCCCTTCCAGCAACGCTTTAAAATACAACATAGTACCACCCACCAAGATGGGGATGTTACCACGATGTTGTATTTCAGCAACTAATCTCAGCGCGTCCGCTCTGAAATCTGCCGCAGAATAGCTTTGCGACGGATCTCGGATATCAATAAGATGATGTGGTGCCAGCTTAAGCTCCGCCGACGTCGGCTTGGCAGTGCCTATATCCATCCCCCGGTAAATAAGCGCACTGTCTACGCTTATTAACTCTGCAGGCAGCCGCTGATACAATTCGGTTGCCAGCGCTGTTTTGCCTGATGCCGTCGGCCCCATCAGAAATATCACGGCTGCTTTAGTCGGAGTCATTATGCCATCTCCGCTAACGCGCTAAGTGAGGCATCAAGTTGCAATGGCACATAAACCCAATGCTGCGGCGCGCTTAACATGCCAGGCACGGATTTTAGCAGGGTATCCGCCGTCACCCCATTAGCATTAAGTAGCATAGACAATAAGCTGACAATAAGATTCTGCCGCTCATGGGAACGTATTGCATCCAACCACAGTGGTAACCAGTGACTAAGCACACTGTGTCGCAGCCAAGCTGGCACCGCTCGCACAATCAAAAGCTGATCTGCCAGCAGTAAATCGAACCCTGCCTGGCTAAGTAACTCTGCTTGTTGCGTTAGTTGTTTTACCTGCGTCGCATTTACGCTAATACGCTGCGGCAACAAAATAGCCGTAGCTGACTGAGGCTGTGCAGCAACATAGGCAGCCAGAGTCGGCACCAGATCTATCACAACAATTTGCTCCATGTGCTGTTGTAACAGATAACGGTTTTGCGCTATCAGCTTACCAACAGTGCCGCTCTGCCCAGCCGAATTGTGGTTGCTGGCAGGTGCCGTTATTTCACACGCGTTTGCCGTTTCTGAGCCAACCGGGGTCTCAACACCATGGCTTTGCTGCCAGTAGCCCAGCTCGCGCTTAACTGCTGCGGCTGAATTATGCTGTGGCTGGTAACTGTATTGCGAGGAAGGCCGGTATGATTGCGCGCTATGCTCTCGTACCGCATGCACTGCTGCGTCGTGGTTTGAAACGGCATCAACACCAAAGGCTAGTGGGTTTAGCTGCGTAAGGGCATCATTTAATGCCGAGACAACAAAATCATGAATAAGCCTGGCTTGATGAAAACGCACTTCATGCTTAGCAGGGTGAACATTCACATCAACCTGACGTGGGTCCAGCTCGATATACAACACAAAAGCCGGCTGCTGATCTGCTAGTAAACTATCACCATATGCCTGGCGGATAGCATGGTTTAACAACTTGTCGCGCATCATGCGGCCATTAACGTAACTATATTGGCATTGCAATTGTGCCGAGCAGGCAGCGGGATGAACTATCCACCCCCAAATACGCACGTCACCATATTGGTTTTCGATAAAGGCTGCATGCTCTGCAAAAGTACGACCACAAAGGGCTGCAACCCGTTTAAGTCGCTGCTCATCCGTGGTAGCAGCTTTTAACCGCCGTACCGTCTGGCCGTTATGATTCAGCTGCCAGCTCACATCATACCGACTCAGCGCTAATCGCTTTAGCAGCTCATCGATATGGCCAAACTCGGTTTTGTCGCTGCGTAAAAACTTGCGCCTTGCTGGGGTATTAAAAAATAAATCCAACACTTCTATACTAGTGCCAACTGGGTGTGCCGCCGGTCGCACACTAACTTGCATATCACGCCCTTCAGCATTAGCTTGCCAAGCCGCTTCCTGCCCGGCGGTGCAAGATGTCAACGTTAAACGAGATACTGAACTGATACTGGCCAGCGCTTCACCACGAAAGCCCAGGCTACTAATCGCTTCTAAGTCATGTAAATCAGTAATTTTACTGGTAGCGTGTCGGCTTAATGCCAGCACCAGTTCTTGCTCTGCAATACCGCTGCCGTTATCACGCACGCGAATGAGCTTGCTGCCGCCTTTTTCAATATCAATATCTATATGGCTGGCCTGAGCATCCAGGCTATTCTCTACCAGCTCTTTTACCACCGATGCCGGACGCTCAACTACTTCACCGGCTGCAATCTGGTTAGCCAGCTGCGGCGGCAAAATTTGAATAGGCATAATCAAGGGATCCGTAAAGTCTGGCCGACACGGATGCTGTCAGAGGCTAACTGATTAATATCGCGCAAATCGGCAACTGACACATTATAACGCTGCGCCAACAGCGACAACGATTCGCCAGCACTGACCCGATGCTCGCGAGCACGTTGCTGGGCAAATAACGAATCTGCTGGTGGTGACGTCTCAAAATGTCGTTTTAGCGCGGTAAACAATGATTTGGCCAGCTGGGTTTGGTGTGAAGCAGACTTTAGCTGCTTCTCTTCTTGTGGGTTAGAAATAAAGCCCACTTCAACCAGAATCGATGGGATATCCGGTGCTTTAAGCACACCCAAGCTAGCTGCTTGCGGCTCCTTTTTATGCAAGTGCGCTACCTTGCCAAGTTCATCAAGTACTTCGCCGGCGACCTGATACGCAGTAACCATGGAGTGATTCATCGATAAATCCAGTACCGTTTGCGCCAGATAGCGCTCATTAGCTGAATCTTTAATAATCTCCGCTACACCACCGAGCAATTCAGAGTGGCGTTCGGTTTGCTCGAGCATTCGGCCTACTTCGGTGGTAGCGCGACGTAAAGAAAGTACCCAGACCGAAGCACCACGCGGCTGAGGAGACGTAAAGGCATCTGCATGAATAGAGACCAACAAATCGGCTTGCTGACCACGGGCTATTTCTGTACGCCGGTTGACGTGAATGTAGTAGTCATTAGTGCGCACCATCATCGATTTCATACCTGGCTGCCGGTCAATTAATTGCGCCAGTTGCCGGGCTATCGGCAGAGTGATATTTTTTTCATAGAATCCACTGGGACCAATCGACCCTGGGTCCTCACCACCGTGACCAGCATCGATGGCAATAACTATATCCCTCGCAGCGCGTATAGTCGGCGGAGGTAAGTTTGGTTCAGGCTGATTATTGGGCAAATCGACCACCAAACGATGGCCGTAGGGTGGTGTCGGGGGTAGCGAGAATACATTGGCGTTAGTCGCTTTGGTTAAATCCAGCACAATGCGCATACTATTGCCGTCACCGCTGCTGCGTATCGCTTTAATTACGGACGACTCTCCGGTTACAGCGGGTAAATTACTACTACCTTTAATATTTTGTAAATCAATAACTAACCTGTCCGGCTTGTCCAGACTAAAGCTTTTATGTTCTGGTGCTGCGGCCATATCAAATACCACCCGGGTATTATCCGGTGACGGCCATACACGCACACCCTGCACTTGATTAGAGGCCAATGTGGCAACACTGGTCAAAGCCAGTAACAGTAGCGCAACGTTCTTGAACTTATAATAATTATTTTTCATCATCCGTCAGGGCTTTTATTATAGTGGCGCCAGCTGGCGTTTGGCTGTGCAGCACAATGCGCCGATGTTCAGCTACAAATGTTAAGTGTATGTCGAGATCCGGCACAGGTAAATAACCCTGTCCCTGTTCCGGCCATTCAATCAGACACAAGGTATCGCTACGAAAATAATCACGGATCCCCATAAACTCCAGCTCTTCGGCATCACGTAGTCGGTATAAATCAAAATGGAACACAGTTAATTGGCTAAGGCTATAAGGTTCAACCAAAGTATACGTCGGGCTTTTTACCGTGCCGCTATGGCCCAGAGCATTAATTAAACCACGACTAAAGGTTGTTTTTCCGGCGCCAAGGTTGCCATGCAAAAACAGCGTCTGCCCGCCACCAACACAAGCTGCCACTTTGGCCGCCAGCTGCAATGTTGCCGCTTCATCCTTTAACACTGCCTGATATTGCGCCACCTGTCACCACTCATAGTTACTAAGGTTTAAAAACCACGCCATGTTAACAAAATATGCCATTGCTGAGCCAGAAAAACTGCGCATCGCCGTTCAGACCCGGCCGCATTAGCACAAGTTCCCATCACAGTAGGCGAAACAGCGCTATATATGTTAACTTATGGCGTATTTTCTGATGGCTTACTACGCAATGAACTACGCCGAACTCGCGCTGCAAATAAAGCTTTGGGCAAAACAGCTGGGGTTTGCTGAGCTTGGCATTGCCGGGGTGCAGCTAGCTGATGCCGAACACCAACTGCAGAAATGGCTTGATGCCGGTTATCACGGTGAAATGGACTACATGGCCAGCCACGGTATGCTGCGTGCCCGCCCGGCCGAACTGGTGCCCGGCACGCTAAGAGTATTAAGTGTCCGCATGGATTATCTGCCCGAAGGCGCCGGTTTTGCAACCAACCTGGCCGACCCAACTCAGGCATATATTAGCCGTTATGCGCTGGGCCGTGATTATCATAAACTGATCCGCAATCGGCTAAAGCAGCTAGGCGAGCGCATTAACCAACATGTTGCACAGCTCGGTTACCGGCCTTTTACCGACTCAGCGCCAATATTGGAGCGCCCTTTGGCACAACAAGCCGGGCTGGGCTGGGTAGGCAAACACAGTTTACTGCTTAATCATGAAGCCGGCTCCTGGTTTTTTCTTGGCGAGCTGTTGATCAATTTACCCCTGCCCATTGATACCCCACACCAGGGTGATTGCGGCAGCTGTGTTGCCTGTATTACTAGTTGTCCAACTGGCGCTATTGTTGCTCCCTACGTGGTCGATGCCCGCCGCTGCATCTCTTATCTGACAATAGAACTGAAAGGTGCGATACCGGAGCAATTCCGCCCGCTACTTGGCAACCGCATATATGGCTGTGACGATTGCCAACTGGTGTGCCCGGAAAACCGCGACGCACCGTTATCGATTGAAGGCGATTTTCAGCGCCGGCCGCAGTGGCAAAGCCAGAGCCTGCTCAGTCTGTTTTCCTGGCAGGAACACGAATTTCTGCGCTATACCGAAGGTAGTGCCATTCGTCGTATCGGCTATGAACGCTGGCAACGCAATATCGCCGTAGCGCTGGGCAATGCGCCCTATGATGCAGAGATTGAACAAGCCTTAGCAGCAAGGTTAAGCAGTGCTTCTGAGATGGTAGCGGAACATATTAAATGGGCTCTAATGCAACAAAAACGCAAAAGTTGGCAGGCAGAATCAATACTGCCGCGCGCAACTGAGCGGTTAGTGCGGATTATTCAGAAGGGGTTACCACGCGATGCCTGACGTTTACGGCATTGCCACGTTCGGCAAGCCTCGCTTGTGCCAATTCTAAGATCTGCTCCCGCCGCAGCGCATCAGCACTATGCCACTCAATAATTTCATCCAGCAAGCGGCCGCATCCCAAACAGCAGTTCTGCTGATCTAAACAACAATTGCGCACACAGGGAGAGTCAGACATGTTTTATGCTAATTTACGATGGCATAACGTAACTATACTGCAGCAAACAAAAAACCGCACTAGCTTGCGCAAGTGCGGTTTCTGTCGAATTTGGAGCGAGTAACGAGGTTCGAACTCGTGACCTCGACCTTGGCAAGGTCGCGCTCTACCAGCTGAGCTATACTCGCATCAGTCGTCGCTGCTATTACTAACGAAGCGTCGTGATGGCGCGCATTTTACAAAATTAGTCGGCCGTTGCAAGTGTTTTTTACGGTAATTTGAAAAAATGCGTGCGATAGGTTACTAATTCAGCAATTGACTCCCGAATATCGTCCAGCGCTAAGTGACTGCCGGCTTTTTGTACTTGTTTCAGCACATCTGGATGCCAACGTCGCGCCAACTCTTTTACCGTGCTGACATCTAAATTACGGTAGTGAAAAAACGCCTCCAATGCCGGCGCATATTCCGCCAGAAAACGCCGGTCCTGACCAATACTATTACCACACATTGGTGATTTACCTTTGGCCACATACTGGCTCAAAAAGGCGATAGTTTGCTGCTCGGCATCAGCCAGTGTGGTAGTGCTGGCGCGACAACGGGCCGTTAAACCACTTTTGCCGTGCTGCTCAACACACCAGGCGCTCATATTATCCAGCACCTCATCGGATTGCTTTATCGCAAACACCGGGCCTTCAGCCAAAATATTTAATTGGCTGTCAGTCACTATCGTAGCCATCTCCAGGATCACATCAGTTTTTGGCTCCAACCCAGTCATTTCCAGATCCAGCCAAATCAAATTATTGTCATTTACACTCATTAAAAGCCCCTAAGTAGTGTGCTGCTTTGTTCATTTACAGAATACGGGTATCATACACGCCCTAAGCTTAGCAGTAATAGCATCCTTTACCTCAGAGCGATAACAACAGCAGTGACGAAGAAAAAGCATCTTACCCAGCGCCAGCAACAACGCATTGTTGACAATGCCGGCAAACGGCTGCGCAGTGCCAAAAACAAAGGTGTCGAATCGGTTGATGACGCCAGCTTTGCGCCGGTCGAATCAGGCCTGGTGTTAAGCCGCTTTGGTCAACACGCTGACGTGGAAGACAGCAACGGCGACGTTATTCGCTGCAACATGCGCCGCTCTGTTGCATCACTGGTTACCGGTGATCGCGTGGTGTGGCGTCGATCGCTACAACCGACTGGCGGCGTTGATGGTGTCATTGATGCCGTAGAAGAGCGCACGTCAGTGCTGTTGCGGCCAGATTTTTACGACGGCTTAAAGCCGGTAGCGGCCAACATTGAGTTAATGATTATTGTTTCTGCGGTGTTACCGGCATTGTCGCTAAACATTATCGACCGCTATTTAGTTGCTGCGGAAATGACTGGCATCAAGCCTTTGCTGGTAATTAACAAGGTTGATTTACTCAGCAGCGAAGAATTGGCAGAAACAGAGCAACAATTGGCGCTGTATCGTAAACTTGGTTATGACTTCTTAGCGGTCAGCGCTAAAAGCGGCATGGGTATGCAGCAGCTGCTAGATTATTTACACAGTGGTACCAGTATTTTTGTCGGCCAGTCCGGCGTAGGCAAATCGTCGCTGATGAATAACTTAATGCCGGGGCTTGAAGCGCACACGCAGGAAGTGTCAACTAACTCCGGCTTGGGACAGCATACTACAACGGTATCGCGACTGTATCATTTGCCAGATGGCGGCGATTTAATTGACTCACCCGGTATTCGTGAATTTGCCTTATGGCATTTGACAGCAGAAGAAGTTACTAACGGCTTTACCGAATTTTCGCCCTGGCTTGGTCGCTGCAAATTTCGTGACTGCAAACACATTAGCGACCCAGGTTGTGCCATTATGCATGCAGTACAAAGCGGTGATGTAAGCCAGGAACGTTACGACAGCTATTTAAAAATCCTCGCCAGTATGGCGCAAGACAAACCAAATCATTTTTAACTTTTAACCATGATCAACTTACTACAGAGAGCACAATGGATAATTTAAAAATTACCCTGCAGTACCTAATGCCAAAGCATTTAATTTCACGCCTGGTCGGCAAGCTGGCCGCCGCTAAATTAGGCTGGTTGAGTCACTTTTTAATTAGCCGTTTTATCAAAGCCTACAACATTAATATGGCTGAGGCGCAGTTTGAACGGGCAGAAGACTACGCCAGTTTTAATGAATTTTTTACCAGGCCGTTAAAAGACGGTATCAGGCCACTAGCTACAGAGGACAATATCGTTGCGCATCCGGTAGATGGCTGTATCAGCCAGTTAGGGCCAATAGTGCAAGGCCAGCTGGTGCAGGCAAAGAACCACAGTTACTCACTGCAGGCTCTGCTGGGCGGCGACATCGCTACTGCTGAGCCGTTTATTGGTGGCGAATTTGCTACCATCTACTTGGCACCGAAAGACTATCATCGTATTCATATGCCGCTAACCGGCACCTTACGCCAGATGATTTATGTGCCAGGCGATTTATTTTCAGTAAATCCGTTAACAGCCGAAAACGTGCCTGACTTATTTGCCCGTAACGAGCGCGTGGTCACAATTTTTGACACTGAACTGGGCCCGATGGCGCTGGTATTAGTGGGCGCAACCATCGTTGCCAGCATTGAAACCGTCTGGGCTGGCACCGTTACGCCGCCGGCCGGTAAGAATGTATTCCGCTGGACTTATCCGGCGCAGGGCAAAAATGCCATTACGCTGAAAAAAGGCGCAGAAATGGGCCGCTTTAAGTTGGGTTCAACCGTAGTATTGGCATTCCCTGCCGATAAGCTGCAATTTCTTGAAGAGCAGCAGCCTGGCACAGTAACCCGCATGGGTGCGCCTTTTGCTAAAGTAAACTGACAACGAGGCACACTGCCGGCGTACGCAGACATGGAGAATGCACTATGCAAATCATTGCTCATCGTGGCGCCAGCGGCGACTATCCGGAAAACACCTTACTGGCCATTGAACAGGCCATAGTTCAGGGTGCAGACGCTATAGAAATAGATGTGTTCGCCGTAGATGGCGAACTTATTGTTATTCATGATCATCATCTGGCGCGCACTACCAATGGCAGCGGCAGTATTTATCAATACACTATTGAGCAACTGATGCAATTGGACGCCGGCCGCGGCCAGCGCATTCCAACACTCTGGCAAGTGCTGCAATTGCTAGCGCCAACTTCGTTGTGGCTGAATATCGAGCTTAAAGGCGAAGACACGGTAGCGCCGCTACTAGTTTTACTAGACCAGGCACAGCGCGAGCTGCATTTCGACCCTAACCGCTTGCTGATATCATCTTTTAACCATCACTTGCTGGCAGACCTAAAACGGCAGCAGCCAGATTTACAACTGGGCGCCCTAACCGCCTGCTTAGCTGTCGACTACGCCGCCTTTGCCCAGCAGCTGCAGGCTTACTCTATTAATTGCGATGTCAGCTTTATTAATCAGGCATTTGTTACAGATGCCAAAGCGCGTGGTTTAAACGTGTATGTGTATACCGTCGACCAGGCAGATGATATCGCCAGACTGCAGCAGTATGGTGTGGATGGTATCTTTAGCAACTATCCGGCGAGAAGCAAAGCGCTGTTGACAGATAATAGCTGAACCTTAAAGCAAAAATCCCGCCACGGCGGGATTTTCCTAATAGGTATCGCTAATGCGCGTCTTCACAACTATTGCAGCTGTTACATAGCCGCATATTCATTACGTGGGCTAGCACCACCAAGGATGCACCTACAATAAGCACGGCGTGCTCGTATTCATGGCCCCAGACATCTTTTTGCCAATAAATAAATACGCCTAAGAACAACGAGTAAAATGGATACAGCTTTCGATGATAGCGGTGAAACCCGATAAACAACGCAATAAAACCCAGTACCATTGTTGTTAAAAGCATAATACGCTCAAAGGCGTGATTATGGCCAACGCTTAAGCCCAGCAACGGCAGCACAGGTAAAATGACAGGCAGCAGTATGCAGTGAATGGCGCAAAGCGACGTCACGGTAATACCTACTTTATCAAATACATTTCTTACAATGGCTAACACGTTACTCACTCTAAACGCTAAATTGCGAGGAACGAGATAATATAACAAAACATCATACAAAGAAATGGTCAGCTCTAAAAATAACGTTAAAGCGGATCCGCTTTAAGCGGCTGAAGCATGGCCGGCGTTATGGCATAATAGCGCTACATTTATCAGTAGTAGCCGTTTTATGGACACCTTACTTAATCAACTTGATGACAATTTAAAAGAACTGTATCGCAAAGCGCTGGATGCCGATGCTTTGTTAGATAGTCTGCAACAACAGGGCCAGGCCAAGCATCAGCGCATTTTTGCCGATAACACGCTGTTCCAGGCGTCGAGCAACCGCTTTATGCCGTACCTGGGCGAAACAGCAGAGCAGATAGCTGCTATGCGGCAAAGCCAGCAGTTTAACACCGCCACATTAGAGCGGGTTGTTAAGCAACTGAAACAACTGCATCAAACTTTAGCGAGTTTCCGCGCTGTTATAACAAAATAAAATAAGGCAACTTTATTGTTCACAAAATAATCTAATGCTGGCTACCGGCTCCACTACGCTATAGCTAAATGGAGGTCGGTATGTCGGTAATAGGCAATTACGTGAACAGCGTTAATCAAATAACGGCAGATATTGGCCGGCAGTTCAGCACAAGTGTTGAATCAGCCGCGCCGGCTATCAGCAGCACGCTAGCGTCAACAGCTGTTGCAAAGGCAGCAACAGAAACGCAAGCCGAAAGCGAGCGCGACTTCGTCAGGGTAACTAGCAGCATCGGTAAGGTTGCATCTACCGGTCAGTTGAGCCGGCAGGAAGCCGTCGATATTTACCGGCAAATTGCCAGTTTTCTGTAGCAAACAGCCTTTTAAGGCGTTGGCCCGCTTACTTTAGGCAGCGACTGGGCATACTGCTCTACTTTAGGCTGTAACTCTTTTTTGAACCAATCCTGCAACATTTGTTTTTCGTAACGAAACTCTTCATTACTGTTGCTAGACCGCAACTGTTGCATAAAGCTCATATCACGCAGCTTTTCTTCACCGTTAGCAACTTCTTCGCCATGCTTGTCACGCAGTACGTAATTAAATTTGATTGCAGGTGAATATATATCTTTAACAATACGCAATGCGTTGCCTGCGCCACCGGCAAAATAGTCTACATCACCAGCTAAATCGATATCAGTTACCGTAATGTCCCATTGGTAACCTTGCGGCAAGTCAGATGCCATATCGGTAAAAAAGCCTTCAAACTTTTTTATCACTCTGGCGCGATATGCTTTGCGATTGTCATTAGCAGGGCGGATATCGGTGAATTTTTCCGGTTCCTGCCACGTAACTTTCACCTCACCAGCTTGCACCGCTGTGGTAGCTAACACGGTTAAACCACACAACAATAATATTTTACGCATTGTCAGTCTCCTACTTCAATTGCCACTTTATCCGCCATCAACATTAAAACCAGCCGATGGTGTTAAGTTTAGTGAATTAACTAACTATAGCGCTATTGCATGAGCGTTAGCTGAACTGTTTTGTATAAAAATGTAGCCAGCCAAGACATATTGCCTGGCAGAAAAAGCAAAACCCCAGCTTTTATCTGGGGTTTTGTAGTAAGTGGCCACTTACATAGGGTTTACATCATGCCGCCCATGCCACCCATGCCGCCCATATCAGGCATTGCAGGAGCATCAGACTTTGGTAACTCAGTTACCATGGCTTCAGTAGTAATCATCAACGAACCAACCGATGCCGCAAACTGCAGTGCAGAACGGGTTACTTTGGTTGGGTCCAGAATACCCATTTCCAGCATGTCACCGTAAACACCGGTAGCCGCATTGTAACCGTAGTTACCGTTGCCAGCTTTAACGTTGTTTACTACCACTGATGGCTCTTCACCGGCGTTATCAACGATTTGACGCAGCGGTGATTCCATTGCACGCAGCGCAATTTTAATACCGTGATTCTGATCTTCGTTAATACCACGCAAGTCAACCAGTTTGGCCGCTACACGCACCAGCGCCACACCACCGCCAGGCACCACACCTTCTTCTACCGCTGCACGGGTTGCGTGCAGTGCATCTTCAACGCGGGCTTTCTTCTCTTTCATTTCAATTTCAGTAGAAGCACCAACTTTGATTACCGCAACACCGCCAGCCAGCTTGGCCAAACGCTCTTGCAGTTTTTCTTTGTCATAATCTGAAGTAGCGTCTTCCATCTGTTGACGAATTTGCTTCACACGACCGTCAATTGCACCTTGCTCGCCTGCGCCATCAATGATGGTGGTATTGTCTTTGGTGATCACAACACGCTTAGCAGTACCTAATTCTTCCAGGCCGGCTTTTTCCAGTTCCATGCCAATTTCTTCAGAAATTACTGTACCACCGGTCAGTGTAGCAATATCTTGCAACATGGCTTTACGACGGTCGCCGAAGCCTGGCGCTTTAACCGCTGAGATTTTCACGATACCGCGCATGTTGTTCACTACCAACGTTGCTAAGGCTTCACCTTCTACGTCTTCAGCGATGATCAATAGTGGCTTGCCAGATTTAGCCACACCTTCTAGTATCGGCAATAATTCACGGATATTAGAAATTTTCTTATCAACGGTTAGGATGTATGGGTTGTCCAGTTCTACCTGGCCAGCTTCCTGATTGTTGATGAAATAGGGTGATAAGTAACCACGATCAAACTGCATACCTTCAACCACGTCCAGCTCGTTGGCTAAACCCTGGCCTTCTTCAACAGTAATTACGCCTTCTTTACCCACTTTGTCCATGGCGTTGGCGATGATCTGACCGATTTCATCATCTGAGTTGGCAGAAATAGTACCAACCTGGGCAATGGCTTTGCTGTCGGCACAAGGCTGAGATAATAATTTCAACTCGGCCACTGCAGCAATAACCGCTTTGTCGATACCGCGCTTTAAATCCATCGGGTTCATGCCCGCAGCAACGGCTTTAACACCCTCGTTAATGATGTTTTGCGCTAATACCGTAGCGGTAGTGGTACCGTCACCGGCTTCATCATTGGCTTTAGAGGCAACCTCTTTAACCATTTGCGCGCCCATGTTTTCGAACTTGTCTTCCAGCTCAATTTCTTTTGCTACTGATACACCATCTTTAGTGATCATCGGTGCGCCGAACGACTTGTCCAAAATAACGTTACGGCCTTTCGGGCCTAAAGTTACGCGTACAGCGTTTGCTAAAATATTAACGCCTTTGAGCATTTTGTTGCGGGCTTCATCGCCAAAACGTACGTCTTTTGCAGCCATTTTATTAATCCTTAAATTCTGTTAATCGGGGAAAGTTTTACCGGAGAATTAATCCAGAATTACACCTAAAATATTGTCTTCTTTGGTGATAACATATTCTTGACCGTCTATTTTCTCGGTGCGCTCTACGTAGGCACCAAACAGTACCTTGTCACCCACTTTAACGTCTAACGGCTTAACATCACCGTTATCTAACACGCGGCCTAAGCCAACTGCGACCACTTCACCACGGCTAGATTTTTCCGCTGAAGCGCCAGTCAACACGATGCCACCTGCTGATTTACTCTCAGCTTCTAAACGTTTAATGATGACACGATCATGTAAAGGACGAATATTCATGCTCTATCTCCTAAAGCTATTTTGTGTTTTAACATGGGTGTTAAATTGTCTGGTCGGTATATGGGGTAAGACGGAAAAAAATCCAAGGGGTAATTTGAAAATTTCTTAATTTGTGCTTAAGCCACAACAGCTATTTTATTGCAGACTGAAATAGACTGCGTCTGGCACTGGTCTGTAGCACTGTGCACTTAGTCGCATAGCTAAAACCGGCTGGTCGCTATCGTCGTATAGCACAGTCATGTTAGTGTAACGCCAAAACCACGCACGGCGTTTTTAAGGAAGTATAAGCTGATGTTTAAAGTGTTTTTATTGCCATTTCTTTTCTGGTGCACCCTGTTTACGTCGCCATCGCAGGCACAACAGAGTTCGGTGCTCGACAGTTTGCTACAAGCTGATGATAAATTTCTACCTGTTGAACAGGCGTTTGTATTTGATTTTGTGCAACGTGAGGATGAGCTGATAGTCAGCTGGACCATCGCCGATGGCTATTATCTATATAAGGACAAAATCAAACTTGGTGGTATAGCGGTTAGTTTCTCCCATCCAACCTACCCAGCAAGCATGACAATAGAAGATGAATTTTTCGGCGTGACCGATGTTTATTTTCATCAGTTGAAGCTGCGTATTCCGCTTACCGACGTAAGTGAAGATGCAGTATTTAAAATCCAGTATATGGGCTGTGCCGAGGCAGGTTTGTGCTATCCGCCGGTTACCAAAGAGCTACCGATATTACCACTTAAAACCGATAATGCTGCAGACACTACCACAGCAGAAATCAGTGGTAACACATTGGTATCAAGCCAGAATACCCTGGCAGCAAAGCTTAGCGATGGTGCAAGTTTAGCAACCCTGGCTGGCTTTTTCTTACTTGGCTTAGGCTTAGCATTTACGCCCTGTGTGTTTCCAATGTACCCCATTTTAACCAGTATTATTGTTGGCCAGGGTAAGCAGTTATCCAGCAAACGTGCCTTTACACTGTCGTTTTCTTATGTCCAGGGTATGGCTATTACCTATTCATTGCTGGGTCTGGTTGTTGCCAGCCTGGGCGTGAAATTTCAAGGCTATATGCAGCACCCGGCAGTGTTAATTGTTGCCAGTGTTATTTTTGTCTTACTGGCATTAGCCATGTTTGGCGTGTTTAATCTGAGCCTGCCCTCCAGCTGGCAGGAAAAAATCAGCAAGGTTAGCAACAACCAGCAAGGTGGCTCACACAAAGGTGCCTTTACCATGGGTGCGCTATCCGGCCTTATTGCCTCCCCTTGCACTACCGCGCCGTTATCAGCAGCCCTGCTCTATGTGGCTCAAAGCGGCGATTTAGTGCTAGGTGCTATCACTTTGTATATTCTCAGCCTCGGCATGGGTCTGCCATTGCTGCTGTTGGGCAGCTCAGGCGGTAAATTACTGCCCAAAGCCGGTAACTGGATGAATGCGGTAAAAACCACGTTTGGTTTCCTGCTGTTAGCGGTGCCGCTGATTTTACTCGAGCGCATGCTGCCGTTTAGTTATGTGCTGGCCGCGGGCAGCATTTTGCTGCTGTGTTTTGTAGTTTACCTTTATCGCACCCTGTTTAGCCTACAAAGTGCTACAGCCAAAGCCAGCGTGTTAATTGCTGGCCAGCTACTGCTGATTGGCGCCGTGTTACTGAACGTGCGCTACTGGTGGCCAAGCTCAGCAACCCCAGCAACGGTGGCGGGCGTAACACAGCAACAAGGCTTTGAATTAGTCAGCACACTGGACGAACTTAAACAGAAAATTGCTGACAGCAACGGGCGCTACACGCTGGTTGATCTTTATGCTGAGTGGTGTATCGCGTGTAAAGAGTTTGAACACCTGACCTTTCCTAAAGCCGAAGTACAAGCACAGATGCAAACTATGCAGTTAATAAAGGTTGATGTGACGAAGATGACGCGTAAAGATCAGGCCTTACTGGATAACTATCAGGTACTGGGGCTGCCCACACTATTGTTTTTTAGTCCAGAGGCTGAAGAGCTTAGCAGTGCCCGCGTCACCGGTTTTATGAATGCTACAGAGTTTGCCGCGCACCTCAAACAGCTGCAACAATAACTTTATCCAACCTTCAGCCGGCGGCGCTTTCTGACAGCGCCGCCTACTGCCAGCTACACTCTGGCTGATAAGACCAGTATTTTGCTGCCATTTGTCACGATTTCACTATAATAAGGCGCTATCGTTAAGCCAATGCCGCTGTTAATGACCTATTTTAGTCAAACAGATGCAATTACCACTTAGCTTTGGCAAGATAGTGCCGGATCACAACAAATAGCGGGAATAACGCACAAATGGCGGCAACTTATCGAATTTTAGTTCTAAATGGCCCTAATCTAAATATGTTGGGCGTGCGTGAGCCCGCAGTGTATGGCGCCGCCACGCTGGATAATATTATTACCGACCTGACGGAACAGGCCGCAGCGAAAAGTGTCGAACTGACGCACATACAATCGAACGCTGAGCACGAATTGGTAACGGCTATTCAACAGAGTCTGGGTAAGCAGGATTATATTCTGATTAATCCCGCGGCATTTACTCATACCAGCGTCGCTATTCGTGACGCGCTGCTGGCGGTGGCAATACCGTTTATTGAAGTACATTTATCTAATGTACATGCGCGCGAGAATTTTCGCCGCCACTCGTATTTAGCTGATATCGCCAAAGGGGTGATCTGCGGTCTGGGGGCCAAAGGTTATCACTACGCTCTTGATGCGGCGGTAACAGCACTACAAACAACCAAACAGTTATAACTAAATCAGGCTAAAAAGACATGGATATTAGAAAGATTAAAAAATTGATCGAGCTGTTAGAAGAGTCAGGCATTAACGAGCTTGAGATCACCGAAGGTGAAGAATCAGTGCGTATTAGCCGCAATGGCCCGGCACAACACTATGCGCCAATGCAGCACTACGCTCCGGCACCACAGCAGTATGCTCCGGCTCCTGCTGCCGCGCCTGCCGCTGCCGCTGCACCAACGGTAGACGCACCTAAAGCTATTAGTGGTCATGTGGTAAAATCACCGATGGTAGGCTCATTCTATCGCGCTGCATCTCCCACGGCTAAAGCCTTCGTTGAAGTTGGCCAGAGCGTAAAAGTCGGTGACACGCTGTGTATTATTGAAGCAATGAAAATGATGAACCAAATCCAGTCTGACAAGGCTGGTGTGGTTAAAGAAATTCTGGCAGAGAATGGCGATGCCATCGAATTTGACCAGCCTCTGTTCGTGATTGAATAACGCAAAAGGCAGACTGATGCTAGAAAAAGTACTGATTGCCAACCGCGGCGAGATTGCACTGCGCATCTTGCGCGCTTGTAAAGAACTGGGCATTAAAACGGTGGCGGTGCACTCCACAGTAGACCGCAATTTAAAACATGTGCTGCTGGCAGATGAAACTATTTGTATTGGCCCGGCACCCTCACCACAAAGCTATTTAAATATTCCGGCGTTAATTGCCGCAGCGGAAGTGACCAATGCGCAGGCTATTCACCCGGGTTACGGCTTTTTAGCCGAGCGCGCCGACTTTGCCCAACAGGTAGAAGAAAGCGGCCTGGTATTTATTGGCCCGCACCCGGATTCTATCCGTTTAATGGGTGATAAAGTCAGTGCCATTGAAGCGATGAAAAAAGCCGGTGTACCTTGCGTACCAGGTTCTGACGGCGCTGTCGGTGATGATGCTGCGACCAACAAAGTGATAGCTAAACGTATTGGTTATCCGATAATCGTTAAAGCTGCTGGCGGCGGCGGTGGTCGTGGTATGCGTGTGGTTCGCAGCGAAGAAGAATTGGTTAGCTCTATTGAAATGACCAAAGCTGAAGCTAAAGCGGCCTTTGGTAATGACATGGTATACATGGAGAAATTCCTGGAGAACCCACGTCATATCGAAATTCAGGTGTTAGCTGACGGTCAGGGCAACGCTATCCATTTGGGTGAACGCGACTGTTCGATGCAGCGCCGCCACCAGAAAGTGGTAGAAGAAGCGCCAGCACCGGGCATTACGCCAGAGCTACGCGCCTTTATCGGTGGCCGTTGTGTTGATGCTTGTAAGGTAATGAATTACCGCGGTGCCGGTACCTTTGAGTTTCTGTTTGAAAACGGCGAGTTCTTCTTTATTGAAATGAACACCCGTATTCAGGTAGAGCATCCGGTGACCGAGATGATCAGCGGCGTCGACTTAATTAAAGAACAGCTTCGTGTCGCCTCAGGTATGCCGCTAACTATTAAGCAGGAAGACATTGTTATTCGCGGTCATGCCGTGGAATGCCGTATCAATGCTGAAGATCCGAAAACCTTTATGCCATCACCGGGAAAGATCACCCGCTTCCATCCGCCTGGTGGTAACGGCATTCGCTGGGATTCGCATATTTACGCCGATTACAGCGTACCGCCGAACTATGATTCCATGGTCGGTAAGCTCATTACTTACGGTGAGACGCGCGATATCGCCATCGCTCGGATGCGTAATGCGCTGGACGAGTTGCTGGTAGAAGGCATTAAAACCAACATCCCACTACATAAAGACATTATGCGTGATGAAGGTTTTTGCAAAGGCGGCACCAATATTCACTACCTGGAGCATAAACTAGGTATTAAGTAACTTAGTAAGCTACAGATTAAAGGCCGCATTTGCGGCCTTTTTGCTATAATGCGGCAAATTTTTGTAAGCGAGACTGATTATGCCCTGGATCCAACTGCGCATTAGCACCACTGAAGAAAAAGCCGAGCAGGTTAGCGATATGCTAAGTGGCTGGGGCGCCCAAGCAGTAAGCTTTGTTGATGCGCACGACACCCCTATTTACGAACCGATGCCAGGCGAAGTGATCTACTGGACCAATACAGTAGTGGTGGGGTTATTCGACGCTGAACATCCAATGGATAAAGTGATTCAGCAACTAAAGCAGGTGGCGTTTTTTAAAGGCCAACCAGATTACAAACTAGAGCAGTTGGAAGATAAAGACTGGGAACGTGAATGGATGGATAACTTTCATCCGATCAAGTTCGGCAACCGGCTATGGGTTTGCCCCAGCTGGCGTGATATTCCAGACCCGGCAGCAGTCAATGTCATGCTAGACCCCGGTTTAGCTTTTGGTACCGGCACCCACCCTACTACAGCGCTTTGCATGCAATGGCTGGATGCCACTATTCAACCAGAGCAAACCGTAGTCGACTTTGGCTGTGGCTCGGGCATTTTGGGCATAGCCGCATTAAAACTGGGTGCAAAACGGGTTGTGGGTGTCGATATTGACCCACAAGCTATTGAAGCCAGCACAGCCAATGCCAAGCGAAATCAAGTTGAAGGACAGATAGAGCTGTATTTACCGCAAAATCAGCCAAAAGACTTTCAGGCAGACGTCGTGGTGGCTAACATTCTGGCCGGTCCCTTGGCTGAGCTAAAAAACATTATTAGTGCTTATGTAAAACCCGGCGGCAAACTGGCGTTATCGGGCATATTGGAGAGCCAGGCGCAAAGCGTTATTGACGCTTATAGCGACGAGTTCAGCTTTGACCCTATCGCCGTACAAGATGAATGGGTGCGCCTGAGCGCAACAAAACATCAATAATATTTTTCAATAACGGCGTGCTGTAGCGCGCCGTTTTTTATCACGGTACATCTCTTCATCTGCCCGCTTTAGTACATGGCTTATTTTCTCACCTGGCTCGGCAATCACTATGCCGACACTGCCACCTTTATAGTGCAGTAACGTATCTGCAATATCAAAACGGCCCTCAGTGCTGTTAAAAATCTGCTCACGCAGAGCCTCGGCAGCATGCGTAATATCATTACCCGTTAACAAACCAAAAACAACAAACTCATCACCGCCAACACGGGCAATAAAGTCACCTTCCCGACGGCCTTTTTTTAAGTTGGCGGTTATCGCTAATAACAATCGATCACCTGCATCATGGCCATACTGATCGTTAATCGTTTTGAAGTTATCTAAATCAATGTAGGCTACAAAGATTGCGCTGCCACTGCGCTGGCTATTTGCTAACTGTACACGTCTGTAAGCACTGCTATTAAAGCTAACACCACTTTTTAGCGCTGGCAAACCTAACTTTTATAGGCAAGTGGCTGCTTATAAAGCCCAGGTAAGATCTGTTATTTACAGCAATACGCCAGACAACAAAAAGTAGTGTCACCTAATATAATCTACTATAACGCAGCGAAAAAACGCTCACTGCGAGGTAAGAAGTAGTTATCGTAATCCAGTGAAAACAGCACCGTACTGGCTCGGCCAACAATCTCGTTGCGCGGCACGAAACCAATTACCCTGGAATCTGCGCTATTATCGCGATTATCGCCCAATACCAAGTAACTGTTGTCGGGCACGGTTACCGCATTAAAGCTGTCACGGCCGGTAGAAAATGGCGCTAATTTCACCTGATGCGTAATCGCGTCCAACTGTTCGGTTAACACCATCGCGTTATCGGCAACTGCAGTTTGTACGGCATAGTCTAAACGTTTGCCATTGATGCTAAGCACATTGTTATGCATTGCAACCACATCGCCGGGTACACCAATAACCCGCTTAACCAAGCGATCACCTGCCACTTCAGACATAAAAATAACAATGTCACCACGCATAGGATCGGCACGTTTAAATAATGATTTAGTGGTAAAGGGTACTCGCAGATCGTAGGCCATTTTATTCACTAAAAGACGATCGCCAATTTGAATAGTCGGCTGCATTGAGCCAGTTGGTACATCGTTCCAATCCGCTACTGCACTTCTGAACACAAACATACAACACAAAAATACGATAATGCCGCAGTTTTCCCGCCATAGTTGTTGTAATTTTTTCATGCCTTACTCCATTAAGTTAACAGCAACTACGACCATAGCATTAGCATTCGGTTCCTCGGGCTATAACAATTTGCCGTTACCTTCATTTTACTCACGCAGGGCTTCAAAGCCCGAGAGCACATCAAACAATTCCTCGTCGATATCGCTTTGACGAAGACGATGAAAAGTTTGCTTTAATTGTGCTTGTAGCTCGTCGATATTCTTCTCTGCCCGCTGCATTGCCGCCAAACGGCTGGCATTCTCACTGGCCAGCGACTCAGCACAAGCTCGGTACAGGCTGACAAAAAGAAACTCCCTAACCAGTGCTTTGAGTGTTCGCTCCTTGCTAAACACCACCTCGGGTAGCATTGGGGTTGGCCATTTCTTGCTGACAAGGCCGCGTTGCCAGCCGTAGTCTAAAGGCAGCAGTTGCTGCGATACCGCAGAATAGATGGAACCCGACTTAGGACGATGATGAAAAACATACACTTTGCCTATCTTGCCTTGATCTCGTTGTGTATCCACCTCTAACAGGATTTGGCCAACCAGCGCCGTTATGGCATTAATTGAGCCGGGTAATAAAAAGTCAGCCAATGGTAATAGTTGTACTTCTGCCAGGCGTGAGCGTAACCGTTCTCCTACCGACCAGACTACTTTTTCACCCGGTAAAGAAGCCAGTGTTTTGGCGACGAAATCAACCATAGCCTCGTTAAATTGGCCTACCAGCCCCTGATCAGAACCAAATACAATAACACCAATAGCCGTGTTGGCACGCTACGGCATCGCTGCCGTATAATGCATTAGCGGTTGCTGCGCCAGGCAAGCCCGTAATCCTAATTGCACCGTATCGTAATAGGTGTCTAAGGACCGCACGGCATGTTCGTACTGGCCAATACCTGATGCGGCCATGGCTTTCATGGTGCGCACCACCGATTGCAGCTCTGTGGCGCTGGCGATGCTGTGCCGCAAGCTGGCAATGCTGTCACTCACCTGCTGCCTCAGAGCTATCAGCGATGGCGATATAAGGCGCTAGCGCGTCACGTGCCAGCTGCAGCAACGCTGCCCGGTCTGCGTCGGTTAATTTATCGGCACTCTCTAACGTTGCTACCTGTTTATCAGACAGTGCTGCACCCGCGTGGCGAACTGCCAGTTCAGCAGCGGGCATATCCGCTAATGGGATCTCATCAAACAGTTTTTCACTTAACGCCAGCAATACAGTAACTTGCTCTTGCATTGGCACCGGACTGAATTCAGCTTGCATCAGGCAAGCCCGAATACGTCTGCCGTGTTCAATCGTTTTTAACGTGCTGTCATCTAACCTGGCACCAAAACGGGCAAAGCTTTCCAGCTCTTCAAATTGGGCATAAGCCAACTTAAGATTAGCCGCCACGGCTCGGTACGCTGCCCGCTGGGCTTTGCCTCCCACTCGTGACACCGATTTACCCACATCAACCGCGGGCAATACCCCCAGCTCAAACAAGGTTGGCGACAGATAAATTTGCCCATCGGTAATTGAAATAAGGTTGGTTGGAATATAGGCGGAAATATCCTCCGCTTCGGTTTCAATAATCGGCAGAGCGGTTAACGAACCGCCACCGAGCTCAGCATTTAAATGCGTGGCTCGCTCTAACAAGCGCGAATGCAGATAAAAAATATCGCCTGGAAAAGCCTCACGCCCCGGTGGACGGCGCAGCAGCAACGACAGCTCGCGATAGGCTCTGGCATGATGAGTAAGGTCGTCATAAACAATTAATACATCCCGTCCCTGCTGCATAAAGTATTCGGCAATGCTGGTAGCCGCATAGGGCGCAACGTAAGCAAGGCCGGGCGGGTCATTACCTTCGGTTACCACCACAACGGTATAATTAAGGGCACCCTGTTCTTCTAGCCTGGCGATCACTTTCGCCACACCAGAAGCTCGCTGACCAATAGCGCAGTATACGCATAGCACGTTTTGCTCACGCTGATTCAATATGGTATCTAATGCTATGGCGGTTTTGCCGGTTTGCCGATCGCCAAGAATTAATTCACGTTGGCCCCGACCTACCGGGATTAGCGCATCTATGACCTTAATACCGGTTTGCAGCGGCACACTTACCGGCGCGCGGGCCATAATTGCCGGTGACGGGCGTTCTACTGGCAGTCGCTGCGTTGACACCAGGCGGCCTTTACCATCCAAGGGTTGCCCAAGCGGGTTTATCACACGGCCAATCAAGCCATCCCCTGCGGGGACATCAACCAAATGGCCGCGCCGTTCTACCTTGTCGCCAGCTTGCAAATGCCAATAGTCGCCCAGCAATACCACGCCAATTTCGGCTTCATCAATATTAAAAGCAATGCCATAAATATCTCCGGGAAAGCGCAGCATCTCTTCAAAACCAACGCCCGGCAAGCCAGACACTTTGGCAATGCCGGTAGCAATACTGATAATGTGCCCCACCTCATGCAACTGCAGTTGCGGTGTAAACGACTGCCTGGCCTGCTGTAAACCAGCAAAGGTGTCGTTGTAGAGCCTTTGTAATAGGTTAGTCCCGGCTTTCATGGCTATCCTGAATCACCGGTAGCGGCGGTGCTGCGTCAGCGCTAGCTAAGCTGTCGCTTGGTTCGTTTTGCTCAGGTTTTAGTATATCGTTAACACCCTTGCTCATTGCAGTAAGATACTCGGCAATATTCCATGCTATTTTCTGGCCGGTTGCGCTAATTTCAATGCCACAGGCTAATTCTGCATCCTGGCTAAATTCAATGGTAAGCGCATCCCCCAGAATGTCGTTACACGCCGCTGCAATAAGTGCCTGCTGCTCGTCTTGCAACTCAAAAGCAGAACGTACCAGCAAGGTTTGATTTGCCGCTGCAAAACCGGCCTTTAGTGCCGCTTTTTCTTTCTCGCTAAGTGCGCGTAAGCGTGTAATAAACCGGGCGGCAATTTGCGCCTCCAACGAGGTGTCGGCAAGCTCGCTGAGTGCTTTGCGGGAAATGGCAAACACTTCATCTTTTACATAACCACTAAGCTGGTGCTGCAAACTGCGTTGTTCATTTTCCAATGTCTGCGCCAAGCGTTGCTTTAACGCATTAGCTTCAGATTTAATCTCATCCAGCATATGGGCACGATCGGCTTTGGTATCTTGTTCCAGTTGATGCAAACGGGCTGATTTTTGCTGTTCAAAAGCGGTATTTTTTTGCTCGTAGTCTTGGCGTAATTGTTCTGCTTCACTTTTTTCCGCTTTAGCACTTGCCAGCTCATCAGCAATGCGTTTTTCACGCGCATCAATGGCGTCCAAAATAGGCTGGTACAAAAAGCGCTTAAGTAGCCATGCCAGCAGCAAAAAGTTGATCAGTTGCGCTCCAACGGTAAACCAGTCGATTAACATGGCTTAGTTCCCGGTTGCCTGAGCAATAACGTAATTCCAAAATGGATTAGCAAACAGCAAAATCATTGAAACCACAAAACAGTAAATTGCCGTCGATTCAATCATCGCCAGCCCGACAAACAAAGTACGGGTAATGGTCGCCGAGGCATCGGGTTGTTGTGCTAATGATGACAGTGCAACGGCCACTGCCTTACCTTCACCAAGCGAAGGCCCGATAACGCCAATGGCGATAGTAATACCGGCCGTAATAATAGATACCACGGCAATAATCGTCATGCTGTCCATATAACCTCCATAAAAATTGCTGCTGTTAAACCTGCTCTATGCCAGTCTTATCGCCACACTGCCATGTTGTGCTAATGGTTTTATGCTGCCGGCGCAGGCGTGCGTGACCGCGTAGCGGCCGCGATATACACCGTAGCCAGAATAAAAAAGATATAGGCCTGGACTATGCCGGTTAGCAAACCCAGTAATGTCAGTACAATAGGAAACAAAAATGGCGTAATGCTCAGTAAAATGCCGATAATCATCGCACCACTCATCATGTTGCCAAATAAGCGTACTGCCAGCGCCAGAGTGCGGGACACTTCACTGATAATATTAAACGGCAGCATAATAAAAGTGGGTTGAGTATACGAATACAGGTAGGCACCAATACCTTGCTGACTAATGCCAAACACCGGCACAGCAACAAATACGCACAGTGCCAGCGCAACCGTGCTGGACAGTGAGCCAGTAGGCGGTTCAAAGCCGGGAAACATCGTGCCCAGCGCTGAAATAGCAATAAATAAGAACAACGAACCAAGAAAACTCAGGTATTTCTCTGGCTGGCTAAGGCCAACATCTTTAATTTGTTTGCTAATATTCAGCACCACCACTTCCAGCACATTTTGCCAGCGCGAGCGATGCAAGTCTGTCGACAACTTGCGCGTTACTAACCAGGATCCCAGTACCAGAACCAGGATCACCAGCCAGCTAAACACAATAGTTGCGTTAAGTTTAACGAAACCCAGTTGCCAAAAAATAATTTGATCAGGACTTAGCCGCATAGCGACTATTCTGTCTGATTGCATCAGCTTGCTCTGTACGCTGGGCAACACAGGTAACAAAAAGGCGTGCCAAAACAAAACCCAGCAATGCCACCATTGCGCTGAATACACTTACCACAAGCAAGAAATAGAAGCCCAACATTACGCTGCCTAGCCGAACTAGCAGGCTGCCACAACATAGTAAGCCTGGGTATTTACTATTACCAAGCTGACGTACGGTCCACCAAAGGCCGGCAAAATACCCTACGCCAAGCGCAACGCCTGCCAGTAGCGCAAGCACAGCGTAAATAACCGTAATGCTGATATCATTAATCAACATCGTCATTGCCGCCGTGTTGATGTATATCATGGTCTTCCTTTTCCACCCAGCGCCAGGCATTAAAGCAGCCTAAACATAAGCCAGCGACCAACAGCATTAACGTCCAGGACTGAGCTGATGGGTAGCGTTTGTCCAACCACATACCCAAGGCAGCACCCAGTAACGTTGGCACCACTACTGACCAGCCAATTAACCCCATCATGCCCAAACCCGACCAAACGTTTTTTGTTACACTTTGCTGTGCCTGCAATTTACGCGCGGCGATATCACCCACTTTTTGGCTAAAACCAGCACCTCGCCGCTCTGAGGCCGCCGCTTGAACACGCGCTGTTTTTGCGTGGTCTGTTTTAGCGCTTACCGCTTTGCCGCCTTTGGCGTTGATGCTATCGGCTTTAGTGCTGCCAGGCTTGGGATCCGCCTTGTTGTTCATAGCCAAATCTTTTTCATGATAGGCTCTTGTCTTGTTCAAAGCCGGCCAAGCGGCGAATTAAGCCACCTTCCATTTTCGCCAGCACTGCGCGTACCTTTTGCTCCTGCGCATCTAACTGAATAAACTCTTGCTCTAATGCCTCGCGCAGCTTGTCCAGCCCCATACCCGCCATAGCATTACGCACCGAAACCAGCACCTCTAAACCGGTTTTTACCAGTATGCCCTCATCAACCGCGACGTAGGCTTCTTCTTTACCTTCCACCACAAACGCCAGGATGCCAGCTGACAACGCAGCGACACAATCAAGCCGGTGCGGCAAAATACCCATAGCACCGTCATGTGTCATCGCAACGATGCTTTTCACCTGTTGCTGCTGTGAAAATACTTTATAGGGCAACAAGATTTTAAGCGTAATCAGGGTGGTTGGCATCCTGTGGCTCTCCCGTGCTTAATGGTTTGTTGGCATCGTTCACGCTGCCAGCGACCTTAGTCGCACCCTCATTTTTAGCGTTGTTAACGTCTTTCTTTTTAGCCTCGTCAATGGCTCCAATCATATACAGTGACGTCTCAGGATAATCTTTAAACTCATCCTGCAAAATGCGCTCGCAGCCATCCAGAGCATCGTTAAGGCTGACTAACTTACCCGGCATACTGGTAAACTGCTCGGTGGTAAAAAAAGGTTGGGTTAAAAAGCGTTCTAATCTGCGGGCACGGCCTACCACATTGCGATCTTCTGGCGATAACTGCTCCATGCCCAACATAGCAATGATGTCTTTAAGCTCAGCGTAATGGGCCAAGGTACTACGTATACGCTGCGCTAAATCATAATGGCGCTGGCCTATTGCGCCCGGAGTCGCCATTTTCGAGCTGGACTGCAGGGGATCAATAGCCGGATAAAGTCCCTCACTGGCCCGCTTGCGCGACAGGACAATAGAGGCCGACAAATGCGAAAAGGTATGCACCGCAGCGGGGTCGGTAAAATCATCGGCTGGCACGTATACCGCCTGTATTGAAGTAATTGCGCCGCTGCCAGTGTTGGCAATGCGCTCTTCAAGCTGCGATAGCTCTGTGCCCATCGTGGGCTGATACCCCAGTCGAGCTGGCATCTGGCCCATTAAACCTGACACCTCCATACCCGCCTGAATAAAACGAAAGATATTGTCTATCAGTAACAGCACATCGCGGTGTTCATCGTCACGGAAATACTCTGCCATAGTCAGTGCTGCATGCCCCACACGAAACCGTGCGCCCGGTGGTTCATTCATCTGGCCAAACACCATCACCATGTTGTCCAGCACGCCAGCGGCTTTCATTTCACGGTGTAGCTCTTCACCCTCCCTACAACGCTCGCCAATACCACAAAAAATACTGACACCGTCATGTTGCCCCACCATGTTATGAATCATCTCGGTTAACAGCACCGTTTTGCCCACGCCCGCACCACCAAACAAGCCGGCTTTGCCTCCTCTCTCAAGCGGCATTAATACATCAATGACTTTAATGCCGGTTTCAAACACTTCGGTTTTCGTCGCGCGCTCTGAAAGTGCAGGGGGTAACTTGTGTACAGAGCGCCACGAAATGTCGGTGGGTTGCGGTTGTTGATCAATTGCCTGACCAAAGACATCAAACATACGTGACAAAATAGCCTTGCCAACCGGTGCTTGTAATGGTGCGCCGCTATCGTGTACCACCATACCTCGCGCCAGCCCCTGGGTAGGCGTAAGCGCAATACCGCGCACACGCTGCGTGTCCAGTTGCGAAAACACTTCAATTAATATGAGGCTGTCTGCACCCGTTTTAAGTACGGTACGAATTGGCGGCAATCGCTGTGTAAACACGATATCCACCACACTGCCGCGCACCGATATTACCCTGCCAACATTGTTAGGCATGGTGATCTATGTCCAGTTAGCGAGCATTTGAGATGTCGGCAACAAATGAATGCCGATAAGATGAGTTCACTTCAAACAATAGCTGATAATGCGAGATTAGCTACTTTGTGTGATGATTAGCGCTAATGAAATGACAACACACTCACCAAAGTAGCTGGATAAAAAATAGCTTCAGCCTAAACAAAGCCGCCACAGCATCGACTTAGCCCTGCTCGCATAACAGCTTGAGTCTTTCGAGCGCTTTCGGCCAGGTATCCAACATATATTGCTCATACTCCGGAGCAATCTCCTGCTCAATATCCAGTCGCGCACCCGTTTCTGTTTCAGTAAAACGGTAATTTTCAAACGCTGGTGCCCAGCTGGTCACCTTGTCGCTGGTAAAATCATCTACACCTGCAACAATAAACCCCAAATGTTTAATCGAGATAAACTCCAACGGTTGATGCTCCGCAATAGTGGCTACCATGCCATCACCGGAGGGAGATAAAAACCGCATTGTTTCGCCTTGCTGCCAACTGCCTTTAAAATACGAGCCTTCGCAAAAAGCGGAAGTCCAGTTACGGTAACCCACATCTGACAACATGCGTTGCCACACCGTTTGCACCGGCGCATTGATCACAATACTGAAATTAAGTTGTTTTACGTTGCGCATGTTTACTCTTCTTAGTTGTGTTGACCAGCGCGATAATAATCTAGTATCCGCTGCTCTATCCTGTTTATTCTGGCTTATACTTTAGCCATAAATTGAGCGGGAGCCAAATATGATAAACCGGCGCGGTAGCCTCTTACTATTGGTAATAGTTATGTGCCAGGCGGCAGTCGCTGCACCAAAGCAACATTTAGTGTTTTCACATTCCGGTCATCCGGTTACCCGCGATCGGTTGATACCGCTGTTACAAGAGGTGTATGGCAACCTTGGCTACCAACTAACTTTTCAGGAAGCAGACGGCGCCAGAGCATTAAAATTGTTAAATGATGGCCTGGTAGATGGGGATGTTGGCAGGTTAGCCCCGTTGCTAAGCAAGCTGGATAACGCTGCCCCTGTCGTGCTGTTAGACACAGTACAAGTTGTACTGTATTGCCGGCCAGACCTGCCTTGTGACAGCGCCGTGCTGTTAGATCCTAAACAACGTGTGCTAGTACCAACCCAGGATGCGACGTTACAAATACTTACCAGCGACATTCAGGCAAAACGCTATTTCAATAGCGACTGGCATAACATAATTGTGATGTTTAATGCTGGTAAAGTGGACTATCTGGTGTGGATAGAAAGCGATTTACTGCAACCGCCTAAGCTGGAAAACGCCAATAGATCCGAAACGAACATTGGTCCTTTCGGGCTATATCATATACTGCATAAAAAACATCAACAGCTGGGTAGCTCCATTGCTGTAATGCTTAGTAAACAGTTAAACCAACTTGGTTTTAATTTGGAACAGGCTCAGTAGTTTGCTCGTTTGCCCCAAGGCAGCCATTAGCAAATACGCTAATGGCCGGTGCTGAACACCGGCTATATAGCCATTATTCTTCCGTTTTAAATACACAATGCTTGGCAAAATCGGTAGCTTCGTTGGCTGTCCAATCGCCTTTGGGCTTTTCCTTCATGCTGTCACACCATTTTTTGCTACCCACTTCAGGCGCACAAGCGGTTAAAAATGCACAACACGCCAGCAGTAATCCTAATTTTTTCATGTTAACTCACTCCTTCAGATTAAAAATACCGGTATATAGTGCCAAATATCAGCTGAACCGCAACTTGATAGCTTATAAAAAAGGCCAGCATTGCGCTGGCCTTTTTGTATTTAGCTTGGGAAAGTTATTCCCACTCAATTGTCGCTGGTGGTTTACCGCTGATATCGTATACCACGCGGGAGATACCGTTAATTTCATTGATAATACGGTTAGATACTTTACCCAGTAGCCCATATGGCAGATGGGCCCAATGCGCGGTCATAAAGTCGATGGTTTCTACTGCACGCAGTGATACTACCCAGTCGTACTTACGCGCATCGCCCATTACACCTACCGATTTTACCGGCAAGAATACCGCAAACGCCTGGCTTACTTTGTTGTAAAGGTCGGCTTTGTGTAGCTCTTCGATAAAGATGGCATCGGCGCGGCGCAGGATATCGCAGTAGTCTTTTTTAATTTCGCCCAGTACGCGCACACCTAAACCAGGGCCAGGGAACGGATGACGGTAAAGCATGTCGTATGGCAGGCCCAGCTCTAAGCCCACTTTACGCACTTCGTCTTTAAACAGCTCACGCAGTGGCTCTACTAAGCCCAGCTTCATATGCGCGGGCAAACCGCCGACGTTATGGTGCGATTTAATCACGTGCGCTTTACCGGTAGCAGAACCGGCAGATTCAATTACGTCAGGGTAAATGGTGCCCTGTGCCAGCCACTTGGCGTTTTCCAGTAACTGCGATTGCTCGTCGAATACTTCAACAAACACCCGGCCGATGATCTTACGCTTGGCTTCCGGATCGTTCTCGCCGGCCAGTGCCGATAAGAAACGCTCCTCGGCGTCAACTTTAATAATGTTCAGGCCAAAATGGTCGCCAAACATATCCATTACCTGCTTGCCTTCGTTTAAGCGCAGCAGGCCGTTATCAACAAATACGCAAGTCAGGTTTTTACCGATAGCACGGTGTAGCAACATCGCCACCACAGAGCTGTCAACGCCGCCGGACAAGCCTAATATAACGCGGTCATCGCCAATCTGTTGCTTTAAGCGGATAACAGCGTCTTCAATAATCGATGCCGGTGTCCACAGTTTGTCACAACCACAGATATCCACCACGAAATGCTCCAGCATACGCAGCCCCTGACGGGTGTGGGTAACTTCCGGGTGAAACTGCACGCCGTAGAACTGACGGGCTTCATCTACCATGCCGGCATGCGGGCAGGTGGTGGTGCTGGCACAGGTAATAAAACCTTCCGGAACTTGCACTACCTTGTCGCCGTGGCTCATCCACACGTCTAACAAAGCATTACCGTTACCGCCAACGTGGTCTTCAATTTTGGCAAATAAATCGTTCGCTGCGACCACTTCAACCTGAGCATAGCCAAACTCGCGCATGTCCGAGCCCTGCACCTTGCCGCCTAACTGCTCGGCCATGGTTTGCATGCCGTAGCATATACCCAATACCGGCACGCCCGCTTCAAACACATATTGAGGGGCCCGCGGAGAGTTGGCTTCGTGTACACTTTCCGGGCCGCCGGACAAAATAATACCGGTTGGGTTAAAGTCACGAATTTGCGCTTCGGTAACATCCCAGGCCCACAGCTCACAATACACGCCAATTTCGCGCACGCGGCGGGCAATCAGCTGAGTATACTGCGAACCAAAGTCGAGGATTAAGATGCGGTGGTGATGAATGTTTTTGTTCATAGCGACCTTTAAAAAGTAAAGCGGCCGGGGTGAGCCAGCCGATAAAACAGTAAACAGTTAGCCTAAGCGGTAGTTTGGCGCTTCTTTGGTAATTTGCACATCATGCACATGCGACTCGCCCATACCGGCCGAAGTTACCCGGACAAACTCTGGCTTAGTGCGCAGCTCGTCAATGGTAGCGCAACCGGTTAAGCCCATGGCGCTGCGCAGGCCACCCATTTGCTGGTGAATAATGTTTTCCATCGGGCCTTTATACGCCACGCGGCCTTCGATACCTTCCGGTACCAGTTTCTCGGCGTTGTTGCTGCCTTGGAAATAACGGTCAGACGAGCCGTTACGCTGTGCCATGGCACCTAACGAGCCCATACCACGGTAAGACTTATAGTAGCGGCCCTGATATAGCTCAACATCACCCGGCGCTTCTTCAGTACCGGCAAACATCGAGCCCACCATGACCAGGTTTGCACCGGCAACCAAGGCTTTGGCTACATCACCGGAGAAACGAATACCGCCGTCGGCAATAATGGTCACATCGGTACCGGCTACGCCCATAGCGGCTTCAGAAATAGCGGTAATTTGCGGCACACCACAACCGGTAACAATACGGGTAGTACAAATAGAGCCCGGGCCAATGCCCACTTTTACTGCGTTGGCACCCGCAGCTGCCAGCGCCTTGGCACCTTCAGCGGTGGCCACATTACCGGCGACAATTTGTAAATCCGGGTACTGGGCACGGGTTTGTTTAACACGGTCAATTACACCTTGTGAATGGCCGTGCGAGGTATCAATCAGCAGAATATCTACGCCGGCTTCTACCAGCGCAGCAATGCGCTCGTCGGTGCCTGGGCCGACGCCCACTGCCGCGCCAACACGCAAGCGGCCTAATTCGTCTTTACAGGCGTTAGGCTTGCTGGCAGCTTTGTAGTAGTCGCGTACGGTAATTAAACCTTTTAATTTAAATTCGCTGTCGACCACCAACACTTTTTCAATGCGGTGCTGGTGCATCTTTTTAAAGGCTTCTTCACGCGGGGCAGTTTCAAGCACTGTGACTAAACGCTCGCGTGGCGTCATTAGGCTGGAGACTTTCTCGTTGTTATTCGCTTCAAAGCTCATATCGCGGCTGGTTAGCATGCCCACCAGGTTGTTGCTGGCATCGACTACCGGAAAGCCAGAGAAACCGCACTGCTGCGCTAACGCCTGCACTTCGCGGATACTCATATCCGGCGTTACCGTTACCGGGTCAGACACTACGCCACTTTCGAACTTTTTAACTTTGCGAACGTTAGCGGCCTGCTCTTCGATGGTCATGTTTTTATGAATAAAACCTAAGCCACCTTCCTGTGCCAGCGCTATGGCTAATCGGGCTTCAGTTACCGTGTCCATAGACGCAGAAACCATAGGAATATTCAGCGTGATGCTTTTAGTCAGTCGGGTGCGTAAATCGGCTGTGTGAGGTAGTACACTAGAGTGCGCCGGTACCAATAACACGTCGTCAAAGGTAAGGGCTTCTTGTTTGATCCTGAGCATTGCAACAATCTCGCTGTGGCTGAAAAGATGGGGAATGTTGCGGCGCAATTTTAACGGTTTTGCGCGCGTATCACAAACGCTTTTTTGTTTTATGTTACTCTACCGCTTTCGTTGTCAGGCCAGCTGCCGGTACATTTTTTATGCAAAACCCCGATATCTATAGTGTTTCCAGGTTAAACAGTGAAGTACGCCTTACGCTGGAGCTGCAGTTTCAAACACTGTGGTTGCAGGGCGAAGTGTCTAATTTTGTCGCTGCGGCATCGGGCCACTGGTATTTCTCGTTAAAAGACAGCGCCGCCCAGGTTAAGTGCGCCATGTTTAAAATGGCTAACCGCAACAGCAGCTTTCGGCCGCAAAACGGCCAGCAGGTGCTTATTCGTGCCCGCATCAGCGTGTACGAGCCGCGGGGCGAGTATCAGTTATTGGCTGAATTTATCGAAAGCGCCGGCGCCGGCTTACTAAAACAGCAGTTTGAACAGTTAAAAGCCAAATTACAGGCCGAAGGTTTATTTGACCCGGCCGGCAAAAAACCACTGCCGGCACAGGTGCAGCGTGTCGGGGTAATTACCTCGCCCACCGGCGCTGCCGTGCGCGATATTGTTACCGTGTTAAAACGCCGTGCGCCAGGCATTGAGGTAATTATTTACCCGTCGCAAGTGCAGGGCGAAACGGCAGCCGCGCAATTACGCAATATGCTAAGCACAGCGATACGCCGCAACGAAGTGGATGTACTCATAATCGGCCGTGGCGGTGGCTCGTTAGAAGACTTATGGTGCTTTAACGATGAAGCCTTATGCCGCGCGGTAGCCGCCTGCCCTATTCCGATTGTTAGCGCAGTAGGCCATGAAATCGACTTTGCCCTTACCGACTTTGTCGCCGATGTGCGCGCGCCCACACCCTCTGCTGCGGCAGAGCTGGTATCGCCGGATCAATCGCATTTGCTTGAGCGCATTATGCGATTGCGCAGTGCGCTTATTCAGGCCCAGCGTGCCCGCATGCAACACGCCGCGCCCAAACTGTTAAACCTAAGCCAGCGCCTGTTAGCCCTGCACCCGAAACGGCGTTTACAGCAACAACAACAACGGCTGGATGAGCTGCAACTGCGCTTAAGCGCCAGTGCCAAACGCACGCTGCAAGGCGCGCAGCAACAGCAGCAGTATCTGGATAAAAGTCTGCGCCAGTTATCGCCGGTTAAAACTTTACTGCAATACACTCAGCATATTACTCAGCTGGAACGCCGGCTTATAAATGCCCAGCAGTTGCAGTTAAAGCAAAGCAAGCAACAACTGGCGCAGTTAAGCAGCCAGCTAAACACCGTAAGCCCGCTGGCAACCCTGGCCCGCGGTTACAGCATTACCTTTGACGATAAACAGCAGGTAGTCACCAGCAGCAGCCAGCTAAAAGCCGGCGATAAAGTAGCTATTAAACTGGCGGAAGGCAGTTTTGATGCGCAAGTGACAAAGCTGAATGAGGTTAAGTAATAAAAGTGCGTTAATAAGATCTACCGACAACAGTTATACGTAAACCGGAACTGAATACTCTCGTTGCACTCTGCCCTGCTGATACAGCTAAGGTTTTATATGAAAAAGTTTACCGGTTTACTGTTGGCCATTTTACTACATGGTTTTTTCCCTCAAACCGCATTAGCGCAAAACGACAACGCAGCGCTGGTACCTTTGCCGTCAGTTGACGACTTTACTAAAGGTAATGATGGTTGGGCTTTCGCGCTGGGTGCGGGTATCGAGTATGAAACCGCTTACGAGGGCTCAGACGAATTTGGTTTTGAAGTACAGCCAGCCGGCGCGGTGCAGTGGCGCAGCGGTAATGACATTTTCTATTTTGCCGGTGAAGCTCTGGGTTGGCGCGGCCTGCGCTCAGACACCTGGCTACTGGAGGCCTTAATTGGCTTTGATGAGGGCCGGGAAGAAAATGACTCTGACGATGGCCGCCTTGATGGGCTGGGTGACACCGAAGAGGGCTTTGAATTAGTGCTGCAGGCACGCCGGGCGTTTAACAACGACTGGCGTTATTGGTTGGTAGGCCGGCTGGTCAGCGGAGACAACGGCAACCTTGGCCTGTTTGGTGTGGGGCGACGCTTCGGTGATAAAACCGACGGTTCCGGCTCTGAACTTAATCTGGTGGCGGTATTTCACGACAGCAAATATGCCAATACCGGTTTTGGTATCACCGCAGAGCAATCACTGGCATCGGGTTTAGACGAAACCAACCTGAGTGGCGGCTTACGTTCAATCGGCATTGATTACAACTACCGGCACAATATCAACGACAACTGGCAGATTTTCGCCGAGGCACTGTATGAGCATTTCAGCAGCGACGTGCGCAACAGCCCCATCGCCCGCAGCAACTATGAAGCCGAAATAGGTATTGGGTTTATTTATATCTTTTAGATTCACTTTGCTGCAATTGACGGAGGTATTCTTTTGCAGCATATTTAGGCAAAACTACGCCAATGACGCATATATTGATGAAAGATAAACTGTTCGACCAACTACTGGAAAGCGTTGAAGAAATGGGTGAGATTGTTCGCGGTGAACGCCAGCCATCGCGTGAAACTTTCGTTGCGGCTATAAAAGTGAAAGAAATTCGCCAGAAAACGAACCTGACACAAGCAGCATTTGCCGATCTGATTGATGTACAGCTGGGTACGCTGCGTAACTGGGAACAAGGACGCCGCGAGCCTACCGGCCCGGCTAAAGCTTTGCTGCGTGCAATTGAGCGTGCTCCAGAGAACGTACTGGCGGCACTCAATTAATACCGTAGCCTTTCAGCTACCAGATGGCCGCTTGTGTTACTAAATAGCAGAAGCCAGATAATTATCAGATCAACATCACAAGTTAATTTTGTTCTACCCTTAAAATTCACAGCTTAATTTCGAAAAAGAAGCTTCATGTCACATAACACCATATCTTTGAATAAACAACGCCAGCCGTTGCATCACCTGGATTCAGTGTGGCTGTTTGGCTATGGCTCGCTGATTTATAAAACTGACTTTGAATATCTGGATTGTAGGCCAGCCTGCATTTATGGCTGGGAAAGGCGGTTTTGGCAGGGATCGCATGATCATCGTGGTACGCCACAGGCGCCAGGCCGGGTGTTAACCCTTGTTGAATCGCCCGGTGCGCGCTGTGTAGGTATGGCGTATCAGGTAACGCCCGATACCTTTGAGCATTTAGACCATCGCGAGAAAAACGGTTATTTGCGCGTGTTTACCCCACTACACTGGCTAAACGATTCTGACCACAGCGAACCAGACGAAACAGAAGGCGTAGTATATTTAGCCGCTGCCAATAACGAGGCGTATTTAGGCCCGGCCAGTGATGTTGAAATTGCCGTACATATTGCCCAAAGCACAGGCCCAAGTGGCCCAAACAGTGAGTATGTATTGAAACTGGCGCAGGCACTGCGTGATATGAATGAGCAGGACGAACATGTATTTGCTATTGAGCGCGAGCTGTTAAAGCAATTAGATCGATAGTAAAGTGAGAACCGGCAGCACATTACCGTTTTCGGTTGATTGGAATTGTGTAGCGCCCCTTTATGCCGGAAACACCTCAGGGTAAGGACTTCATAATTGACTTTTGTGGGGGCAAGCAAGACGCAACCTCAATATTTCCAGAGTATTGAACACCCTCACTAATGTTTTCGCCGGATTAATTCTGATTTTAAAAACGCTAATGCCTCTTCAATGAATTCTTCATTTTTACTATTCGTTTTATTCAAGTTGTTTTGCAAAAACACAATTCCGTCTGCAATTTGAATAGCATGTAAGCTGCTCATATTTTCAACAACCAGAGCTGAAGTCATTGAGACTTCGTATTCTCCAAATACAATTAACTGGAGAAAAAACTCCAAGTATTTGGAACAATCAAATGTTTCACAAGTAAATACAAAAGTGCCAATATAGCCGTGATTAACCTCTTTGCTTATCTCTGCAACTAAATGATCGACGATGCGTGGCTCATCAAAGTCTGAGAGTATCATAGCAATGGCATGCTTGAGCTTGATATCTGCAGATGTGTTTAGCTCAAATAATAACTCGTCGATAGATTTCGTAGCTGAATTAATACCATCAATAAACGTTGCCATTTTATCCTTTAGGTTTCCCCTGATGAATTCACGCAGCCTATGCTTTATGAGTTTGTAGGCCCGAGGAATTTAACAAAATCTATAACTCACAAATCTGCCTGGACAGAGGCAGTGCAGCGCTAGTTACAGCACTTTTTACCACCCCGCTAACACTACCTTACCTATGGCTTTACCGCTTTCCAGCAGCTGGTGTGCCTGACGTAAGTTGGCGGCGTTTATCGTACCTAGTGTTTGTTTTAATGTGGTTTTGATTTGGCCTTGTTGAATAAGCCGGCTTAAATCAGTAAGCAACTGATGCTGCGCGATAATGTCTGGCGTGTTGAACATGGCGCGGGTAAACATAAACTCCCAGTGCAGCGATATACTCTTTTGCTTTAGCGGCATAATGTCGATGCCGTCTGCGGGGTCGTCTATCAATGCCAACTTGCCCTGCGGGGCCAGCAATTGCACTAACTCGGCGTAATGTTGATTTGTGTGGGTTAAGCTGGCGACATGGCTAACACAGCTTAAATCCAGCGCCTTTAGCTGCGGTAACAACGGTTGGCTGTGATCTACAACATAATGTGCGCCCAGCTCGGTTACCCATTGTTTGCTTTGTGGCCGTGAAGCGGTGGCAATAATGGTTGCGGTGGTGAGTTGCCGCGCCAGTTGCACTAGTATTGAGCCAACACCACCGGCGGCGCCGATGATCAATAACACTGGCCTGGGGTGTTTTAAGCTAGGCTGTTGTATTTCAAGCCGGTCAAATAGCAATTCCCAGGCGGTAATGGCGGTTAATGGTAAGGCAGCGGCTTCGGCATAACTGAGGCTTTCGGGCATAATGGCAACCAAACGCTGATCCACCAGCTGATATTCGCTGTTACTGCCCGGGCGGGTTAACGAGCCGGCGTAATATACCTTGTCACCTGGCTTAAACAGATTAACGTCATCTCCTACCGCGACCACTTCACCAGCAGCATCCCAACCTAATACCTTAAATTGGCCGGCTTCAGGCTGCGCGCGCTGGCGCACTTTAGTGTCTACCGGGTTTACGGATACCGCTTCTACCCGCACTAGAATGTCCTGGCCGCTGGCAACAGGTTGCTCAAGTGCTATATCTTGCAGCGCCAGCGGATTGCTGGCCGCTAACGCGTGTTGGTAGCCTACTGCTTTCATTGCTGTTCTCCCTATATTTGCCACTACCTTAGACGCTAAGCTGATAGCGGTCAATTTTCTTCAGCAAGCCCTGCCGTGACAAACCCAGTAGTCGCGCGGCAAGGCTTTTATTGCCTTTACTTTGCAGCATGGCCTGCTTAATCAAGCGAATTTCAAGTTGTTGCACTGCCGGCTCTAACTGTAGATTGTTGACGTCGGTCGCTAGCTCCGCATGGCCTGCATTAACCGCCTCAGGGTGCAGCAGGCTGATATCTGCCATACTAATTACCCCGCCTTGTGCCACCGCCGCTACGCTTTCTAAGGTGTTTTTTAGCTCACGCACATTACCCGGCCAGTCACGCTGTAAAAACCAGCTAAGTGCGGTACTGTCTAGCCGCAACGATTGCCCTTGCAGGCGCATATGCTGCTCCAGAAAAAATTGCAATAGCAGCGGAATATCCTGCCTGCGCTCACTTAATGCAGTGGTTTCCAGCGTAATGCCTTTGATGCGATAGTATAAGTCTGCCCGGAACAAGCCTTTGTTAACCAAGTCTGGTAAATTGGCATTGGTCGCCGAAATTAACCGCAAATCAATTTTCTGCTGCTCACGGCCACCCACAGCAAAAAAAGTGCCCTCTTGTAGCACCCGTAACAATTTTACCTGCATTGGCAGCGGCATTTCGCCAATTTCATCCAGAAACAACGTGCCCCCGTCCGCCAATTTTAACAAGCCGGGCCGGTCTTTGTCGGCACCGGTAAAGGCACCTTTAACATAGCCAAACAGTTCACTTTCCAGTAAATCTGCCGGAATAGCCCCACAGTGCACTGAGACAAAAGGTTGCGCGCCGCGCCGGCTAAGCTCATGCAACGCTTTAGATATCACTTCTTTGCCGGTGCCAGACGGCCCGGTAACCAGCACCCGCACATCGGTTGGTGCTATGCGCTGAATTAAGGTGCGCATGGCCTCCATCGGAGCTGATACACCAATTAAGCGTGCCACGCCGGCAGTATTATGCTGCTTAAGTTGCTTTAGCTCAGTGTCGAGCTGATGCTTACTTAGTGCCCGTTTAATCACTACGGCCAGTAAATCGGGGTCGACTGGCTTGGCGATAAAGTCCCAGGCACCCAGCGCTATAGCATCTAACGCCAGTTGCCGCTCGGCATGGCCGGTTAGGATAATAACCGGGCGGCTATTAAATTCGGCCAATGCTGCCAGCGTATGCTGCGGATCAAACTCGGGTGGCAGTGACAAATCCAGTAGTATAAGGTCGGCATCAAAGCCACTTAGCGCGGCGCGGGCGCTGTCTAAATCTGCTGCGGTTTGCACCAGATAGCCACTGCCTTGCAGCCAGCTTTGCGCCAGTTGGCGAAAGGCCGGCTCATCGTCTATCAGTAAAATCCGGCCATTAGCCATGTGTATTGTCCTGCAGTTGATAAGTAGAAAGGTTCAAGCTTTGATTAAATTGCAGCTCAAACGTGACCGGCCAGCCCAGATCGTCGCGGTGCCTTACTGCGCCGCCATGTGCCTGCATAATGCGTCGGACTATGGCCAAGCCCAGGCCACTGCCGCCGGAACGTTTACTAACAAAGGGCTGAAACAAGCTGGCTTGTTGGTTACTGGCAATCGCCGGGCCATTGTTGTGTACATACAGCAGTAGCTGATGTTGATTTTGATTGGACTCCAGGCAGATTTTTGCATCCACTTGGTTGCGGCAGAACGCCAACGCATTGTCCAACAAATTGATTAGCACTTGCTGCAGCCGGTAGCTGTCGGCATACACGGTTAAGCCATCGGGGATCTGCAACACACACTGCACTCCTTGCCAGTCTTGTTGGCTAACAATGCTTTGCAGCAGCGGTTTTAATGATACCTGGCTACACTGCAGCTGCAACTGGCCAGAATAGCTTAGCAAGTCGGCTATTAGCCGGTCGGCACGTCTCAGCTGCTGCTGAATGTGCTGTCGCGTATCGGCATTAGTGCTGGCGGCGGCCATAGCAATAATATTCAGCGGGTTACGCAGCTCATGCGCCATAGCGGCAGATAATGCGCCTAACTCAACTAAATGTTGTTGATCCAACCGTTTACGTTCAGCTTCAGCCAATTTTAATGATTGCTCCAAAATACGGCAACTGCTTAGCAGCAAAGCGGCTAACACTTCGCCCTGCAAACGGTAACCCGGAGTAACATCATCCCAGCCCTGCAACTGGTAACTCCAACCTTGAGTATCGCGTAAGCAGGTAATTTGCAGCGCTGCGGCGGCGGTCTGTGCCTGTGGTAATTGAACTGCAACCTGTTGCCGCAGCTGGCCAGACAATAACTGACTTGCCAGCAAAGCCAGGCCCTGCCAGCTGTCTGATTGTTGCAGCTGCAAACGCCAGTGCGCCAGCAACGGCTCGCTCAACTGCACTCCCGGGTAGATCAGCCGTTGCGCCAGCACCGCCAGCGGCCGGTAACATGCCGCAGACAACAACAGTAATAACGCCGAGTACAGCCATAGCTGCGTAGCCGGCACAGCTGCCAGGGCTTGCATGCCTAACTGCCCCAACAAGGCACTTACCAATGCCATCAGTGCCAGCACCAGCAGCAGCATGGCTAACCACAACAACGCTTTGTTAGCAAATGCATTAATTGCCAGTACTTGATAGCGCACCACACCATACACCAACAACAGTAGGTAACTCGGTAGTAACAGCATTGGATACGGGAACCAGTTTAGCCCCAGCGATGGAAACACAAAGCTGGTAGCCAGCAATAAACCCCAGCCGCCCGCCAGAAACATAGCGACAATAGAGCGGCGTTTATTACCACTATGCTGCCGCCAGCCCTGCCACAGCACCAGATGCGCTGCCACCCCTAACGCCACGGTGTAAAGCAGGTTAAACCAGCCAATACCCGCAAAAATAAAAAACGCGTCAAAACCAGCAGTGCGGCTAATTGCGGCGCCACCACCCAGCCAACTCATTGCAATGATTAGCAGGCTAAAGCCATATAGATAGGGTAGCCACTGCCGCCAACGCGGATTGGTATCGGTACTGACAAACTGCAGAGCAAAATGCAGAAAAAACATCGGCATCAGCGGATTAGCCAGTACCAAAGCCATACCCAATTCAGGCCAATGCTGCACAATAGCAATATGACCACTGCACCATAGCGCCATCATGGCGGCAAAACCGGCCAAGGCAGGCATCGCACGCTGACGTTGCCCTTGCCAACCTAGCCAGCCGGCTAGTAATACCGCGCAGGCGCTGGTTAACCCCATGCTGATTTCAAACGCTAACGACAATGCCACCGTAAACCCCGTTTACACCCAGACTAGGTCAAAATCGTAAACCCGGTTAACACAAGACGCAAGTTAAAAATTAAAATCGTTATAAAACAAAGACTAAACTCCGCACTTACAAGGTGGTAAGCATCTTGCTATATCACAAGCAAATCAGCGAATATTTAATGTAGCAAAAGGCACTCAGATGAACAGCAGTATGTTGGTTAACGAAATAATCGCATTGGGCCTGATGATGGCGGTGGCGCTGCTTCCCGCCATATGGCGTTATTTACAGCAGCGTCGGGGGTAATATGGAACTGGATGCCGCCCTACTTTCGCGCTTACAATTTGCCTTTACTGTAAGCTTTCATATTATTTTTCCATCCATCACCATTGGCCTGGCTACCCTTATTGCTATTTGGGAAGGTTTATGGCTGAAAACCGCTAATCCGGTTTACCTACAACTGGCCAAATTCTGGATAAAGCCCTTTGCTATTACCTTTGGCATGGGCGTAGTGTCTGGTATCGTATTGTCGTACGAGTTTGGTACCAACTTTTCAGAGTTCTCACGCATTACCGGTGCTGTACTTGGGCCACTAATGGCCTATGAAGTGCTAACCGCGTTTTTTCTAGAAGCTGGTTTTTTAGGCATTATGCTGTTTGGCTGGCAACGGGTGGGGCCAAAACTACACTTCTTTGCCACGGTGGTGGTGGCTATTGGTACCTGGATCTCTGCGTTTTGGATTATTGCCGCCAACTCCTGGATGCACACTCCGGCCGGACACATCATTGTTGATGGCGTATTTCAGGTAGATAGCTGGTGGCAGGTTATTTTTAACCCCTCCATGCCCTACCGCTTCAGCCATATGCTGTTGGCAGCGTTTATCACCGCCATTTTCGTGGTGCTGGCAACCAGTGCCTGGCAATTGCTGCACAGCGAGCACAAAACTATGGCGCGCAAAGGCCTGTCGATGACACTGTGGCTGGCACTTATTCTGACTCCGTTGCAGGTGTTTGTCGGCGACTTGCATGGCTTAAATGTTAAGCAGCATCAACCGGTTAAACTGGCCGCAATGGAAGGACTTTGGGCCGAACGCGAGGCCGGTGTGCCATTGTTATTGTTTGCCATCCCGGACAGAGCAGCAGAGAAAAATCATTTTGAAATTGCAATACCAAAACTGGCCAGCCTGATTTTAACCCATGATGCCGATGGCGAACTAATGGGGCTAAAAGCGGTACCTGCCGATGAGCGGCCCAATGTGGCAGTGGTATTTTTTTCATTCCGTATCATGGTGGGCATTGGCATGCTGATGCTTATGGTGGCGCTGCTCGGCGCTTATCTGCGCTGGCGTGGCAACTTGTATCACAGCCGCTGGTTTTTAACCGCCTGCAGCTATCTGGCGCCCAGTGGCGTTATTGCGGTGTTAGCTGGCTGGTATGTTGTAGAAGTAGGCCGCCAGCCTTGGCTGGTACAGGGTTTGCTGCGCACTATTGACGTGGTGTCGCCGCTGCCGCCAGAGCGGGTGCTATTTTCACTCACCTTGTTTGTCATCACTTACAGCTTGCTGTTTGGCGTCTATCTGTATTTTATGCGCAAGCTAATTAAAAAAGGCCCGCCGGCGCTAGAGCAACTGCAACAACAACTAATTGGTGTTAAAGCGTCCGGCTATGCCGTCGCGCTGGTCAAACAGTTAACACCAGCACAGGAGAAAAACTGATGGAACTGCAATTAGGCTTACCGCTGTTTTACTTTCTGCTATTGGGCTTTGCTATTCTGATGTACGTGTTGTTGGATGGCTTTGATCTGGGCATCGGCATCCTGTATCCCTGGTTTAACAGCGACGCCGAACATGACCATTTAATGCGCTCTATTTCGCACGTTTGGGATGGCAACGAAACCTGGCTGGTATTTGGTGGTGTGATCTTATTCGGTGCTTTCCCTGCCGCTTATGCCAGCATCGCCTCGATGCTGTATCTGCCAATTATGTTAATGCTAATTGGCTTGATTTTCCGCGGTGTCGCTTTTGAATACCGCTTCAAATCACAACGGTCAAAAATCTGGTGGAACCGCTCTTTTGCTATCGGCTCCAGCCTGGCCGCATTTTGTCAGGGCCTGATGCTGGGTGTTTTGGTGCAGGGTGTCGATGCCAATAACCTGGCCTTGTCGAGCTTGCAATGGCTAACCCCCTTTAGCCTGTTTACCGGTTTGGCCGTTATGGCCGGCTATGCACTACTGGCCTGTACTTATCTGACCATGAAAAGCCGCGGCGCAATACAACAAAAAGCGGCACGATACGGCCAGCGGTTACTCCTGTTTGTAATGTTGTGTATGCTGCTGGTGAGTTTATTTACCTTGCTCACCCAACCCGAAATCCGTGTACGCTGGTTTGCTGGCGGCTACAGCCTGCTGTTGATGCTGTTGCCACTGGCTGCGGGGCTGACAGCAAGGTTGCTGTTTCGCGACCTTGGCCGGGTACAACGCCAGTTTGCTGCCGACACTGATATCAACTCTCGCCATGAAAGCCGACCGTTTTGGTTAGCCGCGACGTTGTTTTTGTTGGCGTTTGCCGGTTTGGTGGTAGGGTTATTTCCGTATTTACTGCCACGCCAACTGAGCTTTTATGCCGCGGCGGCACCCAATAGCAGCCTGACCTTTATGCTGCCTGGCATTCTGATCTTTGTGCCGTTAATTCTGGCCTACACCTTGTGGGGCTATCATATATTTCGCGGCAAGGTGGAAGATTATCAGGAGGGTTACTAATGCCTAAGCCAGCAATTACAGCAAAACACCGGCTAACCAACTTTGGCTGGTTTATGCTGCTGTATCTGGCAGGAATAGCCAGCCTAAGCCTGCTGGCATTGCTATTAAAATACACACTTAATCTGCTATAGCTAAGCTGTATCGTGCAAAAATTGCCGTTAATCGCAATTAGCGGCAATTTTTACTTACACAGCTTGCAGTGACGGGTTTAAGTGCCCATTATCAGCGTACGCAATTTTTGCAAACACAGCTGTTGCAAACAGTATTCCAAAGACCCGAGGGTGTATGCGTTGGCTAAGTAGTTTTGCCTTACTACTGTATATTTGCCTTTTGTGCACGCCGCAAGCCTTTGCCGTGCACGACCAACGCTTATCGCCGCTGGCCGACACTCAGTTCCATGCTGTTACTCCTGCAAGTCCCTGTTACAGTTTTTACTCAGAATCAGATAATAGCGACGAACCACCACCGGTGTTGCCACTGGCTGTAAGCATTAGCCCTGCGCCGGTACACCATAGCCGATTATTCAACCGCCTTATTACAAGCAAAGCCGGCTTTCTCAGCGCCGTTAAAGCCCGTGCACCACCAGCTACATCCTCAAGTTAAACAACGTTTGCACAGCTTCGCTGTGAAATAACCTTATTTATGTGAAAAACCGGTATGGCCTCTGCTTACCGGTATTGAGGAAACACCATGAAAACATTATCTCTATATGCCGTTGAAGCCATTGATCATTTAGTACAACCTGCCGACTTTGACGACACCACGTTACTCTCGCCAGCACTCAGTGTGGTTACCGATTTCAAACATAGCCAACCTAATATCCTCAGTGCGGCTACCAAAGCATGTGATGCTCAAGATATGATGCAACAGGAACATAGCCGGTTAAAGCTGGTAGTAGATGACAGCAGTGAGCTGGTTGGCTTGCTGCACCTTGAGCAGTTGTCAGAGCAAACATTAATGCGCCATATTGCTTTAGGCGTAAACCGCGATGATATTCGGGTAGCAGATGTGATGCGCCCACGCGAGCGCATTAAAGCATTGGCTTATCAGCAGTTGCAGCATTGCAACATTGCTGATGTCGTTAATACATTACAATCGAGTGGCGAGCAACATTGTGTGGTCATTGACCGCGAAAGCCATCAAATACGAGGTGTTATTAGCGCGCAGGACATTGCCAGGCGCTTAAAAGTTCAACTTACCATCGCGCAAACACCGACGTTTTTGCATATTTTTGATAGCTTAACCGCCTAACCCGCCAGGCTAACCCGGCTGACTAAAAAACTGCAGCCGGGTTAAAAAGTTGTAATCGGCTTCTATGGCCATCAGTGCAATCAGCACCAAGATGGCCGCGGGCGGCACAAATAACACCAACTTCAGTGCTAGCCGCTCCCAGGCAACATGCATAAAAATGCTAATAATCAGCCCGGCTTTTAGCAGCATAAACAGCAAAATCAAACTCCAGCGCAAGCCGCCTTGTAGTTGCATGTAGTCAACAGAATACGATAGTGCGCTTAGTACAAACAGCCAGCACCAGACTTTAAGGTATAAACCAATAGGATGCTGCTGATTATCTACACTGTGTGCCATAACTCACCTCACCATAAGTAGAAAAAGGCAAAAATAAACACCCAAACCAAATCAACAAAGTGCCAGTACAGGCCGGTGATCTCGACAATATCGTAGCCTTTGCGCTCGTAATGACCACGGCGAACCCGGTTAGCAATAACCAGTAGGTAAATAACACCGGCGCTAACATGTAAACCATGGAAGCCCGTGATCATAAAAAAAGCCGCACCAAACTGAGCCGCTCCCATAGGGTTGCCCCAGGGTCGCACGCCATCAGCAATGAGCTTGCTCCATTCAAAGGCTTGCATCGCAACAAACAACACGCCCAACACCGCCGTAATAACCATTAACCAGAAAGTCGCTTTGCGCGCACCGCGATAAGCAAAATTCACCGCCATGGCCATAGTGCCGCTGCTGGTAATCAGTACAAAGGTCATAATGGCAATTAACAACAACGGAATATGCTGTCCTGCCACCGTTAAGGCAAACACGTCGCTGGTGTTGGGCCAGTCGACTGTAGTAGACATACGCACATGCATATAACCCACTAAAAAAATACTAAAAATAAAGGTATCACCCAGCAGAAAGATCCACATCATCAGCTTGCCCCAGGGCATTGCAAAGGCTTGCTTATCGCTCGACCAGTCGGCGGCTACCGTGCGCCAGCCGCTGTCGGCTTCAATTTTGCTGTCTGTTGTCATCATTCACCTCAAAAGCCGCACATGGCAGCGAGGGTGTTATAGGTATCCGCTGAACGGGTAAGCAGCGCAAATAACACCAGCCACAGCAAGAGTAAAAAGTGCCAGTAAGTGGTGCATAACTGCAGACTGCGGCTTAGCTTTAAAGGCTGCCGCCGGCTATGCCACCAAACACGCAGCAGCGCTATCACACCGGCCATCACATGCACCCCATGCACCGCAGTAAACAAATAAAAATAACTATTAGCCGGATTAGTGCGCAAGCCATAGCCTTGTGCTAGCAACTGCTGCCATACCAGCCACTGCCCGGCCAAAAAAAAGCCAACCAGCAACGTTGCTAATACCAGCCAGGGGCCCACCTTTTTGTGCAGGCGTCGCGATTGCCGCAGTGACAGCTGCATAGCCAAGCCACTTAATGCCAGCCACAAGGTGTTAAGCCATAACATTACTGAGTTAGTTAACGGTTGCCATGGCATGCCCGCAAGCGGCTGAAAATCTGGCAGTTGGGTGCGGCCTAAAAAAGTGATCGTAAACAGAAAAAATAACACCGTGCTTATCGCCAGCATAAACATCAACGCGGTGTGCTCCGGCCAACGTCTCCGCGCTCGTTGCAGTGCAGGGTCCATACCCGCTGGCTGTGCCAGCCAGGGTTTCTCGCGTAACCGGCTAAGCACACTCATTGCTGTGACTCCTCATAGCGCTGCTTATCGGTAAACTGCAGCTGCTCATTCGGTACATTTTGCGGAATAAAATCCTCTTTAACCCCAGGTACGCTGTAGTCATAAGCCCAGCGATACACCACAGGTACCGTTTTACCCCAATTGCCATGGCCAGGTGGCGTGTGTTCTGTTTGCCATTCCAGCGTTGTTGCTTGCCAAGGATTATTGCCGGCGGCTTTGCCGTGGCGCACACTCCAAATTAAATTAACAATAAACACCAGCTGTACCACGCCAACAATAATGGCTGACACGGTGATACTGGCGTTTAGTGTCTGAGCCGACTCGGGAATAAAGTCAGTGCCGGCCATCGCAAAGTAGCGTCGCGGCACGCCAAGAAACCCCAGATAGTGCATCGGTAAATACACCGCATAGGTGCCAAGAAAGGTGGCCCAAAAGTGAAACTTGCCCCAGCCCTCATGCAAAAAACGGCCCGTCGCTTTGGGAAACCAGTGATAAATCGCGGCAAATAGCACCATGATCGGCGAAACACCCATTACCATATGAAAATGCGCCACAACAAAATAAGTATCTGACAATGGCAGATCGACGACCACATTGCCCAGAAATAACCCCGTTAAGCCACCATGTACAAAGGTAAAAATAAAGCCAATAGCAAACAGCATCGGCGTCGTCAGGTGAATATTGCCGCGCCATAATGTTAGTACCCAGTTGTACACTTTCAGTGCCGTAGGCACCGCAATAATCAGTGTGGTTGTAGCAAAGAAAAAACCAAAATACGGGTTCATGCCGCTGACATACATATGGTGCGCCCAGACAACAAAACTTAAGCCACCAATGGCAACAATGGCCCACACCATCATGCGATAACCAAAAATATTCTTCCGGGCATGGGTAGCCAGCACATCTGACACCATGCCAAATGCCGGCAAGGCTACGATATACACTTCAGGATGGCCAAAAAACCAAAACAAATGTTGAAACAGAATCGGGCTGCCGCCGCTGTAATCCAGTTGCTCTCCCAGCGATAGCAGCGCCGGCATAAAGAAGCTGGTGCCGGCCACTTTATCCAACAGCATCATAATGGCGCTAACCAGCAAAGCCGGAAAGGCCAGCAGACCCAGAATAGTGGCAATAAAAATACCCCAAATCGTCAGTGGCATGCGCATTAATGTCATGCCTTTGCTGCGAGCCTGCAAAATGGTGGTGACATAATTTAAGCCGCCCATGGTAAAAGCGACAATAAAGATGGCCAGCGATAATAGCATTAACACTATGCCGCCATCGGCACCGGGCGTACCTGGCAAAATGGCTTGTGGTGGATACAGCGTCCAGCCGGCGCCTGTGGGGCCACCTACCACAAAAAAGCTCGCCAGCAGCAGCACTACTGATAACAAATATGTCCAGTAACTGAGCATATTCAGGTAGGGAAACACCATATCCCTAGCGCCTATCATTAGTGGAATAAGGTAGTTACCAAAACCGCCCAGCAATAACGCCGTTAGCAGGTAAATCACCATGATCATGCCATGCATGGTGACAAATTGCAGATACGCAGAGGGGTCGATAAAGGAAAATCGGTCTGGAAACCCCAGCTGTAGGCGCATTAGCGCCGACAGCAATAGTGCCACCAGTCCGACAAAAATAGCCGTAATAGCGTACTGAATGGCGATAACTTTGTGGTCCTGACTCCAGATATATTTCGTTATGAAGCTATGCGGATGTTTTGACTCGTCAGGCTGATCGGTCACGGCAATATGACTCATGGCGCACTCCTAAGCGTGGCGTCATCACTGATGGCAGCATCAGCCGATAAAGAAGCAATGTAGGCAATAACGGCAGCAGAATCTTGTTCGCCATGTAGCGACTGAGCCATGAGCTGCATTTGAGCACCGTAAAAATCGCTTTTATGGCTACCACGAATACCTTGCTTAAAGTAATTTAATTGCCGCCGCAAGTAAGCGCCGTCTAAAGAGGTAAGCGCCGGCGCATTCATTGCATATATGCCCTGAGCCTGGCTGCCATGGCAATAGCTACAGTTACGGTACAAGCTGCGGCCACGCTGCAGGTCGCCCTGCCTGGCTTTAGGTTGTGGCGGCGGCAGGCTATCAATAAAGCTCAATACATTGGCCAAATTGCGTTCATCGCGCAGCATATTGGCCATGGCCACCATTTGTGCGCCGTATACGTCACCTTCGCTGCTACCGCGAATTCCTTGTTGATAATGTTGCAACTGGCGTTTTAAATACCAGCGACTCTGTCCTGCCAGCGCCGGAGCATTTAGCTGTGAGTTACCCTCGCCGACCGCGCCATGGCAAGCAGCACACACCTGAAACAATGCCTGGCCCTGGCTGGTATCACCGGCATAACGGCTCTGGCTTTGCGCGAATGTGGGCTGTGCCGCCAGCCATTGTTGGTACTCGGTTTCAGCAGTTACCCGCACCTTACCGCGCATAGCAAAATGTGCCACACCACACAGTTCTTCGCACATAATGTCAAAACTGCCTTCGCGGGTGGGTGTAAACCACAGGTACGTTACCATACCAGGCACTAAATCCATTTTTACCCGAAACTGCGGTACAGCAAAGTTGTGTAGCACGTCTTTGGAACGCAGCAAAACCTTGACCGGTTTATCCAACGGTAACACCAGCTCGTTACGCTGAATTAAAATATCGTCCTGGCCGGCCGGATCTGCAGAATTAATACCAAACGGATTCTGGTCGCTAACCAGCCGGGAGTCTACTTCACCCAACTTGCCGTCAGCGCCGGGCAGACGAAAGCTCCAATGCCATTGCTGGCCAACAGCTTCAACCTCTGTGGCGTCAGCTGGCACATCAACAAATTGGCCCCAAACGTATAATCCGGGAGCCAGCATGGCGACGATGCCAATAGTGGTAAATAGCGTGAGCCAAGTTTCCAGCTTTTTGTTTTCTGGTTGATAATCTGCCTTGCGGTCTTTATTAAAGCGATAGCGAAACACGGCATAGGCGAGAAACAGATTCACCGCTACAAACACAAAGCCGGTCACCCAAAAGGTAATCTCAATTGTAGTATCAATGGATTGCCAATTTGATGCTATCGGGGTAAACCACCAGGGGCTGATAAAATGAAAGGCAATAGAACCCAGAACCAACAACACTAAAATTATTGTTATGGCCATACCCTGTTAATCCTTAACCAGTAAAGTGAACGGGTACTGCTAATGCGATGGTGACAAAAACACCACGCCCGTTAGGGCATGGTTTTTACAAAACGACGGAACATTTGCTGACTGCGCACCACCCAACCAGGGGTTGCTTCGCCCTCACCAGAGCTTTGTAAACCGGGATGCTTGCGGATCACTTTACTCAGTACCGCTTCCTGCTCGGGCGTGATGTCGATAAACAACACATGTTTGCCTTGATGCAGCAAATCCTGAAAGCGCTTAAAATTGACATTAGGTTGCTGAATGCCAATAAAACCGCCTTCCCAGGTACAAAAGCCCAGTACTACCACGGCGAGGAAAATAAAGGGTACCCAGCCGGCGGCAGTGTCAGTCCAGCCCATAATATAAGCCAATGCCAATACCAGCAGTGCACCTATAACACCCACAATGGCGCCAATTTCAGTAGCATGTACTACATCACTTTTCAGTACCGGTGCCACTTCATGTAAATGGCGTAGCTCTACTTCCGCATCGTTTTCACTTAATACATGAATTTGTGGCGTATCTATGCCTTGTTGCTCCAGTTCCTGCTCTATCTTTGCTAAATCATCTAAATCATCGCTGATAAAATAACGTCTTAACATCAGGTTGCCCTCCAATTAGAGCCAAGCGGTTAACTGCCCTGCAGCAAAACGGCTGACAGGATTCAGAATTCAAGTATAGGCAGTAATTTGCAGATCTGTATATTTAATAACCAATTCGTTGTTTTTGTACTGCTTTAATCAAATTGAACTGTGCCGCTTAAAACCTGCCTTTGGCCGCTATCGGGTTTGTACTGCCAGCCACTTCAGGGTAGCTTAACGGCACATCAGGTTAACATCGCATGTATTCGGGAGAACTATGTCCATATTTATCCGCTCCACCCTGACCGCCGCTATCAGTTTATTGGCTAGCGCCAATATGGTTTTCGCTGACACGCATAGCGCCAGCAGTGCTTATTTTCAAGCAGAAGATATTTTTGCGCTTGAATATGCCAGCGAAGTCCAGATCTCTGCCGATGGCAGCAAAATTGTTTATGTGCGAGCTAGCAACGATATTATGACGGACAGCACCCGTAGCAGTTTGTGGTTATTGGATGTAAAAACCGGTCGTCAGCTGCCGCTATTTGCAGACAAATTTAATTACAGCCAACCACGCTGGTCTGCCGATGGTAAACAGTTGGCCTTTATTGCAGATATCAGCGGTAGCCGGCAAATTCACCTGCACTATCTGGCAGAAAACAAAACCGCCCAATTGTCGAATTTACGCCAGAGCCCCTCTAACCTAACGTGGTCACCAGACGGCAAACAACTGGCATTTACTATGAACGTTGATGCCAGCGAAGCAGATGTTAAAAAGCGGGTAAAAAAAGTGAAAAAGCCTGCCGGCGCAAATTGGTCAGAGCCGGCAACAGTACTGGACCGCGCCCGCTATCAAGCCGATGGCCAGGGCTTCTTAAAGCCGCAATTTCGTCAGGTTTTTATCTTACCCGCTAGCGGCGGCAGCGCACGTCAACTCACTGCAGGCGATTTTCACTACGGTAGTGACTTAAGCTTTACACCCGATAGCACTGGCTTGGTATTTTCAGCCAATTTAGACCCGGACTGGGAATTCCAACCGCGTGACAGCAACCTGTACCGGCTTGATTTAGCCAGCAGTGAACTCACTACACTAACCAACATGGCTGGCGATGAATCTGCGCCGGTATTCTCTCCCGATGGCAAACAACTGGCGTTTTTATGGCAAGGCAATGCCTTAGTGCCTTACAACAACAGCAAATTAAAAGTACTGACGCTGAGTAATAACAGTATCAGCGATATTGCGGCTGATTTTGATCGCAGCATCGACAGCCCCAGTTGGTTGAGTAATAGCAGCTTTGTGGTGCAGTATGATGATCGCGGCCAACGTAAATTAGCCACACTAACTAACAAGGGCAAATTAACCGAACTTACGGCGAGCTTAGGCGGTGTGTCACAACCTCAGCCTTACCTAAGCGGCAGTTATTCAATGTCTGACAACGGCGTTATTGCATACACCTATGGAACCAGCCAGCGCCCGGCCGAAGTTGCTGTACTGCAAAAAGGCAAAAGCACAGTACTCACATCACTGAATGAAGACCTGCTTGGACACAAAAAGCTAGCCCAAGTGCATGAAATAAAATACAAATCGTCATTCGACGGCGAGGAAATTCAGGCCTGGTACATGACGCCACCGGATTTTGATCCAAGCAAAAAGTACCCGTTGTTGTTAGAGATACACGGAGGCCCACACCTGGCTTATGGCCCACAATGGAGTGCGGAAATGCAACGTTATGCCAAAGAAGGCTATGTGGTGTTTTATGATAACCACCGTGGCAGCTCGTCGTATGGTGAACGCTTTGCCATGTTGCTACACAACAAATACAGCTCACCAGAAGACTACGCCGATCACGACAGCGGCGTTAATGCGATGCTGAAACTGGGCTTTATTGACGAAAACAACCTGTTTATTGGCGGTGGTTCGGCCGGCGGTATTGCAACCGCTTATGCCATTGGCCTGACCAACCGTTATAAAGCCGCTGCAGTGGTAAAACCAATTATTAACTGGTTAAGTAAAGTACTCACCGGCGACAGCTACCTGTATCAAACGTTTCATCAATTCCCGGGAGTGCCTTGGGAACATGTAGAACATTACTGGCAGCGCTCACCACTAAGCCTGGTTGGAAATGTACAAACGCCTACTATCCTTATCACCGGTGAACAAGACCGCCGTACACCTATTTCAGAGTCAGAGCAGTTTTATCAGGCACTACAAATACGCCGCATTGATACTGCGCTGGTTAGGATCCCGGGCTCACCACATGGCATTTCCAACAAACCCAGCAGGATGATTGAAAAAGTGGAATATATGCTGGCGTGGTTTGAAAAATACCGCACGCCGTCTAATTAAAATGAGGGCCGAAAGGCCCTTTTTTTTGTTGAGGACACCGTAACTGCATGCTAGCGTAGCGCACTTTTACCGGAGTGCTGTTTATGGCCGCTAAACTGGCAATTTTTATTATCCGCTCACTGATATCACTGCTGCTCGGTGGCGCCCACCTGTACTTTGTTATTTTGTGTTTTGGTTATCTCAGCAGTATTAACCCGTTACCAGCCTGGCTCCTGACAACGTCAGACTGGCAAAAGTCTGCCCTGCTGATATTATCGGTTGCCGACCTGCTGTTACATATCCTGTTAGCAGTACCTGCTGTAGCGGCACTACTGTATTTACAAGCCCAACTACGGCGCTATCACTTATGTTTACTAACATTACCTATGTTGGCTGTTGCGTTAAACAGCCTGTGGCAGCTGTTCAGTTCCCGCCAAGAGCTTCATCTGAGTTATTTAAACTATATCAACACCTTAGTTCCAGCTGTTGCCTTAGTACTGGTTGGCTTACTGGCAATTAAACATTTTGGCCATCTCAAGGCCCGGCCAGCATCGCTGTCGCTTTAGCTACGGCTGAAATAGCGATCGAGTATCGCCAAGGTAGCGCGGATATACCCAAGCCGGCAGGCAATGTCGGCGCTGTGTGGCCGAATGCCTATTTTAGCGCCCAACACTAGCAAATCCGCAGCATCAGACGCCGCCAAACAACGGTGCATTGCTTGTTCGGTCATCCAACTACCCGGTTCGCCAGCATTCACCAACTCGCTGGTTTGTGGTGGCTGATGGCTATCACGCCAGGCGCCGTATTCACTGTCCTGATCCGATACACCAGAGAACATTAAACCGCTTAACACGCCTGCCGCTTTTGCTGCTGCAATATGCTCAAGCGCGCCTTCGGTGCGACGGGTTTCAAATACCGAACGGCCCCAGTTAATAACCATACCTAAGTGCTGCGCGGTGCTGAGCTGGGTATTTAACTGGATGATGACCTCAAGCTCATCATCCAGGGTTAAAAAACCCTTAGAGGGCGCGTGTTCAGCGACATAAGCATCACAGTGTTCAATTACAATACGTGCGCCGTGCCAGTCCCACTCAAGCATGGTTTGCAATGAGGCTTTCAGTGCCGCTTTAGATGCTGCCGCTTTGTGCCGTGCCGGCGCGGTTTGTATTTGAATTGCTGTTACCGCCTGGCGCCCCAAATGGGTATTGAGTTTGCTAATCGCAGCGCAGGCTTGTTGCATAAAGGCTAAGGCTTCGGCCCGGCCGTTGCCATCTTCTGATGCCAGGCCAAACATCGGGTTTTGCCCCAAGGCAGTCATAATGCCGGGAATACAGGTAAACACGTAATCCCAGTCTGGGTGAATATTAGCTAAAAACCAGTTGTCATCATGCTGGTGCAAGCGGCCTAAAAATGGATGTTCCAGGCCTTTTACATTCGGCAGCGCTTTTAATTGGTTATAAAACTCGGTTTCAAGCTCCGGGTTCCAACCGTTGTGATTCGGCGAAGCGGCATAAGCGCCAAGAGTGTATTTCATTGTTGTTTGGTCCTTTTCACACTTAATCGTCCGGGCCGGGCTATTCATCAGGGCTATTTAGCGTAAACACCAGGTGCTTACGCATATCTTTAAGCACAATGCCCTTTTTAAACAATAAAGCGCTTAAGCGCTTTTGCCACACCAGCAGCTGTGGCTGCGCCGTATCCAGCAAAACCTGCTCAGTAAATTGCAGCCGCACCAATAGCGACAACGGAAAGGCTTCATATTCCATACTAAACCAGCACTGCACAGCACCAGGTAAGTCTGCCAACGCCTGCTGCTCCAGCGTAGTAACCGCATCCAGCACCGCGGCCTGTTGTTTAAGTTGTACTTTAGAGAGTTTTTTCATTTTGATATTTATCTCAACAATACTGCCCTGCTACCCAGCCGCTGGCCCAAGCCCACTGGAAATTATAGCCGCCTAACCAACCGGTAACGTCGACTACTTCGCCGATAAAATACAAGCCGGGTTGCTGTTTGGCTTCCATGGTTTTTGAGGATAAATAATCGGTGTCTACCCCACCAATAGTCACTTCTGCAGTGCGATAACCTTCGGTGCCATTGGGTTTAAATATAAAGCCATGCAGACTGTCGGCTATTTGCTTAATGGTTTTCAGATTCAGTGCTTTTAGCGGCTGGTTAACTAATATTTTCAGCTCCAACAGTTTTTCTACCAGCCGTTTGGGTAAGAGCTTGCCCAGTGCTGTTTTAACTTCCTGCTCGGGGTGAGCTTGCTGCTGTGCGTTTAAAAAGTCCACCAAGTCGGTTTGCGGTGCCATATTCACTACAACCTCATCGCCCGGTTGCCAATAGCTGGAAATTTGCAGTATCGCCGGCCCGCTTAAGCCGCGATGGGTAAACAACATATCTTCCGGGAATAGCGTGCCATTGGCCTCGGCCGTAACCGGCAGCGACACACCGCTGATTTCCTCAAACACAGCTTTGTCACTGGGTTGCCAGGTTAATGGCACCAACGCAGCGCGCAGTGGCAGTACTTTTAAACCAAACTGCTCGGCTAGCTGAAAGCCAAAGGTGGTCGCACCTAGATTAGGCAGGCTTAAACCACCGCTTGCTACCACTAAACTATGACACTGCCGGCTAAGCTCAGCCGTAGTAACGGTATATTGACCATCGGCAAAGCTGACGCCAGTAATAGTTTGCTGCAGCGCTATCTGCACATTGGCGGCTTTGGCTTCAGCTAGCAGCATATCGACAATATCTTTTGCGGTATCGTCACAAAACAGCTGGCCAAGGGTTTTCTCGTGATAGGCAATAGCGTGTTTTTGCACCAGCGTAATAAAATCCCACTGCGTGAACCGGCTTAACGCCGATTTACAAAAATGTTTGTTTTGCGACAGGAAGTTTTCTGAGCTGGTATACATATTAGTGAAATTACAGCGGCCACCGCCCGACATTAAAATTTTACGGCCCACACGCTTGCCGTTGTCTAACACTAATACTTTACGGCCACGCTTACCCGCCTCAATAGCACACATTAAGCCAGCTGCACCTGCACCTATTACAATTACATCCCACTGCTGCATATCGCCTGTTTACCTGTCGAATACCAAGGCCGCTATTGTCGGCGACATTGCTCAACAGTGCAATGTTGTAAAATAGTGCGTCATCCTAAATTATATTTATACATAAGTTATAACTAAAGGTTATAGTTAACAACTGTAACTATTTGTAGCACAACTCAACGGCCATGCCTGTTCGCTGCCGTTAGCAGAAAATGTAAATTTTGCTAATAATCCTTTTCCGGAAACAGTCATTCACATTAATCCCCATTACAGAGAATGCGGGCGATTTTCGCCGGTTTACTTCATGTGAGCTTGCGGTTAAAAATCGAACGCAGCCCTGCGCCAGCCGGGTAGTAACATCACTATAACTATAACGATTTGAATGAGAGCACAATGAGAAAAAATCCCTTTGTTTTAACCAAGATAGCCCTGCTATGTGTACCCGCCATAGCATTGTCCATGCCTGCCATGGCAGACCAGGCCACTAGCTACACGGCCAACCCGGCGAAAAAAAGCATCGTAGCAGAACGTAACAACAGCGACGCCAAGCGCTACATCATTAAATACAAACAACAAAGTTTAGCGCTGCAACAAAATGGCAATGCCGGCTTTGCCCTGCAACGGGTTGCTAGCAATCTGCAGCAGAAAGGTTTGCGCGTGCATCATGTGTTGGCACAACAATCTGCAGTTGCGGCTGACTTAGCTGCTGCCGATCTGGCCGCACTTCAAGCCGATCCGAGTGTAGAATACGTTGAAGAAGATCTTAAACGTTACCCCATGGCACAGCAGGTACCTTTTGGTTACACCATGGTACAAGCAAACCAGGTAAGCGATCAGTATGCTTCAAACCAAAAAGTTTGTGTTATCGACTCTGGTCTGGATTTACCGCATGAAGATTTCTTAAGCAGCAATATCACCGGCACAAATAACTCAGGCACTGGCAATTGGTATGACAATGGTGGCCCGCATGGTACCCACGTAGCTGGTACTATCGCTGCGATGAACAATAATGTTGGTATCGTAGGTGTATTACCTAATGGCAACCTGAAACTTCACATTGTTAAAGTGTTTAACGAAGCCGGGTGGGGCTATAGCTCTACATTAGCCAGCGCCGTTAATACCTGTGTAAGTAATGGCTCTACTGTTATTAATATGAGCTTAGGTGGCTCTGGCTCCAGCACCACCGAAAGCAACGCGATGCAAGCTGCGTTCGATCAAGGCGTATTGTTGATTGCTGCTGCGGGTAATGACGGCAATACCGCCATGTCATACCCAGCGTCTTACAACTCTGTGGTATCTGTGGCCGCGATAGACAAAGATAAAGTACTGGCTGACTTTTCTCAGCGCAACAGCCAAGTAGAGCTTTCTGGTCCAGGTGTTGATATACGTTCGACCTACCCTGAAGGCACAGGTCTGGAATCTATTCTGAGTGTCGGCAGCAGTAACTATGACAGCAGCCCAATGACTAACTCATCAGATGGTAGCGCTAATGCAGCACTGGCCAATTGTGGCCTGGGTGAAACCACTTGTACCAGCGTGGCGAATAAAATCTGTCTTATTGAACGCGGTAATGTCAGCTTTGTACAAAAAGTACAATCTTGCGAAGCTGGTGGTGGTTTAGCTGCAATTATCTACAACAACACTACCGGTGATTTCGGTGGTACATTAGGCGACAACCCGGGTACGACTATTCCTGCACTGGCTGTTACGCAGACGGTTGGTCAGGCGTTAATGGCTAAGTTGGGACAAACCTCATATATTAGCTCAGGCGCCAGCAACTATGGCCTGATGAGTGGCACCTCAATGGCGTCTCCACATGTTGCCGCCGTGGCAGCGTTGGTATGGAGCCATCACCCACTATGCACTAATGCTCAAATCCGTAATGTACTGGCAGTAACAGCTGAAGACTTAGGCACCGCTGGGCGTGACAGTTCATATGGCCATGGTTTAGTCAGAACTAAAACAGCCATTGATTACATCACTCAAAACGGCTGTGATGGATCAGGTAGCGGCGGTGGTGGCACCGAGCCACCAGTTGGCGATAACGCACTGACTAAAGGCGTAGCTAAAACCAATCTGTCTGGTGCAGCTGGTTCTAACACCTACTACACGATTACCGTGCCAGCCGGTGCTACCAACTTAAGCTTTGCTATGTCTGGTGGCTCAGGCGATGCCGATATATATGTGAAATTTGGCAGCCAACCTACCAGCTCTAGCTATGATTGCCGGCCTTATAAAGGTGGCAATGCCGAAAACTGTAGCTTTGCTACTGCCCAAGCAGGTACTTATCATGTCATGATAAATGGCTATAGTGCTTATGCTGGCGTGTCTCTGCTGGCAGATTACACGGCAGCCGCAGGTGGTGGCGGTGGTGGTCAGGGTGCTACCTTGACTGAAAGCAACATCAGCATTGCCCGTCGTGCCTGGAAGCACTATACCGTTACTGTACCAGCAGGTATGAGCAACCTTACCGTAACCACATCTGGTGGTAGTGGTGACGCCGACTTATATGTACGTCGTGGTGCACAGCCTACTACCTCAAGTTATGATTGCCGGCCGTATAAATCAGGTAATGCTGAAAGCTGCAGCTTCACCAACCCACAAGCTGCTGTTTGGCATATCTCGGTATATGGCTACAGTGCTGTGAGTGGTTTAACCCTGACCGCTACTTATCAGCCATAAATCGCTGATTAAAAACCAAGGCCAGCAAATGCTGGCCTTTTAATTGGTTAAGACAAAAACCTCAGTTACTTAGTTTAATAAACGGCTCAGCTGAGCCTGCGCCAGGGCTTCGTTCTGCGCCGCAGCCAGCTGATATAAATCGCGTGCTTTAACCAAATCTTGTTTTACACCACGGCCGTATTCATACATCCAACCCAAATTATATTGCGCATTGGCATAGCCTTGCTCTGCCGCGTCGGTAAATAATTCCACCGCTTTTTTATCGTCGGCTTTAACTTGTCGGCCATTTTTGTAAAACAGTCCCAGTGCAGTAAGGGCTCGCGGCACTTTGGCCGGTAACGCTTGCTGATAAAGCTGCAACGCTTTACGTTCGTCCATGGCGACGCCGTAACCTTTTTCGTACATATAGCCTAAATGCGCCACGGCTCTTTGATGCTGTTGCTCAGCCGCTTTTTGATACCATTGCACCGCAAGACGATCATCCTGCGCTACACCACGGCCTGTTTCGTAGCGCAAGCCTAAATTAAACTGCGCATCGGCGTCGCCCTGCTCGGCCACTTTTATATACCAATACAACGCCTTGCTATCGTCTTGGGCTACGCCGCGACCCGCACCATACATAAAGCCAAGGTTATATTGGGCAAACAACACTCCCTGCTCTGCCGCCCGTTGATACCACGCTACAGAAGCCTGATCATTCTGGCTGGTGCCCAGGCCATTTGCCAAACGTAAGCCAACCAAATACTGAGCTTCGGGCTGGCCCTGCTCTGCCGCTTTTAATAACCAGCTAAAGGCTGCACTGTCGTCGACAGCAACACCCTGACCATTTGCGTACATCAAGCCAAGCCGGAACTGTGCATCAATACTGCCCGCTTCGGCTACTTGCTGCAGCAGAACAATTGCCCGTTTAGGATCGGCCTTTACGCCACGTCCGTCATTAATATGCAGGGCTAAATAGTAACAAGCGGTGTAGTCTTTTTTGTCGCAAGCCCGCTGTAAGAAATCAATGGCTTTACGATCATCATTACGCACACCTCGCCCCAGCGAGTAGCTTATGCCCGCTTCACGCTCGGCCTCAGTTAAGCCGCGGTTTGCTGCCTGACTAAACAAATCAAAGGCACGGCTGTCACTCTGCTTAACCGTGTTACCTTGCAGATAATATTGTGCCAGCTCAAACGCAGCGCGCAGGTGGCCTTGCTCAACAGCACGCTGGTACCAGCTTATGGCTTGGGCACCATCTACCGGTGAACCCCGCCCCTGGCGATAGCGTTCTGCGACAACAAACTGTGCATCGACATCGCCCTGTGCAGCAGCCTTTTCGTACCACAGCAATGCCTTGCTTTCATCCAATGCGACACCGCGGCCGTTAGCATACATATAGCCCAGGTTATATTGCGCTAACACCTGCTGTTGTTCTGCCGCCTTTTGATACCAATACACTGCTAAGGCATCATCCCTGGTTATACCCTTGCCATTAGCATGCAGCACGGCAAGATGGTATTGCGCTTGCGCCATACCTTGCTCAGCTGCGGCGCTAAACCAACGTGCGGCGGTTAGGTTGTCGGCCGTCACACCCTGCCCATTGCTATACATCGCTGCCAGATTAAATTGAGCATCTACTTCGCCGTTTTCAGCCAGCGGATGCCAATGGCTAAAAGCCTCAGCATAATTTTCTCGTTCAAATGCCCGCATTCCCAGCGCAAAGCTCGCTTCTGCTAAGGCTTTAACTGCCAGCTCAGGTTTGGTAGCAGCAGGCTCGGTCCTAGCCATTGCCGTGCTGGTTTGGTTAACGGGTTCAGCCAGTTCGGCTCTGGCTATTTCTGGCTCAGGTTCTGCTGCAGGCTCTGCAGAGCGCATTATCGGCGCTGCTACCACGGCACTTTCCGCTTCAGTTACAACCGCTTTTGGCTCATCTGCCGCCCTGCGCTGCTGTAACAAGGCATTTTGAATATCCCGTTGCGCCTGGGCAGATTCAGCATAATCAGGGCTGTTAGAAGCGGCCTGCTCTAACCAATACGCAGCTTGCAATGCATCTTGCGCTACACCTTGTCCCATAGAATAGAGCTTTGCCAGCTCAAACTGTGCTTTAACATGTCCCTCGAGAGCCAGCGTCTGATAGATTTCAGCTGCTAAAGTGTGATCGCCCTGCAGATACGCCGCCTGTGCCTGCGCCATTTGCTGTTGCGGTTCGGCTGCCAGCATAAAGCTGGTAACCATTAAGCCTGTTATTATTTTATTTAGCCGCATAGATGCCCCTCCGTAGTCTGATGTTATATCAAAGAACGGCGAACACACCAAGGGAGAAACCAAGATAAAAAGTGAACACTGAGTGAATATGTAGCAAAAAACTGCGACTAACAGCCAATTTTATCCGGCAAGCTGTTGATTGTAGCCTTGCAGCAGGGCCAGCCATTGGCTTGGTTGCCAGTAAAATGTGGGCTGTAAACTGCGCTCTTTATTTAACGATCGTAACAGCCTGGCCAAATTAGCCTGTTGCCAATTGCCGGCTGGGCGCAAAGCACATTTGTCGAAATCTATCAGCCAAAAGTCTGCGTTAGCATCAAGCAAGATGTTGTGACAGTTTAAGTCCGAATGATACACACCATGTTGATGAAATCTGGCGATGAGCGCACCCAATTGCTGCCATTTGTCGTCATTTAAACTACCTACTGCGCTCAACACGCCTGCAAGATCACGGCTTTGCGGCACCAGTTCAATAATTAAATCGCTTTTATAATGCAAACCATGGCGCTGATACTGCGCGGCCAGGGGCCTGGGTACTGGTAAATTAAAGCGCCGCAGTTGGCGTAGCAGGGCAAACTCTTGCATGGCACGACTGGCTAATGTGGCTTGAAAACTAAATTTGTCTTGCAGCAGCTTACCAATCAAGCCTCCACGATAATAATGCCGCACAACAAACTCATGACTATTATGCCGGACAAACCAAGCGGTATTTCGTCCCTGCGACTGGCCAATAACAGCCTGCTGCTGTTGCCAAAAAACCGGATCAAAGCTTAGCTCTGTAGCATGCGCAAATACACTGCGCTGAAACCAACTGGTGCTATCGCTATTGACAGCCACAGCAAAATCAGATGTGTTTTCCGCTAACAGCTCGGTTATGGCCTGTGCCATACGGTAACTGGCCCCACCATGCTGCTGATACAAAGTTTGTGCTGCTGCGCCTTGATGAAGCGCCAGTATGGGGTTATTTAGCAGCTGCGTCGTGCTATGCACCAGCGTGGCGACATCACTTACCCAACTCACCGCACTGGCGTTATTCAGCCATTGGTAAGCAGTAGCAAAATTAAAAACATGTGGGCCACTTTGGATTGGCTTGGCAAACAGCATCGCTTCAAGTGGGTTATGACCACCACGCGAAATTAAACTGCCGCCAATAAACACCACATCCGCAAGCTGATACCACGCCAGCAGCTCGCCCATGCTGTCGCCCAGCATCACATCAGTTGCTGCAGTTATGTACTCGGCGCTACTGCGCCTAACACAGCTTAATCCGGCCTGCTTAGCCAGCAAGGCTACCGCATCAAAGCGCTCGGGGTGGCGCGGTACTAATATCAGCAATAGCTGCGGGCACTGCTTTTTTACCTGCAGATAGGCTTGCAGCAGCAACTCATCCTCTCCGGCATGCGTACTGCCGGCAACCCAAACTTGTCGGCCGCAAAACTGCTGGCCAAATTGTGTCACCAATGTCTCTAACTGAGGCGGCAGCGCCATGTCATATTTCAAATTTCCGCAAACGTTAATCTGGCCCTTACAGCGCAATGCAACAAACCGACGCGCGCTGGCGCGGTCTTGGGCCAGTAACAGGCTGATATTATCCAGCGCCAGCCGGCTAAACAATTGCCAACGTCGATACCCCCGCGCCGAGCGCGCCGATAGTCTGGCGTTTACCACTATGCTGGGGATCAGCGCCCTACGGCATTGCTGCAGTAAGTTAGGCCAAAGCTCTGTTTCGAGGATAATAACGGCTTGCGGCTGCAGTTTGTTCAGCCAGCGGTTGATTGCACCCGGTGTGTCAATTGGCAGATAACAGTGATACACACTGTCAGCAAAGCTACTAACAATGCGCGCAGAGCCAGTAGGCGTAGTGCATGTTACGGTGATAGTGAGTTTGGGGTAGTGCTGCTGCAAAGCCTTGATCAGCGGCGTCGCGGCAACTATTTCACCCACCGACACCGCATGTACTACTATGCCACCAAGCGCATGTTGCGGTATTGCTTGCAGCGCCAAGCGCTCTGCTAACCGTTGCCGATACGCCGGCGCCTTGGCAGAGCGCAGCAAAAAATACGCCATTAGCCATGGCAACAATAACCATAGCAACAGATTATACGCATACTGTGCCACGCGCCTTGTCATAATGCGCTGTCACTGCTAATAAGTGGTCGCAATAAGGGTAACAATCTGCGGTTGCCCCATTCACTCAAGTGGTTGTCATCGGTATACCATGGCCGGTGTGCTTGGCTACCATAACATTGCTGCTGGTCGCATAGATAGCTGGCTGGATCTAATACCGTGGCACCGCATGCTTTAGCCGCATCCTTGATCAGGCTGATGCTAAATGCCTGAGCCTGCTGATGATCAGCAAGTTGAATGCGCACATCGGCATCTTGTTGCCCTCGGTGTAATGCCCGGGCCACAGCCGCAGGTACCTCAACCGGCATCTCTGGCATGGGCAACATAATGTATACCTGCCGTTTGTTGGTTAGCTCGCAAACCGAGGCCGTATAGCGCTGACTAAACTCAGTTAACCACTGCGCAGATACCTCAGTATACGGCTGCTCAAAATAGCTATTGGGTGCTGTCTGCCCTGGCGCAGCTAACGGATAAAATGCGCTGCGGTTTATCAACAATACCGGGGTATCGGAGTGCTGCGCTGTCAGCATCGCAAATGCCTGCTGCCGGTGCCGTTCACACTTGGCATTACTACGCTCACTGCGACTGGCTACCTGCAAACCGCGAATTGTCGGGCAAGCCGAGTGAATGAAATAACCGACACTTTGGCTGGCCGGGTCAATAGCTGAATGCAAAGCGCCCATAACTGTGCCAGCATGACTGTCGCCAAAAACGATTAATTCAGGAGCGCTATCTGCCGCACCCAGTCGGCACATCACGGCGTTGCCACCAGAGTCTTCACATGCCGAGGGTAAACGCAGCCGGTTTTCAGCCTCAGCATCGGCCAGCTTGACCGCCTCGTCTACTCTGAACGGCAATCCTTTTAGTAACAACAACACTAAACACAGTGCAAACACCGCAGCACAGGCTTGCAACAAACGCGGCGCTCTAAACACGCCGTTCCGATGCCGCGCCGGTGTTTCAACCCAACGATAGGATGCATAGCCCAACAAAAAAGACAGCGCAATGCCTGCACTAAGCCAAACCGGATCAGCCAGCAACTGGCGCTGGTATAGCCAGACCACGACCGGCCAATGCCACAAATAACTGGAATAGGATGTATTACCCAGCCATTGCACTACTGTACCACCCAATAATGGTGCCTCCAGCCGGCCACTAAACAACAGTGTCACGGTCGCCAAAACAGGGATCAGCGTATACCAGCCCGGCCAGGCGGCTTGTGCGGGGATCAGCAGCAAGCTAGCCAGTAATACCAGCAAACTTATCGCGTAGAGTAATTTGCCTGCGCGTGCAGACAGTGACAACGGCAGTAAAAATACCAGGCCACCCGCCAGCATTTCCCAGGCCCGCGGTGGGAAAAAATAAAACGCGGCTTCGGGTGAGCGCGGCGTTAGCCAAAGTGCCAGCACAAAAGACGCGGCAGCCAGAAGCGACAAAACGGCAGTTAAATACCGGCCAGCGGTTATGCGCCACAACATCGCCAATATTAACGGATATAGCAGGTAAAACTGCCACTCTACCGACAAAGACCAGGTGTGCAGCAACCACTTGTCATGCGATGCCGCGGCAAAATAGCCCGCTTCGGCAAAATAAACATGGTTAGAGATAAATAAAAGTGATGCGCCAGCATGCTTGGCCAGGCTCGCCAACTCAGACGGAATGAGCAACCAGCATGCTAACAAGATCAGTACTAAGCACAGCACGGTAAGGGCTGGCACAATGCGCCTTGCCCGGCTTAAGTAGAATTGCCAAATCGAAAAATTGCCTTTTTGCAACGACGTGACAATAATACCGGTCATCAGGTAGCCGGATAGCACAAAAAATACATCCACCCCGGCATAGCCAGCAGCAAAGCCAGGCACGGCAAAGTGAAACATAATAACGGCGATGACGGCTATCGCCCGTAAACCGTTAATATCGAGTCTGAACTTCATCTGACATCCAAAAATTGCATCGGCAACGCCGTCATACTTCTTTTGCGTATGATGCCAAACTTAACGCAGTTACGCTAAAAAAACTTCTCCGGCGGAAGTGGAAATGCTACGCTTATCGCTGTTTTTGGTGCCAAGCCAGCCAATACCCATTGTGCTTTGCCTATCTGATAAGGTTGCTCTCATGTCTGCAGAACCTACTGCGAATCCTCTGGATAACATTAAAGAAATTTTACTGCGTTTTGCCGCCTCGGGTTTTATTCCTGGCCGCTGGTTTAGTAAAAACGTCCCCGAAAAGGCAAGTTTACGCCCGGCTACGGCGCCGGCTAAGCTGGAAATTGTTAGCCACTGCTGGAATTATGCCCGCTTTTTTGTCTACCAATTAAGCTCATTGGTAAAGTATCCGCCAAGTAATATGCAGCTTACATTTACCGTATATTACTCTGAAGAAGACAAAGATACTGCTCGTTTACTGCAGCATTATCAGCAAATTGACGTGCCAAACCTGCGCTGGAACTTTGTGGCTTTAGCCACACCAAAATTACTGCGCCGTGCCATAGGCCGCAACATCTCGGCAAAAGCTACCACCGCTGACTGGGTGTGGTTTGCCGATTGCGATTTGGTTTTCCATCAGGATTGTCTGGAAACCCTGGGTAATTTATTGCCCGGTTGTCAGGAGCTGTTGCTGTTTCCTGACACCTTGCTGGTAACACCACTGCTGACAGAAACTGACCCAATGATTTCAGCAGGGAAAGACAGCAGCGAGCTGCTTGAGGTAGATAAAACCAAGTTCAACCCACGTAAGTTTGACCGGGCAACCGGTGCTATTCAAATTTTACATGGTGATGTGGCACGTGCTTGCGGTTACTGTGATGATTTAGCGGTATACCAGCAACCGAAATATCACTGGACCAAAACCTATGAAGACCGGGCGCTGCGTTGGCTAATTGGCACCCATGGTTGTGCCATCCAGTTGCCCAACTTGCTGTTAATACGCCATGCAGAAAAAGGGCGCTATCAGCAAGGCAGTAAGATTTCAGTGTTACGTAAAGCGATTCGGAAAATTAAATCGGCACTTATCAACAAATAGCAGCGAATTGGCTCCCCGTATCGAGTATGCGGGGAGCAAAAATTTTACAACGCCGCTAAAATCACTTCTGCTTTGCTTACTTCAAAGGTTTTTGGTGCTTCTACATTCAGTAACGTCACCACACCATTTTCCACTACCATAGCATAGCGCTGTGAACGTAAACCGCCGAAATCGCCCGTTTCCATGGTTAAGCCAATTGCCTGATGAAATGCAGCGCCACCGTCGGCTAAAAACACAATTTCTTCGGCATTCTGGCTTTTTGCCCAGGCACTTAGCACAAACGCATCGTTAACCGCAGTGCAGATAATCGCATCGACACCTTTGGCTTTAATTTGGTCAGCCAGCGTAATGTAACCGGGCAAATGCGCCGCCGAGCAGGTTGGCGTAAAAGCGCCTGGCACAGCAAACAACACCACTTTTTTATTGGCAAAAATCTGGCTGGTGGTTGGGTTCATTACACCCTCTTTGGTCAGTTGTGAAAAACTCACCTCGGGTAATTTATCGCCGATCTTAATCATAGTGTTTCCCTTGTTAATTTAATCGTTAGCAAAATAGCATTAAATTGCTGCATTAATATACACATCAAAACGGTTATTTTTGCCGGCTACGGTCATAGTTGGCGCCTGCTGCGCCAATACATCAGCATAACCAGGCCGTTTTACCACCACGCGTTTTAATGCCAACTGCAGTGCTGGCGCCAGCAGTGCATCGGCATCGGTATCGCTGCCGACCACATCATGAAAGGCACGCATTTCCTTTTTCACCAGTGCGGTTTTATCGCGAGGCGGAAACATCGGATCTAAGTACACCACATCGACCGGCTCATGCTGCTGCAACGCCTGCAAGGCACTGCTGTGCAGCAATTGCATACGCTCACCCAGCCAGCTAAGTTCAGCGGCCTCGTTAGCGCGGCGCAAACCGTCAAACAGCAGCGCTGCCACTGCCGGGTTGCGCTCTACCAAAGTAACTGTCGCGCCCAGACTGGCCAGCACAAAAGCATCGCGGCCCAAACCGGCGGTAGCATCCAGAATGGTTAAATCGCGTTTTTTCGTCAAGCCACAGGCTTTGGCGATAGCTTCGTTTTTACCGCCGCCGTGCAACCGGCGGTAACTCGCAGCACCGCTGGCAAAGTCGACCAGAATATCGCCCTGCTTGGGGATATCACTATTGCGCAGCACCAGGGCGTTGTCTTGCCATGCCAGATGCCAGCCGCTGGCGTTCTCGGTTAAACCTAAGCCAAACTGCTGACAGAGCTGTTCAGTATAGACGGCATCGTCGCCAGGCTGGTTGAAAAAAGATAGCATCACAACTCGCTAAAAAAAAACAGGAGCACAGTGTAACTGGGCTCCTGTCTGTTTTGCCAGTATTAGTATTAACTACTGGCTATCCACCCGCAGAATATTGTCGGCGCCGTCACGGTCAATCAGATTGATATAGGGGTCAACACCGGCATACACCGGCAGTTGTTCAAGCACTATCTGCAACTGATTCTCACCACTTTGTAACAGATGCTGCTGTAAATACAGCTGGCCACCTTCAGCGTTAATCTTGTCAGGATCTGCACTGAACAAACCAATACTGACTAGCTGTTGCATTGGCTCAGGGCTTTGATTGCCACGTTCATCAGCACGCAGTTTTTCAGCATAAATCGTTAAGCTGATTTGATAACGGCCATCGTCCAACTGCACTGCCTTAGCCTGTTGCAAGCGCAAGTCATACAGGGTAATGTTTTCGAACTGATCGCGGATAAATGCCGCCTCCTCTGCGCTGGTGTTCTGCGTTAAATATTGCAGTAAATCCAACGTGGTAGGAAAAGGGTCATTGCGAAACCGATACCGAGCATTAAAAGCTTTAAGGTTGGCATTTAGCCGTGCCTCACCCAGTAAGTCTTTAATTGCCATCATCACCACCGAGCCTTTTTGGTAATGAATATAGGCTTGATTTTCTGCCCGCAGCAACGGCATTTCAGCGATACGTTCTGCCGAGCGGCCCCGCAGATAATCATCCAACTCATGCTTCATAAATTTACGGATTTTATCGGCGCCGTATTTATGCTGCATGACCATTAGCGCCGCATATTGCGACAAGCTTTCTGATATAACCGCACTACCCTGAACATCAGCTGCACCCACCTGATGCCCCCACCACTGGTGGGCCACCTCGTGCGCGGTAACATAGTACACAGGGTCAATATTGTCGCTATCACGTAAATCGGTGGTAAAGCCTATGCGCTCAGAATACGGCACGGTATTGGCAAAACTCTGGGCGAAACTGCGATAGCCCGGAAACTCAATAATACGCATCTGCTTATGCTGATAGGGGCCAAATTCGGCGGTAAAATAATCCAGCGAGTCACGCACTGATTCCATCATGCGATCGACATTCCAGTGGTGAGCCGGATGATAATATACCTCTATTGCTACGCCATTATGCTGCTGCGTTTTCACAGCATAGCGCCCCGACGACACCGAGTAAAAGTTCACCATCGGCTGGTCCATTTCATAGCGGAAATAATTGCGACCATCTTGCTGCCATTGCCGTTGCAGGTAGCCTGGTGTAATGGCGGTTTGGTCGCCAGCAGTTGATACGGTGGCAGAAAACTGAATAAAGTCACCGTCGGCACCGAAAAAGCTCTGGTTGTAAAACCGGCTGTCTTCCAGTTTGTTTGCCCGCTCATTCGGCTGCAAATCGCGTTTTTGCCGCTCATGCCGATCTTGCAGCTCGTAGCGCTGTTGATAACCAAAGCTGGGTAGTAATTCCCAGTTATTGATAAAGGTACCGTTTTCTACCACAGTGCTGTCAAAATTAGTTTCACGTAAGCCGACAGACTGGCGCACCAGCTCAATTTCGCCCGATACCGTTTGGCCCGGTTGTAGCGCAGGTGCAAACGTCAGCCAGCTGGTACGGAACTGGTCATCGCGCTCGCTCAGGCTGGCACCGGCAATGCGGATCTGCATATCTGCGGTATTTTCCGGCCAGTTTACCAACACCTTATCGATGGGCTGGTCAGATTTATTTTGCCAACTCAGTGCCACCTTCGCGACCACTTTTTGCTGCTCAGGATACAAATCCAGTGCCGCATCTACCTTGGTCGTCACCGGAAAAGCCATCTCGGCGTATTGCACAAACTGCTTCTCATAGCCCGCCTGTTGGTCTCGGCGCTGATCGGCAGTTTGATAGCTATTCAGTACAGTGGTTTGCTGCCACAAAAATGTGCCAGTACCACAGGCAACCAGTACTGATGCGACAATAATCGTTTTCCCAGTCCCGCCTAATTGATAGCCGATTTTACGCCAGCGCTGGCGAAGGCTTTGTGCCGGCCCGCGATGGTATAAGCCATAGCCCAGCGTAAACAGCACCAGACTAATCGCGCCCCAATACAACATGTACCAGCTGTGCGTAACCAGATTAGGACCGTATTGATTTAAATCAGAAAAGCCGACATTGGGCGACATGGCAAAATTCAGCAGACTGTGCCCCAACCCCCAATTCGACATCACTAGTGATAACAAGTAATAGCCGACAAACAGGCCCATACCAACAAATTTGTTCGGGCTAAGTACTTGCAGGAAAAACGCCAGCATCACAGTTAACAGTGTCGGTAAACCATATTGATAAATCAGCCGGATCAGATACTGGCTAAGCTCAACATCAACCACGCCTTTTAACAGCTGATACCCTATAGTACAAACCATGCCCAGTAACATCAGCAGCAGCATCACCGCTGCCACGGCTAGCAATTTAGCCAGCCAGAACGTTAGATTAGGCACCGGCATGGTGTCGATAATATCGCCCATACCAGAGTTGCGCTCACGCCAAACCACTTCCGCGCTGTAATACACCGTGACAATAATAATTAGCAAACTCAGTGCTTCAACAATGTGCATCACCAACGTTTGCGTTACTGGCCATTCTGAGGTGCCATACCAGCCAAAGTCGGCAAACAGTGGGCCGATAAGCTGCACCATCGAAATTACCAGCAGAATAAAAAACGGTGCAGTCCAAAGCACCTGGCGCATTTCAAATTTAATCCGGCACCACAAGGCACTGCTAGTGCTATAAAGCGTGCTTTTTTGCTGCACGCGGTTTAGGTCAATTTGCGGGATCAGCGCCACTTTGGCGCTGGCTTTTTTCGTGTCTCGCTGTTGTAAGCCTGGCAAGCGGAATAAACCGGCCAGCGCCAGCAGACCAAAAGCAATCAGCGTCCACAACACCCGGTTTTGCAGCAATACGCCAGCGAACGGCACTAACTGGCTATTTTTTTCCTGAATGGTCCAGTAGCGTGTCACATCCATAAAGGTGCGCAAGCCAAATGGGTCGGCTAAAGCAGCCAGCGTACGAAATTCTGGTAAGCGCGCGAAGCTGCCCGACACGGCGTACAGCACCAACAGCACTACCGCGATTAGATACAACGGCATTAACGAGCGAAAACGCACCGCCGCAGCATAAAACAGCGCGGACAGCACAAACAGACCCGGTACCGACAGCGCCACAAAATTATAGATATAGGCTTCCAGCTGCGTAGGACCAAAGCGGCTGGCATCTACCCAGGGCATAAAACTGCCCAGCAACATGCCCGCGGGCACGGCCAGATAAACCAGTAACACCACCAGATAACTGCCAAAGAAACGGCCAAACTGATAACTAAACGCCGGTAGTGGCTTGGTGTAAATCAGCTCTTCCATCTGATGCTGGGCATTACGCACTGCACCACTACCGACAAAGTTCACCACCAAAAACATGGCAAAAAGACTCAGCAAAAGCAGGGTTTGTGCTATCGAGTAGGGGCTATTTTTAAATACCTCACCGCCACCACCCAGCACGACATTGTCGGAGGCTACTGAAAAAAAACTGATTAAAAACAGTAAAAAACTCACCACATAAAAAGACGGCTGGCGCAAAAAATAGCGCAGCTCAAAGCGCAACATGGCTAAAAACATAATGCCCCCTTATGCCGCTTGCTGTCTGTGCGAAGACAAGGTAGAGAAATACACATCCTCTAACCCCGCTACCGCAGCAGTAAAGCCCTCGGGTGCCTTCTCCGCGTAAACATGCAGCACGGTGCGACCCGCCAGCAAGCGTTTGGCGATAACCGGCAAGTGTTGCTCCAACTCGGCAGCTTCAGCCGCCGACACGGTTTTATGCCAGATCTGGCCTTGCACCTGGGTAATCAGCTCGGTCGGATTACCCTGCAACAGAATTTGGCCACTGGCCAGCACTGCCATAGCCGGACACAGCTCGGCCACGTCATCTACAATATGGGTAGATAAAATAATCACTTTTTGCTCGCCCAAACTGACCAGCAAGTTATGAAAGCGGTTGCGCTCTTCAGGGTCCAGGCCGGCAGTCGGCTCATCGACAATTAGCAGATCCGGATCGCCCAGCAACGCCTGAGCAATACCAAAGCGCTGGCGCATACCACCAGAAAAACCACTAACCGCTTTGTCTTTATGCTGATACAGGTTGGTGTGAGCCAGCAGGCCGTCGACCATTTCTTTACGTTGCTTTTTTTGCGCAAAACCTTTTAGCACCGCCAGGTGATCAAGCAAGTCGGCCGCGCTAACCCGCGGATACACACTAAAGTCTTGCGGTAGATAACCCAGCGTTTTGCGCAGAGTTTGTGGGTCATTTAGCACATCAACACCATTGAACTGGATAGTGCCGCTGTCGGGTTGTTGTAAGGTGGCAATAGTGCGCATTAACGACGATTTGCCTGCGCCATTCGGCCCCAGCAAACCAAACATACCATTGGGCACAGTTAAATTAACATCGTTTATGGCCTTAACACCATTAGCGTAGGTTTTGCTCAGCCCTGTTATTGTTAACATTGTATCTCTCCATGTAAAAGTTACTTACACGCTAACATACTGGATGAGAAACAAAAATCAAATAAGCTGTTACAAAACAGGCTGAAATGTAAGCAGCCGTTACATTACTACTGCTGCATCCCTACCAGGTTTTCGCCAACGCTAAGCGCAATAATCTGGCTGATATGCGCCAGGCTGCGGCCAGATTGCTGCTGCCACAGATTAAACTGCTGCTGAATTTGCGCCAGGCTGCGCTTGCTGTTGATACCCCCATCAAACACCTTGGTAGCGCGCAGGTACGCTTCTACATCGGTACTGAGAATAAAAGTGTCTTTGCCCATTGCTCGCAGCGCGTAAGGCCCGGTATTACCGCCTAAGCGGGCGCCGTGCTGTTTTAAATAGGCCCACAAACCAATAATATCGGTTGTTGGCCAGTCGGCTATAAAACGTGCGAAGCTGCCGTGTTTGCGGGCGACATCATCTATCATCATGGCGTTATGGCGGATGGTAAACACTTTGCCGGCGTTGCGGATAATACGCTCGTCGCGCGCCTTGGCTTCAAGCATCTCATCACTCATCAACAGTATTTTTTCAATATTAAAGTCAAAAAACACCTCGCAAAAACCTGGCCATTTTTGCCGCACTACCCGCCAAACAAAACCGGATTGAAACACCTTTTTAGTCAACTCACCTAGCAGTAAGTTATCTGCTATAGTGGCAAGTTCAGCCGCACTGACGCTTTCGCCCAACAAGGCGTCCAGCGCTTTACGGCCGCCCTTGCGATCACAGGCACGCTGGTAGATACGGTCAAAGGGTTCTGCTGTTGTCACAATAACTACCTGTCTCAGATAAAAATAAGGCAACAGTGTACTGTTGCCTTAGCTTGGTAACCAGCGTAACGGCTAAAATTCAGTGTTGCCGCCACCGGCTTGCAGGGTACAAACGCCGTTTTGTAGCACTACTGTTGGTTTAGGCACTACGGCACAATCAGACATGCGGCCTAACCGCTCATTCTCTGCCTTAGCGGCTGCATTGTAGTTAGCAATACGTGCCATTAGTTCTGTTTCGTTGCTGTCTTTAACCGACAAGGCAATATAACTGGCTGGACCACCACAAGGCTTGCTGCCAAAACCAACTACCCGGCATTGCTCAATAGAATCGGCTTTAGCGTCACCTATTAAGGCAATGATTTCACCGCGCATAGCATTTAGGTTAACGTCGTTTACCATCAACTGTTTCCTCGCTTTAACTGCAGCCACGGGATCTTTAACCGGATCAACCGGTTCAACCAGCGGTGCTGGCGCCACACGCTGGTTTGCCGTTTCACTATTGGCCTGCCCCTGCTGACAGGCCGCCAGCACCAAAGTGCCAAGCAGTAGTATTGCTGTGTTCATCCGCATAAAACCTCCTGTATTTTGCGAACCAGCTTGGCAGAGTGTGGCTGAATTGGCAATGAATTGTTAACCAGCAATACCCATGTGCCGCAACAAGGCCTCGTTTGACGGCTCTCGGCCGCGAAAGCCTTTAAACAATTCCATTGGTTCAGCGCTGCCGCCTCGCTCTAAGATCCAACGTAAAAAATCCCGGCCGGTATCAACATTAAAAATGCCTTCTTCTTCAAAGCGGCCAAAGGCATCGGCTGACAATACCTCTGCCCACAGGTAGCTGTAATAACCCGCGCCATAACCGCCAGCAAAAATATGACCAAAACCATGCTGAAAGCGGTTAAAACGCGGCGGAATAATCACCGACACTTCGCTACGCACTTCATCCAGCATTTGTTGCACCCGGCCACCCAGCGCAGGGTTGTACTCGGCATGCAGGCGGAAATCAAACAGCGCAAACTCGAGCTGGCGTACTAAAAACATCGCCGACTGGAAGTTTTTTGCTGAGAGCATTTTCTCCAGCAAGTCCTGCGGTAACGGTTCGCCAGTTTGGTAATGCCCGGAAATGATGGCCAGCGCTTCGCTTTGCCAGCACCAGTTCTCCAGAAACTGACTTGGTAGCTCTACCGCATCCCAGGCCACACCATTAATGCCGGCAACGGCAGCAGCGTCCACCTTGGTGAGCATATGATGAATACCATGGCCAAACTCGTGGAACAAGGTAACCACTTCATCATGGGTAAACAGCGCAGGCTTGCCGCCGACAGGTTTATTAAAGTTACACGTTAAATAGGCTACCGGGTTTTGCACACTGCCATCTGGCAGAATACGCCGGCCCTGGCAGTCATCCATCCAGGCACCACCGCGCTTACTGGCTCGGGCGTATAAATCTAAATAGAAGCTTCCGCGCAGCTCTCCGGTTGTATCAAAGATATCGTAAAATTTAACGTCGCTGTGCCACACATCTACGCCATCACGTTGTTTAACGTTAACGCCAAACAACTTATTCAGTACCACAAACAAGCCCTGCACCACTTTGTGTTCCGGAAAATATGGCCGCAATTGCTCATCGGAAATACTGTATTTCGCTTGTTTGAGTTTTTCTGCGTAGTAGGTTACATCCCAGGCAGCCAGTTCAGCCACACCATATTCATTTTGCGCAAAAGCACTGAGCTCAGCCAAGTCTTGCTCGGCCTGCGGTTTGGCACGGCGGGCTAAATCGTGCAGAAAATCCAATACCTGTGCCGGGCTTTGTGCCATCTTGGTAGCGAGTGACTCCTCAGCGGCATTGTTAAATTCCAGCAACTGTGCCACTTCGTGTTTTAATGCCAGTGTTTCTTCAATAATGACACTGTTGTCAAACTGGCCGGCTGTCGGGCCCTGATCCGACGCCCGCGTGCAATAAGCGCTATACAGCTGTTCACGCAATTCGCGGTTATCAGCGTACGTCATTACCGCTATGTAGCTGGGGAATTCCAGCGTAAACACCCAGCCTGCCAGCTCACGGTTTGCTGCTTCTTCAGCAGCAGCGAGCCTGGCGTCATCTGGCAAGCCGGCTAAATCAGTCTCGTTGGTTACATGTTTAAACCAGGCTTGGGTGGCATCCAAAGTGTTGTTAGAAAATTGCGAGCTTAAATCCGACAACCGGCTTTGAATTTCACCGTAACGCTGCTTTTTTTCTACCGACAAACCGATGCCCGACAGTTTAAAATCACGCAACGCATTTTGAATGACTTTTTGCTGTGCCGCTGTCAGGTTGGCATACTCTGCGCTTTGTGCCAGTTGCTGATACTTTTGGTACAGGCCTTCATGTTGCCCAAGCCAGGTGCTGAAATCTGACAATAACGGCAGGCAACTTTCATAGGCTTCACGCAGTTCGGCACTATTTACCACCGAATTCATATGTGACACTGGTGACCACAGTTTACTTAAACGCTCACTGTCGTGCTCCAGTTGTTCAACCAGACTAGCCCAACTAACCGTTGCTGAAGCTACGGCCTGCTCTACCGCTGCCCGCGCCTGCAATAATGCGTGTTCTACCGCAGGTTTAACTTGTGCTGGCGTGATCTGTGAAAACGGCGGTAAACCGCCAAAGCTGAGTAATACGTTGTCGCTAACAGACATAACAATCCTTTTTTAGCAAAATTATCAATCACAAAAACCATAGTGTTAATGTTGGGGCGCTGCCAGCTATTGTCAACGGACCAAGGAAGCTGGTGGCAGTAAAGTATGTGCTTAGCTATACTGTGCTGAATTTGTTAACTAAGGGAATGAAGCTAAATGAAAATGTTGCAAAAAACCATACTAACTAGTTTGTTGTGTGCCAGCCTGCAGCTTGCTGCCAGCGAGGGGGAGATCAAAGAAGCGATAAGTACAGCCACCAAACATTATCAGGCTGGTGAGTTGTCGCAAGCCATAGCCCAGCTGGACTACGCCAGCACCCTGATACGCCAGGAAAAGGGTGAGCAGGTAAAAAAAGCCTTTCCTGATGCGCCCTCTGGCTGGCAGGCAGAAGATGCCGACAGCGAAGTTGCCGGTTCCGCCATGTTCGGCGGTGGCATAACGGCATCCCGCAATTACTACAACGACCAGCAGCGTATTGAAATACAACTTATGATGGACTCGCCGATGCTGCAGGCATTCTCTATGATGCTGAGTAACCCATCAATGATTGCCATGTCAGGCGGTAAATTAACCAAAATTCAAGGTGTTCAGGCGGTGCAAAAAATAGAGGGTGAGCAGTTGGAAATTCAATTTTTAGCCCCCGGCGGCGCTATGATCACGTTAAACGGTGACAAAACTGCGCAAAGCACCATGCTAGCACTGGCCAACGCCATCGATCTGAAAAAGCTGTAGAGCTATAGCATTTGCCCGGCACAAAGCGTCGCCGGGCTTGTAAAACAGCCGTCAACGCCCTATAACCTGTACCATGTTTTACTTTGGAACTGTGTTATGACCCGCCATTTTAATTATTTAGCCATCGGCGCCGGCAGCGGCGGTATTGCTGGTGCTAACCGCGCTGCCCAGCGTGGCGCCAGCGCCGCCGTTATTGAAGCTAAAGCCGTGGGCGGCACCTGTGTTAACGTCGGCTGTGTGCCGAAAAAAGTGATGTGGTACGGCGCGCATATTGCTGAAGCCCTGAAATACAGCACCGACTATGGCTTTAACGTCACACAAAATAGCTTTAACTGGGCCACGCTGGTAAAAAATCGTGAGGCCTATATTCAACGCATTCACAAAAGTTATCATAACGGTTTTGCCAGTAACGGCGTAACCCTTATCGAAGGCTTCGCCCGCTTTGTTGATGCCCATACCGTAGAAGTTAACGGCGAGCGCATCACCGCCGACCATATTACTATCGCTACCGGCGGCCGCCCTACCCGGCCAGATATTCCCGGTAGCGAGCACGGTATCGACTCCGACGGTTTTTTTGCCTTAATCACGCAGCCGAAAAAAGCCCTGGTAATAGGCGCCGGTTATATTGCCGTGGAAATTGCCGGCGTGCTGCATGCACTGGGCACAGACACGCACCTGCTGGTGCGTAAAGACCGGCCACTGCGTAACTTTGACAACGACATTACCGATATGCTGCTGGAGCGCATGGCACAGGATAAACTGAATTTACATCGCCAAACTAATGTTATCAAGGTTGAAAAAGTCAGCGACGGCAGCTTGAGCGTGCATTGTGATAACGGCAGCGTATTTACCGGCGTAGACTGCCTGATCTGGGCCATTGGCCGCGAGCCGGCTACCGATAAGCTTAACCTGGCCGCGGCTGGCGTAGTATCCGATAAAGACGGCTATATCCGCAGTGACAAATACCAAAATACTAATGTTAAAGGTATTTATGCCGTAGGCGATATTACCGGCGAAGCCCAACTGACACCAGTAGCGGTAAAAGCTGCCCGCCTGCTAGCCGAACGCTTGTTTAACCCCGCTATGCCAGACGCGCATATGGACTATTCGCTTATTCCTACAGTGGTATTTAGCCACCCGCCTATTGGCACTATCGGCTTGACTGAAGCAGAAGCCTGTGAGCAATACGGCGCCGATAATATCAAAGTATACCGTTCGAACTTTGCGGCTATGTATAATGCCATAACCAGCCATCGGGCGCTTAGCCGCTTTAAGCTGGTGTGCGCTGGCACAGACGAAAAAGTCGTTGGCCTGCACGGTATTGGCGAAGGCATGGACGAAGTGCTACAAGGTTTTGCTGTAGCGATAAAAATGGGTGCAACTAAAGCCGATTTTGACAACACTGTAGCGCTGCACCCGACCAGTGCCGAAGAATATGTCACTTTACGTTAGTGCATAGCGCAGCAGCCGAGTCTACAACAGATAACACCCTGCCACTGGTTTTGGCCGGGCCAATACTGCGCGCTTTAACGCCCAACAGTTTTACGCTGTGGCTGGCAACCAGCCGCCCGGTACAACTGCAGCTAAGCCTGCTGCCAGATAATAGCGAAGCACGGCATTTTACGGCGCTGCAAATGCAGCATTACACCCAAAGCGTACGCTGCGCCGGCAAACTGTTTTTGCAGCTGATACATATTCCTCTGCAACAAGCCCTGCCAACCGGTAGCTGGATTGGTTATAACTTACAACTGGCGGATAAATCTACCGGCCCACAACCCAACTGGCTGGGCTGGCAGCAGTGGGCGCCGGATTTAACCTACCCGGGCCGCAACAAGCCGGGCTTTGTTATTCAGCCGAAACTGACGCGGTTATTACATGGCTCTTGTCGCAAGCCGCATTTCGCTGCAGATGATGGCCTGCTGGCAGCCGATTTATACCTGCAACAACACGCGCCAGAGCAATGGCCAGCGCTGTTATTGCACAGTGGTGATCAAATATATGCCGACGATGTAGCAGCGCCGATGCTACGGGCAATTCATGCGCTTATCAATCAGCTGGATTTTAGTGATGAAGACCTGCCATGCTCAATTGTCAGCCAGTCTGCCGAATTACACAGCAGCAAACCTTATTATTACCGCCGCGATACGCTACTGCCGAAAACTGACGCCAGCCAGGCAATGCTAAGCCAGGTATTTAAAGGCGTTAAAAAACCTGTGTTTACCACCGACAGTGCGCGCAATCACCTTATCAGCCTGGCCGAAATGCTCGGCATGTATCTGCTGGTGTGGTCACCGGCTGGCTGGTTAGCTGATGCTAACGTGCTAAGCGAAGAGCTAAGCGCCGAACTCACTGACGAACAGCAGCAAACTTATCAGCGACATGCCGATATTATTCAGCAGTTTGCTGGCGGCCTTGGTAAAGTCAGGCGGGTATTGGCGCACTTACCCAGCGCAATGATTTTTGATGACCACGATGTAACCGATGACTGGAATCTCACGGCCGAATGGGAGCAAACCGCCTATAACCATGATTTCTCTCGCCGCATTATTGGTAATGCGTTAATCAGCTATCTGTTATGTCAGGGCTGGGGCAACACGCCACAGCGGTTTAGCCCAGATTTACTGCACCAGGCTGAGCTGGCATTGGCCAACAGCGGTTCCAGCCAGCATCAGCAATTAATCACTGATTTATTGCGTTTTAACCAGTGGCATTATCAATGGCCAACCGAGCCGCCGTTGCTAGTGCTGGACACCCGCACCCGGCGCTGGCGCTCTGAGATCAACATTGGCAAACCTTCAGGCCTGCTCGACTGGGAAGCCATTACTGAACTGCAGCAAGATCTTATCGGCCATGACGCCGTAGTGCTGGTATCAGCGGCACCGGTGTTTGGTGTGAAACTCATTGAAGGCATCCAAAAGCTGTTTAGCTTTGTTGGCAAACCGTTGTTAGTGGATGCCGAAAACTGGATGGCACACCGCGGCACCGCCTATGCGCTGATGAACCTGTTCCGCCACCCGAAAACGCCAAAACACTTTGTTATTTTATCCGGCGATGTGCATTACTCTTTTGTCTACGAAGTTAACCTGCGTGGTCAGCAAGGCGGCCCCGATATTTGGCAGATTACCAGCAGCGGCCTGAAAAACCAGTTCCCGACCAAGTTGCTAGACGTGTTAGACCGGCTAAACCGTTGGCTGTATTCACCACGCTCACCTCTTAACTGGTTGACTAAACGCCGTAGTATGAAAATAGTGCCGCACAAACCTGACAATGCTAAAGCCGGCGAGCGCTTGCTTAATCAGTCAGGCATTGGCCTGGTAGAGCTAAACTCTGACGGCTCCCCCAAGCGCGTACTGCAGTTAACGGTTAAAGGTGAGCAGATCGCCTTTAACATAAGCGAGGATGACGCCCGCTGGGAGTAACTATCAACAAACTGCGGTAGTGGTGGTTAGTGAAATACATTTTTGTTTCTATTTTGCTCTCACTTGCGCGGGATCTTGGCTAAGCTGACTGTTAACCACCACAGCGACCTGGATTTGAAAATGGAGTTTATCAATAACTTACTTGATGGCGACTTTATGCCGCATGGCCATTGTTTGTTATGGCGTACCGATTTACTCATCCTACATGTTGGTGGCGACACGTTAACCTTTATCGCTTATATGCTAATCCCTGTAGCCTTGGTCAGACTGGTAAAAGCCAGAGATGACCTGCGTTTTGATTGGATGTTTCTGCTGTTTGCCGGTTTTATCTTTTTTTGCGGTGCCACGCATATCCTTGGCATTATCAATGTGTGGCATGGCTACTATTATATTCACGGTATCATCAAATCAATGACCGGCATTATTTCAATGCTGACCGCAATTTCACTCTGGTACTTGCTGCCAGAAGCCATAAGCCTGCCCAGTAAACGCATTATGTCGGCAAAAATAGTTGAGTTAATGCGTGCCGAACAAAAACTGGCTGATGCCAATCAACATCTGGAGGCGGAAGTCCAGAAGCGTACCGCACAGTTGGAAAAGATGGCCACCACTGATGAACTAACCGCACTGCTAAACCGGCGCGAAACTATGCGTTTGCTGGAGCTGGAAATTGCCCGCGCCGAACGCCAGGGCAGTGTGCTGAGCATTATGATGCTGGACTTGGATGACTTTAAAGCAGTTAACGACAATCATGGCCATCAGGCTGGCGATCGCGCGTTAATCAGTGCGGCAGAAAGCTTTAAACAACTGCTGCGTAAAACCGACTTTATTGGCCGTGTTGGTGGTGAGGAATTTCTGGTAATTCTGCCTGACACCGACATTAATAATGCCTGTGAGCTGGCAGAGCGAGTCCGTCAGGCTTTGCAGCAACACACCACTGACAACCCATCGATACCTGCCTGCACCACCAGCATCGGCGTTGCCGAGTGTAGTGCAGGTGACAACCTGCACAGCCTGATCCAGCGTGCCGATGAAACCCTATATCGGGCCAAATCCAATGGCCGCAATTGTGTCTGTCTGGCTACTAGCTAACACTGGCATTATAACCTGGCCGGTAGTAGCTTTATTCTTAGCAAATAACTGCTGGCGGTAATATACAGCCAGCTGTTGTCGCTACTTAGTGCCACATTAGCCGCCGCCACGCCGGTTTGAATAGTGCCTATGTGTTGCCCCTGTGGCGATATTGCCCAGACGCCACCGGGGCCGGTAGCTAGCAAGATGCCGGAGGGCAGCACTTTTAAGCCATCAGGTAAGCCGCTGGCGGTTTGGGTAGCCGCAGTGGCATCAAAAAACAGCTCGCCTTTAGCCAGGCTACCATCTGCTTGAACCGCATAGCGCCACCACTGGGCAGCGTTTTTATCCGAGTTCGCCACATATAGCCACTTTTCATCTGGCGAAAACGCCAGGCCATTGGGCCGGCTTAGATGCTCTACCAATAGCGTCAGCTCACCTTGGCTGTTAAGACGATAAACACCATTTACGTTTTGCTGTTTTTCTGCTGAATTGTCACCGCCGGCTAAGCCATACGGTGGGTCGGTAAAGTAATAAGCGCCGCTGCTGTGCTGCACCACATCGTTCGGGCTGTTTAGCAGCTTGCCATTAAACTGCGTAACCAGGGTTTGATACTGTGGCACACCCTTGTCAAAGCCAGTAAACAGCGCTAAACGCCGGTCGCCATGTTGCGCCAGCACCAGTTGCTTATCACTGTTAAAAATCAGCCCGTTAGCACCCTGCTGGCGGTTATTTTCCGGGTACAAGCCGGTATAACCAGATGGCTGCAGATACACCGTTAAGCCCTGAGCTTGATTCCAGCGATAAACAATATTTTTCGGCACATCAGAAAACAGTATATCGCCAGTAACGGGTTCAGCTATCGGCCCTTCAGACCAGCTAAAGCCCTCGGCTAATTGCTCCAGCTTGGCATCCACCGCCACCACCTGCTGCATGGTTGGGTGAAGCGTCAATACCGGTTGAACCGGCACGGCGTTGCTCGCCGCTAATATCGGACTAAACAGAATACACAAAACAGTTGCTGAAAAACGCATAAGCATGGCCTGATAAGAAAAAGTCACCACACGCTAGCACTATTAGCGCACTGAATAAATGGCCAATTTCACGGTTGTGCTTGTGTGTCTTGCTGCAGTAGTGCTTGCTCTTCCGCCCGCAGGGTTAGCACTTCAACGCCGCTGTCGGTTACCGCGATGGTATGCTCCCACTGCGCCGACAGCTTTTTATCACGAGTGACGACGGTCCAGCCGTCTTTTTTGGTTTTTACTTTGGCACTGCCCTGGTTAAGCATTGGCTCTATGGTAAACACCATGCCAGGCTTTAACAGCATGCCGCTACCGGCCGCGCCGTAATGCAGTACCTGTGGCGCTTCATGCATTTCACGGCCAATACCATGACCGCAGTATTCGCGCACCACGCTGTAGCCTTTGCTGCGGGCAAACTGCTCAATTGCAAAGCCGATATCACCCAGCCGCGCATCGGGTTTTACCGCTTTAATACCCAACCACAACGCCCGGTAGCAATCATCCACTAATTGTTGCGCGGCAAAGCTCAGCTCACCTATGCCATACATTTTGCTGGAATCTGCGATAAAGCCATGTTTTTCCAGTGTAATGTCAACATTAATAATATCGCCGTGCTTTAACAGCTGCGTAGCGGATGGCACTCCATGGCACACCACATCATTAACCGAGGTATTTAACACATAAGCAAAACCGTACTGACCTTTGCTGGCCGGTCGCGCCCGTAATTCATCAACTATATAACGCTCAGCCAATTCATTAATTTGCAGCGTCGACATACCGGCGACTATTTTATCGTCCAGCATGGCAAATACCTGTGTCAGTAAACGCCCGGCCTCACGCTGCAGCGCAAGTTCGGCAGCAGTTTTAAGCTGAACGCCGCTCATCGCTACCTCCGGCCAGTTTAAACTCTGCCTGCTGCAGCAGCATATGCACCAACTGCTGATAAGTGTGCGTGGGGTGCAACTCGGCCAGCATGCCCATTTTCAGCCAGAACTCCGCCTGGGCATTGATAGAGCGCGACATAGCGCCACTGGCTTTACGAATTTCTTCATGTAGTTCATCGGCTATTTTAACGATACCCAAGCTGATACTCCGCTGCTGCAACATTACAATATACGAATTATATATGAAACATATATTTCAGTAAATCACCGCGGGTTGGCACGCCACTATAGCGTGCCATATTGCCAATTCCGCCGTTATCGTTGACACTAGTGCATGGTGTAGTTTAACAAGGACATACTATGGCCCGCTTCGCGTTATACACGATACATTTTCTGGCGCTACTGTGCGCGCCTCTTCCCACAGTGGCGCAGTTTAACCAATGCAACATTGACACCCCATCAGCGGTTTACGGCGCGCAAACCTGGCTGGAGCTGGGCCATCCGCTGAATATGACCACAGAACGTCTTGGCCGCTTGCCCGACAGCGCCGGCGCCAAGCTAATTGCATTGGCTTATCAGGGCTGGCAGCAAGGCAAAACTGAACAACAAATCAGCACTGACGTAATGGCATTGTGTAAAACCTTTAGCGAGGATGAATTGTTTGCCGATGTAATTGAAAGCCCCTGGCCGGTGCTGCGCACAGTATGCAGCGATGCCAGCGAAAATCTGGTTATGGCACTCAATGAAGCCGGCAGCGCCAGCGCAGCGGTAGTGTTATTTCAGCTTAAAGGTGAAGAGCCAGCACCGAACTTGTTACCAATGGCCGAGCAAGCCGCAGCCCTTAAACAGCAAAATACTGCTGACATGCAGATCCTTGAGCAGCTGTATGCCAGTTGCGCTGCAAAAACCGATAGTGCCAAGTTAGCCTTAGGGCAGGAGTTTTATATGCAGTAGCGGTGCGGGCTACTACTCCGCCCAGCGCTGTTTTATCGCCAAAATCGCTGGCAGTTGCTGTTCCAGCAATTCAATCAGCTGCGGTTCAAAATGCAGGCCTTTTTGCGCCTGCATGTGCGCCATAGTGTCTTCGATGCTCCAGGCTTGCTTATACGGCCGGGTGCTGGTTAGCGCATCGAATACATCTGACACCGCCACGATGCGCGCTTCCAGTGGGATAGCGTTGCCCGCCAGGCCGTGCGGGTAACCGCTGCCATCCCACTTTTCGTGATGATACAGCGCCACCACTTTGGCCATTTGCAACAACGCCGACTCGCAGTCGCCAATAATTTCCGCGCCAATCAATGGGTGCTGTTGCATTTCGCGGTATTCGTCTGCGGTAAGCTTACCGGGTTTAAGCAAAACACTGTCAGCGATACCAATTTTACCAATGTCATGCATCGGCGCGGCATGCAGTAAATCTTCGGCTTGTTGCTCTGTGAAGCCGTAAGCCAGCGCCAGTATCTGCGCGTAATGGCTCATGCGCATCACGTGCAGGCCGGTTTCGTTATCTTTGTACTCTGCCGCGCGGCCTAAGCGCTGTATTACTTGCAGCCGGGTTTGCTTGAGCTCGTCTGCTTGCACTAACGACAAATGGGTTTTTACCCGGGCCCGCACTATGGCCGGGCTAATCGGTTTGGTTATGTAATCTACCGCGCCAACGTCGAAGCCGGTGGCTTCGTCCATTTCATCTTTTAAGGCGGTAACAAAAATAACCGGTACTGCGCGGGTAGCCGGGTTAGCTTTTAGCCGGGCGCAGACATCAAAACCGGTTAAGCCGGGCATCATCACATCAAGCAGGATAAGATCAGGTAAGTCTGTTACCACCAGTGCCAGCGCCTCTTCGCCGCTTTTTGCAAACAGCAGGCGGTATTGTTGCTGCAGCACGGTGCGCAATACCTGTAAATTTGTCGGCTCGTCGTCTACCAGCAGTATGGTTCTTTTTTCGCTCATGTTGCCCCCTGGTTCAGTTGCTGTTGCAACTGCGTCAACCGCTTCAGCGCCAGATTAAAATCAAAGTCATTTACTGCATCAAGCAGTGATGCGATCACCGCCTGATGCTCACCACGATAAACATGTAACTGCTCAATGACTTCATCCGCCAGCTCATGCCGCTGCAACGCCTGCTGCAAGGTATTTAGCATGGTAAGCAGCTCAGTATTATTCAGCCCCAATAGGGCGGCGTTCTGGCTACTGACCAGCTCGCTGTGTAACTGCTGCCAACACAAGTCGTACCCGGGCCAGCTGTGCACAATGTCGCGCAGCGCATTTTCTGCGCGCTGCTTTTGCTGCTGCCGTGCGGCCTGCTCTAACTCAGCACAGAGTTTACTTAGCTGCTCCAGTGCCAGATTAGCCGCAACCCCTTTAATGGCATGTGCTGCCGACTGCACAGCGCTGAAGTCTGCGGCCTGTAGCTGCACTTTCGCCTGCTGTAGCGCAGGCAATTGCTGTTGCAAAAACTGCTGCAGCTGCGGCACATAGGTGGCTAAATTGCCCCACAATAACAAGGCTTTATGCCGGTTAAACAACTGTTCTGGCGCTATCTGCATGTTGCTGCGTAATGGTGGGCGAATGTCCAATTGCAGCACATTAGCGATTTCGGTACACAACAGTGCAAAATCTATTGGTTTACTGGCAAAGCCCTGCATGCCGGCTTGCTTGGCGGCAACTTTGTCTTCGTCTAAAACACTGGCAGTTAGTGCTATCACGGGCACTTGTGGCACACCGTGTTGAGCTTCCCAGGCGCGAATGTGCTGGCAGGCGTGCAGCCCATCCATATTCGGCATCTGAATGTCCATAAGTACCAGATCAAAGCGCTGCTGTTGCACGGCAGCTAACGCCTGCACACCATCTGCAACCGTGGTCACGCTATGCCCAGCACCTTGCAGCAATAACGTTAGCAACTCCAGATTTTGGGCAATATCATCCGCTATCAGCACATTCAATGCCGGTAATGCCGGCGCACTACCGGCACTCAATGCTGCGGTGGCTTTACCGGGCAGCAGCGGCACCGTGAAACGAAAACAACTGCCCAGCTCCTCAGTGCTTTGCACACTTATCTGCCCGCCCATTAGCTCAACCAGCTGTTTACTGATGGTAGTGCCTAAGCCTGTGCCGCCAAAGCGACGGCTCATGGACGAATCCGCCTGAGTAAAGGCATCAAAAATAAACGGCAAGCGCTCAGCTGCTATGCCAATGCCGGTATCGCTGATGCTAAATTGGATGTGCTGCTGAGTCGTTAAAGTTACCGTAACCGTTACACTGCCCTGCTCGGTAAATTTAATGGCATTACCTATCAGGTTGGTCAGCACCTGGCGTAACCTGTCGGGGGCGCCCAGATAAAACTCACCCAGCTCACTGTCCAGGTGCAACGTCAGTGCCAGTGATTTTTTCCGCGCTTGCAACCATAAAGTAGACACCACGGTATCTAACAACGCCGGCAATGAAAAATCGCTTAACTCTAGCTCTAACTTACCTTTGTCTAACTTGGCGCTGTCCAAAATATCGTTAAGTAAATGCAATAAAGAACGGGCCGCACTGTGCACCGTTTGTAAATGCTTACGCGGTTGCTCTGGCAAATCAGACGCCAGCAGCAAGTCGCTAAAGCCAAGAATAGCATTCATCGGAGTACGGATTTCGTGGCTCATATTGGCCAGAAACGCTGAGCGGGCTTCAGCGGCTTGTTCAGCCTTATTCTTTGCCAGCAGCAGCTCTTGCTCCATCAGCTTGCGAGCACTGATATCCATTAAAAAACCATCAAGCCAGACAATCTCGCCTTGCTCTGATCGTATTGCTTCGCCATGTTCTAAAATCCAGCGGCAACTGCCGTCTTTATGCCGGATACGATATTCCAGTGTAAAGCTACCCTGATATAAATCCAGTTGTGTCGTGATAGCGATATCATCCGGATGCACTAAATCTGACCAGCTGCGTTTAACATGCGGCAACATAAAATCGCTGGCCGGATAGCCAGACAGCCCTTCAATCGCATCACTGATAAACAGCATGTCCCAGGTGTCGTTGTACAAACAACGATAGGCGGCACCGGGTATGTTGCCAATTAATGAGCGGTATTTTTCTTCATTCTCTCTGGCGAGAGATTCTTTGGCATTAACTTGTTGGTTTAACTCGCGGTATTTCAGCAGTAAATTTACCGCCACCACTAAACCAGTGATCACCAACGTCGTAAAGGCGACCCCGAGTGCCAGCAACCAGGATATGTCTGTGTTGTCACTGGTAGCCGTAAAACCCGCAGGTGGCACAAAACGCGCAGCTGCCATACCGGTGTAGTGCATACCGCTAATGGCAGCGCCCATCACGACACTGCTTAACAAGGTTAACCAATGCGGTGCCAAATTGAAGTGGCGTAAACCAAAGCGCACCCACAGCGCAACAACCGCCAGTAACACTGCCACAAAAATGGATAACAAAAACATGGCTAAATCGTAGCGCAGCGCTACCGACATCTGCATTGCAGCCATACCCAGATAATGCATGGTGCCAATACCAGCGCCCACCAGTACGCCACCGGTAAGCAGTTGCAGATTGCCCAGCTGTTTTTTGCTGATCAGATCCAACGCCACCCAGGACGCCGCAATGCTGGGTAACATGGATAACAGTGTTAACCCCGGCTGATAGGTTACGCTGGTACATAAAGCAAACGCCAGCATACCGATAAAATGCATCGACCAGACGCCGCCGCCCAGCGCAATGCTGCCAGTACCGAGCATCAGCAAGCGTAGGCTTTTTTTCTTTACGCTAATAGCCTGAGCGGTAATGTGTATGGCAATAGCTGATGAAAATACCGCGATAACAAATGACAACAAAACCAGGCTTGGGTCATAGCTGCCGGCCAGCAGCAAAGGGTCGGCCGGATATTCAAACCACTTGCGTAACCAGTCCATCACTTTACCCCATACTACTTGCGGCTATATCCTGCTGATGTTAGCAGACAGCAGCTACCTAAGGCTATGGGCTTGCGTTGGGCGTGCTGCCGTGCTGGTCAAATAGCCTTTACAACATGCTTAACGCCGCCAGCGTGCGTTCAATCTCCTGTTCATTATTAATCAAGCTTGGCGCAAAGCGGGCGTAGGATTTGCGATAGGGTGTACTGCTCATAATAATGCCTTTGGCGTGCAGTGCTTTTACCACATCATCCGGTGACATTTGTTTGTAATCAAAGCAAACTAACCCCGACGATAGCTCAGTTGACATCGGTGTATATAGCTTCACGCTTTTCATCGTAGCCAACCCTTGTTTTGTTTGGCTGTTAAGCTGATGAATACGCTGCTGCACCTCTGCCTTACCCAGTTTTAAATGTAATTTAAAGGCTTCGGGCAAGGCCCAGCGGTGTTCAAACGAGTGAAAGCCGCCCGGTGTCATATGCTCACCCATCGGCACCTGATCCTGAGTGCTGCCGCCTAACCAAACATCGTAGGAGCGGCTGAAGCTTGGGATCACGGCTTTACACTGCGCCCAGCCTTTATCACTGCCCCAAATAACGCCGGTACCACGCGGGCCAAAGATCCACTTATGCGTACCGGCGATAAAAAAATCACAGCCTAGCGTCGACACGTCAACGTTTTCTATACCAAAACCGTGTACGCCATCGACACAAAACAAAATGTGATCAGCCTCTGCACGTTGTGTATTTTGCTCCGCCAGCATATCGGCAATAGCACGAATGGGCAGCTTAACGCCATTGGACGAATGTACCCAGGTTACGGCCACCACTTTGGTAGCAGGCTTAATTGCCGCTTTCAGTTTGCTTAGCACTTCATCAACCGAAACCTGGGCCGGGTTATCATACAAGGCTACCCGCCGCACTATGGCACCGGTACGCTCAGCACGCAGTTGCAGCGATAAGTCGGTGGCATAGTGATCATGCACCGTTTGCAAAATTTCATCCCCCGGGCGCAACGTCAGGCCACTGTATATCAGCGCCAAACCCATAGTCGTGCTATCTGTCAGCGCTATTTGTTCACCCTGCCCGCCCATATACTCCGCTGCCGCGGCAGCAATCTGCTGATCTATCGTCATAAAATGCTCATGCCAGTAATCAGCTGGGTTTTCATCAAACGCCTTACGGTGCCGTTCTATGGCTTCTGCTACGGGTTTGGGATGCGATGCCAGCAAGAAAGTGGCTAAATGGATATAGTCATAACTTAGGGAAAACTGTTTACGTAAGCCGGCCCAGTCGCCCGCCGTTAACACGGGCGCAGCGGCGGCTTGCGCCGAGCCAACCTGCGCCATAGCAGGGAAGGGAAGCAAGCTGCTGCCGAATAAAAATGAGGTTTGAGTAAGAAAGTCGCGACGTTTCATTATCAAGTATCCTGATTAAATTTTAATCAGCTTAGTCGATAATCCACGCCGCAGCGTTGTTATAACGGCAGCTTGGCTAAAATATCCTCATCAACCCGGTTAGCCAGCGTGACTTTAAGCTTGGGCGTGCGTGCCATTTCGCGCTTAATGGCAAAATCGGCCTCAGCGTTACGGGCCCAGCTGCGCCGGGCGATGCCATTATTCACATCAAACATCAGCATGGATTTTAACCGCCGATCGGCATCGGCTGAGCCGTCCAGTAACAAACCAAAACCGCCGTTGATCACTTCACCCCAGCCGACACCGCCGCCGTTGTGAATAGACACCCAGGTCGCACCGCGGAAGCTGTCACCAATCACGTTATGAATAGCCATATCGGCGGTAAAGCGGCTACCATCATAAATGTTGGAGGTTTCGCGGTATGGCGAATCGGTGCCGCTAACATCATGGTGATCGCGCCCCAGCACCACAGGGCCAATCTCGCCGCGGGCAATAGCATCGTTAAAGGCACTGGCGATTTTCATCCGGCCTTCAGCGTCGGCGTATAAAATACGCGCCTGCGAACCCACCACCAGTTTGTTTTGTTTAGCCTCTTCAATCCAGGTAATGTTGTCCTGCATTTGTTGCTGAATTTCTGCCGGCGCTTCGCGCATGATCTGCTTTAACACCGCAGCTGCTATGGCATCGGTTTTATCTAAATCGTCAGCGTTGCCCGAAGTACACACCCAGCGGAACGGGCCAAAGCCGTAGTCAAAACACATCGGCCCCAGAATGTCCTGCACGTAAGATGGGTATTTAAAATCAATGCCATTATCGGCCATCACATCGCCACCGGCGCGCGAAGCTTCCAGTAAAAAGGCATTACCGTAATCGAAGAAGTAAGTGCCTTTAGCTGTGTGTTGGTTTACCGCCTCGGCGTGGCGCTTTAGCGTTGCCTGTACTTTGGTTTTAAACAACTCGGGTTCATCGCGGATCAAGCGGTTGGCTTCGTCATAGCTTACCCCCACCGGATAATAACCGCCCGACCAGGGGTTATGTAATGAGGTTTGATCTGAGCCTAAATGCACAAAAATATCGCTCTGGTAGAAGCTTTCCCACACTTCAACTACGTTGCCAATGTAGGCAATAGACACTACCTCTGTGTTGGCCTGCGCTTGCTTAACCCGGGCAATTAGTGCATCCATGGAGTCGATAAGCTCGTCTACCCAACCTTGCTGGTGGCGCTTAATGGCGGCTTTCGGGTTAACCTCGGCACACACGGTAATACAACCGGCAATATTACCGGCCTTTGGCTGCGCGCCGCTCATGCCGCCTAGCCCGGCGGTTAAAAAGATTTTGCCCTTGCTACTCTCACCTTGCTGCAGCACTTTGCGAAACGCATTCATCACAGTAATAGTAGTGCCGTGCACTATACCTTGCGGGCCAATATACATGTAGGAGCCGGCCGTCATCTGGCCGTACTGGGTTACGCCTAAGGCGTTAAACCTTTCCCAGTCATCTGGCTTTGAGTAGTTCGGGATCATCATACCATTGGTGACAATCACCCGTGGCGCCTCAACAGATGACGGAAACAATCCCATTGGATGGCCGGAATACATATGCAAGGTCTGGTCGCTGTGCATCTCGCTTAAATACTGCATGGTTAGCCGGTACTGCGCCCAGTTCTGGAATACGCCACCATTGCCACCATAGGTAATCAGCTCTTCCGGGTGCTGGGCTACAGCCGGGTCGAGGTTGTTATCAATCATCAGCATAATGGCTGCGGCCTGCTGGCAGTGGGCCGGGTATTCACTGATTGGCCGCGCTTTTATGGAGTAATCTGGTTTAAAACGGTACATGTAAATACGGCCAAAATCGTTTAGCTCTTGGGCAAACTCTGCCGCCAGCTCGCTGTGCCAGGCTTTGGGGAAATACCGCAGCGCATTGCGCACCGCCAGCTGTTTTTCTGCTTTAGTCAGAATATCTTTGCGCTTGGGGGCACGGTTGGCATCCAACGGATAATCCTGAGCGGCTGGCAGTTTTGCAGGTATACCCTGCTTAATTTGGTCCTGAAATGTCATGCAAATTCCCCTGTTAATTAAGTGCAAAACTAACACTAAAGGCCTGGCTGGTGACTAGCTTAATCATGGCGTCGATATCCGGTTTTAACAGCCGATCTTCATCCAACTTGGCCACTTTGCTGCGAATCAGCGCAAAATTGTGCTCAATCAGATCTGAACACTTGTTTGGCCGGCGAAACTCAATCGCCTGCGCCGCGTACATCAGTTCAATAGCGAGAATTTTCTCCAGGTTGCCTAAGATCTGGTTTAGTTTACGGCCGGAGATACTGCCCATCGACACATGGTCTTCCTGCCCCATTGACGTCGGCACGCTATCAGCTGACGGTGGGAAACACAGCGATTTATTTTCAGTGACCAGCGCCGCCGTAACGTACTGCGGGATCATTAAACCCGAGTTTAAACCGCCTGATTTCGTTAACAAACGTGGTAGACCATGCAAGCCTTCCAGCATCAGATAGCAACGCCGATCAGAGATGTTACCCAGTTCAGCCGCGGCAATAGAGTTGTAATCCAGCACCATCGCCAGTGGCTGGCCATGGAAGCTACCACCAGATATCGCTTCTTCGCTGCTGATCACGATAGGGTTATCGGTAACCGAGTTCATTTCAATTTCGGCCAGTTCTTTTAAGTGGTTATAGGCGTTACGCGAGGCACCGTGCACCTGCGGAATACAACGCAGCGAGTAAGGGTCCTGCACCCGGGCGCACCCGGTGTGGGAGGCCATATTTTCTGAGTCTTTAAATAAGCGGCGCATACGCGCGGCCACTTCAATATTACCGGCAAAGGCACGAAGCTGGTGCAGCTCTGGCCGAAACGGCGAGCTACTGCCCTGCATACCTTCGATGCTCATGGCACCGGCCACATCGGCCAAGTCCAGCAAGTAACGCATTTTGGTTAGTGCGGTAATGGCATGTGACAAAATAAACTGGGTGCCGTTAATCAGGCCGAGCCCTTCTTTTGCTTGCAACTCAATGGACTCCAGACCATGTTGCGCCAACGCTTCTGCGGCGCTGATGCTGCCGTTACCGTGCCAGAATTCACCTTCCCCCAAAAGCGGTAAAAATAAATGCGACAGCGGCGCTAGATCGCCGGACGCGCCTACCGAGCCTTGCTCCGGCACCACCGGAATTAAATCCAGCTCGATAAATTTCAGCATCCGTTCAACCACTTCGAGGCGCACGCCGGAATAACCCTGGCTTAACGCATGTACCTTAGTAATTAACATTAATTTGGAAATGGCTTTGGCTATGGGCTCACCTACGCCAACAGCGTGGGTAATAAGCAGGTTTTTTTGCAACAGCGCGGTTTCAGCGGCGGAGATTTGCGTATCGCACAGCGGGCCAAAACCGGTATTAATGCCGTAGATGGCTTTGTTCGACACGGCCATAATTTCAACGTTGTTGCGACTCTGATTAATTCTGGCAATAGCTTCTGCACATAGCTCTGCTTTAATGCTGCCATCGGCGATACCGTTAACGATATCTAAATCCATTCGATCTATACCATAGCGAAACGTCATTATGCTCTCCTCAACGCAGTTATTCCGGGCCTCTGGGCCACATTGGCTTTATGCTAGCTTGCTCTGGTTGTTTTATAAATACATAATAACCGTAACTTATTCCGGCTTTATCGAACTAAAGAGTGCCTATCTATGCAAGTGCATGATGTCGACCTGCGTTTACTGCGCATTTTCGTCACCATAGTGGAATGCGGCGGTTTATCGGCCGCTGAATCGCGGTTAAATATTGGCCGCTCGACGATTAGTGCGCATTTATCTGATCTGGAAATCCGTTTAGGCTTAACACTGTGCAAGCGCGGCCGCAGCGGCTTTGAACTGACTGAGCCCGGCCGCATTACCTATCAGGCCTCATTAGAATTGCTGCAGCAATGCGAAGCCTTTGCCAGCACAGTGGCCGGCTCCAAAAACAAGCTCTCCGGCCGGGTCAGCATCGCCATTATCGATACGCTGGTCAATGACCCACGCTGCGGTGTGGCACAAGCCATAGCGGCATTAAAGCAAAAAAGTGACAGTATTCAGTTTGATATTTATGTTTGTGAAGCACGCGAGGTAGAAACCGCAGTAGCCAATGGCCGCTCTCTGCTGGGTATAGGGGTTAGCCGCCACCATATTCGCGGCCTGGACTACACGCCACTACATAACGAAACCAACTATCTGTATTGCGCCACCGGCCACCCGCTATTTGACTGCCACGAGCAAGACATTAATAAACTGCTAGCCCGCGCTGAAATGATCACCAGCAACTACCTGCGTGACAAAGAGCGGCGCAACGACAACTTAAACTACCAAAATAACGCAACCGCCTATCACGACGAGGGCATAGCGCATTTAATTTTATCCGGTAAATTTATTGGCTACCTGCCCGAGCACTACGCCAGCCAATGGGTAGACAAAGGTCGGTTTAAGGCCATCTTACCGCAGCAATACTGCTACCAAATCCCGGTGGTGTTAATCACATCAAAAAACCATGCCAATACGCCACTGGCACAAGCGATGATAGAGCAAATAAAACGTTGTCACTTGCTTGAGAACTAGGAGGGATTGGGAATCAATGCCACTGCCTCACTTATGCTGCATTTTTTCTTACTCGTAACTTGCCTGCAGCTGTTTAAAAATGATTTCAGGCGGTTGGGGACGACTGAAAAAGTAGCCCTGGAATCCTGAGCAACCCAGTTCGTGCAAAGCCTGCCATTGCTCTTCCTGTTCGATACCTTCCGCTATAACATCTAATTTCAGTGCGTCTGCTAACAACAAAATAATTTTTACGATCGAGCGGGTTTCCGAATCACTCAGTAGAGTATTGACAAAACTTCTGTCAATCTTCAGTTCATCAATCGGTAGCTGTCGTATGTAAGATAAGGAGGAATACCCCGTGCCGAAATCATCTAAAGAAAAACGCACGCCCATAGCCCGAAGTCGGCCCATTTGCTGAATACTGGCAGCAATGTTTTCTGCAATAACGCTTTCCGTAACCTCAAGTATCAATGCCGATGCCGGCAACCCGGTTTCAACCAGTGTTTTAGCGACTTTATCCGGGAAGTTACCCATCGCAAGCTGGCTTTGGCTGATGTTAACAGAGACTGTTAGGTTGTCTATGGAGAATTGCTCACGCCAGCTATTCATTAACCTGCAGGTTTTCAATAGTATCTGGTCACTAAGTGGCACCATCAGGTTCTTCTTTTCAGCAAGTTCGATAAAACTTATTGGGTTAAGCAGCCCGCGTTCAGGATGTTGCCATCGGGCTAGTGCTTCAAACCCGATAAATCTGCCGTTCCTATCCACTTTGGGTTGAAACCACGGCACGATTTCATTCTCCGCCAATAAGGCTCTGTTAAGGTCTGCCGTGAGCTCATGCTCTTCTACCAGCTCTTTTTGCATGATGTCGTCAAACAGACTGAAATGGTTCTTCCCCTTTTTCTTGGCATCATACATCGCAATGTCGGCCATCCTCATCAACTCGCTGGCGCAGGTGGAATCATCGTTAAAAAGTACCAAGCCGATGCTGGTTGATATTGGCGGTGCATGGCCTAGAGTATCGGTAGGCTGCGCCGCCGCAGTCAACAGCTGCTTCGCTATGTAGCTAACTTCATCGAGTGCAGCACTGTAGTCCTGGTGGCGGGTATTGATAACCACTAAAAATTCATCGCCGCCCAATCTTGAAATAGCATGGCGATCACCCAGCACATTGGCAAAACGGCTAGAGATTTCAATCAAGAGCTGGTCGCCATCGCGATGCCCCAGGGTATCGTTTATCGATTTAAAATCGTCCAGGTCGGTCAGCATAACGGCGCCAAAAAAGCCAGTTTTGGCACAGTTGCGCAGACAATTCTCCAGCCTTATCGCAATCAGGCTGCGGTTTGGTAGATTAGTCAACGGGTCGAAATATGCCAGGTGTTCTATTGCCTCCTTATATTGCTGCTGCACGGTTATGTCCCTGACAATGGCGATGAACCTGGCGGACTCGCCTTCCAGTTTGACATACTGCAACAAGATATCCACTGGCAACTCGTGGCCATTTTTGTGGCGATGAACCGTTTGAAAATTCAGGCGGGGAACCTCTCCGCTTACCAGTGGCGCTATCATCTTTCTGAATTCAGGTTCCGGATAATGCGGTTTTATGTCATACGGATGCAGTTTAAGCAGCTCGGTTGGGGTATAGCCCAGCTGGTCTACAGCCCCCTGATTTACATAGAAAAACTGCAGGGTATCTGCATCAAACATAAAAACGCAGTCCAGTGTACTATCGAGTGTTTTGCGAAAGCGCTTCAGATTTAATCTGGCTTCTTCACTTTCAGTAATGTCCTGCAAGGCAGCGACCAGAAGGCGTTCAGCCCCGACCCTGGCTTCGGTTACAGCAATCTGCAGAGTAAAGCGGCTGCCATCGGCTCTAAGCCCCGTTACGGCGCGCACATTACCCATAATTTTTCCTGCTGTTTTGCCCTCAGCGTAGGCAAGCATGTAGTCAGGATGATGATGTGCTACTTCAGGTGGCATTAGCTTGGTAATCGACTCGCCAATCAGTTCATTTTCCGGATAGCCAAACATTTTCTCCAATGCCGGATTCACACTCTGAATATGCCCCTGCAGATCTGTCATAACAACCGCATCATAAAGCGTATTGAGGATCGCGCGGTTGATATTAAAACTATGCTCCAGCGCTTGCTGGCTCTGATCTTCTAAGGTACCGGCAGAGATAAACTGTTCAGCAAGTTGAGCAATGCGCGGCAGTGCGTCTTCTTTCAGATTGTCGGACTGTTTTGGCGTAACACTAAGCGCAACCAGTAACCCCTGATGCTCCCCCTTGGCATTGAATAGATTCACGGCTTTAAGCGTCCTGGCGGTCATAAAGGTTGAACGGGAAGTTTCACCGTTCAATACCGCTACCGTTTCTTGTAGCTCAATCTTGATAAGTTCTCTGGATTGTCTGTCAATAAGCTGCTCGGCAGCTTGTAGATACGAACTGATTTCTGCTGCATCAGCAGTCGAGTGTATCAATGGCTCGAGCGAATCATCCACCACCAGAGCAAGCCACTTATTACTGCTGGTGCTGGCAGCAAGTTCAATAAGATCAGCAATAGCTTGTCTGATTTTGTAATTCATACACCGCCCCTATCCCTAGTTTTTGCTTGATAACGTGCCGCCTGGCAGTAGTTTTCGATGATAATGCCCTGGATGATAATCCTCTGCATGGGAAGGTCAGTATAGACCATTGCGTCAGAATAAATAGTAAAGTTAGGAACATTGATTTTTCAATACGCAGAGGATAATGGTGGGCTCGCCGGGGGGCTCTGGCCAGCAAGCTGGATGCGACAAAACTAAAGTAGCTCTTTACGTACAATTTCAGCCCCTGCAGCCAGGGCGTTTAGCTTGGCGCTGGCAACCTCACGCGATAACGGCGCCATTCCGCAGTTAGTACAGGGGTAAAGCTTGTCAGCATCGACATACTGCAGCGCTTTTCTCAGTGTAGCCGCTACTTCTTCTGCGGTTTCAATGCGGTTGCTTGCTACATCAATGGCACCTACCATCACTTTTTTGCCACGTAAAAGTTCCAGTAACTCCATCGGTACCCGCGAGTTATGACACTCTAGCGAGATAATATCGATATTGGATTTTTGCAGCTGAGGGAAAATCTTCTCGTACTGTCGCCACTCAGCACCCAAAGTTTTTTTCCAATCGGTATTGGCTTTAATGCCATAGCCATAGCAAATATGCACTACCGTTTCGCATTTAAGCCCTTCGATGGCGCGCTCTAAACACGTAATGCCCCACTCGTTTACGTCATCGAAAAACACGTTAAAAGCCGGCTCATCAAACTGAATAATATCCACCCCGGCGGCCTCTAACTCTTTTGCCTCCTGATTCAGTATTTTGGCAAATTCCCAGGCCAGCTTTTCGCGGCTGTTATAGTGGTTATCATACAAGGTGTCGATCATCGTCATCGGGCCAGGCAAGGCCCACTTTATTGGCTGCGTGGTTTGCCCGCGTAAAAACTTAGCATCGTCGACAAACACCGGCTTTAACCGTGACACCGGGCCCACTACCGTTGGCACACTGGCATAATAGCGATCACGGATCCGCACCGACTTACGGTTATCAAAATCCACCCCGCTTAAGTGCTCAATAAAGGTGGTGACAAAGTGTTGCCGGCTTTGCTCGCCATCGCTGACAATATCAATGCCTGAACTTTGCTGCTGTTGCAATGCCAGCCGCAGCGCATCCTGTTTACCGGCAATAAGTTCTTCACCCTGTAATTTCCAGGGTGACCACAGTGTTTCAGGCTCTGCCAACCAGCTCGGTTTAGGTAAACTGCCAGCCGTTGAAGTAGGTAATAGCGTTTTTTGTAGTAAATGCTTGTTCATAAATTTTGTTATCCGACTGATTAATTAATCGCAATTAGCCGACCATTGTTCCAGCGTTGCCCGGTGCGGTTTAATAAAGTGCTCTTCAGCAAACCTGCCCTGCGCTATGGCTAGCTTGCGGCGCTCTTCACGGTCATACACAATTTGCGTGATGGAATGATCCTGGTTCTTCAAATTCGGTTGATAGCTTTTGCCGGCGACCGCATTGGCGTTATAAATTTCTGGCCGGTAAATTTTTTGAAAGGTTTCCATGGTGCTGATGGTGCTAATCAGCTCAAGATTGCTGTAATCGTTAAGCAAGTCACCAACAAAATGAAAGGCCAGCGGCGCAACACTGTTTGCCGGCATAAAATAGCGCACCTGCAAACCCATCTTGTTAAAATACTGCTCGGTTAACGACGACTCGTTTGCCAGGTACTCCACCCCCAATACCGGATGCTGGTTTTCCGTGCGCCGATAAACCTTGTTATCCGACACACTCAGGCAGATCACCGGTGGCTTGTTAAAGTGCTGTTTGTAAGCATCTGAGCTAACGAAATTTTTGAACAGCTTGCCGTGCAGCTCGCCAAAATTATCCGGGACGCTGAACTGAGCTTGCTGCTTATTATGCTCGCGTAGTAATACGCTGAAATCATAATCCCGCACATAAGAGGAAAAGTTGTTGCCGACAATGCCTTCAATGCGCTCGTTGGTTTTGTGATCGACAATATGGGTTTTTAATACTTCAATCGACGGAAAGACATCACCCTTGCCGGCAATATCCACTGCCACCGAAATAATGTCCAGCTCAACAGAGTAGCGATCGCCTTTAGGGTTATCCCATTGCGCCAACGCATTAAAACGATTGTTAATCATGTTTAACGCGTTGCGCAAGTTCTGCTGGCGCCACTCACCTCTAGCCAAATTAGCAAAGTTGGTGGTGATACGGGTACTGTCCGCCGGCTGATAATGCTCATCAAACCGAATACGCTTAATGGTAAAACTGAAATCGTTGTTCTTCATGCCTTGGTATCCCTCTTGCTAACTTGCCGACAAAAACATCTAGATGTCTAGATGTTAAGCAGTGCATAAGTTATACGCGCAAGACTGCATGAATAAAAATGATATTATTTCATTAACTCATGACAAAAATTCATAGTTAATACGTATCGAACGCTTATTAATTACCAATAAAATGTTTTGCTGTTCGCTGCACCTTGAAAAGTGCATGTTATGCGCATAACATGACTGTAATGTGCAGTTAGCTTTAGGAGTGGACTATGAACATTACTTTGGGTCATGAATTTGAAAAACGCATCAATGAAAAGATCTCATCTGGTTTATACACCTCAGCAAGTGAAGTAATTCGGGATGGCCTGCGGTTGCTGTTTGAAAAGGATTTAGCAAAGCAACAACAGCTGGAGATATTGCGACAGGAGGTTGCACGGGGCTTTGAACAATTGTCAGCAGGGACACACTCTGCCAAAAACGCTCTGGATATTTTCGATGATGTGAGTCGGGGAATAGATGGCTGATTATAAGCTATCTCTGCTTGCTGAAACCGATATTAAGGAAATATCGGTAACCACAATAGAGGTTTGGGGTAAGCAGCAAGCCAGACTCTATATAGAAAGTCTGCATAACTCGCTGCTGACTCTGGCTCAGCATCCCGATTTAGGGCGAGTGCGTGATGAAGTGTTTTCCGGCGCAAAAAGTTTTCCTTCGGGCAGGCATATTATTTTCTACAAACCCCGTCAGGGTGGAATCGATGTCGCCAGAGTGTTACATCAACGCATGGACCTGCTCAGCCAATTTGATCAATGTTAATCATTGAGAGTTAAAAGTTGTAGCCACTATAACTAACTTATGTCATCGAGTGCAGGCCGATTAAATTGCCTTCAGTGTCGCGCACTACGGCGCAAAAACCATGCGCACCAATCGACATTTTCGGCTGGTGGATACTGCCACCATTGGCTACTGCGCGCTCAGCCTGAACTGCACAATCCTCACAGCCAAAATACACTAGCGTGCCACCGCCGCCCGGGGTAAAGCCAGCCATCTTCACCAGACTACCGCCGGCACCGTAATAACTCATGCCGTTTTCTTTATCCATCGGGAAGAACCACATGTCCATCTCAACCTCCGGCGTGGGTGATGGTATATGTTCCAGCTTGATATCAAACAGCGCCTGATAAAACGCTTTGGCGCGCTCCATGTTTTCTACGTAAATTTCAAAATGTACTACCGGGTTAAATTTCATCGCGTCGCTCCTAAAGTTGGCAATACCCTGTCACAGCTTGCTAATGCAGCAGTAAAGATAGCAGTAATTAACTCACGTTAGTTAGTCGGATGGGGAAAGCAAAGATCGACAGGTGTTTGGTAAAATTTACCTGCTATTTTTCAGGTGTTGTTTTAGCGCACTTAAAGCATTGGGTACCAAATTATTTTTCGCCATTGGCAACGGCCCGATTGAACAGCAAATGCGGCAAAGTGCTTAGCAAGAAGACTTGATATCTAGGATAAATTGGTTTGGAACACAGTGGTAACTTACTGAGATTATTGGTGCCTAGGGTCGGACTCGAACCGACACGGAGTTTCCCCCGGCGGATTTTGAATCCGCTGCGTCTACCGATTTCGCCACCCAGGCACTGAGGGATATTTTGAGGTAAACGCCTGCATTATACGATGCAAATTGGCTGGCGCAAGCGAATTTATGCCACAGCGGCTTAGTTGCACAAAATTGCAGCAGAAGGTAAAAAAATCGCCAGGTTATGCTGGTTGTGTGACGTATCGGCTTATATTGGGGTATCCAACGCAAAATGTCGTAACCGGGCAAAACTTAGCTGCAAAAGCACGGTTTAATACGGCAACGACAATAACGAGACAAGCTGATGCGTTCGATACTATTTATGCTACTGCTTTATCCGCTACTACTATGCCCACTAACAGCAAAAACCTTTAGCGCCAACGTAATGGCACCGTTGCAGGTAGAAGACCGCGCAGAATTTCGCCAACAACTGACAATGGCACGGCAGATTGGCGTTGAGGGTGTATCTGTTGATGTATGGTGGGGTTTGGTTGAGCAAGCCGGCGATCAGCAATTTAACTGGCAGTACTATGACAATATATTTGCTGACATCCGCGGCGCTGGCTTAAAAATTATCCCCATTATGGCACTGCACCAATGCGGTGGTAATGTGGGTGATGACTGCGATATACCCCTGCCTGTGTGGATCTGGCAGCACTATGCTGCTCAAGGCGTTAGCAGCGCTGATTTGCAGTATCAAAGCGAGTTTGGCAACCGTTCAACAGAAACCGTGTCGTTGTGGGCAGACCAATGGGTGCTGGCGCAATACAGCGAATTTATGCAGGCGTTTGCTGCCCGTTATGCTGCATTGGCGCCGGATATCAGTGAAATTAATATTTCTATGGGGCCAGCCGGTGAGCTGCGTTACCCCTCTTATAACAGCCACGACGGCGACCGTACTTCATATCCCAGCCGCGGTGGCTTTCAGGCTTATTCAGCACTGGCTGTTGCCGATTTTCGCCAGGCTATGCAGCAGAAATATCAGCAGATTTCCCAGCTGAATCTGGCATGGCAAAGTGCTCACACAGATTTTAGCCAGCTGATGCCACCGGCTAATGGCGATATTTTTATCCACAGTGGCGCCCAGTTTAATACTGCCGATGGCCGTGATTTTATCCGCTGGTATCACAATGCCTTGCTGGCCCATGGTCAGCGGATGCTGGATACCGCAATGCTAGCTTTTAACAACGAACTGGCCAATATCGAATTGGGGTTTAAGATCCCCGGAATTCACTGGAAAATAGCCGCCAATGATAACAGCCGGCGCAGTGCCGAGCTGGCCGCCGGTTTAATTGCCAGTGATAGTACCTATGCCAGTGAAAATGGCTTCGGCTATAGCGGCATAATATCGCTGGCAGCACGTTACGCTGCAGAGCCACGCGGTGTGATATTGCACTTTACTGCACTGGAGATGGACGACAATCCTGCTACCGAAAGCCAATCAATGGCTAAGAGTCTGGTCGCCTGGGTTGGCGCCGAAGCAAACAGGCAGCAGGTAACAATTAAAGGTGAAAACGCGCTCGCTGCCGGCGTAACACAGCACCATGGCTGGGATAATATTGCCGCTGTATTTGCCAACGGTCACTACAGCGGAATGACAGTATTACGTTTGGCGCAGGTAACGGATGCAGGCCCTGGCCAACAACGTTATCAGCGTCTGATTGCAAAATTGCAGCAGAAAATGGCAACCACACCCGCGATACCACAGTAAAGGATACAAAGAGTGCGGCTTCGAAAAAATAGGCCTGCATGCTACACTTGCACGGTTTTTCACTAGCCGGAATGGTTTATGTTTGCTGATGCACCCCGAGCGGGCCTGGTACGCCGTTTAGCGGCGATAATGTACGATTGGTTAATTTTGGCAGCGCTGTGGATGGCGGCGATGGGGCTGGCGTTAGTGCTGGTAGCATTGTTAAACAGCATCGGCGTAATTTCACTGGCTAATTACACTGACCATGCCGACTTTATTACCAAACATAAGATCTGGTTTCAGCTGTATTCATTGCTATGGTTTGCTTGGTTTTATTTGTATTTCTGGTGCACAGGTGGCCAAACCCTCGGTATGCGTGCTTGGCGCTTATTGCTGGTACAGCAAAATGGTGCTGCTATCAGCCTGAAGCAAGCAGCGCTGCGTGCCCTTAGTGCATTGTTTGGTTTGGGTAACATCTGGCTTTGGCTGCGCTGGGGTAAAGGCTTGGCATTGCAAGATCAGCTAACTGGTACTCAGGTAATAGTACTTAGCAAAGAACAAAGTAAACTATTGAATTTGCACAAAGCGGCCAGATAAGCCGCCATATTGCACGGCCTTATCAGACTTTTTTCCGCATAAAATACAGCGACAAGCCAATAAACAACACACTGGGCAAGGCTGCGCCCGCTAAAGGCGGTAACTGATACACCAATGCGACCGGGCCAAATACTTCGTTGCTCATATAAAAGGCGAAGCCGGTTAAAATGCCCATTAACACCCGCGCTGCCATAGTAACACTGCGCAACGGGCCAAAGATAAATGACAGTGCCATTAGCAACATGGCGATAATAGTCAGCGGCTGCAACGCCTTGCGCCAGTAGGCTAACTCGTATCGGCTCGACTCCTGTGCATTCTGCTGCAAGTAATCAACATACTCATATAAACCAGACAACGACAGCATTTCTGGTTTTATCGTTACCACACCTAATTTGTCGGGTGTTAACGACGAACGCCAGCGCAGCTCAGGCTGTTGTTGTTTGCTAATACGCTCAGCACTGAAACGTTGCTCGGTAACTTGTTGCAATAGCCAGGCGTCGTTACGGTAAATAGCAGTGTCGGCGCTAATAATAGATTCCAGCCTAAGCTCGGCATCAAAACGGTAGATAATAACTTGTGCCAAACCACCGAAGTCGTCCACCTTGCCTATATTGACAAACTGATCGCCATCTTTGGCCCATACCCCCTGCTGTGCAGCAAACAAGCTACCATCTGAAATTGCCTTAGTGCGCAGCTCGCGGGCTGCACGATCACTTACCGGCGCGCCCCATTCAGCCACAGCCATCACTATCAGTACCATCACCAATGAGGTTTTCATCACTGAGCTAATAATATTAACACGCGACATACCCGCCGCTTGCATCACCACTAGCTCACTGTTGCTGGCCAACATACCTAAACCAATCAGGCCGCCAATTAGCGCCGCCATAGGAAAAAACGTCACCAGGTCACCCGGCACGCTGTACAGCGTAAATAAAGCAGCATGCACCATGTCATAGTAACCACGGCCGATTGAACGCATTTGGTCAATAAACTTAAACAGCGCTGATATCGCCAGCAAAACACTAAGTGTGAGTAGCGATGTGCTTAAAATGGTGCGGCCAATGTAAATATCGATAATTTTCAGCATATTAACCACGCCCCGCTAGCCAAGCCTGCAAGCGTTGTGCACTACGTCTGCTACGCATAATTAACACGCCGCCGAGTAATAAAGCCAGGCCATGCAACCACCACATGCCAAACTGCAACGGAATTTTGCCGTCCTCCAGTGCCGAGCGGGCAATAATTAATAATGAGTAGTAACCAAGATATAGCAACAATGCCGGCAGCAAGCGGCCAAATTTGCCCTGGCGCGGATTGACCCGGCTTAGCGGAACCGCAATTAACGTAAGGATGGGGATAGACAGCGGAATAGCGATACGCCAATGCCATTCCGCTATAGCCTCGTTAGTTTCCAATGTTCTTAACTCAGACGTTGGCATGCTGCCGAGTTTACGCCGGCGTTGCTCGACTTCTTGCTCACGGATCTGTATTTGATAGCGGCCAAACTCGGTGATCTCATAGGCCGGTGACCTAACGTCGCCAGCATAACGCCGGCCTTGTTCTAACTGCAGTAATTGCGCACCACTAGCCTCTTCAGACACTCGCCCCGACTGAGCATACACGACCGAGTGGCCTAACTGACCTTGCTGAGTATTGTTTTGCGCCACAAATACCCGGGTTAGATCGCCGTTTTCACGACTAATACCTTGTACAAAAATGACTGCATTTTCATTTGATGTATGCTGAAACCGGCCCGGCACCACCGACAACAAACCGGCATTGGCGTCGGCCTTTTCCAGCAATTGTTGTTCCAGTTCAGTCGCCCACGGGCTTAAATGCAAGGTAACACCGGCTGCCAGTATCGCCATAACCAACGATAGCAGTAGCGTTAAGCGCGTGACATACCATTCGCTAACGCCGGTTGCATGCAGTACCGTCATTTCACTGTCGGCGTAAATGCGACCATAAGCGACTAAAATGCCAACAAAAGCACTTAACGGCAGAATAATCACCGCCAGCTGAGGCAGTTTTAATGCCACTATACTGATCACCAACTGTCCCGGCAGTTCGCCTTCAGAGGCATCGGCCAGAATTTTAACAAAGCGCTGGCTAATAATGATGGTCATCAAAATGATAAATACCGCCAGCTGAGACTTAAAAACCTCGGCTAACAGGTAACGAAAAATAATCAAAACGCCCCCTAAAAACTTGCCTTTTTACTGGAACCCTGGCGATTTTTCAGTAAACTTGACATTTATAGCAATTATTATCAGCCAAACGGCAGAGAAAACCGAGCTTTTTTATAAATTCGCGGTAGAATTTAGCCAATAATGTGCGCAGTTATAGTAGCACAGTCTCTTAGAATCAGGAGTTAGTATGGAGTTCAGCGTAAAAAGCGGAAGTCCGGAAAAACAACGCAGTGCGTGCATTGTGGTAGGCGTGTACGAACCACGTCGTCTTTCCGCCGTGGCAGAACAACTGGATAAAATCAGCGAAGGCTATATCAGTAACCTGCTGCGCCGTGGCGATTTGGAAGGTAAACCTGGCCAAATGCTGCTGTTACATCACGTTCCTAACGTACTGAGCGAACGTGTATTATTGGTAGGCTGCGGCAAAGAGCGTGAGCTGGACGAGCGCCAGTATCGACAAATTATTGCCAAAACCATCAGCACCTTAAATGAAACCGGTTCCATGGAAGCGGTGTGCTTTTTGTCTGAATTACACGTAAAAGGCCGCGATACCTATTGGAAAGTGCGTCATGCGGTGGAAACCACGCAAGACTGCCTGTACGTATTTGATCGCTTAAAAAGCAAGAAAGACGAAACCCGCCGTCCGCTGCGCAAAATTGTGTTTAACGTGCCGACCCGGCGCGACTTAACTATCGGCGAAAAAGCTGTAGAGCAAGGCTTAGCTATTGCCGCCGGTATTAAACAATGTAAAGACGTCGGCAATATGCCACCGAATATCTGCACACCACAGTATTTAGCTGACCAAGCTATGTTGTTGGCAGAAAGCTCAGCCAAAATCAGTGTTGATGTACTAGGCCCGGAAGAGCTGGCCGCACACGGCATGAATTCTTACCTGGCGGTAGGCCGTGGCTCGGTTAATGGCCCGCGCATGGCGGTTATTAAATATAACGGTGCCGGAAACGACAGCGCACCGGTGGTGCTGGTAGGTAAAGGTTTAACCTTCGACTCTGGTGGTATCAGCTTAAAGCCGGGCGATGGCATGGACGAGATGAAATACGACATGTGTGGCGCCGCCTCCGTGCTGGGTACCATGCATGCCGTAGTGCAACTTGGCTTACCGGTTAATATTGTTGCCGTACTGGCCGCTGCTGAAAACATGCCAGATGCTAACGCGTATCGGCCGGGTGATATTTTAACCACCATGTCGGGCCAAACGGTGGAAGTATTAAACACCGATGCCGAAGGCCGCTTAGTACTGTGTGATGCGTTAACCTATGTTGAGCGCTTTGACCCTGAGCTGGTAATCGATGTCGCTACGCTGACCGGTGCCTGTGTTATTGCACTAGGTAAACATGCAACAGGCTTATTAAGTAATCATAACCCGCTGGCACATGAAATTCTGAACGCGTCAGAGCAAAGTGGTGACCGCGCCTGGCGCCTGCCGCTATGGGATGATTATCAGGATCAGCTGGAAAGCCCGTTTGCCGATTTCAGTAATTTAGGTGGCCGTGCCGCCGGCACTATTACCGCCGCCTGCTTTTTGTCACGCTTTACCCGCAAATATAACTGGGCGCACCTGGACATCGCCGGCACCGCCTGGCGCAGTGGCGGCAAAGACAAAGGCAGCACCGGCCGGCCGGTATCCTTGTTAACCCAGTTTTTAATTAACCGGGTTGGCCAACAACAGGATAACTGATGCAGGTTAGCTTTTATCTGTTAAGTGATACGCCGCCGAATGACACGGCCGCAAATGAGCTGAGCAGCACGCCAGCTCATTTTGCTTTAGCGTGCCAGCTTTGCGCCGACTTGTATCGCGCTAAGCAGCGGGTTTTCGTTTATACTGCCGACCAACAACAGGCCGAGGCTTTTGACGAACTGCTGTGGCAGTTTGATGCAGAACGCTTTGTGCCACATAACTTAAGCGGTGAAGGCCCTAAATATGGCGCGCCGGTAGAAATAAGCTGGCAGGCACCACGGCAAAACCGACAAGTGCTGATCAATCTAGCCGCTGAGATCCCGGCCTTCGCCAACCGCTTTAGCCAAATCATCGAATTTGTTCCCGCCGCCGAGCAATTAAAAGCGCAAGCACGGGAGCGTTTTAAGCAATATCGTCAGCTGGGCGTTAACCCGCAAACCGTTAACGCGCACTGAGCAACAGGTATAAAAATGGAAACGAAATTTAACCCAAGTCAAATCGAACAGGCCATGTATCAGGCCTGGGAAAGCAAAGGCTACTTTAAACCGTCTGGCGACAACAGCAACGGCGCTTATTGCATTATGATCCCGCCGCCAAATGTCACCGGCAGCCTGCACATGGGCCATGCGTTTCAGCAAACCATTATGGATGCGCTAACCCGCTACCAACGTATGCAAGGCAAAAACACCTTGTGGCAAGTCGGCACCGACCATGCAGGTATTGCCACCCAAATGGTGGTTGAGCGTAAACTGGCTGCCGAAGGCAAGCCCGATCGCCACGCCATGGGCCGTGACGCTTTTATTGAAAAAGTCTGGCAATGGAAAGCCGAGTCTGGCGGCACCATCACCGAACAAATGCGTCGCTTAGGTAATTCGGTAGACTGGGACAAAGAACGTTTTACCATGGATGCCGGCTTGTCTAATGCGGTGCAGGAAGTGTTTGTGCGTTTGTATCAGGACGACCTGATTTACCGCGGCAAGCGTCTGGTAAACTGGGATCCGAAATTGCACACCGCCATTTCTGATTTAGAAGTCGAAAGCAAAGAGCAACAAGGCCAATTCTGGCACTTACGTTATCCGCTGGCAGATGGTGTGTTAACCAGCGATGGCAAAAACTATTTAGTCGTGGCCACCACCCGGCCAGAAACCATGTTGGGTGATACTGCGGTGGCAGTGAACCCGGATGACGAGCGTTACCAATCGTTACTGGGCAAAGAAATATTGCTGCCGTTGGTTAATCGCCGTATACCGATCATTGCCGATGAGCACGCCGATAAAGAAAAAGGCTCAGGTTGTGTAAAAATTACCCCGGCGCACGACTTTAACGACTATGAAGTGGGCAAACGTCATCAGCTAACGATGATTAACGTGCTGACCAAAGACGCCACTATCCGCACTGAAGGCGAGTGTTTCTTTACTAATGGCGAAGAAAACCCGAACATAAGCGCGGCTATTCCGGCCGAGCTCGCCGGCCTGGACCGCTATGCTGCCCGCAAAGCCATAGTCGCGGCGTTTGATGCCGCCGGTTTGCTGGATAAAGTGGAAGCATTAACCAACACCCTGCCTTACGGCGACCGTTCTGGCGTGGTGATTGAGCCGTTATTAACCGATCAGTGGTATGTGCGCGTGGCGCCGATGGCGAAAACCGCTATTGAAGCGGTAGAAAACGGCGACGTACAGTTTGTACCCAAGCAATATGAAAACATGTATTTCAGTTGGATGCGTGACATCCAGGATTGGTGTATTTCACGTCAGCTGTGGTGGGGGCACCGCATTCCGGCCTGGTACGACAACGACGGTAAAGTGTATGTTGGCCGCGACGAAGCTGAAGTACGCACCAAGCATGGTTTGGCCGCAGATTTTGCCTTGCGTCAGGACAACGATGTATTAGACACCTGGTTTAGCTCGGCGCTGTGGACCTTTTCTACCTTAGGTTGGCCAGATAATACCGAAGAGTTAAAAACCTTCCACCCGACCGACGTGTTAGTGACCGGTTTTGACATTATTTTCTTCTGGGTCGCCCGGATGATTATGATGACCATGCACTTTGTTAAAGACGAACATGGCAAACCGCAAGTGCCGTTTAAGACCGTGTACGTTACCGGGCTTATCCGCGACGAAAACGGCGATAAGATGTCGAAGTCTAAAGGTAACGTTATCGATCCACTGGATATGATTGACGGTATTACGCTGGATGATTTACTGGCCAAACGTACCAGCAATATGATGCAGCCACAACTGGCTGAGAAAATTGGCAACCAAACCAAAAAACAATTCCCGGATGGCATTGATGCCTGCGGTACCGATGCGCTGCGTTTTACGCTGGCAGCACTGGCTTCTACCGGCCGTGATATTAGCTGGGATATGAAACGCTTAGACGGTTATCGTAACTTCTGTAACAAGCTGTGGAATGCCAGCCGATATGTCACCATGATGACCGCAGACAAGGATTGTGGTTTAGCCACGCCTGGTGCAAGTAGCGCCGAGATGAAGCTGTCGCTGGCCGACGAGTGGATCTTAAGCCAATACCAGCAAACCGTCGCACAGTTCCGCCAGTATCTGGATAGCTATCGGTTTGATATGGCCGCCAATACGCTGTATGAATTTACCTGGAACCAGTTCTGCGACTGGTACCTGGAACTGACCAAACCGGTATTGTTTAAAGGCGACGACGCGCAGCAACGCGGAACACGCCACACGCTGCTAACGGTATTGGAATCGTTATTGCGCTTAATGCACCCGATAATGCCGTTTATCACTGAGGAAATTTGGCAGCGTGTCGCGCCGATGATCCGCACTGATCTAAGTGCAGGCGACAGCATTATGCTGCAAGCTTATCCCGAGGTGAACGCCACGCTTATCAACGATAGCGCCACTGCCGACATTGAGTGGGTAAAGAGTTTTATTATCGCTATTCGCAACATCCGTGGCGAGATGGACATAGCCCCATCCAAACTACTGCCGCTGCTACTGCGCAATATGGCCGCTGAAGATAGCCGCCGCCTTGAGCAAAATAACGCGCTGCTACTGAATCTGGCCAAGCTGGATAGTATTACCGTACTCACTGGCAATGACACCGCACCTGCCTGCGCGGCACAACTACTGGGCGGCATGGATTTACTTATTCCAATGGCTGGCCTGATTGACAAAGCGGCTGAATTGACGCGAATTGCCAAACAGCTGGAAAAAATGCAGCAAGAAGCTGCCCGGGTAGCCGGTAAACTGGCTAACGCAGGTTTTGTCGCCAAAGCACCGGAAGCGGTATTAGCCAAAGAGCGCGAAAAACTGGCTGAGGCCGAAGCTGCTATAGTGAAATTACTGGCCCAGCAAGCCGAAATCGCTGCGCTGTAAGCCCAGCGGCTGTTCGACACTAAGGCGACCTTACGGTCGCCTTTTTTCTGCAGCGTATTAACTGAACTAAAGCTTTGGAACTAACCAGTCAGGAGCTATCTGCTGCAAAAAAGGCCGGGTAATACGTGCTGCCTGACCAGCAAAATCACAATATTTTTCTTTCACCGTATTAGTGTTCATCGCAACCACCAGCTGTAGCTCGGGATACAGCACCAGCCAGCTTTGCGCGCTATCAGACACGCCTCCATGATGAACAAAACTAACGGTTTGACTCAAAGGCGTTGTTTTGTCACAAAACAGGTAGTCCTGTGAAAAATGGCGCCAACCTAAGGCATAAAATTGCTCGTTAACATCACCGTTGCTGAGCTTTTGCGCTGTCCAGAATTCTTGCTGTATTGCCGTAGGAATAAAATCCGGATCAAACCAGGCAGAGCCTAATCGAGCCAAGTCAGCAGAGCTGGCAATTAAGCCGCCGCTAGCCCATTTCTGACTTAAGTTAACTGGCCAGTGTGCTTTGGCGTAACCATCGTGGGTGAGGTAAAAATTGGCTCTGTTAGGAAAAAACTGCTCTGGATAGTCTGCCGACAACGACCCCAGTTGCAACGGCTGGCTGACCGACTGTGAAAGATATTGCAAAAACGGCTGCTTTACCGCATTTTGCAACACTGCACTGGCCAAATTGACATCAAACGAGCTGTAGTGGAAGCCGGTACCCGGACTAAATAACAATGCACTTTCGTCAAATAGCGTCAATGCCTGCTCTACATCGGAGAAATTGCGCTGTTTCAACAGTGTCCTTATAGCCCCTAGCCGGTCTGTATTTTCGCCGTACCCCGGCATACCAGCGGTATGTGACATTAGTTGGCGTAAGGTAAAATCTTTCCAGGCTGGATTAGGCAGATCTGGCATATAGCGACTAATGGGACTATCCAAATCGACACTACCGGCAGCAACTGCTCTGGCTAAACTGGTGGCAGTAACAGCTTTGGACGTGCTACCAATACGAAACTGACTTTGCACCGTAGCCGCAGTTTGGCTAGCAAGGTCAGCGTAGCCTGCCGCGCCCACCCAAATAAGCTTACCGCGCCAGGCAACCGCAGCCGTTAAAGCAGGTAGCTGCTGTTGCTGCTGTGCCAGCATAAGTTCAGCCATTGCTTGCTCTGAAGCCTGCTGAAAATCTTGTTGATACACCTCACTCTGCTGCGGAACTTTAGTTGGTAATGGCAACCAGCCTGAAAACCAATACACTATGATGCCTAGTACTAAAACCGACACCAGGCCTAACAAACTTAACAGTACTTTTTTCATTGGTCATGCTCCAAATGTATGTTTATCAGGCAAAGCTCCGCCTGCAAGCTTGAGTAGCCCGTTTGATAAATTATTAAACGTAATACGGTTATTAAGATTATTAGGGTTGTCGTCGGCTCTTCATTGGAGTGCCCCCTGATGCCGCAAATAAGTGCGCATTTCTTCAGTAGCGGCGCGACTAAGGGCGGATCTAAGCTCTCTACCATCCATTAGCGTAGCTTCAACCTGCAGATTGACATTAGCGCCCATACTGACCAGGTATTGCACCATTTGCAGATCACCAACATAACTGGCGTTAATTAGCGGCGTTTCATCTGCCAGGACTATAGCGTTAACATCAGCCCCGGCCTGGACTAACTGTTGCACCAGTTTAAGGTTGCGCCGCTGCACGGCAATAATTAGTGCATTACCATCGCCTCGACTACTGGCATTAACATCTGCCCCCGCTTGCAGTAGCACGGCTACCACTGTGGCGTTTTCTTGCCTTACAGCCACCATCAGCGGCGTGCCCTGTCCAGGCATGGCTTGGTTTATTGGGTAGCCTTGTGCTATTAACCGCCGCACTGTGGCAATATCATGTTGTTTGATACTGCCAAGCAATTCATCCAGCTGCTTAAGCTCGCTTAACTTAATCAGGCCGTATTGCTTGGGTAGCTGGGTCACTTGCCATTGCTGCGTTAAAGCAAAAGCAAGCAGCAACACTGCCGATAAAGCAGTAACCGTAATCATATTGCGCGCAGTTGCCCTGCCGCCAGCACCTTGCAATACGGCACTGACACGCTGTGCTAACAGCGGCTGTTGCTGCCATGGCATCGCCAGTGTTGCAGTCGTGGGTCTGGCCATTGTTCTGCTGCAATCGAGTAGGGTTTGAGCATAACGGTGAGGCTGAAGTAAACTTGCTACCACCGCAGCATCACAGCTTAACTCCCGATAGCGATCCAACTGCCGGCATAACAGCCGCCAGAACGGGCTCCAGCAACACAAGATCCCCACCAGTTGCTGCAGATAAAACCCCAGTAAATCACCACGCTGCCAGTGCATATGCTCGTGGGCAATCACATGTTGTAATTGCTCTGCAGACAAACTTTTAAGCCAACTGGAGGGCAGTAAAATACGCGGATGACGTAGCCCCAACAACATCGCGCTGCTAATAGCACCATGCTGATACACGCCGGGTAAGCGTGCGGTATAACCTACTAAGGAGCAGTCTTCAGCCTGACACCATAATTGACGGCTAACCCAGTAACTTTGACAAAAACGATAGCACTGCCGCAAACACAGCATTGGCAACAGCCACAACAGCCATAGTGGTGGTGTTAGTAAGTACAACAATTGCGGCGTCAACGCCCAGCGCTGAATAATTTCTGTAGTAGGTTCGACAGCAGCGAGTGTAACGTTCTGCCGTTCGGTCTGGTATTCGGATTTCACCTGCAACCTTGCCAGATCGGTACTAAACAAACTGGACTCAGCTTTATCATCCGCGCTAAGCATTAATATTAGCAACGGCAGTATAAACAGAATCACCGTGAGCGATGTCCACAGCCGCAACATCAGCTGTGGTGAGCTTTGCCATTGGCTTGCGCTAAGCCAATACAGCCAGGGAATGGTCATGACAGCCAATCCCACATGAAGTAACAAATAAGACAACAGCCAACTGTACTCAAACATGCTCAGGACTCCTGCCCACCTTTGTTGCCTGCAATGACATCAGCCTTGGCATCAATTTGCGCTTGCAAATCTTGCTGTAGAGCCTCGGGTAATTCCTGCTGTTGTAGTAAATGTTGTGCCAGTAAAACCGGAGAGCCGGCAAAAAACCGCTGTAACAATGTACTTAACGCCTGACTACGTGCTTCTTGCTGCACAGTTACCGCTTGATAAACAAAAGCTTTACCTTGTTTTTCACACTTTACATGGCCTTTATCAAGCAAAATACGGCATAGCGTTTGCACGGTGGTATAAGCAACAACAGACTGTTTGTTCAGCTCTGCGACTATAGCTTTAACAGCACAAGGCCCGCGCTGCCATAAAACCTGCATAATTTTTTGCTCTGCGCCGGTTAATTCTGTTGATTTTTCTCTGGCCATAATTAAAACCTACTAAACATTTAGTTTTAAATTAGCGCATCAAAATTCCACATGCAACTAATTAATTAGTTTTAAGCGCGTTTGTCATTGCTTACGTTGCCAAAAACCACTACCAGCTGGGGCGTGACAGAAAGATTCCATTTGTAGAAAAAATAATTTTTGCTATGATTGCGCGGTATTTCGGCAACTGGCTGCATATCCGCTAACACTGCGTATTTATGCAGTAAAGTCTGGTATTTAGCGCTTACCGTTTTAGCGCAGCACCGCTGAATTTTAATGCATCCACTCCGTTGTATTAGGTTATCTGCTGCAACGGTTCACTTAATTTTTATCCGGCATGTCGGACTTAATGTTGAGAATAATAAATGATGTCAGCAGATACCCTGGTTGAGAGTCTCGCCGAACCTGTTGCAGCGGCGGTCGACGCGGCCGCCGTTGTTGTTAATCCAAGTGCCATCAGTTTGCTACCACCGCTGGTTGTGCTGGCCATTGCTATTTGGCTAAAGCGGCCTATTTTAGCATTGGTGATGGGGGCCATTGCCGGCATGTTGCTGGTGTCTCCGGCCGGTGCTTTAAGTAATATGGCCGAGACCTCTCTTCGTGTCATGCAAGATGAGACGATAGGCTGGCTTATTTTGGTCTGTGGTGGTTTTGGTTCATTAATTGCCCTGCTGGTGCATACAGGCGGTGCTTTTGCTTTTGGCCGCGCGGCGCAACATGTAGCGACAGGCCGTAAATCTTCCATGTTAATGACCTGCTTTTTGGGCATCGTTATTTTTGTTGATGATTATCTCAACGCGCTGACTGTCGGCGAGACGATGAAGCGTATCACCGACAAATATAAAGTATCGCGTGAAATGCTGGCTTATATTGTCGACTCAACTGCAGCGCCCATTTGCGTGCTTATCCCTATATCTACCTGGGCGGTGTTTTTCGGTGGCTTGTTGGTGGCTAACGATGTAACCCCCGCTGGCGATGCCAGTGGTATTCAAACCTATATTTCGGCTATTCCTTATATGTTGTACGCCTGGCTGGCGATGATCATGGTTTTGTTGGTGATCTTAGGTGTAGTGCCCGTATTTGGACCAATGAGAAAAGCTGAACTGGCCGCCCAACAGGCCACCATTGCCGCCACCGATGCACCACATTCTTCAACCGCTGCCCAGGACACCCACTCGGCGGATGACTTTGCCGTGCAATCATTCGATGAAGAGTTTGAGCAAAGCAACCGCAAAACCGGCAAGTTACATAATTTCCTGCTACCAATGATTATGTTGGTTGGTTTTACCATTTGGTTTGACATTGATGTCTGGCAAGGCTTGCTGATGACGTTTGCACTGACTTTGCCACTGTATTTGGCCCAGCGACTCATGAACATCACCGAAATGATGGATGTGATGATCCACGGTTTTAAAACCATGTTGCCGGCCATTTGTACGGTTATTGCTGCCTTTGTCTTTAAAGACGTGTGTGATCAACTCGGCCTGCCGCAGTTTATTATCGACAATCTTGCACCCTATATGAGCGCGCAATTACTGCCGGCACTGGTGTTTTTCTCCATGGCCATTCTGGCCTTTGCTACCGGCTCGTCTTGGGGTATTTTTGCCGTGTCTATTCCGATTGTGATGCCGCTGGCATTTGCCGTAGAAGCCGACATTCCGTTGGTAATTGGCGCCCTGTTATCGGCCAGCTCTTTTGGCAGCCAGGCTTGCTTCTACAGTGACTCTACCGTTTTAGCGGCTCAAGGTTCTGGCTGTAACCTGATGAGCCATGCGTTAACGCAATTCCCGTATGCTTTTATGGCAGCAGTGTTGGCGTTTTTTGGCTTCCTGGCGCTGGCATAAATTGCACCAGTAATAAAAAAGGCGCTTAATGCGCCTTTTTTTATTCCGCCGCAGTTAAAAACTGCGGCTGGCGATAAGCGCCCAAAAAACGCTCCAGTGTAGCAGCCAAAGCCACTAATTCTGCCTCAGACCATGGCAGCCCTACCACACTGATGCCAAGTGGCAGCACGCCGCTGTAGGTCGCCGGCAGAGTGACTGACGGATACCCTGCTACAGCAGCGGCTGTCGAAGTACCAAAATTAAAGCTGTCGCCGTTAACATGGTCTATTAGCCAGGCTGGGCCATAGCTGGGTAAAATAATGGCGTCAAACTGCTGTTGTTTAAGGTATTGGTTCAGCGCCCGCTCGGCCAACAACCGGCTTTGCTGCAATGCTTGCTGATAGGCTGCCTGATCCTTTTGCAGGTCAATTTCTGCCGCTTGCTGCAAATACTGCTGGCCATAAAACGCCAGCGCGGCCTCACCCTGCTGCTGATTAAAGGCGACAATTTCAGCCAGCGTATCCAGGTTTTCGTTGACCTGGTAGTCTTTTAGCCATTGCTCTAAATCACGTTTAAATTCATAAATCAGCACCTGAAACTCAGCCTGATACAGCTCGCCGGGCAGCGTCCAGCTATCGTTATTCACCACTTCAACACCGCTAGCCTGAAGCATTACCGCCAGCTGGTTAAACATCGGTGAAAGCGCGGCGTTGCGTTTGTCATAAGCACGTACCAACAGTACTTTTTTTGCTTTGCTAGTGGCCACAGCCGCTTGTGCTAAGGGCTGACTCAGTTTGCTTTTAGCCTCTGGTGTTAGCATGGCATCCAGCAGCAGGGCGGCGTCAAACACCTTGCGCGCCATAGGGCCGGCAATATCCTGGGCACTGGCAATAGGAATAATACCCTCGCCCGATACGGCACCCCGGCTGGGTTTAATACCGACAACACCGTTAATGGCAGCAGGGCATGTTATCGAACCATCAGTTTCAGTACCGACGGCCAGTAAGCTAAAATCGGCGGCCACCGCCGCTGCCGAACCAGAACTAGAGCCACAAGGTGTATGTGTTAGAAGGTGTGGGTTCTTTACCTGGCCGCCTAAGGCCGACCAGCCACTGGCCGAACCTTCACCGCGAAAATTAGCCCACTCCGACAAATTAGTTTTACCCAGCACCACCGCGCCCGCCGCTCGCAGTTGTTGCACCAGCTGTGCATCGCGAGCAGTAACATGGCCCTTCAGCGCCAAAGCACCGGCGGTGGTTGGCATAGCATCTGCAGTAGCAATATTAGCTTTTAGCACCACCGGCAAACCGTGCAATGGCGACAATACCTTACCTGCCGCTCGCTGCTGATCCAGCGCTTTAGCTTGCGCTACGGCGTCTTTATTAATGTCGGCTATTGCTGCCAATTGGTAACCTTGTTGGTTATCAGCTGCAATGCGTGCCAAGTAATAATTTACCAATTGCTCGCTGGTAAGTTCACCACGTTGCAGTGCAGCTACTGCCGTCTGGGCATCAAGCCAGGCAGGTGACTGCTGTGCTATGGCGGTGCTACTACTTAGCAATAAGCTAATGGTGGTTAGCAAGGTTCGCATCGGGGGGAGCTCCTATGGTTTTGTCTTTAACTGATACTACGTCAGTCCCCCGGCAACAGGCGGGTAGTTGGTCGTATAAAAGGCGCTATTGCCCGCAAAACCCTTTAGCGCAGCACAGCAATGGCAGAAACCGTAGCTCGGTCAACACTTTGTCACTGTTTTGTCCCTGACAAAACGCCGATACACTGTTACCTTATATAACATCTTTATCCTGGCTGTTACCGGAGCGTTTATGCTGACCCTAGTGGCTAAAATTCTGAAAGTATTAAATTCACAAGCCTCTCCGTGGCAGATTGGCTGGGCCATAGCACTGGGCTTGTTTGTCGGCATTTTGCCGTTTGGCTTGCTCACTTTGCTTATCGTATTGGTGGTTTGCCTGCTTACCATTAACTTGTCCACTTTTATTGTGGTATGGGGCTTAACCGAAGGCTTAATGCTACTGTTTGCCGCGCCATTAGAACGGCTGACCTGGCAGTATGCACAAAATGATAGCCTGTTACAGCTGTTAGCCAATACCGAAACGCTGCAATTGTTGCATTTACACCATACCCTGACATTAGGTGCGTTTTTACTTGGCGCCATATTGTTACTGCCCATTGCCTGGCTGAGTAAAACCCTGGTAATGCAATATCGTACGCGGGTGATGAACAGTGTCCAGCAGTGGAAAATTATGCAGATGCTTAAAGCCAGTAAGCTGTTCGATCTATACGAAAAATTGAATTAAGGAGCCCGGCATGATACGTAAATCCGGTTGGTTGGTGTTTATAGTGTTCGTCGGCGCTTTGCTGGCACTGGTGTATTTACTGGCCGGCCCGGCCATCCGGGTGGGTATGGTATACAGCCTGGAAAAAGCGGTTGGTGCTGAGGTAAATATCGATAAGGTATCGCTGCAATTGGCTCCGCTGGCGGTGCGCATTAACAATTTACAAATTACCGATGCCGCCAAGCCAAGCCACAACAGCGTGAGTTTTGGCCATGCCAGCGCCGCACTGGAAGTGTGGCCCGCATTGCTGGGTTACTATGTCATTAACGAGCTGACGGTAGATGATTTACACTATGGAGCCGAACGTGCCAGCCAGGGCGACGTATACCGGCAACCGGCTGCAAACGGCGAGAAAGTCGATCTGGCGCAGCTACTGCAAGTAGATTTGCCCGATGCCGACGAACTTATCGCCCGCGCCAACCTGCAAACGCCGGCTAAAGCCGAAGCACTAAAGCAACTGGCGTTAAATGAACAACAACAACTGAAACAACTTCAGCAGCAGTTACCCGGCAAAGATGCTCTGGCGCAATATCAAAGCGAAATTAAAGCCCTTACAGACAGCAAAATTACTAATGCCACCGATTTAGCCGCCAAAGCCCAGCAACTGCAGCAGCTTAAAGACAAACTCACTGCCGAGAAAGCCAGCCTGGAGCAGATCACGCAGCAACTTAGCCAAAGTAAAACTGCGCTGAGCCAGGCCGTTGCTGAGTTAAAAGCGGCCAGTAAAGCCGATTATGCCAAAGTCCAGCAGCTGGCTAATCTGAGTGATGGCGGCCTGGCCGGCATTAGTCAGATTTTACTCGGTGAACTTTGGGGTGAGCGCATCAGCCAATTGCAAAGCCTGTATCTGCTTGCTAAACCCTATTTGCCAGATAGCCTGCCGCAAGGTGGCACTAACAGCCCAGCTGAGCCAGAGGTAGTGTTACCCAACCGAATACTACCACTGCCAACCCAGCCGTACCCGGATTTTTGGATAAAAACAGCGCGGATCAACTGGCAGCTAGGCGGCGGCGAAGCGACTATCGCGCTAAAAGATATTACCGCTCAACATCAGCTTATTAATCGCGCCACACAGTTTTCGCTCGATGTTAAACAGTTACCGCAACTGGCGGCGTTTAGTTTAAACGGCGATTTTGCCATTTTAGAGCAGATGGTCACAAACCTTAACTGGCAGCTCGATGGCCTTAACCTGCAACCAATGACACTAGGCCACGGCGATACCGCAATGGATTTAGTTGCAGGCTTATTAAGTTCCAGCGGCAAACTCAGCCTAACCGACAACCAGATAGCGCAACAAGCCAATGTGGTACTTAAGGCCGCCAACTTTAACAGCAGTGCCAATAAATACCTGCAACAACTGGCCGGCTTACTTAATCAACAACAACAGATCCCTTTCAGTATTGCCGCCACCGGCCTGGTCAGTGCTCCAGACGTCAGCATCCGCTCGTCATTGGATAAACTGTTGGGCGACGCCTTGCTGGGCGAGGCAAAACAAAAGGTCGCTGCCTACCAAGCTGAGCTACAAAGCAAACTGAACAGCCAGCTGCAAAGCGGCCTGGCCGGCCAACAAGACTGGGCAGCACTGTTAACCCAGCAAGACAGCCAAGTAAGCGATATCAGTGCCAGTATCGATACTATGCTGGACGCTAAACTGGCTGATGTAAAAGATCAGGCAAAAGATAAACTGAAAGACCGATTACTGAAAAAACTCGATACTAAAAAATCTGACGAAAATAATGATAGTAACTAAGCTTTAAACAGTAGGTTTAGCATCCGTGTTGGAGGTGAAATTGTCCATTTCAGCAGTATCGTCCCGCACCTCCAAGTCTGTTATGGTTGTTGTATGGTTCTGCCTTGCAGCTCTTGCAAAGGCAGAGCCGCTACAACTTAATGATATTGACTGGCCACCCTTTTTCTTTCCCGGACAACGTCAGCCGCAGCCAGGCCTCGGTAAGGCACTGCTAAACCATTGCTTAGTGCAACTCGGTTATAGCTTTCGCTACAACAACCTGCCAATTAAGCGCACACATTATTATATGCAGACTGGTGAGTTGGACATTACGGTCTATTCCTATCAAGCCGCGCGCGAAGATGCCGTAGTGTTTGGTAGCGAACCGCTTTTTGTCAGTTCCTATGGTTTTGCGGTAAAAGCTGACAGCGGCATTAATATTAGCCAACCCGCCGACATCAGCGCATTGAAATTTGGCCATTTGGCAGGCCTGGCGCATACGCCGGAACTAAATGCCGTGTTGGCACCGATGCGCGTCAAGCAGCAGGTGATTGAGAGCTTTGAACTTAACACCAACTTGCAACAGTTGATAAGCACCCCGCCCAGAATTGACATTACGGCTAACTCGAGGGAAACCCTGCTATGGCGTATAAAAAACCTCGGTTTAAGCGATAAAATCAGTGTGTTGGATTATGAACTAGCGAATAAACCTTATTTTATCGCCGTGTCTAAAAGCAGCCGCAGTATTAACGATCCAACCAGCTTTATCAGCGAGTTTGACAAATGCATACTGCAATTTAAACAAAACGGCAGCTATGGAGATGTTGCCGCACAGTATGGCTTGTAGGTGTAGCCTCCAATCTCCTAAGTTTTGTATAACAATTCCGAACCCTTAAAAAAATAAAATCAAACCGAAACATTTAGATTACCTATCATAAATATAGCGTTAAACACTAAACCGTTTTGTGGCTATTGTAAGACATTACTAGCCCGCTCCCGCCTGGCGCAAATTAGCCTCCGCCTGCCCCATCAACATCGCTTTTTTTTCAGCAGCAGATAAATTTCAGCCTAGTTAACAGTCTGAGATGCTGCTATGAACCTCACCCGCACTGCGTTGAATAACCCAGCCAGTATTATCGTCTTCGCGTTACTTATTCTGCTGTTTGGCATTATCAGCCTTTCAAAGCTGCCAATTCAGATCACACCCGATATTGAACAACCGCAAATTTCAGTGTTTACCGGCTGGCGCTCTGCTGCACCACAAGAAGTTGAAGCGGTAATCATTGAACCCATCGAAAACGCCATTAAAAATACCCGCGGTGTAGTGAAGGTAGAAACTAATATTCAGCGCGGTTTTGGCTCCATAACCCTGACGTTTGACGTTGGCGCCGATATGCAGCAGGCCATGTTGGATGTAATTAACAACCTGAACCAGGCTCCACCTTTGCCACTGGATGCTATAGAACCGACAGTGGTGGCTGGCGGCGGGCAGAATACGCCCAATGCCGCGTCAATTTTAATCCGGCCGCTGCCGGGCAACCAGGTTAAAGATGTCGCTCAGTTTCAACAGCTTATAGAAGATGTCGTCTATCCACGGTTAAGCCGTATTCAGGGTGTGGGCCAGGTTAATTTAAACAGCCAGCGACCGCGAGAGCTGCGTATTACCTTTGATGCACAACGCGCTGCCGCACTGGGGCTAAGCATAAATAACCTGGCGTCTCAATTACGTGGTGCGACCGATGCATCCGCTGGTTTTGCTGATGTGGGTCGCCGCCAATATACCGTGCGCTTTGCCGGCCAGTTCAGCCCAGAAAGTCTGCTACAAATGATTGTCGGTTACAGCGGCGAGCGCCCGGTGTATTTGGGCGATGTCGCCAGCGCCGAGGTCAGCTTCAGTGATCGTAGCGGCTTTACCTTGCGCAACGGCGCCCATGCCTATTACATCACCATAGCCCGTAATAACGATGCCAATACCGTTGCCCTGCTTGATGACATCAATCAGGCGATCAGCGAGTTAAATCAGGCTGAGTTGCTCGAAGCCGGCCTGATGATGGACTTAAGTTTCGACGCCTCAGTACATATTCGTAATGCCCTGACCTTGGTTAAAAGCAATCTGGGTTTAGGTGTACTGCTGGCACTTGGCCTGTTGTGGCTGTTTATGCGCGGCTGGCGCGCTACGGCTATTATTGCGCTAAGCATTCCACTGTCATTAGCTATTGCTTTGCTGGCATTGCAGCTAATGGACCGCAGCCTGAATGTAATATCACTGGCTGGGCTAGCCTTTGCCGTGGGTTTGGTTATGGATGCCGCTATTATTGTGCAGGAAAATATCCTGCGGCTAAAAAGCCAGGGGCTGGATGATAAAAAAGCCGCTTTGCGCGGTGCGGCGCAGGTGAGTGGTGCTTTGCTAGCCTCTACCGCTACCACAGTGGCTATTTTCTTACCCATTTTGTTTATGGCCGGTATAGAGGGCCAGCTATTTTCCGATTTAGCCCTCACCTTATCGGTCGCAGTATGCAGCAGCTTTATTGCCGCCGTTACCGTCGTGCCACTCGCCAGCCGCTACTGGCTAGGTCAGGCACAACTACAGGACCCTTTTGCAGCCTATTGGCTGCGGCTAGCGGCACTGTTGATGCGCTTAACTAATAGCAATACCAAGCGCCTAAGCTGGATTGCCGGCCTACTGGCAGCGTCCGCTGTGCTAACGGTCGCTTTACTGCCGCGCACCGATTTTATGCCGCGTGCACCTATTGATGGTTTCTTTTATTCTTTTAGCCTGCCACCTGGTGGCAATATCGACTTTCTCGAGCAAGAGTTAGCTAATCGGGTCGTAGAGCGTTTAGAACCCTATTACAGCGGTGGTAAAACGCCCGCCATTAAAAGCTATAATTTTTACACCTTTGGCCCCAATGCCAGCGGTGGTTTTGTCTATGCCGCCGACCCTACTGCCGTTGAGCAGTTAATGACCGTGGTGCGCGATGAAGTATTCGCCGGCATACCTGATACCCAGGTGTTTTTGTTCCGCGGCTCGATGATCAATGTCGCCGGCGGCGGCGATGGCCGCAGTGTCGAGCTTAATCTACAAGGTGCCGATTTAGCGGCTTTACAACAAGTAGCAGCGATTGGTATCAGTGCTGTACAGCAGCACCTTAACGGTGGCAGTGCTCAGCCGGTACCGGCGTTGGAAATGGCCGAACCAGAGCTGCAACTTTTGCCAGATGATCGCGCTATCAGTCAGGCCGGGCTAAATCGGGCCGATGTGGCCAATTATGTCCGCGCTTTTACCAGTGGTTTGTTTATTTCCGAGTATTTTGATGGTAACGACCGGATGAATGTTATTTTGCGCGCCCAGCCATGGCAAAGCCCACAGCAACTGGCGGCTATGCCCTTGCTTACACCACAGGCCGGTGTGCAAGCACTGGACTCATTGGTGCATATTCAGCACACCGTTGGACCATCGCAATTGCGACGCATCGGCGGCAAACGCACGGTAAGTTTAATCATCCATCCGCCGCAACAGATGTCGCTTGACGAAACCATGCAAATCATAACCCAGCAGGTTATGCCCGCCATGCAACAAGCATTGCCGCCGGGCGCCAGCATGCTACTTAGCGGTAATGCCAGCCAGATGAATTCCGCTATCGACGAAATGTTGCTGAACTTTGGCTTGGCACTGCTGATTTTATTGCTGTTGATGACGGCACTGTTTCGCTCATTGCGTGATGCGCTGCTAGTGCTGCTGGTAATGCCACTGGCCATCGCAGGCGGCGTGCTGGCACTGGCGGCGGTAAACCTGTTTAGCGTGCAATCGCTTGATTTGCTCACCATGATTGGCTTTATTATCTTGCTTGGTTTGGTGGTTAACAATGCCATTTTACTGGTCGATCAAACCCGCAGTGCAGAGCGCGAAGGTCTAAGCCGAATTGAAGCGGTGCAACAAGCAATTCTGTTGCGTGCCCGGCCCGTGTATATGAGCACACTAACCAGCTTATTCGGCATGCTGCCACTGATGTTAATTCCCGGTGTTGGCGCCGAAATTTATCGCGGCTTAGCCACTGTAATTGTGGGTGGCATGGCGATTAGTGCCTTGTTTACCCTGATTTTACTGCCTGCTGTGCTGCAATTGCAGCGCCCGGCTACCGTGCGCACAAACGCTGATACGCTTTTAACCAAAGGACATCATCATGCATAAATTTTTACCCGCCCTGCTCCTGCTGTTATTAAGCTCACAGCTGCAGGCGCAGCAAGCCCCCGCCAGCAGCGTACAACTGGGCCAAAGCCAGCTAAGCTACGATGTACCGACAATCGACATTCCTGGCACTGTGCACAGCCGCAATAATATTGAATTAACTTCTGGCGTTGACGGCCGGCTGCAATGGGTTGCCGAAGCGGGCACCCTGGCCCGCGCCGGTGATGTACTGGTACAGTTAGACCCGCTGCCACTGCAACTGCAACGCGCAGAGCTGTCGGCTCAGCTACAACGCGCCCAACTTCAGGCTGATTACTATAAACGTGAATACCAGCGTTTAACCGACCTGCGACAAAGCCAAAGCATTGCCTTGCTGCAATTGGACAAAGCACAGTCTGATCATCAGCTGGCGCAGGCCGATGCTGACATTATAAGCGCCCGTATTGCCCAGCTAGACGACCAGCTGCGCCGCACTAAAGTAGTCGCCCCTTTTGCCGGAGTGGTCGCTCAACGGTTGCGCCAGGCCGGTACTGATGTAGCGCGCAATACGCCGCTACTGCAGCTGCAAGACATTTATCAGCTAGAAGTGCGTGCTTATATACCGCTGCAATATCTGCGTTATGTGCGCCCTGGTGACAGCCTTATGGTTAGTAGCGCCACGCAACAACAAGCGCTAACCGTTTTAGCACTGATCCCCGCGGCTGATGCACTAAGCCAGCGCGCCGAGTTACGGCTAAAGCTCGATAACATGGCAACAGAGTGGCTGGCCGGTGAAATGGTTGATGTTAAAGTCGCCACCCGTAACGGCAAGGCGGCCGTTACCGTGCACCGCGACGCCTTGCTGCTGCGCAGCGATGGTACCTATGTGGTTACCGTAGATGAGCACAATATCGCCCATCGCAAAGTGGTGAAAGTCAGCGACGGTAATGGTGACTGGGTCACGGTAGATGAGGGCCTAAGCGCCGGAGAAAAGGTGGTTACCCGCGGCGCTGAGCGACTGCAGGATGGCCAGACGGTAACCCAAAGCTAATGGCCAATTAATATTGACATAAAATGGCAAAAAATACCCCGGCTTTAACGTAATCAGACTGAGGGGTTAAGACTATTAAGATGCTGCAGCGTCTTTATTCTTAGGGTTTCTTGCCAGCTAGCGGGTGTTAACAGGCTAATTTGCTTTAGCAACGCCATCGCATCGCTATAGTTGCTGTGTTGAGGGGATAATGCTGTCGAAGCGGCATAGGCCCAACTAAACGCTTGCGCCAGCAACGCTGAAGCAGATGTTGATGCAGCATCAACAGGGCCTTGCTGTACTTCGGCCTGATATTGCGCAAAGTATAACGCCGCAGCAGACAAGTAGGCTTCGGTAAAGCCCGCTTTAGCCGCGGTATCATACCAAGCCAGCGCACGAGTAGCGTCTTGGTCTACCACGGTGCCAGTGTCATAGAACTGAGCCAAATAATAGGCCGCCTCAGCACTGTTATTATTGGCAGCAAGGTCAAACCAATACATTGCCTGGCTGGCGTTTTGTGGCAATACAACACCGTTTAACAGCCATTTCGCCAGTTGCAACTGCGCAGCAGTAGCGCCACTGATGGCCGCCTGCTGACACAACTGCATGCCTTTAGGCGGATTTGCCGCAACATAGCTCCCCTCAACCAACAGCTTACCCATAGCGCAGCCGGCTGAGATAATGCCGGCCTGATAAGCCTGCTCAAACCAACCTAGCGCCAAGCTTTGTTCAGCGCTAGCAAAGTGGTCATTCAGATAACAATAACCTAATTGCTCCTGGGCGGCCGGGATCTGATTTTCAGCCGCCAACTTAAACCAGTGGCAACTTTGGCCGGGCGATACACTTACGCCCCACCCCAGCTGATAAAACAAACCCAGTGTAAATTGAGCCAGACCATTGCCCTGCTGCGCTTGCGCTTCATAGGCCGGGCGCGCAGCGGCATAGTCTGCCGCCTGCAGCAAGGTTTCAGCCGCCTGCAATGGCGCCGACCACTCTTTTTCAGTTGCGGCTGCTTGGCTAACAACCACCGCCAATAGCAGCGGCAAACAGGTTTTTATTAGCATCTGCATTAATTGCGTGATGGATATATGCCTTCCAGCGCGATAACCCAGTTTATGGCCAGATAAGGGTCGCGCACGCTAAACGACTGATTACCACCTGCCAAGCCCACTGTGGTGCTGCTATCAAATAGCATATCCAGGTTAATGTTAAGCTCTATCGACTCTGGGTTAAGCTCTACATTGGGTGCGCCGTCACTGTAGATGTTATCGCGGCCCGGGCTATTGGCCAGCACTCTGCCGGTCGGTGTATTTGAATTTGACATTGCCGCCAACCCTTTTAGCACTGCAGTGCTGGCCGAGCTGTCCATATTTAATAACTGCACATTGGTACTGGCGCTGTGATTATGCTGTGGCATTTGATTTAGCGTTAAAGTGGTCGTCTCCTGCCCGCTCATTTGCCCCAGTGTGATAAAACTTAAACCCGACCCATGACCTGCGCCTATCAGCGCCCGGCCACGGGTATCGGGCAAGGCAAAGGTTGTGCGGCCATCACCACCATAGGTGGTGCCTAGTATTGAGAATAGCGCCGTGTTCTGACTTATTGACAACAATTGCCCTTGCGCTAAGGCAAAACCACGCGGGGCGAAATTACCGGCAAACACACACATTGAGCCTAACATGGGATCAATACTACAAGCGTTAACCTTGCCAGATACTACTGACGCACTCACTGCCAGGCTTACTGTTAAAGCGAGATATTTAACTTTCATGGTAGTTTCCTTAATTGACGTTGCGTGACCAAAAATAAACCTAAGGCAAACAGCCAGCCGCTGGCAGGTAGAGGGATTTGCGGAGGGGGAGTATCCAACGGCCGGGCCGCAGCTAAAGATAAGCTGGCAAAGCTGTCCATACCAAAACTGCCCTGTCCGTTAAATTCCTCGCCGATCAACTGCAACTCGCCGCGAAAACTATTCATTGCACCGGCGCCAAGCACGATGTCAAAAGCAAAACTGCCAGCGTCGATTTGTGTAACGCCGAAAGTATTCGTCGGAGCGCCATTTTTTTCATCGCCGAATAAAGTATCGGTGGTCAGATCGGAGAAAAAGAATTCAGTGTCATCGGCATCGAATAGCAAAATTTTCGAGTCGGCAAAAGTGTCATCACCGGACGCTGAAGTCAGGTTGTCAAACTGCAACACAAATGACAGAAAGTAGACGGTGGTTAGCGAATTGTTTTGCAGTAAAAAATCAAAATCAAAGTAGTACCCTGGTGCAGCACCCAAGCCGCGACCACTGACCAGTGAGCCAATGCTGATACCATCATTAATATCGGACAACAAGCCGGCCAGCGGGTTAAACCCGGTAACAGCGGTATCATTTACCGTAGACTGAGTTGTAATACCGCCCTGGACTATCGACATAGTGGCGTTATGACTAACATCAAGCCCGCCAGAAACAGATTCGTCAGCAAAACTGGTCGATGCCGAAATAGACAGATCAACAGGGATTAACGCCGCCAGAGCGGGCGTAGTGAGTATTAGCGCAAATAGTACTGCAATAAATAAACGACACTGTCTCATAAGAATTTCCTTGTAAAAGTAGGTAACCTAGACTTTTGCAAGGTATGCATACAGCAAGCCACTAAATAAAAGCGCCATATATCAGCACCATATAAATTAGCTGCTCAAATTATAAGCAAAATTGATAAAAAAGCTGACACAAGAAAGCCGCTTTATCAGCGGCTTTTGAACTTGGTAAGGTGTTACCTATTCTTCGTCGTCTTCCAGTTCATACTCGTCTTCGTCACCTTCAAAGTAGGTGCCCCAACCGTCGTATTCTACCTGATGTTTCTTTGCCAAAGCCTCTAGCTTAATAGCGTCAGCTACAATGCTGTCGGTTAATAATGACTGTTCGCGAATAGCATCAAACACCCAGGCATTGCTGCCATCTTCAAACTCGACTTCTTCGGCGTCGGTAACTTCGTAACCCAGTTTAAACAGCTCAACCGCCAGCTTTTCTAGCTTGGCAAAGTCTTTGTCATAAAAGTGGTGTTCGATAGTGTATTGCGCATCCGGATCGCTACCATCTTCTAATAAAGCGGCGATGGTGTCTTCGGTAAATTCCTGCCAGTTTTCCATAAAATTACTCTTTAGCTGCGTTAATGCTGGCAGTGTAGTCGTTGCCAAGTTCGCTATCAAGCAAAGCTATCTGTGCTTTCATCTGCTGGTGCATATTCTCGGCAAACTGGCGGATGTTCATCTGCTCTTTGTCCGGCAACGGCACTGGCGCCAACAACTGTACAATCACTTTACCGTTGTTCCAGCGATTAAGCTTAAACTGGCCGTGGGTAGAGCTCATACACACTGGCACCAGCGGTACAGCGGCTTCCATTGCAATATGAAAAGCGCCCATTTTAAACGGCAACAGGCCACGGCCATAGCTGCGGGTACCCTCCGGAAACATCCACACCGACAAATTGTCGCGGCGGATGCGCTCAGCGGCCGCCAACATGGTGGTGAGCGCCTTGGATTTATTATTGCGGTCAATCAGGATATTGCCGCTAAGCCAATATAACTGACCAAAAAAAGGCACATAACGCAGGCTTTTTTTGCCTATGGTTACGGTGCGCGACTCTACGGCATTGCTAATAGTAAATAAATCCAGGTTGTTCTGATGATTCGCAATGTAAACACAAGGCTGACCGATATCAGCACCCTGATATTTGCGCACTTCAACTTTGATACCAAAGATCCATGCTGCCCAGCCATACCAATGCGAAAAAATACGCACGTTATTGGCATGGAATGGCCGCACCAGGCAGATCAATAGCCCGGCGACAGTACTGAGCAGAAAAAACAGTACTAATAAAATAATCCTAACAACCGCAATCACAGTTATCTCCACCTCGCCGCAGGCTTAGCCAACGGCATAGTTACAAGCACCTTAAAAAAGGCGCTTAGTATAGCGGCTTTACTCGCTGCTGCTGGTTTGATCACTGGCCGGTTCAGCACTGTTATTTACCAGCACTTCATCAATACGTTGCAACCCACGCGGTAACTTATTACCACGCCGGCCCCGCTCACCATGGTAATGGGCTAAATCGTCTGCTTTAAGCCCAAGCTTACGTTTACCCGCAACCAGGGTAACGCTACCCGATGCCGGAACTATGGCTAACTGGCACACATATTCTTCGCGGCTGGCAGCACGCCCTGACGGTATCGACATTAGCTTATTGCCTTTACCTTTGCTCAGCTTGGGTAAGTCGGCTACAGGAAACACCAACATTCTACCTTCGTTGGAAATACACAGTACTAAATCTGTCTCGGCATGCTTCACCACCAATGGCGGCAGCACTTTTGCCCCCAACGGTAAACTTAACACCGCCTTGCCGGCTTTGTTACGGCTGAGCAAGTCAGCATACTCGGCAACAAAACCATAACCGGCATCACTGGCCAGCAACAACGCTTGCTTCTCATCACCCAGCAATACATGGTCAAAACTTTCGCCAGCCACAACGGCAAAACGACCGCTTAACGGCTCGCCCTGGCCCCTGGCAGAGGGCAACTCGTGGGCTTCAGTGGCAAAGCTACGTCCGGAGGAGTCAATAAACACCGCCTGCTGATTCGAGCGGCCACTGGCAAGCGCTTTAAAGGCATCGCCGGCTTTGTAACTTAACGCGTTGCCGTCGACATCATGGCCTTTAGCGCAACGCACCCAGCCTTTCTCTGACAACACCACCGTTACTGCTTCACTGGGGAGCAATTCTTTTTCACTTAATGCTTTGGCTTCACCACGCTGCACTAGCGGGCTGCGTCGGTCATCACCGTATTTTTCGGCATCGGCCAGTAACTCATCGCGGATAAGCTTGGTCAGCTTTTTTTCTGAGCCTAAAATGCTCTGCAATTTATCCCGCTCTTTGGCTAGCGCATCTTGCTCGCCACGAATTTTCATTTCTTCCAGTTTGGCAAGATGGCGCAGTTTCAGTTCTAAAATGGCCTCGGCCTGGCGTTCGCTGATGCCGAAAAACGCGATCAACTCCGCTTTAGGCTCGTCAAAGGTACGTATAATACGAATAACGTCATCGATGTTTAAAAAGGCGATTAATAAGCCTTCCAACACGTGAATACGATCCAATACTTTGTCTAAACGGAATTGCAAGCGCCGGCGCACCGTATCACGGCGAAAGGTTAACCATTCGGTTAGAATTTCCAGCAGGTTTTTTACCCGTGGCCGCTGGTCCAAACCCAGAATATTAATGTTTACCCGATAGCTTTTTTCCAAATCGGTAGTGGCAAACAGATGTTGCATCAGCTGCTCAACATCAATGCGATTTGAACGCGGCACGATAACAATACGTGTCGGGTTCTCATGGTCCGACTCATCGCGTAAGTCACTCACCATAGGCAGTTTTTTGGCTTGCATTTGCGCGGCAATTTGTTCCAACACCTTAGAGCCAGACGTTTGATGCGGTAGTGCCGTGATGACAATATCGCCGTCTTCCTGCAGGTATACTGCGCGCATTTTTACACTGCCGCGGCCGGTTTCATAGATGGCCGCTAATTCGTGCGCCGGGCTGATTATTTCAGCGTCGGTCGGGTAATCAGGCCCCTTTACATACTGCATTAAGTCGCTAACGCTGCTATGCGGGTTATCCAGCAACGCCGCGCAAGCAAAGGCCACTTCGCGCGCATTATGCGGTGGAATATCCGTTGCCATGCCTACAGCGATGCCGGTAATACCATTGAGCAGAATATGTGGCAATCTGGCAGGCAGTACTTTGGGTTCTTCCAGAGTACCGTCAAAGTTTGGTAGCCAGTCGGTGGTGCCAGCGCCGAGCTCTGATAACAGCACCTCAGAGAAACGGGATAGTTTAGCTTCGGTATAACGCATAGCCGCAAACGATTTTGGATCATCCGGAGCACCCCAGTTACCCTGGCCGTCTACCAGCGGGTAACGGTAAGAAAACGGTTGCGCCATCAGTACCATGGCTTCATAACAGGCGCTGTCGCCATGTGGATGAAACTTACCCAGCACATCACCCACGGTACGGGCCGACTTTTTAAACTTCGCCAAATGCGACAGGCCCAGCTCTGACATAGCGTAGATAATGCGTCGTTGCACCGGCTTTAAGCCATCGCCTATGTGCGGCAACGCCCGGTCCATAATGACGTACATCGAGTAGTTTAAATAAGCATCTTCAGTAAAGCGGCGCAGTGGCAGCTGTTCAATACCATCATGTGAAATTACAGTTTCTGTCATAGCTTTTCCTGTGTGCCTTGCTGTGCCTGTGCCCTGCGGTGTTGCCTGACCTGGTAGTGCTGCCATATTAGTAACATCAACAGCAACACCGTCAGGCCACTTAATAGCAGCAACCAGACAAATTGATGCTGTTGCTCACGGCCAGCTTGCTCTAGCTGCATGGCTTTTAACCCGAGATCCTGCTGTAGTGCGCGGTTTTTTTGTTGTAGTTGATCGTGACTCATGCCCAGGCGCAGTTGTTCAAATGCCAGTTCATTTTCCTGGTCGCGCATAAGCTGATATTCAGCAACAAAATCATACAATTGACGATATGCTCGCTCGTATTCACCTTGGGCTGCCATTAATTGCGCCTTTAAATGCCATATTGCAAGACGGCTGGCAACATCGTCTTGCAGCCCTTCTTTGTCCAGGCTTTGTTCTGCCAGCAATACATGCTGCAGAGCCAAAGATATCTGGTCTAGTTTTTTATAAATTAACGCCTTTTCATAGTGATGTGTCGCAATATGCGCATTAGATTGCAGCTTGGGTAAATAGTCTTCGGCCTTGTTAATATACGACAGCGCGGCCTCACCGTTTTTACTGTTAATACTGCTAATCGCCAAGCCTAAATAGGCATGGTACAAGTTGACATAATCGTGTAGCTGCAGGCTTTTTTGCAGCATTTTATTGTAGGTTTGTAGTGACAAGTCATACTGTTGCAGGTAACTGTACGTACGCGCCAGATTATACAGCACCGTGATCTGGCTTTTTGGCCAGCCCAATTGTTCGTACTGCGCCAAAGCAACTTTTAATAGCGAAATAGCTTCATCGTCGTACCCAAGTGAAGTATAAAGCAAGCCAAGTTCAGCATTAACCTCAGCCAGTACTTCACTGTCAGCTAAATTTACTGCCCGCTGATAGGTATCTTTGAGCAATGCCAATGCACCTTGGTCATCATTACGTACGGTTAAAATTGCCGCTTGGTTAATCTGGCCAAGTAAAATGTATTTTTCATTTTCTAAGCTGTTCGCCAGCGCAAGACCTTGCTGATAGTGCTGCAGCGCGGTCGCATAGTCGGTTTGCATTTCGCGCGCAAAACCAAGCTCATACAGCAGTTGCACTCTGACAATAGCCAATTCGTCACCCAGAATCTGCAAGCCTTGCTCTGCCGCCTGCTGCTGCTGATGATGGCGGCCTAAGGTGTCAAATAACACCGCCTGTAGATAATACCATTGCACCTGATGCTCACGGTTAAGTGAATCCAACTCTGCCCTGTGTTGCTGCATTAACGTTAGCATTGCCTCAGGCTGCTGCTGTTTTTGCTCCGACACCTGTTGCAACCATGCAGGCATGGCATTGGCAGCTACACCAAAGCTAGTGCCCAGCATGATAATAAAAAGGATGTAACTGACAAATTTGTTCACGGTTAACCGGCCCTACCACTATTTATCATTTCGCTAAACCGCAATCGCGGCTTTGTCGCCTTTTTGCTCCAGCCAGTCACGCCGATCAGCGGAGCGTTTTTTCGCCAGTAACATATCCATAATTTCCAGCGTTTGGGCCACATCGTCGATAGTCAGCTGCACCAGGCGGCGGGTATTCGGGTCCATCGTGGTTTCACGCAGTTGCAAGGGGTTCATTTCACCCAAACCTTTAAAGCGTTGCACGTTAACCTTGCCGCGCTTTTTCTCGGCCTCTATTCGATCTAAAATGCCGTTTTTCTCACCTTCATCCAAGGCGTAATACACCTCTTTGCCAATATCAATGCGATAGAGTGGCGGCATGGCAACATAAACATGGCCTGCTTCCACCAAGCTGCGGAAATGTCGCATAAACAGCGCACACAGCAAAGTAGCAATGTGTAAACCATCTGAGTCGGCATCGGCCAAAATACAAATCTTGCCATAGCGCAGCGCGGTTAAATCGTTACTGTCTGGATCCATACCAATAGCAACAGAGATATCATGCACTTCCTGTGACGCCAGGATCTGACCTGAATCAACCTCCCAGGTATTGAGAATTTTACCGCGTAGTGGCATAACCGCCTGAAACTCGCGGCTGCGCGCTTGCTTAGCACTGCCACCTGCCGAGTCCCCTTCAACGAAAAACAACTCCGTCTGGTTTAAATCCTGCGACGAGCAATCGGCCAGCTTGCCAGGCAATGCCGGGCCAGAGGTCACTTTTTTGCGCACTACCTTTTTTGCTGCTTTTAAGCGCTTTTGGGCGTTGTTGATACAAAAGTCAGCCAGCATCTCAGCAATATCGGTGTGCTCGTTTAGCCATAAACTAAAGGCGTCTTTCACAATACCAGAGACAAAAGCAGCCGATTGCCTAGATGACAACCGCTCTTTGGTTTGGCCAGCAAATTGCGGGTCCTGCATTTTCAGCGACAAGATATAGCTGCAACGGTCCCACACATCTTCCGGCGATAACTTAATACCGCGCGGCAGTAAGTTACGAAATTCACAAAATTCGCGCAAGGCCTCCAGCAAGCCCTGGCGTAAGCCGTTTACATGGGTACCGCCCTGCGCGGTGGGAATAAGGTTAACGTAGCTTTCTGTTACCAATTCGCCACCTTCAGGTTGCCATAATAGCGCCCACTCCACCGCTTCGGTGCTGGCGCTAAAACTGCCAATAAATGGCTGTTCTGGCAAGCAAATATAGTCTTTAACTGATTCAGCCAGATAGTCTTTAATGCCGTTTTGATAGCACCACTGATACTGCTGTTGGTTCACTTTATCGTCAAAACTAACGGTTAAACCCGGGCACAATACCGCTTTGGCTTTCAGCACATGCAACATGCGGCTGACAGAAAACTTTGGCGAGTCGAAATACGACGGCGTCGGCCAAAACCTTACCCGGGTGCCGGTATTGCGTTTACCTACCGTGCCAGTAATGGTTAACTCAGACACTTTATTACCGTGTTCAAACGCCATTTCGTATACATTGCTGTCGCGGCGCACGGTTACATCTACCCGGCTGGATAGTGCATTAACCACCGAAATGCCCACGCCGTGTAAACCACCGGAAAACTGATAATTTTTGTTGGAGAATTTGCCACCGGCATGCAGGCGGCAAAAAATCAGCTCTACGCCCGTCACACCCTCTTCAGGGTGAATGTCTACCGGCATACCACGGCCGTTATCTATTACCTCAAGTGACTGATCATCATGCAATATGACTTGCACGGTGTCGGCATGCCCGGCTAAGGCTTCATCGACACTGTTATCGATTACTTCCTGGCCCAAATGATTTGGCCGGGTGGTGTCGGTATACATTCCCGGGCGACGCTGCACAGGCTCAAGCCCGGTCAGCACTTCAATCGAATCGGCATTGTACTGTTGTGAAGTCATAGTCTCGGTCACTGGCTGATTGGATTTAGCGCGTTTTACGCGAGTTGGCAAAAATTGGCAATAGTCTCAAGTTGAGCCGCATAACCGACATAACTGTGATCGCCACCTTCGCTCAGTTTTATTTCGGCGCCCTGATAATAGTCAAGCGCAAGACGGTAATCTAACACTTCATCGCCGCTTTGCAACAACAGCAGGTAATTCTGTGGCTGTTGCAACTGCGCTGGCATCAACTGCTTGAGTTGGTTTATCTGGGCTGGAGTAACATCAAAATGCTGTTGCAATACCGGGTGATAATAGCGGCCCAAGTGTTTATTTAATACCGTATGCGGCGCTACCGCGGGGTTAATTAAGCAAGCTCGGCAGGCCAATTGTTCGGCTATACAGGTTGCCAGAAAGCCGCCCAGTGAGCTGCCAATTAATGCCACATCACGCCGCGTGCCAATATGCTGCTTAATTAATGCCAACGCTGCAATGGGCTCATAAGGTAAATCCAGGGCGGCATAGTCAATATGACGATAATTCCGGGCAAAAAAGGCGCTGGTTAACAGCGCTTTTTCCGATTGCGATGAACTGGCAAAGCCATGTAAATACACTACTTTTTTATTCATTAACATTACTTTTCTTTAATTCTAACCGGCGGGACAGTCGACAACATCCCACTGCTGTTCAGGAGCTTCCTCTGCGGCACGTGCCACTACATTGTATCCGGTGATTTGCGCCAACCCCTACTGCGATTTTACCGCAAATTGGTAACTCAGCCGAACGCCAGCTCGCGGTTAACATAGCCCTGAGCGCTACACAACTTTAACCAATCACGTAGTAGCAGATTAATCTGACGTTTTTCATCCGGCAGCAGCATTTCCAGGTTTGGATAATCATAACGGGCTTTAAACCGGCTGATATGTTGGCATGCCAGCACTTCAGCTACCTGGGCATCATGATAAAGCCGCACGGTAAATTGTGGCCGGAAAAACTGCCCGGCGCCAAGCAACTCAATTTGTAAGGTGGTGGTAAAGCGTGCAACATCGGTCACGCTAAGGCGATAACAATGCTGCTCGGTGACCTGAATGTCGACACTGTGGCCACACTCAACCTGCGCATGCAGGTAACGATTAAGTTGGGCGTAGTTGCGCTCACACAACGCCAGAAAATCCGGTAATTTTGGCACATATTTTTGCCGTTTAAACCACACGCTATGCCCCCCAGATCTGTTTCACCTTGTCAATATTCAGTGCCAGCCACTGCAACGCAATAACACTGGCCGCATTATCAATTTTTTGTTCAGCCAGTAGCTGCATCGCCTGCGCACGCGGTAATACATGCACTTTAATATCTTCGTGCTCTTCGGCCAAACCAAACACCCCCGCCGTTACCGGTTGTGTTAAACGGCCAAGGAACAACTGAATACGCTCTGTGGTGCCGCCCGGACTAGATAAGTAGCTAAGCATAGGCCAAAGCTCGGTAATTGTTAACCCAGCTTCCTCTTCAGCCTCACGCTGCGCCACCTCACTTGCGCTCTCGCCGGGCTCTACCATGCCCGCAATCGCCTCTAGCAACCAAGGGCTATGACTACTTGGCATAGCACCAAGCCGAAACTGCTCAATTAACACCAGTTCGTCGGTTTGCGCGTTATACGGCAAAACCACCACCGCATGGCCACGCTCAAACATTTCGCGCTGCATCACTTCACTCCAACCGCCAGCGAACAAACGATGGCGCAGGCTGTAGCGTTCTAAACGGAAAAAACCCTGAAAAACCGTGCTTTTATCGAGAATCTCTACATCATCTGCATGAAATGACGGATACTGGCTCAAGTTAACATCAGACATATCTGTACTCACATTCTGTTACACTCTTGCGGGTAACTTTACCGTTTAATGATTACCTAGTTTACCGTAACAGAGTATTATTCGTGCAGTTTCCTTTTATACGGCCAGGATTGGTAAAAATGAAAAAGACCTTATTAAGCACTTTGTTAGCCACTAGCTTTGCTATGTTCAGTGTGCATGCCGTTGCTGACGATCTACAAAGCATTTATCAGCTCGCCACACAAAAAGACCCACAATTGCTAAAAGCCGCCGCCAACCGCGACGCTGCCAAGCAAGGTATAGATGTGTCAAAGGCCAGTTTACTACCACAGGTAAACTTAACCGCTGGTTATGGTAAATCAGTATCTGAGCGCACCACAGTGTTAGAAAGTGGTTTAGTTGTGTTTGACAATGAAACCACAGGCTGGAATGCCCGGGTTGGTTTGCAGCAATCGCTGTTCGACTGGAGCAACTGGAAAAATCTTGATACTGCCGAAAAGCGCGCACTGCAAAGCCAGACTAATCTTGATGCCGCTATTCAAACCTTAATTGTGCGAACCTCGCAAACCTATTTTAATGTGTTAAAAGCGGTTGATGATCTGGGATTTGCAGAAGCCGAAAAACGCTCTATTGAGCGCCAGCTAGAGCAAACTAAGCAGCGGTTTGCAGTAGGCTTAACCGCAATTACTGACGTGCATGAAGCTCAAGCACAATTTGACAGTGCCGTAGCACGTGAAATTACAGCGCAAAATAGCCTGGAGACAGCACGCGAAGCATTACGCGAAATAACCGGTCAGTACCACGCTGAGCTGGCCAGTTTAAATACCGACAAGTTCTCAACACAGCCACCTTCACCGGCTACAGCTGATGAGTGGGTTAAACTGGCTGAACAAATGAACCTCAGCCTGAAAGCCAACAAACTGGCATTGGAAATTGCGGATAACGACATTGAGCGCGCCAAAGCAGGGCATTATGCCACGGCCAGTTTGGACGCCTCATGGTCTACCAATGACAATGACGTTAAAAATACTATTGGCGGGCAAACAACCAATACCAATGTGCCAAGACTGGATAGCAAAGAGATTGGGGTTAACCTGTCTGTGCCTCTGTACAGCGGCGGCGCTACCATGGCTCAAACTGAAGTAGCCCGCGCAAACTATGTGGCGGCCAGCCAGGATTTAGAGCTGAGCTATCGCACAGCAGTGCGCCAGGTACGTAGCTCGTTTAACGATATTAATGCCAATATCGCTACCATTCGCGCATTGGAGCAAGCGGTAATTTCTGCTGAGAGTGCTTTAAACGCGACTGAAGCCGGTTTTGAAGTGGGTACCCGCACTATTGTTGACGTATTGCAAAGCACCCGTAACCTGTTTGAAGCCCGCCGCAACTTATCAGGCGCGCGCTACAATTATGTTATTGCTATCCTGACGCTGAAACAAGCCGCCGGCAATCTGTCTGAACAAGACTTACTGGGCATTAATCAGGCTTTAGCTAACTGATTAGATACCGGTTCACCGCACCCGCGGTGAACCTCCTACCAGTTTTCGCTGTCCCCCCCGCTGAATTTGGCTACAATAGCGCATTATTTTTTGCTGAGGATATCGCGTGGTTCAAGCTCCGCAATTTAGCTGGCGCTTCTTGTTGCCAAATTATTGGTTATTATGGCTTGGCGCCGCGTTACTTTGGCTAGTTAGCTGGCTACCCTATTCGGTACTGATGGCGATAGGCGCAGGGTTTGGCCGTTTGCTGCATAACAGCTTAAAATCGCGACGCAACGTAGCACGGCGCAATATCGAGCTGTGCTTTCCAACTATGCCGGCCGCGGAGCAGGCAGCATTGGTTAAACATAACTTTGAAGAAACCGGCAAAGCATTATTCGATACCATTATCGGCTGGTGGTGGCCAAACTGGCGGATTAGAAAACTGGCGCATTTTAACGGCTATGAACATATACAATCTGCCGTGGCAGAAGGCAAAGGTGTGCTGCTGCTGGCCGCTCATTTTTTGCACTTAGAAGCCGCAGGCCGGGTGTTTGGTTTAACCCATCCCAGTGTTGGTTTTTACCGGCCACACAATAACCCGCTAATGGATTACTTGCAGTACCATGGTCGCATTAAAGCCAACAAATATATGGTGGGCAAACGCGATGTAAAAGGCTTGGTCGCGGCACTTAACCAACAGGAAGTCTGCTTTTATTTGCCAGATCAGGATTATGGCCGCAATCGGTCTGAGTTTGTGCCGTTTTTTGCCGTAGCCGATGCCGCAACAACCACAGGTACGCTATTATTTGCTAATGCTGCCAATTGTGTGGTTATTCCGGTTGTTACCAGCAGGCTGGAGGGTAACCGGGGTTATCAGGTTGATGTGTTGCCAAAGTTGGCGCAATTCCCCAGCGGGGATGACAAAGCCGATGTGACCAAGGTCAATCAGTGGGTTGAGCAAGCCGTGTTGCGCCATCCTGAGCAATATATGTGGCTGCATAGACGTTTTAAAACCCGGCCTGATGCCACTGCTGCATCTTTATACAAACGAGGCTGACTTATGTGGTTCTGGATCCGTAATATCATATTGTTGTTGCTACTGGGTGGTATTGGCTATGTACTGCTAACCAAACCAGACTTAATACTACGCACAGATAAAGTTAATCAGGCCGCTGCAGGCTTTAGCGAGTTTTATAGTAAGGTTCGCGGCTCGGTGGCAGATGGCGCGCGTGAATTATCCAAGTTCAAACTTACCCTGCCTGATACCAGCGATAAACTGACGCAAACCTTGCAGCAAAGGGCGTTAGTGGTGGTTCCCGGCAAAGACGACTGGCGAGGCAAGGTAACAGATCGGCGTTTTCGCGAAGGCGATACCGTTAAAACCAAACTAGCAGAGTATGCCCGTGCAGAAGGGGTAGAACTGTTTTGGACCTTGCCACGTGACTATGTTATTAAGCAGTATTTTCAGGTTAATGGCAGCCTAATCGCCACAGTGCATCAAATTGCCCAAGCGATTGCACCCGATTTTCAGTCACCGGTATTATCGTTTTACTGCCCCAAAGAGCGTGCAGCAGTAATTACCGATAAGACCAATGAGCATTTAACACAGCACTGTGTCGCAACCCAAAACGACGTCCCGGCACAGTAGTGACAGTGTAATAACACATTAATGGCCGCGCACTAAGCATGCGCAAACAGCTGCTGCCACGCCAGTTCCACCGTCTGCTTCGCCTCAGCTAAAGTGTCGGCAGCGGGTAAAGCTGCCGGCGCAAGTGTCTGACGATGGCCCGCACCGCGCAACAACTGATACGCCCGCTGTAACGCCTCCACTTGTGGCGAGGGTAATAAGCCGCACTGCGCGGCCGCATCCAGGATGCGGATATTATCGCTATAGCGATACAAGTCCGGATGAGCAGCGCCCTGCGACAGCACCAAATACTGGCTAATAAACTCCAAATCGACAATACCGCCAACGCTGTGTTTCGGATCGTCTGTTTTGCCAGCGTGATGCTGGCGTAATTTTTCCCGCATTTGCAGCACATCTTGCAGCAATGTTTTACTGTCACGCGCCAAGCAAATAATGTGCTGGCGGATGTGCTCAAAACGCTGACACAAGGCCGCGCCACCATAAATAGCTCTGGCCCTTACCAACGCTTGATGCTCCCAGGTCCAGGCTTCGTGCTGCAGGTAGTCGGCATATGTATCGATGTTAATCGCTAGCAGGCCTGAGTTACCAGATGGACGCAACCGCGTATCCACTTCATACAATACGCCGCTGTTAGTGCGGGTGGTAAACAGATGCAGAATTCGCTGCACTAGCTTTAGATAAAACTGTTTTGAATCAATAGCGCGTTCGCCCTGCGTCGGCCCCTGGCTGACGCAACTGTGCACAAACACCAAATCCAGATCCGAGCCATAACCCAGCTCCAGCCCACCGAGTTTACCGTATGCAATAACCGCCAGCCCCTTATCCTGATCTGTGGCACCATCAGGCAAGCCATAGCGCTCGGTCATTTGCTGCCAAGCCAGCTCAACGACCTGCGCCAGCAGTACTTCAGCTAACCAGGTTAAGTGATCTGACACCTTCATCAAGGGCAATACACCGCTAATGTCGGCAGCCGCAATACGCAATTGCTGCGCCTGTTTATATTGGCGCAGCGTTTCCATCAACAATTCAAGATCATCAGCTGGCACCCGCAATAATTGTTGCCGCAGCCGGTCCTGATAATCGGCTTGCGTTGCCAGCTGATACAACTGTGCCGGATCGATAAGTTCATCCAACAACATCGGGTAACGCGCCAGGTGCTCTGCCAACCAACCGCTTTGATTGCATAATAAAACCAGCTGCTGCAATGCAGGCGGGTTTTCAAATAGCAGTTCAAGATAGGCGGTGCGTGTAACAATTTGCCGGAACACCCCCAGCACGCGAACCAAGACCGCTGGCAAACAGTGCTGCTGCTGCAACATATGCAATAACAACGGGATTAATTTGGCCAGAAAATCACGACCTCGCGGCCCGACGCTGCGCTTTTGGCAGTCTTGCTTAAATTGCTGCAGCTGGCTTATTAGCTCTACGGCCTGAGCGGTGTCTAGCCAATCTAACTGGCTGGCAAAGTCTTCTGCTGGCTGCTCGCTATCCCATATTAGTCGCCCCAAGGTAATTTCCTGCTGCTCCAACTCTTCGCCGCTGTCTATCACTTGTTTAAAATGCTGGTGCACACGCGTCATGGCGAGTGCGACTTGCTGCTGCAGGGTCGGCCAACTGTCAAGGTTTAGCGCCGCCAATAACTGCGCACGCGGTATATCGTCCTGTGGTAGCGTTTGGGTTTGCTGATCATCTATACCTTGTAATGCCTGCTCTACCCGGCGTAACAATAGATAATCCTGTCGCAATTCCTCTGCCTGCTCTGGCGTTAAAATCTGTTCATCTGCCAGTACTGTGAGCGCGGTTAACAGAGAGGGTTGCTGCAGCGCAGGAATACGTCCACCGCGGATCAATTGCAATGTTTGCACTGTAAATTCTACTTCGCGAATACCGCCAACACCGAGCTTAATGTTATCGCGACGGTTTAACCGGCGGTTTTCCTGTTCAATTTGCTGTTTCATCCGCCGTAACGACTCAATCGCTGAAAAATCGATATAGCGCCGGTAAATAAACGGTTTTAATAGTTGTTGCAGCTCGCTACTGTGGAAACCATCCGGGTTCAACACCCGGGCTTTTAACATGGCATAGCGCTCCCACTCGCGGCCCTGTTCCTGGTAATAATCTTCCATCGCAGCAAAACTCAGCACCAACGGGCCGCTATCACCAAAGGGACGCAGCCGCATATCAACCCGGTACACAAAGCCATCAGCGGTTACCTGGTGCAAAGCCGCGATAAGTTTTTGCCCCAGCTTGGTAAAAAATTGTTGGTTTTCGCAACTACGCCGCCCACCTGCGGTTTCGCCGTTGGCCGGATAAGTAAAAATTAAGTCAATATCAGAGGAGAAATTCAGCTCAGCACCGCCCAATTTACCCATGCCGAGAATTAATAACGGCATCGCCTCACCCCGTTCGTCCTGTGGCGTACCCCATTGCGCACTAAGCTGTTGATAAGCCCATTGATACGCTGCGTTAATGGTAACGTCGGCCAAGGTCGAAACCTGCTGTAAACTACTGCAAATTGGCTGCAATTGCAGAACATCTGCCGCCAGAATGCGACACAGCTGTATATTGCGATAACGTCGCAAGCAGGCAAAAGCGGCCGCTTCATCCAATAGCGCCAACTCTGGCGCCGTGCCATCGTCACTGTGTAAGGCACGCAACAGTTGCTCAGAGCAAGTAAACTCGGCCAGGTACTGCCCTTGCTGCTGCAAGGTGCGGCCTATAAAACTACTGGCCATCAACAAGCGCTTTAGCTGCTGTTGCGCCTCGGCGTTAAGTTGCTCAACATCAAGTTGCGATAACATCTGGCTTAGGTGAGGTTGCAGCTGTTGCTTGGGTTCGGTCATCAAAAGCTCCACTGTCGCGCCGGTATCAAGTTAGGGGTTTTGGTACAAATAGGCTGATACTGCCAGCAGCAGCTGCTGATACTCTAAGCTGGCAAATGCAGTGCCATCCAGCAGAACCGTGTGCGCCAAGGTAGCACTGGTGGTTTGCCACGCACCCAGCTGCGGTATGGTTGCGACAGACCGCGCTAAGGCCTGCAGCGCATTCCCCGCCACCGCCAACGCAGCATTGTTTCCGGCTTCATAACAAGCTTCAGCTTGTTGTGTTGCACGAATTTGCGCCAGCAAAGTAACCCCAGCTGTGTCGGGCAATTTAAGGCTTTGCTGCGCGCGCAGCGCATAACCGCGCGCCGCTTTACTCTGCCAGCCTGTACGCAGGGGTAGCTCAGTCACCAAATTGCCCGCCAGGGTAAACAATTGCTCTGCCTGGCCACTCAGCAATTCAAGCTCCAGTTCTGCAATAGGCTGGCGCTTACCAGCAGCGATAATTTCACCCTGATCGTAAGCCACTTCAATCTCAGTGTTATCAGCCAGGCGCAACAGCCAGCTTTGCCGAATAAAATCGGTACGAAATAACTCCGTTAGCTGCAATTGCAGCGTCGCAATGTCAGAGGCCGGCGGCCAAATTTCTGCCGGGAATGCAGCTAAATCAGGTACGACACCAGCGCAAGCCACATTATATTCTGGCCGCATTTGCATAGCGCCGTGCTGTTGCCCGGCCAGTTTAATGGTTTGCTCAAACTGCCCCTGCTTTTGCCGGGTGCGCAGGCCCATATCATGCCGACGAAACCAGTTATCGCCAGTATCAAAGTACGCATTTAACAAACTATGTTGGGCGCTGTGAACAATTTGGCCAACTTGTGGCAGTATTTTCTGCAGCTGGACCAGCTCGGTGCCAGGTAGCAAAAACTTCAGCTCTAGTTCAGTACTCATTGGTTACTCTGTTGTTTTCATTGCAGCGACCAGGCTTGGCAACTGCGTTTAAACCTTGTCAATTGCGGCGCAACTCCCTATCATCCAGGGTATTGGCTGCAAAGCGGTTTTACTAAATAAGTTCAGGATACCTATGTTCAGATTAATTAAAAGCACCCTGCTGGTATTATTTTCTGCCAGCTGGCTGACCTTTTCCATGCAGACCACTGCACAAGAATCGGCTAAACCCGCTTTTATCAGTGACGCCTTGTTTGTTTACCTGCATTCAGGCCCAAGCAATCAGTACCGTATCGTCGGCACGCTAAATGCAGGGCAAAGCGTAACGCATCTAAGCACCGACGCCGATACCGGTTACGCCCAGATAGAATATGAAGATGGCAAAACCGGCTGGCTGCCAAAAGAGTATGTAACTTACACGCCAGGCCTGGTTAGCCAGTTAGAGACGTTAAAAGCTGAATATGCCAATCATAATGAAGCACAGATGTCATTGGTGCAACAACGCGACCAGCTAAATGCACAACTGAATCAAGCAGTTGCTGAGCGGCAAACCGCACTGGAGCAATTAGAACAAGCTAACCGCGCTTACGAGCTACTAAAAGTTCAGGTGGAAGCGACACAAACCTCTATCTGGCAGAAGCCGATGGTGCTTGGCTCGCTAATTTTACTGGCAGGTTTGATATTTGGTCTGTTATTGCCAATGTTAATGCCCAAACGCCGCGACAACGAACGCTGGATGTAAGCCGCAGTAACGTCAATTCAGCCCGCTGCTGGCGGGCTGTCGGATGCCTTCAACGGTAAACCTTTGTCATTTTTCACCTGCTCTATCACTACATAGGTATGAGTTTGCGCTACGCCTGGCAGGTCGACAATTAATGCCAATATGCTGCGATAAGCATCCATGTTCGGCAGGCGTAACTTCAGCAGATAGTCAAAACCACCGGCCACCATATGGCACTCCGCTACCTGAGGTATATTAACCACCGCATCACGAAATTGATCAAACACTTCACTGGTGGTTCGGTCTAGTGTTACCTGAATAAACGCTGCGGTGCCAAAACCCAATTTGGCGGCATTTAGCCGGGCGCCAAAGCCATCGATATAACCCTCTTTTTCAAGCCGCTTTACCCTGTCAATACAAGGGCTGGCGCTTAAATTGACCTTTTTTGCCAGGTCAACATTAGCAATGCGACCATCGCGCTGCAGCGTATCCAGAATACTAATATCTATCCGGTCCAGCCCTTTACTTTTAACAGGTGTACTCATGGCAGCAACTTTTCTGGTTTAAGAGGATGTTGTCAGAATTATATAGGGTTAAACGATAAAAATAACCACCCTATGCTGCAGACATTTCACTAAAATGCCGCCTTCTCAATTGTTGTCAGGAAGCTCACTGCCATGTTGTATAACGGTTCCCTGGTTGCTACCCAACCGCTGCGTCAAACTATTCGTGATTTTTACCGTGCCGATGAAGATTATGTGCTGGGCTATTTGCTGCCACTGGCTGACATTGGCGTAGCAGCACGCAGCCGTGCATGGGAGCGGGCGCGCTTGCTGGTAACGAGCATTCGCCAGGCTCAGGTGGGTAAAGGCGGCGTAGATGCCTTGCTAAATGAGTTCTCCTTATCGACAGAGGAAGGTTTGGTGTTAATGTGCCTGGCCGAGGCGTTATTGCGGGTACCGGACAAAATTACCGCCGACCGATTGATCCGCGACAAGCTATCACAGGGTGACTGGAGCTCACATCTGGGCAACAGCAGCTCGGTGTTTGTTAATGCGTCGGCATGGGGTTTACTGCTAACAGGTAAGCTGGTGAACTACTCTGACGAGCAAAAAAAGCAACAATTTGGTCTGCTAAAGCGCACCTGTGGCCGCTTGGGTGAACCCGTGATCCGCCAGGCAGTACGTTATGCCATGCAGATTATGGGCGCGCAATTTGTTATGGGCACCACAATAACGGCAGCGTTAGAACGTGCCACGGCGATGGAAGCTAAAGGCTTTCGCTATTCTTACGATATGCTGGGCGAAGGCGCCCGTACAATGGCCGACGCAGACCGTTACTTTGACAGCTACATGCGTGCCATAGACACTATCGGCAAAGCAGCCAACGGCCGCGGCCCATTCAACAGCCCAGGCATTTCCGTTAAGCTATCAGCGATTCATCCTCGCTATGAATTCAGCCACCGTGACCGCGTAATCAACGAATTAGTACCACGGGTAAAACAACTGGCACTGGCAGCCAAGGCGTTTGATATTGGCTTTACCATTGATGCTGAAGAAGCTGACAGGCTGGATTTGTCACTGGATATTATCGAAGCGGTATTCAGCGATCCAGCCCTCGATGGCTGGGAAGGCTTTGGTTTGGCGGTGCAAGCCTACCAAAAGCGCGGCATCCAGGTAATTGAGTGGTTGCGCGAATTAACCGTAAAGGTTGGCCGTAAAATGATGGTGCGGCTGGTAAAGGGCGCCTATTGGGATACAGAAATAAAGCTAAGCCAGCTGGAAGGTTTTAGCGACTTCCCGGTATTTAGCCGTAAAGCATCAACCGATGTGTCGTACCAGGCCTGCGCGAAAAAAATGCTCAGCTACCGCGACAGCATTTACCCGCAGTTTGCCACTCATAATGCCTACACCGTCGCCTGTATTATGGAGATGACCAAAGATTACACCGGGTTTGAATTCCAGCGCTTGCACGGTATGGGCGATGCGTTGTACGACGCCATTGTCATTAACGATAAAATCCCCTGCCGCATTTATGCACCGGTTGGCGAGCACTCTGACTTGCTGGCCTATCTGGTTCGCCGCTTGCTGGAAAACGGTGCCAATAGCTCGTTCGTGAATAACATTGTCGATGAAAGCATTCCGGTAGAGTCGTTGCTAGCCGATCCGGTTGAAACTGTACGCAGCTGGAGCCAGGCGCGGAACCGGCAAATTCCGTTGCCTGCCAATTTATACGGCAGCGAGCGGCAAAACTCTAACGGTCTGGATTTAACCGACATTGATCAGCTGGAAAGTGTTAAAACCGTGATCAGCCTCTGGTTTGACAGCATTAAACAGCTGCCAGTACCACGTGACGCACTACCGGTGACTAACCCTGCGAATCTGGACGAAATTATCGGCTATCTGCACTACGCCGATAAAAATGCCATGCAACAAACAATGGCACAGGCTGATAGCGCTTTTGCCAGCTGGTCACAAACTGATGTTAGCGAGCGTGCTGCGCTGCTGCGCCGGGTTGGCGATGCGCTGGAAGTACACCGTAATGAGCTACTGGCATTGTGCATTAAAGAAGCCGGCAAAACCCTTGGCGACAGCGTGGCCGAGGTACGCGAAGCGATAGATTTTTGTCGCTACTATGCGGCCCGCGCTGAAGCATTATATGCTCAGCCACAGCAGGCCAGAGGGGTGTTTTTATGTATCAGCCCGTGGAACTTCCCACTGGCGATTTTCTTAGGTCAGGTAGCAGCTGCTATTGTTACCGGCAACACCGTGGTAGCAAAACCGGCCGAACAAACCAGCTTAATTGCCATGCGCACACTCGACATCATGCGCGACTGCGGCATGCCAGAACATGTGGTGCAATTGGTTATCGCGCCAGGTCGTCAGGTCGGTGAGCACATTGTGCCCGACAGCCGAATTCAGGGCGTAATGTTTACTGGTTCAACCGAAACTGGCTGCTGGATTGCGCGTAAACTGGCAGAACGGGGTGGCGAGCCGATACCCTTTATTGCTGAAACCGGCGGCCAGAACTGTATGATTGTCGACTCCACTGCCCTGCCGGAGCAAGTAGTGGATGACGTGATCTCGTCTGGCTTTCAAAGCGCGGGGCAACGTTGCTCAGCACTGCGGGTGCTGTTTTTACAAGAAGATGTGGCTGATAAAATAATCACCATGTTAACCGGCGCCATGGCGCAGCTGCATGTTGGTGATCCGCAATGGCTCAGCACCGATTTAGGCCCGGTTATTGATGCTAAAGCACATGAACGCCTAACCAGCCATGTTCATTATTTGGCAGACAAAGCAACCCTGCACTACTGCTGTGACATACCGGCTGGTGACAGGCATTATTTCTTTGCCCCACGTTTGTATGAAATCAGCGATCTGACGGTGCTGGAGCGCGAAGTGTTTGGCCCTGTGGTGCATATTATCCGCTTTAAGGCTGAGCAGCTCGATGACGTAATTAAGCAGATAAATGCTACCGGCTACGGCCTTACCATGGGCGTACACAGCCGGATTGAACAATTTACCCAGCGCGTAGCACGCGACATTAAAGCCGGCAATATCTACGTTAACCGCAATATGATTGGCGCCGTAGTTGGCGTGCAACCTTTTGGCGGTCGCGGTTTATCCGGTACCGGCCCCAAAGCGGGTGGCCCTTTGTATTTAACCCGACTGGTAAAAGATAATACCGATGTCAGCTGTGCAGCGTTAAGTGCAGACAAACGCCAGCGTCTACTCAGTGAGACCACCAGTAGCGCAGTCGCCTATGCTATGCCGGCTGCGGCCATTGCCCAGCGGCAATGGGCTTTACAGGGCATAAACCAACGCACCTCTGTACTGCGCCAGTTTCTGGCCTCGCTAGCCGCGAATACCGTAGTCAGCAAACAGGAACCCGATCTGGAGCAAGTATTAACCCTGGCGCAGCAAAAACTGCAACGGGTTGAACGAGAACTGCAACAGCCTATCACCCTGCCCGGGCCAACGGGGGAAAGTAATTGCCTTGTGCTGGACCCGCGCGGCATTTTGGCGCTGGTAAGGGATGACAGTAGCGCCTTTAGCTATTGGCTGCTGGCCATTATTACCGCACTGGCAGCGGGTAACGCGGTTATTACCGCGGTGGAAGAAGCTGATCTCCCCGAAGCAGAAGCCTGTATTAAAGCCTTATTACAGGCCGGCATGCCGGCCCATTTACTGGCTGTAGTGCGGCTAGATTGTTTAACCACGTTATTTGCGCAGCCAGATCTGGCTGGTGCCATGATAGATGTCGGCAGTGCTGTTAAACCGCTATGTGCTGAATTGCTGGCAGCGCGTGAAGGCGCAATTCTGCCATTGATCACCGCTCCGGCTGGCCAACGTTTATTGATGCGTTTAATTACCGAGAAAACCATCACTATTAATACCACTGCTGCAGGTGGCAACGCGTCGTTAATGACAATGGCCGACACCGCGCACTAAATAAGTAACCGGCCCTGCTATGTACCCATGATAAAGCCCGCGATTGCGGGCTTTATGCTATGGTATATCTGACCACATCGCGATATTTTGACAAATTATCGCGTTGTTAATTTATAGTTAAGCTGATTAAGTTACACTGTTATTTTGTTTCTTCGGCAGGTTTTGGATTAATCAATACATGGCATATCAGGAAGTGGCTATAGCCGACTTGCGACCCGGTGACTATGTGGTGCAAGTATTACAGCAAAATAGGGATGTTGCTGTTAAACATGCTGGTTGGGTGCGCACGGCCCAAGCCATTGAGTTATTGCGGCAAAAAGGCGTAAAGGCCGTACTAATTGACCCCGATAAAGCCCTGCCCGGCACCACCGAAGAATCACAACAAGCGCAGCCAGAAACGCCCTCTGCCACCGAACCTGCAGTAAAAGTACCGTTTTCTGACGAATGGCCCAAAGCCCAGCGCGCCCTGCAGCAAACACAACTTGTACAGCGCCAGGTTTTGGATGCTGCTCGCCAGCAACACCATATAGATTTAACTCTGGTTTATGAAGTGAGCGCTGGCCTGGCCGATTCTATTAGCCGGAACCAGGATGTATTGCTGTGTTTAAACCGCATCGCCGAGCAAAGTGACACCTTGCTGCAACACTGTATTAGCTGTGCGGTATACATGGCCGCATTTGCCCGCCACTTGAACCTACCGGATCACAAAACGCAATCATTGATCACCGCCTCTTTACTACATGATGTTGGTAAAGCGATTAACCAGGCCAAATTACAAGAAGAAGACCACCTGGCCATTGCTGCCAGCCTGCACGCGCTGCAAAAAACCGTAAAACTATCTGGCGAGGTATCGTTGTGGATCAGCCAGCACTGCAGCCATCTTGACGGCACTGGCTCGCCGAAAATCAGTGAGCGGCAAATCGATAAAGGCAGCAGAATGCTGGCAATTGTTAACAATTATGAAAAACTAACCTCGCCGTTACAAGGTAAACTGGGGCCGCTGGCCGCTTCACGCCAATTGCTGGAGCGCACACCGGCACAGTTAGACGCCGAGCTGTTGCAAATGTTTATTAAATGTATTGGTATATACCCGCCCGGCTCCGTAGTGAAATTAAGCAGTGGCAAGCTGGCATTAGTGCTGGAGAATAACCCGAAAAAGCCGTTATTACCCAAAGTAAAAGTGTTCTATCATAGTGTGCATCAGCACCATGTTCCGCCCAAAATACTGGATTTATCGCGTCAGCAGGACGAGCAGATTGACAGCTGTATCGATTTGAAAAAATACGGTTTGGATGTCAGAAACTATATTTAACCTAGCCTTTATCCACCTTATGGGGTGCGCCACTCACTTAGCGCCACCATACTAAACAACTGATTACCCAATTGCAGCAACACAAACTGTGGTGTGATTTCTTTAATGCGGATATCTGCGGTTACCCACTGACCTTCTTGTAAGGTTTTACCATTCACTTTTACCCAGCGCTGGTTCACCGCAGTCGCATACACATGAGCCTCGAAATGCAATGCCGGTATTTGCTGTTGTAACTGCCGGTCGAGGCTGCCGATATCGGTCGCCGGTGCATTACGATTACCACTCTGTTGCACTGGACGTTGCGGAAAACCTGCAGTGGCTTCTAAAGCCGAAGCAAATTTGTCGCGTAATTCGTCAGAGATTTCGGTTTCCGCTAACGGCTGCGGCTCGGCTGCAGGCGTACCAGCGGTCATAGTCGCAACGGCGGGCGGCGATTCAAACTGCTCGGTAATCTTTGCTGCAGGCTTAGTTAGTGCCGTGTCTAACTGACGCTGAAATTGCGTGACTGCCGCAGAATTATCCGCGCTGGTAATCGCCCCGGCGTCAACTGCCGGGCTGACATCAGCTGCAGTAAGGGCGGTTAAAATTGCCTCTGGTTGAGCTGGTTCAGCCGGTGTGACCTGGCCAATATTGGTAGCAACTTTGTCAGCGGGGGTTAACCAATAAGCCAATAAGGCACCGATACAGCTGGCTAGTAAGAGTGCCAGTACCAGTGCTACCTTAGGCCAAAATCCGCTACTGAATGTAGGCTCGGCGCTATTCTGGTGCTGTTGTTTCAGCGCCTGCATTAATATTGACATAACGTAGGTACTCTAGTGAGGTTGCAGTAATAACAAGAAAATCAATGCCAGACTAAAGCCGAGCACTATAGCGCAAACACCTAACACAGGCCAGAACCAGCGCGGTAACATCGCCGGCACTGATTTATCTGACAGCGGCAATATTTCTGCAGCGGCTTGTTTAACCAGTTTGTCACTTACTATAGCTTGCTGCTGGCTGTAAGCGCCAAGCAACGCCCTGTCTGCCATCAGGTTTAACAACCGCGGAATACCGCCACTGAGTTGAAATAGTCTTTTAACTGCCGCAGCGTTAAATACCGGCCGGCTACAGCCTGCTACCTGCAAGCGAAACTTTAGATAATGCTGCACTTCTTCTAAATTAAGTGGCAGCAAATGATAACGTGCCGTGATGCGCTGTGCCAGCTGCCGTAAGTCATTGCGTTTAAGCAGCTGCTGTAACTCTGGCTGACCAATTAAAATGACCTGCAACAGTTTTCGCGTGTTCGTTTCAAGGTTGGTTAGCAAACGCAATTGCTCTAACACTGCCGGTTGTAAGTGTTGTGCTTCGTCAATAATGAGCAGGGTATGCTTGCCGGCAGCGTGGTTTTTTAGCAAGCGAGCTTTTATTTTATCGCCCAGCAGTTTCAGGCTGGCATCGACTTTTTTATAACGAATTTTCAACTCATCGCAAATGGCCGCCAGCAATTCTAACTCGGATAAGGTCGGGTTTAAGATAAACGCCACTTCGGCGCGTTCATCCAGTTCCTGCAATAAACAACGCGATACCGTGGTTTTACCGGTTCCCACTTCACCGGTCAGCAGCACAAAGCCGCCGGCCTCACCCAAGCCATAACGTAAGTGCGCTAACGCTTCGGCATGGCGCGGGCTTAAATACATAAAATCAGGGTTAGGTGCAATCGAGAACGGGGCACTGGTTAAGCCGAAAAATCCGCTGTACATACTGCTTCCTGCTGGTGATGGCGCTGCCATGTGTTGCGACCGTGCATTTTGAAAGACGACGGGTATAATGGCAAAAAAATTGGCAACAGGAAAGCCGGTGCAACGATATCTGGTAGGTGGTGCAGTTCGCGACAGTCTTTTGGGTTATCCGTTTCACGAACGGGACTGGGTAGTGGTGGGCGCAACACCGCAGCAAATGCTGGATCTGGGCTATCAGCAAGTCGGTAAAGATTTTCCGGTATTTTTGCACCCCAACACCAAAGAAGAACATGCGCTAGCCCGCACTGAGCGCAAAAGCGGTAAAGGCTATACCGGCTTTAGCGTTTATGCCGCACCAGATGTGACGCTGGAACAGGATTTGCTACGTCGTGATTTAACCATTAACGCCATTGCCCAGGCCGATGATGGCAGTTTAGTTGACCCCTTTGGTGGCGTGGCCGATATCAAAAATAAAATACTGCGGCATGTATCCAACGCCTTTGCTGAAGACCCACTGCGCGTGCTAAGGGTAGCGCGCTTTTATGCCCGTTATGCCCATTTGGGTTTTAGCGTTGCCGCTGAGACCCTGGCACTTATGCAGCAGCTAAGCGACGAGTTAACCACCCTAACACCCGAGCGGGTGTGGCAGGAAACCGCCAAAGCGCTTAGTGAACAAACACCGCAGGCCTACTTCCAATTACTTTACGATACCGGCGCTTTGCAGGTATTAATGCCGGAGCTGTCAGCACTGTGGGGCGTACCCCAACCACCGCAATGGCACCCGGAAATTGACACCGGCGTGCATACCTTAATGGTGCTGCAGCAAGCCGCGGTTTTATCAACGCGGCTGGATATCCGCTTTGCCGCCCTGGTGCATGATTTAGGCAAAGGCGTTACCAAGCCGGAGTTGTGGCCCTCGCATCATGGCCATGAACACACAGGCTTGCCACTAATTAAGCTGCTGTGTGACAGGTTACGGGTGCCGAATGATTGCCGCGACCTGGCCTTGCTGGTATGCGAGTACCATCAGCTGGTACACCGTGCCCGCGAATTAAAAAGCAGCACGGTATTAAAACTGTTTGATGCCATAGATCTGTGGCGCAAGCCAGAACGCTTAGAGGCAATATTGCTAAGCTGCACGGCAGACTTACGCGGCCGCACCGGCTTTGAACAGGCCGAATATCCACAGGCAAATTACCTGCAAGCGCTGGCAACAGCGGCCCGGCAGGTAAACGCTAAAGACTTAGTGGCGCAGGGTTTAACTGGTGAAGCGATAAAGCAAGGCTTGCAGCGCTCGCGCTTAGCGGCAATAAAAGCCGCTAAACTGCAGTGGCCAACTTAAACAGCACCGTTTAATACCAATAACAACACGACGCCCAATATCAGCCGGTAAATAACAAACGGTAACATGCCCATGCGCTCTATAACTTTTAAAAATAAGTGAATACAAATAAAAGCGCTGACAAAAGACAAACCGGTGCCCAGCAGTATGGCGGTAATATCATAGTGGGTGGGCTCTGCCAGCAATTTGCTGCCCTGATAGCCACCGCTTAATATGATAATAGGAATAGACAATAAAAACGAAAACCGTGCAGCACTGACTCTGTCCAGCCCCAGCATCAGCGCTGCCGTCATGGTAATACCTGAGCGCGACGTCCCCGGGATCAAAGCGATAGCCTGCGCTATACCAATTAACAACGCTTGCTTCCAGCTCAACTGCTGCATGCTTTGCACTTGCTTTGCCGTGGCATCTGCCAGCCATAGTGCTAAGCCAAATACGATGGTAGTTATAGCGATAACATACGGCGAACGCAGGAAGGTCTCTATCAAATCAGCAGCCAGTAAACCAGCTAAACCGGCCGGAATGGTGGCTAATATCACCCACCAGGCCAGCTTACTCTCGGTGCTATGCTTACCAGCCAGGCTCTGAAACCAGCCCAGCGTTAACTGACTGATATCACGCCGAAAATACAACATTACCGCTAGCAAGGTGCCAACATGCACAGCAACATCAAATACTAGCCCCTGATCCTGCCATCCAAATACAGCAGAGGGCAAAATGAGATGAGCAGAGGATGAAATAGGTAAAAACTCGGTAAGCCCCTGAATAATAGCTAAAATAATAACTTCCACTGTACTCACTGCTTACTCCCAATTAAATGGCACCGGCCATATTTTTTGCTGTTTTGGGTATTGCTGCCACAATGCTGCGTAACTCTGGCCACTGCCAGGATGGATAACCTCTGGCGCAAGCTCGGCCAGCGGCCATAACACAAAAGCATTTTCGGTAATTTCAGCCCGTGGTAGTTCAACCGGTTGCTGGCAAATAACATCGTCATAGGTTAACAAATCTAAATCTAAGGTACGGCCGCTAAACTTAGCCGCTGTGCGGTCTCGACCATAACTGTCTTCAATTTGCTTAAACAATGCGACACAGTCTGCGATGGCCAAATCGGTATTGGCAGCCGCTACCATGTTGTAAAACGGGTCGCCGTTAAAACCGACCGCTTCACTTTCATATACCGACGACAACTGCAATGGGCCGAAGTATTGTATCAGGGCGCTTACTGCCGCCTGAATATGAAAGCTCCGGTTAGCGTTGCTGCCGATACTGATGTAAATCTGCGCCATTAACTGCGGCTCCGCACAATACGCACACCCACAGTTTGTGCCTGAGGCACTGCGCCGGGTTTGCTTACTGTTACATCAACTGAACAAGTGGCAAAGTCTGCTAACAACATCTGCGCCACCCGCTCTGCCACTGTTTCAATCAATTCTATCGGTTGTGCAGTAATCAGCGTGGTAACTTTCTCTGCAATAACAGCGTAATCCAACGTGAGTTTTATATCATCGTTAGCCGCAGCTTCACGCTGATCACTTGTTAGTGCCAGATCAAGCAATAAGCGTTGCTGAATGGTTTTTTCCCAGTCGTAAACACCGATCACGGTATCAACTTGTAGCTGTTTTATAAAAACTATGTCCATTCAGTTACATCCGCATTGCGTTATTTCTCGTTTCAGGTAGGCTGGTCGGATAGGAAAAACCGCGAAAACCCTAAACTCTGCAGGCCTTGAATCAGGCTGCAATCTTAACGTAAAAACTGGTGCTGAGGAACCGCCTTAATGACCCCGCTGATTGGAATTATGCTGCTGGCCGCTTATCTTTTGGGCTCTATTTCGTCGGCAGTGCTGGTTAGTAAGCTGTTTCGCTTACCCGATCCCCGCTTACATGGTTCCTGCAACCCCGGCGCCACTAATGTGCTGCGTTTAGGTGGTAAACTGCCAGCAGTATTAGTATTGGTATTTGATATATTAAAAGGCACTATTCCGGTGTGGGGTTCCTATTTCTTAAAAATTGAACCGCTATACCTCGGGCTAATTGGTATTGCTGCCTGCCTGGGACATATTTTCCCGCTTTTTTTTGGCTTTAAAGGCGGTAAAGCTGTCGCCACCGCCTTTGGCGCTATGATGCCAATTGGCTTGGATCTGGCAGGATTACTCATCCTCAGTTGGATTATTCTGGTTGCTCTAAGCGGCTACTCTTCGCTGGCGGCTATTGTTACCGTAAGCTTGGCGCCGCTTTTCACCTGGTTTATTAAACCGCTGTACACTATTCCGGTACTAATGTTGAGCATCCTGATTATTTTACGCCACCGCCATAATATCGTCCGGTTGTGGCAAGGTAAGGAAAGTAAAGTCTGGAATAAAAGCCAACGGATCAGGGAGTGAGCCAGAGTGGGAGTTGCAACCGAAGCCCCCACTGCTGACTGTCGCGGTACATCATTAAACCGCCGGCAACTGCTGCATTGGCCAGCGCGGTGTTACGCCGATAGTTAAATCCTGCTGCTGCCCCGCCGCTAAACGGTAATACCCCGCCAGCGCTATCATGGCGCCATTATCAGTGCAAAACTCTTTACGCGGATAAAACACCTCACCGCCATGGCGCTTAAGTAACTGCGCTAATTGCTGCTGTAGCGACGTATTGGCGCTCACGCCGCCGGCAATCACCAGGCGTTTGTAGCCGGTTTGCTGCAGCGCCCGCTCACATTTAATGACTAAGGTATCGACCACAGCCTGCTGAAAAGAGGCCGCGATATCGGCTTGCACCTGTGAACTACTGCCCTCTTTGGCTATGACATTCGCCGCTGAGGTTTTTAAACCGCTAAAGCTGAAATCCAAGCCGGGCCGGTCGGTCATTGGCCGCGGAAACTTATACTTTTTACTGTCTCCCTGCGTAGCCAGCTTAGCCAACAACGGCCCGCCAGGATAATCCAGCCCCATTAACTTGGCGGTTTTATCAAAGGCTTCACCGGCAGCGTCATCTATAGACTCGCCCAATAGCTCATAGCGACCGATACCTTCAACACCCACCAACTGGGTATGACCACCAGATACCAACAGCGCTAAAAACGGAAACTGAGGCGGATTAGCTTCCAGCATCGGCGCCAGTAAATGGCCTTCCATATGATGCACTGCCAGTGCCGGCTTATTCCAGGCCATTGCCAAAGAACGGCCGATAGCAGCACCTACCAGCAACGCACCAGCCAACCCCGGGCCGGCAGTGTAGGCTACGCCGTCAATATCGGCGGCAGTACAGTCTGCCTCGAGCAATGCTTGCTTAATTAACGGTATGGTTTTGCGGATATGGTCACGCGATGCCAGCTCAGGTACTACACCACCGTAATCGGCATGTAAAGGGATCTGGCTATACAGTACATGGCTTAATAATCCGCGCTGATCATCATATATTGCAATGCCGGTTTCATCGCATGATGTTTCTATACCTAAAACTCGCATCTGTGTCTCAAATCCGCTAAAATGGCGTCTATTGTATCGGCTCAGGTCACTCAGAGCCAGAGGATCGGATTTAGATCGCAGAACTGCTTTACATCGTCCTGTCTTTTTGCGTAAAATGCCGCACCATTTTTAATCGTATTGGTTCACAGATAACCAATTTGGCCCTGAGGTGAGAATTTAATGCCTGTTGTTAAAGTAAAAGAAAACGAACCGTTTGACGTAGCATTACGTCGTTTCAAGCGCTCTTGCGAAAAAGCTGGTGTATTAGCTGACGTTCGCGCAAAAGAATTCTACGAGAAGCCAACTTGGATCCGTAAGCGTAAAAAAGCAGCAGCTGTTAAGCGTCATGCTAAGAAGCTGTCTCGCGAAAACGCACGTCGCATCAAGCTGTACTAAGCCTAACGGGTTTTAGTCTCGCTTAGCGACACCGGTGCTGCCTGCTGCGCAAATTATGCCAGCAATGCTAACAGCAAATCAGCCCGATGTAACAGCGCAAAGTCGACATCTGCATACCGTGCCCGCAAGGCACGGTTTGTCTTTTTCTGAATAACGCCGAAGGAAAAAGGTGGCAGGACAAATCCCCAAACAGTTTATCGACGAGTTGTTGGCCCGTACCGACATCGTTGAATTGATTGATCAACGCGTACCGCTAAAAAAAGCCGGTAGAAATTACGCTGCCTGCTGTCCGTTCCACAGTGAAAAATCGCCGTCTTTTACCGTTAGTCAGGATAAACAGTTCTACCATTGCTTTGGTTGTGGTGCACATGGCAATGCCATTAGCTTTATGATGGAATTTGAACAACTCGAATTTGTTGAAGCCATTGAAGAACTAGCGCAACAGCATCATCTTGAAGTACCGCGCGAGCAAGGCACGGGCCCAAAGCGCCCGGCAGCACAAGCCGATGATTATCACTTGATGCAGCAAGCCGCCGAATTTTATCAGCAGCAACTGCAAAACCACCCAAACGCCGCCATGGTACAGCAATATGTCGCCAAGCGCGGCTTAACGGCGAAGACGCTGGCTGATTTTGCCATTGGCTACGCGCCCGACGGCTGGGATAACTTACTAAAACGGCTAAGCCCAACTAATAACAAAGCCCTTCGTGATCAGTTGTTTGAATTGCGGCTGATTAACCGTAACGATAATGGCCGGGAGTATGATTTTTTCCGCGAACGTTTGATGTTTCCCATACGCGACAAGCGCGGCCGCGTTATCGCCTTTGGTGGCCGGGTACTGGGTGATGGCACACCTAAGTATTTAAACTCACCAGAAAGCCGGTTGTTTCACAAAGGCCGCGAATTGTATGGCCTGTATGAGGTACGCCAACAACCTGGCCATGTCGAACAAATACTGGTGGTTGAAGGTTACATGGATGTGGTTGCACTGGCAGAGCACGATATCCGCTTTGCGGTAGCCTGCTTAGGCACTGCCACCACCTCGGATCATATGCATACGCTGTTTCGCTATACACCGAAGGTGGTGTGCTGTTACGACGGTGACCGTGCCGGTCGCGATGCCGCCTGGCGTGCTTTGCAAAGTGCCCTGCCGCAACTGAAAGACGGCGTAGAATTAAATTTTGTATTTTTACCCGACGGTGAAGACCCGGATTCATTGGTACAGAAAGAAGGCAAAGACACTTTTTTGCAACGTATAGCCAACGCCGTACCTCTGAACCAGTATTTTTTCGAGCACTTAGTGCAAGAGTTTGACCCCGCCACCGATGCCGGTAAATCGGCGTTGTCGGTAAAAGCGGCAGAACTTATCAAACAAATACCCAGTGAATTTTATCGTGATAGTTTAAGCGACAAACTGGCAAACCTGCTGGGTAAGCCGCGTGAACGCAGCAAAACAGTAGTTAGTAGAGCGGCAAACCGGGTAAAACCTGCCGCAATGAAAATAACTCCGATGCGCCGCGCTATTGGTTTATTGCTACAGTACCCCAATTTAGCTAGGGTGATGCCTGATGCGCCGGAACTGGGTGAGGCGAATATTCCCGGTATTGGCTTACTGCTGTCTTTGCAGCAACGCTTGCAACAACAGCCTGATTTAACAACAGCACAATTGATAGAACATTGGCGTGATTTACCCGAGCACAGCATTTTAATGACACTGGCAGCCTGGGATCACCAGATTGAGCAAGAGCAATTATCGCAAGAATTTGTTGATACTTTTCACTCAATAGAGGATCAGTATTTACAACAACGGCTGGAAGCACTGGAAAGAAAAGATAAGCTGCAGCAGTTAAGCAAGGCCGAATGGCACGAATACAAACTGTTGTTGCAAGCACTGAAAAGCAAAAAACCAAAGCTTGTGAACTAATGCGGCTGGCTAGAAAAGCCGCGCTTTGTTATAATCGCTAGTTCGCAATTTTACATTAATCAAATTGGTGGAAGATAAGTCTCTATGGAGCAAAATCCTCAGTCGCAGTTAAAACTCCTGATCATCAAAGGTAAAGAGCAAGGGTATCTGACCTTTGCTGAGGTGAATGATCACCTGCCACAAGACATTATCGATTCTGATCAGATAGAAGACATTATCCGCATGATCAATGACATGGGGATCCAGGTGTTTGAAACCGCCCCGGATGCCGATGATCTGATCATGACAGATGCCACCACAGATGAAGACGCCGTGGAAGAGGCAGCTCAGGCTCTGGTGAGCGTGGACAAAGAACTGGGCCGCACTACCGACCCGGTACGGATGTACATGCGTGAAATGGGCACCGTTGAACTGTTAACCCGCGAGGGCGAAATTGATATCGCCAAGCGGATTGAAGACGGTATCAACACAGTACAAAGCTCAGTAGCCGAATACCCTGAAGCTATCACTTATCTGCTAGAGCAGTGGGATAAATACGAAGCTGAAGAAATCCGCTTAAGTGACATCGTAACTGCCTTTATTGACCCGAACGACGTTGACGAAGCACCAATAGCGGGTAGCCATATCGGCTCTGACGTGCCGGAAGATCAGCTGGATGACAACGACAGCGATGATGACGAAGATGAAGACGGTGATTCTGACGACGGCGACACCGGCCCCGATCCAGAAATGGCGCGTGAGAAGTTTGGTGAACTGCGTACTCAGTACGAAGTTACCCGTAACTCTATCGTACAAAATGGCCGCGAACACGCAACCACCAAAGTCGAAATTGAAAAATTAAGCGAAGTATTCCGTTGTTTCCGCCTGGTACCAAAGCAATTTGACCGCCTGGTTAAAAACATGCGCGAAATGATGGATCGCGTGCGGGTACAAGAACGCATAGTAATGAAGCATTGCGTTGAATACGCTAAAATGCCGAAGAAAAACTTCGTTAAAGCTTTTACTGGTTCTGAAACGTCTACTGCCTGGTTAAGTGCCGAAATTGCCGCCAACAAGCCATACTCCGCCAAACTGCAAGACATGCAGGAAGAGCTGGTACGCAGCATTGAAAAGCTAAAAAAAGTAGAAGAAGAAACCGGCTTAAGTATCTTTAAAATTAAAGATATCAACCGCCGCATGTCGATTGGTGAGGCCAAAGCCCGCCGAGCTAAAAAAGAGATGGTTGAAGCTAACTTACGTTTGGTTATTTCTATCGCGAAAAAATACACCAACCGTGGTTTACAGTTCCTTGATTTAATTCAGGAAGGTAATATCGGCTTGATGAAAGCGGTGGATAAGTTTGAATACCGTCGTGGTTATAAATTTTCAACCTATGCCACCTGGTGGATCCGTCAAGCTATCACCCGCTCTATCGCGGATCAGGCTCGCACTATCCGTATTCCGGTGCATATGATTGAAACCATCAACAAGCTGAATCGTATTTCCCGGCAGATGTTGCAGGAAATGGGCCGCGAGCCATCACCAGAAGAATTATCAGAGCGCATGCAAATGCCAGAAGATAAAATCCGCAAGGTGTTGAAAATCGCCAAAGAGCCTATTTCAATGGAAACACCGATTGGTGACGATGAAGACTCGCATCTGGGAGACTTTATCGAAGATGCCACCGGTGAATCACCGTTGGACTCTGCTACCATGGAGAGCTTGAAAAACGCTACCAATGAAGTATTGGCCGGTTTAACCGCCCGCGAAGCTAAAGTACTACGTATGCGCTTTGGTATCGACATGAATACCGACCATACCTTAGAAGAAGTGGGCAAGCAGTTTGACGTAACGCGTGAGCGTATTCGTCAAATTGAAGCCAAAGCGCTGCGTAAACTGCGCCACCCTTCACGTTCAGAAGTATTAAAAAGCTTCCTCGACGAGTAATATTTGGCAATGACAAGAAAAGGCGCTTAACCGCGCCTTTTCTATTTAAATGGACATAAAGCTTAAAAAAGCAGCAGTCAACTGCACTTAGCCTAACAAGCCGGATGACAAAGGCTGCAAAAGTTTTTATACTGCCTGCCGCTACAAAAGTTCCAAGTGGCCCCCATAGCTCAGTTGGCTGAGGGGCGGTCGCCGCAAGGCGATGAGGGGTGACTTAACGTCACGCCAAAAGACACGAAGGCGAGACCGTGGATAGTTGAGCCGGAATGAAGCTACAGGATGTACCCAGGCAAATTTAAAAAAAGTTTCACATGGCCCCATAGCTCAGTTGGTTAGAGCGCTCGACTCATAATCGATCGGTCGCTGGTTCGAGTCCAGCTGGGGCCACCATCCCCTACCCTGCAAGCCTTTAAAATCAAGGCCTGTAGCGATTTCAGCAAATTTTTTTACACCTTTTTTTACACCCTGTATCTTAATCATGCATTCGTTTTTGTCCAATACTTTGTATTCTACGTAGCTGTTGCCAGTGTAGTTTGGGCTGGTTAACACCAATACAAGCATAAGAAAAAACCAAACAAATTGGTTTAAGAATGTTTTCTCGCAGTCCGACCCTGTCACAAGTCCGGTTTTCTTAGTGGTGTAGTAAGGAGATAGAATTGCAGACACTTTAATTCGAGCTGTAATGGGCTATGAGACGTTTAACTGCATCATCATACTCTGGGTATTTAGACGCAATGTATTTGTATTTTTCGCTTTTAAATTCACGCTGACGACGAGGTGATAAATCTTCGTATGCTTTCGCTTTATCACTAACCTTGCGGTTAAAAGCCTTCTCTGCCTGCCCCTCCCATACATTAATTTTTTGCAACAAGTCCAAGTTCAAATTGCGTAAGCGATGAAATGTAAACTTATTAAACTCAACTCTCTGCTCACAAAACTCCTCCCCTGATTTTTGCCCAGATGAAGCGACCAGAGAAGCTCGTACTAAATGAAAATCGTCATAAAAGTGGCTTTTACTTACCGTGTCTTTAACCACAGAGGGGAATAAAAATGGGTTTAGCTGTTGCTGATCAACGCTACGTTTATCGATAACAGCCTGAAGCAAAGGAATTAACTGTACCGGAAAGTAATAGTAGGCGGTTTTGATGTTTTTATGTTCGTGCCCTAATATCTTGACTAAACACTCGTCAAACTTTATGTCATTTTTCCTCAATAAAATCGACTTGTTCACTCGGGTAAAGAGTTGCTCTTGCAGCGTCATAAATAAAGCCAAATCAAATAACCCTAACTCAACTGCTCTACATAAGTAACTGACGTATGTTTTTAAGTTTGGCAAGTGTTGATAACTCTCTCTGTTTCTGCGAAGGTTCTCAATCGACCTGCCAAATTCAAGTTTTTCAACATTAGGATGATCATAAGCAAAATTTAAGGCAGCTTTCAGGCGTTTAACTAATTCATCCCGGTCAGAAGGCGTATCACTTTTTGCAGCTTTGTCGACAAAGATAGCTTCCAAATGGCATGTTTTAGCATCGCGTAAGTCAAGGTCCCCCCTCTTTACAGTTAAAGTAACGTTTAAATATATTTCTCGCTTTGCGCTTAGTGTCTTTAGAAGTCCAATCTTTATGCTCGAGTTCAAACAACAACAGCTGCTTCGGTGTTGTAATACGTGTTCTTACTGCATGCGGCAGCCAATTGATTATTCCGAAAATTGGCTTGGCTTTGTATTGCCTTAAAAAATTGCGATATGACTCTATGGCGAAGGTTAAAACCTGATCGTCGAACTCAGTGAGTTTCTGATGGGTGAGTAAAGTATGTCTATGGTTATTCGGCTTACCCTTTACAACAATCTCAATCACCGTACTTTTCTGGTTCACCCTAGCTCTAATGTATTTATACCCCGGCACTGAATGAGTACCCTGCGGTAATGATTTTAAGAAAAGTTTGAATTGCTCAGCACTTGCCAGGTGGTCAACGCTATTTTCAGCTGTTACCACAGCAGCAGTTTGTGCATCAGGATCGTTCTGAGTTACTGAAACATCTTTACCCTCTGCAGCAACTTCACCAGCATGCTGAATTTCAGGCTCGGATAGAGCCATAGAAGCGGTCTGTGCAACAGGTTCATTCTGATTAAACGGCGCAGGTTGAACCACAGAAGCAGTATGTACTGCAGGAGAAGGCTGAATTATCGGTCTAACTTGAGCCTCAGCATCCGCCTTCACCGGAGGAGCTGGTGTGGCTGCGGCTTCAGGCTGAATCGCAGCAGCAGCTTGCGTTGCAGGTGAAAGCTGAACTATTGGTCTAACTTGAGCCTTAGCATCCGCCTTCACCGGAGGAGCTGGCGTGGCCGTAGCGTCACCCTGAATCGAAAAGGCTGGTTGTTTTACAGGAGCAGGCGCAGCAAACAATTCGGTTTGCCGCTTAGTAGCAGCTTGAGCTTTATCAGCAGGCTGAACTTCAGGCTCGCCTTGAATCATTGAAACCGCCTGGGTAACAAGAGCTGGCTTAGTCAACGGAGCGGCTTGAACCATAGCATCTGCTTTGACTAATGGCTCTGCCTGTGAAACGTCAGCTTCCCGAGCCGCAGGTGCTGCCTGTTCTAATCGCCCGACCTTAGCATCCGCAGTACCGTCAATATTGGCGGGACCTGCCGGAGCGGGATTTTGCTCCCGAACGTCGTAATGCGCTGATGAAAGCCCAACCGTAGCATTGTTTAAAACTTTATTATCGCAACCAACTGATTCCAAGCTGCTGGACGGAAATGGTTGATTGTATGCATCCGACTTAATCTTGTCGGGGTCACGGCTTTCAACTAAATCAACTAATTTATGCCGCCAAAACAGCGGTTCATCTGCAAACAAGTAATCGACGGGGACTATATTTCTTTCTTTAAGCCAATATAAGATGAACTTCCTATCGAAACCCAGAATTCCTACCGCTTCAGTTAAGGTTACAAACGCAGCCATCCGTTTACCTGGGGGCGCAGCAAAGCCAGAGCTTCTGATATCAGAAGCTCCATCATATGCTCTTGCTGTAGACCCCATGCTTAACAACACACAACCTCTTAGCGCTTAGTGACCTCCCAGTCTGAAATAAAGGCTCAAGGTTCCTGCTTTTGCCGTCAGAAATAATGCTAACAACAAGATCTTCAAATCACCTAAATTACTAAGCATTTGCAAAATGAACATATCTACCTGATTTAAAATATCTTTTTCAGCCAAGTGTTTTTAGGATAAAAATTTTTTTCAAAAGTGCGGAAAATTTTTGTGTGTTGTTCCTAGTTACTCATGAGGCATGTAATTTTAAAAATGAGGACCACACAATGGATAACAGTAGTGCTATACGGGTATACCAGCGGGCTAGCAAGTCACCATGGGATGATGCCTCTACGTATTTACTAATGGCTAATACGAAGAAAGGCAGCGGAAGCGAACCGATATTTGAGGACTATATCTACCTACATCGCGACAAAGCCGGGCGTAACCTGGGTATCAGCATCAGCAAATCGCTGCGTGACAGACACTGCGCTGCGCAATACCTTGAGTGTGACGAGATGTACCGGGTATTGTCAGCTTGCTCAGCAGAGATTGCTGAGTTCTGTATACAGCATGCGGATGATTTTGAGGCCATATTCGGCTTACCGCCGGATATCTATATGGAAGTGGCTATGTATTACTGGGACATTATGACGAAGCGTTAACCTAACGGCGGGGAATCCCGCCGTTTCTTCTACACTACACCAACTGGCTAGGATATTATTCCATCTGGCTGCTATGCGCCAGAAGCCAGAGATACTAATGGCAGTCGCCAAATCACTGCTTTTTTCAGAAAGCGGTAAATGAATGGTTCTATAGTCTCAGTCGGTCTAGTCCAGATTGATAACTTGGTCAAAATTAAGTTCTTTGTTAAGAACAACCAAACTTTAATCTATCTGGAGGTTATAAATTTTATGTTTCGAAGGTATTAGTATTTAGATAGATACGTTTAAAACAAAGAATTTATAACAGCCGTTTGATACTCTTGTTGTCGAATTTGGTTTTTAATTCTGTCCAACTCTTGGTTTAGCTCAGCAATAGATAGCCCATCACTAATTTCGGCTAGCTCTTTAAGTTCTTTCTTAAAGATGTCTATTTGCCTTTTCCTTTCACCATTCAGCGCGGTTAAGTTCAAGACCCTAATGGTTTCATTTGCTCTATGTTTACTTTGTTCTGTGAGCCCTTCTTTTGCTTCAACTAAGCCCGTGTCCAAAAAACTGAAAAATAGAGAAGGGTCTTCGTTATCTGGCTTAATTAAATCATTCGGATCATATGCTCCGGGACCTTGAGGACCTTCCCGATCTTTGTAATGACCACATGTATTGCTAGTTGAGACACCGCAGCATCCAAATAGGTTATCCCATACGAAAGTTAAATGCTTATATGGCGCAGAGCCATCAGGTTTCTGGCCTTTGTGGAAAAAATGCTCAATATGCCCAGTACCTTGACAAGTAATGCGTTCGCAAAACGCACAAAACCTACCTTGCATCGCCTCAAATTTTTGCCAGATCTCAACACGACACGCTTTGCTTGGCTTTCTTGAAGTCCAGTCATGGGTTTGGTGATTATAATTTCCCAGTGCTGTTGGAGCGGGTTGAGGTCTATTTAACTTTCTCATCGTCAATTAGTCTCTCTGCAACCGGGCCTTCATTTCCCTTATGCGTATCTGACTTTCGCAGTCTGATACCACAGGATGGTCATTTCCAAAATGCGTTTTTATTCTAGTGAAAACTCTCTCTAAGGAAACTTGATCACCTGCTTGTAAATATCTTGAAAAATCATTTAGCCAACCGGCCTCTTCAAGTTTTTCTGGCGTTGAATTTGTCTCCATTATTCGGATAAGAATATCAGCGCTTGTAACACCTTTAGTCTGAAATCTTGGTGTAATGACAGTCAATTGACCGTTATCATCAACGCAAATCTGGCGAATGCATTTTTTATCAACTGTTGATAGAACCTGTGGGCTGTGCGTTGTGAGAATAAATTGAATATTCGGGAATGTTTTCTGAAGACCCAAAACAACTTCTTGCTGCCATTTTGGATGAAGGTGAAGCTCTATTTCATCTATTAAAACAACACCATTTGTATGTAACGCATTAGGTGAATCTGGATTTAATGTGACTAACCTTAAAGCCAGATCTCCAGACAACGCTAACAGCGATTTCTGGCCCTGTGACAACTGGGTAACATTTACGGTATTACCAAAATTTTCAAGCAGTATTCTCTGGTTTCCGGTGCTTCTATCAACTTGCAATTTTCTGACATCAGGCACTAGTGTCTCTATTGCTAAGTTTACCTTTTGAAGCATAAGTGAGTACCTAACAGATTGGTTACCCATCAAAGCTGCTAATTCACTTTTTGCAGACTTTAATTCATCAACCAATTCACTGTTTTCGATTAAGGATTTCCCTTTACTCAGCTTCTCTATTAAATTTTCTAAGTAGGATATATTCCTCTTCTTTTCAGCTACTTCTGGTGACATTTCCCCTTCAGCCAAATTGTAAAGCTCTATATATCTTCTCGAAAATTCTTCAAGTTGAGTGCTAGCTTCTAGGCCATCCCTCAGTGCATTAAAACGAGAGTTTGAAAGATCGGAAAAAGTCTTGTCTGATGAGAATTTGGGCAATCTGACATTTGATCTTTCGACTGAATAAAATGCAAAAAATGGTAGTTCGATCACTTTCTTTGAAGCGACTTCTCTATACATATCCCCCATGAGCTTAGATTGAGCGACAGAACTAGAAATACTGCCAGCGTATCCCTGAATAGGGAGTGCCAGTGAGATATCCATCGGACTTTTATCGCCCAATTTAAATCTCCCAACAATTTCTGAATAACTCTCACAATTTACATTTATGTCTGACTCGTGAATTTTCTTCCCATTCACATTACTTTTGACCAAGTTATGGCTAAACCAACTAAGTAGTTTCGCTATTGCTTCAGTAATACTGGTTTTACCTGCTCCGTTGTCACCGATGATAACTGTAATATTACTATCGAATTGGATCTCAAAATCCTCAAATCGTCTAAAGTCATAGAGCCTAATGCTATCAATACTGAAATATGACTTAGATAAGTCGTCTACGATCATTTCAAAATATTTTTTTGACAACTCGTCGCTTGCTGCCTCAACATTTTTACCTGAGCTATAGCTCTCAAAAAGTTGAAACATTGAAAGCAAGTTTCCTTTTTCTGCATTGCTTTTCAAATTCTTAATAGCTTTTCTGAAGTTCTTGTGTTGATTATCCATTTTGTTCCTCAAATATTTGAGATATCACAGCGGATGAATACTTTGCTTCCAATCGCTTAATAAAATCCGGCTCAATATGACTAGAAAATGCGAGCAATCCTTTTAGCTGCAAAATGGTTTCTTGATCAATTTGTTTAGTTTGATAGTGATGCACTAAGTGTTTGATATAACGTTTCCTTTCGCGCCCCAAAGATAGCTCGCTCTTATTATTAATAGTTATTCCGGTAATATGGCGATTATGGGCCATCGAAGAGAAAACCGTCTTTCTCCTGTTAATAATCATCGAATTTCCAAATAACAAGGTTAGAAATTCGGTTACTGCTTTAGGAATATCAAACAGAATATCCTTCTCATTCGTTGAGAAAGTGAGATCGTCTGCATAACGTGTATAAGTGATATTGAGTGTTTCACATTGTTGAGTGACTAACTCATCAAACTGGTACATAAAAAAATTAGATATCAATGGAGAGCTGGGTGCTCCAATACTGAGTATTAGTTTCCCCTTTGAAGACTTACTTGGAGACCAAAATAAAAGCCGCTCCATTAGTACCTTTTCACGTTTGGCCGGGAGAGTATAATGTTGCTGCCAGACGTTCCAGAATAGTTCGTTAGAGATTGAATTAAAAAAGTTTTTTAGGTCAATTTTTAATAGATAGCGGTTTTTACAGTGCGCTTGAGCATTATCTTTAATACTCAGTCCTTCTCTGTAGGCCATCGCTGCACTGTGAATCTTTAGCTTATATATCGATAGAAAAGTACGCTGGTATTCTTTTAATTCACGCGAAGGTTGGGCTATGACGCGATGTCCAGATGTGCGTTTTGGAATGGTGTACACTTTGTATTTTAGTGGTGCGCTAGCTAAAAAGCTGACCACTTCTGGTTCGCTTTTGCTTAATTTGGCAGCTAGTGTAGCTATAAATTCCATTATTCAGTCCAAAAAAAAGCCCACGAGCAATGCTAATGGGCTTTGCTCTTTACTAGAGGAAGCGATATGTTCGCAACCTTCTTGAGGAACGAAAGACGGTTGCGAACATATCGCAACCATAAAGTCGTTCAATAAATTAGAGTCTGGCTAAACACCCGACTAGACGAATGTCGTCCTAAGCTAAAGAGCCTCATAAGTGTACATCAGCCTGTTAAATGCTACAATTTTTGAATTGGCTAAGAGAAGCTTTTCTCACAAATTCACATTTCCCGTTATAGATGAGCAAATACCAGGGTGTAAAAAATCTCTGTAAGCGGCATTCTACCTGTGTACCTGAAAGGACATAAGAATGCCAGTATCAGACTAAATTTTCGACCAGTAATCACCAGACTTTAAATCCCCTGACGACCTGCCCGGTGATTAAAGCATCAAAACAACATTCTTTTTTCAGGAGCAACTGCTCTGAACAGCTAATATTCGCTCAATTAAGACCAATTAAATTCACGATGTAGACGACTTAGAAGTCGTCTACATTATCAGCGCCACTCTCTATAGCCTGTATCAACATCGTCTCGAGAAAGGTTGCAAACCCTTCTACAAAATTGGCGTCTTTGGTCATTTTATAAAGCCTGGTCGATACATCGTTTATCCTGAGCTTATCTATGTCCTGCTGAAACAAGTCCATCTGCCCTGCCCCGTAGACAGCTTCGTCAACCATAAACACGTTTTGCAGCACCACCATAGCTAGTTCCACTTGCTGACTGAGCGTTTTAATACATGTATTCATTTCTATTTCCTATATTTAAGTTGCAGTCAGAAATAGATGCGCTCCTACCAGGCGGAATTTTTGTGTTTTACAGCGAATAAAAATGAAAAACCCCGGTTTTTATGCCGGGGCCTTTCGAGGACAACCTTTTGAATTTTGCTATCTGTTTAGATAGCGCCTGATATACCAGCAGGCTGCTAAAGGTGCATACACCAGTGGGTAAATCAGCGCATTCACGACATCATGGCCACGCCGCTTTGCGTGTATGTTATAAGCGGCATAGCCAATCATGCCACAGGTATCAATTACGCTGATTAGAAACAGCAGATACACCGCTTTATCTTTATCAGGTTCATGCATCAGCATATTTGCCAGTGGACTAAACATTGCCACCACAACTAAAGCGCCTATCAGCTCACAACCTAATGTTTTAATGCCTCTCATGCACGCCACGTCCTATTAGCTCATGCTTGTCAGGAAATACAGCCTCAACATTTAGATCACCCAACCTGGCATATCTTTGTATCTAGTGTCACCGGTTTTGAATAATGTTTTTTCCACATTGATATCCGCTACCTTATACTTGATTGCCATACCGATATTTATGCTTTTAACCAAATCAGCTTTTCTAATATTGTTAAATGATTTTCTAGAGAAAATACTGTATTTACTCAGCTTTAAGTCTTTACTGATTGATCTGGGGGGCAACGACAAGTTCAAGTTTGATAAGTTTTTAATTTCGTCTCCGACATAAAGTGACAGACTGTCAATTGTCACATAATAATCGGTTAAATTGGTCAAGCTCATTACGCCATGTCGGTCTGTCACAGCTGAGACATGTACATCCGATGCATTAAACGTCGGTGCATAACCATAGTTTCTTACAGTATCTATCTCATAAACAACGGGTTTAACTTCAAGCTTATCCGTCATCCCCCACTTCTGGTCACAACCAGAAATGGTATGATGAAATGAATCTAATCTGTCACAACGTAAAGTCAGGCGAGAATTTGCATAATGATTGCTCACTTCTTCCTGAAGTTTAACTCTGAAATCACTCGCTGATTGCCATTTAAATTTAATCCAGAAATGCTCTTCAATTGGATTTCGTTCAAAGATATAGGCGTTAGGCTTACCATCGTATAACTGACTATTGTCATTCACGACAAGTGCTTCTTGTAGCTTAGTGTTTAAGTCATTCCAACGTTTATCATATTCCGCTTTCTTGTCAGCACGAAATTTTGGTACTAATTGGTATATGTTATTAAACTCAGCAATCAGCTGCTCCCTAGGTTGCGCTACCAAAGCTTCAGCCAAGGCTTTTTCAAACAATTCTTCGTCGAAGCTAATACTGTTGTTGGTGCTATCTCTGACTCTAAACATTGCTAACTTATCCTGCTTACACTCAGGATCTGCGACCGCCTTTTGGGCTTCCGAATCAATAGCGTCCCCACACTTAACGGATTCAGTTCTGATGTAATGTTGTAAGGTGTTCAGACTGATAAAATTATGCGTACCGCTAAAAGTAAAATCACGAAAGTAATAGCGCCCTTCAGGAGTCACATCAAGCATTGCGAATATCTCACGATCAGAGACAATCTTTTCTGCCACAGGCTTTATCTCTTTAACCATAGTCTGATTGCTGGCACAGCCTGCCACCAAAAAGACGGTAGCCAGTGCGGTTAAGCCAAAACGTTTATTAAAACAATCCATTAAAAATCTCCAACACTTCTCATTACTTGCCTGAATCTACTTCAGGACGTTTTTATTTAACCCATGCCACAACGCGAATGTCCCCGGCTTTGGGAAGGGTTAATTCTACCCATTTGGTTCCTTTTTGGAACATTTTTATATGCAGATTACTGTGCGCTCATGAAAACAATCCATGACCCCAGATATCAAAGTGCCATCAAATGGTTAGCTGCTGCCCGCAAGCAGCAGGGCCTGACGGTGCGCCAATTCGCCGAATTGATGGGGCACAGTCATTCCTGGGTGGTTAAAGTTGAGAAATGCGACATCTCGCTGGATGTGCTTGAATTTATCAACTATTGCAAAGCCCTGAAGTTAGATCCCGTCGAGGGCTACCGTCTTATGCTTCCCGCACAAAGTACTCCCGCTAATTCCTAAGCTGCTTTTTCCTGGTGCTTTTGTACACCAGTACCACCAGCCCAACCGTTAACAGTAAGATCGGAATTAACCACAAATACTCATTCATCTGTCTATCCTCTGCTCTGAGCGGCTACCAGCTATCAAAGCTAGAACCGGTGCTGTAAGAATCATCGAAGGAATTTGAAGAGCCGCTGTCGAACATATCCATTGTTGAACAACTGCTGTGATCGTCAAGGCCGGTGACTATGAAGTCACAACTAATAGGGGTACTGTTATCGGTGCCATAAGGGTTGCCGTCTGAATCAACGCCACCGATACCACCAACCATCAGCAATCCGCTTGCCGGGTTAACTTCAAGCTGCTCAGACACTGAATCCGTCACAGAATCAAACCGGACAGAGCCGTCATCAAACAGCCCGCTAAACCAACTATAAAAACTCATAACTTTTTCCTTATCGTTTAAATGCCAAAATTCAGCCCGGCTTGTCAGCAGTGTTTAACGCTACCAAGCTGAAGCATTTTCCCGAACTTAATTATTTTCGATCGAATAGCAAGCGGTTTTTCAAAGGGTTAATAAAACGAGGTGTAAGATTTCAGGTGATTAGTTACGATTCATTAGAACGTATTGCAGGTGCTAGCCTTGTCAGCAGAGGAGACATAACCAAGAACAAATTTGAGGGTTTGATTTGCCTCTGGCTGGCCTTGCTAAAAGTCACTTCCAAGGCGCGTCCAGTTTATGGAAAAATACATTTCGATACCTTTTCCTGGGTTATATCTTGGATAAAGCTTTTCAAATTCGATTCTGGCCGCTTCATACGATGTATCCGGGATAACAGAAAGACCCTTCGCTAAAAATAGCATCGCTAACGAAGGAGCCCTCGATTCACCTTGATTGCAGTGGATTAGAAGCTGTTTACCTTGCCCCCAATGCTTAATGGAAAACTCTAAAAAAGCAGAAAACAGTGGTGGCATAAACAAAGGTACGGGCGGATCGATAATATTGAGATACAGATCGTTTTCTTGTTCAAGAACCAAGTAATTTGGGTGTGTACTTGGCAATTTACCTCGATAGCCTACAGCTCCTTGGTGGCAGGGACTTTTACAAGCGTGGACAACGGCAACCGTATCATTTCCTCTCATGCACGATAGATCATTCGTTACAATTACTCGCTCATGAATTTGTTGCACAATGACTCCTTGTGATTTTAGTGGTAATCCAAAATGTTGAGAATATCGCCGTCTAACGACGATATTCGGTCATCAAACACAATTACTCTTTTCACCGTAATCCCAATCTTCTGGAAATCCAACTAAGAATACTTTGCCATTTTGACAGCCTCTGTTTGAAGAACTTTTGTTTTATGACTGAGTCGGCGTGCCGTCCTGACTGGATCTGCTTCTTAGACCATTTCCCGCACCAGACAATCTGGTTTTCTTTTATCAGATAATGTGACTGACATGGAAGAGACCAGTTCCCAACCGATGGATGCAAGGAAACAGTCTCCCCATTGAAAGTAATTTTCCAATCCGTAGGTGAAAGAGGAGTTACAATCTCCTCTCCACAACCACATCCACATTTGTGAACAGCAGAACCGTAATCCAATGAGATGTACAGGATGTCTGAAGCCAACTCATCAGGTATGAACTCAACAAACTTATGCTGCATTGGGCTCTTCTCCCAAAAGCATATGTGCGTCGATGGTGTATGTAGAATTTATTTCAAAATTGAAATCGTGGTAAAAACCAAGATGCTTTTTCCATTTAATAACTGCCATAACTGCATTGAAAGCATTAAGTTCTGCAATCTGAATATTCGTCGAATATAGATCGCCTCTCGCACTTTCCATGGATACACACTTATCAACATGATCTGAGCACTGTGTCGTCACATAAGTGGTTCTAATTATACCAGATAGCTTCCCTTCAGCGTTTTCAACTCCCAAACCTACGTCGATAAATGGGATGTCTTTTGACAGTAAATAGTCAAAAAGCATCCTTTTTATTTCCCCGTTATCGATACTGATAAATACAAAGTTCATATCTTCCAGTAATGAAAGGTTCGCATCATGAATATATGAGACATGTGCGCGTATACCCCGATGTAAGCGGCCATATAACTCTTTAAAGTACTCAGCTTTATATGGGGACTGGACTAACTGTGCAAGCGAAGTTGCTCCAGGACTTCTAAACGCATTGTGTTGAGAGTATTTATCTCCATCAAACAAATGAATTTCGGCAACTGGTGTTTTTGCAACAAAGTCCAGAATATAACTACCAGTGCCTCCTAAACCTACGATACCTACCTTGTATTTCTGAAAGTTAGACGACAATGCAGCAATCCCACAGCGAGTAGCATTAGTATCAAGGTACTCGAATATTTGCTCGTCGCTTGATGTCTCTATAGGTTTAAACGTTTCAGCAGTAGCCGATGAGTCTAAAGACTTTGCTGGGTGAGACAACAACCTTATATATTGCGTAAACTTGTGATGATAGTCACTGTATCCACCACTAGGTTTGTTCGAAAATGACCGGTCTGTAAAAAAACCTGGAGCCAATTCGGTCTTACCAATTGCATGTTGAATTTGCTGTAAGATATTCCCATCTTTATCACAAGGATCATCACCAACAAAATACATAACATGGTCAGTAGGTTTGCTCGTCTTTTCACCTTGTAATAAGAGCGTAGACACTAATGTGCCGCGCTTTATTTCCGGTCCGGCAGATACATATGGCACATTATGCACTAAAGCAAAAGCCGAACTTTGTTTGATGAAAATTTCCAGCTCATACCCCTCGTTTTGGAGTTGCAGCAAGTCAGCGTTAAGACTTATCAGTTGATGTGACATTAAAGATCACCCCCGATTTAATCCGAACTTCCTCCCCCAGAACGAGAGTGCCCTCATGTTTGTCGGCTCCCTTCTTGAACGTCATTGTGTAAATCCGGTTACCGTTCTCGATATATTCACCAAACGCTAGTTTGACCACATCAATAAACGACAGAAACTTATTGGTAACTGTTTTAAGTCGCCCGTTGACTATAATGTCGAAGGTTTTGTCTTGATCATGTGCTTTATTACTTTGTGGATTGTCATTCATGACAATGCCCTCCAATTAATTAACATTGTGCTTCGCTGCAGTATTGCGAAAATCGCACTGCAAAGTGGTATATGGAGGAATTACTTGCCATGTGAAACATCACCAGATATGCTTTTAAGACATCCGCCAAGATGTAAGGCTATCTGATGAGGCCAAAGTCCTCTCACTTGAGCCTGAAAGCTTCTGTGCTAACAGCTGCTTTCACGTTTCACATGAAGGCAATCGCTTTACGCTATTGCCTTTTTTCTTTTCTTACTCCCTTGTACGGTTCTTTATCAGATGTCTTCACATCCATGAACCGCCCAGTTTCTGCGTCTCTTTTTACCCAATGCCCACTAGGCGTTTGAGTTTGTGAACGGTCGCGAACAGCACCGTGCCTTCTGTTGTCACCAGGTTTTCCGTTAGTAGCCATAAGGCCTCCTATTAACTTCATTGATGATATATGCGGTTAGTAAAAACGTTGACTTACCGCAACCAAGCTCAAAAACTGAGCTACACCACGTATAATATTTAGATCTGCCACAATGATCAATAGATCTTTGCAAATATTTTTTTCACTCTTGCCAGTTTGAAAAAAAACGTTAGTATTAGTGCAGACAAGAGGGAAGGTTATGGACAAAGTATATACCTACGAACAGTTGCTCGACGAAGTGGGCAACGTTTCAAAAACAGATCGCTTAGCATATATAGATTTCTTGCTTATGTTTAAGGGAAGCCTTACACGACAAGATCTCACTGACTTCTTTGGTATTAAGGTGGCATCAGCTTCGGCAGCAATTTCTGACTATCGGGAATATAGACAAGATAATGTTGAATATGTCCACAAAGAGGCTAAAAATGTTATTAAATTCAGCAGCTTTAATCCGCTGCTTAATTATGACGCTGAGAATGCTCTTGGGATGCTTGCTAATGGCTTTAATAAAGGAAAGTTTAATGTTACGCCAACCTTGCCGTATGAGCGGGTTGGTTTTATGCCAAAAAAACTAGACGTAAATCTAGTTGCAAAAGTCACAAGAGCAATTAGCAACAAAAGCGCTATCGTATGTAAGTACCTTTCACATTCCAGTAAAGTTCATGATGATAGGACTCTTTATCCCACTGCCATATTTTACGATGGGATCTCCTGGATGTTTAGAGCATTCAGCATTAGCGACTCAACGCCTGACGGTGACTTTAGATCCTTTAATTTCTCAAGGGTTAGTTCAGTAACTGAAGCGCCTCAAAGTTTTGCGAAGAGACACCAAACGATCCAGAGTGATGCTGATTGGCAGACCATTATTCCAGTTATACTTGAAATTCATCCTAGTATTCATAACGATTTCAAAAAAAAGTCTGTTCTAATTCACGAGTACGGTGTGGACTCTTCTACAAACCAGTTATCAGTCTCGGTTCGTGCTGTGCTTTTCTATTATCTTAAAGAGCAATGGAGTATAGATGTCCGCTCGGAAGAGGAAATTAAAGCAGATAAGAGAGGATCACGTTACAATTTTATTCTCAAAAACTCTTCCATGTTTAGACACTTGAAGTGCATGGAGCATGTATTTAAGCCATACTCCTAATCAACCAGATCCTAGATAATGTCTTGATAATACTGAACTACTGAACTAGCCTAAGCAAAGCCATGGCAAGTTAATCCCTCAGGTCAAGGGGAAAACGATTAAAGACGGTAACATTTATTATTAGGGTGTATTACCGATTGATGCTGTATTCGAGTTCGAACACTGGAAATTAAGAAAAGCGGTATAGTATTAGTCCTTAACTTAACACCCTAATTTCCTGATACTGACGCCAATTGTGCGAGTAACGGACTATAACACCGCTGTCGCATGCACTTAGCAATTGGCTAAACCTCCATCGAAAAGCATTTGATGTGGTTTGTCTTTCTAAATTCTTCTTTTAAGACGAATAAGGTGCTTCTCATATTTTTGAGGAAGCAAACTATATTGCCCCCAACTATCTACAAAACATCGAGGAATACTACCTTCCCAAGCAAGACTTGAGTGAAATAGTATGTAGCGACCTACCGACTCAGCATTAATATGCTTTCGTTCATCAAATTTAGGCCATGTGTATATCTTAAACTCACCAAAACTCCCGTTTTTGATGTAGATTATGTTTCGCTTAGCTAACCTACGATATCCAACCACCTTGCCGAAAAATAGACGTTTTTTTCCATCCGTATCTGCTGTTATGCGATCAGTATCAAAGAGCATATCTGATAGTAACATTGGAAATGCCGAATCAGGGAAGTGATAACCTCTGTGCAGATTTTTATCAAAATCCCGACATAAAGCAGTGACACTTGAAATTTTGCTTGGCAGCTTGAACTCTCGGCCATTATGCCTGCCGATTGTAATGTCTGTTTCAGGGCCGTCCTCGTCTTCTATTGCTGTTTGGTTAAACTCTCCATTTTCATCAATATCATAGTCTTCTGTTGGTGGATGGCTCATCCAGTCAGACACAATTACTAAAGCTTTATCTTCAACAGCTTTTGAAGCTTCCTCTTCGTTTTTATATGATAAACCTTCCTTTTTCTTGGTTTTTAATCGACATGGTATTTTCGAGTAAGTGGGCTTATGTTTAAAATGGGCTGCCCTACTATTTGTTGTAATGGATGCCGTATCTGGAGATCTTGATAGAGGCGTAGTGCAAACAGGGCAAAATATTTTGCCCTTCATAGAAAGACTAAATTCTTCCGGTGTCACGGGCTCTCCATCTCGCTCTAGTATGTCCCGCTCATCTCTTCCGTACACCCACTTTTTTATCATGTGAAGGGCATAGGCTATTCGATGACTACTCTCTTCCATAATTGCCCTCCAGACAGTCGGCACAGTTTTGTGTTTTTTCGGTGGGTAGATTCTGCAAAACACCACACCGCATCTTCATAAACTACAATAACTTAAAAATACATCTGATCAATGTATTTGAAACAAACATAGGTAACTCCTTCAACGACCTTCTAGTAGTAGAGGTCAAGGTGTTGAATAAAAATACAACAATTAAATCTAATCTTAGGCAGCAATAAGGATGACCTTTTTGCGAAAAAAGTTGAAATATTAAGTTGGCCAAACAGACGTGAAATAGTTACCATGCAGTACCTGTATTGGATGCAGCGACGTATAAATGAAACGGATATTTCTTATAACAACACTACTTACTTCCTCGTTGCTTTCAGCGGCTACACAATACTCTGAAGCACAATGTGATGGTCTAAAGGCACAAAAAGAGCAGATCCGTAAAAGGATGAATCAGGGGTATGGTGTTGCAGAAGGTAATTGGCTGAACAAGCGTGATCGCGAGTTATTTCAGTTGATTGGGCAGCATTGCTCATCCCCGTTTGAAAACGAAGCGAAAGTCTCAAATAGTGGGGAGCATCCTACTGCCCCACGGTCAAATTCGACGCACTCAAGTACGACACAACAAAACATGCCGGACTGGTCTGCCACCAACCATATTTTCAAAGGCGATAAAGCCGCAGCTTGGAGCCAGTACTATCAAGTGCCAAAGCAGTGTCGGCAGAAAAACTTGTCGGAAGCAGATTTCGTAAAATGTGCTGACCATAAAAGTGAGCAACGTAAGCGGTTTGATCAGATGTGGCAATCATTAAATTTCACCCCACTAACGGCTGGAGTTTCAGGTTCTGCCCCCCCACCTATTCAACAGCAGCCCCACTATGAAACCATGCCAGTGTATACTTCCACCCCCTCTAACCCGCCTAACGAAGCAAAACAAAACACAGTGACTGTTGATAAAGACTTTCATCAGCACTTCTCCTGGTTTGGTATTGCCTTTGTTGTGTTTATAGGCGTTTCATCCTGGCTAATCTGGCGAAAATGACATTCGTTTTCTAACAAGCTAAAAAAACCATAATTAAATTTACATTTAGTTGACCATAATGCATCATAAGGTATTCAGATAAGGATGCATTATGAAAACATATATCACAGGGATACTGGCGGTGCTATTGAGCGCTTGCTCAGTAAATGCTGATACCACTTTATCATTTGGCGCGGATTTTAAACTCACTCTACGGCAGTCGCTGATGGATGGAGCAACGGTGTTCTCAAGCGACGAGTTATCCGTAAAAACTGCTAATAATCAACTGATATCAGGTAGGTTGCTGTCTGTTGATTCAGAAAACCTGCCACAGAGTTTTAATATCCAGCAGTATCCTGATTACTTGTTAAACCGCACCCCACTGACAAACTTGCCCCCCGAAACTGCAAAGCTATTCGAGAATAGTAGCGAGGAAGTGAATTACAACTATGACCTCTCTGCATTGGAAATACACGACATCAATAGCGGGAAACTATACAGCTTATGCAAAGAAACAAACTGCCTGGCTTTTGTGGTTAAACCCGCCAACAGCGATTTTATTCTAACTGTTCACTCAATGGGTATGAGCAAAAAGGAATTCACTGGTTTAATCAAAGGAGGATTAAATGCTAAAAACTAACGAAAAGGATCGGTTGTACGAAGTCATCATCGCGATGATTGGTGAAGATAGCTCTATAAAAGCCTATAAAAGCGGCTTCAATGAAAAGACAGTAGCAGTTGTTGAAGAGATGATTGACGCTGGTGCGAAGTGCAATGCCAATATGAAGAAGCTGATTTCTGATTTGCTTGGTGCCTCAAGCACTCTCACAAAGGGCTGGCTGAAGAAAGTGCTTGGCTCTGCAAAGCATAACCTGGATATCACCGAATTAAAGGGGTATGGCTGTCTGGTGTCAGTAAAAGCACGTTGGAAAACAGCAATTATCTACAGTACGATTTAACGCACCATTTATAAACGGAGCAATGCCATGAGCGTAGGGCTTTATTTACTACTGACCGCAGTTGGCATTGTTATCTCTGGTGGATTGAGTTACCTGTTTATAATCAGGCCCCGACTTAACAAGCTGTACTCCTCGTCTAACTAAACGGCAGACGATAACTGCACAATTATTTTTCACTGAGCCTTCAAAATTTGCCTACCCGTTAACTAATTAAGGTTAAGGCCATCATTATGCGTCTTCATAAATACCCCCCATCTATCGCCAAAAGGCATTAGAAGGTTGTGCCCACGGCCGTTAAACCTGAGCGAGCATGGTGCAGGGGCAGCATCATGCGGGTAGCACGCGGCATAACGTCTGCGTGTAATTGCACAAGTATGCTCCCGGATGGGACGCCGGGTCAGGTCATGACCGGTGAAAGGACTCTATAATGGCGCAAGGACGCGCCGTGATAACGCCAGCTTAGTGCTGGCGTTGTTGCATCGACCGATTGAACTCACAGCGAAAAGCAAACATTAACGCCGCTCTTTGTTAGGTGAATTATTCACCCATAAAAACCCCTTTTCCAATTTTTCTTAATTCGTTTAGCCATTCAATTACAGTTTTTCTGTTGGCCTCTCGAATGGGATAGTTTCTGACCTTGCAGACTTCAATAGCCCCTGGTGAAAAAGAGGAAGTCGTAACAATTAGTCCACCTTTTGCGTTCTCATTCACCACATCTGCCCAGAGCGATTTAACTAAGACTTTATCTATCTTCGATTTTGTTCGCTTACATTGAATGAGCTGCACTGGTGGTTGATAAAATTCCAAGTCTTTGCTCCAGACCCTTACATCAATACCACCATCATTCCTTCCTTCTCCAATCTGAACTTTATAACCTTTTCTCTCAAAGTACTCAGCAGTAAGAGCTTCAAACTTTCTCCAGTGCATCGTAGATAGCTTGTCGGAATTGCTAGCTAAATAGTTGATATATCTTTGATCCAGAAAGGTGCCATACATAGCATCGAGCGATTCACTTTCGAATAATTGTTTAAGTTCAATTGGTGAATGCCATTCAGTAACTCTTGCTGAGAGCCAATCCCAAGGGCTTGCTTCTTCGCTTTCCTTAGTTAAACTAACTAACCTTCGTGCAATCGCCAACGCTTCGACACCCAAATCCACTCGAATACTTTTGTAATATGAATCTTCATCGAACTCATCGAATATTGATTTCTTGCCTTGACCGAAATGAGTCTCTCCAAGCAGCTTTAATACTTTTCTAAACAAAAGCCTCTTGCTTGGAGAGTGCATGAATTCCAAGTCGAGCAAGGTCGGAGCGTGTCCCACGAATTCTTTAGTTGTGACCCCTAAGCGATACAGCATTATTTGAAAAGTATCTTCAATGTAATTAGTTCGAATTCGGACAAGTTCTTCATTCTGACTTTTGAAAATGCCGATAAGCGGGTCATTACTATCTAGTAGCTCTATCATCTCTGTATTATTCAGAGCTAATCCAGATTTATAACCAATCCTATCGCTCAAAAAAGATCTAAAACCTGTATTGGTTGTTACCCAAGTTCCCACAAAACTCCTTTTACACTGTCCTTACCCATAGAAAACCAACGCATAGTAAAATGCAATGCGTTGCGTATCTCCTTTGAACAGTCTGTTAGATGTGAATTAATCGCGTTTGTAAATGTCATTTCTTGTTAAGCCTAACACGCTAAGAATATCATCTAATGGTAAAGAGCTTGCTTGATTTGACACTGAATTGTGTCCTAGATTTTTAGCGACCAATACTTGGCTGAGGTTCCCATTTACATAAACCCCAATTCCTAGCTCACATTGGCTAGGCCAAAGGTTTCTTGAATCATATCTATCCACTTTATCTTCAAGGCTTCGTTGACAACCAGCATAACCTCTTAATATATGCGAATCTTCAATGGACCATTCCCCATCATGAGGTCGAATAACTACGTGTAAAATGGGTTTGTCTACAATTTTAGGATTCGTGAGTTTGTATAACATGGTTAAGTCATTGCTACTTAATAATTTTCTTTTAGTCTTTGACACGTAATTCCCTTTACAATTGTTTTCTAAGTTTGATCGCATTAGTTGATGTAACAGCAAAACTATTTAAGTTGTTCTGCTCCATAAAAAAGTAGCCCCTCGGTTATGCGCGTTTGGGAGTCTGCATTATCAGTTTTTACCACCTTAAGTCACAGGCTCAACTCTCGAACAGAAACAAAAGGCCTTCCGGTTTCTGCGGCTCTCCTGACTTTTGCTGCCACAGTTGCCTCAAATGACATACGAAGCCTTAATATCTCATACAAGTCGAATCCATCCATACACACAACTCTCTTACCACGCCCAAATGCATTTAGGCCATCCTGGGTGAGTCCGCTGATACTCACAAATAGTCCACGTGACCAAGAGGCTTTTTCTCCGAGCTTACCTTCAAATGTGTGTAAATCACCTGCGCCGATTGGGGCATTTTGCCACTTTGCCTCCAAAAGGTATGTTTCATTTTGAAGCTGAAAACTACCATCGATCTGCTCCCCTACCATCCGGAAAGATGCTCTGGGTGCTAATCCATAAACTTCGAATAATTCTTTAAGAAAGCGTTCAAACTCATAACCACGTGCTTGTGGCTGCAACTCTGAAAGCTTGATGAGTTTCTGCATAAGAACATTGGACACAGATTCATCGAGACTTTGTGTTGCAGCAGATTTGGCTGGATTTGGAGATTTTTCTTTGCCGGTTAATCGTAGAATAATATTTTCCAGCAAGTCCCGTGTGGTATTTGATATTCGAGCATCAGAGTATATTTCCCACGCCTCTACCAGCCCTTCAAGAAGCATTACTAATTGTGCGACAGTTGCGAGATCCCAAAAAGCACGCATACGTTGAGCTTTGGAGCCAGATCCGTTATCAAAACGTTGATCGTAGATATTTACGCCTACAACTTCTCGAAAAAAATCATCGAATGTCCTGTTCGAGAAGTTGAGAACATAGCCTCCGCCCATTCCCAGCTCTCGCTCAAGTTTTTGCTTTTCTATGTGAGTAAGACTAGACACTTGCATTCCTCAACGCTTGTTCGACAACTTACCTTATTTTTAAAGATATATTTGCTCATGCTTGCAAACTAACGTATTGAAGATTACACCTCATGTTGTGACCTAGCAAAGACCTATAAGTACAAATGTAATTTACGTTTGCGAAAATGTGATTTCCGCTTGTGGCTCTAAGCAGCCAGGAGGCTGCAATTCGTAAAGTACTGACTATCTGAAAGTATTGGGTCTAATCAAGACTAACCATAAAAACGCTGCCTTATTTCCTCACAATATTTAGTGCGGTATACCAGCGTTTGTTGCAGTTTGGCTGCATCCTGCTCGGTAATGCGTTCGGCGCTTTTAGTAGCCAGTAAAAACTCCATGATGTTGAAATTGATGCGCTTCATGTCGTTTAGTACTTCAACTTTCTGCGAAAACAGCATCACTTTTCGGTAGTGGCCGTTATTTAAATCTTGCAGGTACTGCAGCAGGATGTTTTTGCGTGTAGGCAACTGCTTAAACGAATGCTCCATTTCTACTGCAGTAATGCTGCCATCACTCTCCTGCACAATTGCATCCACATTGCGCCAATGCCCGGCCTTACTTAAGCGACGTACTTCTATGTCTGTTATAAAGCCGCTCCAGATATCCTGGCTGTGAGTGCTGCCGGTACTGCTTTGCGGCATGCCGAGAAGAATGATGAACTGCATGATTAAATCGTGGTACAGCGTATTCAGGTTTACCCGTAATTCGGGCTGCGATGTGGAGCGAAAATAAATGGGTATGCCGGTGAGTTCTTCCGCATACAGCGCCCCACTGCGGCTAAGGATATAAACCCGCTCATCGGGCGAGCGATGGGTTGGTACTACCTCCAGCAGTTCTTGCTGCACCAGCTTATTTAAATGCACTAATGCCTGTGCTTTTGACATGCCATACAGCCATGCGATTATCAGTGGAATTGTCATGCCAAAGCGCCCGACTATTTTAAGGGTGTATTCACGGCGGGCTTTGCCGATTTGCTGGTTATTGCTGCCATGTCGATATTGCATATCGACAGCGAAGTACCGTTGGTACTGTTCAGTAATGTCTGTGGACATACTTTATTACTCCTGTTTCTGAATGTTAATGTCAGAAATAGGTATCTCCGCTTTAAGCAAATTTGTGCAATTTAGGCTTAATTGCTGCGTATTTTCATTGCCAGATGCTGTGCAGCCCCGCTTGTTATGCCACTTGCGATGATTATCGCAAGCCAAACCTGCTGTGCAGGATGACCAACCGGCCCTTGCCGGTTAGCCATGTGCTCTGCCGTGCCCGCCACTCCTGGCCTCTCGAGGCCGGATTGGCTTTACGCGCCTTTGGCGCTAGCCCGTCAGAACACCAGGCGCATGTACCGGGGCGTTGCCCCGTACCACCCCCGAAATTCGCGGTGTGGGTTCGCCGAATGCTGCGCATTTGTCCCGGCTGCACCTCACCAGCCGTTTCTGACGAAACGGTCGGGGTTTAGGTGTCTCCCCTATCGGGTATCCCCCTAAATTTTGCGCTTGGGCGCAAAACGATTTCGGGGGTGGTACGGGCCAGCCGTACATGCGCCTGCTTCATAGGAAAACGGCATTCGCCGCTCTCCTATTCCGCGTTTTGCTGGTTTATTGCATAAACGTTTTATTACCTTTTCTGTTAGAAAAAGTAACCTATACGCTGCGCTATTTGCAGTTTAATGGCAGGTCACCAAACGCAAGATCGATAGCCGCTTTAGATTTAATGCTATCGATTTGCGCGTATATCTGAGTGTGTTTAATATCGGTATGTCCCAGCGTTTTACTGATGGTATTTATATCAACGCCCTTCAGTGCCTGCAGTGACGCAAAGGTGCGTCGCAGGTCATGTTTTCTAATCCGGATATCCTTATTCTTCGAATACAAACCGGCACTTGTAATCACCTTTTTCCAGATAGCATCGCCTCCCATAACATGACCGCTTGCAGAGCGATTACTTGTGAACACAAAAGGGCTTTCTGAACGTTGTTGGTAACGATTGCTGAGTATTTCTATAGCCTGGGCAGTTAACGGCAAATGGTAGGTTTTATTTGTCTTGGTTTTAATGGCTGGAACTATCCAGGTGGCATTGTTAAAGTCTATTTCATCCCAACGCATGGACTTAACATTACCAATTCTCGCTCCGGTAAACAGTGCCATTTTAAACAGATCCGTGAATACCGGATGATTTAGTGTATTGAGTTCAGTAAGCAGATTTACGATTTCCGGCATCGACAAATAACGGCTTCTGACAACCCCTGTTTCCTTCTTCAACAGGGATGCGGGGTTAAACTCCAGCGCATAGTTATCTTCGTACACTAAGCAATAATTAAACATGGCTTTTAGCACGGTGACGCACTTGTTATGAATGGTATAGCCCTTAGCTAAAAAGATATTTTTCAGACACTTTGCCAGCCATTTCCGGTTTAGTTCCGTAATATCTAACTTACCCAGCATCGGTTGCAGATAATTAGTGTACGTGTGGTGCAGAGCATGCTGCCGGTTACCTGAGGTTTTACGATGTTTTAAATGGTTGTCGTAGTAGGCACGGTAGGCATCTTGTACGGTGAAGCCAGATAAACGCTCTAATGTTTGCAGCTTTTTCAGATCGGGCGGCAAGAAAGTCCGGTGTCGCTTCTCTTTTTCAGAGTTAACCAACTCTACAACTCTTGCTCTGGCATCAGTTAAAGATACCTCATTAGCAAAGCCAACTTTAACTGAGCGAGCTTGCCCTGCCACCTTGTACATGGCATAGTACGTTTTGCTGCCTTTTGGTGTAACCACCAATTTGAGATTTGGCAAGTGTTTATCGGTGTAACGACGGGTTTTACACTCAGGCAAAACGTCGGAAATTTTTTTCTCCGTGAACGGAAAAGTAGACGATAAAATTTTCACGTGACACTCCTTATGACACTAAGATTAAAGTGTAAAAAGGAGGTGTAAACGCTGATTTTCTGAAGGTTTCGACCTGCCCACAGCCCTTTAAAACCGTCCCAAGGCTCTCCAGCTGGGGCCACCATTCCTTACAATCATTTAGCTTAATTTCGTTTTATCTTTCTCTAGCATTGGCATACCGCAACGACAAGTTACTGTTTGTTGCCGACAATAGCAGTGCTGGAATAAAACTGTATTTTTTCGATAGCTAATAAAAAACCCGCATCAGCCGCGGGTTTTCACAATTGAAGCTATCGCACCAGCTTACGCTTTTCTGCGAAACGCCAATCCAGCAATACACAAACCTAACAGCGCCAGCGTTGATGGTGCTGGAATGTCAGATGGTGTGCTAGTGATGCCCGTTACGACAAATTGTGACGCATCAGTATTGCCTGGCACTGCTGACAGTATACCTAACAAACGTTGACCGTCAGAAAAATCGATTGTTGCCAGGGCGCCAATCAGCTGATTGCCTAACACTGTTGAAGCTCCGTTGTTAAAGTCAACATCAATAGCCCAGCGGAACATTTCACCCGGGTTAAAATCAGTGAAGAACAAATCTAACAAGGTCGCGCCGTCTGCAAAGACTGGTAGGCCAACTAGCCCGGTTGTTGCGCCAGTGCCACCTTGCGGGGTAAAAGGCACTGCAGAACTGCCGGTAAAGCTACAAGGGCTGATATTGTCACCAGGGAACTGCAATGTATCAAAACAAGTACCAGTGGCACTAATATCTAACTGAAAGCGGGTAACAAACTCACCACCATCAGATGAATTGGTGATAGAGAACCCCTGTGTCCAGGTATCACCATCAATGATAAAGCCTAAAATGGGTGTGGCTTGTGCTGCCATGCTAACTGAAGTTAACAACACAAACGAAATTGCTTGAATTATCCTTTGCATAACACTGTCCTATATATGAAGTTTATTTGCTGATGTTGTAGGTAATATTTATTTATCCGAAGATGATTATTTTCCTAATATACCTTGTTAGAACCAAAAGTTACTCACAAGTAGAAAAACACAAGCAAAAAACATTCCAGCTCAACATTTTCAGTAAGTTACACTCTAAGCAATGCATGAACTGTAAAAAAACTAGACAGTTACATTCCAGTCAACTGTCATTTATAGTGCTTTTCGCGACATAAAGCCCAGCAACTAACCCTCCGGGTTATCTGACAATATCCATTTCGTCCAGTACGTTCTGTGCGCCATCTACGTACTGCATTAGCCACAGCACATAACGGATATCAACATGTATCGCACGGGTAATTTCAGGATTGAAATACCAATCTTTGTTGATAGATTCATAGGTAGAGTCAAAGTTTAACCCTACCAGCTCACCTTTGCCGTTCATTACCGCCGAACCTGAGTTACCGCCGGTGGTATCTGCACTGGTTAAAAAGTTTACCGGCACCGAATTAAACGCTTCTACCTCTGGTTGTGGGCAGCTAAATAGTTTGCAATGCCAGGGCAGCTCTGTTTTAGCCGCCAAATCCTGGTAGAAATAGCCGCTAGTCTTGCCATTATTGTAGGCATCTACCAGTTTTTGCGGTGCGTTAAACGGATACTCTGGCTGACGTTTGGCAATCAGCCCCTTAACCGATGTAAACGGAGTTTTATACACACCATCTTTTGCTGGATAACCGTCTACCGAACCGTAAGTTATACGCAGTGTGCTATTCGCATCCGGGTAAACCGGCTTTCCCTGGGCATTGTTGTAGGCAATAACCGCCTGCATATACGCAGGACGCATTTGCGACAATTGGCCACTGATGGTCTTTTCTTCCAGCTCAAGCGCTTTGTTTTTTTCATAAATCGCCACGGCAACTTTAATAAAAGGGTCGTTGCTTTGCGCAAACTCAGCCGGGGTTTTACTCAACCAGGCTTTACGGCCGGCAGTGTTGGTTAACCCGCTTCGCGGATATAACGCAGCCAGTTTCGCATTGATATCAGCCAGACTCATACCGACACTAAGCTCCAGGGCGCTATCTAACTCTACTACCCGCACCTCATTCGGTTGGGCCAGATATTCTGCCAATTGCTCCGACCAAATAGCTAGATCCATTACCGGATCAAAGCTTTTTTCCATCCGGACTAAGCGGCTTTCAATCATATTTAAGTCACGTTGCTGATAGCCCATCTCTCGCTCAGCGTCCGGCTTTTGGCTTTCTATCGCCAACCGGTATAAGGTCATCGCCGCCCTTAAGACATCACTGCGTTTGGCATTATCAAAATAATAGGTTTGCCGGGTGAAAGCCTGTTCAGCGTCAATTACTTGCGTCAACTCAACAATACTTTGCTGATAAGGCTTACGGCTGCTGTCGCTGCTAATCCAATCGAGCAACGCCTGCTGTTGCTGCTGTTTTATAGCGTGAATATCCGTTACCTTAAAACCATCGAGTAGGCCCTGCAGTTTTTTCATTCGGTTGTTAAGGCTTTTCACAGTCGAGGCATATTTTACTTTCAGATCCGCATCTGCTGCGCTTAATTGGTCAATCGTATTAATCATTTGCTGATAAGTTTTAACCTGTGCGGGGTACTGCCAGTTGGCAGCAAAGGCAATTTCATCTGCCAAACGATAGCGGCTGGTACGGCCTGGATAACCAGCCAGTAAAATACCCTCACCCTGACGCACGCCAGTGGCATTTACTTTGAGGAAGTTTTTACTCTGATATGGCACGTTGTCGATAGCATAAGGTGCAGGTTTACCGTCTTTGCCCACGTAACCGCGGATAAAGGTGTAATCACCGGTATGGCGTGGGTATTCAAAGTTATCTATGTCGCCACCAAAATTGCCAATGGACTCGCTTGGTGCGTACACCAAGCGCACATCTTGCAACATAAGCTGTTTAATCTGGAAATACTCTAAACCATGATGAAAGCTAACCACCGAGCAACGGTAATTGGCATCAGATTCACAGCTCTTGATCAACGCTTTACGATTACTCTCAATCGCCTCATAGCGCGCCGCACCGGTTAGCTCTGGCGCTAAATTAGCCGATACCTGTGCTGTTACATCGGTAACAGACTCGGTAATATACAACCGCTCCTGCGCACCGGCTGGTAACTCCTCTGCTTTGGTTTTCGCCAAAAAGCCTTTTTCAATCAGGTTATTGTCTTTGGTTGAGTTATTTTGAATAGCGTTATAAGCACAGTGATGGTTGGTTACTACCAGACCATTGGGCGAGACAAAAGACGCTGAGCAGTAGCCCAAACTTACCATAGCATTCATCGGGTATTGGCTTAAATCGGCCAGCTGCTTACCGGGGATCTCAATGCCCTTGGCAGTGAGTTCAGCTTGCAATTGTGCCAACTGATGCGGTTGCCATTGGCCTTCATCAGCCGTTGCAGCAAAGCTTATGCTTAGTGCTGCTGCAATTAACAGGTAAGGTGTTTTCATCGTGTTCCCATAGATTCTGGTTATCATAGATTTTGGTTATTGTTATTACGCCGGTCGAATTATCCACGTTCAGGGCGACCATGCAACCACGATCGGCTTGGTGCAGTGCTTTCACGTTAAACTGTGGTTATCCGGCGCAGACAGTGCGGCCGAATTGCGTTAATCTGGCTTACCCTTACAACCTGGTTTCAAGGTGTCGTAATGCAATTAAAATCGCTACTAATCAATACGCTGCTGTTATCTGCTTGCCTGGCCGGCAACGCTGCGGCACAAAACAGCCATACACTTAACCTGACCGAAGCCAATAAGCTGGTAAGCCTGCCGCTGCACTGCGTTGAAACTCCCTACCCGTATAAAACCGGGGCAGTGCTGGCCAGTGCAGCCGATTTACAACCGCCATCAGTAGTACACCCGATCTTTTACGGCTGCTTCGACTGGCACAGTGCGGCACACGGCTACTGGTCGCTGGTTACCTTACTGCGCCAATTTCCTGAGCTTGAACAAGCCGACGCAATCAAAGCCATACTGCAGCGCAATTTAACGGCAGATAAGGTGGCGCAGGAGGTGGCGTTTTTCAGCAGAGACATTAATGCCTCGTTCGAGCGCACGTACGGCTGGGCCTGGCTGTTGAAATTGTCAGATGAATTGCATAGCTGGCAAGACCCGATGGCAGCGCAACTGGCCGCCAACTTAGAGCCATTGGCCGATCTGCTTGTTGAACGTTATATCAGCTTTTTACCCCGGTTGTTATATCCGGTGCGGGTGGGTGAACACACCAATACTGCCTTTGGCTTAAGTTTCGCTTACGATTACGCGGTGAACCGCAAACACACTGCGCTACAGCAGTTAATTACCCAACGGGCAAAAGACTATTTTCTGCAAGACAAAAACTGCCCTATCAGCTGGGAACCAAGCGGTTACGATTTTATCTCCCCCTGTTTGGAAGAGATCGGCCTGATGCAGCGCATTTTACCCGCAGAGCAATTCTTACCCTGGCTTAACGGCTTTATGCCGCAGCTGGCCAACCCGCAATACAGCCTGGCGGTAGGTAAAGTTAGCGACCGCACCGACGGCAAGTTAGTACATTTAGATGGTTTAAACTTCAGCCGCGCCTGGAACCTGTATGCCCTGGCCAGGCAGTACCCGCAGTATACGCATTTAGGTAAAATTGCCGACCAGCATCTGGCGCACTCTTACCCAAATCTGATTGGCGATAGCTACGAAGGCGGCCACTGGCTGGGCAGTTTTGCCATTCATGCGCTTAACAGCGCTAAGCCGTAAAGGAAACCTATGAGAATTATCGTCAAAAGCCTGTTAACCGGCCTGGCCATAGTGCTGCCGCTGATTATTACCATTGAGCTGCTACGTTGGTTACTGCAACTGGTTGAAACCAGCCTGGCACCGTTGTTCCAACTTGCATTACCCGCCAGCTGGTATTTACCCGGCATGGCAATATTGGGTTTTATGCTGCTGTGTATTGTTATTGGTTACAGCACGCGTTGGTCAGGCTTTAACTGGCTATGGCAATTACCCGGCAAAATTATGCTTAAACTGCCCGGCACCAGCCAGATTTATGGCATGTTGCAGGATATTATCGAGCTGATGTCGGGTAAAAACTTTGCCGATGGCTCAGTGGTTATGGTAAAGCTACCCGGCACTGAAATTGAATTGATTGGCATTATTACCAAACAAGGCGGCCAGACAAATGATCGCATGTCTTCGCTGATGCAGGACGAGCAGCTGGCGGTGTTTATTCCAATGGCTTATAACGTCGGCGGTTACACCATAGTCGTGCCGCGCAGCTGCACCCGTAACCTTGATATGAAACCGGCTGAGGCATTGCAACTGACGCTAAGTGCTGGCTTGGGTAGCAATAAAGCCCCGGGCAAGACTCAGTAACTTAAGCTCTTAGCCCAGCAGCATCCATAGCGCTACGCCAAACATCAGGCTGGCGCCGATGCGGTTTAAATATTGCACCCGGTTGGCTTTAGCAAAAAACAGCGCCAAGGCTTTGCCGCCGCTGGCGTATAGCAGCATAGAGCCAAATTCCAGTAAGATAATAATCACTACCAGCACCAGCAACTGTGGCCAGAACGCCAGTTGGCTATCGATAAAGGGCGGCAACAGCGCCATATGAAAGGCCCAACCCTTGGGGTTAGACACGGCGGTAACAAACCCCTGACTAAACAAGGTGCGCCTTGCCAGCCGCGCAGGCAGATCGCCGGGTTTAGGTAGTGCCAGCTTGCCTTTCGCCCGCCACATTTGCAGGCCTATATAGCCCAGATAGCAGGCACCGGCAATTTTAAACCATTGAAACACGGCCGGAAATTGCAGCATTATCGCCGCCACGCCGCATACCGCCAGTATTGCTACCAACGCCACGCCCAGCATTTCGCCCCACATCATCCACAAAGTACGGCGCACGCCCTGGCTCATGCCCAACGTCATCGCCAGTGTCATGCACATACCCGGTGTCACCGAGACAAATAAAAACGTCGGAATAAACGCACCCAGCAGGGCCAGATTAACCATAACCACCTCAGCATAAAACTGGCGCTATTCTGGCCGGTTGCAGCAGCGCCAGCAAGGGCTTTTGGCAGGGTTTTTCTGCTACTGAGCGTAGTGAGGTTTAATCAAACCAGTTTTCGACTATCAAGCCGGAAATTCGGCAGAATTCACTGGTATTGCGCGTAACCAGTATGGCTCCGCTGGCTAATGCACTGGCGGCGATAAGGTTATCCAGCGGGCCTATCATACAACCTTGTTGCTCCAGATCGGCGCGTATATCAGCAGCGATTCTGGCAGCTTTGGCTTCAAACGGAATAATCTGAATTAGCTTCAACAATTCATTCAGTTGCTCACGCCGCTTCGCCGGAGCCTGGGATTTGGCAATACCGGTTTCCAGCTCATATAACACCACTGCTGGCAGCAAAATATCTCCTGGAGCCTTTGCCAGCAGCTTTGGCGCAACATTGCCCATGCCTTTGAAAAAGTAAATCAGGGTATTCGTATCCAGCGCGTATTTCATAATGGCTCTCGCGGTGTATCTTCCCCTTGCTCAGCGCGTAGTTCGTCTTGCTGTGGAAATACCTGCCAAGTGCCGGCCATTTCACGCACTGTCTGCGGCCAGTCGTTGTGGCAGTGCTGACGAATAAGATCGGCAATCCACTGGCTTTGCGATACCTTCGCTTCAGCCGCAGATTGTTTTACCTGCTGGATTAGCTCGTCATCCAGATAAATCGTAATTTGCGCCATAAGCACCTCCGACTTAAAATATAAGTGCAAGTATAATTGCCATATTAAAAGATGCATAATACACCGGCAAGGTACATAGTATATTGCCTTAGCCTTGCTATGCGCTCGTTACCTTTAAGCATTGTCTACACTGTTTGGGTGGGTATCGGTATGGTTGGCGCGGTGATCTTTGGCGTCATTTTCCTGAAAGAACCCGTCAACACGGTGAAGGTATTAAGTTTGCTGCTGATTATAAGTGGTATTCTCGGCCTGAAATTATCCTCGGTCACTTAAGTCAGAGCTAAACAGCTGGCTAAATGCATTGCACAGTTGGAACACCAGTGCAGTAGCGCCGTACTATTCCGCTTGTGGGAAAGATAGCCGGCACTGAGGTATCCCTACTGATTCGTGCTAATTTAGCCAGAGAATAAAAAATCCACCCTGTAGTCGAAACTAACCCCACTGTTTCGACTAAGCTGTGATACAGCCAGTTAAAACCTGTATTGTGCGGCACTGAACTGACTATTGAGCAAAGCGGCATACCAGAGGCGATACCTGTTGAGTTTTGTTACGCCGGCTGGCAGGAATCGCTGCAGTTGCTGGCCCTGCTAACAGAGCCGGAAATTCCGGATCAAGCCTGAAACCCTCGGCTATATCAGCCAGCCACAACTTAACCGGCCACATGTCTGGCCGGTCGTCACATCGCCCCAACCTAATCGCCTTACACTGCATTTGTTCACACCGCGAAACTTGGTACGTAAGTTTGTACATTTACATTGTCTAATTGTACAAACATTGGTACTATCCCTGCATTCCGTTTTAGCTGTGGCAGTTAAAGAACGGTATGTTGAAACATAGGAGCTAAACCGAATATGAACATTCTTACTGTTAGCGAAGCACGGGCTAACTTTAAGGCGGTTATTGATACTGTACTGGATACTCACGAACCGACGTTAGTGACAAACCAGCGCTCTGGTAACGTTGTGATGATTTCTCAGGAAGATTACAACGCCATGCAGGAAACGCTGTACTTACTAAGTACACCGAATAATGCAAACCGTTTGCGGGAATCGGTAGCACGCATTAAAGCCGGCGCCTTCGAGGTGAAGGAACCCTTTTCAGATGAGCAAAAAACTAACTAAACCCGGCGTGGCTTTTGATGCAAACGCATGGGATGACTACCAATATTTTAAGCAGTACAACAAAAAGCTAAGTGCCCGTATTGATGAGCTGATAAAACAAGCCATGCGCTCACCGCTAGAAGGCAAAGGTAAGCCAGAACGGTTAGTCGGCGACTTCTCCGGCTTTTACTCACGCCGGATAGACCGCGAGCACCGCTTAGTTTACACCTACATAGACGGTTATCTGGTAATAGCTCAGTGCCGGTTTCATTATTAAAAGCGAAGCCAAATAAGCTACATATGAAGCTTTTTTTGCTTCATTTAGCAGTTAACTGCAGGGAAAAGGGTCTGCACTAATTTAATCTAAAAATGCTGCAACTCCATTCTCAAGCGTATGTTGCGCCATACGCACCACCCTGCTATGCTGCGTATAACGCAACGCCCGATAGCGCTATAGACTCTATGATTAAAAGCTTTAAGCACAAAGGGCTAAAGAAGTACTTTGAAACTGGCTCTACCGCCGGTATTGACCCTAAGCAGGCAAAGAAGATAAGTAACCGGCTTATAGTACTGGATTTAGCCAAAGAGATTAACGATATCGATCTGCCCGGCTTTTTTCTGCATCCGCTAACCGGAGACCGCAAGGGTCAGTGGTCAATAACGGTAACAGGCAACTGGCGTATAACGTTTGAACTGAACGACGGCGATGTGTACATCGTAAATTACGAGGATTATCACTAATGGCCACTATGTATAACCCGCCCCATCCGGGTGAATTGATTAAAGAAACCATGGAAGCACTGGATGTTAGTGCCCGCAAATTGGCACTAGCATTAGATGTCGCGCCCTCTACCGTGCAAAGGCTAATAAGCGGTAAGTCTGATATTTCACCGGAAATGGCGATTCGTCTTGCAGCCGTTATCGGTAGTTCAGAGCGCGTCTGGATGGGTATGCAGGATGCGTATGATCTCTGGCATGCCAGGCAGAAAATTGATACGTCTAAACTGCAGCGGCTATGTAGTGCTTAGCCAACAAACACAGGCAAACGGGGATGAATCAATGTCCCTGACCCTATTTATTCCTATTTATTCAAGGTAATAATGAAGAATGCATTTTGCGAGTCCTTTCACACCAATAAGACAGCTGATTTTCGCGTAAAGATACTCTACACCACTCAAAATATAAATTAATAAGCTCTTAAATCAATCTAAGGTAAATTAAATAAATTATCCTCACCTGTCGAATTCAGCCCTGCTGCTTCGACTAAGCTGTGATACAGCCATTTACAGCGGTGCTTTGCTGCCGCCTTTGTCACAGGAGATTCGTTATGTCAGCTAATACCGTAACACTACACCGCGTTATGAAAGCTACTCCAGAAAGACTCTATCGCGCCTTTTTAGATGCTGATGCCTTAGCCAAGTGGTGCCCGCCACATGGTTTTACCGGCAAGGTACACAGTATGGATGCACGGGTGGGCGGTGGTTATAAAATGTCGTTTACCAATTTTAATACCGGCCAAAGCCACAGTTTTGGTGGCACTTATCTGGAGTTAACGCCAAACGAGTTGATCCGCTACAACGACCAGTTTGATGACCCTAGCCTACCCGGCCAGATGCTGGTAACCATTAAGTTAAAACCGGTATTGTGCGGCACTGAGCTGACTATTGAGCAAAGCGGCATACCCGATGCGATACCTGTTGAGTTTTGTTATGCCGGCTGGCAGGAATCGCTGCAGTTGCTGGCCCTGCTGACTGAGCCGGAAATACCAGATCAGGCTTAAATCAGCTGAACACCGCCACCAAAGCTGCGGTAAATGCCAACCAAAGGCTCAATTCACATTTTTGTGTAGGAGTCTAAAATTGACCAAGTGAAGCAAAAAAGACTACACTTGTAGCTTATTTGGCTTCACCTGAGTTTATTATGTCTGCACTTGTTTCACTGTTGTTTAAAGAATATCGCCGTCAGGTGCTTGGCTTACTGCTGTTGCAGCCGGATCAAGCGTTTCACATGCGTGAAATTGCCCGCTTAACCCATACCCAACCCGGTACTTTGCATAAAGAGCTGGCGAAACTGGCCGATGCCGGTATTTTAAAAAAGACCTTGCAAGGTAACCAAACCTATTATCAGGCGGACGCCAATTGCATTCTGTTTGACGAGCTAAGCAGCATTATGCGCAAAACCAGCGGTCTGGCTGATGTACTGCGCCTGGCACTACAATCACTAACTGACAAGCTGCAGTTTGCAGCCGTTTATGGCTCTGTTGCCAGCGGTAAGGCAACATCGGCCAGCGATATTGATGTTTTGTTAGTCGGCAATGCAGGCTATGCTGAAGTGGTGGCCGCACTGTACCCGGCTCAGCAAGAGCTGGGGCGCGAGATAAACCCAAAGTTGTATTCCGTAATTGAGTGGCAGGACGCACTAAATGCTCAATCTGGTTTTATCAAGCAGATACTCGCCAGCCCAATGCTGCCGATACTAGGAGACACGGATGACATTAGACAACCTGATAGGGAAGTCGTTGGAGCGCATTGAACCCGATAGCACTGCCATACAGCGAATACTGGAAGCTGCGCAACGCAATCTCAAAGATGCTGAGCTGACAGGTTTAAGCAACGAAACCCGCTTTGACACAGCTTACAAAGCCATTATGCAACTGGCTAATGCGTCTTTACAGGCGTCTGGCTTTCGGACGCTAACCAGCAAACCCGGACATCATCAAACGTTAATTCAATCACTGGTTAAAACTGTGGGCATTGAAACTGACAGAATGATTGTTCTTGATGCACTTAGAAAACAGCGCAATATTACTGATTACTCAGGCGACTTAGTCGAAGATGCGGCTGTAACTGAATGCCTATTGCAAGCTAGGTACTTACTGCAAACCGTAACAGTTTGGCTGCATTCGCAAAACTGAAACTCTGCGGGCAAGTAACAAGTTTAGGGATTGTCTTTTAACTCTGACAAAGCAGTATGAGTCAGCTGTATTTTGCTTGCCGCTCAGCAGTAACGTCATGTTTTTTCAAGTTGCGCATCCATCGGTTATGTTCTAGATTGGGTATTCGGTACAAGCTGATAAATATTAAGAACTTCAATTACTTTTGAAAGTAGTTCTTTGTTGGCCAAAATAACGAGAAAGGGATGTCTTATGAAGTTGAGCCACGTACTGTCCACATTAAACCAGATAGAAAAATCAAAGTTCATTACATGTCTGGACAAATTATGTTCATCAGCAGCTCCCGGTGACGAAGTAATATCAAAAGCACTGAGTAAAGTTAATCGCCAGATTAAAGACGCGTCTGGCAGTGAAATTACGCATCTTTTCAACGCCGTTGCAATTCAGTATCAGGACTCAATCCGCGAGAAGCTGGCACTAAGCGACGCGTCTATGGCACTGCTGATAAACATTCTTACCCGTGATGGTAATGGTATTGCCCGTATATCGTGGGTTGAACAACTTTATAACCGTGAGTGGGAAGCATTAGACGCCCTGGCACAGCAGATCCAACAAGATCTCGATAGCAACCTCACGGAAGACTATGGTCATGCACATCGGCTAAAAATTTTCCGTGATTGTCTGAATGTAGCCTATACCAACGATGAGAGAATTAATCGCCAGGCAAATATCACCGACGACGAGCGCAGCATTCTAAATACACTGGCCCATCATCTGAAAATTTCTCATGATGAAGTAGTAGCGATAGAACATTTATCCGAACCAATCAAAGCCGGAAAGCAAACGGTAGAAAACTGCCTGCAAGAGCTGCGCGATATGGGTGTGATATTCGTTAATCGAAAAACATCCGAAGTGCTAATCCCAGATGAAGTGGTTACGGTATTAAATCAGATCCAAGGTAAAGAGCTGGCCGATAAACACTTACTAAGGATCTTACGGGTGCTGTCTGACGCTGAATTATCAAATGTCTTAAAAAGTTACGGTAAGCGTATTCGCAGCGTTAGCCGGGCAGAGAAAATCAGTACCATTCTGCATTCAGGTATCGCCGTGCGAGATATGTTGTCACGCGATTTATTCGACGAAGCTGACAACCAAAATAAACGTAAAGAGCGCTTAAAACAACTTATCGCTGATTTGGATATCGACGCTGACAAAATTGGTTTCACGCTTGATGAACGCATCGACGTCATTTTGCAAAGCCTGAATACGGCTGCCGACCACGAGTTTGATGCTATTAGCGCAACGGGTTACAAAGAAATGTTTGATGCTCTGGTGCAGAACTTTCAAGGTACCGATGCAACGGGCGTCCCTGAAACATTAATACAACGCATCCGGTTCGAGTATGAGCTTGAAGAGACTGAGGAAATCAACGTTGAGCGTCTACGGGCATTAAGTATTACACCGCATGACGTTTTATACCTGCTGACTAATGATGAAGTTAAAGAGCTGCGCGATAACCTGAAATTACCCAGAAAAGGCAACCCCAGAACGAATATCCTGGAAGCATTCGCCAATGCCAACGACAAACTAATTGAAAACTACGCCGCTTTGGCAAAGCGCGATTTGTTAGCGCTCAAAGCTGTTGGTATTGAAATTAACGAAGCAGATATTGGCGTGAAGTTTGAAGAGGCAACAAAAACGATCCTGGAGCAATTGGAACTGGACGTTGACGAGGAACTGCGCAAATCGATAAATACAGCAAAAGATAAAGCTGACATTATTATTTCTATTAGCGACGATGACATCATTATCGGCGAAGCGAAAACCTGCAAAGAAGGTGATTTTGCCAAATACTCAGCCACATCCCGCCAGATAAAAGCCTACGTTAATCGCTGTGAGAATCAGGGCAAACGTGTAGCGCAGGTCCTGATTATCGCCCCCAGCTTCTCGCAGGACTTTATCGAATCTGCAGAGATGGACACCGAAGTGAATATTTCGCTGTTAACAGCCGAAGGTTTAAAGCAAATTTACGATGCATACAAAGCCAAACGCCGCCCGAATTTTTCAGCCAGGTTGCTAACAAAAGGCGGTCTGCTTAAGGCCGAATTGATTGCGAAAAGTATCTAGAAAAAAGGCAGCTGTGCTAATTTACTGGAAAAGTGCTACGACCCCATTTTCACCATTGTAAAAAAAGAATTAACGTTGTAACTTACTGAAATAGGTACCTTAATGGTATGTGTGAATAAAATACTTAACTACCGATACAAAACGATACTGCGAAAAATCTAGATTTCACAAAAATTTACCAAGGGATCAGTATGGATTGGATTATAGAGAATAAAGAGTGGCTATTTAGTGGAATTGGCGCAACCATTGTTGCATTTATTTTAGCGAGAATGTTTTCAGAAAAAAAAGATGAAACAATAAGACAACCACAGACAAACAATATCGGATTAGAAATAAATAACTTCGGCAACAGTCCAAACTCAGATAAAAGATTAAAAATTACTGATGATAAAAATTACAATGAAAAAAAGAAAAAAACCCTCGATGAATTTAAAAATGAAACAAGAATATTATTCATCGACGACGACACCAGATTCAAGGTGTCAAAAATACTAATTAAAAGCGGGTGGGTACACACTAAATTAATAAAGGACTGTGAAACATTAGACGACATTGACATCGTAAATGCTTCAATATTATTTATTGACGTTCAAGGTGTTGGTTTAGCTATGGGTTTTAATGATGAAGGCTTAGGTCTAGCTCTTGCAATAAAGCAAAAATATCCTAATAAAAAAGTAGTCATATACTCTGCTGAAACTCAAGGCGACAGATTCCACAAAGCCCTGAGAGCAGCTGATTCATTTTTAGCAAAAAATGCTGACCCATATGAATTTCAAAGGCTTGTTGAAGATTTCACTGTTGGATTAGAGTGTTAAATAATGTCAATTCGCTATCGAATTCAAGACTCACAAGAACGGGTAGTTTATTGTGGTCTATTACCATATGAAATTACGTTATTGGATAATGTAAACTCTCAGTCTCAGAAAGTTGGTGATATTGGTATAAGAGCAGGTTTTTTAAAAAATGAATCATTTACAGTTTACGGTTTCAGTTCAGATCAGGATTTTGTTAAGAGCTCTCAAAAATTTAAAACTCAATTGAATGCAATCTTGAATACTACAAACTATATTGAAGAAATAATCAACGACACAAAGAAATCTATCAACAAAAACACTAGCAGACTAATACATAACTTAACCACTCTGAATGCCCACAACATTCAAGAAATATACTCATTGATACCACAAGAAGGGATAAGTAGAAATTCTAGAGCTCAGATCTCGTATGCCGAAGATATTGTCAAGAAAGACCCTAAAGAGGCTGCCACTACTTTACTTAGAATAGCTAAAAACAATGCATCTATGAAAGTAGAGTTTTCGGTTTTTAAAAAATTATTTGATAGCAACCCAGAACTGCAAATAAGAAAACACAACATCCATAAAGTTTTAATGAACATGTTCTATCTTTTCTTCCCTGATTTCACGGATAAGAACGTTAAAGTTGTTGTCGACAACGAAAGCAATCATATTGCGTTTTTTGATTACGAATCTATTCATGTTGCTTTGTACCACCTAATTGAAAATGCAGCCAAATATATTAAACCTTTTTCAACTTTAAACATTAATATCAGTAATAATGGTGTTTACTCACAAATTTCAATGGATATGATTAGTACAGAAATAGAACCTGATGAGGTAGAAAAAATATTTTTGGAGGGTGTTTCTGGTTCTCTTCCTAGTAAAATTGGAAAAGCAGGAGATGGTATTGGAATGTATATGGCAAAAAAAATTATTGAATTAAACACCGGTTCTATTACTGTATATCCATATCCTGATACCCTAGAAGAAACTTTAGGCTTTAAGTTTCAAAGAAATGTTTTCACGATAAATCTACCAAATTCCAAGCAAAACCTAGCCGGCAATTAAGCTGTTCTAAAACCTATTTGACACTCACATCGCTAAAAAAAGCCATAAATAGAAAAGCCGGGCAAACCGGCTTTTTTCATATCAAACAACCCTACATCAACTGTATCCCGCCACCAAAGCTGCGATAGATACCAACTAAGCGGACAAAGCTTTGCTGTTGCAGTTGGGCTAACTGATCGCGGCTGCGCAGCAGTTCGCGCTCGGCGTCGAGCAAGTCTAAAAACTCACCGGTGCCGGCGTTGTAACGCTGGCGGGCAATTTGCACCGCTTTGTTACTGGCCTGCCATTGCAGTTCGGTGCTTAGCTGCTGCTCGCGGCTTAAGTTATAGCTGTTAAGCGACAACTGCATCTCGTTGATGGCGTTAAATACCTGCTGCTCGAACTGTGCCAGTGCCATTTGCGAGCTCGCCTCAGCGCTGCGAATACGCGCTTTAACCGAGCCTAAATCAGCGGCTTGCCAGCTTAGCGCCGGTGCAACCGACCAGCTTTGGGTATCACCGCCCAGCGTTAGGCCCGGGCCAGATAAAAAGCCTAAAAAGCCCCGCACGGATACATTTGGGTATAAATCGGCGGTGGCTAAGCCAATTTCAGCTGTGCGGGCTGCCAGCACACGCTCGGCGCTGGCAACATCAGCGCGGTAGCGCAGGTAGTTTTCGCCTTCAACCACCGCAACCGGTTGCTTTAATTCAGGCAGTTGCGGTACGGCCCCCAGCTTTAACTGGCCCGGCTGTTGCGCCAACAAAGCCGACAAGGTGGCATCTGCGGTTAGCAGTGCAACACGGTAAGCCGGCACGGCCGCCTGCACCTGATGCAACTGCACATCGATTTGCGCCAGCTCTAGCTCTGAGGCCATACCGGCTTCCAGCCTTGCTAATACAATGTCGCGGCTTTGCTTAAGGTTTTGCAGGTTTTGCTCAGCCACCAACAAACGCAGCTGGGCGCCACGGTATTCACCGTAACTGGTGGCCACCTGGCTAATAAGCTGTACCTGAGCATCGTGCCATAAAATGTCGGCCTGCTGTGCGTTCGCCTCGGCGGCTTCTGTGGCACGACGAATTTTACCAAACAGGTCCAGATCCCAGCTTAAACTGCCCCCCGTGCTATAGCCCCGGGTAACCACACCGTTGTCGGCCACTGACAAGGTTGCGTTTTCGCTGGCCTGATAGCTGGCGTCTAAGGTGCCTTTGGGCAGGTAGTCGTTGTTGGTATCACGAAATACCGCATACGCTCTATCAACATTCGCTTTAGCCTGCGCCAGGGTTCTATTTTCGGCCAGCGCCCACGTAATAAGCTGGTTTAGTGCTGCATCGTCAAATGCCTGCCACCAGCTTTGTGCGTGTTCAGCTTGCTGATACGGGCTGCTAAAGCTGATATCCGCCACCTTAGCCGGTGTTTTATAGTCTGGCCCTACAGCACAAGCGCTTAAAGATGCTGCAACCAATATCGCCAACGTAGAATGGTGTAAGAACTTACGCATGGTGTGCTCCTTTCGCGTCGGTAACGTGCTCAGCAGGTACTGCTTTGTGCTCGCCACGCTTTGCCAGCATGTAGTAAAACAGTGGCGTTAGAATTAAGCCGAATATTGTTACGCCTATCATGCCGGCGAATACCGCCACGCCCATGGCCTGGCGCATTTCGGCACCAGCACCACTGGAGAACACCATGGGCACCACGCCCATAATAAAGGCGATAGACGTCATTAAAATGGGCCGTAAACGCAGGCGTCCGGCTTCCAATATGGCCTCCATAGCGCTCATGCCATGGTCTTGCAGCTCTTTGGCGAACTCGACAATTAAGATGGCATTTTTAGTTGCCAGCCCCACCAGCACAATTAAACCAATCTGGGTGAAGATGTTGTTGTCACCACCGTAAATAAGCACGCCACTTAGCGCCGATAACAGTGTCATCGGAATGATCAGAATAATCGCCAGCGGTAAGCTTAAGCTTTCGTACTGTGCTGCCAACACCATAAACACCAGCAGGATCACCAGCGGGTAGATCAACATGCCAGCGTTACCGGCCAGAATTTGCTGATAGGTTAGCTCGGTCCACTCGTAGGTCATGCCATTTGGCAGGGTTTCAGCCAAAATTTTCTCAATCGCGGCCTGTGCTTCCCCACTGCTAAAGCCCGCTGCTGCGCCACCGTTAATTTCAGCGGTGGTAAAGCCGTTGTAGTGCATTACGCGGTCTGGCCCGGCGCTATTGGTCACATTAATAAACGAACCCAGTGGGATCATCTCACCGCTGTTATTGCGCACTTTTAATTGGCCAATTTGCTCTTGCGTTTGGCGGAACTGCTCATCAGCCTGCATGTTTACCTGATACGTGCGGCCAAACTGGTTAAAGTCATTCACATATACCGAGCCCATATAGGCTTGCAGCGTTTGGAACACCTCATCCAGCGCCACGCCCTGCTGCTTGGCTTTGGTGCGGTCGATATCCAGATCCAGCTGCGGCACATTAACCTGGTAGCTGGAAAATACTCCCGCTAATTCAGGCGTTTGCCAGGCTTTCATCATGACCTGCATGGTAACCTTATACAGCTCTTCGTAACCGTAGTTAGCGCGGTCCTGAATTTGCAAGCGGAAGCCACCAATGGTCCCCAAGCCTTGCACCGGCGGTGGTGGGAAAATAGCGATAAAGGCATCTTCAATACCGGCAAGTTTTTGATTAAGCGCCGCCGCGATCGCACCGGCAGACAGTGACGGATCGGTACGCTCGCTAAAGTCGGTTAATGGTGTAAACACAATGCCGCTGTTCGGGCTGTTGGTAAAGCCATTGATACTCAGGCCGGGAAACGCCACCGAGTTCGCCACGCCAGGTTGCGCCAGCGCGATACGTGACATCTCTTTAATTACCGCTTCGGTACGATCCAGTGATGCGGCATCAGGCAACTGTGCAAAGGCCACTAAATACTGTTTATCCTGTCCCGGCACATAACCGGTAGGGGTGGTAGCAAACTGCAGGCCGGTTAAGCCCACCAGTGCCACGTACATCACACCCACGATAACGCCAAACCGGATCACCTTTTTTACCAGCCAGCCGTAGCCGTTGGACAACCGGGCAAAAAAGCGGTTAAACGGGCCAAACAACCAGCCCCCCAGCAATGTATCCATACCACGGGTTAATGCATCTTTTTTCTCGCCGTGGCCTTTTAATAACAGGGCCGACAGCGCCGGGCTTAACGTTAACGAGTTAATAGCCGAGATAAAGGTAGAAATAGTAATGGTTAAGGCAAACTGCTTATAAAACTGCCCGGTTAAACCCGACATAAAAGCAGTAGGAATAAACACCGCCGCCAGCACCAGCGTAGTGGCAACAATAGGTCCGGTCACTTCTTTCATCGCTTTTTGCGTCGCAGCAATCGGCGATAAGCCTTCACTGATATTACGCTCTACGTTTTCTACTACTACGATGGCGTCATCCACCACGATACCGATGGCCAACACCAGACCAAACAAGGATAAGGCATTTAGGGAAAAGCCCAGCAGATGCATAAAGGCAAAAGTACCCACCAGGGATACCGGCACTGCCACCAGCGGAATAATAGACGCCCGCCAGGTTTGTAAAAACAGCACCACTACCAGCACCACCAGCAACACCGCTTCAAGCAGGGTTTTTACTACGGCTTCAATAGAGCCGCGCACAAACACGGTTGGGTCGTACACAATGTCGTAGCTTAAACCGTCCGGGAAGTTTTTTGACAGCTCGGCCATTTTGGCGCGTACATCGTCCGAAATTTGAATGGCGTTAGAGCCGGAGGCCTGGAAAATAGGAATGGCGACGGCATCTTTGTTATCCAGCAGGGAGCGCAGCGCATAAGTTGACGCGCCCAGTTCCAGCCGTGCTACATCTTTTAACCGGCTGATTTCACCGTTCGCCCCCACTTTAATAATAATGTCTGCAAATTCTTCTACTTTGGCTAAGCGGCCTTTAACGTTGATCAGCAGCTGAAAATCAGCCTCTCCGCTTGGCTGTGCACCTAAGCTGCCGGCAGCGGCTTGCTGGTTTTGTTCGCGAATGGCCGCAGTAATTTGTGCCGGTGACAAGCCAAGCGCCGCCACTTTATTCGGGTCTAACCAAATGCGCATGCTGTAGTCGCCAGCGCCAAACAAGCGCACTGCGCCAACACCTTCTATCCGTGCCAGCTCGTCTTTTACATTCAACGCCGCATAGTTAGACAGATACAGCATGTCATAGCGGTTATCCGGTGAGGTTAAATGCACCACCATGGTTAAATCGGGTGACGATTTCTCGGTTACCACGCCTAAACGTTGTACTTCTTGTGGCAAACGCGGCTTGGCGCGTTCTACCCGGCTTTGTACCTGGGTTTGCGCTAAATCGACGTCGGTGCCAATAGCAAAGGTAATGGTTAATGTCATGCGACCATCAGAGGTGGCCTGCGATGACATATACAGCATATCTTCTACGCCGTTAATCTCCTGCTCCAACGGCGAGGCCACCGTTTCAGCTATCACCTTCGGGTTAGCACCCGGATAGTTAGCCGTTACCACCACGGTGGGTGGCACCACTTCCGGGTATTCGGTAATAGGCAGTTGCCATACCGCTATAGCACCGGTAATAAAAAACAACAGTGAAATCACCGCAGCAAAAATAGGCCGGCGAATAAAAAATTGCGACAACATAATCGTTTCCTTAACCCTTGTCCTGACCCTGTTCTGGCACTGTATTGGCATTGACCGGCATCAGCGCACTGGCCTGAGCCGTCAGCGCACTTTCTGTTTGATCCAGCAACTGTTGCTCAACCCGCAAGCTGGCAAGTTGCTCATCGCTGGCCATCGCTACGACGTTCGGCTGTATCTGCATACTGGGGCGCACGCGTTGCAGGCCATTTACCACTATGCGGTCTTCTGCAGCCAAACCGCTTTTCACAATGCGTAAGCCGTTTACCTTTTCGCCCAAGGTTATGGCGCGGTATTCCAGCTGATTAGCCGGGTTTACCACCAGCACAAACTTGTTGTTTAAATCTGTACCTATGGCTTTTTCGTCAATTAACACACCATCGTAACTGGCACTGCCGGCCAGCTTGATGCGGGCAAATAATCCCGGCAGCAAACTGCTGTCGCTATTGGCAAAGCTGGCACGAATACGGATAGTGCCGGTTTGCGCATCAATACGGTTGTCAACAAAGTCGATATTGCCGCTGTAACGGTAGTTACTGTCGCTGGCCAGTGCCATATACACCGGGTTAGCCGCTTCATCCCGAGTGTTGGCCCGCTTGCCCTCTTGCGATAAACGGACATATTTCAGATAGGTTTGCTCATCGACATCAAAGTAGGCGTACATTTTATCGGTAGACACCAGGCTGGTTAACGCGCTTTGGCCGGCACTGACAAAGTTACCCGCCGTTACCTGTGCATAAGACACCCGGCCACTGATCGGCGCGCGAATACTGGTGTAGCTTAAGTCCAGCTCAGCGCGCTGCAATGCTGCGGTTACCGATGCCACAGTGGCAGCCGTTTGTTGTTTACGGGCTAAGCGGCTGTCCAGCACTTCGGCTGATATTGCACGCTGGGCAGCAAGCTTTTCTGCCCGCAGGTATTCACTTTCGGCCAGTGCCGCTGCACTGTGCGCGCTTTGTAATTCAGCTTTAAACCGTGCGACATCGGCGGCAAAAGGACGGGGATCTATCTGTACCAGCAAGTCGCCTTTTTTTACCAGCGCGCCCTCGGCAAAATGCACCTGCTCAATATAGCCCGACACCCGCGGCACCAGATTAACCGTCTGTGGCGCTTGCAAACGGCCGGTGAATTCATCCCATTCAGTCACCCGCTCGTACACCACCTGCGCCACGCTCACTTGTGGTGCAGCCGCACCCGGCGCCTGGCCAGCCGCTTCAGGATTGCCACAAGCCGCCAGCACCAGTGCGGCGACACTGCCCAACATAAAAGTTCTTACCGTGTTTGTTCTGCTCATGACGTTATGCTCCACATTTTGTACCAGGCAGCTTAAAAGCTGCTAAAATAGCGTTCAATTATGTACCGACCGGTAAATATATAGATCAACAAAAATTCGTCAACCTATTTCTGTACCGAGTGGTAAATAAATTTAATACTACACAAGATGATTTTGTTCTAAGCTGAAATCAGCCCCGCGGTAGAGAGCGAAATAACCGGGCGGGAAACACACAACCCACCGGATCATGGCAGCAGTGTACGCGTGCCGGCAGGCGGGTTTAATGCCGGATGCTGGCGCATTCTTGCCTTAAGCTACATAAGACAGTGCGCCGCAGTATCGCCGGGCCAGGTTCAGCACCTGACATACACCCTGGCAATAAATTTGTACTAGACGGTAAATAACCCTTACTGGACAAGGGGTCTTTTGCTGTTTACTATATCAGCAAGTATTAATGCAGGAGTCGAACAATGTCAGAAGTAAGTTGCACTCCCAATGTAGGCCGGCCGCGCGCTTTTGATATGAACACGGCGCTGGAAAAAGCGCTGGAAGTATTTTGGCGCAAAGGTTATGACGGCACCTCGTTATCCGATCTGACCGAAGCGATGGGCATTAACAAACCCAGTTTATATGCTGCCTTTGGTAATAAAGAGCAGCTGTTTTTAAAGGCCATTGAGCTTTATGAAAGCCGGCCCTGCTCGTTCTTCTTACCGGCACTGGAAAAGCCCACCGCTTACCAGGTAGCCGAACATATGCTGTATGGCGCAGCATTGAATATGGCCGACCAAGCTCATCCGCAAGGCTGTGTGGTGGTTCAGGGCGCGCTGTCGTGCAGCGAAGCCGCCGCTACCGTAAAAGAAGCCTTGCTTAATCGCCGTGTTGAAGGCGAACAAAAATTGCGTGCCCGCTTCGAGCAGGCCAAACTTGACGGTGATTTACCCGCCAGCGCCGATGCCGAAACCTTAGCGCGTTATTTAGGTACCGTGTTGCAGGGTATGGCCATTCAGGCCAATAACGGTGCCACTTCTGAGCAATTACGCCAGGTTGCCGAAATGACATTACAGGCCTTTCCACGTTAAATCTATGATTAAGCCAGAGCGCAAAACTTTTTCTGTTCTGGCTACTGTTTAAACTGCACGTAAGGCTTTATGATCGCCACCTTTGTTGCTGCCAACTGCGCCCACTATGCCATCCACCATGAAGAATACCCTGTTGTATCTGGTTACTGTTTTAATCTGGGGCTCTACCTGGTTTGCTATTGAATTTCAGCTCGGCGAGGTTGCTGTTGAAGCATCACTGCTGTACCGCTTTGCGCTGTCGGCGCTATTAATGTGGCTGTTTTGCTGGTGGCGCCGGCTGCCAATGCGTTTTAGTGCTAAAGATCATGGCTTTATCGCGCTGCTGGCACTGTTTAATTTTGCGCTGAATTACATTTTAATTTATCAGGCGCAGCAGTATTTAACCTCAGCTATGACCGCCATCGCCTTTACCACCATGCTGCTAATGAACATTGTTAATACACGGTTGTTCTTTGGCAAACCGGTGGCCAAGCGTATTTATTTTGGCGCTTTAATGGGTATCGTTGGCATTGTAGTGCTGTTTTACCCCGACTTAGACGGCCTGGATTTCACTAACGCCAGTTTAATTGGTTTAATACTGGTGCTGGGCAGTGCGCTTAGCGCATCGCTTGGCAATATGGCCAGCGTGCGTAACTCCCGCGCTGGCTTACCCATTACCCAGGTTAACGCCTGGGGCATGCTGTATGGCGCCGTCGGCCTGTTGCTATTGGTACTAATCAGCGGCACGCCGTTAACGTTCAGCACTACGCCGGCGTTCATTATTTCGTTGCTGTATTTAGCCGTGTTTGGATCGGTTATCGCCTTTGCCACCTACTTTGCGCTGTTAAAAGGTATGGGGCCGGAAAAAGCCAGCTACACCATAGTGCTGTTTCCGTTGGTCGCCGTGGTGCTAAGCACCCTGTTTGAAGACTTTGTCTGGACTGGCTACACCTTCGCCGGCTTCGCCTTAGTGCTGCTGGGTAATGCACTGGTATTAACTCCCTTTGCAAAAATTAAAGCTTTGCTGTTCAGCCCGCGGCCCCAGCTGGCACCGTAACTGCAAGCGGTATTTTCCGGCCCGGTTCAGTTCGCAACAATATATTTAGCTACTAAGATTGTTTATCGCAATGATGCGTCACTGGGCCCGGCTGGCAGAGCTTTTATTTCACACCTAAAGATCTCAATGCTGATTAGTGAGCTTGCTCAGGTAGCTAAATTTTCGAAGTAAGGCACCAACCGGTCGATAAAGGTGCGCAGCGCCAGAGACTGATGTTTGCGGGAGCGGTATACCGCATAAATGCCCAGTGCTACCGGCTCATAATTTGGTAATACCTGCAGCAGTTTTTTAGCATCAATAAGCGGCTGCACGGTATGCCGTGGCTGCAATGAAATACCTCGCCCTTTTAACACGGCTTGCAGCAACAACGACGATTCATTAGCGCTGTAATTGCCCGATACCATTGCCACAACCGGCTGGCCGTCTTTAGTAAAATGCCATAAGCTTTTGCCAAAGTTAGAGTACATTATACAATTATGTTTAGCCAAATCATCCGGGTATACCGGGTAGCCATGGCGCTTTAAGTAATCTTCTGTAGCACACAATACCGAGCGGCAAATACCCAGCGGACGGGCAATAATATTCGGATCTAATTCGTTAGTAATACGGATAGCCAAATCTATTCTGTCTTCCACTAAGTGCGTTACCTGATTGCTGATATGCAGATCTATCCGCACTTTGGGATAGTCATCTAAAAAAGCATCAATACTTTTTGGCAATAAATCGGCGGCAACAAATTGCGAACAGGCAATGCGGATCGTACCCTCTGGCTGGGCTATCACATCTTGAGCTAATGGCGTGGCTACCTCTTTGGCCACATCCAGCATTGAGCGGCAACTGATAAAGGCTTTTTCACCGGCTGCAGTTAGCGTTAACTTGCGCGTAGAACGGTGCAATAACTGCGCATTGGCCCAGCTTTCCATTTCAGCCAAATAGCGTGTCACCATAGAGCGCGACATATCCAGCGCCTGCGCGGCGCCCACTAAACTGCCCTGCTCTACTATGCTGACAAAAACTTCCGCTGCTTTAATTCTGTCCATCGAAACCTCTATATGTTCGATATATGCAACTAACTATTGTCAAATATAAAGTTTATTGCAAGTTATTTGCAACCTACACTTAGCGCCATCACGTAATGCCAACCCAACACCGCAGAGGTAATGATGAAATTTATAGCTAAAGTAGTTCAGGCCGGCGCCATAGCCGCCATGGTATCGGTGTCAAGCCATGCCGCCGGAGACAGCTTGCAAACTACCGTATTTAATCCACAAGACAAAAGCACCTTCCCGGTAAGTTCGGTGTTAATCAGCGGCAAAACAGAAGCCATTCTGGTGGATGCCCAGTTTCAACGCAACGATGCCGAGGCTGTGATTGAGCTGATTAAGCAGTCGGGCAAAACGCTCACCAGCATATATATTAGCCATGGAGATCCGGATTTTTATTTTGGTTTAGATGTGATCACCGCAGCATTCCCCGCGGCAAAAGTGCTGACCTCAGCTGAAACACAAAAATACATTAAAGCCACGATGGATCCGAAAAAAGCATATTGGGGTCCTATCCTAAAAGACAATGCACCGCAGCAGCTGATAGTGCCAGAGGTATTGCAAGGCGATACCTTACTGGTTGATGGTGAGCAGGTAAAAATCGTTGGCCTGAATGGCCACGACCCTAAGCACAGCTTTGTTTGGATCCCGTCCAGCAAAACGGTACTAGGCGGCGTGGTAATATTTGGCAATATGCATGTATTTTTAGCCGACAGCCAAACAGTAGAGTTGCGGCAGAAGTGGCATCAAACCTTAGACGTGATAGCAAAATTGCAACCGGACACAGTGATCCCGGGCCATATGCTGGGCGACAAGCCGTTAACCATGCAAGCAGTAAACTTTACCCGCCAATATATCCGCGACTTTGAAACCGCGGCGGCCGCTTCAGCTGACTCGGCAGAGCTTATTGCCAAAATGAAAGCCTCTTATCCGGCGATCGGTGGCGACAGCATTTTAGCCTTAAGCGCTAAAGTGATTATGGGCGAAATGAAGTGGGGCCAATAACGACACCTGCCGTTTTTCCAATACTTATCAGGTTTTTACCAGCCTGATAAGTATGCACTACAGACCCCAACCATTAACAACTGTATCGCATATAGAGAGCTTAGCCATGACCAATCTTGACATAGTAAAAAGTACCTATGAAGGCAAGACGTCAGCAGAAAATGGCCAGAACCTGCAGCGTTTTATTACCGATGAAACGCTGTGGACAGAAGCGGCCGGTTTTCCTTATGCCGGCACCTATAAAGGTTTTGCCGACATTGAAAAAAATGTCTTCGCCCGCTTACGCAGTGAGTGGACCAACTACAACTTTAAAGTAGAAGATTATGTCGCCTCTGGAAACAAAGTTATTGCTTACGGTACTTACAGTGGCACCTATAACGCCACGGGACAGGCATTTAGCGCCAGAGTGGCTCATCTTTGGTTACTAGAAGATGGTAAAATAAAAAGCTTTGAGCAGTTCGTCGATAGCAAAACCGTACTGGATGCCATGTAATCCCGCTTGTGTCGGAAGTCCTCGGGCTTAACTTGTTAGTTTCAGCCCCACTACCCCGGCTAAAATAAGCACAAAGCATAATAGCTGAGTGGTGTTAATGCTTTGGCCAAAAAAGTAATGGTTAATCAAGGTAATAGACAGCACCCCAACCGCTAACCATACTAAGTAAGCCGTCGCCGCCGGGATCTGTTTTAACGATAAACCAAACAGCAGCAAGCTGGCAGTCATGCAAGCTACGGCAAACAGTACATAAGGTATTTTGCTAAAAGAGGCAGATTTTTCGATACCAATTAACCAACCGGCTTCCAGCACACCAGCAATAATCAGAATAAACCAGTACATAAACTCACCCCATATCGTTATGGGGCCGTCCCCGTGTGACATAGAGCGGTGAGGTCGTCCTCACTTCAAAGGCAGGTTAAAACCGCGGCATTTTGGCAAAACCGTCAGCAAAGTTCAAGCGCTGGCAGCATCTGCATTGACGTTTTGCCATTGCTGGCGAAGCACGCTGTGTATTTTATAGGCCGACGGCAAGCCATCTCGGACAGTTAACCGTCTTACGTGCAGTTCATTCGCGGGCAATTGCAAGCTTTGGGCAAGGCTGTCAAAACACAACAAACTAATAACGAACAGTGTCAGACGAATATTCATTTAAGCGAAATACCGGCACTCAGGTGGCTTTACATTAGCAAAGGACGTGACGTTATTCAAAAAAACCGCACCTGATAAAATACATGCTGCATTTGTAATTAAATAACGGTTTCAACAGCCTACTTATAACAGTAAGTGCACATACACCAACTATAAAACGCGCTGCCAATAGCGCAGATGGTTATCAATCGCTATTTATGCTAATTTCATCGCAACAGATATGCGACGGGAACGCCTCACTTTTGCGTTTTATCTATCAGATTGTTTTACTGGGCATCTGCTGTGCCTGTGCTTCGGTGCTAGCCGAACAGACCGACATCAGCCAGTTGCAGCAACGGGTAAAAGAAGCCCGCCAGCAAGGTAATATGGATGAGGCCGAGCAATTAGCCAGCCATTATCTTGCCTTAGCCGTCAAACAAAACAACCTTGTCGAACAAGGCAACGCCTATTTCAATCAAGGCAGAAATGCCATGGAACGCAACAATTACATTGATGCTAAGCCATTGCTTGAACAAGCCATCGCTTTGTTTCAACGCACTGAGCAAACCAAACTGCAGGCCGATGCCCTGCGCCAACTCGGCATGACCTATCGCTACCAGAGTAATTACCCCAAAGCACTAGAGCTGCTGTATCAGGTAATGCAAATGTACCAGGCTCTGCAGGATACCTCAGCTATCGCATCCACTTACAACAGTATTGGCACGGTGTTGGAAAAAATGGGCCAGTATGAAGCAGCGCTGCAAGCCCATCAGCAATCGCTGGCACTGCACTATCAATTAGGCGAACAGAGCAACATTGCCAGTGCTATTTACAACCTGGGTGATTTAAACCGCACGCTTGGCGATAGTCCAAAGGCCTTAAGTTACTTTTTACAATCACTTGAACTGGACAAAGCCACAGGTGATTTAAGAAACATAGCCTATAGCCACAACAAACTGGGATATATGTATTGCGAGTCAGGCGATTTTGTCGCGGCAGCTGAGCATCTGAACCAAGCGCTCGCGTTATTTGTACAAGTGGATGCGCCGCGCGATGCCGACTGGGCGCGGGTAAATTTGGCCAAGCTGGCAATGGCACAAAATAACCATGACGAGGCACAGCAGATACTGGATAACGTCATCGCACGAGCACAACAAAAGAACTATCACAGCTTGCTGGTTGATGCTTACAAAATGGTATCCGAGTTGGCAATACGAAAAGGCGATGACGAGGCAGCACTGAGTTATATCGCCGCCGGTTTAGCACAGGCACAGCAAAACAACGAACTGGCCGACGAAGCCCAGCTGCAAAAAATGCGCGTTGATGTTTTAATCCGCCAGGACGCGGTACGTGATGCGTTAACGGCACTACTGCAACAAAAAAAATTGGAAGAGGACATTTTCAGTAGTAAAAAAGCTGCCACAATCGCCTCTATTCAAGCGCAAACAGAATATACCCGCCAGCAGCTACAAATCGAACGCTTGCAACAACAACAGGCCCTGCAGCAGGCAGGATTGGAGCAACAAAGACTGACGCGCAATCTCTGGCTTGTTGGCCTAACGGCGGTATTTGTGTTGATGTTGTCATTATATCGCCGCTACATCCAGCAGCAGCAAAACCGCCGGCTGGAGCAACAAGTAAACGCCAGAACACAAGAACTGAAACAAAAACACGCCGAATTGGAATCCGCCTATCAACAACTGGAAACCATAAGCCTTACTGATAAACTTACCGGCCTGCATAACCGCCATTTCCTTGAGAGCCATATAGAAAATGATTTAGACCATTGCCAACGTTTATATCAAGACTGGCGGGCCGGTAAAACTGCCAAACCCGAAAACGCAGATCTCGTCGTGTTTCTTATCGATCTGGATAATTTCAAAGCGCTGAATGACACCTACGGTCATAATATCGGTGACGAAGTCCTTAAAAGACTAAAACACAGAATGCAACAGGTGTTTCGTCAAACCGATTATCTGGTGCGCTGGGGCGGTGAAGAATTTGTTGCCGTGGCCCGCTTTATAAACCGAGAAGATGCAAAAACCCTTGCCCAGCGTTTTATCGAGACCATACAGCAAAGCCCTTTTATCATTGAAGGGCTAGCACCGTTGCAGGTTAGCTGTTCTCTGGGTTATGCCTGTTATCCGTTGGATATGAACCAACAAAACAGTCGCTGGCCAACCCTGCTAAGGCTGGCAGATTTAAGCCTGTACGCCGCTAAATACTCTGGCCGAAACGGCTGGGTGGGTATAGAAGACTGCAAAACACAGCTAACCTCTGCCAATATCAGTGCTGAGCAGTTACAACATTGGTTAGAGCAAAACAAAGCAATAGTTCATCACTCGTTTCCAGGCTCACTCTACTGGCAGCAGCCCTAACCAGCCTTACACGCTGTGAGAAAATCATATCTTAGGCAAAAACTCAGACAATGCTTTAAAAAAAGTGTATTCATCCAACCCGGCCCGGTTAAGTGGTTTAGCCTGCGCGCTCCACATTGCTACCACCAGCTGTTTATCGGGATCGACAAACACATACTGGCCAAATATGCCTTCTGCCGCATAGCTGCGGCCATGCATCGGCCAGAGCATATAGCCGTAATCGACGGTTTTGCCACCGATTTTCTGACGGCTGCTGGCCGCCTGCATCCAGCCCTTTGGCAACACCTGCTGCGGTTTGCCGTTTACAGTAATCACGCCGTCATTTAGCCAAAACAAACCTAATCGGGCATAGTCGCGCAAGGTAGCCGACAAACCGCTACCACCTATTTCCAGCCCATCGGGAGATTGCAGCCACCAGTTGGCATCGGCCTGCATACCCAGCTTCGACCAGATTTTCTCAGACAAATACTGCGCCACCGGCTTGCCAGTCGCAGCCTGCACCAGCGCGCCTACCAGCTGGGTTTCACCGGTACTGTAATTCCATACTGTGCCCGGCTTAGCTGCACGCGGTAATGCCGCCATTAAGTCTAAAATCGCGCCCGGCTGCTGGCTTAACTGGGCTTCCAGCATGCGCCGCCGGTCTGACGCCGGATCGGTATAGGTTTCATTCCAGGCTACGCCTGAGCTCATTTGCAGCAGGTGTTTAACCGTAACGCCATCGTACGCCGTGCCGTTAAAGCGCGGCAAGTACTGCACAATTGGGTCATCAATACTGCGGATAAAGCCATCCTGAATGGCAGCGCCAATTAAGGTGGCGGTAATGGATTTAACCACCGACATCGACATCCAGCGCGTATCACGGTCATTCCCCAGCAGGTACTTTTCAAATAAAATTTCACCGTTGTGGATAATCAGCAAGCCGCTGACACGGTTCATCGATAGCACATCGAACAAATCATACGTTTTGCCATCAACACTATAGGAAAAATCCTGCAGCGGCTGGTCGCTAAACGGCAAAGTGCTTACTGCCCCACCACGCGCTACGGTGCGGGTAGGGAAGAGCCGGTCGATATTGCGAAAAGTATTAACCTGAATATCAGGGTACAGCTTGCCGTCGTAAATCTGGCGCACCGAGCCGATAGGCTCATGCATATGGCGATAGGCTAATGGCGTCACAGCATCTGCTGAGCGCGTTTTTTCTGCGGCAGTAGCAAAGCTGCTTAGGCTAAGCAATATGGCGAGGGTAGCCATGGTGCTAGGTTGTATGAAGTACATTGGGTACCTATCCTTTTTTAGTGGTGACATCTTAAACGCACTACTCATTATAGCGCTTGTCGCAGCCGCACAAACCGCGCGAAACGCGGCAAGCCATGTTTAGTCAGGCCGTTATAGCGGTAGGTAATTACGCTACCAATTGGCGGTGGTGTCTGGCGTAGTGCATCGGTTAAGCCGCTGCCAATGGCAAAGATTTTACCGTCAGCGGTTTTAACAATTAACGCGCCCACCATACCTTGATATTTTCCCTTGCCCGGCCGGTAGCCGATCACCTGCGCTTCAGTGTCTTGATAGCTCTTCAGTTTTAGTAAATCGTTGCTTCTACCAGTTTTATATAGCGCGTCCTGATGATGCAGCATTAAGCCTTCAGCGCCGGCCTGCTCCAGCTCGCTAAGTTTAGCCGCCAGGGCCGCTTGATCGGCGATACGGAACTGCGGTACCAACATCAAATAGCGGCTGTTTTGCTGTGCAACAAGGCGCTGCAGTGCATTGATGCGTTCGGTAAAACTGCCCTTGGCCTGCGGTAATTCGAACAGGTAATAGCGGATCTGCTGCCATTCACTGTCAACCGGCTGCTGTTTACTGACAATGCTTAAGGTTTCGGCAAACTTATTACGGCCCAGCCACAGTTCACCATCTAACGGCTGTGGCGGAAAATCAGCCACAAACCAGGCCGGCGCGGCAATCACATTACCACCGCGCGAAATTAACTGTTTACCATCCCAGTAAGCCCGCACGCCGTCGAGTTTTTCACTGACCCAATACTGCTGCACATCAACAGTGTCGTTATACACTTGCGCCAGTAACAGCTCAGGTTTGCTGGCAGCCGTAAGCTGGCAGCAGACCACCAGCAGTAACACAATTAACGTTTTAGTCATCAATTAGCATCTTTTTATTTAAAATAAAAAGTGTAGTAACAAAGCCGGTTTAGGCAAGTTAGTGGTTTGACCGTCACAAACGGCCCAGTAGGGTTTCTGCCATCGCTACAACAGGTTCACTGGCAAAGTCCCGATTAGCTAAAACTATAAGGGTATAACCCTTATCTAAATAAATCCGCATGGCGGAACTGACACCGATAAAATCACCACTGTGGCCCACTACACGGCCATGGCTATTAGTCTGCACCGAAAAGCCATAACCATACCAGGCTGAGTTTAATTCCGGCTTGGCGCTGTACGCTGCCTCGGTTAAGGCCTTGGGCAGCAACTGGTATTGGGTTAACGCAGTGGCAAACTGGTATAAATCGTTAATGGTGGAATAACCACCACCGGCAGGGCTGCCTTTAATGGCGTGCATAAACCAGTTGGTTTGCATTGACTGTAATTGTTGCGAGTAGAAATAACCCATCGCCATATTGGGCGTAACGCCATCAATATCAAAGTTGCCACTGTTCGGCATGCCGGCTTTAGCATAGATATGCTGCTGCACATAATCGTCATAACTTTTACCCGATACAGCCTCTACCACCATACCCAGTAGCAACATACCTTCATTGCTATAGCTAAACCGGCTGCCTGGTGGCGAGTTGAGCGGTAAGTGTTTCAGGAACGGACGGTGATCATTTAAGTTTCTTAATTTATTCTGCGACATATCCGGGTAGCTTGGCCAACCCAGTCCGGCAGTATGCGTCAGCAGTTGCGCTATGGTGATGTTGTCAAAGTCACCAGCGGCGAACAGTTCGCGGTCGAGGTACTTTATTAATTTGTCTTCCAGCGCCAGCTTTTTCTCTGCGACCAACTGTAATACGCTGACCGCAGTAAACATTTTATTCATTGAAGCTAAATTGAATTTGGTGTCAGTATTGTTTTTCACCTGGTAGCGCAAGTTGGCCATGCCTTTTGCCGTTTGATACAACACGCCCTGCTGATCTGCCAACAGCACAGTGCCGGAAAACAGCCCGCGCCCGGCCAGCCGGTCAATATAGCCAGCTAACTCACTCACCACTTGCTGTTGACTTAGCCTGGCTAAGGCTTTATCTGCAGCACCTGTGCGGTAATTAAGGCTAATCGTGCTGACTTTGAACGGCGCTTCTGCGCTAAAACCCAACCTTAGCGTGTAATCAAGTTCAGTATTGTGCGAGCGCAGTTTGGCCTCATAATAGCGTTGTTCCGGCGTCATTGGCTGCAACGACAGCAAGGTAAAAGCGCCATGAAATCGCTTTTCCGCACTAAGATAACCGATATAACGTTCGCGACCGTCGCCGCCAAAGCTCTGCAACACGTCGCTATGCAGTTGGCTGTCAACAAAATGGCTTACCGCGTGCGGCTCATTACTTAGCAGCATAGCGATTGCGGCGTCCATGCCGGCTTGATACTGTGCCACTTTGCCCTCAGCGCTGTTATCAGTGCCGCCAACAGTATTGGCGTAGGTTGCTGCTGTGGCAAAGCCCAGCGCTAAGATTAGAAAAAGTTTCAACATATCAAACAGGTGTATAAATTTTAACTGTGAACGTATCATAATAAACAGGCACCCCGGCTCAGTTGATTGGCAATTGCTTCAGACGGCAATTTAGGTGGCAATATCAACAGCGGCAGCGTTTACTGCCGGCACAGTGAAATAACCGCCGCCAGTGTTTTGCAATTAGCTTGCTTTGGCGATAAACAAAGCCTGCTTTTTTTGTTCGGAAAGTGTTAATTAAAATTAAAACAAGGAATATCATTAACTTGGAAGTTTTTGAAACAGCAGACGTCAGAGATAAAAACACCGCAGAAGCCGCTCTGCTGGCCAGGTTTAGCTTAAATGAGTACCTTATTTCGCCGGCAAGCGGGGAAGTATTGCTACCGGACGGTACTGTACTGACCTTAGAACCTAAAGTAATGCAGGTGCTGTTGGTATTAACAGAAACAGCAGGTAACGTAATAAGCGCAGAGCAGTTATTTGCCCGGGTATGGCCTAAATCTATCTACAGCCCGGTTTCTGTCAGGCGCTCAATCAACCAGTTGCGTAAGGTATTTAACGATACCAACAAGGTATTAATTAGCACCCATCCTAAACGTGGCTATGCACTGCATGCCGCTATAGCGCTGACAAATGGCAAGCAACCAGCGGCGCCGACTGGCACTGTGCTATCAATTGGCGCTGCGCCTCAACGACGCGCAGGCAGGCGTAACTATATCGCCGCCATTGCTATGGTTGTGGTTTGCGCATTAGTACTGCTGCATAACGTCCAACAGGCAGCTGTAAAGTGGCAGGTTTCAGAGCTGCAGCCTGTTACCGCGACAGCAGCGCAAGAGTCTTTTAGTATCTTTACGCCCGACAGCCAGGCTGTGATATACGTAAAGCAAACTGCTGACGCACAGCATATGCAATACAGCGAGTTGTGGTTAACGTCGCTGGACAGAACACAAAACCAATTGCTGTATCGCAGTAACAGCCGCATTGATTTCTTTGCCTGGCTGCCAACCAGTGCCGACCACCCCGCCAGTTTAAGGCTACTAGTTGCCTCGCAGCAGGCAGATACAGTGCGCTTTGTTAGCTTAACGCTGTCTGATGATTACCAGCTACAAGCTCGCAGCGAGCATTTTGCTTTGCCGGACACCGAGGTTGTCAGCCCGTTTTTCAGTGTGGGAACAAGGGTGTTTTTTTTAGCGCAGCAGCAGGGCAACCAGAAACTGTACCAGGCCAATTTAGCCAGCGGCCAGCTAGATTTGCTGTTATCGCCCAATCATCAGTTTTCGCCGTATCGTATCGCTGCCTCAGCGGATGAGGACGCTATTACTGTACTGGGTTTTGATCAGCAACAGCGCTCGCAAATTAAGCTGCTGTCAACGACGACGGCAGAGATCAGTGATGTTAAAACGCTGGATGCTAACTGGTACTTTATCGCCTACAACAAAGCGTTTGGCGGCTATTTACTTAGCGATGGTAAGGGCTTGTTCGCGTTAGACGAGCAACAGCAACTGACTAAACTTCACTTTGAAAACTATGCTTTTTTACACTATCCGGCGTTATCGCCAACTGGCCGTCAGCTTAGTTACACTCAGGCGAAAATTAACGGCAATATCTTCAGCCTCGACTTAACCGGCCAGCAGATTAGCCAACTTAGCCACTCTACTATGCACGACTGGCAAGGCAGTTTCTCTGCTGACAACCGCCAGTTAGCCTACGTGTCGAATAAACACGGCCATAGCCAGGTGTTTGTGCTGGATCTCGCCACAAACACCGAGCGGCTGGTGTACGACAACCAAGACCAGCAGTTGGCATTATCGCAACCTGTTTGGTCGGCTGACACTATGCAGTTGGCCTTTGCCAGAAATCAGCGTTTGGTTATTGTTGATCTGGCCGCTGCGACACCGCAGGTGCAACATTTTGATCAGGTAATTGGCGTGCCAACACAATGGCTCGATGGCGGCGATAGTTTACTTATCAGGCAGGCATCGCAACCGCTTAGTCGCTGGTTTACCTTTGCTGTTGCCAGCGCAAAACAACAGCACATTACCGCCAGTAACTGGCCGCAGGTGCTGCACGAAAACCAGCGCTTTGAAATAGGCTTGCAGCAAATACAAGACGCCGACACTAACCCTGTCTTTGTCACAGACAAGCAATACCGTATTGCACAGCACTTTGCTAAAAATGACGGCATCTATTTGCTGTTGCGCCAGCCTGCACCAGCACAGGACAATACCGAAGTATGGTTTTTTGCCTATGCCAGCCAGAGCGCTGAGAAAATATCCGCTATCCGCGTGCCTGATCAAGATATCTCGGATATCAGCCAACAGCAGCTGCTGTATAGCTCATTTAGCGTTGAAAAAGATATTCATACTTTAAAATTAACTAAGCTATAGAAATCCGGCCACAGCCAGAGCAACAGTTAATCTAGCATGTGCCAGCATCTAAGCAGTTGCCGCTCAACGTTACCGAGGCGCGAAGCATAATTTGCTTCTGCCGCAGGGTAACGGCATTATTCTTCGGGGTATTTGTTAATTGAGCACAGGCCGCAAATAGTCCGGGCCAAGTTGCCGCATTTGCCGTTCAACCCAAACGACACGCTGCTGCAGATAGGGGGTTAAATCGCGCGGGTTGCGTTTACGCGGGCTGGGCAATAACACGGCAAGGCGCGCAGCCTCGTTCTGGCTCAGGCGACTGGCTGGCTTGTTGAAATAGTGCTGACTGGCCGCTTCTACGCCATAAATGCCTTTGCCAAATTCGGCGATATTTACATACACTTCTAAAATGCGCTTTTTACCCCAAATCGCTTCCAGGCTTAGTGCCAATGTAGCTTCCAGGCCCTTACGCACCAAGCTGCGGCCTGGCCATAGCAGCAGGTTTTTCGCGGTTTGCTGGGTAATAGTGCTGGCACCACGCAGGCCGTCGCCATCGTCAAATTTCTGCAGTGCTTTGCTGATCTCAGCAAAATCGACACCGACATGCTGAGGAAATCGTTGATCTTCAGACGCCACCAGCGCAAGTGGCACATGGGATGGCAGGGTATCAATACTTACCCAGCTTTGGTTTACCGGATAGGGGCTTTGCAGCATATAAGCCGATGTTGGCGGTGGTATAAAACGTAACGTCAGTAACAGCGCCAATAACATCAACAGCACGACCAGCACAAAGCGCCACAACACATGCCATGTCCAACCCAAAAAACTGCGCTCATGCTGTGACATCTATCCTCTCTTGACCGGTTTTATAAGCTGATACCAAATTATAGGCTATGGAATATGAACAAAAGTTGGCGCTGTGCCTGCACTGCCCGTCTTAGGCACATTAGGGCAAACATGTCGCAGTAGCCGCCAGGGCTGTTGTCTGTTAGCTTATTTAAAAAATAGTAACAGGAACACGCCGATGCTAAAAAAACAGCAGCTCTTTTCTTTATTGGCCAGCGCTATCCTTGCTTCTGCCAGTAGCAGTGCAATAGCCAGCAACCCTGCAGCCCCCAAAGTGACTGTGGCCGACTGGCTGGCACAAAGTAGCGCTGCCGATTGGCGCGAGCTTGACGCCGACAACACCTTATATCTGCAACTGCCAACTGGCCGGGTAGTTATCGAATTAGCCAACGATTTTGCACCGAAGCATATCAGCAATATTAAAGCACTGGTACGCGAAGGCTTTTACCAGAACATACCTATAGTGCGGGTGCAGGATAACTATGTCGTACAATGGAATGAACCCGACGGCGCTGCGCCAAAACCGCTAAAGCACGCCAGTCGCAGCCTGGCGGCAGAATTTACTGTTCAGCTGCCAGCTAATTTTGCCTTTACGCCTTTAGCTGACCGCGATGGCTACGCACCACAAACCGGCCATGTTAACGGCTTTGCCATGGCGATAGACCCAAATACCAACCACGGTTGGTTAACCCACTGTTACGGCGCCGTGGGTATCGGCCGGGGTAACGACGCTAACAGCGGCTCCGGCACAGCAATGTATGTGGTAACTGGTCATGCGCCACGGCATCTGGACCGCAATATTACTTTGGTAGGCACTGTGCGCCAGGGCATGGAGCTATTGTCGAGCCTGCCCAGAGGACAAGGCGCTATGGGTTTTTATGCTTCAGCCGATCAGTACACGGTTATCCAAGACATTGCCCTTGCTGCCGACCTGCCACCAGCACAGCGCACAGCGTTGCAAGTGCTGCGCACCGACACAGCAACCTTTGCAGGCGTGGTAGAGGCCCAGCGTAACCGCGGCGGCGATTGGTACCAACAGCCGGCCGGTTATATTGAAGTGTGTAATGTCAGAGTGCCGGTGAGAGAAACGCCGGTGCAATAGCCGCCGATCTGATGGCGCTATGGGACATTAGCAGTGATAAAACTCAATGTCTTACCAGCAATTACAAACTCTGAGATCTCTTATATGATTTTTTGCCTGAAGCGTGGCAATTTCAAACAATAAATCTTTCTCTTTTTCTATGTGATTTCGTGTCAGATTCTCAAATTTTGTACTATGCAAAACATTTGAATGCCGCATTCCGACTGTCTTGACACTACCAATTTCTTTATTGGTCGTTAAGTCATAAATAATAGTCTTGCCACTGGAAAACAGGTAAGTCATGTGCTCAGTGCCAAGATTAGAGATTTTTGATAAGCCATATCCTTTCACGTTCTGCGTCACTGAAAAAGTGTTTCCAGATCTACTGTCATTTGCATAACTTTGATACTCAGGGATAAAAACAACCAATAGCGCAAAGCCCTGATTCTTTGCATCAATTAAAAGAGTATCTGGCTTTTGAATACCTTTTAATACCTTTTCTAATTTTAATTTATCAACGTTAGCCAAATTCTGGAATGTAAATTTTGAGTCTTTGCTACTTCTAATTATTTCATCTTGGATTTTTTGATCGAAGTTCCACTCTGAAACATCAATACTTTTCGCATCATTATTAAAAATGGTAGTCCCCGTCATGACTAAATCAAACGAATCACCCATTAGCGAAATATAAGCAAGCTTACTGCCAGGTTGATATTGCGCCATCCGCTCTGATGGAGACATTGCACAACCGAACAGAGTTAAGGTAAAAACACAAATTAAAATACTATTTACAATGCTTGCCATCGGATTCCACTTTCCTGTTTTTGACAAAAATACGTGCGCCAGCTTCAAACTATTGAATAACTACCCAAACAACTATCGAAAAACGCCATGCTCAGCAATAGCTCAGGGCTCAAAGTCCTGCGTTTCCAGATACAGTTGTTGTACCTTTATGCCTTGTTGCTGTATCGCACCAAGCACCTGCTCTGGTGTGCTTTGATGAAACTGCAGAACTTGTGGCAACGCAGACACCTTGAGAATATGATCATAGCCCGGCGCGGTACCAATCTGATGCAGCAAAAACATCTGGCCATGGTGGCTAAATGCGGTATAGCTGCCGTTGTCAGCTGGCTTGTTTACATCTGGCAGTTGGCGTTGGTATAGCTGGCGGTTAAATGTCACGGCAATGCCGCTTAACCAGCGCTCGCCGCCACGTTCAAAATGGCCCTGGTAAATATCAGCATTGACGGTAAATGTAGTGGCGTTAATCATCCGGCGCAAATCAAAATCGGCCGGTAACAACGTCAGCAACCTGTTCTGCTGCAGCTGTGCCAGCACCGCTTGCTGAATGTCGGCTGCTAGCGTCACTTCATACACCAATTGATAGTCGTGTGGCGGCCGGTACAGCGGTAAATGTGATACCAACAGGCTGTCATTGGCAGCAAAAAGTACCATACCGTGGCTACCGGTATAATCATGCTGGTGCGGCGTTTGCGCCGACAGCCGTAACGGCAGGCAAGCCAGCAATAGCGACAATAGTGACAATAAAATTTTCAAAGTGACATCCGCCCAACGGTAACTGAAGCTGGCAGCTATGCTAAATCAGGCCAGCCGGCTTATCCAGCGTAAGTTGCAGTGTGACCAGGCTGGCATCCGAATAAAAGATCAATTTCACTGACCCTATTAATTGCCAGCTCGACAAACCCCAATCAGCGGTTTGTCCGCTGTAATGCCTTGCTTGCCGCAATGTCTTCCAGCCGTTCTGCTAGCCACACTTTAATGATGGATTGCTGGGTAACGCCTACCCGACTCGCTTCTTTATCAAGCGATTCAATCATCCATTCCGGAAAATCTACATTGACCCGACGTTGCGCTTGATTTGGCCGCTGAATAGTCGACAGATCAAGATAGTCAATAATATCAACCGCTTCATCGTCAAACTTTTGGTCAAACATTTCAGCTTTCATAAATTTCAATCTCCGCGTTACGAGACCGCCTGACTGAGATAATCCTGATAATCTCACCCCGCTATCTATGGAGTCAGTGAGGTTGATATTTCAGCTCTGAATTTAATTTTGATCTGATTCTATTGGCCTCAACAGCCAGCCTATCTCAGTAGCCTGACACTTGCGTTTTAGCCCACCCGGTACGTCAAGCTTTTCCAGGCAGTTAAGGCTATAAACCTTGCTGTAGAGTTTATGCATCTCAGCGCTATCAACAGAAAACGGCGGGCCTGGTAGCTGCGTTTGATCATACTCAAAGCAAATGACCAGTTGTGGCGCAGCCTGGCTGATGCTTATAAGGTGCCGTGCATAGTGCTGTCGCATAGCATCCGGCAAGGCTACCAGCGCGGCGCGGTCATAGATGGCGGCCACCGGGCCGAGGGTGTTTTGCGACAACTGAAAAATATCGCCGACAAACACCTGCAGCTGTTCCGCACGATAATGCAGCAAGTTACCCGTGCTACTAACGCCAGGTGTTAACCCCAGCTCAGCAAACAGTTCTTGCACAGCCATTTCGCTTAACTCGGCGCCAACGACCGAATACCCCTGCTCCAGTAGCCAGTGTATATCCAGGCTTTTACCGCACAGTGGCAGAAAAACGGTGGCGCCAGGTGCGAGTGCCAGCTGGTTAAACCAACTTATCAGCAACGGGTTGGCCGCTGCCTGATGAAACGCTATCTCTCTTTTTTGCCATTTTTCCTGCCAGAATTCCGGGTTCACACGCCTTCCTTTTATTTTGTCGCTAACGGCCTACAACAGTTGCCGCTTGGCATTAATCAGCTTTAATAACTCCACCGTGGCGGTGGCGTCTGCCAGCGCGCGGTGGTGGTTGGTAAGTTTGATATCCAACTCTGCACACAGCTTGCCCAGGCTGTAAGATGCCAGCCCGGGATAGTAGCGGCGCATGTTTACAACCGTGCACAGCTGCGGCATATCAAAGGGGATTTCACAACGGGCGAATTCGCTGCGGATAAAACCGTAGTCGAACTTAGCATTATGCGCTACAAACACTGCGCCTTGTAAAAACTCGCTTAGCTGTGTCGCGATATCAGCAAACTTGGGCGCCCCCTCTACCATGGCGTTGCTGATACCGGTTAAGCGGCTGATAAAAGACGGAATAGGCCGCTCAGGGTTGATCAGGCTGTTAAAGCTATCCAGCACTTCTCCACCTTGCACCTTAACTGCGCCGATTTCGGTAACGCGATCAGTACCCGCTTTGCCGCCGGTGGTTTCCACATCCAGCACTACGTATAAACGATTCGGATCGACTATCCACTGCAGTTTTTCAATGCGCGCGGTAAAACCGGCGTTTTGCAGCGCTAACAACCGTGCTAATTGATGGCGCTGTATTTTATCGCCGGGTGCCTTTACTTCAATAAATTGCAGTTGCTGATCTTTAATTAACAACAGATCCGGATAGCCGCTGCTGTGGCGGGCGAAATCTTGCGCCATGGCACGCAGTATTGGCGCTAAGGCACTGTTACTGCCAGCTTTGGGGGCGTGCTGCAACAGCGGTAACAGCTGCTGGGCTAAATCGCTGTGCCAGTAAAACAGGCTGTTGGCCTTGCCGTAATGCGCGGTTAAAGCAGCCAGCATTATGCCGCTGGCGTTTGGCGCGGCCAGTTGCACTAGCTTTTGTTCTATTTCACTTTCAAACTGCTGATAAAAGCCACCAGCGGCTAAGTTACGTGGCCGGCGCTCAAACGGGTTATGCAGCCCGCTAGCCGGGTGTTCAAACAGCTCATGCCAAAACCACAGGCCAAATAACGCCAGCCAGAGGTTATTTTCGCCATGAAACACCGTATAACCCTGAGCAGCATAATGCGCCATTAGGCCCTGCTCGGCTTTGCCCAGATGCAGCTCGTCGATACCTACCAGCGGCGCATCGTGCAGTAATTGCGTAAGCTGCGATTTTTTACGCCCACCAGCGGTTTCAGCAAATTTACGCCGGTAAAAATCTTCAGCAAACAGCCATTCTTCGTCGCAGCCGGGGTCATCTAACAACTGCTGTAAATATTGCCGGCACAGTTGCTCGTCGCCTGCTTGGGCGTAAAGCCTGGCTAAGCGTTCACTGGCCGGAAAGCCATTACTGTGCTGATAAAAGGCGATGGCAAAATCATTATGTTGGTATTGTTCGGCCAGCTTACCAAGGCTGTAACAGCGCTCGCTGCGTTTAAGCAATAAAGCGTTGTCATCCGGCAGCGGCCACTGTGCCACCACACCAAGCCATTGGCTTAGCAACTGTCCGGCGTTATCCGGCTGCTTTTTCAGTTGTTTGCCAAGCTCAATAATCGCCGGTTTGGCTTGGGCCAGCTTATACGCCAGTTGCGCCTGCTGGGCATGCGTAAAGCGCGGGCTAAATTGCTGTTTAAATTGGCCGGTTTGGCGAATGCCTAAATCACGCAGGGTAAACAGCGATAAATTGGCCTCAATGCGGCCAAAATAAAGGAAATAAATATAGTTAAGCGCATCCTGGCGTTGTAACACCACATAGCGCTGCGGTAATTTGCGAATAAGCGCCAGCCAGTTAACCGGCAGCTTTAAGGCGGCGCCGAGTAACTGCGGTTTGGTTTGGCTTTTTTTAGCACCATGCGACGCGGGTAATTCAAGCTGTGCCATCTGCAACAGCTGCCACAGCGTGTCTTTGGTTAATCGCAGCCAAAAATCGGCTAAGTCGGGCGCGGTTAACGGCGCAATAAAACCGGCGCTGGTTAACTCGTCTAGTAGCGGCCCGGGCGGGCCGATTTCGCTGTAATCAAGTTCGGTGTCAGCAAATACGCTGCCTTTACGGTTTAGCATGCGCACCAGCAATTGCTGTGCACTGTGGCTAAGGCCGTTAAAATCACTAATAAAGGCAGCACTGTCGGCAGTTAACACCGCCTGATAATGCTGGGTAATAAACTGCAGCAGCTCGTTAAAGTGCTGCAGGTAATAACCAGGGTCGAGGTCTTTACGCGGCTCGCTCATTAGCTGGCGGTTATACCTTACGCAATAACGGTGCTAACCAGATAACCGGTATAGCCGAAAAACACGGCCAGCAATAAACCGCCCTCTACCCGATTGATACGGCCCTGTTTTTTGTAGCCATAGCCCATGGCAAATACCGCTGCAGTCAGCACAGCCATTAGCGTCCAGTCACGCGTTAGCACCACGGCATCAACCGCCATCGGCTCTATCGCTGCAGCAATACCCACTACCGCTAAGGTGTTAAACAGGTTAGAGCCGATAATGTTACCCAGTGCGATGTCATGCTCGCCTTTTTTAATGGCGATTAACGACGAGGCCAACTCCGGCAACGACGTGCCGATAGCCACCACGGTTAAACCAATCACTAAATCGCTGACGCCTAAGCCCTGAGCAATAAACACCGCGCCGTATACCAGCATACGTGAGGCGATGATTAGCAGCACCAGCCCCACCACTAACCAGATAATGGCTTGTTTTAACGTCATTTTTGGCTGTCCGGCCAGGTCTTCATCAATTTCAGCGGCCAACGCATCTTGCGGGTTACGCATGCCCTGCCAAACCGACCAGGCCATAATGGCAAAAAACACCCCCAGCAAACACCAGGCATCCATCCGGCTAAGCTGATGATCAAACATTTGCCAGCCGGCAAACAAGGTTACCAGCATTAAAATAGGCAGCTCTTTGCGCAGCACCTGCGAGTGCACTGCAATAGGGCTAAGCAATGCTACCAAACCTAAAATAAGCGCAATATTGGTAATGTTTGAGCCATAGGCATTACCCAGCGCCAGCGCCGGGTTACCATCGCTGGCGGCCATGGCCGACACCACCATTTCCGGTGCCGAGGTACCAAAACCAACAATTATCATACCAATTAATAACGGTGGCATACCGGCGTAACGTGCGGTAGCAGCGGCACCGTCGACAAAGCGATCAGCACTCCATACCAAAAGTGCCAAACCGGCGATTAATGCAACAACAGCCAATAACATGGGAGGGGTCTCTCAGGTTGTTTGAATTACGTCTAGCATAGCATGCGGCTATTTAGCGACGAAGTGCTGGCCGTGGCTTTTTGAAACTAAAGTTGAAACCGGTTAAGCTGGCCGCTGAGTAAAAACGGAGCCCGCTATGACCACCTTAATTACCATTTTAGCCCTGCTGTTTGCCGCCTTATTTATTCTGGTAACCTTGGCAGAAAAATTCGGTAGCCGCGACAGCGAAAAAACCGCCAAACTAAGCCAGTACATTATGCCATTGGTAGCAGCACTGATCGCCGCTCAACTGATTAAGTATGTGTTTTTCTCTGATTAAGCCCAACTTAGCGGGTTTAGCCGGTAAAAACGGCTGAGCTGCTGATACAGCTGCGGGTGCAAGTTGGCGAGTTGCTCAGGTTGTTCAAAAAACACCTCGCTGATAACAGCAAAAAACTCGGCCGGGTTAGTTGCGCCGTAGTGATCAAACAAGCTGCTTTGGCCACTTTGTGCCTGCAGCTGCAAACGGCGGAATTCCTCTGCCATTATGCCGGACCACTGTTGATAGTCGCTGCTGCGTTCCAGCAACGGCGCACCGTTGGCAACACCTTTTTCCTGATCCAACTGATGCGCAAATTCGTGGATCACCACATTGCGGCCATCAGCAGGGTTAGCCGCACCGTCCAGCGTGTCGGCCCAGCTTAAAATAACCTTGCCCAGGCCCCACGATTCCCCCGACAGCACCCGGCGCCGCTCGTGCATTACACCGGCTGTATCGGCCTGGCTGCCGCTGACAATAAACGCCGCCGGGTACAGCAAAATTTGCTGCAGTTTCGGGTAGTAATAATCCGGTCGGTTTAACAGCAGCAAACACGCCTGAGCCGCTATGGTAACGCGCATTTCATCGGTTACCGTTAAGCCATCGCAGCCGATAAACTGTTTTTCGGCGACAAATACCTGAATATGTTTTTTTAGCTGCAGTTGCAAATCGGCCGGTAACACGCGGAAATACGGCAACCGGCGTTTTAAGATATCGCGCCACGCTGCCGGGAAGGCTTTCGCCATGATCTGCCGGCGCTTATAACGTTGTCGGATTGGCATAAACAGCACCAGCGCAATGATCGCTGCGCCCAATAACAGGGTAATAAAGATAGCCAAGCTTCACCTCGGGCGTTTAGCGCAGTATGCTGCCAACAGTATGGTTTGAACTTAATGCGGTGTCGGCGGGCGTTTTTCAAGCGCTGAAGCCGTGGCCGCGCTTTACCACAGAACTTTGTGCCGGCAACAACCTCTAACGGCGGTAATCAATAAAGGATGTGCAATGTTTCAGTTATTTAAAACACTTCTGGATAAAGTAAACGACGGTTTAGCCCCCGCCGCGGCCGGCCAAAACCGCTTTGGCCTGAACGACGCCGAGCTGGCCTGTGTGTCGCTGATGCTGATGGTGGCACATGCCGACTTTGCCAGCAGCGATGCGGAACTAGCACTGGCTCAGCAGTATGTTAAACGGGAATTTTCGTTGACTGACGCTGACGCCAAAGCGGTCGTTACACTGGCAGAGCACCAGGCCAAAGAGGCAATATCATTACATGAATTTACCACGCAGTTAAAGCAGCTGAGCTACGACGCCAGATTGGCGCTATTAGACAGTTTATGGCAACAAGCCTATGCCGATGGCGTATTGGATCCGCACGAAGAGGCGATGCTGCGCAAAATTGCTGATTTACTGTTTATCCGCCACAGCGATTATATTCAGGCCAAACTAGCCGTATGCGGTGCCTGAACGTTTACTCACCGAACTAAGAACCGGCTTGCAGCCATTAATCTTCGCGTTTATGCAGCACTTCGCCTTCTATGGTTTGCTGGCCAGAACTATGTTGGCTGTGCTGTCCCTGAGCCGCCTGCTGTCCTTGTTGCCAGGCTTTAACTTTGGCGCGATGACGAAACAAAAGAATTGGGATTAAAATCCAGCTTAGTAACAACATAAACACCAGCACGGCCATACCGATAAACAGCATTAAACCCAGCAGCAACCACGCCAGAATACGCTGTAGTGGCCCACCACTGCGGCCACGGGCAAACGTCTGTTGCCACTGCTGGCCTTGCTGCTTAAACGAAAAAAACATAGTTACCTCAATACCAGCCGGCTCAACACAAGCGGCTGCAAAAAGACCTTTCGGCCAGAAAACCCTCTGCCAGGCACTACTATTCGCTGGCAATAGTAGTGCGCTGACAACAATAGCGTATTAGTCTGGGCGCTATGTTAGAAGTTCAACCCCTGTGCCGCGAAGCCAGCCCGGCATAGAGCCTTAATCCGCTTTATTGCTTAACGCCCAGCGCACAATTTCAGCCCAGCCTGGCTCTTTGCCATACATTTGCATGCCGCGTAAAAATACGCGACCCGCTACCCGGCGCATCCACCATACGGCACCAAGCAACAATAGCAACGACAACAGCGGTTGCCACCAGGCTACCTCTACCATAGCCATTTTTACCGGCATGGCGGCAAAGGAAGTCAGGGGCAAAAAGCTCAGCAGGGTCATGCCCCAGCCCGCCGGGCTGTCTATGACCAGATAGGTAAATACCATAGGTAGCCAGGTGATCATCATCACCGCACTTTTACCACTATTGTTCGGGTCGTCTATTGAGGCGGCAATTGCGCCCATAAAACTGGCGCAAAGCACTACGCCAAGCAAGGCAAACGGGATTAGCCAAAGCACTACACCGATATCAAGCCAACTTAAGTCCAGTCGATTTTTGGCAAACAGGCTGACTACGGCAAAGCTAAGCAGCATTACCAAACCGGACGTCAGCATGGCTTTAAGTGCGCTAAAACTGTGTCCCAGCACCTTACCGTCCATCCACTGCTGTGGCGTTAAAATGGCATACAGCTGCTCCGTTACCCGCTGCTGCTTTTCGCCGGTAATGCTCATTAGTACCTGACCAAAAGCAGTGGACAAGCCGATAAACAACAAAATAAGTGCACCCAACGCGATCATCTTTTCCGGTCGTTCGCTGCCTTTATAGCTTTGATCAAGATAGTGCAAATCAATACTAACCGGCTGCTCCAGCTGTGCCAGTTGCTCAGCATTTAAGCCCATTTTTTGTGCCGCAACGGCTCGATAATGTTGCTGCAACAATTGCTCGAGTTGAGCCAACCACTTTTTGCCGGTGAGGGTATTAATACGGATGTTGCCATCTTGCTCGGTTAGCACGGCATGCCACGAATCGTCGGTTTGCATTTGCGCCAGTTGCGCGTCAAGGCTAATACTCGGGCGCTGGAACTGAAATTGTTCAGTATTTTCAATACTAAAGCCAACTGGCACCGCGATACGATACTGCTGTCGGCTTTCGTCAGTAAAAAAGCTCCATAGCGCTACCGCTGCCATAATTGCCAGCATCAGCAGGTATGATACCAACTGTTGCTTCCATTTAAAGAAACGTAAAAACTCCCATTTCGCCACAATTAGGCTCTGCCGAGAAATCATACTGCCCCCCCGGGTTGATGTTTGGCCATTGCTGCCAGATAAAGTTGATGTAAATCGGCAGTTTGCATTTCAACTTGCGTCAGCTCTGCTAACTGTAATAGTTGCTGCAAACATAGCGCCACCGTGACAGTATCAGCCAGGGTCAGCAACCAGTAATGCCCGCTTAACGCCTCTGCACTGGCAATGCCGCTGAGCTGCTGCAGTTGCTCCATGCTAACCGCGGCAGCAAAGCCCACTTTCATCTGCCGCTGGCTTTGGCCCTGCGCCCGAATATGCTCCAACGTGCCGGCAAGCACCACCTGACCATGCGCCATAAGCAGCATATGATCGGCTAATTTTTCTACCATGGCCATTTGGTGCGCACTTAAAATGACAGTCATGCCACGAGCTTTGAGTTGCCGTAAAAATTCGACTACTTTTTCCTGATTAATCGGGTCCAAGCCGGAGAACGGCTCATCCAGAATAACCAGCGCAGGCTGATGCAACACCGCAGCAATTAATTGTACTTTTTGCTGATTGCCCTTAGATAATTGTTTCAGCTCGTCGTGGCGGCGTTCTGTCAGCTCAAACACCTGCAACCAGCCATCCATTTCTGTTAGCGCTTGTGCTTTAGTTAAACCGTGTAATTGCGCCAGATACAGCAGATTTTTTTCAATACTTTTATCCGGATACAGGCCTCTGTCTTCGGGCAAATAACCTAACAGCCGGCGCGGCACATGATCGTAATGCTGATCTTGATAGCTGATCATAATACTGCCACTGTCGGGCCGGGTCATGCCAACCAACATGCGGATAATAGAAGATTTGCCGGCACCATTAGGCCCCAGTAAAGCAAAGATCTCGCCGCTATTAATTTGAAAACTAACTTGTTTTACTGCCTGTACCGAAGCGTAGGCTTTATTGATTGCGGTAACAATTAACTGCATTCTAGCTTCCTGCTTATTAACGTGCTGCTAGCTTAGCACTGCTAAATAGTGTAAAGCCAACAGCAAAGTGTGAGTAAATATGTAAAAACGGCGTGCGGTATCTATCCCTATTTTGTCGCATTCCGTCTCATCGTTACCTCGATAGCACCAGATAAGATTTGAGCCTGTGCCAGCTTATTGCTATTGTTAATAAAATTTATTTGCGCGATACCGGATATGGCACATTTTGGCGCTTCGGCGTTGTTCGCAACGATAATACTCGGTTGCAGTAGCTCTGGGGCATACAGCAACACCTTTAGCGCCCTGATTACTGACCAGCAAAACCGGCCACTGACAGATGCTGTGGTAGAACTTATCTCGCATAAACCACTATCCGACACGGCTCAGCCTGTTGCCAGCGTGGCGCAGCAAGGTTTGATGTTTACCCCATTCGTCACTGCAGTAACACGTGGCAGCCTGGTTGATTTTCCTAACAAAGATAAAACCCGCCATCATGTGTACTCGTTTTCTGCGGCGAAAAGTTTCGAAATTCAGTTGTACTCCGGCAAGCCCGAGCAACCCATCTTGTTTGACCAGGTGGGCATAGTGGCGTTGGGCTGCAATATTCATGACTATATGCAAGCCTATATTTATGTTGGTGAAAGCCAGTTGCTCGCGGTAACCGGCAGTAATGGCCTGGCCGAATTCAATCAGCTACCCGCCGGTGATTACCAGTTAAAAGTCTGGCACCCCTGGCAATTGCAGGCTTTTGTCGAGCAAACCCTGGCGTTGGGCAGCATTACCCAGCTGCAGTTTCAGTTACCGGTGGCTGACAATGTAAAGCCCAGCGCGCCTAAACGCGGTTTTGGTAGCTAATGCATGGGGTTTAAATCGCTGCGCAGTAAACTGATTGCCATTTTCGTACTGGTATTAAGCTTGCTAGCACTGGCTACAGGGCTTGCTACGCTAAGCACGATGAAGCGCGATAGCGAAGCACAGGCCACCGAAATTCTTAACGTTGCGACTAAAGTGTTACGCCAGGCGCTGGATATTCGGGCCGAACAGCTTAGTGACAGCGTGCGTATCTTAGCCGCCGATTTTGGCTTTCGCCGCGCTGTAGCTACCGCTGAACAAGAAACAATAGAGTCGGTGTTGCAAAACCATGGTAGTCGTATTAATGCCAGCCTGATGTTACTGCTGTCACCGCAAGGCCAGTTGCTGGCCAGCTCAGACATAGCCATCAGCATGTCTGACATTACCCCGCTGTTTAAACAAACCGTAAGTGGTAGCAACACTACCGTTGCGGACATTATCATCCTGAACGGTCAACCCTACCAGCTGGTGTTAGCACCGGTAAAGGCACCAGCACTTATTGCCTGGGTAGGAATGGGGTTTCCGCTGGATGCGCCACTGGCACAGGAAATTAAAAGCATTACCGGTTTAGATATCAGTTTCGTCACCAAAGAAACCAACAGCATACAACTAAAAAGCTCGACATTGGACCCGGCGTATCAGCAACTGTTGCCCGAGTCACTGCCACTGTTATTGCAACAAGCCAATACGCCGCTTAGCAACACAGAGCAAGACTACATTTCTGTCGCGCTACCGCTGGATAAACTACAGCAGCTTTGGGCCGTACAACACTTACCCAATCAACGCTGGCTGAGCAGCTATCAGCAATTTCGTCAGCAGTTGCTGCTCATTTTTGGCGCTGCATTGTCACTCGCTTTATTAGTAGCGTTTATTTTTGCCCGCAGTATAACCCGGCCACTTGATGCATTAAGCTTGTTCGCTCGCCGTATCGGCCAGGGCTTTGATGACGCACCACCGGCCGGTGGCAACGATGAAATTGGTTTGCTGGGAACAACGTTGCACACCATGCAAATAAACATTCGCCAACGTGAACAGCAACTGCTGTACAACGCTGAGCACGATTTTTTAACCGGCCTATACAACCGCGCGGCAGTAGATCGGTTGTTACCCGATATACTGGCGCAACATGCCGGTAGTTTATTGCAAATTAATATCCAAAAATTTAAGCATTTAAATGATGTGTTGGGCTTTAACAATGCAGATCAACTGTTAGTTCAACTGGTAAAACGGCTGCAAACAGTGTTACCGCAACCTCTGCTATTGGCCAGACTGGGTGGCGATGAGTTTTTACTGGTATATGACAGCTTGCTGACAATTGCTCAGGTGCAGGGCAAGCTGGCGCTACTTAGCGAACATTATCAACTAGATAACTCTGTCATTAATATAAAATTTCGCGCTGGGGTCTATCATTTTTTTCAGAGCCAGCAAACGGTAAATGACGCGCTGCGCCGCACCGATATAGCACTGGATCATGCGTTAAGTACGGCAACGCATATTGCCATGTACCTGCAAGGTCAGGACGAAAGCCACCAACGCGATTTAACCTTGATACGTGACTTGCCCGACGCACTGCAAAACGGGCAATTTTATGTGGTATATCAACCTAAAGTCGACATCAGCAAGCGCCAGTGCCACAGTGCTGAAGCGTTGATACGCTGGCAGCATCCACAACTGGGTTTTATTCCGCCGGACCAGTTTATTGCATTGGCAGAACATGCAGGCAATATAGGCCTGATCACGGAGTGGATGTTACAACAAGTACTGTGCCAAACTGCACTATGGTGGCAACAGGGAATGCAGGTGCAGATTGCAGTTAACCTGTCAGTGCACGACCTACTCAACCCGGCTCTGACCGACAATATTTGCAGTTTATTAAACCAGTACCAACTGCCTGCCGCCGCACTAGCACTAGAGGTTACAGAAAGCGCCATTATGCAGGATGCCGATACCGTGGTGCGTCAGCTCAGTCAGTTGCGCGCCCTGGGTATTAACCTGGCAATAGATGACTTTGGTACTGGTCAGTCATCACTGGCTTATTTAAAACAGTTGCCCGTGCATGAAGTAAAAATTGACCGCGCCTTTATTAAAGATATCGAAAACAATGCCAATGATGCATTAATCGTAGCCGCTACGACTCAACTTGCACATAGCCTGGGGTTTAGTGTCACAGCCGAAGGCTTGGAAAACCGGGCTGGCCTGCCAAAATTGCTGCATTGTGGTTGCGACAAGGTGCAGGGTTACTACTTTGCTAAACCCCTGCAAGCTGATAATTTTAGCCAGTGGCTGTTGCAGTTTAGCACCGACAACCAAAGCTGGTTTACTGCGGAGAGCATAGCATGATTCTACGGCTGATTTTACTCCTGGGCTGCCTGCTGACTAGTATGGCTAGCCTCGCTGGTAGCAAAATCATTGCCACTGGCGGAGCCTCTACAATTGAAGGTAGCGCAGGTGGCGGCATAGTGCCCTGGGCCGTTATCAACGGCTACGGCAGCAGCGGCGAGTGGGCCGCAACCGCCTTTGCTACCCAGGTCGGCGTAGATGATTTTACGCTAAACGTGTTAGGCGCAAGTATCAGCTATGACAACAACTGGGAATGGTCGCTGGCCAGACAGACATTTAAACTCGACAACCTGGGCGGCGAGTTGCGCCAGGATATCTTTGGACTGAAATACCACATCGCCGGCGAGCTGTTGTACACAGCGTTACCACAATTTAGTCTGGGACTGCAGTATAAAAAGCACCGTGATTTTGCGCTGCCATCGGCGGTAGGCGCGCGCGACGACACCGGGCTAGATCTGTATTTGGCTGCAAGTAAAATGTTGTTTGATCAAGTCGCCGGCCGAAATGTGCTGCTAAATGCAACGTTACGTGCCACCAAAGCCAATCAAACCGGCTTACTCGGCTTTGGCAATGCCGACAATAACGATTATCAACTGGTATTTGAAGGCTCGGCAGTGTTGTTATTGAATTACAACCTGGCACTGGGCGTTGAATTTAAACAAAAACCAAACCAGTTGGCGTTTGCCAACGAACAACACTGGCGCGATATTTTTGCCGCCTGGTTTATAAATAAACAGCTGTCGCTGGTTGCCGGGTATGCCGACCTTGGCAGCATTGCCGGCTTTAATAGTCAACAGGGCTATTACGTGTCAATAGAAGGAGCATGGTAATGCAACTTACCACCCTATTTGCTACTGCATTATTCTTCTTAGCCTTGTTAAGCGGCTGCAGTCAGCGCCCTGAAAGCAGTTTATACCAACAATTAGGTGGTGAGGACGGCATTGCCAGCATAACCGACGGCTTATTGCGTGAAATAGAGCAAGACCAGCGTATTGTGCATCACTTTGCCGATACCGACATCGAGCGTTTTCGTAAGTTGCTGGCCGAGCAACTGTGTGAGTTGAGCGGTGGCCCCTGTCGCTATAGCGGTGGCACAATGCAGCAAAGCCATACCGGGTTTAATATCAGCCTGGCAGATTACGATGCCTTGGTTGACGGCCTGATCAAGGTGATGCAGCAGCAAAAAATTAGTATCAGCGCACAGAACCAGCTGCTGGCGCTGCTGGCGCCGATGTACAAAGACATTAGTTATCGCTGACAGCTGAAATAACCACTACTGTTGCCGGGTAAGTAGCATGCTTAACTTACGGCTCAGCGGTGCAAAAATAAATACCAGTGGAAAGGCACAGGCATGCGCATACAGATAGGCGTTTATCCAGGCTATAAAAAAAGTGTCGAACCAGCCCAGATTAATAAACGTTAGAATGCCGGACATTAAAAACGCCATAAAGCCAGACATAATAAAGGCAAAAATAATTGGCTGAAAACGCGCTGCAAACATAAAACAACTCTCCAAAACCAGACAATACGGCGGCCTTACCACCCAGTTGTGCGACTTTAGCATAGTTATTGCCAACCACCATTTACGTCGCGTCCAAGCGCTGGTATAACGCGGCGTTGAGTTACTATAGGGACAAATATGTACAACATGGTTTTTCTTGATGCGGCCTCAATGGGTGATGCTGACTTAACCCCGCTAAGCGCTGCCAATGTGCGACTAACGTGTTACGATCACAGCGATAGCAACCAGATTGCAGCGCGCTTGCAAGACGCCGATATTGCTATCGTTAATAAAGTACCGCTCAGCGGAGCCGTACTGGCAAAGCTGGCAAAATTAAAACTCATTTGTGTCGCGGCCACAGGAGTAAATAATGTTGATCTGCCTGCCGCACAACAACATGGCATCACCGTGTGCAATGTCCGCGGTTATGCCAATACGGCCGTACCACAACATGTATTTGCCCTGCTATTGCAGCTAAGCAACAAGGTACAGCAATATCACCAATCTGTGCTGGCTGGTGGCTGGAGCCAAAGCCAGCATTTTTGTCTGTTAGATTATCCGGTAACGGAACTGGCCGGCAAAACCATGCTGATTGTTGGATATGGCGCCTTAGGGCAAGCAACCGCCCGTATAGCCGAAGCTTTTGGCATGCGACTGCTTATTTCTGAGCACCCCAATTCGACGCATTGTCGGCCAGGACGGACACCCTTTAGCACAGCATTGCCACTGGCCGATGTTATTTCATTACACTGCCCACTAACAGCAGACACCGAACGGCTTTTTAACCGCGCCGTATTCGCCCAAATGAAACCCGGTGCATTGCTAATTAATACCGCCCGCGGCGGCCTGGTTGATGAAGCCGCTTTACTACAAGCGCTGAACACTGGCCATCTTGGCGGGGCGGCTCTTGATGTTGTCACACAAGAGCCACCGAGTAAAAACGACCCGTTGCTTAATGCCAATTTAGCCCAGTTAATTATTACACCGCATATGGCCTGGGGCAGTGCTGAGGCGCGCCAGCGCATGGTGTTGCAGTTGGCCGAAAACGTGATAGCGTTCCTTCGGGGGCAGCCGCAAAATCAGCTCTGGCCGACATCATAATTAGCCGTTACACTGCAAAAAAATATTAACGTCCTTACTTATGCGTTTAACAGTAATATTGTTTACCCTAACTTTGGTGGCTTTAGGTGCCCAGGCACAAACGCTGGCAGAGCGGCTGGCACAAGCCAACAACGAGGCGGAGAATGTTAGCAACCACTTACTGTCGCTACCACCAGGCTCGCTAAACAGTGATGACTATTTAGTACTGGCAGAGGCACAACTGCGCTTGCGGCAAAAAGAAGCGGCAATGGACTCGGCCACCAAAGCATTAGAGCGCGCGACAGAGCCCAATGCACAAGCCTTTGCCTATCTTACAAAAGCCCAGATATACGGTATCTTGTACCGCGACACGGCTATTGCCATTACGCAATTGCAACGGGCAGAGCAATTGCTACAGCACCGTGAAGACAAGCTTAGTTTGGCATTGTATAGCGACGTGCTACAAAACTTTGCTCAGGCATACAACCAGTTGGGAAATATTCCGCAGGCGATACCTTATGCTGAGCGCAGCCTGGCATTAGCCATCAAACAACAGCATCCGGCAGCAGAACTCAAAGCCAGAATTACGCTGGGCCGGTTGACGTTACAAAATAATGCTTACGGCCAGGCTTATCAGCACCTCAATAAGGCGCTTGCGCTGGCCAGCCGTTTGAAAGATGACGATGCACTGGCTTCTATACACCTGCGGCTGGGAATGGCATATCGTAAAATTGAAGATCACCCGCAGGCACTAGTGCACTTGCTGCAAGCTAAACAACGCTATCAACAACTACAACGGCCCTCAAGTTACACCTACACCCTGATCTACATTGGCGAAACCTACCTGGAGGATGCCAGCACGGCTACTCAGGCAGAAAGTTATCTGACTGAGGCACTGCAATTAGCGTATCAGCAGTCTGATTCACTGCGGGTTGGCATTGCTACTTTGGGACTCGGCCGGTTAGCCGTACTGCAACAACACTACGATCTGGCAGTGCAGCATTTTAACCATGCCCAACAGCTGTTTCGCCAACAAAATGTGCAAACCTATTTGCAGGAAGCCAGCCTGGCATTGGCAGAGTTACAACTTCAACGCCAACAATATGGCGCTGCAGATAACCTGATGCAGCAATTATCGCCACAGATGTCTGAGTCGGCGGTGTACCTGCAGTTACGATTTTATGAATTGGCCGCCAACTTATATGCCCGCCAGCAGAACTGGCCACTGGCCTATGAAGCCTGGCAACAAGCCAGCCAGTTGCGTTTGACACAGCTTGCCGAGCAAAATAGCTTTCAGTTAGATATTATCAACCAAGGCCTGCAGCAGTCAGCAGCTGCCAGTGAGTGGCAAGCGGAGCTGGTACAGCAACAACAGCAACTAAAACAACAACAACGTGACATTAATCTGTTACTGGGCGCGCTGGCTTTGCTGTTGGTGGCGTTGTTACTCAGCATTATCTGGTTACGCCGGCCTAAAGTGCAGCACATTGTACCAACATTAGCACTTAGCGCCGACTGGAGTAGTTTTTGTCAGCGCATACATCAAGCCAGCAATCACAATATCAGCCTATTGGCATTCACCCCCACAAACGGCCAGCCATTAAAACGCCGCTATGGCGAACAGCATCTGCAACAGGCGCTGCAAAGCGTGTTGCAACAGCTAGATACCACCGTGCTCTATAGCCATTGCATAGATAATGATGTGCTATGGCTAGCCATTCATGCCGATAGCGTTAATGTGAGTGAGTTGCAACAAACCCTGGCCCAGCAGTTGTACCAACAGCACCAGAGCGCATTACCCGAGCAGAAACTGTTAAGTTTATATTTACCCTTAGCACAGCTACTCGCCAAACCCTGGCACAGCAGCGAGCTGAACGCACTGCGAGAAGCGCTATGGTTGAGCTGGGCGCTGTGTGAATCGCAGCCGGCACCAGACAATCTTTGGTTGGCAGCACTTTACAGCAACCAGACTAGAGCTTGTGAGTGGCGCAGCGCCATGGTACGACAAGATTTGCTCAATGCTATTCGTTTGGGTAGCGTTCAATTGCATTGCAATAATCATCTGCTAGCCGCTATGCTGGCAGACACGCTGCAGTAACTAGCGTATCAGTTGTAGCTCAGACGGCAGAACAAATTGCACCGCCTTCCCGCTGCTGGGGCAATTAAACGCCAGTCGAACCGCTTGCAACGCCAGTCCGGTGCTGTCTTTATTATGTTGACCATATTGCGGATCACCCATTACCGGATGGCCCGCCGCAGCAAAATGACGGCGGATCTGATGCTTGCGACCACTGATCAGTTTGATATCCAACCAGCTTTGCACCAGGTCTGCGTCAAATCGCTGCAAGGTAAACTGGGTTAGGCAGGCTTTATTATCCAGCGGCATAGTCAATTCGCCCTGTTGCAACAAACTGTCGGCTAACTGCCCCTTTACCCGCACTAAATAATGCTTTTCAATGCGCTGAGCAGCAATCAACTTACTAAACGCAGCGGCCATAGCCTTGGTGTGCGCAATCAGCATTAAACCGCTGGCTTCCCTGTCTAGCCGGTGTAATAAAAACACCTGCCGTTTGGCAGCAAAATGCTGCTCTGCAGCACGCAGCAACGACAGATGATCGCCCCACTCGTTACCTTGCGACAGCATACCGGCGGGTTTAAACCATACACTGTACTTCTGCTGATCACTGACTAATATTGCAGCATCACAACTGCGGCTGAGCAAATCATCATCATAATGCAACATTAATTGCTGGCCTGGCTGCAAGGTGGTTTGCGCCCGGCGCAAGCGCTTTTGCGGCTTGCCGCTTTGTAACACAGCACCTTTACTCATGGCGTCTTTTAATCGGCCTTTGGACAACTCCGGCACCCTTTCACTAAGCAAATCAATGGCATTGATGCTGTTTTGTGCCGTTAGAGTACGTACCAATTTCATTGATTTACACATCCTTTACGTTGAAGTTCAGCCAAAATTCATCCGGCCAGCCTGTAATAGTACCAAAGCAACCGGAGATACCGTTATGAAAAATATCAGCTTAACCCTATTAACTGCAGTAGCATTTTTGTTGCCGCCCCTCGGCCATGCTAGTCAGGGACATACTAGCACTATTGAGAAACGCAGCGATCAGCGCCTGGCATTAAAAAGCAGTAAAGCCGCCAATGTCACCACGCAGAGCTACCAAAGCCATGTCTGGTTTCATAGCATTGAGCTGTTTCTCAGTGGCGATCTTAATGACAACGGCTATTACCATCGCTTGGAAATAGAACTTGATGCCGATACCTCATTGCCGTATCAACAGGTCTTTGCCGAATTTAGTTTATGGCCCGGTTACGGCGCTGAACGTGTGTATTACACCAGCAGCGTGTTTGAACTGTATGGCCAAAGTGCCGATGATTGGCTGGCGATAGACACCGTGTTGGAACATCAGTTTGCTGCGGATGATTATTTGCTGACCGTGCGCTTGTTTGATGCTGCCAGCGGTTATTTGCTGGCTGAAATTTCCGGTTTCGACGATAGCAGCCTGGATTATATCCCGCTGGAAGATTACAGCCGCGACAGCTATATCAGAGGCAGCGTTGAAGTGTCTGCCGGCAGCACTGGTATCTTGCTGTTTAGCGCATTATGCTTATTGCTATGGCAACGCCGATACGTAAGCAACATTAAATGAAAACATTACTGCTGTGTACTTTGCTGCTGGCGATATCTTGGCCGGCAGCGGCCTATAAGCTGAAACTGCAACACCATGAGCAACATACTCAGTTTCACTACCACTTCAGTTTTGCTAATCAGCCACAGCAATTGTCTTTTAGTATTACCAACGCCGAGCTAACCGATGATTTTCGTCAGTTTCGCCGATTTCAAACCTCGTTGCTGCAACAATATCTGTGGCGTGATTTAAAAGCGCATGTTGCCCGCTATCCTGGCGCACGGATCCAACGTCAGGCGCCGCACAACAGCCTGAGTTACCGGTTACAATTGCGTGACCCGGCACTGTTGCAACAACTGCAGCAGGAATTACAAAGCCTTATTGCCGAGCGCACCCAACACTATTTGCAACAGGAATATTACTACCAACAAACCATGCCATTGGGTGAGCAAATTATCATTCCCGACCATGTTAGATTTATGCAGGACAGCTTACAGGGGCTGTTACCCGTTGCAGAGGCACTGCATAGCACCCTGCAAAATATACCACGCCGGGACTCGGTGCATTACATAGCCGCCTGGTTGCAACAAATACCCTATCAGGATTTATCTGACAGACAGCACTCAGCTGGCACTAGCTATAGCCCTCCGCTAAGTATGTTGCGGCAAAACCGTGGCGATTGTGACAGTAAAGCAGTGCTGCTTGCCGCGCTGGTAAGAATGTTGCTGCCAGACGTGAAAATGGCGTTTATTTACTTACCCGGCCACGCCATGCTGGCAATGCAATTACCTGTTGATGCCGGAGATGACAGCGTAAGTATAGAAAGCCAACGCTACCTGCTACTGGATCCTACAGGACCGGCACAGCTTGCACCCGGGCAAATCAGCCCGGAATTGAAAATATATACGCTAAATAACCAGTTTGGTTACCGCTTATTCTGATTTATCCTCTGGTTTGTCGTTCAGCTGATGCACTTGGTCAAAAATATCTGACCAGCCTTCGGGTATATGCCTCACCCCACGCGACTGGCCAACGGCTAAACGTTCAATGTGGATAAGCAAACGGGATATCGGTGATAAAGTACGTGCTTTATAGCGATAACGCATCGCCAGTAGCAAGGCGGCCAGCAGCACAAAATAGCTAACCCAATGCCACACGAACGTGGCTAACCCCGCGGCAAAGACGGTCGTTTTCGGTTCAATTATGGCTAACGACCAAGGCACCGTCGCTAAGCGTTGGATATGTAACAGATGTTCGTCAATACTTTGCGGTGGTTGTGCCTTACTGCTACCAATTACGCTACCAGACTGATCCAATAGCATAAAATCCAGCTGCGGGTAATTGTTGTAAAGGGGGGTCAGTATGCTGTCGATTTGTAGCAGGTAAACAAAGCAGCCCAGCGCCTTGCTTTCATAGCTCAATGGCAACATTAACGCGGCGTACCGGCTACTAAAACGTGGTATGAACATCTGCTCAGTTTCAAATTTTAGTGTCTGTACGCTGCCTTTTTGCCATTGAAGTAAATCGTCCACCATACTGTCAGACCATTTTGCTGCGCCATTGTAAGCAAAGCCTTGTTTAGATAAATAATAACTAGCCTCTATCAACGGCTGCGCATCGGCTTGCAATTCGTAGTATGGCTGCAACCGCAACAACATCTGCCATTCGGGTTGCTCTGCGCTAACAGAATGGACGCTGGTGTCTGCTGTCTGCAATGACAACAGTGTTAGGCTATCGCTGGTTTCTGCCACTGGCAAACTCAGTTTTAACAGCGCGGCCCGGCGCATTGACTCAGCAAATGCCAACAAAGGTATCATCTGGCTATCAAATTGGCGGCTAGCGCTATCAAGCTGATTCTTGCTGTATACCACCTGGTTATCGACACTACGCAGGTAATGTATTAACGCACCAATACTCGCCAATACAATAATTAGCATCCAGCCCAGTGAAGTACCACGTTTATATTCATTATAAATTGGGTTTTTCATGCAACTCCCTTTGCACGTCCGAAGGGACTTAAGATAAGTAACAACCTAAGCAGCCTAGTAAAACAACATAAATAATCAACTACGCTGTTTAGGTATTGTTGATTTTACTTACAAATTGGCCTCGGCAAAAGACGCCAGCCTGCTACGAACTACACCATTTAGGTTGATGGTGGTGCTGCCTTCAAAGTTTTTAAAACGCTCTACAATATAGGTCAAGCCAGATGTCACGGCCGTTAAATAATTACTATCTATTTGCGACAAGTTACCTGAGCATATCAGCTTTGTACCTTCGCCGCAGCGGGTAATAATAGTTTTCAACTGGGCAGCACTTAAATTTTGGCACTCATCCAAAATGACAATTGCATTTTGAATACTGCGCCCGCGCATAAAATTAACTGATTTAAATTGAATATTCGCCTTCTCCATAATGTAATTCACACTAGCATGCGGATGCTCATCGGTTTTATGTAACACTTCAAGCGAGTCGGTGATTGCCGCCAACCAGGGCGCCATTTTCTCTTCTTCGGTTCCGGGCAAAAAGCCTATAGATTCAGCAATTTCTGGTGTATTTCGGGTAACAATAACTTTGTCATAAACGCCTTTTTCTATTACCAGCTCTAGTGCTGCCGCCAGTGCAATTAAGGTTTTACCACAGCCCGCTGGCCCGGTTAAGATCACCAGATCCATCGTCGGGTCCAGCAAGGCTTGCATCGCCATGGCCTGATAAATGTTTTTCGGATGAATGCCCCAGGCATGACGGTGCATTAATCGCTCATAGCCAAAGTCAATAATGCGGATTTCTTTGTCAGAAATTGCAGTGACTTTGCCGGCAAAGCCTTCTACTTCATCGATTAGATATTCATTGATATAGGCATTGGGTAATACGCTGCGATTAACATAATGAAAGGTTTCACGGCCTTCGTTTTCGCTACGGCACTCGCCGACCTGGCTCCAGAAATCTCCGGGAAATTTATAATAGCCTTTGTAGAGGAAACGCACGTCATCAATTAATTGGTCGGTACGATAATCTTCTACCAGTTTTAAACCTGCCCCTTTGGCTTTGAGCCGCATATTAATGTCTTTGGTAACCAGTATTACTTTAGTCGGACTCTTTTCCCGCTGTAAATACAGTGCAGTGTTAATAATTAAATGGTCGTTTTCACCGCCGGGCAAGCCGGGGATTTCATCGGTAATGTGGTGATCATTAACAATAAACAAATGGCCGCCATTTTTTTGCTCACCAGAGCGTGGCATCGCAACCCCCTGCAGCATTTGGTCCGGTGAGGCATCCTTTAATACATCTTCCAGTGCACGAATGGCAACTCTGGCGTCCCGGCTTACATCTTTATTGCGATCTTTAATATGATCAAGCTCTTCCAGTACCGTCATCGGTATTACAACGTCGTGTTCTTGAAAGTTCAGGAAGGCAAAAGGTTCGTGTAGCAGGATGTTGGTGTCGAGAACGTAGATTTTCTTTTCTTTACTTTTTCTTCGCGCCATACGGCTCTCCTCTTCGCCTGGCCCAGGCCTGATTCCTGCGCCGTAAACTAAGCATAGTGCAACTGCTATACTTTGCCCGCGCATTAATCAACATTTGGCTGCAGCACTGGCATAACAACAGTGCCTCCGGCAGATGGCAAAATGATGACAAACCGCTGTGGCAGATTTAACGCGAATTCCGGATGCAGCAAGACCGGATTCCTAGTACCATAGCGCCCCGAATTTAGCTGAAGGGCACAAGATGACGTTTGCACTGGGACAACGCTGGATAAGTGATACAGAATCCGATTTAGGGCTAGGCACCATAGTGGCGCTGGAAGGCCGCCATTTAACACTTTTGTTTCCCGCCAGTGGTGAAACCCGCTTGTACGCTCAAGCTGAAGCTCCGCTAACCCGGGTGCAATTTAATGTGGGCGATGAAATTGCCAGCGCTGACGGCTTTAAACTACTCATCAGCGCCATTAAACAACAACATGATAATTTAGTGTATTGCGGCAGCCGGCTAGACGATGGCAGCTATATTGAGCTACGCGAAACCTTTCTTGACCACTTTATCAGTTTTAACCAGCCGCAAGACCGCCTGTTTGCCGGCCAGATTGATCGCTTTGACTGGTTTACCCTGCGTTACCACGCCTGGCAACACTTACATCGGCAGCAACAAAACCCCCTACGGGGCTTAAGTGGCGCCCGTGTCAGTTTAATTCCGCATCAGTTGCATATTGCTAACGAAGTGGCGCAGCGCCATGCCCCACGCGTGCTGCTGGCTGACGAGGTGGGCTTAGGCAAAACCATCGAAGCCGGTTTAATTATTCATCAACAACTCATCAGCGGCCTCGCCAGCAGAGTATTGATCGTGGTACCAGATTCGTTGCAGCATCAGTGGCTGGTAGAAATGCTCCGCCGGTTTAACCTGCATTTTTCGGTATTTGATCAGGAACGTTGTGAGCAGTCTTTGCTGGATGACGCAAACCCATTTGACACTGAACAGTTGGTACTGTGCAGCCTGTCCTTTTTGAAAAACCAGCCGCGCTGGCATCAGCTGGCCTGCGACAGCCAGTGGGATTTACTGGTGGTAGATGAGGCCCACCATTTGCAATGGAGTGAACAAGCACCCAGCGAAGAGTACCAGCGCATCCATGCCCTGGCTGCCAATACTGCGGGTTTAATTTTGCTGACCGCCACCCCAGACCAACTCGGCCATGAAAGTCATTTTGCCCGCTTAAAACTGCTCGACCCGGCACGTTTTCATAGCTACGCGGCGTTTTTGCAAGAAGAAAAAAGCTATCAGCACATTGCCGCCATCGCCAGGCCATTGCTGCAAGCAGAACCCCTAACTACAGAGCAAACCAACGCTTTGCGCCACGCGCTACATGAAGTAGATATTAGTAGCGAGATAAGTGCACTGAACGACGATACGGTAGCGCAGACTCAGGCGCGACAGCAACTGCTATCACAATTGTTAGACAGGCACGGTACCGGACGCATTTTATTTCGCAACAGTCGCGTAAGCGTTAAGGGCTTCCCAAAACGACTAACCAATATGCTGCCGCTGCCATTGCCAGAGCAATACCAGAATGCGCTTAAAGTGCATTTTAGCCTGAACCCGGCCCTGACAGAAGCCGAACGTATAACGGCTAACTTATTCCCGGAGCAGGTGTTTCAGCAGCTGGACGCACAAAGCAATTGGTGGCAATTTGATCCCCGCGTCGAGCAACTTATAGCACTACTGAAACAGCACAAGCATGCCAAATTTTTATTGATTTGTGCCAGCGCACAAACCGCTATTGCGCTTGAGGAAGCTGTGCGGCTGCGCGAGGGTATTCGTGCCGCCGTGTTCCATGAAGGCATGAGCATATTGGAACGCGATAAAGCGGCAGCCTACTTTGCCCAAGAAGAATACAGTGCCCAGCTACTGCTATGTTCAGAAATTGGCAGTGAGGGCCGCAATTTCCAGTTTGCCCACCATCTGGTGCTATTTGACCTGCCGCTAAACCCGGATTTGTTGGAGCAACGTATTGGCCGACTAGATCGAATTGGCCAGCGTACCGACATTCAGCTGCATTTGCCCCACTTTGCCAACCAAGCGCAGCAGATGTTGCTCAACTGGTACCAACAAGGGCTCGACGCCCTGGAACAAACCTGTCAAACAGGACGTAGCGTGTTTGAGCAATTTGCCCCGCGCCTGCTGCCCTTGCTGGCTAGCCCGCAGCCAGACGAGAAAGCACTGAGCCAGTTAATTAGCGACACCCGCACGCTTAACCAGCAGTTAAAACAGCAACTGGAACAAGGCCGTGACCAACTGTTGGAAATAAACTCCGGCGGTGGCAAAGCGGCGCAACAGCTGGCTGCACAACTGGCCGCACAGGACAGTGACACTGCCTTGCCGATGCTGATGTTTAAAGCCTGGGATATGCTGGGCATAGACCAGGAAGATCGCAACGACACCAGCATTATCCTCAAGCCCTCTGAGCAGATGTTGGGAAGCTATCCCTGGCTTGGCGATGAAGGAGTCACAGTGACTTTCGACCGCGCAAGTGCACTGGCAGAAGAAGACATCCAGTTATTAAGCTGGGATCATCCAATGGTGCGCGGCACGCTGGATATTTTAACTACCGAGCACCACGGCAGCAGTTCGGTCGCTATTCTGGCGAATAAAGCCTTGCCAGTGGGTAGTTATCTGCTGGAATTTAATTTTATTGTGGAGGCCAGTGCACCTCAAGCGTTGCAGATACACCGGTATTTGCCGGCGACACCCCTGCGCTTATTACTCGATAAAAGCGGTAACAACTTATCAGCAAAGGTCAGTTTTGAGCAGCTAAATAAGCAATTAAAGCCGATTGGCCGACAGACAGGCAGTAAACTGGCCGGGGCGCTACAAACGCTTATCCACCCACTAATTGCCAACGCAACCGCATTGGCAGAGCAACAACTTACTGATCTGACAACACATGCCCAACTGCACGCAGCAAAGACATTAAGCGAACAACAGCAGCGGCTAAATGCGCTACGCCAGTTGAACCCGTCAGTACGTCAGGAAGAAATCGACACGCTACAGCAGCAACAGCAGCAACTTGTTGAATATATAAGTAAAGCCAGGTTAAAACTCGATGCTATTCGCTTAATTGTTGTCAGTCACGACTGATGACTTTGCTGCATTACGCACCGCCCACGTCACCGTATCTGGATATTCTTTATCAGGACAATGCGCTGGTCGTGTTTAATAAACCCAGTGGGCTGCTAACCGTGCCGGGCAAAGCGCCAGAACACAAAGACAGCCTGGAGTACCGCGCCAGGTTAGTGTGGCCAGGCATACGTGTGGTACACCGGCTGGATATGGCGACCTCTGGCATTGTGATAATGGCCTTAACAGCAGACAGCCAACGAGAGTTGAATCGGCAGTTTCAACAGCGCTTGACCGAAAAGCACTACATCGCCTGTGTTGCAGGCTTGGTTGAGGCAGATATTGGTAGTATTGATTTACCCTTGATTTGCGACTGGCCAAACCGCCCCAAACAAAAGGTATGTTATCAATATGGTAAAGCATCGCTGACACACTATCAGGTACTGAGTCGTGACGGTAAAAACAGCAGACTTAAGTTAACCCCTATAACAGGCAGGTCGCACCAACTTCGGGTGCACTTACAGTGGTTGGGGCATGCTATTTTAGGTGATAAGTTTTATGCCGATACTGCCAATATGGCTCTGGCGCATCGCTTACAACTTCATGCAGAAAAATTAGTAATTATTCACCCGGAAACCGGAGATTCTTTGCAGTTTGTTGTACAATCGCCATTTTAATAAGTAACATAGCAAAATTTATTAACCCGAGGTTCATATATCTGCGATATGCTGCACAGATAAAATTGTTCCCACAAAAAAATGTACTACTTTTTACATAGCGCATGTTAGGAATCAAAAGAATAATTTGATTGTTAAATGTCAGTTTAGTCTAAGGAGATATGGATGAAACTTAATAAAACGTTTTTAGCTGTTGCTGTTGCTATGCCTATGTTTAGTGGTGTAGCAGTAGCTGACACTGTAACCGCAGCTGATATGAAAGAGCGCGTTTTTGGTTCTTTATTTGTCGAATATTATATGCCTGATCACGACAAAAGAACCTCGCCAGCTTGGAATTATATGGATAATGACTGGGGTTATGGCCTTGAACTCGGTTACTACCTGACAGAAACCTGGGCATTACGTGCTGAATACGCCAAACTGGATCTGCAGTCACGGTTAGATGGCTCTGACGCCAGCGGCAACCGTATTGGTATTGATGCTATGTATCATTTAACAAGAAATCCGGCGATTTATATATTAGGCGGTTTAAAACGTTTTGATGCAGTTCAGAATAGTACTGCTCTGAATATTGGTGTGGGTTACAAGCATTTCTTCAATGAAAATTTCGGTTTGTTTGCTGAAGCAAGTCGTTATCAGGGTATCGATGAGAGCTATGCTGATGCAGGCTTTAAACTGGGCATGACTTACGTGTTCGGTACAGCTGCCGCTAAAGCCGCACCAACTCCGGCCCCAGCTCCTGCCCCGATAGTTGCGGCCCCAGTGAAAGCTGATGCCGATGCCGATGGCGTAGTCGACTCTGCAGATAAATGTGCCAATACACCGGCAAATCACCAGGTAGATGCTCAGGGCTGTACTGTTTTTGTAGAAAAAATGGCAGCGGTAGGTGATGTTGATATTGAAGTACGCTTCCCATTCGATTCAGCAGTAGTTCCTGCAGATCAGCGTGCAGATGTAGAGGGTTTAGGCGCATTTATGCAGCGCTTCCCTGAATCAACTGTGTTGATTGAAGGTCATGCGTCTAATGTTGGTAATCCTGATTACAACATGAAGTTATCACAGCGTCGTGCCAACACTGTGGCTGATATGCTAACCAATAACTTCAACGTCGACCCATCACGCATTACGGCAGTAGGTTACGGCGTAACACGGCCACGAGTTGAAGGTCGCACTGCTGCAGCTAATGCCGCTAACCAGCGTATTGAAGCTAAAGTTACAGCAAAAATTAAAGAACCTGTACTGCGTTAATAGTTAAATCTTGCAAAAAGCCGCTGTAAATCAGCGGCTTTTTTATTTGTTATTAACAACTTTGCAAAAGCGCTTCGCTGTCAGCAAAAAGCTGTGCTAGCATACGGCGGAAGTTGGCTCAGACAAACCGTACTACAACGAGCCATTAATTTACTGTTAGCATGTAGCGACACGGATATCTAGGGCTGTCTGACAGGAGGTAATTTACAGAATGAAGCGCTATTTGCCTGTCGCCCTGCTTATAAGTAGCACGTTTTACAGCATCTGTGTGTATTCACTGCAGCATGAGAACATTAATGTCACCCTGGCTGAGACTGTCACCCTGACTGAGAATGCCCACGTATGCAATTCTGAAACAGAAACCCAGCGCTTGGCCGATAATGATCAATTACGCGAGATGGCAAAAGCACTGGTAGAATTTAAACCCACTAAGTATTGCTTTATACTTCCTGCCACCGCCACCGTGCAATTGCTGGAACGTCACACCTCTTATATTAAGTTTGATTACAAATCTCAGATCTTGTTTACCTTTGGCCAATATGTGCAAGCCGAGGCAATAGCCCAAACCCGCTAAAGTGTTGCCGTCTGCTGCCGATAGCAGTTAACACCTGAAGGAAGGAATCGGCATGCCAGCATATTTTTCGCTATTGTTCGCTTGTAGTTTTTTTTGCCTGAGCATTGCGCCGGCTTTCGCTATGCAAATGACTACAGAGCAGACGCTGACTTCCGATCTTAATCATCGGATACCGCAAGAGGAACAGCGCGAGCTAACCGTTGATGGCCAACCTTTTTTACTGCTCAGGCGCGATAGGATGACGAGCTTCAATAAGGGTACCGCCATTTTAGTACCTGATTGGGCAGAGCATGCAGCCAGCCCAAAACATATAGACAACTTGCGGCAAAAACTAGCAGATTTTGGCTGGAATACCTTCGCACTGATGCCACCGGCAACGGAGTTCAGCCAAGCAGATGCACAGACATTAGAACAATACGGCAGCGCCCTCAAAGCCAGAATGCAGGCTACTCTGCAATTAGCGCAGCAAAACAGCGGTGTAGTTATCGTTATTGCACAAGGCGCCAGCGCTGCCACCCTCAACGCGCTATATGCGGCAGAGCAACTTCCAGAGCCCGCAGCTCTGATCATACTTGGCGCTTACCTACCGGAACCAGCGCTCAACCGCGAATTTGCCAATGCCCTAGCATCTCATCAAGTACCTACGCTGGATATCAGCCATCCACAGGATAATCGCCATGTTACCCAACAACTGAAGCTGCGCCGGCAATTGGTAGAAAAACAACTAAAAGCAGTGTACCGCCAGCGCTTGATTGTTGGTTCCGGTTATAACAGTGAAATTCAGCAGTGGGTATTTCAAGAAATCTATGGCTGGTTAATTTCTGTAGGCTTATAGCTTGGCGCGACTACGATGCTGCTTGATTAACTCATACGCGGCCTGAATATCCTGGGTTCTGCGTTTTGCCATATCAAGCATTTCGGCCGGCACACCCTGTGCCATCAGTTTGTCTGGATGATGTTTTGCCATCAGCTTACGATATGTCTTTTTCAATAAAGCATCTGATGTAGTGGCGTTGAGCTCCAGCACATTATAAGCATCTGCCAAATTATTCTTACCGTTGGCCGAGGCTTTACGACCAGAAAAACGGCGATGTGCATTATGCACCTGAATAAGTGCGTCCAGTTGGCCACTACTGAAATTTAGCTGCGCAGCAACCTGCTGCAATAGCGAGTATTGCTCTGCTGACATAGTGTCTTGAGTGCTGGCAATATTAATCTGAATTTCCAGGAACAGGTGTAATACATCTTTACGCCGCCGGTATGCCTGATAAAAGCTACTCAGTTGTTGCTGAAGTGGGAAACTTACCACCTTGCCATCACGAAATGCAGCCTGTGCCTCCTTTTGCTGTGCTGCGGTCAAGCCCAATTGCGTCATATACTCCGAGGCTCGGTTAATATGCGCTGTCGTTACAGTGCCAGTGGCTTTAGCAATATGACCCATAGTGGCAAAGGTGGTGTAGCGAAACAATGCTTGTTCATCTTGCTGATCAGAGAATAAGCCATTAAACCCCCCATTGCGCTCAAATTGCGCTCTAAACGTTCGATCAAACCAGTGACCTAGCAATATACCTAGGATTAATCCGGGCAATTTCAGTAATGCAAGTCCGAACAAAGCACCGAGCACTTTTCCCCACACACCTAAACTCCTCTGTATTATCCGGCGCTGATAAGCCTGGCTGCACTATATCGGATTAGCAGGATTTCTAAAATTGATTTATCATAGCAAGTCATCTCGAACACTTAGTATGTATAAACTTAGGTAAGGCAAGAGTAGCTGCATGAAGCATGGGTTTGCTGTATTTTTTTTCGTTCCGGTTTTTTTTGCAAGCTTTGCCAGCCATGCTCAAACAGCGCCGCCTGCAGTATGCTATCAGCCATTGCTGGTGCCTACCGCGTTTGCCGGGTTAAACCCACTTGACCCAACGATACGCATTAATTCTGACAACGTCGAACTCATCGACAATCAAATGGCCAATTTCTCTGGTAATGTTGAAATCAGCTACCGTGATACTTTACTACTCGCTCCTAACGCCAATTTCAGTAGCAGCCAGCAAAGCATGTCTGCTGACGGCGGCATAACGTACTTTAACAACTCGATACAGGTAAGCGGCTCACAGTTTACCGCCAACCTTAGTCAAGATAGCGCCCAACTGGACGATGCCGATTACCGGTTCATGTCACAAGCCGGGCGTGGTTTCGCTAAGCAGTTAACAGCGTCAGAGCAAAGACTGACATTGGATCAAGCGTTATTTACTACCTGCCCCTTACAAGATGATAGCTGGGCATTACACGCCAGAGAAATCCGTATTGAGGAAGACGAAGGCTGGGGTGAAGCCCGGCATGCTGTGTTCCGCATCAAAAATATACCGGTGTTCTATTTGCCGTACTTAACGTTCCCAGTGAACGAACAAAGACGTACTGGCTTGTTACTACCTAAAGTTGGCAGCTCGCAGAAACTCGGTCTGGAGTTGCAGCAGCCCTACTATATTAACCTGGCTGAAAACTATGATCTGACGCTAACGCCACGTTATATGAGTAAAAGAGGCACTCAGCTTAAATCTGAAGCGCGCTATCTAACCTCACAAGATCAGGGGCTTCTGCAACTGGAATACCTTAACTCAGATAATGACAAAGCAAGCGACTTTGGCAGCCGCCATTTGGCACATTTAAGCCACACTAGCGACTTTACCCCTGAAATTAGAGGCTATATCGACTTTACCGACGTGAGTGACGATGCCTATTTGTCTGAGTTGGGGTCTGATTACAATAATCAGAGCGATACCCAGTTACTACGTTACGCAGCCTTGAGTTATTACGGCAGTCAGGTGCATTCACACCTGAGGTTGCAGGGTTTCGAAATACTAGGCAATTTTGATTCGGCTTATAGTGCACTGCCGGAGCTGAGTCTGAAATCTGCTGTGCCATACTCTGTGGTACCCGGCGTAAATCTGGGTTGGCAGGCACAATATGCTCATTTTACAAATAACAATGCACTAATAAGTGATGCCGATAGGCTGCATATTGAACCGATGTTGGAAGTCCCTTTTATTACGCCTGCGCTAGAGATAACCGCTCAAGCCAGCCTGATGTATACCTATTATCAGCAAAACACCAACGACAGCGATGCCGATGTTACCTCTAGCGTTAGCCGGACAGTGCCCAAGCTACGGTTATATTCGCGGTTAAACCTAGAACGGGAATATGACTGGTTTGGCGAACCAGCACTGCATACCTTTGAGCCACAAATCCAGTATTTATATATCCCTTACCGCGATCAGAGTTCTATTGGCCTATATGATTCGGCCCGTTTACAAGATGACTTTCACGGCTTATTCCGCGAAAATCGTTATTCCGGCTTAGATAGAATAAACGAAGCGAATCAGCTAACTGTAGGCTGGACCACGCGCTTTTATGACAATGTCGATAACGAGTTATTCCGTTTTAGTCTGGGGCAGATTTTTTTTCTATCAGATCCCAATCCACAACGTGTTGAATTGGATGATTTAAGCTCGTCTGAATCTATGCTTGCCGCAGAACTGATTTGGCACTGGTATCGGAAATGGTATTTTAGTTCGGCAGTACAATATGATATCGACAACGATCATCTAATCAAAAGTAATGCCTCACTCGACTACCGTGCCAGTGACAAAAGCCTGTTTCAATTGAACCATAGATACAGCCGTGCAGTCTCAGGACAGGAGATTCAACAGTTAGGCATGCTTGGTACCTTACCTGTCAGCGATAACTGGCAGTTAGTTGCCAGTTACTACCGCGATCTAACGAATCATCGTATGATAGATGCGAGTTTCGGTTTGCAGTATGAATCATGCTGCTGGGCAGTACGATTAGTAGCCCAACGCCAGATCCAAACTGACTTGGAGCTACCTGTTGATACTTATAATCAGGCTGGGCGCTTAGACAGCAGCCTCGGTCTGCAGTTTGTGCTAAAAGGATTTGGTGATTCAGCCGGCTTTAGCGTCACCGATATGTTGTCGAATGGCATTTTCAGCTACCGGCGACCATATTTATTAACTAATTGATGTAGGAATTTATGAAGTTATCACGACTTATCAGTACCGCTCTGTGTTGCTGCCTTAGCCTTAGCAGCATTGCTGCTGAACAAGAAATAGACCGGGTAGCCGTTATTGTTGATAACAGCGTCGTACTTGAAAGCGATATCGAAGACATTGTAAAGCGGGTGAAACGCAATGCTGCTGCTGCAGGACAAACTTTGCCCTCTGATACCGCACTGCGCACCCAAGCAACTGAACGGCTGATCCTAACTAACTTGCAGCTGCAGATGGCACAACGGATGGGATTGCAAATAAGCGATGCACAATTGGATGACACTATTCGCAACATTGCTCAAGGTGAAAACTTGTCATTGGAGGCGTTTCGCCAACAAGTGATCACAGAAGAAGGTGACTACCAGCGTTTCCGTGAACGCGTACGCGAAGAAATGATCACCGGAGAAGTAGTAAGAGCCAACGTGCAACGGCGGGTTTATATTAGCCCACAAGAAGTTGAAAGCGTGATGAAGTTGATGGATGAGCAAGGCGCTAGCAACGAACAATACAATTTAGGCCAAATTTTAATAGCTATCCCCAACCAAGCTTCCAATGATGACATCACAGAGGCAAAGAGCAGAGCTGATAAGGTACTTCAACTATTACGCGAAGGCAGTGATTTTAAACGTATTGCTATTGCGTCGTCCTCAGGCAGCAATGCGCTAGAAGGCGGTGATTTAGGCTGGATGAATATCAATGAAATGCCAACGCTATTCTCTGAAGCTATCCGCGGTCGCAAGAAAACCGACATTATCGGGCCGTTGCGCTCGGGAGCAGGCTTTCATATTCTGACAATTTTTGACATCCGCGGCGAAAACGTCGCTGAAATTAATGAAGTTAAGTCACGTCATATTTTAATTAAGCCTTCTATTATTTTAAGTGAAGACAGAGCCCGTACCATGCTGACAGATTTCGTTAGCAAACTTCGTTCGGGTGAAGCCGATTTTGCTCAGCTAGCTAAACAACACTCGGAAGATCCTGGCTCAAAATTAAACGGTGGAGAGCTAGGTTGGAGTGAACCAGATGTCTTTGTGCCAGCTTTTCGCGATACATTAAACCGTTTACAGGTTAATGAAATTAGCGAGCCATTTCGCACTGAACACGGCTGGCATATTGCACAGGTAATAGACAAGCGCACAGTTGACGCTACGGCGGACAAAAAGCGCCAACAAGTATACCGAATGATTTTCAACCGTCGTTTTAATGAGGAATCGACTAATTTCTTACGTGAGCTGCGGTCCGACGCGCACATCGAAGTTCGGTCCGAGGGATAGCGGTATGAGCATAAGGCTTGGCGTAACGCCAGGGGAACCTGCAGGCATAGGGCCAGATTTAGTCGTAGCCATGGCCCAGCAAGAGTGGCCGGTTGAACTGGTCGTCTGTGCTAATGGCGCGTTATTATCAGAACGTGCTGAAGCATTAGGCAAGCCACTTGAATTACTGCCTTATGACCCACTTAAACCAGCCAGACCGCAAAAAGCCGGCAGTTTAACATTGGTAGATTTCCCATTGGCTGAACCGGTTGTTGCAGGACAGCTTAATGCCGCGAATGGACACTATGTTATTGATACATTGAAGTTTGTTGGCGAACAATGCATTAATGGTAATTTCGCGGCAATTGTTACAGGCCCGGTGCATAAAGGGATTATTAACCAAGCAGGTATCCCGTTTAGCGGTCATACCGAGTTTTTTGCTCTGCAATCAAATACGCCTTACGTGGTTATGATGCTAGCAACTGAAGGCTTACGTGTTGCATTGGCAACAACACATATTCCACTGGCTTATGTGGCAAAAGCGATTACCCGCGAACGGCTGTTAAAAGTCTTGACCATCTTACATGAAGATTTACAGCAGAAGTTTGGCATTGCTCAGCCTTCTATTTATGTTTGTGGTCTTAATCCACATGCCGGTGAAGATGGCCATTTGGGTCGTGAAGAACTGGATGTCATCATTCCGGCTCTAAACGAGCTTCGAGCCCAAGGCATGAACCTTACAGGCCCACTTCCTGCCGACACACTATTTCAAAGTAAGTATTTGGATCAAGCCGATGCGGTTTTAGCCATGTATCATGACCAGGGGCTGCCGGTATTAAAACATATGGGTTTTGGTCGCTCAGTTAATATTAGCCTCGGCTTGCCGCTGATTAGAACGTCTGTCGACCACGGCACGGCTTTAGATCTGGCCGCAACAGGCAAAGCCGATGCTGGTAGCTTATTTCACGCTATTAATCAGGCTATTTCACTCGCTAATAAGGCAAATGGGCTTCATGACAGATAATGTACATATGGGCCATAGAGCTCGCAAACGTTTTGGTCAAAACTTCTTACATGATCCGCAAGTAATAGGCCGAATTGTCAAAGCTATTGCACCAAAACCAAACGATGTGCTGGTTGAAATTGGCCCGGGATTAGGCGCCCTCACTGAACCCGTTGCTGAGGCTGCTGGCCACCTTACCGTTGTCGAACTTGACAGAGATTTAGCTGAACGTTTGCAGTTACATCCGACCTTGGCAAGCAAGCTGACTGTGCATCAGGCGGATGCCATGAAATTTGATTTCACCAGCTTGGTTAGCCAGGGCAAGAAATTAAAAATTTTTGGCAATCTACCTTACAATATTTCTACGCCTTTGCTATTTCATTTATTTCAATATGCTGACGTAATTGAAAACATGCACTTTATGCTACAAAAAGAAGTGGTACAGCGTATGACAGCGAGCCATGGCTCTAAAGCATTTGGCCGATTAAGTGTAATGACACAATACTACTGCGACGCAATGCCAGTAGTAGAAGTTGGCCCGGGCGCATTCAAACCAGCGCCTAAAGTTGACTCAGCGGTAGTAAGACTGTTACCAAAACCCGTTGCCGAGCGCGCTGCAGTAACAGCGGAAACCTTGAACCGAGTGTGTTTGGAAGCCTTTAACCAGAGGCGAAAAACCATTAGAAACTGTTTTAGTAACTTCGCTACCGCCGAACAACTGGAATTATTAGGCTTAAACCCCGGCCTAAGACCTGAGCAACTATCGGTGGCTGATTTTGTGCACGTGGCGCAATGGCTGGAACAACAGGAGCCAGCGCAATGACATCACATTACAACGTGCCTGTTGAGGTTGAAACGTATTACATCGCAGCTCAATCTGATCCGGGAGCTGATAGATATGTTTTTGCTTACACTATTACGATTCGTAATCTTTGTAGCGAAACAGTGCAGTTACTCAGTCGCTACTGGCTAATTACCGATGCCAACGGCAAACAAACTGAAGTCTCTGGCGACGGCGTGGTAGGCGAGCAACCCAATTTGACGCCTGGTAGCACCTATCGCTACACCAGTGGTGCGGTGCTGGAAACCCCGGTAGGTACCATGCAAGGCCATTATGAAATGACCACCAAGCAGCAACAGCGGTTTCACGCAGCCATACCGCTGTTCCGTCTGGCTATGCCTAATATTCTCAATTAATGTCAACCTATATCATCGGTGATTTGCAGGGATGCTATGAGCCACTGCAGCGCTTGTTGCAACGAATTTCCTTTAACCCACAACAAGACAAATTGTGGTTTTGTGGCGATTTAATCGCACGCGGCCCGCAGTCACTCGAGTGTCTCCAATTCGTAAAAGACCTCGGCCCTTCGGCAACAACGGTATTAGGCAATCATGACCTGCACTTTATTGCCTGTCATTATGGTATCAGTCAGCACAAGCCACAGGACAAACTCCAAGCGTTATTTGACAGCAACCAACGAGCAGAACTGGTGCATTGGTTATGCCAGCAGCCGCTATTGCAGGTGTCTACTGACCAACGTTTTATGATGGTTCATGCCGGGCTGGCACCAGAATGGCAATTGAGCGATGTAGTGAAAGCCAGTGCAGAGGTGCAGCACGTGCTGCGCGATGACCCGCTGAGTTTACTTCAGGCCATGTATGGCAATAAGCCAGAGCGATATTGTGATGCAACCACAGCAGAGCAACGTTGGCGCTTTACTATCAATAGTCTTACTCGTATGCGCTTTTGTCGGCCAGACGGTTCTTTAGAGTTAAAAGAAAAAGGCCATCCACGCAATCAAACTACACTGGTGCCCTGGTATGAGTTCTGGCGCACAAAACCACACCCTGAGCTATTTTTTGGTCACTGGGCAGCGTTAAACGGGTATAGTCCAATCGCCAACATTCATGCCCTGGATACCGGCTGTGTGTGGGGCAACGCGCTAAGCGCTTATTGTATTGAAACACAACAGCGTTATAGTGTATCGGCACTACCACCGCCTGGTTTTATTTAATACAACTAGGCCGGCAAGTTTGTTAAACTGGGCAGCTTGATTCAGGCGTATTGGAAAAAATGGGAGTCATTATGAAGTTAACCGTAGCGTTACGGGTGATGGGTGGGTTTGGCGTTATTTCGCTACTGCTTCTCATCATTGGTGCCACCGCTTATATAAGTCTGAACAATATCAGCACGTCTACCGCTGAAGTTAACACTGTCTCGATCCCTGCATTAGAAAACAGTGCCCAGATGCAAAGCAATTTTGTTGTGATGAGCAAGCTGAGCCTGCAAGCATTTAATGCGGATACATTAAACGACATTGCTAGTCTGAGAAAACAATTTAACACAGAACAACAACGCTACCTGCAGGCGGCTGAAAAGCTAGTCGTCGCTGTGCAAAGTAATGTCACATTAAAAGACGCAGCCTCAAAAGCAGAGCTGGCGTACAATAATTTTACACCGGTCACAACACAACTGTTTGAACAGTTAGAAACCAATCTGCGCTTACGCGATAGTATTGATAGTAAACTTGCAGATTTAGAGATGCATGCCGATGATACAGCGTCATTGATCCTTGATTTTACCGATGTAAGAGATGTACAACGGCGTTTCCCGCGCTCTTATCAGGCTGCCTCCAGTATTGAGACCGGCATTAATACCCTTGTCAGCAATGTCGTTGATTTAAACCGCACGCTATCTGATACCACCGCTACCACCATTAGCAATGAAATTGCTTTTCGCTTAAAAGAGCTGAACGAGCAATATGCGACGATACAGCAAGAAACCGCGGGACAGGTCAATATAGTCAGTGACTTGGCAGACAAAGTTAGCGAAATTAACGTCTTACTGGAAGGAACTGCAGGCATTCCGGCAATTAAGAGCTTGCGTTTGCAAAGTTCAGCAGAAGCGAGTCGCTTACTGGCATCAGCTGAAGAACAAACCCAGAGTGCCATGACAGTACTAGCAGGCTTATTAAACCAGGCCAGCAGCGCAGCGGAAACCATACAGCAAGAATCCGCCAGTGGCGTGTCGAATGCCATTACCGCTATCTTTGTTGTTGTCGTCGGGTCAATATTATTAGCTATAGGTATTTCTGTTTACACTGTGGGCAGCATTACTAAACCATTGGCGAAGGTTAACGCTATTCTTGGCGTAGTGGCCTCTGGTGACCTAACGCAAAAGCTTGACGATAAAGCACAGGACGAATTTGGCGAGTTGGCACGCAACTGCAATAAAGTGATTGCCAATTTGCAGCAGCTGATACAAGGCATTATTTCCCGCTCAACGCAATTGGCCGCAGCATCTGAGCAAACATCCGCTATCACGGTGCAAACAACACAAGCTATTCGGGAACAAAAGTCTCAGGTAACCCAAGCAGCAACCGCCACTACAGAAATGAGCAGTACATCCCAAGGCGTGTTACAAAGTTCTAATGATGCATTAGCAGAAATTAAAAATGCAGATAGTGAAGCTGAACGTGTTAAAGGTATTTCGCTGGAAAACAAAGACATTATTTTACAGTTGTCCCACGAAGTTGAGCAGGCATCTGTAGTTATTAATAAGTTGCATAAAGATAGTGCATCAATAGGCAGTATACTGGATGTAATTCGCGGCATTGCTGAGCAAACTAATTTGCTGGCATTAAACGCAGCTATCGAGGCAGCGCGAGCTGGCGAACAAGGGCGTGGTTTTGCCGTAGTAGCCGATGAGGTGCGTTCTTTGGCCAGCAAAACACAGGCTTCTACCCAAGAAATACAAGCGATGATTCAAGTGCTGCAAACTGGCGCTCATGCGGCGGTAGAAGCAATGAACAAAGGTAAGAAACAAGCGGAAAACTGTGTGGCAAAAACCGAAGTTGCGACTAAAGCACTGGATTCGATTACACACGCTGTTCACTTGGCACATGATATGAGCGAGCAAATTTCTGACGCCGCAAAAGAACAGAATCAGGTATCACATGAGATTAGCAAACTGCTTGAGTCGATAGTGTCTATTGCCGAAGAAACCGCATCGGGTGCAGAACAAACCTCAGAATCCAGTCACGAAGTTGCCAGGTTAGCAGAGGAACTGCGCGTCTCGGTAGAGCAGTTCAAAGTATAACCCGATAAACAAACATAAAAAAACCGCCTTTTGGCGGTTTTTTTATGTAATGCAATTTAATCTCCGCCGCCCGCGCGATCTTTTAACACCGCTAACAACGGTGATGCCGCAAAACCATTGCTCTCTGCCCAAGCAATATCACCAGAATCTGAAATTGCAGAACCGGGTAGCTGCTTGGCAATAAACTCTCCGACATCGGCGGCATTACTTTTAAATGCGTGCCGCAATAAACTTTCGCCATTGCAGACCACGCCATCATATATATTTCGTAAGCGTAAACGGTAGTCACTCAATACTTTACGTAGCCGGTTTTTGTCATCAGCCGCTACATAATCACACATAGAAGCAGCTAATTGATCATCGGCTATGGCAACAGGCGACGCTAACAGCGACAAAGTTACTGCAGCAGCACAAAACAACGTTGGCAATAATCTCATTTACTACTCCTCACTAAATATGACTTAAATCATCTTAACAAGATGTCGGGGCAGGTGCAATTACTCGCTTAGTTTAGTCTTGACGTTGTAACGTCAAAAACCGACAGCTATGCGCATTAAGTACATCAGCACTATGTTCAGACTCTGCAACAACACGCCAGCTTGCTTCAGCCTGATAATCGGGGAAATAAGTATCGCCACTGGTTTCCAGCGCAATCTTTGTAAGATACAAGCGTTGCGCCAATGGTAGACACTGCGTATAAATTTCAGCTCCGCCTATGATCATTACTTCAGGGTGCAGCTGCAACAAATCTAAAGCCTGCTGCAAACCATTAACCCACTCAGCACCGCAAGCGTCTATTGGTTTGCTGCGGCTTATTACTACATTGCGACGCCCGGGCAAAGTCCTACCGATGGATTCAAACGTTTTGCGGCCCATTACTACCGGCTTACCCAGCGTAACTTGCTTAAAATGCTTTAAATCTGCCGGCAAATGCCACGGCATGGCATTATCTTTACCTATGACTCTATTAGCAGCCATTGCTGCCACCATAGAAATAATCATTAATGTACCTTAACGCTGATAAATCACTTCAACATCATAATCATCATCATTGAAGTCGTCGTCATCGTCGTCTTCATCTATCACTTGCTGCGTATCGACAGGGCTGTCATCCCACTTAAAGTTTACCGGATCAGTAGCTTGTTCTGCTGGTTCGTCGGCCGGCAACAATTCAATATAATTAAGGATATCAGCTGCAAGGCGCTCAGTATTAGTGCGGCTGGCTGCTGCAATTTTACACACAGGGCCATCCCATTCCAGTGCAGCAGTGACTTGGGCAATGACCTCGTCCAGTTCATCATCCATAACCAGATCGAGTTTGTTAAATACCAACCAGCGCGGTTTACTAGCCAGCTTCTTACTGTACTTTGCCAACTCTTGCACTATCGTAACAGCGTTTTCTGCTGGGTCTGAACCATCTGCTGGCAATACGTCAATCACGTGTAGCAGTAAGCGGCAACGCTCTAAATGCTTTAAAAACTGAATACCTAAGCCGGCGCCATCAGCGGCACCTTCAATCAAACCTGGAATGTCAGCTATTACAAAAGAACGGTGCGATTCAACCCGAACCACACCCAAATTTGGTACCAGTGTAGTGAAAGGGTAATCAGCTACTTTTGGCCTGGCAGCAGATACTGCACGGATCAAAGTAGATTTACCTGCATTGGGCAGGCCTAACAAACCGACATCGGCTAGCAACAGCAGTTCGAGTCGTAAATTGCGAATTTCACCGGGAGTACCATTGGTCTTCTTTCGTGGAGCACGGTTAGTACTGGTAGCAAAGCGGGCGTTACCCAAGCCGTGCCAGCCCCCCTTGGCAATGCGTAATCGTTGACCGGCACGGGTTAAATCGCCCAGTGATTCATCAGTATCAACATCAACAGCACGTGTGCCAACTGGAACACGTAACTCCAGATCCTTGCCACGTTTACCCGTGCAGTTAACACTTCCGCCTTTTTCACCATGCTCGGCTCGGTGGAATTTTTCGAATTGATAGTCTACCAGTGTATTCAGGTTTTCATCGGCAACCAGGTAGACATCGCCACCATCACCGCCGTCGCCGCCATTAGGGCCACCCTTTGATATAAACTTTTCACGTAAAAAACTGATAATGCCGTTGCCACCATTGCCTGCTTCTACTCGGATTATCGCTTCATCTACAAACTTCATCGGGTGCGTCCTGATTAATCAGCTTTATACCAGCTAAAATACACTGGAAATAAGTATAACTTAGGTAATTGAAAGGTGTCGGAAAATTACTCATTAACGACTGCGCCGCACCTTATTTAATAAAAAACCCCGCACCAGGCGGGGTTTGTCTGAAGTTGTGCAGCTTATTCGCTGACGATGCTCACAAACTTGCGATTGTGCTCACCTTTCACTTCAAATTTCACTTTACCTTCAGTTAAAGCGAATAAAGTGTGATCTTTACCGATACCAACGTTAGTGCCGGCGTGGAATTTAGTACCACGCTGACGCACGATGATGCTACCAGCCAAAACTGATTCGCCACCGAAGCGTTTAACACCTAAGCGTTTAGCTTCTGAATCGCGACCGTTACGAGTGCTACCTACACCTTTCTTACTTGCCATGTGTCGATACTCCTGTTACGCGCTGATGCTGGTAATTTTCACTTCAGTGAACCACTGGCGGTGGCCCATCTGTTTGCGTGAATGCTTACGACGACGGAACTTAACGATTTTAATTTTATCGCCACGGCCATGAGTGACCACTTCCGCTACTACTTTACCACCTTCAACTAAAGGTGCACCGATAGAGATGTCTTCGCCATTAGCGACCATCAACGGTGTAAATTCGATTGTTGCGCCGGTTTCTAAATCTAGTTTTTCTAGACGTAGAGTTTGACCTTCCGTCACACGGTGCTGTTTGCCACCACTTTGGAAAACCGCGTACATAGTTAACTCCGTACAAAGCACGCCATCGCTTTGGTTAAGGGGCGTGTTAATTCAATTCACAGGGCGCGAATTGTACGCAATTTCCCCTACCCCCGCAAGTAGTAATATAAAAAAGATCACAGTTGCTCTAAAAGGATCCAGTTTTGCTTTGGGACTACCCGAGCCTTAGTGTAGAATTAGCAGCATTCTATGGTTTAAGCAGTTGTTTTTCATGACGCTCGAACAAATCCAGCAGTTGTCGTATGTCGATATGGCTGAAGTCAATAAGCATATATTCGCACAACTCAACTCTGATGTTGCTCTGATTAATCAGCTTGGCATCTATATCGTAAATAGTGGTGGCAAGCGATTAAGACCTTTATTGGCAGTATTGTCAGCAAGAGCTCTGGGATACCAGGGTTCGGCACACATTACTGTAGCCGCTATTATTGAATTTATTCATACTTCAACATTGTTACACGATGACGTGGTTGATGAATCAACCCTTCGTCGCGGTAAACAAACAGCCAATGCCGTGTTTGGTAATCAAGCCAGCGTATTGGTCGGCGATTTTTTGTACAGTCGCTCATTTCAAATGATGGTGTCACTTAACGATATGCGCATTATGCATATCCTGGCTGATGCAACCAACATCATTGCGGAAGGCGAGGTGTTACAGCTAATGAATGTGAATGACCCAGATACTTCTGAACAAAGTTATCTGCAGGTTATTTACTGTAAAACTGCAAAATTGTTTGAAGCGGCAACTCAGCTAGCAGCCATTATCACGGCTCAACCTGAAGCTGTGGTGAACAGCATGAAGCTATATGGCATGCACCTTGGCACGGCTTTTCAATTAATCGATGACGTGTTGGACTATCAAGCCGATGCAAATGAGCTTGGCAAAAATATTGGTGACGACCTGGCAGAAGGTAAGCCAACCCTACCATTAATCTATGCACTGAAGCATGGCACGGCGGAGCAACAAGCATTGATCCGTGAGGCTATAGAAGAAGGCAATGGCATGGCACAGCTCGACGCTATTATGGCAACTTTGCATGAAACCAATGCTTTTGGCTATACCCGTCAACTGGCAGAAGCGGAAGCCGAAAAAGCACGACAGGCTTTGACCCCCCTGCCGGACTCAGATTATAAGCAAGCTTTGTTGGCTTTGGCTGATATTGCAGTGTCACGCACGCACTAGCCTTCATTTTCAACAATTAAAAAAGGCGCTAAAGCGCCTTTTTTAATTTGCAGAATAACTTAGTTATTCTTGACAAACTCTTCACCTAAAGTGATATCAGCTTGCAAGGTACCCAGCATATCTGCCATTGCTTTGTGCTCGTAGGCACTTAAAGTACCGATTGGCAGCAGCTTTTCTACGCCGTTTTTACCTAGCACTACAGGTTGTGCAAAGAAACGAGCGTGTTCACCGTCACCTTCAACGTAGGCATATTCTGTAACCGCGTCGCCCTGCAGGCCTTTTATCAACGAAATACAAAACCGTGCGGCCGCCTGGCCCATTGATAACGTTGCAGATCCGCCACCGGCTTTCGCTTCAACCACTTCAGTACCGGCATTCTGGATGCGATGTGTTAATGCTGCCACTTCTTCGTCAGTAAAGCTTACGCCGGCAACCTGAGACAGTAATGGCAGGATAGTGGTACCACTGTGGCCGCCAATAACCGGTACATTTACTTCAGTTGGGTTTTTACCTTTTAACTCACCAACAAAAGTTTCAGCGCGAATGACATCCAGCGTAGTTACACCAAACAAACGACGCGGATCGTAAGTGCCGGCTTTCTTAAACACGTCTGCAGCAATAGCTACCGTGGTGTTGACTGGGTTAGTGATCACACCTACTAATGCTTTAGGGCACTGCTGCACAATAGCTTCAGCTAAGGTTTTTACCACACCGGCATTGATATTAAATAAATCTGAACGGTCCATACCTGGCTTTCGCGGCATGCCTGCCGGGATCATGACGATATCAGCACCAGCCAATGCGGTATGCAAATCTTCTTTACCATAACCCGTTACTTTTACTGCGGTAGGGATATGGCTTAAGTCGACCGCCACGCCAGGTGTTACCGGCGCTAAATCATACAACGCTAAATCTGTGCCAGCTGGTAAATCTAATTTAAGCAATAACGACAATGCTTGGCCAATACCACCGGCGGCACCTAATACGGCAACTTTCATGATTATCTCCCTTGAGAACGCTTGAGTGAAAAACGCGCCAACAATACTGAAACCGCGTTGAAAATACAAATAACTTAAGCCTAAAGTCTAAGCATTCTAGCCAATTTTAGTGTAATTTACTCTACAAAGTGTTCCGGACAACGAACTTTGCTAATATAGCGGCATTAATAAGAGGTAAAAGCGTTGTATGACTAAACAGGCGAAACAAGAAGCCCTGATCCAGGCATTTAAAGCAATATTGAAAACCGAAAGCTTTGGTTCTCAGGGCGAAATTGTCGACGCATTAAAAAACGACGGCTTTGACAATATTAGCCAATCAAAAGTCTCGCGCATGTTAAGCAAATATGGTGCAGTACGCACCCGCAACGCTAAACAGGAAATGGTTTATACCCTGCCGCCTGAACTCGGTGTGCCAACCACTAAAAGCCCATTGCGGCAATTGGTGCTGGATATCGAACACAATGATGTAATGATAATTATCCGCACCAGTCCGGGCGCTGCGCAACTTATTGCCCGTCTGTTAGATTCAGTTGGTAAAGCAGAGGGTGTGTTGGGCACTATTGCCGGGGATGACACCATCTTTATTGCTCCGAAAAGCATAAAAAATATTGATTCAACGCTGAAAAAAGTGACCGAGCTATTCGAAGGGAAGCTGGCTTGACACGCGTTTGACTGCTAATTCCAAAAAGCTGATTGAGGGTACAAAAAAGGCAGCACTGAACTCAATGGTGCTGTAGTTTAGCAACTGGTCATAGCTAGCGTTATCTGCCATCAAGCCGAACCTGCGCAGCAATTGCTGTAGCAAAACATCTGGATCAGCTGAGTAAGTTAACTGCATTTCGCCATGAACACTGCCACGGGTAAATGGCATGTGTTGCAGCAAAATGTTCTGGCTAACACCAGTTGCAGATTGCAACAAAGCAAAGTGACTATCTGCTAATTGTCGGTCTGCGGCAACAGGCTGGCCTGAGACTTTATCCATACCCATAATATCTTCCTGCTCTGTCAGGCTAAGTAGCTGCCATGTGTTTAGCAATAAATTCACACACTGCAGATACAAATAGCTACCGGCAGCAAATACAGGTTGGTGTGTATGATTTATCAATGCTGCATCACGTTTTGCTTTACCTCGCGGATTAGCAGGCATATCTATAAAACCAGTTAAGCTGCGACCATCCAGATAACGAAATCCCTGAATGTGTTCTTGCAGTTCTGCATAGCCTCCGAGCAATTGTTTGACTTGTTGGCATGCGATAAAATTGACATCGCGCCGATCTGACCGCAGCTGAATAAATATGTCAATTGGCACAGGGGCAAGGTCTATGTCTTCTGCTTGCGTGTCTGGAAACGGCGCAAGACCAAGTGGCATAGCATCAGGGTATAACGTAGCCCAATAGTTACTCCCAACAGCAACCACACTAGTTAATAATGCTTCTGAAAAATGACCAGCAAGACGGTCAATTACCTGCGGCAAGCGAGCAAGCTTGTAACGCAGTATGCTTTCACTGCCTTCCACAGCATTGAATAAAAGATAATCGCTGTGCAAATTTGCCTCGGTACAAATACCTAATTGTTCTCTGGCCATACTATTCCTTTTATTAGACATCACATTACAGCAGCAATCTGGCCGGTTGCTTTGTGAGACATATCTCACAAAAGAGTAAGTTTAAACGCTATTTAGTCTACAGAATACAAAAACAAATAATTCATAACTTATTGATATCTATATTTAATGCTAACAAAACGCCTGTTTTACAATTATATTACACTCAGTCTATTAAAAAAAAGCCATGCCGCAAATCCACAAAACGGCGCATACTTTGTTCGTAGACGGATAGACCAGCTAACAGGATGTTGGCCAAAGTACAGGATGTAACACTCAGCTAGGATAGCATAGAGCGGTCTGCAGGACATGCTAAGGAATGGCACAGAGTTTTCATATTCTTCACAGGCGATGAGAACACTAGGGAAGTTACAGGATCTCTCAGGATGAGAGCGCGTTGTCAGGAAGATAGCGCAAAAGGATTGCAGGATCGAGCGGGAGGCTTGCTGGACACTCCGGGATGGAGCCAGGGATGAAATGCTACGGACAGTATCGACAGGACGACGACACAGGACCTCAGGTGGCCGCGCAGTTTGCGGCCTACCTTCTTTTATTGCTTCCGCTTCTTTCTTTGTCTCTTTTTTGCAAAACTTATAGTGATTGTTGGCTAAATAAAGACATACTAAACATTATCTACTTAACTGCAATGAGACGCTCTGCTGATGTTAAAACCAATTTATAACGGCTTTTTTGCTGCAATTTGGTTCGCCTGTGTTTATGTGGCACCCGCCGCCATAGCCTCGGTCTCAGCCGAACACGACTACGAACAAGCATTACAAGCATTCCAACGGCAAGAACAGCAAGCCGCCTATATCCATCTTAAAAATGTATTGCAACAAACACCCGACCACATTCCCGCCAAAGTGTTAATGGGTAAAGTCCTGCTTGAAAAAGGCTATTTTGAAGAAGCAACAACAGAGTTTGAAGAAGCACTATATAAAGGTGCCGATATCGAGCTAATGCTAACAGAGTTAGCAAACAGCTACTTATTTGCCGGAAAATATCAACAAGTACTGAAGCTAGGCGAGCAGTACAAGCTGTCAAACAATAGCCTTTTTGAATGGCATCTGCTCGCAGCCGCCGCCAGCCTGAATTTGGATAATATCGACAATGCCAGGGCTCATTTTATCAGCGCCAGCGCGCTGCAGCCAGATTCAATACGCTTACTAAATAGCCAAGTAGCGTTATTACTCAAAGAAAAGCGGCTTAAAGATGCTGAGCTATTACTTGACCGTGCGTTGTCAATTCAGAGTGACAATCCACAATCTTTACAGCTGCAAGGCGAATTGCTGCAGTTACAGGGACAGCTGCTAAAAGCTCAAGACTATTTTGAAAAAGCGGTGCTGCTTAGCCCGCAAGATCCGGTGCTGCGCCGCGCACTACTGCGTAACTATGTCAGTCAGTATAAAACGGAACAAGCTGAGCAAACTTTACAACAAATTTTGCTGCAAAGTCCGGGCGACCCATATGCCTTGCTGCTGGCTGCCTGGTTATCATCTTTGAAAGAAAACCATCAGCAAAGCGAACAACACACCGAATTGCTTAGTGCCAAACTTTGGCAGTTATCCAAAGCACAGATAGAAAGCCAGCCATCTCTACTTTTTTCCAGGGCTTTACTTTCCTATGTTGCACAAAATTATGAAAAAGCACGCGGTGATCTCGTTTCTTATAATCAGCTGGTGCCCGCCGATCTGAATGCCGTTTCCATACTTATCGATGTATACATTAGACAAGGCGATAACTCCCTGGCAATTCAGTTAGCTGAACGCCATCTGGAACAACTAAACACTGCACCAGAGCTAGCCAAACGACTTGTTACGTTATATATCAATTCAAACCGCGCTTACAAAGCAGAACAACTCATTACCTCTTTACGCCTACAATTTCCGGCAAATGTAGATTTTGCCATTCTTCATGCAGCAGTATTAAAACAAATGGATCAAGCTGACAAGGCACGCGCAGTTATTGCGCAAGAGGTGCTGCAGCATAGCGATAACATGCTGTTGCGAATTAATCAGGCCCTGCTGGCATTAGACAACAACAACTATACACAGGCCCTTCAGCTTGCTGACCAGCTATTGGCCGCCGAGCCCAACAATACAGGCTATCTCAATTTCAAAGCAGCGACTCTGATAAAAAGTGGCAAAGCTGAACAGGCCTACGCGGTTGTTCAAAACGTCCTGAAACAACAACCCGATCATATTGCCGCCCAGTTTAATCTTGCTCGGTTGGAAATTGACCGACAAAATTATGCTCAGGCAATTTCGCTATTAAAGCCATTGGCCAGTCGACATAAACAACATAAAGCTACTGCAACCTTATTAGCTTTGGCCTACTTCAGAGCAGAGCAATATAATGATGCTGAAGTGGTACTGCAGAATACCCTTGCATCAGGTTCCTATGCGCCAGCTACCGAATTGCTGTTTGACCTGTATTTTACCACACAGCGTTACGAACCGGCTCTTGCCTTAGTTGAGCAAGGATTAAAAAGTGCTTTTATGGATGAAATACTACTATGGAAAAAGGCCCGGCTACTTTTACTGTTAAACCAGCCAGAAAAAGTTAATAACGTCCTGCCTTTATTATCAGATTTGGTCGACACAGACCCAGAAAAATTGTTAAAACTAGCACTAATGCAACGTGAAATTAATGACTTACCCGCATCTGGTCTGTCACTGCAAGAAGCAATAACACTAGCCCCCTCTACTCTATTGTTACAACTGGAACTGGCAAACCACTACTTGATTACAGCCGATATCAACGCTGCAGATGTTTTACTTAAAAAAATGGCAGTAAGTTACCCCAAGAACGCCAATGTTACGATGCTACGCGGGGATCTTGCGCTGGCAGAGCAAAATGAATCCAGCGCACTAGCTTTGTACCAACAAGCATTAAAGCAAGATCCGCAGTTCCGCTTAGCCTGGGTCAAACTCTATCAGATTGCTAAAGCGGGGAAAGATGGCCATGCGTTTGATACGCTAGCACTACAAGCACTAAAACAAACTGCAGACAATCACTGGCTAAGAAGGCTGCTCGCTGAACACTATGTCAACGCTGCCAAGCCTACAGAAGCTATTGAACAGTATCAATTGTTACTTGACGCCAACCAATACACCAACGATGCAGCTGTATACAACAATTTGGCAAACCTGCATCTAGCTAGTGATATAGATGTGGCTTTAGAACATGCCGAGAAAGCGCTGCAGCTTGCACCCAAACAAGCCTTTACTTTAGACACCTACGGTTGGGTGCTTGCAAAAAAAGGCCAATATCAACAAGCGGTAGCCACTTTGCGCCAGGCGAACGCACTAAATGCGACCAATCCGTCAATTCAGTTTCATATTGCCTACACCTTGGTCAAATTACAGCGTCCGGCAGAAGCTAACACCATGTTAGGGCAGTTATTGGCCAATTTTGCTGAGTTTCCAGAGCGTGTAGCAGCAGAACAACTGCTTGCTGAACTCAGTAAAGCAGCTATCTGATTAGGTGCGGTCAAAACGTGTCGTATGCAAGGAAAAGTCTGGCACGTCCCGCTGATAATTTTGTTGATATAAACTGGAGTGGATAATAAAATCTGCGGTTGCCTGATTACAAGCAACGGGTATATTCCAAACCACCGCTAAGCGAATTAACGCCTTCACATCTGGATCGTGTGGCTGCGATGATAATGGGTCCCAAAAAAACACCAACCAATCAATTTTTTGTTCTGCGATCAATGCGCCAATTTGCTGATCTCCACCTAGTGGGCCGCTAGCCAAACACATTACATCTTGCTGCAGAGCATCAGACACCAGTTTTCCAGTCGTACCCGTTGCGACCAGCTGCTTATCGGCAAAAAAGGCTTTGTGTGCACTTACCCAACTAAGTAGCGCCTTCTTCTTGCCATCGTGTGCGACCAAAGCAATTGTCTTCATTGTGCTGAACTCCCAATTGACCCATGCCAGATTAACCCAAAAAAAAAGCCCTGCATAGCAGGGCAAAACAACCAAGGTCCACGTATAACATCGTTATTGGTCAGGAACACTACTGCTTTTGGCCGGTAGTGCACCTATAACCACATAATTCTTTGGGTTACTGCTCTGATGCAATTCGCTTCATTGCTGTCATATAACCGCGTAATTTTTTACCCACTGTTTCGACCGGATGCTGGCGTATAGCATCGTTAACTGCGATTAATTCTAAATTATCTACACCAGCACTACCGCTACAGCCCTTGCCTAAGTATTCACTCGATAATCCGTTAATCATATCTTTCAATAGCGGCACTGCAGCGTGGGAAAATAAGTAGTTGCCGTATTCCGCGGTATCTGAAATCACCACGTTCATTTCATATAAACGTTTGCGCGCTATCGTATTAGCGATCAAAGGTGTTTCGTGCAACGACTCATAGTAAGCCGATTCTGCCACTATGCCAGCATCTACCATGGTTTCGAATGCCAGCTCTACACCTGCCTTCACCATAGCGACTAACAACAAACCACGATCGAAATAGTCCTGCTCTGATATTTTCTCTCCCGATACCGGCGCCTGTTCAAAGCCACTGCAGCGCGTTTGCTCACGCCACGTAAGCAGGTTCTTGTCATCGTTCGCCCAGTCGGCCATCATGGTACGGGAAAACTCGCCGCTGATAATATCGTCCATATGCTTTTCAAACAAAGGCCGCAAGGTTTGTTTTAACTGCTGTGCCAAATCAAACGCTTTAATCTTCGCTGGGTTGCTTAAACGATCCATCATGTTGGTAATACCACCATGCTTTAACGCTTCGGTAACCGTTTCCCAACCATACTGTATTAACTTGGCGGCATAACCAGCCTCTATACCATCAGCAACCATTTTGTCGAATGCCAAAATAGCACCCGTTTGTAACATACCGCACAGGATAGTTTGCTCACCCATCAGGTCAGATTTAACTTCTGCCACAAAAGACGACTGCAGCACACCCGCCCTATCTCCCCCCGTTGCCGAAGCATACGCTTTGGCAATGTCTAAGCCTTGTCCTTTGGGATCATTTTCCGGGTGAACCGCAATCAACGTCGGCACCCCAAATCCTCTTTTATATTCTTCCCGCACTTCTGTACCGGGGCATTTTGGCGCCACCATAACGACAGTGATATCCGGTCGAATTTGTTTACCTTCTTCAACAATATTAAATCCGTGCGAATAACCTAAAGTAGCACCTTGCTTCATTAACGGCATAACTGCGTCAACTACGCTGCTATGTTGCTTATCCGGTGTAAGATTCAGAACTAAATCTGCCGACGGGATCAACTCTTCATAAGTACCAACCGTAAAACCGTTACTGCTGGCCTTTACGAATGAAGCGCGCTTTTCGGCAATTGCTTCCGCTCGCAAGGCATAACTGATATTCAATCCTGAGTCACGCATGTTCAGGCCCTGGTTTAAGCCCTGAGCTCCACAACCAACAATAACGATGTTCCAACCTTTAAGCAGCTCACATCCGTCGGTGAACTCAGATCTGTCCATAAAACGACACTGAGCTAACTGCGCCAACTGCTGACGTAAATTCAGCGTATTAAAATAATTTTTCATGATACTTCTCTAAATTCGTTTTAACCGCTCTAACCTATTGGTGAGCATAAGCAGGGTTAGTTGCCTGCTTTAATGCGCTAATAGTAGCGACTGTTTTTAATTGCGTGAAGTGATATATTTAGAAGTCTGTATTTCACTATATGAAACAATATTGGATAGACTATGGATATTCGCAGTGCGCAGCTGTTTCAACATTTGGCAAGTAGCTTAAATTTTAGTAAGACCAGCGAACAAATGTACGTCAGTCCGCCAACGCTAACTCGTGTCATCCAGCGGCTGGAACTTGAGCTAGGCACCGAGCTATTCTTTCGCGATAAGCGTTCGGTAAAGCTAACCACCGCAGGGCAGCGCTTCGCTCGCTTTGTCCGCAACTGGTTGGATGAGTGGCATCAATTGCAAGTTGATCTGCAGCTAGCCAGTGCCGAGCTAACTGGCGAGATCAGGCTGTTCTGTACTGTTACAGCCAGCTATAGCCATTTGCCAGCAATTTTAGACCGCTTTCGTCTTATGTGTCCCAAAGCTGACATAAAGCTGAGCACAGGAGATGCGGCTTCAGCCATAGAAAAAGTCAGATTAGGCGAAGCTGATATCGCCTTGGCGGCTCACCCCGCTCAGCTGCCAGCAAATCTGGCGTTTCGCAGTATTGCCAGCCTGCCAGTGATGCTGATAGCGCCGACCATTCCCTGTAAAGTTAACGATATACTGCAGCAGGTGCCATTACCTTGGCACAAAGTACCTCTAATAATGCCCGAGCACGGCCCGGCCCGTAGCCGTTTTGACCGTTGGCTGGCAGAAATGGCGATCTCGCCATATGTTGTGGCTAAAGTAGATGGTCATGAAGCCATGGTATCGATGGTAGCACTGGGAACAGGAGTCGCACTGGTGGCTGATGCGGTGGTGGTAAATAGCCCAGTGAAAGATCGGGTGCGGATAATAGAGCTGGATTATCGTTTTGAGCCATTTGATCTTGGTATTTGTATGCTAAACAAGCGGCTACATGAGCCGCTTATTCAAGCATTCTGGCAAGTTGCAACGGCAAAACCAGATATCAATCGTTAACGGTGTTATTTTACGATCTTTAAATGTGATGCTTTTTTAGGCTTTGACGGTTCTGGCTCTGGTGTATCATCTTCGAGACTATCGCTGAAGATTTCAGCTTCGTCTTCTTCCTCTTCCAGGGTAAACACCGTGCCGGCGCCATTTTCACGCGCGTAAATAGCTAATACAGCGCCTACCGGGATATGCAATGAAAAAGGCTTGCCGCCAAATCGCGCATTGAAAGTGACAGCATCGTTTCCTAGTTGCAGATTACCGACAGCAGAAGGTGCAGTATTAAGCACAATCTGACCATTTTGTACAAACTGGGTCGGTACCTTAACTGCAGCAAAACTGGCATCCACCACCAAGTAAGGCGTGCAGTTGTTATCTACAATCCATTCGTAAAACGCTCGCAATAAATACGGGCGATTTGCCGTCATCTTCATCAGAACTTCATTCCTCTGCGGATCTCACGCTCCACATCGCTTAATGAAGCTTGAAATGCATCACGTTCAAAAATACGCGTCATATAGTTTTTCAGCTCTTTACTGCCAGCACCTAACAATTCAATACCAAGCAAAGGTAAGCGCCACAGTAAAGCTGCCATATAACAATCGACCAGACCAAATTCTTCGCTCATAAAAAATGGCGCTTCGTTAAACAACGGTGCGATAGACAGCAAGCCCTCTTTCAATTCCTGCCGAGCTGTTGCTGCATTATCATCGCCATTTAATATAGCTGTCGCCAGTCGGTACCAATCTTTTTCGATGCGATACATCATCAAACGAGCCTGACCACGTGCTACCGGATATACCGGCATCAGTGGTGGATGAGGAAAGCGCTCGTCCAAATATTCCATAATAATATTGGCTTGATACAACGCCAGTTCACGATCAAGCAAAGTTGGCAGGCTACCATACGGGTTTACCTCGTACAGATCCTCCGGCAAATTATCTTGTGCGACCTGAAGAATATCGACAGTTACGCCTTTTTCAGCCAGTACAATACGTACCTGATGGCTGAACATGTCATCAGCTGCTGAGAACAATGTCATCACAGGGCGTTTATTGGCAGTGATCGCCATGTCTTCCTCCGGTAAAATAAAAAACGGCAAAGGGGCGCAAAGGCCCCTGTAAACATATCTAGTTGAAATAACTAGTTAATGTACATCTTTCCAATATTCTTTTTTCAGCAAATAAGCCAGTACAAAGAAAATTAGCAGGAACACCATAACCTTGGTACCAAGCTCACGTGATTCCAGTTTGGTTGGCTCACCAACATATTCCAGGTAGTTTACCAGATCTGCGACTGCACGATCATATTCTTCTGTGCTCAGCTCACCGGTACCATCGGTTTTTATACCGACATACACCTGTTTAGACTCACCATCTACCAAACGAGTTTCATATGCCTTATAAGGCTTGCCCTGCAATTCTTGTAGAACATGAGGCATACCTACCATCGGAAACACATCGTTGTTCACACCAAACGGACGAGCCGGATCGGCATAGAAGCTGCGCAAATAGGTATACAGCCAATCAGGGCCGCGAACCCGCGCAACGTTAGTTAAGTCCGGAGGTGTAGCCCCAAACCACTTTTCGCCATCTTTGGCAGCCATAGTGTTGGTGATATGGTCGCCAACTTTCTCGCCAGTAAACATCAGGTTTTCCATGCCGATATCTTCTGGAATAGCTAAGTCGCGAAAGGTACGAGAATAGCGCTGGTACTGCATTTGGTGACAACCAAGGCAGTAGTTCTGAAACAACTTAGCACCTTGTTGTAATGACGCATTGTCTGTCAGATCAATGGGTGCTTTATCCAGCGGTATAGTTGAGCCTGCTGCCATCGCCCATGACGATGCAACCAATGCAACTACTGAAAATAAGTTCTTCATCATCAGGTTAACCTTACTGGTAATGGTTTTGTTTTTTCATTCTTGCTGTAGAACCACAACAAAATAAAGAAGCCAAAATATGTGAACGAGAAGATTTGCGCCAATAAGGTATAGATACCCTCAGCTGGCAACACACCCAACACACCCAACGCCACAAAACTTACACAGAAGTTAATCAGGTTGGCCGTGTGCAAACCACTGCGATAACGGACAGAACGCACAGAACCGCGGTCAATCCATGGCAGCAGTGCCAACGCAACAATAGCCAGAAACATAAAAACTGCACCAAATAGTTGATCAGGTACTGCACGTAAAATGGCATAGAATGGCGTGAAGTACCAAACAGGCGCAATATGGTCAGGTGTTTTCAGTGGGTTAGCTGCTTCAAAGTTTGGCGGCTCGAGGAAGTAACCACCACCTTCTGGCAGAAAGAAAATGACCCAGGCAAAAATCAGCAGGAAGCCAGCGACGCCAACTAAGTCTTTTACCGTGTAGTAAGGATGAAACGGGATTGCATCAACAATCACTTTCTTACCACCGCGAGTGAAGTATTGATGAAACGTAAACTTTTTATCTGCTTCAGTTAACTCAACACTGCCATCATTATCTTTCTTAATGTCGATGCCATCAGGGTTGTTTGAACCCACTTCGTGCAACGCCATAATGTGCAGAAACACTAAAATAACCAGCACTAGTGGCAGTGCAATTACGTGCAGTGCAAAGAACCGGTTTAAGGTCGCACCGGAGATAACATAATCACCGCGTATCCACAGTGTTAAATCTTCACCTATACCCGGAATAACACCGAAGATAGAGATAATTACCTGAGCGCCCCAGAATGACATCTGGCCCCAAGGTAACAGGTAACCCATAAAGGCTTCAGCCATCAGCACCAGGAAAATTAGCATACCGAAAATCCACAATAGCTCACGTGGTTTCTGGTAAGAGCCATACATCATGCCGCGCAGCATATGTAAGTAAACCACGACAAAGAAAGCAGACGCACCGGTAGAATGCATGTAGCGCAACAGCCAACCGTAGTCGACATCGCGCATGATATATTCTACAGAAGCAAAAGCACCTTCAGCAGACGGTTCATAGTTCATCGTTAACCAGATACCCGTTAGGATTTGGTTAACCAATACCAACATGGCTAGCGAGCCAAAAAAATACCAAAAGTTAAAGTTTTTTGGCGCCGGATACTGCACCACATGGAGATTCATTTTCTCCATAAAGGGTAAGCGGTATTCAATCCAGCTCATTAAATTCTTAAACATTAGACAGTCCCCTCATCTTCACCAATCACAATGGTATTGTCGTCGATAAACATATAAGGAGGGACCTGCAAGTTTGACGGCGCAGGCACGCTTTGAAATACCCGGCCGGCCATATCAAACTTGGAACCATGACATGGGCAGAAGAAGCCAGATGAGACTCCTTCTACTTGTGCAGCAAAATCATTGGCAATATAAGTAGGCGAGCAACCCAAGTGAGTACAAATACCTACTGCTACGAAAATTTCCGGCTTCTTAGAGCGGTGACGATTTTGTGCATATGCGGGTTGTTGTTCTACTTCAGACGCGGGGTCACGCAGTTTATCTTCGTGTGTTGCCAGCTCGTCTAGCATGGCCTGTGGCCGTTTCACTATCCAAACCGGCTTACCCCGCCACTCTACCCGGATTAACTGCCCGGGTTCAAGCTTGCTGATATCCGCACTGACCGCTGCCCCAGCCTGTTTTGCCTTTTCACTCGGCATCCAGGACGCGACAAAAGGCACAGCAGCACCGATAGCTCCCACGCCCCCTACAACTGAGGTTGCAATGGTAAGGAAGCGGCGGCGACCATGATCTACAGGCGCATTGCTCATCCACTCTTCTCCACGTTAACGCTTAAACAGAATTTAAGCGGCTGAATTTCAGCAATTATTATAAATTAAAAAATAACGTCGATCATAATGAAAAGCCCTGCTTTACACAAGGATTAAGGCAGGCTGGATCAGTATTATCTTAGTACTTTGTGTTATACGCTTCGTTTGCCTAGCCAGATTGCTAGCACCAAGCGCGGAAAATACAGGCAAAAAAAACCCGGCAACAGGTGCCGGGTTTGATGTACTTGATAAAACGATTAACGTTTTGAGTACTGTGGACGTTTACGTGCTTTACGCAGACCCACTTTCTTACGTTCAACCTGACGTGCATCGCGTGTTACAAAGCCTGCTTTACGCAGCGCTGGACGCAGTGACTCGTCAAACTCCATCAGTGCACGGGTAATACCGTGACGGATAGCACCGGCCTGGCCGCTGATACCACCACCTTTAACAGTGATGTACAGGTCGAATTTCTCAACCATACCAACCAGCTCTAATGGTTGCTTAACAATCATACAAGCTGTTTCACGACCGAAGTATTCAGTTAACGCACGCTGATTAACAACGATGTTACCTGAACCGGCTTTGATGAAAACGCGGGCCGTTGAGCTTTTACGACGACCAGTTCCGTAATATTGATTCTGTGCCATGTTATGCTCCGATTAAATATCTAATACTTGCGGTTGCTGAGCAGCATGCTGATGCTCGGCGCCGGCGTAAACTTTCAACTTACGGAACATAGCGCGGCCCAGTGGACCTTTTGGTAACATGCCTTTAATAGCAAGTTCCAGAACCATTTCTGGTTTCTTCGCGATCAATTTCTCAAAGCTGATTTCCTTAATGCCGCCAGGGAAGCCAGTGTGAGAATAATACATTTTGTTCTGTGCTTTGTTGCCAGTAACTGCCACTTTTTCCGCGTTTACCACGATGATGTAATCACCGGTATCAACGTGTGGAGTATATTCTGGCTTATGCTTGCCACGTAAACGGGCAGCGATTTCTGTTGCAATACGTCCCAGCGTTTTACCAGTCGCATCAACAACATACCAGTCGCGAGTTACGCTTTCTGGCTTAGCAGTAAAAGTTTTCATTTATCTATCCAAAAATAACTTAGTTACACCTGACACAGCGCAGGGCTGATGCAGCTTGTGTCGTTAGCGTACCCCTTCGAGTACAAAAACCACCGGGCTAACGGCAGTATTAGGCTGTAACGTAGGCCGGGCGCGGATTATATATTAACCAATTGCAAAAATCAGCATTCTTAAGCGATTTTTCTTACTTAAGTAGAAAATTTTTAAGGTAAGTGGGCTTTAGCCAAATAATCATGAGATTGCATTTCCTGCAGCCGGCTAATACAGCGTTTAAACTCAAAACTAAGAATACCATCGCTATACAACTGTTCCAGCTGGGTTTCAGCAGAAATAATTAGCTTTACACTCCGGTCATAAAATTCATCAACCAAGGCAATAAAACGCCGTGCAACATCGTCATTCTGCCGCCCCATAGCTTTCACCCCAGACAGCAATACTGTGTGATAACATCGACTTAACTCCATGTAGTCATATTGACTGCGCGCTGTTTCACATAGTTCTTTAAAGCCAAACCACACCACACCATCAGCCTCATATCGCGCGTGCAACTTACGATTGGCAACCTCTATATGAATGTCTTGCTGGCGAGGCTCAGTTGACAACGCATTAAAATATTGCAGCAGATTAATTTCAGCGGCCGTGTCTAACGGTGCGTGATAGATTTCCGCTTTTTCCAAAGTGCGCAGGCGGTAATCAATACCGCTGTCGACATTTATAATCTGGGTGTGTTGCTTTATCAGCGCAATTGCCGGTAAAAAGCGGGCTCGTTGCAACCCATTACGATACAAGCCATCTGGCTCAATGTTGGAGGTTGCCACTAAAGTTATGCCACGAGCAAACAGAGCGTGCATCAGCGTGCCCAGGATCATTGCATCGGTAATGTCTGAGACAAAGAACTCGTCAAAGCACAGAATATCAACTTCCCGCTTAAATTTGTCGGCCACTTTGTCCAAGGGATCGCTAACACCCTTAAGCTGCTTTAACTCTTCATGCACACGATGCATAAAGCGGTGGAAGTGAATGCGCATTTTACGTGTTGTCGGTAAGCACTCGTAAAAGGTGTCCACCAAATAGGTTTTTCCCCGTCCAACCCCACCCCAAAAGTACAAACCCATAACCGGCTGGCTTAAAACCGGCCTGCCAATGAACTTACGCCACCAGCTGACGTTAACTGATTTGGTTGATACCAAGTCGTCATATAACCGCTGTAGCTGAGCAACAGCAAATTCTTGAGCAGCATCATACTGAAAATCAGTACGCGCTAAGTCCTGTTGATATTTTTGCACTGGTGTCATTGGAATAATACTTGAAAGCGCCAGCAGCTGGCCTTAAATATGAGACACAATTGTAACATGCCTTACCACCTTACATAAGAACTTAGGTTACACTTATCGCTTAATTTACCCCCGTAGGAGTTGTTATGGAATATATGTATGCTGCCGCATGGCTTGGTGCCGGTTTAGTCATTGGCGCTGTACTTGCGCGCGCCCTGACATTAAGACAGTTTAATCAGCACAAGCTCCAGCTAGAACTGGAAGAAAGCCAGCAACAACTGGCAAAATATCGTCAGGATGTTTCCAGTCATCTGGAAACCACTAATCAATTAATGAGCCAACTGCAAGACAACTACTCCCGTATTGCCCGGCATATTGCTGATTCAAAAATGCAGCTGGTAGAACGACCTACCGAGTCGACAAAACAAGACCTGAACTACCTGTCAGGTGATACTGCAGCTTATATCAGACAATCGTTAAATCAGATTGATGAAAAGCGCCGGGTCTATTCTACTGCCGAGCAACAGCCGAAAGATTACTCTGGTCAGTCAAGCGGCCTTATCAAAGAACAGCATATCGCTAAAACAACGGAATAATTTGTTACATAAACTCAGAGTAATAGCTGAACTTTTTTTATTACGACATGTTCTTAGTCGCATATTTTAAAGAGGAGACTATCACGCTATGAATAAGAAATTGTCATTAGTTGGCGCTGCAGTCGCTGCCAGTTTGATGTTGACAGCTGCTGCACCGGCCGAGGCCCGGATACCGTTTTTCTCCAATCAGCAAGAAATGCCAACGCTAGCACCCATGCTGGAACAGGCCACCCCAGCCGTTGTGCACATTTCTGTTGAGGGTAGCCGTGAGGTGCGTCAGCGACTGCCGGAGGCTTTCCGTTATTTCTTCGGCCAACGCGGACCAAATGAATACCGTGAAGAACGCCCATTCAAGGGACTTGGATCGGGAGTAGTAATTGACGCAAGCAAAGGTTATATCGTTACTAATAACCACGTAATTCAGGATGCCAACGATATTGAAGTGCGGCTAAAAGACGGCCGCACATTTAAAGCCAAAAAGCTTGGCGCCGATCCGGAAAGCGATATTGCATTGCTGCAAATAGAAGCAAAAAATCTGGTACAAATTCCACTAGCCAATTCCGACAAAATTCGGGTTGGTGATTTTGCTATTGCCATCGGCAACCCCTTTGGGCTTGAACAAACCGTCACCTCAGGCATTATCAGTGCGCTGGGCCGTGGTGGCCTGGGTATTGAAGGTTTGGAGGATTTTATTCAAACCGACGCCGCAATTAACAGCGGCAATTCTGGTGGCGCACTGGTTAACTTGCGCGGTGAACTTATTGGTATTAACACTGCTATTTTGGGGCCTAACGGCGGCAATATCGGCATAGGCTTCGCCATTCCGGCCAACATGATGAAGAACCTGGTCGATCAAATTGTCGAACATGGCGAGATCCGCCGTGGCAGCCTGGGGATCAGAGGCCAGGATGTAAACTCTGAGCTCACCGAAGCGATGAACCTGAAAGTCAGCCGAGGTGCTTTTGTCAACGAGGTACTGCCAGATAGTGCGGCTGCCGCTGCAGGCTTAAAATCGGGTGATGTGATTGTCAGCATGAATGGCAATAAAATTAGCTCCTTCATTGAGCTGCGCGCCAAGGTTGCTACGCTTGGCGCCGGACGTGAAGCGACACTGGGTATACTGCGCGATGGTAGTGAGCGTACTGTAACGGTAACGCTGCGGCAATCATCCAGTGCTCAGGTGGCTGCAAATCAGATACATCCTATGCTCGACGGCGCTGAATTATCTAATAATGATGGCGGTGGTGTGAAAATTGAAACCGTTGCCAGCAACTCCGCAGCTGCCCAGATTGGCTTATTGCCAGATGATGTGATCGTTGGAGTCAATCGCCAGCGCATCGCCAATCTGGCAGAATTGCGCACCGTACTGGAAAAGCGCAGCGGTGTAGCCGCTATCAACATTCAACGCGGCAATACTAATTTGTATGTGTTAATCCGCTGATAGCAAAGGTTTAAGCAGTAGCTATTCGCTACTGCTTAAACCATATTAATGCTATGCTTGCGCTATTATTACCCGGCAATTAACGTAGATCCCGTGGCTAAATTTATCTTGTTTCTGCTTAAAAGCATTGCCTATGGCCTGGCTTTAGCGTTTTTGCTTATTTTAGTGGTGCCTTCATTCAACTCAATCACAGTGCCATGGTTCGCTGACACTGCGCAAAAAGAACAAGATCAGCCCATCAGTTATGCCCGGGCAGTGCGAAAAGCAGCTCCTGCTGTGGTCAATGTGTATACCCGCAGTACCTTGGTAGACCCACGTTCATTGCGCCCAAGAACTATCGAACGTCAGGAGCTAGGTTCCGGAGTGTTAATGAGCGCCCAAGGGTATATTCTGACGAATTATCATGTGGTGTACGGCGCGGATTACATCGAAGTTGCGCTGCAGGATGGTCGTTGGTTGGAAGCCGTACTTATTGGTCAGGACGAACTCACTGATTTAGCGGTATTGTATGTTCAAGCAGAAAATCTACCGGTCATACCGCAAGATCCCGCGTTAGAACCACAAGTCGGCGATCTGGTATTAGCTATTGGTAATCCGCTAAACCTGGGGCAAACGATTACGCAAGGCATTATCAGCGCCAACGGCAATACCGGCTTGAGCTCTCGGGGTTATATCGACTTTATGCGCATGGATGCTGCGATAAACCGCGGTAACTCGGGAGGTGCACTGGTCAATAGCAATGGCACCCTGGTCGGCATCAATGCAGCAGCATTTCAAATGGAAAATCAGGATATTCAGGGAATTTTCTTCGCTATCCCCTATCGGCTAGCTTTAAACGTAATGCAAAAACTGATTAAGCATGGTCGTGTTACACGCAGCCATCTGGGAGTTGCTGGCGACGCTGTGGTGAATGCTGCAGGCGATCGGCTTATTTCTTCTGGTCAAACTCTATACGGTTTTAGTATTACAGCCGTAAATGCCGGCGGACCAGCAGCGGAAGCAGGGATACAAGTGGGTGATATCATACTAGAAATTGACAACAGACGCTTTGATAGCGTGCAACAAGCGCTGAATATGATTGCAGAAACAACACCCAACACTGAAGTATCACTTACTATTGATCGCAACAATCAGCGCATGAAACTAACGGCAGTAACGAAAGAATTTCAACGATAAAAAAACGCGGCTTATGCCGCGTTAACTCGTTGAATATTGGCTCCTAAGCCTTTGAGCTTATCTTCAATATGCTCATAGCCACGATCAATATGATAAATGCGGTCGACAACTGTAGTGCCATGAGCCACCAGGCCGGCAATAACTAAGCTGGCTGAGGCGCGTAAATCTGTTGCCATCACCTGAGCAGCCATCAATTTTTCCGTATGCTGGCAAACAGCTGTATTACCTTCAAGACTGATTTTCGCTCCCATGCGCTGTAACTCTGGCACGTGCATAAACCGGTTTTCAAAAATAGTCTCTGTTACCATACCAACGCCTTCAGCAACCACATTAAGTACCGTAAACTGAGCTTGCATATCGGTGGGAAAACCGGGGTGCGGAACTGTTTTAACATTTACGGCTTTCAGGCTGCGTCCACGCATATCTGCACGAACCCAGTCGACACCAACAGTGATATCGGCCCCTGCTTCGCGCAATTTATTTAACACTACCTCTAACTCAGCAGGATCAGCATTACGGCAGGTTACATCACCACCACTTACCACGGCGGCTACTAAAAAAGTACCCGTCTCTATGCGATCTGGCAGCACTTTATGTGCACCACCGTGCAACGCTTTAACACCTTCAATAACGATAGAGTCGGTGCCTGCGCCGGTTATTTTGGCTCCCATCGTATTTAGGTAGACAGCCAAATCAACCACCTCTGGCTCACGCGCTGCATTATCAATAATTGTCGTACCATCTGCCAAAACCGCAGCCATCATCAGGTTCTCGGTACCGGTGACGCTGATCATATCCATGATAATGTGCGCACCTTTTAACCGACCCGCGGTGGCTTTAATGTAGCCGTTCTCAACTACAATATTGGCGCCCATTTTACGCAAACCATCAATATGCAAATTGACCGGTCGCGCACCGATAGCGCAACCACCAGGTAGTGATACTTCAGCCTGGCCGAACCGGCTTAATAATGGCCCAAGAGCAAGAATCGACGCACGCATTGTTTTAACCAACTCGTATGGCGCAAACTGATTTGATACCTTGCCGGCATCAACTTGCACCACATTGTCCGCAAAACTGACCTCAGCTCCAAATAATTGCAATAGTTTAACGGACGTTTCGATATCCTTTAACTTAGGCACATTGCTGATGGTTGTTGGTTTTTCTGACAGTAAGCTGGCAAAAAGGATGGGTAAAGCGGCATTTTTTGCGCCGGAGATGAGCACGTCGCCGGCCAAAACCTGGCCACCTGTAACTAGAAATTGCTGCATATTTGATTACATCGGAGAGTTAAGAAGTTTTTCTCTACGCCACTGCTGTGGGGTAAAGGTCTTAATGCTAACGGCATGGATTGAGCCATCGGCAATTGCGGCCATTAACGGCGCATATACCATTTGTTGCTGTTTCACCCGACTTACGGCGTCAAAGCAATCGCCTACAGCAAGAACCGCATAATGCGACCCTTCCGCTGTCACTTTAACTTCAGCTAACTGCAATTGCTCGGTCAGCAACTGTTCAATTTGTTTTATTTCCAATTTTTAACCTTCATCCATCACAGGCAACAAAGGCCTGACAGCACTAACATCGGCCAATGATAACAGTTGCTGCGGCACATTACACAGTTTTACTGTAACACCCTTTTGTTGTGCCACTGCCAATTGTTTGATCACCCAAGCCAGTCCAGCCGTGTCAATGGCGCTTAAGCCAGACAAGTCGAACCGTAGGGTGCCACTGGCGTCATTTAACAGGGTAAATGGTGAATACTGCATTAACGTATCACGGTTAAGTGTACCGGTAAAATGCAAACTGCCGTCTTGTTTAACAATCCGCAGTGTCACTTTTCTTCCGCCCGTGTTATTGGCGCTTTAGCTTTTTCTTCCAGTAATAAGGTAACACTGTTTAAGCCTTGTTGCCGGATCAGATTGCTAAGTTCAGCCCTTTTGCTGTCAAGCAGCGAGATACCCTCAGCCACCATATCAAACACCAGCCAGTTTTCAGTATCGCGACCGCGGCGTAACTTGAAATCAATATTAATATCGGGCTTACCCGGGTCAATTACACGCGTCTTTACCGTGATAATTTTTTGCTCGGCAATAGCCATTGGTGACGGTTCTATCATCACTTTCTGGTCGCGGTATTGTGTAAATACGCCAGCATAGGTAGCTATCATATAACCTTGAAAAGCATCAACAAACGCCAGCAAATCTTCTTTTGGCGTGTTACGCAAATCAGCACTGTTACCAATCACCCGCAACGCGGCATAACGGCTATCAATATAGGGGACTAGTTCTTCGTTAACGATATCGCGCAATACTTCTGGATTAGCCGCTATTTTTCCCTGATCTCGGGCAATACGGCTAAAAGTGTTATCGGCCAACACCTCCATCATTTTATAAGGGTCACTGTAGCTCGTCGTCTCAGCTGCAGTAGCGGCAGCATTAACCGACCACGCAAAAGCGGCGAACACTACTGCTAGGACAAATGCATATATTTTCATTGTTAGTTCCCACGATTGAATAAGAATTGGCCAATCAGCTCTTCCAGAACCAATGCCGACTTGGTGTCTTCGATGTAGTCACCATTTGCCAGGATTTCAACCGTCTCATCAACAAAGCCTGGCTGTAAACCTAAATATTGCTCCCCCAGCAAACCGGACGTCAGTATTGCTAAACTGCTAGTTTCGGGGAAATTACTGTAATCGCTGTTAATATCCAATGTTACCACCGGCGTGTAATAGGTTGTATCTAGTGCTATTGAGGATACGCGGCCCACGACCACGCCACCGACTTTTACTGGAGAGCGCACTTTCAGGCCGCCGATATTGTCAAACTTGGCATGCAGTTGATAGCTTTCACTACTACCACCCATGCCGCTATTCGCCACTTTGAGCGACAGCATTAAAAACGCTGCTACCGCCAACACAATAAAGCCGCCGACTAAAATTTCAATTTTCCGCGTGGTCATGTTATCCACCAAACATTAATGCAGTTAATATAAAGTCAAACCCCAGCACAGCCAAAGACGCGGTGACCACAGTTTGGGTTGTTGCGCGGCTAATCCCTTCTGAGGTTGGCACCGCGTCATAGCCTTTATGTAAGGCAATCCAAGTCACAATAAGCGCGAACACCATGCTTTTTATCACGCCGTTAATAACATCTTCATACAAGTCAACATTGGCTTGCATCGCTGACCAATATCCGCCGCCATCGACACCTAGCCAGTCAACACCTACCAAATGGCCACCAAGAATACCCACAGCGGTAAAAATCATGGCCAGCAACGGTAAACTGATTACGCCCGCCCAAAACCGCGGTGCGATGATACGCCGCAGCGGGTCAACCGCCATCATTTCCATACTGGACAATTGCTCTGTTGCTTTCATCAGGCCAATTTCCGCTGTCAGTGCACTGCCTGCCCTACCAGCAAATAGCAAGGCCGCAACAACCGGGCCTAATTCTCTTAACAAACTTAGTGCGACCAAGGGCCCTAACATCTGCTCAGCACCAAACTTCACTAGCACGGTATAACCCTGCAATGCCAGCACCATGCCGATAAACAAGCCTGATACCAAAATAATCAACAGTGACAACACGCCAATTACGTACAACTGTTTAATCAGTAATGGCAGCCCCTTACGCAGATTAGGGACGCCAACGACTGCGCCGAATAACATAATTCCGGCTCGGCCAAAGCCAGTAATACTATTAATTGTTGCTGCACCCAACTGCTGTAACTTTTCGGCAATCACCGGTTTAACTCCATAAGTTCCTGCTCGTAAGGCGCAGCTTTGAAATGAAAAGGTACCGCACCATCTGCTTCGCCCAGCAGAAATTGCTGTACTAACCCCGATGGGTCTTTACGCAATTGTTCAGGCGTGCCGTGCCCTATTACTGATTGCTCTGCCACTATATAAACATAGTCTGCAATACTCATCACTTCAGTTACGTCATGTGATACCACTACGGATGTCAAACCAAGCGCATTATTCAACGACTTTATTAACCGAACTATTACCCCCATAGAGATGGGATCCTGGCCGGCAAATGGTTCGTCATACATTATAAGTTCGGGGTCCAGAGCAATAGCACGGGCAAGTGCCGCCCTGCGTGCCATTCCACCAGACAGCTCTGCAGGCATCAAATCTCTGGCACCACGCAAGCCAACAGCCTCCAGCTTCATCAGCACTACCAATCTGATCAAGTCTTCAGATAAACGTGTATGTTCACGAATTGGAAAAGCGACGTTATCAAACACCGACATTTCACTAAACAGAGCACCACTTTGGAACAGCATGCTCATTTTTTTTCGCGCCTGATATAATTGCGCTCTGCTCAAGGTTGGAATGTTCTGGCCATCAAACAAAATTTTGCCGCTGTCGGGCTTTAATTGCCCGCCAATTAAGCGCAACAATGTTGTTTTACCAATTCCACTTGGCCCCATAATAGCGGTGACTTTGCCCCGGGCAAACTGCATATTAAGGTCACGATAAATCGTGCGCTCACCACGTTTAAACGTCAGGTGTTGAATATCAATTATAGTGTCAGTCAAAATACCTAATCTCCACCCGGCGTTACCAGCCAGCAAAAGCTGGCTTGCAATATACATACATTCCTGTATGTTTACAATTATCAACTGAAACAAGTTGTATTATTGTAAACATGTTAAGCTCTAAAGTCGTTACAAAAAATCGTAACAAACTGTGCTAAAAATAGATCTGTTGTGCCATTAGCAGCTTTTTTTGCAATTCTGGTCAATAAACTGGAAAATATCCGACACATCGCTTGATACAGCAGGAAACTTAACCTTGTCACCTTTGTTACTCGCTATAATTTTTGTCATTGTAGGCTTGGTGCTGCTGCTTTGGAGTGCTGACCGATTTGTGTTTGGTGCGTCTTCTCTCGCCCGCTCTGCTGGCATATCGCCAATGGTTATCGGTCTTACCATAGTGGCAATGGGTTCTTCCGCGCCAGAAATGCTAGTCTCCGCTAACGCAGCATGGCACGGGCGTCTCGATACATCCGTCGGTAATGCCTTGGGCTCAAATATCACCAATATCCTGCTTGTTATAGGTGCAGCCGCCCTACTCAAACCCATCGCAGTATCGTCATTAACATTAAAACGCGAATATCCATTGGTGTTGTTTTGTACTTTACTCGGTTACTACTTTATCGCCGATAACAACTTAACCCGGCCTGAAGGCATCGCACTACTGCTAACCTTTAGTGCATTCTTAGTCCTGATGGTTTATCTGGGTCAGCATGCAGATAAAGACGACCCATTGATTACCGAAATGACAGCTGAAACACCGGAATATGCCCCACTGCCAAAAGCGTTGTCCTGGCTGATTATCGGTTTAATTTTGCTTTTAGCCAGCTCTCAGCTACTGGTGCATGGCGCCGTTACTATTGCCAAGTATGCCGGATTAAGTGATCTGGTTATTGGTCTTACTATTATTGCTATCGGTACCAGCTTACCGGAATTAGCAGCAAGTATTATAGGCATTCTTAAAGGCGAAGATGATCTGGCGATAGGCAACATTATTGGCTCAAATATCTTTAATATCCTTGCAGTAATGGGCCTAGGCGCAGTGATTCATCCGGCCGTACTTGATCCGATGGCCGGTAGCCGTGATAGCTATGTCATGATAGGCGCTACACTTTTGATGCTGCTGATGTCTTTTCGCCTGAATAAAGTTCGTCGTATTAATCGTCTTGAAGGACTGCTTTTACTGAGTGGCTTTGTCGGCTACCAATATCTATTGTTTACTTCACTGGCATAAAGGAATTGCGATGACGACTATAGACTTTCGAATCAGAGCGGCCGAAGTGCTACGGATAGAGGCCTCTGCTGTGGCCCAGCTGCAACAATACCTTGATACCGATTTCAATTTAGCCTGTCAGTTAATGTTTGACAGCAAGGGTAAAACGATAGTGTCGGGTATGGGTAAGTCTGGTCATATCGGTAGCAAAATTGCCGCCACACTTGCGTCAACCGGCACACCGGCGTTCTTTGTTCACCCCGGCGAAGCCAGTCATGGTGATTTAGGTATGTTGTCTAAAGACGATGTGTTAATTGCTATTTCCAACTCGGGTGAAACGGCTGAAGTGCTAACCATTATTCCGGTGGTAAAACGCCTGGGAATAAAGCTGATCGCCATGACAGGCAACCCGCAGTCTACACTTGCAAAGCTTGCTGACGCTCATTTATGCGTTAAAGTAGAACAAGAAGCTTGCCCATTGGGACTTGCACCTACCGCAAGTACCACGGCTACACTAGCTATGGGTGATGCACTTGCTGTAGCACTGCTTGATGCCAGAGGTTTTTCAGCCGATGACTTTGCCTTATCTCATCCTGGCGGCAGCCTCGGCCGTAAGCTTTTGTTGCGTCTGGAAGATATTATGCACACCGGCGCGCAGGTACCCAAAGTACCTCAAAACGCCAGTATAAAAGACGCACTATTAGAAATATCAAATAAAGGCTTGGGTATGACCGCTGTCGTCGATGACAATGGCAAAATGGCCGGCATTTTCACCGATGGCGATCTGCGTCGTATCCTTGATCAGCGCTACGATATCCATACCAATCGCATTGCAGACGTCATGATTCGGAGCTGCACTACAGCACATGCAAAAATGCTGGCTGCCGAAGCATTACAAATTATGCAAAGCAAAAAAATAAACGGTCTTATTGTGCTGGATGAGCAAAATGTCCCGGTTGGTGCAATGAATATGCACGACCTGCTACGGGCCGGAGTAATGTAATATGACATTATTTACCGATTTATATCAATCCGTTAGCGACGACGTACTCTCCGCAGCAGCGAATATCAAACTAGTGATATTTGATGTTGATGGTGTATTTTCTGATGGCCGTATTTATCTGGGTAATAACTCTGAAGAACTGAAAGCTTTCCATACCCGTGATGGATACGGCGTAAAGGCTTTACGACAAGCCGGCGTTGAAGTTGCGGTTATTACTGGCCGCACCTCTGCTATAGTGCAGCAACGCATGCAATCACTGACCATCCCCTACATTTATCAGGGACAAGAAAATAAATTGGCCGCATTCGGCGAATTACAACAAAAGCTGCAACTTACCCCGAGTCAAATTGCCTATATGGGTGATGACTTGCCAGATTGGGCGGTTATGCAACACTGCGGTTTGTCTGTCGCAGTTAAAGATGCACATCCCTATTTACGCCGCTATGCAGCGCTTTGTACCAGCTTACCTGGTGGCTTCGGTGCAGTGCGGGAGTTGTGTGATTTGATTTTGATAAGCCAAGGCGCATTTGGCTCCTTTGACGGAAGTAGCTCATGAGAAAAGTTCTGCCTATGCTGGTATTGATACTAACTAGCATTGCCGCCTACCTATGGTTTGAGCCGGATGATAGCAATAGCATGCTTCGTACCGATCAGGAGCTCATGCCGGACTATGTGGCTACAGACGTAACCCGCACCTTATTCAATGCAGAAGGTTATCGGGCAGACAGTGTAGCCGCAGCCCAGCTCGAGCACTTTGAGCAGCTCGGATTTACTCAATTTGATCAACCGGTGTATACCCTGTTTAACGCCGAACATAAGCCCAGTTGGCAAGCCAGTAGCCGCAGCGCTATTTGGTTTCCACAAGACAGAGTTATCCTGGAGCAAGATGTGGTCATTGAAAGCTTGCTACAAAGCGAGTTGGTCAGGCGCATTGAAACCAGTACATTGGAAATGCTGTTCCCGGATAACCGCTTGCAAAACAACCAGCCCGTCTATATTCAAGGTGATGGCTTTTTTATCGAGGGGATAGGTCTGCGGGCAGATTTAACCGAAAAAACTCTGCAATTAATACAACACAATAAAACGGTATATCGTAATGAAGGTTAAACTTGGCTCCATAATAACATTGTTACTGCTCAGTTTGGCTGCAAAAGCAGAAAAGCCAGACTATTCTCAGCAAATTCAAATAGACGCGGATAACTTGGTTTCGGTCGAAGAAAACATTCTGACCTATAAAAATAATGTTGTCGTCACTCAGGGTTCAATTCAGTTGAAAGCAGATCAATTGGAAATTAATGCAACGGCAGGAAAAGGTAACGAAGTATATATTGCCTCGGGCAAACCCGTGACTTACTCCCAACTCATGGCTGATGGTAAGCCGGTAACCGCCCAAGCCAATGAAATGCGCTATGAACCATCAAGCCGCACACTCACACTCACTGGCGATGCCGAACTAAGCAAAAGCGACAGCGTAGTAAAAGCATCAGTCATCAAGTATAACCTTGAAAAACAAGATATTAGTGCAGAAAGTGATGAGTCAAAACGTGTGACAACCATCATTATGCCTGAGGAAAAAAGTAACCCATGAAGTTAGTTGCGTCTCATCTGGCAAAAAGTTACAAAGGCAGGCAGGTAGTAAAGGATGTCAGCCTTGAGGTAAGTGCAGGACAGATAGTGGGCCTACTTGGACCAAATGGTGCTGGCAAAACCACGACATTTTATATGATCGTAGGCTTGGTGCCTTCAGACAAAGGTCAGATCACCTTAGGAGACCAGGACATCACCTTCGACCCCATACATGCGCGTGCGCGCCAGGGTATCAGCTACTTGCCACAGGAAAGCTCGATATTTCGCAAACTGACAGTATATGAAAATTTGCTGGCAATCTTACAAACCCGCAAAGAATTAAGCAGAAGCAAGCGAGAAGAAATCGCCGATGAACTGCTGGAAGAGTTTCATATAGGGCATATTAAACATAGCCTTGGCATGAGTTTGTCTGGTGGCGAGCGCCGCCGGGTAGAAATTGCCCGCGCCTTGGCTGCGAACCCAGCCTTTATTCTGCTGGATGAACCTTTTGCTGGTGTCGATCCGATATCGGTATTGGATATTAAAAAAATTATCCAGCATTTATGTCAGCGCGGTATTGGTGTGTTGATCACGGATCATAACGTACGTGAAACACTCGATGTTTGTGAAATTGCGTATATCGTCAGCCATGGCGAGCTAATCGCTTCTGGCCCTCCACAACAGGTTTTGGCTGATCAGAAGGTTCGCGATGTATACCTGGGTGAGCAATTCAGGCTATAGTTAGCAAAAACAATGACAGTGCAGCATTCAGGAGAACGGTAGACGTAAATGAAACCCTCTTTGCAACTTCGCTTAGGACAGCAGCTAACCATGACGCCGCAGTTGCAGCAGGCTATACGCCTGTTACAGTTGTCGACGATTGAATTGCAACAAGAAATTCAGGAGGCACTGGACGCCAACCCGTTATTGGAAGCCGAGGAGGACTTTGACAACACTCAGCAGGAAGCTATCCCTCAAACTGACAAAGCCGATGATCCGGATGACAATGACAATTACAGTGCGGATGAACAGTATGAAGCTTCTGAGCCAGATACCAGCGAGGCAATGTCCGAACAGAATATCCAGGAAGACTTGCCATTAGACAACAACTGGGATGACTTAGTTAGTGCGGCACCGGTCAGTGCAGGCAACAGTGCTGATGAAGATTATGTTTATCAAGGCGAAACCAGCGAGACACTGCAAGACTATTTACGCTGGCAAATGCAACTCACCCCCCTTTCCGATACCGACCGCACCATCGCTGAAATTATCATTGAAGCGATAGACGACAATGGCCTACTGACAATTAGCTGCAATGAAATTTTAGAGTCGCTTGGCATGGACGATGTCGAAGCCGATGAAGTCGAAGCAGTCATTAAGCGCATTCAATTATTTGATCCTGTTGGCGTTGCTGCGCGCTCAGTGCAGGAATGCTTACTGGTCCAATTAAGACAATTTGACCCTGCCACACCTTATTTAAGCGAAGCACAAAAACTTATTCGCGATCATACTGAATTTTTAGCCAATCGGGACTTTCGTTCTTTGATGCGTGTGACTAAACTCAAAGAGGATGAGTTAAAAGAGGTCATGCAGTTAATACACAGCCTCAATCCAAGACCAGGCGCTGATGTTATTCGTACTGAGCAACAATACGTAATACCGGATGTCAGTGTGATGAAAGTGAAAGGGCGTTGGCAGGTCGAGCTTAACCCAGATGCAATGCCAAAAATCAGAATAAATCAGCAGTATGCGGCTATGTCTAAAACAGCCAAAAGCAGCTCAGATACACAATTTATTCGCTCTCATTTACAAGAAGCTAAATGGTTTTTAAAGAGCCTGGAGAGTCGGAACGAAACTTTACTCAAAGTCGCCAACTGCATTGTACAGCAGCAGCAAGCGTTTTTTGAACACGGTGAAGAAGCCATGAAACCCATGGTGCTAAACGACGTTGCTGAGATGGTTGGCATGCATGAATCGACCATTTCCCGCGTAACAACCCAAAAGTATATGCATACACCACGAGGTATTTTTGAACTTAAGTTTTTCTTCTCAAGTCATGTTAGTACAGAGAGCGGTGGTGAATGTTCTTCCACTGCTATTCGTGCCTTTATTAAAAAATTAGTGGCGGCGGAAAATCCGGCCAAACCGCTGAGTGATAGCAAGATGGCCGACATTTTACTTGAACAAGGGATAAACGTAGCACGGCGCACCATTGCCAAGTACCGTGAATCGTTGTTTATTCCGCCGTCAAATCAACGCAAGACCTTGATGTAAGTAAGCCAAAAGAAGGAATATGTCTATGCAAATCAATCTAACTGGTCGCCATGTTGAAATTACAACTGCCTTAAAAGAATACGTAGACAGCAAGTTTGCTAAACTGGAACGCCATTTTGATCATATAAACAATGTACATGTGATCTTAAACGTGGAAAAATTAAAGCAGATTGCTGAAGCCAAGCTACATCTCAATGGTGGCGAAGTATTTGCCCTGTCTGAAGATGAAAATATGTATGCGGCTATTGACCAGTTAATCGACAAGCTTGATCGGCAGGTGATTAAGCACAAAGAGAAAATAGCCCGACACTAAGTAATTATGATGAACCTAACTTCAATGCTTGCCGAGAACTGCACTAAAAGTGCAGTTCTTTTTAATAGTAAAAAACGCATCCTGGAATATATTGCCGAATTGGCACATCAACAGCTGCCCGATATTGCCGAATACAGTATTCTTGAGGCATTAATGACGCGGGAGAAGTTGGGTTCCACCGGTATTGGCGGTGGTATCGCAATCCCTCACGGCAAACTTAAAAGTGTCACTTCACCAATACTGGTGTTCGTCGTTAGCAAAGAAAGCATCCCTTTTGATGCCATAGACAATCAGCCGGTCGATATATTCTGCGCTATTATGATCCCCGAAGACCAATGCCAAGCCCATTTAAGCACCCTGGCAGGTATTGCCAAGTTGCTAAGCCAGAAAGAATTAACAAAGAAAATTCGCCACGCCGAAACAAATCAACAGCTGTATCAGTTGTTAACTGAATACAGTAATGCGGATGCCGTAAAATGAAACTACTGGTGGTCAGCGGGCGGTCCGGCTCGGGAAAGTCAGTTGCGCTCAGGGTGATGGAAGACTTGGGTTACTACTGTGTCGACAATATCCCGGTTAACCTGTTACCAACACTGGCAACCACAGTAATGGGGCAGTATGAGCGCGTTGCAGTTAGCATTGATGTGCGTAATTTGCCGAAAGATCCCGATGAATTAACAGAGATACTGTCTTATCTTCCGCGCAAACTGGATCTAACTATTTTGTATTTAGATGCAGACCACACCAGCTTAATTAAACGTTTTAGCGAAACCCGACGCTTACATCCATTATCACATCAAGCCATGTCACTGGATGAAGCTATATCGGAAGAGCAGCAGCTACTCGACCCCATTTCCAGCCGGGCTGATTTATACATCGACACAACAGAGCTAAACGTGCACCAATTGGCGGAACAGCTACGTGAACGCATTCTCGGCCAGAAAAGCGGTCGGCTGGTCATTCTGTTTGAGTCCTTTGGTTTTAAGTATGGCATTCCGAAAGATGCCGACTTTGTATTTGACGCCCGCTTTTTACCCAACCCACACTGGGAGCCCGATCTGAAACCATTAACCGGATTAGAGCAGCCGGTAAAAGATTACCTGGCATCGCAACCTGTCGTGGCCAAATATATTTGGCAAATAAACAGCTTTATTAGTACCTGGTTACCGCAACTTGAGCGCAATAATCGAAGCTATCTAACCATAGCGGTTGGCTGTACCGGTGGCCAGCACCGGTCGGTGTATATTGCAGAATGTCTGGCTGAGAGCTATCGCAGCTTAAGGGATGATGTGCAGGTTCGACACCGGGAATTAGTGCGCCATCATAATAAGGCTTGAATCACATGAAGTGCAGTGAAGCTGTAACTATCGTTAATCAACTGGGTTTGCACGCCAGGGCCGCAACAAAGTTGGCGCAACTTTGCCAACAGTTTACGGCCAAAATAGAATTAGTGCAGGAAGATAAAACGGCTGACGCCAGTAGCGTATTAGCCTTGTTGATGCTGGCTAGCAGCAAAGGTAAAACGCTGCAGGTGTGCACCGAAGGTGATGACGCTGAGCAGGCACTCAGCGCCGTGGTAGACCTAATTAGCAACGGTTTCGATGAAACCTGACGTCTTACCTGACACCTTAGGGTAACGGCTTCCTGTCATGCTGTTTAGTTTGTGCCGGTTCAATATTATCCAACCCCTGCGTCCGGCTTACCGCTTTTAACTTATGATGTAACGCTGTTTTAATTAACATATGCGCGCTGATCGGCGCCGTTATCAGTAAGAAAATGGTAATCAATAATTCATGAACACTAACCTCTCCTGTCAGGCTAAAAAAGAAAATAGAGCCTAACAAAATCCCGCCCATGCCTAATGTTGTCGCTTTCGTTGGACCATGTAGCCGCATAAAGAAATCTGGCATCCTGGTTAAACCAATTGATCCAATCAGCACAAAGCTACCGCCCAGCAACAGAAAAAACGCTACTGCCCATTCCATCCAATGTTGCATTAGCCTCTCCTACTCAATGATGTCGCCGCGTAATAAAAATTTACATACGGCTACGGTGCTGACAAAGCCCAGCATGGCAATGAGGAGCGCCGCTTCAAAATACAGCGGAGATCCCATCAACAAACCATACAAAATTATCAACGCTATGCTGTTAATGTACATAGTATCCAGCGCCAGTATACGATCGGGTAAACTTGGGCCACGCAACAAGCGCCACAAATTCAGCAACAATGCGATGCTAATCATAGCGAACACCAGCATAATCACCTTATCTAGCATTGAAATATCTCCTTCAGTGGTGCTTCATAGCGCTGCTTTATCGACGCTATTAGTTCCGCTTCATCAGTCATATTAAGCACATGGATTAACAGCCAGCGCTGTGGCATTGGCTGTCCTGCCGGGATCAGCTCAGCACTAGGGTAAATTTCGGCGCTAACGGTGCCCGGTGTCATTGAAACCGTACTGGCCAAAATAGTAATCGGCAACTCATGTTGCAGATCCAGCGGTACACGGATAAAAGCAGGGTTTAAGCGTCGTTTAGGCCCTAATATCAATACTGCAACTTCAGCGTTTGCGGTAACAATATCGGCAAACACGCGTAAGATGTAACGTAACGCCAGCAGCGGCTTTTCGATTAACGGCTGCGGATCACGAAACCGCAACGTTAACAACGGAATGACCACGGCCAGCAACGCGCCAAAAAACAAGTGCACAGCTTCAATGCTTTGATTCAACAGCAGCCAAACCACAAATAGCAGCATGCTGCGATAGGGCGTGGGCAACCAGCGAAACTTAGGCGTAAATCTCATGGCGATACTTCCTTAAGTGGCTGTCCAAGGATGCTGTGCACTGCGGTACTGGTATCATAAAGCTGAGCGGCCGCTTGCTGCGACAACTCTGTCAGCGGTCCGGCAAACAGCGCCAATAAAGGGCTGGCTAATAATAACCAACAAACAGCAAACACCTGCAATGGGTGGGCTTTACCGCCGTCTGAATCATTACCACTGATGCGCCAGAACAAAGTACTGCCAGCTCGGGATAAGGCAATAATCACCATTAAGCTACTAAGTAGCACCAAGCCCCAAATCACTATGCGCTGGCCAGGTTCAATCACCGCCTGCAATAACATTAGTTTACCAACAAAACCAGAAAACGGCGGCAAGCCAGCTACAGTCAATGCGCCTAGCATAAACATAAACCCCAGCAATACCGGTTGTGTAACACGCCGACCCGAAACCAGCCTGTCGCCTGCTTTACCACGTTGATTGGCAATTAAATCAGCTATTAAAAATAATGCAGCCGTAACCAGGGTAGAGTGCACGGTATAATAAACTGCCGCAGCTGCTGACAACTCGGTCTGTAGCGCAACCAGGCTGACCAGGGTGCCCACTGACACCAGTACCAAATTAGCCACCAACTTACGAAAATCATGGCTGGCCATCACCCCGACAGCCCCTAAAGCTATTGTCGCTAAACCTGCTGGCAACAGCCAATCACCGGCAATGTCACTAAGCTCTCCAGCATGAGCACCAAAGATGGTGGTGTATACCCGCAGCAAGGCATAAACGCCTATTTTGGTCATAACTGCAAATAGTGCTGCAACGGGTGCAGAAGCAGACGAATAAGTAGCCGGCAGCCAGAATTGCAGCGGTAAAATAGCCGCCTTTAATGCAAACACTATCATTAGCATCAGGCCACCAGACTTCACCAGCATAAGATCTTCTGCTGGCAAAACAGCAACTTTTTGCGCCATATCGGCAATATTTAACGTACCTAGGGTACCGTATAACACGGCCAGCGAAATTAAGAAAATTGCCGAACCGGTTAGGTTTAGCACCACATAGTGCACTGCGGCACGAGTTTTGTTCTTACCACCGGCATGGATCAGTAGCGCATATGAGGCGATTAGCAGAACTTCAAAAAACACAAATAAGTTAAACAAATCGCCGGTCAAAAAGGCGCCGTTAATACCCATAATTTGAAACTGGAACAACGGATGGAAAAAAGAGCCTTTTTCGTCTTCACCGGCACTGCCATAACAAATGGCGCCCAATGCTAAAAACGATGTTAAACAAACCAGGACCACTGACAAGGTATCAGCCACCAGGATTATCCCAAATGGCGCCTGCCAATTACCTATCGCATAATGCACCATGCCATTGGCTTGCACTTGAAACAACAGTGTCAGCACCAAAACCAGTTGCAACACACTGGAGATCATACTTACCCAGCGCCGGCGCATTGGTGAGTAATGTACCGGCGGCAACATAATAATTAGAGCAGTAAGCATCGGTAGCACAATTGGCGCCGTAATTAAGTGCCACATTAACGACTCTCCTTCTTCATACCAGCAGCATTGGGTAACTTGCCATCCACATGGTCGTTACCTAAGTCAGCTCTTGCCCGTATGGCCAGGATGACTAAAAAAGCGGTCATAGCAAAGCCGATAACAATGGCAGTTAACACCAGAGCCTGCGGCAACGGATCAGCGTAGTGCTCTGCACTACCCAGCACGGCAGCGCCACGAAGCGTCAAACGGCCAGAAGAGAAAATAAACAGGTTTACTGCATACGACAACATGGTTAGCCCCAACATTACCGGGAATGTGCGGCCACGCAGCATTAAAAAGATGCCGCATGCAGATAGAAAACCAATACAACAGGCGAATAAGGTTTCCATTAGATTGTTTCCTTGTGCACTGGTCTGTGTGCGGTTGTCATTTTACCCAAGCTAGCCAGAATCAACAGTGTCGAGCCAACAACCGTCACATAAACGCCTAAGTCAAATGCAATGGCGCTAGCCAACTCCAGTTTGCCCAATAGAGGCACATCAAAATAATCAAACCATGATGTGAGGAAGGGCCGGTTGAATAACCAACTCGCCGCGCCGGTAAATAATGCAATGAGCAATCCTACCGCGACCACTCGCTGATACTCCACATTCATCCTTGCTTTTACCCAGTCAACCCCTTGGGCTATGTACTGCAAAATAATGGCTACCGCGGTAACTAAACCAGCAATAAAACCACCGCCTGGCAAGTTATGACCACGGAAGAAAATGTAAATCGATACCATCACCGCAAGTGGCAACAGACTTTGTGAAACGGTAGACAATAGCAATGAATGCCGCTCAGTTGCCCAGGGGCGGCCATCGCCGTCACTGCTAGGTTTAAATAGCGGAATACGGGTTAATAACTTAAAGATACCCAGCGAGGCAATGCCCAACACCGTAATCTCACCTAAGGTATCAAAGCCACGGAAGTCGACCAGGATCACATTAACCACATTGGTTCCACCACCACCGGTTTTGGCGTTGGCGATAAAAAAATCAGAAATTGTATTAAATGGCCGTGTCATTAAGGCATAACTGAGGCTGCCGACAATAACGCCAACCATGCTTGCAACGCTTAGATCTCGTACCACTCTGGACGATTCTGATTGCTTAGGTGTTTTATGTGGTAAAAAGAACAGCGCCAGCATCAACAGGATGATGGTCACTACCTCAACAGACAGCTGAGTTAACGCCAGGTCTGGTGCTGAAAAACGTGTGAACGCTATAGACACCATTAACCCCACCACCGAAATCATTAGCAGGGCCACTACCCGCTTACGGTGCCACACTACAGTAGCAAAAGCAGCAATTAACAGCATAATAGCGCCGGTTGCATTTACTGCATCTATTGGTAGCTCTGCTCGGCCACCCCAAAGGGTAACCAGGTTTAGCAGCGGTAACCCCGCTAATATCACAAAGGTTAACAGTAGCAATGTCATATAACGCTGCAGCGATCCGCTATCCAGCCACTGGTACAGCTTGTCGCAGCGGGCGGCAAAGTGCTTAACGCCACGTTCAAAGCTATTTAATGCGTCAAGCTCTGGCAAAGTATTCTGAAAATCGAACAGATGTTTACGGTTAACATAAATGAGAGTACCGCCCAGCAACGCCAGGAAACTCATCATCAACGGTAAATTAAACCCATGCCAGATAGACAAGCTGTAGGCCGGCACATCACCGGCCAGCACCGCCATGGAGGCAGCCTGCAATAAATCACCTATCAGGTAGCTCGGAAAAATCCCTACCAAAATACATAACGCCACCAACACTTCAACGGGCACCCGCATATAGCGCGGCGGCTCATGCGGCGTTTTTGTCAGCCCTTTGGGCTGGCCATTAAAAAACACATCGTGAATAAAGCGCATCGAATACGCCACTGAAAATACAGCAGCTATGGTGGCCAAGACCGGGATTACCCAGGACAGCGATCCAAGTAAATGTTGGTGCAACGTCTCAGCAAAAAACATCTCTTTTGACAGAAAGCCATTTAGCAAAGGCACGCCAGCCATCGCTGCTGCCGCCACCATAGCCAATGTCGCGGTGATCGGCATAAATTGCCATAAGCCATTTAATTTGCGCATATCACGCGAGCCAGACTCATGGTCAATAATACCGGCGGCCATAAACAAAGACGCTTTAAACGTAGCGTGGTTGATTATATGAAACAGCCCGGCCACGGCAGCTAAATCGGTGCCCATGCCAAATAGCAAAGTAATAAGGCCTAAATGGCTAATGGTCGAATACGCCAATAAACCTTTCAAATCATGCTTAAACAGTGCCAAATAAGCACCAATCAGCAAGGTTGCTAAACCGGTAATACTAACCAGAATAAACCACAACTCCGTCCCTGATAGGGCAGGATAAAACCGCGCCAGTAAAAAAATGCCGGCCTTGACCATAGTTGCCGAATGTAAGTAAGCACTTACCGGCGTGGGTGCCGCCATGGCATTGGGTAGCCAGAAGTGAAATGGAAATTGTGCCGATTTGGTAAAGCAGCCTAGCAGAAACAGCACCAACATAACCGGATACCAGGCATGTTGCTGAATAAGCTCAGTACTGGCCAGTACCAGCTCCAGGTCGTAGCTACCAACTACCTCACCTATTAATAAAAAGGCTGCCAACAACGCCAGACCACCGGCACCGGTTACGGTAAGTGCCATACGGGCGCCACGGCGGGCTTCAGCTTTGTGCCACCAAAAACTAATTAACAAGAACGAACTAATACTAGTCAGCTCCCAAAACAGCCACAACTGTAATAAATTGCCCGACAACACTATGCCCAGCATTGCGGTCATAAATAGCATCAGGTAAGCATAAAAACGTGGCATAGAGTCACGTTCAGACAAGTAATACCGGGCATACAGAATAATTAACAAACCAATACCCAGTATAAGCAAGCCAAACATAAAGGCCAGACCATCGAGTATTATGGTGATGTTTAAACCCAGCAGCGGGATCCACTCGAGGAAAAACCTAACACTCTTGCCAGCCAGCACCGTCTCGGCATGGTAAAGCATCAACATTAAGGCAAAAGCCGGCGGTAAAGCGGTTACCAACGCACAGGCGCTACGGCTCCATTTTGCGCTTAGCAGCGGTACCAAAGCGCCGAATAGCGGCAGAAGTAATATCCACAAAAGTGTCATAGCTGTCGCATGTCCTTTTCAGAGTTAACCAAACCGAATTTCCAGCCTGCCCCAATTAATACTAAGATTAAGTTATTGATATAAAAAGGCAGTTGCCTAACTATAGAAGACAGAATGCCTTTGCAACATCGGTGGGGCTGAAAAACTAAATTATCGCTGATACTGGCCTTATTTATACCGACCTCTGACTGAAAAGTCTATTTATACCATAGCCCTGCACTCAATCAGCCGTGCGTTTTAATGCTATTTAAACATCGCTTTAATGCAATGCTACACTGGTTATATACAAACGAAGCCATCACATCTAACCACAGCCCAAACCATTACATTGAGGCATTGCTATGAAAACCCGCACCGAACACGACAGTATGGGACCATTACAGGTGCCAGCTACGGCACTTTATCAGGCGCAAACTCAACGCGCAGTGCAAAATTTTGCCATCGGCGGCTTACAATTACCGCTGAGTTTTATCCAAGCATTACTCCAAATTAAGCACGCCGCAGCCTCAGCTAATCTGCAACTTGGCTTGCTAGATGCTAAGCGTGCAGAGGCCATAATGGCAGCAGCCGAAGCTCAGTTAGCGAATACCGATATGCAACACTATCCGCTAGACGTATTCCAAACCGGATCGGCCACCAGCAGCAATATGAATGTAAACGAAGTGCTGGCGACGTTAGCCAGCCGCCAATTGGCGCTAGACGTTCACCCAAATGATCATGTTAATCTGGGACAAAGCAGCAATGATACTATCCCCAGCGCCATTCATCTGAGTGCTGCCACGGCTATATTTCAGCACTTGCTGCCAGCTGTACAACACTTGCAAACGGCAATGGTCAGTAAAAGCCAGCAAATTGGCCATATTGTAAAAACCGGTCGCACGCACTTGATGGATGCTATGCCCGTGAGTTTTAGCCAGATCTTAGCTGGTTGGCAGTCGCAACTGGCCAACGCCGAGCAGCAAATACAGCAACAAACCACATCACTGCTACAACTGGCTCAAGGTGGTACAGCCGTTGGCACCGGCATTAATGCCGATCCGCGTTTTGCCAGCGAGTTTTGCCATCACCTTAGCCGTATTACAGGCCTTAGGCTGTCGCCCGCCAAAAACTTTTTTAGTGCCATAGGCTCACAGGACAGTGCAGTAGCCACCTCCGGTGCACTAAAAACGCTGGCTGTGTGTTTGATGAAAATAAGTAACGACCTGCGCTGGATGAATTCAGGCCCGCTCGCCGGTTTGGCTGAAATAGCGCTGCCGGCACTGCAACCTGGCTCATCAATTATGCCAGGGAAAGTTAACCCGGTAATCCCCGAAGCCGTCGCCATGGCATGTGCCCAAGTTATCGGTAATGACAGTAGTATCACCATCGCCGGCCAGTCAGGGAACTTTGAGTTAAATGTTATGCTGCCACTTATTGCCTACAACCTGCTGCAAAGCATTTCACTACTGAGCAACAGCTGTACTGCCTTGGCAGAACAGGCTATTGCTGGTTTTACCGTGCAGGAAGACAATATCAGCAAGACACTGGCGTTGAACCCAATATTGGTTACTGCCTTAAATCCGTTGATCGGTTATACCAAAGCAGCCGCTATTGCTAAGCAAGCTTTTAGCGAAAAACGACCGGTGCTGGACGTTGCGCTAGAGCACACCAGCTTCAGTCGCAGTGAACTTGAACAGTTACTGGACCCGGCTCGCTTATGTCAAGGCGGCAATATCAGTTCAGCATAAGACACCAGCATCAAGCACACTTTGGTTCAAATACGAACATTCTGCTGAAAAACCAGTGCATTTTAACAACATAACTTGCTGCTACATCACGCAGTCAGTCATAACTAGGCTGGCAGCAAGCAAACTTTGCCGCAGTGCGCAGAAAAAATGCCACCGGTAGACAAAAATAAAACTCTTCGCTGCACTATAAAAATAACTATTTAAAATCAACAGGGTGTCTTGTCTGGTTCAGCAGTATATCCGGCGGCGCCCCTAGCAAAGGGTAGCTACAACATGTTTAATAAAACTCTTCTTGCAGTATTAATCGGCAGCAGTTTATTGCTCGGTTGCAACAACAGCGACAACGAGCCCGTACTCGAGCCCGATACCGGTACTGAAACTCCAGCGCCTGAACCCGATACCAGCGTAATAAACCTGACCGACCTGGACACTGTATACGGCTATGCCAGTGAAAACGGCGGCACCACTGGCGGCAGTGGTGAAAACAAGGTTGAAGTGACCGTCTGTACCGGCGAAGAAATGATCAGCGCCATTAAGAATAAAGACCCTTCCCGGCCACTCACCATCTGGGTTAACGGTAGCATTACGCTGCAAAATGCCAAAGATACACGCATCGACATTAAAGATGTGTCTGACATTTCCATTGTTGGCCTGGGTACCCAGGGCGAAATGGCCGGTATCGGTTTTAATATCGTGCGCTCCAACAACATTATTATCCGCAACCTGCGTATCCATCATGTCCGGGCCAATCAGGGCGCCCCTGGTGATGGCATTAGTATGGAAGGGCCGGTACGCAATATCTGGATAGATCACAACGAAATTTATAACAGCCTGACGGTAGACGACCCCTCGCTAAGCGAAGATCAGGTAAAAGACTATTATGACGGCCTGGTTGATGCCAAAGGTGATGCGCAGTTTATTACTATCTCATTTAATAAATTCCACCACAGCTGGAAAACCTCGCTGGTGGGCTCGTCCGACAGCGATAACTTTGACCGCACGCTAACCTACCACCATAACCACTGGTATAACGTTAATTCACGCTTGCCGCTATTTCGCTTTGGCAAAGGCCATATCTACAATAATTTTTATGACGGTGCCTTAGAAAGCGGCATTAACAGCCGTATGGGCGCCGTTATCCGCATTGAACAAAACCACTTTGCTGACATGAAAAACCCAGTAATGTCGCTTTACAGCCAAGAGGTTGGCTTTTGGCAGCTGATAGATAATATTTTCGAAAATATCAGCTGGCAGGAAAGCCCGGCCGATGGTGTTATTGCTGGCGAAACCGCAGCATCAACCGGCGAACTGAGCCCACCCTATGATTACAGCGCCAGCCTGTTACCCGTGCACAATGTTAAAGCCACGGTGCTGGCGTACGCCGGTGTCGGCAAAATTGATACCCCGCCCAGCCCCGGTTTGTGTGCAGCGCCGCCTCCACCAGAGCCAGAGCCAGTTGATCCAGAACCGGTGCCAATCGACCCGGTTGAGCCACCGGTTAGCGTAAACTGGGGCAGCTATGATGCCAGCCTGCAGCCGTTTGCTGCCAACGCCATAACCTTGCCAGATGGTAGCCAGGCCGCATTTTTACCTCAACAAAGCGGCGGCACAGATGAGCCCAACCTGTTTAGCGCCAATGGCGATGGCACAGTAACCTTTGACAGCACCGCAAGCGGCGCCGACCGCAGCCGGGCCAAGCTGGACAATGTCGCTGCCGCTGACGGCGTTTACCCGAAGTTTTTCACCCTGCTAATGGGCATTAAAGGCAATGCCGGCGGCAACCGGGTACTGGAAACCGAAATTGCGCTGGGCGATAGTGCTGCAGCCGCTGCGACCAGCCGCTTGAAAATAGTGTTTCGCAACGATGGTAATAACTCCGGCGTGCAATTGGAAAATGCCAATAACGGATCCTCTGTTACCGCAGGTAAAGGCAACGAGCCAAACCCACTGGATATGAGTCAGTTCCGGGTTTACCACTTTACTGTCGCCTTAACCTCACCGACTACCGGTAATGTAGCGCTATATGTCGCCGGTAATAATACGCCGCTACTGCAATTGGACGGCGTTACCATGCGCCCGGCCAGCAACAACACTGACAATTACCTGCAAATTGGTGATGCCGGTGGCAGTAGCTATCTCGGTGATATCGACTGGGTATTATGGACTGATGCCGGCGCTTATACGCCGGATATGTTGCAAGGTTTGTTGCCGGCAGGAATAGGTGATATCAGCGGCTATGAAGCACAACCCTGAGTTATCATCATCACTGGCATTGAATATTCAATGCCAGTCTTTGTTAAATATTCATTGCCATTATCCCCATACTTACCGCTATAATCCTGTTTTTGTTTTACACCGAAACAACAACAAGGAAGCAGTACTATGGAAAATAGCGTTAATCACGAAGCGGCTGCGCAACCTGCAGCCCGCACTAGCAAAGTAGCCTTTGGTGGCAAGGCCGGTGAGTTTTTTGGCATCTGGATTGTCAACCTGCTACTTAGCATCGTCACTCTGGGCATATACAGTGCCTGGGCTAAGGTGCGTACAAACCAGTATTTCTATGGTCACACCCGGGTGGATAACCAGCCGTTTCGTTATTTGGCTACGCCGATACAAATTTTAAAGGGCCGTATTATTGCGGTGATTATTTTTGCGCTGTTTTTTGTATTGTCTTCTTTATCACCCATGCTAACGCTAGTATTGGCGCTGGCATTTTTGTTTGTCTCGCCCTGGCTTATTGTACAAAGCCTGAAGTTTAATCTGCGTATGACCAGCTACCGCAATGTGCGGTTTGCCTTTCATGGCGAGTACAAGGGTGCTTTCAAATATTTTGTGCTATTGCCCGTACTGTCAATTTTTACGCTGTATTTAGCTATGCCTTGGGCGCTGAAAAAAATGGACCAGTATCTGTGCAGCAATATCAGCTTTGGTGGCAAAAAACTGCACGTTAGCACCGATACCAGCACTTACTATATTGCGGCACTGGTCGCCATGGCGGCGATATTTGGCTTAATGATGGTGTTTGGCATATTAACCGCCGTTGTCGCCGTTATTGCTGCATTCTCAGGTGAGGCCGCAGAAAGCGCAGAGGGACGCGGCATTTTTGCGCTCTTGCTCTCTGGCGGTGTATTCGTAGTGTACTTTGTCGGCTTTGCGCTTAGCGGCGCGGTGTATCAGAGCATGATCCGCAACCACCTGTTTGAACGCACTGAACTGCCGGGCATAGCGAAATTTAAATCTGAGATGAAAGTAATGCCATACATGTGGTTAATTTTAAGTAACTTACTGGCAATCATTCTGACATTAGGTTTGGCTTATCCATGGACAAAAATCCGCAAAGCCGCCTATATGGCGTCAGTGACTACCGTCGCAGTATACCCGCAAATAGATTCGTTGGTAGATCAAGCGCAAAACGACAGTAATGCCTTTGGTGAGGAAGCCGCAGGTTTGTTTGATGTCGACGTGTCACTCGCCTGATGCAAAGTACCAATGCTATTAGCGGCCAGTTTCAGCACAGCGGCAGCAGCACCCTGTATGCCGCCAGTGCCACGCTGGATGCTGGCGGATACTTATCCGTGCGCTGCCAACAAACCAATGACATGCTGGCGCAAGCTGGCACTGAAGACTATCGCTTTGGAGTAGTTATTCCCGGGCTGCCAGTAGAGCTGCGACTGCGCGATGGCGCGGTATTTGTGCCAGACGACAACGCCTTTCGCTGGCCACAGCTGTCTGGGCGCGCCAACTTAGCCGCCCGGCTGGAAAGCCACAAGCTGTCTATTGTTGCGGCGATTGTGTTATCGCCACTATTACTGTGGTGGATCATTGTCGATTTAATGCCAATGCTGGCCAGTGCTGCCGTGCCGCTGGTGCCCGACAAAGTAAAACAGCAGATGGGCGAGCAAACCTTTTATAGCTTGCAGCAAACGGTACTCAGCCCCACCGAGCTACCACAACCAGAGCAAGCTATGGTGCGCTACCACTGGCAAATGGCGCTGCAACAATTACATCTGCAGCAACAACACTATCAGTTGCACCTGTTTAAGTCGGAGTTCTTTGGTGCCAACGCTTTTGCTTTGCCCGATGGCACTGTGGTGATTACCGATGATTTGGTATTGCTGCTTAAACACAACCCGGACGCTATCCTGGCGGTGTTATTGCACGAAATCGGTCATGTTGAAGGCCAGCACAGCGTGCGCTTGGTGGCTCAATCGTTGGGCGCAACCCTGGTTATTGGTATTATGTTTGGTAACCCGGAAGGCGTAGCCGATTTGCTACTGGGTTCTGGCTCAGTGCTGTTGCAAAATGCGTTTTCTCGCGATATGGAGCGTGAGGCCGATCAATTTGCCATTGCGCAGTTAACCGTTTTAGGTAAGACCCCCAGCGCCTTTGCCGATGCCATGTCGGCGTTGCTGGCACAGCATAGCGAGGAGTCGGCAGAATCCTCCACGCTGTTAAAATACCTCAGCACCCACCCCGATACCCGCGAGCGTATACAACAGGCTACACAACCCAGCCAATAGTGTTCCCGGCGCCAGATTCCTCTGGCGCCGTTTTATTGTTATAGTTTGTGGTAAAACCAAACAGGGACAACACCTTATGTTTAAACTTGCCAGCTTAGCCTGCGCGTTATTCAGCGCTGGCATCAGTGCCGCACCGGTTGTACTTAGCGATGTTAAAGGCTATGGCTTTGACAACCAGCGCCAATTACAACAATTTAGTGTACTCGTGTTTGATGACGAAAGCGGCAAGGTGCTCTCACGTGGTGATGCAGCAGTTGCTGCGCAATATCCTGCGGCGAAACGGCTCAGTGCCAATGGTAAAACCCTGTTACCCGGCTTAATTGATGGCCACGGCCATGTACTAGGTTTAGGCCAGAATCTGGCGCAGGCAGAACTGCGCGGCAGCAGCAGCGAGCAAGATGCGGTAGCGCGGGTAGCCGCCTTTGCTGCGGCCAACAAAGATGCACCGTGGATCATAGGCCGCGGCTGGAACCAGGTGCTGTGGCCGACGAATCAGTTTCCCACCTCCGCCTTGCTGGACGAAGCCATTAACGACAAACCAGTGTATTTAGAGCGGGTAGACGCGCACGCCGGTTGGGCAAACAGCAAAGCACTGGCCCTGGCCGGTATTACTAAAGACAGTATCGACCCGCCCGGTGGCGAAATAGTGCGTGACAGCAAAGGCAACCCGACCGGGGTGTTAATTGACAATGCCATGCTATTGGTGGAGCAACATATTCCATCACCAGATGCCGCCGCCAAGGCACGGGCGTTAAACGCGGCGTTTGCACACTTGTTGGCGCTGGGCATTACCAGCGTGCACGAGGCCGGCGTTGATACCGATACATTAAGGCTGTATCAGCAATTGGCGGCAGAGCAAAAGCTACCAATGCGTATTTACCCGATGTTGTCGGCACGCGACCCCCAGCTGCCACAGTGGCTAAACGCCGGCATTGTCGATGATCCGACAGATTATCTGGATATCCGCTCGGTAAAAATATACGGCGATGGCGCCCTGGGTAGCCGTGGCGCCGCCTTAATAGAGCCCTACAGCGACCAACCGTCGCAAAAAGGCTTATTGGTGACCCAGCCAGATCAGTTAACGCAGATTATGCAGCTGACCATCAATGCCGGTTTTCAAACCAATGTGCATGCCATCGGCGATTTAGCTAACCGACTGGTGCTGGATCGCTTCGAGCAATTAGTGCCAGAAGATAAGCGTGAGGCAAGCCGCCACCGGGTAGAACATGCGCAAATTGTCTCACCCAAAGACATTCCGCGCTTTGCCAAACTGCATGTATTGCCGGCGATGCAGGCGGTGCATGCCACCTCAGATAAAAATATGGCCGGTGACCGCTTAGGTGTCGCCCGCCTGCGTGGTGCCTATGCCTGGCGCAGCTTTATTGACCAGGGCAGCATTATCGTTGGTGGCTCAGATTTTCCGGTCGAACTGGCCAACGCCTTTCACGGCATTCATGCCTCAGTCACCCGGCAAAGCCAGGATAACCAACCGGTTGGCGGCTGGTTGCCAGAGCAAAAACTCAGCTTAACCGAAGCATTACGCTCGTTTACCGTTGACGCTGCCTATGGCGCCTTTCAGGAAAACAGCATGGGCACGCTGGCGCCCGGCAGCTGGGCTGACTTTATTCTGGTCGACCGCGACATCTATAACATACCTGCCGAGCAGCTGTGGCGGGTAGACGTTGAGCAAACCTACGTTAATGGTAAGCAGGTGTTTGCTAAATGATCAGTCAAAAGTGGAGCAAGCTGATCCGCTCCTTGCAGCAAAAAAAATACCGCAAAGCCGAACAGCTGTTTTTTGTTGAAGGCGAAAAAGCCGTATTAGAACTACTGGCCTCCGGCTGGCAGGTCGAGGCGGTGTTTGGCACCGAATCGTTTTTACAACGCTACTCGCAGCAATTAAAAACAGCGGCGCTGGTGCAACAATGCAGCGCCGATGAGCTGGTAAAAGTCGGTACTTTTGCCAGTAACGACGCCGCACTGGCGGTGGTAAAAATGCCGCCACAGAGCGATTTTGTGCCGCACAGCCACGGTTTTGTGCTGGTGCTGGACCAAATTAACGACCCGGGTAACCTGGGTACCATTATCCGCATTGCCGACTGGTACGGCATTAAGCATATTGTCTGCTCACCGGACACCGCCGATTGCTACAACCCCAAGGTTATCGCCGCCGCTAAAGGCTCGTTTTTACGCGTGCAGCTGCATTACCAACCGCTACAGCCGCTGCTGGCACAAGCCGCGCTGCCGGTGTACGGCGCTTATCTGGGTGGCGAGTCGGTGCATCAGCTGCGACTTAGCCAACCGGGTGGTTTTATCGTGCTTGGCAATGAAGCCAATGGTATCAGCGCAGAGTTAGAAAGCGTAATAAGCCGTAAAATCACCATCCCCGCCTTTGGCGAGGCGGAATCACTCAATGTTGGCATCGCTGCCGCGGTAATTTGCGATAATTTGCTAAGGCTTAGTTAGTAGTATCAACGGTGAAAATACTAGCAGTAGTTGCGGACTGGATTTATTAGAAGGCAAAACCCCTGCTTTCATCGCGCGTTTATCCCTTCTATCTTGTTTTTACATCCTGCTAAACTAATCAGCATTTGTCGCTAAATAAACAACATCTTTGCTATCAGTTATAAGGCAGCCTGCGGCTGCCTATAAGTTGGCTTAAACTCCTTTTCTATCACTGTCAGTGTTCTTGCAATAAAACGTTCAACAGCTGGCGGCGGAATAAAATCCGTTTTATGCTCCGGGTTAAATGCGCAGTTAAAACTCACTTTGACGTTGCATCTGCTATTGGCGACGCCGTGCTTAAGCATTAACAGCTAAGCGGCTTTGCGCTACACTGTCGCCAGTTTATATATTGCTAATTTAAGGTACTGCCCATGAGCTTTCCCAGCATTGAACATCTTGTCGGCCAAACCCGCTTGGTAAAGCTGCAACGTATGGCGGCGCATACCAAGAGTACTGTGTTATTAAAACTGGAAGGCGATAATCCGGCCGGTTCGGTAAAAGATCGGCCGGCGCTGAATATGATAGTGCAGGCCGAACGGCGCGGCAGCATAAAGCCCGGCGATCGCATTATTGAAGCCACCAGCGGCAATACCGGCATAGCACTGGCCATGGCGGCGGCGATTAAAGGCTACGCCATGACGCTGATTATGCCAGATAACGCTACCGAAGAGCGTAAAAGCAGCATGCGCGCTTATGGCGCCGAGCTTATTCTGGTGACCAAAGAGCAAGGCATGGAAGGCGCTCGCGATCTGGCGCTGCAAATGCAGGCCGATGGCAAAGGCATAGTGCTGGACCAGTTTAACAATACAGATAACCCGGCTGCGCATTATGCCAGCACCGGCCCGGAGATTTGGCAGCAAAGCCAGCAGCAAATTACGCACTTTGTCTCCAGTATGGGCACCACTGGCACCATTATGGGTGTGTCGCGTTATCTTAAACAGCAAAACCCGGCTATTCAGATTATTGGCCTGCAACCGGCCGAAGGCGCCAGCATTCCGGGTATTCGGCGCTGGCCCGAGGCGTATTTACCGGGCTTTTTTGATAAAAGCCGCGTCGATCAGATCATTGATATTAGCCAGGATGATGCCCTAACCGCCATGCGCCGCTTAGCGCGTGAAGAAGGTATCTTTGCCGGCGTCAGCTCCGGCGGCGCCGTGCACGCTGCGATACAACTGGCACAGCAATATGATAACGCCGTCATAGTGGCGATTATTTGCGACCGTGGTGACCGCTATTTATCCTCCGGTATTTTCTAGCCTATACCGTTTTTCGTCTTGCCCCGGCCAACGTCCTGTTGGCCGCTTAATTTGGCCTAAGCGCCAGATTGCGCTATCCTTTAAAGCCCTTCTGCTTTAAATCTGATACAAAATTAAGGATTTACTATGTCTTCACTTCGCAGTATCAGTCTGATTGCTGCCATCGGGCTATGCCATTTTTCTGCCCTTGCCAATGAACCCGACGATATAAAACAGCAACTGGCGGCATTAAAGGCACAAATTGCTGCGCTGGAACAACGGCTGGCCGAACAGGAAGCTGCTGACAAAAAAGCCGCCGCGATAGTGGCGCAACAATTAGCGCAACAACAGGCCGCAGCTGATGACAGCAAAAAACCACAAGACGGCATTAAGCTTGGTGGCGCTATCCGTACCAACTACAGCCACACCTCGTACAGCGACGGCAATAAAAACCGCGGCGGCGATTTTGCTTTTGATATTTTCCGGCTGAATTTAAACGGTAGCATCGGTGATGTGCTGCTAAACGCCGAGATCCGCTTTTTCGATTATATGACCGCCGTTAAATATGCTTACGTAGGCTATCAGCTGAACGAAGACTGGCAGGTGCAAGCCGGTATTACCCAGGTACCCTTTGGTAACTGGCCCTATAATTCGCATAACTATTTTTTTAGCACTAACTATTACCTTGGGCTGGAAGATGATCATGACCTGGGCCTGTTGTTTAAACGCCGATTGGCTGACAACTGGCAGCTGGATTTAGGCTTTTTTAAAAATGATGAACTCGGTGGCGTCGATGGCTATGTCAGCAGCCGCGCTGATCGCTATTCTTATGACATCGTCGGTTTTCGCCAGAGCGATGACGGCATCTATGACGACCCGGCGCAACCTCTGGGCGAGTACAACACCTTCGCCGGCCGTTTTGCTTATCAATTTGAACACAGCAACGACTTTAGCACTGAACTGGGCGTATCCGCGCTGGCCGGTGGCCTGCATAATGGCCGCAACCGGGCCGGCAGTTACAATGCCTGGGCACTGCACTTAAACAGCCATTATCAGCGCTGGAACCTGCAACTGCAGCACGGTGAATATCAGTACAACATCGACGATGTTGACCGCATGGCGGTAGGTGCCTACGCCTTCTACGACAGCATTGCCGCCCAAGCCAAAACCAGCACTATTAACCTGGCCTACAGCCTGCCCATTGAATGGGGGCCGGTTACCGGGTTGCAGTTCTATAACAACTACGGTTTAGTGTACGACAAGTCTGACAACAGCCGCGATACCATGATGAACGTAACCGGCTTTTCGGTCGCCGCCGGTGGCTTATTTACCTATTTTGATCTGGTACATGCCAGAAATCAGCCCTTTGTCGGTGGCAGTGCAGCTGGTGACAGCAGCGAAACCGAGCGTCGTTTTAACATTAATATCGGCTACTACTTTTAACCGCTGCTGCGGCTTTGCAGATAAAACAAGGACAACAGCATGACAGATTATAAAGATCCGATGATCCCGGATGGCAAAGTTAACCCGATAGACACCGATTACCAGGTAGGCCAGGATAATATCCTGGTAAAAGTGGGCCCCTTTGGCCTGGATATACATAACAGAGTGTTTTTAATCTCCGCGCTGGTGGTGGTGCTGTTTGTGGTGCTAACCATCAGCTTTCAGCAACAGGCCGAGCCGGTGTTCAGCAGCATGCGCGGCTGGCTTACCAGCAAGCTGGATTGGTTTTTTATTTCCGCCGCCAATATTTTTGTGCTGCTGTGCTTAGGCTTAATAGTGTCGCCGCTGGGCAAGGTACGCCTGGGCGGCACCGAAGCCAAACCTGATTTTGGCTACGCTGGTTGGTTTTCGATGCTGTTTGCTGCCGGTATGGGCATAGGCCTGATGTTTTACGGTGTATCTGAGCCGTTATCACACTTTAGCAGTGCTTATGGCGGCGTTAACGTTACTGACGGTGTGCGTACCGACTGGGCGCCGCTGGCCGGTGCTGCCGGCGATGCCTTAGCGGCAGAACGCTTAGGCATGGCGGCCACTATTTACCACTGGGCGCTGCACCCCTGGGCCATTTACGCTATTTTGGCGCTTGGCCTGGCGCTGTTTTCCTTTAATAAAGGCTTACCGCTGACCATCCGCTCGGTGTTTTACCCGCTGCTGGGCGAGCGAATCTGGGGCTGGCCGGGCCATATTATTGATATTCTGGCGGTATTTGCCACGCTGTTTGGTTTAGCCACCTCGTTGGGGCTGGGCGCATCGCAAGCCGCTGCCGGCTTGCATTATCTGTTCGACTGGCCGCAGGGCAGCACCATGCAAATTCTGCTGGTTATCGGCATTACTGCCATAGCCCTGGTATCGGTATTAGCAGGGCTGGAAGCCGGGGTAAAACGCCTGTCCGAAATTAATATGCTGCTGGCGGCATTATTGCTGCTGTTTGTCATTATTGTCGGGCCAACGCTGGCCATCGCTACCGGCTTTGTTGCTAACCTGGCGGCTTATCTGCAGCATTTACCGGCGCTGGCCAACCCGCTTGGCCGCGAAGATGTTAATTTCTCGCAGGGCTGGACCGCCTTTTACTGGGCCTGGTGGATCAGCTGGTCGCCTTTTGTCGGCATGTTTATCGCCAGGGTATCGCGCGGCCGTACAGTACGCGAATTTCTGATCTCGGTATTGCTGATCCCCTCGCTGGCCTGCGTATTATGGATGACAGTATTTGGCGGCACTGCCATCAGCCAGGTGGTGCAACAAGGCTATGAAGCCGCAGCCGGCGCTGAACTGCCGCTGCAACTGTTTGCCATGTTAGACGTATTGCCGCTGGCGCAAATCAGCTCCTTTATTGCCATTATTCTGGTGGTGGTGTTTTTTGTTACCTCGTCCGACTCCGGCTCACTGGTAATAGATACCATTGCCGCCGGCGGCAAGGTTAATGCGCCAACGCCACAGCGGGTATTTTGGTGCACCTTTGAAGGTCTGGTGGCCATAGCGCTTATTTTAGGCGGTGGCCTGGTGGCGCTGCAGGCGATGGCGGTATCTACCGGCTTTCCGTTTACACTGGTGCTGTTGGCATCTTGTGTGGCGGTGGTAAAAGGCCTGATGTCGGAACCCAGAGCATGAGCGCTGTGAAATTAGATCATCTTGGGAAGAGAGCAGCTTGGAAATAGAGCAAATTGAAATTCTGCAATTTCTGCAGCGGCATTCACCGTTTCAGGAGTTGCCGCCAGAGCAGCTGCTGCAGTTAGCGCAGAGTATTAATGTCGGCTACTTTCAGGCCGGCAGTGAAATACTGCGCTTTAACGAGCCGCTGCAGGCGCTGCATCTTATCCGCAGTGGCGCGGTAGAAACCTTTCGCCGTAACGGTGACTTATATAACCGTTTAAGCGAAGGCGGTATTTTTGGTGAGCAGGGCCTGCTGCGTGGCGGCAAGGTACGTTTTCCGGCCAGCGCACTGGAAGATACCCTAATCTACTTTATTCCCGACCAGGTATTTCAACAGCTGTTTGACAGCAATGAGTTTTTCGCTGATTACGTAGAGGTAGGCGATACCGAGCGGCGCAAATCTACCAAGGCAGCTAAACAAGCCGAAGCCGATTTACTTAGCGCAAAAATCAGCACCCTGCTGCAACGCGATCCGGTGTGCCTGACCAGTAGCGCCAATGTCTGGCAGGCAGCACAAACCATGACCGAGCACAGTGTGTCCTGTTTGCTTATTTTGCATGATAGCAGTGCTGAGCAAACGACTGTGCAAGGTGCTGAACCCGGTGCAGAACCAGGTACTTTGGCCGGCATCATTACCGATAGGGATATCCGCTCACGTTTAGTGGCGCCCGGGCTGAAGTCAGAAACCAGCGTGCGCGACATTATGACGACCAAATTGGTCACCATTGACCAACAGCAGTATCTGTTCGAAGCCATGATGCTGATGCTGCGTCACAATGTGCACCATCTGCCGGTATTAAAACAGGCCAAGCCGGTGGGCGTGCTGGCGTTGTCGGATATTATCCGCTACGAATCGCAAAACAGCCTGTATGTGGTAAGCAGTATTTTCCGCCAGCACTCGGTGGCCGAACTCAGTGCGCTGGGTAAAGATGTTAAAGCCTGCTTTGTGCGGATGGTAAATGAAGACGCCAACTCACAGATGATTGGCAGCGCCATGGCCGCCATTGGCCGCAGCTTTAAACAACGGCTGTTAGAGCTGGCAGAGCAGCAACTTGGCCCGCCGCCGGTGCCCTATTGCTTTTTAGCGCTGGGCTCAATGGCCCGCGACGAGCAGCTTATTGTTACCGATCAGGACAATGCGCTGATACTGCACAACAGCTTTGACCCGGCAAAGCACGATGCTTATTTTCAGCAACTGGCAGCCTTTGTCTGCGATGGCCTGGCAGCCTGCGGTTACCCCTATTGCAGCGGCAATATTATGGCCACCAACCCACAGTGGCGCCAACCGCTGCGGGTATGGCAACAGTACTTTACTGACTGGATAGCAAAGCCCGATGCCGAACGTTTGCTGCACGCCAATATCTTTTTCGATTTAGACGCCGTCTGGGGTGAAAGCCGCTGGGCCGATGAATTAAACCAGCTAAGCGCCAGCACAGCAAAAACCCGGCCGCAGTTTCTCGCCTGCATGACACGCAATGCGCTGCAGCGCACGCCGCCGCTGGGCTTTTTTAAAGACTTTGTCATGGAAAACGATGGCCGGCAAAACAACAGCCTGAATATTAAACGCCGCGGCACGGCACCGATGGCCGATCTTATTCGCGTGCATGCGCTGGCCATTGGCTCGATAGCAACCAACTCATTTGAACGGCTGCGCGATATTATCGCCGCTAAAGCACTGCCAAACGGCCGAGGGGAAGATTTGCGTGACGCCTATGAGGTGATCGCCATGACACGCATTCGCCAACAGGCACTGGCATTGCAGGCCGGCGAAACTCCCGACAACAACCTGGTGCCGGAGCGGCTATCTGAATTTGAGCGCAAGCACTTAAAAGAGGCCTTTTCGGTGCTGAGCAATGCGCAAAAATTCCTTAAATTTCATATGCGGGCCTAAGCGTGCTGTATTTAGGCCCCTCGGCTTTAAAACAACCTGCCGGCCAACAGCAAGGCCCGGCCATCAGCGACTGGCAGCAGTACTATCAACAGCAGGCCAAACTCAGCCAGCATCCGCTGCTACAGCAGTTTTATCAGGCCGGCATGGTAGCCGCCGACACGCCAATCAGTAAGGTACCTTTACTGGCGTTGGATATTGAAACCACCGGGCTTAACCCGGCTAACAGCGGCATTGTCAGTATTGGCTTGCTACCAATGGATCTCAGGCAAATTTACGCTTCAAAAGCACAGCAATGGCTGCTAAAACCGCGCTTTAGCTTAAGCGATGAGTCGGTGACGCTGCATCGTATTACCCATTCAGATATTGCACAGGCGCCAGATCTCAGCAGCGTGTTACCGCAGTTACTTCAGCTGATGGCTGGCAAAGTGGTGATAGTGCATTACCGCGGCATTGAAAGGCCATTTTTGCATGCCGCCCTCAGCGCCCGGTTAGGCCAAGGCATTTATTTCCCGGTTATTGATACAATGGCACTGGAAGCCCGACTGCACCGGCGTAAACCGTTAAGCCTGTGGCAGCAACTGCGTGGCAAACAACCGCTGTCGATCCGCCTGGCCGACAGCCGTTTGCGTTATGGCTTGCCGCCCTACCGGCCTCATCATGCCGTAACCGATGCACTGGCCTGTGCCGAGTTATTTCGCGCCCAGTTAGCAGCGCGTTTCAGCCCCGACACCCCGGTGAGCCAGTTGTGGTGTTAGACGCTTGCTTTTGTCGTAGTCAGTTGGCATAGTGCGCAAAAGCCACAACAGGTCAGACCACAATGAGCAATATAAAACCGAATAAACTACAACGCATCGTTACCAAATGCTATCAACTACCAAAATCGCTGCAGGCCTTTGCCTTAAGCGCGGTATTTGGCCGGGTAATTAAGTTTGCTGGCACCGCCGGGGTAGAAGTGTTAGAGCTAAAAGGCGCCCGCTCAGTGCTGCGGCTGAAAAACCGCAAAAAAGCCCAGAACCATATCGGTTCGGTGCATGCGGCAGCGACCGGTTTGCTGGCCGAATCTGCCACCGGCTTTTTAGTTGGCATTCACCTGCCCGACAGCAAACTGCCACTACTGAAACAAATGCAGATTGACTATATCAAGCGCTCCAGCGGTGACTTAACCGCCATCGCCAGCCTTACAGATGAGCAAATAGCTGCCATGCACAACGAAGATAAAGGCGAAGTCACCGTTGCCGTCGTCATCACCGACAGTGTCAATATTGAACCGGTAAACGCGAAAATGACCTGGGCCTGGATACCGAAAAAGCGCTAGCACAAACTAGTCTTTATCACGTTCGAGGATTTTTGGCAGTTTTCGGTGCCGCTCTTTAGCGGTATTAATGGCATCACTAAAAGCCGAAGCCAGAATGCCGGTAGGCACGGCAATAATACACACACCGGTAATCGCGGTAATACCGGCTAAAAAACGCCCCAGCGCGGTAACGGGGTAAACATCACCATAGCCAACCGTCGTTAGTGTTGCGATAGCCCACCATGCACTGCGTAAAATTGAGCCAAAAGCGTCTGGTTGATGCGGGCCTTCCACCAGATAAAGCAAAGTAGACGAGATTAGTAACAGCAAACCGGCAAAGATGGCGCTAACCAGAAGCTCATAACCTCTACTGCGCACCGCTACAAAAATACATTCCATAGCCATAGAAAACCGGCCCAGCTTGGCAAGTTGTAACACCCTAAGTAGCAATAACAATCGCAGCAAAATACCACCATTGCCCAAATAAACTGAAAAAGCCACCATTACGGCAATCAAATCGGCAATCGCCACCCAGGATAACATATAGCGCCAACGGCTACGCACTTTTTCATTCTCAATACAGGTCCAAATCCGGGCGCAGTACTCAAGCAGGAAAATAGTACCAAATATCAGCTCGGATAAACGAAACCAAGACTCATTGCCCTGGTATATAGTCTGCTCGGTTTGCAGCACTGCTGTAACAATACCAATAATAATCACCAAGGTGATCAGGGCGTTAAGCGGCGTAAGCCCCTCGCGCGGATTCAGTACCGGGTCAAGTTGCTGCGCCAACTTGCGCCGCCAGCTATGCTGAGTGGTTGTTTCCATAGGTAATTAAGGCACCCTGATTTATTATCTGGCATAAGCCTGATGCTGTTTTTATAATACGCTACCCTGATTTTATGAGCGAATGCTTTGTCATACGAATATCTGGCGCTGGCTGCTGCCACCTGTTGGGCCGTTGGCAGCCTGATGTCAGCCACCGCTTCTACTCATTTAGGTGCCTTTGCCTTTACCCGTTGGCGCATGTTGTGTGCGGCGGTGATGTTGTGGCTAATTGCCGCAGTGAGCGATGGCTGGGTAACACTGGCCATAGACAGCCTGGGTTTGCTGGTACTGTCGGGCGTTATCGGCATTTTTATTGGCGATACCGCGCTGTTCGCTGCTATGAACCGGCTGGGCCCACGCCGCGCCGGCGTGTTGTTTGCTACCCATGCACTGTTTTCTGTAGTGCTGGCGTATTTCTTCCTTGGCGAAACCCAGTGGGGCTGGACACTTATCGGCAGCAGCCTGCTGGTTAGCGGCGTAATGACAGCGATATTTTTTGGCAAACGTAAAACCGAACTGCACGCCTGGGAGGCCAACCAAAGCCAGCTGAGATCCGGCGTTGCGCTCGGCCTGCTGGCTGCACTGTGTCAGGCCGTGGCCACCTTAATGCTAAAACCATTGATGGAAACGGACATCGATGCCGTCTCTGCTAGCGCCGTGCGCATGAGCACGGCTTTTGTGCTGCACCAACTGATTTTTATGCTCGGTTTTAAAGTCGCCCGCGCATATCTGCCAATGACCAAAAAAGTGTTTTTGCTGGTGTTAGCCAATGCAGCGCTGTCGATGGTGCTGGGTATGACATTAATACTACAGGCATTGCGTCACGGCGATGCCGGTATGGTGGCGGTGTTATCCTCTGTTAGCCCGGTATTAGTACTGCCGCTACTCTGGCTGGTATATAAGCGCAGCCCGGCTTGGGGTGCCTGGCTGGGTGCTGTTCTAACGGTACTGGGAACAGTACTGATTTTGCTAAAGTAAGTACTATTAAATGCTACTTTACTGTTAACTAACTAACATCTGAACAGAAACTGAACATATAACTTGCGGTTAGTCAGTTCTTGGCACAAACTTGTTTCCAAATACACAAAAGCGTCCCCCATTATGCCCCAGAAGTTCCACTTTATCTCCGGCCTGCCGCGTTCAGGTTCTACTTTACTTGCTGGCATTTTAAGACAAAACCCACGCTTTCATGCTGCGATGAGTAGCCCAGTGGCAGGTTTGGTTAATGGTGCATTGGAGCAAATGGGCGCCGCCAGCGAGTCTTACTCATTTTTTGATGAAACTAAACGTAAGACAATTTGCCGGGCCTTGTTCGATGCCTACTACGCCGATAACACACAAGCTGCCATTTTCGACACCAATCGACAGTGGACAGCCAGGTTGCACCAGCTTGTAGAGTTGTTTGATGACTTTAAAGTTATTTGCTGTGTGCGTAACCCTGCCTGGATTATGGACAGCTTTGAAGTTATTTACCGCAAAAACCCCTTTGACTACAGCCGCATGTTTAATGCATCCAATCGGCAAACGGTATACAGCCGTTGTGACGCGCTAATTAACGGCGCGGGCGCAGTAGGTTCGGCCTGGACAGCGCTAAAAGAAGCTTACTACGGCGAATATTCTGACCGGCTGCTGCTTATTGATTACGATATTTTAACGCGTCACCCGGCACGCACTATGGAATTACTGTATCAATTTCTTGGCGAAACACCGTTTAAACATAATTTTGACCAGGTAGATTACGAAGAAAGCGAGTTTGACCAAAAGCTCGGTGTTAAAGGCTTGCACTCAGTCAGAAAAAAAGTGCAGTTCAAATCACGCCGTAGCATTTTGCCACCGGATTTGTTCGCTAAGTATCAGGATATGGATTTCTGGCAAGACACAACAGGTACCGCCGCCCACATTATTGCTGCAACTAAAACATCTGTCAGCGCAGAGTAAAGGAACGTCATCATGCAAAGAAATATTCTTACCGCCTTATCCGGCCTGTTGCTGCCACTGGCGGGATATACCATGCCGGCTGCCAGCAGCAATACTTATCAGCGCAGCTACCTGGCAGCGACCCGACAAGCAGCAGCTACCGATCTTGTACTGCCTGGCAATACGCACAAAAACAAGGCTAATCCCGCTGCCAATACTGCAGAGGATCAGCTTCAGCTGGTGCAGGCAAACCCGATTAAAGAACTGGTTATCATAGATGCGGCCGTGCCGGATAAAGCTACGTTTTATCGCGGCGTGAAACCGGGTGTAGATATTGTTGAAATAGCATCGTCTGCCGCGGGGCTGGCTCAGTTAAATGCTATCCTGGCGAATTATAACAACCTTGCAGCGCTACATATTGTGTCCCACGCCCAGGCCGGTAGTTTACAGCTAGGTAATTCGACAATTACCGCAGAGACGCTCAAAGCAGAAGTTGAAACCTTGGCTGCCTTGAATGGCGCAGTGCGCGAAGGCGGCGATTTACTGTTGTACGGTTGCGATTTGGCATCTAACGAAGCCGGTGAGGAATTGCTGGATATTGTGCAGCGCAATACGCATCTGGATGTGGCTGCATCAAACGATTTAACCGGAAACCTGGAGCTGGGCGCCGATTGGAATTTAGAAATCCAACGCGGCAATATTGAAGCGGAATTGGCGTTTTCGGAAAAGGCACTGAAGGATTTTTCGGGGGTGCTGGCGACCTATAACTTGTTCAGTTTTACCTATCACTGGACCGGTGCCAGGGTCGCAGGCCATTGCCCAGACAACTCCCCCCTTCAAGATTACGATTACACATCGTTAACCAGTGGTAGTTATATTGTCTGCGGATTCATGGGTAATAACGGCTACAACGGTACAAGTGTAAACATATCCAACTATTACGGAGCTGGTTCAGTCAATGCTTTTCTTTATCCAACCGGAGCTGCAACCTTCAAGCAAACCGATACGGGCACCAATCATATTGAAGTCAGGCGATCGAGTGGTACTTTCCAGCTGAACAGCGTGGTTGCAGCGGAGTCATTTGGAGGCGCTTATACCTTTAGCAACGTGAAAGTGATTGGTTATGTTTCGGGTGGCGGTACAGTAGAGTCCACCGCCATAACCAGTGATTCTGCAGCTGTAAATACCTTTACCTTTTCGGGTGGCAGCATGTCCGCGTTTGCGGGGGTTAACCTCACTAAATTCCGCTTGGCATTTGTGAATCAGGGCGGCTCGCATATTGGCTATCTGACCTTGCAAAGTTTTGATGCCACTCAGGACGCCACTCCCCCAACCGTATCCTCCATCAACCGTGTCACTGGTGCGCAGACGAATGCAACCAGTGTTAATTACACGGTGACCTTTAGCGAAGACGTGACCGGTGTTAATGCTTCCGACTTTACGCTGACCGCAACCGGCACTGCCTCTGGCACTATTGCCAGCGTTACTCCGGTCAGTGCTAGCACCTATACTGTTACAGTCAACAGCGTCAGCGGCAACGGCACGCTGCGGTTAGATTTGAACAATGCGGGTACTGGTATTGCGGACTCTGCCGGAAATGCGATTACCACCGGTTTTACCAGTGGCCAGATTTATACGATCGACCAGGTTGCGCCAGCAACACCTTCTACGCCCAATCTGACCGCTGCTTCGGATTCAGGTTTGTCGTCAACTGATGATATTACCAATGACACCACTCCAGCTTTTTTAGGAACAACTGAGGCGAGTGCAACGGTGACTGTAATTTCATCGCTCTCTGGAACCTTGGGCACTACAACGGCTAACGGCGCGGGCAACTGGCTTTTTACCGCAGGCGCCACAGCACCCGGTACGCATACTATTACGGCTACTGCTACGGATGCCGCCGGTAATGTAAGTGCGGCATCGTCCGGACTAGTTATCACAATTGATACCACCGCGCCCACCGCCTCCATTGTGGTTGCTGATACTGCACTGAGCATAGGTGAAACCTCGCTGGTGACTATCACCTTTAATGAAGCGGTGACGGGTTTTACCAATGCAGACCTGGGCATAGCCAATGGCACGCTAAGTGCTGTTAGTAGCTCGGATGGCGGCATTACCTGGACGGCAACATTGACACCAACAGGCAGCACTGCCGATACAACCAACGTCATAACGTTGGATAACACCGGCGTAGCTGATGCGGCAGGCAATGCCGGCACTGGTACCACCGACTCTAATAACTATGCGATAGATACCGTGCGCCCAACCGTTTCTATTGTGGTCGCTGATACTGCACTGAGGATTGGTGAGACCTCGCTGGTAACTTTCACATTTAGTGAAGCGGTTACTGGCTTTACTATCGCTGATATAACAGTCGCCAACGGTGCGCTGAGCGGCCTGTCGAGTGCCGATGGCGGCATTACCTGGACCGCTACCTTAACACCCACGGCCAGTGTTACCGATACTTCTAATATCATAACCTTGGACAACACCGGAGTGTCAGATGTAGCGGGTAACACCGGAACGGGCACTACAAATTCCAACAATTATGCAATTGATACAGTTCGGCCTACTGCAACCATTGTAGTTGCAGACACCAACTTGTCAGCGGGCGAAACGTCACTAGTAACAATCACGTTTAGTGAGACAGCCACCGGGTTTTCCAATGCCGATTTAACCATTGCGAATGGAACCCTAAGTGCGGTGAGTTCCTCGGATGGTGGCATTACCTGGACAGCGACATTAACGCCAGCCGTCAGCACCACCGATGCGAGCAATGTGATCACTCTGGATAATACCGGTGTCGCTGATACAGCGGGGAATGCAGGAACTGGTACTACCGAATCCAACAATTACGCCATCGATACCGCGGATCCTACTGTAACTTCCGTTACCGTTCCGGCAAACGCGACTTACATTAGCGGGCAAAACCTTGATTTTACGATTAACTTTAGTGAAAACATTACGGTAAACACTGGCGGTGGTACACCGCAATTGGCCATTACCGTGGGCGCGACAACCCGACAGGCTATCTATATTAGTGGTAGCGGTACCTCGGCGATACTGTTCCGCTATACCGTGCTAGCTGGAGATAGCGACACGGATGGTATTAGCATTGGTACCCTGGCTGCCAATGGCGGCACCTTACGAGATGCCGTAAATAATGATGCCACGCTAACCTTAAATAGCATAGGAGCAACCACCGGCGTGTTGGTTGATGCCGCAGCACCTACTGTGGCTTCCGTTACCGTTCCGGCAAACGCGACTTACATTAGCGGGCAAAACCTTGATTTTACGATTAACTTTAGTGAAAACATTACGGTAAACACTGGCGGTGGTACACCGCAATTGGCCATTACTGTCGGCGCGACGACTCGGCAGGCCACCTATATTAGCGGTAGCGGTACCTCGGCGATACTGTTCCGCTATACCGTGCTAGCTGGAGATAACGACACTGATGGTATTAGCATTGGTACCCTGGTTGCCAATGGCGGCACCTTACGAGATGCCGTAAATAATGATGCCACGCTAACCTTAAATAGCGTAGGAGCAACCACAGGCGTGCTGGTTGATGCCTCAGCACCTACTGTGGCTTCCGTTACCGTTCCGGCAAACGCGACTTACATTAGCGGGCAAAACCTGGATTTTACGATTAACTTTAATGAAAACGTTACGGTAAACACTGGCGGTGGTACACCGCAATTGGCCATTACCGTGGGCGCGACAACTCGCCAGGCAAACTACACCAGCGGCAGCGGCACCTCGGCATTACTGTTTCGCTACACCGTACAAGCCGGAGATAACGACACAGATGGCATTAGCATTGGCTCCTTGTCTGCCAATGGCGGCACTTTAAGAGATACAGGCAACAACGACGCTGCACTAACCTTAAATGGTGTAGGTGCAACCACCAGCGTGCTGGTTGATGCGGTAGCGCCTGATGCGCCTTCAACACCGGATCTGGATGCAGCCTCTGATACGGGTGCCTCTAGCAGCGACAATATTACCTTCGACACAACACCAACCTTTGTTGGTGTTGCAGAGGCCAATAGCACCGTCACCGTAATATCTTCGATTAGTGGCACTTTGGGTAATACTGTGGCCGATGGCTCAGGTAATTGGTCATTTACAGGCGCCGGCTTGGCGGCAGGCGACCACAGCATTACTGCGCAAGCTGCTGATGCTGCAGGTAATACATCGGCGGCGTCTGCTGCGCTTAGTATTACTATCGACACCACTATACCGGCTTTAAATTTTGTCAGTTTTGATCAAAACACGATAACTAACGCAAATCAGACAGCTCTGAGCGCGACGCTTAACGGTGCTGAAATTAGCACTACAGCCAGCTACAGTGTAAGCAGCAGTGGCGGCGGAACAGCCGTAACGGCCTCTAACCTAGCGATTACTGATGCGGCGCAACAATTTACCGGCATAGATGTGTCAGGCTTGGCTGATGGTTCGCTTGAACTTAGTTTTACATTGACAGACACCGCCGGCAATAGCCGTAATTACACGACTTATCTAAGCAAAGATTTGGCAGCGCCGGTAAATAATGTGCCGGCATCGGTTAGTGTCAGCACAGTAGAAACACTGGCATTTGTTGGCGCAAACCTGGTCAGCGTAACTGAAACAAGCGAACTGACCACCATTATTAGTGCTGCCAGCGGCGAATTTTACGTCGATGAAAATGCTGCAGCCTGCATGACTATTGACGGCAACAACAGCAATTCGGTATCCATTTTCGGCTTCGCGTCGAATGTGAATGATGTGTTGGCTACGCTGGTCTACACACCGGCGGCAGCCGGCAACTACGACATCACGGTTGTATCAACCGATATCTATGACAATGTCGATACCGATATCATTGCCCTGACAGTTACCGCTACAACCTTACTGGCAACATCAGCGCTAGACATCGGCCTGGATGCCACCATAGACACCGACTTTGATACCGACAAAAACGACGGTGATGGTTTAAGCCTGCGTGAAGCGCTGCATTATGCGCGCAGCGGCGATACCATTACCTTTGACTTTGACAGCGCAACTGCTGGCAAGCAGGGTGGCACTATTACCTTAAATGGCGCGGTGCTGGAACTGGCTCACAGTGGCGTCACGATTAATGGCGATGTAAACGATGACGGCGCGGCAGATGTGACCCTATCAGGCAGCAACAACAGTGGCTTGTTATCGATAAATGCCAGTGTTACCGACATTGCCATTCAGGCAATGACACTAACAGGTGGCTCTGCAGCATCTGGCGGCGCGATTTTAATGGCTGCTGACAGTAGTTTAACGCTGCAGGATTCTCAGATCAGCGACAATAACGCAGTATCTGGCGGTGCCTTTTATGTCAGCCAGGGTTCAAGCCTGACGATAATTAACTCAGCGCTTAGCGGCAATAATACCGATTCTCACGGCGGGGCCATTTTCCTGACAGGCAATGGCACTTCGCTTAATCTGATTAGCAGCACGCTAAACGCTAACTTCACATCAGGTGCCGGTGCAATGGGCGGCGCTATTTATGCTGAGCTTGGCGCAACGTTAACCAGCGTAAACAGTACTCTGAGTGGCAATAGCACACGAGCAGATATTAGTGCAGGTGGCGCGGTGCGCCTTAGTGATGCAACCGGCAATTTTTATAACAGCACCATAGTGGGTAATGCTGCAGGAGGCACCACCGGAGGTGTTTCGGCCAATAGCACAGTGAATTTTATTAATACTGTGGTGGCAGGCAACATGGCAGGCATCAATGCATTGCCAGGAGCTAATGGCTCGCCACTGGCAACCGACGGCACGCTAGCCGACACCAGTGGGCCTGTTGCCAGCGCCACCAACAGCTACTTTAGTAGTTTTGTTGATATTGTCATTGACACCAACAGCCTGAACGACCAGGGCACTGACAATCTGCTGCTAGGCGATTTGGCTCTAAACGCAGCCGGTAAAGTACTCACGCACCGGCCATTGACAGGCAGCGCCTTAGTTGGCGCAGGTAGCAACGCTAACCTACCGCTTGATACTTACGACCTGGATAACGACAGCAATACAGCCGAGGCGCTACCGGTAGATGCCAATGGCAGTGCCCGTGTCAGCGGCACTGTTGATATCGGCGCCGTAGAAGGTAACGCGACACCGGTGCTGAGTAATGTTGATGGTGGTTTTAACTATGTTGAAGGTGACGTTGGCGTGCCAATAGACAGCAATGCCACGGTAAGCGATGCCGATTTAGACGCACTTAATGGCGGCGCCGGAAATTATAGTGGCGCTCAGCTGATTCTGGTACGCCAAGGGGGCGCGATAAGCACCGACGTCTTTGGCTTTAACGATGGTAATGGTATCAGTTTGGTGAGTAACGCACTGCTGAAAAACGGTCAAGCTATTGCCTACATTAACAACAGCATTGCAGGCCAAGTGAGTCTGGACCTCACCGATTTACAAGGCGAAACCCCCACCAGTGCCGATGCTAATGCGATATTGCAACAACTTACCTTTAGCTCCAGCAGCAATGAACCCGGCAGTGAAGCCAGCATCAGTATTACCTTTACTGATAACGAGGGGGCCAGCGCCAATGCTACTGCCATACTTACCATAACTGACGTTAACGACCCGCCGGTATTTACTGTAACGGCGTTAAACCCAACGTATACCGAGAACGGTGCAGCGGTAGAGGTATTCTCTAACGCCTCCGGCAATGCGGTAGAGTCCAGCCAGGAAATTGAAGTATTTTATCTAAGCATTACCAACGTCGTTGATGCTGAAAATGAAATTCTTACCATCTATGGCGAGAGCTTACCAATGGTAACGCGGCAAGATATTAGCTCGGCAAGGCCCCTGCCTCCGCTGGAGCGGCGTGCGGCAACAGCCGGCCAACCGCTATTCTTTGATGTAGCACTTACGGGCACTACCGCCACTATCACTATCCTAGCTGCCGATATCGATCCGGTTAACATGCCGGCTGTTATTAACAGTATTACCTATCAAAATATCAGTGAAAACCCAGGTACCGCTGACAGAGTACTTACCTTAATCCGTGCAGTGGACAGCGGCGGTTCCAACAACGGCGGTTCAAACAGTGGCGTGGTGAACATCGCATCCACTATCACCGTTAACGCAGTTAATGATGCACCTGCCATTAGCGGCAGCCCGACCACTGTCGTGGCACAAGATAGCAACTATATCTTTGTACCCACCGCCAGTGATGTAGATACCGGCGATACCCTAACGTTTAGTATTGCCAACCAGCCTACATGGTCTAATTTCGATGTTACCACCGGTGCCTTAACCGGCACGCCAGGCAATGCAGATGTCGGCATTACCACAGATATCGTTATTTCAGTGTCGGATGGCAGTTTAACTGCCACCCTGCCGGCATTTAGCCTAAGCGTGACCAACATTAATGATGCGCCTACTATTAGCGGCAACCCGGCAACCACCGTTACGCAGGACTCGGCTTATAGCTTTGTACCCGCAGCAGCAGATGCGGATGTCGGTACTACGTTAACCTTTAGCATTATCAACCAGCCTGCATGGTCTAATTTCGACGTTGCCACCGGCGCCCTAACCGGTACGCCAGGCAATGCTAATGTAGGCATAACAACGGGAGTGGTGATTAGTGTATCTGATGGCGAGTTATCAGCGACATTACCCGCCTTCAACCTAACGGTAACCAACGTAAATGACGCACCGACCATAAGCGGCACGCCAGCTACGCGCGTTACGCAAGATGCGCTTTACAGCTTTATTCCAACCGCTGAGGATATTGATGGTGACAACCTAACCTTTAGCATTAGCAATAAGCCGGACTGGGCCGCATTTGATACCACAAACGGCGCCTTAACCGGCACACCAACTAATACACATGTTGGTGAAACGGCAAATATTGTTATTAGTGTCTCTGATGCTGATTTAACCGCCTCATTGCCGGCATTTAGTATCACCGTTGATAACACGAATGATGCACCAGTAATTAGTGGTGCACCGGCGACTACAGTGGCGCAAGATGCCGCTTACAACTTCACCCCAGCCGCATCTGATGCGGATAATGACAGCCTAACCTTTAGCATTACCAACAAACCAAGTTGGGTAAGCTTTGATACGGCAACCGGCAGCATGACAGGTACGCCATCAAATGCTGACGTGGGTACAACAGCGGCTATTGTTATCAGCGTATCAGACGGCGAGTTCAGTGCCGCACTGCCGGCGTTTAACCTGACCGTTACCAACGTCAACGATGCACCGGTTATTAGCGGCACCCCGGCCACCGCGGTACTTAAAGACACCGCCTACAGCTTTGTGCCTACGGCAAG
>NZ_JAERPS020000031.1 GCF_016918075.2 Rheinheimera maricola | reverse complement strand
AAATAACCGCTTGCAGCTATTTGAAAACGCCCTATAATGCGCGCCATGCCACGGGGTGCTGCAGTTTGGGTGCTTCGGGTGAGTTAAGACGGTTCGCAAAAATCTTTTAAAAAGACGCTTGACAGACTGGCTTAAATCACTAAAATGGCGCCCTCGCTTCACGGTGGTGTTTAACGCGGTGAAACGGGAGGTAAAGTCGGGTGTGACGAGAGTTTTAGTGTAATAGAATCTTCGTCACGCTTGACTTAAAAACTGGGAAGTGTAATATACGCGTCCCGCTTTGAGAGTTCAAA
>NZ_JAERPS020000030.1 GCF_016918075.2 Rheinheimera maricola | reverse complement strand
GCGTTAGCAGGTGCTCGGGTTTTAAGGGTTTCAGTCAGTAGTTTTATTCCGGCCTTGCTCGCGTTTCGTGTTCTTAGCGACGGCGCCAAAAGTTAAGGTTCGCCAGTTTGTGGGTTTGCTGCAAACGGTTGTGGCGGTAGCGTTGTTCTTCGTGGCTTCGCTTAACAGTTTTACAGGTCCCGGTTGGCTCGCCATATCGCAGCCAGCTGGTTAGGTTTTAATAAAAGCAGCCGTGCCGTTGTTCGGGTTTGCCAAGGCGGCAAGCCGCGCAAGTCCGGTGTGGGCTGCTAACAAGCAAAGCCAGCCGACGCGTACCGCGCAGCTGCTTTGAG
>NZ_JAERPS020000003.1 GCF_016918075.2 Rheinheimera maricola | reverse complement strand
TTAAACAAACCCTTCGTGAAAACGAAGGGTTTTTTTATTTGTATTGTGTTAGTGAGTAAGAAAAATATATGTTAGTGAGTAAGAAAAATATACCAGTGGATCTGCGAAAAGTTGTGTGGCCTGGTATACCCCGATGGGATAGCGTATACCAGCATAATAAATAATGTTTCAGGATATGAAATTTAGGCGGCCGATAAAAATTTAGTTCGACTGTCCTGTTAGGCGCGAAATCTTCTGTAGTAACTCAGCTTTTTGATACTCAAGCTTCCCCAACTGCTCAAACAGCGAACTTAACGCCTCAGTTTTAGGGCCGCCGTCGCCAGAAGCCGCAATTATTGCATCAAATGAACCACTAGGGGCCGTGATGCCGTCGGTAAGTTTTAGTTTGACAGAATACCGGTGTACGCCTGATTTAGTTGCGATATGGCCTTTAGAAGTAAGCCATTCAGCAATAGCTACAGATTGCCCGTAGCCAGCATCCCTAATCCGTTTGTTTAGTTGCAAAAGCGTTTCTTGATCTAAGTTCTTTACAAAGTTTCTATTCATATTTTTCTCCGTTCAGCTTGTGTAGAGATGATAACAAAAAGCCCAGGTTACTGGGCTTTTTGCTGTTTGATGTCAGTGAAAACTCGCCTTATTCTTGCTACAAGCTCATCCTGCATTTGTGGGGCTGATGGCATGAAATCCGGATGCGGTAATGAAGCAGCAAAATCCCCAACCTCGCTGATGATTAGCCGCTCTGCTGTATCGAGTGGAGTGCTGGTGACGGTAATTGTCCAGGTGTTATTTTCCGAGCATTCAACCTTGAACGAGTGGCTTGGAAATAGCTTATTCCCCAGAGCCTTTACTGCAAACTCTGCTGAGATAGTATTAGAAGCTTTCTGCCCGTTAACAGTATTTGTGCAGTAACTGCCGCAATACAGCTTGGTTTTAACTGTTACTGATGTACTCATACACTACTCCCCAGCTTGCCTTGCTCAGCTCCATTTACGCCGGCATTCAGCCGCACATTGCGGCCAGCGCCGTGGCCTTCGTAGTATGCATCTAAATCGCGCCGTTTTTGCTCAGCAGAGCGCACTTCAGTTTTGTGCAATTTGGGGAAGTGTTTTTCCTTGTACAGCTGGATCAGGTTCTGTTCTTCTTCAGTGGGTACCAGTGCATGTACCTGGCGGCGAACGGCGCTGATCCAGCCCTCGGCAAATAGATCTGCGCGGTTTGTCTTGGTGGTTAGCTTCAGCCGCTTGCTCAGCTTGTTCAGATAGTTTCTGCGGGCTTTAACCAGCTGGGGGGCCAGTACTTCGTAGCAGTATGTGCCAATTTCTACACGGTCGGCTGGGCCAATGAATATCACAGTAGCGCCTACATTGCGGTTCCAAGACAGTATGGCGTCCAGCCCGAATGCATTTGTAATGCATCCGGTCAGTAAATTTGCCCACAAAGGTTGTTTTTCTGCCGCATTAGCCCGCTTTATTTCCCGTTGCTCAACTTCAGATAACGACACATCTTCAGCGGTTAGCTTATGTTCCTGCATCAGCTTTTGTGCACGGCGCAGCGCGTTTGCGGCTTCATGCTCGTTGCTGCTTTTTGCCAACGCCAGCAGTTTTTTGATTTTATCCAGGATTTTGCTCATTTTGCCTCTCCAGTCTGCTGCTGTTTATCAAGAATGGTTACCACCACATGCCCACGTACAACCATTTTCATGCCGTTGGGCAGTTTGAAGTTACAGCTGCCCAGCTGGCGGATCTGATTGCTGCGGCCATCGAGTATTTCTGCCCGTATTTCGTTTAGGTCTATGCCTTTAACCCGTTCTAACCATCTGATTATGGCGTGTTCACTTACTACCGGGTCGCCATTGGGGCTATGCAGTTTGCGCAGGTCTTCGTTAGCTTGGTCTAATTGAAGCTTCAGGGCGTCGCGTTCTTGTTCAGTCTCTGCCTGGTGTAGCTGCTCTGCTAGCATGCTTTTCACTACAGACAAGCGGTGTAGCTCATAGGCTTTAGTTGTTTTCATCATCTGCGAAGAGTCCTGGTTGTAGTGTTTTGCGGGTGGCGAGGGTATAAGCGCGCATGACCTGATACACATAGACATCGCTGCAATCATATTTTTTGGCCAGTTCGGCATGATTAGAGCCGCGAAAGTCTTTAATAATGCCGTGCTGCTTTAGTGCTCTATCCATGCTAACCCCTTTCGGAACGTAGATATTGCCGCCGCCATGGGTTTGCCGGATAGTGTCAGCCAGTTTGTAACCTATTGCTTCAGCCTGTTCGTCACCCAGCTTGAGCTCTTGTTTAAGCAGCATTGCAGTTTGAGCAAAAAGTTCAGCCAGGAATGTTGCTAGCTTTTCGTCCGGCTTAGCCATGGTCTATGCCCCCTCGTTACAGTCAAATTGCTGTTGGTACCAGCGCAGTACGTCGTTATAACTGGCTTTGGAATGCGGCTCGCCAAGTTGTTTGAGCATTAACCGGCGGTGCCAGCGCTTTAGTTGCTCAATTAAGGGCCCGGCAATATCTGCCATCCATTCCAACTTTTGAATGGCGGCACCATTGTTTAAGTGCCGGCTTTGCTCAATGGCCCACTGCTCCAATGCGGTATAGCCTGCGTTGTTTATCAGCCCCTGGGCGGCCATTTGCGTCCACACCTGGCCCAGCTTTTTAAGCTGATCCTGCTGAAGTGGCTTTTTAGCTGATTTGTCTTTAGCTTTGGGTACCGGTGTAAACCCCAGGCGTTTCATGCCGGCCATTGCTTTTTCCAGCTCTGGTACAGACATATCTTTAGAACTTGTTTTACCGCACCACGCCTGCAGGTTTTGCCGGTATAGGTGCTCGTCCATATTCAGATTGGCGCGGGCAATGTGCAGCAGCTGGATCAGTTGCTTTTTGTTATGAAAAGGCTGCTTATCCACGGGCATACTCCCGTAAAAAGCCACTTAACTGCTGTAGCTGAATTTGCACATCGTTACCAAAACACAGGGCCAGCTCGTCCAGCACCTGAATTTTTACCGGTACCTCAGTTAACTGAGGCAGCTTGTTGGTGGGTAACTCAGCCAGCTTTAGCGCGGCTGAAATACTGCGGGCCTGAGCAATTGCCGGGTGTGGTTGCAGCCTCGCTTGTGTTGCGGTCTGGTTCTGCTGCTCTTTGGCGGCTTTAACGTGCGGCGCCACAATATGAAAATGCATGGCTTGCTCTTTGGCTTTATCAAGCACAAAAGCTTTTACTTCAACGTCAGGGTAATGCTTGATAACGTGCTGAACACCGTCAGGTGTCAGGTAGTACACACCATTGTTTTTTGGTGTAACCAGGCCCATTTGCTTGCACTTGCTCAGCATTTCAGCGGTATTGCGCTTATCCCAGCCTAATTCTTCCCGGATAGCTTTAGGTAAAAACGCTTTATTGTGGCGGGTAAAGAACGTAAGTAACTGGCGAAATTCGTCGCTTTGCGGTACCACATCGGTGGCCGCTGCGCCTTCAGCTGCCAGCTTGTAGCCAGCAATGCTTTTAATAATATTATGTTGTTTGCTAAGTTCACCCAGGGCTTTAAGTACTTCAGTTTGTGTAAAGCCAGTGAGGTCTTCCAGTTCCGTCTTATTCAGTGGGTCTTCCTGGTCTCGCAAAATGCCTAAAATGGTTTGCTCTGGTGTACTCATGGTAATGTCGGGGCCGTTTGGCCCCGCCTCCGTAGTTGGGGGGTTATTTAACGGCGTCTTTTAACGCCTTGCCTGGCTTAAAAACCGGTTTAATGCTGGCGGCAATTTGCATGGTTTCGCCGGTTTGCGGGTTACGGCCGGTGCGCGGCTGGGTAACCTTGGTAGTAAACTGGCCAAAGCCGGTAAGGGTTACCGCATTACCACTTTTCAGCTCTGCTGTTACGGTGTCTAAAAATGCACTTACCGCGCGTTCAGCGTGGGCTTTTGGTAAATCTGCTTGTGCGGCTACGGCGTTTACTAACTCTGCTTTGTTCATACTTATGTCCTTAATGGATGGTTTGGGGTTGGTGTGCCGGGCGGTTGCTCAGCACGGTTACTTCTACTAACTTCACATCGTGCGCGGGGTAGCGGGCTACAGAGTTGCTGTAACACTGCTTTGCATGCTCGTTGTCAGGCGTTTGCAGCAGCAAAGCGCCGTTCACTAACACCTGGTAGGCCATGGTTAACCTGCCTTTGCCTGCTCTGGTACCGGCAATGCCGGTAGCGCTGGTACGTCACTAAAGCGCAGGCTTAACAGCTCGTACACGCCTTGCGGGTTGCGCTGGTAAAAGTTGTAATAAACACAGCTGGTGTCGGTTTCCAGCGCGTCACGTAGCGCCTCTACTGCCTGGCGAAACAGTGGGTGGTTAATTTCCACATTCAGCAACTGCACCAGCTTGCTTACGCTGAATTCATTGGTCTTTGCAGGTTTAAATGCCCGGTTAATCAACACCTTCACGCCATCGTCTGCCAGGTCTTGCGTTACCACGTTAATGTATTGGTCAAACAGCTGGCGGGCGGCTTCAATGCGGGCATTTACCTTAATGGTGTCCTGCACCCGGCGGCTAATGCGGTATTGGCGGTTAAAGCTGAAAAAGTCCACGTTACCTTTAATTTTTTCCAGCCGTTTAACGCCATATTCCTTTACCAACTTCGCGATAAAGGCATCAGAAGTTTGTGTTAGCGCAGTTTTCAGTTGTTGCATGGCGGCATGCACCGCAGTGGCCTGCGCCATAAACTGGTTAACCAGCGCATCTTCCTCCAAATGCTGCTCGCTAATATTTGCTTCTTTTACCAGCCGGCCTTCGCCATCCATCTTCCAGCCTGGTGGAGTATCGTGTTCTGTTTTCATGCTGCTACCTCGGTGAGTAAGTTGGTTACTTCTGTTTCAGTCAAAGGCCGCATGCCGTTTAAAAGCCATGCGTCCCAAATAAGGGCTGTGTCATCCGTATTTGGAAATACACCATCAGGTAGGCCAGCCACTCTAATGGCGGTGTCAGCCGCTACGGTGGCTACCAGGGCAAACTTGTCGCTTGGCAGGCACACCACCGCAGCGCGTAAATCTGCAAATTTCAGCAAGTTCATGCGCCCCTCCTAATCTGCATAACCAGTTCGCCGCTAATTTTGGCTTCACCCAGGCTGGCGGCTAAATTCAGCGCGTTTTTCATCAACGTGTTAACGTTAAGCGGGTAGCTCATATCCACCATTTCATCCGCGCGGCCAGTGTTGGCGCCAAAGCGACGGGTACCGGTTAACAGCGTTTGCATAGCGGTGTAGGCATCGTCGGTTAGCAGTTCTGCCGGGTTTTTATGGGCAGACTTCAGCTTTAGCGCTACATAGTCGCGCAGCTCATTGCCCAGCGGCTCTATAACCAGTTGGGTGGCGCGGTAAGTAAATTCACGGATGAAGTGGTTTTTAAGCTTCTTCTCCATCTCGTTTTGGCCAATCAGGATAATGCCAATAAACTTGGTAAAGCCGTCTGCCAGCTCCCAAATACGCTTTAGCTGCTTTATTACTTCGTCGGGTAAATCATGTGCCTCATCTACCACCAGCACATGGCGGTTGCCCGCTTTGTAGCTGTCGGTAAGTACCTTGCGGATAATGGCGTCGCGGTCTTCTGAGCTGCGTGGCCGTTTGGTTATCTGTAGCTCGCGCATAATGGCTTCAGATATGGTGTTGGCACCAATTTCACGCCGGTCTATGCGGGCCGGTTCAATAATGCGAACCTCAGGATATTCTGCGTTAACTTTCTCGTTAAACACGCGGCGTATTGTCGTTTTACCTGCACCGCACTCGGCATAAATACACAGCATGCTGCCCATGCGTGCGGCCTGTAGCATGTGTTCAACTGCGTAGCGGTGGCTTTGGCTCAGGTACACCTGATCCATGCCGTAAATTTCGTTTTCAAACGGGTCATTAAACAGCCCGAAGAATTTTTTAGTTTGTTGGGTTAGCATTTCTGGCTCCGGTAATTGGGTTAAAACACGTCCGTTAAGGTCTTCTTCAAATTGCTCCTGGTAATCTCTGGCTTTAAACAGCGCCCGCCACTGCGCACCTGCAGTAATGGCTTTTTCGCTGGGGTCATCCAGAAAAATCAGGTGCGCCTGTGTGGCCGACACCAGGCCGTTTTCAACCGCAAAGCGCTGCAGGGCGTTGTGTATGTCTTCCTGCTTTTTCTTTGGCCACTGGCTGTGTTTTATAATCAGGTTTAGTGTGGCGGTACTGATCTGCACATTGCAGTGATCACGTATCCAGTCCACCACCAGCGCCTGGCTTAAGCCCTTGTTAGCGAGCATGCGGCCAAAGCGGATCTTCCAGTCACGCTCTATAACAACCTGCTTATGCTCGTTGGTTTTTGCCATTGGTTTGCCTCCTTAAACCGCGCGCAGCGCAGGGCGCACAATAAGCTCGCGGCTCATGCGTTCCAGCGTTGCGGTCAGGTCTGTTTCGTTAATGATTCCGGCTTGGTTTAGCCAGGCGCTTTCTTCAGGGGTTAGCACACGGTTTAGCTGTGCCAGTACAGCGGCTTTAAGGGCTATGCCGCTTAAGGTTTTAGTTGTGGCAGATACAGTAAAATCAGTTTTTACCTGCTCACCAGCAACTGGCATATAGCTTGGCGTGTACAGGTGCATTAGGTGGCTAAGTGCGTCCAGTTCGCCATTCATCGGTACTGCTTTTTTCTGTTTGGCTTTTTTAATTTCCTCGTCTGTCATGTTGGGGTAGGCAGTACGCAGAGCCTGCTTGCGCACGGCATCAACGTGGGTGTCAGGTTTTTGTTTATACTCTTGCGCAATAACGGCATCTGTTTCAAAAAAGCCGTACTCATTCTGGTTAAGTGGCTGCACCTGATGTACCTGCTGCTCACCTTTAAAGGTGCAATACACCAGCATTTCAGCGCTGTCGCTAAGCACCATGGGGGTGATCAGCACTTCCAGGCCATCATAAATGCCCACTAACCCGGTCAAGTCGTAACTGTGGCGCTGCTTAGTGCGCGGGTGTACTGCGGTAATCTTCATACCGGTAACTTTGCGTGTTTCCGGTTTAGCGGTTAGCAACCACTGGCATACTTCAATGGGTGGCAGTTCGCGTAGCTTGTTCTGGTGCTGCTTTATCTTTAGCCAGCATTCATAGCGCGCCATTTTATGGCGGCGATGTTTGGCATCATATTCCGGCAGCTGGTTAGCGTTATAAGCGTTTTGAAATGCCTCAGCACGCTGGTTTAGCTCTTCAGTGCTGGTTACAGGCTCAAGCAGCAGGCGGCTTTCAAATAACAGCTCTACCAGATTGTTGGCGTTTTCTACCTGGCCTTTTGCCCGGGCATTCTTGGCGGCATGGTCTAATACCTCTACACCCAGTTGGCGCAGCGCGCGCTTAATGGGGGTGCTGGTATTGGCGCTGCCTTTATCCATCATTAAATATTCAGGCAGGCCGCGCATAGGGCAGTTAGGGTCGTTGTGCAGCCCCCATGCCCACAGTAAAAACTCGTACAGGGTTTTGGTGCTTTCGCCGGCAGCTTCAAAGTACCGAAACCGTATAGCACCGCTGGCGTGGTCGGTTAGTACATAGCGCCATACCCGCAGGTTGGGGTGCTTTTCAAAGTTCTGCGGTTTGTTTTTGTAAAAGTCGTCGTCGTTACGGTAGCGCTGCATCTGGCCTTTGCCGCCGGGCGGGTAGTACAGTAAACACAGTGACGGGTCAGTCTGGTGTACATGGTTTGGGTAAAGGCTAGCCAGCCCCACTGGTGCAGTAGGTGCTGCCAGTTGCTTAGCTGTGGCGCCACGGTCTTTTAATACCGCCCGCAGCTGGCTGTTGCTAACGTTAAAGTTAACGCCACTTTGGCTAAGCACACTGCGAATAGTGGGTATTTTGGCAATTTGTTTGCCATTGGCACGGTTACCAATAGCAGACAGCGCCGCTACTTTTTCAATAACCTCATCCGCCAGGCTGGTGCTGCCGGCGTCACAGCGGCGTTTATTGCCACTGCTCCAGCCAATTTTTTTCAACTCGCGGTAAAACTTATCGGTTTTCCAGCCTAAAAAGCTTTCTACCTCGGCCAAAATAGCGCCTTTTTCACCATGTTTGGCCTGCTCTAAACGCTGAGCATAACGAACCAGTAGCTCTGTATTTGCGGCCTCGGCATTTAGTTCCAACATGGCTTACTCCTCGCTACCTTGTCTGGCGTCGGCGGCCAGTTGTTCCAGCACGGCCAGTGCGGGGCGTGCTTTGTCGGTGTAAGCGGCAAACATTAAATCGCTGTCTTGCCAAAACAGTGCGGTGTCTTCTGCCAGGCAGCGGCTGGTGTGATACATAACCCCGCACATATATTCCATGGCGGCGTGGTAGGTGGCTGGGTCTTTGGCAAACACGTCGTCGGTGTCGCTTTCCGCAATTTTGTTGCGCAAGGTGGCTAGTTTATTTAGGGCTTGTAAAATGGTGCCTTCCAGCGTGGCGATATCGGTAACCACCTGGCTTACATCACGCTTCCAGCTGTCGGGGTTAAACTTGCGGCTGGCCAGTTCTTCTTTGTGTTTATTGGCTTCGCTTTGGGCTTCGTCGCGCATTTGGCGGGCTATTTTTAACTGCTGTTCCAGCTCGGCTTTTTCGCCTTTGGCTGCCTTTAGTTCCTGCAGGTGTTTGGCGTTTAAATCGTCTATCAACTCGCGCAGCGCGTCTTTATCGCCCAGTTCAACCGCTTCGTTTTCAATAACCAGCTGTTGCTGATCGGCCGGTAACTGCCGCAGTTTGCGCAATTCACGGTAGCCCAGGCCAATCTTCTGGCTGGCTTCAAAAAACTCTTCGCCAAGTTGGTTTAAATTAAGTAACCGCTCATCAATAGTAGCGCGGGGAGTATGTAATTTATTGACGCAGAACTCCTCCCAACTGCTGACGGTTAGCAGATCCCCGCTCTGATCCTTATAGGTTAAACCCTTGAATCCTTTAGTTTCCTTTATTTTCAGAAGTAGCTTTAAACTGCTGACGCTAGCAAGTTTCTGCATGAAATCGAAGGCTTCAATTCGTCCGATCTCTCGCATTACTTCGTCAAGTGATGCTACCACTTCTTTGGTTTGGATCACGGCTTTCTGCTGCTCATGGCTTAGCGCGGTATCTTGGTTATTACTGCTCATTGGCTGCACCTGTGTTTTGTTTGCCTGGTTGTTCTGCCAGCGCTGTTCTGCTTTGGTTTGTTTAATGGTCACTTCTTCTGCGAGTAATTCCGCATCAGCTTCTGCCATTGCTTCTTCTGCTTCGTAGTTCATGGCGGCCCCTTAAAACACCTTGCTGTAGTTAGTTATGTCTTGCTGCAGTTGCAGCTGGGCCTGATCCAGATTTATGCGCACCTTGTTGCTGATCTGTGCCAGTGCTATACCCAACCGCCAGCGGTTGTCGTCCCAGGGGCAGCGCTCGGCAAAACCTTCATTTTGCAGGTTGGCTAAATCGCGCAGTACCTGGCTGGCCGTGGTATCCATCTTGTTGGCAATTTCGCTAATGGTTAAACCGGTGTTTTCATGGCCGGCCAGTACCTTTTGCAGGCGCAGTACGCGGCAGATTTGGTTTGAAAGGTATTTGGTGTCAGACATTTTTTTGCTCCTGTGGCGCGGTGTTGGCTATACCGGCTGCTGCTGATAAGCTGTTGAGAATTCCATTCAAAACAACACTGAGGCTATTCATGGATGCTCTCCTGACACTCTCCGATTGCCGGATTGATTTGCAACTTGATGCTGATCTCGAAAGCGGCATTGGCACCTACGCTGAGGGGCCGGACAGAGCATGGCTCTACTACCTGCACGGTGAAGCGGGCATCACCGATATGGAAAGTGCCGCCCTGTGGCTGATGGAGACTAGTGACGCCAGAAGCACGCTCTCGGCCTGTCTCGGTCTCCCAGCTAACCCCAGCAGACGGCGCAGGGCGTGGCGCGTTGTTTGGATCGTCAATGGCCAGGTCGCCAAACGGCAGGCTATCGGGCTTGATCAGGCTGTGTTTCTGTTGCAGGCGTTGTTCCCGTATAACGTGCTTGATTATCCGGCGCATTTGTTCGGGGTCGAGTGAATCAACATCAAGGATGCAAAGTCTTTTAACAGTTTGGCGCGCGGCTTTTACACCGTGCACCGCTAAAACGCGGTAGATGGTGTCAACCGATACTCCAAGCCGTTGCGCCTGTTCCTGTGCCCATAGGCCGCGTTGCTCATGTGGTGGAATAGGCTGTAACTGCTGAAACAATGCGGCCATTTGCGGGCTTATTTCTATACCTGGCTGCTGGCCAATAACCGAGGTATTCAGCGGGAAGCCGTATTGATCCGTTTGTGGTTTGTCAGACATCGGCGCGCTCCGGGAATAGATCCAGTTCGGGTTGGTCATGCTTTTGTGCCTCTAGCCGGTGGTAGGCCAGGTTCTCCATTAGCAGGGTTAGCTGGTCGGTAACGTCTTGCGGTTGGCATTCGCCGCTTTGCAGCGCTAGTAACTGGCCCATAACGGCATTACAAAACTGGCTTAACTGAATCAGCGTTCTGTGTGCTGCTTTACGGCCGCGTGGCATGGGTACCAGTAAATGGTTCAGGCTGTGGGCCATGTACTGCAGTGGGTAAATACGGTGCGTGGCTTCCATGTACGGTATAAGCATTACTGCTGGCATGCTGGCCGCGCCCAGGTGCTTGTAAAGCATGTCTGGCGAGGTGCCAATACGGTCGGCAATGCGCGGTACACTCATTTGCTTATTGGCCATAGCAAACTCTTTGCATAGCTGCAGGCTTTCGGTAAGCGAGCGGGCAACCAGGTTATTCCAATTTCTGCGGCTCATTAGAATGCCCCCCAGCTGAAGTTCTTCCAAAAGATCTGGTGGACTGGAATGGCTCTGCCGCCCACACTGGTTCCATCAAAAGCGAGGCAATGATCACTATGCAACGAGATAAAATTACGACTATCCAACCAGACGCGTACCGTTTGGAAGTAACTGAACAATTGCTCTGCTGGCTGGGTGTAGCCGGTGTAACAGAATGGCGGCCAACCGAGAAAGTTGATATTGGCCAGGTACGCGCTTTGGTTGACGCCTTGTTGTTGCTTAGCCCCGGCAGCCGCAGCTGGTGGGTTGGGGTGTTGCTTTATGCTGAAGACGCAGCCCTGGGGCAGCTTCTTAACTGGGTTCGTTATTGTGCTGAACATAAACCTGCTCCGTGCAGTTCCCTGAAATTAAACGACGCGCTAATGCAATGGCTGTTTGCGCCTTACGACGCCAGTAATTGCAATAGTTCGGCTTGTTTGGCTGCCCGGTCACGCCCACGGGGTAAGCGGGCACGCTGGTAGCTTTCAACGTCGGGGAATACATCGGTAACAGGTTTGCCAAGCGCTTTGGCTACGGCTTCGGCAACTTGTTTAGACGTGGTACGGCGGTAACAAACACCGCTTACTACATTGGAGTTGATGCTTAATGCCTCACCAATCATGGCAAAGGTAAAACCCTTGTCGTGTAAGGCTTGTTTAATGGCTTCGGCTTCCATAAGATAACCTCTGTTTATAGTTAGGTATGGTTAAGCAGCGGTGCAACGCTGCTTTGGTGTTAGTGCAGAACGATTATGGGACATATATTTCTCATAATCAACATTTAATGAGAAAAATATGTCTCGTTTCAGGGAGGAGCGTGAGCGTTTAGCAATACAGCAGGCAGATTTAGCTGAGAAAATAGACGTTACACGTAGAACAATATCCCGCTGGGAGAATGATGACGCACCGATTCCGAGCGATAAGCTTGCTCAATGTGCGTTGCTAGGTTTTAACATTAACTATGTTGTTACTGGTGAGAGAGAGCCGCAGCCAGATAGCTACTACTCAAAAAAAGAAGTTGAAGATGCAATGCACGAATGGTTATCCGATGCTAAGTCACTTGGAGCTATTGAGATCGACAGCAGGCAAACTTATGAATTTCTATTGAGTTTGTATATGAGAAATCTAGCCAAAGTTTCTGGAGCGAAAAACAGTGCAAGACCGGCAGAAGAGCGCGATAAAAAAATAGGTTAACGCTTAAATTGAATAATATTGTTTAGTTCTTGATGCTGATAGGGCGACGCGTTAGTTAGCAGTGCATCCAGCTCTTTGAGCCACAGTTCCTTGGCCTGCATTTTTTCGTAGCTGGGAGCCATGGCATCAATTTCATCTCGCCAGGCGGCAAGTGCCTTAACCTTTTCACCGAAGCTGGCCTCAATGTTTAACGCCGGCGGCAGTGAAAGTTGGTTGTGGCTACGGGCCTTGCTCAAAACCCATAAGCCACTCAAACAAACAGCTATTAAGGCTGCTACGATAAGTGTTGTTATCATACTATAGCCTTTCGTATTTTCTCTTTTACTGCAGAAAACAGCGGGGTCATTAAAAATGCTAAATAACCAACGTTTACAGTATTTACGATTACTCTAAAAGCAGAGCCCATCAGGTTAAATTCAAACACTACCATATCCATATATCGCAGGCTTTGCACAATACACATAGCAACCATACTCAACAAGCAGCTCATTGCTACAAAGTCTATCTTGATACGCTCATGAGAATGGATCTTGTATATGGTAATAGCGCTTAAAATGTTACATATAGCCCAGGTCGGGTACCACGCATGCTTAACGAGCAGCGGGTGATTTTCTACTAAAGCAACCAGTTTGGGCTCTATAACCATCATTACCAAATTGACGATGATGGTCACAACAGCGGCTATATAATACGATCTGGTACCAAGCTTTATGCCATAAACCACAAGTACAGCGATAAAATACGCTAACCCAATGTGGTTATTAAATTCATACAGGAACTTCGAGTATTCCATTACATCATCTCAGAATGAACTAGGTCTTTACCGGAAAATCGTTACCGCTGCCGCTACCCATTGTTTGGGCCGGTGGATCATTCCCATTTCCACTGCCAAGCGGTTGTATAGGCGCGCCTTCTTCAGCCTCCAGTAGTGCGGCTGCTTCTGCAGATATTGATACTGTGTCGGAAGGACTTGCTGGCGTAATAGCCGGCGGCCCATTACCATTGCCGTTACCCAATTGTGTTGAGGTGGCACTTTGCTGAGTTTGTGGCTGGTAAACATTCCCGCCGATACTTTCAATGCTCATTGCTCTCTCCTGTATTTGGAACACCAAAACTCTATCACAACATACACCAATGCCAGATCCCGACTACTTGAGACTATTTGTTTTTTTCTGACAAAAAGATGATATTTCAGTGTTTCTGCTTAAATATTGTACTTTATTGGCATTTTTGTATTGAAAATAACCAATAAGCTTGGCATGGTCGAAGCTGTACTATAAGAAAGGAACTCTTATGATTAAATATGCCGCAGCATCAATCTGGGCACTTGCCTCCTGTTTTTTTCTCTGGTTTTTTGCTTATGTGTCTACCTGGCCATCTAGTCCAGGGCAATCGCTTTATCTTATTGGTTTGGATGATTTGTTTGTGTCCTTTGTTATGTTCACTCTGGTCGTGACGCTGGGAGGTGCCAGTTACTATGTGATGAGCAAAATTCTAGAAGCCCCCTATAACGCAGCAGACCGGGCGAATTGGATAAAGCTGCTTATATTTTTAAAACTGACGTTAGTTATTGAATTCTCAGTGCTGATGGTACTGATATACATTCGAGACTTTTATACCGCCGCGCATGATGGGGTGGTGTTTATGGCGATATTTTTAGCATTGTGGATAACAGCTATGTTCATGATGCGGCACGCCGTTCAACAGATGCGCAATCTGCGCGTTTTGGCTGATGTGGAGTAGTAGTTTATGAGCTGGATCATTAGTGGTGGGTTGTTAGTTAACAGGTCAAAAGGCAAGGTTCTTTATCCCTGGCAATATGAGTTGCAGTGGGGCATTTCAGAAAAAGAAGTCCGTTTCCTCGATTTTGATGGCAATGTTATTACGCAATGCTCTGAATATGAAATTGGCTATAAAGACCTCTCCAAATTGCAAGAGGAAGGTAGAGTTTGGCAGGGGTTGCAGATTGAAATAGACAGTGACATTTTGCCTGGTAGCAATACTTACGTGCTAGTTGATGACCAGCTTACTAACGGAACAGTGAATATCAGACTGACAAAATGCGAGCTATCTGTCGTGAGCGACGAGCACTTTGGTCTGACATGTAACGAAGTTCGCTACCTTGTAAAAAATGAAGTTGCTACACAACAACACCTGCAAAAGTTAATGGAGTTATTGCAAAACGCATTACGCGGCGTTGCTCCATCAAGCCATAGCTCGGAGGCAACGCCAGGCTCTTCAGATTTTCTGCGTGTTGTCGCCTGGGTATATAGCTTGCTAAGTATTGGTGGTGGCATTTTTTTAGCGAAGGAAGGCGCGGTGGCTGTCGGTGTCGGGATTGGTGTTAGTAGCTTCTTGGTTTTAGCGTTCGCGCTGGCCGTCTCAACAATTAACGATAACTTGCATAAGCTGACGAAAAGAAAATAGGAGTTCTTAATGGACCAGTATAAATTTGAAGGGCTAACTATAGAACGCCTTATAGCCCACACAATTTTCGCAAGAGGCAAAGATAAAGCGTTGGTACCACCTAACCTGACAAATGAACTAATTCCATTATCAGGCGATGCAAAAGATCTTATTCAGTTAAGAGTTACGGCTGCACTTGGCAGCTCCTCCCATGGTTTGGAAGTGCAAGTTGTTAAAAGCGACACAAATTCGTTTATGCAAAGAGCGGCTGCAAGTATTCACGCATCAGACGATGACTTCAAACACTTCTCAAAAGAGATAGCTAAAAGCCTGGCAGATGCGCAAACTAATCCAAAGTGGCCTGGCGGGGTGCTAATCATCTTTAACGGTAAAGTCGGGGAATCACAACAGCCATTTTTAGCAGCGCTTAAAGCAGAAACGGACAAGGGGTTTGATGTTGAAGAAGTTAACGGAAAAATCACCCTAAAACTAATAAAGAAAATGCTTCTGTCACAGACTCAAAGATTGTACAAAATCGGCATTCTGATCGAGAACCAATATCAAAAGCCGGTCGATGGTGGAGGATTCCTGCCAGCAAATTACAGAGCTTTTTTATTTGACCATCTACTTACTGCAACTGAAACTAAACCTGCAGCGGCATATTTCTATGATACTTTTTTAGGTATGAGTATAACCGGATCATCTAAGTTTCAGACGAGACTATTTTACGAAGAAACAAAGTTGTATATCGATGCAATGCCGATTGATGACGGGGACAAGTATGATTTGCGAGAAGCTCTCAGGTCAGAACTGAGAAGCCAAAATGCTACTATTCAACTAAAAGAGTTTGCAGATACACATTTCGAACCAGAGCATAGAGCTGACTACATAAAAACAATGCTAGAAAAAGGAGTACCTGACAGTGCTGTTGTTAAGGATGTTGAGTACATAAAAGCAAAGCTAAGGCGTCCACGTAATTTTATGTTTAGCAGTGGAGTAAAAATTCAGGCTCCTGCTGATGCCAGTTTGAATGAGTTAGTAATCATAGGTCAGCAGAGCGATGGCTATACAACGGTTCAAATTAAAGGTGGGGTACAAACACGGGAATGACTATGTTAACGGCTTTCAATACATGGCTGAGTGACAATGCTTCGGTATTGGAGGTATGGGGAGGTTTTGTAGTCAGTTCGATGCTTAATTTGGCGTCGCATGCAGGCGTTAAGACACAGATGTCTTCGTGCCGGGTAAAGGATGTGAGCTCTGCAATAGGGAAAATTGCCCGTAAAGGTTACAAAGACCCTATTGCAGAAATGACAGATTTGGTTGGGGCCAGAATTGTTGTGCTTTTGTCCAAAGATTTAAAAGTTGTTGCCAGTTTACTATCTAGCAACGGTCACTGGGATGTTCAACTAGCGCGAGATCCTGAAGAGGAGGTCGCTCAAAGCCCAGAAAAATTCGATTATCAGTCATTACATTATGAGCTTCGTGCTAAAGCCGGCGTTATAATAGATGGAGTGAGTGTTCCAGAAGGACTATGCTGTGAGTTGCAAATTAGGACGTTGATGCAGCATGCTTATGCCGAGGTAGCTCATGATAGTATTTACAAAAGTACGTGGCCGGCCCCTGTTAAAGCACGGCGATATATTGCCAGCAGTGCTGCGCTTATTGATACTGCTGACCATCTATTTTGTGAGACCATGGAAATTTTAGCTGAAGAGAATAGAGAGCGGGGAGAACTGCTTGAGCAGTTATCCGAGCTTTATGATGCAAAAATTTCGCCATCTAAGATTAAAGATCAGAAGCTTAACATGATCATACTTGATGAGTTTGACGAAGAGCTGCAGGGGCAGGATACCCTTTTAGAAATAAATGATTTACTAACCAGAAAGAGCTACATAGCAAGTAGAATAAAGGAGAGAGCAGTCTCAGATCCATTTTGGGCTCAGCCGATAACAATTCTGGCTTATTGGTTAGTAAGCCGTTCACCGCATGAAGTTTTTGATAAGTGGCCGTTTGCAGGTTCTCACGATGCCTTAGATATGATTTACAGTGATCTGGGTTTAAACCACTAATTTTTCCTAAAACCCTTTAATTTAGCGCAACTCCCACAACACCTAAGCTGCGAGTAACTTATTACTGCAGCTAGGTGCTTATGCCAACACTTCAATTACCCCGTTTATTTACCTGGATTATCCTGTCGCTGGCGCTTATTGCCGCCATTGCGTTTTTTAGTCCGCATCAGATGCCGCTGGTGTTGTACAAAGTGGCGTTGGTGTCGCTGGCCGCTGTGCTGGGTTACTGGCTTGACCGGGCGTTGTATCCGTATGACAGGCCGCATACTTACGCAGAAACCGGTGAAGACCTTGTTCCCCGTGGCTTAGCCATGCTGCGCCGGGCGCTGATTGTACTTGCCTGTGTGCTTGGCTTAACGCTAGGGTTATAGCAATGTTTAAATCGCGTACGCCATTACCACTTTTTATTTTTGTCTGGTTGATAGCAGTATTTTTGTTTTTTTGGGTAGTCGTATTGCTTTCAACGCGCCATGCCTGTGCAGCAGTACCTGAGGCCGCCAAAGCCCACCAGCGCACCTTAACCCGAACTGCTCATGCGTATTGGGGGTTAGATGCCCCAGTGGCTACGTTCGCCGCACAAATTCACCAGGAAAGCCGCTGGCATGTCGGAGCCAGGTCGCCCGTTGGGGCCGAGGGCTTGGCGCAGTTTATGCCGGCAACCAGCGAATGGTTTGCCAGTATTAACCCGCGCGATTTAACTGTTGCACAGCCTTACAACCCTGCCTGGGCGATGCGGGCCCAGGTAATGTACAACGCCTGGTTATATAAACGTATTACGGCAGCAGACGGCTGTAACAGGTTGGCCTTTACGTTATCTGCGTATAACGGTGGCCTTGGTTGGGTGCAACGTGACCAGGCGCTGGCGTCAGCTTCGGGGGCTGATGGGCTGGTGTACACGTCTGTTGAACCGTTTAATGCTGGTCGCTCACCGGCCAGCATTACTGAGAACCGCCACTACGTTAATGTGATTTTAAAACGCTGGCAGCCAATGTATGTAAAAGCCGGCTGGGGCCCAGGGGCGTGTTATGCCTTTTAAGCAATTTGCACCCTATATTCTGGGTGGGTTGGCCATAATACTGGTGGCATATGCCGGCGTAAACATTTCGTTGGCACAGCTTGATGCCATGAAAACCGCCAGCTATCAGGCCGGTTTTGCTGCAGCTGAAGCGAAGCAAGTAACTGCGCTAAATGTCGCCCTGGCAAAGCAGCAACGCCAGCTTGAAGCCGAATTTACCCGCAAGTTAACTACCGCCAATAACGCGAATGCCGCCATACGTGCTGAAAAACATGCCTTGGCGCAACGCGCGGCCAACCTTGAAAAGGAAATTGACTATGTCACGACGCATTACCGTGCTGGGCCGGCTGCCCAGCCTGAGCTTTTGCCTGCTTGCATCTTTACCACTGGTTTTGTTGGGCTGTACAACAATGCCATCGGAGCAACCACAGCAGTTGGTGGTGACACCATGCCCGCCAGTTCTGCCACTGGTGATACCCAGCGAACTGATAGTGCGACCAACACCGCCCCAACCACTACAACCGAAAACGACAAGCTGCGACCCAGCGGCGTTGCGCAAGCCGACATCCTGCAACACGTTGCCGGTTATGGTGCGCGGTGCTTGGCCATAGAAGCCCAGCTGAACGGACTTATCGATTACTTAGAAAACGAACAACGGAGAGACGCCAATGGAACCTAAGAGCTGGTTTTTAGAGTGGTGGCCAGTGCTGAGCTTTATTTTTATGGGTGCTATGGCGATAGGTGGCGTGTTAATGCGCCGCAGTTTTGTTAGCCAAGAGCAGTTAACGCCGCTAAATAACCGGGTGCAAACCATAGAGCAAACCTATGCCAAAGACCGTGAGCTGAATGAAATCAAGCTGCGCATGGAAAAACAGGAAGCATTAATAGATAACTTGCCTAACCGAGATTTGTTAGCGCAAACGCAGCTACAGCTAGCGAGAGTGGAGGCGCAGTGTAAACACCTGGAAGAAACTATAACCCGCATCGAGCGTCCGTTGTCACTGATGCTGGAAGCCAAATTAAACCGCAGGAGTAGCGATTGATGCGAGCAATTTTTGAAGCTGATCAGCGGTTGGTCATTTTGCGCAGCCTGAATGAGATCCAAGGTTATAGCGCCAACGACTCAATTCTAAACGATGTGCTGTATACCTTTGGCCACAACATTAGCCGCGATGCCGTGCGCACGCATATGCGTTGGCTGGAAGAGCAGGGGCTGGTAACTGTGCAGAAAATTGGTGAACGCACTTTGGTGGCCATTATTACCGAGCGCGGTGTAGACGTTGCTACCGGCAAAGCGCGGGTAGATGGCGTAAAGCGGCCAGGGCCAGGAGCTTGATATGACAAAGGGCACAAAAATTGACTTGCTGCCTGATGATATTAGGCAGCTATTTCACCAGCTGATTGACAGCAAGCGTTATACAAGCCAGCAAATAGCTGACATGGTAAATGCCGAGCTGGAGCAGTACAGCGGTGATACCGAGGTTGAGCGCATATCTAAAAATCTGGTATGGCGTGAAGCGAAAAAGATGGAAGAAGTGGCGGCCGATATGCGCCGCAGCCAGGAGTATGCCAAAGGGCTGGCAAACCAACTCAACCTTGAGAACCTTGGCGAACAAGGTGTGCTACTGCAGTCGATGCTAATGAGCGCCATGTTTAAAACTACTGCCCATGCCATGGCTGCAGCCACAGAAGACAGCCCCATTGATCCTGAAACCCTGGGCGATTTAGTACTGAGTATTCAGCGCTTGCAGCGCACTGCAAACTTTAGCGCAGTGCTGGAAAAACAAATTGAAGAGCGCACTATGATGAAAGCCAAAGCTGCAGCGGCAGAAGCAGCTGTTACTGCCGCCAAGAAAGCCGGTGTGGGTAGCGGTAATGTTGAGCTTATCCGCGCCGCTATTGCCGGAGCCAGGCTGTGATCCAAACAGAAAAAACACCCGTCGCAGCGGGCGTAAGCGCCGCGCTGCTATTGCCATACCAGGGCGATTGGATTTACGACCCTGCGCCGGTAAAAATCAGCGAAAAAAGCCGCCGTATAGGCATGAGCTGGGGTGAGGCGGCAGATGCCGCGCTTATAGCCTGTGCGGAAAAAGCGGCTGGCGGCATGGATGTTTGGTATATCGGCTACAACAAGGACATGGCCAAGGAGTTTATCCGTGATGTTGCCGCTTGGGCAAAAGCCTACAACGTGGCCTGTGGCGACGCCACAGAAGAAATCCTGGTGGATGAAAACAAAGACATTCTTACCTATGTGGTTTACTTCGCCAGTGGTTTTAGGGTAACGGCGCTTAGCTCCCGGCCCAGTAACCTACGGGGTAAACAAGGCTGCGTCATTATTGATGAGGCGGCGTTCCATGACGATTTGGAAGGGCTGATTAAAGCCGCTATGGCCCTGCTGATCTGGGGCGGGAAAGTACGGATTATCAGCACCCACAACGGAGAAGATAACCCGTTTAATATCCTTATTAAAGAATGTAGGGCAGGTAAAAAACCGTACTCAGTACACCGGGTTACCTTTAGAGACGCGCTGCGCCAGGGGCTGTACAAACGTATTTGTCAGCAAGCAGGCAAGCCGTGGACGCAGGAAGCTGAAGATGCCTGGGCTGATGAGATGTATGCGTTTTATGGTGATAACGCGGCTGAAGAGCTGGACGTAATACCGTCTGCAGGCGGTGGCGCCTATATCAGCCGTATTCTGGTTGAACGTTGCCAGGCCGATGGTATTCCTGTGCTACGTATTGAGCGTTCTGATGGCTTTGTGGAGCAGAATAACCGGCTGGAAGATATTAAGCAGTGGTGTGACGATAACCTAAAACCGCTGATTGATAATATGCCTGGGCTTAGAACCGTATTTGGGCAGGACTTTGGTCGCTCTGGTGACTTGTCGGTAATGTGGTTGCTACAGCAACATGGCCCGTTCGATTGGCGCACCCCGTTTATTCTTGAGTTGCGCAATATTCCGTTTGATTGTCAGCAGTTGATCCTGTTTTACATTCTGGACAGTGTGCCGCTGTTTTTTCATGCCAAATTTGACTCGCGCGGTAACGGCCAGTCACATGCTGAGGCTGCGTTACAACGATATGGCTCACACCGCGTTGAGTGCGTAATGCTGTCGTTGCCTTGGTACAACGAACACTTCCCTAAATACAAAGCTGCGCTGGAGTCCCGATATATCTCACTGCCTAAGTCTGAGGACATTGTTGCCGATCATCGGCGGGTGATCTTGATAAAAGGTCAGCCGAAAATGGACGACAAGCACGACAAGGGCTCCGACGGTAAACAGCGTCATGGTGACACCGCCGTTTCGGGTGTATTGGTATGGGCTGCTGCAAATGAAGAGGGCGAACCCGCAGCTGGCGCCCAGGTACCGCCGAAACCTATCCGCGAAACCTTTAAACCCGAAAAACTACGCTATCGGCAAACCGCTGGCGGGCTGTTCCGCCGGGCTAGCTAAAACGCGCTGTAAGCGATTTTAAGCGGGCGTACAGGAATTTGTGTGGGTAGGTTTAACTAAGGGCGTGCTAAACGCGCCTGACAAAACGTAAATGCTTTACGTCTGATTTGATTAAGGAGGCCACCGTGGCTTTTTGGGATACGTGGTTTAAAAGTGAAAACACCCCTGAGCAGGAGCCTGTGCGCCTGGTGGAAGCAGCCGGTGCCAATATTGCCGATGATACCAGCGGCTGGACAAAGCTCAGCAGCGACAACAACCGCGATTTAGGCCCGGTTAAACGCCAACGTATGCAAAAAGTATCGGCTTATTTGTGGCAAAGTAACTTAATTGCCAACCGGCTGATAGAACTGCCGGTGGCGTACTTGTTAGCCGAAGGGGTAAAGCTAACTAATGCCGAGCCTGACTACCAGGCGGTGCTGGATAAGTTTTGGAAAGACCCGATCAATGACATGGAAAACAAGCTCGAGAAAAAGGTGCGTGAGCTGGCGCTGTTTGGCGAGCAGTTTTACCCGGCTTTTGTCAACGAACATACCGGCCATGTGCGCTTGGGTTACCTTGATCCGGCCAGGGTGCAGGACGTGATTTTTGACCCGGATAACCCGGAGCAACCTATAGGCGTGGTAACCCACCGTGATGCCAAGGGCCGTTACCAGCGCTACCGCACTATTATAAACGGCCCCGAGGACGTATTTACCCAGCGCACTCAGGCAATACGGGCACAGTTTAGCGACGGTGATTTGTTTTACTTCAACATTAACGCTTTTTGTAACCAGGGCCGTGGTCATGGCGATTTAACTGCCCAGGCAGATTACCTGGATTTATACGACGAGTTTTTATTTGGTGAGGGTGAGCGTGCCCAGGCATTGCGAGCTTTTGTATGGGACGTAACGCTTACCGGCGCCGACCAGACTGAAGTTAACCGGCGTGCTGCTGAAATTACCCCGCCCGGGCCAAACTCGGTAAATGTACATAACGACCGCGAAAAGTGGCAGGCGCAAAGCCCAACGCTTAATAGCGGCGATACCGAGGTAATTGGCAAGCTGTTTAAAAACCATATTCTGGCCGGGGCTACCATGTCGCCACACTGGTTTGCCGATGGCAGTGACGTAAACCGCGCAAACGGCGAAAGTATGGGCGAGCCCACACTAAAAATACTTACGCTTCGCCAACGTAAAATTAAGAATATGCTGGTAACAATAGCCACCTATGCGCTGCGCCAGTATGAAATAGCCAATGGCCATGGCGAGCCTGAGCTTAACGGCAACGTGTATTGGTCTGACGTGGAGTTCCCGGAGTTAACTGCTAAAGACACCAGCCGCTTTGCTGCGGCCCTTGGGCAAGTGGTGGGTGCTCTGGTTATGGTGATTAACGAGGGGCTAATGACAGAAGAAACAGCCCTTAAAATTGTGGCCAGTATCAGCGGCCAGTTGGGGGTGGCGTTTGATGCTGTTGACGAGCTTTCAAATGCTAAAAAGGCTTTTGATGAAAAGAAAAAAGAACAGGCCAAGCGTGATGCGTTCCCTGGTTTAAAAACAGACGACATTGAGCAGGATGCCGCATGACACCCAGCGAACGGCGTAAAGCGTTTAATGCAGAGTTACGGGCGCAGATAAAACGCCGTCAGCAGTTGCAGGTGCACTTGTACGACGACATTATTACGCTATTGGAAAAGGCGCTAATGGCTTTGGATACGCAGCTAGCGCAGCTGCCCACTGAATACCAGGTATGGCATATTCAGCAGATGCAACAGAACATCGAACGCACTTTGCTGGACATCGGCGCCGACGCGGCCGTTAAAGTGCGTGATGGTGCCAACGCCGCCTGGCAGGCCGGCATAGATTTAGTGGATGCGCCATTAAACGCGGGTGGGGTTAACCTTGCTGGCCGGGTACAGGCTGTTAACGTGCAACAGCTGGAGGCGATAAAGTCGTTTATGGTTGATAGGGTATCTGATATCAACATTGTTGCGGCGCAGAAAATTAAAGAGCAACTTGGCTTAGTCGTGGTTGGCGTAAATGACCCTTACAAAGCCCGAGCTGCCATAGCAAAGTATTTAGAGGGTAATGCCGCCAGCCGCGCAAAAACGATCGTACAGACTGAACTGGGCCGTTTGTATTCTACCGCTAACCAGGAGCGTATGGCGCAGGCGCAAAAAGCGGTACCAGGCTTAAAGAAAAAATGGCGGCGTAGTAATCGCAAAGATCCTCGCTCCAGCCATGCCGCAGCACATGGCCAGACACAACCCGTTGACCAACCCTTTAACATTGGTGGTATATTGATGATGTACCCGCATGACCCAGCTGCACCTCTTGAGGAAGTGATCAACTGCGGTTGCAGCCAGGTACCGCATATGGATGAATGGCCATGAGGTTGAAGATTAAATGCCGGTTTACTTTATTGCAGAAGATGAAAATCCCGATTATTCGGCTTTAAGAATAAAGATAGGTTATAGCCAGGATGTTGAAAAAAGAGCTCGACAACTTCAGACCGGCAGCCCCTATCACTTGAAACTTATGGGGGAGATCCGGTTACCTGAGTTGGAAGCAAAGCGGCTAGAGAGAGCATTACATAAGCAGTATGCGGAATATCGTGTTATCGGAGAGTGGTTTGCGCTGGATCCCAGTGATGTAATCAATATTCTTAAACAGAATTCAACCTTTGCTTATATCGCGACCAGTGATGATGCTTTTGAAATTGCTGGTTATGATAGAGATGCGATACCTGAATTAATTGGGGCTTGGCAGTGGGGCGATGTTGAGTATGAGGAGTTTTGTCCAAGCTGCGGATGGGCATGTGGGTTAACCTACTCTGAAAACGTCGGTACCGATTTATGCCTAGACTGTGGCTTCATGCTAATTGATGATAGCCCTGACTACGATGAGTTTTCTTAAAACCCTTTAATTTAAGCTAAACGCTATACCCGCCACACTTCGCTTGTTCGTTACACAAAACAACAAGCGGAGTGCCCCATGTCTGAAAATACCCCAACCTTTAGCCGTATTGATGCTGCCAAGGCAGTAAAGCGCAAAGCGATTGAGCTGGTAACCGATCCCAAAACCAAAAAGCCCGTTTTTGAAAAAGACGGCACCGTGAAAACCAAAGACACTTTAGTGGAGGTTAGCGCTGACGAAGTGCTGGATTTCGCTGTGCGTGATGGTTTGGTCACCGTTGTTACCACTGACGGCCAGAAACTGACTGGTAAGGTGGCGTAATGACTATCCGGGTGCTGCAACGCCAGCAAGGGATACTTGGCAATGTTGCTTTGCGTGAAGCAAAAGCGGGTGAGCTGGGCGACATTATAATGATGGTGCGTGAAGCACTAGCCAAGCACCTAAGCAAAGAGTGGGTGGATCTGGTATCCATTTTTGCCAACAAAGCAGTTGTTGCACAGGGCGGCCGTTTCATTAGTTACAGCTATGAACTGGCAGAAGACAACGGCATAACCATTAGTAACCCGGTTGAAGTTGTGCGCGATTTTGTGCCTGCCGGTGTTACCCAGTTAACTGAAGCCTGGGGTAGCGACAGTATCTTTATTGAAAGTGTCGATAAAGCCGCGGGCAGCAAGTTCTTAATTACCGTCATTGAAGCCGGTATTTCCTACAACAACACCAATTACCCCGCTGCTGTGCTGCGCGAGGCTACGCCATTGTTTAATGGTGCCCGTGTATTCGTGAAAAGCGATGACGAGCACTTAAAAGGCCAGGGTAAATCCTTTAACAACCTTATTGGCCAGCTTACTAAACCTCGCTTTGTAGAAGCTGCTGGTGGCAAAAAGCTTGGTGCCATTCAGGCCACGCTGGAGCTGTTAAAAACCGCCGGTGATGTTAGCGACAAAATGGTGGAAGCCGTAGAACGCGGTATGACCGAGCTATTCGGCTTTTCAATTGACTGCGATGGCACGGCAAAACAGGCCGGTAAGTTGCGCGAAGCCAAACAAATTCAGCGTGTGAATTCAGTAGATTTAATTATTGAGCCAGGTGCCGGTGGTCGTGTGATCCGCATGGTTGAGGCGAAACAACCCCAAGAGGACATTAATATGACGTTGCTGCAACGTATGCTTGAGGCGATTACCCGCCAAAACCCAGCCCTGTTAAAAGGTCTGGATCAAGAAAATGAAGATGCTGTATTGGCAGCATACCGTGAAGCGGTAGCTGTTAAGCCAGAATCTGGTGACGGTATTAGCAAAGATGAGCTTAACCAGGCGTTAAAAATGGTTGAAGCTCGTGCTTACGCTAAAACCGCGATTACTGCCAGTAAGTTGCCCGCCCCGGCGCAAGAGCGGCTGCAGGCGCAGTTCTCTGGCCAGGCAAACTTTACTGAAGCGGCGGTTGACGAAGCTATTACGGCCGAACGCACTTACCTTGGTAAATTTACTGAAAGTGGTAAACCGATGATGCCCGAAGGTGGCCCGCGTTATGGCGATGCACCTAATGCAGCACAGCTATTGGCGGCGTTTTTTGACCCGAAAGATCGCGCGGTGCAGTCGTTTAAAGAGTGTTATATCGAGATTACCGGCGACAAACTGGTAACCGGCCGTTTAGACAAGTGTAGCCGCAGCCGCATGGTTGAAGCGCTCGATAGCAGCAACCTGGGCAATGTGTTGGGCGAAGCCATGCACAAACGCATGATTGAAGAGTACAACCAGCCGGACCAGTATGAGATTTGGCGCGAAGTGGCCAAAGTAACCCCGGTTAGCGATTTCCGCAACCAGGAGCGGGTGCGCTATGGCGGTTATGGCGATTTGCCGGTGGTGGGTGAGAGCGGTAACTATAACCCGCTTACCTCGCCAACTGACGAGAAAGCCCAATTTGCGGTGTCAAAACGCGGCGGTACCGAAAGCGTTACGCTGGAAATGGTGAAAAACGATGATGTGGGCGTAATTTTAGATATTCCCCGCAAAATGAGCCGCGCGGCCAAGCGCACGCTTAGCAAGTTTGTGCTGGATTTTCTGCGCACCAACCCAGCGATTTACGACACCAAGGCGTTTTTCCATGTTGATCATGCCAACCTGCTCACCACTGCATTATCTACAGCCAGTTGGGCTGCAGCCCGTTTAGCCATGATTAAGCAAACTGAATTTGGTGCTGCCGGCGAACAGCTTGGTATTGCACCACGTTTGCTGATGGTACCGGCAGATTTGGAAGAGGCCGCTTACGACCTGTTCCGCCGTGATACCAACAACGACGAAACCTTTACCCAAAGCCAGAAACCGAAAATATTGGTGCCCTGGTATTGGACAGATCCTAACGACTGGGTAGCGATGGCGGATAAAAACGATATTCCGTCTATTGAAGTGGGCTTCCTTGATGGCCAGGAAGAGCCGGAAATGTTTGTCCAGGACAACCCAACAGTAGGCAGCTTGTTCACCAATGACACTATCACTTACAAGATCCGGCACATTTATGGCGGTGTGGTGAAAGACTTCCGTGGTGCGGTTAAGTCGGTAGTGGCGTAAGCGCCCCATATGGAACGGGGCAGGGATGCCCGCCCTTATTAAGTTGGAATCGTGATGAACCAGGCAGAATTAACACAACTTACCCAGGCGTTAACCCGTGATGATGTGGCGGTGTTAACTGCTGATGATTACGCGCAAGCGTTAAGCCTGGCTGTTGCCAGATACAGCAAGGACAAGCCACGCCAGGATGATGCTGTCGTAAATGTAAGTGACGGTTTGCTGCCACTGCCCGCCGCCTGGCAGGCTGATTTTAGCCAGCTAGTGCAAGTTTATTCAGTACCAGGTTATGACGAACTCACCGCCAGGCAATTACCCGGTGATGTGTTAAAGCTGGCCGGCTACAGCGGCGATGTGCATGTGTATTTTACGCTGGCACACACGTTGGACGGTATTGAACAAACGCTGTGGGCCGGTGATGCCGAGTTTTTGGCAACATACGCCGCAGCACTTTGCTGTGAGCAGTTATCTGCTTATTACAGCAATGAAGCGCAAAGCACTATTGCTGCCGATGTTACCCAGCAAACCAGCAAGGCAGAGCTTTACCGCAGCCTGGCAAAAGAGTACCGCCGCCGTTACGACAGCCAGGTTAAACCTGTTAGCAGCATAACTGCCGGCAGCGGGTTGAGCGCCGGCACTGTTGTTACCTGGGGTAGCCGGAGGCGCAAATGAGCGTTGCTAAGTTAAGTGTTGAGCCAAAAGGCTTTGCTGAGCTTGCAGCCCTGTGGCAGCAAGCCCCTGAGTTGTTTGAGGCTGAACTTTACGCTGCTGCAGAAGAGAGCGCCATGCTGGTGCAGCGCGAAGTAGTAGAGCGAACCCCCATGGGCGCCCAGAACTTTTTAGGTCGCAGTATTCAGGCCGAGCAAACCGTAGTGTTTGAAGGTGGTGTGAGTACGGTGGTGGGTACCAGCTTAAGTTATGCCGTACCAGTCGAACTTGGCACTAAACCGCATTTCCCGCCACTGCAGCCCTTAGCAGAATGGGCTGAGGTAGTGTTGAAACTGGATGCAGAAGAGGCGCAGCGCGCGGCCTTTGCCATTGCCAGAAAGATTAGCCAAAAAGGTACTGAAGGGCGCTTTATGTTCCGCGATGGCTTTAAGGCCAGTGAGCCGTACATTCGTCGCCGTTTTGCTAGGGCAGTTGCCAACATTAAAGCACAGCTGGCGGCACTATGAGCGAATTGCGCAACGCCTTGCTTGCCCGCTTGCAGAGCCTGAATTTAGGTGTGCTGCATAGCTTTGAGCGCTATAGCACCCGCACCAAGGAACTGGCGGATTGTTACCAGTTTGAAGGGCGGCTACAGGGCGGCTTTTTACGCCGGCCAGCGGCAAAAGTGCTGGCGGGTGGTAGTAGTGGCAACCGGCAACGGCAGAGCTTTGAACTGGTGCTGTTCAGAAGCTGGCAAGACGGCGACGCCAGCCAGCTGCTGTTCGATGAGCAATTAGATGCATTAATGGCAGATTTTACAAATAACCATCGTTTAAACGGCTGGAGCTGTGTAGATGGTGAAAGATTGGGTTTTGAATTAGTGCGAAATGAGCCGGCTATGTTTGCCGGTGTGTTAGTGCACTACGCCGTATTACGCATAAGTTTCAGCCGTTAGGAGGCAATGATGAGTAAAGAGAAACCGGTACCGGCAACAACCGATGTTGCCTCGCAACCAGCCAGCAAAAAAGCGGTTGACGTTGTGCATACCGATAACAGCAAAAATGGCTATTTGGCAGCACGCCGGGCAGCCAGGGCTAAAGCGAACAAAGGAGCCAACTAATGGGCGAGCGTATTTATGAGCAGGATACCTGCGTATTAGCCGCAGTTGAAACGGTATACGGTACCGATGCAGCACCGACTGCTGCAGCGAATGCGATGCGGGTTAAAGCAGATTTAACGCTGCATGATGGTGACCAGGAAGACCTGGAGTTTGATGCCGGACGCGGTGGTAGTAAAGGTGCGGTACAGCGCAACAAGCGTGTAACAGGCTCTATGACGGCGTATGTTGCAGGCTCTGGCGCTGTGGATACGCCACCGGCCATTGGTCCACTGCTGCAAATGTGTGGTTTAAAGCCAACCATCACTGCTACTGAGAAAGTGGTCTACGCCCCGGTATCGACCAACCATGATAGCTGCACTGTGCATGTGTTTCGCGGCAAGCTAAAACACCCAATGTTAGGCGCACGCAGCAGCGTTGATATTTCACTGGGCCCGGATGCGCTGCCTAAATTTACCTTTAACAGCATTATCGGCCTATTTGCTGACCCAACCCAAGTCGCCAGTTTTCAGAATGCGGATTTTAGCCAATTTGAAAATCCGCTGGTGACAGATCCGGTATCCATTACCAAGATGCAGCTGTTTGGCCAGGACATCAATATGTCCTCGATGACGTTCAAGCTGGGTAATACCGTGACATACCGCGCTGTAACTAATGATGAGTCTGTGCAGATCACGCAGCGCCGGCCACAAGTTGAAATCACTTTTGAAGAGCCGTTAATCAATGATTTTAACTGGTGGAATAAGGTGAGTACCTACGGCACGCTGGCCTATCAGATTGGTGAAGATGTTACGGACGCCGGACAGATATTTGAACTGGCGATCCCAAACCTGCAACTGCGCCAACTGAATACCACCATGATAGACGGTATCAGCCATCTTGTTATGACGTTGGATGTGGTGCCGACAGCACGCGACAACGACTTTGAAATGATATTCCGTTGATCCAATAGAACCCTAATAACACAACCGCCGCATCAGGGATGAGTCAGGGGCACGGATGCCCTCAACCTAATCTGAAAGAGAGTTACTTATTATGAAATTCAATATCACCGATTTAGCAGCACAGAAGTTTAAGGCAATGGTACTGGTATCGCTTCCAACAGAAGAGCTGGATAAAGACGGCAACACCGTTTATGCCAAAGCGCGTTTTGTAGGCTTATTTCGTTGTGTGCCAGTTGAGACGGCTAAAGCGCAATTGACTGAGTTGACCAGGCTGCAAGAAAGCGGTGATTCGCTAAAGGCGATTGAGTCGGCTGGTAAGCAAATAGAAGAGTATTTCCTTGGGTTTGAAGCGGCGCCAGGTGAAGAATTGCCTTTTGTTGATTCAGAAGGACAAGTGCTGGCGAATACGCCTGCCAACGTGAAATTGCTGCTGAATAGTAAAGAGGTCCGCGATGCCGTTCAGCAAAGCTGGCAAGACGCACGTAATAAAGACGTACTGGCAAAAAACTCAAGGAAGTAGCGAGCTGGTGGGCAACTGGCCGGTCCGCAACGGATGTTAAGCGGTGTGCTGAAGCGCTTGAAGCTGCCGGTGCACCGCCGGAGATTGTTCAGAGAACGTTGTCAGAGCGAACCCAAAGCCCTGACATACAACCTGCCAATCAGCTGACCGTCCATTTGTTTTTTAAAGCCGTTACACAGTGGAACTATGCCGGAATGGCCGGCGCACGAACAGGGCTTAACTATCAGGCTGTGGAGCTAAGGGCCAACAAAGTACCAGACTATGTTGCTTTAACGTTGGAACTGCAAGACCTGGTTTGGAATGGCATTCAAATTATGGAAGCTGAGTGCTTAACCGTGTGGAATCAGCAGAGTAAACAATCTCGATGAGTGATTTATCGTTAGCGATTAAGCTGACCACTGAAGGCGGTCAGATCGTTGTGAAAGAACTGGCGCAAATTGGTCAGTCCGCTGGCGATACCAGTGATAAGTTAAACAGCACTAACGCTGCAGGCCAGTCTGCAGCAAAAGGCTTCGATAGTGCGACCAAAAGCGGCGCGTCGTTAAATAACCAGATGTCCTCATTGCGCGGGATGCTGGGAATGGTAGCTGGAGCCTTTGGTGTATTTAGTGCCAGTTCCTTCTTTAAAGGGGTTATTGACGAAGCTGAGCAGCTGCAGCGCAACATGCTTCGGACGCAAGCTGTAATCAATGCAACTGGCCAAGCTGCCGGATTTAGTGCTGAAGAACTGCACAAGCAAGCCCGCGAATTAGCCTTGGCCACACTTCAATCAACTGAAGGCGTAATGCATGCGCAACAAGTACTGCTGTCGTATAGCAGTATTGCCAGTGATGTATTTAGCCGGGCCATTGAAACTGCAACAGATTTATCTACTTTAATTGGCGGTTCGCTTAACGGTTCTTTGGAAATGCTGGCGAAGACGTTGGATAACCCTATTGAAGGGATTAATGCAATGCGACGCCAGGGGATTTATTTCACTGATGCGCAGCAAAATGTCATCAAGTCACTTATTGAAACTAACCGGCTTGCCGATGCGCAGCGACTTATTCTGGATGAGCTGGCGGGGCAGTTTGGCGGTATAGCTAAGCAGGAAGCGCTAGGGCTGAGCGGCGCCTATGACACCTTAAACCAAGCGATCCAGGAATCTAAACTTGCAATTTCGGATCAGTTAGACACCAATGAAAAATTGGCTGTCATCGTTAATGATCTCGCGACGGCGGTATTTTCATTTAATGATGCCTTAAAAGCGGGTGAGTTGGATGATTACTTAGATACGTTAGCGTTAGCGACTAAAGTAACGCTGGCGTTGCTTGCTGCCAAATATGGTGCCGCTGCGGCGTCAGCAGTTTGGGCTGGGGCGATGTCTGTAGCAACCGCAGCCAGCGCGGCATTTTCTGCACAAAACGCATTAACCACTAAATCTCTTTTTAGCTTTGCAAATGCTGCGAATGTGGCAGTTTCGGCTTTTATCGGTTGGGAGATTGGCAGCTATTTACGTAACGAGTTTGCTGTTGTCGAAAAAGCAGGTATTGCCTTGGCTGCGGGCATTCACAAAGTGCTGGTTTGGATAAAAGGGCATTTTGAGTCTTTAGCTGAGTCAGTCAAATATGCGCTGACCCATCCGCTCGATTTTGCCAAAGAAAAGTTTATTGATTACCTGCAGTGGCTAACGGGGTTAGGTAGTAAAACATTAGGGATGCTTGGGCTAGATGGCGTTTTTGATGAGCTCAATGGCAAGCTTGACGGCTATCGCTCTACCTCAGCTGTTGAGCATAAATCTGCCTTAGAGGATATCAAATCGCAGACGGCAGCAGAGCTGAAGCAGATTGATGCCATATATGGCGAAATGTTCACGAATGTTGCTGAGGGTTCTGCCAGAGCTGCGAAGTCGGTAAAGAGTATTCCCACTAAGGTACCTGCTCCGACATTAGATGAACCGGCTGAAGAGGTTGGTGATTTTAATAAAGCATTATTAGCGCTGTACAACACACAGAAGTTGAATGCTGAAGCGGTTGACACCTATGGACGAGCGCTAACCGGAATTGACCTTGAGTTGTTCAAAACGCAGTTTAAAGAAGTCACCGACTTACCTGAAAATGCCTCTGAGGCAATCCGCCTTTTTGTTAAAACTGCTGAAGATGCGGCAAAAGTGACTGCTGCAGATGAAGTGCTTAAAAGCCTACAGGAAGAAACTGCACTATTAGCTGAGCGTCTTAAGGTAGGCGAAAAAGAGTATGAAATTCAAAAGGCGCTGGCGGCGTTAAAAGGCACAGATCCAGCGGTACTGGAAGCAATAGAAGCCGAACTGCGTTTACGCCAGGAACTGCAAAGCCAAATTAGCATCAGCGAGGAAATCAGTTCGGGGGCGTTTAACAAAACCCTGGACGAAATGACGGCGCTAACATCCGCAGGCGAAAGTTTTGGCGATGCATTAACTCAAGCGTTTGGCCGTGTGGCACAGCAGATTGATGGCATGGCTGCTGCCCAGGTCAACTATAACCAAAAACTGGATGAGCTGAAGAAAAAGCGCAAGGAAGTGGAAGCGCTGGAAGAGGGCGATCCAAAACGAGCCAAAGCGCTAATTGATATTAAGAATAAAGAAGCGGCGTTAACTAAAGAGAACTTTCAAGCCCAGCTAGGCCAGTTTGCTGCCTTAAGTGGTGCGGCCAGCCAAATGTTTGGTGAGCAAAGCAAAGAGCGGGAAGCGTTACATAAGCTGGAAATGGCGTTTGGTGTGGCAGAAATTGCCATGTCACTGCAAAAAGCCGGTGCCAATGCGTTAACGGCGATTACCAGTGCATTTAGTGCACCGTTTCCGCTGAACTTTGCTGCCGGTGCCGCAATGATTGCGATTATGGCGGGCCTGGGTGTATTTAGCGGTGGCAGTTCTGCAAGTGTGCCCAGTGCGGCTGACCGCCAGGCTGGCCAGGGTACCGGCACTGTATTTGGTGATACTGATGCGAAGTCGGAATCTATCGCTAATGCGCTGGAGCGTATTGAATCACTGGAGCTAGACCAATACGGCGAACTGCGTGAGATTAACGCAAATATTAAATCGCTTTCAGCGGGTATTGCTAATCTGGCCGTTAGCCTGGTGGGCAATTACGGCAAGTTTAATGAAGACAATTATTCCGGCGAGCTGGGCACCGTTAAGCGTTTTGGCAACCAAAGTGCTATTGATTTTATGCATTTGCAAGACCAAATTTTTGGCGGCGTGATTGGTGCGGTTGATAAGCTACTGGGCGGCGCTTTGTCTGACATTGCAGGCAGCATTATTGGTGGTATCAGCAAAACCACTAAAAAGCTGCTCGACTCTGGCATTAGCTTTGATGCCCAGGAGCTGGGCGAAATATTAGCCACTGGCCTGGTTGAGGGTAGCTATTACAACGTTATAGAAACCACCAAGCGCAAGCTGTGGGGCCTGAGCAAAAAGACCAAACAAAACACCGAATACACTGACCTGGACAACGCCCTGGAAGCCGAGTTTGGCCGCATTTTTGCCAGCATTGGTAACTCTATTACTGCTGCCGTGGATATGCTGGGGCTAGATACCACCAAGCTGCTGGCCAACTTTGTTATCGACTTGCCGGCGCTAAGCTTTAAAGACCTTAGCGGCGACGAGATACAAGCCGAGCTGGAAGCCATTTTTAGTGCCCAGGCCGATTTGATGGTGCAATACCTGGTACCGGCGATCGGCGAATACCAGCAAATGGGCGAAGGGTTGTATGAAACCTTGATCCGCGTTGCCCAGGAGCAGGCTGTATTTAACGCACAGATGGATGCACTGGGGCTGCAACTTAGCCGCTTTGGTGATATCGCCGCTGATACCCAGATTGCTATTGCGCAATCAATCATTGAGTTGATGGGCGGTATTGAAGAATTCCGCGATGCGACGGCGCAGTACTTCAGCAGCTTTTATAGCGAAGCGGAACAGTTTGAGTATTTAAGCAGTTCACTGGCCCAGGCCATGAGTGATTTAGGCGTATCGCTGCCGGCAACACGGGACGGTTTTAAAGCGCTGATTGATGGTATTGACCTGACGACCGAGGCCGGCCAGGCATTGTATGCCGCGCTGATGGCGTTGGTGCCAGGATTGGACGAGTACTTTAAAGCCATGGAGCGGCAAACCGAGGCAGCAGAAAAAGCCGCCGAGGCTGAACGTAAACTGGCAGAGCAACGCGCAGCGTACAACGCAGGTAACGCTAATGAGCTGGCACGCTTTGATATGAGCCCGTTACAGCTGGCGATAGACGATTTAAACGAGTGGTACCAGAACGCTATAAAAGAAGCCGAAGAGCTGGGCGCGGACACTGGCCTGTTAACCTCTATTTACGCCAGACGCAAAGAGAACCTGGCAGAAAAGACCCTGCAGCAAGCAATTGACACCGCCAACAACGCTATGACCCGCTTAGTTACCGACTACGAGCGCGCCAGTGGCGCATTGCAAAGCACGCTGCAGCAGCAAACTAATGCCATAAACGGCATGGTTAACAGCATCGCAGGCACTATCAGCAGCATACAGCAGACATTACCTGGTTTTGATAATGTGGCGTTTTTACGTGGCCGGGTATCAGAATTAGCTGGTGGCGTGGGCAGCGGCAGCATTGATGAGCAGTTAAGCAAAGCCGGCGAACTGCAGCAGGCCATTCAGGCGCGCTACAACGCTGAGCTTGCAGCAAACCGCGACCTGCAAAACGCTGCGCAAGGCCGTTATGATGCGCTGGCATCTGAACTAAGCACACTGCAAAGTGATTTTGAAAGCGCGGGCGCTGCACTGCGTGATGCGTTTGACCAAGTAGTTGAGCGTATTGCCGGCGCAGCTAAATCGGTGGCACAAACCGCTGCGCAAATTCGCTTATCAATGCCCGGTGCCGATGCGGCAGGTTATTACAGCAGCCTGGTAAGCAGCTTACGCGGCCAGCTGGGCGGCGGTGATATTGATAGCCAGTTAACATTGGTTAGTGAACTACAAAACGCAATACAGGCACGCTATAACGCTGAGCTGCAGCAGCTTGAGCAAGTGCAGCAAGTGGCTGATGAGCAGTATCAACTGCAGTTAGACCAGTACAACACGGCGTTAAGCACGTATCGAGAGCTGGCCAAAGCGGCTGAGGCGCTGCGCGATGCGGCTGCAGCACTGCAAATTGGTGATTTATCGCCATTAACTACCGGCGAACGCCTACGCGAAACCCAAAGCCAACTGCAACAAGCGATGCAAAACGCATTAAGCGGCGACGCGGGCGCGTATGGTGATGTGCAACAGCTGGGGCAGCGCTATTTAGAACTGGCCCGGGATTTTAACCCCGCTAGTTACCAGGGCGCATTTGACTATATAACTGGTTTATTTGACCAGCTGGGCGGCACCACCTTTGCTGAGCCCACCGCGCCCCGGCCGCATGCGGACACAACGCGATATGAGCAGGAGCAAATTAGCCTGGCGCAGGCGGCACTGGCAGAGCTGGCACAGCTGCAGCAGTTTACCCAGGCATTGGAATCTACGGCCGCTAACACGTTACATAACGATTTAACCGCGTTAGAAAGCACCTATAACGCTAATACCACTTTAGTAAATGCCCAAATGCAGCAGCTGCAAGACGAACTTGCAGCGCTGGAGCAACAGCAAATTGTGCTTGCCCAGGCCGCGATTAGTGAGCTTGCAGCACTGCAGTCGACTGTGGCCGGCCTGCAAACGCTGGCAAATACGGAGTATGCGGCAGGTGTTGAGGAATTAAAGGCCCAGTTTGCGCAGGACTCTGCAGCTATAACGGCCTCGTTTGAAACGAGCCTGGCTGAGTTAACAGACTTGATGCCGGCAGAAACTGATCGTGTTGTCGCTAAGCTGCAAGAGCAGATAGATGCACTTTATCAGATGGGTACCGACATTACCGGCGCTATACGCGAAACGCCGGCACAAACTCCTGATGTAGTGGTAAACGTGCCAGAAATTGTGGTACCGCCGGTTGTATTTCCGCCTGAACTGATTGACCCCATTATCAAGCGGCCGCCGGATGGGATTTATCCTGATCCTAATCCGATTTTAAGCGACATACGCAACGAGTTGCAGCAACACCGGCAGCAGCGCGACGAGATAGCGGCTAGCCACAGAATGCTGTACGAGCAACAGCTAGAGCAGCAACGGCAGTTGACCCTGGTTACAGAGCGTTTTGGCCGTGAAATTGTGGATTTAAGCAACGAGCAGCTTGCTAACCGGAGGGCTATTGCATGACGTATGAGCAATGGTTAGCAACCCCTGGGCTGTATCGATGCGTGCTGGTAGAGCTGGATTATATCGATGCCGGCATTGCGAAAAGCGCCTATTTTAGCAGTGCCGCTTTTGTGAGTGCCGGCACAGATAGCCCAGCACATACAGCGTATGACCCGTTTGTTATCGGCGGTATGGATTTTGAGCGCAGCCTGGCAGAAGTGTTTACCGGCGCTACCAGCACCCGCACTGCAGATGTTGAGCTGGTTGCGATACCCGCCACCGCCTGGTTGGCCGGGGCCAATGTAGCGGGCCAGGCTATACGTATTTATTTAGGCGATAAAGCCTGGCCAAAGGCCGATTTTGGGCAAGTTATTACAGGCATTTGTGACGGCATTTGGCCAGATGCCAACAGTGTGCGGATCAAGTTTAAAGACATGGCCAAAGCACTGCAGCAGCCGGTACTAACCAGCCGGCACACAAGTGGTAATGCCGATGGCGAACTAAAACCGCTTTGCTTAGGGCGTTGCTACAACATTAGCCCGCAGCTGACCGATGCCGGCAGCCACATCTATATGTTTAACAGCGTAGCCAGTGAGGCAGTAAGCGCTGTGCGTTTTAATGGTGATGTTGTTGCGCCGGCGGATTACACGGTGGATTTAGCCGCCGGTACCATTACGTTTAGCGTGTTTCCTGTTGGCGATGTAACGATGGACGTCGACGGTGCCAAAATAGCCGGTACCTGGCTGCAATCTGCCAGCCAAATTATCGGCTATTTGTGTGACCGGGTTGGCATTACTGCGGACATTAGCGGTTTACCAGGCTATCAGCTGGGGCTGTATTTAACTGACGACACCCAATTAAGTACTGCGCTGGACGACATTTGTGCCAGCGTGGGCGGCTACTGGCTGTTTGACCGCCTGGGCCAGTTTACATGCCGCGCGTTTAACGGTGTGCCAGTAACACAAACTGCCGCCATTACCGACGACCAAAACCTGTACGCCAGCCGCACGCCGCGCCGGCGTATAACAGCGCTGCATGAGTTAACCCTGGGCTATGCCCGCAACTGGACGCCACTTAGCACCATAGCTGCCAGCATCTATGAAAACACGCCAGACGTTGCAAAGCGCTTGGCTAGTGAAGAGCAAACAGTAACGCAGTCAGCCCCAGCCGTGCTTACAGCCTATGCTGACGCGCAAACGCTGACAGTCAGCACATTAATAGTGTCTGAAGCTGATGCAAACACCGAAGCCACCCGGCGTATGGCGTTGAGTGCTGCGCCGCGCTATGTATACGAAACCCAGCAATTAGCGGCGCCCCTGCAGTGGCAACTGGGCGACGGCGCCACGCTACAAACGCCCGGTACCAATGGCAGTGATGCCGTAATAACCAAACTGGCGGAAAACCCGCTAAAAGGAGCAGTACGCGTGGAGTTTTGGCAATGAGCAATGTGCGCATGGTGATCATCAATGAATTTGATAGTGCGACGGTTGCACAAAGTACCGGCACGGCTGTAGCGACACTGCCGGCGACAAACATGCAGGTGTACAACAACAGCCGCATTTGGCGCAGTTTAACAGTGGCTAGCTCAGTGCTGCAGGGTAATTTCGCTGATATTAAACTCATCAGCGCTTTTGTGCTGTGGCGACACAATTTAACTAACGCGGCAACGATACAACTGCAGCTATACGACAGCGCCGACCAGGCCGGCACAGTGGTGTACGACAGCGGCGAAATTCCAGCAGTGCAGCAGATTGCCTTTGGTGATTGGGATTGGCGAGTGCAACCTGTGGTGGCCAGTGCACTGGATGACTGGGCGGTACGTTATAGCCAGATATGGTTTGCTGCAGTGTTTGCCGCCAGCTATAAAATCACCATTAAAGACCCGTTAAACACCACTGGTCAGCTCGATGCAACGCGCATTTATATGGGGCGCCATTTTGAGCCAGCAGTTAATTTCAGCTATGGCCGCCAGTGGCAGCTAGGTAGTAATGCACAGCAACTGCGCACCGATGATGGTTCACTGTTTACAAGTCAATCGCCAACATGGCGCACCAGTCAATTTAGCCTGGATTATATCGACGAAGGCGACAGGGCCGCGTTAATTACCGCCTTACGTTACGCCGGTACCAGCCGCGATTTTTTTATCAGTTTATTCCCGGAGCATGGCGGGCAAAAAGAGGTGGAAAACTCTTTTGCCGCCAAGTTCAAACAGCAACCCGCAATTACAAATTCAGCTTTTAACAATTACAAATTCCCGCTAAGCGTGGAGGAATGCTAATGCAAAAATTACCCGTACCAAATATCACGCTGGAAACTCAGGACCAGGGCAGCGTGTTTCAGACCAAAATGAACAGCTTGGCTAATGCATGTAAGACAGCAGTGCAGGCATACAACAACCAGATCGATGCTGCGACGACTGCTGAACAGTTCAGTGATGCCGCACAGCAAGCTTTGGCTGATGCTGATGTGACGCCGATATTGCGACAACTTAATTTGCTAACCATTGAAACTCCATCTATTAGCTTAGATTTTCAGCACGGGCACTATTTTGCTTATGTGGCTGGAGCCGGTGTAAATCGCTATCAACTTAGCGAACTGATGCAAACAGTAAGGGATACACCTGCTATAAGTAACGGTTTGTTAGGATTTGAAAACATCCCCTCACATACTCCCATGATTGAGGTGGACCCTGTATCACGTGAGATAATAGGACTTAAGTCAGCAGCTGTTAGGGTTAATAAACTACTAAAATCTAATAATTTTGCAGACTCTAAATGGGTTAAGAGCGGAGTTACAACATCTGAGTTAACTGCAACGCCATTGATAGAAGGCGCAAAAATCTGGAAAATCAGTGAAACCTCGGTTTTTGGCGTGCACTATATAACGCAAAGTATTTTATTAGAAGCTAATAAAATATACACAATTGTGGTGGTAGCAAAAGCAGCAGAACGCCAACAATTATCCTTGCAAACATCATCTACAATTAACTGGCTCGCGTCCAAATCTTCCAGAGTTAACTTGCTTGATTCTACCGTAATTGACGGTGAGGGTAAGGCTACCCAATTATATGATGGCTTTACCGAATTTTCCTTAACTGCTCAGTTCGGTTCCGTCGGTGGCAATGGTGGCGTTAATCTCTATTTGTCAAAAGATGGAGTGAACTCATACCAGGGTGACGGTGTTAGTGGTATTGAAATTTTTACAGTTGATCTAGTAGAGGGGCCAATTGCAGGTCCTCCGATAATCACTGACACCACTTCTTTAGCGACTTCATCAGATAAGCATTCTCTACCTGTGACTCACAGAGGCAGTTTTACTATCTATGGTGAATTTATAATTTACGATTTTCCGGTCGATACTTTTGCAGCCATATGTCGCCTTGCTGACGCTGACAATACCTCAACACGTGGGGCGGCTATTAGGATTGGCCGAACTTCTGGAGGTACCATTACAGCTGCTGTAGCAGTAAGGGGAGCCGACGGCATACTAACGTCTATCCCTGCGACGAATCAGAGTGACCTCAGGATAGGCATTAATAGACTTGCTATGTCGTTTGATGCTTTGAGCAACGAATTATCAATATCATTAAACGGAGTTACAAATAAAAAACAGGTTGATAGCGCAGATTTTTTAGAACTTTACGCAACTCATTTATATCCTATAAGCCGTATTAATATCACTTCAAGTAACACCAATCCAGAAACAGTACGATGTAGGCGTTGTATATTTTGGCCCTACACACTGAGCACCGAATCTCAAAACAAGTGGACGTTAATATGACAATACGAGTTGTAAGCACCGATCAAAGTGGCTGCCGAATTAATTCTTCGCTTCCTTTGCAAGGCATGGATTTTTTTATAGTCTTACCAGTAACGCCTAGCGAGCAGTTTTTAGGTATCGATACATATTATTATGTTTTTCTTGATGAAGACCAGGCTAAGCAAATGTTAAATTGGTCGCCTGATACTGGCTATCAACCGCTGTTTATACAACCCAAAGTGGTGCCACATTCTATCACTCGTCGTCAGGCCAGGCAGCAGCTGCTGTTAATGGGCCTGCTAGATAATGTCGATCCAACCATTGCATCGATACCAGATAATACAGCCAGGCGCCTCGCTGAGATTTATTGGCAGGACGCAACAGACTTTGAACGCGATAACCCTTACTTGCTAAGCATTGCCGGCGCGCTTGGGCTAACACCCGAGCAATTGGACGATGCGTTTATAGCAGCGGGGGCGCTATGATTTTTTACGTTGATAAAATTAACGGTGTTTCGGCTGGGCGTAAGGTAACTATGTTGCCTGTCGCAATAATTGAGAGACGGTATAAAGGTGATAAAGGACTACGGGCCCACGAAGTTGAGCACATCAAGCAGTACTGCGTTTTGTTTGTTATCGTTGGTACTCTAGGTTTGCTGCTCACCAATGCAGCTGTGGCATTGCCAGCTGCAATGATGTCGCACGATTTGGCATATACAGCGATCGGCAAATACAGACTGTGGTGTGAAGTAAAAGCATACAAGAAGCAAATACAGTACGGCTTCTCAATAGACAAAGCCGCAGCGATACTTTCAAAACATTACAGACTTAACTTGACGGTAGACGAGGCTAAAAAACTTCTGCAGTGATTGTGTATTTTGAAAAGTTGTTTCACTATGGGCAATAATCAATTTTCGCAATTATCGCACAACAGGCGCGTCAATTTTCGCGCGCCGCTTCAGTATTGCCTGATGGTTACCCGCCCGAGCGAGCGAAAGCTATGCGACAAAAATGTCTGGAACATTTTACACTCGCAACATCCATGTTGCTCGCCTTCAGCAGCCGAGCTGTGCAAAACGGCTATCCTGCCGTTTTGTGGGACAGCCGCAGGCTGGTCCCGTAGAGATGAGGCGCACGATGCGCCGAGCAATGTAGTTCACCGCTGGTAGGCCAGCCCCGCAGCCTCCCAATAAATAAACAAGCCCGTCTCGCAAGAGTCGGGCTTGTTTGCGTTTTATCTATATAAATTTGCCCTTGAACGAAATCATGGCTTCGCTGCTAGTTATTCGGTTAGTATCAAATTGCATCCATAACTATAACAACGGATACCGAGATGAAATTACCCCGTATAACCAGCCGTTTGTGTTTAACTGCTACATTGCTATTAACTGCAAGCAGTACAATGGCGGCAGCTAAGCCACTGCAATATGACGATGTATTTGAGTTGGAGTTTGTCTCAGACCCGCAGCCGGATACTAGAGGCGAGCAGATTGTGTTTGTGCGCAATTGGATGGACCGGCAAACAGATCGGCGGCGTATGACGTTGTGGTTAAGCTCTGCTGATGGTAAAACACTGCAAGCCTTAACCGATAAAGATATAAACGCAACTTCACCACGCTGGGCGCCGGACAGTAAACGCTTGGCATACATTGCCAATGGCCAAATTCATGTTAAATGGCTGGATACCGGCCGCTCTTCGCAACTGGGACAATTACCACAAAGTCCGGCCAATATAAGCTGGTCACCTGATGGTAAATGGTTGGCGTTTAGCATGTTTACGCCTAAAACCATTAAGCCACCGGTAAGCCTACCTGGTAAACCAGAAAAAGCCGAATGGGCCAAGGCCGCAATATACATTGATAACAAACACTATCGCGCAGATGGTGCTGGTTATCTGAAACCGGGTTATCAACATATTTATGTTATGCCTGCCGATGGCGGCTCTGCGATTCAACTGACTGATGGCGATTTCAATCATGCTGGTGCAATAAGTTGGGCAAGGGATAGTAAAGCGCTATATTTTTCAGCTAACCGCCACGAAAACTGGCAGTCGCTGCCGGTTAACAGCGAGATTTTTGCGCTAACATTACAAGATCGCCAACTAAGCCAACTAACCGATCGTAATGGCCCGGACGGGCAGCCGCAACTTTCTCCTGACGGCAAGTTAATAGCTTACGTTGGCTATGATGATCGTAAACTGGCGCATCAGGCGAATCGTTTATATGTGATGAATACAGATGGCAGCAATATCCGTAACCTGACTGAAGATCTCGACCGGGGTATTGATGATTTCCAATGGTTGCCTAATAGCAAAGCGCTGTATATCTCTTTCGATAGTGAAGGAAAAGGCATGTTGGCTGAGCAGGCGTTGTCGGGTAAACGCACTATTTTGACAGATGATCTAGGCGGCGTTTCTTACAGCCGGCCATACAGTGGAGGCCAATTTGCTGTTGCAGACAATGGTCTGATTGCCTATACCCAAATGAATACACAAAAGCCTGCAGAACTGGCTGTAATTGCTAAACGTAGTAAGCTGACACTAACTGACTTTAATGCAGATTTACTGTTTAGCCGTGATATCAGCAAGGTAGAGGAGTTTTGGTACACGTCTTCGGTTGATAACCGCAAGCTGCAGGGTTGGATTATCTATCCGCCAGAGTTTGACGCAAGCAAAAAGTATCCACTTATCTTAGAAATACACGGCGGCCCGCACACTGCTTATGGCCCGCACTTTGCGATGGAGCTGCAGCTGATGGCGGCACAGGGTTATGTGGTGCTGTATACCAACCCGCGCGGCAGTACTAGCTACGGCGAAGACTTTGCCAATCTTATCCATCATAATTATCCCAGCCAGGATTTTAACGACCTGATGGATGGGGTAGACGCGGTTATTGCTAAAGGCTTTATTAACGAGAAAGAGCTGTTTGTTACCGGCGGCAGTGGTGGTGGTGCATTAACAGCCTGGATTGTCGGCCATACTGACCGTTTTGCTGCTGCGGTGTCGGTAAAGCCGGTGATCAATTGGTTTAGCTTTGTATTAAATGCCGATATGTACAGTTACTTTACGCAGTATTGGTTTCCTGGTATGCCGTGGGAAGTGCCGGAACATTACCTGAAGTATTCACCTATCAGTTATGTCGGTAATGTCAAAACGCCAACCATGCTGATGACCGGCGAAGCTGATTACCGCACGCCGATCTCTGAAACCGAGCAATTTTATCAGGCATTGCAATTACGTGGTATTGATACGGCTATGGTGCGCATTCCGGAAGCGTCGCACTCCATTTATAGCCGGCCGAGCAATTTAATGACGAAAACGGCCTATATTCTGTATTGGTTTGACAAATACCGGCAGAAAACCAAGGAATAAAGAAAGCATTGCCCGGTAGGCAGATTACCGGGCTTATGCTAGGCTGCACTGAATAATGGCGCCGATGTTCGTTTTATATGCAGTTGAATGTAATTACACAGCTTTTTGCTTTACCTTTGGAGCGGCTTTTGTATAATGGCGCGACCAGCTACAGGGGCATAGTTCCAATTGGTAGAACAGCGGTCTCCAAAACCGATGGTTGGGGGTTCGAATCCCTCTGCCCCTGCCACTTCTTTTTATGAAAACACTGTCTTCTTCACAACAACAGTTGCTTAAGGTGTTACAGATAACACCACTTGAGCTAGGACCTGCATTCGTCCGTGAAACTTCTACTACAACTCTGGCTGAAACTGACGTTACCACAGAATCAGAGACATTAGCCGTTGCCGACTTAACGTCAGAGCTGGCACAGGATATTAATCTGGCATTGCCAGACGGCTTTAGCTGGCACATCAACCCGCAAAGTATTGCTGCAGAGCTAACAGACAAGCAGCTAATCACGCCGACACTATCCGTATTACAACAGGCAGAAGTAAAGCGTGCGCTGTGGCACATTTTAGGGGCGCTGGATGAAAATTGAACTGTTAAGCCCGCATGAGATCCCGCGCCTGATAGAAATTGAACAGCAGGCCAACCCTTATCCGTGGCAGCAAAGTGCTTTTGACAGTAGCTTTGCTGACAGTTATTTTAGCTACAAATTGCTTGATGACAGCGGCGAGATCCGGGGCTTTTACTTTGCCCAGCTGATCCTTGAGCAACTGGAGCTGTTTAGTATCTGTGTGGCCACCAATATGCAAGGGCGGGGTTACGGTAAAGCCTTGTTGCAACATTTTTTGCATGAAGGACAAAGCCGGGGGGCCACCGAAGCCTTTTTAGAAGTGCGGAGCACTAACCATGCTGCCATAGCACTGTATGAAAAATATGGCTTTAGTACAACCGGCGTCAGGAAAAACTATTATGTTTGCGGAGACAGCAAAGCAGGTGCTGTTTTAATGGCTTTAGTGCTATAACACTGCTGCTTGCTGCCCCGGTCTTAAAGCCAGTGTGCTTTAATCTAACATGCAAATTGTCAGTCAATCTCACTGCATATTGCCAATAAGGTGTTGGCAAGATTAGCCCCAAGTTGTTTCGCCGCTTCATGATCCCAGTGTCTAGATTGCTCAGCCGACTGCAACGGTTTAAACGACGCTTCCAGTAAAATACTGGCGACACCAAACTGCTGTTGCACAAAACTGGTGGCTTTTTGCTGGCCGCAGCTGGTGCCACAACTGCCAGCACCGCAGCCCACAGCAACATTGCTGTAGTCGTATTCGGTTTGAAAGTGGCTATCCAGTTCGGCCAGTGCAAGTTTTAGTTGATCAGCGAAGGGATGCTGTGTTTCCGCCTGCATAAAGTTGTAAGGCAGGGTTTCATCACCATGAATATCAATAAATGCATCCACGCCGTATTGCAGCATGGCTTGCTTGACCCAATACACTTCAGGGCAGAGTAGCGGATCCGGCGTGGCCCAATGCCGGTTTAAATTTATGCCATTGGCATTGGTACGGTGATTGCCCAGTGCAGTTCCATCCGGGTTCATATTCGCGACGATGTAGAAGCTGGTTGGCACACTATCGCCGCGCTGCGCGGCAAAGTGGCTGGCAAGTTGGCTAATTACACCTTCAGCCAGCCACTGCGCCATGGTTTCCCCCGGCTGTTGCCGGGCAATTAACCAGATTTTTTTTGCCCCGGCAGCAGCCGAACCAAGGCGAATTAACGTTATATCGCGGCCTTGCGCTGTTTGGCCTAATACCTCAAGCTGCGCCGCCGGCATGGCAGCGACTTGTTGCAGCAGTGCGCTGTGCCGCGTTAGCGGATAAGGTACAAAATAGGCGTAATAGACTTTTTCGGCTGTAGTCTCTAATGTCAGCATCAACTCGCCGTCAAGATACTGGGTATCGATACGAAACCAGTGCTGATTATCATACGAGGCAAACGCCTGATAGTCCTGCCAGGCGCCACTGAAGCTTACTTTGTCAGCGTTGACGAGGCGAATGCGCTGTAATGGGTCGCTGGTGCTCTCTATAGCAAAATAAAACCACTGCCGGGTGCAGCTCTTATTGTCTTTGTTAATTTCGAGCTGAATATTATCGGCCTGTTCTGCGCTAATAATACTGACCGCGCCACCATCAAAATCTGTGCTTACCTTAACCATCTCATTACTCCTGTGCGGTTAAACCAATAATTCAATGCTGATACCGGTGATGCAGGCGGTAAATAGCACCAGCAGCACAAAAGCAATTAGCAGCGGCCAGTGGAATATTTTCTTCAACATGATCATCTCGGGCAGGCTGGCACCGGCGCCGGCAATGGTGAGTGACATTACACTCCCCATACTTAAGCCCTTAGCCAGCAAAGAGGTCGCGATGGGGATCATGGTTGAGGCGCGCACATAGAGAAAGATACCTATCAGCGCTGCCAGCGGGATCAATACAAAGCTATTTAACGAAGCCAGTTGCGAAAACAAGCTAACCGGTACAAAACCATGTAAGACGGCGCCTACAGCAACACCAAGCACCATATAAGGCAGCATAGTACGCAACTGACTAATCGCATCTTGCGTTAACCGCTTTATTGGCAGTGTCGCCAAACGGCCAGGCTGCTTTACGCTGGCTGTTGCTGCACAGCAAGACACTGCTGCAGCGGGCTGGACTGCGGCTTCGCAACAGCTACTAGCCGTTAGCATGCTGGCGGTGCTGTTACAAGCAGTGCTGGAGTCTGTTGCTGCGCAGCTATCGGTTGCTGCCGCGCTTTGCAGCAGTTCCTGGCGGATATAGCGCTCAAAGCGCAACTGCTGTAGCAGATAGCCAGCGGTGGTAGCAATAAGGACTACACAAAAGCTGTATAGCAAGGTCACTTTAGCGCCAAAAGTTAGCCAGAACAGCGCAACAACAAAGGGGTTTAATAGTGGCGAGGTGATTAAAAATGCCATCAGCGGGCCAAAAGCGGCGCGGGCTTTTAGTAAACCCAGCAACATCGGCAGGGTTGAGCAGCTGCAAAACGGCGTTACTGCGCCCAGTGCAATGGCAACGCCATAACCGCGGTTACCTGATAATAGTCTTCGCACTTTACTGGCTGGCAGATAATAGTTGATTACGCTGACCAGCAGGCTTATCAGCACAAACAGCACAGCTAACTCAGCAAAGGTGCTGACAAAAAACTCAGTGGCAGCTTGCCATGGGGTGGATGTCGTCATAGTTTACTCCTTTGTTTTATATTTCCAGAAATATCGAAATATAGGTTAAATGTTTTAGCTGCCCAGGCAGCATTCGTCCGATAAAAAGTGAATGAGTTTGTCCAGCTGCTGGTACTGCGCCTGACAGCGCAAAACCCGGCCTTCCCGCGTCTGGCTTACCAAACCTACCTTTACCAGCCGTGCTATATGGTGCGACAGCGTAGAGCCGGGGATATCCAATTGCTGCTGAATAGCTGATACCGCCAGGCCATGCTGACCTGCCCGCACTAAAGCGCGGTAGATCTGGAGCCGGGTAGTGTGACCTAATTCAGCCAGTTGTTCTGCTGCGGTATCTATATTCATGCGCGCAGTGTAATGCGCGCTTTTTTAATTTGCAATATATTTCTAGAAGTATGGAAATGTTTAGTGGTGTTGCTGCGCCTGCAATATTTTAATCATCGCTTTGGCAACGGGCGCTGATGATTGGTAGTTTTGTCCGGTAACTATGCGGCCATCCACTTCTACATGCACTTCACCGCGCGGGCTAAACAAAAAGGTGCCGCCACGTTGCTCTATGGTTTTGGTGATATGAAATGGAAACTGTTTGAAGTAGGGCCGCTGCGGGTTCTCGTATTCGTCCGGATAACCGCTAATGCGTTTGCCTTTTACCAGGTAGTCACCATTTTGCAGTTGCAGGTGTGCTATACCTGCAGTGCCATGACATACCGCAGAAATAATGCCGTTATGCTGCTCATAAATCTCCATACTAATGCGTTGCAGCTCAGTGTTGTCGGCCACACCGTACATAGCGTTAGTACCACCAACGTAATGCACTGCCCGGTAGTTTTCTGCTTTAACCTGAGCAGGTGTTAAGGTATTGCCAATGGCATACATAAAGTCGGCGTTATACAAATATTTTTTCTGCGTTGGCTCGGAGGTGTTTATATAGGCCAGTGGCAAAGCGCCGCCATTGGGGCTGACAAAATCGACACTGTAGCCAGCCGTTATAAACTCATCATAGGCATTGACGATCTCAGCAAAACTGACACCTGTTGGTAAGTCTGAATCGCCATGAAAATGGGCGCTGGATAAAATAAACAAAATGCGCTGGCCGTTAGTATTACTGTCAGAGCCGGCGGCTGATTTACTGATAATCTGCCACTTATCCTCGATTTTCTTCAATAAAAACATATCGATATAGCGCTGCTTTTTGCCGGGAAGCAATATCTCGGCCTTTACGTTAGCTAGACTATCATTGCCGTCAATCTGTAAAATTCTGCCGATGCGGCCATTATTGCGCCCCTTGTTCGTGTCTTTGTGCCAGCTCAGATACTCTTTGGTCGATACCTGCCAAAGTGGCGTGTCGGCTTTTTCCAGATATAACCGGGCATCAGGATTAAACGCCTGCGCCAGTGCGTCGGCATCGCTGTGTGATGAACCATAAAAATACTGCTCAATGGTTTGGGTTATGGCAGCTTTATCCCCGTTCGCCAATGTTTGGTTCGCGCTTAAGGCTGCGCTAAACAACAAAGTAATCGTAAGGTAAAAGCCTGTTAGTAAAGTTGATCTACGCATAATGTCCTCCGAAATAATCGGCGGCTACCATAGCGCAGAGCCCAAGCTAAAAGTTGCGGATTTATAATTCCGTAATACTTAATCAGGCATTTTCCGGATCCTGATAGGCATGTTGCCGGTATTGGGCTGGCGTAGTGCCGGTAATTTTCTTAAATGCGCTGTAGAAGGTCGATAACGAATTAAAACCGCACAGATCAGCGATATGCTCGGTTGACAGTTTATTGTCGGCACAAAGCAGCGTTTTAGCGTGGTCTATGCGCAGCGTATTCAGGTAGCTTGGAAAAGACGTTTGCAGGTTGTCATTAAAAAACTGCGATAAGCGGCTGGTATTGGTGCCCAGCTTTTTGGCAAGTTGCACCAGTGTCAGATTGGCACTAAGAAATAGCTGTTCTTCTTGCATCAGGCGCGCTAATTTTTGCGTTATAGCGTCAACATCATCAGCTTGAAGTTTTTGCTGGTAGCGTGCTTCGCTTTTGCGCTGCGCTGCTGCGTGTTCTTTTTTTGCGCTAACGGCTAACACAATACTGACGTAGAAAATAAAAGAAAAACTCAGGGCTCCGCTGATATATGAGGTGTAGCTACCTGTGGCGTAGGACAGCCATATCATGGCATTAGCAATAACGATACTGAGGCTCAGCGTGTCTGGCTGGTTCAAGCTTCGCTTTGCAGTAAAGGCGGTTTTAAGTGTTGGATATAACACAGCAGCACTCAGCACTATATAAAACAACCAGACATAATTAACCAGTTTATATAAGGTGCCGCCCCAGAGCTCAGGGTAGTGTTGATACGGGTACAGGATGCCGATTAGCACAATGGCGATAAAAGGCAGCAAAACATGACCAAGCAGCTTCTTGGCTGGTGTTTTTCGCCGGGTTGTCGACAGGCAAAAAAGGTATAAGCAGGGACCAATGAGTAAGCAGGCGCTTAAGCCAAGTTGCAGGTAAAGCTTATGCAAGTCCGGTGAAAAGTAGAAAAACACTGATTTGCCAATCCGTACGCTAAGCATTATCAATAAGAGTGCCAGCGAACGGTTGCCAACAACAAGCGGAGTTTTATGTAATAAATAGCCGCTTAACAACACCGCATTAAACACGCCCAGGGCACTAAAAAAAAACAGTAACTGCGCGTTCATCTTGCGTCCGTTTGTTTAGTGGACAGGCCACCTAAAAGTCAATGCTGAGGTAAAACCAGTTTTGCTGCTGGCGTGATGTTAACTGCCATTGGTTGCGCTGACATATCCGATTTACGATATGCAGGCCCTGACCGATACCCGAACTGGTGTCACTTTTTACACCCGGAATTAACAGATCAGTCGGGCAATCATCTGCCATCGGGTTGGCAATCGTCAGAGTGTCGCCGACTAAGCTTATCTCGATCTGGCGGGCACTGCCATGGATCAGAGCGTTATCGATAATATTATGCAGCAGAATATGCAGTAAATTCTTATTGGCACTTATGCGGTAATCTGCGGCAACCTGCAGCTGTAACTGCAGCTCACTCTGGCGCATTAACCTTGGGTTATTTACCAGGCAGTGCTCAATTTCTTCCAGCAGACACAGTGGCTGTAGCTGCATGGATTCTGCTCTGGCCAGCGCCAGTAACACATTGATGGTCTGCTCCATTTGCAAGGCGGCTTGCTTTAATTGTGTCAGTGTTTGCTCATCAGGTGCCTGGCTGCTGCTTAGCCGGCTCAGTACCATTTTTAATACCGTGGCCGGTGTGCGCAGTTCATGGCTGATATCGCGGGTGAAATCGGTTTCGCGCGCCAACGCGGCTTGTAACTGGGCAACAGTGTGCTGGATGGTCTGGCCCAGATAGCCAATCTCATTGTTTGGCAATGCATCAGCTAAATTAAGCTCGGTACCCGGCTGGATCAGCTTTGTCATTACTTAACGTAGTAAAACCCTACTCTGAAAAGGTTTGGCTCAGCAGCTTTGAAAAGTTCTCTTTCTGGTAATCGTCCATAGATGCGTAAAATGCGACACATCCAAGTACCAAAACTAAAGCGGCGTATGCAGCTGTTCTTTTAAAATTTTTACTCATAAGTAACTCCATGTCAGTGATTTGGGGTGAACATAACAACAAGCTTAAATAATCCTTTGTGAAGATTTCGTTGGAAAACGCTGCCACGTTTCACAAATTTACGACATTGTCTTTGTTAGTTTGCAGTTATCGCATAATAGGAACAATGTTTATGAAAGTAATAACTCATTTGGTTACCGGTTTTTTGTTACTGGCTCTGACAGCATTTTGCGGCGTGGCAGCTAAAAACAACGTACCGGCTAAAACAGCATCGTCGGATGAAGTAAAGTCTATTGTCGATAAAATGGTTATAGCCTACGGTGGCGATGCGCTACTGCAGGCTAATAGCGTAAAAGTGGTCGATTACAACAAAGGTCCCTGGCCAGGCGAGGGCGAGTCACCGGATGTGCCTGAGTTATGGCGTATCAATGAAGAGCTGACCATCGATTATAAAAACCGGCGTAAAAGTTTGCTGTCGTATCGGGTGCCGCGCAGTACGCTGGATTTGGAAAAATGGGTGCAGCAGGGTGATAGCACCATCATGTACGACATTTTGCACGAAAAATACTCAGAAGAGAACTGGGCAAACTTTGACCGTTTAGGCGCATCGTTAGAGCGTAGTAGCGATACGCTGCAAGCCAGGCGTTTGGCCAGCCTGACGGCAGAGCTGGAGTACCTGGGAGATGAATATTTCCGTGGCCGTGTGCAGCAAAAGTTAATGTTGCAGCACGCATCCGGAGAGCGCTATACCTACTTTGTTGATAATACTTCCGGCCTTATCCATAAAATATTGCGCCAGCACCCGCGGGCAGGCGAGATGCTGTACGTGTTCTCCAATCACAACACCGCGGCTAAAGTGGCCTTTGCCCGTGATATGAATTTTTTCGTCAATGGCCAGCTGCGGCTGAGCTCAGTGCACCGTGATTTGACGCTTGAACCAGATTTAACAGCGGCATTTAGCGGCTATGCGCATTTTACGCCCTGGGGCGAAACGTTTGATAGTTCTGAATTTACTGCGAAAAAGCTCAGCACTGGCGTTTATCAGGCCGGTAAAGGCCGGGCACTAACAGTATTTATTGAGCAAGCCGATCATTACATTGCTATGGGTGCGGCGGAGGCGCTGGCAGAAAATTTTGCTGAAATTAAAAAGTTGTCGCTGCAAGATAAACCGCTGAAGTACTTCGTCGTTACCCATCATCATAATGCTAACGTGCGTGGGCTGGACAATGCCTTGGCACTGGGGGCAACACTGGTTATTGCCATGCAGCACCAGGCTACCATTTTAAAACATGCCAATACTGCACAGCCGGATAAGCTGCTGTTAATCCCAGAACGTGCAACATTCACGTTGGGTGATCTGATGTTGTTTGATATCGCTACCGCACATGCACAACATTATTTGCTGGCGTATTTACCCTCTGCCGGCATAGTGCTGGCAGAAGATCATTATGTCACCGAGTTAAAAACCGCTAAGCCACGCATTTACCAAGATATGGTACGCTTTGCCCAAGCATTAGAAGAGCTAAAACTCGATGTAAAGACGCTGGTGGATATCCGCGGCTGGCGCCAGTTCAGCATGAAAGAGTTCAGTCAATGGACCAGCGATTTTACGCCAAAAACCTGCCCGGCGGGTTACCCAATTTGTGTGGACGGTTAATAAACGCAGACACTGAACAACCAGCACGTTAAAAAGGTATAGTTAACCTGGTAATCAATCGCGGCAAATGGCAGGTGCTTTGGCCGCAAATTGTTTAGGCGTCTGCCCGGTTTTGACCTTGAAAGCTTTATAGAAAGACGACTTGGCATTGAAACCAGATGCGAATGCCACCTCTATGATAGGCAGTTTATTCTCGCTAATAAGCTGCTTACTGTACTCAATCCGATAGCCATTCACATAGTCAAAAAATGAACTGTTGAGTTTTTGATTCAGTACCTGCGAGACATAATTAGGCTTTTCTGCTACCTCGGCGGCCAAGAGTTTAAGCGATAAATCAGGGTTTAAATACAATGATTTAGCTTTCATAACCTGTTCAATTTTATCCGCAATTTTTTCACTGCGCGCCTCATCAAGCCCGGAGCGGTTATATTTTGCCGGTGTGTCTTCCATTGTTGTTAATGTCGCAATGGCATCAAGGTCTTCTTGTTGCAGGTATCGTTCACTGAAACCAGGCTTTTGCCGCAAGCCCCAAAACGACATTAACCAAAGCAGGGCAAAGTAAGCCAGCAGCAGCGTGTTGGTTAATGCATCATTAGCTTCGCCGGAGAAACTCAATAAAAGTACGCAGAAAGCCAGCAGCCAGGCAACGGATATTGCTGAAATAATGAAAAATAGCCAGCTCATTTCCCGCTTGTCATTGGATGCGAACAAGTGCCTGAGCTCGCTGCGATAAGCCAACAACCGTTTTATTATCAGATAAATATAAATTGATGACTGCATTAGCCAAATCAGCATAAAGGCGAAAGTGAACATGGCCAGCAATTCGGTGGTTTGCGAAAGCGGTTGCTCTGTCCCTTGCATAAGTTCAACAAGGTATTGTGAGGGTGTACATAACAGTGCCACTGCGTATAACAACGACAATATCGGCAATACGTAGTGTAATTTCCGGTTTTGTTTTATATGCCACAACGTGGGGGAGCACAGGGCTTTGACATAAAACCACAAACATATTGGCTGAAAAACGTAGCTGGGAATAACGATGGCTAGACTATAAAGTTCAAGGCTCGGGAATGCCTGGATTAACATTGGTAAGGCATTTGCCAATGCTGTGAAAATCAGAAACAGCGCCAACATAAGATAGGCTTGGCTGACCTCTCTTCTGGCCATGAGCATAGGGATCGCAATGCTAACCAGTCCAAGGCTGCCAGCCAATAGGTAGTTTGCAAAATAGGTTGGCATCTATGCTTTACCTTAGTAAGAGATTGGTCAAAAGATTCCTAGCCGTCATGCACGGTCTATTAGGATGCAAAAATACGTCATCCTGCAAGCCTTGCATCAATTAATGTTAAAGGATGAGGCAATAAAAATGAAGTCGGCTAACTATGTTACTGGAATCGCAGCGCTAGTGCTGTCGTTTATCTACATCTCTGCATTCATATACTACGACGCGGTTTGGCGCTTTCCTACTGACAGTGATGCGCAAACCAAGATGACGTTTATTGCCGAGCATCAAACGATAACCGCAGTTTTCTTATTTATTACCTACATACTGTTTGGTTTGGTGTTATCGATACTGGTCGCGGGCACATCGCGCATGCTGGGCAATGCCAGCGAGCGGCTAAAGTCTGTGACTAACGCTTTTGGCTATCTCTGGGTAGGCTTGGTGATCGCAAGCGGTATGATCGCCATTAGTGGCGTCAGCTATGCCATTGGTATAGCCCAGACTGATGCGCAAAAAGCCTTGGATGCCTGGGCGCTGCTGATGACCATTGCACAAAGTATTGGTGGCGATAATGAAATTGTTGGCGCGGTATGGGTCATTCTGGTCAGCGTTCTCGCGCTAAAGGCAGACGTTTTTTCTAAAAAGCTGAATTACTTAGGTATTACAGTGGGGGTGGCTGGTGTCGCCACTATTACTTCTGTTGTTATTTTTAAAGAGCTGTTTGGCGTATTGCAAATTATTTGGTTTTTCTGGCTGGGACTTTGCTTTATGCGGCAGCCCTCAGAGCAAGCGAAGGTGTAAGCGCAACACCTTTGCATACTGATGAGGCTTCTTGCATTAGGCGCTTCACATTTTAACGACACATGCTTTGCTAGTTTGCAACTGACACGGCAAGCTGATACCGGATGAAATAGTTATGACACCCGCAACGAGAGTAAGAACTCTATACCTACCTTATTTTGAGGTGGCGTAATGAATACTAAAAGTTTACGAATGGTTCTATTTGTTTTTCATGTTTTTATCTTTTTATCTTTTTATCTTTTTAACTTCAACAAGTTCTATAGCAGTATCTACAGAGCATATCGTGCCGCCGATGGTCAATATCCCCGCCGGCGAGTTTGTCATGGGTACTACCGGCGGAGAAAAGCAGGCTCAGCCTGCACATAAGGTCAGCCTGAGCGCCTTTCAGCTGGGTAAATACGCGGTAACCGTGGCGGAGTTTAGCAAATTTGCTGCTGCTACCGGTTACAACCCTGATAGTAGCTGTAACGACTTTATTGATGCTGAAGGCCTGCGCGGCCCGGAGCACAAAGGCAGTGGGCGCTGGGATAAGCACCGCTATAGCTACAGCGATTACCAGCCGGTAACCTGTATCTCCTGGCAAGATGCTAACAACTATGCGGCCTGGTTGTCTGAACAAACCGGCCAGCATTATCGCTTACCCACCGAGAAGGAGTGGGAGTACGCCACCAAAGCCAATACTACCAGCCGCTATTTCTTGGGGGGATGATCCATTGCAAACGCAAGCCTGTCAGTATGGCAACTTTGCTGATCTTAGCGGTGAACAGGTAAATAACCAGCTTTATGGTTACAGCAACAAAGGCTTTATCGAGCATCTTAATTGTGATGATGGCGAAGCCTACAATGCCATAGTCGGTTTATACCGGCCCAATCCGTTTGGTTTGTATGACATGGTGGGTAATGTCAGTCAGTTTCTGAATAGCTGTTTCAACCCGCAGGGCTATGTGTCTGATGCTGCCGCGGATACGGCATCGTGCGACTTTATCGCTACACGCGGCGGCAATTGGCATTATCCGGCTCAGCCGCACAGCAACCGCGGCCGCTTTAAACGTGAAGGTTGGAATGTCGCGGCTGGTATTGGCTTTCGCTTAGCGATGGATGGGCATGCAGATATCGTTGCAGCCTCGAGCCATGCATTTGAACAGCAACTGCAGCAGGCACAGCAAAAGCGACTGACACAGCGTGAGCAAATAATCTCTGCTGTAACCCAGCTGAGACTGCTCGAGCGCGACGACGGCAAAATGATACTTAGCTGGCTGCCATCAGCGGATAAACGGGTAACCGGCTATGACATTTACCGCTCGACGATAAAACAGGCGCATTTACTGGGTGGCTTTTACCAGAAGCATTATGCAAAAGCTTATGCCGTCGGTGCAGATAGTACTGAGCTGGAAGTGACGTTACCGGATAGCGGTGGCAGCTTTATTGTGGTTGCCCGCTCAGGACAGATGTTGGCTGTACCATCTGAAAAGGCGGTGAAGCTTGCGCCAGCTATGGTGTCCGCTATTCCGGGGCGTATCGATATGCAACAGCTGACGCAATTGCATAATGCACCCTTATATTACTTTGCCGCCAGCGAAGATAAACCCGAGCGCTATCTGGTATTCAAAACCAATAAAGCCACAGAGCAAAATATGGTGAGGCTGCGGTTTGACACACAAGTGGCAAAAGCAGGCTGGTATCAACTGAATTACAAAGGTAGTAGCTTCCAAAACGGTGCGTTTTTTCAGCTCTGGCAGGGTAGAAAACTGGCAGGCGTTGTTGGTTTTGACCGTTCGGTTGATGACTCGGTATCAAAGCGGCACAAGGTGTACTTAGAGGCCGGACGTCATGCATTAGAACTGACAATACTGCGAGAAGATTTTGATCGCTGGGGCTTAAGCTGGCTAGAGCTGACAGAAGCTAAGAGTTAACTGTTGGCAGTAGGCCTATAGGTAAGTCAGACCGTGTTGGCTGATGACAAGCGCGTGCTTATGCCATAATGTCACGTATCCACTCTGTGCCCTTGCCATTCAAGCTGCTATAATCGCGCGCATTATCATTTACTTTTGGGTTTTAACCCTGCACCGTAGCCCGATGCCTGCGGTAACACACTATTGGATATTATGAGCACAGATAACTTTTTAGCCGAAGTAAACAGCCGGCGCACCTTTGCGATCATCTCGCACCCCGATGCCGGTAAAACCACCATTACTGAAAAGGTATTGCTGTTCGGACATCTGATCCAAAAAGCAGGTACCGTAAAAGGTAAAAAATCCGGCCAGTATGCTACCTCTGACTGGATGGAGATGGAAAAAGAGCGTGGTATTTCGGTTACTACCTCTGTGATGCAGTTTCCGTATAACGACTGTCTGGTTAACCTCTTGGATACGCCGGGCCACGAAGACTTCTCGGAAGACACCTACCGCACCTTAACGGCGGTAGACTCTTGCCTGATGGTTATTGACGGCGCCAAGGGTGTTGAAGATCGCACTATTAAGCTGATGGAAGTTACCCGCTTACGCGATACGCCCATTATCACCTTTATGAACAAAATGGACCGTGATATCCGTGACCCGGTCGATTTGTTAGATGAAGTAGAAAGCGTACTGAAAATTGCCTGCGCCCCTATTACCTGGCCAATTGCTTCGGGCAAAGAGTTTAAAGGCGTGTATCACATTTTGCGTGATGAGATTATTTTGTATAAATCCGGTATGGGCCACACCATTCAGGATGTAGATATTATTAAAGGCTTAAATAACCCGGAGCTGGATAAGCGCATTGGTTATTACGCCGCTCAACTGCGCGATGAAATGGAACTGGTACAGGGCGCCAGCCATGAGTTTGACCGCGAGCTGTTTTTAAAAGGTGAATTAACGCCGGTGTTCTTTGGTACTGCGCTGGGTAACTTTGGTGTCGACCATATGCTGGACGGTTTAACGCAGTGGGCGCCAACGCCGCAAGCACGGGCTACCGATAGCCGCACTGTTGAGCCGACAGACACCGGCTTTAGCGGCTTTGTATTTAAAATTCAGGCTAATATGGACCCGAAGCACCGCGACCGCGTGGCATTTTTACGCATTGTTTCCGGCAAATATGAAAAAGGCATGAAGGTGCGCCATGTGCGTATTGGTAAAGATGTGTTGATCCCACAGGCGTTAACCTTCTTAGCCGGCGATCGTGAGCACCTGGAAGAAGCATATCCGGGCGATATTATCGGCTTGCATAACCACGGCACCATTAAAATTGGTGACACCTTTACTACCGGTGAAAACATGCAATTTACCGGTATACCGAACTTTGCGCCTGAACTGTTTCGCCGTATTCGCTTGCGCGATCCATTAAAGCAGAAGCAGTTGCTAAAAGGCTTGGTACAGTTGTCTGAAGAGGGGGCAGTACAGGTGTTTCGTCCGCTGGATAATAACGATTTAATCGTTGGCGCTGTTGGTGTGTTGCAGTTTGATGTGGTGGTAAGCCGGTTAAAGTCAGAATACAACGTCGATGCGCTGTATGAAGCAGTAAACGTATCAACGGCACGCTGGGTTTACTCTGATGACGGTAAAGCGCTGGATGAGTTTAAAAACAAAGCCAGCCAGAACCTGGCGCTGGATGGCGGTGATGCATTAACCTACATCGCGCCAACTATGGTGAACCTGAATCTGGCAATGGAACGCTACCCAAAAATCAAATTCCACAAAACCCGTGAACACTAACAGGCTGGGCGCATGAACATTAAGCATTTATTAACCGAAAAAACTCAGGCCGCCTTTGTCGCGCTTGGCTTACCTGCTGATACTAACGCTGCTGTTACCGTAAGTACCAAGCTGGAGTTTGGTGATTATCAGATTAACGGCGCTATGGCGGCGGCCAAATTGTTAAAAACCAATCCGCGGCAGTTAGCCGAGCAATTAATACAGCAGCTGGACCTTGGCGATATGGCTGATAAAGCCGAAATTGCCGGCCCGGGTTTTATTAACGTTACGTTGAACAAAAGCTGGTTGGCGGCACAATTACAGCAGGCCAGCAGCGATAGCCGTTTGGGTGTCAGCCAAAATGCAAATCCACAAACGGTAGTGGTTGATTACTCGGCGCCTAACCTGGCCAAAGAGATGCACGTTGGCCATTTACGCTCGACTATTATCGGTGATGCCGTCGTGCGCACACTGGAGTTCTGGGGCGATAAGGTTATTCGCCAGAACCATATGGGCGACTGGGGTACTCAGTTTGGTATGCTGATTGCGCATCTGGAAGATAAGCTGGCTGCAGGTATCGATTTAGAGCAGGTGGCACTGGCCGATCTGGAAGATTTCTACCGCGAAGCAAAAAAGCGCTTTGATGATGAAGCGGGCTTTGCCGGTAAGTCACGTGATTACGTGGTGAAACTGCAAAGCGGCGATGCGCACTGCCAAAAGCTGTGGCAGCTGTTTATTGATACCTCGATAAAACATAGCGATGAAGTGTATCAAAAGCTTAATGTCACGCTGACACATGCTGACATTAAGCCGGAAAGTGCTTACAACGCTATGTTGCATGGCATTATTGCCGATTTAAAAGCACAGTCGTTAGCGGTAGAGAGCGAAGGCGCTCTGGTGGTGTTTTTGCAGGAGTTAGCCGATAAAGAAGGCAATCCATCGCCGTTTATCGTGCAAAAAACCGGCGGTGGCTTTTTGTATTCCACTACCGATTTAGCTGCTTGCCAGCATCGAAGCCATACGCTGAATGCTGATCGGGTGATTATTTTTACTGATGCGCGCCAAGGCTTACACTTTAAGCAAGTTGAGCTGGTAGCACGCAAAGCCGGTTATCTTCGCAGCGAAACAGCCTATGATCATTGCCCGTTCGGCACCATGATGGGCGAAGATGGCAAGCCCTTTAAAACCCGTACCGGCGGCACGGTTAAACTGGCAGAACTGCTGGAAGAAGCCGTGGTGCGCGCCAAAGCTGTGGTGCAGGAAAAAGCCACTGACTTAACTGCAGATGAAATTGCTGAAGTCGCGCGTAAAGTCGGTATCGGCGCGGTTAAATTTGCCGATTTATCGAAAAACCGTACCAGCGATTATATTTTCAGCTGGGATGCAATGCTTAGCTTTGAAGGTGCCACGGCGCCTTACCTGCAATACGCTTACACCCGGGTGCGCAGTATTTTACGCCGCGCTGACGTCGCTGATGGCTATAGCGCGACATTACAATTGGTAGAAGAGCAGGAGAAACAGCTGGCGGTTAAACTGCTGCGTTTTGAAGAAACGCTGCAACAGGTGATGAAAGACGCCCAGCCTAACTTATTGTGTAATTACCTGTATGAACTGGCCAGTTTGTATATGAGCTTCTACGAGGCCTGCCCGATATTAAAAGACGGCGTTGAACCGGGCGTGCGCGACAGCCGTTTAATGCTGAGTATTTTTACCTCACGCTTATTACAACAGGGTCTGGACTTGTTGGGCATTGAGGTTATGGAGCGCATGTAGATATGAAGATCGACGCAATTCGCCGCAGTTATACCAAAGATAAGTTGGATCTGGATAAACTAAACCCGGATCCGATAGCTCAGTTTGAGTTATGGTTAAAAGATGCCATAGCGGCCGAATTGCCCGATCCAACCGCCATGTGTGTCGCCAGCGTTGATGCGCATGGTCAGCCGTCACAGCGGCTGGTGTTGTTAAAAGATGTCGGTGTGGAGGGGTTCACCTTTTACACTAACCTTGGCAGCCGTAAAGCTACCGAGTTAGGTGCCAACCCCAAAGTGTGCCTGCATTTTCCCTGGCACCCGCTGGAGCGCCAGGTTATTGTGTATGGTACTGCCGAGCGGGTAACCGCAACGCAGGTGGCTAAGTACTTTTTATCGCGGCCAAAAGAAAGCCAACTGGCTGCCTGGGCGTCAGAGCAAAGCCGGCCGGTGTCTACCCGTCAGGCATTGTTACAAAAATTCGCTGAGATAAAACATAAATTTGAACACGGCGAAGTGCCACTGCCGTCATTCTGGGGCGGCTTTTTAGTGCGGCCGCATAAAATTGAATTCTGGCAGGGCGGTGAGCACCGCTTGCATGACCGCTTTATGTACACTAAACAAGGCGATAACAGCTGGAGTATTGACAGGTTATGCCCTTAACCCTGTTACTGCGGTACTTCATTGGACTTTATTTCTGCCATTTCTGCAGCAAAGGCGTCTAACACCTGTTGTCGTTGCTGCTGCAGTTTGCTGAAAAACTCGACTGACAGCTGTTGCCACAGTGGGTGTTGTTCGGCCAGGTAATAGTCATCATGCGGTGATGGCAACCAACCGTTGTCCAGCAAATGCAGCGCCAGCTGGTTCGCTTGCTCTGTCAAACCGACCACAGATAACAATTGCAAGCTGAGGCTGTCGGCATTCTGTTGGCTGCTGACAAAGTCGCTGATATTACTCTGATAAGCCCGGCGCTCAGTCTGTGGCAGGCTTAACAGGAAATACAGCGCGTTAATTTGTTCGTTATTCGCTAAATCTTGTTGCAGCGCCTGGTCAGCATCCTGAGAATAGGCCGGCAATAACTTGTGCAATACACTGCGCTGCAATGTTGTAGCCGGTGGAACTGATAAAAACATGGCTTGTAGCTGAAAAATTTTATGCTGCGGGTTAAGGCTCAGCCGCTGTTGCAGATAAGCATTGGCAATAGCATCCTGGCCTTGAGCTTGTGCCAGCATTGCCTGCGCCAATAACACAAAGGGATGCTTATCCGACATTAATATCGCCTGCTGTAAACTGGCTTCAGCCTGCTTAATTTGCTGCAGGCTCAGTTGCACCAGGCTTAATTGTGTCCAGCGTTCAGGGCTATGCAACCGGTCAGGAAAGCGTTCAGCCCAAAGCAGAAATGCCAGTGCGCGTTGCCTGGTTAACGGTAATAGCTCTAATTCATCCAGTGCTCGATCTGAATAGTTATCTTCGAGCAACAAAGCGAGCTGGAATTCCACACGTGCCCGGCTAAGTTGGCCATCGCCGAGCAGGCTATAGGCATAATGCCGTTTTAGTAATCCGGATAACGGTGCCAACTTTGTCGCTTTATCCATCAATTCAAAGGCTTTATCATATTGCCCTTGTACCCGATGTAGCGCAGCGCGCCAGAGCATAATATGCGTGTCTTCAGGTGCAAGCTGTCCCGCTTTATCGAGGTAAAAGCGCGCACCATCCAGGTTGTTTCGCGACAGCTGCAGCGCGCCAAAACTGCCAAGCGCCGGCGCAAAATCTGGCTGCAATTTTAGTGCTTGTTGCAGCAGAGGCTCGCATAACGCCAGCGCTTTTTGTAGTGACCAATCACTGTAGGTATGCATAGCATGATAGCCGTTGCATAGCGCAACCAGCAGCGCAGGGTGGTGTTGATACTGCGGTAGTAGCGTATGCAAATAGCGTATGCCGTCACTGATAGCCGCTGCTTGCGGTTGATTCAGCAAATACAGGGCCTGCTGTAACATGCTCCAATCATGTTGCTCGAATCCGGTATATGGTAGCAATGGTTGTTGTGAGGTAACGGGGGCAGCTGTTAGTGGCGTATAAATGACTGGTATTTGCTCGTCATGCCAAAAGGCTAGCGAAATAACATACAGCGCCAGGCAAGATGCGGTAACAGCAGCAAAAATAGCGCGATTTGTCCGTGTTTTCCCCCTGAATTTGTCAGACACAGCTGGCGTATGTTGCGGTGAATGTTGTGAAATAGCCGTATTCGGAGGAGGCAGCATGCTGGCGTGTTGCAACAGACGATAGCCTTTTCGCTGCACCCGTTCAATCAGTTGATACGGCTTTTGCTGATCCGTTAACGCCTTACGTAACTGCGCAATCACCTGATACAAGGACGCGTCAGACACCACGACGTTGGGCCAGACGTTATTAAGCAATTGCTCATCACTAACTGTCTGGCCGTTGGCCCGTAGCAATAACAGCAGTGTTGTCATTAAGCGCGGTTCTAATTGTAGTTTGCACTCTTCACTACTTATCCGGTTAATGCCAGGCTCGATATACCAGACGCCAAGTTGCCAGCAAGGCTGTGCCAATTGATTTGGACATTGTGCTGTCGGCTCTATGCTACTTGGTATAAGCGTTACCGGGTCTATGCTATTCGGTGCTGTCATCGGAAAAAATAGGTTCTACAGGTAATCTTCAGAAAAGCTTCAGAAGTTCTTCAGGCATGTAGCGTTGAATTAACGCAGACTTAAGCCTTTGAATTACCGGAGCATAAATTATGAAAAATAAGGTTCTACTACAGTGTGCGTGGCTGGCAATCCTATTGTCAAGTTCAGGGCAGGCAGAAATTGGATTAACGCCAACAACGTCTGATGCTGCTTCTGGCCGGTATCTTTTAATCGAGCCTGTCACGGTATTATCAGCTGAGCTGACACAGCCGTTACTGCAACAGCAGGTCTTGATCCGCGATGGTATTATTACCCGTTTAGCGCCGGCGGGTACTCCACTTAGCGAAAGCGAGCGGAAGAATTTGCAGAGTATAGACGGCTCAGGTTTATACCTTACACCCGGTTTAATGGATAGCCATGTGCATGTCAGTGAAGCGCCCGGTGTCACATCTGCCAGAGCGGATGATTATCTGCCTGACTTTTTCCGACAGCAGCCGCGCAGTTATCTGTACTTTGGTGTGACGCAATTACTGGATTTAAGCAGCAGCCCACAAGGGATTGCTATGTTTAAAAAGCAGCCACAGGCACCTGATTTATGGCACTGTGGTGCTGCACCTGTAGCCGGTGGCTACGGACACGTCCATAAGACGCAACCAAACTACATTCATCAAGATGGCGCAAAGCGACCAGAATCCGCAGGAGAGGGCAATACGCCAGCAATAGTGGTTGAGCGTATTGCTGAAAGTGGTGCGCATTGCCTGAAAATTTTTATTGAAGATGGCTTTGGTGACGCCAGCCACTTGCCTTTATACAGCAAACAAACGCTGAGTGACATTCGCGCCGCGGCTAGCCGGCATCAATTGCCGCTGTTCGCGCATGCCAACGCCTATGACATGCAGCGGATTGCTATACAGCATCATGTTGATGTACTTACCCATGGCATATGGAATTGGACCGGGATGGAGGTTACTGCTCCGGCTGATGAAATACCGGCATTACCTGCAGAATTAATGGCACATTTGCAGGAAATTCATCGTGCAGGCATTGGGTATCAGCCCACTCTGAGTGTCATGTCCCGACTTGCTGCTATGCTGACGCCAGATGTGTTAACCGATCCGCAGTTAGCTGATGTGGTACCGCCAGCATTATTAAACTGGTACTTATCTGACGAGGCGCAATGGTTTAAGCAAGAATTACTGGTTGATTTTGAAGGTATGTCAGAAACAGAAGCTGCTGTTAGATTACAAATGATTGGTCTACGCGGCGCTGTTGCGGCAAAGGTACTATATGATCTGGGGCATCCATTACTTTTGGCCAGCGACACGCCCTCTGCACCGGCGTACAGCCATCAGCCCGGTTATGGCTCTTATCTGGAGTTAACCGAAATGGCCAAAGCGGGGATACCATTGCACGCTATTTTTGCCGCTGCGACGATAAACAATGCCCGCTTACTCAAACTTGAGGATAGATACGGTTCAGTAAGTGTAGGAAAAGTCGCCAATTTGTTGTTACTTAAACAAAATCCATTGGAAAATGTGGAAGCATGGAACAGTATTGCCACGGTCATATTACATGGGCGACCTATCGCGAGGGAAATGTTGTCTGCGCGCGAGCTTTTTACAACCTCCACTGACCCTAAATAGCAGGCAATTCAGTGTCAAATGCCTGTCAATTGTAAGATAGGCATTCCTTCCCCTTGAGGATGTAGTGATTATCTGCTGCAATTGCAGCATGAAACTATTCGACACCCATTGTCATCTGGATTTACCCGAGCTTGCCGCTGCGCAGCAGTCGCACTGGCAGGTGGCGCAACAAGCCGGTGTTAGCGCTTTAGTTATTCCCGCCGTACAACAATCGGCTTGGCAAAATCTACTGAGCTTACATCAACAACATTCCTATTGGCACGTCGCTTTGGGTATACACCCGTGGTGGGCGGCTAAGCATTCGTCTGACGCTTTGGTTGAGCTGGATAAGCTACTAACAACTCATAGTAGCGCTATTGTTGCTGTAGGCGAGATTGGGCTGGATTATGCGCTGGATGAAGCTACTTTCGCTATTCAGCAACAGCTGTTTACAATGCAATTGGCGCTGGCTAAGCAGCACGGTAAACCGGTGGTGCTGCACCATCGCAAAAGCCAACCACAGTTGCTGGCTGAGCTAAAACAGCAGCAGTTTGGCGAAGGCGGTATTTTGCATGCATTTTCCGGCAGTCAGCAACAAGGCATGGCTTTTGTCGATTTGGGTTTTAAGTTGGGTATCGGCGGCACTATTACCTATGACCGGGCGGAAAAAACCCGTAACACAGTGCGAAAATTGCCGCTTGAATGTTTTGTGCTTGAAACCGATGCACCGGCTATGCCGCTGGCCGGCTATCAGGGCGTAGTTAATACCCCGGCCCAGCTGGCGTTAGTGTTTGATGCTTTTTGCCAGCTACGGCCGGAGCCACGTCTACAGATTGCGGCGCAGCTGTGGCAAAACAGCATGAATGTATTAAGGCTTGGGGCGGCGTAAGCGCAGCGATTGGCGGGAGAAACGGGAAAAGCCGCGGCGCAGCATAAAGCCAACAATACCGGCCAATACCAGCATTGCCAGTAATTGCTGCATCATTTGCTGCCAGGACATACTTATAAGCGTTAAAGATGCATCCAAACGCAAACTAAGTTTAATATAACCCAGCAATTGCTGATCTTTACTTATAGGCTGAACCATAGCCTGCAACTGTTCATTCTGTGCTGGACTATACAATAAACGGGCTGGCGCGCTACCTTCTGACCAGCTCATACGTACGCCATTGGCATCATATACTACTACGTCATGCAAATAAGGACTGGCAGCAATATGCTGTGTAAGTTGCTCTAAGCCATCAAGTTGATCGTTTTCAATCAGATAGGCCGCTGTATGCGATAATGCGGTAAGGGTTTCGCGCATTAATTGACTACTTTGTTGCAGTAATAACTGCTTTCCCTGTTGTTGCGTTAATACCCAGCTATGCAGCAACAACCAGATACCCAGCACGGCAATACCTATCTGCAACAGTTTAATTGTGCTTGAAGTACTGTCTGGTATTGGGATATCGTTCTGCATATTTTCCACATATCGCCAGCTTGGCTAGTCGTTAAAGTCGGTAGCATGCCATGCTCGTGTCAGCAAGTATAGGTACTTAAGTGTCGTTTTTTTATCATATTCCTTTGCAACAGCAAGCCGTGCTATCGCCATTGGTTCACCTTACTGCTACAGATCGAGAAACCGTTAAGCTCTGCGGAACGGCGTTATTGCTACATAGTAGTCAAGCGTTAGATCTGGCTGAAACCGAGGCCTTCATAGCAGAAGCTAACCCCGGTACTGCAGTGATTCGCTTGTTTGGTGCGAGGTTGAATTGGCTCGCCGTTTCTGCTGCATTGCAGTTGATTGCGCCTGACCAAGCGGTGCCGTGCCGGATTTATCGACCGCATCCACAGTTAGACGGTGCGATAGAGCTATTGCTATCACAGCCGTTAAGTCTTGAACTGCAGCAAAAATTAGCCACCTGCATGGCAACAGATGGAGTTGAACTGGTGTATTTGCTGCAGCGACCTACGCTGACACAGCCAGGTTTGCTGGTTATGGATATGGATTCCACAGCAATACAGATAGAGTGTATCGATGAAATAGCTAAATTAGCTGGTGTTGGTGAGCAGGTGGCGGCAGTAACTGCCAGGGCGATGAATGGCGAGCTGGATTTTGCGCAAAGTCTGATAGCGCGTGTAGCCGAATTGCAGGGGGCGTCAGAGGCTATATTGCGCCAGGTGCTTGAAGCCCTGCCGTTGATGCCGGGCTTAACTGAGCTGGTTAGACATTTAAAGGCGCAACAGTGGCAAGTTGCTATTGCTTCTGGTGGTTTCACCTACTTTACTGATGCGCTTAAGCTGCAACTTGGCTTAACTGCTACTTTTGCTAATGTGTTGGAAATTGTCGATGGCAAACTCACCGGCAAGGTAAGTGGCGATATTGTTGATGCAAACACAAAAGCAGAGGTTATAAACCGGCTAGCAACTGAATACAGCATTGCAGCACAGCAAACCGTGGCCATAGGTGATGGTGCTAATGATATTCCAATGCTAAAAGCCGCGGCACTGGGCGTGGCATTTCATGCTAAACCCAAAGTGCAGGCACAAGCAAAGGCTGCTATTCGTCGGGGTTCGTTATTGCAGCTGCTGTATTTGCTGGATTAAGCATGAAACACCAGCAAAGTTCATTCTATCTGGACTTGCAGCAGTACCAGCTGCATGTGCGCCGATTGTTGCCAATACAACAAGGTATAGCGCCAGTTTTAATGCTGCATGGTGCTATTGAGAACGGCCGTATTTTTTACAGCCGCTCCGGCAAGGGGCTGGGTTGTTACCTGGCAGATCACGGTTTTATGGTGTATTGCGCTGACTTTGCCGGCCGCGGCCTGTCTAAGCCGCATGTGTCACAGGGCTTTATCCAAAGCCAGCATCAGATGATTACCCGGGATATTCCGGCGCTGATTGAGCATCTGCACCAAATACACCAGCAAAAAGTGATTTTGATATCACATTCATGGGGAGGCGTGGTCGCTGCGGCCTGTTTGGCGCGATTTCCTACACTTGCTGCTAAAGTCGCGGTTAAAGTTTGTTTTGGTACCAAGCGGGTTATCACGGTAAACAGCCTGGAGCGTAAACTCAAAATAGATCTGATTTGGAATACTTTGGCGCCATGGCTTAGCCGGCAACTTGGTTATTTCCCTGCACGCAAATGGCGTTTTGGCGCCGATGACGAACCCGGTCATTTCTTGCAAGACACTGTGCAGTGGATTAACGGCGCTGCGTTTACCGATTTGTGTGATCAGTTTGACTATGCTTCGGCCAGTAAAAAATTGAGTTGGCCGCCGGTTTGGCATTTTGCTGGCCAGAATGATCGCTTGCTCGGGCATCCACAGGATGTTAAAGCGTTTATAGCTGAGACGGTGCCTGAGGCACGTTATACCTTACTTAGCAAAAGGCATGGATACCAACAGGACTATGATCACATCTCTATGTTAACGCACCCGGCGGCCGTGCAAGACCACTTCGTAATGCTACGTGACTGGCTGCTTAAGCTGTAACGCTATCTGGTCTAGTTGTATTTGTTTTTGTTTAATTGGGTCAACCTTAGCGCCATAGCGCCAGGGAACTTCGGTAGAAATATCAACAATATCAATAACGCCAGCTACACTCCATAATTCTTCTTCGAGAGCTTTGGCTTTGTGAATGGCGTAGGTACTGATGTAGTTCATTTCGGCGGCGATATAATCGGTATCTGGACGGCCAGTGCGGGAAAGCATTAATTTAAAGCAAAAAAGACTGCCATTTTGCAGCGCATCTAGCACAAATTGTTGTTTTAACTGTTCTGTATCGAATTCATAATCGTAGCGACACAATAGTTCCGTCGGCGCGGTTTCTATTGTGGCTGGCAGAGCAATAAAAAGTTCGTAAGCTCTGGCAGAGTCAAATCGTTTCATCTGTTTTAGCTGTTGAGCAAAATGCAAACTGGCTGCATTGTTGCGCAGTATAGGAGCCAAATCCATTTGTGCGGCGTTCTTGCTGCTCAAGCTGAGTAAATTCTGCAGACTGTGGCAATCGGTACTTTGTGCCACCGTATCAATTTCATAACGAATGCCTTTGCGGTGTAAAAACAACGCAAAGTTATTTTGTGCATTTAAATACATATTGCGAAGTGCAGGTGCCAGCCCCTGATACTTCGGACTCTCTTCGGCGGGCGTCAGCTTAGCGCGGTTATTTTGGATCAATTGCTGGAAAAATAGCCTGCCGTTGTGCGGTTGCTCGCCTTCAACCGCTCGTAAGTTCATAATGCTGCGGCTTTTACTAATAGCCATAATTTCATAGGGTAGAGCGTTAAGCTCAAAGCGGCTGCTGATTTTTTGCATATCTGGCAAACTAATTAGCAGAACATCGCCTTTTTCAAACTGAACCGGTAGTGTGGTTTCCAGCTGTAGTCCTTTGGATGAGAAATCTCTGCTGTGGCCGTTAATCTCAGCATCGCCCTCTGGCTGTACAATCTGAACGGCTGTTTTATACAAGTAGCGTGACTCTGAGCGCAAATTGACATATTGCGCGGCTACCGCTTCACATGGTGGCGTATCAGCGCGCTTTTTATGGCCAAAATTCGCCAATTGTTTTAACTGCTGCGGGTCAACTTTATAGCTCTGGTACCAGAAGGTATTGTCTGTGCTAGTAATGTCGGTTAGGTTCACTATATACCGTAAATCTTTAATCAGCTGTTGCACTAAGGCCGAATGTGCACCCGCCGGCTTACTCTGATTTTGCTCTGGAATAGTGTCTGGCATTTCGGCCATAGCAGCTGATGTGCGCAGCAGGTTGCAATGAAATACGCGCCAACTGGATTTGCTGGCGCCAAAACCGAGAAAAAGCTGTTTCAATTGTTCTGATTCAGCTAGTTCTTCAGTTGTTGCAGAATAAAAGAATAGCTTCCCCTTGGCAGCATGGGTAAAACTGTAAATGATGGTTGATTTAACTTCAGAAGTTTGTTGCAACAACTGCTTCAGTCGCCGAACATTTAGCAGACTGTCAAATACTGCCTGATGTTGCTCATCAAGAAAATAGTGCCACACGCTTCTGCTGTATTCGGTTGTAAAAGCAAACTTAGGTATCGGCTGGCCATCTTTAACCGCAATAAATACCGGTAAAGCGCTAATACGTGGTACATAAAATTGTTCGTAACCTTTAGTTTGCACGGTCTGACAAACGCTGTCTAAATTAACTTTATAGCGGCGTTTATTGCCGGTTATAAAACGTTGCAGAAAGTCGGCAAACTGTTTGTCGTCGCCATCGGCACTAACCAAACGTTGCAGCCGCAAATAATGGTTAGCAGCCTTACTGTGATTTTCAATTAATTTATACATTACACCATCGGCCAAACCGAGCATAAACTCTTGCTCTAAGCCGGTAAAAAATAATTTGATACTTTCACCAGGATTAATTTGTACTGGTTTTGTTAGCTTTACCTTGCAGCCTGAAACGGATAAATCCGAGGTGCTGGCATCAAAGCGTCGGCCCTGATATTCAATCTCCACCTCTATAGCGAAATTCATTCGTTCATCTTGACGGGCGGTATAACTGCCAAAATGAATGATCTTGGCATATTGTTCAGGTAATGTGTCAGTGTCAGTGTCTGCTTTGCGGGTTGAAGATTGTTGCAAGGCGGTTTTTACCCGCTGCGCCGCTTCTTTGCGATGCATAACTCTGAAATTATTCTCAGTATTTAATACTTCTTCATATAAACCAATTGTATAACTGCCATATTGCTTTAATCCGCGCTCAAACACCTTAATGGCATTTTTGTCCATGTAATGGGTTTTACCCATAAATTCATAAGGAGACACGTCACCGTCGACATGACCACGTAAATCGATAAAGTAATTGCATGGCTGAGCCATGCGTTTTAACTCCATTTTAAGCAAAAATTGTTTTGACTTAGGCAGTTCAGAAGTTAATAAAGCAAATACCTGATCGAAGTCTGCTGAGTTAAGCAAACTCTTCATCCGGTCAATAACGCCGATATATTGCTGTAAATCTGCTGCTGTCATAATTCAATCATGTTAAATGCCAAAATACCGGCACCTTGGGGTTATAATCTGTAGTACGCTACGTTGTTACAATTTGAAAAGCAATATCCATGCCTTTCATTTAGCTTGAGAAAATAAATAATGGCAAAAGTTAAAACTGCTTACGTTTGCAGCGATTGTGGTGCCGATTTTGTCCGTTGGCAAGGCCAGTGTACTGAGTGTGGCGCCTGGAATACAGTAAGTGAAGTTCGGCTTGGCACCGCTAGCAACAAAAATGCCCGATTTGAAGGCTACGCTGGTATTGCGGTGGCCAAGGTTATGCGGCTGGATGAAGTGGACTTGCAAGATGTACCACGATTTAGTAGCGGCTTTGCTGAATTTGACCGTGTATTGGGCGGCGGCATAGTACCAGGGTCAGCTATTTTGATTGGTGGTCACCCGGGAGCCGGTAAAAGTACCTTATTACTACAAATAATGTGTGGGCTGGCACAGCACGGTGGTGCGCTTTATGTTACGGGTGAAGAATCACTACAACAGGTGGCTATGCGAGCACAGCGTTTGGGCTTGCCATCTAATGCTTTGAAGATGCTGGCTGAAACCAATGTCGAAACTATTTGTGTGTTGGCGCAGCAGGAAAAACCGCGCATCGTAGTTATAGACTCTATTCAAGTGATGCACCTGGCTGATATTCAGTCTGCACCAGGCAGTGTGTCGCAGGTGCGAGAAAGTGCGGCTTACTTAACGCGCTTCGCCAAGCAGCACCACATTGCCATCATTATGGTAGGCCATGTAACCAAAGATGGCTCTCTTGCCGGCCCAAAGGTATTAGAGCATTGTATTGATTGTTCGGTAATGTTGGATGGTGATAGCGATAATCGCTATCGGACCTTGCGAGGCAATAAAAACCGCTTTGGCCCGGTAAATGAACTTGGTGTGTTTGCTATGACGGGGCAGGGCATGAAAGAGGTAAAAAACCCATCAGCAATTTTTCTAACCCGCGGCAAAGAAGATCAGTCCGGCAGTATCGTTATGGTGTTATGGGAAGGCACCCGACCGTTATTAGTAGAGATCCAAGGGTTGGTAGATCACTCACCATTAAATAACCCTCGCCGGGTAACACTAGGTATGGACCAGAACCGTATCTCTATGTTGCTGGCGGTGATGCATCGTCACGCCGGTATTCAGATGGCGGATCAGGACGTATTTGTCAATGTGGTTGGCGGCGTCAAAGTAAATGAGACCAGTGCAGATTTAGCGACCTTGCTGGCGCTGGTATCCAGCTTTCGCGACCGACCGTTGCCAAATGATTTAGTTGTCTTTGGTGAAGTTGGTCTAGCCGGTGAGATCCGGCCGGTACCCAGTGGACAAGAGCGCTTGCGCGAAGCGGCAAAACATGGCTTTACGCGGGCGATAGTGCCATTGGCCAATAGCCCAAAAGAGCCAATTGCAGGCATGGAAGTGATTGGTGTAAGTAAACTAGCTGAAGCTCTGGAAGCGATTTAAGCAGTAAAAAGCCCCGCTGTTGCGGGGCTTTTGGTGCTAAAACTTGTTGTTTTGCGGATAATTTAATTTAAGAACCTGGTAAGTGTCGTCTTTAAGTTTTCTTAGGCCCAATTTGTCATAGCTTTCAATCATCACTTCCAGCGCTTGCTCTACCAGCGCTGAATCACGATAGTATTCAACTATATATTTTCCGCGGTTGGCAGCGGCCAGGTAAGCGCCGCGGCGCATATAATAATCTGCAATCAATAGCTCGTGCCGTGCCAGAGAATCTTTAATACTCAACATGCGGTTCTTTGCTTCTGCACTGTATTTACTGTTAGGAAAGCTGCTAACCAGCAGTTTGAAGTCATCAAATGCCTGGCGGGTACTGGCTAAGTCACGATCGGCGCGGTCAATGCCCAAAACGTCATGCAGCGCGTTTTCATCGGCTTTAAGGTTCGTTAGGCCTCGCATATAGTAAACGTAGTCTAGTTCAGGATGATTTGGATTTAAGCGGATAAAACGGTCAATACCCGCCAGAGCCTTCGGCAAATCGCCGGCCTGGTAGTAAGCATAAATCAAATCCAGCTGCACTTGCCTGGCTAAAGGGCCAAACGGATAACGGCTTTCAACGGCCATTAACAGCTCAATGGCTCTGTTATACAAGCCCTTATCAAGCACGTCTTTTGCCTGCTGATAGGCAGTTTGGGCAGTTTGTGTACTGCTGGTGTCTGGTTGTTCGGGCTTACCGGCACAAGCTGTGAGTGTTAACGCCAGCAGGGAAATCAGTACAAAATTCACTTTCATTTAAAAATCCGTTACTACTTGAGCTAAATGGCTGTCTAGTCAGGCGTAAAATCGCTAAAATACCTGTTATTGCGATTCTACCCCAGACCTGCCGGGGTTGCACACAGGATAACTGCTTCCGTTATGACAAAACAGCTAAAACTTTCAGAAATTATTCCAGACCATCTTTTTGGCAAGCGCTTAGATCAGGTTCTGGCCGAAATGTTCCCCGATTATTCGCGTTCGCGGATAAAAGAATGGATTTTGGCCGATGCTGTCACTGTCAATGGCTCTGTTCACAACACACCCCGAGAGAAGGTGCTGGGTGGTGAGCAAGTTGAAATTCTGGCCGAACTGCCAGAAGACCAGCGTTTCGAGGCCGAAGCGATAGAGTTGAACATCGTCTATGAGGACGAGCATATCCTGGTAATTAATAAGCCCGCCGGCTTGGTGGTGCATCCGGGCGCCGGAAACGCCGACGGTACCTTGTTAAATGCTTTGTTGCACCATTGCCCAGGTATTGGCGAAGTGCCGCGCGCCGGCATTATTCACCGACTGGATAAAGACACTACTGGTTTGATGGTGGTCGCAAAGACCATTCCCGCTCAAACGCATTTAGTTGAAGCTATGCAGGCTCGCGAAATTACCCGTGAGTATGAAGCGGTCTGTCATGGCGCTATGACCGGCGGTGGTACTATAGATGAACCAATAGGCCGCCATCCGACAAAACGCACTCATATGGCGGTAACGCAATCGGGTAAACCGGCGACCACGCACTTTAGGGTGATGGAAAAATACCGAGCCCATACCCGGTTACGCTTAAGGTTGGAAACCGGCCGCACGCATCAAATTCGGGTGCATATGACCTTCGTCAACCACCCATTGGTAGGCGACCCGGTATATGCTGGCCGGCCAAGGCCGCCGCGTAAGGCAGATGAGCAATTATTAACAATTTTGCGCAACTTTAAACGTCAGGCCCTGCATGCAGCAATGTTGCGGTTGGCGCATCCAATCACACTGGAAATTCTGGAGTGGCATGCACCTATTCCGGACGACATGGTGCAGTTAAATGCCGCCTTACGTGCCGATACCGTTGAGCATGGCTTGGATTACGTGTAACAGCGATGACGAATAACGGAGGCCTAATCATCCCGGATTGGCCCGCACCGCCTAATGTGCGGGCGGTGTGCAGTAGCCGGTTGGGTGGTAGCTCAGAAGGCGTTTATGCGTCGTTAAATCTCGGTGGTCACGTCGGCGATGCTGCGGAAAAAGTGGCAGCAAACCGCCAGCGCTATCGGCAAATGGCGCAAATGCCGGCATCACCGGTGTGGTTAAATCAAGTGCATGGCACAGACGTTGTACGCTTAACTGCGGCTACAATAAACGGTGCTGATGCCGATGCTGCTGTAACTACAGAACGCGGCGCAGTCGCTACCGTAATGACGGCAGACTGTTTACCTTTGCTGCTATGTAATGCAGACGGTACTCAGGTGGCCGCTATACATGCCGGTTGGCGTGGTTTGTGTAATGGCGTAGTTGAAAGTACGCTACGACACTTTGCAAAACCAGAGCAAGTGTTGGTCTATCTCGGCCCGGCGATCAGCCAAAGCGCTTTTGAAGTAGGCCCGGAAGTGCGCAGCGCTTTTATGGCTCAGGCACCTGAAGCAGCACAAGCCTTTATTGCTGCTGATAACGGTAAATGGCTGGCAGATTTGTATTTGTTAGCGCGACAACGTTTAAGCCAATGTGGTGTGCAACAGATTTACGGCGGTAATTTCTGTACCTTCCAACAACCACAACGTTTTTTTTCATACCGGCGGGATGGCCAAACCGGCCGTATGGCCAGCTCAATCTGGTTAGTCTGATCTAAGTCAAATTTTTGACGTGTTCTGCTTGAATTTCCAACAATAACACCCAATCTTATGACACAACAGTGTTGTGCTTGTAGGAGCCATAAATGCGTCTAGATAAATTTACCAGTAAATTCCAGGAAGCGATCGCCGATGCGCAGTCTTTGGCGCTGGGCCGTGATCAACAGTTTATCGAGCCGGTGCATCTGATGTTTGCTTTACTAAATCAAGAAGGCGGCACAGTACGTGAACTGCTAAATAAACTGGCGATTAATTTTAACGAGCTGCGCTCTAAAGTTAGCCAGGCAATAGACCGGTTGCCACGTGTAGAGGGCGAGGGTGCTAACCTGCAGTTGTCTTCGGCCACTGCACAGCTGCTGCAACAGTGCGATAAGCTGGCACAAAAACGCAAAGATCAGTTTATTTCCAGTGAGTTATTTGTACTGGCTGCCACTGAAGACAAATCCGATTTGGGTAAGATACTGCGCTTAGTTGGTATCGATAAAGAAGCGGTTGCAGTTGCTATAGATAACATGCGCGGTGGCCAGAAGGTGGATGATCAAAACGCTGAAGACACCCGCCAGGCGTTGACCAAATACACTGTAGATTTAACGGCCCGTGCAGAAGCTGGCAAGCTCGATCCGGTTATTGGCCGCGATGAGGAAATTCGGCGCTGTATTCAGGTGTTGCAACGGCGTACCAAAAATAACCCAGTACTAATTGGCGAGCCCGGCGTGGGTAAAACCGCCATTGTTGAAGGCCTGGCACAGCGCATCATCAATAAAGAAGTCCCCGAAGGCTTAAAGGATAAGCGGGTGTTGTCGTTGGATATGGGCTCGTTGCTGGCAGGCGCGAAATACCGCGGAGAATTTGAAGAGCGGCTAAAAGCGGTGCTAAATGAACTGGCGAAAGAAGAGGGCCAGGTCATTCTATTTATAGATGAAATCCATACTATGGTTGGTGCCGGCAAAGCCGAGGGCGCGATGGATGCCGGAAATATGCTCAAACCGGCACTGGCGCGTGGTGAACTGCACTGCTTAGGCGCGACAACGTTGGATGAGTATCGTAAGTACATTGAGAAAGATGCAGCGCTGGAGCGACGCTTCCAAAAAGTGCTGGTCGATGAACCTACCGTGGAAGACACTATTGCTATTCTGCGCGGCTTAAAAGAGCGCTATGAGTTGCACCATGCAGTGGAAATTACCGATCCGGCGATTGTAGCGGCTGCTACCTTGTCGCACCGGTATGTGTCAGACCGACAGCTACCGGATAAAGCGATTGATTTGATAGATGAAGCTGCCTCTAGCATTCGCATGCAGATGGATTCTAAACCGGAAGAGCTGGATCGGCTGGAGCGGCGAATCATCCAATTAAAGCTGGAAGACAACGCGCTTGCCAAAGAAACTGATGAAGCAACGATAAAACGTCGCGACATGATCCAAGAGCACATTCGTGAGCTGGATGTTAAGTACAACGAGCTGGACGAGGTATGGGAGTCGGAGAAAGCGGCCCTGCAAGGTACGCAAAATATCAAAACCGAACTGGAGCAGGCACGGCTGGATTTAGAGGTGGCACGCCGTGCTAGCGATTTGCAGCGCATGTCTGAGCTGCAATATGGCCGCATACCTGAGTTAGAAAAAAAGCTCGATTTAGCCTCGCAGGCGGAAATGCAAGACAATATTTTACTGCGCAATAAAGTAACAGAGCAGGAAATTGCTGATGTGCTGTCCAAAGCAACCGGCATACCGGTAAGCAAAATGCTGGAGGGTGAACGCGATAAGTTGTTGCGAATGGAATTAGCACTGCATGACAAAGTTATAGGGCAAGACGAGGCGGTAACTGCAGTGTCGCATGCTATTCGACGTTCCCGGGCCGGCTTGTCTGACCCTAATAAACCGATAGGCTCGTTCTTATTTTTAGGCCCAACGGGTGTTGGTAAAACAGAGCTAACCAAATCATTGGCCAACTTCTTATTTGATAGCCCGGATGCGATGGTGCGTATCGATATGTCTGAGTTTATGGAGAAACACGCGGTGTCGCGCTTAGTCGGGGCGCCACCAGGTTATGTTGGCTATGAAGAAGGTGGCTATCTTACCGAGGCGGTGCGGCGTAAACCCTATTCAGTCATTTTATTGGACGAGGTAGAAAAGGCTCACCCGGATGTGTTCAACATTTTGCTGCAGGTGCTTGATGATGGCCGTTTAACCGATGGTCAGGGGCGCACGGTCGATTTTAAAAATACGGTAATTATTATGACCTCAAATATGGGCTCAGATCTGATCCAAGAGCACTACCGGGAATATAGCTACCAAGAAATGAAAGACATGTTAATGGGTGTGCTGAGTAAGCAGTTCCGGCCGGAGTTTTTAAACCGGCTGGATGAAACAGTCGTATTTCACCCGCTGGATAGCAGCCAAATTCGCAGTATTGCTAAAATTCAGCTTGCAAGATTGGAGCAGCGTTTGGCAGAGCGGCAATACAAATTTAGTATCACTGATGCCGCGTTGGATAAGCTGGCGGAAGTGGGCTTCGACCCTCTCTACGGTGCGCGGCCATTAAAGCGGGCGATTCAGCAATACTTAGAAAACCCACTGGCACAAGCACTGCTGCAAGGTGATGTGGTGCCGGGCAGTACCGTTCAGCTGGAGCATGACGGCACAAAGTTTGTGGTTAGCAGCCACTGATTTAAGAGACTTTCTAGGCAAAAAAGTGACCGCCCCGGCGGTCACTTTTTTGTTAAAGGCTATCCATGCTATGGTATGTCCCTTATAATCTTAAGCAGTATCCCTTATAGAAGTGTGTTATGACAGAATCGAAAACGAATGATAGCGGGCCACGCAAGGGTATTTACCTACTGCCCAATTTACTGACTACCGGCGGTTTGTTCTCCGGCTTTTTTGCCATAGTGGCATCGATGAACGGTCGCTTTGAAGCCGCCGCCGTTGCCATTTTTATCGCGATGATTTTTGATGGTTTAGATGGCCGTGTAGCACGTTTGACCAACACTCAGAGTGAGTTTGGTGCTCAATACGACAGTATGTCAGATTTGATAGCCTTTGGTATGGCACCAGCTTTAGTGGCTTATAACTGGGGCCTGGCTGAATACGGTAAATTTGGCTGGTTGGCGGCATTTATTTACGTCGCTTGTGCTGCGTTAAGGCTGGCACGCTTTAACGCCAATCTGGGTATCACCGACAGCCGTTTTTTTCAGGGTCTGGCAAGTCCAGCTGCCGCCGGTATTATTGCTGGTATGGTGTGGGTTGGCAGCATTTATGAAATCAATGGCGACAATATTGGTTATCTGATTGGTTTGCTCACTATTGCCGCAGGCTTATTAATGGTGAGTAACTTCCGTTATAACTCTTTTAAAGATCTAAACTGGCGCGACCGGGTTTCGTTTTTAACGATATTACTGGTGTTACTGGTCTTTGTCGTTATTGCATCCCGACCTGCAGAAATGCTGTTTGGTATCTTTTTTATCTATGCTTGTTCAGGCCCGGTAACAACCATTCGCAGTGTGCGCAAGTTAAAGTTGGAGCACGTTGTGGGTGATTCAGACGATGCTGACTTTGCTGAGCCTGATCCAGCTGCAGCGGCCAATAACACCGAATCGAAGGTGTCAGATACAGACAAATCTCATTAGTGCTAAATGCTTTAGTAAATAGCCCCGCATTGGTCCGCCATTGCGGGGTTATTTTTTCCAACTGGCGAAAACAGCATTGTTGTTAAGGTAATTGCAGGCTAAATTGGCTGTCGGTCTTGAAGTTTAATATGGCGCCCCCAATTTCTTGCCACAGGCGTCTTGCTTTTTAAGGATATCACTTGGGTTCAATGATAAATCAACGGCTGCAGCAGTTAAGCGGCATCAACCCTCAGGCAGTTACCGGCATTTTGCATGGTATTGAACGTGAGACGCTAAGAGTGCAGACTGATGGGAAGCTTGCGTTAACACCGCATGCTGAGGCACTTGGTTCTGCGTTAACTCATCCGTGGATCACCACCGATTTTTCTGAATCGTTGCTCGAGTTCATTACGCCTGTAAGCGACAATATTGATACCACGCTGGCGCAACTTGCTGATATTCATCGTTTTACCATTCGGAATATTGGTGAAGAACAGTTCTGGGCGGCTAGCATGCCGTGCTTTATCGGTAAAGATCAGGCGATTCCGTTTGCACAATATGGCAGCTCTAACGTTGGCCGCATGAAAACATTGTACCGCAAAGGCCTGCACAATCGTTACGGCAGCATGATGCAAGCAATAAGCGGGGTGCATTTTAACTTCTCTTTACCACAGAGTTTCTGGCAACAGTATCAGCAAGTGCTGGGGCAAGACGGTGAGTTACAAAGCTTTATTTCCGAGCAATATCTGGCGCTTATTCGTAACTACAAGCGCTATGTCTGGCTTATTGTCTACTTGTTCGGTGCGTCACCGGCGATGTGTAAATCATTTTTACAGGACCGTAGCAGCAGGTATGCCTTTCAACCACTGGGTAAAGGGTCATTGTATTTGCCCTATGCGACGTCGTTACGCATGAGTGATTTGGGCTATACTAACAGTGCACAGTCTAGTTTAAATATAACCTATAACAGTCTGGAAGAGTACATCAGCGGTTTGCATGCCGCCATTAGCATGCCATCTGAGGAATATCGCAACATTGGCGTGAAAGTAAATGGCGAATATCAGCAACTGAATGCCAATGTATTGCAAATTGAAAACGAGTTCTATTCTACTATCCGGCCTAAGCGCACCACTGAATCCGGCGAGCGACCCACTTGCGCGCTTTCTAAGCGCGGTGTCGAATATATTGAAGTACGGGCATTGGATGTGAACCCCTTTAGTGCGGTAGGTATCAGCGCCGAACAAATGCATTTTCTTGATGTTTTTCTGCTGTATTGCCTGCTAAAAGATAGCCCGACATTATCCGCCGCAGAACAAACGGTAACAGAGCAAAATCTGAAAAAAGTGGTTACCGACGGTCGACGTAATAGTCTTGAATTGCTGCAAAATGGCCAGCCAAGGTTAATGCAAGACTGGGCTGAAGAGCTGTTCGCCGATATGATGCCAATTGCGCGGCACCTTGATACTGCTTATGGCAATCAGCGTTATTCAGCCGCGCTGCAACAATTTTATCTAAGCCTGCTAGACCCGTCACAAACATTTTCTGGCCAGCTGTTAAACCAATTGCTGGCAACGCAACAAGATAACGGCAGCTATATTTTGCAGTTATCTGCGCAGTATCGTCAGCAGTTAGGGCAGCAGGCTTACCAGTATTACAATGAGCCGCAATTTATGGCAGCAGCACAGCAGTCAACGCAGCGGCAACAGCAGATCGAAATGCAAGATACGGTAAGTTTTGAGCAGTATATTGAACAGTATTTTGCCGAAGTTCCTAAGTGCACTGATGCGACATAAAGAGGCAAAAAAACCGGCTACCATTGGTAGCCGTAAGAGTAATCCAGGGAGATAAAACTTGGTTGCATCCGTGCAAGTTGTTAGAATCAACTGAATGAAAAAAGTTCATACTCTCACTGCGCCACTACTATTTGCCACCACCGCGATGCTGTTTGTTAGTGGTTGCAGCACGCCACCGCCACAAAACACGTCGAACCTGTGTGAAATTTTTAATGAACACCGAGACTGGTACGACGCGGCCGCCAAGGTACGTGATAAATGGGGTGTACCTATACATGTCCCCATGAGCATCATGTATCAGGAAAGCAGTTTTAAGCATAACGCCCGGCCACCAATGCGCTGGTTTTTGGGTTTTATTCCTTATGGTCGCGCCAGCAGCGCCTATGGTTACTCACAGGCAAAAACCGTCACTTGGGACGAATATGTTAAAGAGGCAGACCGCTTTTGGGCCAGTCGGGATAACTTTGACGATGCCATCGATTTTATGGGTTGGTATATCAGCAAAAGCCAGCGGCTAAACGGTGTGTCAAAGTGGGACGCGTATAACCAGTATCTTAATTATCACGAAGGATGGGGCGGCTACAAACGTGGTAGTTATAAGCAGAAAGCATGGCTGGTGCAGGTAGCCAAAAAAGTAGATAACCGGGCGAGTAATTATGCAGCGCAACTTAAAACATGTGAAGACGATTTGAAGCGTGGTTGGCTGTGGCGATTGTTTTTTGCTTAGATAATAAAAAAAACCGGCTGAGCCGGCTTTTGTAAACGTCGACTAGCCTTTTTTCAAGTGAGCTAATATGCGTACAGTTTTAATCATATTGTCCTGTACGTCGACGACTTCCATTGGATAACCAGATAAGCGAATACTAAGTTTTCCTTGTGGAATTTCTTCCAGGTATTCCAATATCAAACCGTTTAACGTTTTAGGTCCATCGGTTGGCAGCTCAAGTTGCATTTCCCGGTTCAAATCACGCAAGTTAATACTACCGTCAATCAAGTAAGAGCCATCAGGTTGCGGCATAATATCTTCGTTGCTTTCATCGCTGATATCGGTGGTAAATTCGCCTACCACTTCTTCCAAAATATCTGCCAATGTAACCAGGCCCTGAATATCACCGTATTCATCTACCACTAAACCAATGCGATCTTTGGTGCGTTGAAATTTCATCAGCTGAGTATTTAGTGGCGTGCCCTCAGGAATAAAGTAAATCTCGCTGACAGCCCGCATCAATGTCGCTTTGGTAAGTTGTTCTTTGATTAATAATCGCATTAACTCACGTGGGTGCACAAAGCCTATAGCGTCATCTATGTTGTCACGATAGAGCAAGATTCGGCTATATTGCATATTGGCCAGCTGGCGCTCTATATCTTTCCATTCGTCGTTGATATCGATACCGACAATTTCATTGCGCGGCACCATAATATCTTCCACTGTGGCATTTTCCAGGTCCAGTACGCCTACCAGCATGCTTTGGTGTTGCTCGGGGATCAGCGCGCCGGCTTCATGCACCACAGTGCGTAATTCTTCTGCGCTTAAGCTGTTGCCTTGATGTTTTTCCGGGCTTATGCCCATCAGAGCCAGTATGCCGTTAGTAATAAAGTTTACCAGCCACACCAATGGATAAAATATTTTCAGTAATATCTTCAACAATGCTGAACTAGGAAAGGCGATACGCTCTGGATGCAATGCCGCGATAGTTTTAGGTGTTACCTCAGCAAACACCAGCACCACCATAGTCAGCGCAACCGTAGCAATAGCTATACCCACATCACCGTAAAGACGCATGCCGATAATCGTTGCAATAGCAGACGCAGCAATATTAACCAGATTGTTGCCAATCAAAATCAGGCCAATTAAACGGTCTGGCCGTTTCAGCAATTCGCTTACCCGGATGGCACCCTTATGATTTTCGTTTGTTAAATGTTTCAAACGATAAGGGTTCACAGACATCATGCCAGTTTCTGATCCCGAGAAATAGGCAGATATGAATAAGAGCACGCCCAAAACAATAAATAGCGTACCCGTCGATATGTCGTCCAAGAGTTAAATACCTGTATTGCCAAACACCTGTACTTGATATTACGAAGTGTCTGTTGAGTCAAGAATTAAAGTGAATTGAGTAGCACTTCTCGCACAAAACGGCTACCAAAATAGCCTAAAGTTAGCAGTGCTGCACCGCTCAATGTTAACGAATTGGCAATTTTGCCACGCCAGCCAAGCTTGGCGTGGCCCCAACACAATACCGCAAATACAATAAAGCCAGCAAAGCTAAAGACGTTTTTATGCAAATTTTCTTTTGCCAGCCAGTTATCCATAAATATTGCGGCGACCAGCAGAGCCAAGCCTAACAACACGGTACCGGCCAGTAAAATGCGAAATTGCAGCACCTCGGCCTGCACCAGTGGTGGCATATGACGGGTCATGGCAGCAAAATCTTTTTGCTTTAATCTGCTACTGATGTAGCTAACCTGAAAGGAATACAACATCGCCATCATTAAGATGGCATAGGCAATAAATGCCAATAAGATGTGTACAAGTAAGCCTATGTTTTGCTCAAAATGTTGTAACTGCACGCTATGTGGCAAGGTTAACACGGCCACCTGCATCAGGCTGGCAAAACCATATACCACAGGTAATAGCAACACGGCTGGCGCACGAAGCGACGTTAGAGTAACGGCAACGGTAATGAGCCAGCACACTAAAGAGCTCACATTAAGTAAACTGAAATTTTGGCCGTCAGCAGTGAACAGCATACTGGTCAGTACCAGCATATGCAGCACCAGGCCTGCGACTGCAGCACTAAACGTAGTTTTAAAATGTGGCCCTTTCGGGTGGAAAATGCGCAGCAATACTGAGCCGGTCGCAACCAGATAAGCATTTAATGCAAGTGCAGTTAACAGCACCGTAGACATCACTAGCAGTTCCTTTCATTTCGATGACTTGGTATTGTATTGCAACTTTTAGCAGATGCCCAGCGCTGCGATCAACAGTTTCTTAACGGCTGCTTCTGCCGCCTGTCTTTGGTATAATCGGCGACATCATCGCTGTAGAGTGAACAACCATGTTTGAAAATCTAGCAGATCGTTTAAGTGCCACGCTGAAAAACATTACTGGCCGTGGCCGTTTAACTGAAGACAATGTAAAAGATACGCTGCGCGAAGTGCGGATGGCATTGCTTGAAGCCGACGTTGCGTTGCCGGTAGTGCGCGATTTTGTTGCCAATGTAAAGCAGCGCTCTGTAGGACTGGAAGTGAGTAAAAGCCTTACACCTGGGCAAGAATTTTTAAAAATTGTCCGTAAAGCTCTGGAAGAGGCGATGGGTGAAGCTAACGAGGAGTTAGCGCTGAACACTCAGCCACCGGCAGTGGTGTTAATGGCGGGCTTGCAAGGCGCGGGTAAAACAACGTCAGTAGCCAAGTTGGCGAAGTTTTTAACATTGCGTAAAAAGAAAAAAGTACTGGTTGTGTCGGCTGACGTATATCGTCCAGCGGCTATTAAACAGCTGGAAACGCTGGCAAAAGAAGTGGGGGTGGAATTTTTTCCCAGTGATTTGTCGCAAAAGCCCGTTGATATAGTTAATGCTGCTATTGCACACGCCCGCACCCGCATTTTTGACGTGCTGCTAGTTGATACCGCAGGCCGTTTGCATGTTGACAGTAGCATGATGGACGAAATTATCGCGCTGCATGCTGCGGTAAAACCGATAGAAACGCTATTCGTCGTGGATGCCATGACCGGGCAAGATGCTGCCAATACCGCCAAGGCGTTTAATGATGCGCTGCCGTTAACAGGTGTTATTCTAACCAAGACTGATGGTGATGCCCGTGGTGGGGCGGCGCTGTCTATTAGGCATATTACTGGCAAGCCAATTAAATTTCTCGGTACCGGCGAAAAAACCGATGCCTTAGAGCCGTTTCATCCAGACCGTGTTGCTTCACGGATTTTGGGTATGGGCGATGTGCTGAGTTTAATTGAAGAGCTTGAGCAAAAAGTCGACAAAGATAAAGCAGCCAAAATGGCGCAAAAAGTGATGAAGGGCAAAGGCTTCTCACTGGAGGATTTTCGCGAACAGCTGGTACAAATGCGTGGTATGGGTGGCATGATGTCGATGCTAGACAAACTGCCGGGTATGAAAAACCTACCTGCGGGTGCGATGAATCAGATGGGTGATAAGCAATTTGTTAAGATGGAAGCCATCATTAATTCAATGACGAAGAAAGAACGTGAGTTCCCTGATTTGCTGAAAGGATCGCGTAAAAAGCGTATTGCTGCAGGTTCAGGCACCCAGGTGCAGGATATTAACCAACTGCTGAAGCAGTTTACCCAAATGCAAAAAATGATGAAGCAGATGTCCGGTAAAGGCGGCATGATGAAAATGATGCGCGGTATGGGCGGTAAGCTGCCACCGGGCATGCTACCACCGCGATAAATCCGGCCTATATTTAGTCAGCCCCGCCACAGTGCGGGGTTTTATTTAGCGCTGCAATGGCAGCCAAGCCGCGAAATACCTTGCAATTGCGCTCTAAATCAGTAAAATGCTGCAGCCCTTGGATCCAACCGGGGGCTTTGTTATTTTTGATAAAACCTGAACGATAAAATTAGAGGGCCTTATGGTAACTATTCGTTTACAACGTGGTGGCGCAAAAAAGCGTCCATTTTACCAAGTTGTGGTAGCGGACAGCCGTTTTGCTCGTGACGGCCGCTTTATTGAGCGCGTGGGTTTCTTTAACCCAATCGCTGGCGGTACTGAAGAGAAACTGCGTCTGGACCTGGATCGCGTTAATCACTGGGTAGCACAAGGTGCTTCATTAAGTGATCGCGTTGCAAACTTGGTAAAAACTGCTGAGAAAGCATCTGCTTAATTAGCAAAAGGTCGTGTGGAGTAGTCAGCTTGAGTGAGAAAGATTTAGTCGTTCTTGGCAAATTTGGTGCGGTTTACGGCATCAATGGCTGGCTGAAAGTTAACGCTTACACCGACATCCCGGAAGGGATTTTTGATTACAAACCCTGGCAGGTAAAATTTCAGGGTAGCTGGCAACCAGTGCAAATTTCTAGCTGGAAGCGCCATGGTAATGGCCTGATAGCGAAATTGGACGGCGTCAGTGACAGAGACTTAGCGCAGCAGTATGTAAATGCTGATATCGCTATAGCGAGCCAGGCACTGCCTTCTTTGGAAGTGGGTGACTATTACTGGAAAGACCTGATGGGCTTGGCAGTAATAACAGAGGCGGGTTATCACTTAGGTGAAGTAACTGACATGATGGAAACGGGTTCTAACGACGTTTTAGTGGTTAAAGCCAACCGTACCGATGCATTTGGTCAGAAAGAAAGGTTGTTGCCGTTTTTAGTGGATTCTGTCATTAAAAGCGTTGATTTAACCGAGCGTCGCATTATCGTAGACTGGGATCCCGCGTTTTAATGCCGGATGACACTAAGCTGTGGGTAGGGGTTGTATCCTTATTCCCGGAAATGTTTCAGGCAATAACGCAATATGGGGTAACCGGCCGTGCTGTAAAGCAAGGCATTATGCAACTGCAATGCTGGAACCCGCGTGATTTCACAACGGACAAGCATCGCACTGTAGATGACCGGCCTTATGGTGGTGGCCCTGGTATGCTGATGATGGTGCAGCCGCTGCGTGACGCTATACGCGCCGCCAAGCATGCTGCAGGTGAAGGTGTACACACGGTATATTTGTCGCCGCAAGGCCGCAAGTTAGACCAAAAAGGTGTTACTGAACTGGCGACGTATTCTAAGCTGCTGTTAGTAGCTGGCCGGTATGAAGGCATTGATGAGCGCGTAATAGAAGGCGAAATTGATTCTGAGTGGTCAATTGGCGATTACGTGTTAAGTGGCGGTGAATTGCCAGCGATGACATTGATAGATGCAGTGTCACGTTTAGTACCAGGTGTACTTGGGCATGAACAGTCAGCAGAACAGGATTCTTTTGCGTCCGGTTTGCTGGATTGTCCACACTACACAAGGCCGGAAGTGTTATCAGATAAACAGGTGCCATCAGTATTACTGAGTGGTAACCATGAAAATATACGACGCTGGCGTTTAAAGCAGTCTCTTGGGAGAACCTGGCTTAGACGACCGGATATGTTAAATCTCCTGGCTCTGACTGAGGAGCAACGACGGTTACTGGCTGAGTTCCAAAAAGAACATCAGCAAGAGTGCCGGACGGGGCAGCAAGAAGACAGTTAATTCCAGGTAAAGTGAGATTGTTATGAGCAAAGTTAGCCAAAACATCATCAAAATGCTTGAAGATGAACAGTTAAAGAAAGACGTTCCAGCGTTCGCGCCGGGCGACACTGTTGTAGTTCAGGTAAAAGTAACAGAAGGTGACAAAAGCCGTTTGCAGGCATTTGAAGGCGTAGTTATCGCTAAGCGTAACCGCGGTCTGCACTCTGCGTTCACCGTACGTAAAATCTCTAATGGCGAAGGTGTTGAGCGTGTATTCCAGACGCACAGCCCAATGGTAGACAGCATCACCGTTAAACGTCGTGGTGCCGTGCGCCGTGCTAAGCTTTATTACTTACGCGATCGTTCAGGTAAATCAGCGCGTATCCGCGAAAAGCTTAACTAAGCTACCCTTAAAAGGCCGACACTTGTCGGCCTTTTTTCTTTTTGGCATAGTGCAGCCTATGACCGATACGAAAGCACGCCATCTGCTACGCCGACCTAGGCAAAGCAAAAAAAGCTTGTTGGAATGGCAGGCTGAAAAACATTAGATGACATGGTACGCGACAGCTGGCAGCAGCAAAACCTTGATGGGTATCAGAAAAGTTAATAGTAATAGCGCTCCATTTAGTTGGAGCGCTTATTTTAAAGTACAAAACCTAACCAGTGCAACGATCAAGCAAGTCACTGCGATAACTCATGCTATCGAGCATGCCACGTACAGCTTGGCTCGCTTGCTGATAATCAGAATAAGAGCCACTTTGTTGTTCTAAATGTTGCTCAATTTGCAAGAAATCGTAGAGCAATAAATCCTGTTCTCGCTGCTGATGGCTAGGCTGGCTATATTGACTGACAATAATCCCCATCAATGCATAGACTCGAAGTGAGTCATAATACATAAGCCCTTCACAGCCACCTGCCAGCTCACATGCCAGCTGCTGCAAAATTAATCCAACCGGATCGGGACTATGTAACTCCTGAGTGGACAGACAAGAGCCCAGGCTAAAAAGTGCAGCTGGATCGTTGTCATGCAGCATTTCTTGGAACACTTGATATACATCAGGCTCATTTAGAAGCTGACGACTAATCAGTGGCATTTCAGCAATTGCAGCAGGAAAACCAGCCAAAGCTGCGGAGCTTTTCCACGCAATTGCCAGTGACAGTATGTCGTCCTCAAGCGAGCTCACAGGCTTTGACGCAAATGCTAATATGTTACTTTTATTGAAAGAATCACAATTATTCACTAACTGCTCTAAAAATAAGATGCTCTCCTCATTAGCTTTACTATAATTTACGTGCAGCATCGCTATATCATCCATAATTTTTTCTCTGAAAAGCACAGTCATCTGACACTGTTCTAGTATTCGCGCTAAACGATATTGGCTGAGTGCATCTCCTTGCCTTGCCAGCTCATACAATTGAAGTGTCAACTGAAAGTAATCGTCGTCAGATTCACTCTCATAATTCTGGTTCGGAGTAATTTCGGTTATAGCTCGATCAGATCTAATTGGACTTTGTACCAAGACTAGCTCCTTGGACTCAGACTTCCTATTAGATTCTCTATCTTTATCGGCTTCGCTAAAAAAGCCTAGCTTGCTAATGCTAAGGACCAGCAAAGCAAATAGAATGAAAAACATTTTTCGGTTCATGTAACTTACTCATCTGTACAATATTACAGAAAAGGCACAAGAAATAGCATTGAACCTTTTCTGTCTTTAGATATTCAAGATCAGTGCTAAACAATTATATTCCTGCAAACCATATTGTCCGCAGTTCCTGTACAAACTCGCACAGTTCTTTCACTTGATCCTCCGAATAGTTGAATCGTAATGGTGTTGCCTGCGGTTTGCCCATAACTGCTGCTGTCACCAATGCCGCCGCCATTACCAGTGTTAGAGGACATGCCATTTAGTTGTGTTGCAATAATATTGCCATCAGAGTCCACAATTGATATTAAAACGAAAGTAGTTGACCTAGCTTTTAAGATAAGATTAATCGTATATCCAGAACTAAAATAAACACTTACAACCACATCAGTAAAGTTGTACCAAATGCTTTTCTGTAACAATTGATTCCTCGCCCATGTGGAGACGTCAGCAACAAAACCATAATCAGCAGTAGGAATCTCATTAGACGGATAAATTAGATTTTTAATAGCATCCTCTGCCCGAGGCTGTCTGTCAAAAGCAACAAGATCTAAATACTCATTAAAATCATTAATATGTTTAGGTAAGTTACTAATAGCATGAGCTTCGTTTATTTCCATCCCGAATTCAGGGTCATAGATATTAACTACAAAGAAGGTTCTGAATTCTTGGTAGTCAGAGCTAAACACAATAACATGATGTGATTCATTAGTTGATACAGTTTCTTTTGCCTTAGCTTCAAATTGGCTAGCGCTAAAACAATTCGAACATTCAACAACTTGAGGAAACTCGCGGCTATAGCTATCTTGCGCCTGAGCAGACACACTAATTAAGCAAGCAAGCAAGCAAGCAAGCAAGCAAGCAAGCAAGAAATGATAGTTTGAACTTCATATATTAAGCACCTTTAGGCTATTAAAAGAGGCAAAACATTATCACATTGAATCAAATGGTCAACAATAAAATAACTTTTAATACTTAATTATACTAAAGGTGAGTAATTTATTTACTCTTTAATCAGGGTGTAGGAAGTATAAACCACTACTTTCCCCATCTAAATAGCGTATCAAATAGCTGACGAATCCCCACGAATGGCGTAGATAAAACAAATAGTTAAGGGTGAAGGGAACATTCATGGCAGTTTCCGATCAGATCATTCGCCAAAACTCACAAACCATGAATGCTGCCATGAATGTAAAAACAATGCTCGCCGATTTTCTCTCGTTTGTCACCCCCCAAAGTATGCATAAAGCCAGACTTTCTGCACTAAGTGCCGCCGCACAGAGCCTGCTTAAGAAAGGGTGTTGTACTGTGACCGCTATTGGCCGCGACTATGAGGATCAGGAAAACGAGAAGCACGGCATTAAACGTGCTGACCGCTTGCTTAGCAATGCGGCACTGCAGGCTGAAACACCGTTAATCTACGGCGCAATGACCCGCTTGTTGCGCCAGGGCAAACAGCCCCCTCATTCTGGTGGATTGGAGCAATGCTGATACAGCCAAGCGTCATCACATCCTACGCGCCAGCCTGGCATTAGAAGGTCGTCCACTGACGCTGCACCAAATGGTGGTACCAATGGACGAGTACACTTGCCCGCACGTACACAAGACATTCTTAAACAGGCTAAAGCAGGTATTGCCGGCAGATTTTAAACCGGTGATTATTACCGATGCAGGCTTCAAAGTGCCGTGGCTCAAGCAAATACGTAAGCTCGGCTGGCACTACATCGCCAGAGTGCGCGGCAACCAGACACTGCAACTGCCAGGCCAGGAAGCCTTTATCACGGTGACGAAAGCATACAAAAAGGCCCGTACTTCACCCCAGTTGCTGGGTGAGGTGAAACTGACCAAAGCACAGCAATACCGGACTCAAGCCGTGCTGGTGGGCACCGGTTGGAAGCTGCGTAAATCTGATAAGCACAAACAGTACAAAGAGCCATGGTTGCTGGTATCGTCACTACCGGATTGCTTCAACTATGCGACGAAAATTGCTAAATGTTATGGTAAGCGGATGCAGATAGAAGAGAGCTTCCGTGACCAGAAAAGCCAGACTTACGGGCTTGGCAGCAATGCTCATGGCACTTACAAGCGAGAACGACTGGAAGTACTGTTGCTGCTGGCTGCGTTAGCTAATTGGCTGCATTACATGATAGGACTGGCAGCAGAGCTAGCCGGAAAGCACTTACAGTTTCAGGCAAACAGCATCAAGCACCGGCGCGTGTTGTCGTTCAACTATCTGGGATTACGATTATCTAAGGCCGCCCAGCTAGGGGCTAACCGAAGAAGAGATGCAAGCAGCGAGACAGCAGATTATGCTCTGGGCCGCAGAGTCTGACTGGGGTGTCATCAAACTGGAAAAGAGCTGATACTATGACAATATTCGAGGGGATCCCTCAGCTAAGCTACCCTTAAAAGGCCGACACTTGTCGGCCTTTTTTCTTTTTGGCATAGTGCACCCTATGACCGATACGAAAGCACCACTGGCAACACCCATTCTTAACCTGTTGCAAGGCCAGCTGGAAAGCCTGATTTTGGCGTTTACACCGGCGCACAGCTCGATAGAAGAGCAATACTTGCTATCACGGCTGGGGTTAAAGCTACACAGTGATACGCTGCAAAGCGCCGATCTTGCCCGTTTTCAACAACACTTCGTGCTGTACCATCTGTTATACCGTATTCAGCAGCATTGGCTGGCCCAGCGCCACGGCTATTTAGCCATTGGTCTGGCCAAACTACAGCTATTACCCTTAACGCAAGCATTGCCGCCAGACTCCGATACCGGCCGGCAAGACTATTATCTTAACTGGCAAAACTTTTATGCCATGACAGAGCAATTACTTGATCAGCATCTGGATGCTTTCTGGCAACAGTGGCAACGGCCGGCTGTAGCGGTAAATATTATGGCGTATAGCGAAGCGCTGGCCTTGCTCGACCTCCCGGCTTCGTTTACGCCGCAACAACTGAAAAAAGCTTATCGCACTAAGGCATTGCAGCTACACCCGGATCGCGGTGGCGAGCCGCAGCAATTTATTTTACTGCAACAGGCTTATAAGCAACTGCAGTAACCTGGTTGATAGCTTTTTGTACACTTAACTATACGTATTTTCTAAGGTGTAATTATTTGCTGCTATCTTGATTTTATTGGTCTGTAATGGGTTGACGTGTTGCTTTTGGATCTTTACTATTCGCAAAACGTATTTAAATAATTACGTGTTGTACATTAATGTTTACGTAAGGGCGCCACTAAGCAACTTTCGCGTTTTTACCTATGCTTAATGCCAACACCGCACACCGGAGTTTAAGCATGAGTAAGATAGTAGATGACCTGCGCATAGTGGCAGAAAAACCATTGAGCCCGCCGGCAGTATTGAAAAAAGTATTACCCTTGTCAGAACAAGGCGCTGAGTTTGTGCAACAGGCGCGCAATACCATTGCCGATGTAGTACACGGCCGCGATAAACGTCTGCTGGTGGTAACTGGCCCATGCTCTATCCACGATCCGGTAGCGGCGATTGAGTACGCGCAAAAGTTGAAACAGCTACAATTACAATACGCCGACACCCTGTACATAGTAATGCGGGTGTATTTTGAGAAACCCCGCACTACGGTAGGCTGGAAAGGCTTTATTAATGATCCGCATTTGGACGACTCGTTCGACTTGGAAACCGGCTTAACCTGGGGTCGTGAGCTGTTGCTGAAAATGGTTGCGATGGAATTACCTACTGCCACCGAAGCGCTGGATCCCATCAGCCCGCAGTATATGTCAGATTTAATTAGCTGGTCTGCCATTGGTGCCCGCACCGTAGAATCGCAAACACACCGCGAGATGGCCAGTGGCTTGTCGATGCCGGTAGGTTTTAAAAACGGTACCGACGGTAATTTAAATATCGCGCTCAACGCGCTGCAATCCGCTGCCAGTGGCCATAGCTTTATCGGTATTAATCAGCGTGGTGAGGTTAGCCTGGTGCAAACGGCCGGTAACCCGGATGGCCATATAATATTGCGTGGCGGTGCTAAACCAAACTACGACGAGCATAGCATTGGCGAGGCTTTGGCCAAGCTGGACAAACTTAAACTGCCGCGCGGCATAGTGGTAGATTGCAGCCATGGCAACTCTAACAAAGACCATAACCGCCAGGGCGAAGTGGCGCACAATGTACTGGCGCAACGTTTGGCCGGTAATGCCGCCATTATAGGCATTATGTTGGAGAGCCATTTACACGCAGGACGGCAGGAGCTAATTGACGGTAAAGCCGAAAAATACGGGGTGTCAGTAACCGATGCCTGTATTGATTGGGACACCACCGCAGCGCTGTTAGCCAGCTTACACCAGCAAATGCAACCGGCGGTTGTGGCAGCCTGATATGACACAGCTGACAGCCCAGCAGGCATTGGCGCCACTGCGCCAGCAAATAGACAGCATCGACAGCCAACTGGTAGCGCTGTTGGCGCAGCGCGCTGGCGTTACTGCGCAGGTTGGCAAAATTAAGCAGCAATTCGCCTTGCCGGTATATGTGCCTGAGCGAGAACAGGCTTTGCTTAGCGCACGGCGAGAGCAGGCTCAAGTGCTTGGTGTCTCCGCTGACCTTATCGAAGATGTACTGCGGCGTATAATGCGCGAGTCATACCAAACCCAGGAAAGCGGCTTTGTTTGCTGTCGCGACGGTGGCGGTAAAGTGGTGGTGGTTGGCGGTGCAGGAGCGCTGGGTGCGCGCTTTGTCAGCTTATTTACCCGTTCCGGTTACAAGGTTGCCGTGCTAGAGCAGCAAGACTGGCGCGATGCAGAAGCAATTTGTGCTGATGCTGCGCTGGTGCTGCTGGCAGTGCCGATTACACTAACCGAGCAGTTGATTAATCAGCTACCCGCACTGCCAGAAGACTGCGTACTGGCCGATATCACCAGTATTAAAGCGCAGCCTTTGGCGGCGATGCTGGCAAAACACAGCGGCCCGGTAGTCGGGCTACACCCGATGTTTGGCCCGGATATTACTAATCTGGTAAAACAAGTGGTAGTGGTATGCCATGGCCGTGCTGACGGCCAATATCAATGGCTGCTAAAGCAGCTGAATGTCTGGGGTGCCGAGTTGGCAGTCAAGCAGGCGGCCGAGCATGACAGCGCCATGCAGTTAATTCAGGCGATGCGGCACTTTTCGTCGTTGGTCTACGGCGTTCATTTGGCTGATGAAAATGCCGATCTTAATGAGCTATTGCAGCTAAGCTCACCGATATACCGGCTGGAGCTAGCGATGGTAGGGCGCTTATTTGCGCAAAATGCTGAGTTGTACGCCGATATTATGCTGTCATCTTGCGAAGTTGCCGCACTGCTTGAGCGCTATCAGCAACGCTTTACTGGGCTACTGCAACTGCTTAAAGCTAAAGATAAAGCCGGTTTAATCGCGCAGTTTAGCAAGGGCCAGCAGTTTTTTGGCGAGCTGGCTGGCCAGTTTTTACAAGAGAGTAAACAGCTATTACAAAAAGCTGCCGATAGCCGCAGTTAAATTCGCCTTAACAGCGGATACCGTCAAAAGGGCGGCTTCCCGACGGCGGCATTTTAACGAGCAGTCGGGTAGTTAGTTGTTATTTAATTTTGCTATAACCTGGCTTAACTTCATGGCATTGGAGCCTTTAAACAACACTATGTCACCACTGATAAGTGCCGAACTGAGTAAGTCTGGCAGGGTGGAGGTATCTGGTAATATAGCGCCTTGCATATTGTCCGGTAGTAGCGGCCACAACGCTGCCATGTTTTTACCCACCAAAAATACTTTACTTACGCCAGCAGCCAAAAGTGGTTTTAGTAAATCCCGGTGCAGTTTCTCCGATTGCGAGCCAAGCTCCAGCATGTCCGCCAAAACAGCTATGGCACGACAATCGCGTTGTTTACTATAGTGATGTTGGCTATATTGATGCAGTAATTCCAAGCTTGCTTTCATCGAGGCTGGGTTGGCATTGTAAGACTCATCCAATAGCACTACGTTTTTTCCTGCAATTTCAATGTCGATTTTTTCGCCCTTACCTGCTTCAGGGCTAAAGCGTTGCAGGTACAAAGCATGTTGCTGCCAATTCATTCCCAGTTGCCGCAGCGCAATTAACACCGCCATACTGTTTAAAACCTGATGCTTGCCAAGTTGGCCCATGTTGTAGTGAAACGCTGTGCCAAAAACGCTGATCTCAACCCGGCCTGTGGCAAAGTTGTAACTGCGTAACCGAACATCTGCAAGTACACTTTCACCGTACAAAATAACCTGTGCACCACTATTGCGCGCTTTCATTAGCACAAAATCCAGGCAAGGCATATCAGCGTTAACAATCGCTGTGCCTCCTATAGGCATATCGCGAAACAGTGCCGATTTTAGCAAGGCAATATCAGCAATGTGTCCAAACGACTCGGCATGAGCATTAGACAAAGAGGTAAAAATAGCAATGTTTGGCCGGACGTAAAAATGGTGATGGTCAAACTTTTGCGACGCTGACACTTCCAGCACGGCATGGTTTGCACCTTGCAACTTAGTAAGGCTATGGAGTGAGTCTTGGAATAAGTTTCTGTTTTTGCCTTTGGTAACAAATAATTCGCCGGTGTTAGGGTTAAGCGCCAGCGCCTGCTGCATCATCATTACTGTGCTGGATTTACCGGCAGAGCCGGTAATACCTATCAGCCGGCACTGGGAATAATCCCGCATAAAATTGGCGGCTTTTTTAACCAAACTAAAGGTATTGTCTATCACCAACACGTTGGCATCAGGCACTAACGCTATGAGTGCGTCAGACATGGCATTGCAAACAACGAAATTGTTATACCCCAGTTTTTTTGCCTTGATGACTATTTCATCGAGTGTCTTGTTGGCCTGGTTATGTTGCTCTCTCGGCCAGCTATCGTCACGCAGAACAAAAAAACTGTCTGGCCGATAGTCGTGAAACGAAGAGCTAAAACCAGCGCAAGGTGCAGCGGTATCACCTTGATAAAAGTACAAGCCATCAGCTGCAATATGATCAAGCCACTGGCGAATACTTAGTGGTAGGTTTTCATCCTCTTCATCAACCGTAAAAGGTTGAGCAATGACGGGCTGTTCAGTACCGACCAAGCGCACTTGAAAATCGGTTAGTTTGTTGTCGGTAAGTATATTTTGCGCAACACTTTGCCATCCATCGCCGTTATCAACCAATGAGACAATAAGGCTTTGTGGTGCAGCGTCTAGTTTTTGGTATCGCCCGGGAGAATTAAACACAAAATTACCAATCGAGTAAAAAATCTGGCCAGAGCCAAACTGCTCTATTGTATCGGCGGTGTGGCTACCATGAGCAATAATATAATCAGCGCCAACGGCGACCATTTCGCGGCACCATTCCTGCTGCTGTACTGTTACGGGTTTGTAGTCAATACCCTGCCAGTGTGGGCACATGATAATGGTTGCATCGGGCTCATCGTCTCTAAGTTGCATCAGGGTGTCAGCCCAGAATTCGCTGTCGGCTTCGGCTACGCCGGCGCTAGTGTCGCTGGCAAAAAAACCATAGTCATGGTAGCGCTTGTTAGCCAGCATGGCATTAAAGATATAGATTTTCTTACCGCAATCCGTTGGGTGGTTAATGATGTAAGGCCGGCAGGCGCGTTGTCTGTTTTGTCCAGCACCTAATACAGCGATACCGGCCTGCTCTAGTTGGCTTATCATATCCAACAGCGCATCGGCACCAAAATCCATACTGTGATTATTGGCCAGCATAACCGCAGTTACGCCTATTTTTTTTAATATAGGTATAAAAACATCCGGCTTATCGCGACCTGGATATTGTTTGCCAGTAATAGCTGGTGCTGGCAGATTACTGAGCACAGCTTCAAGGTTTACAATAATTTCGTTACTGGCGGCCAGGGCAGGCAACAGCTGGCTAAAAAATGACTCAGGTTGTTGCTGTAGCCGGGCAAAGGCCACAGGATAGCGTGCGCTGGCGCGCTCCAAGTAGTAATAACCTAAACTGGTGTCACCACAAAAACTGATTTTGAAACTGCGTATCATGTTATCTCTCTAGCTATCTTGTTCAACCCATCTTGCCCTGTTTCCCAAAGCTACTGCAGCCGAAGAGGCGCACTGTTGCCGCACTTTTTTGCGGCGCACTATAGCATGCAAAAATCGCTTTTTGACACGAAAATGCATTAGGTTTCTAACTGATAGAAATCTGAAATTAATTGCCATGCATGCTCTGGCGTATCAGCGTATTGGATCAGCTCTACATCCTCCTCGCTTATCAGGCCTTCTTCTACCAACATGTCAAAGTTTATCAAACGCTGCCAAAAAGCTTGATCGTAAAGAATAACGGGTACCCGTTCAGATTTTTTGGTTTGGATTAGGGTTAGTGTTTCAAACAACTCATCCAAAGTGCCAAAGCCACCTGGGAAGGCGACCAAGGCGCGAGCTCGCTGTAAAAAGTGCATTTTGCGTATAGCAAAATAGTGAAATTGAAAACAAAACTGCGGTGTTATGTAAGAGTTGGGATGCTGCTCTTTCGGTAGCACAATGTTTAAACCGATACTTTCGCCGCCGGCATCCATCGCTCCGCGGTTGGCCGCTTCCATAACACCGGGGCCGCCGCCACTAATAATGGTCATAGCATAGTCAGGCTTGCAGCAACTAAAGCGGGTAGCCAGTGCAGCAAACTGCTGTGAGGCAGCATAATATTTACTGTTATCCAGCTGTCTGCTTGCGCGTTTTAAAGCCAATCGATGTTCGGCTGAATCGGTTTCTATCAGCTGTTTTTCAGCTAACGCCAATGCCGTTTGGGCCTGTTGTGGTGATAAAAATCGTGCACTGCCAAATACCACTATGGTGGCATTAATGTTGTGCTGCTCCAGCACTAGTTGTGGTTTTAAGTATTCCAACTGCAGCCTGACGTGGCGCAATTCGTCCTGCATTAAAAACGCATTATCGGCAAATGCTAACCGGTAGGAGCTGTGGTGCTGTCCTTTTTCCGCAGCCTCTAATGATTGTTGCGCCGACGCCAGATGACGTTCGTGCAACTGATGTGGGTCACTTGCCATAATATATTCTCCTGCAATGTGTTATCGCCGCAATGCAAATAAGCTTAAAGCAAATGTGGCAAAACTAATATCTTGTTTGATATAGGCTAATCTTTAACTCAGTTTTATGCGCTATAAGATTAAGCAAGCTTTTAATAGGGATAATGCTCATGCCACTTTCTGCGACGTTGCAATTTATCGGTGCTGCGCAACAAGTTACCGGTTCTTGCTATCTAATTAAATTGAATAATAAGCAAATTTTACTCGACTGCGGCATGGTGCAGGGCGCGGATCAAATTCGTGAATGGCACAAATTCCGTTTTTCTTTTAAACCGAAAGATATCGATTTGGTGATTTTATCTCACGCCCATATCGACCACAGCGGTTTGTTACCGCTTTTGGTTGCGCGTGGCTTTGATGGCAAAATACTTTGCACCCCCGGCACGGCCGAGTTGTTGCCGGTTTTGCTAAAAGACTCAGTGCATTTGTATTTAAAAGACTTAGAGTGGCAAAACAAAAAAGCCGCGCGGGCCGGCAAAAAACTGCAAGAACCGGTATTGTCAGTGACAGACGCTGAACGGGTCGTGCATTTGTGTGAACCTGTAGCCTATAAAAAGCGCGTAATACCGCTACCTGGCTTAGAGTTGGAATTTGCCGATGCCGGGCATATTTTAGGCTCAGCCATCGTGCAGCTGTGGTTAAAAGGCAGCCAAGCCATGCGCAAGCTGGTGTTCTCTGGTGATTTAGGTAACCCGGCTACCGTATTAATGCACGACCCAACCGATATAGGCCAGGCCGATATTGTATTAATGGAAAGTACCTATGGTAATCGCAATCATCAAAATATGGACAGCTCATTGGATGAGTTTGCCGATGCCTTACAACAGGCCAACAAAGACGGCGGTAATGTGTTTATTCCAGCCTTTGCACTGGGGCGCTCGCAGGAAATTTTGTACTACATAGCGCTATTGCATCATCAGGGCCGGTTAAAACAACGCATGGTGTTTCTTGACAGCCCTATGGCGATTAGCATTACCAATATTTACAACGACTTCCTGTATTGCCTGGATCAAAAAGATTTAGCCGCTATTGGCTTTAAAAAAGGTATGCAGCTGCAAGATTTGCTGCCAATGCTGCGCTTAACCGAAAGCGTAGAAGAATCTATGGCAATAAACCGCGTTAGCGGCGGCGCTATTATTATCGCTGGTAGCGGCATGTGTAACGGTGGCCGTATAGTGCATCACTTTAAGCACAGTTTATGGAAAAGCAGCAACCATCTGATCTTTGTTGGTTTTCAGGCCTACGGTACCCTAGGCCGGCGCTTGGTAGAAGGTGAGCGGCGGGTTAAGTTGTTTGGCCAGGATATAATGGTTAAAGCCAAAGTGCATACCATCGGCGGTTTTTCGGCCCATGCCGGCCAAAGTGAGCTACTGGACTGGGCGCAGGGCATTGGCGGCAAGCCGGCGTTTTATCTGGTGCATGGTGAGCCAGAGGCACAACAAGCATTGCAGCAGGAGCTGATTGAGCTGGGTATTCAAGCGCAGATCCCGGCCAAAGACGATGTTATTGAGCTGTAAGATACGGCATACAATTTGTTACTTTTGACCTATAGAAAGGCTCCGTGCCGTGCTTTATAGTGCTGACAATGTCAATGTCGGCAGCGCGAAACGGAGCAGCAAAATGCTTAGCAACACCATGCGTAGTACCCTCTTATTCTCAAGCCTGTTGCTGTTAAGCAGCGCACTACAGGCTACTACTTCTGATCTGGCAGATCAGGTTGAAACTTTGTGGCAGACAGAAAATTACACTGCAGCACAGGCGTTATTGGCCCCTTTAGTGAATAAGAAAACTAAAGATGCACAGTTGCTGGCTCTGCTGGGGCAAACTGAGGCGGTGTTAAAAAATAGCGAGCGCGCAGAAGAGCTGCTGGAAAAAGCCATTAAATACAACGCCAATAATGCCGACTACCAGCACTGGTACGCTACAGTTAGTTGCAATCTGGCTAGCAGCGCCAGTATGTTTAGTGCGCTGGGGTATGCTAAACGTTGTAAAAAAGCTTACGAAACGGCACTCGAACTGGCACCACAAAACCCGCGAAGTTATATTGCACTTGGCAGTTTTCTGGCCCAGGCGCCAGGTATTGCCGGTGGCGACAAAAATGAAGCTTTAAAGCTGGCAGAGCAGTTAAAACAGCTGGATACCTTACAAGGCTGGTTACTTGAGCTAAAGCTCACAGATATTAGCGATGAGGCGGCATTTAACCAGTTTCTTGCCAGTGCCGAACCATTAAAAACGCGGCCTGAAGCTTATTTTCAGCGCGCGATGCAACTTGCTGGTACAGAGAACTACAGCGCAGCTATTACGCTGTTGCAGCAGGCGATAAGCCAAACTGCCGTGGATGATGACGCCAAAGCATCGATAAGCGAAAGCCATTATCAGCTGGCACGCTGTGCCGTGCTGGGTAAAACTGCAGTTACTGAGGGCATAGCTGCCATGCAGCACTATTTGCAAGAGAATCCGGCATCTGAGCGCTACGACTGGGCGCAGTTGCGTTTAGCACAGCTTTATGTGCTGGCCAATAACCGCGATAAAGCGACAGCTATTACTCAGCCGCTGCTGGCATCAACTAATGATGACAAACTAAAGGCTGAGCTGAAAAAGCTACTCTGATACACTAAAGGCCTGACTGTTTCAGGCCTTTTTTATGACCCGTCCAATACTTAACGCTATTCATCATGTGGCTATTATTTGCAGCGATTATACCCATTCAAAGCAGTTCTATACGCAATTGCTGGGCTTAAGCGTAATTGCTGAAAACTACCGCCGCGAGCGTGATTCCTGGAAGCTGGATCTGGCGTTACCTAATGGTAATCAGCTTGAGTTATTTAGCTTTCCCAACCCACCTGCCAGGCCAAGCCAGCCGGAAGCGCAAGGCCTGCGCCATCTGGCTTTTGTGGTAGATGATGTCGCAGCATTTACCACTTACTTAACGCAAAATGGCGTAGCAGTAGAGCCAATTCGCATTGACGAGTTCACCGGTAAAGCTTTTACTTTCTTTCAAGACCCCGACGGACTGCCGCTGGAGTTGTATCAGCGATAACTACTTTTTGCTAACTATTGCAACGATAGCATGGCATAAGCATAAATATTTTAACGGCGATATTGCTTAACGTTTTCAGCTTGGATATGTTTGACGGCGTTTAGTACTGTATCCATGCAACTAACCTCAACCTCGGGTCAACACGCTTCCTAAAGGATAAAACATGACATTAAATAGGCTAATGGCGCTGCTTTGTGGCGCTGTGTTATTGACCGCGTGTGGTGGTGGCTCCGACACCAAGGATACGGGTACCGGCGGAGGGGCAAACGCACCGCTTAGCATGACGTATTATGGCATGTGGCAACTTGATGGCGATACCTACGTAGGCATATCTGATAGCTCAATAACTACCTATGTCAATGACCCTACTCAAGGCTGCATGGAAGTGGGGTTGTTTAATATTGTTACCAGTACAGTCAACTCTGTTGTCACCGAGGATGCACAGACAGGTGAACGCAGCACATCGCTTTTTGCGATGAATGGCGCGAATTTGCGGGTGACAGAAGATAATGTAACGCTTGAATTTGTGGCTGGTGATTATCCGCACTTGTCACAGGCCTGTGGTGTTGTCAGCGGTGCAAGCAGCATTGCATTTGCATTGCAGCTAGACTATTTGCCGCCAGTGGTACGCATAAATCGAGATGCACAGCTCACCGGCCGTGTTGAGTATCAGTACGGTGTTCATTTTGATATAAATCGCAATAATGTCGCGGATCCGGGCGATGTACTCGTGCAGTTGCAACATTATAAGTCGAGCTCGGGTAGCGCAGAGGATATTGCATTACCCTATCTTGGTGCCAACATTTGGGCGGTATTCCCACGAAAACAGGCTTTGGGGACTACGACAACCACATCAAGTACTACCGCTAATAGTGTCCAGGTGCAACAAAGTGCTAGCACGCTTACTTTTAACGTTGATATGAGAACGCATCCTTTAATGCGATTTGTCGATGCACAGACACCAATGTTTGTGTATACCTACATCAATTATCCGCAACCTGAAGCAGAGGTGATTGCCGAGTGGCTAGACGGCCCGTGGAACTGGTCATCTGAAACACATCAAGATCGCTACCCTGACGTTGGCTTAACCCAGCCAAACTTTCACGCCGATATGCAAATGACGGATGCATCTGGAGATTTAATAAAAGGCGAGGCCAAATGGGTCGATATTAAAGGCATAAGTTTGCGCTTTATCGAATGATTGCGCGCAATGCTTGTCGAGCTTGGTTAAGCTTAATGAGTTAAACCTACTGCATTTTTACTGCTGCTATCAGGTTGAAACCGCTAAGGGGCTAGTGCCCCTTGTTGCTGTATTGCTAGCTACTGGTTACCTGAGTGGGCTCGATATCTTCACTGGGGTAGCAGCCTAGTACCTTAATAAATTTTGTGATTTTATTCAGCTCCTCCAGTGCGCGTGTCATGGCGTAGTCGTTAAGATTGGCAAATACATCCACGTAAAACATCTCTTCCCAAGGGTTGCCATTAATAGGGCGGGACTCGAGCTTACCCATACTGATACCGTGCTGCTTTAATACCAATAAAGCATCTACCAGCGCACCCGGCTGCTGGCCGGTATACATGATAAAAGTAGTTTTCGCCGGTATGGCCTTGGCCACGGTTACCGGTTTGCGTGCTACTACAATAAAGCGACTAACGTTGTCTTTCTGGTTGGCCAGATCGCGGGTCAGCACCTCAAGGCCATACAGCTGGCCGCCTTCTTCGCCGCCAATGGCGACTACGGTAGGGTCTTTTTGCTGCTTTATGCGGTTAAAGGCGTCGGATGAGCTGTCGCAATACTCAATTTTTACTTGCGACAAACCCTGCAGGAACTGGCTGCATTGGGCAATCACCTGCGGATGTGCGCACACTTGGCGAATTTTGCTTAAATCGGTATCCGGTAAGCCCAGTAAGCAGTGGGCGATAGGGTGGGTTAGCTCGCCAACGATAGACAACCGCGTGTGCTGCAGTATGTCGTATACCTCGTTGATACTGCCGGACGAGGTGTTTTCAATCGGTAGCAGGGCATAGTCGGCATGGCCGGTTTCTACTGCCTGTACTATCTCGTTAAAGCTGTCGCAGCCTTGCTCGATTATACGCTCGGCGCGGCGGGTAAAGTACTTTTGTGTTGCCCAGTAACTGTACGAGCCCTGGCCACCGAGAAAGGCAACCCGCACAGCCGGGCTATTGGTGCCGTTGAGCTGGCCCTGAATTTTGGCCTGTTGCTGTAATACCGAGTCTTCAATAATGACATGGTACAGCCGCGTCACGTACTGCGCATCAAGCCCTAACGGCTTGCCCTGGCCAATCAACGATACTAGCAGCTCCTGCTCACGCTTTTGATCGCGTATCGGTTTGTTTTGTGCCAGCTTAGCATCAGCAACCGCTAGCGCCAGCTGGCGCCGTTTAGACAACAACACCAGCAGTTGTTGGTCGGTATCGCTTATCGCGTGGCGTATTTCATCCAGTTCCATGTTGATATTCTCTTTGTCTGATAATTTTTAAACGGCAAAAAAAAACCTCCCGGCGGGGGAGGTTTTCTGGTTTTACTGCGCGCGCAGCTCACCGCCTCCCGTTGGGGGTGGTAAAGTTAAAAAAGCAGAGCGCGATAAATACAGTTTTCATGGCTGCTAACATAATCCGTCCGGATGGCTAAAGTCAACCCTGCGGTGTCAGCAGCAGTTGATATTTTTTCTCGCCCGGTAAAAACGGCAGCGCGACTTCATTTAACCAGTATTGGTGATCGGCGCGATAAAACGGCGATAACGGATGGCCGGACTGACCGGCCGGTATGGTTAAAATGCCTAAATGCTCTTGCCCGGGCGCTACCACCATACGTTGTGACTGGCCAAAGCCAGGCCGCTGCACTCTTGGCATGTGGCTGTCGCCATTTAACGGTGTTGCTGGCATGTTTAGCCAGTCACCCAGCAGTGGTACAGCAGATGCCAGCGGATGCTGAATACGCGCCTGGTTTTCAGCGCCCCAGGTACTGTCATTTAAGCTACCATTTTTTTGCTCAAGTTGTTGTTTGCTCTGTAATATGGCGTCCAGCAATAGTGCTTGCCAATTGGCATAACCTGCGGGCAATGTATCGGTGCGGCCTTGGCGAAATAGTGCCCAGAACGGCGTTTCCAGAGCGTACTTTAAGTCTTGGCTGCGGGCTGCATGCTGCTCCAAATAAGCAGACAGCGGGGCGAACTGCAATTCAAGTGCTTTTTGACGAAAGGCGCGCACCAATGTGTAGCCGATATCATCTATTGCGGCCTGTTTGCTGCTGTTAACAAGGTGCTGTCGGTAGGCTTGCAGTTGGTGTTTGGTAACGGTGTCTGTCGTAAGAGTATTTAGCAGTAGTTCATACCAGGGCGCTAACATCATGGCACGATTGTCCAATTGAATGCTATGCAGCGCTTGCTCATCAGCCTGCATCAAGCTGTCCAGCCCTTGTTTGATTTGCCAGCCACGGGCGCCTAAATCATAACCGCCATTGCCAATCAGCTCATCGGCGTCGCCGCCTATCATACGTGAATTGGCAGTCCATAAACGTTCGGCGCCAGTTAACTGCGGTTGCTGTGCCGCATCGATATAGCCTAGCCAGCGTTGCTCGCCGCTACTCCAATCTTGTGCGATATCGAAATCTGACAATTGCCGCATCGGCACCGGCCCCATTAGGCTCCAGCCAATTTGGCCTTGGCTGTCTGCCACCAGTAAATTTTGTACCGGTATACCGGCTTTAGGGGCAATAGCTAACGCCTGTTGTACAGTGTTAGCCAGTTCCAGTTGCATTAACTTAAAGTTTACCGCTACCTCGTCATAGGCCACCCAGCGCAGCGCATAAGCCGGGCTGCTGCCAAACCTGACCAGTGGCCCCCACATTGTTTCTGCCAGTTTTAGCGTTTGGTCCGGTTTGCCTGCTACCTTGATGGTTTCGTAATAGTACTGCAGCGCCCGCCAGCCATCAGGTGTCAGGTAGCGCTTACCGTCTTCAGAAAGCTGCAGCGCGACTAAATCGTGCCAGTCTGCCGTGCTGTTGGTAAAGCCCCAGGCAATATTGCCATTTGAGCCTGCCACTATGGCAGGCGCACCGGGTAACGTCAGGCCAGTAACGGTGCGTAGTTCTCCAGCTTCACGCCAGTTTAGTTGAGCTTTATACCAGGTGCCCGGCACCCGGATGCTCAGATGCATATCATCCGCCAGAATGGCACTGCCATGCGCAGTTAAACTGCCGGCAACCGCAAAATTATTGCTGCCTATATCTGCAGCATCATGCAACTGGCAGCTGTTACAGGCCAGACTATCGTCGCGTAGTACTGCAGGGTAGGCTGTGTCGGGCACAGCCACAGGTTGAACTGTGCTGCCATCCAATGCCGCCTGCCAGGTAGCAGAGTGCTGCTGCAAGAAGGCATACCACTGCGCGGGTACTGCCTGTTGCAATAGTGTCATCGCGTAGTCATCGCGTCCTAGTTTTCCTTGCAAGTCCAGATACATTGAGTAGATCACCAGAAAGGCGTCTTCATCCTGCCATGGCGCTGGCGTCTGCTGTAGCAATAAGTATTCAAACGGACTTAAACTAAGCGCTGTAAGTCCGGCGTTAACGCCGCTGCGGTAATCACTGAGCAGCTTGCGCTCTGGTTTGCTCAGCAAGTTTAGCGCCTGTTGTGCTCTGGCGCGAAAGCGGTGCTGACGCAGATTTCTGTCAGCTTCTAGCGCGCGTTCGCCAAACAGAGCTGCCAATTCACCGGCGGCATTGCGCCTTAGTATGTCCATCTGGAAAAAACGTTCCTGAGCGTGAGCAAAACCCAGTGCATAGGCGGCATCATTACGGTTAGCGGCATGGATGCTCAGGTAGCCGGTGCCATCGCGCTCCAGCCTCGCGGTTCTGCTGATGTTAGCCTGTTGCTCGCCGTCATATTGCGGCAAACTCAGATACAGCAAGCTATACAAACTTAGCGCTGCCAGAGCGGCGAATGCGACCACTGTGCCGATTATCCATTTGTACCAATTCATCTTTTTGCTTCTCTGGTATAAAATCAAAAACTTAGCATAACGGAGACAAAGCTCAATGTCACAGAAAGTAAAAGTATGGGATCTGGCCGTGCGGTTTTTTCATTGGAGCCAGCTACTGTTGATTGCGGGCTTGTGGTACACCGGCGAAGAAGGCTTAACCGCACAGCACCAGTTGCTGGCCTATACCTTACTGGCGTTGGTTATTACGCGTATTGTCTGGGGTTTTGCCGGCAGTGACAGCGCCAGGTTTGCCCGCTTTGCGGCAACACCCACAGCAGCAGTGCGCTATTTGCGTAAGCCTTATGCCGTTACCGGCCATAATCCGGCCTCGTTTTATATGATCATACTGCTGATCAGCTTGGTATTACTGCAATTACTTACCGGGTTGGCAACGTTTGATAACAGCTATATGAGTGACGGCCCGCTGGTAGCCTGGTTGCCGGCCAATTGGGTTGAGCTGGCGTCAGATATTCACAAAATAAACATCAATATATTGCTTGCAGCTATAGCGGTGCACGTTGTCGCGGCATTGTGGCACAGTTTTCGGGTGCATAACGTGTTGACGGCGCTTTTTACCGGCAAAGATAAAACTGCTGTGCATGCGGTAACACTGCGGCACAGCGGCTGGTTTTTTCTGTTATTTGCGGCGTTGTTAGCGCTGCTGTATTACTGGCAGGGTAGTAAGTTAATGGCGCTGCTTTAGCAAAGCGCCATTAACAACAAAGCGCCATTTAAAATCAGTTTTTGTAGTCGTCGTGGCAGGCTTTGCAGTTGCGGGCAAAAGCGCCAAAGGCTTTGCGCACTTCTGCTTGCTCACCGCTGTCGGCAGCGGCTTTTAAAGTTAGTGCATCGACGGCTAGTTTCTCGCCACGGCTGTTAAAATCTTGCAGGTTTTGCCAGATTTCAGCTTTGGCGTCACCGCCACCTTGCTCGGTGCCCGGCACGGCAAAGGCCTGCCATGGCAGTGTGGTTAAGGTTGCAAGTGCTGTGGCGCGCTGCGTTACGCGGTTGGCGTCGTAATTGACTTCACCTTTTAACATATCGCCGATATCTGCCATATTGTGACGAATAAGCTGAAATGCTGCCTGGCGATAAGTAACGCTGTCTTTGGCGTCGGTAAAGGCGCTGCCAGCATAGACTGATGAGGAAATAGCGGACAATAATATCAGGGAAATTAATGGTTTTTTCATGGTGACGTTCTCTTTTGCTGAATTTACATGCAATAATGATTTGGTTGTATCTTAACAGAAAGCGCTATCTTGCCAATAATCAATAGTTTTCAAAAAATCAGGCAGAGCCAGTGAAGGACGTAAATTTTACTAAACCATCAGGAATGGACTCGTTGGGGCGAAAATTCGCTCTGGTTGTGTTTATGTCAATATTGCTTGCCGGGTTAATCATCGGTTATGCGGTAATATTGTTTCAGGAAGACACGGTACTGAAACAGCAGCAAAGCTTTATTGGCAAGACCGCTGTGCATCACGCAGAGATGATTAACAACAACTTTTTGCACAAAGAGCAAAAAGCCATTGCTGCCAATCAGATTGTCAGTCGCAGTATCAGTCAAAGTAAACTTAATGCCGGATTGTCGCTACGTGCTGCCGCTGATGGCAGTGTCAGAGAACAGGACGAATACTCGGCTGCTTTTGTTGCTGCACAACGCTATAACCAACGCACCGCAGCTTTGTTTAATACAACGGCAGAATTATGGCGGCAGCTGGCACCTTTGATGTTGCAAGATTTTTTTAACTTCTACTTTATTTCTAAAGAGCAGTTTATACGAATTTCGCCGTCGGACTGGGCGTTGCAAGTTGAAAGCGAGCATGACTTCTCTCAAGACGTGTTTTACCAAATAGCTACACCGGAGCAGAATCCGGTACGTCAACCGCGCTGGACACCACTTTACTACGACAATATCTGGAAGAAATGGATGACAAGTCTGATTATCCCGGTTTATGTCAAAGATGAGTTTATTGGCGTTACCGGCGCAGACTACGTGCTAGATGATATCTTACTGCAACTGCCGTCCGCCGCAGTTAGCGACAATATTATTCGAGCATTTGTTTTCGATAAAAACGGCAGCGTCGTACAAAACAGCGGTAAATCGTTGAATAACGAACTAGCAATGAATTCGCCTTTTGCCGGGCAGGGGCCAGATAATACCCAGCTGCAGCAATACATACAGCAAGTGCTGACGAACGGGCTGTCGTCGGCCGACGACAGCGTAGCCAATTCACAGCAGCTCGTGGCATCGGCGGCAATAGAACGTATGGGGTGGTATCTGGCAGTGTATGCCGATAAACATCGTGTTGTGGCAAGTGTGACTAATTTTCGTGGCAAATTAATTGTAGTGTTTGTCATGATTGCGCTGGTTGTCGCCATGCTATTACAACTGGTGGTGTATCATTTCATTTTAAAGCGTTTAAACAGGTTATCTGCTGCGATAAATCGATTATCACGTGGTGATTTACAGCAGTCTGATTTAGACAACAACGCTGATGAAATTGGTATTTTAAACCAGGCATTTGGCAGCATGTCGGCAGAGATATCTGATTTGGTTAACGGTCTCAATGCCCGTATTGAAGAAAAAGAACAGGCCGAACGCTCGGCACGCAAATTAAGTAAAGCGGTGTCGTTTTCAAGTTCTGGCATCGTGCTAACCGATCAGCGCTTGAATATTGAATATATTAATCCCTTTCTGATAGAAATAATTGGCTGCGATGCAGAGCAGTTGCAACAACAACCGCTAGCCAACCTGTTTGCTGACGAAATGCATCATTTGGAAGAAGAGATAAGCCATACCCTAAACGAGCGCCAGCATTGGCGTGGTGATATGTTGCTGCAACATAAAGAGCGGCAATTGTGGGTATCGCTGGCGATAGCACCGATCCGTGATGAGAAGGGCGGTATCAGCAATTATGTGTGCGCCATGCAAGACATCTCGTTTATTAAACAAAGCCAGAAAAAAATGGAACAACTGGCTTATTATGACGTGCTAACCGGGCTGGCTAACCGCAGCTACTTTCGTGACCAACTGCGCAAAGCTATCGCTATGTCCCATCGCGGCTATTACAACTTTGCTTTGCTGTACTTTGATCTGGACGAATTTAAGCGCATTAACGACACTTTAGGTCATGATGCAGGCGACGAACTGCTAAAAGAAGTGGCCAAGCGGCTTATCAGCCGACTGCGTGAAGAAGATACTATCGCTCGTTTAGGTGGCGATGAGTTCGCGGTAATTCTTAGTGGTATTGCCGACCGCGGCCAGGCGTCTGCAATAGCCACTAACCTGCAGCAAGCTTTTGCGGCTCCGGTAAAGTTGGGGCATCAGGAAGTGTCTATCAGCGCCAGTATTGGTATTACCGTAGCACCCGAAGATGCCTCAGAAGAAGAACTGCTGCTAAAGCATGCTGATTTAGCGATGTATGAAGCTAAAGCCCGCGGCAAAAACACGTTCCATTTTTTCAGTGCGGATTTAAATGAAGCCGCCAATGAAAGATTACTGATTGAAAACCAGCTGCGTGAAGCAATACGTGAACACCAGTTTTTATTGTATTACCAGCCAAAAATCGATATTCGTGACAACAGCATTATTGGTTATGAAACCTTATTGCGTTGGCTGCGACCAGACAACACCTTGGTACCGCCACTGCGTTTTATCCCCGTTGCCGAGAGTACCGGGCTTATTGTACAAATTGGTGAGTGGATCATTTGGGAAGCCTGCCGCTTTTTATCGCGGCAACACAGTCGTGGTCACAATGTTAGTTTGTCGATAAATTTATCTGTACGGCAATTTCGGGATGATAATTTGCCGGAAATTGTCGATCGTATAATGAAACGCACCGGCGCCAATCCGGCCAATATAATTTTTGAAATTACCGAAAGTATGTTAATGGGCGATACAGATGCGGCTATTAACCAGTTAAATCAGTTAAAGCGCCTCGGTGTGTCTTTATCTATCGACGACTTTGGTACAGGCTATTCTTCGCTTAGTTATTTAAAGCGTTTCCCGGTAGACGAGCTGAAAATAGATCGCTCCTTTGTCAAAGATATTCCTGATGATAGCAACGACATGGACATTGTTGCTGCGATAATAGCCATGGCACAAAAGATGAATTTGCGCGTGGTGGCTGAGGGAGTTGAAACTGTCGAACAGGTAGAGTTCTTAAGAAAAAATGCTTGCTATTATGTTCAGGGCTATTACTTCAGCATGCCATTGGCCGAGCAGGAGCTTAACCGCCTGAACTACGTTATTAACAGTTAACTTTTAAATTCAGGACCATGTTATGACCAAAGCCCGCCTGTCGCTGCTTAGCTCAGCGCTGCTGACGGTATTTACCGCTGGCAGCCATGCTGATCAGACGTCCCCTTTGCAAGGCATTGTGGATAAAACCCCTAATTTTGTTGCGTTAACCGGTGTCACCGTTTACACCGAACCTGGCAAAAAGCTGCAAAATGCCACTGTGTTGGTAGCTGACGGCCGTATCAGCGCTGTGGGCACTAAAGTCAGTGTACCTGCCGGTTATCAGCAAATTGACGCTAGCCGTTATACGCTTTATCCCGGTTTTATCGACCCTTATACCCAGTATGGTATTGAGGCCGCCAAGCCGGCAGCCCGCGGCAGTTACCGCGATGCGCCGGTATATAAAAACGATCGCAAAGGCGGTAACGCCAGTAATGCGGCTATTCACGCTGAGCTAGACTGGGTAAATGAATTTAAACCAGATGCTAAAGCGGCGGCAGAATTGCGAGGTTTAGGTTTTACTGCGGCGCAATCTGCGCGGTTTGACGGTATTTTCCGTGGCCAGGCTTTTGTCAGTGCGTTAACCGATGGGCAGCCAAACGAGCTTGTGTTAAATGCCAGCGGCCCTCAGTTTATGGCCTTTAGTAAAGGTACGTCCAAGCAAAGCTATCCCTCTTCATTAATGGGGAGCATGGCACTTATTCGCCAGACATTAAGTGATGCCAGCTGGTACAATCAGGCTTACGGTAAAACCGACGTGCGTTATTTTAACCAGCCAATTGAATTTAATGCTGCGTTGCAGAGTCTGGAAAATATTAATGTGCAAGGTGCCATTTTTGAAACTGCAGATGACAGGTCCTTGCTGCGCGCGCACCAGCTGTTAAGCGAATTTAAACTGAACAACGCCACCATGGTGGCATCTGGCTATGAATATGTGCGGCTGGATGAAGTCAAAGCTATGCAGCGCAAGTTGATATTGCCGTTAAACTTCCCCGCGGCACCAGCTATAGAGCAGGTCGCTGATCAGCTTGATGTTAATCTGGCCGACTTACGCCACTGGGAGCGTGCTCCGGCCAATGCGGCAGCACTGGCAAAGGCGGGCGTACCGTTTGCACTGACAACGTTCAAATTAAAAGATAAAAAGGATTTCTGGCCGAATCTGCAAAAAGCCGTAAAACATGGTCTGTCTGCGGATACTGCCTTGGCTGCCTTAACGACAGTACCGGCGTCAATCGCTGGTGTGGCCGACAAGCTGGGCAAAATTGCGCCGGGTTATCAGGCCGATTTTGTGTTGGCCAGTGGTGACTTATTTGTCGACGGTGAAATTATCGCAACCTGGGTGCGCGGTCAGCAGCACAGCATTAAGTCCATAGCGCCGGTAGAGTTTGCTGGTGACTATCAAATGTCAGTAGCGGGTAAAACCCTGAAAATCAGCTTAAAAGGCGATGCTGATAAACTCAGCGGTACAGCGCTTGTTGTGCCCGCGGCGGCAGATGCTAAGGCTGTGAAACTGGAGCATGTGCACAGCCAGCAACAGCAACTGCAGTTTAATCTTAACCTGCTTGAGTTAACCGGAGATAAACAGGTGGCGCAGTTTAGCGGCCAGTTGCTGGATAACCAGTTAAGCGGTAAGTGGCAGTTGACTTCAGGTACTGAAACTATTACCGCGCAGCGTCAAACGTTAGCAGACAGCGCCGACGATGCAAAAACCGCCGACGATGCAAAAACCGACGGTACCGATCTTACTCTGGTATCGCAGTTGACCTTTCCTAACCGCGCTTATGGCTTGCCAGCTTTGGCAAAGCAGCAAAACGTGCATATCAAAAATGCTACCGTCTGGACAGCGGAGCAAGACGGTGTGCTGGAAAATACTGACGTGATAGTACGCAACGGCAAGTTCGATAAAATTGGCAAAAATCTCAGCACTCCACGTGGCTTTGACGTGATTGATGCCACGGGTATGCATTTAACGCCAGGCATGATTGACGAACACTCGCATGTGGCTATAGAAGCAGGTGTAAACGAGGGTACAGATGCGGTCACTTCAGAAGTGCGTATTGGTGATGTGTTAAACCCGGAAGATATTAACCTGTACCGTGGCTTAGCTGGCGGCACTACCACCGCACAACTGTTGCATGGCAGTGCTAACCCTATTGGTGGTCAGGCGCAGGTTATACAGTTTCGCTGGGGCGAAAGCGCTGAGGGGCTGAAAATGCAGGCAGCACCGCCAAGCATTAAGTTTGCGTTGGGTGAAAACGTTAAACAGTCAAACTGGGGTGATGCCTTCACTGAGCGTTATCCACAAACTCGTACCGGGGTAGAAACTATTATCCGTGATGCCTTCCAGGCAGCCAAAGAATATAAAGCAAACCTGGCCGCGTACAATGGTTTATCAAAACGCCAACGCGAACAGGTGGCACCACCGCGTATTGATTACCGCTTACAAGCCTTGGTCGATATTTTAGATAAACAACGTTTTGTGCACACTCACTCTTATGTGGCGTCAGAAATTTTGATGTTGATAGAGTTAGCGGACGATATGGGTTTCAGTATCACCACTTTTACCCACATTCTGGAAGGGTATAAAACAGGCAAAGAAATGGCGGCGCATGGCGCTAGTGCTTCAACCTTTGCTGATTGGTGGGCATACAAGATGGAAGTGCAGGATGCCATCCCAACCAATGCCTGTTTAATGGCAGAACAAGGTGTGAATGTCAGTATTAACTCTGATGATGCCGGTTTGCAGCGCAGGCTAAACCAAGAGGCGGCAAAATCGGTAATGTATTGCGGTATGGACCAACACGAAGCACTGAAAATGGTGACGATTAATCCGGCGATGCAACTTAAAATAGACAATACGACAGGCTCAATTAAAGCCGGCAAGCAAGCTGATTTTGTGTTGTGGAATACGCATCCCTTATCGGTTTATAGCCAGGCACAGCAAACCTGGATAGCCGGTACTAAGTATTTTGATATCAATACCGACAAACAGTTGCAGCAACAGCTTGAAGCCGAAAAAACTGCCCTGGTACAAAAAATACTGGGTGCGGGTGATGCAGCGAAAGCCGGTGATAAAGATGCCTACAAACAGGACGAACCCGAGTGGCACTGTGAAGATCAGGGCGACTGGTGGCAAATTGGCAGTCACTTGAGCAGCCATGCTCAGAACCAACATCATAATCACAGCCACTAAGGAGCAGCAGCATGAAGTTTAACAAAATTCGTTTAAGCCTGTTAGCCGCCTTAGCCGGTAGCTTAAGCATAGGTACGGCAACTGCGCATGATATGGTACCGGGGGCCGCTCAAACTGCACCGATATTATTAACCGGCCTAACCGTACACACGGTAACTGATGGTGTAAAAGCCGACAGCGATGTGTTGATCATCGATGGCAAAATTGCTGCTGTCGGTACAGATTTAACCGCGCCAGAGGGCGCAACTGTAATGGCATTGGATGGTAAACACTTGTACCCCGGACTGATAGCGCTAGCTAACCAGTTGGGTTTGATTGAAATTGAAGCGGTGCGCTCCACCGATGATTCAACAGAGGTAACACAAACTAACCCGGACATTAAAGCCAAAGTGGCGTACAACGCTGATTCTGAGGTGATCCCGACAATACGCAGCAATGGCTTTGCTTATAGTATGGTGTATCCGTCTGGCAGCATGCTAATGGGGCAATCGAGTTTAATGCAATTAGATGCCTGGAACTATCAGGATGCAGTTGTTGCTGACGGCACCGGTTTGCATGTTCGTTGGCCCAATGCCAGCATGCTGGGCTCGCGTTGGAATCCAAAACCGGCCGATGAAGTACGCAAAGCTAACGCCGAACAACTGGAAAAATTGCAGCAGCATTTTAAAGCCGGAAAAGCTTACTATGACGCTGAAAAGGCCGGTTTGAACCACGGTGTAGACTCGCGTTGGCATGAAATGCTAGCGGTGTTTGACGGCAAGCGGCCATTGTTTGTGCATGCTGATGACGAACGCCAAATTCGCCAGGCCATGTTACTGGCTAAAGAATATGCTTTACAACTAACCATTGTTGGCGGCCGTGATAGCTGGCGTATGGCCAATGAGCTGGCTGCAGCAAAGGTGGCGGTAGTTTACACCGCACCCTATGGTTTACCCAGCCGTACGGATGAAAACTATAGTCAGGCCTTTGTGGTACCCAAAACCTTGCAAGATGCCGGCGTGCAATATGCACTGTCACTGGATGGTTACTGGGATACGCGCAATCTGGTATTTGCCGCAGGCCAGGCCATTAGTTTTGGTTTAACACCAGAGCAGGCGTTACGTTCTGTTACCATTAATGCCGCGCAAATTGCCGGTGTTGCCGATAAAATTGGTAGCATTGAGGTGGGTAAGGCGGCCAGCCTGGTGGTGTCAGAAGGCGATATCTTCGACTATCTGGGCCATAAGGTCACGCATTTGTGGATTGACGGCCGTGCTGTCGATTTAAACAACCGCCACAAGCAATTACATGACAAATATCAGCAGCGGATAAACTAAGGTTAATCTTTTGCCGTAATGTCAGTGCCAGCTAAGAGCTGGCACTGCTGTTTTTAAGGAAAACTAATGAAAAAAAACCTAATAGTGGGCGCTTTAGCCTTTGGCTTAATTGTTGGCTGCACCAGTACAACTGCACCAAAACCTGAGGCTATTGCTCCAGCTGCCAATGCTCAGGCAATAGAGGCGCATATGCAGTTTCTGGCCTCAGATGCTTTGGCAGGGCGCGATACTGGCAGTAGCGAGCATGAAATAGCCTCGTTATATATCGCTACACAGTTGCAGGCATTGGGCTTAAAGCCTGCTGGCGATAATGGTAGTTACTTACAGCGGGTACCCTTGCGTAAAGCCAGGTTGGCGCAAGACAGCGCAACGTTTACCTTGCACGTTGACGACACAAGCACTGCGCTTAGCTACCCGAAAGCGTTTTTTACCGGGCCTAGTATGCAGTTTGCCCAAACGGAAGTGACAGCACCCTTGGTGTTCGCCGGCTATGGCCTGGTATCAAAAGAATTTGGTTTGGATGATTATGCTGGCTTGGATGTAAGCGGCAAAATAGTGGTACTGCTAACTGGCCGGCCAGACAGCCTACCTAGCGAAGAAGCGGCGCATTTAAACAGCCTGAAAACCCGCTTAGCGGCAGAGCGCGGTGCGGTGGGCATTATTACCGTGCATACACCAAAGCAAGAAAAAGTACGGCCCTACGCTACGAGTTTACTGTATTTAAATACGCCGTCGATGGAATGGCTGCAAAGTGATGGCGTGCCTGCTGACAGTTACCCGAATTTAAAGGGCGGCGCCTACATGCACCATGACGCCGCAGCTGCGCTGTTTACCAAAGCGCCTGTTAAGCTGGCTGAACTGTTTAGCCAGTTAGATAACGCCAAAGGCCCGTCCGGTTTTGAGCTGGGTGTGTCGGCTACGTTAAGCCGCAGCAGCAGCCATGAGGATATCTCAAGCCCCAATGTTATTGCCGTGCTGGAAGGCTCAGATCCGCTGTTGAAAGATGAGTATGTGGTGGTAACGGCACACTCAGACCATATTGGTTACAGTAACGATTTACGCAATGCAGATAAAATCAATAACGGCGCCATGGACAACGCTGCCGGTGTGGCCATACTGCTGGAAACCGCACGCTTATTTGCTCAGCTACCAGAAAAACCCAAACGTTCTATTTTGTTTGTCGTGGTCACCGGTGAAGAAAAGGGCCTGTTAGGCGCCGATTACTTTGCCAATAACCCAACTCGGCCAATAGATAAGCTGGTGGCTAATGTAAACCTGGATATGCCGGTATTGCTGTATCCGTTTGCCGATATGATAGCTTTTGGTGCTAATCACTCTTCGCTTGGCAAGGTGGTTGAACAAGCCGCTGCCAAAGAGGGCATAGCGCTAAGTGCCGACCCGATGCCGGAGCAGGCGATTTTTACCCGCTCAGATCACTATACGCTGGTGAAAAAGGGTGTGCCGGCGGTGTTTCTAATGACGGGGTTCAAATCGAAAGATCCCAACCAGGATGGCGGTAAAGTATGGTCGAGCTTTTTTGCTAAGCATTACCATAAACCGTCGGATGATATTCCCAGCTTAATCAAGGACTATGGCGCTATCCGTTACGATGCCGGTGCCATTTTTGCTGATATTAACTTTAATATTGCGCTGGATGTAGCGAATACGCAGCAGCGGCCATACTGGTTAAAAGACAGCTTTTTTAACGGCGTGTTTGGCCAGCCGTATAACCGCGAAGCAGTGAAGTAAGGTTTTCTCAACGGTACTGATATAGAGAACTGGTTTGCTCTAAGCTAACCGTTGAAGCCCCGGACGGGCTGAGACGAGCCCCCAGGGATGGGTTTACGGCGTGTTGGCGTGAGCAAACCGGTTCGGCTATACTGCGCAGGTGTCTGACGATCAGGATGGGGCGTCAACCACCGGCCCATTTGGTTTTAAAACCTTCAGCTTGCAATAGTTGTTCTACCAGCTCACGCTTATCGCCCTGAATTTCAATTACGCCCTCTTTAACCGCGCCGCCACAAGCACACTTCTTTTTCAGCTTTGCCGCTAGCAGCACCAGCTCATCATGTGGCCTGGCAATGCCGCTAATGGTAAGTACTGCCTTACCGCCACGGCCTTTAGTTTCACGCCTAATGCGCACAGCTCCATCGGCAAATGCTTCTACCTGTGGCTTGGTTGCAGGCTTAGTAGTTATTTTGCCGCTATCGGTGCTGTATACCAGATTAGGGTCATTTTTTACTGTTGTTGTGTTTGCTGCCGGGTTCATTTTGGCCTGCCAATCGGCCAGAGAAATTTTATTGCCTGCCATAATTTGCTTCGCTTACGTTACTTCGCTTACTTTACAGAGCTGTCAGCTTAAACATCCACAATAGCGGCGGCAACAATTTCCTTAACTTGTGTACTGCTAGCTTGGCTTTTTAACCGCTTCTGGTAAAATGCCTGTCAATTTTAGAAATCTGGATGGCTATAATGTTGCGAGATGCGGTTTCTGTAGCAGATTATATTGAACGTGCCGGTTTAACGTTAAGTGGCGCTACTGTGGCAAGCTTTGCTGAAAAAGTGCAACAACTGCAAACCGAATTACAGGCTTACCTTGCAACCACGGCCGCAAGCAATGCCGCGCCAGAAGTACAGTGGCAATATAAAGTTCCGGAGCTGGGAGAGGGCGGCGCCTGCTCGCTGTTTGGCCATTTAGCTGACGAACCTTATGACTTAACCGCTATTTTAGGTGGCAAAAACGCAGAGAATCAGCGTTTGCTGGCGCAGTTGAGTAATATCGCGGCGTTTTATCGCGAGCATTCCGGCCTGGATTGGTTCGGTATTTATCAGGCGCGGGCCAATATTAACGCTGAGCCGGTGCTGGTTAAGCTAGCCTATTATGGCGCTGCGTCGCGGGCGGAGTTTCCGCTAAACAGCGAATTTGCCAAAATCAGCAATAACAGCACTGTGGGCCTAAGTGGTAAAGCCAAAGTGATAAACGATGTGGCAGCGTATTTGGGCACAGGTGGCGAATATTACACCTGCGATCCTAAAGTACAGGCCGAAGCCTGTTTGCCTCTGTTTGACCAATCAGGCAAAATAGTCGGCATTGTCGATGCTGAAGATTTTAATAAAAACGTATTTACTGCGGATGCACTGGCATTGCTGGTGGCGGTGTGTTTAACCATACCGGCGTACTTGCCTTAAGCGCAGTCTTTTTCATGCAACTTTAAATCAGGTAGAACATTATGTTTGCTCAGTTACAACCGGTGGCCACCGATCCAATTCTAGGTTTGATGGCAGCGTATAAAGAAGACCCGAACCCGAATAAAGTAGACCTTGGTGTAGGTGTATATAAAGACGAGCAAGGCCACACGGCAGTACTGAAATGCGTAAAAGAGGCCGAAGCGCTGCGGCTGAAGCAGGAAGACAGCAAAACCTATATTGGTATGGCAGGCGATTTAGGCTTTAACAGCCATATTGAAAAGCTGGCGTTTGGTAACGCGCATAAAGTATTGCTGGCCAATCGCGTTACCACAGCGCATACCCCGGGCGGCACCGGTGCTCTGCGGGTAGCGGCGGAATTTATTAAAAAAGCCAACCCCAATGCCACTATCTGGGTAACCAGCCCTACCTGGGCGAACCATATTTCGATGTTTAAGGCCGCTGGCCTGAATGTAAAAGAATATACCTACTACGATTACGGCACTAAGGGCCTGAACGAAGAGGCGATGTTTGCTGATCTGGCCACCGTGCCCGCCGGCGATGTGGTGTTGGTGCATGCCTGCTGCCACAACCCCAGCGGTATGGATTTAACCTTTGCCCAGTGGCAGCGTTTTACTGATGTCGCTAAAGAGCGCGGCTTTACGCCGCTAGTCGATATGGCGTATCAGGGCTTCGGCGCCGGCCTGGATGAAGATGCCAAAGGCTTGCGCTACCTGGCAGATAACGTTGACGAGATGATCCTATGCAGCTCGTGCTCAAAAAACTTTGGCCTGTACCGCGAGCGTATCGGTGCGGTATCCATTGTGGCGGCAGACAGTAAAGTCACTGATGTTGCCCGAGTAAATTTATTAAGCGTAGTGCGCAGCATTTATTCAATGCCTCCGGCGCATGGTGCCATAATCGTTGCCAATATTCTTGATAGCAACGAGCTTACCGCGCTGTGGCATGAAGAGCTGGCCGAAATGCGTAACCGTATTAACAGCTACCGTCAGCTGATCATTGATAAATTGGCAAGCGAGGGTGTACAGCAGGATTTCAGTTTTATTACCCGCCAACACGGCATGTTCAGCTTTTTGGGCATCAATAAAGAGCAAATTGGCCGTTTACGCAACGAGTTCAGTATCTATATGGTGGATTCCAGCCGGGTGAGTATTGCTGGTTTAAACCACAGCAATATTGATTACTTTGCTAAATCTGTGGCGACAGTACTAAAAGGCTAAAGCTGTTGCGACAAACTGGTGTATGAAAAAACCGCAGTTCGCTGCGGTTTTTTTATGTGGTTAAAAAGCGCTGTATATGCTGTGCTACCACGGCAGCTTGTGTCATATGGCAATGATGGCCGCCGCTGACTTCTGCCAGCTGCAATTGCCGATAATGCACAGCAAACCGTTCAGCTTTGCTGGAGAAAGAGCTGTCGTTGGCGATAAGCCCCAGCACCTTGCACTGTACCGCGGATGTCAGCGTTTTGGCCTGTTCAGGCGTTAAGCGATACACCGAGTTGTGGCGCAGGCGCATGTCGGCGCGCCAGCTCACGCCTTGCTTTGTGGTACTGACGCCTGGCGCTGCGGTAATAGTGCCGCGTTCTGCCAATAACATGGCTTCGGTTAAGCTAAAGTCACTTTGTTTTTGTCTGGCAGCTGCGGCGTCTGCCAGGCTGGCATAATAAGGTTTGCGTGACGGCGCTTTTAAGCGTGAAGTAATACCGTCGCGCAACTGCTTTGCTGCGTTGCCGGCGTCGTCAGTAACAAAGCCCAGGCTGTCTATCAGCACCAATTTGGCCACCAGCTCAGGAAAACTGGCCGCCAGGGCTGTGGCCACCATAGCGCCCATTGAATGGCCGATAATCGTTAGCTGTTGCCATTGCTGCTGGCGGCAAAGAGCCACGATATCTTGCACCCAGTCGAAAAAATAATAATGTGCATCACTACTGCGATGGCTGGAATGGCCGTGGCCGGGAAATTCCACGGCCAGTAATGACAGATGAGGCAACTGTGCCGCCAGCGGCATAAAGCTGGCGGCGTTGTCCAGCCAGCCGTGCAGGCAGAGCACCGGCTGACCGCCCACTTCAGCCCGGTTGCTTAGTGCTGCCAGTGACTGCTGACCAACGGCGTACTGCATTGTGAATGGCAGTGATGACACTGTAGTTACTTCACCAAGGTTTGTGCGGCGTTAATATACGCATCACCGCTGCGTTTAGCGCTGGCCATGTCCATATGTTCAGAAGCAACATGCAGCTCTTCCAGTGTGTCTTTTAGCTTGCCGGTTTCAGTGTGGATTTTCTCCAGCGCCACTTCAATGGTGTAGGTTAGCTGGTGTATATCGGCCATCGCCTGTGGCGTCAACTCGGCTTTTAGTAACGCATTTAGTTTCTCATTATATTCACTGAAATTAGCCACCGCTTGTTGCAGCGTGTCTGCCGGTTTGCCTTTATAGTGATCCGGCCGTTCACTGGCCGAAACCGGTGTGGAAAGTAACGCTGAACTTAGCAGTAAAACAGCAGTAAGGCATAGTTTCATCATGAGCTCCAATATGTAAATGAGAATATTTCGCAATTAATTTAGCATAATAGTGGACAACTGCCTACTGCAAAGAACAAAAATTCTGTTTGTTAGAATTGGCACAAAAAATACAACTGCCAGATTTTTTGGGATTAGAATAACTAACCAATAATTTATGGGTGGTAACAGCCCGTACTCAGGTTTAATGCCAGTGTATTGCCTGTTTTAGGCAAGGCGTATTGCATATATCGCTATTTTTAGTGCATAAAAATAGATTTTCACTTGGGCGAAGCATTTGGCTGTATGGCATTAATTTGAATGCAAAATGAATATCGACTGGTTAATTGATTAGTTATATTAATGCTTAGGTTGTAATTTATCTCGCTCGTCGACTGAGTGGAAAATCGGCATAATGCATAACATTAAGGCAAACGCAGATACCGAGGTGAAGCATGACAACATTAAATACCGCAGCAGTTAAACACAATGTTACTACCAAACGTAGCAATGCTATTGGTCGCGCTTTGCTGATCCGTAAGCTGAACCGCTTGTTAGCTAATATTGGCCGGGCAATGCATACCAGCAGCTTAGTACGCAGTAAATAAGCCAGCGTATTAACCAGACCTGGTTGTTACAACAGAAAAGCCACGTGATCCCAACCCGCGTGGCTTTTCTGTTTCTGCCGGCTTGTAGCAACCGGGCGCTTGCACTACATTAGTGAGCTGCGCATACACTCGGAGCTTGGCGTCATGATTGGACAAGAAAAAATTAATTATATAGAGCTGCCGGCGGCTGACTTGCTGGTAACGAAACATTTTTATACCAAGGTGTTCGGCTGGGTGTTCGCTGATTACGGCGCTGATTATATTGCCTTTGCAAATTCGGGTTTAGATGGCGGATTTTATCGAGCGGCAAAACAGTCAACCACGGCAACTGGCGCTGCATTGATCGTGTTGTACAGCAAAGACTTAGCGGCATGCGAACAAAAAATTGTTGGCGCAGGGGGTAAGATTGTAAAACCGGTATTCAGTTTTCCCGGTGGCCGGCGCTTTCATTTTACCGATCCAAATGGCAATGAACTTGCGGTGTGGTCGGAGCAATAAGACTACAGCCGATTAAGTTACAGTGTAGTCGCTTACGCGATACAACTGGCGTAAGCGATGCTTTGTCGAACACATAACAACGGTCCTTAGTTTGTCTTATCTGTACTTTCCTCATTTTTTTGCTCAGCAACATGCTGTGCTGCTTGCTCATCACCTGAACTAAAGAACAGCTCCGTGGCTGTTTTTTCTAACGCCGTTTTAGCCTGTTGTTTAATGTTACTACTTAGCTCGGTCAGTTGTGAGGTAACAATGTCAGTTAGCATTTCAGTGACAGTATTGGCATGCACAGGCAGAGACAGTGCAAGCATAATTGTGGTGGCCAAGCTTATTTTAGTTACGGTTTTCATTTTAGTATCCTTCAGTGCAATTTGGGGTTAACAACACTATGACTAATTCAAATGCCGTGCCAAGATTTGAATTTATTTAAATGTCTGATTTATAATGTAAAAAAATAAATCCCATCTGTATTGTGAGATACTGTGGTGTAAAAGTGAAAGTCGACTTTGGTTAAATTGACTAAAATTTAGCGTTTTTTATAAGCGATGCGCTGATTGCTGTAAAGTAGAATTGCGCTATGCTACAGGTAATGAAAACTGTGGTTATCGCACATTATGGCATGTCGTTGGCTGGTGTTATTTTGCTGTCTTTGTAGTGTAGGTGTAAGTGCTCAAACGCCTTTGCGAGTAGTTACTGAGCTATCTCCACCACATCAGACATTGGTGCAGGGTGAAGTATCGGGGTTGAGCACTGAACTGGTAAAGGATGTGCTGGCCGCTGCAGGTTTGGCCGGTAAGTTTGAGTTGTACCCTTGGGCAAGATCGTTCCGCATTGCCAGAAGCCAACCCAATGTGCTGATCTACAACATGGCCCGCACGACAGAGCGTGAAGCACAGTTTCATTGGATAGGTACAGTGGCGGCGTATCAGCTTGGTTTTGTCGCACTTAGCCACCGAGATGATATCCAAATTAATACCGTTACTGATGCCATTCACTATACCGTCGCTGTGCAACGAGACGATATTTCCGCCGACTTTTTAATGAAAAATGGTTTTAAGAAGGGCATGCAGTTGGTGCTGGCTGCTGATATTACCGAGTCCTGGCAATTACTGTTTAATGGCAAAGTTGACTTAGTGATCGATGATCCCGTGGCATTAACCGGCATGGCTATGCAATTGGGTGTGGCTAACCAAGACGTACGTTTTGTTTATGGTATTACCGAGCTGGAACAACACACCTGGCTGGCGGCCAGTTTGCAAACGCCGCCAGAGTTGATAGAGCGTTTGCAGCAAGCCCATAGCCAGATTGCTAAAACCGAACGTTACCGCCGGATAATGGCATCTGACTATCGGTAACTAGCATATTAATTGGGTGTTGTGCACGATAAAAACGCCCGCAGTAGCGGGCGTGGTGCGGTTAGATTTTTTTGTATTTAATACGATGTGGCTCTAACGCTGCAGCACCGTAAGTCGCTTTTAACCAGGTTTCATAATCTGAGTAGTTACCCTCAAAGAAATTGACTTGGCCTTCGTCGCGATAATCAAGAATATGTGTGGCTATACGGTCAAGGAACCAGCGATCGTGCGATATCACCATGGCACAACCTGGGAAATCCAATATGGCGTTTTCCAGCGCGCGCAAGGTTTCTACGTCTAAATCGTTGGTTGGTTCATCCAGCAACAGCATATTGCCACCGGCTTTTAGCAGTGCCGCCAAATGTACCCGGTTGCGTTCGCCTCCGGATAACTCGCCAATAAACTTCTGCTGATCGTTTCCTTTAAAGTTAAAACGGCCAACGTAAGCACGGCTGGGGATCTGGAAGCTACCAATTTGCAGCATATCCTGGCCGTTGGAAATTTCTTGCCATACGGTATTCTTCGGGTTCATGCTATCGCGGAATTGGTCAACACTGGCCAATTGTACGGTATCACCCAGGCTAATATCACCTGAGTCGGCTTGATCTGTGCCGCTGATCATTTTAAATAAGGTGGATTTACCGGCGCCGTTCGGGCCGATAATGCCCACAATGGCGCCTTTGGGGATGCTGAAGCTTAAATCGTCTATCAGCAGGCGATCACCAAAAGATTTACGTAAATGGTTCACTTCCAATACTTTATCGCCTAAACGCGGCCCTGGTGGAATAAACAGCTCGTTGGTCTCATTGCGTTTTTGAAAATCCTGGCTTTGCAGCTCTTCAAACCGTGCCATCCGCGCCTTGCTTTTAGCATGACGACCTTTGGGGTTAGTGCGCACCCACTCCAGCTCTTGCTTGATAGACCGTTGGCGAGCGTTTTCGGCTTTTTCTTCCTGCTGTAAGCGGGCATCTTTTTGTTCCAGCCAGGAAGAGTAATTGCCTTCCCACGGAATGCCGTAACCACGGTCTAATTCTAAAATCCATCCTGCAACGTTGTCGAGGAAGTAGCGGTCGTGGGTAATCGCGACCACAGTGCCTGGGTAATCGTGCAAGAAGCGTTCTAACCAAGCGACAGATTCAGCATCAAGGTGGTTGGTCGGTTCGTCCAGCAGCAGCATATCGGGTCGTTCAAGCAGCAAACGGCATATCGCTACGCGACGACGTTCACCACCTGACAAGTGCTCAATTTTTGCATCCCATGGCGGCAGTCGCAAAGCGTCGGCAGCACGTTCCAGGGTGTTATCCAGGTTGTGACCTTCTTTAGCTTGAATTAAGGCTTCTAATTCACCTTGCTCGCGTGCTAAAGCGTCAAAATCGGCATTTTCATCAGCGTAGGCGGCATAAACTTCATCTAAGCGGGTTAGCGCGTTTTTGACATCGCTAACCGCTTCTTCGACAATTTCGCGTACCGTTTTGTTGGTATCGAGTACCGGCTCCTGCGGCAGGTAGCCAATTTTGGTGCCTGCCAGCGGCCGCGCTTCGCCTTCAAACTCGCTGTCGACACCGGCCATGATGCGCAGTAACGTCGATTTGCCCGAGCCATTTAAACCTAAAACACCAATTTTGGCGCCAGGAAAAAACGACAGCGAAATGTCTTTTAAAATAGTGCGTTTAGGTGGAACCACCTTAGACACGCGGTACATTGAATAGATATATTGAGCCATAGTTATACGCTTATATTTGCCAAAAATATTGTCGGCAATTGTACGTTATTTTTCTCTGGCATGGAAAGCCAGCTCGGTGTCAGTCAAGATAAAACTCGCTTTTACGCCGCGCTTTCTGGTCTAATAGCAGGCAATACTCTAGCTCGGGCAGGAATTAATATGAATCAGTTTGCACAAGATCCAAGTTTTCAGCGTTTTGTCGAAGAAGCCAAAACTAATGGTGTGGTATATGTGTTGGCCGATGGTGAAGATTTATTGGTAGTTGAGTCTGTAGAATTTGAAGAAACAGACGTGATGCCATTTTGGTCTGATGAAGCTGCGGCAAAAGCGCATTGTTCAGAAGAATGGGCAGTGTATAAAACCGAAGCTATTCCACTTGATGTGTTCTGCGATGGCTGGTTAAAAGAAATGTATGACGATGGCGTGTTAATTGGTACCAATTGGGATGAAAGTTTAAATGGCCCGGAAGTGGAACCTCGTGAACTGCTTGAAGCCTTGTCGTTGGTACAGTAACGCGCCATGGCATTATGGCTTTGCAGTTATAATTTGTGCAAAGGCAGTGAAATGATGAAAATGGCAAAAAAATGACTTCGCCCGTAAACTATTGGCTGTGGCGACACGTATTATTGGTTACTCAGCCGGTTTGGATATAGTTATGTTATCAGATGAAGCAATATTGGTACGTAGTGCACTTGAAGCTCAAGGGCTTGAAACGCCCATGCTGGATAATGGCTTGTCTCGCGATCAGAAGTACAACAAGATTAGTGCACTGATGACCGAGCTAGTTAGTACTCTGGGTTTAGACTTGCAAGATGACAGTTTAAGCGAGACTCCGCACCGTATAGCTAAAATGTACGTTGATGAAGTGTTCGGTGGTTTGGATTACGCTAATTTTCCGAAAATTGCATTGATAGAAAATAAAATGCAAGTAAAGGAAATGGTGAAAGTGAAAGATATCAGTTTCACCAGTACTTGTGAGCACCATTTTGTTACTATAGACGGCAGCGCGACAGTCGCTTATATCCCGGAAAAACGTATCATTGGCTTGTCTAAAATAAATCGTATAGTGCGGTTTTTTGCCAATCGACCACAGGTGCAAGAGCGATTAACGCAGCAAATATTGATAGCGCTACAAACCTTGTTGCAAACCAAAAATGTGGCGGTGACGATGGAAGCGGTACATTACTGCGTAAAATCGCGCGGCGTAATGGATGTTAATTCGAAAACGCAAACTACGGCTTTGGGTGGAACTTTTAAAGACGACGGCCGAACGCGTGCTGAGTTCCTTTCCCGCTATTAACACTGTAATCAGCCTGCGAACGAAGCGCCCTTTGCGGCGCTTTTTTTATCTGAATTTGCCAGGCAAATACCATTGGTTATCATTGTCGCGACAATGTGATGTTGTTCTGATTGAAACCAACACAGCCAAATTGAATAGGCTGGCTTGGTGCTATTTGTTACACTGCGTTTCGCCTTTTTACGCTTTAGCAGGAACCGTTGATGCGCATTTTTGCCGATGAAAATATGCCGTTGGTGCAGCAGTTTTTTCGCCAGTTTGGTGAGGTTAGCTTGTTTGACGGCCGCAATGTCAGCGCCGCACAGTTGCAGGATGCTGATATTTTGCTGGTGCGCTCGGTCAGCAATGTTAATGCGCAGCTGCTGCAGCACAACACTAAGCTGCGCTTTGTCGGCACCGCTACCATTGGCATGGACCATATTGACCAAAGTTACCTGGCTGCGCGCAATATCGCGTTTTCCAGCGCCCCGGGGTGCAATGCCCAGTCGGTGGTGGAATATGTGCTTAGCAGCTTATGGTGTTTAGCCGATAAATATCAGTGGCAACTGGCAGACAAAACCGTCGGTATCGTTGGCGTGGGTAATATAGGCAGCCGGCTGGCTAAGGCGCTGCAGGCACTGAATATTAAGCTGCTGCTGTGCGATCCGCTGCGCGCCCGCAATGAGGCGGACTTCAACCATACTGATTTTACTCAGCTGTGTACTGAGGCCGATATTATCAGTTTTCATACCCCGCTGATAAATAGCGGCAGTGATGCCACTAAGCACTTACTTAATGCCCAAACCTTAGCGCAATTAAAGCCCGACTGCGCGCTGATTAACGCTTCCCGTGGTGCGGTAATTGATAATAACGCTTTGCTGCAGGATTTAAGCCGTGCGGCCACACGCCGCGCCGTGGTGTTAGACGTGTGGGAGCAAGAGCCGAATATTCTTACTGCATTGCTGCCTTATGTCGATATTGCCACTGCGCATATCGCTGGCCACAGTATTGAAGGTAAAGCCCGCGGCACCGAAATGCTGTATCAGCGCTGTGCTGCGTTGCTGCAACAGCCGCTGCAACAGCAACTACAACAGTTGTTGCCGGTACCCGCGATGGAAAAACTGCAAATTAGTGCAAATTTTGGGCTTCCGGATGTCCAAAACTTAGCAAGACTGTTATATGATGTACGCCGTGACGATGCCATACTGCGGCATTACCTGCAAAGTAAGGGGTTTGACTGGCTTAGAAAGTCATACCCACCGCGGCGCGAATTCAGCTCGTTACAACTGTGTGGCAAGGTCATACCCGACTTTTTGCCACAATTAGGTTTTAGCCTCGCACAATAACAAGAGGAACTGTCATGGCTTCGCAATACAATGTTGCCGTTTTGGGTGCAACAGGTTTGGTAGGACAACATTTAATTGAAATTCTGGAACAGCGTGATTTCCCGGTAGGGCAGTTGTTTCCGTTAGCCAGCAGCCGTTCTGCCGGCGGCACCGTGACATTTAAAGGCAAAAAAATTAAGGTTATCGACGCAGAAACGTTCGACTGGTCGCAGGCGCAAATTGGTTTGTTTTCTGCCGGTGGCAATGTATCAGCTATGTATGCGCCCAAGGCCGCTGATGCCGGTTGTGTGGTGATTGATAACACCTCACATTACCGCTACGAGCCGGATATTCCGCTGGTGGTGCCAGAAGTGAACGCCCATGCCATTGCCGATTACCGCAACCGCAATATTATTGCCAACCCGAACTGCTCGACTATTCAGATGCTGGTGGCGTTAAAGCCAATTCATGATGCTGTGGGGATCAGCCGGGTTAATGTTGCTACTTATCAGTCGGTCAGTGGTGCCGGGCAAGACGCGGTAGAAGCCTTAGCCCATGAAGCAGCACAGCTGATGAACGGCCGGCCGATTGAAAAAGAAGGCCAGTTTGCCCGTCAGATCGCGTTTAACGTTATTCCGCAAATTGATGTGTTTATGGATAACGGCTACACCAAAGAAGAAATGAAAATGCACTGGGAGACGCAAAAAATCTTTGGTGATGACAGTATTTCAGTTAACGCCACCGCAGTGCGGGTACCGGTGTTTTTTGGCCACGCCGAAGCGGTGCATATTGAAACGCGGATGCCGATAAGCGTCGAGCAGGTAAAAGCGTTACTAGCCAATGCGCCAGGCGTGGTATTGCTGGAAAATAATGCTGATTTCCCTACCCAGGTATGCAGTGCGGCCGGTAAAGATGAGGTATTTGTCGGCCGGATCCGCCAGGATTTATCGCACGAAAACGGCATTAACCTGTGGGTAGTGGCAGATAACATCCGCAAAGGTGCGGCCACAAACAGCATTCAGATTGCTGAGCACTTGGTCCGCGACTACCTGTAAAACAAAATTGTCATCTCCTATCTTATCGCAGGGCTTGTTATAAGCCCTGTCGTATTTCTCCGCAGAAACTCCACAACGTTTTTTTAACACTGGTCAGAATCGTTGCAGTGCTTTATATTTTCAGCACTTAGTAACCATGTTTAATTTGCAGCAATGTTTGCCATTAGTTGGAACAATGCTTGCAGATGAATTAAAGATTGCAGCCTGTGCTGCCGATTTATGCTGTAACAGCGCCTGTTTTGGGGTAGGGGATTGTAATGCCTTGGTTATTTATTCTAGTGATTACCGTGTTTGTCAATTTTTCGGCGCCGTTGCTGGCGCAGGAAAACACAGTACAAATTCGTGGCCCGCGCAGCGCTGACACACCGCAAAAACTTGGGCCGCTCAGCCCTTCAGATACGCTGTGGCGAGTTGCTGAAAGGGTCAGACCAGACAGCAATATCAGCATGTATCAGGTTATGTATGCTTTCTATTTAAAAAACCCTGATGCGTTTTTAGACGATAATTTGAATCATTTGAAACCGGGCGCAACCTTGTTGGTGCCTTCAGCTCGGGAGATGCGTCAGGCTGATCTTACGCTCGCCAGGCAAAAATCAGAGCGTGATGACGAACTATGGGCACAACGCTCGTCAAGTAATGACACCAGTGGCAATGCCGGTTCGGCTACTTCCGTTGCTAAAGCCAGCAACACTAGTGGTTCCTGGCAATCTGAATTGAAAAATCGTGATGAGCGCCAGCGTCAGGAGCTTGATGCCATTCGCAGTCAGTTTGCCAATTCTATGCAGGTGGTTGATAGCATCGCAGATGAGAATTTACAGCTTAAAACCAGCCTGGCAAAGGTACAGCATGAACTGGAGTTGATCAAAGCAGCGCTGGCAGACGATAGCGAGATACAGCAGCAAATTGAGCAGCTGTTGTCGCAACAAGCAGAGCTGCTGCAAGCGAAGGCCGAGCAAGACGCTGCCGCTAAAGCCGCAGTAGAAGAAAGTATCGACTGGCAAAGCTTGTTTAAAAATCCACTAACTTGGGTGCTAGCAGCCTGCGTGCCGGCGCTGCTGATTTTACTAGGCGTTCTATTGTGGGTGAAATCGCGCAGCCGACGTACTGAAAAAGTCTTGCATGCAGCTAATGTCGAGCCCACTGTTGACCCAACCTATAAATCGCCACTGCCACCATTAGATGAAACGGATGAGCTGGACGAGAGCCTATTTGAAATAGATGATGCCCTGCTCGAGGATGCTTTCGCTGATGACGGTATGACGGCCTCATCCGGTGCGGTAGATGATGATTTGCTGGAATTTAATGATGATGAATTATCGTTTGAAGACGACAGCTTATTGCCGGCTACTGCAGCCGCCTCAGCTACTGAAGGGCAACTTGACGACGATTTTGCGTTTGATGCGGACAATATTCTGTCAGATGACGATTTATCAGCATTGCTGGCCGCCGAGGACGATGATGACGCCATTATTGAATTGGCCGATGATATTGATGATATTGACGGCGATAGTGATGCCCTGGCCATCGACGATGACGTACCTGCTGCCGAGGCAACGCCTGAAACTCCGAGCAATACGGATGATGATGCATTAAACGCTGATGAATGGACTGTAGATGATGACAGTATCGATGACAAGGGCGGTATCGATGACGAAGACGGTATTGAAGAATTTGACATTGACGATCTGATAGAAGAAGTATCGTTGGATAACTATGATGAACTTGACGCATTGACTGAGCAAGAACAGGAAATGCAGGCAGTACTGCAAGCAAAAGATAATAGTGTCGATAATGCTCAGGTAGTGCAGCAGCTTGAACCGGAAGAGTTACTTGCCGATATTGACCTGGCAGTAGAAGACGACAGTATTTCATTGAGCCTTGACGATGAGCCCTATTTGGAGTCAGAGCATAATTTTGATAGCTCAGAGCTGGATGAGTTTGCCGAAAGTTTGGTTGCAGAAAGTGAAGCTGAAACAACGCTGGAAGTGTCTGAGTTTGACCTTAGCAATGACGAGGAAAGTTTACTCAGTGCTGAACTCGCGGAATTGCTAGACCAGGTTGATGCGATTGAAGAAACTGAAGGTGTAACCGACGATGTCATAGCGGAAATTACGCCGGAAGATATTGGCCTTGAGCAAACTGAACAAGACTCGATGGCTCTAAACGAGCAGGACAACAGTGATGATATGTTGCTGGACACGGCAGATGATGATGACAAAACACTAATTAATTTAGACTTATCTGTATCCGATGATCCTTCTTTCAGTAAGCCAAGTGAAGCGGCGTTATCGGTAGAAAATCCAAGTAAAATTCTGGATCAATATCCAGAGCTTGAGTTACTCGACGACGAATTGCTGGCAGAGCAGGACTTCAGTATTGCGCAAGACGCTGTTGCAGCCGACGGTTTGGCAGACAGCGAGCTTGAGATCGAACTGGATCCGTTGCCAGACGCTCAGTTTGATTCATTGATGACTGAGCTTGAGGCTATGGCTGGCAATCTGGATTTTGCCGAAACTGATACGCAAATCGGATCTGATTTTGATCTGACAAACGACAGCAGCGATACCGAGCAGGTTGTCGCCGACGATTTTAATTTTAATGATGATGATTTTGTTGAGATTGATACGTTACTAGACAACGCCGATCAGCAACCAGATCAAGATAGATTTAACCATCTCAATGTTGATGTGGGCCTGGATGAATTTGCTGATATTATTGGCGAGCATGAACAGCGTGATGTCGATATCGAAGACAATGGCTATGCCGCCAAACTAGATTTAGTGCGGGCGTACATAGAAATTGATGATACCGAGACAGCAGAATTGCTGTTAAACGATATATTGGCTTCAGATGCACCGGATAACGTTAAGCTTGAAGCGGAGAAACTAAAGCATAGCGAATAAGCTTCTGCACTGCACATTAGCCGCGGTTACGCTATAATCGCTGCCGTTTATCATTAGGAGGCGGCATGCGCATTGCTCTGGGGATTGAATACGACGGCTCGGCTTTCTATGGTTGGCAGCGGCAGCGCGACGTAAATAGTGTGCAACAAGAGCTGGAAACGGCGCTTAGCAAAGTAGCAAACCAGCCAATTGAACTGTTTTGCGCTGGTCGCACTGATGCTGGTGTTCATGCTACTGGCCAAGTTGTACATTTTGACACAACAGCGCAGCGGGATGCCAAAGCTTGGGTTATGGGCACCAATGCTCAACTACCTGATGCTATTGCGGTTCGTTGGGCGACGCCTGTAGCTGATGATTTTCATGCCCGTTTTAGCGCTACTGCAAGGCGTTACCGATACATTATTTATAACCGAAAATACCGACCGGCTATTTTGCGCTCTGGACTGAGCCATTACCATCAAGCACTGGATATAGACCTTATGCAGCAGGCGGCGCCGTTGCTGCTTGGCGAGCAAGATTTTAGTTCATTTCGGGCAGTGCAATGCCAGTCTAAAACGCCGTTTCGCAATGTGCACCATTTAGACATTAAACGTTTGGGTGATTTCATTGTGCTGGATATTAAAGCCAATGCATTTTTACATCATATGGTGCGCAATATTACCGGTAGCTTGTTAGAGGTTGGCATGCAAAATCGGCCGCCAGAGTGGATTGGCGAATTGTTAGCGGCAAAAAACCGCAATCTCGCGGCGGCAACGGCAAAACCGGGTGGGTTATATTTGGTCGATGTCGATTACCCTGAACATTTCAATGTGCCAGGGACGGAAGCGGGACCTTTATTTTTACCGGTCTAACTGGCACTACTAAGACCAGTTTTCTATATTCTACGCTGTACGTTTTATGCTTTAATAGCGCCGGTTTACTGAATTTCGGCGTTTTTTAACGTTTTTTACGGCATGGCGAGTCAGCGGTGCCGTTAGCTATAGGACAATTTTATGAGTTGGTTAGAAAAGATCCTGCCCAGAACATCCTCTTCTTCCGCGCGTCGAAATATCCCGGAAGGTGTCTGGACCAAGTGTACCTCCTGCGAAGCCGTACTGTATAAGGCTGATCTGGACCGCAACCTGGGCGTATGCCCTAAGTGCGATCATCATATGCGGGTATCGGCCCGGGCGCGCTTAACCAGTTTTCTGGATACCAATACTACCAAAGAGCTGGCAGCCGAGCTTGAGCCACAAGACTTACTGAAGTTTAAAGATAGTAAGCGTTATAAAGACCGCATCAGCGCTGCGCAAAAAGCCACTAATGAAAAAGATGCTATGGTGGTAATGCACGGTAGCTTAAAAGGTATGCCTATTGTGGCGGCTGCTTTTGAGTTTGAGTTTATGGGCGGCTCTATGGCGTCTGTGGTAGGTGCCAAGTTTGTGGCTGGTGTTGAACATGCATTAAAACACAAGGTGCCCTTTGTGTGCTTTTCTGCCAGCGGCGGCGCGCGCATGCAAGAAGCGTTATTTTCGTTAATGCAGATGGCGAAAACCAGTGCGGCTTTAGCAAAAATGAGCGAAGCCGGTCTACCTTATATTTCAGTATTAACTGACCCGACCATGGGCGGCGTATCAGCAAGTTTAGCTATGCTTGGCGATGTGAATATCGGTGAGCCCAAAGCCTTGATTGGTTTTGCCGGCCCGCGTGTTATTGAACAAACGGTGCGGGAAAAGCTGCCGGAAGGGTTCCAACGCAGTGAGTTTCTGCTGGAACACGGCGCCATTGATATGATTGTTGACCGGCGCAAAATGCGCGATACAATTGCGCGATTAGTCGCTAAGTTTATGCAGCTGCCTGCTCCGGTATCGGAGCACGACGCCGCTTAAGGGTTTCATGTCTACTGCTTTACTAAATAGCCAATCGTGCCACAGCCTGGCCGATTGGCTTTGTTATATTGAGCAAAACCATCCGGTCCATCAAATTGAACTCGGTCTTGAGCGCGTACTTCAGGTCGCTCAGCGCGCCGACTTACAGCTTCTGCCCGGTAAAATCATTTTAATCGGCGGTACCAACGGCAAGGGCACTACCGCCTGTTGTTTAGAACAATTACTGCTGGCGCAGGGTTTTAGCGTTGGTGTATACAGTTCTCCGCATTTGTTAACGTTTAATGAGCGCTTAAGACTCAATGGCAAAGATGTCGCCGATGCTGATTGGGCCAGCGCTTTTGCTTTTATAGAACAGCTGCGTGGCGACACCGCACTGACGTACTTTGAGTTTACTACGCTGGTGGCGTTTCGTTTGTTGCAACAGCAGCAAGTGGATTTCTGTTTGATAGAAGTGGGTCTGGGCGGGCGGTTAGACGCTACTAATATAGTTACGCCTGATGTCAGTGTGATCACGACCGTTGACCTGGATCACCAGGACTGGCTGGGTAACGACCGGGAAACGATTGGTCGGGAAAAAGCCGGTATTTTTCGTCTTGGTGGCGCTACGGTGATTGGCGAGTTAAACCCTCCGCAATCTGTATTGCAGCATGGCGCAGCACTGCAGTGTAACACGATGTTGGTACAGCGTGATTTCCACTACTCCGAACGCGCAGATAGCTGGCAATGGCAAAGTAGCAGTGCGGTTTACAACGGCTTACCGTTACCGGCGATGCCGGTGCAAAATGCCGCTTGCGCACTGGCGGTGCTGCAACAGCTGGCCGTATTGCCAACGCCGGAGCAATTGCATGCGGTACTAACCCATCTGACATTGCCTGGTCGTATGCAATGGCTGCAGCAGCGGCCCGGCGTCATCGTTGACGTTGCGCACAATCCTCAATCTGCGGCCTATTTAGCCGCACAACTCCAGCGGCTTAAGCCGCGCTTTGCACGTATAGTTGCATTAACGGGTATGTTAAAAGATAAGGATATTCATCAAACTCTGTTACCCTTGACGCAGTTATTTGATCAATGGCATCTTGTCAGCTTAGGCGGTGCCAGAGGGGCTTCAGCTCAGCAACTGGCAGATAACTTAAGTGCAGCAACCGCCCAAGTGCATTTGCATGCTGATGTACAACAGGCTTATCTGCAGATCAGTGCAGAATTGCAGCCGGATGAGTTACTGGTCGTATTTGGTTCTTTTTTCACTGTGTCAGCCGTTTTGGCAGGCAGTCAGGAGGCAACGTGACACCCGCATTTAAACATCGTTTATTGGGCACCGCGATTCTGGTGACTGCAGGTATTATTTTCCTGCCAGATTTGCTTGATGGTGAAAAGCAGGTGGTAAAAGATGATTTTAAAGTGATCCCTAACCGGCCAGAATTTCAGGGCGTGCAGCAACAACAGGTGTTTGCGCAGCAACCTTTTGTCGACGCCGCGGCAGAGTCCACGACCGCGCCAGTTGATGAGCAGCCACTAGATGAACAGCCGTTAGCTGATACCGACCTGCGTGGTGAGCTGCCATCGCAAGAATTTACTCAGGTCACCGTTGAGCCTGTGGCGCAACCCGATGCTGCAGTCACTAACCCGGCTTTAGCTGAAGCGGGTTGGGTGGTAAGAGTAGGCAGCTTTAGCAAAGTGCAAAATGCCAACGCATTAGTCACCAAATTACGTCAGGCGGGTTTTGTCACGTTTACCCGTAATATCGTCAACTCCCAGGGCGTAAAACTGACCAGTGTGTTGGTGGGGCCGGAATTGCGTAAAGAAAAACTGGAGCAGCAACTGGCCAAACTGCAACAATTGACCGGCATAGAACGTTTATCGGTAATGAGTTATCAACCAACTGAAAATAATTAGCCAAGCAGCCATGCAGTTTGATAGAATGCGCGCCGTCATCAAGTAACCTTTGGTAGCAAATGGTCTGGGTTGATTTTGCCATAATGGCAATTATAGCGTTATCGGCGGTTATTAGTCTGATACGCGGCTTCGTTAAAGAAGCCATTTCGCTAGCTGTGTGGATCCTGGCATTTTTTATCGCCAGCCAATACTATCCGCACCTTGCAGGGTTATTCAGCTCAATGCAGGATGAAACTCTTCGCAACGCTACCGCCATCGCTATTCTATTTATCTGTAGCCTTATTCTTGGCGCATTAATCAATTTTATTATTGGCAAACTAGTGCAATCCACTGGTTTATCTGGCACAGACCGCTTTCTAGGTTTGGTATTTGGTGCATTGCGCGGTGTGCTAGTGGTCAGCGCCATATTATTTTTTATGGATGCATTTACGCCCGCTGCAGACGCCAGCTGGTGGCAAAGTTCAATCCTGATCCCCGAATTTGGTTTTATCATTGAATGGTTCTTCGAATATTTGCAGAGCCATTCCAGTTTTATGCAAAAGCCCTAACGCTGGCGAGGAAGAAAATCCATGTGTGGTATTGTTGGAATTGTGGGGAAATACCCGGTTAATCAGGCACTGTATGATGGTTTAACAGTGTTACAGCATCGCGGTCAGGATGCTGCCGGTATTGTTACCGTTGATCACAACACGCTGCGCTTACGCAAAGCCAATGGCTTGGTTAAAGACGTGTTTGAAGCACGGCATATGCAGCGGCTGGCAGGTAACATGGGCATTGGCCATGTGCGTTACCCGACTGCTGGTTCATCGAGTACGGCAGAAGCCCAACCATTTTACGTCAATAGTCCTTTTGGTATTTCATTGGCACACAATGGTAACCTGACTAATTCACATATTCTGAAAGATGAAATATTCCGCGTTGCTCGTCGCCACGTCAATACTACTTCAGATTCTGAGGTGTTACTTAACGTTTTGGCGCATGAGCTGCATAACAGCGGTGTTATGGAGTTGCAAGCAGAACATATCTTCCGCGCTGTCGCCAATGTACACCGTAAAGTCAAAGGTGGATATGCGGTAGTAGCGCTAATTATTGGCCACGGTTTACTAGCATTTCGTGACCCTAACGGCATTCGTCCGCTCGTTATGGGTAAGCGTGAAACCAAGCTTGGTACCGAGTATATGGTAGCGTCAGAGAGCGTGGCACTGGATGCTGATGGCTTCACAGTACTGCGTGATGTGTCTCCTGGCGAAGCTGTATACATTACCGAGCAGGGTGAATTACATAGCTTCCAGTGTGCAGAAAATCCAAGTTATACGCCGTGTATTTTTGAGTATGTTTATTTTGCCCGGCCAGATTCCACCATCGACAATATTTCGGTGTATGCCTCGCGCGTAGCGATGGGGACGGTACTGGGGCAAAAAATTAAGCGGGAATGGGCCCATTTAGATATTGATGTGGTTATACCTATTCCTGAAACTAGTAATGATGCTGCTTTGCAAATCGCCACGGTATTAGGGTTGCCTTATCGCCAGGGTTATGTAAAAAACCGTTATATCGGCCGTACTTTTATCATGCCAGGACAGGAAGCGCGGAAAAAGTCAGTTAAGCGTAAACTCAACGCGATTAAGCAGGAATTTAAAGATAAGAATGTACTGCTGGTCGATGATTCGATAGTGCGTGGTACGACGTCACAACAAATTATTGATATGGCTCGTGAAGCTGGCGCAAAGAAAGTGTACTTTGCTTCAGCGGCGCCGGAAATTCGTTTCCCAAATGTTTATGGCATCGATATGCCGTCAGCAAATGAGCTAATAGCCCATGGCCATGATGTGGACAGTATTTGCGATATTATTGGCGCTGATGGTTTGATTTTCCAGTCATTGCCAGATTTGATTGAAGCGGTGCGTACAGAGAATCCAGAAATTAAGCGCTTTGAAACCTCAGTATTCGATGGTAATTATGTTACCAACGATATTGATCAGGATTACCTGAACCGGTTAGACCAAATGCGTAGTGACGGGGCAAAAGAAAAATCTGGTGCGGCGATGGCAACCAATCTGGAAACCTATAACGAAGGCTAATTGTTGCAACAGCAATGAATAAAAAGGGAGCTAAAGCTCCCTTTTTTTGTCGGTTAAACTTGTGCTAATTAGTAAACGTCGGACCGAAACCAGAACTCCATAAAATGGCAGTAGCCGTCATAATGCAGACCAGTAAAATTAAGCCACAGGTAACTACCGAGCTGGCGTAAATAAAGCCACGCTCTTCCGGAATATGCATCAGTATCGGCACGCCGACATACAACAAATATACCGAGTAAGCCAAGCCCACCAGGCCTACCGTCATTACTACCCATAGCTCAGGATATAAACCGGCAAACCCGACCATAAACAATGGTGTTGAAGTGTAGGCAGCCAGTTCTAAGGTCTGGGTGTAGGTAGGTTCAGCACCAAAAGTATGTGCCATCCAATGTGCCAACAGAGCCAGCGCAAATACACCGCCAATTAAGGCAATATACATCGCGACCGACAACATCAGCGCACTGTCGTGGGTTAGCATAATGCGGTCACCCACGCCAATGCTCCAGCCTAAATGCACCGCAGAGTAATAGGCGCACACTGAGGGTATCAGTGCTACCAATAAAATATGGATCAGGCTGTAACGAAAGCTTTCATGTCTTGTATCTATCGTATGCCACTCTTCTTTCGGGTGTGCATACAGTCCCCATAAGTGATTCAATATCATAATTATTATCCTTGTCACTACGTCTATACTACCGGGTTACTTTGCGATAACCGTTACATCAGTTATGAACAATATTAAGCGCTTCGTCAAGCATCTTGCACGAAATTTGAACATGGCTTGTGCCAGATCAGCTTGTGCTGGTGCCGACAGCACAATCCGCTATAATAGTCGGCAGTTTTTGTTCAAGTAGTTATAACATGTTAAGCGCAGAGATCCGCCAGTTACTTCAACCCGTTCAGCAGTTTCTGCTGTGTGAAACGCCGGATAAATGGCTGGCGCAAGCTAGGTTGCCTGAAAGCTTACCGGTGTTATTACTAGACCATCTGATTTGTGAGTTGAAAGCAGCGCAGAGCGCCATGTATCTGATCCGTCGCTACGCTGTAAATGAACAAAGTGCAGACGCGTTGTTGCAATGGTTACAGCCCTATGAGGAATTCACTTACCGCGAGCAAGGCGATTGGCGAGCATTGGCCGGACTTAGCTTGAAAAAGTCGATGTTGCCAAAAGCGAGCAGTAAGTATGCACAAGATTTAATCGACAAAATGGTGTTGTTGATTAAAGAAGAACTGCACCATTTTTATCAAGTACTGGAAGTGATGGCTGAGCACGGTATCGCATATAAAAAAATAACCTCGAGCCGTTATGCCAAAGGGCTATTGCGCCATGTGCGTACATACGAGCCAGCGGCTATGGTTGATAAACTTATTTGTGGCGCTTTTATTGAGGCTCGCTCGTGCGAACGTTTTGCTAAACTGGCGCCACTTTTGCCAAAGCCAATTGGCGATTTTTATACTTCGTTACTGCGTTCAGAAGCCCGGCATTATCAGGATTATCTAGCGCTGGCGACAGATATAGCAAACGAAGATATCAGTGACCGTATTGCTTTCTTTGCCGCTGTTGAAGCAGAGTTAATTAGCACCGTGGATGCAGATTTTAAATTTCATAGCGGCATTCCGGCCTGATATACACGCGAACGTGATGCCTACCAATTCTATGCTTGAGCAAGGTCGGTAAAATGCAGCTGCCATTGGCTGGCGCTAACGCGCAAATAACTGCTTTGTGTATACCAGTCACCCAAGACATAACGCTCGCCTGGTTCACCGTTGATATCAACCCGGTGTACTGCTGGTCGGTGGGTATGACCATGGATCAGTTTCAACACGCCGGCTTCGGCCATTACCCTGGGTACCTCGCTTGGGGTAACATCCATAATCTGCGGTTGCTGTTGTCCTTGCTGCTGTTCAGCGTAGCGGGCTTTGTGGGCGGCACTTTTACGCCGGGCTTTGGCGGCTAATCTCTGACGATACGCAAGAGGGGTTTTTAACAACAGCCACTGCCACCAAGGCTGGTTCCACCATTTACGAAACTTTTGGTAGGCAATATCAAGCGTACAAAGACTGTCGCCGTGCATAATCAGCGTTGGCGTACCGTACAAGTCTACAACCTGTTGCTGCGGCAACAACTGCATACCTGCACGCTTGGCATAGCCCTGACGTAAAATAAAGTCACGATTACCATGAATAAAGTACACAGGTATGTGTTGCTTAAGCTCAGATAGCGCTGATGCCACCGTATCAAGCAATGGCTCAGGGTTATCATCACCAATCCATACTTCAAACAGGTCGCCCAGAATATACAGCGCGTCGGCCTTGATGGCTTGCTGGCGCAAGAAACGCAAAAAGGCTGCCGTTATATCGGGCCGATCTGCAGCTAAATGCAGATCGGCGATAAACAGCGTATGCGGTTCAGACATCAGCTCAGACATCAACAATGCTTAATCGTGTAGCTCAGCTTTTTCGATGATAACTGGTTTTACCGGCACGTCGCTGTGGCCTGCTTTATTTCCTGTGGCCACTTTTTTAATGGCATCGACTACGTCCATTCCTTCTACCACTTCACCAAATACACAGTAGCCCCAGCCTGAACCTGTTTCAGAACTGAAGTTTAAGAAGTCGTTATCGGCAATGTTTATAAAGAATTGGCATGTCGCTGAATGCGGCTCATTGGTGCGTGCCATCGCAATAGTACCTTTCTTATTGGCTACTTTATTGTTGGCTTCATTCTTTATCTTGCCCTTAGTCTCTTTTTGCTCCATTTCGCCGGTAAAACCACCGCCCTGGATCATAAAGCCATTAATCACCCGGTGAAAAATGGTGTTGTCATAAAAGCCGTCTTTTACATAGCTGATAAAATTTTCTACTGTAGCCGGTGCTTTGTCGGCAAACAGGTTTAATTTAATTACGCCGTAATTGGTGTGTAAGCTAATCATAATAGGGTGTCCTTAGTTCAAAGTGGCGCTATTCTACCGCACGCCGAGCAAATCATAAAGCAAGGATAGCCGCGTTAGGGTGCCGGTGATACACTAGCGCGCTGTTGCAGCCGCTGCACTGGTTTAGCGTATTTAGTCAAAGGATTCGGGGAAGACATGTTACATATTTATAATACCTTAAGCAGAAGAAAAGAACTTTTTACACCAATTGAATCCGGTAAAGCGGGGCTCTATGTCTGCGGTATTACCATTTATGATTACTGTCACATCGGCCACGCCCGCACTTATGTCGCCTTTGACATCATTAACCGCTATCTGCGTTTCTCCGGCTTTGACGTGACTTACGTGCGCAATATTACCGACGTAGACGACAAAATTATTAAGCGCGCCGCCGAAAACAACGAAAGCTGTGATGCGTTAACCGAACGCTTTACCCAAGCCATGCACGCCGATTTTACCGCGCTGGGTTTACTGCCGGCCGATATCGAGCCGCGCGTTACCACCCATATGGCTGAGATTATCGCCCTGATTGAAACCCTGGTGGCCAAAGGCTATGCCTATGTGGCGGCCGATGGCGATGTATTGTTTGATGTTAGCAAATATGAAGCCTACGGCGAGCTTAGTCAGCAAAACCTTGAAATGCTGCAATCTGGCTCGCGAGTAGAAGTGGCCGACAATAAAGACGATCCGCTGGATTTCGTGCTGTGGAAAAGCGCCAAACCTGGCGAGCCGTTCTGGCAATCGCCATGGGGCAATGGCCGCCCCGGCTGGCATATTGAATGCTCTGCCATGAGCGCCAAGCATTTAGGTGAGCATTTTGATATACACGGCGGCGGTTCAGATTTGCAGTTCCCGCACCACGAGAACGAAATTGCCCAGTCGACTTGTGCTCACGGCCACAAATACGTAAATACCTGGATCCACACCGGTATGGTGCAGGTAGATAAAGAGAAAATGTCTAAGTCTTTAGGCAATTTCTTTACCGTAAAAGACGTGCTGGCAGAATACAACGCCGAGGCCGTACGCTACTTTTTGTTATCCAGCCAATACCGCAGCCAGTTGAACTATTCGGCAGAGAACTTAACACAGGCCCATGCGGCGCTAGGCCGTTTATACACCGCGCTGCGTAATGTTACGCCAAGCCACAGCATTGATTTAAACAGCCCTTATATTGTGCGCTTTAAAGCGGCAATGGATGACGATTTCAACACCCCGGAAGCCTTACCGGTATTGTTTGAACTGGCACGTGAAGTAAACCGCTTTAAAGAAACCGAACCGGCCAAGGCTGCCGAGCTGGCCGGTTTGTTAAACCTGTTAGCCGGTGTGCTGGGTTTACTGCAGGGCGATGCTGAGCAGTTCTTACAATCAGGCGCGACAGATGATGATGTCGCCGAAATAGAAGCATTGATTGCCAAGCGTAATGAAGCCCGTGCTAACAAAGACTGGGCAGCAGCAGACGCCGCCCGCGATGCGTTAACGGCAAAAGGTATTATCGTAGAAGATAAAAACGGCGTAACCAGCTGGCGTAAAGGCTGATTAAGTTGCCCCGATAAAAAAACCGCCTGTTGGCGGTTTTTTTATGCATGAATTTTACATGGCAGCTTTGCAGAAATCTCAAATGTTGCTTTTAGGTTGATTGATTGTTTGCGAAAGATACAATGGTATAAAATTTTAAACAGAGGATGTTTTGTGTGGGACATGCAGCGCAGCACCTTAAAGTGCATTTTGGTAGGGTTATTTGTCCTGCTTATCAACAACTCTGCGGAGGCCGGTGTGTTTGGTTGGTTTAAACGAATTGATGTGCAGGTTTCGCCGGAAATTAAAGGTGCTATTGCCCTGGAGGGTAAGCCTCAAGCGGATATGGTTATAAAGCGTGGCACCTTCTTTGATGATAGCTGGAGCTGGGAGAGCACCCGCACCGATGCCGATGGTCACTTTTACTTCGCTGAGAAATTAGTTAAGGCACGCCCGGTATTGTACGAGCGCCAGGTAGCGTTACAGCTGCTTGCTGTGGATCACTCCAAAAAAGGCGATGAAGATCTGTTTTTTGAAATGGGCACATCACACAACCTGAAAAGCCCATCCAGCGATTTACTCGCCGCCGGCATGCACTGCGAACTTAGCGACGATTACACCACAAGCTATATGAAATATATTGAAAATCCCAGCGGAGTATGGCGCGGTTTTCACTCAAAATGCCGCTTTTTGCATGCAGACAAAGTAGTTGTCTCGCAAGCTGAGCTCGATGCAGTAGATCTTGAACAAAACTGGGAAGGTGTATATCGCTTGTTATCAAATATAGAGCGCAGCTCTGAGGTAATTAACACCGATAAATATGCTCGTGATGACATTCGAAGCTATGCAGAGAGTGGAATTTTGATCTTGCAACAAATTCACGAGCAAGAAACTTCCCCTGAAAAGCTTAACTCTATTCCAAGACTTAAACAGCAATTTCAGACCTACTTAGATTTACTCAACAAGGATGTGCAACAATGATTATTGATACGCTACCGCCAAAAATAGCCGCAGCTCTTGCTGCCGATGTGTATGACACTTTGGATATGCCCGCCGGAGCAGTCTTTACACCAAAAGATAAAGCATTAAGTAAACTTTTTGACTTTAGTAGTCAGGGGGGGCTATACATGGCCGCAGTGGCGGTTTCATGTTTCGTCGAGAGTCTGGGTTTGCTGTAGTGGGCAAAGGGAAAGTGGGGGGCCAATATAAAGACGCTGTTGCCATTGCTTTTCGTGGCACCCAAACCAGTTTTGACTGGCTAAGTAACAGCAACACCCGCACTGTAGCAATAGAAAACCAAACCCAGGCCCATAAAGGCTTTTATGATATTTTTAACAGTATGCGCCCGGCATTAGAGCAACAGCTAAACCCACTGCTGCGTGGTAATAGCCGTGCCATTGTGCATTGCTCCGGTCATAGCCTGGGGGCTGCACTGGCTCAGTTGGCGGCTATATGGATAAAGAAATTTTACGGCAACCGCGTAGCGCTTTATACCTTTGGCTCGCCCAGGGTTGGATTAAAAAGCTTTGCTATGCAGGCACCGGGCAGTATTGATGCCAGCTACCGCTGTATTCATGGTGATGATCCGGTGCCGTTGGCGCCGGTTTGGCCGTATTACCATGCACCATACAATGGGCAGGTGGTGCGCTTAACGTCCGATACCGGTATCCGTATCAGCTCACATGCCATGCGAGAAGCGTCTCACTGCTACCAAAATAGTGCCCGTGGTGAATGGGCTAACTTAATTGGGGCAGAGCGTCTGCCCAAACAAGTGTATCTGAAGTATGGCGAACAGCATAAAGTGACCTTTAGCGAATATTGGAAAAACCAAATTGAAGATGCGCTAACCACTATTTTACGGAAGTCAGGCGTAGCGTCTGCCGCTATTTTAGCAGTGCAGAATCTTGGGGGCGGCGTGCATACCTTTTACGACAATTTGGCGATGGAGCTGGAAAAAAGTGCCAAAGTTTTTCCCAATGACGAGCATGTAAAAGGCTTACTAGCGCATATGCTGGTGTTTGCCGGAAGGGGAGCGCACGTGGTTATTAAACTAACCGCCCGTTTTATCCGCTGGGTGTTTGAACAAGTGCTGGCTGTACTAAGTCGGGCAGTGCGCTACGCAGTCTCGGGGTTAAGCTAAAGACAGTGGTCGGGCTTGCCAAGCTTTCCCTGCGTCAATGGATAAAACCCTTGTTCTGGCCGCGTTAGCGGCCAGTGTTTTATTTATCAGCAAGATAGACTGCTGCATCTGTCATCATGATTGCGCTTGATTGTGAACCTGCGGCACGTCAACTTGAATTCTATACTCCTTTGGCGTAGTGTCCACTTATGCTGACAACCATTGAATTACCGCTTACGCCAAGAGTGCGAATAATTGGGGTCAGAAAAAATTAGAGCATAGAGTTGATCTCGGCAACAACCGAATTATACCCCCCAATTATCTGAGCGAATAAACTTAGACAATACCGCTTGATGTTGCTGTGCCCACAGGCTTATTGCCTGGCTGTCATCAGTGGTTATTTGCTCAATAAACGCACTGGATAACGCCTGGGTTGCAGCTTTAATTACCTGCTGCTGTGGCTGGGTATCTTTACCGCCACGCCAGCCAGAAAAAATATTGTGGCTGCCTGAGCTAAATACCGCTAGCACTTTGTAGCTGCTGGCCATGGCGTTGTACAACTCAAACCTGTCTTGTGGTGATGAATAATAGCCCGGCACCCGAATTTCATCTTCGGTGGTCGTAATATGCAACGTGGGAATGCTCACGTCAGCCAGCACTTTATCCAGCGGCTGATCGTTATAAAAAGGCGGGGCTGAAATTAAAATAGCCGCTTTGATGCGCTCATCTTTCAGGCTGACAGAGCTGCCGTTTTGCTCAACTTGTGCGCCGCTTAATAGCATGGCGGTATTGGCACCATAGGAGTGGCCGGCCATCACAATAGTTTGCTTATCAAACGTAGCGGCATGGTCTGACGCCAGGATTTGGTCTAAAGCAAACTTTACATCCTGCACTCTGGCTAACGCTTCGGTAGTATCTGCGGCATCCATCAAGCGAAAAGGTAACATTAGCTTGCTGCCGCGCCAAACTTTTCTGTCGCTGCCGTCATGTTGTACATGCAAGCTGGCATAGCCCTGGCTGGCCCAATATTGGCCGAGGTAAGCATAACGTTCTTTCGAACCACCTAAGCCATGAGAAAACACAACTAATGCTTTGGCTTTTTGCTGTCGCGCGGGTTTAAACAACAATGCCGGTACTACGCGGTCTCTGCTTTGGTCCAGCCAGTTAAAACGGATTTCTTCAATATTCAGCCACAAGCGTTCAGTAACTTCAGCTGAGTACTTTACCGAGGGTAAATTCAGTTGCTGTTGCCAGATAACATTATCCGGCGCCGGCTTTTGCGCGCATCCGCTTAACGCTATCAGCAAAGCAAGGATAACTGCTACGGCACCCGATGCTTTTATCCTGATATAAGCTGGCATAAAAAGTCCTCTTTGCTAAAACCAGCCACTTAATACGCGCAAAACGGCGTTAGGGTTTGGTTACTGTGCAATTCAAGCTGACAGTATGCGGATGTAAAGTAAAAACGAAAAGTAGTGATAGTGGTATGACGCCGGGTTATGACAAAAAGTAGCAGATTTAACGGGGCGAGGGCAGCGGCTAATGCAACTGCCGCTGCCAGTCAGGTTTAGTGCTTATCGTGATACAACTCGCAAGCTTCCAGCGTATTCTCAACTAAGCTGGCAACTGTCATCGGGCCTACGCCGCCCGGCACCGGGGTGATATAACGTGCGTGTTTTACTGCTGTGCCGTATTCCACATCACCCACCAGTTTGCCGCTATCCAGGCGGTTAATACCCACATCAATAACTAGCGCGCCCGGCTTTACCCAGTCACCCGGGATAAATTCCGGCCGGCCTACAGCAACAACCAGCAAGTCAGCGCGGCGTACCTGGGCTTCCAGGTTACGGGTAAATTTATGGCACACTGTAGTGGTGCAACCGGCCAGTAACAGCTCCAGCGCCATCGGCCGGCCAACGATGTTAGATGCCCCTACGACTACTGCGTCCATACCTTTTACATTAACACCGGTGCTTTGCAGCAGCGTCATAATACCTTTAGGTGTGCAGGAGCGCAGCGCTGGCATACGCTGGGCTAAGCGGCCGATATTATAGGGGTGAAAACCGTCGACATCTTTGTGCGGGTTAATGCGCTCTAAAATGGCAGAAGAGTCTAAGCCTGCCGGTAGGGGCAGCTGCACCAAAATGCCGTCAACGCTGTTGTCGTTGTTAAGCTTATCTATTAACTCAACCAACTGTTGTTCAGAGGTGTCGGAGGGCAAGTCGTAAGACACTGAATGAAAACCCACTTCCTCGCAGGCTTTACGCTTGCTGCCCACATATACCTGTGAGGCAGAGTCAGAGCCTACCAGCACAACGGCTAAGCCCGGTGCTCTTTTTCCTGCGACTACCCGGGCGCGAACCTGGGCAGCCACTTTATCTTTTGTTGCCTGAGCAACGGCTTTGCCATCAATAATTTGTGCTGTCATCTGCTTACGTCTCTGCCATGATTTTATTGCGGTATATTTTCGCACAGCTACCGTCTGAACGCCATCCTGCAGTAGTTACAGCACAATAGGTTCAAATAATAAGCAATCAGTTGGTTTGTGCAAAAAAAGGTTTGACGCTATAGCCCCTCAGCTGTAATATTCCGCCCCGTTGCAGCAGTGCAGCGAAGTCGGTGATTGGCGCAGCTTGGTAGCGCACTTGGTTTGGGTCCAAGGGGTCGCAGGTTCAAATCCTGCATCACCGACCAATTTAAAAATGGTAAGATATAAAGTATTCAGACCATTAGATTTATAGCTTGGTAGGGCTTTCGATAGTGCGCCCGTAGCTCAGCTGGATAGAGCAACGCCCTTCTAAGGCGTGGGTCATAGGTTCGAATCCTATCGGGCGCGCCATAACAAGCGCAAAACAGGTTCAGTGGTGGTTGTAGCTCAGTTGGTAGAGCCCCGGATTGTGATTCCGGTTGTCGTGGGTTCGAACCCCATCATCCACCCCATCTTTCCCAGAGTTTATATAGTCGGTGATTGGCGCAGCTTGGTAGCGCACTTGGTTTGGGTCCAAGGGGTCGCAGGTTCAAATCCTGCATCACCGACCATTCTCCCTTAAGTTAAATATACGCACTTGTTTTGGGTGCTCCTAATCCCACGGGTCGCAGGTTCAAATCCTGCATCACCGACCATTCTCCCTTAAGTTAAATATACGCACTTGTTTTGGGTACTCCTAATCCCACGGGTCGCAGGTTCAAATCCTGCATCACCGACCATTCTCCCTTAGTTTTAAAAAATCAAAATCCTGTTTCCATCGCCTTCAAGCTTGTTGTATGCTTTTTATCAGTTAATCCAGTGAGGATAGCGATTTTGGTTATAGCAGAAACCCCACGCTTGCGTATTCGCCATATGGTTGCAACAGACGCTGCTTTTATCTGTAAGTTGCTTAATGAACCTTCTTTTATCGAAAATATTGCTGATAAGGGGGTTCGCAACGAGCATGATGCGTTGCATTACATGGCTGAGGGGCCAATTAAAAGCTATCAGCAGCATGGATACGGTTTATTTTTGGTCGAAGACTGTAACAGCATTCAGCCAATGGGCTTGTGCGGCTTATTGTTTCGTGATTTCTTGCAGGAAACAGATATTGGTTTTGCATTTTTGCCGCAATACTGGGGGCAGGGGTTTGCCTATGAAGCTGCGTCGGCTGTTATGCATTTCGGGTATAAAAAGTTGGCCCTTAAGCGAATTGTCGGATTAACCAGTGCCGGCAACAGCACTTCAGTAAAGTTGTTAACGCGTCTTGGTATGCAGTTTGAAAAAATGGTCACCATGTGTCCTTCGCAGGAGAGCGTCCAGCTGTATTCCTGAAAGCAGATAAAAATGTAATTAAATTACATTTCCAGTCAGTTTTGTTGCCTGTGTCACGCCTTATGGTAGGTATTCATAATCTTTATAATATAAGTTAATCAACTGCTTGCTGAGTGTTTTGCTTCGCCTGTGGCCAGGAAAACTGTAACCCAAGTGGAACCAAGTTACAGTTTTTGCTATCATAGCCGCCGAAACAACCATTGGAGGAGTTATGATTAACCCATCCTGGCGTCGGATCGTGCTTAAAGTTGGCAGTGCTCTGATAGCGCCGGAAAACCAGGGGTGTAGCGAGCAGTATTTACGTCCCATCGCCGAATTTATCCGGCAATGCCGGTTACAGGGTCTTGAAGTTATCTTGGTTTCTTCAGGCAGCGTGGCCGCTGGCCGCCATCATTTTAATTTTCAGCATCAACGGGTGCCTCTCGCTTTAAAGCGGGCGATGGCAGCTGTTGGCCAGAATGAGTTGATGAATTTCTGGAGCCGCTGCTTTGACTTCCCTTGCGCGCAGGTACTACTGACGCATGGAGACTTAAGTGACCGTGTGCGTCACGTCAATATTAAGAATACCTTACGGCGTTTGCTAGACCACCAGGTGCTGCCTATCGTGAATGAAAACGACACCATAGCCACCAATGAGCTTAAAGTTGGCGATAACGATAATCTGGCGGCGATGGTAGCTACTGTAGCTAATGCGGATGCATTAATTATCTGCTCAGATGTTGATGGCTTGTACACCGCCGATCCGAATAAAGACCCGTTTGCCAGCTTGATCCCCGAGGTACGTAAGATTGACCAGCGTATTTATGATTTGGCTGGTGGTGCTTCGTCAAAAGTGGGTACCGGAGGTATGTATACCAAAATTGAAGCAGCAGAAAAAGCCGCGGCACACGGTATTGATACCGTTATTATCGACGGCCACAAGCCTGATGGCTTTCAGTGTATTTTGGCGGGTAAGAATCCCGGGACCATTTTTTATGGTCAGGCCGAACCGTTACCGGCTAAAAAACATTGGGTACGTCATACCTTACGTGCTAAAGGCGAAATTTGGGTGGATGACGGTTGTATAGAGGCATTAAGCCGTCATGGTGCGTCTTTACTGTGCAGTGGTATAGTGAGCATCAGCGGTGAGTTTGACTCGGGCGATGCCGTGTTGGTGCGCTGCTCGCAAGGCAAACGTAAAATTGCTAAAGGGGTGAGCCGCTTTAGTGCCAGTGAGCTGTTTTCGATTAAAGGTCAGCAAAGTCGCGATATTGCCGCCTGCCTTGGCTATTGTCCTGCCGGCAGCGATGCGGTTATTCATCGCAGTGAAATGATGTTACTGGAGAGAATATGACTACCGATGTTGCGGCTTCAATAGCCGCTAAAGCGTCACAGGCTGCCAAAGCTGTGGCGAACTTAACCACCGAACAAAAGAATTTTGTGTTGCAAAGTATGGCTAATCATATTCGTGCAGCCAGTCCGGCTATTTTGAACGCAAATAAAGACGAAGTGGCCACTGCCAGTGCCAATGGCACCAGCACTGCCATGCTGGATCGGTTGACGCTGAATAACGACCGTATAGAAGCTATGGCTAAAGCCATAGAGCAGATTATTTCCCTGCCCGACCCTGTTGGTGCGATGCGTCATATTGAGCAGCGGCCAAATGGCATTAACATCGAAAAGCGCCGTATAGCACTGGGCGTTATTTGTATGATTTACGAAGCACGGCCTAATGTTACTGCTGATGCCGGAGCTTTATGCTTTAAATCGGGCAATGCGGTTATTCTGCGTTGCGGCCGTGAAGCGATACAAACCAGCCTGTCGATAGCGGCTGCAATGCAACAAGCGCTGCGTGAGCATGATTTGCCGGATGAGGTGATCAGTATAGTGCCCGACCCTGACCGCGATTTAATGCTGGCGTTGTTAAAGCAAGATAAGTATATCGACCTGGTTATTCCACGCGGCGGCGAGGGCTTAATCCGCTTTGTTACCGAGCATAGCCGTATCCCGGTTATTCAGCATTATAAAGGCGTATGTCATTTATATGTTGATCAAAGCGCAGATTTAACCATGGCACTGGGCTTACTGCTTAACGGTAAAGTGCAGCGCCCGGGTGTGTGTAACGCGCTGGAAGGCTTGTTAGTTAATAAGCATGTCGCCTCCGATTTTCTGCCGCTGGTGGCCAATGCGTTGGCGCAGCACGATGTTATAGTGCATGCCTGCAACCAAAGTATCGGTTACTTTAACCAGGCACAGCCGATAGCCGATGATGAGTTTGGTCAGGAATATCTGGCGCCGGAAATTGCCATCAGAGTAGTTGACGATATGGACGCGGCCATCGCGCATATTGACCAGTTCGGCAGCCAGCACACAGAAGTCATTTGTACCGCTGACCAGGCCAATGCTGAGCGTTTTATCCGCCAGGTAGACTCCGCCGTGGTAATGCACAATGCCTCATCACGTTTTTCTGATGGTGGTGAATTGGGCTTAGGTGCTGAGATTGGTATTTCTACCAGTAAGTTGCATGCTTACGGCCCTATGGGACTGGAAGCGTTAACCACCGAAAAATATGTGGTAACCGGCAGCGGCCAAACCCGCAGTTAACTCGGCTTATCGCAAAATAAAATACAACGCAGTAACGCCAATATACTGGCTATACTGCGTTTTTTGTTGGCTTAGTAAAAGCCTTATTTGGCTACTTAGTTAAGGGCTCGACGCCAGACATTTACCCCGCTATAATGCCGCGTCCTATTTTATAACAGGTCTGGTTCAGTGCTGCGTTTTGATACCAGATCACACTAGTAAGGCGTCAATTACACGCCTGTTTTTGAATTTGAGGTAACAAGATGCAAGTTTCTGTGGAAACCACTCAGGGTTTAGAACGCCAATTAACTATCACTGTTGCGGCCGATAAAATTGATTCAGAAGTAAAAAACCGCTTACGTGATTTGGCCAAGCGTCAGCGTATCGACGGTTTCCGTCCGGGCAAAGCGCCGGTATCATTGATCCAGAAGCGTTATGGCCTGGCCGTATTGCAAGAAGTGGCTGGTGAGCAAATGCAGCGTCATTTTTATGATGCGATTATTGCCAACAAACTGACGCCAGCCGGTTCACCTACTTTTGCACCTGGCCAGTTGGAGCAGGGCAAAGATTTAGAATTTAAAGCCACTTTCGAAGTGTATCCAGAAGTAGAAGTTAAAAACCTGGATAAAGTTGAAGTAAATAAGCCAGTGGTTGAAATTGCTGATGCTGATTTAGATAAAATGCTGGAAACACTGCGCAAGCAACACGCGAAGTGGGAAGCGAAAAAAGGCAAAGCCGCTACTGGTGATCGCGTAATCATCGATTTTGTTGGCTCTATTGATGGTGAAGAATTTGAAGGCGGTAAAGCCACTAACTTCACGTTAGAGCTGGGCCAGGGCCGGATGATCCCAGGCTTTGAAGATGGCATCGTTGGCAAAAAGGCCGGTGAGCAGGTAACGGTAGACGTTACGTTCCCGGAAGAGTACCACGCTGAAAATTTAAAAGGTAAGGCTGCTAGCTTCGCCGTAACGGTTAACACGGTTGAGCACCAGGTTCTGCCAGAGCTAAATGATGAGTTTGCTACGTTATTCGGTTTAGAAACCGCTAGTGTCGATGCGCTGAAAACTGAGGTGCGTAAAAACATGGAACGTGAGTTAAACCAGAACATTAAAGCGAAAGTAAAAGAGCAAGTAATCAAAGGTTTACTGGCTAACAACGACGTTGACGTGCCACAAGCATTGATTAAAGGCGAAGTTGAAGTGTTACGTAAACAGGCACTGCAGCGTTTCGGCAACAACTTAGATCCTAAGCAGTTACCTGAGTTACCGGCGTCATTGTTTGAAGAACAGGCAAAAGATCGCGTTAAAGTAGGTTTGTTGCTGGGCGAAGTGATCAAAACTAATGAACTGAAAGTAGACGATAAAAAGGTTCAGGCGTTAATAGCATCTGTTGCTTCTGCTTATGAAGATCCAGAAGAAGTAGTGCAGTACTACAACAGCAATAAAGAGTTATTGCAGAGTATGCGTAATGTTGCTTTGGAAGAACAAGCTATCGAAGTAATTTTAGCCGGTGCTAAAGTCACTGAGCAAAAAGCGGCTTTTGACGAGATAATGAACCCGCAAGCTGCCAACTAACGTTGACTTATTTGGGCTTGACGGCTTTAATGGCTCGGACAACAGTTCGGGCCATTTTATTTTCTGCAACAGCAAAACCCAGCCATTTAGAGGGAATCCTATAATATGTCTATGCCGCAACATTTGAATGACATAGTAAGCGCTCTGGTACCAATCGTAATTGAGCAAACTGCCAAAGGCGAACGTTCGTTCGATATCTATTCACGCTTGTTAAAAGAGCGGGTTATATTTTTAACCGGTCAGGTAGAAGACCACATGGCTAACCTGATCGTGGCGCAATTATTGTTCTTAGAATCAGAAAATCCGGAAAAAGACATCTATATTTATATTAATTCACCGGGTGGTTCAGTCACTGCAGGCTTGTCAATTTATGACACTATGCGTTATATAAAGTCAGATATCGCTACAGTGTGTGTAGGCCAGGCAGCCAGTATGGGCGCATTTTTATTATCTGGTGGTACTAAAGGTAAGCGTTATTGTTTACCCAATGCCCGCGTGATGATCCACCAGCCATTAGGTGGATTCCAGGGCCAGGCTACGGATTTCGAAATCCATGCCCGAGAAATTTTAAGCATTAAAGAGAAATTAAACCGCCTGATGGCAGAACACAGCGGTAAAACTTACGAGCAGGTATGTAAAGATACCGAACGTGATAATTTCTTAAGTGCGCAGCAAGCCTTGGAATATGGCCTGGTAGATGCCATATTAACCAATAGAGAAACGAAGTAATCATATTGGCCGCTCTGCATCACAGGGCGGCACTGTAGTGAAAGAGGTAGTTACATGTCTGATCACCGCACTGACGGCGATAAGAACGGTAAACTGTTGTACTGTTCTTTTTGTGGCAAATCACAGCATGAAGTGCGTAAGTTGATTGCAGGCCCACAGGTTTATATTTGTGATGAATGCGTAGATTTATGCAATGACATCATTCGTGAGGAAATTAAAGATATTTCCCCGAAGCGCGATGCGGATAAATTACCGGTACCGCGTGAGATCCGTAATCATCTTGACGACTATGTAATTGGTCAGGAGCATGCGAAAAAAGTATTGGCAGTTGCGGTATATAACCACTACAAGCGCCTACGTAACGCACAGCACAAACAAGACGTCGAACTAGGTAAAAGTAATATTTTGCTGATCGGTCCAACCGGTAGCGGTAAAACCTTGCTGGCTGAAACCCTGGCGCGGTTACTCGATGTGCCGTTTACTATGGCCGATGCCACTACATTAACGGAAGCCGGTTATGTCGGTGAAGACGTCGAAAACATAATTCAGAAGTTGCTGCAAAAGTGCGATTACGACGTAGAAAAAGCCCAGCGCGGCATAGTCTACATTGATGAAATTGACAAAATTTCGCGCAAGTCAGATAACCCGTCCATTACCCGTGATGTGTCAGGTGAAGGGGTACAACAAGCCCTGTTAAAGCTGATTGAAGGTACCGTTGCTTCAGTACCACCGCAAGGCGGCCGCAAACATCCACAGCAGGAATTTTTACAGGTTGATACCTCAAAAATTCTATTTATTTGTGGTGGGGCTTTTGCAGGGCTAGACAAAGTTATTGAGCAGCGTTGTGCTAAAGGATCTGGCATTGGTTTTGGTGCTGAAGTACGCAGCAAAGAAAGTACACGTAGTTTAAGCGAATCGTTTCGCGATGTTGAGCCGGAAGATTTAGTGAAATACGGTTTAATTCCAGAATTTATCGGTCGTCTACCGGTAGTGGCGACGCTAACTGAGCTGGATTTAGCTGCGTTGGTACAAATTCTAAGCGAGCCGAAAAACGCCCTGGTGAAACAGTTTGCAGCCTTGTTTGCTATGGAGGACGTAGAATTAGAATTCCGCGAGGATGCCCTTAAAGCCATAGCGCAAAAGGCAATGGAGCGTAAAACGGGTGCTCGCGGTCTGCGGTCTATTGTTGAAGGTGTATTACTGGATACGATGTACGAATTACCGTCCATGCAAGATGTTACCAAGGTCGTGGTGGACGAAACTGTGATCCGTGGTGAAACAGATCCTATCCTCATTTACCAAAGCAATGAGCCGGTTGCGGCAGAATCACATTAAACTTTGATAATAGAAAAAAGGAGCTGAATCAGCTCCTTTTTCGTATATGTAATTGAAGTTTCTAATTTGAACCCCATATACTTATACATATTCGCGCCTGCAGTAACTAATTTCGAGAGAGAATCAATGACATCAGAACACGCTGAACGTTTGCATATGCCGGTACTGGCCCTGCGCGACGTGGTCGTCTATCCCCATATGGTTATTCCATTGTTTGTTGGACGGGCGAAATCGATTAAGTGCCTGGACGCGGCGATGGAAAATGATAAACAAATCTTCCTGGTCGCTCAGAAAGATGCCACTTTGGACGATCCTGCTGCAGCTGACCTGTACCAGGTAGGTACAGTGGCAACTATTTTACAGTTACTCAAGCTACCTGATGGCACTGTAAAAGTGCTGGTTGAAGGCAGTCGTCGTGCTCGCCTGACTGAATTCACTGAAACCGATAAAGCTTTTGCTGCTTATATTGAAGTGATTGAAACGGCAGAAGTAGAAAGCAGCGAGCAGGAAGTGTTTTTGCGCTCTGCGATAAACCAGTTTGAGGGTTATATCAAGCTGAATAAAAAGATCCCGCCCGAGGTTTTAACTGCACTTACCGGCATAGATGACCCAGCCCGGTTGGCTGATACTATGGCAGCGCACATGCCATTGAAAGTCGAAGACAAGCAAAAAGTACTGGAAATCTTCGATGTGACGGAACGGCTTGAATACCTGATGGCAATGATGGAGAGTGAAATCGACATCTTGCAAGTTGAGCGTCGTATTCGTAGCCGGGTTAAAAAGCAGATGGAGAAAAGCCAACGCGAATACTACCTGAATGAGCAGATGAAGGCCATTCAGCGCGAGCTGGGTGAACTTGAAGATACGCCTGATGAATTTGAAACGCTGAGCAAAAAGATTGAACAGGCGCAAATGCCAACAGAGGTATCTGATAAAGCCAAGGCTGAGTTGCAAAAGTTGAAAATGATGTCTCCGATGTCAGCGGAAGCAACCGTTGTGCGCAGCTATATTGATTGGCTTGGCAATGTACCCTGGAAAAAGCGCAGCAAGGTAAAGAAGGACCTGGCTGCGGCAGAGAAAATTCTTAATGCCGACCACTACGGCCTGGAGAAGGTAAAAGAACGAATCGTTGAGTATTTAGCCGTACAGCAGCGGGTGCAAAAGTTAAAAGGGCCAATCTTATGCTTGGTTGGTCCGCCGGGTGTGGGTAAAACTTCATTAGGGCAGTCGGTAGCCAAAGCGACTGGACGTAAATATGTGCGTATGGCCTTGGGCGGCGTGCGCGATGAAGCGGAAATTCGCGGACATCGGCGTACTTATATAGGCTCTATGCCAGGCAAAATTATCCAGAAAATGGCCAAGGTAGGAGTGCGTAACCCGCTATTCCTGCTTGATGAAATTGACAAAATGGCATCAGATTTTCGCGGCGATCCGGCTGCCGCGTTGTTGGAGGTGTTAGACCCAGAGCAAAACACCGCGTTTAGCGATCACTATCTGGAAGTCGATTACGATTTGTCCGATGTAATGTTTTTTGCTACCTCTAATAGTCTGAATATTCCGGCCGCCCTATTGGACCGGATGGAAGTTATCCGGCTGGCCGGTTATACCGAGGATGAAAAGCTGAATATCGCCAGGCAGCATTTGATCACCAAGCAAGTTGGCCGTAACGGCTTAAAAGCCAGTGAAATTGTTATTGAAGACAGTGCCATTATCGGTATCATCCGCTACTACACCCGTGAAGCCGGGGTGCGCAGCTTGGAACGGGAAATCTCTAAATTATGCCGTAAAGCGGTGAAGCAAATTCTGCTAATTAAAGGTTTAACCCAGGTAGTAATTAACCAGAACAATCTGGAAGAGTTTTTAGGTGTACAACGCTACGATTACGGTAAAGCTGAGGACAGCAACCGTATTGGCCAGGTTACCGGCTTAGCCTGGACTGAAGTAGGCGGTGATTTACTAACTATCGAAGCTGCTTCAGTGATGGGCAAGGGGAAGCTTACCTTTACCGGTTCACTGGGCGATGTTATGAAAGAATCGATCCAGGCAGCAATGACAGTAGTACGCAGCCGTGCAGCTGGTCTGCGTATTAATGAAGATTTCTACGAGAAGCGCGATATTCACGTACACGTACCGGAAGGCGCTACGCCAAAAGATGGCCCCAGTGCCGGTATTGGCATGGTAACCGCGTTAGTGTCCAGCTTAACCGGTAACCCGGTGCGTGCTGATGTTGCCATGACCGGTGAAATTACCCTTCGTGGTGAAGTATTACCGATAGGTGGCTTAAAAGAAAAGCTGCTGGCAGCGCACCGTGGTGGCATCAAACGAGTACTTATTCCACACGACAACGTGCGTGACTTAAAAGACATCCCTGATAATGTTAAAGGTGATATCGAAATTTGCCCGGTGAAATGGATTGATGAAGTGTTGGAACTGGCGCTGCAAGAGCCTTTGGAGCGTGTTTCAGTGGTAGAAACGGCAAAAATTTCAGCAAAAAGCAAAAAAACGGAAAAAAATCCTGTATAGGGGCTTTTCATTCCTGTTGGCTGTGCTAAGTTATGGAAAGTTTCGACCAAGCCCTTGTTATACAAGGGCTGCAGTCAAAGCCAGAATTGTTAGTTTTATAGTTTCTTTTGCTTGCAAGCGCCAAAGATGCTTGTTATAACGAAGAGGCTCACTTAAAAAACTAATAAAGTGTAGTTGTTGAAAATAATAACAATTGAAGGGGATGATATTGTGAACAAGTCTCAACTTATCGACAAAATTGCTGCTGGTGCAGACATTTCTAAGGCGGCAGCAGGTCGTGCTTTAGATTCGTTCATTGACGCTGTTACCGAAGCTCTAAAGGAAGGCGACTCTGTAGCATTAGTTGGTTTTGGCACTTACAGCGTACGTGAGCGTGCAGCCCGTACTGGCCGTAACCCACAAACTGGTGCAACTATTCAAATCGCTTCTGCGAAAATTCCTTCTTTCAAGCCAGGTAAAGCGTTAAAAGACGCCTGTAACTAAGCGATAGTTTGGTATTGATAGACAAAATGCCAGCTTGGGAGAACATTATAGTAGAGCTGACTACTATGTTCAGATTCGTTATAAAGGCTGCTTAATACGGTAACCATAGTCTCCCAAAGGCTTCTCTAAGAAAAGCGCATCTGTTAAGATGCGTTTTTTTTTACGGCAACAACGCGACAGTTTGCTGCCACCCAGCTATTAAAGATGAATAAAGAGATCACGCTAAGATGTTAGAAAAAATCAGAGAAGGCTCTCAGGGCATTATCGCTAAATCTATTTTAGGCTTAGTGATCCTCACCTTTGCATTGGCAGGTGTGGGCAGTTACCTAAGCACGCCGGCAGAAATTAATGTTGCGACAGTAAACGGCGAAAAAATCAGCCGCGCTGATTTTGACCAGGCGTTTCAGAATGAACGTGCGCGCATGCAGCAACAGTTTGGTGAGATGTACGCTACATTGGCTGCAGACAGTGCTTATATGAGCAATTTTCGCAGTGAAGTGCTTGAGCGTTTAATTGATGAAGAACTGCAAAAGCAGTTAGCCACTGAGTTGGGCTTGCGTGTTAGTGATGAGCAAGTGCGCACCGCTATACGTGATATGGCAGAATTTCAGGTAGACGGCCAATTCAATAACGACCGTTATATCGCTTTACTGCGTCAGGCCGGTTATCAGCCTGATCAGTTCCGTGAGTTAATGCGTGAGCAAATGTCACGCAATCAATTGCTGACAGGTGTACTAACCAGCGAGTTTGCTACGGTTAAAGAAATGCAACAGTTGGCTAAACTGCAGCAGCAAAGCCGCGATGTTGAGTTTGTGCGCATTGCCGCAGCCGATTTTGCCTCACAGGTGGAGTTAACTGAGCAGTTATTGCAAGACTACTACGCGACAAATTTACAACAATTTGAAACTGAAGAAAAAGTAGCCGTTAACTACATAGAGTTGTCCGCCGCGGCATTAGCCTCTGACGCTGATGTGACTGCGCAGCAAATTGAAGAATACTATCAAGCGAACAAGGCGCGTTATACTCGCGAAGAGCGCCGGCAGGTTGCTCACATAATGCTTGAGTCTGAAGCAGATAATGACGAAGTTGAAGCCAAAGCCCAGCAATTATTACAGCAGTTAAACGACGGTGCAGACTTTGCTGAACTGGCCAAGGCTGAGTCGGCAGATACCTTTTCTGCAGAGAATGGTGGTGTTTTAGATTGGCTGTCGGCGGGTGATGTTGACCCTGAGTTTGAGCGTGTAGCTTTTGCGATGCAGCAGACCGGAGAATTAAGCCAGGTAGTGAAAAGTGCCTACGGCTACCATATTATCAAACTGGTTTCGCTGGAGCCTGCTCAGGTAAAATCACTGGTTGAAGTTTCGGATGAAATCGCTGATAGCATTAAGCAAGAAGCTGCCACTGCACGTTTTTATGATTTGCAGCAGCGTTTGGCAGAGGTTAGTTTCGAAGTGCCTGATACGCTGGAAGATGCTGCAGCTGCGGTAGAATTAAATGTAATATCAACACCACTGTTTAGCCGCAGCGAAGTAACAGCTCCGTTATCTGAGCCGGTGGTAATGAATAAAATATTCGACCGTGGCTTTATCGACGAACGTTTGAACAGCGAAGTCATAGAGCTTGGTAATCAACGCGTGCTGGTAGTGCGTATTACTGATTATCAACCAAAACGGACGCAATCTCTGGAAGAGGTTAAAGCGGCTGTAGAAGCGGCAGTAACTGCAGAGCAAAGTGCATTGCTTGCTAAAGCAAAAGCGGAGCAGTTGCTTGCTGCCGCCGCGGCGTCTGATTTGGCAACGCAAGCTAGCCTGCTAGAACTGACAGTAGAGCAGTCGCTGAATACCTCTCGCTTTGGTGGCTCGCTGGATGCACAAGTCCGCGCTAAAACTTTTGCTATGCCGCGGCCCACTGAGCAGGCTGCGTTAGACATGGTTACACTTGCAAATGGTGATGCGGCAGTACTGTCGTTACTGGCAGTAAAAGATGCCGAAATTGCGGTTGCTCTAGAACCTGCTCAGCTTGACCGTATGGCTGAACAGCAAGCTGAGCAATCTTACCGTGCGTTGTTGGCTGCATTAAAAGCTGAAGCGGAAATAACCCGTAATTTACGCGCCGCGACTACAGACACACAGTAGCGGCTCTGCGTTGAAAAAAAACCGTGGCTTGCCACGGTTTTTTTATGCTGTCGCGCTATTGATCAGCTTACGGCTGTAGTCATGTTCAGCGTGAGCAAAGACATGGCTGGTGCTGCCGTAGTCCAGCATTCTGCCTTGATGCAATACTAACAAATCGTCAGCAATATGCCGTACCAGGCGCAAATGATTGGTGATGAGCAAATACGCTAAGCCATTTTTTTGCTGTAGTTCCAGCAATAGGTTAACTATCTGTGCGCGTAGTGACGGATCCAACGCCGTTAATGCTTCATCGAGGATTAATAATTTAGGATCCAGTATTAATGCTCTAGCCAGAGCCACGCGCTGCAGTTGTCCTCCCGAGAACATATGTGGGTAATAATCACTATGCTCGTCTAACAAGCCAAGTTGTTTCAAAGTTTGACGTATTTTTACGTTGCGTTGTGTTGTATCCAGCTGTGTACTGTATCGCAACACATCGTCTAACATTTGCCCGACCTTTTGATGCGGATTCAGTGATTTTGCAGCGTCTTGAAAAATAAACCGGATGATATGGTTATATTGGCGAAAATGTCTGCTTTTTAGCTGCTGTTCTGCCAGCAATATATCGCCGCTGTCAGGCTTTTCAATGCCGACAAGTAGTTTTGCCAGCGTGCTCTTGCCAGAACCTGTTTCACCGACAATTGCCAGGGTTTTACCTTGCTGCAGTGTGAAGCTTATATTTTCCAGAGCAACAACACTGCGATGGCTAAACCAGCCGCTTTGTTTGCGGTAGGTTTTACAAAGCTGTCTTACTTCCAGCAACATATAATGGCCTTATTTATCAGTTAAAGGAAAATGACAGCTGTAGAAGTGATTTTGTAAACGCTCTAAGGTCGGCGTTTTGACACATTCTTTCCGTGCATTAGGACAGCGTGGTCCTAATCTGCAACCGATAGGCAGATGTTGCAACACTGGAATACTGCCGGGTAGTGCATACAGCGGCGTTTTAGGCTGTAAGTTGGGTTGAAACTCCGGCACACTCTTAATTAAAGCATGGGTATAGGGATGATATGGCTGTTTAAGGATACCTGCAGTTTCGCCGGCCTCTACCAGTTGGCCGCAGTACAACACGCTTAGGCTTTGCGTGTAGCGGGCGATACTTTCCAATTCATGGCTTATCAATAATACTGACATGCCCTTTAGTTGGTTAAAGCTGGCTAGTAAGCGAAATAGTTGCGCTTGGGTCGTACTTTCCAGTGCGGTAGTGGGCTCATCTGCAATCAAAAGCTTTGGATTTTTGGCAATAGCCATTGCAATCATTATTTTTTGGCAGACGCCCTCAGATAATTGGTAGGGGTAACTTTGTAACACGGCCTGATGGTCACGAATTCCAACTTTGTGCAGTAATCCTATCGCTTTACGGCGGCGCAGATAACCGCGCTTCCACCAGGGGCCTTCCAACAGATGATCTGGTATTGCTTCTTCTAACTGGTCAAGTATGACCGCAGTGGGATCAAGGCTGCGACTGGGCTCCTGATAGATCATGGCGATATCGCGGCCAATAATTTTTCGTTGCTGCTCGTAGGGCAGGTTCATTAAATCGTTACCCCGCCAACTAAAGCGATCTGCAGTAACTTGCCAGCGTTTATTCAGCACGCCGACAATCGCTTTAGCGACCAGACTTTTGCCTGAGCCTGACTCGCCAACCAGCCCGCGGGTTTCGCCTTCGCGTAAGCTCAGATTTACCCTGTCTACCGCTCTGATTAAGCCATCTGCTGTTTTAAGCTCGATGGTCAGATTCTTTATATCGAGTAATAGCATCAGTTATCCCGCCGCTTTTTCATTGCATTGCGCAGGCCATCGCCGACCAGGTTTACACTTAGTACGCAGGTAAAAATGAGCAAACCTGGCAGGGCAACCCCAACTGGAGCAACGTAAATCAAATCCAGTGAGTCAGCAATAATAGCACCCCATTCAGCGGTAGGAGCTTGAGCTCCCAAACCAAGAAATCCCAGTGCTGCTATATCCAGTATTGCAGTAGACAACGCCATACTGGCTGTAACCGTCAGCCGCTCCCAGATGTTGGGTAGAATGACCCGAGTCAAGACTTGCCAGTTCGACGCACCGTCCAGACGATAAGCAATAACATAATCCAGGTTTAATTGTTCTGCTATCGCATTACGTACGCTATGCACAAACTGTGGCAGCAAAGCCAGCATAATTGCCCATATAGTGTTAATTAATCCCGGACCGAGTATGGCAACTATAATAATGGCCAATAACAAGGAAGGAATGGTCAGTGCTAAATCCAATACATGATTAAGCGCACTGGATTTCAGGCCTTTACTCATGCCAGCCAGGGAGCCCAATACCAGCCCGGTTAATAAGGCGCCAAGAACAGTAATCAAGGCGATACCAAAGCTGTAACGAGCACCTATTAACATACGGGAGAGTAAGTCGCGGCCCAGATCATCGGTACCAAAAGGGTATTGTACCAAGCCGGCTTCAGACCATGATGGTGCGATAAGCAGCAAGGCATCATTCTGCAAATAGGGATCGTGTGGTGCTAAAAGCGGGGATAACACCGCCAGAACGACAAACAACAAAAATAACGCCAGGCCTGCCATAGCGCTATGTTGTCTGGCAAACTCGCGCCACAGTTCTCGCAGTGGTGAACGTGCTAGCTGCTCATCAGGTAATAGGCGAAATCGAGCCATACTTAGCGCTTCCTTGCTAAAGGGTTAAACAAGGTGTGCAAAATTTCTGTCAACATATTCACGCTTATAACTAAGGTGGATATCACTAACAAGCCTGCCTGAATAGCCGGATAGTTTCGCTGATAAATACTGTCAATCAACCAACGGCCCAAACCGGGCCAGGAAAAGATGACTTCTGTAATCATTGCCAGTGTGATTAATGTACTAAATTGTAAACCGATCTGGCGTATCACCGGTAGTAACGCATTCCTTAGTCCATGGCGATACAATACCTGAGCCCGGTTGAGGCCCTTGGCGCGCGCAGTCTTGATATAGCTTTGTTCCCACACATCCAACATTGAATCTCGGGTAAAACGTATCATTACCGTAGTTGGGAAAGTAGCCAGTACCAGAGTGGGCAATAATAGGTGCCGTAAAGCATCAATCAATGCTTCTGACTGGTGCTGACTGTTTGACAGCAAAATATCTAACAGCATAAAACCGGTCACATGAGGAATTTCATACAATACGCCAACACGGCCCGCCGTCGGTAACCAACCTAAGCCCAGTGAAAATAGCATAATAAGTAGCAGTGCCCACCAAAATACCGGAATAGAAAAGCCTGCTACTGCCAGTGCAGATATGATCCGGCTAATAATACCTTCGGGTTTAATGGCCGCTAAAATACCAAGTGGAATACCAATAAAAAAAGACATCAGTAAGGCGTAAGCAGCCAGCTCTAACGTTGCCGGCAATAGTAACTGGATCTCATGCAGTACAGGCTGGTTGCTAGAAAACGACAGGCCCCAGTTACCGTTAAAGATACGTTGTAAATAGGCGATATATTGCTGCAGATAGCCGGAATCGAGCCGGTATTCTGCTTGTAGCTCTGCTGCATGCTCAGTTGACATCGTCGTCAGACCGGTAAAGTTTTGCAGCACATCACCCGGAAACAAATAGGCCAGGCTAAATGCCAACAAACTTAAGCCAAGAAACACAAAAGCCAGTAAGAATAAACGCCGTAGTAGATACAATGTCATTGACTATCCTTTGCCGCAGTAGCCAATGCAATGCCGCCATAGGGATTAATCGCAACACCGCTAATATCACTGCTAATCGCCTGAAAGCGCTGAGAATGAGCGATGCTGAGCAAGGGCATTTGCTCTGCCACATATTGCTGCGCGGCCATATAATAGCTGCGACGTTGTTTTTGATCGGCGGTAAGCAATGCTTGACTGATAAGCCGGTCAAAGTTTTGATCGCACCAATTTGCCCGGTTGGTTCCGGTATCTGCCGCACTGCAGCTAAGCAATGGTCGAAAAAAGTTATCCGGGTCTGCGTTGTCGGCTGACCAGCCAATTAATACTGAGTCATGTTCACCGGCGCTGAGCTTACGACGAAAGCTGTTCCATTCGTAAGATACAACTGTTGCTCTCACACCTATCCGGGCTAGATCGGCTTGCATCATCTCTGCCATTTTTAATGCATTAGGGTTATACAAGCGTTGTACCGGCATAGCCCAAATGTCCATACTCAAGCCTTGCGCATAGCCCGCCTCTGTCAATAGCTCTCTAGCTTTTTCAGGGTCATAAGGTAGAGTTGGTAAGTCGGCGTTATACGCCCAGGATGTCGGTGGCAGAATAGAATGGGCGGCCGTGGCATGGCCAAAGTACACAGCTTGCAAAATGGCTTCACGGTTTATAGCAAGCGCAAGCGCCTGGCGGACTTTAACATTGTCAAATGGTGGTTTGGTGGTATTAAATGCCCAAAAGCCCACATTCATGCTGGTGCTTTCCTGGATGTCGACATCGGGACGCTGGCTGATAAGGCCCAGTTCGGCAACGCGAGGAAACGCGACGACATCACACTCATGGGTAAATAATTTTGCCATACGCCGGGCATTGTTTGGCACTATATCAAACACCAGCTGTTCCGGCTTTGCCAGTTCGCGCCAGTAATTACGGTGGCGATAGTAACGGATCAATACATCTTTTTGATACTCTTTAAAGCGAAACGGGCCAGTACCTACCGGATGGCTATCAATTTGTGACAATTGACCATTGCTAAGCAACTGATCAGCATATTCTGATGAAAGAATAGCGGCAAAGTCAGTTGCCAGATTAGACAAAAATGAGCTGTCAGGCCTGCTAAGTTCAAAATGCACAGTGCGATGATCTGCTGCGGTTACGCTGTTTACCAGGCCTGCCCAATCGACACTTTGAAAAAACGGGTAATTGCCTCCGCCCTGGTAATGAAACGGATGAGTCGTTTGCATAATACGGTTAAAAGTGAACACCACATCTTCTGCACTTAAAGCTCTGCTGGGTTGAAAATATTCGGTTTGGTGAAATTGCACGTTATCTTGCAGTACAAAGCGGTAGCTTAGGCCGTTGTTACTAACATGCCAACTTTGTGCTAAACCCGGCTGCAATTCCCCAGTCTGTGCATCAATATCTAATAGGCGGTCGTAAAGTTGCTGGCTTATCGCATCTATAGTGGTGCCTGATGTCACCAACTGTGGATTAAATGACTCAGGTGATCCCTCCGAGCAATAGACCAGCCCGCTTCTTACCGTTTGCGGTAGTTGCGGTTGACATGCACAAAGTAGCATACTGCTGGCAAGTAACGTCAGCCATCGTTTGTCGCAGATGGACAAGTTTAACCAGCCGGGGTAAATATTCATCCTTGCTGGCTTTCCAATAACTGGTATTTTTTCATATAGCCCCGCAGTTGATGATAAGTAAGATTGAGCAACTCTGCCGTTTTTTTCTGGTTATACTGACTGGCTGCCAATGCTTGTTTAATCAGGCTTACTTCAAAGTCTTGTGACAGAATTTTGAAATCTTGCACCTGGTTGAAATCGAAGGCTTCTGTCGCTGCGGGTAATACTGGCAAAACAGCTGCAGATACCGCAGCGGACTGACCTGTGTCGCTGTTTAATGCGCTATGCACTGAGCGAGCCGTTCTGATGCGTTGCTTGGGACGGTAAGGCGATTCAAAAGGATCCAGCTGGATATCATGCACCGGCACATAAGCGTTATTGGTGCGGTACACACTGCGTTCTACTACATTTTTCAACTCACGAACATTTCCAGGCCATGGATGTTCAAGCAAGGTGCGTTTAGCCTTTTCGCTAAAGCCGCTGAATAATTCAAAGCCAAGCTCACGCGCCATGTTAATGGCAAAATGTTCAGCCAGTATCAAAATATCTTCGCGGCGCTCACGCATCGGTGGCAGTGTAATAACATCAAAAGCAAGTCGATCAAGCAAGTCCGCTCTAAACTCACCTTGTTCGGCCAATACAGGCAAATCTTCATTGGTGGCACAAATTAGTCGCACATCAGTTTTAATTGAGCGGCTACCGCCAACACGCTCAAACTCACCATACTCAATAACACGCAGCAACTTTTCCTGCACTAGCCCAGGGGTATTGGCCAATTCATCCAAAAACAGCGTGCCACCGTGAGCACGCTCGAACCGACCTTCATGACGTTTGCTGGCGCCGGTAAAGGCACCTGATTCGTGGCCAAACAGCTCACTTTCAAGCAGGTTCTCATTCAGGGAAGCACAATTTAGTGTCAAATACTGCTGATCCCAGCGCTGTGACAGGAAGTGCAACCTTGCGGCTATCAGCTCTTTGCCCGTGCCGCGTTCACCAATAATCAGCACCGGTTTATCTAACGGCGCTATTTGCGACACCTGGTCCAGCACATTAAGAAAACTGTTAGACTGGCCAACTAGATTGTCTTGTTGAAATTTTCGATTCATAGCGTGCTATTTGTTAGTTAATTTGGCTAATTAATAGTGTATTTCATAATAGCCATGAGCAGAAGTATTAAAGCAAAATAAATATAAAATGAGTTTAATCATTAACTTAAAATAATTTGCAAAGTTGGCAAGAAAACTGAATAGAGTAGGTTGTACTAATCCAGTCATTTAAGAGGTAAATATTATGGGTATTTTTTCACGCTTTTCAGACATAGTGAATTCAAATATCAACGCATTGTTGGACAAAGCCGAAGATCCGGAAAAAATGGTGCGCCTGATTATTCAGGAAATGGAAGACACTCTGGTAGAGGTTCGGTCATCTTCAGCTAAAACTATTGCTGAAAAAAAAGAGCTGCAACGGGTGGTTAACCGCATGCAGGAAGAGGTTGCAGATTGGCAAGCCAAAGCTGAACTAGCCTTGAGTAAAGAGCGCGAAGATTTAGCTCGCTCGGCGTTAATTGAGCGGCAAAAAGCAGCTGATCAGGTTGAGGCGGTAGCCGCAGACATCGCTAATCTGGACGAGCATATCGGTAAGCTGCAGGACGAAGTAGCGCAGCTGCAAGAAAAGCTGGCCGATGCCAAAGCCCGGCAAAAGTCGATGTTAATGCGTCAGCAGACCGTTTCATCACGGCTTGAGGTTAAGAAAACGCTGGATAGTAACCGTATCAACGACGCCATGTATAAGTTTGAGCGATACGAGCAAAAAATTGATACGCTGGAAGCTCAGGTCGAAGCCTATGATTTAGGTAAGAAAACCCTAAAAGATGAGTTTGCCGAGTTGGCCGCTCAAGACAAGATTGACAATGAGTTAGCTGCGTTAAAAGCTAAGGTAACTCAAAAAGATAAAAACGCCTGATAAACAGGCGTCTGGGAGTTGCAGATGGATATTCATGAGTTAATTTTTGTACCACTGATCTTGTTCATGATTTTTGTGGCACCAATTTGGGTCATAATGCATTACCGCAGTAAGAACAAGATTGGCCAGGGGTTGTCAGATCAGGAATTGTTGCAGCTAAACGATTTGGCTCATCGGGCAGAAAAAATGACCGACCGCATCAAAACGCTGGAAGCGATTTTAGATGCGGAAAGTCCGAAGTGGAGGTCACAGCATGACTAAGCTTAAACGGGAGCTGTTTCGTGACGACGCTAATGGCAAGATTGCTGGTGTATGTGCCGGTATCGCAGATTACTTCGGCTGGGAATTGTGGCTGGTGCGTATCATCACTGTGTCTGCCTTTTTCCTCGGCGCTGGCGGTTTTGTCTTTGTGCTGTACATTGCCGCCTGGGTGGTGTTGGAAAAAAAGTCGAAAGCTGCGGCGAAGCTTCATTCCGCAGCAGACTTTAAACCGGCAACGGAACGAACGGTTGAAGTAAAAACCCGCGTTTGGCAGCGTGGTGAGGCGCCAAAACAGGCGTTGCAGCATTTAAGCACACAGTTTAATGGGCTGGAGCTGCGCTTACGTGATTTAGAGCGCCATGTTACGTCGGCTAAATTTCAGTTGAACCGCGAATTTAACAGCTTGTAGGGTACTATATAACCTGATGAGTTTATTGCAGAAAATTCAACATCAGCGGCACGATTTTACTCATCGTGCCTTTGATCGTCATATCCGCTTGGGGGTTACCGGTCTTAGTGGCTCGGGAAAAACTGCCTTTATTACCTCGCTTGTATACCAATTAACCCAGGGCGACCATCCAGCTAATCTGCCGTTTTTCGATGTAGTACGCGAACAGCGCTATTTGGGCGGGAAGCTCTCTGCACAATTGCCGGATATGCCTCGGTTTCCGCTTGAACAAAATCTACAGTACCTGCTGCAGGCGTCGCCACAGTGGCCGCCGTCCACTGTTGGCAGCAGCCGGCTAGGATTGCAGCTGCGTTATAAAGCTACCACAGGGCTCCGTGCGCGGCTGCAATCACACAGCGAATTGTCACTGGATATTATTGATTACCCCGGTGAGTGGTTACTAGACTTACCGCTAATGGAGATGAGCTACCAGCAATGGTGTGAATTTAGCTGGCAATTGTTCAACCGTGAACACCGTGCTGCACTGGCGCAGCCATTTTTGCAACAGCTGCAAGATGCAGATTTAGCCAATGACGGCGAGCTGTATGTGCAGCAACTTACCGACAGTTATAAACAGCTGTTACAGCAATATCATGATTTGCCAGGAGCTTATTTAAACCAACCCGGCCGTTTATTAGTGCCCGGGCCGCTTGCCGGCGCTCCAATGTTGCAACTGTTTCCGCTGCTACCGCAGCAAGCAGCGCAAAACACCGCTTTAGTCGCTAAATTAACACAGCACTACGACAGCTACTGCAAACATGTTATTAAGCCGTTCTACCGGCGTTATTTTGCAGCGCTGGATCGTCAGGTCATATTGGTTGATTGTTTGTCGGCGTTAAATGCCGGCTACGCTGCCACACAAGAATTGCGACAAGCACTGCGGCTCATATTGCAAAGTTTTAATTATGGTCCGTCCAGTTTGTTGAGCCGGCTATTTAAGCCGCAAATCAGTAAAGTATTATTTGCCGCCACTAAGGCTGATCATACGACGCCAGAGCAACATAAAGCCTTAACGTTGCTATTACAGCAGTTATTGCAACAACCATTGAAACATAGTCAATATCAAGCTGCTACCACTGAAGCCATGGCAATTGCTGCTATTCGCTCTAGTAACAGTGGTTTTGTGCAGCTTGATGGTTTAGCTCAGCCTTGTATCAGCGGTAGCACACTGCAACATGAAGCTGTAACGTATTTTCCAGGTGACGTGCCGACAAACTTGCCAACACCAGCCTTATTTGCGCAGCATCAGTTCGCTTTTATACCGCTGGCGCCATTGCCGTGGCAAGAGCCTGAGCCTCTACCTCACGTGCGGATGGATCATGTACTGCAATTTATTCTCGGAGATAAATTACGATGAGCGAGTTAAAGCAAGCCCGTCATTTTAAGCAGTTGGCGGCGACGGCGACGATGATGGAACTAAACCCGGATCTAAAAGGCGCCAGCCATCATCAAGCTGACAGTTTCAGACCAGAGCCGATAACAGAAACGATGAACCTTAAGCCGCCATCACGCTGGTGGTGGACACTGGCAAGCGTCACCTTGCTGGCAGTTGTTTTATTATCGGTTTGGCAGTGGTTGCTAGTGTTACAACAAAGCTGGCAGCAAAGTGTTGTGCAAGGAGCAGTGTTAACGCTAATTTCGGCTGCCGTGTTGCTATTATTATCAACATTAGTTTGGCGAGAAGCTACGCTATGGCGGCGTTTAGCACGCAATCGTAAGTGGCAACAAAGTGCCGACAGAATTCGCCATAGTGTGCAATTTGGCGAAGCAGAAGCCTTATGCCAGGCTATTGCCAGTAGTCTGCCCAGCTCGCCTGAGATTTCGCGAGCAGTAACGCTATGGCGCAGTGCAGTAAAAGATGAACACAGTGACGAAGAGCAACTGCAGCTATTTGAAAACTTTGTATTGGCGCAGTTAGATCAGCAAGCACAAAAGCTAATTTATCGCGCTGCAACTGATAGCAGTCTTGCGGTCGCTATCAGCCCGTTTGCCCTGGCCGACATGTTATTAGTGCTATGGCGCAGCAGCCGTTTAGTGCGTGAATTGGCACAGCTATATGGAGGCGCTATCGGCCAACTACGCAGCGTAGTGTTGTTAAAGCAGCTATTTACCGCGTTGTTGTGGGCTGGCGGTTCAGAGCTTGCGCTGGATATGGCATCTGATGTGATGAGCAGCGAACTGACGGCTAAACTATCGGCCCGAGCAGGGCAAGGTATTATCGCCGGTCTGCTGGTCGCGCGCTTGGGCAATCTGGCGCAGCAAAAACTGCGGCCGCTGCCGGCCACAGCGTCGGCCAAAGTCAGTCTAAAATCATTGGCTAATGCATTAGTGGCTCGATTTAAAACCGCTGCGCAAACTAAAGCTGACACTGCGATTTAAGTAAATAAGCATCTGCCAGACTGCAAGATGTCTGGCATGCTTCCATTAGCTGCAAATTCTGCTATTTGTTACGGCGACTTTAACTTTTAGTAGCAGTAGAACTATGCACGACAACAATAAAAAAGCAGAAACCTTATGTATTCACGCTGGTAAGGAGAAAAACCAGCACGGAACCTTAGCTACACCTTTGTATCAAACGTCTACTTTTATTTTTGATAATGCGGAGCAGGGTGCCGCGCGATTTGCCGGTGAAGCTGAAGGCTACATTTATACCCGACTGGGTAACCCCACCACTCGTGAGCTTGAGTTAAAAATTGCTGCGCTTGAGGGTATGGCCGATGCTGCCGCCACTGCGACGGGTATGGGGGCCGTGGCGGCCAGTACCATGGCGTTTTTGCAACAGGGTGATCATTTAATTGCCAGCAAGGCCATTTACGGATGCAGTTTTGCGCTGTTTAATCATATGTTCGCCCGTTATGGCATCGACGTTAGCTTTGTAGATATGACAGATCATGCGGCAGTTGAGCAAGCGATTAAGCCAAACACCAAAATGTTATTTGCCGAAACGCCAATCAATCCGAATATGGTGGTACTGGATTTAACCTTCTTAGGCGATTTTTGCCGTCGTAATCAGCTGATATCGGTTATCGATAACACCTTTATGACGCCTCTGCTGCAAAAACCAGCAGACTATGGCATTGATATCGTTATTCACAGCGCCACTAAATACCTTAACGGTCATGGCGATGTGGTTGCTGGTTTAATAGTGGCAGACAGCGAAACGATTAAAACTATTAAGCTGACCACATTAAAAGATATGGGCGCCACCATTAGCCCGCATGATGCCTGGCTGATTATTCGCGGTTTAAAAACTTTATCTGTGCGCCTTGAGCGCCATTGTAGTAACGCGCAAAAGGTCGCTGAGTTTTTACACGCACACCCCGCAGTGCGCGAAGTATATTACCCAGGGTTACCGTCGCATCCCGGCTTTAAGTTTATTGGCAACCAGATGAAAGCAGCGGGTGGCGTGCTGGCTTTTGAGTTAAACGCTAGCCTGGACGAAAGTCGATTCTTTATCAATCAATGTCAGTTGCTTAGCCTGGCAGTAAGCTTGGGAGACGCCGAGTCGTTAATACAGCATCCGGCTTCAATGACGCACAGCCCTTATACCGCAGAAGAGCGCCAAATGGCTGGGATCAGCGATGGCTTGATTCGGGTATCTGTTGGTTTAGAGCATGTTGAAGATATCATCGCCGATTTAGCGCAGGCATTAGACAAGATGCAGAAAATGTGCTGAGTTAATCGAGAAAAGTTGTTATTCCCGAAAAAAAGAACTACGTTAATTGTGCTAAAAGTTGCATTAAGATCAACTTATTTATAAACATTAACATGAGGGATATAAAATGTTTTATCGAAACATAAGCAGAAACTGGCTACCACTCTGTGCTGCAGCACTGTTGGCAAGTGCGTTTAGCGTTCGTGCAGAACTGCCTGAAGTGTTCCAAGGTGATACACCTGGCTCGGAATACAGTATCAGTTATGACGATTTGGATGCGCTGCTCAAGGCTACGGTATTATACACCGGCAACTCCAACCGGCAAAAGGCCGGCAAAAGTGTGGCACGTACAGGGACCCGCATGAAAGCCAATGTAGACCGTCTCACTGTTAATGAGGGGAACCGGTTTTACTTTGAAGCGTTTAAAGACAATGCCGAACTTAGGCAAATATTAGCGGCGATCAGAACAAGCCTGCAGCAAGTTCCTGCAGAAGTTAAACTTTCTGCGTTCTCGAAAAGTGAGCAATTGGCGTACTGGCTAAACTTGTACAATGTAACAGTGTTGGATGAGCTGGTTAAAATATACCCACAAAAAAATTTGGAAAGCCTGGTTGACGGTGGTGAGTCTTTGTTTGAGCGTAAAACGCTTAATGTTGCCGGTATAGCGTTGAGTTTGAATGACATTCAATTCAATATATTGCAGGAAAAATACAACGACCCATTGGTTATTTATGGCCTGCATCAGGGCTATATTGGTAGTCCAGGTATAAGAAAGCATGCCTATACTGGCAAAAATGTTTATCGTACTCTGACAAATAATGCCTACGAGTTTATAAACTCAAACCGTGGGACCTATGGCGAAGTAAATGCTGAAAACTTCAGAGTGTCGAGTTTTTATCAGCGCAGCAAGGCCTACTTTCCTAACTTTGAAAAAGATCTGACTGCACATTTGTTGGAACATATCAGTGGCACAGAACGCAAGGCGCTGGAAACGGCAAGTGTAATTGAAGCCGATATCAACAATTGGAATATCACCGATGTCTATGGCACCAGCCGAAACTATGGTGCGGGTTTAGCTGATAATACTGCCGCGCTGATTGGTTCATTTAGCAGTGGCGGTACGCGTGGTCCGGAATACGATGGTATTGCTAATTTAGACAGTGCCGCTATGTCGTTGCAGAAGTTATCTACCAGTTATGGTCGTTTCGGACCCGATCAGATACAACGTATGCGTGAGTTAGATGCGATACGTGTGGGTGAGCGCGGTGCCGTAACCGTTACTGACATTGAAGACGAAAATAATTAATAGCAGTAAATTTGCCTGTTCTCTGCATTACGCGCTGTAACTCTATCTTTACGGCGCGTCGTCCAACTTTAGGCGGCATTGAGATTAACTCTTGCCGCGCTATCGCTTAGTATCCGCATTAACTAATTGTCTGCCAGCGTCACTACAACAAAAAATTAAAGCAGATAAGCGGGACACTCCCGTATAACAGAATAGTCAACAGGTTGTTTATGAGTAAGTCGAGCAAATATATATCCCGTCAGTCTGACGATAAGGGTGTTATCGCCTGGTCAGCTGAAGAAAACCAAATATGGCATGAATTAATCAACCGCCAGCTTAGCGTTATAGAAGGTAAAGCCTGTGATGAATACATGGCTGGCCTGGAAAAGTTGCAGTTACCTACAGACCGTATTCCTCAATTAGAGGAGGTGAGTAAAGTGTTGCGGGCTGAAACCGGTTGGGAATGTGCAGAAGTGCCGGCGTTAATCAGTTTTGATAAGTTTTTTGAGTTATTGGCGAATAAGCGTTTTCCGGTAGCCACGTTTATCCGGTCAAGAGAAGAATTTGACTATCTGCAAGAACCGGACATTTTCCATGAAATTTTCGGTCACTGTGCCATGCTAACAAACCCCGCCTTTGCAGAGTTTACGCACATATACGGTAAACTAGGTTTGGCGGCCAGCAAACAAGACAGGGTATACCTGGCGCGTTTGTATTGGTTTACTATCGAGTTTGGTATGTTAAGCACACCTGATGGCCTGCGTATTTATGGTGGTGGTATATTGTCTTCGCCTGGTGAAACCTTATATGCACTGGAATCTGATGTGGCTGAGCGCAAAGTATTTGACGCTGTCGATGTGCTGCGCACGCCTTATCGCATAGATATTATGCAGCCAATTTACTTTCTGATTGAACGTATTGATCAACTGTTTGATATCGCGCATTTAGATATGATGGCACTGGTAGAACAGGCCAAGGCTTTGGGGCTGCACGCCGCTAAGTTTCCACCCAAAGAAAAACAAGCAAGTTAGGAATTAACGATGTCTGAATTAAAAGCAATGCAATGCGAAGCCTGTCGTGCCGACGCGCCGAAGGTTTCTGATGCTGAACTACCCGGTTTGATGCGTCAGATACCAGATTGGGCGCCGATTGTTCGTGACGGAATTTTGCAATTAGAGCGTGAGTTTAAATTTAAAAACTTCAAGCTGGCCTGGGCATTCCACAATAAAGTTGCCGAGCTGGCAGAGTCTGAGGGCCATCATCCTGCGTTGTTGCTGGAGTGGGGGAAATTAACAGTCACGTGGTGGTCGCATTCAATTAAAGGCTTGCACAAAAACGATTTTATTTGTGCTGCTAAAACGGATAATTTGTTAAACGCTTAATGTTTTGTCAGAGTGGCGCACAAGCGCCACTCCTGTGCATCACTTCCTTTCTTTACCGCCGCTTGTCGCAATCTATCGCGTAATCGTCTTTTTGTTCACATTTGTTTACAAAACTACTGGTCTGTTATTGCCGTTATGCCGTATTATGCAGCTCATTACTTGGTCGTGGGACATATTGCCGTATGCGATTAGAAATTCAGTGTCAGAATAGGCTCGGGCTGGCGCAAGAAGTGTTGAATGTATTGGTAAGTTATCAACTCGATTTGCGTGGTATTGAAGTCGACCCCAGCTTAAGCCGCATGTACGTATCTTTCCCAACCGTTAACTTCGAGAAATTTCAAGAGTTAATGGCTAAGATCCGGCGCATTGCTGGGGTAGAGGATGTTAAAACTACAGCATTTATGCCCTCTGAGCGTGAGCACAATGAACTGTCAACATTATTAAGAACCTTGCCAGATGGCCTTATTGCGGTGGATATTAAAGCCAATATCACTGTGATCAATGAGGCAGCACAAGAAGCTTTGTCATTGCAAAGAGAGGCGATTGTTGGCCTGTCATTGCAGGGTATGGTGAAAGGGTTTAATTTTCAGCGTTGGCTGGAAGGGGAAGACGTACTGGCGCAAACCCGACGCTTGGAAATTCAGGGTAAACGCTTTGTCGCTGACATTTTGCCGGTTATGGTGCCGGATGAAACCGGACATGAGATTTTGGCAGGTGCAGTGATTAATTTAAAATCAGAAAGCCGGCTGGGCCAGCACATGGTGGCGTTTAAAAAAGGTGATCAGGAAAGTTTTAATACGCTGCAGGCGCATAGCAATTTGATGCGTAAAGTCGTGCGGGAAGCCAAAAAAATGTCACAGCTGGACGCGCCGATACTCATTATGGGAGAAACCGGCACAGGTAAAGAACTGCTGGCGCGCGCTTGTCATGCTGCCAGTAGCCGTTCTGGCAAACCGTTTTTGGCACTAAACTGCGCATCGTTACCCGATAATGTGGCCGAGTCTGAATTATTTGGCTACGGCACCAATGCTTTTCCGGGGACAACTGAGGGCAAAAAAGGTATTTTTGAGCAGGCCAATGGCGGTACCGTATTTCTTGACGAAGTGGGGGAAATGTCGCATTCGCTGCAAACCAAGTTGATCCGGTTCTTACAAGATGGCAGCTTCCGTCGCGTGGCGGATGAAAACGAGGTTAAAGTTGATGTGCGTGTAATTTGCACAACACAAAAAGACTTACCCGGCATGGTGCAAGAGGGTAAATTTCGTGAAGATTTATTCTACCGCTTAAACGTGTTGACGTTAGCCCTGCCAGCCCTGCGTGAGCGCAAACAGGATGTCATTCCACTGGCAGAGTTCTTTATTGCCCGCTTCTCAGCTCGCTTAGGCCGCAAAGCACCTAAATTGACCGATAGTTGTGCGACCTTTTTACAAAATTACCCTTGGCCCGGCAATGTCCGGCAATTAGAAAATGCACTTTATCGGGCAATTACCTTGCTGGAGGGATTTGAACTTGATAAAGAACATTTACAGCTACCGAGCTATAACAATGACTTCGGCTATTTGGAGCAAGACTTTGACGGGACTCTGGATGAGGCAGTAAAGCGCTTTGAAGCTAACTTATTGCGTAAACTGTTTCCTGCCTATCCCAGTTCACGGCAATTGGCGAAAAAACTTGGTTTAAGCCATACTGCTGTGGCTAATAAGCTGCGTGACTATGGCATTAACCGCAAGAGTGTAAAAATATAATTACGCTTTGTTTGCATAGCTTTACTTGTGTAGGGCAGAAAAACTGATTTGACTGTCATTTTTTGCCTGTTTTGTACTTAAGCGCGTTTTTGTAGTGCTAACTTTACAAAAACGCTATTTTCCTTCCTATTACTCGTAACAAGCCCGCCTCTTTCTTTTTTCTGCCGCAAGCGCATTATGAGCGCCATTGAAGACGTAGCAGGGAATACACCAATGTTAGATAATATAAACCCACTGGGTACTGATGGTTTTGAATTTGTTGAGTACACTGCCGCAGATGCCAACGGCATTCAGAAATTAAAAGAGTTGTTTCACTCGCTCGGCTTTAGCGAGGTGGCTAAACATCGCTCAAAACAAGCCTGGCTGTATAAGCAAGGTGATATCAACTTTATTGTTAATGCTGAGCCCAACTCACAAGCTGAAGAATTTGCCCGCCAGCACGGCCCTAGTGTATGTGCTATGGCGTTTAGGGTTACTGATGCAGCAGCAGCGTTAAAGCACGCTTTGGCCAATGGCGCCAAAGAGTATAAAAACCAAATTGGCCCGATGGAGCTAAATATTCCAGCGGTATATGGCATTGGCAGTAGCTTGTTATATTTTGTAGACCGTTATGGTGCCAGCTCGGTATACGACGTTGATTTTAAATACTACGACAACTGGCAAGTTGATATGGCTAAACACGGCGTTGGCCTCGAAGTGTTAGATCACTTAACCCACAACGTTATGCGCGGCAATATGAATGTTTGGGCAGGCTTTTATGAAAGCATTGGTAACTTCCGCGAAATTCGTTATTTCGATATCGAAGGCAAGTTAACCGGGCTGGTGTCAAAAGCGATGACAGCACCGTGCGGCAAGATTCGTATACCTATTAATGAATCCTCAGATGATAAATCGCAGATTGAAGAGTTTATCCGGGAATATAAAGGTGAAGGCATCCAGCACATTGCCCTGACTTCAGACAATATCTACGAGACAGTGCGCACTTTACGTAACCGTGGCATGGATTTTATGCCAACGCCAGAAACCTATTACAACAAGGTAAATGAGCGTGTAGTGGGGCACGATGAAGATTTAGACCAGCTGCGTGACTTACGTATTCTGATCGACGGTGCGCCAATGAAAGACGGTATTCTGCTGCAAATATTCACCAAAACGGTAATTGGCCCGGTATTCTTTGAAATTATCCAGCGCAAAGGCAATGAAGGCTTTGGCGAGGGTAACTTTAAGGCGTTATTTGAATCTATTGAAGAAGATCAAATTCAACGTGGAGTGTTAAGCAATGCGTAAATGGGCATCGTTTCCGTTAAAGGAAGGGGATGTATCACGCCAGGCGCACGCTGATTTTCCTCAGCAGGCTATTTATGAACGCGAAACCGGCCGCAGTGGTTTTTTCGGCCCGGCTACGCATTTTCATCATCAGCATGCGCCAACCGGTTGGAGCGATTGGCAGGGACCATTGCGGCCGCACCTGTTTAACTTTAATGAGATTGGTGTTGATAACACTAACTCGCCGTGGGCAGTGCCTGATTTACTGTTTAATGCGCATTGTAAAATGCGCACCTGGCGTTTAAATGACAATATGAGTAAATTGGTGCGTAATGCCGATGGCGACGAGTTATTGTTTATTCACGAAGGCAGCGCCGAGCTTTATTGCGACTATGGTCATATGACAGTGCGGGACGGTGATTACATTGTTATTCCACGCTCAACCATGTGGCGTTTAGAGCCAAAAGAGCCGATGTTCATCTTGTTAATTGAAGCAACTAATGACAGTTATCAACTGCCAGAAAAAGGCTTGGTAGGTAACCACGCTATTTTTGATGCGGCTATGTTGGATACACCAAAAATTGACGCTGCCTTTAAAGCCCAATACAGCGAAAGCCAATGGCAGGTAGAGGCAAAACGGCATGGCCAGGTTTCAGTCATTACGTATCCGTACAATCCATTGGATGCCATCGGTTGGCATGGTGATTTAGCCGTGATGCGTATTAACTGGCGCGATATTCGCCCGTTGATGAGCCATCGCTACCATTTGCCACCTTCTGCCCATACCACTTTCGTCGCGCAGCGTTTTGTCGTGTGTACTTTTGTCCCGCGGCCAATTGAAAGCGATCCTGGTGCATTAAAGGTACCGTTTTATCATAATAATGACGATTATGATGAGGTGCTGTTTTACCATGCTGGAGATTTCTTTAGCCGCGATAATATTGAAAAAGGCATGGTGACCTTCCATCCGGCTGGCTTTACTCACGGCCCACACCCAAAAGCGTTTCAAGCGGGTCTGGAATACCGGAAGAAATTTACTGACGAAGTCGCTGTAATGCTGGATACCCGTGACGCTCTGGAAATGAGTGAGGCGGCGCTGGCAACTGAAAATACCGATTATGTTAACAGCTGGAAATTGAAACCCTAAGCACGGTTGGTTAAGGAATTGAAATGAAGTTAGCAAGTTTGAAAAATGGCAGCCGCGATGGTTTGCTGGTGGTAGTCAGCCGTGATTTAAGCCGCTGTGTAGCTGTGCCAGCGATAGCGGGCACGATGCAGCAGTTACTGGATAGCTGGGCGCAATTGCATCCAATGCTTAAAGACGTGTACCAGGCGTTAAACCACGGTACTGTCGATGGCGAAATGGCTTTTGAACAGTCGCAATGTGAATCGCCGTTGCCACGGGCTTTTCAGTGGGCTGATGGCAGCGCCTATGTTAACCACGTAGAGTTAGTGCGCAAAGCGCGTAATGCCGAAATGCCACCAAGCTTCTGGACTGACCCACTGATGTATCAGGGCGGTTCAGACGATTTTATTGGCCCGCGCGATAATGTCGAAGTGGTTAGCGAAGAGTACGGCATCGATTTTGAAGGCGAAGTGGCTGTAATTACCGACGATGTATCAATGGCGTGCAGTGCTGACGATGCTCGCAGCAAAATCCGCTTACTGATGCTGGTAAACGACGTGTCACTACGCGGCCTTATTCCGAATGAGCTGGCAAAGGGCTTTGGCTTTTTTCAATCGAAACCGTCATCAGCTTTTAGCCCGGTAGCGGTGACACCGGATGAGCTGGGAGAGCATTGGCGGGATGGCCGTGTGCATCTGCCGTTGTTATCGACCTATAATGGAAAGCTTTTTGGCAAGCCTAATGCTGGTATAGATATGACATTTGATTTCGGCCAGCTGGTGGCACATGCGGCTAAAACCCGCAATTTGGGCGCCGGTGCAGTTATCGGCTCTGGCACGGTATCGAATAAGCAAGGCACTGATCATGGAACTTCAGTTGAGGCAGGTGGGGTTGGTTACAGCTGTATTGCTGAAATCCGTATGATTGAAACTATTCGTGACGGTAAGCCGTCTACTGCATTTATGAAGTTTGGCGATACTATCCGGATGGAAATGCTGGACGAGCAGGGCAACAGCATCTTTGGTGCGATTGACCAGCAAGTGGTGCAGTATAAAGCCTGAGTCTAACTCAGCTCTGGTAGAATCACTGCGTACATTTTTTCTGCGACACGCCGTAAACCCATCCCTGGGGGTTCGTTTGTAAACGTCTTCCATGACGTTCACCCTTAAAGGGCCAGCGGCGCTGTCCAAATTCGTTCCTGACGAATTTGTCAGGCCGTCCGGGCCTTCAACGGTCGCAGAAAAAAGTACATCCGCGCTTCTACCTCATTTAATTTCAGAGGATAACAATGAAACTATACGGTTACTGGCGCTCATCTGCAGCTTATCGGGTGCGTATAGCGCTGAATTTAAAACAGCTGAGCTTTGAAAATCTGCCGGTACATTTGGTTAAAAACGGTGGTGAACAACACAGTGACAGCTATAAAGCACTAAACCCAGCGGAACTTGTGCCTACCCTGGTCGATGGTGATTTCAGCCTGAACCAATCGTTGGCTATTATTGAGTATCTGGAAGAAATATATCCACAACCGGCATTACTACCGTTAGAAGCTGGTGCAAAGGCTCAAGTCCGGGCACTGGCGCTGGATATTGCCTGCGACATTCATCCGCTAAATAATTTACGAATCTTGCAGTATTTGACCGGGTCGTTAGCACTGACGGAGCAACAAAAGCAGCAGTGGATATTACACTGGCTTCATTGTGGTTTTACAGCATTTGAGCAACGTTTAAGCGCATCGGCAGGGCATTTCTGCTTTGGCGACACGGTAACGCTGGCCGATATTTGCCTGATACCGCAAGTGTATAATGCATTGCGGTTTGGGCTTGATATGTCGCCATTTCCTACCATCAACGCAGTACATCATCAATGCCTACAACTGGCGGCTTTTGCTTTGGCTGCACCAGAGCACCAGCCAGACGCACAATAGTGCTGAGTTACCTTTCGCAGGCTAATCGCCTGCGAAAGGGATTCTTTGTTTTCGCTAGAATATTAACTATAGTCGCCTATGCTTAAGCAGTATTTAGTTTATCTATTGCAGTCAACATTGCGTTGTGTCTAGCAACATGCTTTAGTGTTGTAAGTAGACAATAGTAATTTATTATTTGGGCAACAAAGCCTTAGGGGTAGCACGTTATGAGTAAATTGATGGCGGCGGTGAATCAGCGCACAAACCTGGTTGGTAATAACCGATTGGAGTTGTTGTTGTTTCGCCTTTATGGCGGCCAGCCTTTCGGTATCAATGTGTTTAAAGTGCGTGAAGTGTTGCAATGCCCTGAATTAACAGAAATGCCAGGGTCTAGCCCGCACGTAAGAGGTATAGCCCACCTGCGCGGTGTTCCTGTAATGGTAATTGATTTAAGCCAGGCCACGGGCGGCAAGCGAATTGAGAATTTGTCGACATCTTACGTGCTGGTAACAGAATATAACCGACATACCCAGGGCTTTTTGGTTAGTGGTGTTGACCGTATCGTAAATACAAATTGGGATAAAATTATGCCGCCGCCAAAAGGTGCGGGTGCTGGGCATTATCTGACCGCGGTCACAGAGATTGATGGTAAATTGGTACAGATTATTGATGTTGAAAAGGTATTTTCCGAGATCACACCAGTAAATGAAGAAGTTAGCGATGATGTCAAAACGAAGGCCACAGAGCGGAATTTTGATGATTTAGTGGTATTAGTAGCTGATGATTCTGCAGTGGCACGAAATCAAGTAAAACGCGCTTTAACATCCATAGGGATTAAAGTAGAACTGGTCAATGATGGTAAATTAGCCCTAGATTGGCTAAATGCCAAAGCGGCTGAGATTGGAGGTGATATTTCCGCTAAAGTGCCACTGCTGATTTCTGATATTGAAATGCCAGAAATGGATGGTTATACGCTAACAGCAGAAATTAAAGCCGATCCGTTGCTTAGAAATATGCATGTGGTGTTGCATTCATCGCTAAGCGGTGTGTTCAATGAAGCTATGGTTAAAAAAGTTGGCGCAGATCAGTTTATTGCAAAATTTCATCCGGATGAATTAGTATCAGCAGTGCAAAAGTGGATGACTGCAGATTAGGCTTAGTTAATTTATTCGCTATTTACAGGTAAGAAGTATGACGTTGTCTTTGCCAAAACGGCTGTTAAATCGGGCATTAGTTTTATTAGGCCTTTTTGGAATTGTGTTTCAGTTAACGGCAGCGTTTTACGCCTGGTGGTATGGTATCGATCTTCAGACAGGCTGGGTTGTAACACTAATAGCGCCACTTCTTTGTGTTGTTTCGGGTTCAGTGCCGGTGCTGCAATTGCAGAAAGAGCCCGAATAACGCCTATTTATGTGGCTTTAGCATGCCAGCTATTTTTATTTCCGATATACCTTCTTCCGTGAAATAAAAATTAACTTGTCCGGGGCCGCGGCTGAAATAGTAAATTTCGCCATTATATTGCAGTACAAAGTGGCCTGGTGAATCCGTTGAAGGCTCGTGGCTCAGCACAATATCTGCTCCAGCAATACTTAACGTAAAGTATTGTAACGGTTCTTTACTGAAGTCGGGTACCCAAACCTGATTTTTATCATTAAGGATCAGCGTTAGTGAGTACTTTTGCGGCACCGACGGCACTACAATCCTTTGTTGACCAGCGACAAAGTGGTAGTTACCGTCCTGGCGAAAATATCTAAAACCATAATTTAACTGCTCAGTGTTGCCATTGCTAAGGGTCATCTGCGCGGCACCTTCGATATCAAATTGTGCCTGACACGCTAACGGCAGCCATAGCGACGTATATAGGACCGCACGCACTAGATATCGGCATTTACCTTTGAGTGTTGGCATCGAGTAACCCTTATATGGTTAAACCTGAGTCATATTAACTATCAGTTTTAACTGTTGGCCTGGCTGTAGATAATTGCTGCTGTTGATATTGTTCCATTTCTCTATATCAGATACCGATATGCTAAAGCGTTGCGCAATACGTGCTAACGAATCGCCTTTGCGTACTTTATACGTAACAGTACGAGAGATACCGGCGGTACGCTCATTGTTTGACGTTTGCTGCCAAATAACCAATTTTTGACCGGGTTTAAGTGCCGCACGCTGTGCTATACCGTTCCACTTCGATAGTTGTGCAACGGTCACATTATGCTGCCTGCTAATATCCCAAAGGGTATCGCCGTTTTCTACGATGTAATCAAGTTTAGCATCGCCCAGGGATTTCTGCTGTGCTTTAGCGATTCGGGCGTCCTGGCTTAAGCTGTAATCGGCATTATCTGCAGATGCAACCGGGATTAACAAGTGCTGCCCAAGTTGAATAACGTTATTATTTAGCTTGTTAATACGTTTAATCGCATTGACATTGGTGTCGTGCTTTTGCGCAATCTTACCTAAGGTGTCACCTTTAGCTACAGTATATCGCTGCCAACGCAATCTGTTTTGATCGCTTGTTTGTGCCAGTTTCTGCTGAAAAATATCAGCCTTAGCAATCGGCACAACCAGCTGGTGTGGCCCGTCAGGATCTGTTGCCCATTGGTTGTAACCGGGGTTTAAAGCTTGTAATTCAGCGACACTTAGACCTGCAAGATCTGCAGCGATCGCCAGATCGATTTGGCTGCCAATATCAACTACAGAAATACGGGATTCATTGGCAATAAATTTCCAAACAATGTCAAAATCATCCGGACGTTGAAGGATATCAACCAATGCTAGTAGTTTAGGGACATAAGCTGTGGTTTCAGCCGGTAAGTCCAGCGACCAAAAATCTGTGGGTAAGCGCTTTTTCTTGTTGCGTTTAATCGCTGCCAGGATGCGGCCTTCACCGGAATTATATGCAGCAATCGCATTTAACCAGTCACCTTCAAGTCGGTCATGTAAATATTGCAAATAATCAAGAGCTGCACGAGTTGACGCAATAACGTCGCGCCGACCGTCGTACCAGAAGTTTTGTTTTAAACCGAAGCGCTTGCCAGTTGCTGGCATAAATTGCCACATACCAGACGCAGCAGCATGCGAATAGGCAAATGGGTCAAATGCGCTTTCAACGATAGGCAGCAGTGCCAATTCGAGTGGCATCTGGCGCTTTTCAATCTCTTGCACAATGTGATAGAGAAACGGTTGGGCGCGGTTTGCAACTCGGTCCAGATAGGCTTGATGGCTGGAGTAAAAGTTGCGTTGTTCGACAATAGGCCGCGTTTGTGGCACGTTAAAGCTCAGTTGAGACTGTATTCGCAGCCATAAATCTTCCAGCTCTGCTGCGTTTATCTCTACCTCGTCTTGCACTTGAGTATGTCCGGCACTCCATAAACGGTCGGCAATTTGCTCAGCGCTTGCGGCTTGCTTATGAAAATCTGCATTGTTTATTTTTGTCGTAGTTACCGGAGTCTGCGTGTTTTCGGTAGTATTGGTCGTCACGCAACCACAGAGAAGCATGGCGCCTGCCAGCGCAGATAGTCGTTTAAGCATTGTAAAATGTTCCACCAGTAAAATTCGAATGTTACCTGTTCAGTGATTGAATGCAAGTCAGCCTTTATATTGATCTTTACTTGCTCGTAGCAGGGTAAATAGCGCCACTGCGCTATTTACCCGCCATCTGGTCTGCAACGCAGTGTCATCGCAGCGTAAAAATGGGTTTATTTGTTTCTCCAGTGCCAACGTCGTCGGTAGTGTCGGCAGTTGCACCTGACGCAAGGCCTGGCAACGCTGCTGATATTCGATTAACGCGGCGTTGGTAGGTTCCACCGTCAGAGCAAACTTTATGTTAGACAGGGTATATTCGTGGGTGCAGTAAATCAGTGTACTATCCGGCAACGCTATTAATTTTTGCAGCGACTGCCACATTTGCTTAGCAGTGCCTTCAAATAACCTGCCACAACCTGCGCTGAATAAGGTATCACCACAAAACAAAACCGGCGCTGAATAATAAGCAATATGTCCTGATGTATGGCCTGGTACGCTAATAACCTCTAACTGCAATCCAAATGTGGGCAGTTGTACGGTATCGCCATCGTCTACCAGTTGCAACAGCCCGGGTATGTAAGCATGCTCAGCTGCTGGCCCTATTACATTGACTGCAGGAAATCGTTGCCGTAGCTTGGCTATGCCACCGGTGTGATCACCGTGGTGATGCGTAATTAAAATGGTATCTAATTGTTTATTCTGCTGCGTTAGAAATTGTTCCACTGCATCTGCATCACCCGGGTCGACTACCAGGCAATAACAGTGATCGGGCTGACACAGCGCCCAAATATAGTTATCCTCAAATGCAGCTATAGGTGTAATCTGAAACATAAACACGGCATCAGTAATTGAATCAGGATACAATTTAACATGAAACCGGCGTTAAGCGAAAAAGAGCGGCTATCTCCTGCGGAGTGGCGGCAGATCAATCAGGGCGAAGCTCTGGCGCGCGCTATCGCTGAAGTGTTAGAGCCGATGTGGCAGCGTATTTTCGGCTATTATTTGCTTAAAGTGGGTGATCTTAGCTGCCAGTTGGATACTCGAAACTGTAAAATACAGCATCATATCAATGTTGGCCGCGATGGTAGTGATCTGATGCTGCAAGCTGATGCTGATGCTTTACCTTTTAGTGAGCACAGTGTTGACGCCGTGTTGCTTAGTCATTATCTGGAGTTTACCCCGGACCCACATCACGTAGTACGCGAAGCGCACCGGGTGTTGCGTGCTGACGGCTATCTGTTATTGACTGGGATAAACCCCTTCAGCTTGGTGGGTTTGTTACGATGTTGGCCAGCACTACAGCAGCGCTATCCCTGGCAAGGTCGATTTTTTTCTGCATCACGTATTAAAGATTGGTTACATCTGATGGGGTTCGAAGTTGTCACAGAACAGCGCTTTTTCTGTTCAGCACTGTTGGCTCGTGAATACAATACAGGCTGGGCAAAACAGTTGGCAGAGCAATATCTAAGCTATTTTTCTTCCAGTTATCTTATCGTTGCCCGCAAGCGCGAATTACCGCTGACACCAATAAGACCAAAATGGCAGTTAACCCCTGCTTTTGCGCAGCAAGTAAAAGGAGCCAGTGCCAGGCAGCAAACGGATTAAAGCTGGGTTAAATATTGCGCCACACTCACCTTGGCAGTATCGGCAGGCAACGTCATAAAATACAGCCGTGCATTATCTTCCTCCGGTGGGGTGGTGATGTTAAAACCAAGTCGGTTATAGCATTGCAGAGCTACAACATTATGCCGGTGTACATACAAAGAAATGTCCCGCTGTTGCGTGCTTAGGGCCTGCATAATTAAAGCAAAGATAAGTTGTTTTGCTAAACCTTGGCCACGGTGTGGCGGAGCAATAACTAGCCGGGCAAGATGATGGCAGCCAAAACGGTCACACAACTGGCCAAAACCGAGCAACTTGCCGCTGTGGCGATCTAACAAGCTATAGCTTTGAGTTCCGGGGCGACATAATAGTTGAAGAAACTGTTGTTCGCTGCAAGGATAAACAAAATTATCCCCGCCCCAGCTTTGCTGCTGCTCAGCATTTTGAAACCAATTGCGCAGCTGGCTCAATTCACTCATGCTGGTCACAGCTAGTAGTGTTTGCATGGGGTTAAATTCTGTAATGGTAGCTATCTCTGTTACCACATCAAATCATCGGGGATCTTAAAGTCAGCATACGGGTCGTCTTCGTCCTGTTGCTGCTGTTTCACATTTAGTACCACAATGCTGTCAGCCTGGCGTTGCTGAATTTTCTCTGCCACTGCCGCAGGCACTAAAAAATAGTGTTCATCCTGTTTGGCTATGGCCAGCATGCCTCGGCTTAGCTCGTCATGCAGTTTGTTATTTACGTACAACCGCTTAACTAGTTTGCCATCGGTAAAGTTATAGGCCAGCTCGCCCTGGATTTTTATGGTGTTGTTGCTTATGAGTTGTCGCACTTGCGCTGCAATAGCTTTTTGCTGCAATACCGCTTGTTTTTGCTGATTCAGCTGACGGTCCCGTTCTATCTGTTGCTGGCGACGTTCTTCGGCCAGTACTGTTGCTTCATTTACAACCGGTTGTTTTTTACCCGCCTGCACTTTTTGCTGATGCTTTTCTTTTTTCAGCGCTTTTAATTTTTTGGCATCTGCCAGGCCTGCTTTTAACAGTTGCTCTTTTAATGCATTACTCATGGTAAACCTTGATCAGTCAGTATGTTTATAGCGGTTGAAACACTTTGCATATACTAACGCAAAGCTAAGTCGTAACGAAATCAAACTAACTCAATTTGTCAGCATCGGTTATCATATAGCAGTAATTTATGCTTGAAGAGGTTCACTTTGCCATTTAATGATTTATCGTTAGACCCGCGTTTAATGCGATCGGTGCAGCATCTGGGGTTTGTAAAGCCTACAGAAATTCAGCAAGAAGCCATACCTGCCGTAATGGTGGGACGCGATCTGATTGTGTCGTCGCAAACTGGTTCTGGTAAAACGCTGGCGTATCTGCTGCCGATGATGCAGCGTTTGTTAAAGAGCAGAGCATTGTCAAAACGTGATGCACGAGCATTAATTTTGGCTCCGACCCGCGAGTTAGCAAAGCAGGTATATGCTCAGTTAAGGTTGTTTGTATCCAACACGCCTCTAACGTCAGCATTAATTGTCGGCGGCGAAAACTTCAATGATCAGGAAAAATTGTTGAAGCGACAACCGAATATTATCGTTGCCACGCCTGGCCGTTTTGTTGACCATTTAGAGCATAAATCAGTTTTTATCAATGGCTTGGAGGTGCTAATCCTCGACGAAGCCGACCGTATGTTGGATCTTGGCTTTATGCCGCAGCTAACAGTGATAAACAAAGCCGCGGACCATCGCTTGCGCCAGACGTTACTGTTTTCTGCCACGCTGGACCACGCAGAAGTAGATGAATTGGCACTGGCGCTGCTGAAAAACCCGTATCGGGTTGCGGTTGGCGCCTCGCACCAACAGCATCAGGATATTAGCCAGCAATTTTTCCTTGCTGATCATCTAACGCATAAAGAAGCGTTGTTGCAGCATTTTTTGCAGCAGGCTGAGATTAAACAACTCATTATCTTTACCGCGACACGCGAGGATGCTGAGCGTCTGGCCCAGCTTTGTGAGCAGCAAGGCAAGAGTGCCGTTGGCTTAAGCGGCAAGTTGACACAGAGTAGCCGTAATAGTGTGATGCAAGCATTTGCCAGCGGCAAGCACCAGGTGCTGGTAACTACTGATTTAGCGTCTCGTGGTCTGGACTTGCTACAGGTTTCGCATGTGATTAACTTTGACTTGCCTAAACATGCTGAAGAATATGTGCATCGTATTGGCCGTACAGGCCGTGCAGGTGCCAAAGGCGCCGCTATTTCATTAGTCGGACCAAAAGATATTGCTGCATTGCTGCGTATTGAAGCCTTTTTACGCCAGCCTACCAGCTTCAGTGTTGTTGAGGGATTGGTTGGCAAGTTTGACGGCACAGTTCGTCCGGCGACACCGGCAATTACACCGGAGAAAAAAGCAAAACTGGCTGCACGTAAAGCAAAAGCTAAAGTGAAATCCCAGCCTAAACTGAGTTCTGGCAAAGCACAATTTTTTCAGGGTGGGGACGACGGCATGGCACCGCCCAAGCGCAAACAAAAATAAATTTGCGGCTGATTATTTATTCAGCATTATTGCTGCTACACTCAAACTGTTATTGTTAAACATACTAACAACAACAGGGTTATCAGTGATGTGGCTCACAATGCTGATACGGCCTAGCAGATTATTTGCACTGCAGCAGGCAAGGTTATTGACCCCTTATATGGCTTAAATGATAATAAGGGCGAAAATATATACTCGCTAGTTGCTATGGCCGGTAATATTTAAGTCGCCAGCGAGCTGGCAAATTTAGTTAAAGTAAGAGAGTGTTATGTCACAGTTAATTTCCGGTTCAGTTAAGTGGTTCAACGAAGAAAAAGGTTATGGTTTCCTGGAGCGTGATGGTGGTAAGGACGTTTTCGTTCACTTCCGTGCGATCAATGGCACCGGCCGTAAAACTTTAGTTGAAGGTCAGAAAGTTACTTTTGAAGTAACTGAAGGTCAAAAAGGCCCACAAGCTGAGAACGTAACTGTTATCGGATAATTCCGGCCATGATTGCAAAAAACCGGCTATGGCCGGTTTTCTGTTATTTGCAATACACAAATACCACGTCAAAATGGTAATGCCAATTGCTGCAATGCCGAGGTTTTAAAACCTATCTGCAAGCCAATTAATCGTACACCTTGTTGTTCACGCCTCTGCCAAGCTTCATCTAATAAAGGTAATAGTTTATCTAGTTGTAGTGGCTGGCCCTGTTTTTCTACGGTGGTTTGGCGAAAATCACTGAACTTCAATTTAACTGCCACTTTTTGAATAGGGGTTAAGCGCCCTGCTGCCGTACTACTGTATTGCTCAAGCCTGCGCTGCAGTTGTGGTAAAAGCTGACTTAAGGTTTCTACGCACTGGGTATACTGTAGTAAATCGTGGTCCAAAGTACGCTCTACTCCCAACGATTTACGCTGTTCATTGCTGCATACTGGCCTTTCATCAATACCTTGGCTGCGCTTTAACAAGCTGTCGGCCAAGGCGCCAAAATGCTTTACCAATAGCGACAGAGGAGCATTACCGATATCTATACAATTATGTAGTCCCAAATGACTTAAACGCTCGGCTGTTTTTGCACCTACTCCCGGCAACTTTATTAGCTGCAAATTTTTTACAAATTCAGCGACCTTGTCTGGTGTAATAACATACAAGCCGTCTGGCTTATTTTCATCGCTGGCGATTTTAGCTAAAAACTTATTCGGCGCCACCCCGGCAGATGCGGTAAGACCAGTCTCTAATAATATGCTTCGGCGAATATCTTCAGCAATACGGGTAGCACTGCCATTGAACAACTTACAGTCGCTGACATCCAGGTAGGCTTCATCTAGTGACAACGGCTCAACCTGCTCAGTGTAACGGTTGAAAATAGCCCGAATTTGTTTACTTGCCAGTTTGTATTTGTCCATGTTGCCGTGCAGCAAAGTTAGATGAGGACAAAGCTTTAATGCTTGGCCCGTTGGCATGGCTGAGCGCACCCCATAACTGCGGGCAGGATAGTTACAGGTGGATATTACGCCACGACTTTGTCTGGAACCGCCAATAGCCAACGGTACATGCTTAAGTGCCGGGTTATCACGCATTTCCACGGCAGCAAAAAAGCAATCCATATCAATATGTATTATTTTGCGCATAGGGTTGTCGCGGCTGTTTATATATACAGTATACTAGGCGGTGTCAGCCCTGTTGTAAAGTCTACGTCACGTTGCGACCACAAGTGTTACAAAGGTATTTTGTGCGCGGACGTTTAGATGTCTAATTTCTAAGTGCATAAATGCCGATTTAACGGTAGAATAGCGACCAATTTTATCAGCCCGTTTTGCTGTGCTGCATTTTGATTAACAACTGTTTTTTAATACCCGATCTTTTTAAGACTAAGCGTGCAAGCCGCACCAGGAGAGAGCATGTTAAAGCGTGATATGAATATTGCCGATTTCGACCCGGAATTATGGCAAGCCATAACAAATGAAACTGATCGCCAGGAAGCTCACATTGAGCTTATCGCATCAGAAAACTACGCCAGCCCACGCGTACTGCAAGCACAGGGCTCTCAACTGACCAACAAATATGCCGAAGGTTATCCACACAAGCGTTATTACGGCGGTTGTGAATACGTTGATATAGCAGAAGATTTAGCCATTGCCCGCGCGAAAGAGCTGTTCGGTGCCGATTACGCCAACGTGCAGCCACACTCTGGCTCGCAAGCGAACTCTGCTGTATTTCTGGCGTTGTTAAATGCCGGTGATACAATTTTAGGCATGAGTCTGGCACACGGTGGTCACTTAACCCACGGTGCCCATGTCAGCTCCTCTGGAAAATTATACAAAGCGGTACAATATGGCCTACACCCTGAAACGGGCGTGATTGATTATGATCAAGCTGAAGCACTGGCGCTGGAACACAAACCAAAGCTTATTATCGCCGGTTTCTCTGCCTATTCAGGTATTGTTGATTGGCAGCGCTTCCGTGATATCGCCGACAAAATCGGCGCTTACCTGATGGTTGATATGGCCCACGTTGCGGGTTTAGTTGCGGCAGGCCTGTACCCTAACCCGGTAGCAGTGGCTGATGTGGTCACTACCACTACGCACAAAACACTGGCTGGTCCGCGTGGTGGCTTAATTTTGGCGCGTAAAAACGAAGAGATTGAGAAGAAACTGAATTCTGCGGTATTCCCTGGTGGCCAGGGCGGCCCGTTAATGCATGTTATTGCTGCTAAGGCCGTGGCCTTTAAAGAAGCGCTGCAACCAGAATTTAAAACCTACCAACAACAAGTGCTTAAAAACGCCGTGGCTATGTGCGATGCGATGATGGCTCGCGGATATAAGATTGTGTCCGGTGGCACGCAAAACCACTTGTTCCTAATGGATTTAATCGACAAAGATATCACAGGTAAAGAAGCGGATGCCTGGTTAGGGCAGGCGCACATCACTGTGAATAAAAACTCGGTACCCAATGATCCACGGTCTCCTTTTGTTACCTCTGGTTTGCGCATCGGTACGCCGGCAATTACCCGCCGTGGCTTTAACGAGGCAGAAGCCCGCACCGTGGCAAACTTTATCTGCGATGTGTTGGACAGCCGTGGCGATGCCGCTGTAATTGATAAAATACGTAGCCAGGTATCTGAGCTGTGTGGCCGTTTCCCTGTTTATGCGTAGGCCCTGATTAAGTGCTATGATGGCCGCTATTGCGGCCATTTCTTTATGCGGCCTTTTCTTTATTGCAATCGTGCTTTTTGACGGTTTAGCAGGATTTTTCTTATGTACTGTCCGTTTTGTAATGCTGATGATACCAAGGTAATAGATTCCAGATTGGTGGCAGACGGCCATCAGGTGCGCCGTCGTCGCGAATGCTTGGCTTGTCATGAGCGCTTTACCACTTTTGAAGCCGCCGAGCTGGTAATGCCGCGTATTATTAAAAGAGATGGTTCGCGTGAGCCGTTCAATGAAGACAAGCTACGTAGTGGCTTATTACGTTCGCTGGAAAAACGCCCTGTCTCGACCGAGCAGATAGAGCAGTTGATTAATAAGATTAAGTCGCAACTGCGTGCCACCGGTGAGCGTGAGGTAGGCAGCCAACTGCTTGGTAACCTGATTATGGATGAGCTGGTTAAGGTTGATAAAGTCGCTTATGTGCGTTTTGCCTCGGTGTATCGCTCATTTAAGGATATCCGCGAGTTTGGTGAAGAAATAGCTCGTTTAGGTCAAAGCCCTGATGTTTAGCGCAGCAGACAGTAATTTTATGGCCCAAGCACTGCGTTTAGCCGAACTTGGCCGATTTACCACCAGTCCAAACCCAAATGTGGGTGCCGTGTTAGTAAAAAATGACCAAATTATTGGCCGGGGCTATCATCGTCAGGCTGGTGGACCACATGCCGAAGTGTTTGCACTGCGAGAGGCTGGTAGCGAGGCGAGAGGGGCAACTTGTTATGTAACGCTTGAACCGTGCAGCCACCATGGCCGTACACCGCCGTGCGCGGAGGCTCTGGTGGTCGCGGGTGTAAGCCGGGTTGTTGTTGCCATGCAAGACCCTAACCCTAAAGTAGCGGGGCGTGGCACAGCACTGCTAAAGGCGGCAGGCATTCAGGTAGACATTGGCTTAATGGCAGCAGAAGCACGGGCAGTAAACCCTGGCTTTCTAAGTCGGATGGAACGCAATCGTCCTTATGTGCAGTTGAAGTTGGCAGCTAGCCTGGATGGGCGCACGGCGCTGGCAAATGGTGACAGCAAATGGTTAACCAGTGCTGCGGCGCGAGCCGATGTACAGCACTACAGGGCCCAAAGCTGCGCTATTTTATCAACCGCCACCACTGTAATGGCTGATAATGCCCGGCTCAACCTGCGAGCGGAACAGTTGCAACTGAACATTAGCCAGCTGGACACCGGTGAGCTACGTCAGCCCAAACGCGTAATATTGGATCGAAATGATAATTTAGATCACAATCTTGCCCTGTTCAAAGAAGGGGGCGAAGTGATTGTTTGTGTCAGTAAACTTGAAAATGCACGCGTCCTGCCCAATATCGCCAGGCAAATCCATTGTCCGTTGAATACCCAAGCGCAGTTTGACTTAGCATTGTTGCTTGAGCATTTAGCACTGCGTGAGCAGATAAACATGTTGTGGGTAGAGGCCGGTGCGACGCTAGCCGGAGCGCTATTACAACTAAATTTAGTTGATGAATTAATCGTGTATCTGGCACCCAAACTGCTGGGCAATACCGCGCAGCCTCTCGCTGTTTTACCCCAATTTAGTGTGTTAGCGCAGGTTCCTCAGCTGTATTGGAGCGACGTGCGAATGGTAGGGCCGGATGTTCGGCTGACAGCTCGGCTAAGCTAGCTGGTAAACATTTTTCAATTACAGCCCAAACATTTTAACAGGATAAGCCATGTTTACAGGTATTATTGAAGCCACAGGTAAGCTAAGTCGTGTCCAACACCGCGGTACTGATATTTCAGTAACCATTGAAAGTAACACATTGGATTTTAGCGATGTAAAATTAGGCGACAGCATTGCCAGCAATGGTGTTTGTTTAACGGTAACCGAGCTTGGCCAACATAGCTTTGAGGCGGATGTATCATCCGAAACACTGGCGTACACCTTGTTTGGCCAGTATCAGAGCGGGCAGCTGATTAATCTGGAAAAAGCGCTGCTACCGACTACTCGTATGGGTGGCCATATGGTCAGTGGGCATGTCGACGGTGTAAGCCAAGTCGTTAAAATAGAGCGCAGTGGGCGTGCCTGGCAAATCTGGCTGGCGTTGCCGGCCAGACTGGCACATTACATTGCCGCTAAAGGTTCAATCACCGTCGACGGTATCAGTTTGACGGTAAATGAACTTAGTAGTGATGCATTTCGGTTAACCATTGTGCCGCATACTGCACAGCAGACCACTATTGCGCAACTTAAAGTGGGCAGCAGTGTGCATCTGGAAGTAGATTTGATAGCACGCTATCTTGAACGTTTAATGAGTAAAAACAGTGCCGGTGCAACCGGTGGTGTTAGTCTGGCGCTGCTGGCGCAGCGCGGCTTTTTATAAATAAGGTCTGTTATGCTTCTGAATACTCCAGCTGAAATTATTGAAGATATCCGCCAGGGCAAGATGGTAGTGCTGATGGATGATGAAGATCGTGAGAATGAAGGCGATCTGGTTATGGCGGCAGACTATGTTACGCCTGAAGCCATTAACTTTATGGCGACCTATGGCCGCGGATTAATTTGTTTAACGCTGACGAAAAAACGCTGTAAACAGTTAGCGTTACCATTGATGGTGGATGCGAATAAATCGCCTTTTGCCACTAATTTTACCGTTTCGATTGAAGCCGCTGAAGGCGTTACAACTGGCATATCTGCTGCAGATCGTGCGCGGACCGTAAAGGCTGCCGTAGCACGCGACGCCAGGCCAGCCGACATTGTACAGCCGGGACATATTTTCCCGTTGATGGCGCAGGACGGCGGTGTATTGGTGCGAGCTGGGCACACCGAGGCGGGTTGTGATTTAGCCCGTTTAGCCGGATTAGAGCCTGCGGCAGTTATTGTTGAAATTTTAAACGATGATGGCACCATGGCACGGCGGCCAGATTTAGAAGTATTTGCCAACAAGCATGGTATTAAAATTGGCACCATCGCCGATTTAATTGAATACCGTAATTTAAATGAAACCACTATCGAGCAGGTTGCCAGCTGTCAGTTGCCAACCGAAGTAGGCGATTTTCAGTTAGTGACCTTTAAAGACACCATTGACAACCAAATACACTTTGCCTTAGTCAAAGGTGAGATTAGCGCCGACCAGCCAACACTGGTCCGCGTGCACCTGCATGATACCTTCAGTGATTTGTTAATGGCCAATCGTGCTGCTAACCGCAGTTTCCCATTGCACACAGCGATGGCTCGTATTGCTAAAGATGGCGGTGTACTGGTGTTACTGGGTAAACATGAAAATACCGAAGCGCTTATCCGCACTGTGCAGGGGTTTGAGGCTGAGGATAAGGGCGAAAAACCACGCAGTGTGCCGTGGGCTGGAACGTCGCGTAACGTTGGGGTTGGATCACAAATTCTAGCCAGTCTTGGTGTGAAAAAAATGCGCTTGTTAAGCCAGCCGAAGAAGTATCATGCCCTGTCTGGATTTGGTCTTGAAGTTGTCGATTATGTTAGTGAGTAGCCACTGCGTAGCAGTGAAATTAACCGCGTGAGTCAGGCAGAAAGACTCTGCCGGTTTGCGCACTGTTGTGCTATTATGCACGGCTAATTTTTAGCGGTCAGATTTTAAGGGCAACTTATGCAGGTTATTGAAGCAGGGTTTTCTGCCAACGGTAAAAAGTTTGCGTTAGTCGTAGCGCGCTTTAACAGCTTTATTGTTGAGAGTTTATTAAGCGGCGCAGCGGATACCTTACAGCGTATTGGCAATGTTGCCGAGCAGGATATTACTGTGATCCGTGTACCGGGTGCCTTTGAGTTGCCACTGGCTGTGCAACGTGTTGCTGCAAGCAAAAAATATGATGGTATTATTGCGCTGGGCGCAGTTATCCGTGGTGGTACACCTCATTTTGAGTATGTATCCGGCGAATGTACCAAAGGTATTGCTCAGGTGATGATGCAGCATGATATCCCGGTAGCCTTTGGTGTATTGACGGTAGACAGTATTGAGCAGGCGATTGAGCGAGCAGGGACCAAAGCGGGTAACAAAGGCTGCGAAGCGGCTATGTCAACGCTGGAAATGGTTAACCTACTGGCTAAGCTGTAACAGGAATAAACACACATGAAACCGAACGCCCGTCGTCAGTCACGCTCCCTTGCCGTGCAGGGTATTTACAATTGGCACGTTAGCCAGAATCCAATTGCTGATATTGAACAGCAGTTGTTGCTGGAAACAAACGTCAAACATATCGATGTTGGCTATTTTCAGGATTTGCTGCGTGGCGTGGTAAAAAACCATGCAACCTTGGATGAGGCGTTAAAGCCTTATTTAGACCGTCCGTTTGATGAAATTGATTTTGTTGAAAAAGCGATATTGCGTGTTTCAGCCTATGAGCTAAAGTACCGTTTGGACGTGCCTTACAAAGTAGTCATCAATGAAGCCATTGAATTGGCTAAAGTGTTTGCCGCTGACGACAGCCATAAATTCGTAAACGGTATTTTGGATAAAGCTGTCCGCGTACTGCGTCCAAGTTAAAGGAGTGCCGGTTGTTGCCGGCTTCTTATTTTATGGGTGAATTCGAACTCATTTCCCGCTATTTTGCCAGTGCTGGTGCTAGACGCAGTGATGTCGCTATTGGTGTCGGCGACGATGGTGCTGTGTTGCAAGTGCGCGATGGTTGTGATCTGGTGGTGACTACCGATACCATGGTAGTAGGTACACACTTTTTTCCAGATGATGAACCCAGAGCGTTGGGACATAAACTGGTTGCAGTGAATGTCAGCGATTTAGCCGCTATGGGGGCTGAGCCCGTCTGGTTGTCGTTGGCGTTAACATTACCTGCGGTGGATGAGCCCTGGCTGGCGGCTTTTGCTGCCGGGTTACATGAGACCGCAGAGTATTACAACTGCCAGTTAATTGGTGGTGACACCACACGTGGGCCGCTTAGTCTAACTATGATTGCCAAGGGGATAGTGCCACGAGGCAAAGCGTTGACCCGCGGTGGCGCTAAAGTGGGCGATTATATTTATGTTACCGGTACCTTGGGTGATGCAGCCTTAGGCTTGAAACTATGTCAGGGCCTGCATGAAGTTAGTAAAAAGCATCAGACCCATATTTTGCAGCGGTTTCATTACCCTTCAGCCCGCGTCGCGTTAGGGCAGGCGCTGCGCAATCTTGCTAGCAGCGCAATGGATTTATCTGATGGCCTGTATAGTGATATTCAACATATTTTAAAGCGATCAGCGGTAGGTGCTAGTATCGACGTGGCCCGTTTGCCGTTGTCTCAAGCGCTAAAAGACAGCTGTGACACTGCTATGGCTATCCAATTGGCATTGTCTGGTGGCGAAGACTATGAGTTATTGTTTACCATCCCAGAAGCTAAACGTGGTTCGCTGGACGTGTTGTTGTCACCATACGGCATTCCTGTCAGTTGTATCGGTCGCATTACCGGTGTCGCCGGTAAGCTGGAATTGAAACATGGCGAGCAGGCGTTTAATTATCAGCACCAGGGTTTTGTTCACTTTACATGAATACACCACAGTTCAATCTAAAAAAATGGTATCAGTTTTTAGCACTGGGATTTGGTAGTGGTTTGGCAGCTAGAGCACCCGGCACTTTCGGTACTTTGGCCGCGGTGCCTCTGGTTGCGCTGCTATTATGGCTGGGGCAGGTTTATTTACTGATATTTGTTGTCGCTGGTGCCATATTAGGCGTGTTTTTGTGCGGCCAAACGGCAAAAGATGTCGGCGAGCACGATCATAAAGCTATCGTCTGGGATGAGATTGTTGGTTATGCCATCACATTGCTGTGGGCACCGCTACACTGGCAAACATTGCTGTTGGGCTTTGTGTTGTTCCGGCTGTTTGATATTGTAAAACCTTGGCCAATCAGCCTGTTAGATAAGCATATCCACGGTGGTTTAGGCATTATGCTGGACGATATTGCTGCCGGTGTCGCGGCCTTGATTGCGCTGCAATTGCTATTGCCCTATCTACCTCTAGGCTGACCAATTTTTAGGAACGAGACCGTGTCAATGAAACACATCCTACTGTTGCTTTTATTGTTATGCCCGCTCTCGTCTTACGCTTATAACCAGCAATCTGTATATGATTTTGATATTAAGCATTGGGGCAGTGACGACGGTTTGTCGAGCAATTCTGTCCGTGCCATTAGTCAGGATACACAGGGCTATATCTGGCTGGCAACCTTATATGGTTTAAACCGGTTTGATGGTGTGCAATTTGAACACTTTACCTCTGAGACACATCGTCATCTTGCCAGCAATAGTGTGACCCGTTTGTTACATGACAGCCAGGGATACATGTGGGTAGGCACTAAGTCTGGTCTGTCTGGAGTGGACCCCCAAACATTACAGTTCGACCGCTTTCAGATCCTTGCTGAAGTTACATCCATAATTGAAGTTCGTGCCGGAGAAGTGTGGGTAGCCGCTGATCATTTGTACCGGGTGGTTCAGGGCAAAGTTAGCCGGGTAGAGCAAGTACTCGGCCAGGTTAGTCAACTGGAGCAAATAGGTGAGTATATTTGGATCAGTGGCGCTGAACAGCTATACAGAATGGACTTGGATGGTAATGTTAAGAGTTTCCGCCTACCGGTTGAACTGATACAAACCCCGATTTATGACCTGTATTGGTCTGAGGATAACCTGCACCTGGCTGGGGAATCAGGGTTTTATCATCTAGATGAATCTGGTTCGGTACAAAAATGTCAGCTACCCGATCAGAATAACACAGCCGTTTATAAGCTATTAAAAGACAGCAGAGGTAATAGCTGGATTTCGGCGCATCGCAAGTTGTTTCATCGTCACCGTGGCCAACAATGGCAACAAATTACCGGTGACGAGCTGGGGAGCTATCCCTGGTTTAGCGACATTTTTGAAGATCGCGAGAAAAATGTTTGGCTGGCCAGTTTCAGCGATGGTATTTATCGTGCGTCAGTGGGTAATATTCGCCGGGTGATACCTTATCTGGCTGATCCCGTTGTGCGTAGTGTTGCAGTAACGCCTGATGGCGCGTTGCTGGTGGCAGGTCAATCGGATATCGGTGAAATGAATGCCGATGGCAGTTATCGCAGCCTGATTAACAGTGGGCAAATGGGGGCGGGCACTGTTCACGATGTTTATTGGCCCGATAGCGAAAATATGTGGTTGGCAACCGATAAGGGAGTATTGAGTTACAACCGTAAAACGGCCAAATTAGACAATCCTTTTAGTAGCCTGGAAGGTTTTACCGTAAGAGTATTGCAGCCTGATGCTGCAGAAGGACTCTGGGTTGGCGGTGTGATGGGGTTGTTTCATTACCGCGATAAGGTGTTAACGCCTTTTGCCCTCAATGCTGAGCTGGAATCACGACATATTACGGTGCTACAACATACTGCAGATAATCTGGTGTTTGGCACCACCAGAGGGCTATATCAATATCAGCAACAACGATTAAGCCGGCTCGGCGTGGGTACGCCACTTTACAACAGTTATATTACCGCGATGCAGCTATTGCCTGGTGGCGAGTTGCTGGCAAGTACCTTGGACGACGGTATTTTTATCCGTAACGCCAACAATAGTTGGTTTCAATTACATGCTGCCAATGGCTTGCCACACAGCCCGGTAGTTAGCATGACATTCGATGTTGCATCAGACTATGTGTGGATCAGTACGCATAAAGGTATCTTCAGATTAAAGGCGTCACAGTTAAGTGCGGATGCGTCGAGTCAATTGCGGATAGAAGAGGTTTTAGGCCCCTATGACCGACAGTTGGGCACCGTGCCTGGGCGCTGTTGCAATGGTGCCGGCCATGCCAAAGTGGTGTTTTGGCAAGATCAATACTGGTACCCAACACTAAAAGGCTTGGTTGCAGTGCCTCAAGCATTAGATTTACAAGCGGATAGCCTGCTACTGCCAGTTATAAAGCAGGTACAGGCAGATAAGCCTTACATCATCAGCGCAGGGCAACAGCGACTGGTATTGGAGCTAGATGAGCGTAACGTTACTGTCCATTATTCAGCGTTAGAGTTTATTAAACCCGCAGCAGTGCAGTTTCGCTATCAGTTAATCGGATTTGAGCATCAGTGGCATTATGTTGGTGAGCGGCGAGAAGCTATCTACACCAATCTTGAACCAGGACGCTTTACGTTCCGCTTGCAAGCACGGATGGAAAACCAACCCTGGACCGATGCGCAAACCCAGCAGCTGGACTTGGTAGTACCAAAGCGTTTTGATGAGACTTTGCTCTATCGAGGCTTGTGGTTGGTTCTGGCGTTATTTTGTTTATATGGCTTGGTATGGCTATTACGCCGCAACACAGCGCATCAACAACAACAGCTGGAACGACTGGTGAGCCAACGTACTCAGGAGCTGGAAAATAGTAATGTGAAGCTCAATGAACTGAATGAACAGCTGGTTCTTCTGACACACAAAGATAGTTTAACCGGGTTACGAAACCGTCGTTTTATGTTCGAGCAGTTGCCTAAAGATATTGAGCATTTTCAACGCAACCGTGAGTCGATGATTAGTCAAGGCAAGTGTGTTGCCCTGATCCATCTGGATTTAGACAACTTTAAACAGGTGAATGACCAATTTGGTAACAGCGCAGGTGACAGCTGCATTCAGCAGGTTGCGGGTATTTTGATCCGCGAAACACGCGGTTCAGATTACGTGGTACGTTTTGCCGGTGAAGAGTTTGTTTTGGTTTTACGGGACATTCAGTTGGAGCTGGTAGCACAGTTTAGCCAGCGTTTGCATGATCTGATTGGCAAGACCGTTTTTAATTTACCGAATGGGCACCGAACCCGGCTGACCTGCTCTGTTGGCTACGCCGTGTATCCACTGGAGCTTTTGGGGGGACAGTTAATTAACTGGGAAATATCGTTGCAGCTGGCGGAAATGGCTTTGTACCAGGTCAAACATGTTGGAAAAAATGCGGTGGCTACCATACATTTCGATCAACAGGTTGATGCCTTTGAGTTTGAAGATTCCTCGCATATTGAAGCGCAGGTAGAGCGGCTTATTGCTGCAGGCCTGGCGCATTTTGAATTTAACAAAACGACTGACTAGATAAAAAAACCGCCTTCAGGCGGTTTTTTGTGTTACCTCAGCTCAGACGCTGCAAGCTGGCGAGTATGCCATCGCTGTCCAAACCAAGCTCGGTATAAATCTCCTGCTGGCTACCGTGTTTTATAAAATGATCAGGTAAGCCCAGATTATGACATTTCACTGCCAACGCTTTGCTGGCAACAAATTCATTCACGGCTGACCCGGCGCCGCCCATAATGGCGTTATCTTCCACTGTAACAAATTGCTGGTGGTTCTGAGCCAGTCGGCTAAGCAAGGTTTCATCCAGCGGTTTGACAAAACGCATATCAACCAGGGTGGCATTTAACTGCTCTGCGGCGTGCATGCAAGCACTTAGCAAGGGGCCAAAGGCCAGTATTGCCAGACCCTCGCCTTCGCGTATTACCCGGGCTTTAGCCAGAGGCAGCAGTTGCATCTGTGCTTCAGCTGCAGTGCCACTGCCAACACCACGGGGATATCGCACCGCTGCTGGGCCCTTATATTGATAGCCGGTGTACAACATCTGCCTGCACTCATTTTCATCAGATGGCACCATAATTAGCATATTTGGAATACAACGCAAAAAGCTGATATCAAAAGCGCCCTGGTGGGTCGGTCCATCGGCGCCAACTACACCAGCCCTATCTATAGCAAACAGCACGTCCAGATTTTGCAGCGCTACATCGTGGATAAGTTGGTCATAGCCGCGTTGTAAAAAACTGGAATATATTGCTACGACAGGCTTTAAGCCCTCAATGGCCATACCCGCTGCCAGTGTTACAGCATGTTGTTCGGCAATAGCAACGTCGAAGTAGCGTTTAGGGTAGGTTTTAGAAAAACGCACCAAGTCTGAACCTTCACGCATTGCGGGCGTAATGGCCTGCAAACGTTCGTCTTCGGCCGCCATATCACAAATCCAGTGACCAAAAATATTAGAAAAACTGGGTAAACTGGCTTTCTTGGCCGGTTGCTTGCTGTCGTCTGGATTAAACTTAGCTACGGCATGATAGCCAATTGGGTCGGCTTCTGCCGGCGCGTAGCCTTTGCCTTTCTTGGTTACAATATGCAGTAACTGTGGGCCTTTAAGATTACGCATATTACGAATGGTATCCACCAATCCTAATACGTCATGGCCGTCAATAGGCCCAATATAGTTAAAACCCAATTCTTCAAAGAAGGTACCAGGTGTCACCATGCCTTTAAAATGCTCTTCAGCACGACTTGCTAATTCATGCAGCGGCGGTACGCCACTTAATATTTTTTTGCCACCCTCGCGCAAGCTGGTGTAAAAGCTACCGGACAAAATTCGGGCAAAATACCGGTTTAGTGCGCCGACATTTTCTGAAATCGACATTTCGTTGTCGTTTAATATAACCAGCATGTCTGGCCGCACTTCACCGGCATGGTTTAAAGCTTCAAATGCCATACCTGCGGTAATAGCACCATCACCAATTACCGCCACAACTTTACGGTTGTTACGCGCTTGCTGAGCTGCAATAGCCATACCTAAAGCGGCGCTAATTGAGGTGCTGGAATGGCCCACCGAAAGCACATCGTATTCACTCTCTTCGCGATAAGGAAAAGGGTGTAAGCCGTCTTTTTGCCGAATAGTATGCATGCGCTCAGCGCGCCCGGTAAGAATTTTATGTGGGTAAGCTTGATGACCAACATCCCAAATCACTCTATCAAAAGGGGTGTTGTACACATAATGCAATGCTACCGTAAGCTCTACCGTGCCAAGCCCAGAGGCAAAGTGTCCACTACTTTGGCTTACACTTTGTAATAAGTAGCCACGCAGCTCATCACTGAGGGCGGGCAGTTTATCTTGTGCCAGCTGACGCAGCTGCTCGGGGTAATTAGCCTTGGCTAATAACGGGTAATCGTTAATATCTAACGCCATAATTGATGCCTGTGTTAAAACCTGCGTTCGATAATGTAATGCGCAAAAGCGCTTAACTCATCAGTGTTATACGGTAAACCAGCTAAAGCGTTCAATGCTTCTTGGTGCAATTGTTTTGCTTTGGCCTTAGCGTTATCCAATCCCAACAGGGCCGGATAAGTTGATTTGTTGGCCTTGGTATCTGAACCCTGAGGTTTACCCAAGGTGATGGTGTCGCTTTCTATGTCGAGAATATCATCCTGCACCTGAAATGCCAGACCTAATGCACGAGCAAAACCAAGCAATGCCTTCAGTTCTGCCGGCACTCGGTTGGGGCTACACAACCAAGCTAGGTGTACTGCATTTTCAATTAATGCGCCGGTTTTCAAACGGTGCATCTGTTCTAGCTGTTCTAAGCTGGTTGACTGGTTGGTTTGTGCCAGGTCAATGGCTTGGCCACCACACATGCCTGCGTAGCCAGCTGCGCTGGCAAAGGTTTGTAGCATTGCAACTAATTCTGGCGCTTGCACTTGCTGATAGGGGTGACTGGCAAGAATGTCAAACGCCAGCGCTTGTAACGCATCACCGGCAAGAATGGCCGTGGCTTCATCAAAGGCTTTATGACAAGTGGGTTTGCCGCGGCGAATATCATCGTTGTCCATAGCGGGTAAGTCGTCATGAATTAACGAGTAGCTATGTAGAGCTTCCAGCGCAGCGGCTGGGCCATCTAAATCATGCAAGTTGGCACCCAACAGCGTTCCACAACTGTACACCAAAAACGGCCGCACTCGCTTCCCGCCTAGCAGCAAGCTGTATGACATCGCTTCAAGCAGCCGCGGATCGGTTTGTCGTTGTCGGGCTAAAAGCAAATGCAAATGTTGCTCTACCCGCTGTTGATACTGCGTTAGCTTGGCTGGCTGCAACTTAGTCTTCCTGCTCGGGTGCAAACGGCAGCAAACTTTCCTGCTGCTGATGTTGCATCAATAGCTGGACTTTCTGCTCCGCAGATTGCAGCATTTGCTGGCTTTGCCGAGCCAGGGTGATACCGCGTTCAAACTGCTGCAACGACTGATCTAGTGACAGTTCACCGTGCTCCAGCTGCTGCACTATCTGCTCAAGCTCAGTTAGGCTTTGCTCAAACTGGCTTAAATCAGTTTTCTTCTTGCTCATACACCCCCCACAAAAGTGTGCGCAAAGTTACCTTAGCAGGCTATTATGGTCAATCAGAAAGCGGATGTGAAAGGCTAAATTGATAATTTTACGCAATTTATACTTAATCATTCGGCGCTTTTGTCGATAAACAACTATCGTCTAAGATAAACTGGCGCAGGCCGTTAATATAGCAGTGGTTCAGTTAAGGAGAAAACAGTGGATTTAGCTACCCTCGTTGGTATGTTAGGCGCAATTGGCTTTATTATAATGGCCATGGTTTTAGGCAGTAGTGGCAACGTCGGCATGTTTATGGACACCGTGTCGGTGCTTATTGTGTTTGCTGGTTCTATCTTCGTGGTCATTTCCAAGTTTACGCTTAGTCAGTTTTTTAGCTCTGGTAAAGCTGCCGCTAAAGCCTTTATGTTTAAAATTGAAGCGCCAGAAGAGCTAATTGAAAAAGCGGTGCAATTGGCCGACTCTGCCAGAAAAGGTGGCTTTTTGGCGCTGGAAGAAGCCGAAATTCCCAATGCGTTTATGCAAAAGGGCGTCAATATGTTGGTAGATGGCCATGATGCGGATGTTGTGCGGGCCACGTTACAAAAAGATATAAGCCTTACTGAGAAGCGCCACGAAAATGGCATTGCCATTTTTAAGAGCCTGGGCGATGTGGCACCTGCCATGGGTATGATTGGTACACTGGTTGGTTTAGTGGCAATGCTGTCAAACATGGATGACCCCAAGGCGATAGGACCAGCTATGGCTGTAGCATTACTAACAACGCTCTACGGCGCTTTTATTGCCAACGTTATTGCTATTCCGCTGGCAGACAAGCTGGCGATCCGTAACCAACAGGAAAAGCAAAATAATCAGCTGATTCTTGACGCCATTCTTGGTATTCAGGATGGACAGAACCCTAAAGTCATTGAAGGCATATTGCGTAATTATTTAGCGCAAGGCAAACGCGAACCGGTTGCAGCGGAGTAATGTATGACTGATGAAGCCGAAGAGTGTAAATGCCCACCCCCAGGGTTACCTGCATATATGGGCACCTTTGCTGACTTGATGGCATTGTTAATGTGCTTTTTTGTGCTGTTATTAGCGTTTTCTGAGATGGATGTGCTGAAATTTAAACAGATTGCCGGCTCAATGAAGTTTGCTTTTGGGGTACAAAACAAAATAGAAGTTGAGGACATCCCCAAGGGGACCAGCGTTATTGCTATGGAGTTTCGTCCCGGCAGGCCAGACCCAACACCGATAGAAACACTGCAGCAGCAAACAATCGAAATTACCCAGCAAGTTATTGAGTTTCAGGCCGGCGAAGAAGACTCCGCAGGTGGGCGGCAAGAGCAACAGGAAGATTTAAGTGGTGGGCAGTCAGTCAGCAATGCTGAAGAGGTAATGGATGGTGAAGCTGCAGCAGCTGAAGCAGAAGCGCAGGCGCAGCAAGAACAAAGTAATGAAAATGTAAAAAAACTAGCCGAACAGTTGGAAAGGCAAATTGTTGACGGCGCTATTGAGTTGGAGTCATTGGGACAACAAATTATTATCCGTATTCGTGAGAATGGCGCATTTGCGTCTGGCTCTTCGTTTTTGCAGCCACGCTTTAAACCGATAATCCAGCGCATAGGTGTTTTACTGAACGACGTACCTGGCGAAATTACTGTTACCGGTCATACCGATGATATTCAGGTCTCTGATGAGTTACACAGCAACAACTGGGATTTATCGGCAAAACGGGCGGTATCTGTGGCAACGGAAATGGTTAAAGCAGATGACTTTGACCGCAAACGTTTGGTTGTCGTTGGCCACGCTGATACCAAGCCTTTAGTGCCTAATGATACCGATTTAAATCGTCGGCGTAACAGACGGGTCGAAATTTCAATTATGCAAGGCAAAGCCAAAGAATCCGAACCTATCAGCCTTGAGGCGCCAGCGCAGTGACCGGAGCATAAAGGGCGAAATGGCGCCGATATTAATACTCCCTCTGTTAAAACCATAGAGACCGTTTTGGCTATAAAGCGGTCGGTATTTTTGGGCAATAATTTGTTTTTACATACTCAATCATTGTAATTAGCAACTCCCCAACTGTACCCACTTCTTTATGCAGCGAGTGATCATCATCCACCAGTACCAACTTAGCCTGATATTGCTTTGCCCAATGGACCGCATTGTTTACCGGCACCACCTCGTCATGCCAACCATGTACTGCGGCGATGCGGCTTGCTAAAGGCGCGGGGTAAGGCTCTGGGTAATCCTCAAGGCCAAATGCCGGAGCCATTAACAGTAATGCATCGGGCTTAAGTGTGCGGCTGGCCACAGTACTAACATACCCGCCCATACTGGAGCCGACTAAAATTAGGCCGTTATGCACATGTAACTATGTCTCAAGCAGCAGTTGTACCCGTAAAGTCGGGTTCATGGTACGGGTGTAATCCACGCTTAAGGTTTTAGCTCCGGCGCTGTGAGCAATATCACGCAGCGTGTTAATTTTACGGCCATTAGGGCCAGTTTCTTTACCGTGACTAAAAACGACTAAAGGTTGTGATGCTGGCATGTGTTTTAAAACCTGATTTTGTTACTAACCTAGTACGAACCGCCTCGTTAAGCTGGCAGAGAAAAAGCGTTGTATGCTAAATACCATAACGTTATTTGCTTGTTTCTTACCACTAATTTTTTTTGATAATATTTTTTCAGCTCATTTGCGAAAACGCGTTTTAAATACGTGTATTGCAAAACGCTACTTTTTTTGTAACTGTTCGTAATTAATTATGAGTAAAAACAGATAGCTTAGTCGGATTACAGCTTAATTTTTCAAGTAGAGGAAGGCATGACTGATAAAGAACTTCAGGTACCGGATATTCCACCACAAATGAAAAGGGGGCAACAACCGCTCGTTATACTGTTGCTTGCAGTGATTGCATTGCTACTCGTTGGTGTTATTGCTTTGTTTGTTTATCAGCAAAACCAGAATCAGCAATTTCAACGCATGCAAACAGCAACTGCCTATTTCGATAAGTTAGAACAAGAGGGAAAAGTAGCGGCTGAGCAAGAACGCTTAAAAGCAGAATTGGCTCGTGCTGAAGCGGCCAGAGTAGAGACTGCCAGACAAGTTGCAGCTCAGCAAAATGCCTACAACCCATGCAAACATGTTTATGTGGGTAAAGTGGCTCAAACGACGGGATGGTTAAAGCTTGATTACACCGTGATGGGGTTTTCCCCCTCATCAGGCAAGGCATCTATTCGTTATAAGCACGACGGGAATATGAGTGAAATCTCTTGTTCGCAAATTCCTGATTAATGGGATCTAGAATGAAAAAACTATTGATATTATCTGCACTTGTATTAACCGCTTGCTCTCCTGCACCAACTGTCGTTTTGCGCATAGACTGCGGTGAATATAACAACAAAGATCTGCAAGTCACCATTAATAATGAAGTAGCAGGAACATGCCCTTTAGATACCATGATTCGTCATGGTGAAACAGTTATTAGTGCCCGCAAGGATAGCGAGGATGCCAGTTATCTTTATAGCGAAGTGATTGAGAAGTTTGCTGAAAACGCGATGAAGCGTATTAAGCTAGAGTTTAAAACTATCTACCCAGAACTGTATTACTATAAAAAAGCCACTGATATGAGAGGATTTGAGGTATATCTACAGCACTACCCGAATGGAGAATACTCTGCCGAAATACAAAGGAAGCTTGCTCCTCTTGTTGAGGAAAAACGGTTGCAGGAAGAAAAAGCAAGGCTTGCCGTTGTTGCCGCTCAGGAAAAAAGAAAAAAAGAGTTATTAAATGCCGGCTTTATTGATAACAATGATGGCACTTTAACAGCAGTAGCCACCAACCTAATCTGGCAGCGTTGCAGTATAGGCCAGAACTGGAATGGTTCAACCTGCACAGGTAATGCAAAGACTCTTAATTGGTATGATGCTAGAGCACTTGCCAAAGATGAATGGCGTTTACCTACATTAGATGAGTTGGAATCACTTGTATTTTGTTCCAGTGGCGAGCGAGAACCCTCTAGCCGCCCAGGCGGTAGTTTTGTCAGAAATACAGATGGAGATTGTTTAGGTGATTATGCCCGCCCTACCATTCATCCAATTGCTTTTCCAAATACTCCAGCAGAGCGGTTCTGGTCATCTTCGATTTATGCCGACAATAGGAGAGGAGCTTGGGACATCCAATTTAACGCAGGTAATGTTGGTTACGGTGAAAAAGATTACCTGCGCTTCTATGCGCGATTGGTTCGTGACACTGAAGAAAAAAGGCAAGCAGATGAAAAGCTATTACAAAAGGCTGGCTTTGTTGTTCACAATGACGGCTCAGTGACTGATGCAGCAACTAAGCTAATTTGGCAGCGTTGTAGTGTTGGTCAGCGCTGGACTGGTAAAACCTGCACTGGTGAAGCCGCCAAGTTCAAGTGGAATGATGCTATGCAGCAGGCTAAAGATGGCTGGCGACTGCCCACAATAGATGAGTTGGATACGCTGGTTTTTTGCAGTAGCGGGCAGCGCAAACCCTCCTCCCGCCCCGGTGGTAAATATGTAAGCGAAACGAACGGATACTGTGAGGGTAACTATGTAGAACCAACCATTAACCAAACGGCTTTTCCAAATGCAGCACCTGAAGGGTACTGGTCGTCTTCTCCAGAACTCAACGGTCTAAATGTGCTTCGTGTTCGTTTCAACTATGGCGATGCTGGTATTACCAGTGAGGATAGCCACCTTAGAGTCCGATTGGTGCGCGCCAGTCAGTGACTTGGGCTGCGCAGCGGCATTTGGCCGATGTTGGGGTTAACTAAGGCACATAATGATGAAAGCAAAACCGGCTGCTGCCTTCAAACATGTTTATGTGGGTAAAGTGGCTAAGATGACGGGGTGGTTAAAACTTGATTACACCGTGATGGGGTTTTCACCCTCATCAGGCAAGGCATCTATTCGTTATAGGCACGACGGGAATTTGAGTGAAATCTCTTGTTCGCAAATTCCTGATTAATGGGATCTAGAATGAAAAAACTATTGATATTATCTGCACTTGTATTAACCGCTTGCTCTCCTGCACCAACTGTCGTTTTGCGCATAGACTGCGGTGAATATAACAACAAAGATCTGCAAGTCACCATTAATAATGAAGTAGCAGGAACATGCCCTTTAGATACCATGATTCGTCATGGTGAAACAGTTATTAGTGCCCGCAAGGATAGCGAGGATGCCAGTTATCTTTATAGCGAAGTGACTGAGAGGCTTGCTGAAAATGCGATGAAGAGAATTAAGCTGGAGTTTAAAACTGTATATCCAGAGCCTTATTACTTTATTAAAGCCACTGATATCAGCGGTATTAATCGCTATCTAGCTGAATTTCCAGAAGGTAAAAATGCGCCTAAACTTCTAGAAAAGCTTGAGAATATTTATTATGAAAATGCAAAAGATGTTGCGGGTATCGATAATTATTTAACTAAATTCCCAGAGGGGAAATATGCAACTGAGTTACGTGAGCAGCTAGAGAGCATATTTTTCTTAAAAGCCTCAGACATAAAAGGCGCTCAAGCATATCTGAGTAGGTATCCAACGGGTAAAAATGCAGCTGAAATAAATAGAAAACTTGCACAACTTGTGGAGGAAAGGCGTGTTGCTGATGAAAAGAATAGAGCGGCAGCGAGAGAAAAAATTCGCAAAGAAATGCTAGCTGCCGGATTTATCGATAATTTTGATGGAACAGTTACACAGGTTTCAACTGGTTTACGATGGATGCGTTGTGGCGTTGGTCAAAATTGGACAGGCTCTAGTTGCTCAGGAAGATTGGCTTCATATAGCTGGTATAGTGCACAGAAACTTGGTGATGATGGTTGGCGTTTGCCGACGGCTCGTGAGCTTTTTACATTAGTTCACTGTAGTACTAAAGAGTTATCAAGCTATAGCAGAGATGTTGGTGACGGCATGCCTGCCATAAAACACGGCTGTTCGGGTAAATATAAAAAACCCACTATAAGTATACTAGCTTTTCCTAATACACCAGCAGATTCATATTGGACTTCAACTATGAGCACTGGTGGTAGTCTATATTGTAGTGAGTTTGCATTGATCATACGTTTTGATAATGGATCAATTGATACACATTGTAGAAAAACTGGCAATCATGTTCGTTTAGTACGCAATGATAACAGCAAAACCTGATGCTTCTTTTAAAGTATTCGCCATACTGTCGCTGCTTATTAGTGCGGTTTGGTGTTTACCAAAAGCCCATGCCGCAGAAATACTTCCAGCAAACACCCCACCCACCGCAGTGCCCTTGCCTGCGGTGGGTGGCTGTGTAAAGGCAGCATTTAACAACCCCGGCTCACCCAAATGGCCGCTGCCCTTGTATTTGTGCCATTTCAGCGCCGCAGAGTTTAATGCCCTAAAAGTCCAGCCTGCGCTGGATAATGGCTGGCTACCGAATAATGATAGTTATCAGGGTTTGGCAGATAACTTATTGGATTCTCACTTACCGTCTATCGCCTTAGCGCACGGACAGCGCTGGTACCGCCAGTTTGCCGATAACAGCGAAGCAACTAGTGCAGTGGTGCAGCTAACTGAGTTAATCTCACCCTATTTTGGTTGCGAGCTGCAGCTAACCGATACCGGTTTTACCGACTCTTGTGTTAGTGCCCGCTGGGATAAGCTGGGCCGGTTATTAGCGCCTGTGTCTAATTTGCCCAACCAAGCTTTGCGGCAGTTTCCTTTCAGGCTAGATAACGGCAAGGTGGTATTGGGCGAAGCCGATGCCAGGCTAAGCTGGCAGTTGCACGCCTTTGAACCCAATTTACAAGATGCCACCGTGCCGCTTTTAGACCGCATAGGTAAAGGTTTGTTTTGGGGGAAGGTTGACGAGGTTGCCGCACTTTGGCCGCTGCTAAGCGAACAGGGCGAGTTAACCCAAAGCGAGCAAGCTCGGCTGTATATTATGGCGGTGTCGAAACAGCAAGCCGCCGCAGTGCGCTTTTTGCAGGCGCAGGGGCTAAACCCGCAAGCTACTAATGAATATGGCGACAGTGCGCTAAGTATTGCAAAAATGCTGCAAAGCGAGGCGATGCTGCAATTGCTTAGCGAGTTTGAAGCCAACTCCACTAATAGCCCGGCAAAATAACAGGCGCTGTAACTAGCAAAGCAATAAGGCGGCTAATTGAAGTTCACCAAAGAAGATATTTATGCTCAGCTGGGGCTGCTGATTATTTTGGCCATGAGCCTCTTCGCACTGCTGATTATTTACCATCACTACCGCGTTGATTTTAAATGGGCGCAACCCGTAAATGATGTTGAGCTTAACGCCGGTCAGGTAAGGTATTGGCAGTACGATACGCTGCATAGTGTCAAGCAACTTTCCGAAACCTCTTGTCGGCCTTCACGGCGCTTAAGTGAATTGGAACAAGGCCGTTACGTGAGCGTTAGTCGGGTAGATGAAACCTGGGCGCTGGTGCAAAAGGAAACCACGCTCTATCTTGTCCAGCGCTTTCCATCAACCAATATTCCTTATGGCGCACCATTACAACGGTTTTTAGATACCTTTATTGAACCTGAAGACGCCAAATACTTAGTCAAACCCATAACGCCACAGCAGAGTATTTGGCTGGAGCAGCAGCTTGTTGAATATCCAGAGTTAAGCGTGCAGCAGGATTGGGTGCTGCAGGCGTTAGAATATCCGCGCACCACAGTGCTACTTAGTGTGCCGTTTATCTTACTGGCCAGTTTTGGCCTGGCGCTAACACTGGCTTATTACACTTGCCGGTTTATTCAATTTATAAAGTGGCTTGCTGGTAGGCAAAGCCATGATGAAAACTCAAAACGCATACTCAGTTGCCAGCAACAACCCAAGCCTATAGTGATTGTCGCCACGCTGCTGCTGTTGGGGTATTTACTCTTGCTGCAACTGGGCTAGTTTAAACGTCAGCTTTGGTTAACCATCGAATCGCATCCTGCTCCAGCTGTTGCAAAAGCTGCTGCACATTTTCTCTGTTATAGGGTTGCACTTTTTTAGCCGCATCTAATTTTTGCCATATCGCCTGATAAGGCCGCACAATAATGCGCTTGGCAAAAGCATCTGGTTGCTCCGCCGTTAGGGCTAACAACGCTTGCTCTAAAGCATGCAGTAACCGGACGCTCTCAACAGGAATAGCGATATCCAGCTGCCATTTAGCCGGGCTATCCGTCAGGTACAGTCCATCGGCAGCAAAGCGTTCAATATCTACCTGCGTTTGGTTAATAAGCCGCACCCACACCGGCAACTGGAACTTACTAAAGGTAAGCAGGGTGCTGTAGCGGTTAAGTATTTCGCTGTGCTCCAGGGTAAAATCTTCAGCAAGTAAGCAAGTTGTAATGCTCCCGGTATCACATAGCTGCCAAACACGGATCAGGTGAATGGCAGTGGATTGGGTTTCATCGAAAAGTGTAGGCAAGAGTACTTCCTACCTTAAAGTTGCTCTAGCTCAACTAACGCTCTTTTGCTAAGGCGGTGATGCTCACTAAAAAGTGCAACAAATTGCTCTCTTGCTTCAGTGATGTATATTTGTGCATCTGTTTTTTTGCCGATAGCTTTTAATGTCAGACCGAACTCAAGTTTATAAAGCCCGAGTTGCCAATTCTTTTTATTCACCACACCATCGTATACCTTAAGTAGTTCCGTGTACTCTGCGAGACTCTCGTCGTGTTTTTCCATTCTTCTGAGTAACACACCGGAGGTATTTAAGATGTCCAGATACAACCTGCTTTGTTTATTGCCGGTTCGCTCTATGGCGGTTTTGGCTTCATTTACCAGCATGGAAGCTTCATCATATTGGTTCTTATCTATTAATAGTCTGGCTAATTTAACCTGAGAGCTTAGGGTGACGGAGTGTGTTTCACCTCTGAGTGTCTTCATCTGCGACAACGCATGCCGATAATGCTTCTCTGCTTCGTCAAGTTGGCCCGAGGCATAAAGCGCTGCTCCCAAGCTGTCGTGCCAAAGTGCTACAGAGTTGTGGGCTTCGCCAAGCACGGGTGTGCCATCTTCAAGGTTTTTTCTAAACAAGGTAATTGAACGATCTGACTCGTCTAATTCGTGAAGTAGCGTCGCAAAATTGGCTCTGTTTAATAAAGTGTTGATATGTTTATTTCCGAGCACTTTCTCTAGCGCTGCCTGATTCTCTTCGAAAAGTGTTTTAGCGTATTCAGACTTGCCATTCCTATGGTTAAAAGCAGCGTAGTTAATCGTTACGGTTAGATACAGTGGGTTTTCTTCGCCAAACTGAGCCTTGTATTCACTTCTAACTAAACCCAAATAAACCAGCGCTTTTTCTGTCTCACCGGTTTGGTAGTAAAGTGTGGACAGGTTATTGTAAAAGTTAAGTTTAAAGGGAGAGTTGGTTTTCTCGCTATAATGTAAGCCTTCTTCAAGCACCTTCTCAGCGTCTTTCAACTCGCCAAGAGCTGTTAAGATCAAGCCATAAATATTTAAAGACTGCAAAATGTCGGTGTCGTCTTTGGCTAAACTTGCACGCTGCTTTAACAGTGTTTGTTCTATCAGCGCTTTCGCATCTTCGTTTTTTCTTTGTCCGTAAAACACCTCCGCAAGGTAAGCTTGGCTATTTAATGTTTTACGATGGTTTTCACCCAATGCTGTGGATTGAATGTTTATTACTTTTTTGAAGGTTGTATTGGCTGCTTCATGCAAACTTAGTTCATTTAGGGTAATAGCGGTAGAATGTAGTAACGACGCTTGTGTATCTGGTTCTGCAGCAAATTGTTCGTTAATGGCGCTAATTGACTTATCAAAAATAGTGTTTTTAATTAACTCAAGGCCAATGTCCGTAAAGTTGATTTGCTGAAGCAATGTCAGCTCGGTTACTTGATTGTCTGCTGAAGTGGCTTTCTCAATAGCTTGCGTAGTCAGCTGCGATAAATATTGGCCCATTTCTTTTGGGTTAATAGATTTGAGTTGAGAAGATTGGAAGGTCACAACCTTTTCAAGTTCTTGAGCCTTTTGCTCTGCCATTGTCTTCGCCTGTTCGGCAATGTCGCGCTGTGTGGTCGCTTCAATGATGCCCAAGGTTGTTCCAGTAATGCCAGCGCAAACTGATAAAACGGCAACTATCATCAGTGCGCTAATTGCAGGCTGGCGGCTGATAAACTTTCTCACTTTGTAAAGTCTGGTGTTTAACGCTAACGAAATTGGTTTGTTTTCTGTTATTGCAATTAAGTCTGCTTGTAAGTCTCGCATAGACAGGTAACGGCTAGCTGAAAACGTAGCTAGGGCTTTGCCAATAATCATATTTAGTTCAAGTGTTTGTAGCTTATTTTGATAAGCTTTCAGTGCTAAAGCATCCTGCAATACTTTGCCAACACTATATACATCCGACAATGTAGTCAGTGGCTCGCCGCTTAATTGTTCCGGGCTGGCATAGTGGTGCGACAGGGCTTTTACATAATGCTGTACATAGGCGGGGGCTTGCTCGCTTTGCTGTTGAAGCCGTGCAATACCAAAGTCAATCAGCTTGGGCTTGCCGTGCTCATCTACCAGAATATTTTCCGGCTTTAAGTCGGCATGAATAATCTGGTGGGTATGGGCGTAATGTAGTGCATCACACAATTCAATAAAGAGTCTCACCAAGGTTTTTACGGGCGGCTTGGTGTTCTCAAGCCAACGATTCAGCGGTTGGCCTTCAATGTATTCCATTACTATATAGTGCGCTTGCTGGCCCTGATGCTCGGTAATGCCGGCATCAAACACTTTGGTAATACCAGGGTGGTTAAGCTTGGCGGCAACATTAGCTTCGGCAAAGGCCTGGCTGTTGGGGGTAACCGGGTAAATTAACGGGTTTAATACTTTTATGGCCACTTGTTGTTCAAACTGGCCATCCTGGCGGCTGGCTAAATACACGGTACTCATACCGCCGTGGGCAATAATGCTATCTAGCTGCCAGTAACCAAGCTGCTTGCCGGTTAGCTCACTGCTGATGTCCAGCTGTTGTAAGCGGCTGGCGGCATGACGAATGTCGTCGGCTAAATGCAGAGTATGGTTAGTATCAGCCAATAAGGCTTTTAACTTGTCGGCCAGCAGGGCAGATTTTTCTGCCAGGGCGTCAATAAAACGCTGCTGTGCGTTTGCATCAGGCAGGGCGGCGGCATCTAAATAGAGTTGAAATAAGTTCATCGTAAGGCTTCTTTTTATTGTTTTACTATCAAGCGCTGAGCAGTTCAGCTTTAACGGCGGTGCGGATAAAGTTTAGGTAGTTGTCTACCGTGCGTGGTGATATCTGCTGCACTTTGGCGATGTCATCACGGTTAAGCTTGCCAAAATAGTACAGTAAGGCAGCTTGAGTCTGCTCAGGGTAGCTTAGCTGTAATTCGGTAAGTACTTTATCTAGTTGCAGTAGTTTCATATCTAACGCCGCAGCGGGTTCGACCTCATCTTGCTGCTGGCGTTTCTCAGCCTGCTGTTTGCGCACTAAGTCCACTATTACGCAGCGGCACACCTGGCTTAGCTGCCTAAGTAGCGCCCGCTCGTCGTCGGTAATTAACGCCACTTTGTTTTGCTGCAGTTTTAAATACACCTCATGCACCAGGGCGGTGGTGTTGTGCCAGTCTAAATCGGCATCGCATACTACCGCTTTGTGGCTTTGTGCCAGTTGCTTTACCAAAAAGTAAATGTCGGGCGAGTTAAATAAGTTAGCAGCATTTTCAGAAGTAAAAGAGGCACTTGTAACAGCAGGCATGCAGAAATCCATTAAGTTAACCTAGCCTTAATTTATTATTTTTCTGCGGTAGGTCAACAAATTTTTGCGCTTAAGGCCTGATAAGAAAATATTTTTTCTCAGGTTTTGCGAAAACCTGGCGCAAATACGTGGCTATACCAAATTGGAAGGTTTGGGCAGACTCAACCGGACCAATATGCCATGGTAGTCAAGTATTAAGGTGATAAAGATGGAGGAGTTAGTATTTTGGAGCTGGTTTTTTTGGGTTGTTTTTGCGTTGCTGCTACCTGAGATCTTGGTTCCATTATCAATTTGGGCACTTACTGGTGGAGGTGCTTCTGATTGGATAATAATTCTTCTGCTTGGTGCTGCAGGTGGTTTCCTTCGTTATGGTTGGATGATTCCTAAATTGAGTGAAAAAGCTTGAAAAAGGCTTTGTTAAAACAGGAGGCAATAACGTCTGAAGCGAAATTTTCATGACAGGTTTATGTAAAATTTTTTAAGTATTTTTTATAGGTAATTTTTATGAATGCTAAATGTGTTATTGGATTTTTTGTTTCATTTCTAATTATATACTTTATTTTAGGCGACCTTGTTGCGGGTTGGATGTTTGGTATTTTAATGGAAAAAAATGTTGTCGGAGGCCTTATGATGATGTTTAAGCCAGACAGGATCAATGTTGTCGATGCATGTGATGCTAATATGGGATGGTGTATGGTTGTTTTATGGCGAGATTACTCTTTCATTGTTTCAATTGCACTTTCGCTTATGATTGCATCAAATTTTTGGGATTCTCGTGAAGGTAAGTCAGATAGTGTCGGTAATGGTTCTAACGGAGAGTAATTTAGTGGGATTCAATATTAGCCCTAAAAACTAATGTAGATCACGAATAGCCTAGCCTATGGCTGTAATATTATTGCTTACTGGCTGTGGTGGAGCCCCAAACAAATTGCCTGAATTTAATGGAGTTTATGCTCGTTACTCAGATGGCACTTTGATCAAGCTGGATGGGGTTGAAAATCACACTTCGGCCTGGCTTGATTTTGAAGGCAGTATAAGTTTTAGTACGGCAGCTCAAGCCAATAGCAATTTACGCTTGTATGTTATGCAAAAACAAAAATAACTCTCGATGAAAAAAGGCTTAATGCTTTTATTCTGATAGGAGGGGAATCAAAGCAATATGGTTTCCCTAAATGGTTGATCCGTTACTTTGTCAGTACAAAAGATCTGCAAGGTAATCCCTTCAATAAAACGGGATCGGGAACGAAAGAGTCAATGTTCATTACAAGTAATACCTGTGGTACAGCTGATGGCATGTTGTACAACGAGCCGGTACCTGGTACTTATGTGTTTCAATTTCCAGTGGAAGAAAAAGAAGGCTACAAATTTTGTTATCTGCTTAGCGGTAAAGCGTTCCATCATAGCTGTACTCTAAGCACGTCAATCTGGGAAGTAAAATCCAGCATTGTAGATTTTTTTGGTATCTGGCACGACGGGCTCTTCCATACGTATCATATCAAATAAGTAGGTAGCACGCTTTAAACAGGCCTGACACTCAGACCGGTTTGGTGTTATCCAGCGTTTTGTTGAGCAACGTTGCGATAAGTTCAGACTAGGTAATTACGCCTACTAGTTGCTGTTGATCATTTAATACCGGTATATCGTGTCTTGGCAGGGTAGCGCAAAGCCCAGGCTTGTCATGGGAGTTATTAACACAGTTGAAAGTTTACTTGGTTCGTTGGGAGAAAAGGCAACACAGGGGCGTGTTGGTTCCTGCTATTGGATGTCAGTAGGTATAAACTTCGAACTACTTTTTAAAAGCTCTGCCTGATTGCCCAAATTAGGTCTTGGACTAAAGTTCCGCTATAATCTGCGCCAGTTTTTTTCCTGCTTATGAATGCTGCTGCCTGATGATTGAGTTTTTGATTAAATTACACCCTGAAATTGCGATTAAAAGTAAGTCGGTGCGAAAGCGCCAGACGTTGCTGTTAGAGCGCAACCTGAAAACGATTTTGTTGCAAGTTGATAGTAATGTCGAAGTGTGTAACAACTTTGATCACCTTACTGTGCGCTGCGACAGTAGTGGGGATGCATCGAGCCAGGAAGCCGTGCGCCAACGCTTAATCGAACGGCTGGAATGTATTCCGGGCGTTGTTGCTTTTGCCGAAATGCAATCCAGTAGTTTTAGCGACTTGCACGACATTTTTCAGCAGGTACTAGCGGTGTACGCACCACAGCTGGAAAACAAAACCTTTAGTGTTCGGGTGCGACGCACCGGCAACCATGAATTCAGCTCAATTGAAGCTGAGCGGTATATAGGTGGTGGTTTAAATCAGCATGTTGCCAGTGCTAAGGTGAAGCTTAAGAAACCTGATTTGGTTGTTACACTGGAAATTAAAAAAGACTTGTTGATCATGGTGCGCAGAATGCACCAGGGCATGGGCGGCTTTCCGCTGCCGTCACAGTCTGATGTATTGTCATTGATCTCCGGTGGCTATGACTCTGCGGTAGCAAGCTACCTGATGATCCGCAAAGGCTTGCGCACTCACTACCTGTTTTTTAACCTGGGCGGTGCCGCGCACGAAGCGGGCGTACGTGAAATGGCGTTTCTTGTCTGGCAAAAATACAGCTCGTCGCACAAAGTAAAATTTGTCAGTGTTAACTTTGCTCCGGTAGTAGAGCAGATTTTAAATACCATTGATAACGGCTTAATGGGCGTAGTGCTAAAGCGTATGATGATGCGTGCTGCCAGTGAAGTAGCAGAAAGCCTTGGGATTAAGGCGATAGTCACCGGTGAGAGTATAGGCCAGGTATCCAGCCAAACCATTGCTAATTTAAATGTGATAGACCGCGTTACTGAAACATTAATCTTGCGGCCATTGATCTATCAGGACAAGCAAGAAATTATCAATATGGCGATTAAAATTGGCGCTGACGAAATTGCTAAAAGCATGCCGGAATATTGCGGCGTTATTTCAAAAAAGCCAACGGTTAATGCGGTATTAGCCGAGGTATTGGCGAACGAACAACAGTTTGATTTCAGTGTTTTGCAACAGGCAGTGCAAACGGCGAAAGTGCTGGACATTCGCACCGTGGATTATCAGGCTGAGCAACAGGCTCATGTTATCAGTGAGCTGGCACAGCTGCCAGCAGACGCCATAGTGCTGGATATCAGAGGTCCGGAAGAAACCGATAGCAAACCGTTGACTGTCGACGGGCATCAGGTAATTGAATTGCCATTTTTCCGCTTGGCATCTCAATTTGTCGGATTGGACCAGAGCAAACAATATTACTGTTATTGTGATCGTGGCGTAATGAGCCGCTTGCAAGCTGTGGTTTTACAAGAGCAAGGTTTTACTAACGTAGCGGTTTACCGGCCGTAAGGCCGGTTTTCAAGCTCAAGCACTTGCTGCAATAGGTTTTCATTGTGTGGCACCGTTATACCGTAGTGTCTGGCTTGTTGAACGATAAAGCCGTTAATTGCGTTTATTTCGGTGCGCCGTTGATGCACGATATCTTGCTGCATCGAGGAATAATTTTCTGCCGTGTTGCGGATAACCTGCCTAACGTTCTGCTGTATCTGTGTTGGCTCTAATACGACACCCTCTGCGCTGGCAATCTGACACACTTCTAGTACTAAAGCGTCAAGCAACGGCTGAAATCTTGCTTCAGCCAGAGCCCCATTTGAGCAGTTATGAATTGCAGTTAGTGGATTTATCACGGCATTTACCGCTAGCTTTTGCCACAAAAATGGCTCGATGTTTTCAGTTGTTATAACCGGGCCAAGCGCGTCATCCATCGCCCGGTGCACCACAGAACTTTGCTGTTTGGCTGCCGTATTTAATGGCGCTAATACACTTTGTCCGTTGCCGGTATGGAATAGATTTACACCTTGTTTTAATGCACCATGGGTGGTGGTTAAAAACCACAGCCCTTGATCAGGCTGCAACAACGGTAAGATCTGGCTAATAGTTCCCATACCGTTGTGGCTTATTACCAGCTGCGCGTTCGACGTTAAAAAAGGTAACAAACCTTTTATAGCATCAATAACGGCATAGCTTTTTACCGGAATAAGTACCGCATTAAGTGGGGTAACCGCTGGCGTGAAGCGAAATTGCTGGCCCTTGAATTGGCTATATACGGCGAGTGGCTGTCTTAACCATAGACCAATTGGATAGTTGGCCAGTGTCAAACGGCAGGCGGCTAAGAGTCCAATGGCGCCTTTGCCAACAATGGTCCAGCTTAGCGCTGACTGCGAGGACGGAATTTGTGCCATACGGCTCTTAGCAGATAAAAACTGACTACGCCGCCGATGTCGGCGAGTAAATCCCACCAATCACCATTGCGGCGGGTAAAATTATGTTGCGCCAGCTCAATAGCCCCACCGTAGCTGCCTAGTAACAAAAACGCTAATGCAGGGCGCAGCTTAAAACCTTTCCACAACAATAATGTTAGGATGGCAAAAATACCGAAATGCGCTACTTTATCCAGGTGAGCAATGCCGTGACCTATTCTGTAGCCGCTAAGTTCAGCAAGGAAACCCGCAGTAGCGAGCAAAAAACACAGCAAACAGACAAAGCGATAAAAACCCTGCGACACAGCCAGCCCCTAAAAACATAAGTCGCTCGGATTGTAGCAGTTTTCTGGTTATAATCACCAGCAGACATAACGGCTTAAGTACAGGAGACTCTAAATGCCCTCGTTCGATATCGTATCAGAAGTTGATCAGCAGGAAGTGCTGAATGCGGTGGAAAACGCCAACCGTGAATTAACGACCCGCTTTGATTTTCGTGGCGTAAATGCGGAATTCACTTTAAAAGAAAAACTTATAACCATGCAGGCAGAAGCTGAGTTTCAACTGCAGCAAATGCTGGAAATTTTCCTTGCAAAGGCAGTGAAGCGTAGCCTGGATGTGCGTTCTTTTAAAGAGGGCGATGTGGTGCATTCCGGCAAAACGTACAGCCAGAGTCTGAGCCTGCTGCAAGGTATAGAAACCGATATGGCAAAAAAGCTGGTAAAGCTGATTAAAGACAACAAACTAAAGGTACAAGCTGCGATACAGGGAGATCAGGTGCGCGTTACCGGTAAAAAGCGAGATGACTTGCAAGAAGCCATGGCGTTGGTGCGCGGTAGCGAGCTGGAGCAGGCATTTCAGTTCACAAATTTTCGTGACTAAACATTTAGTATTAATTTAGCCATCTGGATATCTATTGACTTTTACGTTTCAACGGCTACACTGCACGCGGCTCCGTCAGGGAGCCGCTTTTTCTGGTGCTGCAGTTAACTGCAGGTAAACGGGAATCTGGTGTAAAACCAGAGCTGCCCCCGCAACGGTAAACAACTGAGCTGCATTCATGGCCACTGTCGCAAGATGGGAAGGCGAGTGCAGGCGCAAGCAGGTTGTCAGCCCGGAGACCGGCCCGAAAAATTCCACTACTGTTCAAATGTGCGGTGGGCACATTTTCGGAGTTCTCATGTTTAAACCTAGTTTCGGGGCGATGCTTGTCGCTACCTGTATTGTCTCAGCATATGCTGAGGATATCGAACACATTAGTATTTACGCCAATCGCAGTGCCTCAGAACAACAGCATGTGCTTGCCAGTATCACCGTGCTGGAGCGTGAAGACATTGTTGCGCGTCATGCCACCGATTTGCCTGCTTTGTTAGCACAGTTGCCCGGAATTAACCTGTCCCGCGATGGTGGCCGCGGTCAAAGCAGCGGTGTTTATATTCGCGGCGGCAATACCGGTCATACCCTGGTACTGATAGATGGTGTGCGCACAGGCTCGGCCACCTTGGGCTATAAATCACTGGCGATGTTGCCACTGGAGTTGATTGAACGCATCGAAGTGATACGTGGCCCACGGGCGGCATGGTACGGTTCAGATGCTTTAGCGGGTGTGATTGCTATCAGTACCCGCCGCGCGCAGGCCGTTGAACTAAACGCGAATATCGGCAGTTTCGGTCAGGCTGGCACAGATATCAGCCTAAGCCACAGTGCCGAACAGCTGACACTGCGCTCTACAGCAGGCGTCAGTCGCTCTGATGGTTTTAATGTACGCGAAGATTTAGATCCTGACAGCGACGGCTATGAGCAGAAGTTTTTCAAGCTGGCGGCCGATTACCAAACGGCGTTGGGCCAACTAACAGCGCAGGCTGATGTTAACTCGGGCTTGTATCAGTTTGATACCGCCTGGGGTAGTGAAGATCAGGCTGACACCTTAAGCCGTGCCTATCTACTGGGTTGGCAGCAGCAGTTCGGTCAATGGTTGCATCAGGCGCAAGTCAGCCGGAATCTGGACCGGGAAACAACGTTTGGCCCCGACTCCCGCAGCCCGTTTAACACTCGGCGTGATGAGTTTAACTATCAAACCACAACCGATCTGTCGACTAAACTGCGCCTGCTGGCAGGCATAAACTGGTATCAAGAGCAGGTGAGCAAAGCCGCTCCAGACTATGAACAGGATAGCCGCATCAACCGGGCTTTGTTTGCCGGTGCCGAATATCAACAGGATGCGCTGCAGCTGGAAGCGGTGCTGCGCCGGGATCTGATTGATCAGTATGGTGGCAACAACACCTGGCAGCTGGCGGCGGGTTATCAATTTTCACCGTATTGGTTGGTGCGTGCCAGCCGCGGCACAGCGTTTAAGGCGCCAAGTTTCAACGAACTGTATTTTCCTGGTTTTGCTAACCCTGAACTCAAGCCACAACAGTCTATGTCAGATGAGCTTGCGCTGCGTTATAAACATGCCGGCCTGAATCTTCAGTTCGCGTGGTTTGATCGCGAAGTTACCAACCTTATCCAAGGGGTAGAGCAGGCCGAAAACGTCTTACTAGCCAGTATTCGTGGTATTGAATTCAGCCTGTCGCAGCAGTGGCATCAGTTTCACAGTCAACTGGCGTACACCTGGTTGCATACACAAAATCGCAGCACGGGCTTGAAGTTAGAGCGCAGGCCAGAGCACACCTTAAATTGGCGAGGCAGTTACGACAGCGATACTTGGTCGGTCTTTGTAACCAGTGATTATCAAAGTGAGACCTATCAGGGGGCTTTTGCACCGGTTGCTAATCTGGCAGGTTTTACCTTATGGGGGCTTGGAGGGAACTATCAGATTAGCTCGGCGTTTGTGCTGCGTGTAAAACTAGATAATGTGTTTGATAAACGTTACCAGAGCAGCGCCGGTTACGCTACGGCAGGTGCAAACTTTGGTATCAGCATCAATTTCACACCACAATAGTGCTATCAGGCGCTCGCAGAAGGCGAGCGTACCTTTGGTATTAGGACAGATTATTATTTTTTTAGCATAGCAGCATATTGTTGCTTGAAGCGGGCCATTTTCGGCGCAACGATACCCTGGCAGTAACCTTGCTGTGGATGCTGCGAAAAATAGCCCTGGTGGTGTTCTTCTGCGACATAGAACGGCTCTGCAGGGCATATTTCTGTTACTATGCGTTGCGGGAAAACCTTATTTCGCTCCAGTTCAGCCATAACCCCGCGAACCAATTGCAGTTGCTCATCGTTATGGTAAAACACCACAGATCGATATTGGCTGCCAATATCATTGCCCTGACGGTTGAGTTGGGTAGGGTCATGCAGACTGAAAAAAATCAGGCATAGTTGCTCAAAGCTGACGATATTGTCTTCAAACTGCAGTTGCACAACCTCTGCGTGTCCTGAATTGCCAGTACACACCATCTGATAGGTAGGAAAGCTCTCCTTGCCACCCATGTAGCCGCTTAGCGCTTGAGCAACGCCATTGAGTTGATTCATCGCAGCTTCTAAACACCAAAAACAGCCAGCACCAAAGGTCGCGGTTTGTATTGTCATATGCGGCTATCCTGTTCATCCGTTATGTAATTTAAATTAACCATAGCTTACACCTACGCTTTCGCTAGCCAGTTAGATGGGTCTGGCTGCCGATTAATATTGATCGCCACAGTGGCAGGCAGCGTAAATGTGCCTAGCGATATACGCAATTGGGAAAAACAAATTTTGACAATAGCTATAGTTGGCGCCGGTATTGCTGGGGCTGCGTGTGCCGCCCAGTTGCAACAATCCGGACGCAACGTTGTGGTGTTTGACAAAGGCCGTGTGGCAGGGGGGCGCATGAGCAGTAAGCGCGCAGCCGCCGGCTATCTGGATTTGGGGGCGCAGTATTTCACCGCACGCACCAAAGCTTTTGCTCTGCAGTGTCAGCAATGGCTTGACGCTGGAGTTGTTGAACGTTGGACTGGCCGGATAGCAACTTATCAGCAGGGCCAATTTACCGCGACGCCTGATGACACAGTGCGTTTTGTCGGCATACCGTCAATGCAAGCCCCGGTCGGCCAGATGCTAGATGAAGTGACTCTACACAGCCGCTGTCTGATAGAGCGCGTGCAATTTAACGGTACCTTATGGCAATTATTTGATGCAATTGGTTGTGTTGGCGAGTTTAGTCAGCTGGTACTGGCAGTACCGCAGCAGCAGGCCGCGCAACTGTTAACTGCGCAGCACCGAATAGACGCTGATCTTACTTCTATATTTGGCCAAGCTGCATTATTGCCTTGCTGGGCAGTAGATTTACAACTTGCAACACCGCTGCCGCTGGACTTTGATGGCATTTTTGTTAAACAGGACACTGAAGTAAGTTGGTTGGCCCGACAATCTATTAAATCAGGCCGTTGCGCAATTGAGCATTGGCTACTGCATTTTACGCCGTCCTGGTCAGAGCAACACCTTGAGGCTGATAAAAGCCAGATAGTGGCGGCGGCAACATCGGCATTACAGCGGATAAGTGGGCATTCATGCCGCGTTGTAACCAGCCAGGCTCATCGCTGGCGTTATGCTCAGCAAGCGCCCGATTTTGGCTTGTTCGGTGCGTTGCATCGGCCGCAACTTGCACTAACGCTATGTGGTGACTGGTTAAATGGCGGTAGGGTAGAGAATGCCTGGCTTAGTGGCGTGCAGGCCGCGGAGGCAATAATGCTATGAGTGCTTCAGTATTAGTGATTGGCGGTGGCAGCGGTATTGGGCTGGCGCTGGCACACCATTATTATGCGTTGGGTGCCACAGTGAGCGTTATCAGCAGGCAACCCGCCGCAGGTCAGCAGTGGTATTGGTATCAGGATGAATTACAGCAACACGCTATAACCGAGCAGTTGCTGCAACAAGCTTTACAGCAACAACCTGATACTATTTTTATCTGTAATGGCGTATTGCACGACGCTCAGGCGGCACCAGAAAAAACCATTCGCCAATTCGACACTGAGGTATTACTTAGTCGGGTGACCAGCAATGTTGCAGTGCCGGCGCGTTATTTACAGTTGCTGTTTAACTATTTGTGCAAAACGCCAAATATCAAGCTGTTGGTGTTAAGTGCAAAGGTAGGCAGTATAACGGACAATGCCTTAGGCGGCTGGTATAGCTATCGCATCAGTAAGGCTGCGCTGAATATGCTGGTTAAGAATCTCAGTATTGAAGTGTCACGGCTTAATAAAAGTGCAGCTATCGTCAGCGTACACCCGGGTACCACGGATACTGCTCTATCTATGCCTTTTCAGGCAAATTTGCCGCAAGGACAATTACAAAGCGCAGCAAGTACGGCATTGCGATTGGCGCATGTAGCCGCAGGGTTGCAACCGGCAGCAAGTGGTTGTTTGCTAAATTGGGATGGCAGTATATTGCCGTATTAATGCAGTGGTTGTTGTACGAGTAAAAACTAAACAGGCGCCAATGGCGCCTGTTTAGTTTTAGCTTAAGGATGTATCTCGTCAGCGGCATGTTCATCTGGTGCCTGCTGCTCCAGTTGGTGTAATCTTTGTTCCAACCGTTTTGGTGAGCCAGTGTTACGCGCCAGCGCTATATACAATACCGGTACAACATAGATGGTCATTAATGTTGCTAATGCCACGCCGGAGAAGATCACCATACCAATGACCATTCGGCTTTCTGAACCCGGTCCGGTGGCTACAATAAGTGGAATGCTGCTCATAGCGGTAGTAAATGCGGTCATAACAATAGGACGCAAGCGCTGTGTTGCCGCTTGTTGCACTGCGCTGACGAACTCAACACCGGCATCACGCAATTGGTTGGCAAACTCTACAATTAAGATACCGTTTTTTGCTACTAATCCAATTAACATTACCAAGCCGATCTGACTATAAATGTTTAGAGTCATGCCACTGAAATACAATCCGGATAACGCGCCAACCAAGCCAAGTGGTACGGTGATCAATATTACCAGCGGGTGAATAAAGCTTTCAAACTGTGCCGCTAATACCAGGTAGGTGATAAGCAGTGCCAGAATAAATACCATTAAAGTAGAGCTGCCGCTCTCCTGAAACAGCAGCGATTCGCCTTTGTAATCAATGCCTACCGTGTCTTGAATTTCAGTTTTAACGATATTCTCCAAGTACTCCAGCGCTTCTCCCAAGCTGTAACCCGGCGCCATACTGGCAGTTAAAGTAATGCTACGCATACGGTTGTAGCGGTTTAAGCTGGATGACGTTGCCTCTTCGCGCAAGGTTACCAGGTTATCCAGCGGGATAAGCTGGCCTGAGGTTTCAGAGCGCAAATATACATTGGTTATGCTGCCTGGCTCGGCAAAGTCTTCATCCAAACCCTCCAGAATTACGTCATATTCTTTACCGCGGTCGAGGAAGGTGGTGACGCGTCGCCCTCCAAGCATCGCTTCAAGCGAACGGCCAATAGCACCAACTGAAATACCCAGGTCACCGGCCCGTTCTGTGTCAATTTCAACCAGTACCTGCGGCACCGTTTCTTTATAATCGTGATCCAACATTAGAATATTAGGGTTTTCTGCTGCTTTGTTGATCACCACATCGCGCCAGCGTGCCAGCTCTTCATAGGTATTGCCCTGCAACACAAATTGAATTGGCCTGCCACCGCCGCCGCCACCGCCCAGGCCGCTGCGCATAAAGGTAAAGGCACGTACATCAGGTATTTCATTCAGCTTTTGGCCTACTTCCGCCATTAGTTCCTCAGTGCGGCGCTTACCGTTGTGCCAGTTTTCGGTGCCGACAATGGCGACGCCGCCACTGTTGCCCCAGCCGGGAACGCGAACCAGCAACCGGTTAAATTCGCCTTGCTGATAATAAGGCATTAGTACATCTTCAATCAGGCGCATGTTGCGGCTGTTGCTAGTATAACTGGCGCCTTCCGCCGGACTCATCATGACAAAAAAAGTACCGCGATCTTCAGTCGGCGCCAGTTCACTCGGCAGCAGTTTTACTAACATATAACTGGCAACAAAGCACAGCGCTACGACGGCAATAACCGGCCAACGGGTGGCGCACACCACGTTTAGTTGACGCCGATAAGCCGCTTCTAACTTATGAAACGCCGCATGCAGCCATAAGCCGAGCTTGCTTTCACGTTTTTGGTGAGTGAGCAATTTGCTGCATAACATCGGCGATAAGGTTAAAGCCGTTACACTTGAGAACGCTACTGCCGCGGCAATGGCGAGGGCAAATTCAGTAAATAATTTTCCGAGCTGACCTTGCATAAACACTAAGGGTACAAATACCGAAATGAGCACCAGTGTGGTGGCAACAACCGCAAAGCCAACCTCGCGTGCACCACGATATGATGCCACCAGCGGGTGCTCGCCCAACTCAATGCGCCGGTAAATGTTTTCCAGTACGACTATAGAGTCATCAACTACCAAACCTATTGCCAGCACCATAGCTAACAGAGTAAGAAGGTTGACCGAAAAATCCAGGGCATAAAGCACTGTAACTGCCGCAACCAGCGCCACAGGCACCGTAACGGCCGGAATAAAAGTTGCTCGGATATTGCCAAGAAATAAGAAGATAACCACTATTACCAACGCCATAGCAATAGCCAGGGTGTTGTATACCTCTTTAATTGATTCAGCAATAAACAACGATGAGTCATAGCCAGGTTCAATGGTTGTACCATCAGGCAGGGCTTGTTTTATCTGCTCCATCTCAGCTCTGGCGGCTTTTACTACTTCAAGCGTATTGGCTTTTGACTGTTTTATAATGCCTATGCCTAGCAGGTTTTTGCCATCGCCGCGAAACTCGCTTTCTTCGTTTTCGGCTGTTAACAATACATCAGCGACTTCACCTAAGCGCACCAGATAATTGTTGTCACCGCGCTTAATCACCAGCCGGCGGAAGTCCTGTTGTGTTTTGTAAGTACGCAGCACACGCACGGTAAAATCACGTTCTGTTGATTTAATATTGCCGGCAGGGAGCTCAACGTTTTCGGCCCGTAGTACATTTTCAATGTCCTGTACGGTAACCCCGCGCGATGCCATGGCGTCGCGATCCAGCCAGATGCGCATAGCATAATCACGTGCGCCGCCCAGTTGCAAACGGGCTACGCCATCTACCACTGAGAATCGCTCGACGATATAGCGATCGGCGTAGTCAGTCAGTTCCAATGAGGTCATGGTTTCACTGTTTAACACAAACCAGGCAATGGTATCTTCATCATCACTGGCTTTGGATACTTCTGGTGGGTCGGCCTGATCAGGTAAATTGTTCAATGCACGCGATACACGGTCGCGTACGTCATTAGCGGCAGAGTCAATGTCACGCTCTACGTTAAACTCAATGGAAATATTTGAGCGGCCGTTACGGCTGCTAGAATTAATGTTTTTTATACCTTCAACACCACTGATGCGGTCTTCTAATAGTTGGGTGATCTTTGATTCTACAATCTCTGCTGATGCGCCAGGGTAGTTGGTACTAATACTGACAATTGGCGTATCTATGTCTGGGTATTCGCGCAGTGGCAGCATGCTAAAGCAAACAATACCAAATACGATAAGCAGTAAATTAACAACGGTAGCAAAAACCGGCCGTTTAACTGAGGTATCAGATAACCACATAGTTAACCTCCGACGCGGTTAATACTGACACCAGAGCGCAGCTTTTGAATGCCCTCTACCACCACTTCATCACCTTCCTCCAAGCCGGTGAGTATTTCTACCCAACCCGGGATGCGCTGGCCGATCGTGACTTCAACCTGGGATACTTTGCTTTGGGCATCGACTTTGTAAACAAATTGTTTTTGCTGCTGCGGTACCAGCGCCTTTTCAGAAATTTGCAGCGCTTGGCGTTTATCCAGCTCTAACGTTACATTGAGTAGCATTCCCGGGCGTAATTTTAAGTCAGTGTTGGGTAAGGCGCCATGCACAGTTACTGTACGAGTAACAGGGTCTAACCGTGTATCTACAGCGCTTATTTTTCCACTGAACGCAGCAGTGCCATAAGCGGCGTTAGTTACCGTTAATGGCATGCCGACAGCTATATCTGCCAAATAGTGTTCTGCTACACTAAAGGCCACCCGCAAGGTGTTTAAATCGTCTAATGTAGTAATGACTGTACCAGCGTTAAGGTAGGCACCTTCGCTAACCTGGCGTAGACCAAGGTAACCGTCAAACGGCGCCATTATGGTCATTTCGGCCAATTGTGCTTTTGCAATGTCCAACTGTGCCAGCGTAGTATTTACTTTGGTTTGTTGCTCATCTAACAAAGATTGTGCAGTGGCTTGGGTGGTTGCCAGATTTTTTAATCGAGCTAGTTGGCGCTTGTTATCTTCAAGTATGCCCTGCAATTCGGTCACGCGGGCGCGCTCTTCGATATCATTCAGCCGTGCAATTACTTCACCATTTTTTACCGCTTTTCCTTCGCGTACATTTAACTCAGTAACAAAGTCACTGGTTGGCGATACCAGCGTAATAGATTGATTAGAAATGCCGGTACCTAATGCGTTTACACTGCGGATCATTGGCATGGTTTGCACCGTTGCTGTGCTAACAGCAACCGCAGTGCCGGCGCGGCGCGTTTCTGTTTTCTGTCCAGGCATCCAGTATAAGTAGCCAACAAATAGCAACAGAGTGATTAAAATCACCCAAATTAATTTTGAATGTAATTTTGCCACAGTAACCCCGTGTAACAGCTGTTTAATAATTCCAGCCATATTGTATGGAAGAAAGTGTGGTTTAGATTTCCTGTTATCGCAATCGCAGCGGCGTTGGTCGATTCAACGCAGTAATTGCTTAGCCTATTTGACAACAAATGGTGAACTTAACGCTAAAGGCTGCCATAGTTGGCTTATAAAACCAGGCTTGTAAGGGATGCACAATATGAAACCTATACAGCTAGAAGGCAGCAGTAGTCGCGGTGGCGCAGCTGTTTTGTTATGCAGCAGCACCATATTGGTAACGTTGCTATTAAGCCTAATTTGGATTGACCAAGTGTCGTTGTTGCATGCACTGGCATTTGTTCTGGCATTGTTAGGTATTTTTGCCGGTTGGGCCAAGCTATCCGAGCCGCGCTATTTTTTGCAACTTGATAGCGATGGTATTCGCTATTTCCACCGGCGCGGTAGTTGGTTATTGTCATGGCACTGCTTGCAATATAGCGGTGTGCCGCAATCGGGTCAGACGACTTTAAGTTATATAGCCTTTAAGCTGGGTAATTACGACGCGTTTTTACAACAACTTCCATTGCGTTTGGCGGTTCGGATTATGACAGAGCAGCGAGCATTATATCTTGAGGCCGTTCGCCAGGGTTGCAGCATGGGTGGCTGCGCCAGTGAGTTGTTAACAGAGACGGATAAGTTTAGTACCCGCAGTACTGACTACAATGGTATCAAAGCGGCGTTTGGCTGGCGCATGCAGCGGTTAGCTGACACTTTTGGTTATGAGCTCTATGTTCCGGTATCCTCAACACAAAAACATGCTGAGCAACTGTGCAGAGAAATTAACCAAGCCAGATTACAATGTATACAGAATACAGCAACCTAGACACTTCTGGCTGTCTGTATCATAATGTTGGCAACAGTGACATTTATGCAGGGCAATAAATGAATAATTATGAAAAAGCGTTTCTGGTTAGTGGCCGTAACACACTAATACACAAGAATAAAAAGCTAGACTTAATTGTAATGAATGACGATAACGATCCTGTGGTAATAGTAACCCGCAACAGCGTTAAAATTTTCAGTGAAACTGTGCCTGCAAGCCGTGCAGAAGCTAAAGAGCGCTATATGGAAATTGTTGATATTTCTAGTTCAGACGTGTTTGGTGAAGCAAAAACATTATTATTTGTACAAGCAATTAATAATAAAGAATATAAAATTGATTACAGTAAAATAGGTACAGATCTATTTATCCGTATCCATCAGGAAAATTATATCTGATTGCGCCGTTATGATTGGCCCTCTAAGTGGTTAGAGTGCTTGTTTTTTTGCCGGTTATTTGTTCCATTAGTTTAGCTTTGTTGTAGTAACTTAAAATGTGAAGCCCTATGCAATTTTCTGAGCATAATAAAAGTATAAAAATAACGGTGCCAGTCACACTGAGCGCGCTGAGCGCACAAGATGTGAACACAAAATTACAAGAGGCGGGCTACGGCCGCTGCTTTTTGATTCAGGAACAAATAACGAACTTGCTGGTGGAATATCAACAGATCCAGCTAAAAATCAAAGATCAACTGCAGCCGGTTGGCACCCCCCTTAATTACCGCATTGCCGAAAAACGTCCGGCAGAACTCAGCTTTGATATCAATGAAGATAAAATGGCGGCGGCTGCAATTATTACAGCGGCTTGGGGAGGTGATCCGATATCGGCCAACATGCTGGTAAAATCAGCGCAGGAAGCGGGTATAGTGTTTGGTTTTAGTAAAGAACACATTATTAAACTAGTAACCCATGCCAGTAAAGCTGAGCCAGGTAGCAAAGTGAAATTAGTTATAGCGCGAGGCCGTGCAGCCGTGCATGGTGAGAACTCGCGATTTGAAGCTTTGATCCCTGAAATAGAAAGTCGGCGTAATAAGCCGCTATTGCAATCTGAAGAAAAGGCCGACTTACGTGATTTTGGTGTTATTCCGGCAATACGCAGCGGTGAGTCGTTAATGCGGCGTCACCCACCTACACCAGGTGTAGACGGCATGACAGTAACTGGCACAGTGTTGCCGGCCGTGCCAGGTATGGTTGTTGAGTGGAGCCAAGGTGAAGGTACTGAGTTTTCTGCTGCTGACGCAGACTTATTACTGGCCGCGCGCGATGGTTTGCCGCGTGTTATTGAGCAAGGCGCAACGGTAGACGAAGTGTTTACAGTGAAGAACGTTGATTTAGCCACCGGCCATATAATATTTCGCGGTTCTGTTGTGGTAAATGGTGACGTGTCCGAAGGGATGAAAGTTGTTGCTGGTGGCAATGTCTTTGTGAAAGGATTTGTTGAGGGACTTTTAGTTGAGGCTGGCGGTGATATTAAAATTGGCGGCTCTATTATTGGCCATCAAATTGCTACCGCTGAGAAAGATAGTGAGTATAGTACTCAGTTAAAAGCTAAAGGCGATATTGAGTGTAACCTGGCGCAATATGCCCGTTTAACTGCAGACGGCAATGTGTACGTAAAAAAGCAAATTATGCACTGCGCTGTATCAGCTGCCAAAGTTTATGCCGGCCCGGAAGACAACCCAAATGGTAAGGTTATCGGTGGTTATTACTATCTGGACTACGGTATCTACACCGGTAATTTGGGCGCACCTTCGAGCAGTAATATCGTTATTGAGTTAAATCGTATGATTGACCCGATAGTTGAAAAACAGGAGGTTTTGCGAGCCAGCATTACCGCTGCAAAAAACGATATGCAAGATATACGTGAACAAGTAGAAAAGTTGAAAAAAATTAAGGGCAGCCCACAAATAGATGCGCGCCGACAAGAGTTGCAATTGGAGTTTGAAGAACAAAAAAATGTCGCTGTGGCACTGATTGAAGATGTAAAAGTGTTGGAGTTACAGCGCAAGGAAAAGCTTAGTCAGGCGCTAATTATTGTGCGCCAACAACTGTTCTCTGCAGTAGAAGTACGGTTTGATAAAGATGGTATTCGTAGTCGTCGTGAATATGGGCCGTCAAAAATTATACTGGTAGACGGTAGCCCCGCAATAGAGCCATTCTTTTAATTTAACATGCCGTATGCCTTACTCGACAGACGGCAAACCTAATGCGATGCAGCGCACTGTAATTTACCGCTTACTAACGTAGGCTTGAGCTGATTAAACTGCTGAGTAAAGTAATGTGAAACGTTTTTTATTGCTATCGTTACCGCTGTTAGCGTTATCCCTGCAGGCGGCAGAATGTAATATGGCGTTTGGCCACGGTATTCTTATTGCCCCTGATCATATCCGAATTTTGCAAAACAACCGCACACATGTGCAAATCAACGCCGATAAGCAACTGTTTATTCGTGGCGAGTGGGCAACGTTGACCGAGGAAGATACGGCGCTGTTGCACCAATACAGTCAAGGATTGCGTAAATTTGTGCCCGAGATAGTCAGCATTGCGGTAGATGGTGTTGAGCTGGGTTTATCCAGTATTGAAGCAATGTTTACCGGTATTGGCAGTAAAGCGCAACAAGCAGAATGGCGTGAGCTGGTGCGTGAAACCACCTTCCAATGGATGTCTCGTTTTGTGCGTACCAATGAACACTTTTATTTGGCACCACAAAGCCTGAACGAGTTGGATTATTTTTTACACGGTGAGTTAAAGCCGCAATTGGATAATCTGGCCCGGCATACAGTGGGGGCGGTATGGGGCGCGCTGCGCGATGCGCTGCGACACTCCGACAGTAACTTTGAGCGCAGCGACAATCAGGAATGGCAGTCTGTTGGCCAGTTGGTCGATAGAATAAACCTGGGACTGGATGCTAAAGCGGTCGAGTTGGAAGAAAAGTCAGCACTGTTTTGCCAGCGAATGCAAGAGCTGGATAAAATTGAGCTGCAATTACAGCAACGCTTGCCGGCCTTAGTCGCGTACGACGTCGTTGCAGAAAAAAACTAACGTTGGGCCAGGCGTTAAACAACGCCATATTCTTCACCCAACACCGGTGGCATCGCGTTATCTACTTCATCATTTATAGCATCCAGGGTTTTTTCTGCTTCATCTAATGAACTTACTTCTGCAATATGAAACAGTGCCTCTCCTTCATTAACCAGCGGTAGGTTGTTGCGGCCTATCACAATGCCGGCAAAACTGGCTTGTACTGCTACTTCAAAATCAGAGTAAGGTGAGTAGATATGCGCCATGGTATCGCCAGTCTGTACTGTTTGGCCCAGGCCCACGTAGTAACGGGCAATACCGTCATGCTCAGCGCGTACCCAGCTACTTTTTTTCGAAAACAAAGATTTGGTATTAGGGCGTTTACGGCCAGCGCGCAGCATGCCAAGGTCGGTCATAACATTTAAAATGCCACGCACGCCGACGTTGATTGACTGTTCATCAAAACGTAGTGCTTCACCTGCTTCGTATAGCAAAATTGGAATGCCGAGATTATTTGCCGTGCCGCGCATCGTGCCATCGCGGCTGGCGGCTTTAATAATGATGGGCGCGTTAAACACTTCGGCCATACGCAGGGCTACTTTGTCTTTCGCACTGGCACGAACCTGTGGCAGGTTAGAGCGATGAATTGCGCCTGTATGCAAGTCGATAGCATGAGTGCATTTTTTCAGAATTTTATCAGTAAACTGAAATGCCATTCTGCTACCTAGGGAACCTTTTTCACTGCCGGGAAAACTGCGGTTTAGGTCGCGTCGGTCCGGCAAATAGCGTGATTGCTGTACAAAGCCGTAAGTATTAACGATTGGCACCACTACCAGTGTGCCCTTTAGCTGATTAAGCCGTGGCAGTTTTAACAGACGGCGACAAATTTCGACACCATTAATTTCGTCACCATGCAACGCAGCGGCCACCAATAACACCGGCCCATCTTTACGGCCATGAATAACATGAGCACCGATATTTAGCTCGGTATGGGTATACAGTTTGCCAAATGGAATATCTACCACCGCGCGGCTACCAGGTGGAATGCTACTGTTTCCCAGTACAAACGCTGCTCTGCTGCCAGTTTGCATTAGCCAGTTCCTTTCGTGTTAAGTTTGCGCCGGGTTTTATGAGCTGCCACTTTTTGTTCCAAGAACGCGATGGTTAAACCGGCGATATCTTTTTCTGTAGCTGATTCGATACCCTCTAAACCTGGCGAGCTGTTGACTTCCATCACTACCGGACCGTGGTTGGAGCGAAGTAAGTCGACACCCGCCACGTTTAACCCCATAGTTTTTGCGGCACGAATAGCCGTGCTGCGTTCTTCTTTACTTAAGCGTACTGTCGATGCTGTCCCGCCTCGGTGTAGGTTGGAGCGAAATTCTCCGGCTTTGGCCTGGCGTTTCATGGCTGCTACCACTTTGTTACCTACCACGAAACAGCGGATATCGGCACCATTGGCTTCGCGAATATATTCCTGCACCAGAATATTGGCATTTAAGCCCATAAAGGCTTCAATTACGCTCTCTGCAGCGGTACGTGTTTCAGCCAGCACAACGCCAATTCCCTGTGTGCCTTCAAGTAATTTAATCACTAGCGGCGCGCCGCCTACCATATCGATTAGGTCGGGAATGTCGCCCGGCTTATCGGCAAAACCGGTTACCGGCAGGCCAATACCCTGGCGCGCCAGCAATTGCAGGCTGCGCAGCTTGTCGCGCGCCCGACTTATGGCTACTGACTCATTCAGGCTGTAAACACCCATCATTTCAAACTGGCGCAATACAGCGGTGCCGTAAAAGGTGATTGAGGCGCCGATGCGGGGAATAACAGCATCGAAGCCTTCCAGTGCTTCACCTTTTTGATGAATGGAAGATTTGCTGCGGTTTACATTAATGTAGCAGGTTAGGGGGTCGATCACCTGTACCTCGTGCCCGCGTTCTATTGCTGCCGCCACCAAACGTTTGGTGGAATACAATTCTGCATTACGCGATAAAATCGCAATTTTCATGCGCTCTCCAAAAAGCGGTGTGGTTCAGCGGCTATTGTAAAAGCCCATGATGTTTGTGGCAGCAACAATACTGTACGGTTAAACAAATAATGTTGTTGCTTTTTACGCTAACAAAAATAATGAGCCTAAACCGAGAAAGGCGAAAAAGCCAATCACGTCGGTTACGGTGGTCAGGATCACCGATCCTGACAGCGCAGGGTCGATGTTTAGTTTTTCCAGCCAGATGGGAATCATTACACCAGAAATGGCGGCCACGACGATATTTATAACAATAGCCATACCAATAATAGCGCCAATAACCCAGTCGCCAAACCAAAAATAGGTAATGGCGGCAATAACTAAAGACCACAACAGGCCGTTAATTGCGCCAACGCCTAACTCTTTGCGCAGCAATGTCATATAGGTTTTTGGCGTAATTTGCTCCAGCGCCAGGCCACGTATAATCAGGGTCAATGTCTGGCTACCCGCTATGCCGCCCATACTGGCGACAATGGGCATTAACACTGCCAGCGCCACAACTTGTTGCAATGTGGCTTCAAACAACCCTATAGTCCAAGCGGCCAAAAAGGCGGTTAATAAATTAATACCCAGCCAAAGTGCGCGTCTTTTAGCACTGTCAAACATTGGCGCAAACAAGTCTTCTTCTTCATCTAAACCTGCAGTGTGCATAAACTGGCTTTCTAAACTGCGACGCACGTTTTCAAGCGCCTCGCCAATAGATAGCCGGCCCAGTAGTTTACTTTCAGCATCTACAACCGCCAGTGCGGTATAACCAGAGCGCGACACGATATCTGAGCCTTGGTCCAGGTCCATCTCGCCCTCTACCAGTGGCGCCTCTTTGTCGATTACCGTTTCAATCGGTAAATGACTACCTAAACCTAACAATTGGGTAGCATGCACCAGGCCAACATAGCGGCCGGTGCGGTCAACAACAAATAATGCATCATGGTACTCAGCATCATCGGCTAATTGCCGAAATAACCTGACAGCATCACGTACTTTGGCATTTTTATTGATGATTAACATGTCGTGGTCGGCATAACGACCACATTGATCCTCATCGTAGCCTAACGCGGTATCTAACCAACGCCTTTGGCTGGCATCTAGCCTTGAGCAAGCATAGTCGTAAATACGCTGCGGCAGTTCGTCTAATAGCTCAATCAGGTCATCAACTTCCATATCCTCAACCAGATTGCGCAATTGTGCTTCATCCAGTTGCTTGAATATGTTGTCGCGGGCGTCTACCCGCATATAGGTTAATGCAGCAATTTGATCATCAGTGCGCAGGCTTAGCCAGGTACTTACCCGTTGCTCAACCGGCATAGCCTCTAGTGCTATCGCAATTTCTTCCGGTTCCAGCTGGCTTAGCTTGCCTGCTAGCTGTTCAGCTTCGTTTTCATCAAAGCTGTCGCGTACGATTTCTTCAATATCTAATGTTTGGTTTTCGGCCATCTACAACTCCCCGGCTAGTACTACCACCAACCGCGTATTTTAAACCAAATCAGCCCGCCAATGCCGCCCAGTGCCATGGCAATCAATACCATAAAATAGCCATTAGCTATATGTAATTCAGGCATATAGACAAAGTTCATGCCGTAAATTCCGGCGATAAATGTCAGCGGAATAAAAATGGTGCTGACAATAGTAAGTACTTTCATCCGTTCGTTGATCTGGTGCGAGGTAGTGGAAAGGTATCCTTCCACCAGATCACTAAGTTGATCGTAGTATAAATCAGTCATGCTGTGCAGCCGCTCAAATTTTTCATAAAAATCACGAATTTCGGTGTCACTAAAGTGGCGCAGCAGCGGATTTTGTTGCTCGTATATGGCATCAGAGAATATATCTTTCTGATACGCCAAATTGCGGTTAATTTTCCGCAGTACCGAGCGGTAACGCATAATGCTGGCCATTTGCTCATCGCTGCCGCGATGCAGCATGACATCTTCCAGCTCACTTTGCTCATCCTCGAAGTTAATCAACTTTTCCAGATAGCTACCAGAGACAGCCAGTACCATTTGTTTAACCCATTCAGCTATGGCAATACTTTGCCCAGGCTGGATTAGTGGTGTTAACTGCGCGAGTAACTGTGGATTGTGGCAATGCAGCCGACTAATTAAAATATTTTGTGAATACAGTATATTAACCTGTGCGCTGGCAGTGTATTCGCTAAAGTCGGCATCGGCATAGCCGCGCAAGATAAGCAGCGTAAAGTTACTTTGAGCCTCAAGCTTTGGCGGATGGCGTTGGCGGCTAAAGTCTTCTGCCAACGTGGGCTCTATGGCAAAGCGCTGCAGTACTTGCAATGTTTCATCGGCGGTGGCGTCAGTCAGGTTAAGCCATACCCGGGCATCAGCAGGTATCTTAGCAGGCAGTTTGCTAAAGCTAATTTGCTGCCAACTGCGGGTTTCCGGTTCAAAATAGCTAAGTGAAATCATAATGTTCTCAATATTTTGCCGCGATGAATGCGGCGTTGCTACAGCATACTCATAAAAGTGACTAGCGGGCAAATATCAACGATGCAGACAAATACCGATTTGTTACACAACCGCACGGTTAATCTGACTATAATGACTGGATAATTATTGCGTAAAGTAGCAAACAAACTTATCGTAATTGTTCATGACAAAGGTGAGCTATGTCGCTCAATTCATTTGCTGTAGCACTGATACTTTGCATCGCGGCTATGCCACAGAGTATGGCAACCGAAGCGCTGTGGCTGTCGGATATGGACGACGCTGCGGCTATTTATAAAAATGTACCAGGTATTGATATCAATGCTGCCACCCGGCGCTTGTTGCTGGAATATATGCCGCTGCACCAAGACAGTATCAGCATAGTTAATAATGAGCGTGCTTTTCAGATCCTGAAAAGCCATGAACGGGCTTGCAGCGGTAATAAGGTACGTAATGCTGAGCGTGAGACATTTGCCTATTTTAGTACGCTACCCCAATTGATATTTCCTGGTTTACGTTTGTACATGCTGCAAGCTACCGCTGACGCTGTACAGCTAAACCTAAACGCAGCTGACGAAACCGTGCATTCATTAGCCAACCTCAGTATTACGTTGCCAAAGGCGCGTATTGGGGTAGTAGGTGGGCGTAATTACGGCGAGCCATTACAGCTGCTGTTTGAGCAGCTAGCAACACGCAACCGTATTTACACCCGCACGGCCAGCGATATGACTGCAGCAGCTTTGTTGGATATGCTGGTTTCAGGCCGAATAGAGCTGCTTATTGAATATCCGAATGTAGTGCAGCATTATGCTGAAGCGTTGAACCATGCTGTGCCATTGGTGAGTGTAACGATTAGCGAGGCAGCGGATTATGCCGGGGGGTATATTATGTGCAGTAAAACTGAGCAAGGTGAAAAGCTGGCTCTGGCTTACAGCAACGCTATACGCCAGGCTAGCCATGATAAGCGTTACCTGCAAGCCCATTTGCGCTGGTTTGACATCAGCTCGCATGAGAAAGTAACGGCATTATACAACCACATTTATGGCACACACTTTTAATATTGCAGTCGCTGTTTAAATTGTTGGCTATATTTGCGTTAGTGCCAACATAACTAACAACAAGGAGATCACAACTGTGATTTGGCGCATTGCCAGTGTTTTAATGTGTTTGCTCATGTTTAGCGCTGCAGCTGTTGAGCGTAAACCTTTAATTTGGTGCTTGGACAACTTGCCGTTACGGCATCACTACGAGGCTAATAAAGCGCCTTACGGCAAGCTCGTCGACTTGATGTTAGAAGTATCTGCTCAGCTTGATTTTGAATTGGTATACACCGTACCAACGCCGGTAGCCCGTTGCTTAAAACAGTTAGAGCAAGGGGAGGTGGATGTTGTCACCGGGCTGTTACGCAGCACAGAGCGGGATCAACGATTTATTATGTTGCCGTTTGACATTGCCAGAACCGAAAGTTGGTTTATAAACCAAAACAATGTTGTTACTGACGCTGCATTGCGCCTGACGATGATTGAAGGGCGGATATACTCTGAGTCAGTCGCAGTGCAATACCAGGCACAAGGTTACCAGATGAATACGGCGGCCAGTATCGATGATGCACTGGCGGCACTCTATTTCAAGCAGACTGATGTTGTAGTAGGGCCCGAACATACTGTACTTAGGCATATCGCCACTAATGCACGCTACCAGGATGTTTTGGTACTGGCAGCAAAAACACAACAATCTAATATGGACGTGCATATCGCATTGGCAAAAAATGGCCGTTACGCAGCTAAATACGATGCGTTAAAGCGTGTGTTGGAGCAATTAAGGGCTGAGGGTAAATATCGCTTATATTGATTTGCTGTTATATAAACAAGCCGCGCAACAGCACGGCTTGTTTATATTGTTGCCCAGCAATCAGACCTGAGTTGCTGCGATATATTCGTCGACCAGTTGCTCCAGTACATCTAACGGCACGGCACCGTTTTTCAGCACGACACTGTGGAAAGCACGAATATCAAATTTCTCACCCAATGCCGCTTTGGCTTTTTCGCGCAGTTGCAAAATTTTAATCATACCCACTTTGTAGGCCGTGGCCTGAGAGGGCATCACGATATAGCGTTCAATGGCTTTTTCTATTGCGCTAACGGTATTCGGCGTGTTTTCAAGCAAATAATCGATAGCTTCTTCGCGGCTCCATTGTTTAGCGTGAATACCGGTATCTACCACCAGACGACAAGCGCGCCATAGCTCCATCGCCAGCCGGCCGAAATCAGAGTAGGGGTCTTGATATAAGTCAATTTCTTTTGGCAGCAGCTCGGTGTATAAGCCCCAGCCTTCAATGTAGGCGGTATAACCACCGAAACGGCGGAATTTAGGCATATCCTCCAATTCCTGCGCGATAGCCAGCTGCATGTGGTGTCCGGGTATGCCCTCATGGTATGCCAGCGCTTCTAACTCGTATTTGGGCATATCACTCATACGGTACAGGTTGGCGTAGTAAATACCGGGGCGTGAGCCGTCCATTGATGGTTGCTGGTAAAATGCTTTGCCGGCACTTTGCTCACGAAACGGCTCTACGGCTTTTACAATCATCTCTGCTTTGGGCTGAACTAAAAACAGTTCGTCTAGCCGAGTGCGCATGTTATCAATAACTGCTGTAGCTTGGGCCAAATACTCCGCTTTACCCTCTGGGGTATCGGGATAATAAAATTGCTGATCGGTTTGCATAAAGTTGAAAAAGGCTTTTAAATCACCGTCAAAGCCCGTTTTTTGCATAATAGCCAGCATCTCGCTGTGGATGCGGGCTACCTCGTCCAGACCAAGCTGGTGAATTTGCTCTGCTGTTAAATCTGTGGTGGTAGTGCTTTTCAATGCATCATGGTAAAACGCGGCGCCGTCTTTTAAACGCCAAACGCCATCTATGGTGTCTGCTTGTTGCTCCAGCGTCTGCAGATACTGAATCAGCCCGGTGTAGGCGGGTTTAACGCTGGTCAGCAGGGCTACTTTAGTTTCATCTATTAGCAGTTTTCTACTGTCTTCGCTCAGTTCAAGTTTAGCAACTTTGTTACTAAAGTCGGCTAGCAGGGTTCCAGCCTCGCCTGCTTCAAACGGTGCGCCTTTGATAACATTTTCACTGGCAGAAATAACATGTGGAAACACGAATTTAGGCGCAATAATACCGGCGTCAGCACGTTGTTGCAGTTGCTGTTGTAACTGGCTAAATAGGGTAGGCACCGCATTTAAACGGGCAATATAGGCTTTAGCGTCGCTTTCATCGCTGATGCTGTGCTGATTGATCAACAGTGATGGCACTTGTGAATGAGTACCAAACATTTGGTTTACCGGGTAGCTGTACAGACGCCATTTTGCCTCTGCCAGGTCTTGTTCCAGGCTGCGTTGCATTAGCAGGTAACTTACGCGGGTATTAGGGTCCAGTTGGCTAACATCTATCGCCTGCAGCATAGCGAGATGCTGGCGGGTTAGCGCCAGGCCGGCGTCATAATGCTCGTTTGATAAGTCTTGCCATTTATCGTAGTCATCTTTAATGCCCAGTTGAGTTTGCGTTACCGGGTTGCGCCGTACGTTGTCCATAAAAATTTGTTCGAACAAGGCATTGGCTTTTTCAGCTTCGGTTTGCTGCTGCACTACTACGGCAGGCTGGGTCGGTGTCTGGGCTTGCTGCTGCGGGCCGCAACCGGCTAGTAGTATAGCGCTGATGGCCAGTGGCAATGCCAGCTGACGAAAACGGATAGGTGTCATTGATGTTCCCTTTGTAAGCGAAGTTATCGTTAGTATTGTAATTTTATTCTACGCCACTGCCACCGGATTAAAAGTCTACCTACCGCAAGCTACGTGCAACACGCCCTAGATAAATAGCTCGAGCAAATCGTTCAGATAACGGGCGCCGTTAGCCGTTATTTGCCAATGTGTAGGCGTAACGGTTAACAGGCCTTTTTGTTCAGCGGTGTTAATCGCTGTTCCGATGCTGCTTAGTGCTAAGCCAGTGTAAGCGGTAAATTCTGCAATTGGGCAGGGCTCTAACAAGCGAAAGCGGTTCATAAAAAATTCAAATGCCCGGTCTTCAGCGGCAACTTGCTCGCGACTATCCATGTAGCCACGGCTAATGTCCATGTAGCCTTTAGGATGTTTAATTTTTACAGTACGTAAAATGGCATTGCGCGAAGGCAAGGTAATTTTGCCGTGTGCACCGCAGCCAATACCCAAATAGTCGCCATAGCGCCAATAGTTTAAATTATGCCGGCACTGCTGGCCGGTTTTGGCATAGGCCGAGATCTCATATTGTTGATAACCATGTTGTTGTAGCAAATCCAAGCCCTGCTGCTGAATATCCCATAAGGTGTCATCCGGTGGTAGCAGCGGCGGGCGGGAGGCAAAAGCGGTATTGGGCTCAATAGTCAACTGATACCAGGACAGATGCGGCGGGGCTAAATCTATGGCTTGCTGTAAGTCTGCCAGTGCACCGCTAACATTTTGCTCCGGCAAGCCGTGCATTAAATCCAAATTAAAACTTTGTAATGGCAGTGCCTGGGCGAGTTCCGCTGCACGGATAGCCTCATTGGCATCGTGAATGCGCCCCAGCGCTTTTAGCTGGGCTGTTTGAAAGCTTTGAACACCAATAGAAAATCGTGTTACGCCAGCGCCAACGTAGCCAGCAAAGCGTTCAGCTTCAACAGTACCAGGGTTAGCTTCCATGGTCACTTCCATATCGGCCGCGCAGGTTAGCTGCTGTTTTACACCGGTTAATATCTGGCCAATACCTGCGGCGGAAAATACGCTGGGCGTACCACCGCCAATAAAGATACTGCTGACCGTGCGTCCTGTCACCAAGGGAGCATCCTGGGCTAAGTCGGCCAATAGATGGGCAATGTATTCCTGCTCTGGAATACCCTGCTTTACGGCATGCGAGTTAAAGTCGCAATAAGGACATTTCTGAATGCACCAGGGAATGTGGATATACAGCGCCAGAGGCGGTAATTGCAGGGCCACGGATTATCCTGCCTGCAACAATTGCAGTTGAGTGAGCAACTGTACCAGGGCCTTACCTCGATGGCTAAGTTGCTGCTTGCGCTGCCTGCTCAGCTCAGCGCTGGTACAGCCTTCATCGGCCAGATAAAACACCGGATCGTAACCAAAGCCCGCATTACCTGCTGGCGCCCGGGTAATACTGCCGTGCCAGATGCCGTGGCATACCAACGGAGTAGGGTCTTCGGCATGGCGCATATACACCAATACACAATGAAATTGAGCGCTGCGCTGGTTATCGGGCACGTCGTTTAAGGCTTTAAGTAATTTAGTGGTGTTGGCACTATCGCTTGCTGCCTCGCCGGCGTAACGGGCGGAGTAGATGCCCGGCGCGCCGGAAAGGGCATCGACTGCGAGGCCAGAGTCATCGGCTATTGCTGGCAAACCGGTTACCAGCGCAGCATGGCGGGCTTTGATAATGGCATTTTCAATAAAGCTCAGCCCGGTTTCATCGGCGTCGGTTACACCCAGTTCAGATTGCGGTATTACACTAACGTTAAACGGTGCCAGCATCTGGCTTAATTCTGCTACTTTACCTTTATTGCCAGTAGCCAGCACAATTTTAGTTGTCATAGGATAAGGTTAATCTACGTAAAAGGTCTGGTCGAATTTCAGCTGCTGGCTTTGGTTGCCATTGCTGATAGTGAAGGTAAAACTAAAGCGCTGTTCGTGGCGAAAGGGCAGCTGTGCCAGATAGTACACTGCATCGCCTTCAATCACTTCGCTAAATTCCAGCTTGCGCTGGCGGCCTTGTAAGTCTTTAGCAACGCCGCTAATGGTCACTTTTTGTGCCTGTTTTGAACTGCTGTCCAGCACTGAAATATTAACTATGCCGTTGTATTTGCTACGCTGCAGCCGGTACTGTTGTGCGATCTCTGCAGTTATTAACGGTGCGGGGAAGGCAATATAGTGCACGTCCCAAGCGCCCAGTTGTTGCATTTGTTCGGCTTGGGCTGGCAGACAAAGCGAGAGCCCAAGTAAAAAAGCCAGCAGAAAACGGTTCATTTTATTCTCCAACGTTGTCGTTTGGCGCTTAAGTATAGCGCCTCAGGCTAAGGCTAACTGGCTTTTTACCAGCTCGGGTAGCTGTTTTGGTGCAATAATTAACACGGTTTTGTGCCGGCCCAGTACACCTTTTTCAATAATTACCTGTGATTTGGCCACGGCAAAACTTTTCGCCAGATATTTTTGTAGGTGGGCGTTAGCTTTGCCGTCAACAGGGGGGGCAGTAATAGCAATTTTCAGCTCATCGCCATGCCGGCCAGCCCAGCAATCGCGGCTGGCTTTGGGCTGAATATATAGCTTTAAGCGGATATCGCTGCCGCTAGACGTAACACATGTCAAAGGCCAGGAAACCAGCTGCTAAACAAAATATTTAGAAACTGCAAACCAACCAATACCACCAGCACCGATAAATCCAGCCCTCCCAGCGGTGGCAGAATACGGCGTATCGGGCGCAGCAGTGGTTCAGTTAATTGGTGCATAACATACTCGACCGGGCTTCTGCCTTGGCTGAACCAGCTAAGCAAGGCGCGGATCACCAGGATCCAAAACAGCAAAGTAAAAATTTCTTTCAACAGAAAAATGACAGCGAAGATAAGACTAGGGACTAATACAACCTGACCGCTGCTAATCAACTGCATAATTAGCAATTTAGCCAGCATAATGCCATAAGCTAGTAATAGAGTTGCACTGTCCATGCTACCGATGCTAGGAATAACACGGCGTAGCGGCAGTACCAGTGGGTTGGTGGCTTTTACCACAAACTGGCTAAACGGGTTGTAAAAATCGGCTCGCACCAGTTGTAACCACAAGCGCAATATCATAACCATAAGGTACAGACTAAAGGCAGTATCAATTAGAAATAGCACAGCTTGCATCAGGTTCTCCGCATCATAAAAAAGGCATTATTATAGGCTTTGCGCCATTTCCTGCGCCCGCTTAATAGCGGCATACATGGCATCAGAAACCATTTTTTCAAGGCCTTGTTCAGCAAAGGTGGTTACTGCCTCGTGCGTAGTACCGCCTTTTGACGTAACCTGCGCCCTCAGCTCAGCAAAACTGTGTTCGCTGGTAAGGGCCATAGTCGCTGCACCTAGTGCGGTTTGCGCCACCATTTTTTTGGCCTGGGCTGCATCAAAGCCTAGTTGTTCGGCCACTTGTTGCATCGCTTGCATAAAGAAAAAGAAGTAGGCCGGTGAACTGCCGGTAACGGCAATAACATGGTCAATCTGCGCTTCGTTATCCAGCCATACCGTGATGCCGGTGCCACTGAACATGTGATCAACAAAAGCTTTTTCATAATTAGAGCAGCCAGTAGGAAACAAACCGCTAACCCCCAGTTGAACCAATGACGGGGTATTAGGCATTGCCCGCACCAGACGAATATCGCCCAACCATTGCTGATAACGGGCGGCAGTGATGCCGGCAGCCAGCGTAACAAACAGTTTTTCGGCTATCTCCGGGGCTGCGGCAATAAGCGCCGCGCACAATTCCTGCATCATCTGCGGTTTTACTGCCAACACAATAACATCCGCTTTTTTTACTGCTTCAATATTATCCAGCGTAGTTTGAATACCGTAGTCTGCCGCTAGGGCAGTAAGTTTAGGCTGGCTGCGATTGGCGGCAATAATATTGTCAGCCGGATAGCCGGCATTTACCATAGCTGCGATAACACAGCGAGCCATATTACCAGCACCAATAAAGGCAACCATATTGTCATTCATCTGCTTTGTCATTCCTGTTGATAATCTCTTGCACCAAAAATTGCGGTGCCTAATCGTATCATAGTTGCGCCATATGTCAGAGCCAAAGGCCAGTCATCTGACATTCCCATAGATAATTCAGTAGCTTGCGGATAGTGCTGCTGTAACTGCTTGGATAACTGTTGCATGGCAGCAAAGGCCTGTTCTCCATCGCCCGGTGCCGGTATCGCCATCAGGCCTTTGAGTTCAAGTTGTGGCAACTGACTTACTGCCTCAGCCAGTGGCAGCATCTGTGCGGCATTGATACCGGCCTTACTGGCTTCAGCACTAATGTTTATCTGTAATAATACGTTAAGTTTAGCCATAGTTGCCGGGCGTTGTGCGGCTAAGCGCTGAGCGATTTTTAACCGCTCAATACTGTGTATCCAGTGGGCATGTTCGGCCACCAGTTTTGTTTTGTTCGATTGCAACGGGCCAATAAAGTGCCAGCCAATATCAGGGTAATTGGCCAATTGCTCTGCTTTTTTTGCCAGTTCTTGCGGGTAATTTTCAGCAAACTGGCGTTGGCCAGCCTGATAAGCACTGACAATGTGCTCTACCGGTTTAGTTTTACTCACGGCCAGCAGTTGTACTTTGTCCGCGCAAATGGACACTTGCGCGCATTTTTGTGCAAGGTTGTGATAGGCGAGCTGTAGTTGTTCTGCTATGTTATTCATATTAATTGGCAAAGTGGAGTAAAAGTTGTCATGGATATTACCGAATTATTAGCCTTTAGTGTGCAGCATAAAGCATCAGATTTACACTTGTCTGCCGGCGTACCGCCATTAATCAGGGTAGATGGCGATGTGCGTAAATTAAATATACCAGCCTTAACGCATAAAGATGTGCATGCGCTGGTGTACGAGATTATGACCGACAAACAGCGCAAAGAATACGAAGAACATCTCGAGTCGGATTTTTCTTTTGAAGTGCCAAACCTGGCGCGGTTTCGTGTTAATGCCTTTGTGCAAAACCGGGGCGCGGCCGCTGTGTTCCGTACTATCCCCAGCGAAGTATTAACACTGGACGATTTAGGCGCGCCTGATATCTTCAAAACTATTTCAGAAAACCCACGTGGTTTGGTACTGGTAACCGGACCTACCGGTTCAGGTAAAAGTACTACCCTGGCGGCGATGATCGATTACATTAACACCATGCGCCACGACCATATTCTGACTATTGAAGATCCTATCGAATTTGTGCACAACAATAAGCTTTGCCTGATAAACCAGCGTGAAGTGCATCGTGATACGCACAGTTTCAGTAATGCGTTGCGCTCTGCACTGCGTGAAGATCCCGACGTTATTCTGGTGGGTGAATTACGTGATTTAGAAACCATACGCCTGGCAATGACCGCAGCTGAAACCGGCCATTTGGTATTTGGTACTTTGCATACCACCTCAGCGCCGAAAACCATAGACCGTATTATCGACGTATTCCCCGGCGAAGAAAAAGACATGGTGCGTTCAATGTTGTCAGAGTCGCTACGTGCCGTTATCTCGCAAACACTGCTGAAAAAAATTGGCGGCGGCCGTATTGCGGCACACGAAATTATGGTTGGCTTGCCGGCAATACGAAACCTTATTCGTGAAGACAAAATAGCCCAGATGTACTCTGTTATTCAAACCGGTGCATCCCATGGTATGCAAACTATGGATCAGTGTCTGGTCAACTTGGTAAACCGTGGTTTGGTGTCGCAAAAAGATGCGGCGTCCAAAGCGCAGGACAAAAACACCTTTGGCGCCATGGGTAGGATATAGAACATTATGCAGCTGGTTGATTTTCTTGAAAAAATGGTGTCGATGAAAGCGTCGGATATGTTTGTTACCGCCGGCATGCCGGTGGCGGCAAAAATTAACGGTGAAATGACCCCGATAGATGAAACACCGCTGACCGATGCCGGTTCATTTAAGCTTGTGCTGTCTGCTATGAATGACAAACAGCAGCAAGAGTTTATGACCAGCAAAGAGTGTAACTTTGCCATTTCTAATGAAGCCGGACGTTTTCGTGTGTCGGCGTTTTGGCAGCGCGACTGTGCGGGCATGGTAGTGCGGCGTATCGTAACCAAAATCCCCAATGTTGATGAGTTGGGGCTACCACCCATTATGAAAGAAGTCATCATGTCCAAACGGGGCCTGGTGCTGTTTGTCGGTGGTACGGGTACTGGTAAATCTACCTCTTTGGCTGCCTTGTTAGGCTATCGCAATAAAAATACCAAAGGGCATATCCTCACCATTGAAGATCCAATTGAATTTGTCCATGAACACCAAAAAAGTCTAATTACTCAGCGCGAAGTAGGCATCGACACCGAGTCATTTGAAGCGGCATTAAAAAGCTCGTTGCGACAGGCACCGGACGTTATTTTGATTGGTGAAATTCGCAGCCAGGACACCATGGAGTATGCGCTGTCGTTTGCTGAAACTGGCCATTTATGTATTGCCACTTTACACGCTAATAACGCCAATCAGGCCATCGACCGCATTATGCACCTGGTACCTAAAGAGATGCACCAGAAGCTGTTGTTTGATTTATCGTTGAACCTGCGAGCCATCGTGGCACAACAACTTATTCCCACAGCTGACGGTAATGGCCGGTTAGCCGCGATTGAGGTGTTGCTGAATTCGCCACTGGTCGCTGATTTAATCGCCCGCGGTGAAATGGGTGAAATTAAGTCGGTGATGACCAAATCGCGAGAGCTGGGCATGCAAACCTTCGATCAGGCACTGTACGATATGTATCAACGCGGCCAAATTAGCTATGCAGACGCAATACACCATGCCGACTCGCCAAACGATCTGCGCTTGATGATTAAACTGCGCAGTGGTGACACTAAAGGCGCTGGGTTTTTGTCCGGTGTTACCATTGAAGGTTTCGAGAAAGAACAAGACTAAACTTTACCTTTGCTAAAGAGGCTGTTATGAGCATTGTGCAAATTATGACCCATCGCAGTAAGCTGGTAACAACCTTAGCCGACGCCAACTTAGCTTCTTTACGCGAAGTTTTCGCTAAAGCCCGTTTTCAACATGTACCGGTAGTTGAACAAACCAATCGCCTGGTGGGGATCGTCTCGGTAAAAGATTATTTTCGCGAGTTAAGTCCGGTAATGGACTCAGCATCAGACCCATCTATTGCCGTGTTTATGCGCAGTCGAAAAGTACATCAGGTGATGATAACGCCCGTTATTACCCTATCTGAAAACAGCACGGTAAAGCAGGCCGCAGCGCTGTTGTTGCAACATAATATCAGTTGTTTGCCCGTGGTAGATGAACACCGTCACCTGCTTGGTCTGGTGTCATGGAAAGACATCCTGCGCGCTGCGCTAGGCAAGTCAGCCACGGGTGCTTAGCCTGTTCGGCATTAATTAATTGGTGGAATCAGATTGAATTTTTTTGATGTATTTCAGCATACAGTGATAATTCTAGCCGCACATTTTTACGTGATGGCTTGACTATTAACATTGGGAATATTACCTCTGTTGCAGATGTACCTGAACCTTCAACACTTGCTATATTTGCATTAACCTTGGTTGGTTTAGCATCACGTAGGTTTAAAAAGAAATTCTAATATCGTTTCATTGCGCTGTTCAGAAAAGCATCAATTGTCATGATTGGTGTTTTTTTTCGTCTGGTGGAAGGAGGTTCATAATTCTGTATCAGGAGGATAAAAAGTCGTATTAAAAACAGTAAATAACTAAGAATGCTGTTAAAAGGAAATACATTGGAGTCTGAGTTATATCAACAAACTCAGGCTTAGGCGCTGAGTGATTTACAAGTAACTGCCCGCTCTGACTATGTAGCGGATGTATCTAGCTGGCAAGCATGGGTTAGCTTCATCGAAAAGCAAATACCTGTTGAAGAACATTTGCAGTTTTTACTTGCCGAGAACGTCGCCGAGCATTAACCCGCTCGCTGATAGCGTTTATGTAAAATCGCTACCCGTTCTATATAGGCCCGGGTTTCAGCAAACGGCGGTATGCCGTTGTATTTCTTTATATTACTAGCTCCAGCGTTGTAAGCGGCCAGTGCTAGCTGTGTATCGTTGTTGTGTTGTTTTAGCAGTTGCGCCAGATAACGGCTGCCGGCGCTGATGTTTTGTTCTGGCTGGCTTGAGTCTTGTACGCCGAGAAACGCTGCAGTTTCTGGCATTAACTGCATTAAGCCAATAGCGCCTTTTTTCGATATAACTTGTGGCCGGAACGAAGATTCAGCGTGGATCACAGCACGGATCAGCGCGGGGTCGAGCTGGTGCTCGTTTGCGGCCAGGGCAATTATGCGGTTATAGGGTTTAGTGTAAAGCGGTACGGTATGCCAGTTAATATTGGAGACCGGATCGCAGGCAAAGCAATCAAATCGCACCACCTGGTAGGGGCGGTTAACGGGTTTACGATCGGAAAACAGCGCTGTGCCATCCTTTGTCACCGATTTATATACGGCTATCTGGGCTGCGGTAGATTTTTTTGCCGGCACAGCGACGTTATGTAGCGATTGGCCTGGCACCAGTTTCAGCTGTTTTTTAGCTGCAGCTGCATCGTCCTGCGTCGCATTGGCGGCACTGCAGGCACAAAAACAGCTAAAAACAATAACGGCACTACGAAGCACTTTACCCATCCAACGTATAACAGCGGATCGCAAGTAAAGCACTTAGCCGGCGAATTCTCAAGCGCTGCGCATTATTTGTCGCGGTGTAGCTGCCGGTTTAGCCAAAATAGCACCAGACATACCGTGAAAATTGTCAGCGGTACACTAATACTTTGCCAGTATGCGGTGTCTAGCTGTGGCAGCCAGTGTCCCAGTGCATAAATGGCTTTGTCGCTGAGCTGCACCGCGTAATAACTGATGGCGACTAACGATAAGCTTTCTACCATTTGCTGCATATTTAATTGCAGTTTGGCGCGTTTATCCATCGATGCCAGCAACTGTTGGTTTTGTTGCTCTAGCTTTAGGTTAATTCGGGTACGCAAGAGCTCGGTCGAACGTCCCAACCGGCCCGATAACGCATTTTGACGTAATGCCACTGATTCGCTGGTGCGAAAAGCCGGTGTTAAGCGCCGTTCGGTAAAATCCTGTAGCGACAATAAGCCTTCAATCGGGTTTTCATCCAGGCTTTTAATCCGATCTAATGTAAGTTGGTAATACGCGGCAGTGGCTTGCAAGCGCGAGCTGGTATCGGCAATTAAGTGCTCGGTTTGCGCTGCCATAGTTGTTATCTCGTTCAGCAGGTGCTCATCATCATTTTTCTTATGTTCAATGCGCTGAGTAATATCCGACAACTGTTGCTCCAGTACCGTTAGCTTAGCTAACGCCTGACGTGACAGCGGCCAGCCCAGTAAAGACAGTTTGCGATAGTTGCCCAAATCGAACAGCTGCTGCACTAAGCGGCCCAGCGCCGCCGGACTTAAGCCCTGATCCAGCAATAACATACGGCCGGCGCCTTCCGCATGTTTTTGAAAATCTGTCCAGATACGCGCCTTGTTGCCCGCCAGCAGGCTGCTGATGCAATTATCCGGGTTAAACAGCATGTTGATATTGCCATTAAGCTTAAGCTGGGCTGGTGTAACGACGCTTAACTGAACCACGCGAAAAATCTGGCCGGGAACATCATCCAGCCAGTTTCTGCTGGGTAAAAAGTCCAGCGGGTCATCAAACAGCTGCTTTTCGCTACCCGGTTGAATAAAGACATAGCTGGAAAACTCGCCATGTTTTTCAAACCGCAGTGTGCCACCAAATAGTGACAGATTGATATCATGGTCGGTTTCACTAAAGTGGCTGCCTTGTGTACTGGCCAGTTGCTGCATCAAGCTCAGCTCGCTGCTACGTGAGGCTGGCGATACCGTTAGCATAAACTGGCACAAGCGGCACGGCGCCGTTAGCGCCGGGAAGGTGCGTTGTTGCAGTTCTTTATCCAAAACATCGCGCAGTGGATGGCTGCGATTGTGTAGTCCGGTCATAGTAATGCTCCTGGGTCAGAGGACGAAAAAGTAACTGAGCACGAATACCGATAACACAATGCGGTGCAGTTGCCATGCCATAGCGACTGCTGCAGCGGTTTAATGCACAATCTGACGTTAAATTATTGCCAGATAATGATATTTTTTTGAAGTATTAAAGTCGGTTGCAATGTGCCAAATTTGTTTCACCGACATTTGCCCCGGAATAACGCACGGGTGACGCAATACAGTGCGCTGCGGCTTACCTTTTTTCATTGCGGCAGGCTACAATTAACGCCTTCATGTGTTGTACGTCCATTCGGATTTCTATTGTTATGTCAGTATTAATAAACCGCAGCCTGGTTGTCGCGGTGATCAGCGTATTGTTGGCGATGATTACCATTCAGTCCGGCGCTTCGATTGCCAAGCAGCTTTTTCCATTAATTGGCCCTGAAGGCACCACGGCACTGCGGTTAGGTTTTTCTGCGCTGGTACTATGGCTGGTGTTCCGGCCCTGGCGCGCGCTTCCCAAGGGCCGTGATTGGCAGGCAATAACGGTGTATGGCTTGTGTTTGGGCGGGATGAATATTCTGTTTTATCTGGCTATTGCGCGTATTCCGTTGGGTATTGGTGTGGCGCTGGAATTTACCGGGCCTTTGGCCGTGGCGCTATTTTCCTCGCGGCGTAAGCGCGATTTGATTTGGGTGGGTTTTGCCATCGCCGGTATTTTATTGCTGTTGCCCGATATGCATGGCGTAGATGCATTAGATCCGGTGGGAGTAATGTTGGCATTAGCAGCCGGCGCCTGTTGGGCGGGTTATATTTTATTTGGTAAAAAGACCAATAGCCAAAGTTCGGGTGGTATTACTGTGGCACTGGGCATGACAGTGGCTGCAGCGGTTCTGGTGCCAGTCGGTGCGGTAACGCAGGGACTGGCGCTGCTTAGCTGGGAAGTGTTACCGCTGGGCTTCTTAGTGGGTATTTTATCCAGCGCCATCCCGTATTCATTGGAGATGGTGGCGCTTAGAAATATGACGTCGCAAAATTTCAGCGTGTTTATGAGTATGGAGCCAGCAATCGCGGCTATGGCGGGCTTTTTAATTCTGGCCGAACTGTTAACGCTATGGCAGTGGTTGGCGATTATTCTGGTTATTCTGGCGTCTTTGGGCAGCTCATTGACGTCGTCTCAGGCCAGTAAGCCTGAGACGGCATAACAGCTAACTTATTTTGGCATTACAACCGAGTCCAGCACATGAATTACGCCGTTGCTGGTTTCAATGTCGGTGGCAATGACCTGTGCGCCATTGACGTAGACTTTACCGTCTTTTACTTCAATCGCTAAATCCTGGCCCTGCACGGTTTTAGCCGATGTTAACTTCACCACATCTGCCGCCATGACTTTGCCCGCAACCACATGGTAAGTCAGTACGTTGGTCAGTGCGGCTTTATCAGCAACCAGCGCATTTAAATCCGCAGCCGGGATTTTTGCAAAGGCCGCGTCGTTCGGGGCGAATACAGTAAAAGGACCTGCACTTTTTAATGTATCTACCAGATCAGCAGCCTTTACGGCCGTAACCAAAGTAGAAAAACTACCGGCAGCTACTGCGGTATCGACAATATCTGCCTTCATTTTGTGGTTGTGAGCCTGAGCGGTAACGAGCAGCGAACCCAGCAATAAAGACGCGGTGACAAGGTGTGACAGTTTCATAGCGTTTCCTTTTTCAGTTAATAATAGGGCTTAGCAATCGGCTATAAAAACGCCACTGCGGCATAATAAGATCAGATTTATATTTTTTTCCTCAGACAAAACCAGGCGCTTTTTAGCGGCGTACGGCAAAAAACTTGATCCAGTTCGCTGCAGCCAGCGCGCTTTTTGCTATATCTAATACAAACAAACTGCTTGGATACAGGAGCCATGTATGACTATTACCACTGTTGCTGAATTAATGACCATTGACCCTTTATGTGTAACGCGCGACGCTAGCTTAAAAGATGCGCATGATTTAATGCGGCAAAAAAATATCCGCCATATTCCGGTAATTGAAAAAAATGGCGAGTTAGTTGGCATGCTTACGCAGAAGATTATGGTGGCTAAGGTGATGAGTTTAATGGCACAGTTCGGTGCTACTGCGCTGGAACGCAAAGAAAAACAGCAATTAGTGGCCGATATGATGGCGACTGATTTTGCTGCTGTTACGCCTGATCAGTCACTAAAAGACGTGGCGAGCTTTTTTGTTAAAAACCGTCATGGTTGTATGCCGGTGGTAGATGAAAACAATAAGCTAAAAGGTATTCTAACCTCGTCAGACTTTGTCCGGCTGGCGGCAGAGTTATTGGAAAATCAATAAAAAAGCCGGCAATACCGCCGGCCTATGGTGTAAGGCTCACGCCGGTCTACTCACGCCAACGCGCCGTGAACCCTTCCATGGGGGCTCGTCTCACGCATCCATGCGTTCAACGGTTGGCGTAGAGTAAACCTATGCTCGCTAATTCTTCACGCCCATTTCTTTTAACAGATTATCAGCGCCATCCAGCTGCATTTGCCACAGCATAAAACGGTGATCAACCTGAATAGAGCGGGTGTTGTTTGGGTTGTAATCCCAATCTGAAATAATGGAATCCAGCGTACCGTCAAACGCCAGGCCAACCAGCTCGGCTTTGCTGTTAAGTACTGCAGAACCCGAGTTACCGCCGGTAATATCCAGTGTGGCTAAAAAGTTAACCGGTACTGAGTTTAAGTTGTCTACCTTGTACGGGCCATACTGCTTGGCTTTAATGGCGTCTAACTGGCTGTTTGGTGCATTAAATTCACCTTCACCAGTCGCTTTAGCGGTAATACCGCGCAGCGTGGTAAACGGCGCCCAGGCATTGCCATCTTCGTTACCATGGCCGCGGCCTTTTACATTACCGTAAGTAATGCGAAGAGTGCTGTTTGCATCAGGGTAAACCGCCTGACCTTTAGACTGCATAAAGGCAATTTTTGCGCGCATATAGCTGGCATAAGCTTGTTGAATTTTACCAGCCAGCTCTTCTTCTGCCGCTTCTTGCTTGAGGTTCCACTTATGCAGAGCAACCGCCGCTTTGACAAAGCTGTCGTCCACTGCAGCGATTTGCTCAGGCGTCATCTCCAACAGGGCATTACGTTTATCCAGCGCGGCTAAGCTGGTATTGATATACCAGTTGTCGATAAGCGCTGTTAGCTGCTGCTCTGTCATGCTATCTTTAATGCCCATTACCTTGTCAAACTCAGCATCGCGTTGTTTTTTCGGCTGAGCGGCGTAGCGGCTTAAGTTATACAGATCCAGTGCTTTTTCTACGCTAACGGCGAAATTACGCTCCATACCGGCAACAAAGGCTTTGTAACGTGGTAAATCACGGCTTTGGAAACCGGCTTTACGCTCTGCATCGGGTTTGGTGCTTTCCTCTGCTAAGCGGTACAGCGCGCCAGCTACTGTTAATAGGCGTGGCTTGGCGTTATCGAGTAGATAGTCTTTACGGTCTTTATCCTGGCGCTGTTTTAGCAGCTTTTCGATAGTTTTCAGGTCATCAGCATAGGCTTTTTTGTTGTCGCGGCTGCTGTTAACCCAGCTGGTTAATTCTGCGTGTTCAGCTGTTTTACGTGCCAGAAAATCGCTATCGGCAAAGCTATCCAGCATACCCTGGCGGTTTTTCATATAGTTGTTTAAGCCAGCAACGCGGCTGGCGTATTTTAAATCAGCGTCTTTGTCGTTGGCTGTTTCGCGGCCAATAATGTCTAGCGTATTTTTAAAATGGCTTACCGTATTGGGGTATGACCATTCAAAGGTATCACTTACTTCACTGGGTAAACGATGACGGTTAGTGCGGCCCGGGTAACCCAGTGCCATAACAAAATCACCTTCTTTTACGCCATCTTTAGCCAGCGTTAAGTGGAAATCTGGCTTATAAGGCACGTTATCCAAGCTAAAATCAGCCGATTTGCCTTCAGGGCTAACATAAGCACGGTAGAAGCTGTAATCACCGGTGTGGCGTGGCCACATCCAGTTGTCGGTGTCACCACCAAATTTGCCTACTCCTTCAGCCGGTGCATGCACTAAACGCACATCTTTAATTTCCAGCTGTTTAATACGGTAGAATTCCAGGCTGCCGTAATAAGCCGCAACGGTGCAGCGATGGCCTTCGTCTTTTTCACATTCTGCCACCAGTGCTTTTTGGTTGGCTTCAATAGCATCAATGCGTTTTTTGCCGGTTAATTTGGCGGTAGCGGCATCTATTACTTTGTCGCTTACGTTATCCACCGCTTTGGTAACGAAAATACGGCTACCCGGTGCTGCGGCAACTTCATCAGCTAAGCTTTTCGCTAAAAACCCGTTGGCCAGTAAATCATTTTCTGGCGTGGAATTATGTGCAATGCTGCCATAAACGCAGTGATGGTTGGTGGCAACCAGGCCATTTGGCGACACAAACGAGGCAGAACAACCGCCCAAACTGACAATGGCCGCAGCCGGAAATTCGGTGAGTTTAGTTAAGTCGGCTGGGTTAAGCGCTAAACCGGCGGCTTTTAATTCTGTAGCAATGTCAGGCAGTTGTTGCGGCATCCACATGCCTTCATCGGCCATGGCGAAGCTGCTGGCTACGGCCAGCATTAAGATGGATTTTTTCATAGCGACTCTTTTTATTTTAGTGTTAACAGAAGTGTTAAACGTAAGACCGCGGTTATAGTCGGTTTCCATGCCGGTCTTGTCAATAGACAGACAAAGGCTGTTACATTTTTATGCGACGGGTAAGTGCTAAGCTGCGGTGTTTAGTAAGGCGAGGAAGAGGGTTAAGCTTTGCTATACCAGCAAGGACGATTTTGTCCTTGCTTTTTCGCCTGATACATTGCTGTATCGGCTTGACGCAATAACTCGTCACTGTCAGTGTCTCCGATAAACAACACTAAACCTATACTACAGGCGCACTGATGCATGCTGTTATCATTGAGTGGGTAAGGACGGGATAATTCCTGGGCAATTTTTGTGGCAACAATGTGCATATGTTGTCTGCTGCGCTGGGCGTCAGCGTCGATATCGCGCAATAGCACGATAAATTCATCACCACCAAAACGGGCTACAGTGTCGGCCTGGCGCACAGCGCTTTGTAACCGGCGGGCTACTTCTTGCAGTAGAGTATCGCCTACTTTATGGCCGTAAAGATCATTTACCGGTTTAAAGTTGTCCAGATCGATGAACATCAGGCCGCAGAACTTCTGGCTACGTTTACTGGCAGCCATCGCCTGCAGTAAGTGCTCCTCCAGTAAGCGACGGTTAGCCAGGCCGGTCAGGCTGTCATAAAATGCCAGGCGGCGAATTTGTGCGTTGCTTTGGCTGCGGCTAATCGCCAGTTCTGCCAAATTGCCATAAGTTTTAATCTTCTGCAGCAGCTCAGCAGAGGGTTCGGCGATATGGTGGTGATAAATTGCAAAGGTGCCCAACACTTTGCCCTGGGCATTTTTTACCGGTTGTGACCAGCAGGCTTTAACCTTAGCCAGTTCTGCCAGTGCAAGGTACGGCTGCCAGTATGGATGACTGTTAATGTCGGCTACAATTACCGTTTCACCGGTACTGGCAGCGGTACCGCAAGAGCCAACCCCCACGCCGATAGCAATGCCATCCAGTGCTTGATTATAGGCATCGGGCAAGGATGGTGCGGCGCCGTGACGCAAAGTTGTGCCATCTTCGTCCAATAGTAAAATGGAGCACAACATTTCCGGGTGTAGCTGTTCCACCTGCGTTACTAAGTTGTGCAGCACGGCTTTTAGTTCAGCACCTTCGCTGATCTGGCTTAAAATTTGGTTTTGCAGTGTCAGCTCTTGCGTGCGCTGCTGCACCTGCAGCTCGGTTTGCTGCAAGCTATGCTGATAGCGGTTATTGGTCAGGCTAAGCTCGGTAATTTGCAGTGCCAATGACGCCAGCATATTTAGCATTGCAGGTAAGCGGCTTTCATCAATAATTGGCACCTCTGCCAAAGCAGATAGGTAGTCCTCAGTATTAAAGCCGGCAGTTTTGGCTTGTGCAGTAAAGTACGCCGTATCTGGCTCGTTGAGTAAAAACTGGCCGATAAACAAATTAGCAATATGCTCGCCATCAAGAATAATCGGCGTGGCACAGTCGGTCAGGCCATTGCGACAACGGTAAATAGAATAGTTTTTACCTTGCTCCAGCTGTAATGCCAGGTCGCGGTCACTCTCTAAACAGCGCTGTAAGGTATGTTCACTCTGCCGATGAAACTGAATGCAGGCCCGTTGCCAGCGCGATGACGCCAGCACCTTACCTTGCAAGTCAAGCAAAGCAATGGGTATATCCATCACCTGCAGGAAATTTTCAAACAAGGTATTTAGGCGGGTAAAATCTAACGCAGCAGCCAGTTTACTGGTTACCGTTGTATTAGGTGCAGGCAACGCCTGATTCCAGTCGGTGGACATTGGGTCCAGCATTTGGATAAGGTTTGCCTCGCGCTGCAAATGCGGCGATTTGGTTGTCATAACGAGCTAAGTGTAGTTAGCAAAGCGTTACTGCGCTACTGCCGTTGTAAATCAAGTCATGTTCTAACGTACACTAATACTGCCAGTTCACTTATGCCGCTGTTGCAGCACCTTAATTACATCGTTCAGTTCCAGCTTTTGGCTGCGTAGTAATACCAACAGGTGAAAGATTAAATCGGCGGCTTCGTTGGCGAGTTCTTCCCGGTCACCGGCCATCGCAGCCAATGCGGATTCGACGCCTTCTTCGCCGACTTTTTGTGCAATGCGTTTTACGCCTTTGGCAAACAGGCTGGCGGTGTAGCTGCTGGCCGGATCGCTGCCTTCGCGTGCCTTAATCACTTGTTCTAAGTCGTATAAGAACGCCAGCTGCGGGCTATTAGCACTGTCATCATGCCAGCAGGTTTCAGTGCCGACGTGGCAGGTTGGGCCCTGTGGTAATGCCAGCACTAAAATGCTGTCGGCATCGCAGTCGCTGTCAACGCTAACCAGCTGTAAGGTATGGCCCGAGCTCTCGCCTTTGGTCCACAATCGCTGTTTGCTGCGGCTGTAAAAGGTTACGTTGCCGCTTTGTAGCGTGTGCGCAAGTGCCTCCGGGTTCATATAGCCCTGCATCAGCACTTTGCCGGAAATGGCATGTTGCACTATGGCCGGTAATAACTGGTTATCGGGCCAGCTTAGCGCTTTGATTTGTTGTTCGTTCATAAATGACCTTTATTCATTTTTGTTCTGGCTTACAGCAGGCTCTGAGGTTTAGCTGCACACAGAGACGCCGTAAATACCTCCCTGTAGGCTCCTCTGTGGCATCCTTGCCACAGACGCTCTGTTTAGCAGTTAAACCTCGTCGCTTGAGACATATGCTTGACGGTTGGCACAAGCAGAGCAAGTGCGGATGTACCTTTTTCAGCGACCGTTGGAGGCCATGGATGCTGACAAATTCGTCAGGAACGAATTTGAACAGCTTCGCTGGCCCCATGGGGTGAATTTCATTGATGAAATTCATAAATCGAGCCCCCATGGATGGGTTTACGGCGTGTCACAGCAAAAATGTACGCAGCGATTGCGTGTTCGAATCTCCGTTTCTGCTTTTACGGCCGGATGCTGATGCCATCGGCAATCAGCTTGGCTTTAAGCGCCGCTATTTCAATAATGCCTTTGTGAAACACACTGGCAGCAAGGGCGCCATCCACATCGGCTTGGTTAAACACATCGCTAAAATGTTGCATAGTGCCGGCGCCGCCGCTGGCGATTAACGGCACAGTACAAATATCGCGGATGCTTTTTAGCTGCGCGATATCATAACCCTGGCGCACGCCATCCTGATTCATGCAGTTAAGCACAATTTCACCGGCGCCACGGCTTAGCACTTCTGCTACCCAATCACGGGTAAGCCATTGGGTTTTTTTTGTGCAGCTTTCATCGCCGGTAAACTGGTATACCTGATACTGGCCTGAGGCGACATCAAAAAAACTGTCTATGCCAATAACTACACATTGCTGGCCAAAATTATGATTCAGCTCGTTGATCAGCTCTGGTCTTGATAGCGCAGGGCTGTTGACTGAAATTTTATCAGCGCCCATCTCCAAAATTTTACCAGCATCGGCTACGGTTTTTATGCCACCGGCGACGCAAAACGGAATATCGATCACTTCGGCAATGCGTTTAACCCAGCTTTTATCCACTACGCGACCATCGCTGGAGGCGGTAATATCATAAAACACCAGTTCGTCAGCGCCAGCCTCAGCATAGCGCTGCGCCAGCGGTACTATATCACCGATAATCTCATGGTTACGAAATTGTACGCCTTTAACCACTTTGCCATCGCGTACATCCAGGCAGGGAATTAACCGTTTTGCCAGCATGCTATGGCCTCCTCCAGCGTAAATTTACCTTCAAGCAAGGAGCGACCCAGAATGACCCCGGCGACGCCGCTGCCAATTAAGGCGCGAATATCGTCCAGCTTGCCAATGCCGCCAGAGGCCTGCCACTGAATTTGCGGGTAGTTTGCTGCCAGCTCTTTATACAGCTGCACATTAGAGCCAGTTAAGGTGCCGTCTTTACTGATGTCGGTACATAACACATGCTGAGCGCCGGCGGCGATATAGCCATCCAGCACCTGCTCCAGGGTAATATTGGATTGCTCAATCCAGCCATGCGAGGGCAGGGTTTTCTCGCCATTGTCGTTTATGGCTACATCCAGCGCCAACACGATTTGCTCGCCGCCGTATTTGCGCACCCAGCCTTGCACCAGTTCGCGTTGGCGAATGGCTAAACTGCCAATAACCACACGGCCAGCACCGGCGTCGAGTAAGTCTTTTACATCTTGCTCAGAGCGCACACCGCCGCCAACCTGAATATGCAGCGGTGCCGCGCTCATCAGCTCAGTTAGTAATGTTAACTGGCGTTTAGTGGCATCTTTGGCGCCGGACAAATCGACAATATGCAGCCAGTCGGCACCTGCACCGGCGTACTGATTACGCAGGCCAAGCGGGCTGAAATCGTATTCGGTAGTGTTGTCGTAACGGCCCTGATACAGTCGCACCACAGTGCCGTCAATTAAATCAATGGCGGGGATAATCATAGCTGCCACTCCAGAAAGTTTTGCAATAAACGCGCGCCGGTTTTACCCGAGCGCTCAGGGTGAAACTGTGCGCCGGCGACATTATCTTTACCAATAACCGCGGCAAAATCGCTGCCGTAGTGACATTGCGCCAGTGCGTGCGCTCCCGCTGCAACAGCAAAGCTGTGGACAAAATACACATAGTCTGTGACAGAAAAACCGCGCATTAACGGGTGTTCACTGATGCTGTGCAATGTGTTCCAGCCCATATGTGGTAAACGCAGGCCAGCGCTTTGCATTGGCAGTACTTCGCCCGGAATAAGGTTTAAACAGCCAACATCGCCTTCCATGCTGTGGCTGGTGAGCATTTGCATACCTAAGCAGATGCCTAATAGCGGTTGCTGCAAGCCTTGCAGGGTGTCAATCAGCTCTGCTTGCTCAAGCTTGGCCATGGCATTGTGCGCAGTACCCACGCCCGGCAGCAGCACTTTGTCGGCGGCTTTAATCACTTTGGCATCACGGCTAATCGTGGCCTCAATACCTAAGCGTTTAAAGGCAAAATACACCGAGCTGATATTGGCGCAGCCGGTATCAACAATGACCAGTTGCATTAAAGTACTCCTTTTGAGCTTGGCAGCGCCTCGCCCGATACGGTAATCGCCTGGCGCAGCGCACGGCCAAAGGCTTTAAACAGGCCCTCTACCTTGTGGTGCTTATTGCCTTCGGTAATGCTTAAGTGCAGTGACATCAGCATGGCATCGCTTAACGAGCGGAAAAAGTGCGGCACCATTTCCAGGGTTAAACCACCTACAGCGCCGTCGCCCAGCTCGCCGTTAAACACAAATAACGGCCGGCCGGATAAATCCAGTACACACTCGGCGCGGCATTCATCCATCGGCAACACAAAACCAAAACGGTTAATGCCACGTTTGTTGCCCAGTGCCTGCTTTAATGCCTGGCCCAGCGCCAGTGCGGTGTCTTCAACACTGTGGTGATCGTCAATGTGATAATCGCCGGTAACTTTTACCTGCAGTGAAAAGCCGCCGTGGGTGGCAATTTGCTCCAGCATGTGGTCAAAAAAGCCCACACCGGTGCCAAAAAAGTTATTGCCGCTGTTATCCAGATCAACGCTGATCTCAATGTCAGTTTCACGGGTGGTACGGCGCACGGTGGCTTTGCGGCCGCGGCTTAGCAGCTGCTTGGTAATATCCTGCCAGCCCAGCGTGTCGCGGTTATATTGAAATGCCGGCAGCCCCATATTCTCGGCTAGCTGCACATCAGTTAACCTGTCGCCAATCACGTAAGAATTGGTAAAGTCGATTTTACCCTGTTGCAGATAGTCTTTTACCAAGCCAAGTTTCGGCTTGCGGCAACTGCAGTTGTCACTGTCAAAGTGCGGGCAAATCAATACGTCATCAAAGTTAATGCCTTGCGAGGTCAACAGCTGCATCATTTTGTTCTGCGGTGCATCAAAGGTATCGCGCGGGAAGCTACTAGTACCTAAACCATCCTGATTGGTTACCATCACTAAACGGTAGCCGGCAGCTTGTAGCTTTAATAAGGCCGGCACTAAGCCCGGCTCATAAGCCAGCTTTTCCAGGCTATCCAGCTGCTTGTCAATTGGCGGCTCTTCTACCATGGTGCCGTCGCGGTCGATAAATAAAATAGGCTGGCCACTCATGCGCGTGCTCTCTTAGTTGCTTCGTTATTTAAAAAATATTGCTGCATCGCCTGCTGTAAGCGTTGCATTTCATCTGCGGTGCCAACCGACACCCGCACCACTTGCGATAAACCCAGCTGGCTGGACTGATTGCGGATTAAAATATCGGCGTTAATTAGCGCGCTGACGCAGTCGGCGGCGTTGTCTACCTGCAGCAGCACATAGTTGGCGTTGCTGGGCCAGACTTTGTTAATGCCGCTTTGGCTTTTGGCAAAGCTGATAAAGTCATCGCGTAGCTGATTAATTGTCGCCACGCTTTGCTGCATTTGCGCTATGCCTGCGTTAGATAACGCCTGGGCAGCAATTTGCGCCACCGGCTCGGCAATCGGGTAGGGCGCTATCATTTTTTTCAGTGCGTTAATCACATCGACTGAGGCCAGCGTAAAGCCACAGCGTAAACCGGCGAGGCCAAAGGCTTTAGACAGGGTTCGCAGGATAACTAAATGTGGATAGTGGCTCAGTAAGTCTACTACCGATGCCTGGGGCGCAAACTCGATATAGGCTTCGTCCACTACTACTAATGCTTTAGCGGCAAAGTGCTCAAGCACAGCGATAATTTGCTCACGCGGGATCAAATCACCGGTCGGGTTATTCGGGCTGCAAATAAACACCAGTTTTGGATTAGTAGCAAAAATGCCGGCCAAATCCAGCTGCTCATTGTTAATTAACAGCACTTTATTCACTAGGGTTTGGTTACTTTCAGCGCTAATCGCATACATGCCGTAAGTCGGCGGGCAAATAGTAATGCTGTCTTGCTTAGGCTCACAAAAGCTGCGGATCAAAAGCTCAATGCCTTCATCGGCGCCGCGGCTGACCAGCACCTGCTCCGGGTTTACACCTGCATAGGCGGCATAGCCATTAATTACCGCCTTAGGTTGGCAGGACGGATAGCGGTTAAAAGTGCCGTCTAATTGATAGCTTGGTGCCAGCGCGTTTTCATTGGCGTTAAGCCACACCGCGCCGCCACTCATGCTGCTGCGTGCTGATGCGTAAGGCACCAGATCTTTGACGATTTGTCTGGCTAAGTTAGCTACGCCAGTAGGATTTTTATCAGACATGTTTATTCAACCCTAATTGCTATTATTCAGTTCAGCCAGACGCAAGCGCACTGCATTGGCGTGCGCATCTAAGCTTTCCGCTTCAGCCAGCGTGACGATGGCCGGGCCAATATTGCGCATGCCTTGCGCCGTTAATTTTTGCACCGTGAAGCGGCGGTAAAAATCGGCCAGTGACAAACTCGACACGGTTTTGCTGTAGCCATAAGTCGGTAACACATGGTTTGTGCCGCTGGCGTAATCGCCGGCCGACTCCGGCGTCCATTTACCGACAAAGATACTGGCTGCACTGTTAAATTGCTCAGTAAGCTCATCATCTACAGCAGTTTGCACAATTAAGTGCTCTGGTGCATAGGCATTGGTTACCGCTACCGCCTGGGCTAAATCGGCGGTTAAAATATAACGGCTGTGGCTCAGTGCGGCCGAGGCGATGTCTTTACGGGGTAACCGGGCTAATTGGCTGACGACCTCAGCCTGCACGGCGTCTATTAACGCTGCGCTGTCGCTGACTAAAATGACCTGAGAGTCGGGGCCGTGCTCGGCTTGCGATAACAAGTCTGCGGCAACAAACGCCGGGTTGGCGCTGTTATCTGCCAGCACCAGTACTTCAGACGGCCCAGCCGGCATATCAATTTGCGCGCCCTTGGCATCCTGGCTCACCTGCTGTTTGGCTTCGGTGACATAGCGGTTGCCGGGGCCAAATATTTTATCCACTTTGGCAATAGTTTGCGTGCCATAGGCCAGCGCAGCAATAGCCTGTGCTCCGCCGATGGTGTAAATCTCGTTAATACCACACAGCTCTGCTGCGTACAGAATTTCTGCTGCAATATCACCGGCTTCCGGTTTACCCGGCGGCGTAACCAACACAATACGCTCGCAACCGGCTAACTGCGCTGGTACGCCCAGCATCAGCACGGTGGACGGCAAAGGCGCACTGCCGCCCGGGATATACAAGCCTACTGCGGCAATGGCGCGACTTTTTAGCTGGCACATAACACCGGCGCTGGTTTCCACTTCGATATCGCGTGGTAACTGGGCAGCATGGAATTTACGGATATTGTCATACGCCAACTCAATGGCGGCTTTACGTTCGGGCAAAAGCTTATTTAACTGTGCCATTTTAGTCTGCACACTTAAACGCAGTGGGTTAGCTGTTAAGCCATCAAACTGCTTACTAAAAGCAACAAGGGCTGCATCGCCTTGCTGACGCACAGTATTAATAATGGCCCGTACTTGCTCACCTAAAACGGCAGAGTCGGCAAGCTCAGGCCGCGCCAATGCCGCTTGTTGCTCAGTGGCGGATAACTGCGACCAATCAAATACCCGGCTCATAGCTACTCCATCATCTTTTCAATTGGCAGTACCAAAATTGAGCTGGCGCCCAGGGCTTTTAATTGCTCCATGGTTTCCCAAAACAGCGTTTCACTGCTGACCACGTGAATGGCCACCATGTCATTATTCCCGGCCAACGGCAGCATGGTGGGGTTTTCAGCGCCCGGCAGCAGTGCAATCACTTCATCTAAGCGGGCGCGTGGTGCGTGCAGCATAATGTATTTGCTTTCATTGGCTTGCATCACGCCATTAATGCGCGGCATCAGCTTATTAATCAGCTTAAGCTGGCGCTCATCGCTTAAGCCTTTGCGCTGAATAAGTACCGCTTTGCTGCGGTATATTACATCAACTTCTTTTAAGCCATTGGCTTCTAAAGTTGCGCCGGTAGAGACTAAATCACAGATCGCATCGGCCAGGCCGGCACGGGGCGCTACTTCAACCGAGCCTTTTAAATTAACAATACGGGCACTGACACCTTGCTCTTTTAAATAACGCGCCAGCAAGCGCGGGTAGGTGGTGGCAATGGTTTTGCCGTCCAGCGAGGCAATACCGCTGTAGTCCTCTTCCTGCGGTACGGCAATCGACAAGCGGCAGCCGCCAAAGTCCAGCCGTTTTAATACCGTGTAATCAAAGCTGTCGTTGTCCAGCTTGCGCTGCAGTGATTCTTCTTCCAGCACGTTTTCACCAACGATGCCCAAATCACAGACGCCATCCATCACCAAGCCCGGTATGTCGTCATCACGCACGCGCAAAATGTCAATATCCATATTCTCGACATGGGCGATAAGGCGCTGCTCGCGCAAGTTGATTTTTAGGCCGCAGCTGGCGAACAGGGCTTGGGAGTCGACCGATAAACGGCCGGATTTCTGCATGGCGATACGTAAGCGTTTAGATTCTGTTGCCGGACTCATAATAGTCTCCGTGACGATAATTAAAATGTGTAATGCGAATAAACAAAAACCCCGGGCCTGGGCTCGGGGTTTTTGTTGCTGTACCACCGGAGCGCCAGAAAACAGCCCTCCGAAAATTCCGGACGGCTAGTCGCTATGATGGTGTAGTACAGTGCCAGTTTTCATTTCGCAATTCTTGCTTATTAAGATGTTATACAACTTAATCGTTGCGTGTTTAAACTGCAAGTGTAAATTTAGCTGGCATTCAAGTGCGTAAAATTGTTAAGTAATTGAATTTGTTATAATTGTTGTTAATCTGTGCTGTTTGTCTGAAAAATTAATTTTGCTGTTAGTGTCTGGCTTTAGTTAGTTACGGTATGAAAAATGCTCAACTTGTATAGTCAATGCAATTCAGGTTGGTAGTTGTTGCAGTTGCCTTGGGCTGTGAGTTAGTAACTCGTAGCCATCATGGGTTAACACAATATCATCTTCAATCCGCACGCCGCCAAAACCGGGTTTATACAAGCCAGGTTCAATGGTTATTACCATACCCGGCTGCAATACCACATCACAGCCGCGGCGCATTAACGGATATTCGTGCAGCGCCAGGCCAACGCCGTGGCCTAAACCTTCACCAACATAAGCCGCATAAGGTGAGGCGCTAAGTACCTGCTGCGCTATCTGATCTAATTGATGGCCAGTGATACCGGGCTTTACCGCCGCCAGCGCTGCCTGCTGGGCGTTAAATACAGTTTGATAAAATTGCTGCTGTTCAGCACTGGCCTGACCCAGCACCACAGTGCGGGTCATATCAGAGCGATAGCCTTCAACGCGGGCGCCAAAATCCAGCAGGATCCAATCGCCGCGCTCGAAGCGGCGCTGACCGGGTTTGCCATGGGGTAAGGCGCTACGTGCACCAGACAGCAGTATGGTAGGGAAAGCCAGTTCATCTGCGCCCAACGCATAAATTTTGTGTTGTAGTAAGTCTGCGGCTTCGCGCTCCGTCATGCCCAGCTGTAGTTGCGGCAGTAACCAGGCGAGGGCGTTGTCGGCAATGCTCGCTGCCTGGCACAGGCACTTTAGCTCCTGTGGGTCTTTGCAGGCACGTAATTGCTCGGTCAGATTAGCGGCCGGGCTTAACGTAAGCGGTAACTCATGCTGTAATTGCCGATATAGCTCGACACTCAGATGGGCATATTCCAGCTGTAATCGATTGATAGGCAGTGGCGCTAACAGCTGCGCAATGCATTGACCAAGGCTTTGCGCCGAGCGGTCGCGGCAGATAATAGTAAAACTGGCGCATTCTGTCTGCGCCTGCTCTGTGTAGCGATAATCTGTTAGCAAAAATTGCTGCTCTGCGGTAATAAGCAGGCTGGCGGAGCTGCCACTAAAACCTGACAGGTAGCGGATATTCAGTGGTTCAGTCAGCAGCAGGGCTTGGTAGTCCAGCTTGGCCATCATCTGGCGTAGTTTGCTTAAGCGCATGGTTTTGCCTTTGGCTATTTTTGTATACAATATCCAAATATGCGCTTTGCCGCAAGTGACGTTTATACCGCATGGCTAAGTTATTGCTGCAGCAATAAATGTATTTGATATACTGCATACCATGTTAATGCAAAAGCAGGCACTGTAATGGTTGTTGAATATAAAACCCGCACCCAGGTGGTCGTGGAAGCGATCCGGGAAAAAATTCTTACCGGTGCTATTAAAGCCGGTGAGCCACTGCGTCAGGCGGCTTTGGCCGATGAATTAAAAGTGAGCCGTATTCCAGTGCGCGAAGCACTGCTGCAGCTGGAAGCCGAGGGCCTGGTTGAATTTGAAGCGCATAAAGGCGCTACTGCCACCAAGCTATCGGCAGAGCAGGTTACTGAATTATTTGAACTGCGTGCCTTGCTGGAGTGCGAGTTGCTACGTATGGCGATCCCTAACCTTACTGAAGCCGAGCTGGCACAAAGTGAGCTGTTATTGCAGCAGATGAGTACCGCCTATCAGGCGGCTGATACCTCAGGTAGCTGGAGCGAGCTAAATAGTCGTTTTCATATGAGCTTATACCGTGCAGCCAAGCGACCACTCACGTTTGAAATGGTACAAAACCTGAACAGCAATTCTGACCGTTATATCCGTGTGCATTTAATGCTGGCTGGTGGAGTAAAAAAAGCTGAACCGGAGCACAGTAATTTATTACAGCTGGTCAGGCAGAAAAAAACCGACGCCGCCTGCAAACTGCTGAAACAGCATATTCTGGGGGCGGCCGCAGAGATAAAACAGCTGGTAACCAAGCTGGATACAAATTAGCGCAGCACTGTTATAGCTACGATACTAAAACGGGCAGCCAGGCTGCCCGTTTTTTTATAGCGCTACTCTACGATAAACACTTTCAAATCAACATTGTTAAAGCCTTCTAAGGTATTAACCATAATATGGTAATAGCTGCCTGGGACGATATTAGGCAGATGAATTTTTTGTGTGGTACCGCGCGAAATGCTGGATGCGCCATCATAGTTGCCTGGCGTTGGCCAGCCCTGGCGTTTTACGTACAGCTGGGCATCACCGGTGCCGTTACTCAGGGTAAAATATAAGGCTTTGGCATGCGGCGGCACATACACCCACTGGTACAGTGCGTAATTGCTGCTAAGTGCCGGCCATTGCTGCAACGAGGTTAAGTTACCCAGCTTCCAGCTGGCGGTTAGGTTGGCATCAGTAAACTGGCGGTAGCCATGCAACATAACAAACCAATCCGGTTGTTGCGGCTGCAATACGTTAACCCGTTCACGGTTGCCGATAGCGTAAGGTCGGAAGTCCCATTCTGTCAGGCTGGCGGCCAATTGCTGGCGCACATACAAGTCAAGATCTCCGCTGCCGCCTGTTGTTGTAATACTCAGATCATAGGCGTTTTCCGGCAGCGCGATGCGGTAGTGTTGCTCTGAATCCCGCGCACCACTCACCGTTACCGGCACGCCATTTTGCAGTGCTGTTACCGGGTTAGTGTTGTTGCTACAGTCGTCATTGGCAACGATGCAGTCCAGCCATTGATGAAACTCGGCATCAAACTGATTGCCCCAGGCGGCAATAATTTCAGCATAAGGCGTGTAATCCGGCAGTTGGGGGGTGTCGCCATCGTTAATCTGGCCGCAGGTCCAGACCCAGTTGCCTTCACTCCACTCGCTGTCGTCATACAGCCAGCTCCAATTATTGGCAATAGCGTCGTTCTTGCTCTGCCAGCCCCAGTCAAAGCTACAGGGCGCGTCGGAAATAACATACTTAGCGGCGCGCATGCTGGGCAATAATTCAGTGTCGATAAGCTGACGCTGGCGTTCAAACATAAAGCGGGTGGCTAAATAACCCCAATAGTAAGTGCGTGCGGTGTTGCTATTGGCATAGGTGGTTTGAAACAGCTCACTTAACTGGTAGGTTTTATCAGCTGCCACCGCTAATGCAGTAGGGTTGTCCGATCCCTTGGAGGAATATTCGGCCAGGCCTTCGCCCCACCAGACCAAGTTTGTCGGCTGATCGCTAAAGCTGCCCCATTGGTTAAAGCGGCCATCCAGATAATGTACATATTCGTGTTCTAAATTCCACACCACAAATTCCGGCTGTAACCAGGTGGCTTGATAGGCAATAAAGCGCGCCTGATTGTTTGGATCAGATGGCGTGCCTTCCAGGTACATGCCGCCATTATTGGTGTCGATATTGAAAAAGGTACCAGCGTAGTTTTGATAATCAGCGGACGAGCTGAATATCACCATTTCCAGTGCGGTATTATTGTCGTTGGCGACTGGGCTGCTGTTGCCAAACTGGGCATGGAAGCTTTGTTCCTGCACAGCCAGATCGCTACAAATTTGCTGTAAGTTGTTGGCTGCTATGGGCTGCTGATAGCGCAGTTTCAAAGTATCACCACAGGTATGCTGGCCGCTAAGTACGGTGCTTTCCAGGTCAAATTCACAGGCATCGCCATACAGCTGGCAATTGCCGCTGTCGTACAGTTTTACCATGCCCTGGGCAATTACCCAGCCATTAGAGCCGTTACCATTAAACTGATACGTGCTAAGAATAGTCTGCATTGCCGGACGTACCTGCTGGGCTATAGCGCCACCAAACTTCAGCAACCGGCCCAGTTCAGTAACCGCATCAGACCATTGATACTCACGCGTGTGGCCAACCAGCCACAGGCCGTCGGTAAGGACAAAGTCACGCAGGTTGCTAATAATTTGCGGCTCGCTAACCAACAGTTGCTGCAGTGCTGCGCTGCCGTTATTAGTGGCATTAAAGTAATGTGTTAACACCTGCGTCAGGCCGTTTTCTTCATACGCCACGCCCCAATTATCACTGCGTGATACGCTAGTGCTATAACCTTTTAGCGCCTGACTAAAGCGGGCTAAGTAGCGCAGTGCATCAGTACCGGAACTGTTCACCAGGATCAGCATTTCGTAGCGCAGCATAAAGTTGCGCGATACGTTACCGTCAAAGCGGACAAAGTGGCTGCCGGCAAAATATTGGTCAAAAGCCTGCTGTAAGGTGCTCAGATACGCGGCGCTAAACTGGCGGTTGCTGCCAGCTTCTACCCAGTGCATCGCACGCAGGTAGCTGACCAGTTTTTCTAATTCGGCCGCACCAGTGGCATCTGAGCCATCAAAGCTGGCCATAAGGTTGCTAATTGCCTGCACCACAGTAAGAATTTTTGCATCGCTAAAATGCGCGCTACCTAATAACGCATTATCGTACAGCCCGTATAAGCAACTGGTTAGGCTGGCGCCTTCAATGGCGCTGACTAACTCTGCACCAGTTAGAGGCAGCAGAGTAGCAGGCGAGGTGCAGCTACTTTGCTGCATCAGTTGCTGCCTGTTGGCTAAATGCATAGCCTTGTCGGCATCAGGCACCAGGTGTGAGGGCAATGGTAGTTGGTTACGCTCGGCATACAGTTTGGCCTGTATTTTTTCAAACTCATGCGGTGATACCAGCCTGGGCGGTTTGGGGCTGTGCTGCATGGCATTATGCTCGTGGCCATGTTGTAAATCCTGTGCCAGCATACCCGGATGGGAAGGTGAGGCTGGCTCGGCGGCCAGTAAGGCGCTGCTGCCAAATAGCAGGCTAAGCAGCAAAGTGTTTGTTTTCATTTGTTTTTGTTCCTTCTGGTGAAGTCGTTATAGTTATTTGCCATAAGTGGCCGACCTAACTTAGCATAAAAAATATTGTATACAATATAATATATAGTTTGATTAGAATTTAAAACCATGAGGTAAATAGCGTTTTGACATAAGGTAAATAAGGAACAAACAGATTAAATGAAATTGGATATTGTATACACTTACTCTGATTGCTATGCTGCAGCGTCGATGTCTGAAGAGGAAATAGTATGTCTGCTCGTTATCTGCTACTTAGCGCCGCCCTATGGTTCATGCCGGCGGCAGCTACAGAATTGCCTGCAATGCCATTAGCTTATGCTAAAGCACAGCAGTTTTTTTACCCTAAAGTGCGGCCGTTAGTGCTAAACGCCGAGCTGCCGTTTTACTGGCAACAGCAAGGTTACTGGTTTAGCCGGCAAGAAGCCGATGGCCGCCGGTTTTACTTTGCCGACAGCTTGCAGCAAACGCCGCAGCAATTAGATATAACTAAATTGGCGCGCGCGCTGGGAGCGACGGCCGCGCTGGATACTGACAACTTACAACTGCGGCTTAACCGCAGCGATAACAACTGGCACGCAAAATTACAGTACCAACAACAAAGCTGGCAGTGTCAGCTAGGGCTATCGACGCCGCAACAACAGGGGCAATATCAGTGTCAGCAACTGGCACAGCAGGGCGCTGTAACCTCACCGGATAAGCGCTGGCAGCTGGATAGTGTGGCGCATAATCTGCAATTAACTGAACTTAGCACTGGCCGCATGCAGCAACTGACCACAGATGGCAGTGGCGATTATGCCTGGGGCGAGCTGAATGACTGGTATCAGCTGGACCAGATTAATGGCGCGGCGGTAGCGCCCAAACGCAGTACGCAGTTTGTCTGGTCAGGTGATAGCCGCTACGCCGCCACCTTTGTGCTGGACAGGCGCACTATGCCAACGCTACATATGCTGCAAAACCTGCCAGATCAGGGCCACAGCGCAGTGTTGCACTCTTATAAACGCGCTTTACCGGGTAATGATCAGCGCTCGCATTATCAACTGGCGATTGTTGATGCGCATAGCGGCAAACTAAGCATGACGCAGCTGCCGCCGCTTGAAACCACGCAAAACTGGGGCGATGTCAGCTGGCATGACGACGGCTTTTTTTATCTGGTAGCTCGCGACCGCGGCATGCGGGCGCTGACATTATGGCAAATTAGTCCTGCTGGGGTGGCAACGATTAAATGGCAGGAGCGCAGCGAGCAGTTTCTCGATTATGCTAAACACGACATTGCCTGGCTGGACTCTGAGCAATTTATTTTCAGCTCTGAGCGCGATGGTTGGAACCACCTATATTTACAACAGCAAAATGACGATATACGTCAGGTGACTCAAGGCGATTTTGTCGTGCGCCAGCTGCACGGCATCGACCACAGCAAGCAACAGCTGTATTTCTCCGCGTCGGGTCGCGAGCCCGGCGATCCGTACTTTCGCTACCTGTACCGCATTAATCTGGATGGCAGCGGGTTAACTTTGCTTACACCAGAATATGCTGATCATCAGGTAAGCCTGGCGCCAGACTGGCAGCATTTTTATGATAGTTATTCCCGCGTTGATTTGCCCACCGTCAGTAGCATTAGACAGAGCCTCGATGGCGCTGTGTTACAAACTTTGGCGGTAGCCGATGACAGCGCACTGCGCGCCACGGGCTGGCAACCGCCAGAGCCGTTTAACGTATTGGCACGCGATGGCAAAACAGCGCTGTATGGCCTGCTGTACAAACCGGTTAATTTTGACCCAACCAAGCGCTATGCGGTGGTGCAGCATATGTATGCCGGGCCACACACTATCGTTAGTGCCAAGCGCTTCTCCCGTGGTTTTGCCAATACAGAAACGCCGATTGCCCAGTTGGGGTTTGTGGTGCTGAACTTAGATCCGCTCGGTACGGCACATCGCTCGCGGGCTTTTCACCTGCACAGTTATAAAAATCTCGGTGATATCGGTGGGCCGGACTATATCACTGGCTTGCAGCAACTGGCAGCCAAGCGGCCTTATCTTGATCTAAGCCGGGTAGGCGCTTACGGCCACTCGGCCGGTGGCTATGATGCGGCCAGGGCGTTGCTAAAATATGGTGATTTTTACAAGGTAGCCGTATCTTCTGCCGGTAATCATGATCACCGTATGTCAAAAGCCTGGTGGCCGGAAATGTGGATGGGCATGCCAGCAGAGGGCTCGCACTACGACAGCAATAGCAATATGACGCTGGCGCATCAGTTAAGCGGCAAGCTGTTATTAGCCACGGGGGATTTAGATAATAATGTTAATCCGGCCAACAGTTTCCGGCTGGCGGCAGCCATTCAGGCAGCCAACCGCGACGTGGATTTGCTGGTGCTGGCCAACAAAGACCACGATTTACGTGAAGATAGCTATTTTACCCGCCGGCGCTGGGACTATTTTGTCCGCCATTTACTTGAGCAAACACCACCAGCGTTTTTCCACATTAGCACTAACTGAACAAATTAACCCGACGCTCTTTAGCACAGCGAAAATTAGCGCGCCGGGTTAATCTTCAGCCTTTACCGTGCATCCAGTACACCAGCTTGTCGGCCAGAAAATACAATAGTATGGCCGCCAATATCGCTGTCAGGCTAAAACCACTGAAAATAGCTAAGGCATTGGCCACCATTTGCTGTTCATTATCAACGTCGCCGCTATCCAGCAGGGCACCAATCAGACCAGCCAGTTTATTGGCCGCAGCTAAAAACAGATACCAGGCGCCCATCAGCAGCGATGCTACCCTAAGCGGTGCCAGCCGGCATACCAGCGCTAAGCCAATTGGCGACAGGCAAAGCTCGCCCAGGGTAAAAAACAGATAAGCGCACACCAGCCACCACAGGCTGGCTTTGCTATCACCGCCAAGATGCGCGCTGTATTGCAAACTGGCGCCAACCATAAATAAAAAGCCGATACCCAGTAGCAGTAGCCCCAGGGCAAACTTAAGTGGCGAATTCGGCTCGCGTTTACCCAGCTTTATCCACAACACGGCCAGCAGTGGCGCAAAAATGAGAATAAACAGCGGGTTAAGTGACTGAAAGTAAGTGGGGTTAATTTGCCAGCTGCCGATGTTGCGTTCGGTAAAGCGATCGGCATAGATATTCATCAGGCCGCCGGCCTGTTCAAAGCCGGCCCAGAAAATAATGGTAAAAAGTCCCATGATCAGTAATACCTTTAGCCGGTCAATTTCTGCTTTAGTTAGCGTGGTGGGCAGCTGGGGTTGCAAGCGCCGGGCTTTGCGCGCTGCTGGCTCGGTACCGATATTGCCCAGCAAGCGCTTGGCCAGGCTAAGTTGCAGCAGCAGTGCCAGCAGCATGCCGATACCGGCTAGCAAAAAGCCGGCCTGATAGTTGCGCACCAGCTGGCCATCTTGCTGATAACCAAAGGCATCAATGGTTATGCCAACCGCAATACCGGCCAAAAACATACCGGCATTAATGCCCAGATAAAATATCGTGAAGGCGCTGTCGCGGCGTTTATCATTAGCGCTGTACAAATCACCGACCATGGTAGAAATATTTGGCTTAAATAAGCCATTACCCAGCACCAACAAAGCCAGGCCGCTGTAAAAAGCCGGCAACGGCGAGGCAAACCAGCTATGCGGTAGCGCCAGACAAAATTGGCCCAATGCCATCAGTACAGCGCCGGCCAGTATTGCATTGCGCTGCCCCAGCCAGTTATCGGCCAGCCAGCCGCCGATTAGCGGCGTCACATACACCAGCATGGTAAAAGTGCCATACAGTTGCAGCGCACTGGCATGATCCCAGCCCAGGCCGCCGCCCTGCGCCTGCAGCTGATCGACCAGATACAGCACCAGCAAAGCACGCATAGCGTAATAAGAAAAACGCTCCCACATTTCGGTACTAAACAGTAAAAATAAGCCTTTGGGATGACCAAAGCAGTCAGTTGAGTTTTTTTGCATGATAACAACGTCCGGATAAATCAATTAGATGATGGACAAGGCGGGACCAGCTATTGCAGCTGTCCCGCCTATAATCAGAGATATCAGCGCTGTGATTAGAACTGGTAGCGCACGACTAACGACACGGTGCGGTTACTTTGCAGACCGGTGGCGGTATTCCAATCCGGATTGGCAGCAAAGCTGTTATCGGTTTGCGTGATTTGCGCCACCTGATTTACGCTGAGCGGTGTGTCAAAGTTAAACAGATTAAACACCGTGGCTTTAACCGAGAAATCACCGTCAGCCAACTGCCGCTGGTAGGTTAGGCTCAGGTCAAACTCGTACAACCAGTCAAGCCGGCCGGCAGAGCCGCGCGGTGCTGGCGTGCCGTCCCAGTCGTAGAATGAGCTTTCATCGTACCACTGGCTGGCACACCAATCGGCCCACAAGCTGGGCTCGGCACAGGTGTCGACTCCGGTGGGGTGAATACTGAACTTGTTCAGCGGCGCACCTGAGGTAGCACGGGCAACAAAGCCCAGCGCCCAGTTGTCGCTGATGTCATATACACCACTGAGTTTAAAGGCATGGCGATGATCATTGGGCAGGTTGCCAGCGGCATGGTCCATTAAGTCGGCGTAGTCGTATGAGGTGGTCCAACCCGGATCGGCCTGGCCATTATCGGTACGCACCAGCCCCTCCGTCATACCCCAGTTATGCGACCAGACGTAAGAGAACCACAGCTGCAAGTTGTCAGTCGGTTTACCATCCAGGGTAAACTCCCAGGCCAGATATTTACGCTCGGGTTTGGGCAGGCGTAAATCTGCTGCAGACAAAGCTACTGTTTCTTTTACGCCATCTAAATCAAAATCGTAGTGAAAAGTAACGTCGTTACCCGGATTAATCAGCGTGTAGAAGTAGTATTCGTTGGCATTGTTGGCAATATTATTTTGCTCCAGCCACTGTGCTACTACCGGGCCTAAGTCGCTGTCTTCTATTGATTGCTTAAGGTTACGATAGACAAAGCGTATACCGCCTTTGACGCTATCATTCAGCTGGGTTTCATAGCCCAGGGTAAACTCGTCAGAATACATCGGCCCCAGGTTGTCGGCAGCAATGCGCTCAACATCTACCGCACCGCTTTGTACTACGTTGGTGGCTACCAGCGCACCGTGGCTGGGTGCGCCATCTGCACCTAACACCAGGCTGCCATCGCTGTTTAACTGATCCGGCAGATAGTAGTTGTACACATCACGCTGACCACTGGCTTGCTTAATATTCATATTAGCCGACACCGGCTGGAAATAGCGGCCAAAAGTAGCAAACACTTTGCTGTCACCATTGCCGCTTGGATCCCAGATCAGCTGCGCTCTGGGCGCTAACTGGTCATCCAGCTCAACGTAGGTTTGACCGGTGGTGGCAGTGTTTTCAAAGCTGCTATAACGCAGGCCGGCGTTTAACACCAGATTGTCGTTAATTTGCCAGCTGTCCTGCAGATAAAACGCCAGTGAATTGACTTCGGTTTTGCCGCCGGTATCGCGTTGACGCCGCATAACATAAGTGCCGGCATCCAGGTCAATACGTGGTATCGCCACATAAGTACGATATTCCCACCAGCCACGTGCTTCGGCTTCACCGTTTTGAAATTCAAGGTAATCGACGCTAAGGTTTTCACTGTCCAGACCAAATTGCAGTGTGTGATCTGAGAACAGGTAAGTGAAGTCGAGGCGGAATTGATCGCGCTGGTAGCTCTCGCTGATCAAATTGCTGGTGGTCCAGTTACCATAGCGCTGACCATTCAGATTAACGTAATCCCAAATACCGGGCAGACGGTTGGTTGGAATGGTTTCTGCTGAGTCTTCCAGTCGGCCCAGGGTGGCAGATACCGAGAAATCGTCAGTTATAAAGCCCTGGTAGCGGGCTGAGTACATAGTACCGCCGGTGGTACTTTTGGTGACACCGCGGGCATTGCCTTTGCCCTGTTGTTGATCCCAAGCAAAGCTGTCGTAACGTAAATCGGCGCTGTTATCCAAAGCGGTAAAAGTTACCACATGGTCATCGCTGATGTACCAGTCCATATTAACAAACCAGCGTGTATCCTCTTTTTCATATTCGGTAAACTGGGTGGCTGCACTGTTCGCATACTGCGACTGATATTTGCGCGGGTTAAACAGGGCATAAACAAACAGTTTATCCTCTACCAGTGCGCCACTGGCCCAAACATTAGCCTCATAGAATTCGGCTTCAGAGTCTTTGTTATTAATAGAGATACTGCCGCCGGGGTTATACACCGTGCCGTGGGCTGAATGCAGCGCGGCTGGATCATAACGCAGCTCGGCGCCAAAGCGGCTGTCGTTACCGCCGGTTTTCGATACTGCATTGACCACGCCACCAATAAAGCGGTCATACTCGGCGGAGATGCCACCGGTTTTTACCTGGGTTTGCGCTATGGCCTCCCATGGCAAGTCAATAGAGCCGATACCGGTGCGCAGGGCGCTGATATTCATGCCATTTAAAAAGTAGCCATTTTCCGCAGCCGAAGCCCCGCCGAAGCTGGATGCCTTAAATTCAGAGCTGCGCGCCACCCCCGGGGTTAGCAGTGCAATATTTTCAAAGCCGGTGTTAACTGGCATCTGATCCAGCGTCACGGCATCAAAGGTCAGACCGGCGGTAGAATCGCTTACGTCAATGCGCTGTGCGCGTGAGCCCAATACGGCAATTTTTTCAATACTGTCGGTATTACCCAGTACTGGCGCGTAAACCAGCGCCTGGCCCAGGCTAATAGTAATGCGCTCGCCGTCAATTACTGGTTTACCCGCATGGCTTACGCTAACGCTGTATTCGCCCACCGGCAGTGCGCGCAGCACGTACTCGCCTTTGCTATTGGTTTGCACCGTGCGGCTAAAACCTTGCTGCACATGCCGCAGGGTAATAATGACATCGGCAAGCTGGTTGCCGTTTTGCGCACTTATCGTGCCTTTTAGTAAACCGGTGGTGTTGTCTTGTGCCTGTAGCGGGCTGGCAGACAGTGCCAGTGCCATCGCTACGGCCAGCACCGAGGGCGAGATGTTTCTTGCTGTGTTAAGTTTCATCGCTGTTGCTTCCTGTATATTGTATATTTTAATTATGGTTAAAAGTTTTTGCCTACAGCTGCAAAAATTCCACGCTAAATGGCGGAAAAAAATTCAGAAGCGATTGATCCGAAACGGGGTCAGATCAAGCGCTGGTGTTTGTTTCAACAGACAACTGGTTAGCAGCTCGGCGCTGAATGCGGCCTGGGTTAATCCCAGATGCTGATGGCCAAAGTTGTAATAGATGCCGGTATGGCGTGGGCAAGAGCCCAGCACCGGCAACGAGTCGGGTAGTGATGGCCGGTTACCGGCCCAGACGGTATGGTTAGCAAACACGTGCTCTGCAGCCTCTGCCTCTGGCCTAACAGCGGCGGTGCGCTGGCGCAGTAACTGATCGGCATGTTGCTGAAGTACAATGGCGCGCTGATAATCGGGTTTAGCCTGCAAACCGGCAAATTCTGCGGTACCGGCCACACGCAGGCCGTGCTGCATCGGTGTCATTATGCACTTACGCTCTAGCGAGCTAACCGGCCGGCTAAGGTCTGCAGCTTGTAGCATCAGGTGATAGCCGCGTTCTGCTTCCAGCGGCACCGGCCAGCCTAATTGCCGCGTAAGTTGTGCTGAGTGCGCGCCGGCAGCAATGATGACCTGCTCAGCGTTGATGTCGCCATGGCTACAGATAAGCCGATGCCGTTTTGGTGTTGGTATTATCTGACGTACGTCAGTGCGCATATAGCGGCCACCCAGCTGACAAAACTGCTGATAAAGTTGCTGACACAGCGCCAGTGGGTCGCAGCTGTGCGCCACTTCAGTAAAATCCAGCGCGGCAGTAAGCTTGGCACTCAGCGCTGGCTCCAGTTGCAGTAATTCATTTTGCTTGCACCAGCGCACGTCAATACCGGCGTCACGATAAGCCTGATACTGCTGTTGCAAAGCGGTTAAGTCGCTGCGCTCTGTTACCAGCAGCGCACCGCGATATTGGATCTGTTGGCTAAGCTGACAGCTATGCAGCAGCTTTTGCCAGCTGGCCAGGCTGGCATGGTTTAAACCGCTTAGTGCCTGCTGATTTGCATTGCGCTTGTCCTTACGCATATTGGCGACAAAACGGGCAAACCAGGGTAGCGCCTGCAGCAAGTAGCCGCTGCGAATGCGCAAAGGCCCCAGCGGATTTAATAGCATGGCTGGCAGTTGGCGAAGCAGCGCCGGCTGCGCCAGCGGGAATACCTGTTCTGTGGCGAAATGGCCAGCATTGCCAGCAGAGCAACCGCTACCAACGGCGTTGGCATCGAGCAACAGCACGTCAAATCCGGCTTGCTGCAAAAATAATGCGTTGCAAAGTCCCACTATACCGCCACCGATAATACAAAGCTGTTGCACAGTTAAATTCCAAAATCACTTGATAATGTAGATTGTATACAATATTCTTTATCCAACATCAATGATAGAGGTTAAAAAAAATGCAACTAAACTGGCAAGGGGTTTATCCGGCAATCTCCACCCAATTTCAGCAAGATGGCAGTATTAACTATGCGGCAAACGCCCGTATGCTGGAGCAATTAATAGCCGACGGTATCGACGGCATTATTGCGCTGGGTACCGTGGGTGAAAATGCCTCACTTACCAGCACGGAGAAGCGCGAGTTTCTGCAACAAACGGTAAAGACGGTGGCCGGGCGCATTCCGGTAATTGCCGGTTGCACCGAGCACAGTGCGGGCCAGGCAATCGACTATATTAAAGCCGCTGAGCAAATTGGTGTAGATGGCATTATGCTGCTGCCGGCAGTGGTGTATCGCGGCACAGACCGTGAAGTGCTGGTGCACTATCAAACCGTGGCGCGGGCGACGAAATTGCCGATTATGCTGTACAACAATCCGGTCAGCTATGGTGTGGATATTAACCTTGAGATGACAACGATTTTGGCAGAAGAGCCGAATATCGTCGCCATTAAAGAATCTACTACCGATACCCGGCGTATCACCGAGCTGCAGAGCCGTTTTGGTGAGCGTTTCCAGATTTTTTGCGGTGTGGATGATATTGCGCTGGAGTCCATATTACTGGGCGCCACCGGCTGGATCTCCGGTTTAACCAATGTGTTTCCACGCGAGTCGGTGATGCTGTTTAAGTTAGCCCGGGCCGGGCGCATCAGCGAAGCGCGCGAGCTATACCGCTGGTTTATGCCGCTATTACGCCTTGATACCATTCCAACTTTAGTGCAGTGCATCAAGCTGGCAGAGCAACTGCTGGAGCGTGGCAGTGAGCATGTGCGTTTGCCGCGGTTGGCACTAGAAGGCGCAGAGCGTGCTTATGTTGAGCAGGTGGTAACACAGGCGCTGCGTACCCGACCCGACCTGGCCAAATATCACGCTGTGCTGGCGCAATAACAAAGCGGGGAAGCGGTGTGTTAAAAGGAACCTATTTTTGTATCGATGCCCATACCTGTGGTAATCCGGTGCGGCTGGTAACCAGCGGCCATCCGGTATTGCGCGGGGACAGCATGAGCGAAAAACGGCTGGATTTTCTCGCCAATCATGACTGGATCCGCAAAGGCCTGATGTTTGAGCCACGCGGCCACGCCATGATGTCGGGGGCATTTTTGTATCCGCCTTGCTCTGACAATGCTGATGCCTCGGTGCTGTTTATCGAAACCAGTGGCTGCTTGCCAATGTGCGGTCATGGCACTATCGGTACTGTTACTGCGGCAATTGAAAGCGGTTTATTAACCCCAAAAACTCCGGGTGAACTAACGCTGGACGTACCGGCCGGGCAAATTCGCGTTAGTTATAAACAGCAGGGCGACAAAGTGCTGGCGGTAAAGCTTATCAATGTGCCGTCTTATCTGGCTATCGCCGACGCCTGCGTTAGTGTGCCCGGCCTGGGCGAGCTGATTATCGATGTCGCTTATGGCGGTAATTTTTACGCCATTGTCGAGCCTCAAGCCAATTTCCCGGGGTTAGAGCACTGGAGTGCAGATAAGGTGCTGCATTTTAGCCCACTGCTGCGCGAGGCAATTAATAACGCTTATCAGTGTCAGCATCCTTTGGATAACAGTATTAGCGGCATTAGCCATGTGCTGTGGACCGGCACACCAAAAACGCCGGGCTCTGATGGTGCCAACGCGGTGTTTTATGGTGACGGCGCTATTGACCGCTCGCCATGCGGCACCGGCACCAGCGCCCGTATGGCGCAGCGTTTTACCCGTGGTTTATTAAAGCAGGGTGAGCGTTTTGTGCACGAGAGCATTATTGGCAGCCAGTTTAGCGGTGTGGTGGAGGCGGTAACAGAGGTAGCGGGGTGCACAGCAATAATACCGTCGATTGAAGGCTGGGCCCATGTTTACGGTTCTAACCAGATCCGCATCGACGATGCCGATCCCTACGCTGAAGGTTTTCTGGTGAGGTAATTATGATTACAGGTCAACATTATATCGGCGGTCACTGGTGTGGTCAGCCGGAAGCAAGCAACACATCTTTTAATCCGGCGCAAAACGCGGCGCTGCCCTGGTGCTTTGCCGAAGCCGGTGAAGCCGAACTACATAGTTTAACAGAGCAAGCCACCGCAGCCTTTGCGCTTTATCGCTATGTAACGGCCGCCGCCAGAGCCGGTTTTCTTGATGCAATTGCCACTGAGTTGGAGCAGCGCCAGGCTGAGATTGTCAGCACTATGGTGCAGGAGACTGCATTAGCACCAGCCAGAGCACAAAGTGAGCTGGGCCGCACCTGCAACCAGTTACGCCTGTTCGCTACTGAGCTGCGTGCGCCCGCCAACGATTGCAGCCTGCCGGCGTTGCCAGAGCGCCAACCGTTACCCAGGCCAGCACTGCGGCTTGGCAAAGTGCCGCTGGGGCCGGTGCTGGTATTTGCTGCCAGTAACTTTCCGCTGGCATTTTCGGTGGCAGGCGGCGACACCGCCTCGGCACTGGCCGCCGGTTGTCCGGTAATTGTTAAAGCACATAATGCCCATCCGGCCACATCTGAGCTGGCGGCACAAGCCATAGCCTCTGCAGCCGATAAAACGGCGATGCCAGCTGGGGTGTTTAGCCTGGTGCATGCCCGCCAGCATGCATTTTCAGAGGCACTGCTGCGCCATCCGGCGATTAAAGCGGTAGCCTTTACCGGCTCTGAGCAGCTGGGCATGCATTTTCAGCGCTTGATTTGGCAACGGCCACAGCCAATACCGTTTTTTGGTGAGCTTGGCTCGCAAAACCCGTTGTTTGTTACGCCAGATTATCTGGCGCAGCACAGTGAACACTTTGCTACGCAATTGGCGCAGTCGGTGCTTAACGGCTGTGGTCAGTTTTGCACCCGGCCGGCGCTGGTATTTGTGCCTAAGGGGGCCGCGGTGTTGCAGTCCCAGCTTAAGCTGCACTTTGGCCAGGCGCAGGCGGGCGCCATGTTAACGGCGAAAATTGCCAAGCACTACCGCGACGGCTGTCAGGCATTACGGCAATGCGCAGCTGTGGCCTTGCTGGCTGAGGGACAAGGTGAAGAAAGCGCCTGCTATACCCGGCCGCGACTTTTTGCGACGACTGCTAATGCGTTTTTACAACATGGCATCTTGCAGCAGGAAATTTTTGGCCCGGCCACAGTATTGATTGAATATGCTGATACTACGCAACTGCAGATGCTGGCCACCACCTTGCAAGGGCAGTTAACCGCAACCCTGTATGCGACAGAGCAAGAGTTGGCTAAGATGCAGGCATTATTGCAAGAGCTGGAAGTGCACTGCGGCCGGTTAATTTATGCCCAAATGCCAACGGGCGTAGAAGTGTGTGCCGCTATGCAGCATGGCGGGCCCTTTCCGGCGGCTACCGACAGCCGTTATACTGCGGTAGGCAGCCGGGCAGTAGATCGCTTCTTACGGCCATTGTGTTACCAGAACTTCCCCAATTTAAATGGAGATAAAGCATGAGCAAGCAAATTGGTGGCGCAAGCGCTGCAGACGCATTAGCCCGGCTAAGCGATATGACCGCTGGCGTTGTGCCAATCACGGCGGATGAGTTTTCTCAGCGTCAGGCTAATGCTTGTCAGCTAATGCAGCAGCAACAGGTGGATGCCATGCTGTTAACCGCCGGTACAAATTTATACTATTTTACCGGTTTACACTGGTATGCCAGTGAGCGGCTGGTAGCGGCCTTGCTGCTGGCCGATGGCAGCCTGCATTATGTTATTCCTGAATTTGAGCGCGGCACCATAGCGCCCTTACTGCTGCTACCCGGCGAGCTGCATGGCTGGCAAGAGCACGAAAGCCCGTATCAGTTATGTGTGCAGTTGCTGCAAGGTAAAACGGTATTGGCACTGGATGAAAGTGCGGCGTTTTTCATCGCCGATGGCTTAAAAACTGCTAACCCTGCTCTGCAGCTTACCAATGCTGCGGGTATTAGCGCACCTTGCCGGCGGCTTAAATCTGCGGCCGAGCTGGCCATTATGCAGCGGGCGATGGACATGACCCTGGCGGTGCATAAAGCGACAGCCAGCATGTTATATAGCGGCATTACCGTGGCTGAAGTTGAAGCCTTTATTGATTCGGCACACCGTAAAGTGGGGGCTGCAGAGGGCAGTTACTTCGTTATCGTGTTATTTGGCGGCGATACCGCTTTCCCGCATGGTGTGGCTAAGCCTAAGGCACTGGCTGACGGTGACATGGTGTTAATTGATACCGGTTGCCGCCTGCACGGCTATCTGTCTGATATTACCCGCAGTTATGTGTTTGGCACGCCAAGCGCGCGGCAGCGTGAGGTATGGCAGCACGAGAAAACTGCCCAGGCGGCGGCCTTTGCTGCAGCACAATTGGGGGTGGCTTGTCAGGAAGTTGACCGGGCCGCACGGGCTTATCTTACGCAGCAGGGTTATGGCCCGGGCTATCAGTTGCCGGGCCTGCCACATCGCACCGGCCATGGTATTGGCCTGGATATTCACGAATGGCCCTATCTGGTCGAGGGTAACCAACTGCCGCTGGCAGAAGGTATGTGCTTTAGCAATGAGCCGATGCTGGTGCTACCAGGCGAATTTGGCGTGCGCCTGGAGGACCATTTTTATATGACTGAGCAAGGCCCGCGCTGGTTTACTGAGCCGGCACGAGCTGTAGATCAGCCGTTTAGCTAAGCCAGGTTAAGGGAACTTTAGCAGCTATTACTATCTCCTAAAATTAAGTTAACGTTTTGTTGGCCGATAACAGTACATAACACTATGTACCATTGCAGGAGAAACGGATGGATGCTTTTATGCCCTTTGTACAGCGCGTACCTGGCACGCCGGTTGAGCCTGATCCCAAGCAGGTGGTGCCGGTGTTTAAAGATGCGCGCTTAAGTCCAATTAAGCCAAACGAGCAAAAGTATCTTATTTTAACCCGACAGGCACGCAAACGTGATGCACAGCAGGAAGAGTATCCCGATGCGCCTTACACCACGCCAGAAGAAGAGCAACACGTGGATAAAGATGGCCATCTGGATATTTTTGTCTGAATTTACCCGCTAATAAGGCATAATAGCCGTCTTGTATTGTTATCGGTTTCTGCTGTGTTTTTGATCTATCTCCCTAATTCGAGCCGTTATGCGTAAGCAGGTTGTCAGCGCCTTTGCCCCAGGCGGCGCGCTTGCGTCGCACATTGCCGGCTTTAACGCCCGCGACGCCCAGCTTGAAATGGCGCTGGCAGTAGCTGAGATTATTGAAACACCGGGCGCTCTGGTAGTAGAAGCCGGCACCGGTACTGGTAAAACTTACGCTTATTTAGTGCCAGCGCTGCTTAGCGGCAAAAAAGTGGTGTTGTCTACCGGTACAAAAAACCTGCAGGAACAGCTGTATTTTCGTGATTTGCCCAAAGTCGTCAAAGCGTTGGCCAGCCCGTTGCAGCTGGCGCTGCTTAAAGGCCGCAGTAATTATTTGTGTTTATTCCGCTTAGAGCAGCATTACAACCATGTGCCAATGCAGGATGAGCAGCTTATCCAGGATTTAAGCCTGATCAAAAAATGGTCGGCCGAAACGCAAAGCGGTGATATCGGCGAGCTAAGTTATATCGCCGAGGACTCCAAAGCACTGCCCTATGTTACCAGCACCACCGACAACTGCCTGGGAAAAGACTGCCCGGTGTATGAAGATTGCCACTTATTAAAAGCGCGCAAAAAAGCCCAGGCAGCTGATCTGGTGGTGGTTAACCATCACTTATTCTTTGCCGATTTAGCGTTAAAAGACACCGGCTTTGGCGAGTTGTTGCCGCAAATGGATGTGATTATCTTCGATGAAGCGCATCAGTTGCCGGATATTGCCAGTGATTACTTTGGCGAAAATGTCTCCAGCCGGCTGCTGCTCGATTTATGCCGTGATATCGACACCGCCTGTAAAACCGAACTGCGTGATCACCCGCAATTAGCTAAAACCGCCGACAAAGTGGCGCTGCTAATTAAAGACTGGCGCCTGCAGTTTGGCACCGAACCGGCAAAAGGTAACTGGCGCGAGGCTTACCAGAAACCTGAGATGCAAACCGCGTTAAACCGCGTTGGCGAAGCGATAGATATGCTGTATCTGGTGATGAAAAACAGCCTTGGTCGCAGTGATTTAATTGACAACGCCTTTGAGCGTTTGGCCCTGTGTAAAACCCGCTTAGCAAAGCTAACCGATATGCAGCAAAGCGGTGTTAGTCTTTGGTTTGAAACCACCCGCCTGCACGTTAGCCTGCACTTAACCCCGCTGAGTATCGCCGACAAGTTCCGTGATATTGTCGCCACAGATGAGCGCAGCTGGGTATTTACCTCGGCTACCTTGTCGGTAAATCATGGCTTTAGCCATTACACCGCGCAGATGGGGCTTAACGAGGCCAAAACGCTGTTGCTGGAAAGCCCGTTTAATTATTCCGAGCAAGCGCTGTTGTGCGTACCGCGCTATCTTAGCGAACCGCACGAGCAGGGCATGGCAAAACAGCTACTGCAAATTGCGGTGCGCTTGATAGAAGCCAATAACGGCCGCTGCTTTTTCTTATTTACCAGCCATCGCATGCTGCAACTGGTAGCAAGGCAGTTGCCGGATCTGATCCGCCAGCCAGTGCTGGTGCAGGGCAGTATTGGTAAGCGGTTGCTGCTGGATCAGTTTGTTAAGCTGGATAATGCCGTGCTGCTGGGTACCGGCAGTTTTTGGGAAGGCGTCGATGTGCGTGGCGATACGCTAAGCTGTGTCATTATCGACAAACTGCCGTTTGCCTCGCCGGATGAGCCCTTACTGCAAGCCCGCAGTGAAGACTGCGTTATGCGCGGCCAGGACCCTTTTGCTCAGGTGCAGTTACCGCAAGCGGTCATTACGCTAAAACAGGGTGTAGGCCGGTTAATTCGCGATGTTACCGATCGCGGTGTAATGGTAATTTGCGACAACCGTTTGGTTACCAAACCTTATGGTGAAGTTTTTTTAACCAGCTTACCGCCAATGCGCCGCACCCGCTCGCTGGATGAAGCGGTAAACTTTTTACAACAGATGAAACAGGACAACTAAGTTGAACAACGCCTCAATAAAACTACTTGCCCTTGATACCTCAACCGAAGCCTGCTCGGTAGCGCTGCAATACGGCAGTGAAGTGCTAACGTTAGATGAAGTTTGCCCGCAGCAGCATAGCAAACGTATATTGCCGATGGTGCAGCAGTTGTTACGTCAGGCCGGTATCAGCCTTAATCAGCTTGACGGTATTGTGTTTGGCCGTGGCCCCGGCAGTTTTACCGGTGTGCGCATTGGCGTTGGTGTTACCCAGGGGCTGGCGTTTGGCGCCGATGTGCCGGTACACGGTGTGTCAACACTAGCGGCGATGGCCCAGGCGGCGCAGCGTTTGTATGGTGCGAAGCAGGTAATTGCCGCAATAGATGCGCGGATGGCGGAAGTATATATCGGCAGTTTCAGCTTACAACAAGGCCTGATGCAGGCACTCAGCAACGAAGTTGCCATTAAACCGCAAGACATCAGTGACTTTGGCCTTAATGGCGAAGTACATGCTGTCGGCACTGGTTGGCAAACGTACGCTGAGGCCTTGTTAGCAAAACAGCCGGCCGTTATTGCCGCTGATATTTTATACCCGTCAGCGCAGGATATGCTGACGCTGGCGCTGCCGGCATTGAGCGCCGGCCAGTTTATCGCCGCCGAGCTGGCAGAGCCGGTGTATGTGCGCGATGATGTGACCTGGCAAAAACTGCCCGGCCGATAGCCTGCCTACTTGAAGCTGCAGCGGTGTTGGCTGCAATCGTGAACTGGAACGCCAGCCCGACCCAATCACATAGACAGCTATGCTCTTGGTGATTCACTCACTTGCCGCCTAGCTGCAACTTCAATTAGTTTGGCTATCCGAAGCATAAAATGCTTGGTTTGTTGCTGGCACTGGCTATAATTAGCGCAATGTCTGGATGAGCTCTGTACTATGACACTAAACATTAACGCCACCGCCAATGCTACCCAAAGCGTCAGTACCGTTTTTAACGGTGCTGAACCGCGCCGTGCGCCAGTGCGTAATGAAGCTGCAACAGAGCTGCCATCAGGCCGTGTTGTTCGGGCCAGTAATGAAGTAATTAACCGGCTGGATGATGAGCGTCGTCAACAAGCCAATTTTGGTTCTGCCACTGACCGGCGCAGCCAGCAAGCCATAGATGCCTACCAAAGCCAGGCTAATGAACAGCGTCGCAGCGAAGTGCAAGCTATGCTGGGTGTTGATATTTACGCCTGAATAAAACCAACTCTGTGTTTTTGTCGTAGTCTTAGTAATACTTACTTGTATTGAGACCGCTATGACTTCTTCTTGTTTAATTACCGGTGCCAGCTCTGGCATTGGCCGCGAGCTAGCGCTGCACTACGCTGCCAATGGCTGGACTGTGTATGCGGTAGCGCGCTCGGTCGACAAGCTTGATGAGCTGAGCAAACATGCCGGTATTCATGCTGTACCACTTGATCTGACTGACAACGCTGCGATACAGACGGTGGCTTCAGCTATGCAGGAGCAAGGCATAGTATTGGATCTGCTGCTGCTAAATGCCGGTACCTGTGAATATGTTGATGCGTATGATTTGGACTTAGCCGCCTTTGAACGCACCTTTGCTATTAATTTCCAGGCTGTGGTGGCAGCAACCAAATACTTTATGCCACTACTCAAAGCGTCTTTAGCACCCCAGCTGGCTATCGTCAGCTCTATGGCGCACTTTTTCCCGTTTACCCGCAGCCAGGCCTATGGCGCCAGTAAAGCCGCCGTCAGTTATTTTACCGATAGCTTGAGGGTAGATTTAGCCGGCACGGGTATTAGCGTACATTTAATTGAGCCGGGCTTTGTTGATACGCCTTTAACGCAAAAAAATGACTTTTCTATGCCGTTTTTAGTCTCGGTAGAGCAAGCTGCAGAACGTATTTACAGCGGTTTATTGCAAGGTAAAAGCCGTATTCGGTTTCCTCGGCGCTTAAGTGTGATGTTAAAGCTGTTATCCCTGCTACCGTACAATTTGCGCAACAGCGTAGCACAGCGGATGAAACAGCAATGAATGCGGGCAAGAGTTTTAACTGGCGGGCGTTAATTGGCTTTGAGCTGTGTTGGTTTGCATTGGTGTTATGGCAGCACTTTGCCTTATTGCCAGTAGCATTATATTGGTTGTACGGTTTTTCGCGACTGGCTAGATCTGAGCGTGTGGCGGTACTGCTTATTTTATTGCTCGGAATTGGCATAGATGCGTTACTGGTACAGCTAAAGGTGTTGCAATTTGCTGACAGTGCATTACTACCATTTTGGTTTTTAATGGTTTGGGCGGTATTTGCCTTAGCAGCAGTAGAGTTTATGGCTAAAGTGTTAACCAACCCCTGGTTGGCCGCGTTACTCGGTGCCAGCGGCGGGCCCTTATCCTATTGGGGAGGGGCGGCGTTAAGTGGCGGTGTATTACAGTTTCCATCGCCGGTGTTGTCGATAACAGTATTGATAATAATCTGGGCGATATTGGCGGTAGCCCTGGGCCAGGGCAGGAGGTTTTATGTTCAAGCGAGCTAGTATACTGGTTGCAGTCGTTATGGCGTTTCAACTGCATGCGACCCCTGAGCTGAAAACCGTTGGTGAAGGGGCGTACCGCTATTTATTTTGGCAACTGTATGATGCCCGTCTGGCGACGGTTGATGGCGTGTTCACTGATTACCGGCAAAATGCGCCTGTATTGCTGGAGTTAACTTACAAGCGCGATATAAGCAGGCAGCAGTTTATCGATGCCACGGTAGATGAGTGGCAAAAGTTGGGCCACAGCACAGCCGAGCAGCAACAGCTATGGGCGCTAAAGCTGCAAACGCTGTGGCAGGACGTGAAAGAAGGCGATAAGCTGGCAGCATTGTTACTGGACGATGGCAGGGTTCAGTTTTATTTTAATGGTGTTGAGACCGGTGTGCTGGATGACACTGCCTTTGGCGCGGCTTTCTTTGATATATGGTTGCACCCTGACACCAGTGCACCAAAATTGCGCCGCCAGTTAATAGCAGCGCAATAACAATTTACTTAGTTTGCTGAATATACTGCATCAGTTTTTTTGCGATATCGGTATTATCCTGAAAACCGGCAAAGGCTTTTGCGTCTTTACCATATGCCAACACCGCAACATCAATAGCGGTATGGCCGCCGGTAGTCCAGCCGGTGTAAGAGTATTTAGCCACCAACTGGTTTGACAGTTTACGCAGCTTAGTTTCATCTTGCTGCCGGGTCGCCAGTAAAGTTGCCTGCTCCTCCTCAGTTAAACTGATTGAGGTAAGTGTACGCCAGAGCGCCAGAGCCTCAGTGTCAGACTTGGCTTGCTGTAGCTGCTCGGCAATACTGCGGCCGGTGGCTTTTACCTTACGCACAACATCTGGCAACCACTGGTACTCGCCAGCTGCACCCAGTGACATACCACCGGTTTCATGATCAGCCGTAATAACCAACAGTGTATCCGGATGCTTATCGACATAGGCCTTGGCCACTGCAATGGCTTTGGCGAAATCGTCCATTTCAGCCATCGCGCAGGCGATATCGTTATCATGGCCACACCAATCAATCTGGCTGCCTTCTACCATTAACACAAAGCCCTTTTTTGCCGGCGTTAACAGTTGTAGCGCTTTTTCGGTTAGAGGTGCCAACATAGCATCAAAACCGCTGTTTAATTTAGCTGGCAAGGCGGTTTCAGCCAGCAACATCATCGCCGGCGCAGTGGTAATGCTGTCGAGTTGGGTGTAATCGTCGGTGTATTGATAACCCAGCTGCTTAAATTCATTCACTAAATTTCTATCTTCGCGCACAAAATATTTAGTGCCGCCGCCAATCATTACATCCGCTACGGGCTTGCCATCAATACGGTAATCCAGATACATATCGGCAATCTCATCGTAATTGCGCCGACTTTTGTTGTGCGCCAAAAAAGATGCCGGCGTAGCATGATTAATTTGAGAACTGGCAAGAATGCCGTTAGCTTTGCCAAGCTTTTTCGCCAACTGCATCATTGTGCCAATAGGAATATGCTGGCGGTTTACTGAGATAGCGCCATTGTAGCTTTTAAAACCAGTAGCCAGTGCGGTAGCGCCTGCGGCGGAGTCTGTAACATAGGTATCATCGTCCGGATAGGTACTGGCCATGCCCTGCCATAACGCATCAAAAATAGTATTTTCTACTTCAGACGTGGTTTTGTCGTCGTTAAAATAGCGGTAGGCCGACAAATACGCTGGCCCCATACCATCACCAATCATATAAATAATATTCTTTGGTGTCGCCAGCACAATGCCAGGCGTTAACAGCAACGACAGATACAGCATATGACGACGCATTAATGTTTACCTTAATAGAGCTTGATGTTATGAAATGCTAGTGTACTTTATACCAAGCTTATGACAAACCTAAGTCGACAAACAGCGGTTTTACCATGTTCAATGTTTTGCTTTGCTTTCGTCTCAAAGCACAGCTAAATTAACCGCAAAAGGAACTGAATCAAAACTGAACAATCGAAGTGTAATGTAGGTGTATAGTCGCGGCATCACGTCGGTTCTATGCGATATCAGCAATCAGTAAGGTTTAAAATATGTCTATTATAATTACAAAAAAGACAGCAGTATTTGCAATACTTTTCAGTGTGTTATCGCTTAGCGCTTTTTGTGACAGTGCCGTGGATAATGGCATGGTATTTCAACAACTGGCTGAAAATGAGCAGCGCAGTAGCGAGCATAGGGCACGCAATGTCTACCGTAATCCGGCAGAGACGCTACAGTTTTTCGGGCTTACCGAACATATGTCAGTGCTGGAAATATGGCCTGGTCATGGTTGGTATACCGAAATTCTGGCACCATTTTTAAAACAGCATGGGCAGCTGACATTGGCACAATTTCGCCACAATGATGGTTCATTAAAAAGTGATCGCAGTATTTTTTGGGCTAAAGTCAGTGAGCGGTTGGCGCAACGCATTGATGAAAATAGTGATTATTTTGGTACGCCACAGCTAGTTGAGCTCGACCCGCCAGCGTTTTATCCTGAGCTAACTGATCAGTTTGATATGGTACTAACCTTTCGCAATGCCCATATATGGGATGAAGATGGGCATTTATTTGCGACGTTGCACAGCATTTTTAAGGCATTAAAGCCCGGTGGCATCCTGGGTATGGTAGAGCACCGTGCTGCCAGGCTGTCTGATATCTCAAGTTCTGCCGTTGATGGCTATCTGGATGAGTCTTATGTTATTCAGGCGGCTGAATTGGCAGGATTCAGTTTGGTTGCAAGTAGTGAACTGAATGCCAACCCGGCCGACAGCAAAAACTATGCAAAGGGTGTGTATGCTTTACCGCCTACACTGGCAATGGGGCAAGTTAATAAAGCGCAGTATCTGGCTATTGGTGAAAGTGACCGCATGACATTAAAGTTTGTTAAACCAGCACAATAGAACCGCAATTGTGTTAACAAAGCAATTGTGGGATGATTGGCCGTTAGAGTAATAACTCCAATTAAACCGACAGCCTAATAAAACGCAACTTAAGATTGCGATAGCTTGGTTTTAATCCTATACAATAATAACCTTAGACAAGAGGAGAGGACGGTGGATAAAGTTTGGTTAAAACGTTACCCGTCAGGCGTACCTGCAGAAATTAATGCCGATCACTACCCGTCATTATTAGATATTTTCGAACAAAGCATTGCGCAATACCCAGATAAAACTGCCTTTATCAATATGGGCAAAAGCATCAGCTATACGGATTTGGATCAACAAAGCACAGCCTTTGCTGCTTATTTACAAACTAAACTCGGTTTGGTCAAAGGCGATGCGGTTGCCGTAATGATGCCTAACCTGTTGCAGTACCCCATTGTGATTATGGGCATATTGCGAGCGGGTTGTGTTGTGGTGAATGTTAACCCGTTATACACCCCGCGTGAGTTAGAACACCAGTTAAACGACTCCAAAGCTAAGGCCATTGTTATTGTTGAAAACTTTGCCCACACCTTAAATGCTATTCAAAGCAAAGTGCAGCTTGAGCATGTTATTTTAACCAAGATGGGTGACCGTTTAGGCTTGCTAAAAGGTGGCATTGTTAATTTTGTCGTTAAGCATATTAAAAAGCTGGTGCCTGCCCATAGCTTGAGCAAGTTTGTGCGGTTTAATCAGACGATAGATCAAGGTAGCCAATTGCAATACACCAAACCTGAGTTGAACGGGGCTGATATTGCATTTTTACAGTACACTGGTGGTACAACTGGCGTGTCAAAGGGAGCCATGTTAACTCACCGAAATATGGTAGCTAACCTGGAACAGGTTAGTGGTTGTCTGGATAGCTTTTTAAACAAAGGCGCCGAGAACGTCGTTACAGCGTTACCGCTGTATCATATCTTTGCTTTAACGGCTAATTTCTTTACCTTTTTTAAATACGGTGGTACCAATTTACTGATAACCAACCCGCGTGATATGCCCGGTTTTGTTAAAGAGTTATCGAAGTTTCCATTTACCGCCATTACAGGCGTAAATACCTTATTTAATGGCTTACTCAATACGCCAGGTTTTGCTGAGTTAGATTTTTCCAAGCTCAAGTTATCACTCGGAGGCGGTATGGCTGTACAGCGGCCCGTCGCCGAGCGCTGGCAGAAGATTACCGGTACCCGTTTGGTAGAGGGGTATGGTTTAACCGAGTGTTGTCCATTGGTGACAATAAGCCCTTATGATTTAAAAAGTTTTAACGGTAGCATCGGTTTGCCAGCGCCCTCAACCGATATTCGTTTAGTTGACGATGACGGCGTAGATGTTGCGCCGGGGGAGCCGGGTGAAATGCTGGTGCAGGGCCCACAAGTGATGTTGGGGTATTTAAACCGGCCGGAAGAAACCAGTAAAGTATTGAAAGATGGTTGGTTGTTCACCGGCGATATTGCTCGAATGGACGAAGAAGGCTTTTTCTATATTGTCGATCGGAAAAAAGACATGATTTTGGTGTCTGGCTTTAATGTTTACCCGAATGAAATAGAAGAAGTGGTTGCCATGAGTGAAAAAGTGCTGGAAGTGGCGGCTGTTGGTGTGGCTAATGACGCAACCGGTGAAGCGGTAAAAGTGTTTGTAGTGAAAAAAGACGCCAGCTTAACTGAGCAAGAAGTTATCCAGCATTGTCGGCAACATTTAACCGGCTATAAAGTACCAAAGCTGGTAGAATTCCGTACAGAGCTACCAAAAACTAATGTTGGTAAAATATTGCGCCGCGAATTGCGGGGTTAACACGCAATAGTAAATAAAACCGGCCGCTATAGCCGGTTTTTGTTTTCAAAGGATGTATTAAAAACGCATGATTTCAGTAATCACTGACAACGCAGCGTTGGCAACTTATTGTCAGCAAGTCACCAACAGTACATTGCTGGCGGTAGATACAGAGTTTATCCGCCAAAGTACCCTCTATCCAAAACTCGGGTTGATCCAGATGTTTGATGGTCAACAGTTGGCTTTGGTCGACCCGTTGGCAATAACAGATTGGCTGCCTTTGCGGCAGTTATTTGCTAACCTCAATCTGGTAAAGTTGCTGCATTCATGCAGTGAAGACATTGAAGCGCTTGCAACAGTTGGCATTACCAGCATAACACCGTTGTTCGATACACAGTTGGCAGCAGAATTGTTGGGGTGGGGTAGCAGTATGGGCTATGCCAGGCTGGTAGAACAACTAACAGGTGAAGTGCTGGACAAAAGTGAATCGCGTACCGATTGGCTGGCGCGGCCGCTAAGTCAGACCCAGCTGCAGTATGCTGCAAATGACGTGCATTTTTTATTTCCGTTGTACCAGCATCTGACATTGCAAATGACGACACAGCAACAGCAACTGTTGTTGGCAGAGGGGCAGCAATTAATGCAACGCCGGGCCCAACAATTACCGCTGGCGTTTAAGTATCTGGAAATTAAAAATAGCTGGCAACTAACACCACGCGAGCTGGCCGTGTTGCGTGAGTTGGCGGCCTGGCGCCAGGCCTATGCGATGGAAAAGGATTTAGCGCTGGGGCTTATTCTAAAAGACATTCAGCTTATTGAGTTGGCTAAACGTCGTCCGGCTACCGCCGAAAGCCTGTTAAATATACCTGGTATGCCGCTTCGTGAAATTCGTCGGCATGCCAAATTATTGGTCGAGCTGATTACTACCGCAAAAGAGCTGCCGCCAGCGAGTTGTCCGCAACGGTTTTATCATCAACATGATTTTGTCGGTTACAAAGAAACCACTGAGTTACTAACTAAAGCCATTAAAGCTGCGGCTGTGGCTCATGCGATACCGGCAGAGTTTATCTCGGTAAAACGCCAGCTAAATGAATACCTTAACTGGTGCTGGCGCGTAGCAGACGAAGACAGGCAGAGCTTGCCGGTTCCGGAGTATATGCTGGGTTGGCGTCAGCAATATTTATTACCATTTTTACCCAAGCCAGCACACATTTTTGCTTAAACTTGTTTTGAACGGTAGATCAGCTTAACTAGATCAGTCTATTTTTTTGCTGGTTTTTACCGTTTTTTAGCAACTTTTTTTCTTGATCGGAGCGTAAATTGTCGGCGTAACACTTCAGCAATTCACAACTGAAGGGTTACAACAATGAAAGGAATAAAAATCTTTGCTTTGCCTGCAGTATTGTCGCTGTCTTTAAGCGGCTGTTTTCTCGACGATTCAGATCCTCTGCCCACGCCGCCACCGCCACCACCGCCACCACCACCGGTAATAGTGGATGCCAGTGTACAAGTGGTGCACACTGCAATTGATGCACCAAATGTTAACGTGTTGGCAAATGGCGAAGCGGCAATTGAAGGGTTGGCGTTTGGTCAGGCATCTGACGTGTTGTCGTTACCGCCAGCGACTTATAGCATCGCAGTTGATGCATTGTTACCCGGCGGTACCGCTGCTACGGTAATTGGCCCGCTAGACTTAGCGCTGGAAGAAGCTGTGCGTTACACCGTGTTCGCTGTAGGTAAGGTAGCCGAAGAAACGTTGGAGCCGTTGGTTGTAACTGGCACGGTAGATGATGTTGCCGCCGGTAAAATTCGTTTACAAGTGGTGCATGCCGCATCTACTGCACCTGAGGTTGATATTCATGTCACTGCGCCGGGCGCCGAGCTGGGTTCACCACTGTCAACCTTAATGTATAAAGACTTTACTGATTATGTCGAAGTAGACCCGGCAGAATATCAGGTGCGCATAACCCTGCCTGGTACTGATACTGTGGTATTTGACAGCGGCACCTTACCGTTAACCACCGCCGGTACTGACTTAGTTATTGCAGCAGTTGATAGCCAATATTCTGGCGCATCACCAGTATCGTTGTTAGCGGTGGGCCAAGATGGCAGCGAGATGGCAATTTTAGATGCCAACGCCACGTCATCAGTACGGGTGGTACACAATGTATCGGATGCGCCGGCGGTAGATGTGATTGTGAATGACGCCATTACACTTGTTGATGCCTTGTCCTTCCCCGATTTCACCCCTTATGTTGCTGTTGCGCCTGACACTTACAACGTAAAAGTGGCGGCTGATGCAGATAATAGCGTAGTGGTAATTGATGCCGACTTAACGCTTGCAGCCGGGGCATTCTATAGCGTGCTGGCAGTGGGGGCACTGGGCGAAGCAAGCATTGAGCCGCTGGTATTAGCCGATATGCCACGCCGGGTTGCTACCGAAGCGCAGGTTCGCATAGTGCACGGCTCTACACTTGCCGGTAATGTCGATATCTATGTTACCGCAACAGAAGATATCAGCGCAGCAACCCCAGCTTTTGCAGCTGTGCCGTTCAAAGCGGAAACCGGTTATGTGTCGCTGGCAGCGGGTGACTATGTAGTAACGGTTACCCCAGCGGGTAGCAAAACTGCAGCTATTGGCCCGGTAGCTTTAACACTGGAAGCTAACAGTATTTACACTGCCATCGCCCGTGACGGAGCAGACTTAACGGCAGATGTTGGCCTGATTTTAATGGACGATTTCGTCCAGCCGTAAGGCTAAGTACAGCATAAAAATCTAATACGGTGTTGTAATGTAAAGCCCACCTCGCGTGGGCCTTGTTTTGACATCTCAATGTATTAAATCATGACACATCGATTAGCAAAATATCGGCCATACTTAAGCTACTAAAAATATCTAACGCTATGTTTTTCCTATGAATAATGTCCGTTTTTTTTACAACGCCAAAATGGGTTGCGTTTAAACCTTGTAAAATCATATGGTTACGGTTGCGCATGATTATTGCATAGTGTTGCGGCGCTACTCTAGCCGAAAACAAAAATATTAAAGGGAATAAATAATAATGAAAAAGTGTTTAATCAGCCTTGTTGCCAGTTGTATTGTTGGATTTAGTGGTGTTGCTCAAGCGGCAATCATCGATTTTTCCGGTGGTACAGCATATCAAAATGGCGGCGGCACTTGCAGTGCAACTGATGTTACGTTGTGTGGGTCAGTAGATTACTATGAAGAAGACGGCTTTATCTTTGATTTCATTGGCTCATATGAATATGTTGGCAATTACTACAATGCCACAAACAGCGTTGTTCATGCGCATTGGCAAAATGGTTTGCAGGCAATGGAAATCAGAAAAGACGGTGGTGGTGTATTTGACCTGAACTATTTTATTCTGACTAGCAACACTATCGTTGGTGGCGGATGGGCCTCGGGTGTTGAGGAAACTTACGTCGAAGCCTGGGCAGGTGGCGTGATGTTAGAGCGTCTGTTATTGACACCTGATACCTGGGGGTTTGTTGGTGTAAATAATATAACCAGTCCTTTACAAACTGATCCACAAATTTATTTAAGTTCAAATTTTGATGCGGTTGACACTGTTCGCTTTACGTCAGCCAGTACCGTACACGGCCAGCCAGGGCATGTGCACGACGCTTTTTGCTTTGGTATGGACATGTTTTTTATCGATCAGGCAGCACCGGGCTCAAATCCAGTTCCGGTTCCTGCTTCAATAGCATTGCTTACATTAGGCTTAATTGCGTTATCGACACGCTCGTCAAAACGCAAGGCATAACATTCTGCATTGTTTCGAAGATAATAGATGTTGTTAAAAGCTCACCTCGCGTGGGCTTTGTCATTTTTTGTAAGGGGCGAGGCAACGACAAATGAAATGTATGCAAGCCAGTTAAATAAAACTGCTGATATGATCCATAATTTTTTCTCAATACCATACACTCTCTTTGAGCTAGCTATTAAAAATAATGGTATTAACCAGAGTATGACTGGCAGCACTACTGGAGCCCATGTTGTCATGGTGTGTTGAATTAAAGAGTCTTCCATCTGTTTCCTCCTGTGAGTCATCGAATTGATGTTTTTTTGAAAGTCACTACTGAATTGTGTTTATTTAACGTTTTAAATATGTCAAAAAATAATTAAAAGCCAATGGGGCAGTGGCTTTGATTCTCAGTACATCTTGCTGGACTACGGTGCACACCGCCACCTAAGCACCAACTGCAAACCTTTCAGGCAATGGACGGCTTTTTAAAGCAACACTTAAAAGGAGCCAGTTCCGCAGGCCGCTGCCTGACATTAAAATGAACAGACAACGGCAGCTAGTGCTGGCTTTGTCAAAGAATGTTAGATAAACAGAGTCTGGCGATTTAGGTTTTCGTTATCAGCAATCCAAGGCAGCCTGGCCCAAAAGAGGCCGACATGAGCACCAGGAAAGGATATATCGCGATGAACATCTGGTCGTCACTGTAATTGCCGGCTTTGCGCATCAATATCCAGGTTAGTGTTGCTACTGCAGAAAAAGTTAAGAAAACAAGCGTAAACAGTACACCGGTTAACTTGGTACAGCGTGTAACATTAATTCGAGTAACGTTTTGCAAAGCCCAGTGCGTGTATAGCCAATAGCTCAGTAGTGTCATGACAAACAAATGGCCAAAACTCATCAACGTTTGTGCCTGCATCAACGTTGATATCTGTGAAGCTATTAGCATGCCGAAAAGCAGCGCGATAACAGCTCCAAGAAGGTAAAGACAAGAAAATAACAATCTTTGCATGTTGGTTTTTAATCAGTTAAGTGTGGTGTTATATCGATAATAAAAAAGCCCGCTATCAGCGGGCCTTATTTTTCAGCGCCAGGTTATCAGCGCTTATCATCCGGGAAGGTGATATTCAGCTCTAACACAGACAATTCGTTGTCGCGTTTCTCCAGAGATACAGCGATATCTTCTGCTGAAATATCCACGTATTTGCGGATCACTTCTAAGATATCGCGCTCCAGCTGGGGCAGGTAGTCCGGGCTGTTGCGCTTTCTGCGCTCGTGCGCGACGATGATCTGCAGTCGCTCTTTCGCCGTGTTAGCGGTGTTCTTTTTATTTGAACGAAAATAATCCAGTAACGACATGCGTTAACCTCCAAAAATCCGTTTTAACAGGCCCTTTTTCTCCACAGTTAAAAAGCGGAAAGGCACATTTTCACCCAACAGGCGGTCTACCGTATCGAGGTACGCCTGGCCGGCGTCACTGTCGGTATCCAGAATAACCGGCTGGCCGGAGTTTGACGCGTTAAGCACAGCTTGTGACTCGGGGATCACGCCTATCAGGTCGATAGATAAAATTTCTTTTACATCTTCCACACTAAGCATTTCGCCTTTTTCTACCCGCTCCGGGTTATAGCGGGTAAGCAGCAGGTGCTCTTTAATCGCGTCCTGGCCTTGCTCGGCACGGCGTGACTTGCTGGATAACATACCTAAGATGCGATCGGAATCGCGCACTGAAGACACTTCCGGGTTGGTAACCACTACCGCTTCGTCGGCAAAGTACAGCGCCATCATGGCACCGGCTTCAATACCTGCTGGTGAGTCACACAGAATAAAATCAAAATCTTTTGCCAGCTCGTTCAACACGCGCTCTACGCCTTCTTTGGTTAGCGCATCTTTGTCGCGGGTTTGCGAAGCGGGCAGGATAAACAGCTTATCAATGCGCTTATCTTTAATCAGCGTTTGCTTTAAATTTGCTTCGCCGTTGATCACGTTGACAAAGTCGTACACTACACGCCGCTCACAGCCCATAATTAAATCCAGGTTGCGCAAGCCAATATCAAAATCGATAATCACCGTTTTGTGGCCTTTTAATGCCAAACCTGTACCTATAGCGGCGCTGGAGGTGGTTTTGCCCACGCCGCCTTTGCCTGACGTAACCACTATGATTTTTGCCATAGTAAAATCCTTACACTAATTCTGCTAATACCAATTGGTCGTCTTGTAATTTGATACAAGATGGCTTACCCCAGAAACTGCCCTGCAGGCTTTCACTTAGCCAGTAATTACCAGCGATAGACACCAGCTCTGCTTGCAGGTTGTAACAAAAAATACGCTTACTGCTATCGCCAGCTGCACCGGCAATGGCCTTACCCCGCAAGGTACCATAAATATGAATATTGCCATCGGCGATCACTTCGGCACCGGCACCGACAGTGCCTTTAACCACCAGATCGGTGCCTTTGGCATAAACCTGCTGGCCCGAGCGTACCGTTTGCTCGATAATTTTGCTGTCCATCGCCACGGCAACATTATTGGTGACTACCGTAGTCTGACGGTTGGTGTTGCCGCTGTCCGTCGCGGTAACCGCTTCTACTGCCTTGGCAGTTTTGCTGTCTTTACTCAGCTGCAATGCCGCAAGGCCAGCTTGCTGCGCCTGTTGTTTAATAATGTTATTGGCACCACACACGCCCACAAGCACCAGGTTTAACTCAGTAAATAGCTGTTTTATCGCATTAAAATCGGGAGCTTGTGCAATGTCAGTTACATTTAACACTATTGGCGCCTGATAAAAAAACGCTGGCGCTTGCGCCAATTTTTGCTGCAATTGCCGTTGTAACGAACTGATGCTGAGATCGGTGCAGGACAGCACCGATAATGGAAATAAACTGCCTTTTAGTTCCAGAGATTGATCTGACATAAGGATATCGTGCGCACTTATTATTATTTATCACTGCCGTGGGTTCTGTTTCAGCTAACCCCCAGCATTTATTTGCGCTGCCGCTACTGTGCGGGTGCGCAACACCTGGCGGTCATGTTATAGTTTAGCCCTTCGTTAAGCAAGGTTGAGGCGTGGTTTTATTCGATGTTGTGTGCCGTATATAAAAGTCTTAAAAAAGACCGTACTTATCTGTATGTTCAGCGCCGTGACGATTTCTCAGCAGTACCTGAGGCATTGTTAAAAACCTTCGGCACGCCGACGCTGGTAACCATAGTTAATTTAGCCAAACGGGAACATTTGGCGCTGGCTGATATCGATAGGGTACGGCAGCAATTAACTCAGCATGGTTTTTACCTGCAATTGCCGCCGCCTGAGGACAATTTACTGGCACAGCACAAAGCCAATCAGTCCGCTTAACCTTGTCACTTAATAGCAGGTTTTCTTATTATGCCTAGAAAGATGTTTAGAACCCTTAGCAGTGTTACTTCTGTTGTTGTATTTAGCTTGTCAGTGTTAATCAGTTTGCCTGTGGAGGCGGAACCGGCCAAAGTCGAATTTGCCGACTACGTTGCCAGTTTAAAACAAGAGGCACTTGATAAAGGCTATGCACCGGCGCTTATCGAACCGGTGTTTGCCTCGTTGCAGTTCCATGAGCGCGTCGTGTCGGCCGATAAATCTCAGCCGGAATTTGTCGAGACGTTAGACACCTATTTACCTAAGCGGGTTAGTGAAACACGGATCAAAATGGCGCGCGAACGCTATCAGCAATACTTGCCTGAACTGGAAAAAATTGGCGCTAAATATGGCGTACAGCCACGCTTTATCGTTGCGCTGTGGGGACTGGAAAGCAGTTTCGGTCGCATAATGGGCAATTATTCAGTGCCATCGGCACTGGTGACTCTGGCCTATGAAGGCCGACGTGAAAGCTTTTTTAAACAAGAGTTTTACCATGCGTTGGATATCATGGCGCAAGGCCATATTAGCCTGCAGGATATGAAAGGTTCCTGGGCCGGAGCTATGGGGCAGAGCCAATTTATGCCTAGCTCTTTTATGGCCTATGCCCAAGATGGTGATGGCGACGGTAAAAAAGACATCTGGACCAACCAAATTGATGTGTTTGCCTCTATTGCTAATTATTTAAAGCAGCAAGGCTGGGACAACAGCAAAACCTGGGGCAGGGAGGTGCTACTGCCAAGCGCTTTCGATGCCAGCCATGCTATTGCCCGTGGCAGCCTGCAACGCAGTGAATGGTTAGGGCGTTGGGCCCTGTCTGAACGCAGCTTGACACAGTGGAGTGAACTTGGCGTGCAACGGCTTAACAACACGGCATTACCCAAGGTTGAGTTAAATGCCGCTTTAGTTTTACCCGACGGTGAAGCTGGCCGTGCTTTTTTAGCCTACGATAATTACAAAGTGCTAATGCACTGGAACCGGTCGTACTATTTTGTAACCAGTGTCGGATATTTGGCTGATCTTATCGTTGCTGCGGAGCACTAAACATGCAGTACCAACACCGAACTCTTGACGGACGAGACATCGCATTACCGCTAGGTAAAGTGGTGTGTATTGGTCAAAATTATCAAGACCATATAGCTGAAATGCAAAGCAAGACTGCGCCGCAGGCGCTGTTTTTTATTAAACCCGCTACGGCACTGTGCGCATTAACACCCGGGTTTAGTATTCCGCAGCAACAAGGGGAAGTGCATAATGAAATTGAGCTGGCCATACTGATTGGCAAACCACTGAAACAGGCCGATTTTGCTGCAGTAAATGACGCTATTTGGGGTTACAGTTTAGCGCTGGATTTAACGCTGCGTGATGTGCAAGCCGGGCTGAAGCAACTTGGCCGGCCCTGGGAAATAGCCAAAGGTTTTGATGGCGCTTGTCCGGTGGCGGGTTTTGTTGCTAAATCGCAGGTGCAGCATCCTCAGCAGTTAGAGTTTCGTTTAAGTGTTAACGGCCAGTTGCGGCAAAATGGTAACACCGCCAATATGATCCGTGGCATTAGCCAGCTAATCGCCGAAATGAGCCAGCATTTTACTCTATTGCCGGGTGATATCGTGCTTAGCGGCACGCCTGCGGGTGTTGGCCCATTACACAGTGGCGACTCGTTGCAGTTACAATTGGCTGATTTGTTTAGCCTGACCACCAGAGTATATTGAGCATGGCACTGACAGAACGTTACTGGGAGCATAAAACGCTGGACCAGATGAGTACCGAAGAGTGGGAAGCATTGTGTGATGGCTGCGCCAAATGCTGCCTGAACAAGTTTATCGATGACGATGAAGAAGAAGGCCCAACAGCGGTGTTGCATCAGGACGAGCAGGTGCATTACACCAATATTGCTTGTCGCTATTTAAACAGCCACAAATGCGAATGTACCGAATATAGCCAGCGTACGGTGCTGGTGCCTGATTGTATTGCCTTGACCAAAGAAAATCTCAAGCACATTTTTTTTATGCCGACCAGCTGCGCTTATCGGCGATTGCATGAAGGCCGCGGGTTGCCGCACTGGCATCCGCTGCTAAACGACGGTAAAAAGAGCCTGATGCACAAAAAACAGATGTCGGTGCGCAATAAAACCATTTCAGAGCTACAGGTAAACCTGGATGATTTTGAAGACTTTATTGTGCGTTGGCCGCTGAACGATCTGGATTAATCCTCGGGGACCTTACCTTGTCATTCTTTCAACAGGTACAACAATTGTTGCAGCATTTCAGCCCGGTTACTGTGCAACTTATTATTAGCAGCGCTGCTGTGCTGCTGTACTTTATTATCAGCCGGCGGGTAATGCCGTTGCTGTATCAGGTGATCGCCAATAGCCGGTTAAAAGCTGAGATGAATAAGCGCGCGGCGGCGGTGTTTCATATCTTACTGGTGCTTTTGCTTATTGTTGTGCTAAGCGTGATATGGGGCCTGGATGTGCGTGGCCTGCTGGTGTTGGCTTCATCCATGATCGCGGTGGTTGGTGTAGCGTTATTTGCTGCCTGGAGTTTACTTAGCAATATTACGGCGTTTTTTATTCTGCTGGGGCAAAAAGCCTTTGCCGAAGGTATGGACGTGCGGGTAGTTGATGGTGCTAATTATTTGGAGGGGCGCATTGAAGAAATTAACCTGTTTAGTACTGTGCTGCGAACTAAAGACAATGAGCAAGTGGTTTATCCGAATAATTTATTAATTTCTCGCCCGGTAGTGGTGTTTGCCAAGAAAAACCGTATCGCGATAAAAACGACTGTAGCCGAAAAAGCCCAGCGCTGGCGACGCAAGACATTTAGCGGTTACAAGAGCGATTGATTTTTCCGTGACAGCGGATTTTCCTGCTGCTACATTGCCCATAACGCAATGATAATTATAAAACTATGTTGCCTAAATGCGCTTAAAACAAATTAAGTTGTCCGGCTTTAAGTCGTTTGTTGACAGCACCAATGTGCCATTTCCACAGCAAATGACAGCTGTGGTAGGCCCCAATGGCTGCGGTAAATCTAATGTAATTGATGCCGTGCGCTGGGTTCTGGGCGAGAGCTCGGCAAAAAATCTGCGTGGCGATGCCATGACCGACGTAATTTTTAACGGCTCATCGCAGCGCAAGCCGGTATCACAAGCGTCAGTCGAGCTGGTGTTTGAGAATACCCAGGGCCGTTTAGCCGGCGGCATGGCCGATCGCAGCGAAATATCCATTAAGCGCATTGTCACCCGTGACGCGCAGTCAAATTACTTTCTAAATGGCAGTAAATGCCGCCGGCGCGATATTACCGATATCTTTTTGGGCACAGGCCTGGGGCCGCGCAGCTACGCCATTATTGAACAAGGCATGATCTCGCGGTTAATTGAATCGAAACCGCAAGAGCTGCGCGTGTTTATTGAAGAAGCTGCTGGTATTTCTAAGTACAAAGAGCGGCGGCGCGAAACTGAGAACCGCATTAAACACACCCGCGAAAACCTCGACCGGCTGGCAGATGTGCGTGAAGAGCTGGGCAAAAATATAGATAAACTAAAACGCCAAGCCAGTGCGGCACAGCGCTATAAAGAATTAAAAGCGCAAGAGCGTAAGTTAAAAGCGGAGTTAACCACGATTAAATGGTTAGCCTTCAATCAGCGCTACAGCACATTAGAGCAACACTATACCCAGCAACAAACCGAGCTGGAAAAATACCAGTCGCAAGAGCTGGGTGATCAGCGGGTATTGTTGGAGTTGAAACAGCAGGCACAAGATGGCCGCCAGGCGCTGGAAAAAGTACAAAGTAATTTTTATCAACTGGGCAGCAGCATCAGCCGCTTAGAACAGCAAATTTTGCACCAACGCCAACAACAGCAAACCTTAACTGCGCAGTTACAGCAGGCACAATATGGCCTGGCCCAAGCCGACGAATTTATTGCTACTGAACAAGCGCAGCAAGCTGAGCTGCAGCAGCAATTAGCCGAAGACGAGCCACAACAGGCGTTGCTCGATGAGCAATTGGCCGAGCTGATAGAGCAGTTACAACAGTTGGAAGACGAGCAGTATCAGCAGCAACAGGCCTTTAATCAGTGGCAACAACAACATTTTCGCTTACAGCAGCAACAGCAGCAGCAGCAGTTACAACAACAAAACCAACTTAGTCAGTTAATGCAGTTGCGCCAGCAGGAACAGCAACTACAACAGGAACAGGCCGCACTGGCACTAGCGCCGTTGCAGCAACATGTCGCTGCGCTTGAAACTGACCTTAGCCATGGTGCCACACAAGTGCAGCAACGCACCGAGTTGCATGAACAGGCGCAGCAGGCGGTGCAGCAGCAAGAACAGCTTAGCCGTGAACTCGATGCTGCACAGCTACAGGCAAAATCGGAATTAATGCTGTTGCAGCGCGAACAACAACAACTGCAACAACAGCAGCAGCAACAAGATGGTGAACAACAGCAATTATTACGCCAGCTGCAGCTCAAACCCGGTTGGGCGACATCAGTGGCGCTGGTACTGGGGCAATTGCAACATGCTGCGGTTGCAGAGCAACTGCAGGCGACGGCACAAAGTATGGTAAGCCGTAACAGTTGTGCTGCCGCCCCGGGCAGTTTGGCAGAGGTTATTATCCGTGGCGTGTATCCTGAGAGCTTTAACCAGATTTTCTGTGTTGCCGACACTAACGCCGCGCAGCAACGGCTGCCGCAGCTCGCTGCCGGCCACAGCGTGATCACCGCCTCTGGCTGCTGGCTGGGTGCTAATTGGTGTTTGCAGGCTGGATCGCAACAACAAGATAACTACTTGCTGCGCTCAGAGCGTTTAGGGCAATTGCAGCAGGAGTTGGCAAACGCTGAGCAACACGTTAGGCAGCTCAGCGGTCAATACGCTACGCAGCAACAAGCGTTGCAACAAGCGCAACAACAACAGCAGCAGGTGATGCAGCAACTGCAACAGGCCGAGCGGGCACAACAACAGCAACTTACGGCGAAGCTGCTGGCGCAGCAAGAGCTGCAACAAGCGGAAAAACTGGCACAAAAGCTGGTGACGGAGCAACAGAAATTACAGTTGAAACAAGCGCAACTGGAAGAAAGCACAGAGCAACTGGCCATGTCGCTGGAGGACAGCGCAGAGCAGTTGTTGCAGCATGAAACTGCGCAACAGCAACTGCACAGTCAAAGCGGTAACCAACAGCAGCAGTTGCAGCAATTACGCGCTCAATTTGAACAAAAACGCACGCAGCAGCAACAGCTGCTAATGCAGCAAAAGGTGGCGGAGCAGCAATTAAGCACGCTGCAACAAAGCTTGCAACGTAGCCTTGCGCAACAGCAACAATTGCAAGAGCAAGCCAGTGTACTGACGGCAAAGCTAGAGCAGGATGACGAGCCGGAATTATTGCTACACGAGCAATTACAACAAGCGCTGCTGGAGCGCGAAGAGGCCGAGCAGCAAATGATTGCGCAGCAAAATCAGCTGGCAGTGATAGAACAGCAAATTCGTGAGCTGGAGCAGGGCCAACATGGTATTTTACAGCTATTAAACAAAAAACGTGCTGAGTTGGCAGAGCTACGTCTAGATGCCGAAGGCTACCGGGTAAGGGCCAACAATATGCTGGAGCTGCTGCGTGAGCAGCACGTTAGCATGAAAGAGGTGCTGCCGCAGTTACCAGCCGACGCAGATGAAACCGTTTGGCAGCAGCAACTGGATAAAACAATTGATGCAGTTGGCCGCCTGGGGCCGATAAACCTGGCGGCCATTGAAGAGTATGAGCAGCAAGCTGAGCGAAAACAGTATTTGGATAGGCAAAATGATGATCTCATTGCCGCGATGGACACGCTGGAAACGGCTATGCGTAAAATCGATAAAGAAACCCGGCAAAAGTTTAAAGAAACCTTTGAACAGGTTAATGAAGGCTTAAAAACACTGTTTCCGAAAGTGTTTGGCGGTGGTAGTGCTTACCTGGCGTTGACAGAAGATGACTTGTTAGAAACCGGTGTCACTATCATGGCAAGGCCGCCGGGCAAAAAAAACAGTACAATACATTTATTATCGGGTGGTGAAAAAGCCCTAACCGCTTTATCATTGGTGTTTTCAATTTTCCGGCTAAATCCGGCACCGTTTTGTATGTTAGACGAAGTAGATGCGCCACTGGATGACGCCAATGTCGGTCGTTTTTGCAATCTGGTGCGGGAAATGTCGGAAACGGTACAATTTATTTATATTAGCCACAATAAAATTGCCATGGAAATGGCGGCGCAGCTAATGGGCGTGACAATGCAGGAACCCGGCGTGTCACGCGTTGTGGCTGTTGATGTGGATGATGCTGTTAAAATGGCAGCAGCCTCTTAATTAAAGGTAACCTTATGGCTGACGAATTACGCTTGGTGTTTATTATTATCGGTGCTTTAGTACTGGGGGCGTTGTTATTGCATGGCTTGTGGACAGTGCGCAAAAATGCCGGTCAACCTAAACACCGCTATTATGATGAACAAGCCAATAGTCCTACTACTGAAAAAGCCGACGGTTTTGACGAGTACGGCATCGGTAGTGTGCGGGTGGTTAAATCTGCTGCCAAAACGCAAGCCGCAGCGGCCGTAAGCCCGGAACCTGCTAAAGCCGCGCCGGTAAGCCGCAATGATGCGAGTAGCAATACCCGCGGTGTTAGCACTGCAGCCGTAGCTGAAGTGCAAACCGAGTTGCCATTTGACGAGCCCCAGGAGCCACAACTGAATTTTTCTGCACTGCCAGATGATGAAACGGCTGCTAGACCCGGTAACGCAGATAGCACATCGCACCATGGCAATATCCATGCGGATACCAACGTAGAGCCGCACTTTGACAGCTCACCAGATAGCGTATCGGCCGAAGAAGAAGCCCCGGCTGAAGTGCTAATATTGTATGTTTTGTTGCCTGAGCATAAAGAGATGAAAGGGCCAGACTTACTTTCATCCTTGTTGACGCTGGGTTTTAAGTATGGCGACATGGATATATTTCACCGCCATCTCGACAGTGCCGGTTCTGGTGCCGTGCTGTTTAGCCTGGCCAATATGTTTAACCCCGGCACTTTCGATTTAGAAAACATCGATAAATTAGCCACCCGCGGTGTCAGCTTGTTTATGACCTTGCCTGGCCCCGGCGAACCGCTGCAGAATTTTAATCTGATGCACAATGCGGCGAAAAAGCTGGCGGAAGAGTTTGGCGGCCAGGTGTTGGATGGCCAGCGCAGTGTACTTACGGTACAAACCGTGCGGCATTATGTGGATAAAATTCGTGAATTTCAGCGCCAGCAACTGATCCACGGTTAACGGTCTAAATACATAAACGAAACGGCAGGCAGTGGTCCTGCCGTTTTTGTTATGGCAAACTCAGGCGTAAATTTTTACAGGCAAAGTAATTTTATGAGTCAGGCTATTTTGCAGCAACTACAACAATTGCGTCAGCAACTGGAAGACTACAGCTACCAGTACTATGTATTGGATAACCCCTCAGTACCGGACGCCGAATACGACCGCTTATTTCGTCAGTTGCAACAGTTAGAAGCTGAGCATCCTCATTTAGTAACCGCAGATTCACCTACCCAACGGGTAGGGGCAGTACCGTTAGCAAAATTTGGTCAGGTAAGCCACAACATCCCGATGTTGTCGCTGGATAATGCCTTTGGCGCAGATGAATTCAGCGCTTTTTGTAAACGTATGGCCGACATGCTCGATAGCAGTGCTGAGTTTAGCTTTTGCTGTGAGCCGAAACTGGATGGCCTGGCAGTAAGCATTCGCTATGAAAACGGCCTACTGGTGCAGGCAGCAACCCGTGGCGATGGTTATACCGGTGAGGATATTACCGCAAACGTGAAGACCATCCGTGCCGTGCCGTTAAAGCTCAAGGGTGCATCTGTACCGGCGGTGCTGGAAGTGCGCGGTGAAGTATTTATGCCACTGGCCGGTTTTAACCTCATGAATGATAAAGCCCGTGCGACGGGGGATAAGGTGTTTGCCAACCCGCGTAATGCCGCCGCCGGTAGTTTACGTCAACTGGACCCGAAAATTACCGCACAGCGGCCGCTAATGTTCTATGCCTATGCGGTAGGTGCGGTGGAAGATCCGGTACAACTGCTGGACAGCGGCAGCCATTATCAGCGCTTAATGCAGCTAAAAGATTGGGGGCTGCCGGTGTGTGCGGAAATTCGTCTGGTAACCGGCGCTGAGGCGGCACTGGCTTACTATCAGGACATTATGCAGCGCCGTGCCGCGTTGGCGTATGAAATTGACGGTGTGGTGATCAAAGTAGCGGATCTGGCGCAGCAGCAAGCATTGGGCTTTGTTGCGCGGGCACCGCGCTGGGCCATCGCTTTCAAGTTTCCGGCGCAGGAAATGCTCACTACGTTGCTGGATGTGGAATTTCAGGTTGGCCGTACCGGGGCTATTACGCCGGTAGCACGCTTAGAGCCTGTTGTCGTCGGTGGTGTTACCGTAAGTAATGCCACCTTGCATAACCAGGATGAGATAGACCGGCTGGCGGTAAAAGTGGGCGACAGGGTTATAGTGCGCCGCGCCGGTGATGTGATCCCGCAAATCGTCTCAGTGGTGCTTGAGCAGCGGCCCGACACGGTGCGCGACATTGTTTTTCCAATGCATTGCCCGGTATGTGGCTCCGCGGTCGAGCGGGTTAGTGGCGAAGCCGTAGCGCGTTGCAGCGGCGGTTTGTTTTGCGCCGCTCAGCTTAAAGAGTCGATAAAGCATTTTGTGTCGCGTAAAGCCATCGACATCGAGGGGCTGGGTGATAAGTTAGTTGAACAGTTAGTTGATCAGCAACTGGTGAAAACCCCAGCTGATATTTACAGCCTGGATATGGCGGCGTTGGTTGGGCTGGAGCGGATGGCCGAGAAATCGGCGTTAAAGCTGTTAACGGCGATTGAGCAGTCAAAAACCACCAGCTTGCCCAGGTTTATTTATGCACTGGGTATTCGCGAAGTAGGTGAGGCCACTGCACTGAATTTGGCGAATCATTTTAGTACGCTGGAGCAATTACAACTGGCGACTCTTGAACAGTTGCTGGCCGTAACAGATGTTGGCACTGTGGTAGCTGAATATGTAAATGGCTTTTTTGCTGAGCCGCATAATCAAAGCGTAATAGCCGCGCTGGTAAGCGCTGGCATTAATTGGCCGGCGATAGCGCAGCAGGCCCAAACTGAACAGCCACTGGCCGGGCAAACGCTGGTGCTTACTGGTACGTTAATTAGCATGGGCCGTGATGATGCTAAAGCAAAACTGCAGCGTTTGGGGGCTAAAGTATCAGGCTCGGTATCAGCTAAAACGCATGCGGTTATCGCCGGCGATAATGCTGGCTCTAAGCTGGTTAAAGCCACCGAGTTGAATGTAGCTGTATGGACAGAGCAGCAAATGCTGGACGTATTTACGCAGTATGGAGTGATCTAAATGCCCAATATTGGTATTCAAGGTTGTAATGCGCACTAAAGCAATCTGGCCGGTACTAGACGACCATGGCTTGCACAAGGTACCGCTGCGCTTTTACTGGCTGCTACTGTTGTTGTTGCGGCCGTATATTTGCTGGGTGTTGGTATTAACCTTGCCTGAGGCCCAGCGCAATATGCTGGCACTGTTTTATCCACGGCAGGTCGACTTTATGTTGGCCTGTGCGGTGGCAGCGCCTTTGCTACTAATAATAGCCGCGCTTAGCCAACGCAAGCCCAAAGGCTACCAGAGCTGGCGGCATATTTGGCGCTATGGCCGGGGGTTAATGCTAACCGTCGCCTTAACCGACTTAGTGTTAACAACAGTTGATTTACCACCGCAGGTGATGCTGGATGCACCTTGGCGCATGGTAGCGCCGGTGCTGTTGTTTACCGGATGTTTGTGGTTGTTTGGCTCACGTACCCTTAAAGCGGTTTTTTCTGAGTGGCCTGATGCAGCAGCAAAAGCACATTAAGCGGGTAATTCACTAAGATATTTTTGTTTTAGTTGAAGGTAGCGCTCTTGTTGATCGGTTTTTAGTTTACTGCTGTTAATCAACTGCTGGCATTGCTGTAACAGGCTGTCTCGCTGCGCATCAGCACAAAGTGGTCGCGGTGCTGTCAACAATGTTTGCAATAGGTTTAACGCAATACCAGCGTTTCTCGGCATCACTTGTGCCGCCATAACAAAGGCTGAAAATGCCTCCTGCCAATTACCATGCTGGTATAAATGTACCGCATTGTTGTTTAGCTCGCGCGGCCCTTGCGGCATGCGTTCACGCTCTTGCTGCTCTTGTTGCAAATAGGCCGAAAATACCGGCTCTGCCTGGTTAAGCCGGCAATGCTGAATAATTTGCTGAAACAGCTGCCTTGAAGCGTCTGTCAGGCCAACTTCATGCAGGGCTTTGGCTTTGTCTAGCGCGTCTTCCAGTGAAGTAAACGGGGTGTCTGTCTCGAGCTCCGCCAGCATACTGCGTGCTTTTTCACGATGATCCTGCAGATATAATAACCGTGCCTGCAGAACTTGCTGCGGCTCAGACAAACTGCGCTGCTTAAATTGCTGTTGTACGGTATTAAGTGACAATGTCGCCTGACGGTTTAAACGATACTGTTGCTCGCTGTCTTCTGAACTTAGCGCCAAATCGATGCTGGCCCGAGCCATATTCAGGTATAAATCGGGCTGTTCGTATACTGAATTGCGGGCAAACTTCAGCATGTCCCGCGCAGCACGGTATTGAATTTCATAGTCATGGTTTAATCGCGACAGCTGCAGTAGCTTTTGCTGTCGTAACAAATTACGTGGTGCTATATCCGCGGCAGTGAGAATATGCTGTTGGGCTTGTTGGTAGCGCTGCTGACGGAACTCCAGTTCGCTTAAACAATCCAGTGCAAATAAGCGCGTCTCAGAGCGGGCTAGCATTTGTTCTAATTCAGTAAAAGCTTGCTGCTCTTCTTGCTGATGTAACAGACAATGTACTTTACCGATCCGAGCCCAGCTAAACGGCTGAATTTGTAACATAGCCTGAAAAAAAACAAAGGCATCTCCGTAGGCATGTTGCTGTAACAGAATATCGCCCTTTAGTTTTAGTAATAATGGAAATAATTTGTGTAGCTCAGGCTGCGAAAGTTGCTGGTTAATCACCTGTAAAGCACTGTCGTACTGATGTTGTTCCAGCAGATCGTAAACCACTCTTAACTGTTGCTTACGTTTTAACACCCGCTCAATGCGCTGCTGCAAGTCGCGGATCACAAAGGGTTTGGCCAAAAACTCATCAGGTTGCAGCTCCAGTACACTATGTACCAGTGCAGGGTCGGTTTCTGCGCTGATAAAAATAACACCGCAGCTAAGCTTTTGCAGGCCGCTATTTTTTAACTCTTCAAATAGCTGAAAGCCATCTTTACCTTTTGGCAGGTTATAGGCGCAAACAATTAGGTCGTAGCGGTTTTGCTTGCACAAGCCCAGCGCAGTTTGGGCACGGTCGGCATAACTAATATTTTGATAGCCTAATTGGTCCAAGGCATAACGCAGATAGCTCTGGCTCAGGCTTTGCTCATCAATTATAAGTATGCGTTCGTCGCGTTTAACTGCTGGTTCCATAAAGATAAAGCAGACACCAAGGGGACTATTGGTTTTACTATAGCAAGTTTTTAACGCTACATAACAGCACAACAATTAAATTTAAGGTACGCCGGACCATGTTTGCTATAGTTTTTTGTACTAAGAGGTGGTGGATTGTACTGGGTTGAGCTAGTGGCAACCGTGTCTTAGTAAAGAGCGGGTGCTGCTTTGCTATGATTTGTGTACTAGGAGGTGGTGGATTGTACTGGGTTCGAACCAGTGACCCCCGCCTTGTAAGGGCGGTGCTCTCCCAGCTGAGCTAACAATCCATGGGAGTATCAAAAAAGTTTTGGTGGATTGTACTGGGTTCGAACCAGTGACCCCCGCCTTGTAAGGGCGATGCTCTCCCAGCTGAGCTAACAATCCATGGGAAAAGTCTTCTACATCAAATTGGTGGATTGTACTGGGTTCGAACCAGTGACCCCCGCCTTGTAAGGGCGGTGCTCTCCCAGCTGAGCTAACAATCCACGCTGTTTGATGGCGCTCATTATAGGGAGCATGAAAAAGCTGTCAACATTATTTTGGCAATTATGGTTTGCTTGCTGTAAAAGTAAACACTCCTGTGTGATTTAACACAAAACAGATGCGGTGGTGATGCCTTAGCGGGTGCATCCGGCGTCCTGCATTGTTACAATAGCGGCCATTATTGCACTGTGATGGATAAACTATGTCTCTTGTTACCCGTTTTGCGCCAAGCCCAACCGGTTATTTACACGTTGGTGGTGCCCGTACCGCCTTATTCAGCTGGTTATATGCGAAAAAGAAGGGCGGAAAATTTATTCTGCGTATTGAAGATACCGACTTAGAGCGTTCTACCCAAGCATCAGTTGATGCCATCTTAGAGGGCATGACCTGGCTTGGACTGGACTACGACGAAGGCCCGTACTATCAAACAAAGCGTTTTGATTTATACAAAGAAGTGGTTGCGCAACTGGTGGCAGAGGGCAAAGCTTACAAGTGTTTTTGCAGCATAGAAGAAGTCGATGCCATGCGCGAAGCGCAAACGGCCGCCGGCGAAAAACCGCGCTATAACGGGATGTGGCGCGACCGCACTGATCATCCGGCAGATAAACCCTTCGTCATTCGCTTTAAAAACCCGCAAAGCGGCACTGTAGTCATTGACGATTTAATTAAAGGTCGCATTGAAATTGCTAACAGCGAGCTGGACGATTTAATTATTGCCCGCAGCGACGGCACGCCAACCTATAACCTGACGGTAGTGGTTGATGACTGGAAAATGGGTATTACCCATGTAATCCGTGGCGATGACCATGTAAATAACACACCACGGCAAATGAATATTCTGGCGGCGCTGGGCGCTGACATCCCAAAATACGCCCATGTGCCGATGATATTGGGTGATGACGGCAAGCGCTTGTCTAAGCGTCATGGCGCGGTTGGTGTTATGCAGTATCGTGACAACGGCTTTTTGCCAGAAGCCTTGCTTAACTATTTGGTGCGTTTGGGCTGGTCACATGGCGACCAGGAAATTTTTAGCAAAGACGAGCTGATTCAGTTATTCGACCTCGATAGCTGTAATCGGGCGCCGTCGGCGTTTAATACCGACAAGTTAATTTGGTTAAATCAGCATTATATGAAAACCCTGCCGCCAGAGCAGGTAGCCGCGCAGTTGCAATGGCATATTGCTGAACAAAAACTGGATACCAGCAACGGTCCAGCGCTAACTGAGTTGGTTAATGCTCAGGCTGAGCGGGTAAAAACGCTTAAAGAAATGGTTGAAGTTAGCCGCTATTTTTATGAAGATTTCAGCCAATTTGACGCCGATGCTGCGAAAAAGCATTTACGGCCGGTGGCGTTAGAACCTTTACAAGCGGTTGCGGCTAACCTCGCAGCGTTGGCGCAGTGGGATCAAGCCGCTATTCATCAGGTCATTAATACCACTGCTGAGCAGTTGGGCGTGGGCATGGGTAAAATTGGTATGCCATTGCGGGTAGCGGTGACTGGCGGCGGCAATTCGCCAGCATTAGATATTACCCTTGCATTAATTGGTAAAAACCGCAGCCTACAACGGCTACAGCAAGCTATAGTTTGGGTGCAGCAACGGGCTGCAGAAACAGAGCAATAACCGCGCTATGGGAGTGACTAACGCGAACAATGGCTGATTTTTTTAAAAGTGTTAGCGTAATGCTAGGCCTGTGTTTGCTGACAGCACAGGCCAATGAATCAGATAGCTTACCTGACATTGAGGAGCCGCTGCAGCCGATTGGTTTTTTTGGCACCGTAACGGGCGATGTTGAGCTAGGATTTTTGTGGGCTTCAGGTAATACCGACTCCTTTGCTATCAGAGCTAACAGTGAACTTGTGCACGAGTTGGAATACTTCCGTAACCGCTATCAGGTGCAAAGTATGTTGCAAAAAAATAACATTTTGAACGCGAGTAGCGGTGAGAAAAGCAAGGTAACTACGGCGAGTCGTTATGGTTTTAGCGGCCAGAGCAATTACAAAATTGTTACTGGTCGTCAAACTATCTTTGGTCGTGGCGCTTTTTTACGTGACAAATTTGGTGCCTTTAAAGAGCAGGCGTCGTTAGTGGTGGGTTATGGTAATCGCTTGTATGAAAAGCAAACTGATTATGTCGATATTGAAACTGGCCCTGGTTTTGGCCATCAGAAATCGGCTGCGGGCAATACCAATACCGGCTTAATCTGGTATCTTGCGGCCAATATTGATTACCAACTAACCAGCAGCAGTAAATTCCGGCAAACACTGGAAAGTACCATGTCGATGAACGGCGAAAACTCCACCTTGCTAAGTCGCAGCAGTATTACAGCAAAAATTGCTGACAGCTTGTCGATGCGGTTTAACTTTATCGTGAAATATAATTCCAGGCCAGAGGGGGCGCTGGAAAGCACAGATTCTGAAACCTCAGCATCTCTGGTGTATACCTTTTAATAAAAAGCCGGTTTGACACCGGCTTTTTATTGTCAGCACTGCTGGAATGGCTTAATGCAACACTCGCGCCCGCAATGTGGCGGGTATTGCCCGCAGTTCATTTAATGCCTGCTCGACATCGTCAGAATCAATATCAATCACCACATAACCGATATCGGCATTGGTTTGCAGGTATTGGCCAGCGATGTTGATATTGTGTTTGGCAAAGGCTTCGTTAATCTTTGTCAGCACGCCTGGCTGGTTTTTATGAATGTGCAGCAAGCGTGAGCGGCCTTTGTGCTCTGGTAGTGATACTTCCGGGAAGTTGACTGCCGACAGGGTAGAGCCGTTGTCGCTGTATTTCACCAGCTTGCCGGCGACTTCAAAGCCGATATTTTCCTGTGCTTCCTGAGTAGAGCCGCCAATGTGTGGGGTTAAGATCACATTATCAAATTCACGCAGTGGCGAGATAAATTCTTCATCGTTGCCTTTGGGCTCGGTTGGGAACACATCAATGGCGGCACCGGCCAGCTTTTTGCTGCGTAGTGCTTCTGTTAACGCATCGATATCGACTACAGTGCCGCGCGAGGCATTAATAAGGATACTGCCTGGTTTCATCAGTTCCAGCTCGGCTTCACCTATCATATTCTTGGTCTGCGGCGTTTCCGGTACATGCAAGGTAATAACATCCGAGGTTTTCAGTAAGGTGCCAAAGTTAACCTGGCTGGCATTACCCAGTATCAGCTTGTCTTCGATATCGTAAAACTGCACCCGCATACCGATATTTTCGGCCATGATGCTCAGCTGAGTGCCAATATGGCCATAGCCGATAATGCCGAGGGTTTTACCACGCGCCTCAAAGGAGTTATTCGCGGTTTTTTGCCACTCGCCACGATGAGCCGCGGTAGAGCGCTGCGGAATACCACGCAGAAGCATAATAATTTCGCCCAGTACCAGTTCGGCTACCGAACGGGTATTGGAGAAGGGGGCATTAAATACCGGTATGGCCCGTTTTAATGCGGCAGACAAATCGACCTGGTTGGTGCCGATACAAAAGCAGCCGATGGCGACCAGCTTGCCGGCAGCATCCAGCACTTTTTCGGTCAGTTGGGTGCGCGAGCGGATACCGATAAAATGCACATCTTTAATGCGCTCTATCAACTCGTCTTCAGGTAGTGAGGTTTTTACATACTCAATATTGCTGTAGCCCTGATTTTTAAAGCTTTGCACCGCACTTTGGTGCAAACCTTCCAGTAGCAGTATTTTTATTTTGTCTTTGGCCAGTGAAAATTTTTCCATGTCACATCTCTTCATTAAATTTAAAAATAAAATCAGTTAGTTATTCTTATTATAGTGTTTCGTGGCCTTGAACTGCTTTATCAGCGGATAACTTGTGTGCCTTGTGCTGTGCCCACTAATACCATATCGGCAGCGCGCTGTGCGAAGATACCGTTAGTGACTACGCCGACAATGTTATTAATTTTTTGCTCAAGATCAGCAGGCTTGCTGATGGCTAAATCGTGTACATCCAGGATCACATTGCCGTTGTCTGTAGTAACTCCATCGCGTAATACCGGGCGGCCCCCCAGTTTTGTCAGCTCGCGCGCCACATAAGCGGCAGCCATGGGTATAACTTCTACCGGCAGTGGAAACTTACCTAATACCGCAACCTGCTTGGTTTCGTCGACAATACAAATAAAGCGCTCAGCAACGGCAGCAACAATTTTTTCTCGGGTAAGGGCCGCACCGCCGCCTTTTATCATATGTTTATGCGCGTTAATTTCATCGGCACCGTCAACATAAACGCTAAAGCTGTCGATACTGTTTAAATCTAACACCGCTATGCCCAGGGCTTTGAGTTTTTCGGTAGATTGTACTGAGCTGGACACAGCCCCAGTAATGTCATGTTTAATGCTGGCCAGCGCATCGATAAAATGATTCACGGTAGAGCCGGTGCCCACGCCAACCACAGTATTACGTGGAATAAACTCCAGTGCAGCCCAGGCGGCATTTTTTTTCATTTCATCTTGTGTCATCAGCTGATCCAAATTCGTTTAGCCATACAGATGGATATTATATCGAAAGGGCCTGCCGACAAAAGGGTAAAAGCAGAAAAAGGCGAAAACTGTTTGCTGCTCGAAATATGATGGTTCGAATGAGGAGGCCAGAGCGGGTATTGTGGCCGGATTCAAGCAAACACCCAATGTTTTGTCGGCGTAATAATCTGTTTAAGCGGAATATCCCAGGCTTCACCCGGCACGGCATCAACCTGCTGGCAGCTATGTGCCAAGCCAATAACCCGGCAAGGGCTGTCAGGCGGCAGTTGCGACAGGGTGCGATCATAAAAACCGCCACCCATACCCAGGCGGTTCCCGGCAGCATCAAAGGCAACCAAGGGCGTAAAAATAATATCCAGTTGCTGCAGCGGCATTAACAGGTGGCAGGCAGGCAAGGGCTCGGGTATGCCGAATTTATTCGGGTACAGCAGCGTGTTTTTATCGTAGCGCACGAACAGCAAATAACCGGCAACAAACAGATGCAGCACCGGCAAATACACGCTTTTACCTTGTTGCCACAGTGTTTGAATTAATGGGTAGGTGTCCAGCTCGCCGTCATTAGCTAAATACAAGGCAATATGCTGGCTGCGCTGTACATCGGCTAATGCCATGGTTTGAGTGACTAAATCTAGTGCAGCCTGTTGCTGCGTGGCCGGGCTCAATTGCTGGCGACGTTGGCGTACTTGCTGGCGTAATTGTTGGCGCTTGATAGTGTTATCTGGCACGGAGATAAAATGCGTTGTGGTAGTCATAGCGCTTCAGTATGCCTGAAGCAGGATAGAAAAAAAGGGGTTCTCCAAATTGCCGTGTCTGGTGTTAGCCCTTGAACCATAGGTTCAAGGCGGGAGTCAATTGGCGACCTCAGGCTTCCCGGTACGGGCCGGGCTTGCACACTGGCAGCGCAGAAGAATCCCTGGGTAAAAACAATTATCGGCTCAGGGACATCCACCTGATCACCAACAATCCAGAGAACAGACTTGAGTATAACACCGCCCTTTGCTCTGTATAAGGTTATTCATCGCAGTTTTACGTCAACTTAGGTTAGTTGCATGGTTTTACAGCAACTTTTGTTTACGCTTTACACCGTTGTTAAAACTGCAGCGCGAAAGTTGGCGCTTTTTCACTGCAGTGGTAGCATAAAGGCAAGTAAACACGGTACGAATGGTTATATGAGCAGCTCTTTTATACTCTCCTACGATGAATGGACTTATACGTTAGACCAGGCCTATGTAATGGCTTCGGCGGCAGAAGTGCATGGCTTAATTGCCGGCTTGCTCAGCGCTGGTGTTGCAGCTGACGCCCAGCAACTGTTACCGGTAATACAAGATTTTCTTAACGACGGTCAGGCACTGTCATTAGATGTGAAGCAGCATGTGGTGAACCTGATTGACGTCACGGGTAAATCACTGGCAGAGCATGACTTTAATTTTGCCTTGCTATTGCCCAGCGACGACGACAGTTTGCCAGAGCGTTTAGATGCCATGGTGGAATGGACACAGGCATTTTTAGTTGGTTTTGCTGTGCAGCAGACAGATTTATCTCTGGTATCTGACGATGTGCGAGAAGCATTGGATCAATTAAGCGAAGTAACCCGCATTGACATCCATACTACGGATGATGGCAGTAGCGAAGAAAACGAAGAAGCCTATTTTCTGGTGTTAGAGCATATCCGCATGATGGCGCTGGCTTGCTATACCGAAGTGGGACAAAAGTTCGGTGCTAAGCCGGTAAGTAATAAGACATTACATTAAATGAGTAAGCCAACTGAGCCGCAGTTCGATATTGTTATTGCCGGTGGCGGTATGGCAGGGAGTACGCTGGCGTGGGCGTTGCTTCAGGCTAAGCCGGAACTAAAGCTGGCGATTATCGAGCAGCAAGCCGACAGCGTTAGCCAGGTTAGCTTTGACAGCCGCAGTATAGCGCTGGCTGCAGGCAGTGCCGCGTTGTTACAGCACTGGGGCTTGTGGGCTGAATTGGAGCCGCAGGCCTGTGGCATTGCACAAATTCATGTTTCTGACCGCGGCCATTTTGCCAAAGCCACCCTAACAGCTGAAGAATACCGGCAAAAAGCGCTGGGCTATGTAGTAGAAGTCGAGCGTTTGGGAGCTTTATTGGCAAAAAAACTCGCCGGTAAAGCCTCGCTAAGTCGTTTTGCGCCAGCCAATATTAGTTGTATTGTGCCCCAGCAAGATCGGCAACAACTGACATTAGCCGATGGCCGTACTCTAGATACAAGATTGCTGCTGATTGCCGAAGGTGGACAATCGCAAAGCCGGGCTCTGGCAGGTTTTACCGTGCAAGAACGCTCATATCAGCAACATGCAATTATCGCTAATCTGGCTCTGAAGCAACGCCACCAGCAGAATGCGTATGAGCGCTTCACCGAGCAGGGGCCTATCGCCTTGTTGCCGTTACCGGATCAGCGCTATTCACTGGTATACACTGTTGACGACACTGCAGTTGAGCACATTATGCAGTTGGATGATCAAGCGTTTGTTGCACATGTGCAACAAGCATTCGGCTATCGTGCCGGGGTGTTTAACGCCACCGGCAAGCGCGTTTGTTATCCACTAAGTTTACGCCTGAGTGGCGAAATTGTACGCCATCGCGTAGCACTGCTGGGCAACAGTTTGCATAATTTACACCCAATTGCAGGCCAGGGGTTTAACCTGGCTCTGCGTGATATTGCCGAATTGGTTTGGCAAGTCAGCAGCCAGTCGGCGGATATTGGCGGTTATAGCATGCTGCGCGCCTATGAGCAGGCTAGGCAAAAAGACTTGGATGTTGTCAGTACCGCCACCGACTCACTGGTGCGGCTGTTTTCAAACCGCTCACGTAGTGTGGCACTGCTGCGCAATATCGGTTTACTAACCATGACATTATTCGATGACATCAAGCGGCCGCTGGCCGAGCATGCAATGGGGCTACGCAGCTAAATGCAAAATGTCGATATCACTATTGTTGGCGCCGGCAGTGCCGGCCTTACGCTGGCACTGCTGCTGGCGCCACTGGGCCTGGATATTGTAGTACTGGAGCAAGGCAGTGCGCCTAGTGTTAGCAAGGTTAATCATCAGCGCGTTAGCGCCCTAAATTTGGCCTCTCAGCGCCTGCTTAGCCATCTTGGAGCTTGGCCAGCTATTGCTGCTACCGCGCAAGCTTACAGCCACATGCAGGTATGGGATGCTGACAGCTTTGCCCGCATCGAATTTGATGCCGCCAGCGAGCGCTTAGCTCAATTAGGCTGGATTTGCGACAACGAGCAAATTCGTTTGGCGTTGTACCAACAGCTTAAAGTGCATAGCAACGTCCGGTGTGAATTCAACTGCACAATAAACAGCTTGCAGCAAAGCGAGCGTGATGTGTTGGTAAATATTAATCAGCAACAGATATTGTTAAGCCGTCTACTCGTAGGTGCCGATGGCGTTAACTCTCATGTAAGGCGTGCAACGCAATTACCACTCACGCACTGGGATTACGAGCAGCAGGCACTGGTAGCCAGCGTTAAAACATCGCAGCCACATTTGGCAACGGCAAGGCAGGTATTTTTGCCCAGCGGCCCTCTGGCACTGCTGCCGTTGCCCGAAAGCAACATGTGCTCTATTGTGTGGAGTTGTACCACAGAGCGGGCAGCACAGCTGTTAGCTCTGCCAGAGCAAGAGTTTAATCAGGCACTTACCGCGGCCAGTAACAGTGTGCTGGGCGTGCTGCAACTGCAAACCAAACCCAGCGCTTTTGAGCTTAAAATGCGTTATGCCAGCAGCTGGCTGTGCGGTCGAGTGGTATTGGTGGCGGATGCTGCCCACAGCATACATCCACTGGCGGGGCAGGGCATGAATTTAGGCCTGATGGACGTTGCTGCATTAGCAGAACTAATAAGTGCGGCTGTAGCCGAAAATAAAGACTTCAGCGAAGCTAGACTATTGCGCCGCTACGAGCGTTGGCGCAAAGCTGAGGCACAAACGCTGATCGGTGTAATGGAAGTTTTTAAACGTGGTTTCAGCAATAAGCAGCCGTTATTAAAGCTGGTAAGAGCTGTGGGTATGAGCAGTATGAACCAATTACCGTGGCTAAAAAGTAAGATCATTGCTGCAGCCCTTGGTAACACTGGCGACCTGCCGAAACTGGCTCAGCCGCAGGCAAAAACACGCGACCTTGCTTGAGTTAGTTTTTTTAGTAATTAGGCTTGTCGCATTACAAAAACTAATTGATCAGGGGCTGTTGGCCGGCGTTGCCTTGCGTTATAATCCGGCTGCCTTTTTATCCGCTGATACTGCATAAGTTGTCATAAAACTATGCTGTAGCGCTGAATTACCGGCGCCTTGCGGGCCTAACAATAAGCAGGAAATAGCAATGGCCAATCAAACTGCGTTACATGGCAAACACCTGGAAGCCGGTGCCAAAATGGTCGACTTCTTTGGCTGGGACATGCCAATTAATTACGGCTCACAAATCGAAGAACACCACGCGGTGCGCCGCGACGCCGGTATGTTCGACGTTTCTCACATGACTATAGTAGATTTGAAAGGCGCGCAAACGCGTACCTTTTTGCGCTACTTGCTCGCCAACGACGTGGCTAAACTTACTGTGCCGGGAAAAGCACTGTATAGCGGCATGTTAAATGAAACCGGCGGCGTAATTGACGATTTAATTGTATATTTTCTGCAGGAAGACTTTTTCCGCCTGGTAGTTAACTCGGCCACTCGCGAAAAAGATTTAGCTCACATTAATAAAGAAGCCGCAGCTTTTGCTGTATCGGTAACAGAACGGCCAGAGTTTGCCATGATTGCGGTGCAAGGCCCGAATGCCAAAGCCAAAGTTGGTAGCCTATTTAGCGAAGAACAACAAGCTGCTGTAGCGGGTATGAAGCCATTTTTTGGTGTGCAGGCTGGCGACTTGTTTATTGCCACCACCGGCTACACCGGTGAAGACGGTTACGAAATTGCGCTGCCAAATGAGCAGGCGGCCGATTTTTGGCAAAAGCTGCTGGACGCTGGTGTGGCTCCGGCCGGTTTAGGTGCGCGTGACACCTTACGTTTAGAAGCCGGTATGAATTTATACGGCCAGGATATGGACGAAACCGTATCGCCGCTGGCGGCCAATATGGGCTGGACCATCGTTTGGGCACCGGAAGATCGTAACTTTATCGGCCGCAAAGCGTTAGAGCAGCATAAAGCCGAAGGTACCTTCAAGCTGGTTGGCCTGGTTATGGAAACTAAAGGCGTATTACGCCATGGCCAGCGTGTTGTGGTAGAAGGCGGTGAGGGTGAAATAACCTCAGGTACTTTCTCTCCTACACTTGGCTACAGTATTGCTATGGCCCGGGTTCCTGCCACGGTGGGCGACACGGCTGAAGTAGATATTCGCGGCAAGATGGTACCGGTTAACGTAGTTAAACCTGCTTTCGTGCGCATGGGCAAGAAAGTCATCTAAACTGTGACAGTGATTAAAAACCAGATTAAATAAAAAGCACTTGCTAAGGATTAAACAATGAGCTCAATTCCTAACAATTTAAAATACGCCAGCAGCCACGAGTGGGTGCGCGATGAAGGTAACGGTGTTTACACTGTAGGTATTACTGAACATGCTCAGGGCCTGCTGGGCGATATGGTGTTTGTTGAACTGCCAGAAGTAGGTGATAGCGTAACGCAGGGCGAAGATTGCGCCGTAGCTGAATCGGTCAAAGCCGCTTCTGATATCTATGCACCATTGTCAGGTGAAATTGTTGAAGTAAATGAAGCCTTAGCCGATTCACCAGAGCTGGTAAACAGCAACCCGTATGAAGATGGTTGGATGTTTAAAATTAAACTGTCTGATGAAGCTGAAATGTCAGCCTTGTTAGACGCAGACGGCTATAAAAACTCGATTGACGAGTAAAACTTAGCAAACCCATTTAAGCCCCGTGCCGTATTAGTTACCGAATAAGCCACGGGGCTTAACTTTAGCAGTAACGAAACATTACCAGGACAATCAAGGCATGACCAACTCCGCTGTGAAAACCCTGTCGCAACTTGCGAACCATGACGAATTTATTCAGCGCCATATCGGCCCAGATGCAGCCGAAACCGCTGCTATGTTAAGCGAGCTGGGTGTAGACAGCATGGAAACGCTGATTGCCCAAACGGTGCCGGCAGATATCCGCCTGACCACACCACTGGCCACCGGTGCCGCGCGCACTGAAGCCGAAGCGTTGGCGGTATTAAAGCAAGCTGCTGCGAAGAACAAAATGTTTAAATCTTACATTGGTATGGGTTATCACCCGACGTTAACGCCAAATGTTATTTTGCGTAACGTGCTGGAAAACCCGGGCTGGTACACGGCGTATACCCCATACCAGCCAGAGATTGCTCAGGGCCGCCTTGAATCGTTATTAAACTTCCAGCAATTAACGTTGGATTTAACCGGTATGGAGCTGGCTAGCGCGTCCTTGCTGGATGAAGCCACTGCCGCTGCTGAAGCTATGGCACTGGCAAAACGGGTAACAAAAAGTAAGTCGAATCTGTACTTTATTAGCGACGATGTGCACCCACAAACTATCGACGTAGTAAAAACCCGCGCCGAAATGTTTGGTTTTGACATCGTTATCGGCAAGGCGGCGGATGCTGCTGAGCACGACGTATTCGGTGCCTTAATTCAATACCCAACCACTAACGGTGATATCCGTAACGACAGCGCGTTAATCGCGGCGTTACAGGCGAAAAAAGCCATAGTCGCTGTTGCTACCGACCCTATGGCTCTGTTGCTGTTAAAAGCGCCAGGCCAACTAGGTGCCGATGTGGTATTGGGCAGTGCCCAGCGTTTTGGCGTACCTATGGCATACGGCGGCCCGCACGCCGCATTTTTCGCTACCCGCGATGCGTATAAGCGTTCTATGCCGGGCCGGATTATCGGTGTGTCGAAAGACCGTCGCGGTAATCAGGCACTGCGTATGGCAATGCAAACGCGCGAGCAACATATCCGTCGCGAAAAAGCCAACTCAAACATCTGTACTGCCCAGGTATTACTGGCCAATATGGCCTCGTTCTACGCGGTGTATCACGGCCCGCAGGGGCTGAAAAACATTGCGCAGCGTATTCACCGCAATGCCGATATTTTCGCCGCTGGTATACAAGCCAAAGGCGTAGCGTTAGTAAACAGCCACTGGTTCGATACCGTTACCTTTACAGTAAGCGACCGCGCCGCAGTTGTTAGCCGTGCTTTAGCCGCCGGCGTTAACCTGCGTACCGACGTTGCCGACTCGTTAGCGGTAAGCTTTAATGAAGCCACCACCAGCGCCGACATTGCTGAGCTGCTTGATATCGTACTGGGCGCGGGCCACGGCTTAAACGTGGATGCACTTGACGCGGCTATCGTAGCAGAAGGCAGCAAGTCAATTCCGGCCGATTTAGTGCGCAACGACAGCGTGCTGGGCCATCCGGTATTTAACCAGTATCACTCTGAAACAGAGATGCTGCGTTATATCAAAAAGCTGGAAAACAAAGACTTATCGCTTAACCACTCGATGATTTCGCTTGGCTCATGCACCATGAAGCTAAACGCCACCGCCGAGATGATCCCGGTAACCTGGCCTGAATTTGGCTCCTTGCACCCGTTCGTGCCACGCGATCAGGTAGATGGCTACTACGAGATGATTAACCTGCTGGGCGACTGGCTGGTAAATATCACCGGGTACGACAATATCTCTATGCAGCCAAACTCGGGTGCCCAGGGTGAGTACGCCGGTATGGTAGCTATTCGCAAGTATCACGAAAGCCGCGGCGAAGGCCATCGTAATATCTGTTTAATTCCGGTATCAGCGCACGGTACTAATCCGGCTACTGCCGCCATGACCAGCTATGACGTGGTGCTGGTAGAGTGCGACAAGCGCGGCAATATCGACATGGTCGACTTAAAAGCCAAAGCTGCTGAAGTAGGCGACCGTTTAGCCGCGATTATGGTGACCTATCCGTCTACCCACGGTGTATTTGAAGAAAGTATCCGTGAACTGTGCGACGTTATTCACAGCTACGGCGGCCAGGTGTATATGGACGGCGCCAATATGAATGCTCAGGTAGGTGTTACTGCACCTGGCTTTATTGGCTCAGACGTATCGCACTTAAACCTGCACAAAACCTTCTGTATTCCGCACGGCGGTGGTGGCCCGGGTATGGGTCCTATCGGTGTAAAAAGCCATTTGGCGCCGTTCCTGCCAAACCACTCGGTGGTTGGCATTGATGGCACAGGCGCTACCAATGGCGCGGTATCAGCAGCACCTTTTGGTAGCGCGGGCATATTACCAATCAGCTGGATGTACATTGCGATGATGGGCGCCGAGGGCTTAAAACAAGCCACCGAATACGCCATCCTCAATGCTAACTACATGGCAAAGAAACTCGATCCGTTATTTCCGGTGCTTTATCGCGGTACTAACGGCCGTGTGGCGCACGAATGTATTATCGACATTCGCCCGGCGAAAGAAGCCAGCGGCATTACCGAGATGGACATTGCCAAGCGCTTAATGGACTTTGGCTATCACTCACCGACCATGAGCTTCCCGGTAGCCGGCACGCTGATGATTGAGCCAACCGAGTCTGAAAGCAAAGCTGAAATGGATAAGTTTATCGAAGCGATGAGCACCATCCGTGCCGAAATTGCCAAGGTAGAAGCCGGCGAGTGGACAGTAGACAACAACCCACTGGCCTACGCACCGCATACCATGCAAGATATTTTCGACCCGGCATGGGACCGCGCCTACGAGCGTCAGTACGCTGCTTTCCCGGCAAGCTTTGTTGCAGAAAACAAGTTCTGGCCAACGGTTACCCGTATCGACGACGTATACGGCGACCGCAACCTGATCTGTTCATGCCCAAGCCCGGAAGCGTATCGCTAAGCGGTTAGTGTTTATGTAGTAACAACGAAAACCCCGGCCAGCGTGCCGGGGTTTTTTATCAGCTAAGACTGGCTGGTTTGTTGTGTAAAACACAAGTTTGCAGTTTATCGATATATGTTTTTATGATTAATAGGCGATCGGGCAGGGCAGTATAGTATTTACGGGTAACACCGGCACGGATCAATGAAATAGTGCGTGAAAAGCGCGGTGTCACTGCTGACACAGCACTTCGGCGGGCTCGTTATTTTGGCGCCGATGCCCAAAGCTGGCTTAATTTGCAGGCGATGTACGACCTTAAACTGGCTGAGCAGCAAAGTGGTGAGCAAATCAGCAAAGATATTTCACCTCATGCGGCTTGAACTTAAACATAGCTCTGCCAGATAGCGCGTATTCATGTTGCTAGACAGTAGATAACGGCAGTTATTTTCTGTTTGTCCTTGTACAACAATCATTAGGGGAGTGTCTTGGGGGAAATGTTGCTGGAAGAGATATCAATGATCCTGACCCTATCGTTCGAGGCAATTTAACTCGCTATAACTATGATACTAATGGCCGTTTATTTCAAACGATTCAGTAAACTGCGGCAGGGAAATTTAGAAATTCCCGATGCATGACTACAAAGATTGACATTTTTGTAGCTGCACCTAGCATTATTGCTGTTGGTGTTTACCCTTGGAGGCCATTGTGCATGTATCCCTGACGCCCGAATTAGAGTCGCGCATTAAAGCCAAAGTCGATAGCGGCCTTTACAACAATGCCAGTGAAGTCATCCGCGAAGCTTTGCGCTTTATGGATACCCACGAAGACTGGATCCACGAAGTGAAACTGGCCCGCTTGCGTGAGCAACTAAAAGTAGGTACTGATCAATTGGACTGTGGCGATGGTATCGCAATTGAATCAAAGGCGGCACTGGATACACTGTTTGACGATATAACACGCTAAACTCTTGTCTTTGCGCAGACTTGTTGTTGCGGGCGCTGTTAAAATGGACTTGAAAACTGCTTAACGTTACCGGGAACCTTTTGGATATTATTGATAATTTTATCGCGCCTGCCTGCGAGGATGTGGTACAGGTTTTATATCAGGATGAGACCATCTTATTGATAAATAAGCCCTCAGGCCTGCTGAGTTTATCCGGTAAAAACCCACTTAATCTTGATTCGGTGCACTTTCGTTTACTACATGGCCAGCCGGGTGTAAGCCCAGCATTTGCAGAGGCTAAATTACCGCATCGGTTAGACTTTGGTACCTCGGGTATTATGCTGGTGGCGCTGACGCAGCAGGCCACGGCGCAGCTTAATAAGCAGTTTCAGGATGGCAGCGTACAAAAGCGCTATACCGCGATGTTGGAAGGCTGGGTGAGTGCGGACGAAGGCTTGATAACAGCGCCTATTGCTAAAAATAAAAGCCAGTTTCCGCTGGTGAAAATATGCCATAGCAGCGGTAAAGCGGCGAGCAGTCAGTTTAAAGTGTTAGACCGGTTAAACGAACCAAAGCGCAGCCTGGTGCAGTTTACCCCGCTTAGCGGCCGTACCCATCAGCTGCGCATCCATAGCCTGAGTATTGGCCACCCGATCCTGGGTTGTGATTTGTACCACAGTGCTACCAGCCAACAACTGGCGAAGCGGTTATTACTGCATGCCAGTGATATCTATTTTCAGCATCCGCTAACTGGCGAACCATACCACGGTCAATGTGTCAGCCCTTTTTAATACCGGCAGTAATTTGTACTGCGGTTGCGGGTGTTCTCTGCGCACTACGAATACAACCTCTACCGCTGCTGGTTAAGCTGCTGACTATGCCAGCGACTGCAGCTACAATCGGCAACATTGGTTGCGCACCTTGATTGATAGGAAATACCTGTCGCTTAAGCGATAACCCCTGAGGAGCTTGTGTTGGAACTGGATATTTATATTGTCGATGCTTTTACTCAACAGCAGTTTAAAGGCAATTCAGCTGCGGTGGTGCCATTAAAAAACTGGCTGGCGCCTGAGCTAATGCAAAATATTGCCGCTGAAAATAATCTGTCGGAAACTGCTTTCATCCGCGCATTATCAGCCAATCAATATGAAATTCGCTGGTTTTCGCCGTTAACCGAAATTGATTTTTGTGGCCACGCCACGTTAGCAGCGTCCTATGTGATATTTAATCAGCTGGGCGGGCAGGGGGAAATTGAATTTATTACCTTAAAGGTCGGCTCGCTTTATGTAAAGCAGCATAGCGACGGCCGAATTGAGATGAGCTTTCCTAATCAATGCCCGGACCAGGTAGACCCGCAACAGATCCCGGACGCATTACTGGCAGGGTTTTCGGTAACACCCATTCAGGTACTCAAGAACCGGCAGGCTTATTTTGCGATAGTGGCCTCGGAGCAGGATGTGAAAAGCCTGAGTTACATGTCAGAACAGCTGAAACAATTAGCCCCGTTTGATGTGGTTGTGGCTGCAAGGGCCAGTGCGACCAACAATGAGTATGATTTTATCTCACGCTATTTCTGGCCGGCTAACGGCGGTGATGAAGATCCGGTAACGGGGTCAATTCATGCCGGGTTGGCGCCTTACTGGGCTAAAGAGCTGGCAAAATCTGATTTGGTCGCTTACCAGGCATCACAGCGAGGCGGCATTTTATATTGCCGCCTTGTCGGTGAGCGAGTGTTGGTGTCAGGCTTTGCGGTGTTGTATTTAAAAGGCAAGGCGTATATTTAGGTACACTGTTATTCTTGCACCTTCGCTGCAGCATAAGCTTGGGTTCCCCACAGTGGCACGGTAGATAAGCTGTGCTTAAAGCTGCCGGAGGTTTCTTTGGTGGAATAAGACAGATACATCAGGGTTTGGTTTTCAGCATCCAGAATACGGCGTATCTTCATGCTTTTAAAAAAGATGCTTTTTGATTTAGAAAACAACACCTCGCCGTTTTTACTTTTGTCTATTTGCGCAATCATCGCAGCTGTGATGATGCCGGTTTGCCGACAGGCGATAGAGCTGTCTGATGGATCAGATAAATCCAGGTTGGCCTCGATACTGGCGACATGACAAGTAACGCCGGTAACTATCGGGTCGACAATAGCATCGAGCTTAATATCCTTGGTGGTAAACACACCGAGTGATACATCACCCACTTCATTTTTGTCACAAGCTGCCAGCGTTAGCAGCAGTAATACAGCGTAAATAGCGCGCATAAAAGGCTCTCCTTCGGGGAATTAACGTAGTTCTACCATTTTCTCGGCCGGCAATTAGCATAGCATTGTTGATGCTGTAAGTGGTGGACATGTCAGTGCTGGTCCGTAAAATGGTACTAAGCTAACTTATCATTTTTGGGCTGGTAGTACGCAACGAATTATCAGGCGAGCATGTCAGCCACCTGATAGGTGAGGCGCGGATCTTAGAGGTAGAAATGGTTGGTAGTGTTTGGTAGGAATTGCAGTTTATGACGATAAGTATAAGGTTAATGACGCCGGCAGATATACCGGCAGTGGTGGCACTGCAAGATAGCTGCTACAGCGATGCACTGTATGAAAGCCCGGCACTTTTGAGCCAGCGCTTGCAAGCGGCGGCTAGCAGTTGCTGGCTGGCAGAAAGCAGCGCCGGTGAGCTGCTGGGGTATTTATTCAGTTATCCGTCAATAAATGGCTATGTTACGCCGCTGGCGTCGGCTTTTGCACCGGCTGGAGCGCCGCAGCTGCTGTATTTGCACGATATGGCGGTAAGCCCGGCGGCGCGTGGTTTGGGGCTGGCCAGCCAATTATTGGCAATGGCAAAGCAGCATGCGTTAAGCCTGGGGCTAAGCAAGCTGGCGCTGGTGGCGGTGCAGGGCTCGGTGCCGTATTGGCAGCGCCACGGTTTTGTTGTGGTTAACCAATTACCAGCTAGCGCGCTAAGTGCGCTGGCCAGTTACCTTGGCGAGCAGGCGTGTTATATGCAATTAACTCAGATCACACAGGAAGCTTAATGTTACAAATAAGTGCTACAGCAAGACTTCATTTTTCGCTGCTGTCTGAGCAAGACGCGGCGTTATTTTTTGAAGTGGATCAGGATGCAGAGGTAATGCGCTACATCAATGGCGGTAAACTAACCAGTATGCAAACCATTGTTGAAGTGATGTTGCCGCGCATGGCGCAATATCGTGATACAGAACGGGGGTATGGCATTTGGCAGGTACGGCGCAGTGATGACAATGCTTATTTGGGCTGGGTATTAATACGGCCGATGGGGTTTAATAGCAAAAAACCAAGTACGAATGACGTTGAAATTGGCTGGCGTTTTAAGCGTGAGTATTGGGGCCGCGGTTATGCCAGCGAAGCAGCGGCTGCGGTGGCAGAAGCAGTGCTGGCACACAACGGTAATGTGCAGTTTTTATCGGCCATAGCCATGCCGGATAATGCCGGTTCTATTGGGGTTATGCGCAAACTGGGCATGCAGTTTATAAAACGCTTTTTGCACCGCGATGCACTGGGTGATGTTGATGCAGTGCTGTATCGTAGCAGCGTAAATGGAGCTGAATATGCAGGTTAATTTAAAGCTGTTAATGAGCGGGGGGCTGTCGTTAGCGATATGGCTGCTATCTTCATCCGCAGTGGCCAATACGGTCTATCTGGTGCGCCACGCGGAAAAGCAAAATGATGGCAAAGATCCGGCACTAACGGCCTGTGGTCAGGCCCGGGCGCAAGCGCTGGCTGCATATTTTGCCGATGTGCCGTTAGCGGCAGTATATGCCACGCCCTATCAGCGGACGCAGCAAACCGCAGCTGCGGTGGCCGGCAGCAAAAAGTTGGCCGTTACCAGCTATGATCCGCGTCAACCGGAGCAGTTATTGCAGCAGTTAACGGCGTTGTCGCAGCCGGTGTTGGTTGTCGGGCATAGCAATACCGTGCCGCAGTTGGTTAGCTTAGCTAGTGGTATTGAGATGGCGCCGTTAACAGAGCAGGATTACAGCTTGCTGTATCAGCTGGAACTGGCTGAGCAGGGCAGTGTAACGTTAAGCCATCAGGCGTTTACCTGCGATGCACAGCTATATGAATAAAAAAACGCTGCACCTTTTCAGGTTGCAGCGCCTTATGTTTTTGATCGGTATTAACGGTCCAGGTTCATTACCTTGGTCCAGGCTTTGATAAAGTCGTCGACAAACTTCTGTTTTGAGGTATTAAAAGCATACACTTCCGCTACCGCACGCAGTTCAGAGTTTGAGCCGAACACCAAATCAACAGAAGTGGCGGTCCACTTTTTGTCGCCTGATGCCCGGTCAAAGCCGTCGTATATGCCGTCGGTGGCAGATTTTTTCCACACGGTGGACATATCCAGCAGGTTAACGAAGAAATCGTTATTCAGCGTACCTGGCTTAGCCGTAAACACACCGTGCTTCGCACCCTGATAGTTAGCATCCAGTGCGCGTAAACCGCCTACCAACACGGTCATTTCCGGTACGCTCAGGTCCAGTTGGTCGGCTTTATCTACCAGCATTTCAGTTGGCGATTTATAGCTTGCAGCCGCGTCGAAGTAGTTTCTGAAACCGTCTGCTGTCAGCTCAAGCAGGCTAAAAGCATTAACGTCTGTCATGTCCTGAGTGGCATCACCACGGCCTGGGGTAAAGGGCACCGTAACTGTGTAACCAGCGTCTTTGGCGGCTTTTTCAATGGCCGCTGCACCGCCCAGCACAATTAAATCGGCCAGCGATACTTTTCTTCTGCTGTTGTTAAAATCAGCCTGAATAGCGGTTAGGGCTTTAAGTACCTTAGCAGTTTCGGCCGGGTTGTTAACCGCCCAGTCTTTTTGCGGCGCTAAGGCAATACGTGCACCGTTGGCACCACCACGCATATCGGTATCACGGTAGCTGGCAGCTGAGCCCCAGGCCACACGCACTAACTCAGGTACGGTTAAACCGGATTTTAAAATACTGGCTTTAAGGGTTTTAACATCACCGGCTTTAATGCTGGATTGAGTTTTCTCGTCGATAGGATCCTGCCAAATTAGGATGTCTTTCGGTACTTCTTTACCCAAAAAGTTACGTGGTGGCCCCATATCGCGGTGGGTCAGCTTGTACCAGGCTTTGGCAAAGGCTAAGCGGTATTCTTCCGGATCTGCCAGGAAGCGCTCGGCGATTTTGCGATACTCCGGGTCAAACTTCAGCGCTAAATCGGCTGTGGTCATCACCGGCGGATTAAACTTACCTTTAACATGGGCATCCGGCACGATTTTATGCAATGACTCATCGGTTGGGATCCACTGAATAGCACCGGCAGGGCTGCGGGTTTGTTGCCATTCAAAGTTAAGCAGGTTGCTTAAATACAAGGATGTCCATTGGGTTGGCGCTTGCGTCCAGGCACCTTCTAAGCCGCTGGTTGTGGTGTCTTCTGAATGGCCTTTACCGCATTTGTTTTTCCAGCCCAGGCCTTGCTCTTCAATACCGGCTGCTGCTGGCTCCGGCCCCATACAGTCAGCGGGTTTACGCGCGCCGTGCATTTTACCAAAGGTGTGGCCACCGGCAATAAGCGCCAGGGTTTCTTCATCGTTCATCGCCATGCGTTCAAAGGCAACACGGATATTTTTCGCCGAGCCCATTGGGTCTGGTACGCCTTTTGGCCCCTCAGGGTTAACGTAAATAAGCCCCATATGGGTAGCACCTAACGGGCGTTGCAGCTTGCCGCCTGCGTCTTCACGGTCGCTGGCCAGCATTTCTACTTCCGGCCCCCAATACACCATATCCGGTTCCCAGTCGTCAGCGCGTCCACCAGCAAAACCGTAGGTTTTAAAGCCCATGTTCTCAAGCGCGACATTGCCGGCCAGTACCATTAAATCTGACCATGACAGCGCTTCGCCGTATTGTTGTTTTACCGGCCATAATAACCGCCGGGCTTTATCCAGGTTGCCGTTGTCTGGCCAACTGTTTAGTGGCTCAAACCGTTGCTGGCCACCACCTGCGCCGCCACGGCCGTCCAGAGTGCGGTAAGTACCAGCGCTGTGCCAGGTCATACGGATAAAGAACGGGCCATAATTACCAAAGTCGGCCGGCCACCAGTCTTGTGATTGGGTTAACAGCGCATTGATATCCTGCTTTACCTTGTCCAGGTCCAGCTTGTTAAACTCTGCTGCATAATTGAAATCGGGGCCGTAAGGGTTAGAGCGGCCATCGTGGTCACGCAGCGGTGTTAAATCAAGTTGATCCGGCCACCAAAATTGGTTGGTTCTTACCGCGCCTACCTGAGCTGCGCCCTTACCAGCAGCACCACCTGGTTTGGTCATTTGCGCTTTGGTGTCGGCAAAGGCAGTTCCAGTTAGCAACAGCACACTTATCATGCCTGCCAATGCTGTAGTTTTAAATGTTTGCTTTGTCATCATTCGCATCCTTTAAATTAACCTAGGGTTGTTATAAGCCGCAGCGACTAGACAGCTATATTTGTCCTAACTGCATAACAGTGAAAAGAGTATAGTAAGACGCTAATAGATTGATGTGAATTAAAGCGATGGTGTTAATCGATAAACTCGATTACTTGCTGCAGCTATATTAGGCTGGATTAAGGTAGATAAGCTGCAGCATTTTTTAGTAGTTAGCATCGTTCGAATGAATGGCTAATGTAAACCTCCAATATTGCTGTAGCTGTCGCGTACCTGCACCTGCACTGCCACGCTAGATTGTATTTTATTGTTAATATCGAGTGAGGTATATTGGCGGCCAACTATTAACAATATTGGAAAGGATCCAGCGTGTTAAAATTAGTGGGTGGGTTATTAATCGCAGTTTTTTTGCAGGGCTGTAACGTTGCAAACGAGATAAAAACGCTAAGTGACAACGTTGAAGATGAAAAAGTATGGGCATTTATACAGTTTAATGTACCTGAAGAAGGTAATGATGTGGAGTCATACTACTACTTTGCAGAAATATCCAAACCGCTTTTGCAGAGCATCAATAATAATAGCGTTAGCAGTGGTTTTATCTTTTTGCAGAATGTACGTTACTGGGGTTCCAACGACGTTATTCATGAGTATAAAGATAAAGAGAATACTGGCGACATTCTGTTCCGTATAGAAGATATCCGCAAACTGAAAACGGTAAATGATGCGCCTGTTATTGGCCAGGGAATTGAGCAATATGCTGACGATGTAATTGAGCAGCTAAAAGACCTTGATCCCGCTAATGCGCAGGGCTAAAACAGCTGCATAAAAACGCGGCTATATCATGGTGAGCCGCATTTTCATGCTACCGTTTTGTGCAGACAAACAATGCATTGCCAGTTGTCGTATCCCATGGCTGTATTTTTTCATAGTCGTGAGCCAGCATTTCAACGTCAAAGTAGGGCTGTAGCAGAGCGTTAAGCTCGGCAAAGCTGATTGCCACCATGGTGTGCTGGTCGCGCCATTGCTGGGTAATGTCGGCGGTGGTTTTGGCAATACTTAGCTTTAGCGCTTGTTGCTCGCCACTGCCACTGTAATACCAGCTGGACTCAAACTCAAAATGGCTACCCATGTGTGCAGTGTTATGCCGCACTGCACTGTTGTTACATATTTTATTTTTGTCTACTGCGTTAAAGCAAAATATACCGCCCGCGTTTAACGCCGTATACACACTGGTAATACAGTGCTGCAGTTGAGTGATGCTAGCGCTGTAATGAATCGAATATAAAAAGCACGTCACCAGGTCAACCGGCTGTGGCAGGGTAAAACTGCACATATTTTGCAGCATAAACACCGCTTCCGGGCAGCGTGCCTGTGCTAATTGCAGCATCGGTTGGTTCAAGTCCAAGCCGCTACTGTGATAACCATAATCAATAAAGTGGCGGATATGCGGCCCGGTGCCGCAGGCTAAATCAAGGTGGTTTTTGCCTCCATTACCCAGCAACTGATGCAGCCGGTGCACGGTGTTGCTTTGTGCCGGGTAATTGATGTCGCAGCACATTAAATCATAGTAGCCGGATAAATCGGTGTATAACGCATTGGACGGCATCATCGCGGCATTCTGCTTAGACGAAATTAGGGTGGCGCATTTTATAGCAGTTATCGCGTTTTGCGAAGCAGCATTATTGCACTGTCATCACTATTCTGTTGAGGCCGAACCGGGCTCAAAGCGTTGCTGTAAATACGCAATAATCGCTGTCGATTCGTATAACCATTCAACATTGCCCACTCTGGTTTCGATACGCAGGCAAGGCACTTTAATTTTGCCGCCTGCAGTTTGAAGTTCGCTACGGTGTTGCTGATTGTGCTGTGCATTGCGCTTGGTAATATTCAGCCCAAGCCGGGCCATTTCTTTGCGTACTTTGATACAAAACGGGCAGGCGCTGAATTGATACAGTGCCAGTTGCTTGCAAGCGGCATCGACAGCTTGTTGTTCGGCCTCGCTGCGCACTATGGCTTTTGGCGTTGTCAGCTTTTCAGCCAATAGCATAAAAGGCGTTAATATAAGGCGAACGAAGCGGAAAAATAAACGAATAAACAAGCGCATAGACTACTCTGCAGATTAAGTTTTTATCGGAAAATGTGCTAACAACTGCGCTAGTGTAACATTGCCGTTGCGGTTATGCCTATGCTGCGGCCTGCCTTAACAGCATAACCGCAGCCTGGCAACTTAACGATGATAAGCGCCCTCACGCTCTGGCTGGAATACCACGTCCTCAACTGTTATGGTCGACATATCGCCGCCAGGCAACGGCCAAACAATGGTATCGCCTGTTTTCAGGCCGAGCAAGGCGCAACCTACCGGAGCTAACACCGAAATAGTATTGCTGCTTTGGCCGGCGTCTTTCGGGTAAACCAGGGTTAAGGTGCTTATTTTGCCATTACCCAGCCGAAAACGTACACAGGAGTTCATGCTAATCACATTGGCCGGCAGTTGCTCCGGTGCCACCACACTGGCGCGATCCAACTCCTGGCTTAAGGTGTCATAGCCAATACTGTCTGTACTTAGTTTGGCAAGCAGAGCATCCAGGCGTTCATAATCGGTAGTAGATAAAACGATATCGGGTGTATTCATTTGAAGCTCCTTTAATTTAAGCTTGTTAATGTGTCGTGCTGAACATTGTGTTTAACGTACAGCACCGAGAGTATGCGAAGGCGCAGGGTATAACCTAACAGTTGCAGCGAGATAACCATGTCAACCGTCTTACCTGGCAAGGCGCAGCCCAGCGGCGATAACAACGAAATGCGGCCCTGGTGATAGTTTGCTTGCGCCGGATTAACCAGTTGCAGCCAGCCTTGCTCACCAGTGTCAATATTTTGCAGTTCAACCGTACTGCCCGGACGAATGCCGCCGTTGCTGCGCAGTCGGCTTTGATTTTTGCTGTCGGCAATAGCATGCAACATGTGGTTTAGTTGCAGCGCGGTCAGCGGAAAGAATTGCCGGCAAGCCAATTGGGCAATAGTGCAGGCAACAATCTTGTTGGATTGTTTCGGATAGCAAAAATACATTACAGCTCCGCTTTACAGAGACAAAAAAAGTATGGGTGATAAGCAGGTGTTAGGCCGGTTTTGCGCATGGCAAAACCGGCCTAGGAATGGCAGGCTATAGCGGTAATGTGCCGGCAGTAAACTTTGCAGTTTAGTGCCTTAGGCTTAAGGTAAGTTTGCATGGGGCAACCATAATGCATTCGCCGCAAAACTGCAATGCAATTGCCGCCGCACCAAGCTGCAGCAATAGCATTGCGACACCCGATTACCTGTCATGTTTGCATAATTTTCATTTATTGTTAATTGCTGGTATTTATTTGTTGCTGTGAAAGAATTAAAGTGTGCGTCTTTATTTTACATTAACTAACGGAGTCTTTCCCTTGCGCACTTTATCGCTAGTCGCTGCTGCTATTGCAGCCATGTTATCAGTTGGCTGTGCCAGCACGTCTGGCAACGAAACGGCCGCTAATCCAGCGGTGGTCAATGCTGAAACCGCTAAGCCACAAACGCTGCTTTTAGCCAGACTACAACCGGTTGCCGGCGTAGTTACGTCTGAGCATGACAGCGGAATAAAAGTCACTTTTCCCGGCAGCGCGGCGTTTTCCCATGATGGCGCACATATTAACGAGCCATTGCAGCAGCAGCTTGGTGCGGTGGCACAGATCCTGAAAAATACGCCGTTTAACAAGCTTACCGTATTAGGGCACACCGACAGTTCAGGCCAATTGGTTTATAACAATAATCTGTCACAACAGCGGGCAGAGCAGGTGAAAGAGTTTTTACAACAACAGGGGTTAAACGCAGAGCAATTGGAAGCGCAAGGGCGTGGCCCGGCGGAGCCTATAGCAGACAATACTAGCCTGCAAGGTAAGGCTGCAAATCGGCGAATAGAGATTATGCTGTCGTTTTGACGCAACTGTTAAGCTGAAAACGGCTGCCATGTGGCAGCCGTTTTTTTATGCACAAAGCCAGACTGCCTGTGGCGATATCGTTTTCAGGTTTTGCTATGAAACAGATGCGCAGCATACAGGTTTTAAGCTATCTTTCTGGAAGTTGTTTAAAATTGTACATATATGAGCGTGCCAATGCCCCAGAGTTCAGCTGCAGTATCGTCGTTTGGTAGTAAGGTATTCCACATACTGTTATTGGCACTGTGTTATGCGTGTATTGGTCGCTTGTCAGTATTACTGGCGATACCACCGGGTTATGCGACGGCCATCTTTCCGCCGGCCGGCATAGCACTGGTGGTAATGTTGTTGTTCGGTCGCTATTGCGCGCCTGGCATTTTTCTTGGCTCACTTTTGTTAAACCTGTGGATTGGTTTTGACAGTGGTAGCGATATTGTCGCCGGCCTGCCTATTGCCTTCGGCGCCGCGACGGGAGCAACGCTACAAGCATTGTTGGCACTTTACCTGGTGCGCCGATATGTTACTGCACCAGATGAGTTAATCCGCGATACCGATATTATTCTGTTTTTATTGCTGGCCGGGCCGCTAGCCTGTGTGGTGAACGCCAGTTTCGGTGTCAGTAGTTTGTATTATGCCGGCGCTTTAAACTCCGCTGGTATAGCTTACGCCTGGGTAACTTGGTGGGTGGGCGACTCGTTGGGGGTGCTGGTTAGCGCGCCACTACTATTTATTTTGTTGGCACCAGGGCGTGGCGTTTGGCGCCAGCGGCGCTGGGCAGTTGGGTTGCCGTTGGTGATGTTGAGCGTTGGGTTGATGTGGATGTTTATAACGTTTAGCTCTTGGGAGGTACGCCAGCGGCAGTTTGAGTTTAATGAGGACGTTAACATTACCCACGAACAGCTCGGATCCCGATTGGAGCGCACGGTATTGGCGTTGGGGGCGTTAGAGCGATTCTTTTCTTATTCAGCCAATGTATCCCGTGGCGAGTTTAAAGGCTATGCAGATTTTTTTCTCAGCAGTAGCAGTGATGATGACGTGCGTGGTTTGTCATGGAACCGTTATCTACGTCAGTCACAACGGTCTGAGTTCGAGCAAACATTACAGCAGGACGTTGGCCAGCCATTCATCTTTGATTTTACCGCTCAACGTGAAAAGCAACGTTCAGCCGAAGCTGAGCATTATGTGGTGGTAGAGTATATAGAGCCACTGGCGGGTAATGAGGCTGTTATTGGCCTGAATATTTTGTCCAACCCGGTACGATTAGCCGCCATATTCTCCGCCCTTGATAGCGGCCAGCTCAGTGTCAGTGAAAAAATTAACTTACTGCAAAGCAATGAAGATGCAGTGTTACTGTTTTTTCCGGTTTATAGTGTACCCGCGTTAGATGAGGCGCAGCGCCGCGAACATATAGCCGGCTTTGTTACCGCAGTGCTAGCCTTCAAGCCGTTAATCGAAAATTTACTAACAGAAAAAGATAGCAGTATGCTGGAGATGCGCCTGACCGACGTCAGTAACAACAACGCGTTGCTATACCAAACTGCAGCACTGCCGCAGTCCACACCGCTGCAGTTAGAACAGTCATTGAATATAACGGTTGGCGGGCGACAATGGCAGGCGCAGTATTGGTTGTCGGCTGAATACAAAAGCCTTAATTCCGATTTTTTAGCCTTTTACGTGCTAACGATAGGTTTGTTGTTTACCAGTATCCTTGGTGCCTTTTTACTGGTAGTTACCGGCAGGGCACACTACATTGGTCAATTAGTAACCAAACGTTCAGCTGAGTTAAAAGGTGTGCTGGATAACGCAATTGATGCCATTTTAACCTTTGATAGTAAAGGCAATATCGAAAGTGTTAATCCGGCTGGTGAAAAGCTTACCCAGTATCCAGCTACTCAGTTGATTAACAAGTCTGTGCAGATGATTTTGCCAAAACTTGAATTAGACCCATTAGTCGAATCTGAACTGCACAATAGCCCGCTCAACGCCCGTTTTGACAGCACAGTAATGCGCCAAGACACTGCTGCTATACCGGTTGAAGTGGCACTCAGCAAGATGGAATTTAATGGCGAAAGCCGCTTTACGGTGATATTGCGCGACCTGACTGAGCGGCACGAAGCAGAAAAGATTAAAGACGACATTATTTCCACTGTCAGCCATGAACTGCGTACACCACTAACATCGATTATGGGCAGTTTGGGCTTGGTAAGCAGTGGTGTTACCGGGCCTTTGCCGCAAAAAGCGGCTGAGCTGGTTAGCTTGGCTATGCAAAACAGCCAGCGTTTAACCATGCTGGTGAATGATATCCTTGAGCTAAGCAAACACCAAACCGAAAATTACCAGCTAGCACAAGAGCCTATAGCATTGGAGACATTTTTAACCAAGGCCATAAACTTAAATGCCGGCTATGCCAGTCAATACGACGTTAAATTAGTTTTACAACAAGTGCCAACAGACATGGTTATTAGCGGCGATGAGGTAAAGCTAATGCAAGTTATGGCTAATTTATTGTCAAATGCCATTAAATATTCGCCTCGTCATGGTTGTGTTACGGTGTTTACGGCGATATCAGCGCCGCAATTTGTCGATATTGCAGTGCAAGATCAGGGTAACGGCATTCCGCTGGCGTTTCAGCAACAGGTGTTTCAGCGCTTTAGTCAGGCGGATTCTACCGATACCCGCCGGGTTGGTGGTACCGGGCTTGGCCTGGCAATTGCCAAAATAATTGTGGAAAAACATCAGGGTAAAATCTGGTTTGAAACAGTTGAAGGTAAAGGCTGCACGTTTTTTATCCGCTTACCCTTATATCAGCACGTTGCTGCGATGCCGTTGCCGGGCTAGCAGTGGCTATTTTTTATTCGGTTACAAAGATTCTCCCCTAGCTGCATCCAATCTGGTGGCAAGGTCGTTACTTGGCAGGGGTGAATAAGATGCCAGCGACTAGCTTACTTTGCGTATCGCTGAACTGATGCAGTTGTTCACCAATTACTGTTAATAACACAAGGTGAAACAACATGACCGTTACCACAACAACCTTGCCTAAAATGGCTAAGTTTACTCTCAGCACTATTACATTGGCGTTGTTAATAACATTGACCGGCTGCGAAGGCGAAGATGGCAGCAATGGCACTCCTGGGCAGCCTGGCGAAACCGGCGCCCCCGGCAACAATGGTACGCCTGGCTTAGCTGCAGCTAACTTTTTAGTTGCCAATAATGGTGCAGACAACGCGGGCAGTGTTGACTTGCTGGATCAATATGCTGCGCAGTTAAATCGCTATACCGGCTTGAACAACCAAGGCGTGACACTGGACGCACTAAATAACCTGCTTCAGGCCGGAGATGCAGCCAATGGCAGTGTAAAAACCGTGTGTAATATTGCCCAGCGCAATGAAGGCAGCGTATTTAACAACACCATCGACCGCGAATTAACCGGCGCTGCAACCGGGCTGGTAAACCCCAAGGGCATGCATTTCGCTGCAGTTAGCGGCTTGGTTTTTATTGCCGATAACAGCGCCATGCAAGTGAGCGTATTTGGTGGCGCTGCCGCAGGCAATGTCGCGCCGCTAGCAACCACAACGACGGAAGCCGCGCCGTGGGACCTGTTTTATGATGAGATAAACGACCGACTGTATGTTGCCCTGATCAATGGCGTGTTGTCAGTTTATGACGGTTACGTTGCCAGCAATTATGCCGCCATGCCGAGCCGGAATATTGTGCCGTCTGATGCCGCAGGCAAGCAAATTTCGGTAAATCTGCATGGCATAGCCTACGACCGCAGCACGGACAAAATGGTGTTGTCCGATGTTGGCAGTGCCAGTGATGCCAGCGATGGGGCATTGTTTGTTATTAACAATGTGTCCGTTGCCGACGGCGCCGTTGTACCGGCAAGAACCATTAAGGGACCGGAGACACAGTTAGGCAATCCGGTTGACATTGTGTTGTCTGGCACCGAGCTTAGAGTGGCCGAAAAAGCTAACGATGCCGTTTTGGTGTTTAGCAATATTTTTGCCGGACCAAGTGGTGACGTGGTGCCAGCGCTGTCAACGGCGCATAGCAAACCTGAAGCCTTGGTACAATTGGGCGAAAAAACTAACGCTGCCGATGTATCTGATAGTAGCTACGCCAGTTTATTAGGGGTGGCGGTATCGAGCAATCCAGCGGTTACCGGTGCTACTTCCGGTCAAATCAGCCGTATCAATGCCAATTTAACTAGCGAGCTTAGCCAGTACAATGCGTTGCAAAATATAGAAAGTGTCACTTTTGATATTGCCGGTGATAGTTACGCTACCTTTGATACTGCCGACAGTGGCGGTATTGTTATTTCTAACCGTGTGGCTAGTCAGCGCAGCGGCGAACAATTTTCCTCCTCACAAGACCGCTTGATCAGCGGTGCAAATACTAAGCTTATTTCGCCAAAAGGGCTGGATGTTGATTCTGCCAGCGGGCTGATTTTTGTGGCAGAGAACAATGCGGTTACACCTGCCGTGCACATTTATTCCAGCTGTGCCGCGGGCAATGTTGCGCCGTTGCTAAGCCTTAACACTGCACCTGCGCGGCCATGGGATGTCGACTATGACCCCGCAACAGACAAAGCCTTTGTCGCGCTAACCAACGGCAACGTGGCGGTGTTTTCTCAGGTTAAAGCTAAATGGTTAGCCGGTGCCACGGAAATTAGCACTGCGGATGTTACCATTATGCCGGCTTTTTCTGGCGTTGCTGTAGCGGCGCCGACTAACCTGCATGGTATCGATTACGATTTTGCCAGTGACAGTTTATTGTTATCTGATGTGGGCAGTGCAGCTGATGCCGGTGACGGTAAACTGTATGTGCTAAATAACATTAGCGCAGCCAGTGGTTTAACAGAGATAGCCGTGAGTATTAGCGGTGCTGCTACGGCATTGGGTAATCCGGTAGACATTATGTATCACGGTCAGCATCTGTACGTAGCTGAAAAATCTAACAATCTGTTGCTGCGCTTTGACAACATACTTAACAGCAACGGTGGCAATATTCCAGCCAGCTTAAGTTACAGTTTCACCGCGCCAGAATCTGTAGCTGTTATGCCACAGTATTTGAATAATCGCCGCTAACAAACACAGCGGATAACACGGCGCATTGCTGTGTTATCCGCCGTAGTTAATCGGTTAACGCCCAACCATTTTCTGTCATGCGTAAGGTGATTTTTTGTTGTTTTACCTGATAAACATCACCGGCTTTAAAATCGCCGTACTGCAGTTTTAGTAAGCCGGCCGCCATGCCACTGGCCACTTTTTCCAACACATTGCCAGGTTTTGCTGTCTGTGCATCAATATAGCTTTTAAATGACTGCTTAAATTCAATATCGTAGCTAACTTCGACGATGTACTGAGTTTCGCTGTCAGACCATCCGTTCAGTTTTTCCAGCTGAGCTATGTTAATCAAGCCATCGTATTGCTGATCAAACTGCTGTTGTAGCAACTGTTTAAGCTTAATAGTGCCCGGCGCGTCAGAACAGCCGGCTAAGCAGGTGGCCAACAATAGAAGCAATAACACTGTGATAAAACGCATAAAGTACTCTGAAGCTGATAATGATGGCACGATTATCGTACAAAGTGGCGCTGCTGCGCCATTACTTTAAAACCTGGCAGCATAAAAAGCGGGAATGTCTTTAATATCTTGCTGCAGATATATGTCTAAAAAGGCAATTAAAGCGAAGCCAACTGATATATCAGGCATTTTCATTGCAACTGCCTGTGCTACGTCTACAGTCATAACGTGTACAGATAGATAATTTGAAGAGGGTGATATGGCACTAAGTCGCAAAACCAGCTCGTCAAATGCAGCATTGATATTATTCGCCGTGGCTGCGTCGGCACCGCTTCAAGCTGAAATAAACTACACCTTTAATGGGTTTGGCACGGTAGCTGTAGGGAAGGTTCTGTCAGGCGATGTGGACGACCCGGACTATGTGAGTTATCAGTGTCCCTGCTTTATTACAGATTATAACAACGGCGGCATTTACGAGCGCAATGACAGTTGGAGCTTCAAGCAGGAAAGTCGACTGGGTGCGCAGTTAAACGTGAATTTCAGCGATAAATTGTCATTGGTTACCCAGGTTATGGCGCGAGCGGTAGACAGCGAGCTGAGCCTGGAATGGGCTTACTTGTCTTATGATTTTATTTTTTAGCCCTTACGCCAAACGGAGATAGATTATGAAAGCAGTGATTATTATATTGAGTTTTCTAGTAATGGGTACGGTACAGGCAGGTATTGTTGTTATCGCACATCCGGCTAACAGCAACAGTGTTACGGTTGAGGAGCTACAACGGTTATACACCGGGAAAAGCAGCAGCTTTGCTAATGGTGATGCGGTATTGCCGTTAAATTTGACCGATGCCAATACGTTACGCGGTAGCTTTGACGAAAAGGCGTTGGGCCGCTCATCCAGCCAAATTAAAGCGTATTGGTCTAAGTTAGTATTTACCGGTAAAGGTACACCACCAAAAGAAGTAAGTAGCGACGAAGAGATGATCAAGCTGGTGAGTAGCAATCCGAATATTCTGGGCTATGTAGGCAGTGACACCGACGTGTCGGCGGTAAAAGTGCTACTGAAAATTGACTAATTAGTGGTCTGCCGTACCAGGTATAGCAGTGCGCCGCTCAGTTTTGAGCGGCGTTTTTTCTTTGCTGGCAGATTTTCAGCCCGACATTTTTTCTGCATTAGCCGTAGCCGGGCTGGCAATATCAACGTATAAGGCAGTAAATAAGCACGATTATAATAGGTTGTTATATGCAATATTCTGTTTTGGGCAGTAGTGGGTTAAGGGTATCAAGGGCGTGTTTGGGCAGCATGACCTGGGGTTGTCAAAACAACCAGGCCGACGCTGACGCGCAGCTGGATTATGCGCTGGCGCAGGGGGTTAATTTTATCGATACCGCCGAGATGTACGCCATTCCGCCTACTATCGACACTTACGGTGCCACCGAACGTATTATTGGCGATTATTTTCAGCGCAATGCCGGTAAACGGCAACATACTATACTGGCCAGCAAAATGGCTGGTCCGGGCCTGGCGCATGTGCGTGATGGTAGTGACATGACACCACAAAGCCTGCTGCAGGCGGTAGAAGGGTCTTTAGCGCGTTTGCAAACCGACTATATCGATGTGTACCAATTACACTGGCCAAACCGGGTGTCGCCGCATTTTGGCAAGCACCGGGTAGGGCGTATTGGTTTTTCTGACATTAATTCTGATGCGCAAACCGAGCAGATGCTAGCGTTACTGCAGGCTTTAGACAGCTGTGTTAAGGCTGGCAAAATTCGCTTTTGTGGGCTATCGAACGAAACACCCTGGGGTGTTAGCCAATATTTACAATTAAGTCAGCAGCATGATCTGCCGCGGATGGTGTCCATTCAAAATGAATTTAGCCCACTGCATACTAAAGACTGGCCATATTTAATTGAGCAATGTGTGCATGAAAATATCGGCTATCTACCCTGGTCGCCACTGGCTGGTGGTGCCTTAACAGGTAAGTACCTCGGTGCAGCCCGTCCGGCAGGCAGCCGCTGGAGTATGCTGCAGCGCAATGGCTTGTTTCGTGATACACCGCAGTCAAATAACGCCATCGCCGCTTTTACCGAGCTGGCACGCAGCCACAATGTGGTATCAGCTGAACTGGCGTTAGCTTGGGTTAATCAGGTTGATGGGGTAACCTCTACCATTATTGGCGCCACCAACATGGCACAGCTGCAGCAAAATATGGCGGCGTTTGCACTGGTGCTAACCCCGGCGATGCTGGATGACATAGCCCAGTTTTTACAGCAATATCCGGCGCCGTTTTAGCAGATAAAAACTACCGGCGCTGCTTTTCATGTAAATAATACCCTCACTTTGCGCCGGTAAAGAGGCCACGCCAGTGTCAGGCCGCGCAGCAGCATAAACACGCACAGTGCCAGCCATAAGGCATGGTTAGCCAGGCTGTGCGTAAAGGCATAACACAGTGCAAAACCGCCTAAGGATAACAGCATACTGTTACGCATAGCGCGCCCTTGGGTAGCGCCAATATAAATGCCGTCTAACAGGTAGCTCCATACCGCTATTAAGGGTAGGGCAATTAGCCAGGGCAGGTAGTATTCTGCTGTAGTTTGCACCGCAGTAATAGAGGTAAGCACGCTGATTAATGCCGGGCCACCCAGCCAAAACAGCAGGCTAAACCCTATGCCCAAAAGCAAACCCCACTGGGCCAGTAGGGTAAACAACAGCTGCAATTCGCTCTGATCTTTTGCGCCTACCGCTTTGCCGGTCATCGCTTCAGCGGCATAGGCAAAGCCATCAAGCGCGTAAGATACCAGCATTAAAAACGTGATTAGCACCGCATTGGCCGCCACTATATTGTCGCCAAAGGCGGCACCACGAAAGGCTATAAACACAAACACCAGTTGCAGGCACAGGCTGCGGATAAAAATATCGCGATTAAGCGCAAATAAGCGGCCATAGCCGCTAAATAGCGGCAAGGTTACCTGGCTTAACGCGCCAAGTTGTTGCTGCTGCCATACCTTTCGTGCCAGCACCAGGCCAACCAGTAGCGTGCTGTAATCGGCAATTACCGAGGCGGCGGCTACACCGGCAACGTTCCAGCCCAGCCCCAATACAAACACGACATCCAGCACAATATTAATACTTTGCCCCAGTAACAGCAGCCACATGGGGTAGTGGGCATTGTGCAGGCCTAAAAACCAGCCCAACAACACCATATTAAGCAGTGCCGCTGGCGCGCTCCAAATGCGGACATGAAAATATATCCCGGCTTGTTGTAATACGTCACTGCCAGCGGCGCTGAACCATTGCACCAGCGGCCACACCACAGAATGCAGCAGTAACAGCAGCAGTGCTAAGGCCAGTGCTACCACAGCCCCTTGCAGCAAGCTGCTGCGTATTGCTGGCTTATCAGTGGCGCCAAACGCCTGCGCCGTTAAACCGGTGGTGCTCATGCGCAAAAAGCCCAACAACATAAACAGCAGGCTAATAACACTGCTGCCCAGCGCTACACCGCCTAAATACCAGGCATGGTCCAGGTGGCCCACTACGGCAGTATCTACCAGTGACAGCAGCGGTATTGTCAGGTTAGAGGCAATCATCGGCAGGGCAATTAACAGCACCTGCTGTTGTTTGGGCTGGAAAAAGTTCAGCAAAGCGTGCGTATCGTCAAGCAGTTATCAGTGTTTGGCATACTAGCACATTATCCCTCCGTTGCTGCGGCAACAGTCATTTTGCCAAACCGCAACAGCAAGACCTGGCAGTTTAACTGCGCGGTTGTTTAAGGGGGCATACACTAAATTTGCAATCTGACGTTGAAAATCCACATTAAGGCACAATTAATCTCTGCGACTGTTAAAAATAAGGAAATAACGTGGAAATTAGTTTGCGTGAAGTAACAAAGGATAATTGGCTAGATGTTATTCATCTGCAAATAAGCCCGCAGCAGCAAGACTATGTTGCGCAAAATGCAGAGTCGATAGCGGAATCACATTTTTACCCTCATTACGTAAACCGTGCCATTTACCGTGGCGATGAGGTTGTGGGTTTTTTACAGTATTACCAAGAGCTGGAAGAAGGCTTGCCGGATGAGTTTTATATCGCCCAATTTATGGTCGACCTGAAACTGCAAGGGCAGGGCATAGGCACTGAAGCCACCCGGTTGGCAATAGCAGAAATAAGCCAAATACCCGAGTGTAAAATTATTTCTATTTTGTATATGCCCGGCCATCATGCCATGCGCGATTTTTACGCCCGCTTTGGCTTTGTGGTTACTGAGGAAGATGAGAACGACGGGGTTGTGATGGAGCTTAACGTTCGGGATTAAAAAGCCGTTGCAGCAGATAAACGCTTTTTAGCAGAAGGCGGTAAATCGCGGCTATCGCAAATACTCAGCGGTAAGCGCTCGCTAACGCCGAGCCATATCCGCGCTTTATCCAAGCGCTTTGATATACCAGCGGCGCTGTTTGTTTGATATCGTCGCTGCGCATTTAAACGGCAGTAATGAGCGAAAAACAGACATTAATTTGGCAGTCGATCAATTCCGCCAGCAGTTGCCTGGCGTTGTCTAATCGCAGTAAATCGATGTATTGTTCCTGTGTTTCACCGATATGCTCGACAAAGTGTCGATGGAAATTATGTTCACGTATGTCGCAGTTGCAGCCTGACCCAGAGGAATAAGATGAAAATTGTGCAGGATGATTTAGCCGGCGGTGAGGTGATATCGCTACTGCAAGAGCATTTAGCCGATATGTACGCCACCTCACCACCAGAGAGTGTACATGCGCTGGATATTACTGCGTTAAAAGCCAGCAATATACGCTTTTTCAGTGCCTGGCTGGATGGCGAATTAGCCGGCTGTGTGGCGATAAAAGCACTGGATAGCGGTTTGGCAGAGCTTAAATCAATGCGCACCACTAAGGCTTTTAGGGGCAAAGGCATCGGGCAGGCGTTACTGCATTTTATTATTGAGCATGCCAAAACCGAGGGTTTTTCTGCGCTTAATTTAGAAACCGGTACTCAGGATTATTTCGCTCCGGCCAGAGGCTTATACCGTAAGTTTGGATTTAGTGACTGCGACCCTTTTGGCCAGTATAAACCAGACCCGAATAGCCATTTTATGACACTGAGCTTGCGTGGATAAACAGAGCCTAACCAATAAAGGCGCTAGCCTATGCACTTTTTGCTGATCGTAGCCCTTTTCACCTGAACTGGTAGAGTTAAGCCTGACAATGGCCAAAAGTGAATCCAGAATCTTTTTTGCACAGGAGCAAATATGACAGATACCTACATGCAGCCGATTGCCGCCGCGCTACGCTGTACTCTACCTTGTAACCCTGCGATATGTGCAGCGGCACCGTATTGCTATATGGCATTCCAAAGGTGGTGATTGGTGAATACCTGAGCTTTGATGACAGAATGGTTACTGGCAACTGCCGCAGCACATCTGGCCGTCGGCTCCGTGGTTTGCTCTGGCAGGTTGTACGAATAAAATCTCATTCTCCAGCAAAATATGCTGCATTAAATCTTCTTTTAGTTCTTTTAACCCCAGATATAGTGCAGTCCAGGTGTTGCAGGCATCTGCTGGCAGCGTAATGTTGTTGGTTAGCTTATCCAGGGTTTCCAGCGCATCGCCGTGCTGCAGGTGTTCTTCTTCCATTACGCTTATCGGGCCGTTGGGGTAAATGCCACCGGCGAGCATAGGAAACAGAATTTGCTCTTCTTTCATCATATGGCTTTCCAGCTCCTGATACATCTCTTCCAGATGCTGTGCCAGGCCGGTTGGGCAATTGGCATCGAGTGCATGCACATGCTCTACCCGCCGCGCTAAACGGCTAAGCTCGGGCAACTGTCTGCGATGGCGCTGATGAAAACGCTCTAAAATAAACTCAATCAACTGTTTTACGGGTTTGCTACGCCAGTCAGTTAACTCGCCGTCCTGCTGCTGTAATTGCTGTAGCGCGCTTAATACCGGCGCTTCGGCCAGCTGTTTTTTTGCCAGTGCATCGCGCAGGCTGTGCTTACCACCACAGCAAAAATCCAGTTTGTATTGATGAAATACTGCGGTAGCGCCGGCAATACTGGTCGCCAGCTGGCCTAAAGATTGATCTAATAAAGTTGAAGTAGTAACTGCTGACATAAAAACTCCTGCTTATACAATTTAACGTAGCGCCAATGCGACGCAGCTGGGCTTAAAGGGCAAGAGTCAGGCCAAAACTACCACCTTTGATTTATATAGCTTTATTTTCTGTCGTGGTACATTAAACCCAGTTAATGCCGGGTAAAAAATACCCAAGGGTAAAAAATACCATGCTGCAAGAGAGTTTAGTTGCCGATTTAGTTACCGAGTTGCCTGCTGCCGTGCGTCTGCAGCGTTTGGTGAGTACACTACGCAGCCATTTTAGCTGTGGCGCTGTTGGTTTACTGCGTCTGGAGCACGATGTACTAAAGCCGGTTGCCTTACATGGTTTAGTCCGAGAGGCGCTGGGCCGGCGCTTTGTGGTGGCGCAGCATCCGCGCTTAGCCGCTATTTTAGCTAGCCGCAACCCGGTACGGTTTGACCCTGGCTCTGAGCTACCTGATCCCTATGATGGCTTATTAGCTGATCAGCCCGGCCTGGCGTTGCCGGTGCACGATTGCATGGGCACAGCGCTGTATATTGAAGGTCGCTGCTGGGGCTTACTAACACTGGATGCGTTAACCGCGGGCAGTTTTTCAGCCGCAGCAGTATATGAGTTACAGCGCTATAGCCTGCTGGTAGAGGCCGCCGTACGTATGACTGAGCTGGAGCAAGCCAACCGTGCGCTTAGGCTTAATCAACAATCTGATGAGCAACAATTTGAACCTGCCGCCAAACAGCGTTACGAGCTAATTGGTCAAAGCACGGCGTTAAAGCAAATATTGCAGGAGCTGACGGTGGTGGCTAACTCCGATTTACCGGTATTATTGCTGGGCGAAACCGGGGTGGGAAAAGAGCTGTTTGCCCGTCATTTGCATCGTTGCTCGGCACGCGCGGCTAAGCCGATGATTTATATTAATTGCGCAGCTTTGCCAGAAAGTCTGGCTGAAAGCGAACTGTTTGGCCATAACAAAGGCGCCTTTTCCGGTGCGCACAGCGAACGTGCTGGCCGCTTTGAGGCCGCCGATGGCGGTACCTTGTTTTTAGATGAAGTGGGCGAGCTGCCACTGGCGGTGCAGGCAAAGTTGTTGCGGGTGCTGCAAAACGGCGAAATTCAGCGCCTGGGCTCTGATAAAACCCGCACCGTAAATGTGCGCTTAGTGGCCGCCACGAACCGTGATTTAAAGCAACAGGTAAAAAGTGGCGAATTTCGCGCTGATTTGTATCACCGTTTATCGGTGTACCCGCTACCGATACCGCCTCTTCGCGAACGGCCGGACGACATTCCGTTACTGGCCGGCCATTTTCTCGAGTTAAACCGCAGTCGGCTGGGCTTGCGTGCGCTACGTTTATCCGGCGATGCCGAGCTGGCCTTACTTAGCTATAACTGGCCGGGCAATGTGCGAGAGCTGGAGCACGTGATCAGCCGCGCCGCAATAAAAGCGTTAAGCCAGGGCGCGTCGCGCAGTGACATTGTCACCTTAGAGGCGGCCTTGCTGGATATCGATACGGTACCGGCGGCTATTGTGCACACTGAGTTGCACGGCAATACGCTAGTCAACGGCATAACGCTGAAGCAGGCGGTAAGCCAACTGCAACGGCAGATGATCCAACAGGCGCTGGCGCAGCACGATGGCAGTTGGTCACAGGCGGCCCGCCAGCTAGAGCTGGACCCCAGCAACCTGCACAAACTGGCACAGCGGCTGGGACTTAAGTAAATTGACTCAGGAGCAAAACCATGTGGTGTTATAGCCGAATAGTGTTCTGGCGTGCCCTGGCGCTGACAAGCTTAGTACTGGGGTTAATAGGTATACCGCTGCCGGTGTTGCCAACGGTGCCGTTTATCTTACTTAGCGCCTGGGCTGCCGGCAAAGGCTGGCCAGCGCTAGAGCAACGTTTATTAGCCCACGCCACGCTGGGGCCGCCTATTTTGGCTTGGCGGAAATATGGTGTGGTGCCGCGGCGCGCCAAATATCTGGCCAGCGCCATGATGTTGCCCAGTGTGCTGCTGTTGCAGCTATCTGCAGCACCGCTAGTGTTAAAACTGCTGCTGCCGTGCTTTTTGCTATTGGTCGCTATCTGGCTATGGCGCCGCCCCGAACTGACTTTGCAGGAACGACACCATGACAACACCCAGTAAATTAACTGAGCTGACGACACAACAGGCGCTGCGTTATAGCCGTCAGCTGATGCTGCCCGCGATGGACTTTCGCGGCCAGGAAGCCCTGCTGGCAAGTAAAGTACTGTTAATCGGTGTTGGTGGTTTAGGCTGCGCCGCCGCACCATATTTGGTGGCCAGTGGTGTCGGTAGCATTATGCTGGTAGACGATGACACTATCGACCGCAGTAATTTACAGCGGCAAATACTGTATGGCGAAGCCGATATTGGTCAGAGTAAAGCCGGGCAGGCAGCGGCAAGCTTACGCCAGCTAAACGCTGAAATAAGCATTCAGGCACTGCGGCAACGTTTAAATGCGCAAGATTTAGCCGCCCTGGTGCCACAATATTCATTGGTGCTCGATTGTACAGATAACCTCAGCACCCGCAATGCGATAAACGCTGCTTGCGTTAAGGCCAAAGTGCCGCTGGTATCAGGCGCGGCTATTCGCTTTGAAGGTCAGGTGGCCAGCTTTAGCATGCAGGGCGACGGCGCTTGTTATCATTGCTTAAGTCAGCTATTTGGCGAGCAGCAATTAACCTGTATGGAAGCGGGCATTTTAAGCCCGATAGTTGGTATCATTGGCACTATGCAGGCGCTGGAGGCGGTAAAAATACTTGCTGGTGTCGGCACGCCGCTGTATGGCAAATTGCAGTTGTTTGATGGCTTAACCAGCCAGTGGCGCCAGTTTAACTTAATAAAAGATCCCTGTTGCAGCGTGTGTGGCGACAGTCAAACTAACCCGACGTAATAAAGGACAGCAGCTGGTTATTACAGATTATGATCCGCGCCAAGCGGAGCCTTTAGTCACTTAATATTGCTGCACCTGCGGATGTTGGCTATGCTGGTGCTACTTCAATCCTTTGGCCTATATCAATGAAACATATCCTATTTTTGCTGGTGCTGTGCCTTGTTGGCTGCAGCAGTACAACGGACTCAGAGTTACTGGCTGAGGCCGGGACTGTGAATGCTGACAAAATTAAAGTATTGAATATAGGCAGCTTTCACTTTGGCGCGACCAGTGACGCCAATAAAGTCGAATTTGATGAACATGATCTAGCAAACCAACAGGCAGTCAGAAACATTGCTAAGTTGCTTGCTCAATTTAAACCCACTATCGTTTGCCTGGAGTTTTTACCGGAAGATATGGCCGCAATGAACCAGGCCTATCAGGCATTTTTAGCTAACCCTGAGCAGTTAAACACCCGTTATGGTGAGCTCAGTATGCTGGGCTTTGATATCGCCAGATTAAGTGGCGTGGAGAAAGTGTACGGTATCGACCATCATCTGGGATACAACTACAGTTTGGGTGACTTTATTGAAAACAGCCCTGAGCTGGAAAACGCGGTTGACCGGCAAACCTACCTGCAATTAACTCATCAGCCATTTTTACATTACCCTAAGTTAGCTGAGCTTAATCAACGCTTTGAACAGCTGCCGTTGCTGGAGCAATTGCAACTAACCAATCAGCCGCTAATGCTGGACTACTCACTTAATACCAATGCCGATAAGCTGTTTTACGTTGGCATTGGCGATGGCTTTGAAGGGGCAGAGCAAGCGGCGCAGTTTTATCTGCGTAATATGAAAATTTATACCAATTTGAACCGCATCCCCATGAGCAAAGATGATCGGGTACTGATTTTAATGGGCTCTGCCCATACCGCTATGCTCAGGGAGTTTATCCGCCGCAGCCCCAAATTCGACATGGTCAATACGTTGGATTATTTAACCGCAAAGTAGTCCTGAGTTGTTGAGTTGGCGGCCACTTATCCTGCAGTTGGCAGCAGGATATCGCTATGCACCATTTGCAGCAGTTTATAAGCATCGTCTAAACCACAGTTTTCGTGGTCGCGCTTTTTATAGCCTAGTGTGGTTAGCTCTATGTGCCAGGTGGGCACTACGTCTACTGTAGCCAGAGTTTGTTTAACGCAATTAAGCGGGCAGCCATCTACCGCCAGTATAGGCCGGCCGGACAGTGCCACTTTTACCAGTTGCTTTACTTTACCGCCGACGCCGGCAATACACGACATTTGCGCCGAGCCTTCGCGGTCGAGCACTACGGCCAAATCGTTGGCCAACTGGGCAACATTCGAGCAGCCAGAGCAGGCATAAACCAGCGGTTTGTTATCGTAGTGGTTTGGCATGGTGTGGGCTCCGTTAACAGCAGATCATTGCTCTAGTGTAAAAGCCATAGCAGCGGGCGGTTTGATATAAATCAAACTCACCGCAGCCTTACCCCTTCAGAGGTAACAGCGGGAATTGCAACCGGTTGGTTCGGCTCGGTGTTTAGGTTACAACGCCTTCAGAGCTTGTCACAGCAACTCCTTCGCTGCTGGCGCGCTCAGTCAGACACTCTGTGACAACTCTTCAGGGTTCTAACCTTTACAGTAGCACTCAGCGCTTGTTCAACCCGGCCGGCCATCTGGCCTGGGTGTGGTTAGCACCGGGAAATACACCAACACATACAGCGCATACGCCAGCACCCAGCCGCCGACACCCAGCCACAACCACTGCATGGTTTGCGCTGGCCATAGCCAAATTAATACTGTGCGGCTGATGGCGGCGGCCAGCACCAGCAAAAATGCCAGCGACATAATGGCATGCGGTTTTAGCTGCCGGCCACTGTGGCCCAGCGACACCCGGGCCATCATGCTTAAGATCATGCTGCCCATAGCGCCGGCAGTTAACGCATGCAGCGCTATGCTGTTGCTGATATTTAGCCCGGCATAGCGGGCGCTGTATAGCGCCAGACCAAGCGGGATGCACCAGTAGGCAAAATGCAATGACCACAGTAGCGGCACCTTTGGCGTAAGCCAGATTTTCCAGCGTAGGCAGCGCAGGCCGGTTAGCAGCGCACTTAAGCCAAATAAACCGCTTAGCGCTAGCGGTGGCAGGTACTTAGCCAGGGCAAAAAAGTGCAGCACGAAAATCAACCACAGTGAGCCCAGCGCGGCGCGATCCAGCCAGACAATGGCTTCAGCCTTTTTCGTTTGCGTACCGTTGGCCGTAAACATCGGCAGCACCCGGCCACCGACAATTGCCATTAACAAGGTGATTAACCACACGGCATTTTGGCTACCAAGCTGGGTTAAGTCGTAACGCTGGGTGGCGACACCGATATACATCAGCGCGTTGCAAGCGGTTAGCAGCAGCAACACCGGAATAAAAAACAGGTTGCGCTGTTGGCCGGTTTTAATCAGCGGTACCCCAAGCAGATAAGCGCAGATGGGCAGAAAGCTTAAATCGACTGCAGCCACCAGGTACAGCGATAACCCGTCACCGAACAATAACAGCAAGCGACCGGCTAACCATAGCAGGCTGATAAACAGCAAGCTTTTGCCATGCGGCGCGCGCAGCCCAGTCCAGTTTTGCACTGCAGTGAGTAAAAAGCCAATCACAATAGCGCTAACAAAACCAAACAGCATTTCATGGCTGTGCCAAAACAGCACATTAGCAAACGGCTTTAGCTGAATATGGCCGGCCAGGGTAAGGCCCCATAGCAGCATAGCTATGGCACTAAAGCCGGCGCCGAATAAAAACATCGGTCGAAACGCCTGGCGCAATAGCGGCAACAGCTTTTGTTCAGTTGCCAAATCAGTTATTTGCATGGTTTATCCTCAGCTTCAACAGCCATATCGTCATCAAGTAGAAAGTTATCTGCGCGCGCGGCCGCCAGTTTTTGTTGGTATTGCGCCGCCTGATTGGCAAAAAACATGGTGATCATACATAGCGCCAGTACGCCGTATAAAATCATAAAGCAGCCGGTGACTATACCCAGCACATCCTGTGCCACGCCAAATAAAATCGGCAAGGTGCAGCCGCCAAAGGCGCCAATGGCGGCAACAAAGCCACCGGCACTGCCCATATGCTGTGGGTAATAATCGTGAATAACCTTATAAACGCTGGCACGGCCAAAACCCTGCGCTACGCCGATAATAAAAATCAGTAAGGTAAACCACCACACATTAACACCAATTACCAGCTGTACGTCTTTTTCCAGCCCATGAATAATCAGCGTGGTAGGCGGGTAGCTTAAAAAAAACAGGCAAACAATACAGACCCAGAATACGCTCCAGTTCACGGAGCGGCCACCGTAGCGATCGGCAAACCAGCCGCCCAGCGCCCGCACCATGCTGGAGGTGGTAACAAAAAACAGCGTAAACGCCATCGCCTGCTGGGCATCCATGGCATAGGCCTGCATATAGTATTGCGGCAGCCACAATAGCAGCGCTAAAAAGCTGCCAAACACAAAGTAGTAGTACAGCGAAAACCGCCAGATGCGGGCATCACTGCACAGTTGGCGCAGGCTAAGCGCGCTCTGCGTTTGCACTAGCTGCAGCGGCTCTTTCGGTGCCAGTAAGACAAACAGCAGGGTGATGACCAGCATACCGCCGGCATATAAAGGCCCAACCCATTGCCAGCCAGCATAGTTAATAGCCAGCGGTACCAGCACAAAAGTAATGGCCACACCGGCATTGCCGACACCAAATAAGCCCAAAGCTCGGCCCTGGCGGCTGGAGCCAAACCACTGACTGACGTAACGCACGCCCAATGTAAAAGACACACCGCTAATGCCAAACCACAGCCCAAGCCATAAATAGCCGCTATAGCTCTGTACCGTTGGCAGCAGCAATAGCGCCGGGATCACTGCCAGCATCTGATATAACCATAGTGTCCGGCTACTGACACGGTCGGCCAATATACCCAGAGGTAAGCGCAAAATAGCCCCGCTTAAAATCGGTGCCGCCAGCAAAATGCCGTACTCGGTGGCGCTAAGTTCAAGCTGTTGCTGCAGCGCTATGCCCATCGCAGCGTACAGCGTCCACACTGAAAAACAGGCGGCAAAGGCCAGCGTCGCTAGTAAAAGGGCGCGGTTGGCATCGGGTAAGGTTGCCTGAGTCAGTGTGGTTGGGGCCGGGTGCGCCATAGCAAAAGCTCCGCCATGCAAGTAGTAGCCTGTAGTGTAACGCCAAAGCACTGCGCTGCCGCAGCGAAGAGGGTGTACCTCTGACGCGCTATGTTGGCGCTAGGTATAACGCTGGGCTAGCCAAAGTAGGTAGCAGTAGTTGGCAGGCCCGCTGTTAGCGGCGCTTACGCCACTACCTATAAGGTGGTATCTACTTGTTTTAACTGTAAAAACTGGCTTGGTAACTTTGTTTTATATCAATGATTTTGCCCTTAATGCTCTCTACACTTGCCGCAGTTTAGTATCAATCCTGTGGAGGATGTTATGGCTGGCCCTGCTTTAGCACAACAAAGCGGCAGTGGGTTAAACCTGCTTAATTTTGCCGAACAAAAAATAAAAATGCTGCACCTGACCTGGTTTGCCTTCTTTTTAACCTTTGTGATCTGGTTTGCCCATGCGCCGCTGCTTATTCATATTAAAGAAGCGCTGGCACTGACGGATGCACAGGTTAAAGCACTGCTGATTTTAAACGTCGCCATTACCATACCGGCGCGCATTGTCGTTGGTATGCTGGTTGACCGCTATGGCCCGCGCATTATGTATTCGTTACTGCTGTTTATCTCAGCGCTGTTGTGTATTGGTTTTGCCTTTGCTGACAGCTACGCTTCGTTGGCGCTGTTTCGCTTTTTACTGGGTTTTGTTGGTGCCGGTTTTGTCGTTGGTATCCGGCTGGTCGGCGAGTGGTTTCCGCACCATCAGGTAGGTACCGCCGAAGGCATTTATGGTGGCTGGGGTAATTTTGGTTCGGCTGCGGCAGCAATGACTTTGCCACTATTGGCACTGGCCTACGGTGGCGAGGACGGCTGGCGTTATGCCATCGGCACGGTTGGCGTAATTGCCGCCGTATATTCGCTGGTATTTTACAAATTTGCCCGCAATACGCCCAAAGGGTCGGTGTATTTTAAACCGAAAAAAACCGGCGCTATGGTGGTCACCAGCTGGGGGGCGCTGTGGGGCCTTATGCTGATGAATATTCCGATGCATCTGGCGCTGGGCATGCTGGCCTGGCGCTTATCACCGGCCGGCGTCAACCTGTTTACAACCGATATGATGTATGCACTGTGGGGCGTGTTATTGCTGCTGTTTATCGTGCAAACCCAGCAAACCTGGCGCATTAACGCTGAACATTTACGGGCTGGTGTGCCCGAGGTGGATAAATACAGCTTTAAGCAGGTGGGTATCTTAAATATTGCTTACTTTGCTACCTTTGGCTCAGAGCTGGCGGTGGTATCGATGTTGCCGCTGTATTTCCTGGAGACTTTCGATGGCTTAAGCGCAGTAAAAGCTGGTTTGTTGGCGTCGGGGTTTGCTTTTATGAACCTGGTGTCACGGCCGATGGGCGGCTGGTTTTCAGATAAATTTGGTCGGCGCAAAAGCATGCTAATTTTAATTGGTGGTTTAGCGGCCGGTTATTTCTTAATGGGCTTGATGGACAGCCATTGGTGGATCCCGCTGGCGGTGCTGGCAACCATGGCCTGTAGTTTCTTTGTGCAGGCCGGAGAGGGCGCGGTGTTTGCTATTGTGCCGCTGATTAAACGCAGTATGACCGGGCAAATTGCTGGCATGGCAGGGGCTTACGGTAATGTCGGTGCTGTGGTCTACTTAACTGTACTTAGCTATGTTAGCTACAGTCTGTTTTTCTATGTGATTGCCGCTTCGGCGCTGGTAGGGTTGGTGGCGGTGATGTTTTTGGATGACCCCAAAGGCCACATCATTGAAGTGGGCGAGGATGGCACCGTACACCGTATCAACGTCGGTTAAACAAGGATAAGCAGGTGAAGAGCGCATCTAAGCTGCAACTACGCTACAGCAGTGTCTGTGAGGCCGGCATCAAGCCAGCCAACGAAGATGCAGTGGCGCAGCATATACCGACTGATGCGCACCTGTTAACTTACAAAGGTGCCTGCTTTGCCCTGGCTGATGGCGTAAGTACTGCCGAAGCCGGCCAGCAGGCCAGTAAACGGGCGGTGAGCCGGTTTTGCCGCGAATACAGTCAGACGCCGGATAGCTGGTCAGTGGCTTATAGTGCCCAGCAGCTGCTAGCCACCATTAACAACGAGCTGTACGAGCTTAGCCATCAGTTTGTGCACGAACAAAAAGGTTATCTTACTACCTTTACTGCGCTGGTGCTTAAATCGCAAACCGCGCACTTTTTTCATATCGGCGACAGCCGGTTATATCATTGGCGCGACGGGCTGCTGGCGCAACTAAGCCAGGATCACACTACGGTGTTATCCGAACAGCGCCAGTTTCTTGGCCGCGCGCTGGGTATGGATGTACACTTCGAGCTGCAGCAGGGCAGTATCAGTATCAAAACCGGTGACCGCTTTTTGCTTTGCTCTGATGGCTTGTCTGACTTTATCAGTCCGGAGGCGCTGCAGCAGGCGGTGTCAGCCGCCTCAGACCTTGAACAAACTGCGCAGCAGCTAAAGCAGCAAGCGTTAGCTCAGGGTTGCGATGATAATATCAGCTTGATTTTACTAGAAATAACCGCACTGCCTGAACAAAGCCTGGATGATTTAAACCAGCACTTAACCGCTCTGCCATTTCCGCCGGCATTAAGCCCCGGCATGAAACTGGATGGCTACAAGGTGTTACAAGAGCTGTTTGCCAGCAGCCGCAGCCATCTGTATCTGGTAGAGGACGAAGCCAGCGCCGCTACCCTTGTGCTGAAATGCCCGTCGCTGAATTACGATGATGATGCGCTTTATATCGACCGTTTTATCCGCGAGGAGTGGATAGGCCTGCGCATTGAATCAGACTACGTAGTTAAGGTGGTGCGACAAAGCCGGCCGCGCACCTTTTTGTATTATTTAATGGAATACCTGCCGGGCCAGAGTTTAGAGCAGTGGTTTGAGCGCCAGCCCAAGCCGTTAAAACCGGCACTGGCGATTAAACTGGTAAAACAGATAGCTGAAGGCTTAAAAGCCTTTCACCGTATGGGTGCTATTCATCAGGATTTAAAACCGGGCAATATTATTTATCTGGATGACGGCAGCTTAAAAATTGTCGATTTTGGCTCGGTGTATGTTGCTGGTTTAGCTGAAATTTACAGCCCGCTGCAGCATGATGCTGCGCTTGGCACTGCGGCCTATTCTGATCCGCATTATTTGCTGGGGCATAATTCCGGCGTACAGGGCGATATTTATGCGCTGGCGACCATCGCCTACGAGCTGTTTAGTGGTGGCCATTTGCCTTACGGCAATGCAGTAGAGGAGTGTCGCACCGCAGCCGATTACGACAAGCTGCGTTATCTTAGTGCCAGCCAGTTTAATCCGGTTGTTCCAACTTGGTTTGACCGCGCACTGCAACAGGGCGTTAGCCTGGATTTATCGCAGCGCTATCAGAGCATAAATCAGCTGCTAACCGACTTACAGCAGCCGAATCCGGCGTTTTTACACGAAGAAGTTAAACAACAGCACAAAACCAACCCGCTGCTGTTCTGGCAGCTATTATCTGGCTTTTGGTTTATTACCTTATTGCTGGTGGTATGGCTGTTTTTGCTTAGGCGCTGATCATCTTGGCAATAGTGTATTGCTTTACTATACTCTAGCTGTTTTATTTAATGGTGTCAGTTTGACACTAGGAGTATACGATGGCCGTTACTATAAAAGTAGCCGACGAGAAAATTGTGCAGCAAGTGCGTAAAGAAAGTGAGCTTATGAGCCGCTCTATCGGCGATCAGGCTGCGCACTGGATGCGGCTTGGCCGGCTTGTTGAGCAGTCACCGTTATTTGATATGGCCAAAATTAAAGCTATTCTGCAAGGTCAGGAGAGCCCGGATCAACTGGCGTCGAATGAAGAAGCCGCGGTTTATCTGGGCATGTTTGAAGCCGGCATGCTGGAAGAAAATACCGCTTACACTAACGAACAGCAGGCTTATTATCTTAAGCGGCAACAGCAAGGCTTGGGAGCCGGGCTGGATGACGTAGGCAAAGTGGTTACTCAAGCCGAGATAAATGCCAGGGCTGCAGATGAGCAATAAGCCGGTGCTGTACGTGCTTGCCGGCCCCAATGGTGCGGGTAAGTCAACTTTCTATGAGCAGGTGCTAAAGCCCAAAGTAAAGGCACCTTTTATTAACGCCGATATTATTCAGAAAACTGAACTGAGCGATCAATCTATGACCGGAGCTTATGCGGCGGCTGCGTTGGCGGCAAAGCGGCGCGATGAGTATTTGGTACAGAAAAACAGCTTTGTTACCGAATCCACTTTTTCTCATCCTTCCAAGCTGGAATTACTGCTACAGGCCAGAGCTGCAGGTTTCATCATTATGGTGTTTCATGTCGGTGTAGCTGATGCAGAGCTGTCGGTACGCCGCGTAGCATTAAGAGTGACAGAAGGCGGCCACGATGTACCAGAAGACAAAATACGTCAGCGCTTTGCGCGCAATAAAGCACTGATCCGTCAGGCTGTGCTGCAAGCTGATTTAGGTCTGGTATACGATAACAGTCAGCTGAACCGTAAACCGGAACTACTGTTTAGCTTTCAACGTGGTCAGTTAAGCCAGCGTGTGGCTTTCACAGCCTGGGCTTTTGAATTATACGGCGTGTAGAGCAGCTTACTTTGGCCGAAACGCTTTAATTACCGCCTCATTGCACTGCAAATAGGGCCCGTGCATTAAATCAATGCAATAAGGCACCGCCGGAAATACCGCATCTAAACACTGGCGAATGGCTTTGGGTTTACCCGGCAGGTTAATAATTAAGCTGCTGCCACGTAGGCCGGCGTTTTGCCGCGATAGGATGGCTGTAGGCACATACTTTAACGATTCAGCACGCATCAGCTCACCAAAACCTGGCATCATTCTGTCACACACCGCTTCTGTCGCCTCAGGCGTCACGTCGCGTTTTGCCGGGCCGGTGCCGCCGGTGGTAACAATTAAGCAGCAGCCCTGGTCGTCGGCCAGTTCACGTAATGTTTGCTCAATTAACGGCTGCTCATCCGGGATCAGCCGGTATTCGGCTTGCCAGTCACTGGTTAAGTAGTCTTTTAGCGTATCGATGATCGCTTTACCGGATAAGTCTTCGTAAATGCCGGCACTGGCGCGGTCGCTTACGGTAACTATGCCGATTTTGGCGTTATGTTGGTTCATCATTGTTCCTGTATGGTATTGTTTCGCAACAGCAGGGCGTAATTATACGCCCCTACGTTGGTAATAAGCCGAACCCAGATGTAGGGGCGCATAGTTGCGCCCGAACTAAATTCATTGTTGCATCCGGGAGCGCAATAATGCGCCCCTACGGTGATATCAACCCGTTGCCATACCAGCCAGGTTCAGCCAGTAGCCATTACTGTCGGTTGCTGGCAGTGGCTGCGGCGCTGTGCCGTTAATATTGGCTTTAAATTTCGTCAGCCAGTAAAACGTATCTTGTTGCTGTGGGCTCAAACGTACTATATCTACATAACCCTGCATAGTGCTTAGCTGGTTAACCAGGTTATAGCGCTGGCCAGACTGGGTTTGTATACCGTTTAACACAAACACTGAACTGCCGTCCTGGCTTTTCACCTCGCGCCCCTGTGGGTAATTAATGCAGCACAGCTCACATTGATCTTTACTGCGGTTTTCCGAACGGGCAGTAAAGCAGCGGCCGCTCCAGGCCAGCGGCAAATGGCCAAAGCTGAACACTTCAGTACTAAAGCAGTCGCGGATATCGGCAATAATACTCTGGTTTAATACTTCGCTAAGCCACTGGCCGGATATCTCTACCGGCATGACCCAGCGGGTTAAGCCCATGCTAATTAAACGGCGCAGCGTATGCTGGTTGTAACAGTTAATCGCTGCACCGGCGACAAATGGCAGGCCCTGTTGCTGCAGCATGCTAATGGCGCCAACGTCATTGGCTTCTACCAAAAACTCGCCGTTATCGACATATTTGCGCAGTTCGCGCAGCTCGCCGGGCGCTTCATACAAGGTCATCGACGATAAACACACTTGTTTACCCGCCTCACGCAGCATATGGGCAATGGCAATATAGTCGTCAAATTTAAGCTCACGTCTTTTGCTGCACACAGTCTCGCCCAGATAGACAATATCAATGTCACTGGCGGCGGCCTCGCGGTAAAACTGCAGCATCTGTGCTTTGGGCCAAAAGTACAGTACCGGCCCCAGCGAAAATTTCATCAGCTTATTTCCATTTACGATGATAGGCGCCCAGCGTGGTCTGGCTGCCTTCAGATAGTCCTGCCAGCACCTGCTGCCACTGTGGCTGTACGTTAAAACGCTCTGGCGTGGCCATAACCGCATCTATGGCGGCACGCCAGACTTTGGTTATTTGTGCCACATAGGCCGGGCTGCGTTGGCGGCCTTCTATTTTTAACGATTTAATGCCCTCGGCGTACAGCTGTGGCAGCAAATCCAGCGTATTTAAACTGGTGGGCTCTTCCAGGGCATGGTAGGTGTCGCTGCCTACCTTAAAGCGGCCTTTGCAGAGGGTGGGGTAGCCGGCGGTTTCGTTGGGCGCAAAACGGTCGATTAAAATGCCGTTTAAACGCGACTCCAATGTGCCGTTGTTATCCTGCCAGTTAACAAAAGTAGCCGGCGAACAGGCACCCGCGGTATTGGGCGACTGCCCGGTCATATAAGAGCTTAAATAACAGCGGCCTTCGGCCATAATACACAGGCTGCCAAAGGCGAATACTTCCAGGTCTATATCGCAACTGTGAGCTAGCGCCCGCACTTGCTGCATCGATAATACCCGCGGCAGTACCACGCGGCTGATATTAAACTGGCGGTAAAAATCAATCGCCGCTGCATTAGTGGCAGACGCCTGCACCGATAAATGCCGCTCCAGTTTCGGGTAGCGCGCCGCAGCATAAGCCAGCACCGCAATATCGGCCAAAATAAGCACATCGGCACCGGCATCGGCGGCCATATCCACCGCCTGTTGCCAGCGCTGGTAGCTGTTTGGTTGGGCAAAGGTATTAATGGCCACATGCAGCTTTTTACCGTGCTGGTGCACATAACTGGCCGCTTCCTTCAGCTTAGCCTGGTCAAAATTCAAGCCAGCAAAATGGCGGGCGTTGGTATCATCTTTTAAACCGATATAAACGGCATCGGCGCCATGTTCAATAGCGGTTTTTAGTGCCGGCATACTGCCAGCCGGGCAGAGCAGCTCCATAATGGTCTTCCGCGTTAGCTTAGCGTTTATCACTACCACCGACAGGGAATAGCCGGTGGCGGCGTACTGTGGTTTTATTATAGGGTGATAACTAACAGCAAGGCTTGTATATGTTTGATATTAATAGAGTTAACTCTAAATTGGTAGCGTCACTACCTACAATGCTACGTGGCTTTACCCGCTGTGCGCCTAAAGCGGCCCAGGCTGGCGTGTTACAGTTGGCGCTAAACCAGTTCTTCCGCCCTGAACTTAAAAGCGGCGAGCTGAATTTTTTAAGTGCTAAGACGCTGGTGGTGCAGGTTAGCGATATAACACTGCAGTTTGCTATCAGCTTAAACGGCAACAGGCTGCAGGTACAGCTTGATAGCGCACCGCAGGATTTACTGCTAAAGGCAGAGCTGGCTGATTTTATCGCCATGATCAGCAATACAGCCGATCCGGATACATTGTTTTTTCGCCGCCGGCTGCAAATGCTGGGTGATACCGAGCTTGGCTTGTACTGCAAAAACCTGCTCGACAGCATAGGGCCAGAGCGTTTGCCGCTACTGTGTCATCGCGCTCTAAACTGGCTGGCACAGCAACAGCAGTTGGCTAGCAACAACGCTGCTGTAGTGGCCAATTAAGTTTGACCTGCGGCAGATCAAAGTATGCGCCCCGGAGGTTATTATAATGGCAAGCTGTCGGCCCAAACCCGTAAACGAGGTTAAAATGCAAACCATACAGTGGGATCAGAAGTTAATCAGTAAGTATAATATTAACGGTCCGCGTTATACCTCGTACCCTACGGCATTGGCGCTTGACAGCAACTTTGATCGCGGCCAAATTCAAACGGCCATAGCGCAAAGCCCGAACGAACTCAGCTTGTACCTGCATATCCCATTTTGCCACAAGCTTTGTTACTACTGCGGCTGCAATAAGGTGATCACCCGCCATCAGCATAAAGCCGATACTTATCTTGACGCTTTAGCGCAGGAAATGGCGCTGTATCAACCGCTGCTTAACGGCAAAAGCATCAACCAGCTGCATTTAGGTGGCGGTACCCCCACTTTTTTAACCGAAGTGCAGCTAAGCCGCTTAATGGCGTTGTTGCAGCAAAATTTTGCTATTAATACGGATGCAGAAATTAGCATTGAAATAGATCCGCGCAGCTGCAGCGACGATAAGCTGCGGCACTTACGTACGCTGGGCTTTAATCGTGTCAGCTTTGGCGTGCAGGATTTAGATGAAAAGGTGCAAATTGCCATTAACCGCGTGCAGGACACCGACCTTATCCGCCATCAGGTGCAGTTAAGCCGTGAACTCGGCTTTAGCTCGATTAATCTTGACCTTATCTACGGTCTGCCATTTCAGCAGCCGGCCAGTTTTACCGAGACAGTTGATGAAATTATCCGCTTAAACCCCGATCGCATCTCACTATTTAGCTATGCCCATATTCCTGAGCGCTTTGCCGCTCAGCGTAAAATCAGTGATGCCAGCCTGCCGGATGCGCCGTTAAAGCTGGAGTTAATGCAACTGGCCATTAACCGATTTGTTGCCGCTGGCTATCAGTTTATCGGCATGGACCACTTTGCCAGACCCGATGACGCCTTAGCCAAGGCGCAACAAGCTGGTAAGCTGCAGCGTAATTTTCAGGGTTATACTACCGCAGGGCAAGATGCGTTAATTGGCCTTGGCGTATCCAGTATCAGCCAGGTAAGCGGGGTGTTATGGCAAAACAGTAAAGAGCTGCCGGAATATTATGCCGCTATCAACAGCGGCCGGCTGCCGGTAGAGCGCGGCTTTAGTTTAAATAGCGATGATAAACTGCGTGCCGCACTGATTAGCCAGTTAATCTGTCACTTCGAGCTGGATGTTGAAGCTTTTAGTCAGCGCTGGCGTATTAACGGCCTCTGGCAATACTTCGCCGAGGCGCTAGAGCGCTTGCAGCCCTTTATGGAAGACGGTTTAGTTGAGGTATACGCTGGGCGGATTAAAGTCACCAACGCCGGCAGGCTATGGGTGCGCAGTATCTGCGCCTGCTTTGATGCCTATTTAACCCAGAGCCAGCAACGCTATTCGAAAGTGGTATAAACCTATATAGGCGCAACTATTTATACCGAGAAAGCGCCCCGATTTATAGCGGGCATTGATAAAGAAATAGGGCGCAACTATGCGCCCCAACACTGGTTTAGCTGTTAATTACCCAAACACCATTCTTGTTTTGTTAAATGCCGGTAACCAGAAAATCTATAGCCGCGACGATGTCATCCCGACTGGCAACGACTGACGTTTCCTGTTGTTGCAAAAAACTGATGGGGACGCTGGTCAGCTGATAGGTAAGCACTGCAAACTTTTTGTTGATAATTTCAATGACAGGGCAAAGGTGTTTGGGGTAGGTATTGTCGGCCCCCTGAATGGGCGTCAGTGGAATTACGACTCTGCTATTCAGGGTATCGAGGAGGCTGTTTTGAATATCGATAAAATAGGGGTAAATTTTATAGGTATCTTGATCAGTATTTACATAAACGTCGAACTGCGCCATCAGAATACCCGATGCTTGTCAGCAAAAAGACCGTTTTGTTCAGCAAGTTCATTACAGGCGGCAATGGCTTCGCGGTTATCTTGCAGCCATTGATTGCGCTTTTCCTGACGGATTTTTTCAGTTAGCGCCCCCTCAAGCGTGGCAGACAGGTTTATATTCAGGCTGCGGGCCTCTGCTAATAAATCTCTGTTGATACTAAGGTTTGTCGCTTTTTTAGCGACCGCGTTGCTGCTTAAAGGTGGCATCACATTTACTCCTAGCATCGCCTATGCGCACTGTTTATACGCATTATGCTAGTGGGTGGCATTTAACAAGTCAAGCAACCAAATGTTGCCCCCTATGCTCGCGCTGTTAAATACGCTTACAATTTTCTCCTTTCTGAACCGGAAACTTTGCGCCATGCTGTTGATTATGTACTCAGCGTTAATGCATGGACAACGCAATAGCCGGTAAGGGGAAACAGCATGGCACTTGATATCACAGGCGTAAAATTGGCAGACAGGCCTATTGCTCAGGTCAGGGAAGAGGTGATTGACCAGCTTATTATGAACTACAGCCACGGTGTCATTTCTGAGCAGGCCTTTGAGCGCCGGCTGGATATTGCTACTAACTCGGATGATCATCAGCTGCTGGCCGAGCAAGTGGCCGATTTAACCCTGCTGCCAGATGCAAAGTACCGTGCTATGTGGGCACAGAGCTTTAACAGTGCGGCAAAGCCGCAAGCTAAAGCTGAGCGCACTGCTACATCCGATACTGCGGACGGTGATCGACTGGTGTCGGTACTGAGCAGTGATGAGCGCAGCGGTCCGTGGCGCGTACCAGCGCAGCTGACGATTATTAATGCGCTGTCATCGATAGAGCTGGATTTTTCCGACGCCGTATTTGATCAGCCGCAGGTAACACTGTACACCCGTAATTGGCTTGGCAGCATCGACATTAAGGTGCCCGAGCATGTAGCTGTGCTTAGCGATATTAATAATATCGTCTCGTCCAGCAGTAACAGTGTAAGCACTGACAAGGCCGGGACACACAAAACCCACTTTATCCGTATTGAGGGCTATTCGGTATTGGGCTCGGTTAGCATCAGTGTAAAACGCAGCCTGACTGAGCGTTTTACCGACTTTGCTAACTCGGTTCGAACGGCGCTGGGGCTGAAATAACGTCTTGGCGAGGGCACAGACAATGGTTGTTGTAGGGGCGCATCATTGCGCTCTGCATCGGCTGTAATTGATGTGGTTAATACAACGCCACTAATTCACCTGCTTTATCAAAGGTTAGAAAATCGGCAATCATGCCGCCCTGAATTTTTTCCATCATCATTTTCAGTGGCTGGCTAGCCTCATCGCTGTTTGGCGGGAAACCACCACGGCCGCCCAGTGCTGAAACAAAGGCGATATCCCAGTCGACGCCAGTGGTTTTTGATTCATTCACTAAGCTGGCAAAATCGCTGACGTCATCCGGTAATTTATCAACACACAACACCGGTGCTAACGCGCCGCCGTGGCCTTGCTCAAAGTTGTTTTTCTGCGTGTCGGTGTAGCCATTAGGCAGCTCGGCTTTGGCAAACACAAACAGCAAACGCTGCGGCTCGTCCTGCATGGCGGCAGCCTGGATTAAGTCAGAGTAAGATTCAATATTCATAGCATAAGCTCAGTAACCATTTTGACTAGTGTAACAAAGCCGGGTCGGCCTGAGCCTTGGTATTAAGTGGTAACGGCTTACCCCTGATGGGGTAGGGTTCAGGTCGGTTTAGTGCTAGCCAAGTTGTCGTTAACCGAGTTGTTGCAAACCAGGTTGTTGCTAAAGAGCGCGGCAATAAGATCCGACTGGGTAATAATGCCGACCAGCTGCTGCTGGTCGTTTAACACAGGTATATGGTGCAAGCCCTGATCGGATAACATCGGCACCAACGCGGCGATATGGTCGTTCTCGTGCGCAACGGTTAGCTTTGTCACCATAATCTCGGCTACTTTACGTTTGTATTGTCTATTGTGGCGGTTTTTTAGCAGCAGTTGATTAACATGGCGCAGTAAGCCCCAGTAGTGTGGTACTTGTAAGTTTTTCAGAAAGTCGACCGTTGATACCACGCCTAGCAGTTGCTGCTGGGTGTCTGTTACTGGCAACATACTAATTTTGTGTTTGCGTAGCAGTTGCCAGGCCGATGCCACTGCGCTGTTCGGCCCAACAGTAACCAGATCACGCGACATAATGTCGCTACAGCGAATTTCACCGCTTTTGCGCTGATAGGCATTTAACTGCGCCTGATAGTACAAACGTTCTAAATCCTGCTCGCTAATATCGACCACGGTATCAAAGCTGTTGAGTGCGCTGAGTAAATCTTCTGGCTGCAGGCCCAGCCGTTTCAGCGGTGAGGCGTCTCTATGCAAATGCACTGGATCAAATTTTTGCGCTGTGGGCTGCAGCCCGCGTTTTAGCCAAAATTTTTGCAGCACAATAGCTACCAGCAGCATGACGAATACATTCAGCGCCACCGGGTACAGCAAAAAGTCATAACCCAGTACGCTGTCAGTTGAGGCAATCACTGGTACCAGCGCAGTGGCGCCGCCAGGCGGGTGCATACACTCAAACAGGTACATAACAAACAGCACACAGCCTATGGTTACCGCTGCCATCAGGGCTAAGTCGGTAAACAAGTGCGAGCAGATAAGGCCGACCGCAGCAGAGATAATATGGCCGGCGGCAAATGACCAGGGCCGGGCCAGTGGGCTGTTGGGTAAACCAAATAACAATACTGACGAAGCGCCCATTGAAGCAAGCAGCACAATAGTGCTGGTAGCATCAGCTAGCTGCAGGCTGGTGTAGGTAACCATAAATAACGCGATAAAGGCGGCCAGTGCTACCTTTAACCGTTCGGATAATGGTATGGCGGACAAACGCTGGCTGTCACGTTTAATCAGGCCCAATTGTGCCAGTGCGGCACTAAGCAGGTTTTTCGCTTGGCGTTGCAAGGTTAAATCCGATATTTGCACCAAAGGAGGGCAATTATAAGGAGTTAGTAGAAAAAAAGACACCGCAGACGTGCTACGGTGTCTTTAATTAACAGAAATATCAGCTTAGCTGTTGCAATGGCTGCCGGGCAGCTTTACCGTTAAACACGCCTTTTACCACCTGCCAACTTACTGCTAAGGCGCCGATGATAAAGATCACATCGCCAACTGTGCGTACCCAGCGTAGCGTATGCAAAATATCGCTTTGCATAAAAGCTTCACTGCGGGCATACCATAGGCCTTCGGTAGCGCTGGCGTAAAACTGGATAAAACCAATAGGCAATAAGCTGGTAAATAGCATTAACACCAGGCCGCCGTTCATCCACCAAAACGCGGTTTTCATCAATTTTTCATCAAACACCAGCTGTGGTCGGATATAACGCAGAATAAGCAAGCAAAAGCCCAGCGCCAGGAAGCCATAGACACCAAATAGTGCAGCATGGGCATGGGTTGGCGTGGTGTTTAAGCCTTGCAGGTAATACAGCGCAATAGGTGGGTTAATCATAAAGCCAAACACACCGGCACCAAGCATATTCCAAAATGCTACCGCGACAAAAAACATCAGTGGCCATTTAATATCGCCCATCCAGGGGGCTTTGTTTTTTAAGCGCCAGTTTTCCCAGGCTTCGTAGCCCAGTACCACCAGCGGCACCACTTCCAATGCACTGAAGGTGGCGCCTACCGCCATCACCGGTGTAGTAGTGCCAGCGAAATACAGATGGTGGAAGGTGCCGGGTATACCACCAAGCATAAATAACGATGCCGAGGCTAAACTAGCACTGGTGGCCACACTGCGTGATACCAGCCCCATGCTGTGGAAGATAAACGCCAGCGATACCGTGGCGAACACTTCAAAGAAGCCCTCTACCCACAGGTGTACTACCCACCAGCGCCAGTACTCCATTACCGATAAATGCGTACGTTCACCATAAAACAAGCCGGCGCCGTAGAATAAGCCAACACAAATTACCGAGGCAGCAAACAGCGCCAGCAGGTTTTTATCACCCGGCGCTTTAAATGCCGGCACTATGGCCCGCAGCATTAACAGCAGCCAGAACAACACACCAACGTATTTAATAATTTGCCAGAAGCGGCCAATATCGATGTACTCGTAGCCCTGATGGCCAAACCAGAAGCTGTACTGCTCGGGCATAATTTGCATAATGGCAAAGTAGTTACCGGCAAAGGAGCCAGCCACCAGCACCACTAACGCCCAAAACAGGATATCTACGCCCAGTTTCTGGAACTTAGGATCTTTACCGCCGTTAATGATCGGCGCTAAGAATAACCCTGCCGCTAAAAAGCCGGTGGCGATCCAGAACATCGCTGCCTGAATATGCCAGGTACGCGCCAGGCTGTATGGCAACCATTCAGTGGTATTTAAGCCATAAAAACCATCACCTTCTACCGTGTAGTGCGCGGTAAAGCCACCCAGCATTACCTGCAGGGTAAACAAGGCCACTACCACCAGAATATATTTACCTAATGACTTTTGTGACGGCGTAAGTTTAAGCCGGGCAATAGGGTCTTGTTTAGGAACTTCAGGCTCTTCTTCGTCGTGTTTACGCAAAAATGCCCAGCCCCAGATCAGGCCACCGACACCGGCGATCAGTAAAATAATGCTGACCAAAGACCAGATCAGATTCTCCGCCGTTGGCCGGTTATCAATTAATGGCTCATGCGGCCAGTTATTGGTGTAAGTGGCGCTATCCGGTGTGCGCTCTGTGCTGGCGGCCCAGGCGGTCCAGAAGAAAAACTGCGTCATTTCCTGGCGGCGTTTCAGCGAGGGCAAGGTATTGTTTTTCATCGCATAGTTGGCGCGGGTTTGGCTAAGCGTGGCATCATCGCCAAATAACGCTATATAGTGCTCAGCTGTTTGCGCTATTGCCTGCGCCCGTCTGTCGCTCAGCAGCAAGGTATCAGTGGCTTTGTCGTAGCTGTTAGTGCGATAAGCTTGCTTGAGCGCAAACTGCAACGCATTTTGTTGCTTGGCATTTAGCTCAGTGTAGCTTTGGCCAAATTCATCTTGCGCTGCCAGTTCCAGCCAGGCCATTAACTCGCGGTGCAGCCAGTCGGCCGTCCAGTCCGGTGCCTGATAAGCACCGTGGCCCCAAATAGATCCCAGCTGCATACCCCCGACAGATTGCCAGGCAGTCTGGCCGTTTAAAATAGTCTCGTTGTTCATCAGCACTTGTCCTTGCTGATCAACCACCTTAGCTGGTACTGGCGGCGCTGAGCGGTACACCTCAGCGCCAAAATAGCCCAGCACCGAGAAGGTAATGGCTAAAATGGTGATTAGCAGCCACCAGAGTTTACGATATCCGGCCATACAGCCCCCTTACATTATTGATGTTGCGCCCAAGTGTCATACTTCACTCCTGTTTTTTTATCGCACGGGCCTCGCCCGCCTGCAGCGCTATTACAAGAAGCAAGCCATATTTTAAGTTTTTGTTTGTAAAGGATTTATATGTAGCTTCACTAAAGGTTTGGTGCTTTTGACCTGAGAAGGTTCGGGTATTTTTTACCCATGGGGTAGAAAGTACCTGCCAGAATGTTGGTATTGGTGCTTTCTACCTCTTTAGCGATATAGGCACAGTGGCCAAGTTGCTTTAAGGTGGCGCGCATACACACGCTAGAGGTGAGGCCAATGGAATATTATTTACCCGTGAAACAATTACATATGTTTTGCGCTTATTTAAGTGCGACCTTATTTTTGCTGCGTTTGTTGTTGGATCTGGCCAGAAAGCCGGGCTGGCGACAAAGCCCGGTACGGCATTTACCACATATCAATGATACTTTGCTGCTCACGCTGGCCTTTACGCTGCTGGCTATCGGTCCGTGGCAGCCCTTTGTGCACCAATGGCTGGGGTTTAAAATTTTACTGCTGCTGGGTTATATCGCCTTTGGTATTGGCGCATTAAAGCAGCACTTAAGTGTGCCCGTGCGCTCGGCCTGCGCCGTATTGGCGCTGGCACATTTGGGTGGAATTTTATATCTGGCACGGTTTAAACCATTGTTGTTTGTTTGATGCCTGCATCGGTTTTGTAGGGGCGCCCATTACCATAGTTTCAGGCGCCCCAGCTCTGATCCGCTTTAGGCGCTGCGCTGTTGCTGCGAGTTTAGCTCTCTTTGATAATGCCGCAAACTATGCTCCTGGCGGCGGCCGCTGCTAAAGGCCGATACCCGTTTTAAGTAACCAATTACCCGGGTGCCGTAGTCTATATCCAGGCTACCGCAGTCGGGGCAGGCGCACAGCGTGCGTTTGTCGATTGCCTCGCAGTTGTTGCAGATGGTAATTTTCACGTTGACGCAAAAGTAATTGCAGCCGGTTTGGGCGGCGATATTCAGCAGGTTAAGGTAACCAGGCTGGTCGAGCTTTTCCGCCAGATTTAAATGCAGCGCCGAGCCGCCGTCGAGATAATCCAGCAGTTCACGGCCATGCAGTTGAAACTTATCCAGCGTATTGCTCTGCTCATCCTCAACCACATAAAAATACGAGTTGTAGCAGTCGCGCGGCACTAAGTAACCGTCGTCGCGGTCCCACTTAGCATTTTTTACGCCCAGGTTCTCCGCCGGCACAAACTCGGTGTTAAACATGTAGCCGTATTCGGCTTTGGCGGCTTTATTGGCGTCAAAAATCACTTTTAGCTGTTGCTGCACAAAGCTGATATAAGCCGGGTTATTACCGGCGGTTAAGCCCTGTGATTCGGCGGCTTCAACCATGCCGTTAATGCCAATGGTTAAAAATTGCTTATCCAGACTGATAAAGCCAGCGTCGTATACGGTGAGCAAACCGGCGGCTTGGTACTGCTCCATTAATTTACGGTAGGCGACCTGATATTTATGAATATTGCGCACCTCTGTAGCAAGATCGCGGCCATCCTGCATCAGGCGGTTCATATTAATGGTTATTACGTTAATAGAGCCGGTGGCCACGCCGCCAGCACCGAGTGAGTAAGAAAAAGTATTGTCGCTGATTTCACTGCGTAGCCGGCAGCAGCTGGCTAACGAGTCGGCATTTTCCGACTGGTAAATAAAGAATGAATTACCCGCGGCCATCTCGCTGGCGATGTCGTTGGCAAAGGCGGCATCTTTGCATTTACCGTTGTCGGTTAGCATCGCTACTGTCACCACAGGAAAGGTTAATACGGTTTTCTGCCGCTCTTTATTGAACCAGCTTAAGAAAAACTGCTGCAAGGCTGATACTGATTGCCACTGTGGTTTAACAAAATCCGGAAACACGAAGTTGCCAAACATGCTGTCGAAGTAATGTTGGTCGTACACCGAGATGTTCCAGAATACGCTTTGGTAACCGCGCGCTGCGGCTGGTTGGTTTAGCGCATACACCACATGCTGCAAGTGGTTAGCAATTTGCTTAGGGTGCGTTTGCAGATAATTATCGCCGTAGTCTTTACGGGCAAAGTAATCAAAGTAGGTTAAAAATTCTACCGTGGCCACGGCGCCGGCAAACTGGCTGGACACTGCAAACACAAAATTGACAAAGCAGCCGCAAAACGACTCTAAATGTTTTGGTGCTTGCGACTCGCCACCCAGTTTGGTTAAGCCATCGCGTAAAAACGGATACATGGTCACCGACACGCAATAGGGCTTTAAGCTGGTTTCATCGTGTACATAAATTTCGTGTTGTGTAATTTGTCGCAGGTATTCCGCGGCTAGCTCAGCGCCAAACAACTCGCTGATTTTATTGCTGATTAAAGCGCGGTTTACCTGAATAAACTGATCTTTCATCAGCTCGGCTTCCAACGTGGCAATGTTTTTTTGCGTTACGTTGGCGTTGGCATCGAGCTTTGAGCCATCGGCGGCGTTATTGGCATGCAGGTAGTTGTCGATAAAGCTGAGTTTTTGTTGTAGTTGCGAGAAGTTGAGCGCTTGCATGGCATATCCCTTGTTATGATGTGATAAATAAATGATTCAGGCGTTGGCCTGTGCGTAAATCGGTAAATATCTGGTTGGTGTGCAGGCTGTTAAGGCCGCCGCGCTCAGCGCGCCAAGGGCCAGTTTTCAGGTAAGTTAGCCGCTGTTTCAGTGATGAGCTAACATCGTCCAGCCCGGTATATAAACAAGTATTCAGCTTAGCGCTGCAGCTTAGTTCAAGCAGCGCTATTAGAGCATCAGGCTGCCATTCACCGCCTAAAAACAATACGCAGCTGATCAGGCCCTTGTAGCTGTCTAAACGCTGCTGCAGGTAAAGCGGTGTTAATGCTGTGCCCTGATCGCTGCGCCAGCTATAGCTGCTATGGCAGCCTTTACAGCCCACTGGGCAGCCGGCAATAGTAAACGCCAGTGACACCTCGCCCGGCACTTCCTGAAACACTATTTGCTCATCGGTAAATCTCAGCATGAAACCCGCTATATGGTGCTAATTTGCCATTATGGCACTATATGTTGTGTTTTAGCTTAGCGGTTCACGCCGTCAAATGTTTGATCTGGATCATGTTTTCAGGCCCGTGATAAGTGGTGCTTTGCGCCAGGGCGCAGTTTTATTGCAGCTATTACCCCATCGGGAGTACAGTGATTTTCGGGTGCTTATTCATGCAGCAATAAAAAACCGCCCGCTGAAAACCAGGGGCGGTGCAGAGGAGCCAACAACAACATTGGCCAACGTGGATCTGAGAGAAAGTGGGTGCCGATGGGGCACAATAATGTGCCCCTACAATTACAACTGGTAGCTAAGCATCAGCCAGACTTTAGTAGTGTCTACCGCCAGTGTATCAGCCTGGTAGTGCGCCAGTTTTAGCAACGCAGACAGTTGTTTGTTCAGGCTATAGCCGGCGCTGGCATTGAATTCATCACCATATTTCGTGCTGCCAAGGTCGCTGTCAAAGCGGTGATAAGCCACACTGAGGGCAACCTTGTTGAGTGAGGTCTTGGCCTCTAGCCAGTTATCGCGCAGGCCGCTATTAGGCGTGTTAAGAAATATATCGGCAAAGCCGGAAAACGCATGCAAGGTGGCCAGCGGCGTTTGAAACGCGCTTTGGCCATCGCCGGCTAAACGCTCCTGGCCTGCTTGCAGTGTTAGGTTATCCAATGCCCAGCTTAAGCTTAAACGGTGGTAATGATGGCTGAAACTGAGCGCAGCATTATGCGCATCATCCTGTTTGGCCAGTGCTACCTGCCAGCTTAGTTTCGGGCCAGTGCTCAGCTTACCCTGATAATCAATACCGACCGTGCGGCTGCTGCGCAGCGCCCAGTTATCAAAGTCAAAATCATAACCAAAAGCCGCCAGCTGATGCGCCGGTGTCAGCTGCCATTGCAACAGGGCAGTATTAAAGCTGCCGCCCTGATCTGCCGCGGCGCCTTTGGGACCAAATACGCGGTTTACGTTATGGTAATGGCCTAACTCAGCACTCACACTGTCGCTGAACTGCTGTTGCAGCCGGTAACCATCCAGCGTTTGTTCATTCTGGCGCCAGCCAACGCCACCGACAAAGCGCTGGTTTAACTGGTTAACTAACTGGCGGCCGGCGCTAAACGTAGTGCCGCTCTCGTTGCTGTATTGCAGTAAAGCCTGATTAATATCGGTGCCTTTAGGGTCGGCCACCACGCTGTAGTCTGTTTTGCCATTTACCGTGCTGTTGTAGTTGTCGTTACCCAGCAGGCTAACGTTATCGAGCTGCACTAAAGCACTAAAGCCCGAAACGCGGCCGGTATTAACCGTTAAGCGGCTGCGCAGGCTAGAGGCGATAGCGTCGTCCAGTGCATTATCTTGCTCAACGTATTCTAAGCGATAGCGAAAATTTGCTGATACGCTGCTTTGCTTAACGGCGGTACTCAGTTCATTGGCAACAAGGCTGGGGCTGAAACAAAATGGTAAGGCAGACAACATCACAGCAGAGAAAGCTTTCATAGTGTATTCCTTTAGTCAGGGCCGCGTAGCAACGGGCTGATCTTAACGTGATTAAATAATTTATATAATTTAATTAAAGGGTTACCCAATAGTCGGTAAGCCTGCTCTGTTGTTGGTATCGGTGCAGTACTCCTTTTTTGCAGGTATAAAAAAACGCCAGCAGCTGTCAGTCCGTTACCGAACCTGAGCGACTGGCGTCTTTGCCATGATAGTTACTGTTATACCAACACGTTGGAATTAAGCAGTGGCTATGCCAGCTTTTATTCAGAAATTATTTTCATATAAATTAATAGCTTAAAATTTTGAAGCCGGGCAGAGCAGAATATCGGGTGCGATATTGGGGCGCTATTGTGCTAACACAGGGCAAAGCAGGCAGGGCGCCGCCGAAGTGTTAAAACATGGTGGCCCCAATTGCACCTTTACTGCATCAGCGGCGACGCCGACAGGTTAAAGTCGAAACCGTCTATCTCGGCATCGACAATTAGCGTATGAATATACTGTGCTACCGCTTTGCGGCGGACTTTTTCATTTAAATAATCAGCAATTTTCCGTTCAACGGCATTAAATGGCAGCAATTGACCGGCAACTTTGCGGGCAATATGCACAATATGATAACCGTAGCGGCTTTCTACCGGCTGGGGTAACAAGCCCGGTTCAGCGCTGAATATTTGCCGTTCAAACTCGGGTACAGTTTGGCCGCGGCTAATTTGGCCTAAGCTGCCGCCGGTTTCTTTTGATGGGCAGGCTGAATGGTGCCGTGCCAGCCCGGCTAATGGTTCACCTTGTTGTAGCTGGCTAATTAGCTGCTCGGCCAGAATTTTAGCTTCAACCCGGGCTTTGTCATCCTCCGGTGCTGCAGCCAGTAAAATATGGCTTAGCTCTAATAAAGGTGAGCTTTGAAACCGTTGTGGGTTAAGTTTGTAGTATTGCTCGCATTCTGCAGTACTGGCTTGCGGTATGGCCACTTCTGCGTTAATTAATGCATCAAGAAAATTATCATCGCTGGCGGTATTGGCTTCACTTTTTACGCTAAGCCCCAGTGTTTTGGCGCGCTGACGCAGCAGCTCACCAATAATCAGTGACTCGGCCGCCTTTAGCATGGCCGCGCGTTTATCGCTGGCCGGGTGGTACTGCATTTCGGCCATTATCGCCGCTTCGCTGATACTGGCTTGGTTGACTTGTATCATATTAAACCTCTGTAATCGGGTGCGTTGCGGGGGCGCAATTATGCGCCCCTAAAATGATCACCGGCTCTGAATTACCGCACAAAACGCTGGCGTACTATCTGGTGCTGACGGCTGATGTACTGCACCGGCACGCTAAGCATGTGTACTAAGCGGCTAAACGGAAACACCACAAACAACGTCATACCTAAAAATACGTGCAGTTTAAAAATCCAGTGCACGCCGCTAATAGCTTCTGCTGCTGCCACGCTGTTAAAGGTGACGGTGTTTTGCGCCCAGGCCATCAGTTTTAGCATCTCAGCGCCATCTAAATGCCCCATCGATACCGTGATACTCAGCAAGCCCAGAATTAACTGCGCATAGAGTAACAATAAAATGGCAATATCCATTGGGTTGCTGGTGGCGCGAATGCGCGGGTTAAACAAGCGGCGTTTAATCAGCACGGTTAAGCCGTAAAAGCAGATCAAGCCAAACAAGCCACCGGCGCCAATGGCGATAAGCTGTTTCATCTGGGTGGTAATACCAAACAGGTACCAAATTTCTTTTGGCATCAGTAAACCAAAGAAATGGCCTAAAAAGATGCCCAGCACGCCAATGTGAAACGCAATACTACCTTTGCGCAGTTGTTTGCCTTCCAGCAACTGACTGGAGCTGGTTTTCCAGCTGTACTGTTCGCGGTCGTAGCGGATCCAGCTGCCAATCACCATAATGGCGATGGCAATATAGGGGTAAATGCCAAAGGCAAACATATTTAAATGTGCCATGTTAATGCTCCTTTAAGCGCGCTTAGCCGCGGCTGCTTTATAAAGTTGTTGCCCAGCTTCTTCGCTACCTAATAACTCAGTACTGAGCGGAATAAACTGATCGCGGCGCTGGCCGTCGCTAGGCTTGTTACCTGTGCCGCAAGCCGAATTGGTTTGCTCGTTGCCGATAAAGCTGACCATTTCCTCTTCCCAGACTTTGTCCAGTGCCTTGGGCGTATCGTCGCGTTTTTCGCTGGCAATTTGTGCTTTAATATCGGCTAAATCGACTTCTGCCGCTGACAGCGCCACCAGGGTGGCGAATATGCTGGCGTAGTCAGACTCGCGCTGCTCAAGGCGGCATAGTATTACTGCCAATACCGGTGCAATTTCTTCCAGGCCAATTTGCGCGTTTTGCTCGCCTTGAGTAGATAAAAACTCCAGGTAAAGCGGCAGGTAGTCGGGCAGCTCTTTTACGCCGATGTCTAAACCGGCTTCGCGGTATTGCGCCATCAGGTTTACCATGGCCTGGCCACGGTCGCGCGACTCGCCATGAATATGCTCAAATATCAGCAAAGACAGTGAGCGACCACGCTCGAACAGGCTATCGTATTCAGATTGCCAATCCATTAGCTCACCACTGCAGCGCGCTGTAATAAACGCATTTAACTGCTGCTTCAGTTCGGCTGCGATAGCGGCATCAGCCACTATCGCCAGCAATTCTGCTTGGGCATCAATTAACGGCTGCTTCGGGTAGTCCAGCAGTAAAGACAATAGTTGTAGTATCGGCATGCTTGTTGTTGACATAGTATTTAATCCTTAATCTCAACCGGGATAACCTGACGCACGCCCTTGGCTTTAGTGCCAAACAGGTTTACGCCGTTATTGCCATCGCCACAGCCGTTGCCAAAACTAAAACCACAGCTTGATTTTAAGTCATAGGCATTTTCGGCATAGGCACGGTGGCTGGTAGGAATAACAAATCGGTCTTCATAGTTCGCCAGCGCCATATAGCGGTACATTTCTTCAACCTGTACCGGTGTTAACCCTACTTGTTTTAACACCTCGGCATCTTCTACACCGTCTACCTGCTGGGCGCGTTTAAAGGCGCGCATGGCTATCATCCGCTCCAGCGCGCGTACTACCGGCGCTTCATCACCGGCGGTTAGCATATTGGCCAGATAACGTAGCGGTATGCGCAGTGATTTCAGATCCGGAATTTCGCCATTCATACCAACATGGCCAGCCTGCACCGCACTTTGAATAGGTGACAGTGGTGGCACATACCACACCATTGGCAGAGTGCGATACTCCGGGTGCAGTGGCAGCGCCACTTTCCAGTCCATTGCCATCATATACACCGGCGAGCGCTGGGCGGCAGTAATCCAGTTATCACCAATGCCTTCAGCGCGGGCAGCGGCGATAACTACCGGATCGTGCGGATCAAGGAAGATATCCAGCTGCGCCTGATATAAGTCTTTCTCGTTTGGCGTATTGGCCGCGACTTCAATTTTATCGGCGTCGTATAGCAACACGCCTAAGTAGCGAATACGGCCAACACAGGTTTCTGAGCAGACTGTCGGCTGGCCGGCTTCAATGCGCGGGAAGCAGAAGGTACATTTTTCAGATTTACCGGTTTTCCAGTTGTAATAGATTTTTTTGTACGGACAGGCCGACACACACATACGCCAGCCACGACATTTGTCCTGATCAATCAGTACTATGCCGTCCTCTTCGCGCTTATAAATGGCGCCGCTGGGGCAGGCTGCCACACAGGCCGGGTTTAAGCAGTGCTCACATAAACGTGGCAGATACATCATAAAGGTCTTTTCAAATTGACCGTAGATGTCCTTTTGCACCACTTCATTGAAATTCTGGTCGATTTTACGTTTGGCAAACTCGGTACCAAGAATTTCTTCCCAGTTTGGGCCCCATTCAATTTTTTCCATGCGCTGGCCGCTAATTAGCGAGCGTGGCCGTGCTACCGGCTGGTGCTTAGTGTCGCCAACATTGTGTAAATGCTGGTAGTCAAAATCGAACGGCTCGTAGTAGTCGTCAATTTCCGGTAAGTCCGGGTTGGCGAAAATATTCGCCAGAATGCGACGTTTACCGCCGATTTTCAGCTCCAGCTTGCCGCTTTTATTGCGAACCCAGCCGCCGTTCCATTTTTGCTGGTTTTCCCACTCTTTCGGAAAACCAATACCGGGCTTGGTTTCAACGTTGTTAAACCAGGCGTACTCGACACCTTCACGCGAGGTCCAGACATTTTTACACGTGATGGAGCAAGTGTGGCAGCCGATGCACTTGTCTAAATTCAGTACCATGCCTATTTGAGCTCTGACTTTCATGTTACTTACTCCAACCTTATTTAGTATCTAACCAGTCAACGTTCTGCATTTTGCGCACAACGACGAATTCATCGCGGTTACAGCCAACCGTACCGTAGTAGTTAAAGCCGTAAGACTGCTGGGCATAACCACCGATCATATGGGTCGGCTTCATTACGGCGCGGGTGACCGAGTTATGAATACCACCGCGGGTGCCGGTAAGTTCGCTGCCCGGTACGTTTACAATGCGCTCCTGAGCGTGGTACATCATGCTCATGCCTTCCGGTACCCGTTGTGATACCACCGCACGGGCGGCAATGGCGCCGTTAACGTTAAAGATTTCAATCCAGTCGTTATCTTCAATGCCGGCTGCAGCTGCGTCGGTTTCACTTAACCAAACGATAGGGCCGCCACGCGACAGCGTCAGCATTAACAGGTTGTCAGAATAGGTACTGTGGATACCCCATTTCTGGTGCGGCGTGATCCAGTTCAGTACCACTTCTTTATTGCCGTTTGGCTTTTTATTCAGCACCGGCTGCACAGTTTTTAAGTTAATCGGTGGCTTGTAGCTGCACAGCTGCTCGCCAAAATCGCGCATCCACTCGTGATCCTGATAAAACTGCTGGCGGCCGGTAATGGTGCGCCAGGGGATCAGCTCGTGTACGTTGGTGTAGCCAGCGTTGTACGACACATGCTCATCTTCCAGCCCAGACCAGGTGGGCGAGCTGATGATCTTACGCGGCTGTGCAACAATGTCATTGAAGCGGATTTTCTCATCAGCCTTTGGTAGCGCTAAATGGGTATGATCGCGACCGGTAATTTTGCCCAGTGCTTCCCAGGCTTTCACTGCCACATGGCCGTTGGTTTCTGGTGCTAAGGACAAAATCATCTCGCAGGCATCGATGGCGCTGTCAATCTTCGCCATGCCTTTGTTAATGCCTTCGTCGGTATGCACCCGGTTCAGTTTTTTCAGGAAGCTGACTTCCTCTTTGGTGTCCCAACCAATGCCTTTGCCGCCGTTGCCGATTTTTTCCAGCAGTGGGCCAATTGAGGTAAAGCGGGCATAGGTGTTAGGGTAATCGCGCTCCACTATATTAATGTGCGGCATGGTCATACCCGGTATCGCATCACATTCGCCTTTCCACCAGGCTTTAACACCATAAGGCTGGGCTAATTCTGCTGGGGTGTCGTGGTGCATAGGCGTGGTAACCACGTCGGTTTCAACGCCTAAGTGGCCAACGGAGGCTTTAGAAAACGCCTTGGCAATGCCTTTGAAGATTTCCCAGTCGCTGCGCGCTTCCCATACCGGGTCGATAGCGGCGGTTAACGGGTGAATAAACGGATGCATGTCCGAGGTATTCATATCGTCTTTTTCGTACCAGGTGGCGGTAGGCAGCACGATATCGGAATACAGACAGGTGGTGGACATCCTAAAATCCAGTGTCACCCATAAGTCGACCTTGCCTTCGGCACCCTTGTCCGTCCATTCGATATCCTGTGGCTTTTTACCGCCGAATTCGCCTAAGTCTTTACCGAGCAAGCCATGTTTGGTGCCCAAAAAGTGCTTCAGCATGTATTCGTGGCCTTTACCGCTGGAGCCCAGCAGGTTAGAGCGCCAGATAAACATATTACGCGGGAAGTTTTGCGGGCTGTCGGGCTGCTCGCAGGCAAACTTAATGTTGCGATCTTTTAGCTGCTGCAGCACATAGTCTTTTAATTCTACCCCGGCGGCTTTGGCTTTAGCAGCCAACCCCAGCGGGTTAACGCCCAGCTGTGGCGCTGACGGTAACCAGCCCATACGTTCGGCGCGGGCGTTGAAGTCGACGATACTACCACTCCACTTTTCTTTATTCGCCAGCGGAGATACCACTTCGGTCATATCCAGCTTTTCATAGCGCCACTGGCTGGAGTGGTTGTAGAAGAATGAGGTACCGTTCATATGGCGTGGCGGTCTCTGCCAGTCCAGCGCAAATGCCAGTGGTGTCCAGCCGGTTTGTGGCCGCAGTTTTTCCTGGCCGACATAATGCGCCCAGCCGCCGCCACTTTGGCCGATACAGCCACACATCATCAGCATGTTGATCAGGCCACGGTAGTTCATATCCATGTGATACCAGTGGTTTAGTGCTGCACCCACTATAACCATAGAGCGACCGCGGGTTTTGTCAGCATTGCGGGCAAACTCGCGGGCTACACGGATCACATCTTCCGGGTTTACGCCGGTAATGGGTTGTTGCCAACCCGGGGTATAAGGCACGTTATCCAGGAAGGACTTGGCGCGGCTGTCATCACCTAAGCCGTTATCTACGCCATAGTGCGCCAGCATTAAATCAAACACGGTGGCTACTAAAGCACTGCTACCATCGGCCAGTTGCACGCGTTTGGCCGGAATTTTACGAATTTGCACGTCGTCATGTGCGGTATGTTGGAAGTATTGATACTCGTGCGGTGCACCACCAAAATACGGAAAGGCCACCTCAACCAGCTCGTCGCGGTTGTCTTTTAGCGATAGCTGTAGGTCAATCTCGCCGTCTTTATCTTTTTGTTCCAGGTTCCATTTGCCGGCCTGGCCCCAGCGATAACCAATGGCACCATTGGGACTGGTTAAGCGGCCATCACTGTTCAGCGCAATGGTTTTCCAATCCGGGTTATTGTCTTCACCCAGGTTATCGACTAAATCGGCAGCGCGTAAAAACCGGCCTTGGGTTAGATGTTTGTCACCTTGCTCCAGCATTACCAGCATCGGCATATCGGTGGTGCGTTTTACATAGTCGGTAAAATACGCACTTGGGTTATCAACATGAAATTCTTTTAAAATGACATGGCCAAACGCCATTGCCAGTGCCGCATCGGTACCCTGGCGCGGTGCTAACCAGGTGTCACCAAATTTAGACGCTTCCGAGTAATCCGAGGTAATAACGCAGGTTTTAGTACCTTTGTAGCGTACTTCGGTTAAAAAGTGCGCATCGGGCGTGCGGGTTTGCGGCACATTGGAGCCCCAAACAATAATGTAATTCGAGTTATACCAGTCGGCTGATTCGGGCACGTCGGTTTGCTCACCCCATACCTGCGGTGAAGCCGGTGGTAAGTCGCAGTACCAGTCGTAGAAGCTTAAACAGTTACCGCCAATCAGTGATAAATAACGCGCGCCGGCAGCGTAAGACACCATCGACATCGCCGGAATAGGCGAGAAGCCGGTAACCCGATCCGGGCCATAAGTTTTAGTTGTGTACACATTTGAAGCGGCAATCAGCTCGTTAACTTCATCCCAGCTGGCGCGGATAAAACCGCCTAAACCGCGGCGCTCTTTATAGCTTTTGGCTTTTTCCGGGTTGCTGACAATAGATTCCCAGGCTTTAACCGGATCTTTATGTACGGCTTTGGCTTCGCGCCACAGCTTCATTAATTGCTGGCGTACCTTAGGATATTTTAAGCGGTTGGCGCTATAGATATACCAGGAGTAGCTGGCGCCACGCGGGCAGCCGCGCGGTTCGTGGTTGGGTAAATCCGGCCGGGTGCGCGGGTAGTCAGTTTGCTGGGTTTCCCAGGTCACCAGACCATCTTTAACATAAATCTTCCAGCTGCACGAGCCGGTACAGTTAACACCGTGAGTAGAGCGCACAATTTTATCGTGCTGCCACCGCTGGCGGTAACCCTGTTCCCAGGTTCTGTCTTCATTGGTGGTAACACCGTGGCCATCGGCGAACGGGGCTTTGCGGGTTTTAAAAAACCGCAGTTTGTCGAGTAGGTGACTCATGGTTTACTCCTGGTCTTGTCCTGCATGAACAGACATATTGCTTTTCTGGTATGCACACTATAGAAACAACAGCGTGATGATGCTTGATTTAGATCATGCTAACCAGAGCGCTAAATAGCTGATAAAAAACGAAAATACCCACAAGGTGGTAGTGTGGGTAGCGCTGTAATCGCCGACAATAAGCGGGTGTTTACCTCTTGTGGTATGAAGTGGCAAGTGCCAGCTACTCCGGCGGGAAAAAGGGGGTAGCTCAATTGTGCCGGCGGTTTTTGTAACAAAGCGGCGGGATATCAGATAAGCAGGTATGCTTAAGCAGTAAATAAGCGGAGTGGTTATGCGACAGTTTTCTATTGTTACAAGGATTAATATCGCCCTGGCGTGTATTGTTACGTTGGCCATTGGCACTATGCTGGCGTCTTACTGGTTATCAGATAAAACCGATAACGATGCCCATGCGGTGAATGTGGCAGGTTCGCTACGGATGCAAACTTATCGCATGGCGTGGTTAATGCAGCAGCAAGACGAGCAAAAGTTACAGCTGGCCAAAGCGCAGTTCAACCAGAGCTGGCAGCATCCGGTATTTACCCGTTTTATGCATAACGACACTATAGCGGCGCAGTTTGATGCCGCCAGACAGTATTGGCAGCAAATTGAGCCGAAACTAACACAGTCGCCGCAGCAGCCAGCTCAGATTGAGCTGGCGTTGGCAGGGCAAATCCAGTTGCTGGAGCAACTGGTATCGCATATTCAGCAGGATGCAGAACAAAAGGTACGCAGTTTTCGCACCTTGCAACTGGTGGCGCTGCTGGCGACCGTATTACTGTCGGCAATAGTGATTTATTGGTTAAAGGTGATGGTACAGCAACCGCTTGAAGCGCTAACTCAGGGCGCAAAACGCGTAGCTATGGGCGATTTTACCCATCGTCTCAGCGTCGAGAACAATGACGAGCTGGGCACATTGGCGCACAGCTTTAATAAAATGAATGATTCTATCGGTTATATGTATGGCAATTTAGAGCAACGGGTAGAACAGCAAACCGAGACGCTGAAACATACCAATACCACCTTACGCTTTTTATACAACACGGCGCAGCGCATCAGTGAGCATGTACCTGAATATTCTGATTTTAATCAGATTATTGCCGAACTTAAACCGGTGGTTAAACTGGACGATCTGGAGCTTTGCCTGTTCACTCAGGAAGGCGACAGACCCTATATGCAACTGGTGCCCGGCGATACTGGCGCTGAGCCTTGTGTCGAGCAAAACTGTGGTGATTGTTTGACGCAGAGCGATAATGCAGGTTGCAATACGCATCAGTTTAATTATCTGTTACAGCGTGACCGCAAAAAATATGGCGTACTGGTCGCCCGGGTTCCTGAAGGCCAGCAATTGACACGCTGGCAACAACAATTGCTGGCATCAGTGGCCGATCAGCTGGCACTGGCGCTAAGCTTAAAATCTGAAGAGCAGCAGGTGCGCCGGTTGGCGCTAATGCAAGAGCGCACGGTAATTGCCCGCGAATTGCATGATTCATTGGCACAGGCACTGTCGTATTTGAAAATTCAGGTTACCCGGTTAAATAAAGCCACGCAAAAAGAGGATAAAGCCACTATTGCTGATGTGTCGGCCGAGTTAAAGCAGGGCTTGGACGCGGCATATCGGCAGCTGCGTGAGCTGTTAACTACCTTCCGGTTAAAAGTAGATGGTGAGGGCTTGCTGAGCGCTCTGCAAACCACGGTTAAGCAGCTTACTGAACAGTCTGAGTTACAGATCCGACTGGATTATCAGCTCACCAACGTTCCACTGGCACCGCATGAGGAAATCCACCTGCTGCAGATCATCCGTGAAGCCAGCCAAAATGCAGTGCACCACAGCCAGGGCAGCGAGCTGAAAATTAGCCTGCAACACAGTACAAACGGCATCAGTCTGGCGGTGGAAGATAATGGTATTGGTATACCGCAAGCGGCAGAAAAGCTTAATCATTATGGCCTGGCCATTATGCAGGAGCGCAGCAAACATTTAGGCGGGCAAATACAGATTGAGGCACGCAAAGAAGGCGGCACCGGAGTGTATTTTAGTTTTACGCCGGAGTATTTGTTACAGCAGCAGATGGCGTGAGCAATATCTAAGCCGCAATGATGGGGCGCCTGCTCGTATTAAAACGGGCGCCCCTACGGTTGTTTGGGTTTTATAACGGGGTTAGGTGTCTGCATCGATATTGTAGGGGCGTATATTTACGCCCCTTATGTTTGCGGGAATGGGGGTTTCTATTACGGATTATAAAACTCACCGTTTTTACGCAGGTAAAAGAACCAATTCACCAGCAAACACAGGCCATAAAAGATAGCAAAACCGACCATCGCATATTCTGGCGTGGCGGCTTTTATTTGCTCACCCAGCACCTGTGGAATATAAAAAGCGCCATAGGCTGCCACCGCTGATGTCCACCCCAGTACCGGGCCTGCCTGCTCTTTGGGGAAGACCACGGCGATGGTGCGGAAGGTTGAGCCATTACCAATGCCGCTGGCGGCAAATAGGCCTAAGAATATCAGGAAAAATGGCACAAAGTATTGCTCTGGCGTGGCACTTTGATACGCCAGCTGCATATAGTAAGCCGCACCCAGCGCACAGAGGATCATCACCACAGAGCACAGTTGGGTAACAAAGGCGCCACCGAGTTTATCGGCAATCCAGCCGCCAACAGGACGGATAAGTGCGCCGACAAAAGGCGCTATCCAGGCGTAGGTTAGGGCGCTTGGGCCGTTAGGGTTGGGCGTGCTGTGGGTCATTACGCCGTCTACCATAATGTGGCTGTAGCCAAATATTACTTTAATAGACAACGGAAACGCCGCGGCAAAACCGATAAATGAGCCAAAGGTCATCACGTACAGCACGCTCATCACCCAGGTATGTTTGTTATTAAAAATCTTATATTGCCGGTCCAGGCTGGTACGAATAGCACCGGGCAGCAGCTTTAATAAAAACACCGTGGCAAACAAAATGGCAATCAGCACGATTTCTTTCGGAATACCAAAGCCTGAACCATTGGCCGACTCTGGCAATATCAGCCATAGACCGGCAATAGAGGTAATAAAACCAATCCCCAACATCGCCAGAATAATACTGAAGGCCTTAACGGCCGAGGGCAGCTTAGGCGTCACTTCTTCGGTGTGAATATTATTGGTGCCAAACCAGAGTAAAAAGGCCAGTGGTACTAAGGTAATTAACCAGGCAAAACCGGCGTTTTGGATCCAGGTTTCAGTGCCGGCCGGGATAGTGCCGGTTACCGTGCCGCTGGCTTTGGCCAGCAGCATTGGCTCACCGCCGCCCAGCAGGCTAAACACACCGTACGACATAAAAATCGGCACCAGTATTTGCACCGTAGTCACGCCAAAATTACCCAGGCCAGCATTTAAGCCAAGTGCCAACCCCTGCTGCTTTTTCGGGAAGAAGAAACTGATATTGGACATTGATGAGGCAAAGTTACCGCCACCAATACCTGACAGCAGCGCCATCAGCTGAAATACCCACAGCGGCGTGTCGATGCTCTGCAGTGCTAACCCAGTGCCCACCGCCGGTAGCAGCAGCAAGCTGGTGGTTAAAAACAGTGTATAACGGCCGCCGCAAAGTCGGACAAAGAAGCTAGACGGTATCCGCAGCGTGGCGCCGGTTAAGCCGGCAATAGCGGTAAGGGTAAATAGCTCAGCGGTGCTAAACGGGTAACCAACGTTAAGCATTTGCACGGTGACAATGCTCCACAACATCCAGACACCAAAACCGCACAGCAAGCTGGGGATAGAGATCCACAGGTTACGATTGGCAATGGCTTTGCCCGTGCTGTGCCAGAAGTTGTCGTCTTCCGGTTGCCATTGTTTAAGATCTGACATAGTTCACTCCTGTTAGGAACTGCAATTTAAACTGTGCAAACTATGCAGGGCGTATCGCAATGTCACAATGTATCTTCGGTGTTAGCCGTTGGCGGCCCAGGGGATAGTTGGAGGTACCTATAAATTGGTAGTTTGTCAGTGTCGAATTTTTAATGGTGTTTAAAATCAGTTGCTTATTCATTTTAATTTGGCGCTAACTAACAACGGCTGGCTGAAAGCCAAATTGACTGATCTGTCATTTAACTGATTTATATCAAAGTTAGCCCCGCCTTGTTATAAGCTAATAGTTATAAAGAAACAGTTCAAGTTTGGAGCCAGTCATGTCAGAGCAAAAATCCAGCATTATGTTGGTAGACGACCACCCGTTACTACGCAAAGGTTTAAAGCAGTTATTGGCGCTGGAAGATGAGCTGGAGGTGATTGCCGAAGCCAGCAGCGGTTTAGAAGCGATACCGCTGGCAGTAGAGCTGGACCCGGATTTGATTATTCTGGATTTAAATATGCAGGGTATGGATGGCATTGCCACGTTAAAACGTTTACGTGATGAAGGCGTTACCTCGCGCATTGTAATGCTAACGGTATCGGATGCCGATGAAGATGTCGTCAATGCCATTAGCAATGGCGCTGATGGCTATTTGCTAAAAGACAGCGACCCCGAGCTGCTGCTCGAGCATATTAAGCGCTCGCTAACCGGCAAAATGGTGCTAAGCGAAGCCATTACCCAGGTGCTGGCCAGTGCGCTGCGCCGCCCGGCGGTGAAGCCCCCGGCTGAGCTTAACAGCCTGACCAACCGTGAACATGAAATCTTAAGTTTTATCGCCAAGGGCCTAAGCAATAAACTGATTGCCCGTGAACTGAATATCTCTGACGGTACGGTAAAGGTGCATGTAAAACATCTGCTGAAAAAACTTGGCCTGCGTTCACGCGTTGAAGCGGCGGTGTGGATGGTTAATCAACAAGGTAACAAGCTTTAAAGGAGTAACGCCTGATGCAAGACGCCCGCGCCCCGAAACCTATGCTCAGCGCTGAGCAGGCAATATTACAGATGCTGAGTGAAGTGGCGCCGCTGACACAATGTGTTAGTATGCCGTTAACCGACGCGCTGGATAAGGTGCTGGCGCAGCCTGTGCTATCAAACATCAATGTGCCCGGCTATGACAACGCGGCGATGGATGGCTATGCGCTGCGTGCCAGCGATGTTAAACCCGGCCAGCCGCTGACGGTAGCTGGCCTGGCGCTGGCTGGCCATGCTTATACTGAGCCGGTACCGGCTGGCAGCTGTGTGCGTATTACCACCGGTGCTGTAATGCCACTAGGTTTAGATACCGTGGTGATGCAAGAGCAGGTTAAGCTCACACAAACCGATTTACAGCAGCAGATCTTATGTCAGCTGGTGCCCGTCAGTGGCGAGCATGTGCGCCGTGCCGGTGAAGACATCGCTAGCGGGGCTGAAGTGTTTGCTGCTGGGCACAAACTGCGCCCGGCCGATATCGGTTTGCTGGCATCGATTGGTATTGCTAACGTAAAAGTATTACGCCAGTTAGAAGTGGCGATTTTCTCCAGTGGTGACGAACTGGTACCGCCAGGTCAAAGTCTGCCTGAGGGACACATATACGACAGCAACCGTTATGTTATCGCCGCTATGCTTAAGCGTCTTGGCGTGCAGGTTATTGATCTTGGCTTATTGCCGGACGATCCGCAGGCGATAGAGCAGGCGTTTTTGCAAGGGATGGCAAAGGCGGATGTGCTTATTACCAGTGCAGGTGTCTCAGTCGGCGAGGCAGATTATACCCGGCAAATTTTATATAAACTGGGCCAGATTAACTTCTGGCAGGTGGCGATAAAGCCCGGCAAACCCTTTGCCTTTGGTAAGCTGAATAACTGCTGGTTTTTTGGTTTACCCGGCAACCCCGTAGCGGCAGTCGTAACGCTGGATCAATTAGTCCAGCCGGTGCTGCGTAAACTTAGCGGTGAAAATGTGGTTGGCGAAGTTAAGCTGTTAAGCGCCGAGTGCGAAGTGCCGCTGAAAAAACAACCCGGCCGGATGGATTATCAGCGCGGCTGGTACTGGCAGGGTGAAAGCGGCTTAAAAGTAAAAACCTTAGGCGCACAAAGCTCCGGCATGCTGAGCTCTATCGCTAACGCTAATTGTTATATCGTGTTACCGCGTGACAGCGGTAGTCTGCCGGCTGGCGAAATAGTATCGATACTGCCGTTTTCTAATTTGCTGCGTTAAAACAAGGGCGCAAATATGCGCCCCTACCACCTTTGCGCCAGCGTAAGCCGGCGCAGCCTTGATCTGCATCAACACCGCTAATCGCAATAATCACCACACTGCGCCTGACAAAACGCAGAATTGGAGTGGTTATGCTATTGGTCGATGCCTTGTTGCACGAACTGGACGTGTTTGGTGTTAAGCAGTTATTTGGTATTCCGGGTGATTTTGTGCTGCCGCTGTTTGAACAGTTGCAGCAGCGCAATAGCCTGCCTTTGTATTATTTAAGCCATGAGCCCTCAGCGGTGTTTGCCGCTGATGCCGCGGCGCGCATCAGCAATAACCCGGCGGTAGTGATCTTAACTTACGGTGCGGGTGCACTTAATGCCGTTAACGCGGTGGCGCAGGCCTATGTTGAGCATGTGCCCTTGGTGGTTATTGCCGGTTTCCCCAGCGAAAGTGAGATTGACCGCGGTTTACTTATCCATCATCAGGCCAAAACGGTCGATTCACAACGTGATATCTATCGCGAGATCACCGCAGCGCAATTACGCTTAGACAACCCCCAGCGCGCTGGCGCAGATATCCGCGCGGCACTTAGCATCGCTAAACAGCAAAGCCGGCCGGTACTGCTGGAAATACCACGCGATGCAGTGCAGTTTGTCACCCGGCTGGCAGGAGAATATCAGCCAGAGCCAGAGTTGCAGGACGAATTGGCGCTGGCCACAGCGCATTTAGCCGAGCGCTTAGCTTATGCCCAGCGTCCGGTTATTCTGGCCGGGGTCGATGTACGTCGCTTTGATGCAGTAGCGGAGTTGGAAGCCTTAGCTATTCAGTTGAATATCCCCTTTGTCAGTACCTTAATGGGCCGCGCCAGTTTTAATCAACAGCATCCGCTGTATGGCGGTATTTTCCTGGATAAAACCGATATCCGGCCGACGCAGTTACTGCGTGATGCTGATGTCATTCTGCAAATTGGCGTGATTAAAACCGACAGTAACTTTGCTGCCCATAGCGAGCTGTTTCCGGCGGCAAAAGTGGTGTGCATAGAGCAAAACCAGCTGACGCTCGGGCTGGCAACCTACCATCAACTGGCATTAAAGCCGCTGTTGGCGGCATTAGCGCAGCAGCGCATAGTGCCGTTTGAACATGTGGCTGTGCCAGATATTACACTTGCACAGCCTGAATCTGCACAACAGCTGAGTGCCAGCAGCCTGGTAAGGCAGTTGGATGCGGTATTGACCGAGCGCAATGACACCATGCCGCTGATTTCCGATATTGGTGATTGCCTGTTTGCCTCCTTGCATGCCAAACCCAGCTTAATGCTGGCGCCGGCGTTTTATGCCTCTATGGGCTACGCCGTGCCAGCCGCTTTTGGCGTGCAGGCGGTTACCGGCTTACGGCCGCTGGTATTGGTGGGTGATGGCGCCTTTTTAATGACCGGGCTTGAGCTTGGTCACTGCGCCCGTTATGGCTTTGCCCCGATTATTGTGGTGTTTAATAACCAGCGCTGGGACATGATAGACGCCTTTGCACCCGGCCTTAACTGCACCAATTTAACCAACTGGCACTATGCCGAACTGGCGCGCGCTATGGGCGGGCAGGGTATGCAGGTTAATAACCTGGATGACTTTGAGCAGGCATTGCAGCTGGCACTTTGCAATGACAAACGCTTTAGCCTGATCGAAGTGATGCTGCCATCTGGTAGCCGTACCGCACGGTTGAATAACTTTGCCAGCGGCTTTAAAGCGGCTCAGCCGGCGCAGGCCAACTGTTAACCAGCGGCAGTTTGCGGCAGATCAAAGCCGGTTTTCCTACCGGCGTTAGACTAGCCGCCTTTTTATAGTTGTCATGTTGTGCCAGAGGCCCTGTTATGTTTAAACCTGAATTACTCTCCCCAGCCGGCAGTTTAAAAGCACTGCGCCTGGCGTTTGCCTATGGTGCCGATGCCGTGTACGCCGGCCAACCGCGTTACAGCCTGCGCGTGCGCAATAACGAGTTTGATTTAGCCGCGCTGGAAATTGGCATTAACGAAGCCCATGCGCTGGGTAAAAAGCTGTATGTGGTGGTTAATATTGCGCCGCATAACAGCAAGCTTAAAAGCTTTATTGCCGATATGGCGCCGGTGGTGGCGCTTAAACCTGATGCGCTGATTGTATCCGACCCTGGCGTGGTGTATTTGCTAAAACAGCATTTCCCACAGATGCCACTGCACCTGTCGGTGCAGGCCAATACGGTAAACTGGGCGGCGGTAAAGTTCTGGCAGGCACAGGGGGTAGAGCGGGTTATTTTATCGCGCGAGCTGGCGGTAGATGAAATAGCCGAAATCCGCGCGCAGGTGCCGGATATGCAGCTGGAAGTCTTTGTGCACGGTGCGCTGTGTATGGCGTACTCCGGCCGCTGTTTGTTGTCGGGCTATATTAACAAGCGCGACCCAAACCAGGGCGCCTGTACCAACAGCTGTCGCTGGCCCTATCAGGTGCATGCGGCAACCGAAGATGAAGTCGGCCAGTTTAAACCGATAAGCACGCCGGCGCTGCTGGAAGAGCAGGGCCGCCCCGGTGAGCTGATGGCGATAGATGAAGACCTGCATGGCACTTATATCCTTAATTCAAAAGACTTACGCGCTATTGAGCATGTGCCGGCATTAACCGCGATGGGCGTGCATTCGCTAAAAATCGAAGGCCGTACTAAATCGCCGTATTATGTCGCACGCACCGCTCAGGTGTATCGCCAGGCTATCGACGATGCCGTGGCCGGCAAAGCCTTTAACCCCAATTTACTGAATGAGCTGGACGGTATGGCCAACCGCGGTTTTACCGAGGGCTTTTTACGCCGGCATAAACCGCAGGATACGCAAAACTACCACACCAGCCACAGTGTCGGTGAGCAGCTGTTAGTTGGCGAGTTTATTGGCGGACAGGACAGCGAAGGTTTTGCGTTACTGGAAGTAAAAAACCAGTTTAGCGTTGGTGATAGCCTGATATTAATGTCGCCAGACGGTAATCAGTGTTTTACGCTGCAGGCACTGCGCGATAAGCAGGATCATGCCATTTTGCTGGCGCCAGGCGCTTGTTATCAGCTGAAGGTAAAACTGCCGCAGCAGTGTGACCTTAGCCACGCTATGCTGTTAAAGCAGCTTCCGGCACAGCCGCCATTAGCAGCTGAATTAGCGATTGACGCGGCGGCAAATTAAGCATGCCCGCTGTAATAGAAATTTCGTGCATAAATTGTGATATGTGCGTACCGGAGTGCCCGAATGCGGCTATTAGCATGGGGCCGAAACACTACGAAGTCGACCCGGCTTTATGCACTGAATGCATTGGCTACTATGATAAACCTACTTGTATAGCAGTATGCCCGATAGATTGCATTCATTTAAACAGCTAAACCGCTGCCGCGATAATTACAGTGGCAGGTATAGTTGTTATCTGCCCGCAATCAGGGTGCCATCTTCAAATCCGCAGACACCAAGCTGATTTAAACGCTTCGGTGTAATACCCTCCACCTGCTGTGTATCGAATATAAACGCATGGCGGCGGTTATTACGCGCGTCTACTAAGCCGTTGATATGTTTTATGGCAGCTTGTGAGGCTTCAAGATTCCAGGCGCCGTTTGCACTCAGGACAAAAATGTCGTTGTCATGTCAGCCTTATATCTGTTCAGTAACCGCCATTAGGCTAGTGACGCGATTTTTCGCGCAGTGCGGCTTCGAGCTTTTTGGTGGCACTGATATCCACCAACGTGATAACTACGCCGTCTATCACATTATCCAGCCGCCGGTATGGCATAATCCGCACCGAAAACCAGCGCTCGTCGGTGGTTGGAATTTGTTTTTCGCTAAATTTTAGTGTGCGCAAGGTATCCAGCGCATCCTCGTGTAAGGCCGGATACTGCAGGCTGCTGGTTAAATCACTTAGTGGCCGGCCCAAATCGCTTTCCCGCAGGTTAATAATATTCGCCGCGCGGTCGGTATAACGGCGCACGTTGAGCTGCTGATCTAAAAACAAAATCGCAATTTCGACGCTGTTCAGCGTATTTTGCAGATCGCTTTGTGCCAGCGCCAGGTCATCCAGCTTAGCCTGCAATTCGGTATTAATGGTTTGCAGCTCTTCATTCATCGACTGCATTTCTTCTTTCGAGGTGGTCAACTCTTCATTAGTTGACTGCAGCTCTTCATTGGTCGATTGCAACTCTTCGTTGCTCGACTGCAGTTTTTCTTTTGAGTTGCGTGTTTCCTCACGCAAGGACTGAATTTCATCCAGATATTGCTGCTGCACTGCTGCCAGGGAAAAGTCGACATCCTCTGCTTCCTGACTAAGATTGGCTGCAGCAACATCTCGAAACACAATCATGGTCATACCTTGTAAGGCACCGGGCTCTTGCAGGGCCTGCACAGTAACATCCACCTGCATGCTTGTGTCGTCGTTTGTTAGTGGTAAGCGGTGCAATTGTAACGGTGCAGCTTTGGTCTGCGCTTGTTGCAGTGCCATCGCCAGGGGCAAACGCAGCGTTTCACGCACCATGGCATGAAAATTCCAGTTGGCTTTACCTGCGGCCGGTTCCAGATATTTACCGGTGCGGCCGCTGATGTAAACAATATCACCGGTGCTGTTCAGTACCACCGCCGCCGGTGCATACACTTGCAACAATACCTGATCGGCTGCCGTTTGCAGATTATCGCTCTGTGGCTGAGGTGTTTTATCAGTAGACACCAGGGGCTCCTTGGCTAAGGTTGATAAAGGCGGAAACGAATGCACCGGCAAACTACGAGTTGTCTTTGCTAGCGCTTCCTGGCGTTGAAAAAGCCGCAATTTTGCTTGCAGTGGCACAAATAAATCCTGACTGCGGCCTACCGTTTCTGAGCTGCCCAGTAATAACATGCCGCCGGGGCGCAGACTGTAATGCAGCAGTGGCAGTAACTTGCGTTGCAACAGGCTATCAAAATAGATCAGCAGGTTGCGACAGACAATCAGATCCTGGCGCGTAAATGGCGGGTCCAGTATCACATCATGCTGGGCAAACAACACCATATCGCGAATTGACTGGTTAATTTGATAATAACTGTCGTGGCGGGTAAAAAACTGCTGCAGCCGCTCAGGGCTAACCTGTTCGCTAATTGTCAGCGGATATTGGCCACGCCGGGCTTTGGCGATGGCGTCCGGGCTAAGATCAGAGGCGAAAATTTTTAAGCTGATATGGCGCAACTGCGGTTGGTGTTCAAGTAACTGCCGGAATACTATCGCCAGCGAGTAAGCTTCCTCACCGGTTGAGCAGCCAATGCACCAGGCGCGCAGCGCACTGTCGCCTTGTTGTAACAGCGCCGGCAGGGCGTGTTCAGCCAGATAATCCCACACGGCTGTGTCGCGGAAAAACTGTGTCACGCCAATCAATAGTTCTTTAAACAGTAAGTCATTTTCCTGCGGGTTGCTGGCAAGAAAAGCCACATATTGCGGCATGTCACTAAGGTTGTGAATAGCCATGCGTCGCTCAATCCGTCGCTGCAAGGTACTGGTTTTATACAGTGAAAAATCATGCCGGCTATGGCTTTGCAGCTGGGTAATGATTTGTTGCAACGGGCTGCCCGCTGCTTTTGGCTGTTGTTCCGCGTCCGCGTCCGCGTCCGCTTGCGTCTGCGGCATTTTTACCGGCGTCGCCGTCATTTGCACTATTGCCGACTGTATTCGTGCGGGCAGTTCAGCCGCCCCGGCAATAATATCAACACAGCCGCTGGCAATAGCAGCTTGTGGCATCGAATCAAATTGCGCTGACGCTGGTTGTTGCACGGCAATCAGGCCGCCGGCGGCTTTAATGGCCTGAGCACCGAGCGTGCCGTCACTGCCCATGCCAGACAAAATAACGCCAATGGCGTTCTCCGCCAGGCTGTCGGCAAGTGACTGCAACAAAATATCCACTGGCAGGCGCAGGCCGCGCGCTTGTTTTGGCTTAGTCAGCTGCAGTGCAGCGTTGTGCACTCTGAGTTCAGTATCCGGCGGGATCACATAAACCTGATTGGCGCATACCGGCATGCCTTGTGTGGCTTGCTGCACCTTCATGCTGGTGACACGTTGTAATAGCTCGGTCAGCAGGGCTTTTTGTGTTGGGTCCATATGTTGCACCACTATCCAGGCCAGGCCACTGTCTGGCGGCGTGTGCGATAAAAACTGCTCTAATGGCTGCAGCCCGCCAGCGGAGGCACCAATGCCGACAATACCAGCCAGAGTGTTTTTGCTAGCGACAGTATTCACGTTAGCATTATCAGTATGGTGTTGTGATCAGGGCTCAGAGTTATGCTCAGCTGCATGCTGTCTGCTGTTGAGCGCGGCTCTGCTGCACGGCTGACAGGGGTAGCGATTAGCGTCGCGCTTTGCTGGTTACGCTGCACTTTGGCTAGCGCAGCGCTTAGCATCGGCTGGCAGCTTGGACAAAACAGCGAGAACACCGGGCGGCCACACAATGACTCGGATGCGTGCTCAGCTACATTCGTTGCTGCGTGCGAAAATAAACGCCCTGCGGCGTCATTAGCCGCGATAATAGTGCCGTTAAGGCTCAGCATCAGACAGGCCAGTGGGCAGATGGCAAAGAACTGCCGGTAGCACGACAGTTCCTGACTGTGCTCACGCTCATCGTGTTGTAGTTGTTCCAACTGCACATCTAACTCGACCTGATAGGTTTGTAATTCATGCAGCAATTTCAGGCCGTCACTGGCGGTATTGGCGGTACTGCTTAGCCGGTATAGTGCGCCCAGCGCATCGCTGCTGGCAGTAGAGGCATTGTTAAGCTGGGCGGTACCGGTACGCAGTTGCTGTTCAGCTCGCTGGCGCAGTTCATTGCTTATCGGTGGTGGAGTGAGCTTATCGGTCATACAAACCTGCGGTAACGCTAAGACGTGCTGCAGTATAGGCTTAATACCGGGTACTGCACATCGAAATTGCCCATTGTGGCGCGGGATTATTGCCATGTATTGCGCAGCCGCAAGCTTTAGCACTGTGACTATACTTAAGCCGTTTTTAACTTTACCCTAACGACAACAAGATTTTCGGCAGCGGAGCAAAGATGAAACAGCAATTTTGGGCACTGATATCATTGTTGGCAATAATGGTTATGGCGCTGGCGGCCTGTGTCAGCAGCGACATGTCTCCACAGCAGACAAACAGCGCAGCGCAGTTGTTGCGGCTGGATTATGTCAGCAGTATCGATAGCAGCAAACGGCAGTATTTTGTCTATTTACCGGCCGGTTATCAGCAAAACAGTGACAAAAAATGGCCGCTGATGCTGTTTTTACACGGCAATGGCGAGCGCGGTAATGGCCAGGATGAGCTGGACTACACCTTAATCCATGGCCCCTTGTACGAAGCCTGGGTGCAAAAGCGTGACCTGCCGTTTATTATCGTGGTGCCGCAGCTGCAGATGTTTGATATGGCGCAGGTGCCTTATATTGCCAACCGCTCGCGCGCTGATATTCCCGGGCGCCTGACAGATGGCGTGCCGCCGCGGCCGGAGCTGTTTTCGTCCACCAGGCCGATTGCACCGGCTGAACCGGTGGGTGATATGAGCACAATACCGCCGCTGTTACCCGACGGTTGGGAGCGGGCAGAGCAAGATCTGCTGGCCATGCTGCAAAACGTGCAGGCCAATTACCAGACCGACGCCGGCCGGCTGTATTTAACCGGCATCAGTTACGGCGGCTTTGGCAGCTGGTTTATGGCCAGTAAGCATCCGCAGTTATTCGCTGCTGTGGCGCCCGTTGTTGGCTGGGGCCATCCGGATCTGATGCCACCTATTGCACAGGCGCAAACGCCACTGTGGGTATTTGCCGCTGGGCGTGATTCGGCCGTCAATAAAAATTACTTTTACCCCGGCATTGAAACTCTGCGCCAACTGGGCCATAGCAAGGTACGGTTTAGCATGCTGGAGCAGGCCGAACACGATGCCTGGCGGCAGGTATATGCCGGCGAGGATTTATATAGCTGGTTATTAGCGCAGCAAAAGCCTGTGGCCGACGTGGCGATGACAGTGTTTGATCAGGTGCATGTATTAGCAATGGACTCAGATCAGCTGCTGCGTAATCAGCGCGTACTGGTGCAGGGCGATCGCATTATTGCCGTCGCGCCGGCTTCTGAACTGGCCGTTCCAGAGGGGGCCACTGTGATTGACGGCGCGAGCCGCTACCTGATGCCGGGTCTGGCCGAAATGCATGGCCATGTGCCGCCATTGGCAGATTTTAGCGGCATGCCGGCGCGTTATCTCGACGATGTCTTAACGCTGTATCTGGCCGGTGGTGTTACCACAGTGCGCGGTATGCTGGGGCACGATCAGCAATTGCGCTTAAAAGACGATATCGCCAGTGGTAAACGGCTCGGGCCAACGTTGTATCTGGCCGGGCCGAGCTTTAATCAGCATACGGTCACATCGGCAGAGCAAGCACGCGAGCGGGTACGCCAGCATAAGCGGGAGGGCTGGGATTTACTGAAAATTCACCCGGGTTTAAGCTTGGAGCATTATCAGGCAATAGCTGATGAAGCGCATAAACAGCAAATCGATTTTGCCGGCCATGTGCCGGAAGCGGTAGGCATTGAGCAGGCCATTTTACTTGGCAGCCGCACCATCGATCATCTGGATGGGTATATGGCAGCGCTGGGCGGTTTTGACAAAGCGCTAACCGCAGCCGATATGGCGCCGTTGGTAGCGCTGACTAAAGCCAACAATGTCGCCGTAGTGCCTACCCAGGCGCTGTGGCAAACCATTATCGGCGCCTCTGATCCGGCGCAGTTACAAAGCTATGATGAGCTGAAATATATGCCGGCGCGGGTAATTGCCGGCTGGCAGCGTTACCTGCAGCAACCTTCTGGCGCCTACTACAGCGGCGACACTGCGGCGCTGCATGCGCAAAACCGCCAGCGTTTGCTGCGAGCGTTAAATGAGGCTGATGTCACGATATTAATGGGTACCGACGCGCCGCAACTGTACAGCGTGCCCGGCCTGTCGCTGCGCCGTGAAATACCCCAAATGGCGGCAGCGGGCCTTAGTAACTACGACATTTTGCGCAGTGGCACCGCGCTGGTAGGCGAGTATTTTGCCGATAAAGACCGCTTTGGCCAGGTTAAAGCCGGCCAGCGCGCCGATTTGCTGTTGCTGGAGGGCAACCCACTGCAGGATTTATCCGTGCTGTATCAGCCGGCCGGGGTCATGGTGCGCGGCCAGTGGTTATGCCGGGCAACGCTGGATAGCAAACTGGCCGATATCGCCGCCGCGCGGTTGGCAGAAAATCAACCCTAAGGAAGCTGATGTAAGATGATCCAGAACGACAGCTATTCTGAATTTACCGCAACTATATTAAGTCCGGCGCGAGCGGCGAAAGCGCAGTTTCGGGCTTTTGTCGTGCTGCCAAAACATGTCAGTGAAAAGCTACCCAGGCGCGGCAGAACCTCGGTAACCGGTCATATAAACGGCGTGGCGTTTCAAGCCACATTGGAACCGGATGGCCAGCTAAGCCATTGGTTCGCCTTGAGCGAACCGTTGCTTAACGCCGCAGGCAGCAGTATTGGCAGCGTGGCCAACTTTGATATTGCGGCGGTAGAGCAGGAGCCTGAACCTGAGCTGCCAGCAGATTTACAGCAGGCGCTGGCCGCGTCCGCTGAAGCCAGTGCTGTCTGGCATGACACTACCACTATTGCCAGGCTGGATTGGATCCACTGGGTCACCTCAGCAAAACAGGCCAAAACCCGGGCCAAACGGGTGAGTGATGCCTGTAATATGCTGGCAGAGGGCAAGCGGCGGGTATGTTGTTTTGACCCGTCCGGCTTTTACAGCAAGGCCTTCAGTGCACCCAAAGCGGCGACGGATTAACCTGATCCTGAAAGAGCTGGTTAGCGATAGGACTTGTTATAAACGGCTGAAAGTGTGATGTTTTGCTCTTAGCCAAACGTTAACTTACAACGGTAATACTATGACAGATTTATTTATGCAGGCTGCCATTGCGCAGGCGAAAAAGAGCTTAGCCGAAGGGGGTATTCCTATCGGCTCGGTGTTGGTAATAGATGGCAAAATTGTCGGTGCCGGTCACAATCAGCGGGTGCAGAAGGGCAGTTGCGTGCTACACGCCGAAATGGACTGTCTGGAAAATGCTGGTCGCCTGACAGCCGCAGATTACCGCCGCGCCACGCTGTACTCTACGTTGTCACCCTGTGATATGTGCAGCGGCACCGTGTTGTTGTATGGCATTCCTAAAGTAGTAATAGGCGAAAATACGACCTTTCAGGGGCCGGAAGCCTATGTACAAAGCCGCGGTGTCACGCTGGATATTCAGCACAATGCAGAATGCATTCAGCTGATGCAGGACTTTATTGCCGCAAGGCCACAGCTGTGGTTTGAAGATATTGGTGAGTAAAACGATAACAGGAACCGTTGGCAAGACCCGGGCGATCTTATCATTGGGCATACAGCGGTTGCCTTGCAGCGGCGGTAATTTTCGGGTGCAGTTAAAGATAGGGATGCTGACTAAACCAATTTTGCAGAAATTCAATCAACAGCTTTAGTCTGGGCGGGGTAAATTGTCGTACCGGGTAAAGCGCGTACAGCGTCATTTTCGGTTTGTGTTCGTCTGCCAGCACTTCAACGACGTCACCAGCCTGTAGCGCCTGATGGCTGATAAAACGCGGAATAAAACCGACGCCCATGCCTTGTTTAATCATCTGCAGTAAAAACACTGAGCTATTGGCTTTTAACTTCCCGCGGATTGCTACGCCATCTTTGCCGACCGGCCAGATATGTTTGTGGCGAAAATAACTGTACTCAAAACACTGATGATTCGTTAAATCCTCCGGGCAGTTGATGGCACCATGCTGGCGCAAATACTCTGGCGAGGCACAGATGCTGTAGCTAAACTGGGTTATGGTTTGGCCGACATAGGCTGAGTCAAACGTCTGGCTGGCCACGCGTAAGCCCAAATCAAAATTATGCTGCAGCAAGTCCTGCGCTTCATCGCTTAACTGTATATCCAGCTCAATTTGCGGGTATAGCCGCATAAATTCAGCAAAGGCTGGTGCCAGCGCCGTCAGGCCCAGCGCCATAGCCGCATTAATTCTGAGTTTGCCCTGTGGTATTTGCTGCTGCTGTTGCATACGGGCTTCGGTATCTTCTATCTGGCGCAAAATTTCACGACAGCGCTGCAAATAGTCTTCACCGGCTTGGGTTAGCTGTAATCTGCGGGTGGAACGTTGCAGCAGTCGGGTGCCCAATGTTTGTTCCAGCGCGCTTATCTGTTTGCTCAGCATCGATTTGCTGCAGCCATGTTGCCCGGCAACCTGGCTAAAGCTACCCAATTCCGCCACCCGCACAAACAGCTGCATGGCTCTTAATTTATCCATATTGTTTCCCCATGGGAAATAAAGTTGTTCAATTATAGCTATATATCAGTTTAATTGGCAGCGCTATAGTGGCCTTGCTTCGATGCTTTTGGTTACTTAAAGATAGGAATTGATTATGTATAAATTGTATTTTTCGCCCGGTGCCTGCTCATTAGCGGTGCAGGTTGTGTTACGCGAATTGGGCCAGCCATTTGAACTGGTCCACAAAGCCAGCGTGGCTGATTATCAGCAGATCAATGCCGTTGGTGCGGTGCCAGCTTTAGAGGTTGATGGCACTGTACTGACAGAAGGCGCGGCCATTATGTTGTATTTGTTGGACAAACATGCCAACGATTTACTGCCGGCTGAAGCATCGGCGCGCCAGCAGGCGATCCAGCAGCTGATGTTTGCTAATGCTACTGTGCATCCGGCTTACAGCAAGCTGTTTTTCCTTAACAACCAGTTGGCAGACGGTGCCGTTAAACAGCAGCTATTGCAAGTGGCAGCAGCTCAGGTCAGCAAGCTGTGGCAGTTAGTGGAAACCCGGCTGCAAAGCCAGCCTTATCTGGGTGGCCAGCATTACTCTGTCGCTGATATTTTGCTGGCGGTGTATGCCGGTTGGGGCCGGTTCTTTGCTGTTGCTATTGAGATAGGCCCACGTGGCCAGGCGATGATTGACAAGGTGCGCGCCTTGCCAGCCTATCAGGCGGCGGTTGCGGCAGAGCAGCAGGCAGCATAATGAGTACAGCTTTGCAAGATACCGACTTGCCGGCTATTGCCGTGCTGCTCGGGCACTATTTCGATGCTTTGCACCGCGCCGACACTGAACTGCTGAGCCGGATCTTCGACGATGACGCGCGCTTATACGCCCCCGGGGTGCGGCGCAGCAAACAGCAGTGGCTGGAGCTGGTAGCAAACCGGTCGGTACCTGCCACACTGGGGCACGCTGTTGCTTATCAGATCCTGTCAGTTGAACTGAGCGGCGAGCAGGCGCTGGCAAAAGTATCCTGTCCGTTATTAGGCCGGCACTACATTGATTATCTGAGCTTGCTAAAAGAGCAGGGCCAGTGGCGCATTGTCGCTAAGCTGTACGCCGACAACCCTTTTATTAACACCCATTAGGAGCATATTATGCCGTATGTAAATATCAAAATAACTGACGAAGGCGTAACTGCCGAACAAAAGCACCAGCTGGTGCAGGGCACCACGCAACTGCTGGTGGATGTGTTGGGTAAAAGCCCGGCCACCACCTTTGTGCTGATAGAAGAAGTCAGCACCGATAACTGGGGTATTGGCTATCAGCTGGTGACAGAGCTACGTCAGGCTGCGCAATAGTGCCAATGCTGCTGTCGTAGTGCCGCGATCAGACGGGTAATGATTGCTGCCAGTTGCTCTGGCCGCCCGGTTGTTTAACTAACGCAGTACAGTTGTTGCCTGGCGGTGGCGGTAATTTGCTGGCGCAACTGTGCCATTAGCGGGCTTTCGCTTTGCCAGTAGTGCCCGTACAGCGGGGTATCCAAATGATAATCCGGCGTTAAATCAACCAGCTGCTTAGTTTCCAGATAGGGCTGCATCTGTAATTCTGGTAACAGGCCAAAACCGAGCCCGGCCAGAGCCGCGCGTAAAAAACCTTCGGACGAAGGGCATAAATGGGTTTTTTCTGGCGGCTTGCCACATATATGCTGCAGGTACTGATGCTGCAGTTGATCATCCTGATTAAACACCAAACAGGGCGCTTGCGGTAGCTGCGCCAGCAGATGCTGATCTAAGCGGTAGCGGCGGATAAAATCCGGGCTGGCTACAGCGCGGTAACGCAGTGCGCCCAGAGCTTGCACCTTAGCGCCGTTTACCGGCTGGCTGCTGGCACAGAGGCAGGCCATCACATCGCCTTGCTTCATCCGTTTTAGCCCGACTGACTGATCTTCCACTACAAAATCAAAACACAGTTGTGAGTAGTCCGGCATTACCAGTGCTTGTGGCAGCCAGGTAGCCAGTGAGTCAGCATTTACCGCTAGTCGCAGCGTGGTCACGCTGGTTGCCTCCAGCCCCAGAGCGGCTTCCATTTGCAGTACCTGCTGCAGATGGTTCAGCAGCCGCTGCCCCACGGGAGTAGCGACCGGCGGAGCGGTGCGCAGCAACACCGGCTGGCCGGCAATGGCTTCAAGCTGCTTAATGCGGTGGCTGACCGCCGACTGTGTCAAACACAGCAGTTTTGCCGCCCGCTCAAAACCACCTTGCTCTACCACGGCGGAAAGTGCTTGCAATAAACGGTAGTCAATCATTAATTATATTCATCTATACATAAAATAATTCGTTGGATTAATGGTAGTGGCAAAGGGTATGTTCTGCAGCAGATTTTTCTTCACAGGGTCAGCAGCATGACTTTTTTACTGGGGTTTGGTGTCGGTTTAAGTTTAATAGTCGCCATCGGCGCGCAAAATATCTGGGTGTTAAGCCAAAGTATGGCCGGAGCAAACCGGCTGGTTATTGCTACGGTGTGTATTGTCTGTGACTGTCTGCTGATTGTGCTGGGCGTATTTGCCGTGCAGCAAATGCAGCTATGGGTGCCGCCACTGGTGCCGCTGCTCACCTGGCTGGGGGTGGCGTTATTGTTGTGGCTGGCATGGCAGGCGGCCAGCCGCGCCTGGGCTGGCAGCAAAGGCTTGCAAACCGATACCACTACTCAGGTAATGAGTAACAGCAAAACGGCGCTAACGGCACTGGCCATTACCTTATTAAACCCGCATGTGTATTTAGACACAGTATTTTTAATTGGCGGCGTAGCAAATCAGCAAGCCGCACCGCTACGGTTTATGGCCGGCGCTTGTATCGCCTCGTTAGTGTGGTTTTCCTCGCTTACTGCTTTGGCGCCCAGGCTGAAAATCTGGCTTAACTCGGCCAAACGCTGGCAGCTGTTTGATGGCGTCATCGCCGTTTTGCTAGGCGGTATCGCGCTAAATCTGGCGCTGCAGTGATTGAATGTTGATTGCGTACAGTATTCGGTTAAATTACGCTATGCTTTGACTTAATTGAAACGTTATCCGGTAGGGCTGTTATGAATCCAACACTGCGTGATTTACCGTTGCAGCAACGTGTGCAATTGGTTGAAGATTTGTGGGACAGCATTGCGCAGGATCAGCAAGCGCTGCCGGTTACCGATGCGCAACGGGCAGAACTGGATCGCCGGCTTGATGCTTATGAACAGGACGGCAATCAGGGCCGTGATGCAACAACAGTATTAAATGAAATCCGTCAGAAGCTGTGAGTTATATCGTTCAAATCCGGCCAGAGGCTGAAGCCGATATTGAAGAAGCAGCTTTATGGTACGAAGAACAGCAACAGGGATTAGGCGGCCGATATTTAAATGAAGTTGTAGCAGCTGTGCAACGAATAGCTGCCATTCCTACTCTTTATCCTGTCGTATATCGCAATCTCAGGCGCTCGCTGCTGCATAAGTTTCCATTTGCTGTTTATTTTGCTGAAAAAGAAGATGTTATTGTGATCCATGCGGTATTGCATGGCAGCCGACATCCAAAAAACTGGAAATTCCGTTCGTTATAACTGGCTAAACTCAAGGTGATTGCGCCCAAATGAAGCCCTGCTACAAATGCTTCAGCAATGCGCTGACCATCGGTATTACGTTAAAGTTAGCAGCAACGAGGCAAAGGTTTTGCCGGCAAGCAAGCTGCAGAGCAAGATAATGACTTCTTCCGTGCAGAGGGCTGAATTATTCAGTACTTCAATATATTGGCTTGTATGTTAACGTCATGAAAAATATTGAAATAAATGGAACAATAATGACAAAAAGGAATATTGCCAAAAGCATCGCTGCGTTTATCGTTTTTTCAGTGATGACGTCATCTGCTGTCGCGCAGCAGGTACCTGCAACCAGCGGTGACTACACACTGCTGACAGAGACACTGCACTCTGCCGTGCTCAATGAAAACCGAACTATTACAGTACAACTTCCCAAAAGCTATGCATCCACGCCCAACAAAAAGTATCCAGTTATCTATCGGCTGGATGGTAAAGGCAATATCCCGCTAATTACGGCGGTTTTAGAAAAACTGCAAGAAGCAAGCGCTGCGCCGGAAGTGATCATTGTTGCAATTGAAAATACCGACAGGCAGAGAGATTTATTTCCAACCGTCAATCAAGAGCCACAGGGCCCAATCGGCATCGGCGGTGGCGCGCCAAAGTTCTTAACCTTTATAGAAAACGAACTTATCCCTTTTGTGAATAATAAATACCGTACGCATAACTATAAAGTTATTGCCGGGGCGTCTGCCGGCGGCGTATTTGTACTTTATGCTTTGCAAACCAAACCAGAGCTGTTTCAGGCGCATTTAGCCTACAGTGCAGCCGTATGGTGGAATCACGGCGCAACGGCAGAAAGCACAAAAGCCTTTATGGCTAACACAAAAACCTTAGACAACTATTTATATATGAACATTGGTGAAGAAAGCGGCTTTATGCGACAGCGCTATGACGATTTGCACAGCTTCATTGCGTCCAATACGCCCAACGGCTTAACCTTTATCAGTGATGAGTTCGACACTGTGCCGCACGGCTTAACATCAGTTGCGGGCATTTTTAATGCCTATCATAATCTGTTCTTACCGTTACGCATGCCGCTGCGCGCCTTTACCGGCGACACCCAATCTATTGTCGATTATTACAACCGGCTATCACAGCAATATGGCGAACAAACTTCGCCGCCGGAATGGCTGGTACGCGAGCTGGGTTACCACTTCGTCAATAGCGGCAATCTTGAACAAGCGATTACGCTGTTTAAATACGGCATAACGCTTTATCCCGACAAACCAGACGCCTACAACGGTCTGGCTTACGGCTACGAGCAGGGCGAGCGGTACGAAGAGTCACTCGCACAGGTCAACAAAGCGCTCGCGTTATCGGCGCAGGGCTATGATGGTTATGACGTTTACCTTGCCCGAAAAGAGCGGTTACTTAAACTATTGGCGCAGTAAACACCAGTTCAGAGTTAGCTTTAGACGCCCTGTACACAATGTCGCCAATTCACTTATCGTGACTAAAGCGATTGCAGGGGCAGGTTTAATCTTGTCCTACCCCTCAAATTCTTTATCTTGAAGCTGCGCCTGCGATGCCAAATGGATGACGCGGCGTTTCTTACGCCACTGTACTGATGAGCCGCTATACTAAATGTTTCGTTAACTCTAAATTAACCAAAATAACGAGACAATGACGTCTGAAGTACAGCCTGCTCCGCCAGGTCATACAGCTTCTCAGTCATAAGTCTTACTGGTCAAAATAGTCAAACTATAGTACTCTTTACCACATGTCGGAGGCCAGATGCGGGTTTTTATCACGGATGATTTTGCAAAATTCATGTCAAAAACGCTGCTATCAAACGCAGATATTATGCAAGTCGCTGCCGAAGTGAATAGCGGTTTATTTGATGCGGATCTTGGTGGTGTATTGAAAAAACGCATTGGCGCAAAGGGGATCAGTAAACGGGATGCTAACCGCAGTATTATTGCGTTGAAACGGGATGACAGAATTTATTTTATAGATGGGTGGCGCAAAGCTGATGTCAGTAAAACGGGAAAAGAAATTCCCGACAAGCTTTTGGATGTTTACCGCTTAGTTGGTCGCAGCTTATTGGCAGCAAATGAGCAACAGATACAAAAAGATATACAGGCAGGTTTATTAATAGAGGTCGTCAGTGAAAGATAATAGACTTGAAAGAATTCAGCAGATGGCAGAACGTTTTCATCAAACGGGCACCATCGATAAAGTCACAATGCGGCAAATCAATGCGCTGACAGAGCAGGCAAAACCGCCGCAAATGAGTGCGGAAGATATCCGGACTTTACGGATACGGGAAGGCATTAGCCAGGGCGTGTTGGCTACCATTTTGAATATGAGCAGTGAAAGTGTGCAGAAGTGGGAGCAAGGTAAATCCAAGCCACAAGGCGCTGCGCTGCGTTTATTGTCTATTATCCAGCGCAATGGTGTAAAAGCCGTTATTTAGCCCCGTGTGCGGTAAAGGAGCCTTAGCTAATTAAGCTAACAGCGAATAGTTGCTGTTAGCTCCGCCCCAAATGCCCTAAGTAACAACTGCGGGCTTTTATGTTAAAGCCAAAAATTTAGCCGCTAAAAAATACCTCGCAAAGTGTCTCAACCACTGAATGATGTGATGTGGCGGCGCTGGTTTCTATAGAAGCGGGCGCCTTTGCTGCATCAGCATCATTTCCGTAACTGGCTCGCAATAGCGGAATTTTCTTCCGCTATTGTACTGACGTTTGATTTAGAGCCACTTTTATCCATTCTGATCTTCTCAGTAGATTTTATATATATGTTTAGTAGTAGGTTACGTGGTGAACCGCAAATTTCAGCCTTATATAACTACTGCACCTTGCTATTTGCATTGAACTCCAATTGGCCTTAGTAAAACTCTTTTTCTATCGCTTTCACTACAGCCGACAACTTAAGCAAGTATTCTATACTATCCGGTTTATCTTGACTAATGCTCGCATTGCATATGTCCCAAGTAGAGTCGGGGTCCGGTCTTTAATCTTGCATTTTATTGACTGGCTCTTAAATGTGCTTGGAAGCAATCAATCAAACAAACATCGCCGCTGGTATACCAAACCGCTTGGATAAAGCGCGGATATGGCCGAGCGTTAGCGAGCGCTTGCCACTTAGTATTTGCGATACCAGCGATTTACCGCCTATTTCCTGCTGAAAATCACTTTGCGTAAGACCGTGCTGATCGATCAGCAGCCGCAGCATGGCAATGCCCGGGTCTAAGGTTTCCATCCGCTGATTAAACACCTTAAACCGCTCTGCGGTTTCTTCGTAGTCTTGCAGCACCGGAAACAGCAAGTCTATCAGCAGCTGATTCGCATCGTAGTCTTCAACCAGTTCATCCATTAACGCCAGCAGTTCGTCATATTGCTGCTCAGAATTAATGCCCTGAACCCAAGGCATAACCTGAGTGATCTGCTGCGATAAGGACTTCATTGCCTGAACATCTAACATGGTCTGCTCCTTAATTCCTGCTTTGGTTGCGATACTGTGCCGTAATCCGGTTATACTCTTTGTGGGTGACAATATGCTTGATAAAGCACTTACCACCGACAAATTCCAGAAAGGCTATCAAGCGCAACTTATTACCGCCAATGTCGATAACGTACCATCTATCGACGTACTTAAAATTGTCCAACGATGGAAACACCTGACGTAACTCTTCCGGTGTTTTCGCGTCGCTGCGTTTAAGTGCTTTAAAAGTAGCATCAAGCGCATCGGCGCAATTCGGGTACAACAGTTTTGCCGTTTCAAACGGCTCACGTTTAACTACGTGCATGTATCACATCCGTTGTGGTTTACTTATTGTAAACTAGGCATAGTATAGTGCAGGGTTTACAAATAGTAAACCTGGCTTAATCCAGAGCCACTGCTTTGATCTGTGCATAAACCTGCTGGCCAATCTGTAACTCCAGCCGTTCAACCGATTGTTTGGTTAGCAGTGCCTGCAGTGGCTGGCCTTCCAGTGTCAGCTGCACCAGGGTTTCGGCCGGGTGGGGTGCAGGGTTTATGCCGCTAATGCTGACTTGTAACTGATTACTGACCGAGCTGTCGTTAAGCGGTGTTAGGCTAAGCGCCACATCGCGCGCCTGAATACGTAAGCGGTATGAGGTGGGGGAATAGCTTGCTGTGTCGGCATGTAGTGGAGCTGGCAGCTGCAACTGCTGCTGGCCGATACTTAGTTGCAGCAGGTGGTGTTTACTGCCGCTGCTTTTGGCATGCAGCAGCGACATTGCGCCGATAGCGGCCAGTTCGGGCTGTAATAATTGCTGTTGCAGCGGGCCCTGGCTGTGAATGCCGCCGTGCTGCATTAGTACCAGGTTATCGGCTAATTTCACCACGTCATCCAGCTGATGGCTGACCAGCAGCATCGGAATGCCGGTTTGGCTGGCAATACGTTGTAAAAACGGCAAAATCTCGCTGCGGCTTTGCTGATCCAACGATGCCAACGGCTCATCCAGCAACAGTAACTGCGGCTGGCTTAGCAGGGCGCGGCCCAGCGCCACGCGCTGGCGCTGGCCGCCGGATAATTGCTCTGGTGCTTGCTGCAATAACGGCGTCAGCTCCAGTAACTGCATCACCTGCTCTGGTTGCAGCTGTATTGGCGTGTGCTTTGCCAGCCGGTTAAAGCCATACAGCAGGTTTTGTGCAACTGTTAAGTGCGGCAATAAACTGCTTTCCTGAAACACCATGCCAATACGGCGCTGATGCACCGGCACAAAGTGGCTGCCTTGCTGCCATATGGCGGCGCCACATTGCACTGTGGCACCGGCATGGCGATCCAGCCCGGCAATAGCGCGCAGCAAGGTGGTTTTGCCACAGCCGGAGCGGCCAAATAACGCCGTTACGCCCTGCAGCGGCAAGGTGTTGTTAATCTGCAGGCTAAAATCACCGCGCTGAATAGTTAACGCCAGGGTTAAACCGGCGCTTTCCGGGGCTGCCGGGACTGATGGAGCAGCCGGAGCTGGTGGAACCGCCCGCTGCCCGGCTGCCAGTGTCGGTTTGCCCTGGCGCGCTGTGCGATGAAACAGGCTGATTACATTGTTCATCACAGGGCGGCCTCGCGCTCAAAGCGGCGATTTAAGCCATAGACAATAAACAACACGGCAAAGGCGCTGATAACCAAGCCCAGTGATAACTGCTGTGCCTGGGCGTAGTTCATCGCTTCAGTGTGGTCGTAAATCAGCACCGATAACACCTGAGTTTCACCGGGGATGCTGCCGCCGAGCATTAAGATCACGCCAAATTCGCCCAGCGTATGGGCAAAGGTTAAGGTGGCGGCGATGATAAAACCGCCGCGGCATAATGGCAGTACCACGCTAAACAGCTGATCCAGTTTGCCGGCGCCTAAGGTAGCGGCCACTTCCAGCGGCCTTGGTCCCATGCGGCGAAAGCTTTCCAGCAGTGGTTGCACGGTAAACGGCAATGAGTAAATCACCGAACCGATTAAAATACCGCTAAAGCTAAACGCCAGATGATTAAGCCCCAGTTGCTCTAAAGCGCCACCGACAACGCCATGCGGCCCCAGCAGTAACAATAAATAAAACCCCAGCACGGTTGGCGGTAGTACCAACGGCAGTGCCACTATTGCCTGAACAGCGGTGCGTAGCTTGCTGTGGCTCAGTGATAACCACCAGGCCAGCGGTGTACCCAGCAGCAATAAAATAAGTGTGGTGTATAAACACAACTTTAAAGTTAACAGAATGGCTTGCCAGTCTTGTGGGCTTAGTGCGGCTAAAAGCTCGGGCATAGTGTTACTCCTGCCTGCTTTGCGGTTGACTGGCCGGAAGTTCGAAGCCATAGCGCTGCATTATATTTAGCACGTCAGCACTGGCCATAAAGGCGCTAAACAGCCTGGCATTGTGGTTATCAGCACCATGACGGGTTATGACATACGCCTGCAGCAGCGGTTGATGCAGCTCTGCTGGTATTAGCTGATAGCCCTGGCTGGCAAGCATAGGAGACTTGGCCAGCGACAGCGCAATAATGGCGATGTCAGCGCCGCCACTTTGCGCTAGTTGCGCGGTTTGAGCAATGTTTTCACCGTAAACCACTTTTGCTTCTAGCGCCTGCCAGACGCCAGCAGCCTGCAGCGCTTGTTTGGCGCGCTGGCCATACGGCGCATGGGCCGGTTGGGCGATGGCCAGGCGGCTAAAGCTCAGTTCGGCGAGCTGGCTTAGCCTGATACCGGCCATATTCCGCCGTGGGCTCCACAATACCAGATGCCCCAGTGCATAAAGCTGTGGCGCAGTGGCTGTCAGGCTATCCTGATACAGCTGTGCCGGGAAGCTACTATCGGCCGAGAAAAACATATCAAAAGGTGCGCCATGGCGGATTTGCGTACTGAGTTTGCCGCTGGCGCCATAGACAATATTTAGCGCCAGTGTCGGCTGTCGCTGGCGAAACAGTGTGCTGATTTCATCCAGCGCATAACGTAAGTCTGATGCCGCTGCGATAGTCAGTTTTTCGCTAGCATAAACAGGTAGGGCGCAGGCAAAGCAAAGCAGCAATACACTCCGGATCATAGGTTACTCCCAGCGTGCCAGCGCTTGCTGGTCGCTGGCTTTGGCCCCGACCCAGTAATCACCGCTGGCGGTGTGTTCTTTTTTCCAGAACGGCGCGCGGTTTTTCAGGTAATCCATAATAAATTCGCAGGCGGCAAAGGCCGCCGCGCGATGCGCGCTGGCAATGCCAACAAACACAATCTGCTCATTCGGTTTAAGCGTGCCAACGCGGTGAATAATATGCACCGCGCCAAGCTGCCAGCGGCTCTGTGCTTGCTGAGCAATAGCGATAAGGGCTTGCTCGGTCATGCCGGGGTAGTGTTCCAGCGTCATGCTGTGCAGGGTGTTATCGCTTAGCTCACGTACCAGGCCGCTAAAGGTGACGACAGCGCCACAGGCTGAGTGACGGCGCAGCTCGTCGTACTCACTGGCGACACAAAAATCATCGCTTTGTACAGCAACAAAGATACTCATATCCTTCATCCCTGCTAGCCACCGGTTACCGGCGGGAAAAACGCCAGCTCATCGCCATCCTGCACGCTGGCCGTTAACGGCACCAGGTGCTGGTTTACGGCGCAGAGCAAATCGGTGCGGCTAAGTTCCTGCTGCCAGTTTTGGCAACGGCTTTGCAGTTGCTGCAGTACGTCGGCCACCTGCAACATTTTGCCATCGCAACTAAGCAGGTATTGTTCGCAATCAAGCCGCTCACGCAGCGCGGCGAAAAACAGAATTTTAATCATACTGCCTCCGGTTGAAGCTGTGTTTATTGTTACTTGGATTACTACTGCGCTGGTTCGGCGAAGATTGGTGTGTGCTTTGGGGCGCCACAGACCCTTTTTGCGAATAGCGAAGGCGGGCAAAAAATTCGTCGGGAACGAATTTGGTCAGCGCAAGCTGGCCCGCACGCGTGGAGGGCAGGATGTGCCCGTAACGACGCTGTGGCGAGCCCAAAGGGCATACCAATCGCAGAGTCACAGGCGAATTCATTGTTCAGCCTCCACAAGGTAATGCCCGGACTTGCCGCCGGTTTTCTCCAGCAGGCGGATATCGCTGATAATCATCGCTTTATCCACCGCTTTGCACATATCGTAAATGGTTAAGGCGGCCACCGAGGCGGCAGTGAGTGCCTCCATCTCCACGCCGGTGCAGCCGCTAAGCACACAGCAGCTTTCTATCTGAATTTGGCCTTGCTCTGGCAACAGCTGAAAATCGACCGATACCTTGCTCAGCATCAGTGGATGACACAGCGGAATAAGCTCGCTGGTTTTTTTCGCTGCCATAATGCCGGCAATGCGGGCGGTGGCCAGTACATCGCCTTTTTTCAGCAATGCCCGGGCAATTAACTCAATCACTTCAGGCGTGGTTTGCACTAAGGCGCCGGCGCGGGCCAGCCGGGTGGTGTTTGGCTTGGCGCTAACATCGACCATCGCCGCAGCGCCGCTCTGATCTAGATGCGTTAGTTCCAAATGGCTAAGGGTTGCTGTCATCTTAAGCTCCACAGCTTTGGCTTGGGCTGTTTTTTACATGGGCTACAAAGTTGCAGGGCCCGGTTTTGCTATCTAATTGCGGTAAAATCAGCTGCTGCATCGCAAGGGTGCAGGCGCCGCCGGAGCCTGGCATGGCAAAGATCAGCGTGCCATTAGCAAGGCCAGCTACTGCGCCGGATTGCAGCGCAGCTGAGCCTAACTGGTTAAACGATAACTGGCGAAACAGCTCACCAAAGCCCGGTACCTGGGTGTCGAGTAAAGGCATTAGCGCTTCCACGGTACAGTTAGTGTGATGAAAACCGGTGCCGCCATTAATCAGCACTACCTGAATGGTATCGCTTGCGATCCATTGGCTTAGCGTAGCGCGTAGCTGGTATTTGTTATTTGGCAGTAATGCCCGGTCAACCAGCTGATGATCGGCGCTTTGCAACAGCCCACAGAGCAAGTCGCCACTGCTGTCATTCTTGCTGTCGTTAGCGCTGCTGCGGCTGTCCGATACCGTGAGGATTGCGATATTGAGCGGATAAAACTGGCTTAAATCAGGCTTAGGCATACAGGCTCCCGTGATTAACTACTGCCAGACATTGCTGCCAGTCGGCTGGTGTATTGGTATTGAGTAATTCTGTTGTTGGCGCTGGCAGGGCTACCGCATTGAGCATGGTTAGCAGGGCTTTTACCGAGCGCTGGCCGCTTTGCAGTTGTGCACTAATTTGGGCGCTAAGTGCGGTATTTACCGGCAATACGCAAGGCAGCGGGCTATTGCTAAAGTAACTGGCACTGGCATTGGCCTGTTGCAATAACTGCCGCAGGCTGGCTGGGTTTAGCAGTGGTGTATCAATAGGCAGTACCAGTAACTGTGAACTTCTGCAATGTTGTAATGCCGCTAAAATACCTGCTAAAGGTCCTTGTGCCTGAGTTGACTCATTGTCCGCAATAAAGCCCGGTTGGTTGCGGCTAATCAGAACTTCAGCTGCACCGCTATCCAGCGCCAGTTGCTGCATATGTGCCAGTAAGCTTTGGCCATTAAGTTGCAGCAGCGCTTTATCCTGGCCCATACGGCTGGATTGACCACCGGCTAAAATCACTGCGCTAAAGGGTTTGTTGCTACTCATGTTAGCCACCTGTTATCCACCGATCTGGGCTAAATGCCGGGTGCTGCCGCTGTAATCCTGCGCCAGCTGATGGCTGAAGGCTTTACCTTGCACCGCTTGCTGTAAAAAGCGCATTAACGGCGCGCTGTCATCGCTTTGCAGCAGGCTACGTAAGTCCTGATGGCTGTCGGTAAACAGGCATAAATACAACGCGCCGCTGCTTGACACCCTAAGCCGGTTGCAATCGGCACAAAAGTCTTTGCTGTAGGGCATAATCAGGCCAATCCGGCCCTGATAACCGGCATGCGAATATTCCAGCGCCGGACCGTCGGTTTTGGCTTTGGCGTTTAGCTGCCAGCCTTGTGCCAGCAGCTGCTGCTGAATATGCTCGCCACTTAAATGCTGGCGCTGATAGAAGCCGGCATTATCGCCGGTGCGCATCAATTCAATAAAACGCAGCGCGATATCCTGCTGTTGAATAAACTGCAGAAAATCGGGCAGCGCCAAGGCATTGTGCTGCTTTAACAGCACGGTATTAATTTTCACTTGCTTAATGCCAATGGCTTTAGCGTGCGCTATGCCATCTAAAATATCGGCAAGCTTGTCCTGGCCGGTGACCAGATGAAAGGTATCAGCATCTAAGCTATCGACACTGACATTCACCGCATCCAGCCCGGCTTGCTGCCACGCCAACGCATCGCGTTTTAAACGATAGCCGTTAGTGGTTAGTGCCACCTTTTCAATGCCGGGCACGGCTTTGCAGGTAGCGATAATTTCGGTTAAGTCTTTACGCAGCGATGGTTCGCCGCCGGTAATTCGTACCTTACGGGTGCCGAGTTTGGCAAAGGCGGTGACTAAGCGGCGAATTTCAGTCAGGTTAAGCTCGCCGCTACGGGAGTTGCAGTCATTACCGTCAGGCAGGCAATAGCTGCAACGAAAATTGCAGCTTTCAGTGACAGACAGCCGCAAATAACTATAGCGGCGCGCATAGGCGTCAGTTAACATAATTCACCTTTCCAAGTGGGGAGGTAAGGCCGTTTCCAGACTTACCCGGTGGCGAGAGTGCCACGGCAAAGGCCTCATGGCAGTATGGCTGTGCAATACTGCTTTAGAGCGCCTTGCTCGGTGTTGTGTCGTTAAGCTTAAAAGCTTTGCGTCCTTATTGTTATTGCCATTAAGGGGCGTCTGACTACTCCGTTGGGGGTAGCAGCCATACCTGGGCATGCTGTAGCTGCACTTCAAAAACCTGCAATTTCAGCGTGCTGTCGCTTAAACACTGGCCATCGCTGAGCCGGTACTGCTGCTTGTGTAGCGGCGCGGCGATGTAAAACTCGCCTTTGCTTTCGCCCAGCAGGCCATGGGCGATAACCGGTGCGCCTGTTGCCGGGTCGATATGGCTAACGCCATACAACTCGACCTCCTGGCCGGGCAGATAAAACAGCGCTATCGCATGTTCTGCAAACCGTGCCGCTACACCACAGAACGGTACTAAGTCTTGCTGCTGACACAATAAAACCGGCTGCTGTTGTACGCCGGGCTGACTGTCTAAGGCATAAGCTAGCTGGTTCATACGTCGGTCTCCTTATTATTAAGTTGGCGGATGGGGATAAGCTGGCCGCGCTCGGGCACAAAACCAAACTCGCTGCGCGCCGGGGCGGCGGCATTTACATAGCTTTTAAAGCGGGCGCGCTGTAACGGATCGGCCAGTACGGTTTGCCATTCGCACTGGTAGTTGCTGATTAATAGCTGCATTTGCGCTTCAAGCTCTGCGCCAAGGCCTAAGCTATCGTGAATAATGACATCACGCAGATAGTCCAGGCCGCCTTCGAGGTTATTCATCCAGGTGGCGGTGCGCTGCAGGCGGTCGGCGGTTTTGATATAAAACATCAGCAGCCGGTCGACATAGCTCAGCAATTGCTCGTCATTTAAGTCGGTAGCAAATAAGTCAGCGTGGCGCGGTTTCATGCCGCCATTGCCGCAGACATACAGGTTCCAGCCATTTTCAGTGGCAATTACGCCGACGTCTTTGCTTTGGGCTTCGGCGCATTCGCGGGTGCAGCCGGAGACGGCCATTTTAATTTTGTGCGGCGCGCGCACGCCCTTGTAGCGGTTCTCCAGCAAAATGGCCATGCTGACACTGTCCTGCACGCCGTAACGACACCAGGTACTGCCAACACAGGATTTTACCGTGCGTAGCGACTTGCCATAGGCATGGCCGGTTTCAAAGCCGGCGTCGATCAGCTGCTGCCAGATCAGCGGCAGCTGATCCAGGGTAGCGCCAAATAAATCGATGCGCTGGCCGCCGGTGATCTTGGTATACAGCTGATATTGCTCGGCCACTTTGCCAATGCTTATCAGCATCGCTGGGGTTATTTCACCACCGGCAATACGTGGCACTACCGAGTAGGTGCCGTTTTTTTGCATATTGGCTAAAAAAGTGTCATTGGTGTCTTGCAGCGCAACATGCGGTTTGGCCAGCACTGGCTCGTTCCAGCAACTGGCCAGAATAGAGGCCACCGCGGGTTTACAGATCTCGCAGCCGTGACCACGGCCATGGCGTTGTATCAGCTGATTAAAGGTTTTAATGCCATCGACCCGCACCAGATGATACAGCTGCTGGCGGCTGTAGCTAAAGTGCTCGCACAGATCGGTGCTTACCGCTACGCCGCGCTCGCTGAGTTCGTGCTCGACCACGCTTTTTAACAGCGCCGCGCAGCCACCACAGCCGGTGGCGGCTTTAGTGCAACTTTTGATGCCGGCTAAGTCCCGCACGCCGCTATCGAGCGCAGCACAAATGGCGCCCTTGCTGACATTATGACAAGAGCACAGCGTGGCTGTAGCGGGCAGGGCAGCTGGGCCCAAAAGCACCTTGCCGCTGCTTTGCGGCAGGATCAGGCTTTGTGGATCGGCAGGCAAAGCAATGCCGTTCAGCGCATATTGCAATAAGCTGTCGTAATAGCTGTTATCACCCACCAGTACTGCGCCCAGCAGTTGTTTGCCGTCTGCGCTTAGCACTAATTTACGGTACTCGCCCAGCAAGTCATTGCGATAACGCAGGCTGATACTGCCTGGCGTGCGGCCATGCGCATCGCCAATGGAACCAACATCAACACCGAGCAGCTTCAGCTTGGTCGACATATCGGCGCCAGTAAAGCTGTGGCTGTTATCGCCGCTCAGCACCGCGGCGGCAGTGCGCGCCATCTGATAACCTGGCGCTACCAGGCCAAATAACTGGCCCTGCCATAGTGCGCATTCGCCAATGGCATAGATATCGCTGTCGCTGCTTTGGCACTGATTGTTGATAACGATGCCGCCGCGCGCGCCCAGCTCTAAACCGGCGTCTTTGCCAAGCTGGTCCTGCGGCCGAATGCCTGCGGAGAACACAATAAGATCGCTTTGCAGCACGCTGCCATCAGCAAAGTTAAGCTGTAAGCGCTGCTCTGTGCCTGCTGTAATGCTGCTGGTAGCTTTGTCGGTATGCACACTAACGCCTAACTGCTCAATTTTACGGCGTAGCAGCTCGCCGCCATCTTTATCAAGCTGCACCGGCATTAATTGCGGCGCAAATTCCACGACATGGGCTTCTAAGCCTTGCAGCTTCAGCGCATTGGCCGCTTCGAGGCCCAGCAGGCCGCCACCGATTACCACGCCAATCCGCGCGCCCAGGCTACTGGCACTGATCGCTTCCAGATCGGCAATGGTACGGTACACCAGGCAGTGGGCGTTATCGTTACCGGCAATTTGCGGTACAAAGGGGTAAGAGCCAGTGGCCAGTACCAACTTGTCGTAAAAGTAGCGCGCCTTAGCGGTAGTGACTGTTTTGGCTGCGCGGTCAATCGCCAGCACCGGCTCGTTCAGCTTTAAGGTTACGTCGTTATCGCTATAAAAGCTGTCAGCGGCCAGTTGCAGTTTGCCGGCATTGCCATCGCTGAAGTAATCGGATAAATGCACTCTGTCGTAAGCGGGCCTGTCCTCAAAGGCAAATACCGTGAGTTGCCAGTCGCTGTTCTCTTGCTGTAAAGCCAGCCACTGCTCAATAAAATGCTGACCAACCATGCCATTGCCGATCACCAGCAGTTGTTTTGTGATGCTTGTTGTCATAATGGTGCTCCTAGGCAGCGTCTTGTTGTTGTGGTTGGCTGACAGCGGCGGGCTCTGTCTCGGCGCTGTCGACCATGCCCGGTTCGGCTATGCCTTGTTCGACCCGGCCAAGCACTAAGCTGCTGCGACAGCCGTGATAGGGCTGCTGCTGAGTAATCAGCTGGCTGAGTTGTTGGCTCAGGCTGGTATCGCCATACAGCACGGCGCCGACTAAATAAGGCCCGCGCCACCAGAGCCGGCGATATTCATTAAGCTCGCTATTGAGATAATCGGTGCAGCCATCAAAGCTGTCGGGTTTGGCACAGAGCGAGGCAATATCGCCACAGGAGCTCAGCGCAATACCGCTGATTTTCAGCTGTGTTGTCGCCTGTTCGCTGCAATAGGCTGCAGGTTTGCTGCACAATGTTTGCGCCATCTGTTTGGCCTGAGTGTTAATTGGCGCGACTAAACCAAAGGTTTCGCCGTTAAGCTCAATACATTCGCCCAATGCATAAATGGCGCTGTCTGAGCTTTGTAAGTTGCGGTTAACGAGGATGCCGTGTTTAACGCTAAGGCCAGATTGCTGTGCCAGGCTGATATTCGGGCGAATGCCCAGTGCCAGCACGACGATATCGGCTTTTAACTGCTGGCCACTGGTTAGCCTGACCGACTGCAATTGGCCATGTTTATAATTCAGGCGCTCAATTTCACTGTTGGTCAAAATGCTTAAACCGCGCGCGCTAAGTTGTTGCTGCAATAAAGTGGCGGCAGTGGCGTCAAGCTGGCGGTTTAGCAAATAAGCACCGCGCTGCAGCAGGCTGACCTGCATGCCAAGCTTGCGCAGGCCTTCGGCCGCTTCCAGGCCAAGAAAACCACCGCCGACCACCACCGCATGCTGCAATTGCTGGCCGGCCAGACGCAGCGTGGCTAAATCCTGCCAGTTGCGAAAATGGCAAAGGCCAGGCTTTAACTGGCCGCTGCTATCATTGGCCTTCTCTTTGGCACTCTCCCTGGCATAAGCCGGTGTCAGCGGCAGGGCACCACAGGCCAGCACTAACTGCTGGTAACGGCGGTAGCGGCCATGGCGGCTTATCACTAACTTGCGCTCACGATCAATTAATACCACTGCATCGTCACAAATCAGCTCGATATTGTGTTTAGTGTACCAAGCCGGGCTAGCCAGCTCAGCCGCGCTGTCGGGCAGCTCATTGCTTAACAGGCCGGACAGCAACACACGGTTATAGGCCGGTTTAGCTTCAGCGCCAAATACCACTATTTTTGTTGGCCGGTTCGGCTGTTGCACTAACTCTGCCAGCAAGCGCTGACAGGCCATGCCATTGCCGATAATAATCAGCTCTGCCTCTGTCATGCCCGTTTCTCCTGTGCTGCCAACAGCTCTGGTGTAGCTACCGCCGCTTTTACCGGCTCGGCTTTAGGCAATACTTCCACTTTTCGCTGCTTTTCATACAAAAAGCTCAGCACTTGGTGGCGGTAATGGTTATAGGTAGCGCAATCGGCCAGCGCAATGCGGTTGCGTGGCCGCGGCAGCTCAATTTGCAGTATTTCGCCGATGGTGGCGGAGGGGCCGTTGGTCATCATTACAATGCGATCCGATAACAGCACCGCTTCATCGACATCGTGGGTGATCATAATCACAGTGTTATTCAGCCTGGCTTGTATTTCCATCAGCGAGTCTTGCAGATGGGCGCGGGTGAGTGCATCCAGTGCGCCAAAGGGTTCGTCCATTAACAGCACCTGCGGCTGCATAGCTAAGGCGCGGGCAATGCCGACGCGCTGCTTCATGCCGCCGGAAATCTCTGCCGGGCACTTATCGCGGGCATGGCTCATTTGCACTAGTGCCAGGTTGTGCTCTATCCAATCGCGCATTTCGGTTTTGTTTTTCTGGCCGCGAAACACTTGCTTTACTGCCAGCTCGACATTCTGGTACACGCTAAGCCAGGGCAGCAGCGAGTGGTTTTGAAATACTACCGCGCGCTCTGGCCCGGGCGCGTTGACTTCTTTCTGGTTTAAAATAACGCCCCCTGAGCTTGCCTGCAGCAAACCGGCCACCAGATTTAATACCGTTGATTTACCGCAGCCGGAGTGGCCAATCAGGCTGATAAATTCGCCTTTGCCGATATCCAGATTAACATTTTGCAGCGCGACAAAGGGGCCCTTTGGCGTTGGGAAGCTGATACCCAGCTGGCTAAGTTCTAAATGGGCTTTTTGCATAGCTTATCTCCTTTAACTGTTGTCCGTTATCTAAGCTGGGCGCTTTTATCCCAGTTCACCCGCTGCTGCAGTTGCAGCATCAGCCTATCCAGCGCATAGCCGATTAAGCCAATGACCAGCACGGCGACGCAGATGCGGCTGAGCGAGTCGGACGAGCCGTTTTGAAATTCATCCCAGACAAATTTGCCCAGGCCGGGGTTTTGCGCCAGCATCTCGGCGGCGATCAGCACCATCCAGGCAATGCCCAGTGATAAGCGCAGGCCGGTAAAGATCATCGGCACCGCCGAGGGCAGCACAATGCGCCGCACATGAGTCAGCCAGTTCAGCTGCAATACGCGGCTGACGTTTTGTAAGTCGGGCGAGATATTACTGACGCCAACAATGGTGTTAAGCAAAGTAGGCCACAAGGAGCACAGCGTAACGGTAAATACCGACACCAAAAACGAGCGCGCGAACAGCGGCTGCTCGCTTTGATACAGTGCGCTAACCAATATAGTCACCAGCGGCAGCCAGGCCAGTGGCGATACTGGTTTAAATAGCTGGATCAGCGGGTTAAAGGCGCTGTACAGCCTGGGGCTTAGGCCGATAACAATACCGGCCGGTATTGCCAGTATTGAAGCCAGCACAAAGCCGGTTAGCACCGTGTACAGGCTGGTAAAAATCTGGCTGAAAAAGGTCGGTCGGCCGCTATAGGGCCGTACTGTTATTACCGCATCGGGGTTAGCGGCTAAACTGGCGGCATTACGCTCCAGCTGGCGCTGATAAAACGCTGCTTCGCGCGTTTTTTCTGCTTTATGTTCGGCTACCAAACCGGACCATTGCTGCGCTACCTGTACTGGGCCGGGAAAACTGCCCAGCGAGGTAGTGATCTGGCTGGCCAGCAGTTGCCACAGCAGGACAAACACGGCAATACCGGCTGCCGACAACAGGCTTTGTTTCAGCCAGTTTTGCAGTTGCTGTTGGGCGGGGAGATAGCGTTGCACCCGTGACCATTGTGTTGGAATAGCGCTCATTGTTCTGGCTCCTCTCATCTTTTTGCCGCTGGCAAAGGTTTAATCTTTTTTGCCAATGGCAAATTGCTGCAAATAAGCATTTGGTGCTGTGGCATCAAATTGCTTGCCATCGATAAAGCGGGTGGCATCGATTGGCCGGTAGCCGCTTTCCACGCTAAAATCAGGAAAATCAGCTGCGGAAAGCTTACCTTCGGCAATCAGCGCTTTGGCAGCACGTTGGTATAGCGCCGGCAGAAATACCTGTTTGGCAATATCCTGATACCAGCTGTCCGGTTTGGCGTCGCTGATTTGGCCCCAGCGCCGCATCTGGCTTAAATACCAGACCGCATCTGAGTAGTAGGGGTAGGTGGCGTGGTAGCGAAAAAACACATTAAAGTCCGGCGTTTCGCGGATATCGTCGCGCTCATAGGCAAAGACGCCGGTCATGCTGTTGGCGATAACGTTTTCGTCAGCACCAACATAAAACGGCTGCGAGATGAGTTTGGCGGCCGCGGCGCGGTTGGCGTTGTTATCGGCATCCAGCCAATGGCCGGCGCGGATCAGCGCTTTTACCAGATGAAAGTGCGTTTCTGGGTAACGCTCTGCCCAGCTTTGGCTGACGCCGAAAATTTTCTCTGCTAGGTTAGTGTGAATGTCGTAATTCGTGACTAAGGGCACGCCCAAATCACGCAGTACCGCTTGTTGGTTCCATGGCTCGCCAACGCAGTAACCATCGATGGTGCCTGCTTCCATCGTCGCCGGCATTTGCGGTGGCGGCGTAACCGAGAGCAATACATCGGCTTTTAGCTGGCCGCTGTTATCGCCATGTTCCGGCGCATAAAAGCCCGGGTGTACGCCACCGGCGGCCAGCCAGTAACGTAGCTCATAGTTATGGCTTGATACCGGAAATACCATACCAAACTGCAGCTTTTTACCCTGCTTGGCGCTATTAGCAAGCACCGGTTTTAGCGCCTCTGCAGTAACCGGATACTGCGGTTTGCCATCGCTGTTGCGCGCCACCTGCGGTGCAATTTGCTGCCATACTGCGTTGCTGACGGTGCAGGCATTACCGTTTAAATCCATCACAAAAGCAGTTTGCATTGCTGCTTGTGTGCCTATGCCGATGCTGGCGGCTAAGGCCTGACCGGCCAGCATATGAGCGCCGTCGAGCTGGCCGTCTATCACGCGGTCCAGCAACACCTTCCAGTTGGCCTGGGCTTCTAACTGCACATACAGGCCTTCATCTTCAAAGTAACCCCGCTCCAGTGCCACCGCCAGCGGTGCCATATCGGTCAGCTTGATAAAACCGAGTTTTAAATCCGGTTTTTCTGGGGCAGCCCATGCTGGCAGGCACAGGCTTAAGCCGAGGGCCAACAGCAGGCGGGTGCGTTTGTTACGATTCGGCTGTGTCATCTATGCTGTCCTTTTCTATTAAAAAAGCAGGGCGAAAAAAAAACGCCATCTGGCTGCACCCTGTTGCGGATACAGCCAGATGGCGCCTTTGCCATTAGCTTGTTAGCTGGTTTTTTCTTCTGGTTGCCTCATTGCAACCCGTTGCTAAAACAAAGCAGCTAGCGTGCCAGTTTTAAAATATGTTTATTTTCAGTTGCTTAATCTTTTTCAGTAACTTGTTCTTGCAGTGTTCAGGCACAATAACGGTGCAATTTGCACCAGCATGGCTCTTGCTGCTGCGGTATAAAAAACTACTGCTGCAAACCAAACAACATACCATCAATAAAGCGGCTGCCGTGACCATCCGGTCCGGCATCGCCTTCCAGCCGCCAGTCGGTTGCCGGGGCGCTAAAGCCTAAGTTGGCAGCGACTTGACGGTATAGATCCGGCCGGTATACCTGTTGCAACAGCGGCTGATTAAGCGGCCCTTGCCATTGCTGCAGGTTGCGCATTTGCTGCAAGATAAAAGCAGCCTGCGAGCGCCACGGCATATTAAGCGCTGCGCCAAAAAACGCTTGCGGCACCGCCGGGTTAAACAAGCTAGCGTGGTTTAAACCACTGTCTGCCAGAGCTAAATACTGCGGCTGTGCCAGCCAGTGCCACAGCTGCGCGGTTTTATCGCTATTGCTTTGGATGTCCTGCAGCCAGTAGCAGGCTTGTAGCAGCGCAGTAAGTAAGGCCAGATAGCACTGCGGTTTGCTGTTAGCAAATTGCTGGCTTACGGCAAACACTTTTTCCTGCCAGTTATGCCACAGTTGATCACAACTGGTAACAATGCTGCCGTGGCCGCTTAACTGTGCCAGGCTGCTCCACGGCTCACCGACACAAAAGCCGTCGATAGCGCCGCTGGCCAGTTGTGCCGCCATGGCTGCAGGGGCTACGCCTATCACCTCTACCTGACGGGCGCAGATGCCGGCGGTGCTTAACCAGTAATGCAGCTGATAATGATGGCAGGAGTAAGGCGATACGGTAGCCAGGCGTAGTGGTTGCTGCGCTGATTGTAGCTGAAGTTGTTGTACCAGATACTGCTGCAGCGCCTTACCGCTGTCCAGCGGACAGGGTAGTAGCGTCGGGTCCAGATCCAATTGCTGCAATAAGCGCTTTGATAAGGTTATCGCATTGCCACCACTGCTCAGTACCAGCGCTGTAGTCATTGGCACGGCTGTCGCACCTAAGCCTAAGCTGGAGGCCAGCGGCAACGGTGCTATCATCTGGGCGCCGTCCAATACGCCAAAGGCGACTTTATCGCGGATACTGGCCCAGGACGCTTCGCGCTGCAGCGACACATTAAGCCCTTGTGCGGCGAACAATCCCAGCTCTTTGGCGACGATAAGCGGCGCCGCGTCCAGCAAGGGTACAAAGCCCAGGGTCAGGCTGTGTTGCTCAGGTTTATAACAGCTGGTCATAGTGCCTCCAGAATAGCGATAACATCTTTGGCGACATCGGCCATTTTTTGTTGCCGATCCATTGCCAGCTTGCGCAGGGTGCTAAAGGCTTTGGCTTCGTCCATTTGCTGCTTTTTCATCAGTAAACGCTTGGCTTTATCGATTAATTGCTGCTCTGCTAATTTGTTCTGGCTGCTGTGCAGCTGCTGGCGTAACTGCTGAAACTCATTAAAACGTGCTACCGCTACGTCGATAATCGGCTTGACCCGTTTTGCCGTTAAGCCATCGACAATATAGGCGCTGACACCTGCCTGAATGGCCAGCTTAATGCTGTCGGGTTTGTCATCGTGCCCGGCAAAAAATACGATAGGCCGTGGGTTATGCTGGCTTATTACCGTCATATGTTCCAGCGTATCGCGATCGGGCGAGTCCATATCAATAATAATAATGTCTGGCTGCAGCCGCTCGACGTGGTAGCGCAGCGCAGCAGTGCTGGTTAGCCGGCACACCACCTGATAGCCATGCTGCGCCAACGCCTGCTCTACCAGCAAAGCGCGGTCGGCTTCATCATCTACCAACATTACTGATAACGGCGTTTTGTCCACGATACTGCTGTCTGCCTTTAGCTCGGAATAAGGTGGGGGTAGCAAAAGCTGTTCCAGCCTAATGCATTTAGCACTATAGCTGGGCTGAGCGCGCTATGTGTTGCTTTAATCAGCAGCTCAGTGTTGGCGAAATGCGCTTATTTGGTGCAGTTTGCACTGTGCTAAAGCGCAGTGGCTAACTTGTACTGTAGTGGGTTTTCTCTAAGGTATTGATAATAAATAAAGTTATGGGTTGGCATTGTGCTTGCTAACTATTGAACGCACTAAGATGTAATAACAAAGCAATAGTTATACGAGCAATGGCGCTCGCTGTGTCTCCGGTTTTCTGGTCGGCGCAGCGGGCGCTTTTTTTTGCCTTTTTACCGGAGATGGCCCAAACGCATGAGTGACATTTTAACGACTTGCCCGTATTGCGGCGTCGGCTGCGGCATTCGCGCCAGCGCGGCAACTGAGGGCCCGGAGCAGACATTGCAGGGTGATAGCAGCCATCCGGCGAATTTTGGCCGGCTCTGTGTTAAAGGCAGTGCGCTGGCACAAACCTTAGCTGTCGACGGCCGTTTGCTGCAGCCGCAGGTTAACGGCGAGGAGTGCGACTGGCCAGCCGCTATTACTGCCGTTGCTGGGGGCTTACAGCAAACTATTGCTGAGCATGGCCCGGGCGCGGTGGCAATGTATCTGTCCGGCCAGTTGCTGACCGAAGATTACTATGTGGCGAATAAACTGATGAAAGGCTTTATCGGCAGTGCCCATGTCGATACTAACTCGCGTTTGTGTATGGCCTCTACCGTGGCCGGACATAAACGGGCTTTTGGCGCTGATGTGGTGCCAGGCTGCTATGACGATATTGAACAGGCGCGGTTGTTTGTGCTGGTCGGCGCCAATATGGCGTGGAACCATCCGATATTATTTCAGCGTATACAAGCGGTACTGCAAGCCAACCCCGACGCTAAGTTAGTAGTAATTGACCCACGGCGCAGTGCCAGCTGCGAAGCGGCACAGCTGCATTTAAAATTGCGGCCGGGCACGGATGTGTTGTTGTTTAATGGCTTGCTGAGTTTTCTGGCGCAGCAGGGCAAGCTGGATCAGCGCTTTATTAATTTACATACCGATGGTTTTGCAGAGGCGTTAGCCAGTGCGCAGTTGCAAGCGGCGACTGTTGAGCAGGTGGCCATTGGTTGTGATTTGCCCTCAGATCAGGTTTTGCAGTTTTACTGCTGGTTTGCTGCAGAAGCGCTTAGCCTGACGCTGTTTTCGCAAGGCGTAAATCAGGCCATTGACGGCACCGACAAAGTCAATGCCATTATTAACTGCCATCTGGCGACCGGCCGCATCGGCAAAGCTGGCTGTGGCCCGTTTTCGTTGACCGGTCAGCCCAATGCGATGGGCGGGCGCGAAGTAGGCGGCTTGGCCAATCAGTTGGCGGCGCATATCGATTACAGCAATAAAGCGCAGCAAGCCTTAGTTGGCGAATTCTGGCAGGCACCGAATTTGGTGCAGCAGCCGGGCTATAAGGCGGTAGAGCTGTTTGATGCCATTGAGCGCGGTGAAATTAAAGCCGTGTGGATCATGGCGACCAATCCGCTGGTCAGTATGCCGCAGGCCGATAAGGTAAAGGCGGCGCTGGCTAAATGCTCCTTGGTTATTGTCAGCGATATTTATCAGCATACCGATACACTGGCGCTGGCCAGTATTAAATTGCCGGCGTTGGGCTGGAGCGAGAAAGACGGTACGGTAACCAATTCTGAGCGGCGCATTTCGCGCCAGCGCGCATTGTGCCAACCGCCGGGGCAGGCTAAAGCCGACTGGCAAATTATCTGTGACGTTGCCCGCGCTATGGGCTTTAACTACGGCTTTGATTTTGCCAATGCCGGGCAGATTTTTGCTGAACATGCCGCGCTGTCTGGTTATCAGAATAACGGCGCGCGCGCCTTTAATATCTCAGCGCTGGCCGAGCTTAGCACTGAGCAGTACCAACAACTTAGGCCGATGCAGTGGCCGGTTACGGATAGCAAACCACGGGGTACGACGCGCTTATTTGCCGATGGCAAATTCTTTACCGCTAATGGCCGCGCGCAGTTTATTGCTGTGTGCCAACGTGCGTTTAACCAGGCAGCGCCGGCCACACCCTTATGGCTAAACAGCGGCCGCTTGCGCGACCAATGGCATAGCATGACCCGTACCGGTGAGGTCGCCAGCTTAATGCAGCATACGCCGGAGCCTTTTGTAACCTTGCACCCCGCGGATGCCGCTTTGTATGGCATTAATAACGGTGAGCTGGTGCAACTAAGTAATGCCAGCGGTCGTTTGTTGCTGCGCGCCGATGTCAGCGCCAGCCAGCGCCCCGGCGAGTTATTTATACCGATGCACTGGAGCGCGCAGTTTGCCAGCCAGGCGCGGGCGGATGTGCTGTTTGCCGCCGATACAGACCCCATCTCCGGCCAGCCGGCGTTAAAGCTCAGTCAGGTGGCACTGCGCCGTTTTACGCCGAAGTGGCAGGCCTTGCTCCTGACTAAACAACCGTTAACAGCGTCGCAACTGGCGCTTTTAAATCAACATTATCTGGCGCGGGTGCCGCTGGGTAACTGTCAGAGTTACCGGTTAGGTTGCACCGACGCGCTTGGCCCGCAGCAGCTGTTACAGCAACTGCAATTCATCTCCAGCCTGTTTTGTAGCGATAGCCAGCACAACAACGTAACAGCCTATCGCGCGGCGGCTATCGACAATAACCAGCTGCAGTGGCTGTTATTGGCTGGTCCGGCGCAACCTGCTGCCGATCAAAGCTGGCTGAACCAGCAGTTTAACGGCCCGTTAAGCGCGGACAGCCGCCGGCAATTGCTTAGCGGCCACGCCGGGCAGGGCAAGGCCGTGGATAACAGCGAGCTGATCTGCAGCTGCTTTAATGTGCGCAGCAAGGCGATATGCCAGGCCATTAACAATGGCGCTGACAGCACGGCTAAGCTGGGCAAGCAACTGCAGTGCGGTACCAATTGCGGCTCTTGTTTACCGGAGCTTAGCGCGCTGTTAAAGCGTCAACTTAGTCAAACTAACCTATTGCAAGGAGCTTAACCATGACGGCAATTAACTCTGTTGGCGCATCAGGGGCAGTGGCGCTGGTGGGCGCCGGGCCCGGTGCCGCTGATTTACTGACCCTGCGAGCGCTGAAGCTGATACAGCAAGCCGGCGTGGTAGTGTATGACCGGCTGGTAAGCGAAGAGGTGCTGGCACTTATTCCGCCCGATTGTCCGCGTTTTGATGTCGGCAAAAGCCGTGGCCACCACAGTATGTCGCAGGCAGAGATCGGTGCCTTATTAGTGCAACTGGCACAGCAGTGCGTAAAAGTCGTGCGGTTAAAAGGCGGCGATCCAGCGATTTTCGGTCGCTTAGCTGAAGAGCTGGATGCACTGGATAATGCCGGCATCAGTTGGCAAATCGTGCCGGGCATCAGTGCGGCCTCCGGCTGTGCCGCGGCCACCGGCATACCGCTGACAGAGCGTGGTATTGCGCAGCAACTGCGTTTTATCAGCGCGGTGGATAAAGACTGCAACACAACGCAGGACTGGGCCAGCCTGGCCAAGCCCGGCCAAACGCTGGTGTTCTATATGGGGCTAAATGCACTGAGTGAAATAAGCCAACAGCTGATAGCGCATGGCCTGGCGGCCGACTGGCCGCTGCTACTGGTGGAAAACGGCAGCCGACCAGCGCAGCGTCAGTTATTAACCACGCTGGCAGCAGCTGCCACGGCGGCCCAACATATGGCCCTGCAGTCACCATGCTTAATACTGGTAGGCGAGGTGGTTTTGCGCCAGCGTCAACTCGTTCCGCTGATGGCCCAGCTAAAGCAGCAATTGGGGTATTTAGCGGCGTGAAGTAACAACAAAAACGCCACCCGTAAGGTGGCGTTTTTGTTTGAATTTGTTGGTGCGTCCTAGTGGACTCGAACCACCGACCCCTACCATGTCAAGGTAGTGCTCTAACCAGCTGAGCTAAGGACGCACACTTTGGGTTGTTACCAGCTTAGCAGCACGGCGAACAACGGCGGCTATGTTATTGTGCCACTGCTATATTGGCAAGTGTTTTTATAGCTCTGGCGTGAGTTTGCTGCAATTTTCGCCGCTTTACTGCAGTACATCTAGCTTAGCCTTGCGGGGTAAGTTGTAGCGGGCAGTGGCGGTTCAGGCTTTGCCACCATGTTACATGTTGGCTAAGCTCGCGGCGCATTTGCTGATAATTGCCAGCAAAGCGTTGCTGTAGTGCAGGTTGTAGCGGCGTATCACGGTAAAGGGTTTCCAGCAGTGGCCAAAGTTGCTGCTGGTAACGTTCAAGATTAACCGTGTATTGCTGTACCTGGGCAATAAAGTATTTATTAAAAATATTACCGAGGATTTCCAGCTGCTGTTTATCCGGCCGTGGCTGACACAGTTGTTCGGGTTTAACGCTGGCAAGCATTAAATTAAGCTGCATTAGCTGATGGCTACTTAGCCGCAGGCTGTGTTGCAAGCGGCCGATAAAGTTGTATTGATACAACAGTTGCAGCTGTTGCTCTATGTCAACGGCGGCGGCTGCCTGCCAGTTTTGTTCGCCGATAAATTGTTGTAGCAAGCTAAGTTCAGTCAGTGCCTGCCAGGTTTCGCTTTGCCCGGCTACATCGCTTAGCGGCAGGCTGTCGCGTACGCCAAATAGCTGCTTGCGCAGTGTGTCATCGGTAAGCAACATATTATTAAACGCAATGTGCACGCTAGCTTGTTTGTGCTGATACACCTGTTGTAATTCACTGAGCAGGGCGCTGTTATCCCAACTTAAACTAAGGCAGCGTTGTAATTGGCTAAGAAAGCGTAGCTCGTAGCTCAGTTGTTTGCTGGCGCTGTACACCCGGCCCAGGCTGGAGTTACGCTCGCCAATTAGCGTATCCAGGCCGCAGCGGCGGGTGGTGAAGGTGTCTGTTAAGTCGAGGCGTAAATCTGGCAGGGCTTGCTTTATATCGCGCGGCTCAGCCAGTGCGGCCGCTGGCGGTACGGTAATGGCTGCCAGATCAGTATCCAGCACCCGGGCCAGGCGTTGTTGATAGTTTTTAAATACCTTATCGCCATTATTGCCGGAGCAGGCGAGCAGGCTAAGGGCCAGTAACGGCAGTAGCCATAGCTTCATGTTCTAAGCTGCCTCTTGTTCAAACCTGTGCAGTGTGCGTTTTAAGATAATAGCCAGTAGCACGGCGGCCACACTCAGGCCAGCGATAATGCCAATCCAGAAACCGTGTGCCCCCATCGGCGCTGCCAGCCAGTCAGTTAACCCTAATACGACACCCAAACCAAAACCGATTGGCCAATAGGCAATAAAGGTAATAAAGAATACCGGTTTGGTCACTTTCATACCGCGCAGCGCACAGGCCGACACCACCTGAATAGCGTCTGACACCTGATAAAAACAAGCTAGAATAAGCAAAGAGCCAGCCAGCGCCACCACAGAGGCATCGGGTGAATACAACGATGCGATACTGCCACGCAGCAGATAAGTAAAACTGGCAATGGCAAAAGACATTAATACCGCCAGCACTATGGCAGTAGATACGGCTTTTTTCAGCTCCAGTATGCTTTGCTGTCCGACTAAATGCCCCACCCGGATAGTGGTGGCCATGCCCAAACTTAGCGGCAGCATAAACACAATACCGCTGTAGTTTTGCGCAATTTGATGGCCGGCCACCATAATGGGGCCAAGATGCACGATGGCCAGCGGAATGCAGGCAAATAACGTCACTTCAAAAAAGATGGAAAACGCAATCGGCGTACCGATACAGATAATTTGCCAGATGTCTTTAAAGTGAACCCGGTAGCTGTCGGGGTGGGTGCGATAGCGCGCGGTACTGCGGCTAAACCAGCCGTAGATCAGCATGGCAATAAACATCGCCAGAAACACCAGCGCGGTAGCAATGCCACAACCGGCACCGCCCAGCGCGGGCATACCCAGCTTGCCGTAAATAAACACATAGTTAGCCGGAATATTCACTAAAATACCGACGAAGCTTATCCACATGCTGGCTTTAGTATTGCCGATACCTTCAAACATGCTACGCAGCACCATATAGCCAGCGGCAGGGAATAAACCAAAGCTAACGTAGTACAAATAATCCAGTGATTTTTGCCGCAGGGTTTCATCCATTTTTAACAAGTCTATCGGTACATGCACATACAGCATTAGTACAAATAGCATGGCCGCCAGCGCCATGGCCAGATACATAGTTTGCAAGGTAAAGTGCGTAACCGGTTTTACCTGCTTACTGCCGTAGTACTGCGCCACTATCGGCGTTAATGCCAGCAATAAGCCTTGCATAGTCATTACCACCGGAAACCATAAGCCGGAAGCAACAGCAATGGCTGCCATATCTACTGCGCTGTAACGGCCGGCCATAACTGTATCGACAAAGTACATTAGGGTTTGGGTTAGCTGCGCCAGCACTATGGGGCCGGAAAGTTTCAGGATGGTTCTGGCTTCGAAGCGGGAAAAAGGTAACATAGGCAAGTCTGTGAAATCAGCAGCGTGTATTGGCGCGCAATGTAGCACAATTGGGGGCTTATGTTTACCGGAATAGTTCAAACCAAAGCGCAGTTAACTGCAATTCGCGACGAAGCGGGTTTTCGGCAGTTAACGCTGCAACCCGGCGCGCAATATCTGCAAAATTTGTCCCGTGGTGCCAGCATAGCCATTAATGGCGTGTGTTTAACGGTAACCGATTTTGACAGCAGCGCCGGTTGGGTATGTTTTGATGTTATCGCAGAAACGCTTAGTAAAACCAACCTGGGCAATTTAAGCCCCGGCGATGCGGTTAACTTTGAACGCTCGCTTAGTTTTGGCAGTGAACTGGGCGGCCATATTGTATCGGGCCATATTCAAACTACGGCGACATTGACCGCGCTGGACAAAACAGCCAACAACTGTGCAATGCGTCTGACTTTAGCGCCAGAGCATATGCGTTATATTTTGAGCAAAGGCTTTATTGCCGTAGAAGGTTGCAGTCTAACGATAGGCGAAACCTATGCTGATGGCTTTAGCTTGTATTTAATTCCAGAAACGCTGGCCATTACTACGCTTGGCCAAAAACAGGTTGGCGACATGATTAATATCGAGCTGGACCAGCAAACGCAAACCATAGTGCAAACGGTAGAGCGCATTATGGCTGAACGCTTTACGCGGGATAAAACTTAGTAATACTGCTCATCGTCGGCATCAACAAACAACTGAATGCTATGATGCTGCTCGTCTTTGTGCACCCGCACATGGATAGGATTACAGCAGTTGCTGCAATCCTCTGTGTATTCCTGGTCGTCGTCTGTTACCTCAACCGTTAAATGCATTGGATGGCCACAAAACGGACATTGGATGGTTTGATGTAGTAAGCTCATAACCCCTCCGGGTACTGTTTTAGTCAGGCTTTGGCCGTGCCAGCGATACTGCGGCCACCATCGACAGTAATAATTTGGCCGCTAACATAGGGCGATTGCAACAAAAACAGCAAGGTGTTGGCAATATCGTCTGGCGTGCCCAACCGCTGCAGTGGTATTTGCGCAAGTATAGCGGCCTTATCTTGTTCCTGCAGGCTAACAGATTGCTCAGGTGGCCATAAAATAGCACCGGGCGCGATGCCGTTTACCCGTATTGTCGGTGCCAACTCTTGCGCCAGTGCCTTAGTCATCATCAACAATGCTGCCTTAGCCATGCAATACAAGCTGTGGCCAGACAGCGGTTTTTCGGCATGAATATCAACCATATTAATAATAACGCCACTGCGTTTACGCAGCTCAGGGGCTAAGGCCTGGCATAGAAAATACGGCGCTTTAACGTTAGAGCCAAATAAGTCCAGCCATTGGGCGTTGCTGGCAGAGTCAAGCGGGGTAGGATAAAAGCTGGAAGCATTGTTTACCAGTGCGTCAATGCGGTTAAAGCAGGCGATGGCGCTTGTTGCCAATTGCGCTATGTCTGTTTCGTCCAGTAAATTGGCGTGCAGCACGGCTGCGCTGTGTTGGCGTTGTTGATTCAGTGTTGTTGCTAGCGCATCGGCTTCAGGGCGGGAGCGATTACAATGAATTATAACGCGATAGCCCTGGCTGTGCAGCGTCTGAATCATCGCACGGCCCAGCCGTTTGGCACTGCCGGTAATGAAGACCACCGGTTGTTGTTGCATATCGTGCATAGTTATTCCGCAAAAATCAGTTTCGTGTGGCGGTTTGCCAGCCAGGGTCAATGAAACAGCTGTTTGATTAACTCCTGTGCTTGCACCAGATAAGCACCACGAAACAAGTAAGCATGGTTAAGGACGTGGTACAGATTATAAAGATCTTTGCGGTCACTGTATGCCTTATCCAGTGGATAAAGCTCTTGATAAACCTGATAGAAAGGCTCAGGAAAACGACCAAACAAGGTGGTATACGCTAAGTCTGTTTCACGGTCGCCATAATAGCAGGCCGGGTCGAATACTGCCGGGTTGTCGCCAACAAAACCAACATTACCACGCCATAAATCACCATGCAGTAAACTGGGGGCGGGTTGATAATGCTGCAGCCGTTGCCGGCATTGCTCTACTAGCTGATCAATATTGCCAAAGCCAAAGCCTTGTTCCAGCAACAGTTGCAGCAACCAGCCAATACGTTGCTCGGAAAAAAAACTGCTCCAATTGCTCTGCCATTTGTTTGGCTGCACAGTGGCACCAAGCATATTGTCCCAGTCAAAGCCGTACATCGCCTGATCGTGTTTTTTGTGTAACAACGCCAGTTGCTGGGCCAAATTGCGCCAACCTGCCTCCGTTTCACCTTGAAACGGTAGATATTGCAGCACTAAAAAGGCTTTATCCAGTGAATGGCCATTACAAATAACTTTAGGCACGGTAATACTTTGGGCTTGCTGCAATGCCTGTAAACTCAGCACTTCCGTATCAAACTGTTCAGCTTGCTCTCGCTGGTTAATTTTAACGAAAAAATGCTGACCGGCGCCGCTAATGTGCCAGGCAAGGTTAATACTACCGCCGCTTAGCTGTTGTTTCTGCTCCAGATAAAAATCAATATCGAGTTCACTGTTGATATGTTCTGCAATTGCCTGCCACATGTGTTGCCTCCTTTAACACTAAGATTGAAGTATGGCTGATAACGCAAAAAATTCACTGATCGGGAGCACGCTTCCAATACGTATAATGAGCAAAGCCGATGTTAAGGCTTATCCATATTCCCTTCAAGGTAGTTTCTATGACAGCACCCACAGCTCCATTTAGGCGTTCCGCCTACCAGATTATGCTGGCGATTAATATATTGCTTTTCATTGTATCGCTTGGTTTAGCCTGGATACATAATAGCTGGTTGGCTGCTTTTGCTGTCGGCTTGCCAACCGTTCTGATCCCGCCACTATTTTATAATATGCTCGGTGATCATGGTCTTAGTCGCATCAGCTATGGTGTGAGCTTTATGTTTTTCTCAGCACTACTCATTCATGCAACTGGCGGCATGCTGGAAATGCACTTTGCTATCTTTGTTTTACTGGCAGTACTTGTTGCCTTTCGTGACTATCTGGTGATTATTACTGCGGCGCTTACCATCGCCATTCATCATTTATTGTTCATGTATTTGCAAATGCAAGATGTCGGTGTGTATTTGGTACCAGTTGAAAGCCTGTCGTTAGGTATTATTCTGTTACATGCTTTGTTTGTGGTGGTTGAGTCTGTGGTGTTGGTGATTATTTCCAGGCAGAGTTTGCGTGAAGCGCAAGTGGGGCAGGCATTGTTTGATGCCACCGAAGCGTTGTTGAGTAAAGATAACAAAATTGTGTTAACCCATCGCTGTGATGATATTAAATCTCGGGTGATTAATAGCTTTAATTCTGTGCTGCATACTCTGCAAAACACTATACGAACTATCGATAGTGCCAGCGAGAAACTAAAACAAGATGCTGAGCAGTTGCTGCAAGATGGCAATCACTTGTCAGAAAGTATGGTTAAAAAACTGGCCGAGGTAGATAGAATTGCCGCTGCGACAGAGCAGATGTCACTAAGTATACGCGAAGTAACGCATTTGTCTGTGCAGGTGCTGGAAGCGGCTAAATTGGCCGAACAAGCGGCTACTGAAGGGCAGTATTCGGTAGCGTTAACAATTAAATCGGTTTCAGCATTGTCGAGTCAGCTTGGTAAAACCGGTGATAAAGTTAATGATGTGGCTAGGGCTACGGCGGATATCCGCAAAGTATTAGATGTTATTGAATCTATTGCTGAACAAACCAATTTACTGGCACTCAATGCCGCTATTGAAGCAGCTCGTGCCGGAGAGCAAGGTAGAGGCTTTGCAGTGGTAGCAGATGAGGTGCGAACTCTGGCATCAAGAACCCGAGGCTCAACCGACGAAATTAAAGCCATGATTGAACAGCTGGTCACCAATAGCAATGAGTCTGTTAGCGTTGTGCAGCGCAGCGTCGAGCAGTTAGATGACACCCGGCTGCATTCAGAACAAAGCGGGCAGAGGCTGGAACAAATTCTGCATCATGCCAAGCAGGTAGCTAAGTCCGCGGATATCATGTCTGACGCATTAAGGCAGCAAAGCACAGCCAGTGCCGAGGTCGCGCAGGGTGCTCAGCAAATAAGCAGTATGACCTCAGCACAAAATGAGCAAGGTCAAAGGGTGAGGCAAAGTGCTGAGCGGGTAGAGCAGATCACCCAGGTGTTGGCGATTGAGTCAGACAGGTTTGTTGTTTGAGTAACAAAGCTGTCAGGCTGCCACTGGCTGTGGTTATTTTTTTTTGCTGGATAGTACTATCATCAATATTGCTGTTTTATTTAGGTAATCGTCAAGTCGGTACCTTTGCTCCCAATCTTGATTGGGGTAGTTCAACGCTAGAGATCGAAGCGTTAGGTGTGCAGCCACAGAGTGGCTTTCAACTAGTGCATGTGTTTGAGAAGCACTGCGTGTGCAACAGGTGGGCCAAAGCACATATAACACAGTTGACTGAGGATTTAGTCCTGCCGACAAACAGCCAGTATTTTATTAATATAGAAAAGTTAAATGATGCAGGCTTTGTACTACCAGCAACTCCTGCGGTATTAATATTTTCTGCTGGCAGACTGATTTACGCCGGGCCTTATGCCAGTGGCGCTCATTGTGCAGTGGAAGATAGTTTGATTGCGCCTATACTTAAGAAGAAATTGATATTGCCTGGGCTGTGGCTTAACGGTAATGTTAACACTTGTCGTTGTATATTATCCTGATGCTGGAGAAGTACATGGTGCAACCGGACTCAAGTACCACCGGGACATTACAGGATGTGCAAAGCCTTTTCGCTGCTCAGCCTATTTTTGATCAAAATGATAATCGCGTGGCAGTAGAGCTACTGTACCGCAGTGATTGCGGTGTTACCGCACTTGAGCTGGGGGATAACCTGGCAACAACGGAAATTGTCTACAATTTGTGCAGTGGTGTGTCGGCACAAATTGCTCAGTACAATGCGCCGGTATTTATTAATGTCTGTGCTGATTTTCTGCTTTCAGGCAGTTTTCTACCACTAGAGCCGGACAAGGTGGTGATTGAGTTAGTTGAGCGGATTACGCCAACAGAGGAATTGGTTGCTAGTGTTGCTGAGTTAAAACGTCGTGGCTTTCGTTTTGCACTAGATGATTTTGAATTTACGCCAGCCTGGGAGCCGTTAATAGCACTGGCAGATATTATCAAAGTAGACATTTTAAACAGCTCTGTCGCCGCGGTGTTTAAGCAAAGAAAGCGGCTGGCGAAATTTGACCTGACCTGGCTGGCGGAGCGGGTTGAAACCACCGAGCAGTACCAACAGTATAAAATGATGGGCTTTGACCTGTTTCAAGGCTATTTTTTGGCGCGGCCCGAGTTAGTGATCGGCAAAAAAGTCCCGGTGGCGACGCTGAAGCTGGCACATCTGATAGACAGCTTGTTTCAGGCAGAGCCGGATATTGCAAAGCTTTCTGCACAGTTAAATGACGAACCGACATTGGTTATTGGTATGTTGCGTATTGCCAATAGCCCGCTGTACCGCAAAACCCGTGAGGTTAGCTCGGTAAAAGAACTTATCGTCCGACTGGGATTAGATGTCGTTAAGAAGTGGCTGCTAATGTTCGCGGTGCTGAATAACTGTTCGCCGGCTGCGGCCAGCTTAATTTTAACCCGTGCCTACACTACGCAGCAGTTGGCCGAGAGTTGGCAATTAGATGAAACACAGCAAAACCAATATTTCTTAACGGCACTGATTTCTGGCGTCGATGTCATGTTTGGTGTTTTACCGGCAGAGTTTGTGACTGGCCTAAATCTGGCTGAGCCAATCCGTGCGGCCATCATCCGTGGCGAGGGCGATGCAGCCAGAGCTGTGGAACTGGTGCGACGTATAGAACAGGCCTACTCGATGAAAATGTTGCCGGATGATGTCGACGAAAACTACTTTAGCTTTTACAATCAGCAGCAGTTTCAGGTCCAGGAAAAATTCCGCCTGTTTGGTGGTAGTTAGTCGTTTTCAGCCTGCAATTATGGCTTTTAGCGACGGATAACACCTGTTACTATAGCCGCCGAATTATTCAGCTTACTGCTGGCACCCTCTTATGACTTTTCGTGTAAGTCATTAACTGACGGTGTCAGAGTAAGATTCCAACCCCTTTGAATATAAACATGTGACCCTTGGTATGGGCCACCACTGTATAAGGATTTATCATGCCAGTTATTACTCTGCCAGATGGCAGCCAGCGCGCTTTTGATCATGCTGTTTCAGTTATGGATGTTGCCAAAGACATCGGCCCGGGCTTAGCCAAAGCCACCATCGCCGGTAAGGTGAATGGCCAGTTAGTTGATGCCTGTGACCCTATCACGACAGACTCAACCTTAAGCATTATTACCAGCAAAGATCAGGACGGCCTGGACATTATCCGCCACTCCTGCGCGCACTTATTAGGCCATGCCATTAAACAGCTGTGGCCCAATGTGAAAATGGCCATAGGTCCGGTAATTGATAACGGCTTTTACTATGACGTTGATTTAGATCAGCCGATTAGCAGCGACGATTTAGCTAAGCTTGAGCAGCGCATGCTGGAGCTGGCGAAAACCGAATACGACGTAATTAAGAAAAAGGTGAGCTGGCAAGAAGCTGTTGATACCTTTAAAGCTCGTGGCGAGAGCTACAAGCTGGAAATTCTTGAGCAAAACGTTAGCAAAGATGACCAGCCGGGTTTGTACCATCACGAAGAATACGTTGATATGTGCCGTGGCCCGCATGTGCCGAATATGCGTTTTTGCCAGCACTTTAAAATTATGAAAGTGGCCGGCGCCTATTGGCGCGGCGACTCAAAAAACAAAATGTTGCAGCGTGTATACGGCACTGCCTGGGCTGATAAAAAGCAGTTAGCGGCTTATTTGCTGCAGTTAGAAGAAGCGGAAAAGCGCGATCACCGTAAAATTGGTAAGGCGCTGGGCTTATTTCACTGGCAGGAAGAAGCCCCAGGTATGGTGTTCTGGCACAATGATGGCTGGACCATCTTCCGAGAGCTGGAAAGCTTTGTGCGTGAAAAGCTGGGCGAGTACGACTACGATGAAGTAAAAGGTCCGTTAATGATGGACCGCGTACTGTGGGAAAAATCCGGCCACTGGGAAAAGTACGCCGACAACATGTTTACTACCCAGTCTGAGCACCGCGAATATGCCATTAAGCCAATGAACTGCCCGGGCCATGTGCAGATATTTAACCAGGGTTTAAAATCATACCGCGATTTACCGCTACGTATGGCTGAGTTTGGTTGCTGCCACCGTAACGAGCCATCAGGCGGTTTGCACGGTTTAATGCGCGTACGCGGCTTTACTCAGGACGATGCACATATTTTCTGTACCGAAGATCAGGTGCAGGCTGAAGTGACCAAATGTATCCAGATGGTATTTGATACCTACAGCACCTTTGGTTTTAAAAACGTCGCGGTTAAACTGTCAACGCGACCAGCGCAGCGTATCGGTACCGATGAGATGTGGGACCGCGCAGAGCAGGGCTTAACCGAAGCATTAAAAGCCAACGATATCGCCTATGATTTACAGCCAGGTGAAGGCGCCTTTTACGGCCCGAAAATTGAATTCACCCTGCATGATTGTTTAGGTCGTGCCTGGCAGTGCGGTACCGTGCAGTTAGACTTTGCCTTACCGGGGCGGTTAGGTGCTACTTTTGTCGCTGAAAGCGGTGAAAAGCAAACGCCGGTTATGATCCACCGGGCTATTTTAGGTTCAATTGAGCGTTTTATCGGTATTTTAATTGAAGAATATGCCGGATTATTTCCAGCCTGGTTGGCACCAACTCAGGTGGTTGTAATGAATATTACCGATAATCAGGCCGAATATGTGCAGAATTTAGTAAAAACTTTCAAATCTCACGGTATTAGAGTCATAAGTGACTTGAGAAATGAGAAGATAGGCTTTAAAATCCGCGAGCACACGCTTAAGCGCATTCCTTACCTTGTTGTCGTTGGTGATAAAGAAATGGAAGCCGGTGATATTGCACTGAGAACGCGCAAGGGTGAAGACTTGGGTAAGATGTCTGTAGCAGCTTTTGTAGAAAAGCTAACCACAGAAATTAAAACCCGGGTGTAATCCAAGTTAAGCGATAAGAATAATTTTCGGAGGAACATACTATTAAAGTAGGAAAGAAGACATTACCTGCAAACCGTCCTAACAGGATCAATGAAGAAATTAACCTGCCAGAGGTACGGTTAATTGGTGTTGAAGGTGAGCAACTGGGTGTAGTAAGTATTGCTGAAGCCATTCGTTTGGCAGAAGAAGGCGGCGCCGATTTAGTAGAAATTAGCCCGACAGCCGAACCGCCAGTATGTAAGTTGATGGACTACGGTAAGTTCCTGTTCGAAAAGAGTAAAGCTCTTAAAGAGCAGAAGAAGAAGCAAAAGCAGATCCAGATTAAGGAAATAAAATTCCGGCCTGGAACTGATGAAGGCGATTACCAGGTAAAACTACGCAACCTGCGTCGCTTCATTGAAGAGGGTGACAAAGCTAAAGTAACGCTGCGCTATCGCGGTCGTGAAATGGCGCACACAGAGATCGGCATTGAGATGTTAAATCGGATTAAAGACGATTTATCTGACATTGCAATCTGCGAATCTTTCCCTTCACGGGTGGAAGGTCGTCAGATGATCATGATGCTGGCCCCAAATAAGAAGTAATAAGTGCTTTCAAGTGTAACCCCACACTGAAAAGGGTGGGGTTGACGCCTTATTATTCGTTGTAACTTAACAATGCGAGTTTTTAACTATGCCAAAGATGAAAACCAATAAAGGTGCTGCGAAGCGTTTCAAAAAAACCGCTTCTGGTAGCTTTAAACGTAAGCAATCACACCTTCGCCACATTTTGACGAAGAAGACCTCTAAGCGTAAGCGTCAGTTAGGTCCAAAAACCTTAGTCGCTAAAGTAGACATCGCCGGCTTAGTCCGCTGCATGCCGTACGCATAATTAATTAGGAGTCTGACATGCCAAGAGTTAAACGTGGTGTAACGGCGCGCGCGCGCCATAAGAAGGTATTAAACCAGGCCAAAGGTTACTACGGTGCCCGCAGTCGTGTTTATCGTGTTGCTTTCCAAGCCGTTATTAAAGCCGGCCAATATGCTTACCGTGACCGTCGTCAACGTAAGCGTCAGTTCCGTCAACTGTGGATCGCGCGTATTAACGCTGCGTCACGTATGAATGGTTTATCTTATAGCCGTTTCATTGATGGCCTGAAAAAAGCCTCAGTAGAAATCGACCGTAAGATTTTAGCTGACATCGCCGTGTACGACAAAGCAGCTTTCACTGCTTTAGTTGGCAAAGCGAAACAAGCCTTAGCAGCGTAATTTACTTTGCTATGAAAAAGCCACCTTGCGGTGGCTTTTTTTTACCTTAATTGACTGTTGAAAAAAACGTAACCGCCGCGCTTAGTTCACGGCAGGTTTAAATTGCAAAATTAGCTGGTTATTTTTAAATAATTGTAAAGTATCGCCATTAACTTCTATACGATCTGCCGCTTGCAATGACTGGGTAAATTGTTGCTCTAACTCGCTGCTGTCGGCACAAAACTTACGTGTGCTTACCAGTGGTTGCACAGTTAACTGATTAGAGCGTTGTTTGTAGCCGCCATTAAAGTTATTACAACCGGCAAAACCATACAACCGATCATTGGCTTCAAAAATAACCCGCACATTTAACTGTTGTGGCACGTACTGGGTCGCTAGTTTTTCTGCCCGCCATACAATGCCTTGCATTTTGCCTGGTTGTAATTGGTCCGGACAGCTCGCACCTGGCCAAAACTGTTCAAATTTATCAATAAATAACAGGTTATTTTTATCATCCGGGCCTCTACGTCCAACCAGTGTAGCAATTACCGGGCTACTATTTAAGCGGTCGTCTTGCTGATATTGCCGCATAACGGGCAAATGATGTTGGGTATTAGCGACATCAAGTACCTCACCGCTTTGACAGGCTTTAAAACTGGCCTGATTGTCGCGCAAGGTATATAACCCCAACATGGCCTGGCGCGTATCCAGCTTTCTTACTTCAGCTTCACGACTCAGCTGATAATTTTTGTTGCTGGCAATAGGTTTGCCGGCTAAATCCAGCATTGCCAAGGTAGAGTTATTCAGAAAATGAAAGGCGGGCAAGGTATGTTGTTGGTTCACAAGGTGCAGGCTACGGTTTTCCAGTAACCAAATGCCTTTAATCAGGTTCACTTGATTGCGTTGTAAATACTCTTGTCTGGTTTCAAAGCGGCCGTCACGGAACAGGTTTATATGATAGCTAACACCCGGGCAATCAGCACAAGGCAGTGTGCCACTGAATGTCATATCAGTATCGACAAAAATGTGTTCAAAATCAGTCGCTACAGATGCAGCAGTATCATTATTTTCAATAATATCGCCATCTTCTTGCGGCACTGCGGCAGGCTGAGCCGGAATGATTAATGTCTCGGTCACTGCAGCCTGGCGATCTGCGGGCAGCTGGCTGCAGGACGATAACAATAGTGCAGTAACAAGTAGGCGCTTTTTCATTTGGGCTTCCGGGTTGGAATTTTCGCTATTATAGCGGATTTAGCCTTTGGTATTAACAGCTATTTTAGCGACAAATTTAGTGCATTAACCGCATGTAACAAGCGCTGGGCAGCAAGTTGCGGCTGCTCCTGCATAAAACAATGGCCACCGCTGACACGTTCGGTACTAATGGCCGGGTTACGTTTTTGCCAATTTAGTAACGCTTTGCCGATAAAGTCATAGCTGTTAGTGCCAAAAATGACATGCACTGGCGGACACGGCCTTGCCAGTTGCCGCCAGAGCTTGTCGGGGTAGGAGGCAAAAATGTCGGCTTCACGCTCTGGTAAGCACTTTAAACTCAGGCCATGTTCGCTCGGCTTAAGCGCATGCTCAATGTATGACGCCAGGGCATCGGGGTGCCAGTTAGCAAACATACCGCGATTCGTCAGATAGGCTTTAGCAGTGTCATGGTCTGGCCAATGTTGGCGGCGGCGTAAAGCCGCTTTTGCCAGTGGGTTTCTATGATATAGCCGTACACCATTTAAGGTAGTCATTACCGTTAGCATAGTGGGAGTAAATAACACGGGATCTAGTAAAATAGCAGCGTTAAACGGGCTTGGAGCTGTGGTGTGTATTAACGCCGTTAACACACCGCCAAAACTGTGGCCGACACCATAAACCGCTACAGCAGGGTAAAGATGCTTATGTGCTTGCCACGCTGCAACTGCCAGTTCGGCGCTTTTGTTCCAACCGACAAAGGGGCCGCCATTGTCGCTGTCGCCGTGACCCTGGGCGTCAGATAAAAACATATCAAAATCGTCTGCCAGTAGTTGCAGCATTGGCTGATACATACGGCTACAAAAGCCATTACCGTGCAGCATATGCAGCACTGGCTTGCCGCTTGGCTCTGTGCGGTAACCGCGTAAACTAAAACCGAGCGGCGTGTGATAAGACCACGGAATTAACTGCAACTTATTCTCCTACAACGGCAAACGCAACAATATAAAACGCCGACAAAGTGCCATGCTTTGTGTTCTCAGACAAGCGCTGCTGTCTATTTTGTACCAAACAGTTTATCGCCGGCATCGCCAAGTCCCGGCAATATATAACCGTGTTCATTCAAACAGCGATCAACCGCTGCGGTATAAAGCTCGACATCGGGGTGTGCTTGTTGCAGCGCTGCAATGCCTTCGGGCGCCGCCACTAGTACCAGCGCTTTAATGTGCCTGGCGCCGTGCTGCTTAAGTAAATCGACCGTGGCAATCAGCGAGCCGCCGGTAGCGAGCATCGGATCGACGACAATAGCCAGCCGCTGTTCCAGATCTGACGCCAGTTTTTGAAAGTAGGGCACCGGCTGCAGTGTTTGCTCGTCGCGGTATATGCCTACCACACTGATACGGGCGCTGGGCAGTAGCTCAAGTACACCGTCCAGCATGCCTAAACCGGCACGCAATATTGGTACTATGGTGACCTTTTTACCCTGAATTTGTTCTATGCTAACCGGGCCACTCCAGCTGTCTATGGTGACATTTTCTGTCGGCAAATCTTTGGTAGCTTCGTAGGTGAGCAGGCTACCTAATTCCGCGGCCAGTTGGCGAAATTGCTTGGTACTGATATCTGCTGCGCGCAGTAAGCCAATTTTGTGCTTGACCAACGGATGGGTCACTTCGGTTAATTTCATCGGTTCAATCCTCTGTTTATCGCAGCTAAGCATAACGCAAGCGGCTTTTTCTTGCAGTTTAGCCCGAAGCATTATACAAACGGCAAACTTAATTAAATCAAAGTCGCAGGGACAATAATGCAAGTTAAATTACCACGTTTTGTACTGGCACTGTGTTTACTATTCGGAGGCAGCAATATGGTTGATGCAAAACAACTGCAGTTAGAGCGTCTGTTTGCCGATCCGGCATTAAGCGGTGCCACACCGCGATCATTGAGTATGGCGCCGGATGGCAGCAGGGTAACGTATCTTAAAGGCAAAGCAGAGGACGCTAACCGGCTGGATTTATGGCAATACCATATTAAAGATGGCAAACACAGCCTGCTGGTAGATGCTGACAGTTTAATCAGCGGTGCAGAAACTTTATCGGATGAAGAAAAGGCCCGGCGCGAGCGCATGCGATTATTTGCCTCTGGCATTATCAGCTACAGCTGGTCAAAAAACAGTGATGCGCTGCTATTCCCATTAAACGGCGATTTGTATTACTACCAATTAAACAGCAAGAGTGCAAAAAAGCTGACTAACACCAGTGAATTTGAAACCGATGCGACTATTTCGCCCACCGGGCGTTATGTTGCCTTTATTCGCCAGCAAAATTTGTTTGTACTGGAAATAGCTAACGGCACAGAAACCCAACTTACCTTTGACGGTGGCGGCGAGATTAAAAACGGCATGGCTGAGTTTGTTGCTCAGGAAGAAATGGGCCGTATGACAGGTTACTGGTGGGCACCAGATGACAGCAAAATAGCCTTTACCCGCACTGATGAAAGCGCTGTGGCCGAGGTAGTACGTAACGAAATTTATGCTGAGGAGATAAAGCTGTTTAATCAGCGCTACCCTTATACTGGCACCGCCAATGCCAAAATTCAGCTGGGCGTAGTTGCGCTTAAAGATGGCAGCATAAGCTGGTTACCACACGGTGACAACGACGACATTTATTTACCACGTGTTGAATGGACTAAAAGTGCACGTTATTTAAGTTACCAATGGCAAAGCCGCAATCAACAACAGTTAGAATTACGCCTTGTCGATTTAAACAGCAACAAGCAAACCGTGTTGTTAAGCGAAAGTAGCAACACCTGGTTAAACCTGCATGACGATTTACATTTCCTCGCCAACGAACAAGGCTTTATCTGGGCCTCAGAGCGCGACGGCTATAAACATCTGTACCACTTTGATTTTAATGGCAAGCTGTTGCGCCAACTCACATCTGGCCAATGGGTTGTAGATGAACTGGATGCGGTGAACGAAAAACAAGGCATGGTGTATTTTACCGGTCGCAAAGATACGCCGCTGGAACGACATCTGTATCAGGTAAGTTTAAAAGACGGCAGTATCACCCGTTTAACGGAAGCCGGTTTCGACCATGCGTTAGTGATGGCTAAAGAGGGTAGTAGCTTTATCGACAGTTTTTCTAATGTCACTACGCCGGTTAAAGTGGCGCTACGTGGTCTGGATGGCAAGGTGCTGACCTGGTTAGAGCAGAACGAGTTGAACAACAGCCATGCGCTAACGCCATATCATAGCGAGCTTAATGCACCACGTTTTGGCACCATAAAAGCCGAAGATGGCCAAATGATGCATTATCGCTTGTTTGAACCGAAAAATCTGCTGCAGGGTAAAAAGTATCCGGTAATCGTTAGTGTATACGGCGGCCCACATGCGCAGCGTGTTACCAACAGCTGGAGCCCGCGTGACTTGTACCTGCACTACTTGGTTCAACAGGGGTATTTGGTGTTTCAACTGGACAACCGCGGCTCTTACAATCGTGGTAAGGCTTTTGAAGATCCAATTTATTTAAAGCTGGGTGAAGTAGAGCTGCATGATCAAATACGAGGCGTAGAATATCTGCGTAGCTTGCCCTATGTAGATGCGAGCAAAGTGGCTATTTACGGTCACAGCTACGGCGGTTACATGGCGATAATGGCGATGTTTAACGCTGGTGATTATTTTGCCGCCGGGGTGTCTGGTGCGCCTGTAACCGATTGGGCACTGTACGACACCCATTACACCGAGCGTTATTTAGGCCACCCAGCACAAAATGCCAAAGGTTATACCGACAGTGCAGTGTTTCCCTATGCAGATGGTTTAAAAGGTGACTTGCTTATTTACCATGGCATGGCTGATGACAATGTGTTGTTTACCCATAGCACTAAGCTGTATAAACAACTGCAAGATAAAGGGCTGCTGTTTGATATGATCAACTATCCGGGCAGTAAGCACTCAATGTTTGGCCAGCCGGTGCAAACGCATCTGCATAAAAGTATTACGCAGTTTTTTGACCGGCATCTTAAGTAATTAACAATGCCGGTGTTTACGCCGGCATTTTTCACGCAACATCAGGGCTTGCCCTGAATATGGTAGCTAACCTGGGCTCTGGGGTTCAGGTACTCTGCAATGTGTTGCGGTAATGCTTGTATTTTTATCACTTTGCTAATGCTAAGTTTGTCCGGTTCTAAAGTCAGAATTGGCGCTTCGAGTCTGGGTACATCCGCGTCGTACACCATTACATTCGGGCACAGCAGACTGTCGCTGTTTACCGACATCACGATACCTAACCGTTGATCCGATAAAATGACCACCGTACCCGGTGGATATACTCCCATCATTTTTATCATGACCTTCATTTCGCGCTCGGGGAGTTTACCTTTCATGCTGCGGTACATATAAGACAGGGCATGATGCGGAGAGCGTGATTTACTGACATCTGTCGGGTGACACAAATTATCAAACTCGTTTACCACGGCAATAATTTTTGCCAAGGGGTTAATACTGCTCTCTTTTAAGCCTTTGGGGTAGCCGCTACCATCGATATATTCATGGTGTTGCTCAATTATTGGCCAAGCTTCCAGCGGGAAACTGTCGGTTAGGCCAACCAAGTCTACGCCGTATTTGGTGTGCAGCTTCAACAGATTTTGCTCCGGCTGGGTCAGTGCTGTGGTTTTGCGTAAAATTTGGCTGGGGATTTTTATTTTACCAATATCATGAAACAGTGCCCCCATGCCCACCAGCTTGATTTGCTCGGCGCTTAGCTTGAGATTCTTAGCCAGCATCATTGATAACGTCGATACGTTTAACGAATGATAATACAGGCCTTCTTGTTCTTTGTTGGCGCTGGCAATTAAATGCAGAACTAAGGAGTCTGCGCCGAGTAAAATATCTACCATAGCACTCATCAGGCTACTGGCATCTTCGATGGCATTCAACGGACGGCTTTGTATTTTGCTCATCAAGCTTTTAACTTGCAGTAAAGACTGGGAAAAGGCTTTTTCGGTTTTTTGCAAATCACGACGGTGTGCTTTAGCCTGCTCAATACGTTGCATTTTATCGTGTTGCATTTTCATTTGCGCTTCACTGGCCGCCATATTAAAACTGGCGCTGTCGTCCTCATTGAGTTCGGGCGGCATATCGATTTTTTTGCTTTTATCCGGATACATAAACACGTATTCCAGATCCAATGAGCGAATGATCTGCAATTGCTGCATATTTTCGATAATCATATTACCGGATAGGAAAGGGTGTTTCATCCAGCCGCCAGGTAACTTAATGGCGTAGCCCAGTTTTAATTCCGAAGGTTTAATTTTAAGTGCCGACAACCAGCCACTCCCAACAACATGTTGAATACTTCTCAACAGTGTAAGCGCAGCTGGCATTAATACCAGTGATATAAAACAAAAAAAGGCCAGAAAATTCTGGCCTTAGCATTATGACAAGCTGATTAGAAACGCACTGTGTAACGCAGTGTCCACAACCGGCCGATCCAGTCATGAACTGAGCTGGCGTAACCATTGGTCGGTGATGATGCATAAGGTGGTTCTTTATCTGTGAGATTACGCACAGAAAACAGTAACGACTGATGGTCTGTAATGTCGTAGCCAACACTACCGCTGAATACCAACCAGGCATCAACAGTTTCGTTGCCGCCAAATTTAAAGTCGCCATCACCCAGTTCACTAATGTAGTGCGCTGATAAACTGGCTCGCCAATTGTTTAGCTCCCAGTCAGTGCCAAAGTCTGCAACGAAGTCTGGCCGGGCAACTTCATTGGCACCGCTTAGCTTACCTAGCAGGTCTTCTTTGGCGCTATCTGGTGTTACCTGACGCTCATAATTAAAGGTCTTGGTCCCGGCAGCAAATAACTTGAACGTACCCAGGTTGTCGGTATCAATGCGGTAATCAATTTTAACGTCAATACCGTCGGTTTCCTGGCTACCAACGTTGAAGAAGCCCGTTCTCAAAAACACCAGGTCGTTACCGGCATCCAGTACACAACCAAACTCACCGTTTAGCGCATCAATGCTGCTGGTTACGGGTGCGGTGCCGGCTATACAGGCTTTTAGCGTAGTGTTTGCATCAACATCTACGATATCGGTGTGCTCATAACGCCAGTAATCTGTGGTAACTTGCAAGTTGTCGGTCAGGTTCCACGACAAGCCCAGGTTCACGGCTTCTGAATTTTCAGCACCCAGACCGCGGTTACCTAAGGTCTCCTGATCCAGTTCAAGTTCACCGAAAGAGGCACCAAAATCGCCGCACAGCGCATCAAACGGCTGATCTGAACCGCAGTTGATATACGCAGTGCCCAGAGACTCGCCGGCACCCAGTTGTGATAGTGATGGTGCCCTGAAGCCGGTGCTCCAGGATGCACGCAAAATTAAGTCATCGGTTGCCCGGTAACGTAGTGATAATTTCGGATTTACATCGCCACCAAAATCGCTGTAATGGTCATAGCGCAGGGCGGCTATTACATCTAAGCTTTCTGATATTGGTACGTTAAACTCGGCATATGCCGCATATTGCGTGCGGTCTGCGGCCGCATCGCTCGCACCTAGCGCATATACGCCGCCGCTCTTTGCAATAGCTGATGGCCGATCGAAAATATCTTCGCTTCTAAATTCACCACCAAATACCGCGCTAATACTGCCGGCAGTTAGCTCTATAGGTAAGTCGCCAGCGAAGTTGAAATCGAGAGAAAACACTTCCGACTCACCAATGCGTGGTGCCAGTTCGCGCACTGCCGCACGGCTAGCCTCACTGTTATCAAGCCCCAGATTAAACGGATTGAATGATCCAGCAGCTATACCATCAAGTACTTTGTCAACACCCATGTAGCCTTGTACGTGGGTGATTTCGTTATCTGTTTTACCGTAAATTGCCGCCGTTTCCCATGACCAGTCAGCCAGCTCGCCACGTAAACCAGCTAAAAGACGATAGCTGCTGGTGTCGTAGTCTTGTATGCGCGTTTCCGGGAAGCGTGAGCGAACGCGAATTTGGTTTACCGCACCATCTTCAGCATCGATATCCCGGGCCCATTGTGGCACCAGTGCTGAGTCGCCCGCCACTCTTACGTCAAAGCCTGCCGGCGCATCGTAAGCGGAACCGGTGTTATTTTGAAACATCGCTTCGGCGAAAAACTCGCTGCCGCTGGCCATACGATAGTTGTGATGTAAGGTGGCGCCAATCGCCGTGGTGTCAGGTTGAATAGCGCGCTGGATGACATAGTCGTAACGGCAGCGACTGCTACCATTACTGACATCATCGCCACACCATGGCTCTGGATAGTCAACACCGTCTATCGTGGTGCGGGTGCTGGATTTTAGCGTTACTTCTATCGGCCGGTCGCTATTAAACAGCGCTTCACGGTCGAAGTAATCAATCACCAAAGTGGTGTTACTGTTAGTGGTATTAAAGCCACCGACATAGGTTAGGTTAGTGCGGCCAAAATCACTACTGGCGGTGTCGTCACCATAAGACGCTGATATCTCATGGCCTTCAACTTCTTTACGTAATATGAAGTTGATAACGCCGGCAATCGCATCAGAGCCGTACACCGATGAGGCGCCATCGGTAAGTATTTCAATCCGCTCTATTGCTGACATCGGAATAGAGTTGACGTTGACGAAAGAATCGAAGCCGTTGGTAAACGAATCAACCGCAACGCGGCGACCATTAACCAGTACCAGAGTAGAGCTACTGCCCAGGCCACGTAAACTTACACCTGATGAACCCGCTGGTGCACCATCTGCACCACCAACACCACCATTTTCTGTAAAAGTACCCGCGCTTGATGCCTGAGGTAAATCGCGTAAAAAGGCGCTAACGGTGTCGTAGCCTCGGTTGGCTAGGTCATCCCGGCTAAAAATCTGTACCGGGTTGGCGCCTTCCATGTCCACACCTTTTAAGCGTGAACCGGTTACCTGAATTTTCTCAATTTTTTCCAGTTCTGTTGCCTGATCTTCTGCTGCGTGAGCGGAATAGCCGGTGCTCGCCAGTATCATGGCGATACTTAAGGTTGATAGCTTCATATTTGCTTTAACGTACATACACATTCCTCTGAACAATAAACGCTGCCTTAAAAGGCAATCTGATTGAAAAGCAGTAAAAATGCGTCTTAGCAGTGAGATCCCAAATACAAACCTAATCGCAACAGGCGACGTTCAGTTAGATTAGAGAAGTAAGGTAAGCGAAGCCCTCTGCCAGACGCAGAGGGAGAACTAATTGTTAAACCACTCGGACAAGTAGTGAGGAGAGACGTAATAGCTGTAATGATTGATGGCGCATTTCTGCATCGCTACGTCTCCTTATAAAAAAATGGGGGTAAAAACTATGACGTTAACGTCGCGGATCTGCGTGCGGCTGTCAAGCGCTTTTTAACATTTAACAAAAATGTCCCTGAAATAGCGTTGCCGCCATGGTGCGAGGTAAGACCAGTAAGCGAATTGCTACTTGACAGTTATTTAATTCAAACGTACATTTCAAACACGTGTTTAAATATTGATTTGGTTATGTCAAACAAACTCAGTACCCAACATAAAATACTGGATGCAGCGCAAAGCTTGTTTGCTGAAACAGGTTATAACGGCACTTCTTTACGCCAAATAACCAGCCAGGCTGAAGTGAATCTGGCATCGGTGAACTATCATTTTGGCTCTAAAAAAGAGCTTATTCAGGCGGTGTTGCAGCGTTATCTGCTGGTATTAATGCCACGTTTAGACCAGGAGTTTAACCGCTTGCTGGCAGCGCAGCAGCCTAATAGTCTGAATCAGGTACTGTCAGTTTTTGTGCGGCCATTGTTAGAGCTGAACAAGGTACACCCACACGGTACCCGTATTTTTTTACAGCTACTTGGTCGTGGTTACACCGATGTACAAGGCCATTTGCGTTGGTTTTTTAACCATCACTATGGTCGGGTACTAGACAAGCTGGTGTTGCTAGTTCAGCAGGCTTGTCCGGAGTTACCTGCCGGCGAATTGTTTTGGCGCTTACATTTTTCACTAGGCACTGTGGTATTTACCATGGCCTCCAGTGAGGCGTTGGCTGAAATAGCAGAGGCCGATTTTAACGAAAATGTCGATATCGAAGGCGTGATATTACGCCTGTTGCCGTATCTGTCTGCAGCAATAGCTGCCCCCATCCCTTTAGTTAGTCAATTAAGTCAAACCGCGCCGTTACTGGCGAGTGAAGGAAGGTAATATGTTAATCCTGATAATTTTACTGGTTGCTGCGTTGGTGATTTTCGGTGTTGCCGATATTCGCCGTAACTTGATCACCAAACCGGTGTTTACGGTGTTTAAAAAAATACTGCCACCACTCTCGGATACCGAACGCGAAGCCATGGAAGCAGGAGACGTCTGGTGGGATGGTGAACTGTTTAAAGGCAAGCCGGATTGGCAGAAGCTACATAGTTTCCCCAAAGCTGAACTTAATGCCGAAGAACAGGCATTTATGGATAACCAGGTAGAAACCCTGCTGAAAATGCTGGACGACTACAAAATAGTGCAAGAGCAACGCGACTTACCCGAAGCGGTTTGGGATTTTGTCAAACGTGAAGGTTTCTTCGCCATGATCATTCCCAAGGCTTATGGCGGCCGTGAATTTTCTGCAATTGCTAACTCGACCATCGTATCGCGCATTGCTACCCGCAGTTTAACGGCTGCGGTAACTATTATGGTGCCAAACTCCTTAGGCCCGGGTGAGCTGCTAATGCATTATGGCACCCAGCAACAAAAGGATTTTTGGCTGCCAAGCCTGGCTAACGGTACCGACGTACCCTGTTTTGCGTTGACCGGCCCGGAAGCTGGTTCTGATGCTGGTGGTATTCCGGATAGCGGCGTCATTTGCAAAGGCGAATTTGAAGGTAAAGAAGTTGTCGGTATCCGGCTGAACTGGGACAAGCGTTATATTACCCTGGCACCAGTAGCAACCGTATTGGGCCTGGCGTTCAAGCTGTATGATCCCGAGCAACTGCTGGGCGATAAAGAAGAGTTGGGTATTACTTGTGCGCTTATTCCAACCAGCCACAAAGGTGTTGAAATTGGTGACCGGCATTTTCCAATGAATATGGCGTTTATGAACGGCACCACTTACGGTAAAGACGTGTTTATCCCACTGGACTGGATTATAGGCGGGCCAGATTATGCCGGTCGTGGCTGGCGTATGCTGGTTGAATGTTTATCTGCTGGCCGCGGAATAAGCCTACCGGCATTGGCAACTGCTACCGGGCACCTTGCCGCACGGATGACAGGCGCCTACGGTTATGTGCGCCAGCAATTTGGCATGTCTATTGGTAAATTTGAAGGTGTACAGGAATCATTAGCGCGCATAGGCGGCTTAAACTATAGCCTTGAAGCCATGCGGGTAATGACTGCCGGTGCTATCGACATGAAGCTAAGCCCAAGCGTTGTAACTGCTATCGCCAAATACCACATGACAGAGATGTCGCGTACGCTAATGAATGACGCGTTTGATATTCATGCTGGCCGCGCTATTCAGGTAGGCCCTAAAAACTATCTGGCGCATGGCTACATGGGTATTCCTATCTCGATTACGGTGGAAGGTGCAAACATTTTAACGCGTAATCTGATGATCTTTGGCCAGGGTGCAACGCGTTGCCACCCCTATGTGTTGGCAGAGCTTGAAGCCGCAGCCAACCCCGATGCAGAACAAGGTTTAAAACAGTTTGATAATCTGCTGATAAAGCATATTGGTTTTGCCACCGGCAATACCTTTGGTGCCTTATGGCAGGGTATAACCGCAGGTGTGTTTAACAGCGCTCCGGTGTCTGGCGAAACGGCAAGGTATTACAAGCAGTTAAGCCGTATGAGCCGTGCACTGGCACTTAGTGCCGATTTCGCCATGCTAATTCTAGGCGGAGAGTTAAAACGCCGTGAAATGCTGTCAGCCCGCTTGGGTGACGTATTAAGCCAGTTATATATTGCCTCGGCAGTGCTGAAGTTTTATGAAGATAGCGGGCGTCAGCAGGGCGACCTACCGTTTGTACATTACAGTTTGCAGCGAGCGCTGTTTGAAATTGGTCGGGCTTTTGACGGCTTTTTTGCTAACTTCCCTAACCGTATAGTGGCTCGCGTCCTGAGAACGCTAGTGTTCCCATTTGGTATCGGCTACAAAATGCCAGACGATGACATTGCGATTCAAATTTGCGAAGCACTGTCAAAGCCGGGTGTGGTGCGGGACCGCTTAACCCATCTGTGTTATGTCGGCAGCGACGAAAACGACGCAACCGGATTGATGGAAAGTGCCTTTGTCGCCATGCATGCGGCGCAGCCTTTGATGAAGAAAATTTATCAAGCCCAGCGCGATGGCACACTAGCGCGTAAGCAGCCGTTGGCACAAACCATAGAGCAAGCCCTGGCCGCTCAGGTTATAAGCGCAGCAGAAGCTGAGCAGCTAACAAAAATGAACACACTGCGCTTTAGTGCAATCAGTGTCGACAGCTTTAAAGCGGGTGAGTTAGAAGCGATGGCGCTAGCTGCAGCAAACGCCGCCTAAAGCACTTGCAACATTAAAACGCCGATAGTACTTTGTTGTATTATCGGCGTTTTTTATTGAATAAAGGAAATACAATGGCCTCTGATATAAGTCTTCGTCTAGCTACCGAACAAGATATTCCCACAATATTGGCATTTATTCAGGGACTAGCAGAATATGAGAAATTATCTGACCAGGTTGTGGCGACTGAAGAGAAATTAAAACAAACATTGTTTGGCAGCCGAGCCTATGCCGAAGTCGTCATTGCCGAATATCAACATCAGCCCGCTGGTTTTGCGCTGTTTTTTCATAATTTTTCTACTTTTTTAGCAAAGCCGGGGATCTATCTGGAAGATTTATTTGTATTGCCACAGTATCGTGGTCACGGCTTAGGTAAGCTACTACTAACTTATCTGGCCAAGCTTGCTGTAGAGCGTGATTGTGGCCGGCTGGAGTGGTCAGTACTGGACTGGAATCAACCGGCCATCGACTTCTATCAGTCACAAGGCGCGACTATGTTGCACGATTGGCGCATTAACCGTGTTACCGGCTCGGCGCTTACTAAGTTAGCTCAGCATTTTGGTCAAAACGAATAATAAAGTAAATATAAAGTAACAATAAGGTGCTTTATGTATCAATTTAGTTTTGTCGTATGATTTTGCTATGTAAACCAAACAAACCCTGACTAATATAATAATAAGCCTTTGTAGATAAGCGGATATCACTATGGATTGTGGCAGTTTAGCGGAAAACTTTAATCTCTATTTTGAAATTAAGTTTGCCGGATCAACAATTTTACGCGAAGAATCATTTCGGATAAGACATGCGGTTTATTGTGACGAATTGGGATGGGAACCCCGGCGTGAAAATGGCATGGAAACTGACGAGTGTGATGACTACGCTTTTGCACTGTTGCTATTACACAAGCGCACGGGGCAGTACGCCGGTACTGCCAGGCTGGTTATTCCACCGCCGGATAAACCCGACAGTAAGCTGCCGTTTGAGTCTCATTGCATGGAGTCGGTTAACAGCGAACTGATCGATTTATCTGAATTTCGGCGTGGTTCGTTCAGCGAGATTTCTCGTTTAGCCGTGCCTGAAGCTTTTCGCCGGCGTCTAGGTGAAAAAAACATCCCTTATGTAGTTAACGAGATAAATCTCGACAATGATGTCTTTTCTGAAGAAGAACGGCGCAACTTTCCTAATATTGCCATTGGCTTGTACCTTAGCATTATCGCGTTAACGCAAATGTGTCATCATCGCGCTATGTTCGTGGTAGTAGAGCCAAGATTAAAAAAACGCTTGGAACGCTTAGGACTGGCATTTGAACAAATTGGTGAAGAAATGGACTACCATGGCACCCGAGCCTTATTTTATCTGCCTGAACATAAATTTACGTCTGCGCTGAATCCTGAAGTGCTTGAGTTGTTTCATTTACTTAAACAACAATTAGCACCGCAATTACTGTTGTATCCCTATTTGTCTAAAGATAAAGGTTGAGTATTTATGTCCGCTCCTGCGTTTGATTACTTTCGCGCGTTCTCTCGCAATATTGGCTGGGTCACGCTGGCAGAGCAACAATTGTTGGCCAGCAAATGTGTGGCAATTGCCGGTTTAGGCGGGGTAGGCGGAGCACACGCACTCACTCTGGCGCGGCTTGGTGTCGGCCATTTGCACCTGGCTGATTTTGACAGCTTTGATGTCGAAAATATGAACCGCCAGGCAGGCGCCAGAATGTCATCTGTTGGTCAGAAGAAGGTCGATACCATAGTGGCGATGGTACAAGATATTAATCCTGACATCATTGTTACCACCTTTGCCGATGGAGTAAATGAGCAAAATATGGCGGCGTTTTTGCAAGGTGCCGACGTTTATATCGACGGTTTAGATTTTTTTGTATTAAAAATCCGCAGCTTAATGTTTAAACAAGCCTACGCTGCAGGCATCCCGGCAGTAACTGCTGCACCGCTTGGCATGGGCGTGGCCAACCTGAATTTTTTGCCGGGCAAAATGAGTTTCGAGCAGTACTTTCAACTCGATGGCTGCGACGAAAATGAACAGTATCTGCGCTTCTTTGTTGGCTTGTCGCCAGCGCGCTTACACAGTAATTACTTGGTGGTGCCAGAGAGCATTAATTTACCTGCCCGTAAAGGGCCTTCAACCATAATGGCCTGTGAATTATGTGCCGGTGTAGCCGCGACTCAGGCGCTAAAGCTATTGCTTAATCGTGGCAAGGTGATTGCTGCGCCACGCTGTTTGCAATTCGATGCCTTTGAAAATCGCTACTCCATCAGCTGGCGGCCATTTGGCAATGCTAACCCGATTAACCGATTAGCATTACACTTGGGCCGCAAACACTTTCTTAACCAAGCCGCTGTTACACCGCCAAAGCTGGCACCAGAGCAAGATCCGCTGCGCTATGTACTAGATAAAGCGCGTTGGGCACCCAGTGGTGACAATACGCAATGCTGGCGTTTTCGACCGACTTCGGCACTACAGTGCGATATTTTAGCCAATGACACCCGACATGACGTGGTGTATGACTTAAATGGTTTTGCCAGCAATATGGCACATGGTGCTTTACTGGAAACGGCAATAATTGCCGCATCAGAACGGGGCTATAGCCTGCAGCTAAACAACACAAATCGCAGCAACCCTGAACAACCGGTATATAGCGTTGAATTGGTAGCTGATGACACTATTACCGCCGACCCATTGGCACCTTATATCGAAACCCGTACCGTGCAGCGCCGGCCTATGGGCACTGCCGCGTTAACCGCGCAAGAGAAAAAACAGTTAGAGCAAGCGCTACCAGAGGGATTTGCAGTGCACTGGTTTGAATCGCGCAGCGAGCGCTGGCAAGTGGCTAAGTTGTTGTATGGCAATGCCTATACCCGGTTAATAATGAAAGAGGGTTATGACGTACACAGTAAAATTATCGACTGGGGCAAAAAGTTCAGCATCGATAAAATACCCGAGCAAGCGCTGGGGGTCGACCCGGCCACGGCTAAGTTAATGAAGTGGGCATTAGCCAGCTGGCAGCGTTTTGAGTTTATGGCGAAGTATATGGGCGGTACTATTGCCCCCAGATTGCAGCTAGATCTGCTGCCAGCGTTAAAATGTAGCGCTCACTTTGTGCTATACAGCACCGCTGAAGCACCTGTTACGTTAGGCCAACAGGTTGAAGCGGGCAGGGCACTGCAGCGCTTTTGGTTAACAGCAGCCAAACTTAAGCTGGGGTTTCAACCCGAACAAACCCCGGTAATATTTTCGACTTACCTGCGCGATGACATCAGTTTTACTACTAATCAGCAGGCAATAAATAACGCTATTGAGATGGATCAGAAGTTAAAAGCGCTGTTACCGCCACAGGTGTTTAGTCATAAAGTGTTTTTTGGCCGGCTTGGCCGTGGTGAGCAACCCGCGTCACGTTCTTTACGCTTTAGTTTGGACCAACTTATTAGCGACTAAAGCCGCTTAGCCGGTTGTAAATATGCAGCTTGTTACAGAAAAAATAGCCCTGTTATTTAACTGTAAAGAAAGCGGACAATAAAATACCGGCAATAAAAAAGGGCATCAACTGATGCCCTTTTTGCTATTTGGAATGAATCATTTTTTGTTGCGACGGTTTAAACGTAAACCCAGTAAACCTAAACCTAATACTGCCAGGCTAGCAGGTTCAGGTACAGTGAAGGTTTGGTTGCCATCGTGCTCGATGATAAATTCCTGTGTAGAACCTGGTACACCGTTATAGTTCGGGCTTAAACCACGAATATCCTGTACCGTTACAATTAATTCTGAGTAGACGAACTCATTACCAGAAATATCATTGCCATTGTAGAAGAAATAACCTGGATTGGCATCAAACTTCATTATGATATTACAAGAACCCGTTCTGGTATCCAGGTTATTAAAGCAACTGCCAACGCGGAATGATAAAGTACCCAAAGCCATGGCTGAACCGTCAATAACACCATTGTTCACATTAGTATCAGCATAAATAGTGGCTGAGCCAGATGTAAAGCCAACTGTTTGTGAAGTTGGGAAGCCAGGAAACGGTGGTAAGAAAGCTTCTACAACACCTTCAAAGTCGTAATCCAAGATCAGCTCGTAGCCAGCTGGTGCCATGCTATCCAGGCCCAAATTGAAGTTAACCAGACGAGTAGTACCAAACTCAACAAAGTCGTCTTGGCCAAAAAAGATTGATGCGTTGCCGTTAGTATCTGTCTGGGTCACTATAGCTTCGTCTGGACGCCAGTCCAGTTGATCAAAAAAGACGCTACCAGTGCCGCCAAATAATGAATCATCAAACTCAATAACTGATGCGTTAGCGTTAAATGCCGCAGCACCTGCCAACACTAAACCTGCTATTACCTTTTTCATTTTCATTTCCTTTGTGAAATTACACATTAGTTATTGGGGCTGGCCCGCAAACATATCCTCAATCAGACTATTACTAAGCACAATGCGGGCCAACATTTAATATTATTTAATATCAGCAACTTAATGCATTGTTGGTTCTTATGAAACTGTGGGTTGTAAAAAAATATGACAGGTATTTTCAGCGGGTGTTGATGTTAAAAAAGGCCGCTATTAAGCGGCCTTGTTTGGTTTAGTTTAGTAACGCATTGATCTCCGCCAGCTTTTGGTTTTGTTCACTATTGAGATTTTTCACTCTGGCAATAATACTGCGGGCTTTATCTTTGCTACCTGAGCGCGCCAGTGCTTCAGCGTAATTAAGCTGCACCAGGTTATTCTCTGGCCTTATCGCTAATGACTGCTCAAACACCTTAACGGCTTCTGCTAACTTGTTCTGCTTCATCAACACTTTGCCATAGGTATCCAGTACATCTGGGTGTTTTGGTGCTTGTTGTAGCGCTTTTTCGATGTATTGCTGCGCCTGCTCTAATTGATCAGCGGCAGCCAGCTCCCAAGCGTAGTTGTTTAACACGATGTAGTTGTCTGGCGACTCGGTTAAAATTTCATCGTATAAGCGAAATGACTTCGCTTTATCTGACTGCAGTAACAGGTTGGCATAGAAGAGTTTCAGGTTGCCACTGGCTGGGCTTTTGGCAAAGTGTTGCTCTAAAAACTGTACCGCGCGTTGATGTGAATAATCTTTGGAGTACACTTCAGCAATAAACATCGCCGTTTGGTCGCTAGGCGCAAGGTCGTAACTGGCGGTAAACGCTTCCATTGCCGGAGGGATCTGGCCATTTAAAAACAATACCCGGCCTTTAATAAACTGCATCTCTGCAGTTGCGGCATCGTCAGGTTTAACCTGGCGCAGGGTTTCCAACGCTTTGGCATAGTCTTTGGTTTCAGCAAGCTGCAAAATTTTACTGCGTAGCAGCATCAGGTTAGTAGGGTTTAGCTGCAGCTGTTTATCCAGTATTGGCAAGGCTTCATTAAAACGTTGCGCCAGCCCCAGGCTATTGGCATAGAAATAAGCGGCGTTAAAATTGTCTGGCGCCCATTTGTACCACTGCTCACTTAGGCTTAACACTTCTTTGTGGTTTCTTAGCTTGGCATGAGCATCCAGCAGGGTAACCCAAAAAGCAGCTGGTGCGGTTTCCGTGCGCAGCGACGGCTCTGACAATACGTCAATGGCTTGCTGGTATGCCTGAGTATGATAATACATACGGCCCAGTGTTAACCGTAACGACTTATCGTCAGGCGCTTTTTCGAGCATGCTATTGGCACGCTTTATCGCGTCAGCACCATTGTCGTTGGCGACATTCATACCAAAATATTGCTGCAGTGCTGGTATGTAGCCAGGGTACAGTTCCATTGATTTAATCAGCAACTGTTGCGCTGTTGCCATATCATCACGTGCCGCAGCTAAGTTGGCTTGCAACAACAGGGTAAAAGGATGGTCGGTGGCAGCCTGCTGGGCTTGCTGTAGCAGCGCGTCGGCTTCGGGCAGCTGTTGCTGCAGTATCGCTGCATAGGCTTTTATGTTGTAACCCAACACTGCCAGCTCTTCGTTGTCCAGCCACTCGTCTACCGTTTTAGATGCTTCTGCAAACATATTCTGGCGTAAGTAGCTAATGGCCAGCAAGACTCTGGTCTGGTTTTGTCCGGGGTCAAGCTGTAAGGCCTGCTCTAAGTCGCGCAGGGCCAACGCCTGTTGCCCGGCAATATTCATTCTTAGCATGCCAAGCTGGGTTAATGACTTGGAATCTTTTTCAGTACGCTGTTCATACTTGGCTATTAACTCTTGTGCCGCCTTGTTGTCGCCCGTTTTAAGTAACTGAAAGGTTGTCGCTGCCAGTAGTTGAGTATCTAGTGTCTGAGCATCCTGGTTTAGCAGAATATCCTTTGCCTGTACTGTTTGGCCAGACTGCAACTGCAGTTGGGCGTACAAGTTTTGCAAAGGGGCATACTTATGTAATTCAGTTTTTATCGCATCCAGATGATGCAGCGCCTGGCTGTTTAGTTGCTGATTAAGTGAAGACAATGCCGCAATAATACGCACGCTGCTATTACGCATACCATTATTAATCGCCGCCTCAGCATGCTCTTTAGCTTTAACGTAGCCTTTGCGCTCATATTCCAGCATGGCTTTTAGATAATTAACTAAAGGCTGATTTGGGAAAGCTTTTAACAACAAGGCTAACTGTTTATCCGCTTCTTCGAGTTGTGTTGTCTGCACCAGGCTTTGTGTCAGCATTAAACGTGCCTGCAGGTTGTTCGGCACCAGTTGCAGATAACTGCGCAATGCATCAATTGACGCTTGATAATTCTCTTCTGCTAACAGGCTGCGGCCTTGTAAATACAGAGCCTCAGCATATAGCGGGCTGTCCTCGGCAACTTGTTTTGCCGTCTCAACGGCACCGGCGTTGTTTCGGTTTGCCACTAGCAAATGTGCTTGGGCGTAGCTGGCGACATCAGTAAATTGTTGTTGCGTGGCAAGCTTATCGAACAGGGCGATGGCGGCATCGGCATCACCTAGCTCCAATTGCGCCAGTGCGCGGTAAGTGTCGGCATAAACAGCCACATTGTCCGGTAGGGTGGCGTCAGCTAATAACTGTAATACCGCTGGATAACTACCTGCTTGATAACTGGCACGAAATAGCGGCAGAACAACTTTTTGTTGGTCTGCACCCAATTCCATGGCACGCGTCAGCTCTTTTTCCGCCGAGACGTTGTCGCCAATTTGCAAATGCAACAAACCCAGAGCCAGGCGGTAATCGGCATTGTCCGGTGCTTGCTGCACGGCCGACTTTAATTCGATAACCGCGGCGTTGTATTTTTTATCGGCTATAAAACTCAAACCATCGGTGTAATGCTCTGTCGCATCTTTACCAGAGCAACCAGCGAGCAATGCTAACATCACGGCGCCGGCCAGCAGGGTAGTTTTCTTTATCATGACAACACTCCTTGTAGAATCTGTTAAATGTCTGTTGATAGTTATTATGCTGCACTGAATAACGTTTAATTAGATTTGAGTTGTGCAGCGTTATCGCCCGTTCAGGCAGCTTGTTTTAACGTGACAAAATTGTTCAGCTGGCCAAAATTCTCAAAGATTTCAGCTGAAATCTCATCGTCATTGATCTGAATACCCAGTTGCTCTTCCAACTCAGTTAGTACGGCAATAACCGCCATAGAATCAAACTCAGGAATGGCGCCAAGCAGCGGCGTGTCATCGGTAAATTGCTTATCTATCTGTAGAACGCTGCGTAATATATCGGCGAGGAGTTGCTGGTGTGGCATAACACTTTCCTTAAAAAGACGAATATGATTCCCTGATTTGCTTAATTAATACCGCTGCGGTTACACTATGTCCGGCAGTTAAACAACGCTGCCAAGCAGATTAATTACAGTCGGTTTTTTTGCAAAACTGATTTATTATTGCACACAAAGGGATAAAAAGTGAAAGGTCTGAAGGATGCTATGACCAAAAATCTCCACGATATAGTTACGCACGCTGCAGCAACGTTTCCAGAACGCATTGCCCTGCACTATAAAGCTGCTGCATTAAGTTATGCTGAGCTGGCACAACACACGCTATCAACCGCCATCAGATTACAGTCGGTTGATATTCAGCGCTTTGACCGGGTAGCTGTGTACTTACCCAAGCAATTTGAAACCGTAGTTTCGTTGTTTGCCTGCTCAATGGCCGGTGCGGTGTTTGTGCCAATAAACCCCGCATTAAAAGCCGCGCAGGTAGCGCACATTCTACAAGACTGCAATGTGCGGCTACTTATTACCAGCAAAGATAGACTTGCCAGTTTGGAAGCAGAGTTACATCTGTGTAGTGATTTACATTCGGTGTTACTCACCGACAGCGATGAAACCCACTCGCTGGCACATATTCAGGTTAGGCCTTATCAGCAAATTTGCAGCAATCCGTTACAACATTATGCGCACGCCACCGATCAAGACATGGCCGCTATTTTGTATACCTCTGGCAGTACCGGTAAACCCAAAGGCGTGGTGTTGTCGCACCGTAATATGCTGGTTGGCGCACAAAGTGTGTCCAGCTATTTAGCCAATAGCTCACAAGACGTTATTTTGGCGTTGTTGCCACTGAGTTTCGATTATGGCTTAAGCCAGTTAACCACCGCCTTTTTAACCGGTGCCAGCGTAGTGCTACTGGATTTTTTCCTGGTACAAGACGTGGTGCGGGCGGTGCAGCGACATGGCGTTACTGGCATAGCGGCAGTGCCTCCGTTGTGGGCGCAGCTGGCCAAAGCCAATTGGGCGCCAGGCAGCACCGACACAGTGCGCTATTTAACTAATTCTGGCGGCGCTATGCCGCAGCCATTACTGGCGCAGCTACAGCAAATATTCAGCAAAGCTGAACCCTATCTAATGTATGGTCTGACGGAGGCGTTTCGCTCTACCTATCTGCCGCCGCCTGAGCTGGCTAAACGGCCTGGCTCTATGGGCAAAGCCATCCCGAATGCCGAGGTGGTAGTGGTGCGCGAAGACGGCAGCTTGTGTGGCCCGAATGAGCCGGGTGAATTAGTGCATCGCGGACCTTTGGTTAGCCTGGGCTATTGGAATGCGCCGGAAAAAACCGCCGAGCGTTTTAAATTCGACCCGGTCGCGCCCAAAGGCATACAGCTGCCGCAACTGGCGGTCTGGTCTGGTGATACCGTGCGTTACGACGAAGACGGTTTCTTATATTTTATTGGCCGGCGCGATGAAATGATTAAAACCTCGGGCTATCGCGTCAGCCCGACAGAGGTAGAAGAGGCGGTGTATCAGCTTAGCCCGCAGTTACAGGATGTTGCTGCCATTGGTGTACCCCATGCGGAGCTTGGCCAGGCAATATTAGTGCTGCTAGCCTGTAAAGACGGCGTTGAGCCTGACACCAACACTTGGCTAAATCAGTTAAAACGCAGCCTGCCTAATTTTATGCATCCTAAGGTATTGTTGGTGCAACCGGCGCTGCCGAAAAACGCCAATGGCAAAATAGACCGTAAATTGCTGTCCGAGCAATATCAGAGCTATTTTAGTGAGACCACCGTATGAGCAGTATCAGCTCACCACGACATGAGCAAATGAGCCAGTTCAAGGTCGAACAGGGGCAGCTGCTGGCTGCGGGTTACAGCATGTCCGAAATAAGCCAGTTGCTAAACCGGCCAGCATTTTATGTGTACGATCGCAGCGTTATTAACCAGCAGGTTGCCAGCTTCCGCCAGCATATCCCTGCAAGGGTAAAACTGCATTATGCAGTTAAAGCCAACCCATACTGGCCGGTAGTTGAACATTTAAAACCATTGGTCGATGGCTTTGACGTGGCTTCACAAAAAGAAATGCTGCTGGCTCTGCAAAGTGGTATGCCGGTAGCCAATATTAGTTTTGCAGGTCCGGGCAAGGGTGACTCAGATATACTGTCCGCTATTATTGCCGGCGTTACGCTTAATGTCGAATCGTTGGGTGAATTACAGCGTATTTGCACGCTGGGCGCGCAAACCCGTAACACGCCGCAGGTGGCGTTGCGGGTAAATCCGGCGTTTGAACTAAAAGCCTCCGGCATGAAAATGACTGGCGGTGCCAAACCGTTTGGTATTGATGAAGAGCAGGTATTGCAGTTGTTGGCTGACATTGCCGGCATGCCGGTTAAATTTCGTGGTTTTCATATTTATTGTGGTTCACAAAATTTAAAGCCTGAGTCGTTAATTGAAGCGCACCAGCATACTTTTGCGCTGGCGGCTAAATTAGTAGCGGCTTGTCCATACCGGCCAGAGATGATTAACCTCGGTGGTGGTTTTGGTATACCTTATTTTGCCGGCGAGCGCCGGCTAGATTTAGCCCCGGTTGGTGCATCATTGCAGCAGCTGTTACAACAATACGACACTGAGCTTGCCAATATTGAACTGGTGATTGAGCTGGGCCGTTATCTGGTAGCCGAAGCTGGCTTATATGCCTGTCAGGTAGTCGATAAAAAGCACTCGCGTGGCACCACTTACTTGGTGTGTAACGGCGGTTTGAACCATCATCTTGCTAACTCGGGCAACTTTGGCCAGGTGATCCGCAAAAACTATCCGGTGGCTATCGCCAACCGCATGGTACAGACCGACCTGGAACTGGTTACCATAGTGGGGCCACTGTGCACCCCGCTAGATATTCTGGCCGACCGTATGAACTTGCCCCAAGCCGACGTGGGTGACTGGGTGGTGGTGTATCAATCAGGCGCTTATGGCCCAACGGCCAGCCCACAGGATTTTTTGGGGCACCGCCCAGTTTCAGAGATTTTGATTTGAATGTCTTTAGTAAATAACAGCATTTACGATTTTGTCAGAAAGGCAGAATTAACATACATAATGTTAGTCGTTAACTCGTCTGCTAAATATTCTGAGGCAAACTCATGACGCATCAGCGCGGTAAAGTGTTAGTGCTGGGGGAAGACACTCGCAGTTTTTTGAGTGTAATTCGTTCTCTCGGACAATCTGGTTATACAGTTGACGTTATTTGCTATGACCGACTCTCGCCGTCTTTAAAATCAAAATATATTCGTCATGCACATAATTTTAACTACCAGGCATATACAAGTGAGCAGTGGTTAAAACAGTTAATTAAGCTCTCTCAAGAGGAGAATTATCAGGCTATTGTCCCCTGTGATGAACGTGCGATTTTCCCCATATATGAAAATAAGCAACGTTTTCCAGCCGATACGGTCCTTGCAATACCAAATAATGAGGTCATTACTTTTTTATTTAGTAAGCAGACCACCAAAGAATTGGCGAAAAAAGAGCTGGTTAATCACGCATCTGGCCGCTTATTGATGTTACAGGACTTAACCTATGATGAGTTATGTACAGAATTTGGCCATCAATTTGTCATTAAGCCAACGTTGTCGTTTAAAGCCGATACATTGTCTAAACGTCAAAAAGTAGAAATTATTGAATCTGAAGTAAATTACATTGCATGGAAACAACGATCTGATTTAAATGAAGAATACTTAGTTGAAAATTATTTTAGTGGCATTGGCGAAGGTGTTTCTGTGCTGGCGATTGAAGGAAAAGTTTTAGCCTTTTTTGCTCATAAGCGCGTTCGTGAGCCAAGAACAGGTGGCGGAAGCTCATACCGAAAGTCTATCAAGCTCGATAGAGGTATGGCTGAGGCCTGTATTAAGTTATGTCGGGCAACCAATTACACTGGTGTCGGTATGTTTGAATTCAAGAAAAATCAAGAAACAAGCGAATGGATACTTGTTGAGGTCAATGCTCGTTTTTGGGGATCATTGCCTTTGGCGGTATATGCGGGTGTTGATTTTCCAACTCTTTATATCGATGCGCTTGTGAAAAAGCATGAGGTAAGCGAGTCTGATACCGCCTTAGTTGCTATTGAACCGGATCATCAACGCTACAAACAGAGTGTTTATGCTCGAAGTCTAACCAATGACATTTTTGACATAAAAAAAGAGCTTGAAGCTAATCTTAACCATCTTTCGAAATTCAGAAGTTATTTTAAAACATTGTCACGCTTGTTTAGCTATGGTCGTTTACTTTTGGGAAAAGAGCGTATTGATAGTTATTTCCCTGCTGACAAAGAACCTTTTAAAAATGAATTGAAGCAGTTTTATTGTAATATCCTCGAGCCAAAACTGCCGTGGTACAAACGTCCGACTCAGGCTCAGCAAATGGCCGCACTCATAGAATGTTTGCGTAGCGTTCACAAAGCCGAGATTAAAATGGTCTGTTACGGCAACATCATGCGAAGTCCTTTTGCCCAGCGATACTTGCAAAAGCTTGTCAGTAAAACATCACTCGAATGGCGTGTTGAATCCTATGGTTTCCACCTTAATGAGAATCGCAATAGTCCAGCTGAGTGTATAGCTGTGGCACAAAATTTTGGCTTAGATTTAGCATCACATCGGTCTAAATGGCTTCGTCAGGAGCATATCCAGCAAAACGATATACTGTTCATTTTTGATGAACTTAACAAAGACAAATTAGATCGCTTTTATCAAGCTAAGAATATTTATAATCTGGCTAATTTTATTCCAGAGCAGCTGGGTAGTTATCTAAATATAGATGACCCATATGGTAAAGGGGAGCAAGGTGTGCATAAATGCTACCTATTAATTAGTGAGGCATTAAATAATATAATTGCGCAATTCCAGTTAGCGGAGAAATCACGCGAATCTACCGATAAAAATTAACGTAATTGAGAGCGGATTAATACATTGACTAGTCAAAACATGAAAATATCAGTGCTAATCGCTACCAGAAATCGGCCACAGCAATTTTCAGAGGCTCTAAACTCTGTTCTCAATCAGTCATACAAAAATATTGAGATCATTATAATAAATGATGGAAGTGATGAAGAACATTTAAATCAATACCAGATTATCGAAAGTAATGCACAGAGTCATATTCAGTTTATTTATTTACCCAAGCGCCCTAACGGCCACGGCCCCAGTTTTGCACGAAATGCGGCTGCAGAAAAAGCTACGGGAGAATTTCTTGCATTTTTAGATGATGATGACTTATGGAACGATAGCTCACATCTTGAGAGATTTGTTCAAGCTTGCCACGCAGCAAATAAATTAGAATTATATTTTACAAACCAAAAAGCAATTAAAGCCGATGGTACTTTAGTAACAACCCCGCTTTGGCTTGAATCGCTAAGAGATTCGGCTAAAAACCAGTTAACAATTACGGCAAGCACCGTCAAAGCCAGTGCTGAGTGGTTGCTCTCTGCGCATGGCTTTTCTCACTTAAACTGTACAATTGTAAAATCGGCACTATTTAAACAAGTCGGTGGGTTTGACGAATCGCTTCGCTATGAAGAAGACAAAGACTTGTATTGGCGGCTTGTTGATACTGCTGATTTAATCGCTTTTGATACAAGTTATATCGCTATTCACAACGTTCCTGATTCAAGGCCGAGTGCGTCAAATCTATTAAACGAATTAAAAAAGAAAGAAACTCAATTGCATATTGCAGAAAAAAATTTGTTACGAGCAAAAAAACTGTGTCTTCAAAAAGAGTGCAGACAATCAGAAGTATATTGTTGCAAAGGAATTTCAATGCTTTTTAGTAATGCCGGTTCGTATAAGCTGGCTCAATATTATGCCGTCAGGGCATTAGCAGCAAAATTTGGAGTGAAGTGGGCATTATTTACGTTGTTCCTACTATTTAAAAGAATTTTGAGAGGAAATGATGGAAAGCTTTACTCATCTTAGAACTTTATTAAAACAACCCCGTTTGCTTAGAAGGTATCAGCCCATTTTCTTGCTGAGTCACATGAGAGCAAACACTAGTTTAATAGGTCATATTTTAGGTAGCCACCCTCAAATAAATGGCTACTATGAGCAACATATAGGTTATTACAGTTGGAGAAGTTTAATTAGGCAAAAGTTAATATATTGCAATCAGCATAGTTTGAAAGTTAAAAGCATGTTTATGTTCGATAAAGTTTTGCATAATGAACATTTTGTATCGCCGGTGTTGCTTAACTCTGCAAATTCTAAAGTATTAATAAGTATTAGAAGACCCGAGACTACCATCCCAAGCGTAATAAACCTTTATAAAAAGGTAGACCCTACCCACATATTTTGTACAGTTGAGGGGGCAACTGATTACTATGTTAAACGCTTGCATTACTTAGCTGATATTTGTAAAAAGCTGGATAGTTATTATTATTATGATGCTGAACAATTACGAGATGATACTGCGATGTGCTTATCAAAAATCGCTGATTATCTAGGGTTAACTACGGCTTTAAGTTCAGAATTTAAAACTCAAATACTAACAGGTGTCGGCAATGCTGGCGATCACTCGGGGAATTTAAATGCAGCGAAAGTTAAGAAAGAGACAACTGATTATTCTGATTTTGATTTAACATCTATTGACATTAATTCCCTTACAAAGATATACGACGACACAGTTAGAGGTATAAAAATTTAAAGTATTCACAAACCTTTTAGTGAATGCAACCAAGAACTTATTAATACCTTTATTTGGGAGTTCAATGTAGGTTTAATTAGATGCTTTGTGGGGATCCGTTAGGTAAATCGCGTCCTAAGCCATAACCCGGGTATTTTTGGTCTCGGAAACTTTGTTTAATTTGTATTCGCATTTTGCTAGTCAATATGCTGAAGAGTAGACGGTTACTTAGGCACATCGCTTGCCATGCAGAGTTTAGTAGGTAAGATACTTGTACTGAGGCTGGTAAAAAAACAGCGCAGTATAGCGCATTGACGTAACTCTATATGGTTATAGTACGTAGAAGGGTTGCAGATTACCGGAGAATTATTTGTATAGTTGGTTAAAGACAAAATTAGAAATCTCGCATGGAGAAAATAGTCCTTTGCACTCGATGGAGGGGTTACGAGGAATTGCAGTTTTTCTGGTATTTTGGGTTCACTATAGCTCTCTAATATCGCCTTGGTTGACTGGTAGTTCAATCACCCTTGCGAATTTTATCCATAGTTTTGGGAATATCGGGGTCGATTTGTTTTTTGTTCTTAGCGGCTACCTGATTTACGGTTCGATAATCAACAGCAAAAATTTTTCAACGGCGCGCTACAGTAAAAGGCGACTTCAACGAATTTATCCGACTTTTTTAGTCGTTTTTGCGATTTATCTTGTCCTTTCATATGCTTTTCCAAACCAAAGTAAGCTTCCAGCGGATGGAATAGAAAAGGCGCTCTACATTGGACAAAATTTACTTTTGTTGCCTGGTGTTTTTGATATAACACCAATCATCACGGTCGCCTGGTCTTTAAGCTATGAAGTTTTTTACTACATAGCTATACCTATTGTTGTATTTTCATTAAGGATTAAATCTTGGAGCTTTGAACGCCGGATATGGTTTTGGATTTGCTCGTCAGCCGCTTTGCTGATTGGTTTTACGTTTTTTGGTGGCCCAATCCGGATGATAATGTTTATTGCAGGCATTTTACTATTTGAAATATATTCGAAAAATCAATTCACCCTGGCTCAAGGGGGCACAAGGTTTTTAGTGATTGCCCTTATGCTATTCGGTTTTAGAACTGTTTTTGAAATTAGTTATACACTATCAATGTTGTCAATTTATGTACTGTTTCTGTTATTGTGTTTGTGTGCTTTCAACCGGCAGTCATTTGCATATAACTGGTTAACCTTCACGCCACTTCGCTGGCTGGGTAATATGAGCTATTCTTACTACTTAATTCACGGGTTAGCCCTCAATTTTTGCTTTTTAATTTTCAAGTCCTTTACACCATCAAGCTATATCAGCAACAGCCTCTATTACTGGCTGTGGATCCCACTCTTCTTGTTCACGCTGGTTGTTTCATTCTTTTTATTTGTGTTTGTAGAGCGGCCAATGTCTTTGCAAGTTAAAAGGTAATACACCCATTTTTAATTGACGCTAAAAGTAGAAGATTGCGTTATTAAAGCCTGTTTGTATTTCGGTGGTATGCCACCAATTGCCTTGTTTGGTCGTTCATTATTGTAAAACCAAAGCCATTCTGTCGCATGATCTTGCACTTCGGCAATACTGCTGAATAAATATTGGTTTAGCCATTCGTAGCGAACGGTGCGGTTATACCGCTCCACATAAGCATTTTGCTGTGGGTTGCCTGGTTGGATAAACTTCAGTTCAACATCATGTTTTTCGGCCCACTCAGCCAGTAAAGCACTGATATATTCCGGGCCATTGTCGCTACGTATTTGCTTGGGTTTGCCACGCCATTCAATAACTTGATTGAGCGTGCGGACAACGCGTTCAGCCGGTAGCGAGAAGTCGACCTCAATCGCCAGACCTTCACGGTTAAAATCATCAATGATATTGAGCAGCCTGAAGCTGCGGCCATCTTCAAGCTGGTCATGCATAAAATCCATAGACCAACACTGGTTCATCGATTCCGGTACGGCCAGTGCATCGGGTTTATCACGTTTTAAGCGCTTCTTCGGCTTTATGCGCAGATTAAGTTCCAGCTCCCGATAAATCCTCAACACCCGTTTATGATTCCAACTAAAGCGTTTCACGTTGCGTAAAAAGTAAAAACACATACCAAAACCCCAACTACGGTGCGTTGTCGTTAGCCGAAGCAGCCAGTCAGCAATTAGCGCGTTCTCGTCACTCAGTTTGGCCTGATAGCGATAACAGGTTTCGCTAAGCCCAAACAAGGCACACGCTAACTTGATAGCAATGGAATGGTTTTGCACCGCCTTTTGCGCCAACTCCCGTCGGCGCGACGGCTTTACCACTTTTTTTCGATGGCCTCTTGGAGGATTTCGGCTTTGAGCCGCTCTTCGGCATACATCTTTTTAAGCCGGGCATTTTCGGTTTCCAGCTCTTTCAATCTAGCCATCATGGACGCATCCATGCCGCCAAACTTGGCGCGCCATTTATAGAAGGTAGCCGAACTCATACCATGCTCACGGCACAGCTCTGGCACAGGTGCGCCGGCTTCGGCTTGTTTTAAGATTGCCAGGATTTGGCTGTCACTAAATTTTGATGTTTTCATGCAGAATCTCCTGCGTTTATGTTACGAGAAAATTCTACTTTTGACGTCAGTTATTTTTAGGGTGTATTACCGTGATATCACCGACCCATTTCTGGTTCGGACCTGTTGCGCTAAAGTCCTGCTCAAGCAAGTTTGGGGCTACTGGCAGCGAATGCTTGCTGTCGGTCGTCACTTTAAACTTGCGGGCAGCTTTAGCCACTAAACCCTGGCGCTCCATGCTGTTCAGTATGGTTTTGATATCCGGTTTCTTGCCATGCTCAGCAAGGTCTACCTGAATACGTCTGGAGCCATTACGAGCTTTGGAATCGTCAAACGCTTCCTTTATCAGCACATCACGCTCGGCACGCTTCACAGCCCTGCGGCTTGGTGTCAGGCCGCTTTTACGCCAGGCATAATACCCACTACGCGACACCTGAAGCACCGCCACCATTCTGATTAACGAGAACAGGTGCTGATGCTCCAGAATAAACTCAAACCGGGCTACTTTTGGTTCTTCGCGAAGTAGGTGGCCGCCTTTTTTAGGATAGCCAAGTCCTCTGCCTGCTCAGCCAACTGGCGCTTCAGACGGGCAACTTCAGCAGCAAGCTCCGACTCTCGTTCACTGGTGGTAGACTTTTTTTCCGCCGCAGTTCGCCAGCTATATAACTGAGATTCGTGCAGTTTTAATTCTCTGGCAGTGGCTGCAACACCAATCTTATCAGCCAGTTTCAGGGCTTCAGCTTTAAATTCAACGGTATGGGTTTTGCGGATTTTCTTTGTTGACATTATTCACCTCGTTAAGCGATTGTACTCGCTTAGTAAAGTGTCCAAAAGTGTTGGTACGGATCAAACAAACAACATCGCGCTTTTTAGCACCATCGGTTGTCGAAACAAAATGCGATTTAGCGTCAGTTATTTTACCCTAACATTAAAGAAAAGATAACTCCCATCATCAATAATAATAGTGAACGAATCATCCGACCCAAATTCGATTTGTAAACTTAAATTTCTCTAAAGAACTTAACTTAGCTATAAAAATCCTGAACTGGCAATCCAGTCATATGTTAATTGCCGTAACTGTTGCTGACTATGCAAAGAAGAAAAGTTTTGATCTGTATTTTGCACATTCACAATAGTAGTCTTTGGTCGCTTGAACAATTTTCTCCAGGGTTTAGAGCTTTTAAGAAGCGCTCTAAACTCATTACTTTGAATACTCCGATCACTTAGCAGAAACAAGCAGTGACCTGAATACTTAGTCATGCCATCAAACATTTCATCAATTATCTTCACCGGCTTATTTACAGTAGGATTTGATGGACTAATATTTTCACTTTGTTTGGTTTTAGTACCAGATTGTCCTTTAAATGAACGAATGATGCCTTTTAAATAGGAACCCAAATCATATTTTCCAGATAATAACTTACGCCAAAAGCTTTTCTGTTTGATTCTTGAATAAAAATGCAGCAACTTTGCTTGCTGCCCTAAGTTATGTTCACCCAAAAAAGGATTGGTAACGACTATTCCATTAACCTCAGGGAGCCCCTGTGCAAGTATCATGATGGCAGAGGCTGCATTGCAACCACCCCATAAAATGACATTTTTTAGCTCCGGTAGCTGTAACTTAAGTTCGTCAATAGCAGCTCGTAAATCAGGTTCAACTGAGCGAAATCCTTGAAATACACCTTCACTATCACCGATACCGCGATAGTCAAATCGTAACACCGCAATATTACGTTCACATAGGTAAGAAGCCTGTTGCAGTAACTGTCGAGCTAAGCCGACCCGGTATTGCGGCCCACCCGCAGGTAACGCGATCAGGGCAGTGGTAATAGAGTCCGAAGGGTCTCTTGGCCTGGTGAGAATTCCAACAAGCTTTTCACCTTGACAGTCAAATACTAAGGCCTGCTTCTGCTGTCCGCTTACCATTGCAATGCTACCCTTTTTATAAATTCCAAGTTCTTATTGGCACTAGCACGTTCGTGCAATTGCCAAATTGGCGGATCAAATACGCATTCAGTCTCAACACTATTTCCCAAGTCTTTCAGCCCATCGACTGCTCTTTGTGATCCTATAGATAAACCTTTACCGATATTCTGTTCGAACTCCAACCAAAATATTTCCTGATTTATAAGGTTAACATTACCTGTTAGCGATAACTTATCCAAATCAACCAATAGTTTACTGTTAAATTCGTATCCGCCGATTTCTAAATTATTACCAGCTAGAATAGATTCTCTCATTTGATCAGTAGATTCAACAGTAGCTCCCGTCCCCATTTGTCCAGCCATGCGCTGCCGTAACAACTGTGTGACATACTGTTTCCCCTGAACAACTGGCTGGATAAATAATGCTCCCTTAATTGCTTCAACATTATCATTTATGTAAGATGCAGCAAGTAGCGCTCCCAAACGAAAGCCGACCAAATAAACTGGAACCGAAGAGATCGCTTTTAGTTCTCTAACCTGAGTTGCAAGGTCTTGTTGCCAAATATCCAAAGTCCCTTCGGAAAAATCCCCATCACTATCTCCAGAACCAAAATAATCAACAACCCGACAACCTATTCCGTTTAAGGCGAATACACGGGCTTGTGCAGCTATTAATGATCTGCACCGGTTGAGTTCTTCACCATGTGGAGGCAAATATACAACTTGGGCGCGCATGTCTTTAATAGGCATTACGTCAAGTTTATATAAGTCACCGTGTGCGCCAGAAATAAAGCCAGGTTGGATATGATAGTCAGCCATAGTTCTATAATTTTGTCTCAATAAATTGAGCTAAAGTGCCAACGGTTTCGAATATATCGGCACTGAGTTCTTCATCGGCAATCTCACAATCCAATTCTTCCTCTAACGCCGTTATCATCGTCATAATTGTTAGTGAATTTAATTCAGGAAACGCTCCTATTAGTTGAGTGTCCCTTGTAAATTCATTTACATTATCGCCTTGCTGCAGGCATGATTTAATAATGTCTTTGGCAAGACTTAAGGAATCCATCTTTCACCTTTTTAATAAATTAAATGCGGATTTTAGTCGCTAGTGCGACTCCGCGACACTGCTCAATTATGCTACTAAACACATAGCATCGTAAACCTAATTCCGTGTTTTATAACCAAGTCTCTAGTTGGTGCAGAACATGGATAATCGACATTATCATGCCTCAACCATTATGATCAGCCAGTTACCCACCGATGAGTAGTATCAGGCAATTGGCGACAACATGCTGGCCGATGGCGTTATAGACAGGCTAATGCTCAACGCTCACAGACTAAAATTAAAAAAGGGGGGGCGCGATGTAAGGAATTAGATCAGAGTTGACTGAAAAGTAAAACATAGGTTAAAAAGGTACTGAGCGCAACGTGGTAGAATCTAGGGCATCCTAATATGGCAGAAATCCTGTTATGATGTTTAAAGTATAAATTAAGGTTCAAATTATGGCTAAGGATGGTCAGGTCTTTAAAACTCTGCTGTTGGTTTTACTACTGTTTGTTGTTGTTGAGGTAATGCTGCAGTTTCGAGCTCAGTTGAAGTTCGGGAACAGTATTTTTACCTCGGCATTGGCGTCTGATGAGGCTGCAACCAGTTTATTCGTGCACCAAGATGGTTATAAAGTGCTTGCTTCAAATATAAACTTTTCTGGCAGCAGTATCAGTGTGCAAAGTAATGAATTGGGATTACGTTCTGCTCCCATTGCCGCTAAGTCTGACAATGCTACCAGGGTTATAGTTTTAGGCGCATCAAGCACTTTTGGTGCTTATGCAAGAACGAATAGTGAAACCTTTCCTTCGATACTGCAGCGCTACAATTCTGAATTAATTCTTGATGTTATTAATGCCGGGATTCCAGGCAACGACATTAATAATCAATATAAGCTTTATGAACAGTTGCTGACCGGTTTATCGGAAGATGTTTTGATTTTGTATTCTGGTTTAAGTAATGACATTAGCCGTTTATGCAGGACCAAAACGGCTAAGAAAAACTACAGTTTACCGCAGTTACAAGCTCCTAAATGGCTCTTAACAGTGGATTTGCTGCTAAAAAATAGCACCAGCCTACGATATATACCTTATAAATATGCACCTTTGCCAGATTTAACCCCTTACTTGCAGCAATATGAGGCCCAGGTACAGCAAATTCTTATACTTGCACAGCACAGGGGCGTTAAGCAGATACTGTTAGCTGAAAATTTGCGTTCTTTTCGCCCGGAGCAGCCGCTTGATTTGCAACAAGAACTGGCTAACTCAGCATTGTATTACACACCTTGTTTATCGGTAGCGCAGTTCTCTCAAGTTTTCAACAGTTATAACAAAGTGTTGTCAGGCATCTCGACTAATTATACTAACGTGCATTATGTCAGTTTATCTAAAGATGTTCCGGGTGGACGGCGCTACTTTGTAGACAGCGTTCATTTTTCTGCTGAGGGTGAACATGCTATGGCAAAAACACTGGCACACAAGTTATCGCAATTAGAGCAGCTGCAACCATGAGTTTTACCTCGCTACATTTTTATGTGTTTTTAATTGCGCTATTAGTATTACTGCGGCTTATGCGAAATAACAACCGGAAAAAGGCCATTTTAATCGTAGCAAGTTATTGGTTTTACATGAGCTGGGATTGGCGTTTTGGTGCTTTGTTGTTTGTCATGACAGTGGTTAATTTCTATTGCGGCCGACAAATCAGTATTTCAGGGCGGCCCAAATTCTGGCTGTCCATATCATTATTATTCAGTCTTGGTGTGCTGGGGTTATTTAAATACTTTAATTTCTTCTTAGCAAATATTGATGTAGTGTCAGCTATGCTTGGCATGTCATCACATATTAATATCTTGCATATACTTTTGCCTGTGGGCATTTCGTTTTATACCTTTCAGGCGCTTTCTTACACCATAGATATTTATCGCGGCGAGTTAGAACCTATTTCATCCGTGTCTGACTTTGCACTTTTTGTCTCGTTTTTTCCGCAGTTAGTTGCAGGTCCAATAGTGCGTGCCAGTTACTTTCTGCCGCAACTAGCACATAACACTGAAGTTAATAGCAGTGCGCAGCAGGAAGGCGTGATGTTGATTGTGCAGGGACTGATAAAAAAAGTTCTGTTAGCTGATGTTCTAGCGTTGCACCTGGTTGATCCAGCTTTTACAAATTACAGCAACAATTCGTCGGTTTTTTTAGTACTTGCCCTTATTGGCTATAGCTTTCAGGTTTATCTCGATTTTTCGGCTTATACCGATATTGCTCGTGGTTGTGCCCGGTTACTTGGTTATCAACTGCCTGTTAACTTTAACCGGCCTTATTTAGCCGACAGCATTTCAAATTTTTGGCAACGTTGGCATATTTCAATGTCGTCATTTTTTCGCGACTATCTGTACTACGGGTTAGGCGGAAGCAAACGGGGTAATGTTTACATTAATCTGGTGCTGACGTTCGTGGCGATAGGATTATGGCATGGTGCAGGCTGGAATTTTTTGTTGTACGGCCTGTGTCATGGTGCCTTAGTTGCTTTAGAGCGCTTTATGCGTAATAAAGGCTGGTTGTTGCCACAATCAGGTTGGCGCTGGGTATTGGCGGTGACCAGAACATTTATCCTGGTTTGCCTGCTAAGGGTAATGTTTCGCGCGGAAGATTTGCAACACGCGGCAGGTTATATGTTGGCAATCTGGCACAATACGCATTTGCCATTTCAGCTTACTACTGTTGGTGGCATATCACTGTTGGCGGCTGTCATGTTACACGGTATTCCGCCACAAACGCTAACCCGTTGGCAACAGCGTTATTTGGCGTTGCCACAACTTATAAAAGCGCCGGCATTGCTGGTGCTACTGTATGGCTTAATCACATTGGGGTCAGCCGAAGCGCCTTTTATTTATTTCCAGTTTTGACCGCGCTAAACGCTCGGTATGAATTCAGCCAGAATCGAGTTTAAAATGACAAGTTGATGACTCTTCACCAGGTAATATTGTTATTTGGTATGCCACGTCTTGGCACAACCTGGCTAGGTAAATTGTTTGATGCTCGGCGCCAAACCTACTATTTGCATGAACCAGACAGTATTGAGGCTAATACTACTATCCCTTTGTTACTAAATACAGTTCTACCCAAGGCAATGAGGACAGACTGCTTAAATCAGCGTGCATATGCCGAAAGCAGCTGTCAGACGAAGTGCAACGAGGCGTAAAACAGATAGGCAGCAGTTTAATGCTGGTAAGTACTACTGGATGATTTTTAGTTGGTCTTAGGTTACTTTAATCTAATTTTTATCGATAAGAATATTGCAGAGTTGTCTGCAGTCACTAGTTTGTATCGTTGATAGTATGAAATCACCAAACGCCGGCCGATAGTGTGCCGGTTCCCAAAAATAAGGGCTGTCTAGTGCGTTTTTGCTCTTCAGATCAACAATCTCAGTAACCATCGGAGATGCAATAGCAAAGTCAAATAGTGGCAGCTGGTGCCTTGCTGACAACTGGGCCATCTGGTGTTTCCAGTTGGCAAGGTGTTGGTCAAGCTTGTGCTGGCTAAGCAAGTCCAGATAAGGCTGTTGATAGGGATTTATCATCAGGTACACGGCAATATTTTGTTTTTTTAGCCGGGTTATAAAGTGGTCCAGCTCGTTGAGGTGGTAACTTTGCTGATTAAAAACCCATTGTCGTGCACTTAAACGCTGCTGCATTTCATGGGCTTTTTGTTGGTACAAAGCGGCAAAACCCTCATTTCCGACATGGAAGTGGTACACCCTGCCATCGTTAAAACCAAAACGATTTAACGCGTTAACGTTACTTTGTTGCGCCAGCACCGTTTTTACACTGTCGGTTAATGCTGATAGCGAGAACAGCAAGCTTATCCGCTCGGCGATATAGCGGCGTTTATCTGCAAAGCTGTCCGAATTCAGCCCCTGCAGCCGCCATTGCCAGCCACTGTTATCTGGGGTGCTGGCAATATTATCAGCCGCTGAAGTAAAATCTAAAAAGTCTACGGCTATTACCACTTGCTTCACTGAGTTATTGTGCTCTACGGCATGCATGGCATAAGCATATTGCATACTGACGCTGGCCCCTGGCAGGCCCATATTGTAGGCCGGTTTACCTTGATAAAACGCGTGTTCAGCCGGCATGCCAATTTCAACTCTTGAATTACCGACTAACAGCGTATAAGGCGCGCTATTTAATGCCTGATAGGGCTTAACCGTACGGCCTTTGTCTGCCGCGGCAACTTTACGTGCAAAGGCACCGTCTTTATTAGCGTAAATACCGTAAGGATCAAGTAAGTAGCTCGTTGCACACAGTACCAGCAAGCCAATAACAACAAATAGCCCGACAAGCTTTAAATAGTGTTTCATTGCTAATACCCATTAAAAATTAAAGTATAAAAATTCGCTAACGCGACCCAATGTCGACACCGCGACAATAAACAATAGGCTAATGGCCAATGCCCAGGTTGCTGATGGTTGCCACTGCAGCTCGGCATCTGTCACACTGACGCCTTTGCGCGTTTGTTCGGGTAATTGCTGGTAGAAAAGCTGTAGCACATTGGGAAAAAATAACGAAATGCTAAGTAAAGCGATGATCCAAAGCCAGGTTTCAATAAATACCATGCCACCGCCCAGGTAGGAGCCAACATTTAACCATTGCAACAGGGGGGATAAAAAGCCAAGTTGTACCATTATACCTGCCGGTAAGCTAATGCCTTCAGCGCCACTCATTGCACTGAGCATCAGTAAAGCGCCATCCAGGCTTGGAGCACGGAAAAACACCCAGCCGACAACAACAGCAATAAAGGTAAGGCTCCAGGCCAAAGGTGCGAACCAGCCATCTTTAATAAACACCAAATAACGCTGGCGGATATGGCTAAAGCTATGATTTACCACCAAATAGCTGCCATGTAGCGCACCCCAGATTAGAAAATTCCAGCCCGCACCATGCCACAAGCCGCCAAGTACCATGGTAATAAACAAATTGCTGTAACGACGGATAAAACCAAAACGGTTACCGCCTAAACTGATGTACAGATAATCACGTAAAAACCGCGACAAGGTAATATGCCAACGCCGCCAAAAATCGACGATATTCAATGCTTTATACGGGGAGTTGAAGTTAAGTGGCAGCGCGATACCAAAGAGTAATGCCAAGCCAATGGCCATATCTGAATAGCCGGAAAAATCAAAATACAGCTGAAAGGTGTAGGCCAGGGCACCGCCCCAGGCGGTGAAGAAGTCAGGCGTTATGCCTTGCTCGGCTTGTTGAAATACCGGGTTAGCATATACGGCTATGCCATCGGCCAGCACGGTTTTTTTGAATAAACCGATACTAAATATACTTAAACCAACGGCAAAGTGGCGGCTGGAAATGGCGACTTGCTGACGAAACTGCGGCATCATTTCACTATGATGCACTATCGGGCCGGCAATCAATTGCGGAAAAAAGCAGACGAATAGCACGTATTTGCTGAAGCTGGGTTCAATCACCTGATGACGTTGTACGTCAATCAGATAAGCAATCTGCTGAAAGGTAAAAAATGAAATCGCCAGCGGCAGTAAGATTTGTTCAACTTGCCAGTCAGCACCGCTTAGCATAGCCAGATTATTAACAAAAAATACGCTGTATTTATAATAGCCAATCACTGCCAGGTTTAAGCACACACCAAGCGCAGTTAGCCAGTTTTTACGATAGCGATAAATTGCTTTGGCAATAAAATAATTGCTTAATACGGAGGCCGTAAGCAAGATTAAATAGGCGGGTTGCCACCAGGCATAAAAAAACAGCGAGGCAATAATCAGCAAAAATAGTGCACTTTGTACTGACACGTGATGACGCAGCAAGTGATATAGCAATAACGTAAGTGGCAGGAAAAAGAACAAAAACTCTACAGAGTTAAACAGCATTTTTATAATCCTTTATATCAATCTGATTAGCGCTTGCGTGATGTTGTCTAAGCGCCGACTTACATAGCGTCTGCGCTTGTTGCCAGTGTGCTGCGATACAATGGCAGCGCCGCAATTCGCGCCATAATATCCCGCTCCAGTTGCTTAAAACCCACACCGTCGTGGCCGCCGTATTGTAGCTCTAGTTGCTGCTCGGTTAAGCCTTCGGGTAAATCATGCAGATGCGGTATTATGGCCTGCTCAAAGCTAATGCTGTTGTATAGCGGCAGATTAGCATGCTGCAAGCTATCAAGCTGTGTAGCAAACGCGATGCCGGCGCGGTCGGCGGCTAAATCAACAAAACTAAAGCCAGAGCCACCTGCAGCGGCATCCATAAGTTCTTTTAAATTGCCAATCTGTGTAGATAATTGTGCCGAACTAATGAGCTTAATCGCCGCCGAGTATAAAAAATGTTGCGCCAAATCATGCCGGCCACTCAATAGTGCCGGGCCAAATTTTGGTACCTTATTAATGGTAATTGCGGCATTGGCGTAATGGATAAACTTACGGTTACCAAAGGCTACAATCAGCGCCCAAGCGGCGTTATGGTAGGTGCTTATGGTATTGTCATTGCTATTTCTGTCGCGGCGTTGATGTGCGGTATTTAGCACATTCAATGCAAAAAACGCCAGCCGGCGTTCACGCGGATACTGGCGCTGCAATTGGTCGAGTTGCTTAAGATAAAACATCACATCGGGTGCTAAAGCGACATCGGTTTGCAACAGTGCGACTGGGTTGTATAAGGCGGGTTGCAGGTTAAGCACAATCGGGCTGGCCTGTTTGTCAATAAAGCTCAGTTGCTCATCATCCAGCCGGCCTTTGGCAAACAGGGATAATAGCTGCTCATCGGCCGGGCTTGCCACTACATTTCGCAGCGTCCAGCGCAATAACCAATTGGCCAGCATGCCTGGTACCGGCAGTTTACCCAACTGGCAGCGGTTAATACTAAAACGGTTGTTATCTAGCAAGAGTAGGCAAGCTACCCGCACGGTGCGACCGGTCGACAGCAAGGGCGCGTGGCCGCTTAAGGCGACGCCGTAACGATTAATGACACCGTCAAAGCGGGCTCCTGGCAGGGCATAGCTGGCGACATTCATTAATGCATCTAGTTCAGGTTGCTTAAACACCAGCTCAATATGACCGCTGTTGTTACGTAGCTGGGCTAGGGTGTCGCTTAGCACTTGTTGAGATAGCAATACATCGTTACTTACTAAGCTACGGGGCTGAATTTTTTCCGCTGAAGAAATAACGAAAAACAGCAGTATGGCCAGAATAAACACTGAAAAAAACGTGATAAGAAGTCGTTTTAACAAAGTATACAGCACAGCTTCCTGCCAGTTATTGCTCCAATGGCAAAAGTATAAAACAAAGTCGTCAGCAAGGCTTTGATTTTTTTAAACCTGCTACTGCTACAAGTCGTTTGATATGTTTTGCTCAATACTCTTGCAGCGCTTGCTCATGTCGTATGTTGAACACTGACGTCGACGTGGTATTCTGATGTGTCTAAACCTAAATACCTGGTGCAAAGCATTACAAGGAACGTAGCATGCTTCAACATTCAACCCGCGTTGCGTTGTTGCCGCTGTTAATATTAGCGGCGGCTGTTCTGACTGCCTTAGTTGTGACGAGTCCGCTATACCTCAGCGTGATCAGCTTCTCTTTTTTCTTTGTTGGCATATTCAGTGTATTGGGTTATTTCAGGCCTTATAGCGGGCTGATGATCTGGCTTTGCTGCGTGCCATGGTTAAGCCTGACGAAATGGACCGGCGCCATGGTGATAGAGGAGTTTGACCTGGCCTTATGGGGCTATGTGTTAGGCTTAGTTTTACATTTGTTTCGTCACGGTTTGCCCGGCCCTCTAATGAATTTGCAGTGGCACCGCGGTATCGCAGTGATCATGCTGCTGGCATTTGGCTGGCAACTTATGGCACTTATAAAAGGTTATCATTTGTTGCCTGCTAACGAAGCAGTTTACTTTACCAACTATGAAGATCAGGGCGGGCCGTTGCGAATTGGCAAGGCGCTGTTTTCCGCGCTGTGTTTTTATTTTTGCTGTCGTTATCTCTCTGCCGACTGGCCGCGTTTTCAGCGTGCGCTGATAGTCGGTTTTGCCTTGGGTGCTTTGGCGGTAATGCTGGGCTGCTTATTTGAGCGCTGGCATTTCACCGGTTTATTAAACCTGACCACAGATTACCGCACAACAGCCTGGTTCTGGGAAATGCATACCGGGGGGGCAACCTTAGATGCCTATCTGGCATTGAGTTTACCATTTATTATGCTCGGGTTAATGAATGCCAAAACCCAGGTTGACAAAGTTCTGTTCGTGCTACTGCTGTGTTTGTTTGGTTATGTCGCCCTGACCACCTTTTCTCGTGGCGTTTATCTGGCGGCATTTATCGTTGCCGGGCTCTTTGTTTCGCTGCAGTACACCAGGTTAAAAGCTGCTGGCCGCCAGTTACTGCCGGAAAATAAGCAGCGCTTATTCGCCATGCTAGCGGTTGCTATTTTGGCTATCACTGGCGGCTTATGGTTATTTCCTTATGGCGGCTACCGTGTGTTATTGGCTATTTCAGGCTTAGTGCTTTTAGTGTTCACATTTGTCGCTGTCAGCGACACCTTTGAACGCTCTTTTGCCGCAACCGGCTTTGCAGCCGCGGTTATTGTAGCCGCAGCGCTTTTTTGGCTCGCCGGTGTGGGAAAACCGGTATATGGCTTTTACGCACTGTGTTGGTTGGCTTCAGCGGGCTTGTTGTACCTTAGATGTCTGCGTGGAGGCAGCAAGCTTGTTGATGCGCTGCTAGCGTTTTGTTTTATGGCACTGGCGCTGTTAACCACGGCGATATGCTGGTATTGGTCAGATTACCGTTTAACCTCTGCACAGCTACCCGGGTTGTTGTTGCTGCCATTAGTGCTGGCGGTGACTTTTCTGCCGTTTGGTCACACAGAAAAAATGCCCACAGCGTTAAGTTTTGCGCTGTGGGCAGCGGTTTCGGGCGTGGTGATAGTGCTGGCGATGTTTTTTAACAGTAGCTATGTCGATAGTCGTTTTTCCACCACAGATAAAGATCTGCAAGGGCGCTTTGAGCATTGGGATAAAGCGATACAGGCGATGCCGGCAAAAAACGATATTTGGCTCGGTAGCGGGGTGGGCCGTTTCGTGCCACTAAACCGCGAGCGCGGTGACATTGATGACCAGGTCGCTGTTTTATCCTTGCTTCCATTACAACAGGGCAACGCACTGTATTTAAAAAGCGGCAGCCATATACATGGCTATGGCGAAGTGTTTCGCATTACGCAGCAAATAGCCCGCCCGGTTGGCAATATAGCGCTGCAGTTAAACTTGCGGCATAACAGCGATATTAAGTTACTGGCAGAGATATGTGATAAACAGCTGTTATATCATGGCAAATGCAGCCGTGGTTCGTTAACGGTTAAAGGCGCTTCTGACGGCGTAGGCCAATACAGTATTCAGTTTGCAGACAACCCGTTTTCTTCCGCAATTACTGATAGTTTAACCAGCAAGACTTTCTCACTAGCTATCAGCAACCGTGATACTGAAATGGTGCTGGAGTCGTTGCAATTAGCTGACAGTTTGCAGGCTAATCTGCTTAGCAACAGTAATTTTAGCGAACAAATGCGCCACTGGTTTTTTAGCAGTGACAGGCATCACATGCCCTACCATGTAAAAGGCTTGTGGCCGATGCAATTGTTCGAAATGGGCCTTATTGGCTTGTTACTCTGGAGCGGCTTAACTGCTGTGGTACTTATGCAGCAATGGTTTAGTAAAACGCATTACAGCCAAACCGGCAGCACTGTTGCACTGGCCTTGTTAGGCGTTTTGCTGGTCGGCTTGTTTGATAGTGTTATAGATGGCGGCCGCATGGCGATGTTGTATTTTGCTTTATTGCTGCTCAGCGCCAGCATCCGGCCGCATCGGTTAACGTAATTAGCCAATGCAGCGGGCTGGTGTTGTTATTTAGCTTTATGCAACACAAAATCTGCACTGTATTGCTCAACCTGCGTGCGCCATTCTTTGCTGGCAAAAGTGTGGTTAGCGGGTGCAATATGCTGTTGCTGTGCACTTTGCAGGCAGTTTCCCCAGGCACTGTCGCTGGTACACAGCTGCAAAAATTCTTGCGCGGTTAAATCGTTACCGCTGGTGATGACCAGCACATGGCCGTTAAATTGCTGCCAGCCGTGCAACATTAAAGGCACATAGTTTCGCTCATTGGTCATTAGCAATTGAGTGTCGGGTGCTTGTTTAGCATTCCGCTGTTTAAACGCCAGCCATAGTTCACTAATACTGAGTCGCAGTAACAGATCGCCGCCGAGCATTTTGCGCCAAAACTGGCGGTTAAACAGCCGTTTTAAGTAATAGTGTTTCAGCATAACAGTGGCGTGGTTATGCTGTTGGCGTACCAGGGGGTTTAATAGTATTGCGCCACTGATGCGTGGGTCGTGCTGGTTAAGTTGCAGTAAAATGGCGCTGGCGGCATCACACAGTCCCCATAGCACCACGTTACTCAGCTGCGGGCAATGTTGTAAAAAAGAAGTTATTGCCGCTTCAATATCCGTATCTTGTTGGTAAAATGCGACTCTTTTGCCACTACTATCACCCATACCGCTGCTGTCTAAGCGCATGGATGGAATATGATGCATCGCCAAAAAACGGCTTAATTTTACAAACTGGCGATGGCTACCTACCCGGTATTGGGGCCCGCCAACAATAATCAATACACCGGTATCATGCGTGTCGGTGGCATTATCCTTAGCTGGTGTATGCAAAATGGCACTAAGAGTAACGTTGCCGCTCGCTATGCTGATATAGCGCTCTTTCATACACTGTCTCCGCTTAACTGCCTTACCGTTGCTGCAATAAGCTCATCAGCACTGGCCAGTTCTGTTGTTTGCCAATAGGGTTCAGTTTTTAGCGGTACAAAGTTTATTTTTGTTTGTTGTTGTAACTGCTGCAGCATTTTTTGCACCGGCAGGGCAATGGTGTCCAGCTGTGAGGTTTCAAACCAGCTTAAAGTAATGTCTGACAGCAACGCAGGCAGAGCAGTATTCATAAGTTGCAGGCTGTGATAAAACGCCGGGCTAATCGGATAGCCGGCTATTTCTATGCATTGCCCTGCTAATAGTTGTTGTTCAAGCTCTTTCTGGCTGCTTTTACTTCCACTTGCCATTATTTCAGCTACTTTTATTCGGCTGAACTGCTGCCAGAATTTAGCTATATCAAATATGGGCTGCCAAAATACAATTTGCTCTACCGGCAAAGGCAATGTGGCTTGGTTCAGTAAATCAAACAATTGCAGCGCACCAAAGCGAATCGCTACAAAGCTTACTTTGCCGTAACCTTCGGAAGCCAATGTCGCCAGCAGCTTCTGTAAATCAGCACGCCAGATAGCCGTTGTAGCATCGTCTAGATCGCCCTCGCTATCACCGGTGCCATAGTTGTCAAGCATGTAACAGCTCAAGCCGTTGGCCGCCAGTCTGCGCATTACGGTGCTAAGGAGATGGCGGCTTTTGTTCATTTCTTCGGCGAAAGGAGGGAGTATGACCACAGCTGATACTGTGACTGGCGCTTTATCAATTCTAACAAACAGCTTACCTGATGGCATAGAATAAAAGCCTGTTTGTTGCAGTATCAGGTTACTCATCATCGACTCTGCTGTGATGCTCAACGACTTTGTTTCGTGAAAAAATAATACCCGTGGTTTTCTTAATGAAATCACGTAGCTTATACATCGAAATCAGTAATTTTCCGGTAACGGTAATTTGATTAATAATTTCCACACCAATGATGTTTTTTTTGTTATCCATCCACAACGCTTTAAAAGCATCATCACCAAGCAGAAAATCGATAAACCGAATGGCATCGCTTTCAGACAGCTGCTCTATCATATATTTGGTCAATATAGTACCCGGAGAAAAGGTATCAAACTGTTTGTCCTGTGCCAACTTAAAGATGTAAGCTGTTGCACCATCCAATAACCATAGCTGGAATGCAGCTGGTATGCCGTTAATGCGGAGTAAGCCTAACCTAAATTGCTGCTTACCATCGGCCCACTGCATAAGCCAGTTAATAAAGTCAGTGGATGGTTCCTGAATTTTCCAGCTTTGTTGGTATATCTGCCAGTATTCCTGCTTAATCTCATCGGTAACCTTTGCGTATACATCAATCGAAAAGTTCTGCTTTGAAAGCGTGTTAAGTCTTCTCTTGTATGTGTTTTTTAAACGTGATGAACGACTCTTCCAGTAAGTCGCGAAATCTGGGTAATCAGTACAGTAGTTAACTGACAACGGATATTTAAATAGTGAAACCGCAGTTGCACCAGACACATCTGAAATCGCCTTGAACTGCTCTGAAATTAAGGGCGCTATTTCCAGGCTTCGCCAGTTTTTACAGGCGACATTTAACTGTGTTAATAAAAGTGTCCAAGCCTGTTCGGCTGTTAACACCGTATTATCGAAAAATAATTCGGTAAAAGGAGTATAAAAGTTTGAAATTATCCTAAGTTTTTTGTCGCATTTTTCCAGAGGCGCGGCCAAACACAGAACATCTGATTCAAAAATAAACAGCCAAAAAAATTCAGTATCTTTGTTGCAGCCATATAGCTTTTTAAATTTAGACAATTCAACAAACCACTCGAAAGAGGCAAAGATAGTATGCGCTGTATTTTTATTAAGCCATTTTTGTAGCTCTTCTGGCAAAGTATATTCTACCGGATAAATTTTTACAGTGTGCTGTCGATTCTTGCTCATCTTTTGAAAGAAAACCGTCTAAACAACGAAAGGCACGTAAAGAAAAAATGGCGCAATTCGGCAAGAGAAAACAAGGCAAGTACCCGGTCAAGTATGTGCGGCAGTGTTTCTGTAGCCCCATGTTCTTCATAGGTACGTTTAAACTTCGCCAGCATCAGTATCACCATTTAATCATGTGCCTGGCGCATATTATTGATAAGGCGGGCATGAAACTTCAGAGCGGTAGTGTCCCAGGGAGTAAAGCGTTTTAGCTTATACGGTGATGTGCCGGCGCTTGATACACCGCTGTTCGTTACCACTGCAGTCTGAAAATCAGTTTGCTTTACCAGGGCTGTTGTTGTGTCATCAAAATCCCTGCCAGCAACACCATTCGGGTAAGCAAAGTGTTTGATTTCGCAGCCTAACCAGGTTTCCAGCTGCTGTCTCGACTGAGATATTTCTTCCAACTGCTGTGTTTCGGATAGTACTTTTAAAATAGGGTGGTTAACCGTGTGGGCGCCAATGGTTACGCCACTATCCGACAATTGCTTAATTTGATCTGGTGTCATCATCAGGGGAGCTTGCTCTTTCGCGTTATTTTGCTGATAAAAACCGTCAATTTTAGCCAAACGATCGGCAATTGGCAGGTACTTTAGCTTTTTCAGCCATTGCTGCGCTTTTTCCCGGCGGTCAATATCGTTAGCTATCTTAACCTGCTCATCACCCAGAGATAATTGCTGGCGTTTTTTATCGGCAAATAAATAAATAAGCCGGTCATTCCACATATTAGTGCCATGGCTAAAGCCTGTGGCAACATATACCGTAGCTGGAATTTGATATCGGGCTAAAACTGGCTGGGCGATAGTCAAATTATTCAGGTAGCCATCATCAAAAGTGACACAAACGGCATTGGCGGGCAGGGTATTTTGCTGTAAATGTTGCAGCGCGTCGTCAAGTGATAACGGCGTGAAATAGCGGCGTAGTAGGCGCATATGCCAGTCAAATATCTCTGCGGTCGGCTCGCTGGGGCGCATAGGATCATATTCAGTCAGTACCTGATGGTAAATAAGAATACTAAGCTTATTACGGCCGAATAGCTTCCCCGCTTGCTGCAACAGCTTATGCATCATGGTTTAACCCTTGTTCTTCAGCCTGTAACCAAAGCTCTAGAACCACTAAAATCCAGATAAGCTCACCATAGTAGCTGGCATGGCTATTGGTATGAGCATCAATAACAGCATCAATTAGACTGGTTTTAACGATATTGCGTTGCCGAAACGCATTTAGTGCTTCTAACGCCAGCGCTTTCAGCCGGGCGTTGTCTTTTAGCCAGACCCCAAAGGGTAAACCAAAACCGTGTTTTTCTTTCGTTAATGTTTCTTCAGCCAAAAAAACCTTGCAGCTTTTTTTGTAAAAATCCCGCAATTTCTGGCCAGGTAGCTTTATGTCGGCTGCCACCCCGCAGCTGAAGTCTACTAACGCTTTATCCAGCAATGGGTAACGCACTTCAATGCCTGCCAATTCACACATTTTGCTTACTTTCACCAAATCGTTATCGGCCAAAGTAAACTTCCAGTCAAGAAACAGCATTTTATCCACTGGGTGCAGGCTCTGGCATTGCTGGTAGCGCTGCTTTAGCAGCTTTTCAGGCCTGCTTGTATCTATATCGGCTAAAAACGCTTCGGTAAATATGGCGCTCGCACCAAACTGATTAATAAAATTATAGTTTTGTAGTCGCATTGGCAGTTGTTCATCTGCCTGACGAATATAGCTGGCGACTTTTTTAAAGCCCGGCAAGCTTGCCAGTGGTGTTTTTACAAAAATTGATCTTGCGAGTGATTGCAATGGTCTAGGCGCATTAGCAAAGGTCTCAAACACTTTTTGTTTGGCATAGCGGCTGTTTCCCGCAAACAGTTCATCGCCGCCATCGCCAGCCAATAGTAAAGTGCGGCCATCTTCTTTGGCAAAGCGGGCACAAAAATATGCCGCCATCGCAGATGAATTGCCAAAAGGTTCATCGAAATACTGGGCAACTTTTACAAAAGCATCGGCTGCTTGTTCCGGGGTTAAATAATGTACCTGATGTTGGGTATTAAAATGTTTAGCGGTAATCAGCGCATATTCAGTTTCATCATAGCCCTTTGCTTTAAAACCGATAGAGTAAGTTTTGGCGTTTTCGCCACTGCTCTGGCTATGTTTAGCCAGCATGCCGGCAACGGTTGAACTGTCTAAACCGCCACTTAAAAAGGCACCGCAATTCGGCTCAACATTATGTCGTACCGCCTGTTCTAGTTCGACTAAGCATTTTTGTTGCAATGCGCTGGCTGTTGCCGTGCTTACTTTAAAATCGGGGCTATAAAGCAGCGTAGCCTGGCCAATTTCATTTGCGGTTATTGCAATAAGGTTGGCAGGCTCTAATTTAAATACCTGCTGATAAATAGTATCCGGAGCCGGTATGCAATGAAAATACACGTAATGATAAATAGCCTGTTTATTTAAAACTCCTGTTGCGCCAAGCTGTTTTAATGCTTTTAAACCTGCCGCAATAAATAAGCTGCCGTTTTGCAGGCTGTAGTAGCAGCTCTGAATACCCATAATGTCATTTACGAGTAATACCGGCTTACCTGTTTGCACCACAAGCATAAAAAAATCACCAGCTAGCTGCTGGTACAGTGTAGGCAAGTCGTTGTCCGCTAGCAGTTGTTTTATTGTCTCGGCATTAACTGCTTGCTGCTGCCAGCGCGGCCTTCCAAGTATCGCAACCGCATTGTGGTTGTCTTTGGCTATATCCAACCTGGAGTGGGCGGCAATATGCACTTCGGGGCAGCCTGCTATGGCAATTCGCGCATTCGATTCCATTGTGTTTTCCTGCAATCCTTGTATTTAAATATTCATATACCGACACCAAACTCTTTGGTCGGGTTTACTGGTGACGATAGGGCAGTATACCGTATATAGCATCTAACATACCTGCCGGAATGTTATAGGAGTTGATGACTTTCTTTTTGCTTATGTCATATGCAACTACTAATGCCTCGTTACCATCCATATACTTAAAATTACCCTGACTAATAAATTTTAATTTTGACATCAGTTTGGTTTTTCTAAGCTTTGAATAACCAATGTAGAAAATATCGTTATCAACCATTAAACCGCGACACCAGCCAAGAGGCCGGTTACGTTCATTGGCGAATGGGTCGTGTTTATCAATCACTTTGCGGCTTGTCGGGTCAACAATCACCAGGTAGCCATCCACCCGGGTAAATACCAGTTTATTGTGCCACCAAATGCCGTCATGAACACTGATTTCGTCCTGATGGGCAACATCAATTCGATCAGTAACATCATTCAAGCAAACTGCATCGTCATGGGTGCAGCGTGTGACCCAGAGCTTGTTGTCTAGTTTAAATACGTAGTTAGGATGGCTATCATGCGGCCGGGTTGAATGCATCAGTCGATAGTCTGTTTTAGCATCGAACCGATGCCACGGATCTTTGCCCTCGGTGTTTATAATTCTCTTAATCGCTCCAGTTGTAGGACAAAGCACAACGATATTATCAATACCAGTAGACGTTACTACCAGTTCGTCATCAAACAGATGTACCGAGTGAATATTGTGGAAGCAAGGGTGAGAGTAGCAGGCTAATTGACGCATACCCGGTAGGTGATAGGCGAATATTTCAGTGTCTGTTGGCAACCACAACGTTTCACCATCAAGACACGGCGCGGTATATTGTAAATTTGGGTGCTCGAGTGGGTAGTGTTTTCCACCGTCGATTTTACTTAATTGTGTCTGAAACTTACCTGTGTGTAAATCAAGCAATAACAGGCTTGCTTTTCCAAAGTACTTGCCTTCGCCCAGCTCAAATCCGTTTTCACGCAGGCAGCCACCTGCCACTAAGAGTTTTTTCAGTGACACCTTACATTCCCTGTGTTGTTTATCACCCGTTGGGTATCCTAGCGCTAACGTTAATAAAACTAAAGCGTTTAACTGAGCTGATGCAGCAACAGCGACTGGTACAGTAACAAATGTCTGGTTATACTTTCCTCACAGCATAACTAACAGGGATGTAGAAATGAAGCGATTATTCTTGGTTGCTTTTGGTTTTTTGTCAGCTTTTCAAGCTTTAGCATTTAATTTTTCTTTGTCAGAAAGCGAGTTCAACACTTGGGATGAGCGCTGTAAAATAGCATTTTCCGTTAGCGGGGCTGGGAAAAAATCTGGTTTTTATCAAAATATGGCGCCCCGACAAAATGCGGACATGAAACGCTTTGGGGAAGAAGCCGGTGGCGCATGGCACTATTGTGCCGGGTTAATCCTGTTGCACAGAGCTAATAGCACATCTGGTAAGGAGCGGGAAGAAAACTTAATAAGAGCTGCTAAGGAAATCAATTTTACAGTTGCTCGTATTCCACAAAACCACGAATGGTATCCAGAAATTTATGTAGATTATGCCCGAGCCCAATATTTAAATAATAATAAAATAGAAGCCTTTACTACATTAAAGCGGCTGACTACTACTCATCCCACTCATTCACTGGCTTACACTGCACTTGCCTATTACCTGAAAAAAGAAAATCAGCTGGAGCAAGCTATTGCAGCTTTGCAACAAGCACCTGAGCTTTTGTTAAATGAATCGGCAGAGCTTAACTACTTTCTAGGCTGGTATTTAATGGAGGCTAACAGAGCCGAAGCTGCAGTAGTTTATGCTAAACGTGCATATGAATTAGACTATCCGGTACCTACGTTGCGCCAGCGGTTAGCAACAAAAGGCTTAAGTTGGTAACATTAAAAACTGGGAGTGTGTGTATCAATTACTTTTTATGTTTACACCAACCTTATGAAACTTAATTGTGACTTCACTAATCTATACACCTCTCTTTGTGTTTATCTAACTAAGAGGTGCCTTGGAAACTAATGGCGATTCATAGCGAGGTGCTACCAGACTTTGGCGGAAAGTTAGTGAGGCGCAAACGGCTGAAAATATTATGTTCAAACCCTTCTGGGTAGCCCTGCAGGTGCCAGATCACCAAGGTGACCAGGCCGTAACTTACTACACCGGTCAACGTTTCTAATAGTAGTTGTAAAATCGGCAATGGTAAGGTAATCGTAAGCTGCACTGTCCAAACTGCCAGTGCCATCAGCAGTCCTGCTGAAACCGGGCGTATAAAGGCACTTAGTAATGGCAGAATCGGAAGTGTTAAAAAGCGGATTACCGCAGCTTGTACAATAAGTACCATTAGCAAGGTTGACCCCAGCCTAGCCTGGCCTATACCAATTAAACCATTATATTCGAGTAGTGGAATAAACAGCGAAAAAAATACTGCTAAGCGGAAGAAATTGATAACGAAAGAGATTTGTGGTTTGCCGGTCGCCAGATAAATATAACTGTTGTTAGAGGTGATGCTAAAAAACATATTGGCCAGCGCCAGCAACTGCAGCAACGGTATCATGCTCAACCATTGGTCGCCCAATAACACACCAACCAATAATGGCGCCACCATGGCAATGCCAATTGAGGCGGGAATGGTCAAGCTGGCAGTTAATGCGACTGTATTTAGATAAGCTTTTTTAAGCTCAACAAGATTATCCTGAAACTTGGAGTAAACCGGAAAAGTAGCGACATTTATAGGAATTGCCATATGTGAAGTCGGTAATTGGCCAATTTCTTGACTTAAGGAAAGAAAGCCGAGAGAAGAGGGAGATAGTGCCTTACCGACTATTAATTGACTTACTCTGTCATTAATAAAATCAACCACGTTATTTAACAGCAGCCAACGGGAGAATTTAAACAACTTATTAAAAGATTTAAAGCAGATTTTTGGTCGGTAGGGATGCATTATATAGCTGTAAACTACAACAACAAGTTTGTTACTAAGTACACCGAGCACAAGTGCCCAGTAATTACGCAATACAAATGCCAGGCTTAGGGTGATGACAAAACTGATAATTTTAGGAACAAGCTGCAGTTGCAGCTCTTTACGGAAATTTAAATTTCTCTGAAAGTTAATAACACTAATATTATGAAAGCCCGACAGCAAGCTGACAAAGGCCATAACGTAAAGCACTTGCTGTAGCCGTTGATCTTGATAGAAATCAGCAACTAGTGGCGCAATTAAGGCCAGACTTATGGCGGCAATAACTCCAAATAATACGTTAAAGGTCCACGCACTGTTGTAGTCGTCGCTAGTGCTAGTTTTTTGCTGAATTAAAGCAGTACCAAATGCTAGGGCGCCAAACAGTTCAATAAAAGCGTAAATTGCTACAGTAATTGCAACTATTCCGAAATCTTCCGGAGTTAGCAGGCGGGCTAAAAATATGGTGCTGATAATGCCAATAAATTTAATACTTAAGCGGGTTATTAACATAAATACAGACCCAGAGTAAATTTTATTCTGGGCTTTATTATGTTGTTCCTGGCTTTCCAGGCCGGAGGACGAAGACATTACTGAAAATCCATTTTGTTGACTCACTTAAAAAGCATTGTATACCAATACAGTGGCAAAGTAGCCAGTGTTCTGTCGGAATACATTTTTATCTGGTTGGGCTGCCGGGCGCTTTAAACTGCTGAGCGCGGTCATTAGCAAACACCGCGGTTACACCGTTTGCTGTAGCTGGCTGTGGTAAATACAGCTTACGAATGGCAATTACCGCCACGATACCAGCGATGGTGTAGAGTAAGTCAAAGTAAGCCAGACTAACATTATTGCCGGTAACCCCATAGCCGACCATCGATAATAATATGGCATTACTTAACTGCACACACCATTGCTGGTCGTGTTTCATCGCCAGCTGGCGGTTACGGCGATTTACCCACAGTATGCCAAGCAGTAGCATGCCAAAAATAAACATCCCGACATAGCCGTGATCGCCTAATACCTGAAAATAGATATTATGCGCTGCTAACGGGAATTGTTCTGGTGGAATTGGCGGGGTTTCTATTGGACCAAAAAATGGCGTAAAGGGGGCGTAACTGTGCCAAACAACGGGTTGAGTGACCGCTTTGAAACCGCCGCCGACTAACGGGTGATCCCTTGCAATCATTACCGATATTTTCCAGGCCCATAGCCTGCCAATAAAAGAGGCATCCTCGGTGCTGGCGGTTTGAATTGTGCTTTGCCTTTCGCGCCAATGCTCCGGTGTGTACTGATAGGCAGTAGGTAGTACAATAATGGCCAGAAGAAACCACAGCAACTTACGTTTAGATTTCCACCAAAATGCCAGGGCCAATATCGCCAGACCGATAAAGCCACCGCGCGAGCCAGTGCCAACAATAGCAACGATGTTGCCGAGAAATAAGCCCCACAACCCCAGTTTTAGGTAATAATGTTTGGTGGCGTAAATAAGGTACAAGATTAGCGGTAAACACATGTTTACGGCTACTGCAAAATCGTTGCGATCCATTAAGGCACCAGAGCGACCACTGACCTGATGCCCGCCTGCTGACAGTACTACTTTTACCGATTCCATTGCCGCATAAGATGATATCGCCAATACAATGGCCCAAATAAGCGTGTCGATATGCAGTTTTTTGGTTAATACCAGAGTAATAAAAAAATACAGCAGCAACACCTTAATAAACTGGTTCCAATAATCTACTGCGATGGTACTAGCAACAGAGTTGAAAGATGATAATAAGGTCCACAATGCAAACATCAACACCCAAAAGCTCAGGCCATTAAACGCCAGTTTTTTGTCTTTATGTACAAACAGATACGATAAAAAAGTAACAACCACGATGGTAAGGTTTAAACGAAAGCTGGTTGAAAAACCAAAGGCCCAGTTGGCCGGCGCCAATAACGCAATAAACGCCCAGGCGGCGATACCGATAAAGGGCCGTTTAAAGCAGAAATAAATGGCCACAAATAAAAACAATACCAGTAATAGATCGCGCATCAGGATTTATCCTGCTTATCGGCCCAGTAAAACAAATAACACACCGACACCAGCACGGTGAGTAAGTAAAGGCTATCTATCATGGCGTTACCTTGCTGATCACATAACGGTACTTGCCGGATTTCTCGGGCGATATTTCCGGCAGTTGTTCAATATCAATCTGCACCTCTGCACCCAAACGGGCGTTAAAGCCGGCGCGAATTTGTGTTGCTATAGCCTCTGGCAGCTCGCCTTCTGGCCACACCAGCTGCACTGTGGTTTGGCTTAGACTGTGCTGGATAATTTTAAACGCCGCTATACCACTGATATCGCGCAAAATGTAAATCAGCGCCAGACCGTGCATCATGGTGCCGTCACTCGCAACGACAAAGTCGGTGCTGCGCCCCTCAATGGATTCCAGCAGCGGTAAGCCTCGGCCGCAGCTGCAGGGCTGCTCTGATACTGTGGCGATATCGCCGGTGCGGTAGCGAATAAACGGAAACTCAGAGGTTGCCAGGTGGGTGACCACGATTTCACCGGATTCTCCCGCCGGCAGCACGGCCCCGGTGGCAGGGTCGATAATTTCTATCACGATATCTTCAAACGACAAATGCATGCCACCAGCGGGGCATTGATGGGCGATAAAGCCGGCATCACGGCCGCCATAGCCATTGGCAACCGGGGCAGCAAACACGGTTTCTATCAGTTCACGCTGGTACGGGTAGAGTCGCTCTGAGGTAACAAACACCACCTTAATACCCAGGTCGTGCATAGCAATGCCATGCTTCTGCGCGGTTTGTGCCAGCAAGTGGTATACCGACGGGTAACCAAACAGCATTTTCGGCTTGTTATCGCGAATGCGTTGTAAAAACGCCAGCAGCTTTTGCTCGCTCATATCAAAGGCGGGGATTAATTGCGAGCGAAATAACAAATCACGAAATACTCTGGCTCTGTCTTGTGCCCCCAATTCTATAGGTGAGCCCCAGGCGACAATTTCTTTATCGCCAATATCGACACCCCACCAGCGGGTAGCGCGCCATTTGGCGGCAACATCGTGCGATACCCGTTCATTGCCGAGTAAAAATATTAATGGCTGGCCACTGGAGCCGCCGGTATTAAACCGCTTTAGGTTACCAGCATTGGCGGCTTTTAGCGCGTCGAAGTGCTCTGCGATCAGGGGCTTGGTTAAAAAAGGCAGTTTGGCTAAGTCGGCAACGGTTTTAATATCATCTGCTGTTAGCTGCAGCTCTGCCAACAGGTTACGGTAATACGGCACTTGTTGATAAGCGCCGGCGATAAACTGCTGTAAGCGGCTGTTTTGCTGTTGTTGCAGGGCAGGCAGGGCTAGCCATTGGCTGCGTTCCAGCTCTCGACGGCGGCGCACGGTATCGTGTTTTTTCAGCCATTCCTGTAGCGGAAACACAACGGTGGCTATAAAACGGGTATACAAGCTTGTCATTTGCCAGATTCCTGCTGTTGCATCGCGGCGTGATACTGCTGTGCCAGGCGCTGTTTTACTTCAGGCCAGTAAAAACGCTGGCTGTTACTCAGGCCATTGCTAATAAGCTGCTGGCGCAGGCTGGCATTTTGCAACACTTCGCTGGCCAGCTGGTACATGGCCTGGCTGTCGCCGGCATTAAACAGTAGCGCATCGTGGCGGTGGCGCACTAAATGGCTGATGCCACCAACATTGCTGCTGACCACTGGCACAGCGCAGGCCAGCGCTTCAATAATAGAATTGGGGCTGTTATCTACCAGGCTGCTGTTTAACATGATGTCGGCACTACGATAGAGTTGAGCCATTTGCTCTGCGCTAAGGCGACCGGCAAATTTTACTGCATTTTCTAGTTTAAGCTGCTGCACCTGCTGCTGCAATTGGCTAAGTAACGGGCCGCTGCCCGCAATGGTCAGGGTGGCGTCGGGGTGATCCTGTTTTAGCTGCGCAAAGGCGGTAATACTGGTGGCAACATCGTAGATGGTTTCAAGATTACGGGTAACGATGCAGTGCGGTGAGACAGTAATATCCTGGCTGTTATTGGATTGTGCCGCTGGCGGGCGCGGATAAAATAATTGCTGGTCGAGAATGTTCGGCACTATCGCCAAAGGTACGGCATTGTCAGCCTGTTGATAGCGGTTAAATACTTGCTGTAAGAATACCGATGGCACCACTATCGCGCTGGCGTGGCGCAGCGAAAAGTTAACACTACGCCAACTGCGGGCAAAAAAACTGTCGGCATGACCGCCGCGGTAATTGACGATGACCGGCGTACAGCGTAAATGTGCTAACCAAAGTGCCGGCGCGGCAAATAAGTGCCAGGACCAACCGGAATTGGCCATAATATGCACCACTTGAGCACGGCCACAGGCGCGAAACAAACGGTAGAGATAAGGCACTAAGCGAAACAGTGCGCGCAGGCCCGGTATTTTGCCAACAAACGCTGGTTGGTAGGGCGCATTAACGGCCACCAGTTCTACCTCGGCGCCATCCTGGCGCAGTAGCTCAAGCAATTGCCGGGTTTGGTTTGCCATGCCACCGGCGGGCGGGGCTATTGGGCCTACCAGGCAAATACGCAACTTATGCAGACTAATGCTCATGCTGCAGCCGTTGATATAACGCCACATAGTGGCCAACTGATGCGGCCCAGTTGCGTTCAGTGCGGATAAACTGCAGACCATTGGCGATAATTTTGTCATGGTTGCTGAAATTTTTCAGGATCCTGACGGCTTGTTCAGCCAGGTCGTCAATATTGTCGCGTTGAAACAGCCAGCCGGTTTTGCCGTGTTCAATCAGCTCCAGGTGACCGCCGACGTCGGATGCTAATAACCGCATACCTTGCGCCATGGCCTCTAACGGTTTTAGCGGGGTTACCAGCTCGGTTAGGCGCATGGCTTTGCGCGGATACACCAGTAAGTCGACCAGGCTGTAATACTGCATCACATCGCTGTGTGGCACCCGGCCCGGCATAATAACGGCATCCTTTAAGCCCAGCTGGCTCACCAACTGTTTTAACGCCGCCTCCTGCGGGCCACCGCCAACTAGTAACAGGGTGGCGCTGGGTACTTTTTGCCGGATAAGCGGTAAGGCTTTAATCAGTAAGTCCAGACCTTCGTAAGCGTAAAATGAGCCGAGAAAACCCAGCACCAGTTTGTTTTTTAACTGGTATTGCAGTTCAAGCGGGCTATTTCTCTCACTGATAAGCTGGAATTGCTCCGGGTCAACGGCGTTGGCTACTACGGTAATTTTATCGGCGCTGATCCCGCGGCTAATAAGATCGCGGCGCAGGCCTTCACAAATAGTGGTAATGGCGTTGGCTTTTTTGGCGACATAGGTTTCCAGCGCGCGTGTCAGGCGGTAGCGCACGTCGCCTTCTTCACAGCTGCCGTGATCTACGGCGGCGTCTTCCCAGAAAGCGCGGATTTCATACACGAGTGGAATGCCGGCTTTTTTGGCCGCCCATAGCGCAGCCAAACCGTTAAGCGCCGGAGAATGCGCATGCAGGATATCGGGCTGTTCCAGCTTAATAAGTTGTAGCAGGCGCTTTTTTAGCGCCAGCACCACGGCTAGCTCTTTTAGTACCGGCAAACGCCAAAACCAGCTTTGGTAGGCTTTGGTGCGATAAAAACTAAAGCCCTCAGCCGTTTGACTGTCATTTTCGCTATTGGGGTGCTTGGGGCTGGTAACATGGCAGGTGTGGTAGCCAAGCACGCGCTGCTGTTGCAAAATAGCACGGGAGCGGAAGGTATAGCCGCTGTGTAAGGGCAATGAATGATCGAAAATATGTAGAATCTTCATTGGCTGTTGCGTTCCAAAAAGGCGGCAAACATCAGTAAGGTCCATAGCGGAGCGCTGTTGTCTTTTAAGCCGCGCTTATGATCGTCAATCAGTTGTTTTACTTCGGCCATATTAAAAAAGCCGCTATTTACCATCACCTCTGACAATAACTTGTCCTGAAGTTTCTGCTGTAGTGGGCCGCGAAACCACTGTGCCAACGGCACGGCAAAACCCATTTTTTTGCGGTACAACACATCATCCGGCAAATGGGGTTGCAGTACTTTTTTCAGGGTAAATTTACCAATACCGTTTTGCAGGTTGGCAAACGAATGCGCCGGGAAGGCCCACTCGACTAATTTATGGTCTAGAAATGGTACCCGCACTTCCAGCGAGTGCGCCATCGACGCGCGGTCAACCTTGGTTAGAATGTCGCCCACGAGATAGGTTTTCATATCCAGATATTGGGCAATTTTCATTGGATCCAGGTGCATGACCTTGTCACCGTGACGACGAAATACCTGCAGCGAGTTATAGCCGTTTAAGCGCTGTTTAAAGGTGTTGGAAAACAAGCGCTGACGCTGATCGCTACGTAATATGGCAATAGAGTTATGGTATGCCGCTACGGTATCCAGTGCCAGTGACTGAAAAGTAGTTTTGGCACGCAAAAACCGTGGTGCCCAGTCTAACTTGGGGTATAGCCGGCCCAGTATGCCGAATATGGGCTTACGTATGGCCAGTGGCAGTAAATTGCGAAAACGCTCTTCTTGTTGGTGCAACTTGTAACGGCGATAACCGGCGAATAACTCGTCTGCTCCGTCGCCACTGAGCGCAACAGTAACGTGCTGACGCGCCATCTGACAGACGCGGTAGGTTGGAATAGCCGAGCTGTCGGCATAGGGCTCGTCGTATAAGTCAGCCAGTTTGTCCAGCAGTTCAAAATCGTTTTGACTAACGATGTTTTCATGATGGTTGGTTTGATAACGTGCGGCGACTTCGCGGGCGAAGTCGGTTTCGTTAAACTCCGGGCTGTCAAACCCAATAGAGCAGGTGTTAACAGGGTCGCTTTGCAAACCTGCCATCATGGCGACTACTGCGCTGGAGTCGACACCACCAGATAAGAATGCCCCCAGTGGTACTTCGGCCACCAGACGAATATCGACGGCTTCACGCAGCCGGCTGATAAGCTCATCGCTTAGCTGTTGCTCTGACAAATCTTGTTGCCATTGGGTAGGTAGATCCCAATATTGTTTGGGCTGCGCTAAGCTAGCCTGGCCGTGTTGCAACAATAAGCTGTGGCCGGGCGACAACTTGTAGCTGTGTTGGTAAATAGTATGTGGTTCGGGTATATAACCAAAGCTGAAGTAATCTTCAATGGTGCTGTCGCGCAGTTGTTTATCAAATTGTGGATGATTGCGCAGTACCTTCAGCTCTGAACCAAAAATAAACTCGCCGTTGTCTAGCAAGGAGTAAAATAACGGTTTGATACCTAGCCGGTCGCGTGCGAGAAATAGACACTGACGCTGCTTATCCCAAATGGCAAAGGCAAACATACCCCGCAGGTGGTGCACGCAGTCTTCACCCCACTCCAACCAGGCATTGAGAATGGTTTCAGTGTCTCCATTGGTATTGAACTGATAGCCTTTGTCCAGCAGTTGCTGACGCAGCTGACGGTAATTATAAATTTCACCATTAAATACTATGCAGGCTTGCTGATTGGCACTTTGCATCGGTTGTGGGCTGCCGGCGATATCGATAATGGACAAACGCCGGTGGGCCAGGCCAACGCTGGGCTGGAAGAAATAATCTCCGGCGTCAGGCCCGCGGTGTAATTGGCTGTCATTCATCAATGACAAAATTTGCTGATCAGGTGTCGCCTGACTGTTTAACTGGTAAATTCCTGCAATACCGCACATGGTTAAGTTTGCGTCCTTGTCATTTCATAAAGCTTCCGGTAACGGTTTACCATCGTATCTATACTAAAGTGTTGGTGGCAATGGTTTTTTACTAATTCAGCGTCGGCGCGCAGTAAATCAGGCTGTAACAGATAGTTTTGCATTGCCAGCATTAGTTGTTGGCTATCGTCTGATGGCACCAGATTACGTGACAGTAACACCTGGGGCATTAAATCGCGGTTGCCGCCAACGTCGGTAGCGATAATGGGCGTGCCGGCTGCCATGGCTTCGAGCAAGGTGTTGGAAATGCCTTCAGCTAGTGACGGCAAAACAAAAACACTAAAACGCTGCATAAGTTGCGCAATGTCGTCACGGTTGCCGGTAAATAATACCTGCTGCTCTATGCTAAGTTCGGCAGATAATTGCAGTAATGCCTGACGGCAGGGGCCATCACCCACTATTACCAACGTGCAGCGCTGACGTTGTTGCGGGTGTTGCTGAAGTAATAGCGCAAAAGACCGCAACAATAATGCCTGATTTTTCACCGTGGCCAAGCGGCCAACAGTCGCAAAAATTAACGGTGCCGGTTGTGTAATGGCAGCTGGCAGGCTTAATACCGCCGGGCTGGCTTGGCTAAATTTTTCTATTTGTACACCGTTGCAAATCCGTTCGACCCGGCTGCTGCTAATACCAATAATATTGGTCAGATAGCGCTCAGACTCGGTTGATAAACAAATAAATCGCTGCACAAAATTCTTTAACAGTTGGCGCAATAAGCGGTTTTTTTTATTGCAGCCACCAATATCGTTACTGTCCCAGCCATGTTCGCCGTGTAAGCGCAGTGGTACTTTGCGCCACCAGCCAATAATTTGCAGCTCTAACGTCGCCAGGTTACGGCTGTGTAGCACATCTGGCTGTAGCGTTTTTAACAAGCGGTTTAACCGGCTAAATGTACCCCAGTCATGGCCGGCTTGTTTTTCTAAGCTGTACAAGCTGACATTGTCGGTTTGAATGCGGCGGGCGAATTGTGGATCGTGCCCGGTAAGGCTAACAATACTATGACGAAACTGCTGGGAGGGTAAGTGGTTAATTAAATTAACTACACCATTCTCTAGCCCGCCGGTACTAAAGTGCCATAGCAGGTGCACGATATGTATTGGCGGGTTGTCAGTCTCAGTCATGTTGCGCACTCGAAATGTCGGCATACTGGGTGCTAACGGCGGTTAGTTTTTTTGCGGCTGTCTGCAACAGGCTAATATTTTGCTCGCTGGCGGCACCTTCTAACGACACGGCGAAAACATAAGCGCCAGATTGATCGTCGGTAAGAAAATGCAGTGCCTGACGAACTTTAGTTGCCAGGTTACTGACAGATTTATGCTCGCCAACCTGGTACCAATACATTAGGCTACGCTGCTGATTGGGCAGGCTTTTAAGTTGCAGTATGACACCGTCTTCTACGGCAATGCGTTGTTGAATTTGCCAAAGCTGCTTATCAAACAATAGGTTATCCCAGTTTATTAGTTCGCCCTGTTGCTGTTTGTTGCGATAATAGGCGGCAAAATACTCGATACCGCTGCTGTCTTGCAGGTGGTTTTTAGCCAGACTGTGTTGATAGCTTATACCCCAGTTGCTTTGCTCGACGGCATGGCCGTTAACGGGCAAGGCTAAGGTATTGGCATTGGTTGGCGGAGCGATAATATCTAACGAGAAGCGCACACTCAACGTGGCCACAACCACAACTGCCGCAGCCAGTATTACCCGGGTGTGGCGTGGCAAAACGAAATGCTGGCGCAGATTTTGGCTGAGTTGCAGCGCCGGATCTGAAAAACGGGCGCCAAGCCAGAAGCCCGCCAGTAGCACCACACCAAAAAACAGCCAGCCATACAAATAATGGTCTGCGCCAAAACCAAAGCGCATAGCGGTTTTTTCACCAATGTACACCAGCATAAATGCCCGTACACCGTTGGCAAGAATTGACAACACCGCCATAAAGGCGACAAAACCAATTTGTTTGTACAGTTTATTGAAATGCAAATAAGCAAACAGAGCCGAAATAGCCAGCGAGGCAATTAAGAATCGCAAACCAGAGCAGGCTTCTGCTACTTCAAATAAACCTACTGGCGTAGCCAGATACAACCCCTCGCGGTAAACCGGTACATTGACTAATTGCAGCATGATAACGGTGAGATCGGCTGTAATATTTTGCAACATGGGCGATAATTCATCACCAAAGGGCACCAGGAAAATGAGGTAGGCGATAGCAAATAGATGTTTGCGGCTGTTGTCGTTTCCTAACAGTAGCCAGAGTATGGCTTGTAGTGTCATTACGGCAGCAAGATGCATAAACAGGGCGATATCTGCAGCAAAACCGGCCAGCCACAATAGCTGTAATAGCAATATTGCCACTACCGCCAGCCACAACCAGTTGTCAGATACCGTTGCACATTTTGGCTGATGTTTGCCACGCACAAAAAAGTACAGACTGATAGGAATAATCAGAAAACAATGATTGTAAGTAGCAGAGCTGCTCCAGACCCGTTGCATGTCAAGCCAGGTGGTGCCATACAACCAAACGTAGGCCAGACTAACCAGCAATAACAGTACGGCACTACTGATAGAGCGAAATGGTGTCATATGGCGCTGTCTCCGGAAATAAATTGCGGCAGAGCGGTCAACGTTTGTTGCCAGGTAAAGTTGTCGATTATCCATTGCCGGTTGTCGCAATGTTGCAGCGGCTGTTGCAACAAGGTGATACAGGCCTGGATAAAGTGTTCTGTGCCATCGGCGACTATGGCACCAGGGCTGAGCGGGGCATTTATGCCCTCCATTGCCATAGCACTGCATACTACCGCTTTGTTCATTGACATGGCTTCAAGTACTTTATTCTGAATACCGCGGGCAATAAGCATTGGCGCAACCGCAAAGCGCGCCTTGGCAATATAAGGCCGGATATCGTTAACGCGGCCGCTTACTACCACACCGAGTTGCTGCGCCAGTGCACGTACTTCCGAACTGGGTTTACCGCCGACAATCAAAAAATGCAACTCAGGATAGCGTTGTTTAAGAGATGGCCAGATGTTCTGACAAAACCAACATACCGCGTCCACATTGGCCCAGTAATCCATTGCGCCGGTAAATACGATGTAGTGCGACGGCAGGTTTACGGCGTCGAAGCTGGCAGTTGGACTGAAGAAATCAGTATCAACGCCATTTAACACACTGTGCACACGGTTGTGTAAAGCAGGGCTGACTAAGCAACGAAATGCGCTTGCTTCATCGTCAGAAACAAATAAGCTGGCGTTAAAACGCTGGCACACGCGGGTTTCATATTGTTGCAAAAGCCTGGCTTCACGCTGGTAAAACCAACGTTTAATACCAGTGGATTTGTCGGCATACTGGCGCCATTTATCCGAATCAATATCGACAAAGTCGATAACCCGGATCAGTTGTTGGTAGGTTGTAGTGTCAACATATTGCGCCATCGAAGATGAGTACACCAAGACGTGCTGAATATGCTGCGCCTGCACTGTTTGTTTAACCCAGGAGGCTAATGCCGCATGGTAATAATACGGTAATGTAATGGCGTTGTTGCTGATGAAGCCGCTAAGACCAGCGAGCTTGGCGCGCCATTTGTTTAAATTAATGCAGAAAACCGTCTTACACCATTGACTCAGCGTAGGGATGTATTGTTGATCAAAGGGATCGTCAATAAAGCAACCCAGATGAATATCATACTGCGCACTAAGGGCCTTCATCAGGTTAAACGAGCGGATTTTATCACCCTTATTTGGCGGGTACGGGATGCGGTGCACCAACAATAGCAAGGCCGGTTTAGCGTGGCTCATCCTAAATACCTCGACAGCATTGGCCCTAACCACTGGCTGATGCGAAGCGGCAGTTTTTGCCATAAGCGGATAAACAGCTGGTATTTAGGGTTGTTGGGGCTAAGGTTAGGCAGCTGCTGTGCACGGATTAACGCGTACTGATATGGCAGCTCAACCGATGTCATGCCCCAGTGTTTTTTGTAATTGTAGGCACCAGAATCCAGTTTACTGCGGCCGAAATCATAACGGGTACAGCCTTTATCTGTACTGGCATGGCACATTAGCTGATAGTACATAAAATCGTTACTTTTCAGTGCTTTTGCATCCAGTGTGCCACCGCCGTAGTAGGGCAGTACTTCATTGTTATAATAAAAACTTAACACCGAGGATACCGCTTTGCTGTCTTTGCGTACGGTAAGTATTTCACTGTGCTGTGGAAACACTTGGCGTATTTTACGGAAAAACGCCCGGCTGAACACAGGTGTGCCAAGGTTACGCACGCTTTGTGAATAAGTGTGATAGAAATCGTCGTCGTGCTGGTCCAGGGTGTAATTAAGCGGTTCGTTCAGCGCATGGCGGATAACAGCACGTTGCTTCTTTTTTACATTAGCAAGAATTTGCTCGGCAGTGTTGGCTAGTTCACAGGCAAAATACGCATGCTGCACCCGCGTAATGAGCGAATTGTCCTGCGCAGTTTTATATCGTAGTTCAAGATGCTGAACCTGTAAGCGGGTAGCTAATTTTACGGCTTCTTGTTCTAAAAAACGTCGGACGTCGGTTGCACCAACCGCGCCACCGTAGACACAAAAGGGGGTAGAAACCAGCGCATCGCCAAATAGCCGGCTGCGCACCCGGGCTAACGGCAATACGCCAACGATAATATTGTCTTCTGTAGCATAGAGGTAGTAACACTGATGCCCGGCATCAGCAATAATGTGCTGCCAGCCAGAGAGATGAAAGAAACTGGCGTCGTCATTCGACGTTACAAAGTTATCCCAAGCCACTGCGTGCTCGTCCGTGAGCGACAATGTATTCAGTTGATACATTAAATTCCCTTAACTGTTAGACAAAATACGGCTGATAGACTTCTCTGATACTACGCCATTGGTAGTCTTTTAAAAGACGAACCAACTTAGCTTCCATCTTGTTTAAATTGGTGTAGTGCCTGAACCTGGATTTCAATGGCGCTTGAGCAAAGCGGGGTTGCTGGGGATCTATTTCCCAAGGATGAAAATAAAACATATAGGGTGCATCGCTTTGTTGTAAATAACTGTCGATACACTTTTTGCTTAACCAGTACGGCAGTAAACGAAAGTAACCGCCACCGGCAATTGGCCACTGCTTGCTAGCTTTATTCAGCACAGGCATTGGACATTCAATGATGCCTTCTTTACGCCTATAGGGTTGTTGTGGCCAATCTGGCGTACCGTAAAGATCATGCACCACTGGATAGGTACTGGAACTGTATAGATAACCGGCCTGATGCAAGGCGTCAAAAGCCCATTCGTTTGTTTTACCAATTGAAAAACTCGGAGCCCGGTAACCGGTTACTTCGGCGCCAATAATGTCTTCAAGTAGGGTTTTGGCTTTACGTACATCGCTGGAGAATTCTGCTGCAGTTTGCACCGAGGCTTTAGCATGGGCATAGCCATGACTGGCCACTTCATGTCCTGCGGCGTGAATTTTTCGCACCAATTCCGGGTTACGTTCTGCTACCCAGCCCAGAATAAAAAACGTGGCTTTGGCCTGATGAGTCGCAAACTGTTGTAATATAATTTCAGTATTGCGCGCCACACGCTGTGGTAAATCTTCCCACTGCTGTGGCGAAACCGTAGCATCAAACGCTGCTACGTGAAAATAATCCTCAACATCGACAGTAAGCGCATTGCTTCTGACTGGGGATAACTGCATTGTATTTAACGCCCCTTACCAAACAGCACTATTTCAACAGTACGTACTAATATCATTAAATCCAGCATCAGGCTGCGGTGCTTGATGTAATACAGGTCAAATTTTAGTTTTTCCTGTGCATCTTCAGCAGTAGAGCCGTACGGGTATTTTAGTTGCGCCCAACCAGTTAAACCCGGTTTCACATTGTGGCGTTGATTATAGTATGGAATGTCTTTTGCCAGCTGGTTAACAAATTCTGGCCGTTCTGGCCGGGGGCCAACAAAACCCATTTCACCTGACAACACGTTCATAATTTGCGGTAATTCATCAATGCGATATTTACGAATAATACGGCCAACACGGGTAACACGGTCATCATCGGTAACGGCCCAGCGGGCGCCATTTTTTTCGGCATCTGGCTTCATACTGCGAAATTTTAAGATATAAAACGGCTTACCATCAAAACCAACACGAATTTGGCGGTAGAACACCGAGGTACCGGTTTTTTTGCCGTCTTCGAAATAAATACACAGTGCAGTAACCAGCATGATGGGCCAGGTGACGGCAAGCATTAGCACCGCTAGCACCAAGTTTAGCTTGTAATCGAGACTGGTTTTAAAGCGTTGATTTAAATCCAGACCATTGCCATAAATCACCCAACTTGGGTAAATAAGGTTTACTGCAATTTGTCCGGTCTCACGCTCGATAAAATCTAAAATCTCAATAACATCAATACCGCGCGTTTTACACTTAAATAAGTGTTCTACCGGCAGCATATTGCGCCTTTCATCGCAGGCAATGACCAGTTGGTCAATTTTATTGTCGACAACAAACTGATACAGCTCTGTTTTGTAGTCGAAGTTCTGCAGCTTGTGTTCAGGGATGCCGGCATTTTTATCGCCGTCGATCGTCGTAAAGCCAACGATTTCAAAATTTCGCTTGTCAACATTACGTCGCATTCGGCGTTCAATGATCGATGCGCGCTCACCGGATCCCAGCACTAATACACGTCGCCGGCTAATGCTGGTGATATCGTTGTAATGAAAAAGTGCGCGGAACGACGATACCGATATGGCAGCGATGGCTGAAGCCGCCGCCAAATATAAAGTGCCAATGTGTAATGATGGAAACAGCTGAAATATGACTAGTTCCAGCAAAATAGCGTTAAATAGTAAAGTGATTACTACACGCTTGAGAATACCCTTATGGCATTCACGCAGCTTGCTATCATATAGGCCAACGGATAATGCGCATAGCATTACCGACGCAGCAAACAACGCTGCATTAATTAAGCGGTGTTCGATAGCAACAATGTATAGATAGTGATGAATTGCAAAACTGGCCAGTAAACTGGAGCCTATTAGCAGGCTTAACTCGCCGAGCAATAAGAGCTTGTCTGCAATCGTATTACGTCCGTAACGACTTGCTTTACTCATAACTACGTCCTTGTGCATCTATTGCTTTAACGCTACTGCCGCATCTGAACAGTTCAGATGTACAAACATTAGCCTGCTAATTATACTATTTCTTCAGCAAAACAAAAATTAAATTTTCATTTTTTGCATCACAAGGGTAAATTTTTAAGTTATATTACTAGGGCGTCAGTAAAAGGATAAGCATTATGATGGCAACACCAGCGAAGGGATATTGCGGTTTAACGTTGATTTTAAGCCTGTTTTTTGTCGGTTGCAGCACACCAAAACTGCCTGTTGCAACAGTGCAAAACTCCCTAACCACCTCGGTTGATAATTATCAATATCTGATTGGCCCCAACGACACCGTCGGTATTTTTGTCTGGCGCAACCCTGAGCTATCCGGCAGCTTTATCGTGCGCCCGGATGGCAAAATTTCTACCTCGTTGGTTGAAGACGTGCCGGTAAGTGGCAAAACACCTACCCAGGTTGCGCGGGATATGGAAACCATACTGAGCAAATATATTCGTGATCCGGTGGTTACAATATCGGTAACCAGTTTTGTTGGCTCTTACAGTGAACAGGTTCGGGTTATTGGCGCGGCCACGAATCCTCAGGCCGTTAGCTATCGTCAGTATATGACCTTACTGGACCTGATGATCGCCGTTGGTGGATTAACCGAATTTGCTGACGGAAACGATGCAAAACTGGTGCGTACCAAAGATGGTCAACAAATAACCTATAAAATACGTTTGGATGATTTAATCCGTGAAGGCGAGATATCTGCCAATGTCGATATGTTGCCGGGTGACGTTGTAATTATACCCGAAGCTTGGTTTTAAGCAGCGAAGGTACGCTGATTCAGGTTCATGGAGTGATTGATGAAAGAACTGCAACAAGCGATTGAGCAGGTACAAACCTATATTCAAGGGGTGTGGCTGCGCAGACGCTATATCGTTATTACGGCATGGCTACTTTGCCCATTGGGCTGGGTTTATGTTTACAACATGCCGCCGACCTTTGAAGCTGAAGCTAAATTATACGTTGAAACCAGTACTGTGCTAGAGCCTTTGCTTCGGGGACTTGCGTTAAGAACCAATGCTGACGATGAAATTAAACTCATGGCCAGAACGTTGCTTAGCCGGCCAAATTTGGAAAAAATTGCCCGCGCGACGGATTTAGATTTACAAGCTAAGGATGAAAAATCTTTTGAAACGTTAATTGACTCGCTGCAAAGCGAGGTGAAAATCTCCGCATCAGGCCGTGAAAATATTTACGTGATTGCGTACAGTAATCCGCAACCGCAAATGGCATTAAAGGTAGTTCAGGAGACGCTGAACAGCTTTGTCGAGGGGCGAATAGGCTCTAATCGAACAGATTCACAAACGGCAGAACGTTTTTTAAATGAACAAATTGCCGATTACGAGCGCCGTTTGATAGATGCTGAAATACGCTTATCAGATTTTAAGAAGCACCGTATGAATATGCTGCCGGGAAATCAAAGCGATTATTACAGCCAAATTGGTGATGAGAAACGACGTCTGGAAGAGGCTCAGTTGGTGTTGCGAGAGTTGGAAACACGACTCTCATCTGCCAGAAGCCAGCTTGAAGGTGAAGAACCGGTATTTGGCGTTATGCCATACTCAGGCAGTGTAAACCGCCCCAGTACGCAGTTTGATGGACGCATAAGCAGTATGCAATCACAGTTGGATAACTTACTTATCCGTTACACTGAATTCCACCCCGACGTGTTAGAAACGAAACGGCTTATTGAGCTGTTAGAAAAGCAGCGCGATGATGAATTAAGCGCAATGGCAGCGATGACAGCTGAAAACCCCTCCCAAAGCGCCAATCTTAATCAGAATGCGGTTTATCAGGAACTGCGTATTAGCGTATCGAGGTTGGAGTCTGAAGTGGCATCAACTAAAGTCAGGGTAAATGCGTACCAGCAAAAAGTGACAGAGCTGGAAAGTAAATTGAATTTGATCCCCGAAATTGAAGCAGAATTTACCGGTTTAAACCGCGATTACGATATTACCAAGTCGAAATATGAGGCTTTACTGGCCCGTCGGGAATCAGTAGACCTGTCACGCAAAGCCGATGCGTCTGAACAAGATGTGCAATTTAAAGTGATAGAACCTCCTCGTGTCCCGCTAACGCCATCAGGGCCGAATCGCGGACTATTTTACACGCTGGTGTTGCTGGTAGGTGTAGGGGCCGGTATTTTTATGGCTTTTGGCAGAAGCTTGATATCACCGGTATTAACCAGCGCCTCACAATTGAAAAACCTTACCGAGTTCCCGGTCTTTGGCGTGGTTTCGCATACTGAGAAGCAGGTTATTTTAAAACAAGTAAGATTGCATTTTCTGTATTTTACCTTGTTAAGCGGTGCATTATTGTTGTGCTACGCCGCCTTGTTAAGCAATGAAGTGCTGTTTGGTCGCTCTGCTGAGCTGTTGTTGAGGGTGATCCGGTGAGTATTATTGAAAAAGCCATTAACAAACAAGCAGATACCCAGAGTAGTGCAATGAAAACTTCACTGGAGCGGGCTGCAGAAAAAGATGCGGCGTTGCATGACGCCACGATAGCGGTGTCGCAACCGTCACCAGTTGCAGAGGTAGAGCCTGAGGTTAGAGCGGTGCCGGCGGATGATGTGGAAAATGACACTGAAGTTCCAACCTCTGGGCGCAATAGTGTTACGCTGGATTTGCGGGCGCTGGAGAAAAAGAATTTTGTGTCTCTGTCCAGTGAACGCCGATTAATAAATGAAGAGTATCGGGTGATAAAGCGCAAGCTTATCAACAATGCGTTTGGCGCCTTGGGCGATACGTTAAAACATGGCAATCTAATTTTGGTTAGTAGCTCAAGGCCTGGCGAGGGCAAGACGTTTTCGGCTGTTAACCTGGCACTGAGTATTGCGTTGGAACAAGATAAAACGGTGCTGTTAGTAGACAGTGATGTACTGCGGCCGAATGTCTCTAAAACGCTGAATATACGCCATGATATTGGTTTGACAGATTATTTGCTCTCCAGCGATATTAAGGTATCAGACATTATTCTTAGTACCAATGTTGAGCGGCTGAAAATTATTACCGCTGGTAGGCCACACCATTTGTCTACGGAGTTGCTAGCCAGTGAGCGTATGCTCATGTTGGTAAATGAGTTCGCATCACGCTATCCAGATCGGATTGTTATTTTTGATGCGCCGCCCTTACTTGGCGTAAACGAAACCGCAGTAATGGCATCTATGTGTGGTCAGGCTGTGGTAGTGGTAGAAGAAAATCGTACCAAGCTGGCAGAAATTGAACAAGCTGTAGCGTTATTGCCAAAAGACTTAGCGGTAGGTTTTTTAATTAATAAAGCCCATCGTAATCAGGACAAAGGTTATGGCTATGGTTATTACTATGGCGCCAGCTAATCTTTTTGCTGCACATTGCCGACAATGGCCGTGGGCTAAACTATCGGCGTTACGCCTTATATGGCTGGTCGTAGCGCTGCCAACGTCAATATCAGCCGCTGACATAGAGGTAAAGCCGGTAATTGAAACATCGACTTATGGCTTTTGGTTAAGAGAAGAGCAAACCGGCGGCGGCCTTGATAAGGGAGTTGCCGCATTAGTGTCGCCTTCGCTGGCGGTGAATGTGACAGGAAAAAATCTGTCTTCGGTGTTGTTTTATAAAAATGAGGCTATTTGGTACGACGACTCGCAACGCTCCCATAAGAGCTTAGCCCAGTACAGCTTGAGTAATGTCTTCACCGGCTATGATGGCCGTGTCAGGTTTGGCCTGACAGCTGATTCGCAACACCAGATACGTAATTCCCAGCAAGGGGTGTTTTCCGACATTGTCACCGGCGGCGAAAACCTGGCAAAAACCCGCACGCACGGTGCTACACTTGATTTTGCAACCCGCCGCAATGCCACCGTTAATGCCAGAATTGGTTTAGCTTATTCCGACCTGACATCAGAAGCACCAGAGGCCGATGATGGTTTGGCCGATTTTAATAATAAATTTAAATCGGCGGATATTTTGCTTGGTACCGCTGAACGTCAGTCACCGCTGTTCTGGCAGATAAATGGCAATTATGCAAAAACAGACCGTGATGAGCAGCAAGATTTTGTTAAAAAACGGCTGGATGCCATTGCTGGACTGCCGTTATTGCCGCATTTATCCGTGATCGGTAAGGCCAGCTATGAGCAAACCAATAATTTACAGCAATATGCCAGTGAATTTAGCTCTTACGGTACTGGCTTGGAGTTGCAGTTTGGCCGTAAGTCTCGTATTAATGTGACGCGTAATCGTTCTGAGAGAACAATAGACGGGCCGATTAGGGAAGAGATAATTGAGGAAGAGTATACCGCTACCGAGGTTGTGTTGGCACCAACCCGGCGTACCTCTTTATCTTATGCGTCAGATAAACGCTATTACGGCCGAAGTACAGAGATGAGTGGTGAATATAACCTGCGCTTTTTGACCATGCGCTTGTCGGTAACTGACAGGGTAGAAACGCAATCATTTTTTCAACAAACTACTGAAGATCTAGGTATTTTTGTTTGTCCGGCCGGGGCAGGTGAATTTTCTGATTGCTTTAGACCGCCAACAAATAACTATGAATTAGAAGCAGGGGAGTCATTTCAGCAATGGTTTAACAATGATGTTGAACTGAGTGATGAAATTGTGAAACGTCGGTCTGAAAATTTTAGCATTGGCTATAGTAAAAACCGACTGACGTTAAATTTTCAACTGAGTAACAGCGACGACGAATATGTTGAGTCTGAGCGGTTTAGTGAAAGGAAGACACAATCCTTGCAATCAGTTTGGCGTTTGTCAGAGCAATCTGATTTACTGCTAACGCTAAGAAATTATGAGATAAATTACCGCACAGAGCAGCGTAAAGATCGGAATAAATCATTAGAGATTGGTGTGATAACCCAGCTAAATGAACATTCAGATGTTAGCGCTTCAGTACGTCGTACAAGCCGCAACTCTTCAATCAACAGTTTTGATATAGAAGAAAACCGCGTGTGGTTAACTTATCGCTATAACTTGTAAGTTAACCCGCTAACCCCGGTGCTGGCAGACAACAGCTAATTGTCATCTTTATCGCGGCTCTGTAACAACTGCTGCTGCCGTTTTAATAGCGCGTCCAATTCTTTCGCCATCTTAATTTTTTGCTCCAAAGCACTGTCGAGCACCGCAGATAGCTCATTCAACGTTGCCTGAGACGGCGCTGTGTTTGAATGTTGTTTCGGCACTACGTCCGCTACTGGTGCCTGATTTGCAATTTCTTGCGATAACTCATCTCGTACCGTACGCACATGCTCTGCGGTTATAACAGGGCATTCCTCTAGATAGCCGAACAACAGTACCCGGTCCATGAAGGTATTGATTTTGCGCGGAATACCGCGGCTGTACTGCTGTATAATGCTGTAGCAGTCGTCTTGTAATAGCTCTGCCTGGCCGCCAGCTTGCTGCAAGCGGTATTGTACATAAGCCTTAGTGTCGTCAATTTGAAAGGCGCTTAGGTTGGATGATGCTATAATGCGCTGTCGAAACTGCTCCATGTTTTCTGCCTGTATTATGGCGTTGAGCTCGTTTTGTCCCAATAGGAAACTTTGTAGCAGTGGTTTGCCGTTAAGTTGAAAGTTTGACAACATACGCAGTTCTTCAATCGAATCTAATGGCAGGTTTTGTGCTTCATCTACTAGCAATAGCGCTCTGCGATGCTGGGCGTGTAGCCGCTTAAGATAACTATAAATAGCATCGAGATAACTGGCTTTGGTATATTCTGTTACCACCAGATTAAAACAAGAAGCGATCATTCGAATCAGGTCATCGGGTTCAAGTTTGGACGTGACTATTTGCTTGGCAATAATCTCATCTTGATTAAGTTGACTTAGTAACTGATTGGCAATGGTAGTTTTACCGGTGCCAACATCGCCGGTAATAACAATAAAACCTTCGCCCTGGCTAAGCCCATATTGCAGATACGCTAATGCACGCTTGTGCAACTTACTGGCATAAAACAAGTTCAAGCTAGGCGTTAGCTGAAAAGGCCTTTCCTTTAAGCCGTAGTACTTCTCGTACATGGTATAAATCCTTTTATTTTATGCTAGAGCGAACTACCCAACAGCGGGTATATCAATAATGGGCTAGTTTATACAAAAAATGACTGCAACACGATGTTAGCGTTAAAAAGTGAGCGGTTTTTTTCCACCCCCAAGACGCACTTGGTTGTAAAGGATAAGGTTGTGCTAGCTAAGCTGTTATAAAAGCACTAATTTAACGATTATTGCCTGCAAAATAACCATGCCGTTTAAAAAATGTCCGAACGAGAAAGGCCGTAGAAAAAACTGTTGACACATTTTCAGTGGCACCCTAGAATGCGCCCCGTGTTCAGCGCTAATGAATGTTAGTTAAGAGCATACTGTGTGGGGCTATAGCTCAGCTGGGAGAGCGCTTGCATGGCATGCAAGAGGTCAGCGGTTCGATCCCGCTTAGCTCCACCAAGATTTTACCGTGCGTCCCCTTCGTCTAGAGGCCTAGGACACCGCCCTTTCACGGCGGTAACAGGGGTTCGAATCCCCTAGGGGACGCCAATAAATCTGAATGTTTGATTGAATGAATGTCTTTGCGTCCCCTTCGTCTAGAGGCCTAGGACACCGCCCTTTCACGGCGGTAACAGGGGTTCGAATCCCCTAGGGGACGCCACTTCATCATTCAATGTCTACTGTTACTGTGTCCCCTTCGTCTAGAGGCCTAGGACACCGCCCTTTCACGGCGGTAACAGGGGTTCGAATCCCCTAGGGGACGCCACTTCGCGTCACACACAATATAATCCCAAATCATATATATATCGCACTTCGCTAGCGACGTATGCTGTTACCCGGCATCTAACGCGTCTAACAGCCCGCCGACAAAATCGCTGATCATCGGCTGCGCTTTACTATTCGGATGAATGCCATCTGGCAGCATCAACTCTGCGTTAACTGCGATACTATCCATGAAAAACGGCCATAACGGCACCTGATACTGCTCTGCAAGCTGCGGGTATATTTCTGTAAATTGCTTACTGTAACGTGGTCCATAATTCGGTGGAATGCGTATTTGCATTAACACAGGCACAGCATTATGCTGTTGAATCAGTTTGATAATATCAGCCAGGTTTGATTTTACCATTTCGGTATTAAAGCCGCGCAAACCGTCGTTGCCGCCCAGCTCAATTAATATGGCGTCCGGTTGATGTTGTTGTATTAGTGCTGGTAAGCGGGCTAATCCACCTGCAGTGGTTTCACCACTAATACTGGCGTTGATTAACTGCCACTCTGTCTGTTGTTGCTGTAGCAGGTAGGGCCAGCCTTGGTGCTGTTGCATGCCATAGGCGGCACTGAGACTATCGCCAAGAATGAGTAGTTTTTGGCCATAGCAGGCCTGACTGAAAAATCCGATTAACAGAAATAAGAAAATACGCATAATGAAAACACCTGAAGTTCATATAAAAGCGACCAACCTGGCTAAGAGCGTTAAAGTCAGTGATGGTTCCCTGACTATCTTGCATGACATTAGCCTGACTATCAATCGCGCTGAGACAGTGGCTATTGTAGGCGCGTCTGGTTCAGGAAAATCAACTTTACTAAGTTTGTTGGCGGGCCTTGATACACCAAGTGCAGGCGAAGTATACCTGGCAGGGCATCCGCTGCATGCCTTGTCGGAAGATCAACGCGCAGCCATTCGTGCGGCTGATGTGGGCTTTGTGTTTCAATCATTTTTGTTGTTACCAAGTTTAACCGCGCTGGAAAATGTCACTTTGCCTGCTGAACTGGCGGGCGATAAACAAGCCCGGCAGCGTGGCCTGACACTACTGCAACAAGTAGGCCTGGCCGACAGGGCTGATTTTTATCCGGCGCAATTGTCTGGCGGGGAACAACAACGTGTTGCTATAGCGCGTGCATTCATTACCAACCCCGCAGTTCTGTTTGCTGACGAACCGTCTGCCAATCTGGATGCTGCGACCGGACAAAAAATTGAAGATTTATTGTTTTGCCTGAATGCAGACAAGGGCACCACACTGGTTTTGGTTACACACAATGATGAGCTGGCTCAACGTTGCCAACGGCAGTGTCGTATGCAGGCTGGGCGTTTTGTTGGCGCTGAGGGAGTAATTGCTGATGTGGGCTAGCATTGCCTGGCGTCTGTTTTGGCGTGAACTTAAACGTGGCGAGTTATGGGTTATTGCTTTTGCTTTGTTTCTAGCCGTGGCGTCGGTAATCAGTTTAAGTGGCATTACGCAGGGCGTTAAAAGTGCCTTGATGCAACGCAGTGCTCAGTTTAATGCGGCAGATATAGTGCTGCGTTCTTCTCAGCCGTTTGATGACAGTGTACTTAGCTTGGCGCAGCAATATAATTTGACGACTGCCAGGCAAATGCAGTTTGATTCAATGTTGTTTGCTGCAGACAATATGCAGTTGTCCACTATTAAAGCGGTAAGTGACAGCTATCCGCTGCGCGGAGAATTGATACTAAGAAATTCATCGGATGTTACCAATGGCAATTTAGCAAGCCTGACACGCGGGCATGTTTTTATTGAGGCGCGCTTATTCGATTTGCTCGGTGTTGTGCCAGGGCAACAAATCGAGTTGGGTATGAGCCAGCTTATTGTTGCAGGGGTAATAGTGAATGAACCCGATGCGCCACTTAGTGTATTTGGCGGGGCGCCTCGCGTCATTATGCACCTGGATGATGTGCCAGCCACCCAGATAGTGCAGCCAGGTAGCCGTATTGGTTATCGCTATTTATTTGCTGGCGATAGCGCGCAGTTGAGCCGCTTTGAAACAGATATGACGGCTAGAATGACGCCGCACCAGCGTTGGCAAAAAATGGACGCTGAGTCTGCTATTGGCAGTGCGTTGGAGCGGGCAGAGCGCTTTTTGCTGCTGGCAGGCTTGTTAGGTATTGTGTTGGCCGCCTGTGCTGCTGCAGTGGCTGCTGGGCGCTATAGCCAAAGACATACTCAGTCTGTTGCAGTAATAAAAGCATTGGGGGCAACTACGGCGCAGATCCGGCTGCTTTATGGCAGCCATTTGTTTTTGGTAGTGCTGTTCAGTTTATTGATTGGCGCAGTAGCAGGGCAAGTAGCCATCGAGGCGGCAAATTGGGGAATAGCGCAGTTTTTACCAGACTACCGCGCGCAATTTAGCTGGCGGCCGCTGGGGCTTGGCATACTAACGTGCCTGATCTGTGCCTTATTGTTTGCAGCCAGACCGATGTGGCGCTTGTCTAAAACCGCTGCCATTGACGTTTTAAAGCAACCGGCGCTGTCATTAGGTTTGGATAAACTGCAGTTGATTGCCGGGGCCGCAGCAATATGGAGCCTGATGTGGTTGTTTAGCGGTGAGTTCACTCTCAGCTTAGGCTTGTTTGTGTTGTGTGCACTGTTTGCTGGTTTGCTGATGGCTGTAGCCGCGTTGCTGGTGCGGATGGCAAAGCCTGTAGCGGCAGGCCAAAGCAGTGCCAGACGTTTGGCTCTGGCGAATTTACGTCGTCGATTGTGGGCGAATAGCTTTCAATTGATCACCTTTAGCCTGGCTATTTTTCTGGCGTTGCTACTGTACTTTTTGCGCGCCGAATTAATTGGGCAGTGGCAAAGACAAATACCTGTCGGAGCACCGAATCAATTTTTGGTCAATATTACCGAGCAACAGCGACTCCAATTAGATCAATTTGCCCTGACCCATCAGTTGCAACTGGACAATTACTACCCGGTTGTACGGGGCAGACTAATGTCAATTAACGATGAGCAACTGTTGCAAGAGGCGAGCAAGGAAGATCGCAGCGATCAGCGGGTTGGGGTAGGCCGCGAGCTTAATTTAACGTGGTTGTCTGCGCTGCCGGATAATAATCAGGTTGTCAGTGGTAACTGGTTTGGCGCCGAGGCAACTGGCCAGGTGTCCGTAGAGGCTGAATTAGCTGAGAGGCTGGCACTAATGCTGGGTGATGAGTTGGCTTTCTCCATTGGAGGCCAACAGCTAAGTGCTACGATTAGCAGTATTCGTAAAGTAGATTGGAACAGTCTGCAGCCCAATTTTTACATGATATTGAGCCCAGACTTGCTAGCGAGTTTTCCGGCAACATACATCACGGCATTTTATCTTGATGCCGAGCGCGGTATTGTGCTGAACCAACTGGCACGCTTAATGCCAACGGTAACGGTGATAAGCGTTGATAACATTATTAAGCAGGTTAATGACATTATCGAACAGGTTACTGTCGCATTAAGCTTTATTCTACTGATTATTTGTCTTGCCGCTGTGCTGGTTTTGGTAGCTCAGGTGCAGGCTACATTGGAGCAGCGTGAACAGGAGTTGGCGATATTGCGAACCTTGGGGGCTCAGTATGCATTTTTGCGCAATGCTCTGGTATTGGAGTTTGCGTTATTGGGGCTGATGGCGGGCTCCTTCGCTACCATACTGGCCGAGTTGATGCTGCTTATCGTACAGCAACGCGTATTTAATCTGCCGTTTCAGTTACATTACAACTTATGGTTGTTAGGGCCATTGCTAGGTGTGTTGGTGGTAACTGTATTAGGCTGGTGGCAGTTGAAGCGCTTACTGCGCATCCCTGGCGCAGAGTTGATGCGAAAGGTATTACAAGGGTAGGCAATGCTTTTGTAATAGCGCTAACAGCACTGTGCGGCTAATCAAGCAGTGCAGTTAGCGCCTGCGGAAGTGCTGCATAGTTAAAATGAAAACCTGCCGCCAGCAGTTTCGCTGGCATAACCCGCTGTCCGGTGATCAACAAGTCGGCCATTTCCCCTAACAGTATTTTTAACAGCCATGCCGGCATAGGTAAGATAGCGGGACGATGCAGTACTTTAGCTAACTGTTGCGCAAAAGCGGCATTAGTTACCGGCTCAGGCGCCGTTGCATTTATGGCACCCTGCAAGTCTGATTGATGTAACAACATATCGATGATACGCACCATATCATCGATATGGATCCATGACATATATTGCTTACCATCACCAATAGGGCCGCCCAATCCTGCCTTGAAAGCGGGCAACATTTTTTTCAGCGCGCCGGCCTGTTTGGCCAGCACTATACCGGTGCGTAATAAGCATACGCGTGTTTGTGCGGATTGCGCAGCAAGAGCGTCCTGCTCCCAAATCTGACAAAGTTCTGAGGCAAACTCAGGATAATACTGGTCGAAATGCTCATCAATCACTTGTTGCTGCTGGCGGCCATAAACGCCTATGGCTGAACCGCTGATAAGTACTTTGGGCGGTGTAGCCGCAGCACTTATGGCACTAACTACTTGTTGTGTTAATAGCCAGCGGCTATCACAAAGCTGTCGTTTTTGTGGTGCACTCCAGCGTTTGCCTACTATTGGCTCACCAGCGAGGTTGATAACTGCATCAAGCTGGTTAAAATCAACCTGCTTTAACGATGCCACCAGTTGCACTTTTTGTGCAAGATGTGTGGCTTTGGCAACGCTGCGTGTTAGCACAATAAGTTGATGCTGCAGGTGCCAACGATCAATTAATGCGCTGCCGATTAAACCTGTGCCGCCGGTTATTAGGATATTCATGGGTTAATTCACTTTGACTGGCATCGAACGACAGATAGCACGCTTGTCGTTAAACAAGCGTAAAGTATAGCGCTATTTATTCACCGACAGCGTCAGTGATACCGAGTCAGCAAAACGTAATGCGTAAGGTTTATCAATTTCGACTTCGGCATAGTGCACCGAGGGATGCTCTGCGGCCAAAGCCAGTACATCTGCCGTTAACTTTTCCAGTAGTGAAAAGCGCTGTTGTTCAACAAGTGCAATTATTTTTTTAGTAATAGTGCGGTAGTTCAGTGCTTTATCCATGTCATCACTGTTAGCTGCATCATTGGCGCTGTAATGAATTTTGGCGTTAATCACCACGTCTTGCTTGTTGTTTATTTCGTCATCTTTTATGCCAATATAGGTACGAAGACGCAGGTTTTTTATTTTTATCACTGCAGGGTTGTTTAATTGCATCAGCAAGCTTCCAACTTAAGTTAATGAGTATGACGTTAGTTTACGTTATGGCAGCGCCAGGGGATCAGCCTGTATCTGAGAATACTATTGGACAAATTGCACGGCAAATCGTGCGCCACCGAGCTCGCTGTCATCTAAATGCAGTTCGCCGGAGTAGGACTCTACCAGCTCTGCAACAATGGCTAGTCCAACGCCGTGGCCTTCTTTATAGGTGTCGAGTCGGGTACCACGCTCAAATAGTTGCCGACGCTGTGCTGTGGGCACCCCCGGACCATCATCTTCGATACATAAGCCAAGCGGCCGCTCAGTGACATTCACTTGCACGTGTTGTTTGCAAGCTTTGCAGGCGTTGTCGAGCAGGTTACCCAGAATTTCCATTAAGTCGGTTTCGTCACCACGAAACATGGCGTTTTCGGCACAGTTTACGCTGATTATAATCGTTTTATCGCGATAAATTTTCTGCAGTGCGCTTGTTAGCTTGTCTAATAATGGTCTAATCGCAATTTGCTTTTTCCAGATATCCTGGCCTGAGCTGCTGGCTCGCTTCAACTGATGCTCGATCATGCCGGTAATGCGGTCTAGCTGCTCTTTTAACTCGGGTTGCTGGCTTAATGCTGACGTTTGTAATACCGCAACCGGTGTTTTTAATGCATGAGCTAAATCACTCAGATGATGACGGTAGCGTTGTTTCTGCCGGTTTTGGTTTTGTAATAACAAATTAAGATCTTCTTTTATAATGCTAAGCTCCGCCGGATAACGGCCTACCAATTGATCCTGGCTGCCATCTTCTACCCGACGAATTTCATTATCCAGGCGTGAAAGTGGTTTTGTTGTCCAGTAATACGCCAATAGCATTAACAACAACAGCATAAAGCTAATACCAACAAACCATCTTAGCAGGGTAGCTCGGAAACTCTGTTGCGGCGCAATAAGCCGCTGATCGGTCTGCACCACATGCACACTTAGTGGTCGGGTGTAGTCTTCGGCATCGAACAGCAAAGAAATAGACAGCACCCAGTACTGGGTGCCGTGTTGTTCTACGGCCCGAAATAAATGCTCGCCAGGTGGCAAAATATCGTTTGGTGGAACAAAGTTTTGGTTTAATGAAGAGTCTGATTGCCAAACCAGCTGTTGTTCATGCGTTACATAGGCGCTTAGGCCGGAGTCTGGACGGTAAAAATCTGGTGCCAATGTATTGGATGAGAGTTCAACTTTGTCTTCTGTAACACGGAGTTCGGATAGCATGGCGTACATATGTACTTCAAGCTTCTGCTCGGTACTGGTTAATAGCTGCGTGTAAAATGCACGCTCTATGGCAAAAAATGAACTCGGCAACAGCAACAACATTAAGAACACGCTAATAAGCAGTTGCCGCAGTTTTAATGACAGTGCCATATCAGGCAACAATCATGGTGAAGCGGTAACCACGGCCTCGCAATGTTTCAATCGGTTTAATATCACCGGCAGGGTCAAGCTTTTTCCGCAGCCGTAATACAAACACTTCAATCACGTTGCTGTCCAAATCAAAATCCTGATCATAGATATGCTCAGTCAACTCTGTTTTTGAGATGACTTTGTTTGGGTTGAGCATAAAATATTCCAGCACTTTGTACTCATATGCGGTTAGGCTAATTTCATCTTCACGTACCCAAACTTGCTGGGTACGGCTATTCAGTGCAATAGGGCCGGCAGATAATGTAGGTTCTGGCTGGCCAGCAGCCCTGCGGATTAGCGCATTGCAACGCGCCAGCAACTCTTCAGTATGAAACGGCTTTGTCAGATAGTCGTCGGCGCCGGCATCAAGCCCTTCGACTTTTTCTTGCCAGCTACCTCGCGCGGTGAGCACAATTATTGGTGTTTTTAGTGCTTTTTGCCGCGCTTTACGGATTAAAGATAAACCATCCATTTTCGGCAGACCAATATCAATAATCGCGAGATCATACGGATATTCTGACAACTTAAACCAGCCGTCATCGCCATCTGTTGCCACATCAACACTGAACTGCTGCTGTTGTAATTGTTCTTTAATTTGTTGTGCCAGCAAGTTTTCATCTTCAACAACGAGTAAGCGCATTAATTTCCTTCCCTTTGTACGCGGCCGGTGCGACCGTCAACTAACACTGTAATAACGCGACCATCGGATTGTAGTAACCTGATACGGTAAAACTGTTGTTCTGTCTGAACCTTAACGATTTTACCCGGGTAGCGCTGTTGGGCTAACTGTGCAGCCTGCTCTTTGGTTACCGCAGGTCTTTTCGGTGATGTCATCGCCAGTGCAGCGCTGCTTAATGTTGATGTTAACAACATTACAGTAAGTAACACGAGTACCTTGTGTCGTAGCATGGTTCTCTCCAAAAAATATCAGCAGTACTGTACCGAACTATTAATACAGCGGCAATAAACAAAATTGGTCTATAACCTTAATAGAAAAATCAGATACTTGGCATACATTATTATAGGTATGTTCAGTAGCTTAGTGGCTGTTGTCTTAATTAGCGCTGAATGTTAACGCTAATTAAATTGAGTGAAAAAGTTAATTTAAATTTGCATATGTGAATTAATTGGCTAACTTGATAAGTATTGGCGATATGATATCTCCGATGCTGATTGAGTAGCTTAACTAACGGTGTAATTGCCAATCGCCGATAAGTAGGCTGGAGTATGAGGAGTCTTCAGGGAGCGGAGAATTTTAAAAGGATGATATTATGAAACAATTCGTTATAGCAGCCGGGATCACGTTATTAACATTAACGGCTAACCAATGTTTAGCACAAGCTAAACCGAAAAATGAAATTACTACTGCAAGTGCAGCAGCGCATAGCGTGCAAAAAATAAACATTAACAGTGCCACGCTAGAGCAACTTGATGCAATCCCTGGTTTGGGCCAGAAAAAAGCCCAGGCAGTTTTGGACTATATTGCACAAAACGGCCCAATATCAGATCAGTCTCAGTTAACGCAGGTAAAAGGAATCGGCGATAAACTTGCCGCTAAAATTGGGCCTTATCTTAGCTTCAACTAATTAGACATACCCTTGGCGTTAATCGCCAAGGGCATTCATTTGCTCGTTAGCCCATTGTACAGCCGTATGATAGGCGTCTGGTACTTTATCGCTGGGAAGCTTTAGCTGCTCTATGCTGGTGCTCGCTTCTTGCCATTGGCCTTTTTCGTAATGTTCGATCAATTGCACGTAGTCAGCCAGTACACCTGTACGCTCTACCAACGCATCTTTAATTTCTTTTGCCAGTGGTAATTTGTTCATTACGCTTTCTATCGGCTCATCCAAGATAGCATCCATCAGTGACATCATGCCGGTTAGGAATGCCTTAGCGATATCAACTTTGCCGTGCAGCTGGGCAATCCCTTCAGCAAAACGCGCCCGGGTCATCGACATACGCATTAGCTCGGCTGGTTTGTCACTACTAATTTGTGCGGTGAATAACAATGATAGAAATTTTTTCAGTTCAACTTGGCCTAATACCACCAGGGCCTGTTTGATCGTCTCGATCTCCGCACGTCGTTTAAATACAGCCGAGTTGCTGTAACGCAATAATTTGTAGGATAAATGCACATCTCTTTGAAAAACTTCGGTTATTTTACCTAAGTCAAGATCAGACTTTGATGTTTCATACAGCAGCTCAGCCAACGTCATTTGCGCCGGTGACAAGGCCTTACTTTGCATCATTTCCGGTTTAGAGAAAAAGTAACCCTGGAAATAACTAAAGCCTAAATCCAGTGCCAACTGAAACTCTTCATTGGTTTCAACTTTTTCTGCCAATAATTGGATATGGGGAAACGCGGCAATAGCGGTTTTTATCTCGTTAATGGTATCGGTAGAGGTGGACCGAAAATCAACTTTGATAATATCGATTACCGGATAAAAATGACGCCATACCGGCTGATGAATATAGTCATCAAGAGCTAATATATAGCCTTTTTCTTTTAAATGCTGACATTCAGCCAGTAAGCGTTTGCCAGGTTGTACTGTTTCTAGTATTTCCACCACCACCTGTTCTTTGGGCAGCATGCTGGGATACTTTTTTATCAGTGTATCCAGGGTGAAGTTAATAAAACCGGGTTTGTCGCCGAGAAAATCTTCCAGGCCGAAACTGAATTGGCTGCCTTCAACCATCCGTGATGTTGCTTCGTCACCATCAATATCTGGAAAAGCATTTTCAAGGCCATCCCTGAACAACAGTTCATAAGCATACAAATTTTTGTCACGGTCTAATATAGGTTGGCGAGCTGCATAGAAATACATATCAGGTCGGTCTCAAAATGAAATCTCAAAACAATAATTTAGCAAATAACTACGGCCGGGGGATACAAGTTTCTGCTCTTCCCCCGGCTAAACTGCAAAAAGTATAAAGTGGTCAGCTTTGTTGCAGTTTATTTAGCATTTGCCGGAACAGCTGTTTAACAGGTTCTGCTGGTGCTGTTGATAGATTACTAACAATAATAATACTCAGCGTGCTAACAATTACGCCTGGTACTATTTCGTATACCAGGCTGCTAAGCGCTGCGCCATCGGCTAAAACCGGTGCGTATATCCAGAACAATACTGTGGCAGCACCCGTTATAATACCGCTGAGCGCGCCGGCAAAGGTCATGCGTTGCCAATACAGGCTCAATACCACCAGTGGACCAAATGCTGCGCCAAATCCAGCCCAAGCATTACTTACCAGCGAAAGAATGGAACTGTTGCGGTCATATGCCAGCCCAATCGCCACTAAAGCGACTAATAGCACCGATAACCGACCAATAAATACCAGTTCACGCTGGCTGGCATCACGCTTAACAAAGGCTTTGTAAAAGTCTTCAGTCAATGAGCTGGATGTCACCAGCAATTGTGACGAAATGGTACTCATGATAGCGGCCAAAATTGCTGCCAATAAGAAGCCTGAAATTAATGGATGAAACAGAAATTGTGAAAAGACAATAAAGATGGTTTCCGGATCAGTTAAGGTCATTTTGGTATTGGCAACATAGGCTATACCCACCAGGCCTGTCATAACGGCGCCAATAATGGTAATTAGCATCCAGCTCATGCCGATACGCCGCGCAGCTTTTATATCTTTTACCGAGCGAATAGCCATAAAGCGCACTATGATATGTGGCTGGCCGAAATAGCCAAAACCCCAGGACAATAGCGAAATTATTCCTAGCACTGTAAGTGTCTGGCCGCTACTGGCATCGACAAAGGGGGCAAAAAAATCACTGTTTACTGCGCTCACCTGCGAGTAAACAGAGCTAAATCCTCCCAGATGATCAATAGCCACCAACGGTACCAATATCAAGGCAATAAACATAATACAGCCCTGAACGAAGTCAGTAATGCTGACAGCAGTAAAACCACCAAATAGTGTATAGGCGACGACAACGCCGGCGGTAACATATAACCCCAGCTCGTAGCTTAAGCCGAAAGAACTTTCAAATAACTTACCGCCACCCACCACGCCAGAAGAGGTATAAAGGGTAAAGAAAATAACGATTACCACCGAAGATACCACCCGTAACAAGCGGGTTTTGTCAGCGAAGCGATTTTCAAAGTAATCGGGTAGGGTAATGGAATCATTTGCCACTTCGGTGTACACCCGCAGCCTGGGCGCAACAATTAAGTAGTTAAGCAGAGCACCGACAAGCAAGCCTACCGCTATCCAGGCACTGCTTAAGCCTGAGATATACATCGCTCCTGGCACGCCCAATAGCATCCAGCCGCTCATGTCTGATGCACCGGCGGATAGCGCGGTAACCCAGGGACCCAGTTTGCGGCCGCCCAGCATATAACCGGAAACGTCACTGGTAGAAGTTTTATAGCCATATAAGCCTATGGCCAACATGACAATAAAATACAAAGCTAATGAAATAATTGCGCCTGTTTCCAAAACAGTTTCTCCTTTTACAAGCATCTGAGCTTTGCTTAACACGAGTCTAAGCAAAAATCAGCATAAAAAATAACCTGATACAGGATCAGGTTGACGTTGTTATGCTAACAACTTGTGCCCAGGCTTACCAGCCGTTAGTGTCTGCAGGTGGCAGTAAAGGGTTAAATCGGCACCAATAAAAACTTACTGCGGGTATAGCGGTGTCAGCGCCGCACTAGTTGGCTTATCCGTTTTAGCCAGATGATATTGCTGCCAACTTTGCCATAAGGCTTGGCCTTGCCAGTCTGCATGATTGTTGCTGTACAAGGTGGCGTTCAGATCATGCAACTGCGCTATTAAGCTTGCGTCATTAATTAATGTACAAAACTGTGATATTGACTGGCAACGCTGATCCAATTGTTGATGAGCAAAGCGCAGCAGTTCAGCTTTGGCTGCCGTGGCGTTGTTTTGCTTACAAGCTTGCTTGAGTTTGCTATGGTCGAATTTCACTCTGCTAGCCACCGTATTCAGCGTTTTAGCGGGTACTTTACGCTGCCACAGCAGATAAAAAACACCTAGCGTAGTCAACCAAAGCGCAGTAATTAGACTGGTAAGGTAATTCCATTGCCAGGCAGTTACTGCTTGCTGTGTAAATAAGGTTTGTGCCGCGTTAGTTGATGCAGCGGTTTGCTCAGACCGCGTAGCCGAGTCTGCGCTTTGTGGTGAATTGCCCGCTGCAGCGCTAACTGTAAGGGTGCGGGCCGGTAGCCGGGCATAATCGAGCTGATTGGTCTGGCTGTTCCACCAGGGAATAACCACCTCTGGCAGCTCAAGTTCGCCGGCTTTGTTCGCAATAACGGCGGTAGTAAACACTTTTTGCGCTACCAGCCTGCCACTACGCTGGGCACTTTTGCTCTGAGGCTGCTCTTGGTAAAGCCTTAAACCATCAGGAAAGCCTTGTTGTAGCTCAGGTAACTGGTTGTCCGCCACATCTACCGCTGACAGCGTAATAGTGCGGGTTACCGGCTCTCCTTGTTTTAACTGGGTAATATCAGGGCTCCATTCTTCATTTAATGTCACCAGGCCGGCAATAAGCCAGGTGCCTGGGAATTGTTCCGGAATGGGCTGCACACTAATATCAATAGGTTGGGCCTGCTGTACCACCGTTTTGGTACGAGCAAAATAATTGTACCGCGCACTGTCGCGATCGATCATTTCACCGCTAAACGTCGGTGGGGCGATAGTAAAGTTGCCACTGCGCTGTGGAATAATCGCATAGCGGCGGCTAATAGTGCGATAACGGATACCATTTACCAATTCACTGCCATCGCTGTCCTGGCCCACCTGCACCAGGCTGGCACCTTCTAATGCCGGCTCAGACAACGAGCCGCGTTGTAAATCACCGTTAAAGTAAATAGTAACCTGATAATAACTGAGCTGTTGTACGTACAAGCTTGTTTGCTCGATGCTTGCTTGTAAAAACAATTCAGGGTTGTTGTCGTTTTGCGTTGCTGGTGCTGCCAGCACTTGCAAGTTGATGGGCGCTGTACTTAAGCCATCTACGGTAAAAGCGGGAATGGTGAATTGGCCGGTTTGCTTGGCTAATAGTACAACTTTCCAGCTGGTGCTCTGACTAACCTGGCCATTAAAATCTTGTTTGCTGAAATTGATCGAGGGAACCATAACGGTAAAATCGTGCTCCAGCACGCTAAAATTGATGGCGTCAGCGGCTAATCGGCCATCCGCCCTAACTTCAAGTGTTACCGCTTCGCCTTGTAGCACCGGATTCTTATCCACGCTGGCACTGAGTTGGGTGATAGCCTCCAGTGGCAAGGCCAGCAGAAGTAAAACCAGCAAAACACTTCTTACCATTGTTCATCAACTCCTTTGGGTAAACGCTGCTGTTGGCGTTTTAAATACTCTAAATACATTTTGTTGCGCAACAACAGGGCTGGGTCGTCCTGCACTTTTCGTAGCAAATTATCCAACTGCTGTTGTTCCTCTTCGGTTGCGTTTGGCCAGGCTTCTTGCACGGCCTGAATTTGCTGCTGTTGTTCAGCTTCGTTATCAGTTTCTTGTTGCGGCATAGGTTGCATTTCGGCTTGTTGTTCAGTCTCGGCCTCGGTATCTTGCTGTGCATCTTGTGATTCATTTTGCTGCGGTGCCTGGCCATCTTCATTGTCATCACTGTCGTTGTTTTCGTCGCTTTGCGATGGTTGCTCGGAGTCTTGTTGTTCACCATCCTCGCCTTTTTGCTGTTCGCCTTCTTTTGGCTGCTGGCCTTTTTGCTGTTGGTCTTGTTTTTGCTGTTCTTGTTGTTGCAGCAATTGTTGCATTAAGTTGGCATTATGCTGTGCGGCAGCATCAGCACTGTTAAGCTCAAGCGCCTGTTGATAAGCAGCTAAGGCCTCTTCATAGCGTTGTTGTTGTGCCAGACTATTGCCCAAATTATGCCATGCCGCAGCGTCTGTGCTTTGCGTTGTAGCCAGCCGGTAAGCTTGTTCTGCCGCTTGAAAATCGCCGTTACGATAAGCCGCATTGCCTTGCCACAAGGGGTCATTGAATTTGCGTTTTGCGTCAGCATAATTGCCATTGGCGTAATCTTGTTGTGCCTGTTGCTGCTGGGTTTGCCACAGATCGCGCCATTCAAATGCTTCGGCCGGGCGGGGCAGCAGCATCACCGCTGTTATGGCTAATAAACTGCTGTACTTTCGCTGCAATAGTATTAGGGGCAACAATAACCAGATCAAATAAATCGCATTGTCTTGCCATTGGTCGCCTTGTATTTGCGTTGTGCTGTCAGCCTGATCTAACGCCGATAAGGCCGGTATATTGAGTAGGGCTTGTAATGCCCGGCCACTGCTGTCGGCTTGCTGATACACGCCGCCGCTACGTTTGGCCAGGGTTGCTAACTGAGCTTGTGGTAATTTAGCCAAGACAACCGCACCCCGGGCGTCTTTAAGCAGCTCGTTGTTTTCCAGTTTTATGGGGGCGCCATCAGCCGTGCCAAAGCCTAAAACCGACAATCGATGTGGCCAGCTATTCAGCAAATCTTGTATGTCACGGTAGCTGTTGCTGTCAAAGCCATCGGTAAATACCACAACGTCGCCTCTTAGGTAACCAGCCTGGCGCAGCAGTTTATCGGCTTGCTGCAAAGCGGAAAGTAAATTTGAGCCTTGCACCGGCATAATTTCAGGTTTTAGATCGGGGATCAATAAGGCAATATTGTTGTGATCCGGCGTCAACGGTGAAATAACGAAGGCATCACCGGCAAAGCTCACTAGTGCCAGCTCACCTTCTTTTAATTGCGCAGCAAAATCTAACGCCGCAAAACGTTGTTGTGTCAGTCGATCTGGTGCCATATCGTTTGCGCGCATCGACATCGACATATCTAACACCAATACCGTGGCTTTTTTCAGAGCAAAGGCCGGCTGAGGCAGTTTTTGCCAGCTGGGCCCGGCCAGCGCAACGGTTGTTACCAGCCAACACAGTAACAGTAGGGGCAGCGCCAGAGGTTGCTTCTTAACCAGTAGCTGGCCACCAAGTAAAATGGGTTGTAAATGCGCTGCAATCAGGCTGTGCCACGGGCTTTGTTCCCGACGGTGAAAATATAATAACAGGGCTAATAACAACACTGGCAGGGCTGCCAGCAACCACCAGGGCCGTAAAAAATGCAGGTCAGCCAGCATGTTTTAGTACTCCACGCCAGTTAATGTTACGCGCCGCCAGCACAAAAGATAGCAATAGCGCTAAACCAATAGGCCAGTGCAGCAGGCTGCGCTGTGGGCGGTAGGTAAGATTGTCACGTTCTATCGGTTCCAATTGGTCGATCAGTTGATAAATCTGGTTGAGTTCATTCAGATCACGGGCGCGAAAATAACGGCCGCCGGTATCCTCTGCCAATTGGGTGAGTAAACGTTCGTCCAAGTCTTGTGAAGGATTAACCACGCGCCGGCCAAAAACGCTTTGTTGTATCATTTGATCGGCGCCAACACCGACGGTGTGAATTTTCACGCCGGCAGCTTTAGCCAGTTGTAGCGCTTCAAGCGGTTGGATATTACCTGCCGTGTTGGCACCGTCACTAAGTAGAATAAGCACTTTGTTGGAACTGGCGTAGGTATTTAGCCGTTTTACCGCCAAACCTATAGCTTCGCCAATGGCGGTGCGGGTGCCCACTAAACGCAGTACGCTGTCATCCAGCATTTTTTGCACGGTAACACGGTCAAAGGTAAGAGGTGTTTGTTGATAGGCGGCATCGGCAAATAAAATTAACCCGATACGATCGCCTTGGCGGCGTTGAATAAAATCGCTGACGACACTTTTTACCGCATCCAGGCGAATTATGTTTTGCCCCTTATACTGCATATCGGCGATTTCCATCGAGCCAGATAAATCTAATGCCAGCATCAGATCTCGGCCCTGTTGCGGTAGGGTAATAGGCTCGCCCAGCCAGCGCGGTTGCATAGCACCAAGAACCAGCAACAGCCAGATTGCCAGCGCTAATAGTGAATGTAAGCTAAAACGGTTATGTCCGGGTTGTTGCCGGTCATGACTTAGTTTGGCCAATGCCGGTAGTGTCAGCGCCGCGTCAGATTGAGCCTGGCGCTTTATTCTGAATAATAACGGCGCCAGAACAACCAGGGCTAGCCAGGGATAACCAAAATCAAGCATGGTGCAGCCCCTCGGGGTGTTGTTGCGACTGAGGTGCCGGCGCTTCGCCCCGATAAGCGGTTAACCAGGCTTTGGCAAATTGATACAACAACTCGTTGCCTGCTGTGTCTTGTTGTGCTTGATATAATAAGCGGCTTAAGTCAGGTAGTGGCAGTTGATGTTGCTGCGCCAACCAGTCTTGCCAGGCTGCACCGCTTAGGTTTAATGCGGTATGTGTTGGCTGATAATGTCGTAACACCCGTTTAAGTAGTTGGTTAATCTGTGATGCGGCATCTGGCTGCAGTGAGATAAGCTCCAACAGTTTTAATGCTTCGCGCTTTGCCGCCAGATGACGCCAGCGCCAATAATAGCTCAGTGCCAGATATAACAAGCCGGCTAACGATAATACCAGCACAAACCACCACACAGGGGCCAAAGCAAAATTTGATACCAATGCTGGTTCACTGATGTCGGCCAGTTGCTCCAGCGCTGATTGCGTCTCAGCCATACCACTTTCTCTCCAGTTGGCTTAATACCGGTTCGGCAGCACTTACTGGCAACCATTTACACCCTAACTGACTGATATGTAGTTGTAATTGTTGCTGAAACGCATGTTGCTGGTTGGCATAGCGTTGTTTAAGTGCCTGACTGCCTAGTTCAAGATAGCCGGTGTTGGCGCCATCACTTACGGCGGCCAGCCCCTTGCTGGTTTCAGGTAGCATCAGATCCAGCGGATCGGTGATGGCACAACAGGTAACCTCGTTGTGCTGTCGAATCGCGCGAATATGACGCAAACCATGTTGATTAAAATCGGTAAAGTCAGACAAGATGTAAACCATGCTGCCAGGCCGCACCAGGCGACGCAGCTGACTTAATGCTTCATTTATGTTTAAGCCGCGCGAGCTGTCGGTATTTTCGTGTACTGCGGTTAGGGCATGAAAATAGCGTAATACACCATGGCTTCTGCTCTGTGGCTTTAGTTCAACGTGTTGTTGCTGGCTAAAAACCAGGCCACCCAATTTATCGCCACGCTGCTTGACATGCCAGGCAATTAACGCCGCTAAGTGCGCTGCCTGAACGGATTTAAACAACAATGTTGAGCCAAAACGCATGCTGTTGCCCAAGTCTGTCAGGATAAACACCGGCCGTTCTTTTTCTTCACGGAACAATTTGGTATGCACTTTACCGGTGCGGGCTGTGACGCGCCAATCGATGGTACGCACGTCATCACCACTTTGGTAATGACGCACTTCATCAAACTCCATACCGCGGCCTTTGCTTTTTGCTAAGTAAGTACCGGCAAGCTTGCTTTGAATCGCCATTCCCGGCGTTAAATCAAGCACTTTGGTATAGCGTTGATACCATAATAATTCGCTCAAACCGGGCGCCGTGCCATTGGTGCCATTTTGATCCAGCCATTGCTGAGCAGACAACAGGACACTCATATCAGGCCGACGGTACCAGGCGCAATATTTCACTCAGTACATCGTCAGTACTGATACCCTCGGCCTCTGCAGCGTAAGTGAGGATCAGGCGATGGCGCAGTGCGTTGTGAAATACCGCCTGCACATCGTCCGGCGTAACAAAGTCACGACCCGCCAGCCAGGCTTTAGCCCGCGCGCAGCGTTCTACGGCAATAGTAGCGCGAGGGCTGGCACCATAACCAATCCAGCTGGCCAGTTTATCGCTATACGCTTTGGCATTACGCGTCGCCATGATCAGTTGCACAATATAGTGTTCCAGGCTTTCTGCCATGTGCAGTTGTAAAATGGCTTTGCGGGCGGCAAAAATATCAGCCTGGCTAATCGGTGTTACGCTGGCATGGGTACCGGCCAACGCTTCGCCGCGGGTGAGTTTTAAAATTTGCAGCTCGGTGGCAGCGTCAGGGTAATCAACTTTTAAATGTAATAAAAAGCGGTCTAACTGGGCTTCTGGCAGCGGGTAAGTACCTTCTTGCTCCAGTGGGTTTTGTGTTGCCATAACCAGAAACAGTTCCGGCAACGGATAGGTATTACGGCCCACTGTAACCTGTTTTTCGGCCATGGCTTCTAGTAGCGCAGACTGAACTTTAGCGGGGGCGCGGTTAATTTCGTCGGCCAAAATAATATGATGAAACAATGGGCCGCTTTGAAACTCAAATTGGCCCGTTTCGGGACGATAAATATCGGTACCGGTGAGGTCTGCCGGTAGTAAGTCCGGCGTAAACTGTATGCGATGAAATTGGCCTTCTACACCGTGGGCTAGCGCATTGACGGCGCGGGTTTTTGCCAAACCTGGCGGCCCCTCAACCAGTAAATGACCATTAGCCAGCAATGCCAGCAATATACCTTCAGTAAGTTCAGATTGGCCCAGTACCTGGCTGTCGAGGTAGGCTTTTAAGCCGGAAAACGCATTCACCATAATGTTATCTGTCTTAATTAGTTGGATTTATTGGTTGTTTTGTCGCCATTGGCCACTAAAACGGGCTAGGCTAAGACGTTATAACCTATATAAGGTTCCGTTTGCATTAAAACAAGTGTTTTAATTTTCAGCGACTGTCGTTACAATCGATGTTATCCGCACAGGTCAGACCTGTAAATTTAAGATAAAAAGGAACACTATGAGCGCGCCAATTAATCTTACTACCCGCAGTGGCGATCGTATTGCTATCGTCTCTGGTTTGCGCACCCCCTTTGCCAAACAAGCCACTGAGTTTCACGGTGTCTCAGCGCTGGATTTAGGCAAGCTGGTGGTGAACGAGTTACTGATCAGAAGCGAACTGGATGCCAAATTAATAGAGCAGGTTGTTTACGGTCAGGTTGTACAAATGCCGGAAGCGCCAAATATTGCCCGCGAAATTGTGCTGGGTACCGGCATGAATGTGCATACCGATGCCTATAGTGTTACCCGGGCCTGTGCTACCAGTTTTCAATCAGTGGTAAGCGTAGCTGAGTCAATGATGGCCGGTATTACGCAGATTGGTGTCGCCGGTGGTGCGGATTCCAGCTCAGTACTGCCAATTGGCGTGAGTAAAAAACTGGCTCGAGCGCTGGTTGATTTAAATAAAGCCCGTACTTTTGGCCAAAAGCTGGCCATTTTCCGCCGTTTGGGCATAAAAGATTTGTTGCCGGTACCGCCCGCGGTGGCCGAGTTTAGCACCGGCTTGTCTATGGGCGACACTGCCGAGCAGATGGCAAAAACACACGCTATCAGTCGCGCCGACCAAGACGCCCTGGCACACCGCTCTCACTCCCTGGCAACGCAAGCCTGGCAAAGTGGTGTGATGAAACACGAAGTTATGACGGCGCATGTCGAGCCGTATTCCCGCTTTTTAGACATGGACAATAATATTCGTCAGGACTCGAAACTGGAGTCTTATGCCAAGTTAAAACCGGTTTTCGATCGGGTGCATGGCAGTGTTACTGCTGCCAATGCTACACCGCTTACCGATGGCGCCTCAGCCGTATTGATGATGACTGAAAGCCGCGCCAAAGCACTGGGTTACCAGGTGCTCGGTTATATTCGTAGTTATGCCTTTGCCGCTATTGATGTCTACGACGACATGTTAATGGGGCCGTCTTATGCCACGCCGATTGCGCTGGACCGTGCGGGTATGTCGTTAAACGATTTAACGCTGATTGAAATGCATGAAGCCTTTGCGGCGCAAACGCTGGCGAACGTAAAGATGTTTGCCAGCAAGAAGTTTGCCGCCGAAAAGCTGGGTCGCAGCAGTGCTATTGGTGACATTGATATGAGCAAGTTTAATGTGCAAGGTGGTTCGTTAGCGTATGGACATCCATTTGCTGCTACCGGCACCCGCTTAATCGTGCAGACACTGAACGAATTAAAGCGCCGTGGTGGCGGTATAGGTTTAACCACGGCTTGTGCGGCGGGTGGTTTAGGCGCCGCAATGATAGTGGAGACAGAATAATGACAACAACTAACAGTTTTAGCCTGCAAATTCGCGATGATCTTATTGGCGTTATCACTATGGATATTGCCGGCGAGTCGATGAACGTATTAAAAGCTGCGTTTGCGGATGAAATAAGTAGCTTGTTAAGCGAAATAAAAGCTAACAGCCAGTTAAAGGGCCTTGTGTTTATCAGTGGCAAACCAGACTCCTTTATTGCCGGTGCGGATATTTCAATGCTCGACAATTGCAACAGCGCTGAAGAAGCTGAGGCTATCGGTCGCATGGGCCAGCAAATGTTTTCGCAATTGGAGCAGCTGAACATACCGCTGGTGGCAGCAATTCACGGCCCTTGCCTGGGCGGTGGCTTGGAGCTGGCGTTGGCCTGTCATGCCCGCGTGGCGACATCAGATACCAAAACCGTGTTGGGTTTACCGGAAGTGCAGCTAGGTTTATTACCCGGCAGTGGCGGTACGCAGCGTTTGCCGCGCTTGGTGGGCTTACAAAAAGCACTGGATATGATACTTACCGGCAAGCAGTTGCGCGCTACGCAGGCTAAAAAGGCCGGCTTGGTAGATGAGGTGGTGGCGCAGAGTATTTTGTTAGACGCGGCAGTAAAGCGTGCGCTTAAAGGCAAGCCACAGCGTGAGCAGCCAAGGCTTAACTTTATGGGTAAAGTTCTGGAGCGCACTTCTTTTGGCCGAAATATTGTATTTAACCAAGCACGTAAGCAGACGTTAAAGAAAACCCAGGGTAATTATCCTGCACCACTAAAAATTCTCGATGTGATTAAAACGGGCGTTGATAGTGGAATGCAGGCTGGCCTGGATGCCGAAGCTAAAGCGTTCGGTCAACTGTGTATGACTAAAGAATCTGCCGCACTGCGCAGTTTGTTTTTTGCCACTACGCAAATGAAAAAAGAAACCGGTGCCGGTGATACTAAACCAAATAAAGTACGCAAAGCGGCGGTTCTTGGCGGTGGTTTAATGGGCGGTGGTATTGCCAACGTTACTGCGACCAAAGCGGGTATTCCTGTTCGGATCAAAGACATCAACGAGCAGGGGATCAGTAATGCACTGAAATACAGCTACTCACTGCTGCAAAAAAAGTTTAAGCGCCGTTTTATTTCCAAAGCCGAGATGCAAAAGCAATTACTGTTAATGACTGGCAGTACTGACTATAGCGGCTTTCATGATGCCGATATTGTTGTAGAAGCCGTATTTGAAGACCTAAGCTTGAAGCAGCAGATGGTTGCAGATATCGAGCAGCATTGCGGTGAAAATACAATTTTTGCCAGTAACACCAGCTCGTTACCAATAGGGCAGATCGCGGCAAAAGCGGCAAGACCAGAAAATGTAATTGGTTTACATTATTTTTCACCCGTCGACAAAATGCCGTTAGTGGAGGTTATTTCACACGCCGGCACCTCTGCGCAAACTATCGCAACCACCGTAGCCTTTGCTCGCAAGCAAGGTAAAACGCCAATTGTGGTAAAAGATTGTGCCGGTTTTTATGTAAACCGTATTTTGGCGCTGTATATGAATGAAGCTGCCAGTATTTTGTTAGAGGGCGAGCCGGTAGAGAAAATTGATCAAGCCTTGGTTAAGTTTGGCTTCCCGGTAGGACCTGTAACACTGCTTGACGAGGTAGGAATCGATGTCGGCGCCAAGATATCACCCATATTAACCAGCGAACTGGGTGAGCGTTTTGCCGCACCGGCTGCTTTTGACAAGTTATTGGCTGACGGACGTAAGGGCAAAAAGGTAGAAAAAGGCTTTTACCTGTATGGTAACGCGGCGAAAAAAGGCAAAAAACAGGTTGATGACAGCGTGTATACCGTGTTGGGTGTAACCTGTGCTCCACGACTAAACAGTGATGAAATAAGCAGTCGTTGTGTGGTGCAAATGTTGAACGAAGCGGTAAGAGCGTTAGATGAGGGCATTATTGCGTCTGCCCGCGATGGTGATATTGGCGCCATTTTTGGCATTGGTTTCCCTCCATTTTTGGGAGGACCATTTCGTTATATCGACCAGCTAGGCGCAGCAACATTAGTCGCACAACTACGCAATCTGGAAAGTCGTTTTGGTAGCCGCTTTACGCCAGCACCGTTGTTGGTTTCGATGGCCGAGCAACAACAACGCTTTTATCCGTAAATTCTTTACGCCTGTGAAGCGGTAAAATTCAACTAAAGCTTAACAATAATTCATATTACAGGCCGGTATAATTACCGGCCTGTAGTTTGATTGTTATTATCGTGGAGGACATTCGGTGTTAGTGTTACCCGTATTGTGGCTGCTTACAGCTGCTGGTATTTATATTGCGGCACTTCGCAGTGGTATGACTGCGCTAAAATGGGCTTTCGCTGCTATCTTTACCGGCCCGTTACTCTTACCCTTGTTTAATAGCCATAAACGCTTAGTGCTGAACAAAGCACATGGCCGAAATACGGTGTTATTCCGGCCGTAATTACTGGCTACGTTGTAGCAGCGTTTTAAGCTGGTCAATGATATCGCTTATTTGGCTACGTTGTGTTGCTTTGGGTAGTGATACCGCAAATAGCTCCCGCGTCATCACCGGCGCATCTTTAATCAGCATTAAGCTGTTATCGGCCAGTAATAGCTTTACCATGGTTTCTGGCAGATAAGCTGACCCTCCGCATTGCTGCATCAGTTCCAATGCAATACGGGCGCTGCCAGTGCGCAGATAAGGCGGTGGTAGCTCTGGGAAGTGACGGGCATGCTGCATTGCGAAGGCAGTGCCCCAGTCAACCAGAATATATCGCCGCTGCATGGCCTCAGCGACATGGTGTTCAGCCAGTGTCGTCACCGGCAATAATTTGATATCCCCCAGCTTGTCTACCTGCATTTCATCTACTTTGGGCGCATCAAACAGTACCGCCAGGTCCAGATGCCGTTCCAGTACTTGGCGGGCTATCTGATCTTTACCCATCGACTCAGCGCGCCATGACAAATCAGGCAGATGTTGCTGAATATGAATAAAGCTCTGAAGCAGAAAGGCCTCCCACACGTTGGCCGTAGACGCTATAGACAATTGCAAGGCTTGCTCGGCACTTACCGCGACATCCTGCTTAGCCCGTTGCAGCGCTGTTAGCATGGCCTCAGCATGGGGTAACAGGCGCTCGCCAGCTGCTGTCAGTTGTATGTTATTGCGATAACGGCTAAACAGGTTAACACCAAGTTGTTGTTCGAGTTGACGAATGCGAAAGCTGACAGCGGATTGGGTCAAGTAAAGGTTTTCAGCTGCTTTACCAAAATGTCTGGTACGTTGAACTTCGATAAAGGTTTTAAGCAGTTCGGTATCCAAATCAAATCCTTCATTAATTTTATGGTGTCGATAAAAAATATTTGTTTTACGACTGGAATTTTGTTAACCATACTCCGCACAGTTTAAACAGGCTAGCTTGATATTCAACGAGATTAGAGGAAAAAAGTGATGCAGCAAAGTTTTGTCGCTAACCGTCGCTTTTTCGATGACGGTAACTTCCCTCGAGGATTTACGCGGTCTGGGCGTTTTACTCTGGCAGAAGGCAATATGCTGGAGAAACATGGGGTGGCAATGCAGGAGCTGGAGCAGGGTAGTCGTGCGCCGGTGAATGATGAAGAAAAACGCTTTATATCAGTGTGCAAAGGTGAACAACCGGCCACAACGGCGTTTGAGAAGATTTGGCTGAAATATAAACAACGCCTGGCAGAGAAACGTAAGTTTCATACCGTGTTTGGTAAAAAACGCATCGCCGATGGCAGTGAAGATTTTTCATACGTCGAGACTGACTCAGACTAGCCCGAAAGCCCCTTGATGGGGCTTTTCTGTATCTGCAGCTAGCTCAAAACGGCAGCGCTGTGGGTTTTGCTGCGCTGTATTTTCTGCAAGCGTAAGAAGTCGGCAAAGTCGGTAGCGGATAACGGTTTACTGTAGTAGTAACCCTGAATGACTTCACAACGTAGCTTACGCAGCATATCCAGTTGTTCGGCTTGCTCAACGCCTTCGGCAACCACTGTCAAGCTAAGGTTGTGAGCAATAGTCACAATAGTATCGACCATGTTTCTGCCGCGCGCAGTATTCATATCATCAATAAACGCTTTATCAATTTTCAGTGTATTTAACGGAAACTGCTTTAAGTACGCCAGTGAAGAGTAGCCGGTGCCGAAATCGTCCATCGCCAGGTGAATGCCACGAGCCCGCAGCTTTTTCATGGTTTCAATAGCCTGCGGCGGTGATTGCATTACCGTCCCTTCAGTAATTTCCAATTCAAGATGATAAGAGGGTAACTCGGTCTGTTGCAGAATATCGTCTATTTGTTCACATAAAAATGGCAGGCTAAACTGGCGCGATGACAGGTTTACCGCCACCCGGCCATGAAATAAGTTTTGATCTAACCAGGTTTTAACGTCGCGACAAGCCTGGCGTAATACGACCTCACCAATTTCAATAATTTGGCCGGTTTCTTCTGCCACCGGAATAAAGCTGGCGGGGCTTATCAGGCCTCCCTTGGGGGTGATAAAGCGCACCAGCGCTTCCATGCCCACTAAGGTACCGCTGATGATGTCCATCTTGGGTTGATAGTACACGCTAAAATAGTTTTCTTTCAGACCATGGCGGATCAGGTTTTCAACCTGTAATCGCTTAACGGCCAGTTTATTCATTGAATCGTTAAAAAACAGGTAACGGTTGGCGCCCTGGCTTTTGGCATGATACATGGCGGTATCGGCGTTGCGCAGCAGGGCTTGCGGATCATTGCCATCATCGGGAAACATGACGATGCCAATACTGCTGGTTATAGCCAGTTCGTGCTGGTTAACCATAATAGGTTGGTTGATCAGCGCAAGCAGTTCCTTTGCCAATGACGTAATAAAATGTAAATCGTTGGTCTGATCCAGCAACAACGCAAACTCATCTCCACCCAGCCGGTAAAGCCGATCGCGGTATTGCGGATAGTTACTCAGGCGCACTGCCAGCTTACACAATAGGTTGTCGCCTAACTCATGGCCTAGCGAGTCATTAATTTTTTTAAAATTATCTAAATCAAAAACCAATAGCGCATGTTGGGTATTTTCATCAACAAATTGTGCCAGCTTTTGCATAAATACCGCACGGTTAGGCAAGCCGGTTAGGGTATCACTGCTGGCCAGACGGCTGAGTTCGGCTTCTTTGGCTTTACGTTCGGTAATGTCTGAAAAAACGGCGACGTACTGATTAATCACGCCATGATCATCTTTAATAACGTCAAAAGTCAGCTCGGCCTGGTAAATATCGCCAGATTGCCGTTGTTCACGTATTTCACCGCTCCAACTACCCTGGCGCAGTATGGTATGGCGAATTTCGTGCATAAAACGACTGGGGTACATAGTCAGTTCAAAGCGCTGCTGCAGCACTTGTTCACGCGTCTTACCGGTAATATGGCTAAACGATGGGTTAACTTCAATAATATTGAAATCGATGTCACAAATGACCACGGCGTCCGAGATGTTTTTTAAACAACGGGCAAACAACTGAAGTTGCTCTTCGGTCTGTTTTAGCTGATTGATGTTTTTCAGCGTGCCGGTCATGCGGCTGGGTTTGCCATCTGCGGTAAACTCGACCGTTTTGCCACGGTCTAGCACCCAGGTCCAGCTCTGATCTGCCGTTCTTAATCGATATGTTGCCTCAAAATGCGCAGTTCTACCGCACAAATGCAGTTGCAACTGCTCGCAGACACGGTCGATATCTTGTGGATGAATTTGCTGCTTGTTGGGCGGCACATCCTGGGTATCTGGTTGCAACGCAACCGGGTGCAGCCATGAACTGGAACGGTACAACTGACCGCTGCTAATATTCCAGTCCCACAGTTCATCGCCGCTGCCCCATAACGATAAACGCAACCGCTCTTCACTGCTTTCTAACTTGGCCTGATAGCGGCGCATTTTTAAAATACTGACATGCCCCAACACCAATGCACCAAAAGAGAACAGCAGCACCGTACTGATCAAGTATGGCTGAAAGCTGTCCCATGCTATAGCTTGCACGCCAAAGGATAAAAAGCTAAGCAGTAATACACTGATAAATTGAGTTTTTTTAGATTTTACTAACACTTATAATGGCTAGTCAGAAAAAAGAAAGCTTACGTTATATAACTTTACCGACACTGTCAAAAGCAATTTAGGCTTGCGCCAGCAACTGCTTCAAGCTGGCGGCATCGCTAAACCGCAAATGGCTGTGTTCTGGCTTACCATCAGTTGCCAGAAAAATCGCATCATAACTGGGTAGCAACAGTTGCTGAAGAAACACAATAAATTGCTGCAGTGACAACGCGGATAGCGCCTGTGCAATTTGTTCATTAAGGTTAAACTGATGATCTTCCTGGCCCAGAGCCAGCCAGTACCGTTTCGCCCTGGCGCCAAGGCTATTGTCCCGCTCATTAAGTTGTGACAGCAATCCTTGTTTTAGCTCGTCAAACTCGTCTGGCGTTAACGCTTCGGTATCGCTTAAGAAGGCACGGAAAAACATGACTGTCGCTTGATACAACTGCTCACAGTGGGTGCTTGGCGATTGCACATAGAAGGCGATGCCCGGCAACGTATTAATAGGCACATAACCTGTGCCAACCAGGTAGCCTAATTGTTGTTCAGTACGCAGCTGATGGAAATACTCCGGTGACATCACATGATTTGCCAGCATAAACAGCGCCATATCTTGCGGCTGGGCTTGCTGTGCCGGTAAATAGATTACCAGCGCATGGTCGTTATGCTCAACGTTAACCGGCAACCACACCGGGCCCTGACCTTGCAATTTGAACGATGGGTTAGCTAAGCGTTGGCCTGTACTGTGCAGCGTAGCCTGCCATTGCTGCAACGAATCGGTTAATTGCCTTGCTGCTGTAGCGGGCCAGTTGCCCAGTAACAGGCTCTCGACATGCACTTGTTGCAGCAGCTGTTGATCAAACTCAACAAATTGATTAAAGCTAAGTTGATCCAGCGCATCGGCCAATTGCTCAATCTCCGGGTTGCTGGGTTGTAACAGCGCAGAAAGCTGGCTAAATAGACGGGCAACAGGTTTATTTTTGCTGCTGTTGCGCCAATGACGGCTAAGTTGGCGTTTTAACTCATCAAAGCGGGATTCATAAAACTGCTGATTGTGCATTTGCTGCAGTATTTGTTGCAACAATAACAATTGATTTGCCGCCAGTCCGCTGGTGTGAATAGCAATGCCCTGACGATGCACGTGCAGATGGTACATTAAGCCTATGGTAGTAGCGGCATAAAACTGCTGATTGATGTTGTCATGAAACATTTCCACCCACAGCCGTGTCGCCGCCATTTGCCAGCAGCCCAATACGCTAGCGGGCAGGCTTAGTTGAACAAAAATATGGCCTTTGGGGGTGTTAAAATCAGCGTCGGCTTTATGCCAGACACTAAGCCCGGGAGCCTGGTGCACAGCAACGGGGATTGGCATGTGTTCGCTGACGGGCAGCAGGCTAAGCTCACCGCTAAGGTAAGGGTTAACATCCGGTAGATAAATGGCGGCTTGTGGTGCGGCACGGTTTAAGCGTTGTAGCAATGACTCTGGCAGTCGCTCAATGCTGTAGGGGGTATCATACCAACGCGCTTGTCGGTCGGTATGCACATCAGGTGCAATTAACATCAAGCGCATATTGGCCGTGGTAAAAAAGCTAAGGATCTGCTGGTACAGTTCTTCAGATGGCAGTTCCATGCGGTAGTCGCCAAAAATAACATCAGATGCCGGATAGTGCTGCATACTAACCGACAGATGATTCGCCGTTTGTAACGCGGTGGACGGTTCCTGATATAAAAACCCCCACTGTAATAATTTTTGTCGCTCTGCAAACAAGGCAGTAGGAAAAGCCTGCTGCTTTAACATAGCCAAGGTGCTAAATAAGGCGTGTAAAATAGTATCTCGCTCAAGCAAGCCCTGCTCTGTTAGTTCAAATGCTACCGTAAAATCTTTATAGTTGCTGCCATCTATGCCTCCGCCTGCGCTAAGTTGGTTCACCAGTCGCAACTGCTTTAAATAGCTTAACAGTGAGCCTGGACCCTCATCGCCGAGTAAGTGGGCAATAAAGCTGATAAGCTTGTAACGATACCAGCGCTGGATATCAGGTAGCGCAAAGCTAACGACTAATTTTTGTGTATGGCGGTGAGGCTGTATATTCAATTGAATGGATTGGTGTTCAGGTAAGTACAGGGCTGCCTCAAGTGGAGGTTTGGCAGCTAAATGGCTCGGCAAAGCTTGAAAATACCGTTCAGCTACATGGCATTGCTGCGCTAATGGCAGCGATGATACTAACGTTAGCGTCATGCGGCTGGCACTGTACTGTTGCTGGAAAAAATCGCGAAGCGCTTGTTGCAATGTGCCTGCATCACTGTCTGATAGCGTGCTGAGGTTACCCACCGAAAATTTTGCAAACGGATGTGCCGGATTAATCGTTTCTTTGTGTACCTGATAAATGCGTCTGCCGTCATCTTTTAACTTCAAAGAAAACTCGGCTTCTATGGCATGGCGTTCTTTTTCTACATACTCAGCGCTAAACAGCGGCTGGATAAACATGTCGGCAAAACGTTGCAAGCCGTCGGCGAAAAAACCAGTATCAATATCAAAGAAAAAGCTGCTGTGCTCGGTGCCGGTCCAAGCGTTATGACTGCCGCCATGGTGATTAATAAACTGCTGGTAATCGCCGGCTTGGGGATAATTGGCGGAGCCAAGAAACAACATATGCTCAAGGAAGTGCGCTAAGCCCTCGCGATCGGAGGGATCGTCAAAATGACCCACATTTACCGTTAGCGCTGCCGCACTTTTTTCAACGTCATCCTGCTGAACTAATATTACCGACAAACCGTTGCTCAACTGCAGATACTGGTATTGGCGTTTGTCGTTAGGGCTTTGCAAAAGCTGACTATTTTCCAAAAGTTATCCTTAATTAGCCGTATATCGTCTGGCGCTAAACAGGCTGAGCATAGCGATAAGTAATAAACAGCTTATGTGTTATGCGTTATTGGCAGTTACTCTTGATGACAACTTTCATTATCATAGCGCACTATTTTTACCTGGCTTATTGTTATTTGTTGAAGTCAGTACACAGGACTTACTAAGCAGTATGGTGTTCAATTAATGGTTAATCTCGTTATTATGCGTCATGGTGAAGCTGAGCCGATGTCTGCTCAGGACTGCCAACGCCAACTTACTGTAAGAGGTCAACATGACGTCAGCCAGATGGCGCTATGGCTACAACATCACTATGCAGCTTTTGATTGGATATGGGCAAGTCCGTATATGCGTACCAGACAAACTGCTGAACTAATGTTAGCCAAGCAAGCTGCGTTTAGCCAGCTGGAAATTATCCCAGACTTGGTGCCCGATGGCGATGCTAAGCTGTTTAGAAGCTATTTTGATGCCCGTATCAGCGAAAAACCTGATGCAAGGGTACTGCTGGTGTCGCATATGCCATTGGTAAGTTTTTTGGTAGAGGCTTTCACCGTGGTGGGGCAGGCGCCGGTGTTTAGTCCGGCACAGCTGGCATGTATTGATTATAAACCGCTGCAGGGTGGGCGGTTGTTAGAAAAGCTATCACCTCAAGAGCTGGCATTGCTAAGCTTTTAATTGGCAATTTTAAGTACCAATAGCAGCGCGCCGTGTTTACCCCAGCTTTTAGGCGCCGTGTGAAATGCTCTTACATTTGGGTGTTGGATTAACCAGTTAGGTACTTTTTTTGCCAATATGCCTAAGCCTTTACCATGCACAACACAGGCACAATTAAATTGCTGTTTATCACAGTATGCCAGTAACCCTGCCAGCTCAGTTTTAGCTTGTTGGGCGGTTAAACCATGTAAGTCTAATACAACCTGCGGTTGAAACTCGCCGCGCCGCAAACGGCCGGGTAAATGAGGATCATCACCCTGTTGTACCCAGCTTAACGTGCTGCTGTCCGCAACATAGCCTTCAAATTCATCGGAGAACCAGAACAAATTTTCATCAAGCTGTTTGCTTGAGACGTCTGTACGTCTTTTTTTCTTGCGAGGGGCGACAACTGGCGGTATCTTGTCCTGCGCGATCGGGCGGGCGCCCGTTATCGACTGGCGAAACAGTTGGCTGTCTTCAGCACTGATGCTGGTTGATGCTACACTAACTTTCTTTTGCATGACGCAAGTCTACGCAAACTGATCGGTTATTACAAAAAGAGCTTAAATCTATCATGTCTGATACTGGCGAATTGTTGTTTACCCCTGAACTGATAAGCGATGCTGTCGCTGAACTTATCACCGTGCATGATTGGTTGCGTTTTGCTGTGAGCAAAATGAATCAGGCTGATGTCTATCTGGGCCATGGCACAGATAATCCGTGGGATGAAGCGGCTAACCTGCTGGCTTTTGTACTGCATATGCCAGTGTTCACCGACGAAAAATTGTTTGCTACCCGGTTAACCTGTGCCGAACGTCAGCGCTATATCGCCTTGTTGCAACAGCGCATTGAGTTGCGCATACCGTCAGCCTACTTAAGCCGCCAGGCCTATTTTGCCGGCTTACCGTTTTATGTTGATGAACGGGTACTGGTGCCGCGTTCACCAATTGCTGAGTTAATTGCCGATAAGTTTATCCGCCAGCTGCACGGCAACACCCCGGCACATATTTTAGATTTATGCACGGGTTCTGGCTGTATCGCTATCGCTTGTGCTTATGCTTTTGCCGAGGCTCAGGTTGATGCTGTAGATATTAGCCCCGACGCATTGGAAGTGGCACAAATGAATATTGAGCATCATGGCTTGGAGCACAGGGTGTTTCCAATTTTATCTGATGGCTATGACGCGTTAACCGGCATGCAATATGACTTAATTGTTACTAATCCACCTTATGTTGACGCTGACGACATGGCTGATTTACCCGATGAATACCGCCACGAGCCGGAGCTAGGCCTGGCCTCTGGTGTGGATGGGCTGGCGTTAACGCGGCGTATATTACGTGAAGCCGCCGCGCATTTATCTGACAGCGGGGTACTGGTATGCGAAGTTGGCAACAGTATGGTGCAGTTGCAGCACGACTTTCCCGACGTGGAATTTGACTGGCTTGAGTTTAGCCACGGCGGTTTAGGCGTGTTTGCTATCAGTAAGGCTGAGCTGGAGCGCTGCCAGCATTTATTTAAAGATGCATTATGTTAAGGAGTGGCTATGGCTGGTAACAGTATCGGGCAATTGTTTAAGGTGACCACGTTTGGCGAAAGCCACGGTGTTGCTATTGGTGGTATTGTTGATGGTTGTCCGCCGGGTATGGCATTAACGGCCGAGGATTTACAGCTAGATTTAGACCGGCGCAAACCTGGCACCTCCCGCTATACCACGGCGCGGCGTGAAGAAGACGCGGTAAAAATTCTGTCCGGCGTGTTCGAAGATACCACTACCGGCGCTAGTATTGGTTTGTTGATAGAAAATACCGATCAGCGCTCACAAGATTATTCCAATATTAAAGAGCAATTCAGACCCGGCCATGCCGACTACACCTATTGGCATAAGTACGGTATCCGCGATTACAGAGGCGGCGGCCGTTCGTCGGCGCGCGAAACAGCTGTAAGAGTAGCGGCTGGCGCTATTGCAAAAAAATACCTGCGTGAACAATGCGGTATAGAAATTCGAGGCTACTTAGCCCAACTTGGGCCGGTAAAGGCCGAGTTAGTCAGTTGGCACGAAGTACAGAATAATGCATTTTTCTGCCCGGATCCGGCCAAGCTTGATGCATTAGATGAGTACATGCGGCAATTAAAAAAAGACGGTGACTCGGTGGGTGCCCGCGTCAATGTGGTGGCCAGCAATATGCCGGTAGGTTGGGGTGAGCCGGTGTTTGACCGTTTAGATGCCGATATTGCCCACGCAATGATGAGCATTAACGCGGTAAAAGCGATAGAAGTGGGCGACGGCTTTGCTGTGGTGGAGCAACGCGGTTCTACCCACCGTGATGAGTTAACGCCGCAAGGCTTTAGCGCGAATCATGCCGGTGGTGTGCTCGGTGGTATTTCGTCTGGTCAGGATTTGCTGGTGAGTATCGCACTTAAACCGACCTCAAGCATTAGCATCCCGGGTAAAAGTATCAATACCCGCGGTGAAGTAGTGGATGTAGTGACCAAAGGCCGGCACGACCCCTGTGTCGGTATTCGCGCGGTACCCATTGCTGAAGCCATGCTGGCGATTGTGTTAATGGACCATTACCTACGCCATCGTGCGCAAAACATGCACGTGCAGGTAAGCACGCCGGACATTGCCCGCAACAGCAGAGATTAACCCACCGTATGCTCAGTATCTCCGCCCGGCCAGCCTTAGTGCTGGCTTATTTTACTTATTTTGGTGTACTGGGCATCTTTGTGCCTTATTTTGCCCTGTTTCTCGATGGCCGGGGGTTAAATTCGGCTGATATCGGCTTACTGTTAGCTATTGTTACCGCCAGCCGGATTGTAGGGCCATCGGTGTGGGCTCTGGTTGCCGATCGCAGTGGTAAACCGTTAACGGTAATGCGGGTCGGGGCGCTGTTGGCGGCTATTGGTTGGCTTAGCAGTTTTGCCGACTATGGTTTTTGGCCATTGCTGGCGGGTTTTGCCCTGTTTAGCTTTTTCTGGACCGCTATTTTACCGCAGTTAGAAGTGTCGGCTTTTGCATTTTTAAATGACGACACGCAAGCCTACAGCCGCATTCGTACCGCCGGTAGTGTCGGTTATATAGTGTTGGTCATACTCGGTGGTTGGCTGTTTGAGCGCTATGGCAGCGAGTTTTTACCGTTATCAGCGCTGCTATTTTTGTTGTTGTTAATCGCCAGCTTATTTATGTTGCCCAAAGTCAGTGTTAGCACTGAACTGAGCAGTGAAGCCGTGTCGTTTAGTACCTTGCTTAAAAACAGCGTGTTGCTGCGGTTTATGTTGGCGGCGCTGTTATTGCAAATCAGCTTTGCGCCATTTTATGGTTTTTTTACGCTGTATAGTCGTGACTTGGGCTATAGCGGAAGTCAAACCGGCATATTTATTGGTTTGTCGATAGCGGCAGAAATTTTGGCTTTTTATTTTGCCGGCAGCCTGATGCGTAACCGCAGTTATCGGCTGTTATTGGGGATCTGCTACGGCGTGACCGTGTTACGCTGGTATCTACTCGCCTCGGTGGCAGACAATGTATGGTGGCTGTGTTTTAGTATGCTACTGCATGCTGGTAGTTTTGCTATCGCCCACAGCTGTGCCATGCAATTTATTCAACAATTTTTTCCAAAAAAACTGCGTAGTCGTGGCCAGGCGTTGTACGCCGGCGTAATTTTTGGTGGCGGGGGCGCGCTGGGGGCCTATTTTTCTGGCTTACTATGGCAGGACGGCGCCGGTGCCAGTACAACCTTTTATGTGGCCGCAGTTATCGCCTTGGCAGCCACGGTATTGGCATTAACATTACCCGGGCGTAAGCCGGCTAGCGCGGATCTTGTTACCTAAAGGTTTTATTCAGCTCAAGCCCACTCACACGGCGCTTACCTGGAAATTGCCTTAACACTGGGCAAGTTAGGGTTAAGGCTTTACAATAGCCGCGATTTTTTGGCGGTTAAAAGGTGTGGTATGGCGAATTTGTTTCGGCTGGGGCTAATTATTAATCCGCTGGCTGGCCTGGGCGGCAGTGTGGGCTTAAAAGGCTCAGACGGTCAGGCTTTACAGGCCTTAGCACTTGGCGCCACACCACAAGCTATGAACCGCGCCACAACCGCGTTAACTGAGCTGCTAAGCCAGCGCGATAAGTTTACCGTGCTTACCGTAGCCGGTGATATGGGCCAAAGCGTTTGTGAAGCCTTAGGTTTGCATTATCAGCTGGTGTATTCGCCGCAAGTTTGGCCCTCTACTGCAGCAGATACTGAGGCCGCAGCCGTGTTGTTAGCAGAGCAGGGTGTCGATATTTTGCTGTTTGCCGGCGGTGACGGTACCGCACGTAATATCTGTGCTGCCGTGGGTGAGCGTACCACCGTACTGGGTATTCCGGCCGGGGTGAAAATTCACTCTGGTGTCTATGCTATCTCACCACAGGCCGCAGGTAAGTTGGTTGCGACCCTGATTGCCGGTGAATTGGTATCACTTAGCGAAGCGGCTGTGATGGATATTGACGAGCAGGCATTTCGCGCCGGTGTTGTAAAGGCGCGCCGGTTTGGCGCAATGCGTATTCCGGCGCAGCTGCGTTATGTGCAAAGCGTTAAAATGGGCGGCCGTGAGTCTGAAGAGCTGGTGCTGGCCGATTTAGCCGCTTATGTTGCCGCGCAGCTGGAAGATAATGTGCGCTATGTTATGGGCTCGGGCTCTACGGTAGCCGCGGTGATGGCAGAGCTGGGCCTGGATAACACGTTATTGGGCGTTGATGTTATCGAAAACGGCCAGCTTATCGCCAAAGATGTGACAGCCAAGCAGTTACTTGCTTTGGTACAGGATTATCCCAGTAAGCTTATCATCACCTTAATCGGTGGCCAGGGCCATGTGTTTGGCCGCGGCAACCAGCAGCTTTCACCCGACGTAATACGCGCTATCGGCCGTGACAATATGTTACTTATTGCCAGCAAGGCTAAGCTGACACAACTGGACGGCCGGCCGCTGCTAGCCGATACCGGTGATGCTTTGCTGGATAAACAACTTACCGGTTTAATCAATATACTTACCGGCTACAACGACTATGTTATGTACCGTTTAGGTTACGAGGATGAAAGTTAATATGACAGCAGTATCAGCACCGGAGCATTTTATCGACGCGGCCGCCGAGTTATTTGATGCCTTAGTACCGCTGGCCAGTGATGACGAGCTATTTGCTTCGGGTTATCTGCGCGGCCATTTTGATTTAGCGGTTGGCACCTTACAGGTTGCCGCTCAGCCATTCTCTAAGGCCGAGGTGATCAAGCAGGTTAATACCTCGCTAGCCCAAGCCATTGCCAATGGCGAGTTGACTGAGCAGGACCAACAGCATGTAAACACTATTTGGCAACGGCTGCAGCAACTGAGTAGCTAAGCTGGCAAGACATCAGTGTGCTTTTTTGCTAGCATAAGCGCACTTTTAACCTGAAGCATTGGCTTCGTTAGCATAAGTGGAACTCATGTCAGATAAATATACAACGCTTGAACAGCACGCCAGCTATGGTATTGGTTTACAAATGGGCCAACAATTGGCCGACAACCCGTTTGACGGTTTAGACATCGACGCGGTAGCGGCTGGTGTTATCGCTGCGTTTACTGAGCAAGCGCCAGAAGTGAGCGACGAGCAAATCCGTGCCGCCTTTGGTGTAATAAGCGAGCGCATGCAAGCCGAACAAGCTGAGAAAGCCGAATTATTAGCCGGTGCCGGTGAGGCCTTCCTGGCCGAAAACGCCAAGCGCCCGGAAGTTACCGTAACCGCATCGGGCTTACAGTATGAAGTGTTGGTTGCCGCAGAAGGCGAAAAGCCTACACGTGAATCTACTGTACGCACGCACTACCACGGTACCTTAATTGATGGCACCGTATTTGACAGCTCGTATCAACGTGGCGAGCCGGCAGAATTCCCGGTATCAGGCGTTATCGCCGGTTGGACAGAAGCGCTGCAATTGATGGCGCCAGGTGGCAAACTGCGGTTATATATTCCGCATAACCTGGCCTATGGCGAGCGCGGCGCTGGCAATGCTATTGCACCGTTCAGCACGCTAGTGTTTGATGTAGAGCTGTTAGCTATTCTGTAATAGCTATACTGTTCCTTGCACAAGGCCCTGCATTGCAGGGCTTTGTTGTTTTTAGTCGCAGTTAAGCCATTTAGCTAATTAACACTGCGACCAATTTGCCGCAAACAGCTTAAGGTGAGCCATATGTACCACATTCGTTCTTATCAACCCGGTGAAGAGCCGCTGCTGCGCGAGCTGTTTTATAACACGGTGCACAATGTTAACCAGCGCGACTACACGCCAGAGCAGCGTAATGCCTGGGCGCCAGTAAAGTATGATGAAAACGCCTGGGCTATGCGCATGCTTGAAAGTGAGCCCTTTGTTGCGCTGGATAACGACACTATCGTTGGTTTTGCTGATGTGCAAAATGATGGCTATATCGATTTTTTCTTTTGCCACCATACCTATCAGGGTAAAGGCGTAGGCAAAGCACTGATGAAGCACCTGCTAAAAGCCGGCAAGCGCTATGGCGTCACACGCTTTTACGCCAATGTTAGCCTGACTGCTAAACCGTTTTTCGAGCATTATGGTTTTGTCGTGCTAACCGAGCAGCAAAAAGAAGTGCGCGGTGTGGTGCTAACTAACTTTTTGATGGAAAAGCGTTAAGGTATACGTTGTTCTTAATAGTTGTCATGCTAAGCAAAGCTCCAAAAGACAATGCTGTGACTAAATTATGGTGCAGTATGAATGACATAACCTTTACAGCGACAGGTTATCGATACTTAATTGCCGGTTGATTATTGAACACCCGCGTTGGAGGCAAAAAGAATCATGACAAACGTATTGTTTATCTGTAGCCGAAATCAGTGGCGTAGCCCCACAGCTGAAACTGTTTGGCGCAGACATCCAGATATCAATGTCCGCTCTGCAGGTACAAGCCCTAATGCCCGCAAGACGGTAGGTACTGCAGATATCCATTGGGCTGATATCATTTTGGTGATGGAACAAAAGCATAAAAATAGGTTAGCTGCTGAATTTAGTCGTCTTTTAGATGATAAGCCCATTCATGTATTGGATATCCCAGACGACTACAAATACATGGACTCTGAGCTGGTGGATATTTTGCAGGAGTCGGTCGCCGCTTGTCTTGGTGCTTAATACTGTGTTGCTGTCGGCTAAATGTCGGGTACATTGCGTACCTGACAGAAGATAAAATAACTCATGCTGCTGGTTCAGGAGCACAGGAGCAACTTAATGATTTTAAAACAACTGCGTCTTAGCCGACACATCTCTCAAGAACAATTAGCGCAAATGTCCGGGCTTAATGTTCGCACCATTCAGCGCATTGAGAGCGGTCACAATGCCAGTGTCGAATCGTTAAAATGTCTCGCTGCTGCTCTTGATGTCGATGTAACTACACTGAACCAGGAGACATTTATGATGGATAAACACAACGATGATTGGCAAAGACTACCGCTATTTTTAAAAATATGGTTTTGGTTAAACCTGTTACAAGTGCGGCCAGAACGCAATACAGCAAAGCGGGCAGAAATTATGTCGCATTGTGCTGGTTTTATTTTTTGCTGCTTTGGGCTGGTAAATGAAGCAGCTTTAGCCGGTGGCCTTATCATGCTCGCAGTAGCCTATTTTTACTCAATGCTAAAGTGGCAAGGCGACAAATACGGCATCTGGTATGAGCCTGAGGCCTAAGCCAGCGCGTCAACGAAGTAACAAACGGCTGTTCGCAAACACGAAACCAATGTAGTTGCGGCAAAACAACGTTTGACATTAGCCCGTCAGGTTGTAAAAATGCGCAAGTTGTAAAATTTATGTTTAGAAAAGGCGCTTTTTATAAACAAGGTGGCAGGATGCAAGACCAGCAATTCAATGGCGTAGTTCTGGAAGATAAATGGGGTAAAACCTATCTATGCAGCAGTTGTTTGCTCGCCAGAGCGGATTTAGGTGACGATTGTATACCAGATGTCAGAGATAGAGAGTTTGGCCGCTATTTTCTGCAAGATCTTGAACCGTCTGGTAATTTACGCCAGCTGTGGATAGACATGTATCAGCATGCTAAACCCTGGGTGCACGACTTATCTAAGTTTAACGATTTCCAGCTGCGCGATGCGCTGTTGCAAATGTTTGCCTTGGATGAAATGCGCATTTGGCAACTCAGCGACGGCTGGGGCCAGCCACCAAAAGGTAACGGCATAGGCGACGGCGGTTTAGTTCCAGCCAGCGGCAGCAGCGCAGGCCCGGCACCGGTGGCTAAAACCGCCAAACCCAAAGGCGGTGGTGTGGCAACAGATGCGCCAGTAGCGGCTAAGGCAGCTTCGCATGAGGCGAAGAGCCCACCAGCAGCTAAGACACCTGCCAGCTCACCGCAGAGTTTGGAAGATTGCGAAGCTTTGCTGAAAAAGGCTGCTGACGATTTAGCCATCAATGGTTATGTGCCTAAATACTCAGATGCTGAGCTACGCACTATGGCTGCGGCGGGAACAGTACCAAATGACCGTTTCCTGGTGCGATTTAGTCCATCCGCAGAGTCTGTCGACAAGCCGATTGCTCACATGCGCCAATCTGGTCGCCATCCTTTATGGATGTCGACTTTTGATATGATTGAGCGGGCTGATACTGATCCTGCCCTAATAGCTGATGTTTTTGGCACTGAATATAGCCCTGACAAAGAGTACACCTTGTATATTATCGATCGCGGTGAAAACTATCAGATTGACGGTTCAGATACGTTTGTACCTACCTTTAATAATATTGCGAGCAAACTCAAAAATGAATTTTCTGGTGACATTGAACCTGAGATTATCGATAACGTAATGACACCAGAATACGCAGAGGATTTTAGGGAGCATTGGTCAGGTTTCACTCAAGATCTTAAGAATAATGGCAAGAAACCATGGATGTGTTACGACACTGACGAAGCTGAAAACTTCGCAGTTAAACATATTGATGATGTTAACGAGCAAGAAAAATTCGTAGCGCGACAAAAGATACTTTCTGAAATCGGTGCATGGGATATATTTACCGGTGATGGTCTCACTGAACGATACAGTAAAAAAGGTACGCCGGGTGCATTGGAAGTACTAGAAATTCAGCATAAGCCGGAGTCATTTAGAGAGCTCGAGGCCCGTAATTCCGTGAAAGCTATAAAACTATCGGGGAAATAATCGACATTATGAGAGACATTAATCTTTTAAATACTGATTCAGCCAAAGCTTCATTTAGGCATCTGGTTGAAGAAGCCTTGGATGATACAGGCAACAAACTGGTTCGGTATTTTTCCAATGATAAGTTACTGGTAATTTATCGAATCAGCAAAGGCAAAATTGACGACACAGAAAACCAGTCTGAACTCCCTCTAACGTCATTGTCTTGGCTGAAAGAAACTATTGTAAATGGCTTTTGGCGCTTGCCGTCAGCGGGTGGATTACCAAAAGATAAGCATAGCGTTTCAGCAACTTTTAATGGTGAGGAAATTTTGTTAGGCCGGAGTATGAACGCGGGGGATTATGGTAGAACTGGATTCAAGATAGTGAACAAAAGTCGAAAGTCACACATTATGCCATCTCGTCCACAAGAGTTTCAGATATCAGACGAACAGGTCGAAAAGGTGTTACTACCGTTAATTGACCGATTGGGTGTCAGTTAGTGTGGGGTTTTGTAAGCAATAAATCCAATTAATACTAAGCATATTGTGAGCTATAACGCACTACAAATGTCGGTAGACAAAGTGAACACATTCCTGAGAAAAAGGGGTCGGAG